>NZ_FTMA01000007.1 GCF_900155985.1 Maribacter ulvicola
CGTTGGGGGACATGTCCCCCAACGAATATATCGAAAAGAATCAAAATAGCCCGGATTCTCTACTTTTGACCGGTACATAATATGGGAGGAGGTCAATCTTTTAGATAAACAATGTTTTATAAGGAGTCTCTAAAGGTAAGTTAAACCATCATTCCTTAAAACCCATGATTAGAAAAACAAAATTGGCAGATGATAAAAGCAGTTTAAGAATTCTTTCCAATAAAATATTTTTATTCTAAAAAGATTATAGCTGTCGTAGGTAAATTAACTCAAAAAGAGATGGAAATTGATTTTCCTTGAAGTAAAATGGCTAGCTATTCTTTTAAATTTTATGATATAACAAGATGATTCATTATAATTTTGGCTTATTTTTTTAATAAAACACAAAATGTTGTTCAGGGTATATTTTCAGGTGTTTAGCTAAATTAACACATATGCAATAAACTTAAATGGGTACATTGAAAAAGCTAAATGGTTATGAAACTATTATATTTTCAATTTTTATACCCATTGAATTGAATGTTTTTATTTAAAAAATTTAAGGCATTGGAATGGGAATAGCATCGTTTTGCAATCAGTAGTACGTAGGGTAGTGTGTTTAGAGAGTTGCTTTAGTAAAATATAGGAGAATAGTATAACCTAGAAATATGGATAAATGGAAGTTTTAGATACATTGTATAATGAGGTAGTAGGATTTTTGGGAATATCACAAGCCTGGGAAATTTTACAGTCTGGTAATTATAGTACATTTAAAACATATGATGGGGTGGTATCGCTAATCTACCCAATAATTCCTTTGTTATTAATTTTAGAACTTATTCTAGGCTTGATTTATAAGAAGCCAGATACTAAGGTGTATAAAATAAATTTTCTAATTTATATATTCAATAGGTTTATAGGGAGGTTTATTGCGATAGCCATGATTACTATTTGTATTGGTCTATTTCAAAAATATGCTCCTTTTCAGACAGAGATGACATGGTATTGGTTCGTTTATGCCTATATCATATGGGAATTTGCACATTTTCTATATCATTATTGGGGACATAAAGTCCGCCTTTTTTGGTGTTTACATTCCACACATCACGCACCGGAAAATATGAATTTGTCGGTAACACATGCACATTTTTTCTTAGAAGCGCCATATGCAGATACTATTAGAACAACTGTATGCATTCTTTTGGGCGTGCAACCAGAATTATTGTTTTTGATCATGTTTATTGATGGTACCTATGGTGCTTTTATTCATATAGGGGAAAATGTTATTAAAGATGCGCGGTTTGGTCCCTTAAATAAGATTATGTTGACCCCTTCTCATCATAGAGTGCATCATGCAAGAAACCCTTTATATATGGATACCAATTTTTGTAATCTTCTTAATATTTGGGATCATGTTTTTGGCACCTATCAAGAAGAGGAAAAAGAGGTGAAAATAGAATATGGCATTACAAGAGAAATGGATTCTGGCAATTTTATGGATGTATATTTTGGGGAGTTTGTGGCCTTGTTTAGAGATGTTATAAAAGCACCGGGTATTAAAAACAAAATGCTATACATTTTTATGCCACCCGGTTGGAGCCATATTGGAGACCATAAAACATCTAAGGTTACACGTGCAGCATATTTTAAGGATAACCCCACTTATATTACTCAAAATAAATGGAAACTTACCAAAAATCTGAAAAGTGAGGTATAAGGTTTTTAATTTGTGAAATCTTTATGGAAACCACGAAATTATTATCATTTTTTCAGGACTTAACATTTTATAAACTGTTAAATTCTAGTAATTTTGTCGCTTTAAAAATGAAGTACATATCATTATAGTTTGCAAAATTTTTTCTTAGTAGTTTCTGTATTTGGGTTGGTATTGGCAATTTCATTATTTACCCGTAAATCTGTAAATAAACTACCAGCTTTTTTCTTAGGATTATTTTACATCATATTTTCTATTTATACCCTGCAAACCTATATTATTGAGTCTGGTTTACTTTTAAAATATACTTGGTTTTATGTTTGGCCGCTTCCTCTATATAATTTAATAACTGTACCCATATTTTTTTATTTCTTAATCTTAATAAAAGATAAATTTGTATGGCATTGGTTGTATTTACTTGTTTTTATTCCTTTTATCATTGGCGTTGTAGATGTTATAAATGTCTACGCTAAAACGCAAGAGTTTTATGATACAATTGTTTCAAATGCCTATTTAAAACCGTCAGAGCGACTTAAAGTTACGTACGGTATTTTAAATATAAACCAGCATTATGCTATGCGCTTTTTGTGGCAAATTCTAGCATTGATCAGCCTATTGCCAATTCTGGTTGATTTTGTGCGTAGTTTAATGAAAGAAAAGGACAAGAAATTGTTGATATGGGTTGTTACGTTATATTCTCTTTTTATGCTAATGTCTATATTGTCTACCATGTTTGCACTTGAAAAATTAGTTGAAGTCAGTTTTTTACGGTCCACGGGATCCGTTTTAAGAACGGTAAATTTTGTTTTCTATGTGATTATTTTTGCCATTGGAATTATGCCTATATATTTCCCTTCCATATTACTTGGTTACCCTAGAAAGGATAAACAAGAAACAAAACTAAGCGGTCCTTTAGACAGTAACGAGGTAGAATTAAAATTTGGGCTAGATGTGATTAAAATTTCTAACGGATTAGAAATATTGAGCGTAAAAGGCTTGTTTTATCAAAATGATTTTAACCTGAACAATTGTGCGAAGGCTTTAGAAATACCCCCACATCATTTATCACATTTTCTTAACCAGCACCGTGGTGTAAGTTTTGCTATTTTTAGAAATACAGTTCGTATAGAACATGCAAAAAATCTTATAGCATCTGGGTTTCTTGATAAAAGTACCATAGAAGCACTAGCAGCACAATGTGGTTTTGCAAATAGAAGTTCATTTAGTAAAATATTTAAAAAAATTACCCACAAGAATATCACTCAATTTGCTTCAGAAGTGTAGGGCGGTAGATATACAGCGTAGGGTGCTTAGCTTATGTTTACTTTCTAGATAATCTAGATATAAATGCTCTGACCTTTACGTTGAACTATTGACTATATTTTCAATTTATTGTCTCTCTCCACCTTTCTCCAAAATTATTTAGAATTCATAAATAGTAATGAAACTTCATTGCTAAGAAGCGGTTTTAACGTAGCTATTTTACGTTGAAATACATTTTTATGTGTCCAAATTCGATTTGGACACATAAAAATCAATAAAATTTTAGGCAGTATTAAATGATGAATTTTTTTCACGCCTTCTGTAATGTGTTAAGTTTTAATTATTGATGTACAGTTAGTTGTAGGGTTTCTTGGTGCGCTTCTGTCATTTTTTCAACGGCAATGTATGTGTCCAAATTTAATTTAGGCACTATTTTAGGCTAACGAAGATATATGAACTTAAGAATTCATCCGTTGTAAGCCTATCACAATTTAAGTAGGTAAATTATTACAATAACTAGAATGTGGTCATCATTAAAATATAAATACAACCAATTAATTTTTTTATGAAAAAACACTTAAAAAAAACGCTATTATTTCTCATCTGTTGCAGCAGTTTTGGCATTTTGCAAGCCCAGAATGCTCCTGTTATTATTTCTACGCCAATTGCAGATGCCACAGAAGATTCGGCTTATAACTATTCATTTAGGGCTGTCGATTCTGATAATGATGAAGTAAGCTTATCTGTAAAAAATGGAACTGCACTACCTTCTTGGTTAAATTTTGGCTCAGGAAGTTTAACAACGACCGATTTTGGAGATCCAATAGATCGTCCAGGAGGTGTTGCTATTGATGACCAAGGCAACGTTTATGTGGCAGAACAAAATGGTAGCTCTATTTATAAAATTACACCAAATGGAACAACCACTGTTTTTGCAACAGTAACCCCAAATCGTAAATTTGGAATGTTGGTAGATGGTACTGATCTATATATCTCTTATTTTGATTTAAATAAGATTACAAAGTTAGATTTAAATAACCCAGGAGCGGGAGAGGTAGATTTTGTTGCGGTCATAAACGGTCCTTTGTCCATAGTGAAAAAAGACGGCTATATGTATGTAGCACAATATAATGAAAGCAAAATAAGCAAAATTGATATGGCTAACACCAATGTGTCAGATTTTGTAACGGGATTAGATGGACCTTTTGGATTGGGCTTCGATTCTAACGGAGTACTTTATATAGCTAACTTTGACGGCCGTAATTTGTCAAAATTTGAAAATGGGGTGCTTACTAAAGATATTATGAGCTTTCCCTACCCTGCGAGCGACGTAAAATTAGATGCCGATGATAATATATATATTAGTAGTTATACAAGTGGTGTAAAAAAAATAGCTGCCGATCTCTCAACTACTACTGATATCTCTACTACAGGTATTGTTTGGGGGATGTCTATTTCAGCCAATGGTACCTTAATCTGGGGTATTGAAAGTCTAAACAAGGTGGTTAAATTAGAAACAGGTGCTGTATTAAGTGGTACCCCAACCAACGATGATGTAGGTGACCATAACGTGTGCTTATCTGCTACTGATGGTATTACAACGGTTGATCAGTGTTTTACCATTACGGTCACCAATGTAAATGATGCGCCTACAATTACAGGTACGCCAGCCCATGTAATAAACGTTGGAGAAGTATATGGCTTTACGCCAACAGGCAATGATGTAGATGCCTTAGATGAACTTACCTATAGTATTGTAAATAAGCCAAGTTGGGCCAGTTTCGATACTGCAACAGGTAAATTGTACGGCACTCCAGAATTTGTAGATCTTGGAGATTATTCAGGAATTGTAATTAGTGTAAGCGATATTGAAAGTGCATCTGTGTCTTTAAGTGGTTTTAGCATCACGGTAGAGGATAATATAGCACCAACAGCACCAGTTGTAACCTCTAATGCCCTACAAAACACACTTGAACCTATATTTACGGGTACGGCCGAGGCCAATAGTAGGGTTGTACTGAGTTTTAGTGATGGTACCAATAACCTTCAATATACTGTTCTGGTAGATGCTGAGGGAATTTGGAAAGTAGATACGGCAAATGCAGATGACAATGCCATAATACCAACCATCGTTGAAGGTGAATTAGAAATACGTTTAACGGCCACCGATGCCTCGGATAATACCTCTACCCAAACTATTCAGACCTTACAGATAGATACAACAGCACCGGTCTTACCGATCGTGCTTAGTCCGGCTAATGATGTATTGGTAAGCACAACAACCTATGACATTAATGGAACCCATAATGAAGATTCAATAACTATCTTATTATATGCAGATGATGATAATGATGGTGTTGCAGATACCAATACGTTTTTGACCAGTACTACGGTTGGAGAGAACACCAGCTTAACATGGTCTTTACAAGTTACCTTATCACTAACTGAACCAAACAATTTCGTGATAATTGCTGAAGATGATTTTGGGAATAGGTCACTTGCAGTAAATGTACCTACGATAACCATAGACACGGATAATGATGGTGTTCCAGATAATGTAGATGCTTGTGCCAATACACCTACCGGAGAAGCGGTAGATACCAATGGTTGTTCCGATAGTCAAAAAGATGCGGATAATGATGGTGTAAACGATGCTGAGGACGATTGCCCCAATACACCTACCGGTGAAACGGTAGATACCAATGGCTGTTCCGATAGTCAAAAAGATTCCGATTTTGACGGAGTAAACGATGCGGACGACCAATGTCCGGATTCACCCGAGGACGAAGCTGTAGATGCTGAAGGCTGTGCAGCGAGCCAGAAAGGTGTGGATACCGATGGTGACGGTATACCTGACGAAGAGGATACCGACGATGACAACGATGGTATTGCGGACACGGAAGATGCCTTTCCTTTAGATGAAGAAGAAGATACCGATACTGACGGTGACGGAACAGGGGACAATGCAGATACCGACGACGACGACGACGGCTATACCGATCAGGACGAGCTAGAGGAAGGCACCGATCCTTTGGAGGCGGACAGTTACCCTACGGATGATGAGGCCACCGTTGAAGAAAAGACCTTGGTTCCGGCACAGGCCTTTACACCCAACGGGGACGGAAATAACGATACATGGGTTGTTCCGGGTATTGAGAACTATCCAGGGAACATAGTCAAAGTTTACAACAGATGGGGACACGTAGTTTTCGAGACCAAGGGCTATAGCAATAACTGGGGCGGATTCTATAACAGCAATAAAGAACAACTTCCGGTAGGGTCCTATATGTACGTCATAGACCTTGGCAATGGCAGTGCGCCGCTTCAAGGATGGATCTTTATCAATAATTAACACCAACAAATAACCATAAAATGAACATATACCATAAAATTAAATTAATGGCCACAGCTTTACTGTTTGCTACGGCCATGTATGGACAACAAGACCCTAACTATACGTTTTACCGCTATAACATGAACATTTATAACCCTGCCTTTGCAGGAAGTTCAGATGTTGCGGAACTTTCATTGGGAATGCGAAGCCAGTGGGCTGGGGTGGAAGGGGCACCACAGAGCCAGAGTGCCATATTCGATATGCCGCTTGGAAAGAACATAGGGGTGGGCGCATCCATACTAAATGATAAGACCTTTATAGAACAACAAACATGGGTGGGCATAGATGTGTCCTACAACATTCAGTTAAGTGAGGACCATCGCCTATATTTTGGAATCAAGGGAAGTGCCAACTCCTATGATGCCAATACCCAGGGACTGGTGACTTACGGCGTGGGACAAGATGGCGCCCTGATGGATTTTAAGGGAAGGTTTACGCCCAATGTGGGAGCAGGTCTCTACCTAAAACATTACAGGTACTTTGTATCTTTGTCAGCCCCAAAACTATTTACACCAGACAGGCTGCAGGAAGAAGATGGTAACGCATACCTGGGAACGGATCGTCTGCATACCTATTTAAGCGGAGGCTACACTTTTATATTGGGCGGAAAAATAGATTTGAAAACAATGGGAATGCTTCGCTATGTGAACGCGGCACCCTTGTCTACGGAACTGACCGCCATTTTAGATTTTGGACAACGTTTTGAGCTTGGTACAAGTTACCGCTTTAACGAGAGCGTCAGTGGTCTTTTTCTTCTCAATATCAGTAGCGGGTTTCGTCTTGGCTATGCCTATGAAGCTGCTACTCAAAGTGCTATTTCCGGTATGGAATCCGGTACACACGAGCTTTTTATGAAAATACAACTATAGGTATATAGTGATCGAAAAAAGAGTCTCTCTATAGGAGGACCATTTTTAAAAAGTAAGATGTTAAACCTGAGGAGCTAGCTCCTCAGGTTTTTTTATGCTAAGAGGTTTTATAGTCCAAAGGCAAGCATGGTCCATAAGTTTTAAGCTTTGAAAATGAATTACTTCAAATAAAGAAACGGTACTTTTTTGATAATCAATAGTATACGGGTTAGTTGCTTGCAACAAAAGAGTAGAATTTGGATCTACCATTTTAAAAAATAACATGTGTAGTTATGACTATTGAAAGCGGAATATCATTAGATGATATTAGGATATAACGCCAGAAACATGAAGCTTGATTTAATTACCGTTTTTAAACAAGGAAGCTCTTAAGTGGCTGATTTTAAAATAAATGTCTCTAAAGCTAAAGCGTACAAATTAGGATAGGGTAAAACGAAACTAATAATTCACCGCAAATAATAGTAATGGAGTACGGAAATCCGTAATACTATTCCCCTTGTTATTTCTATAATTGTGTAGAACTTCATCTACCTAATGGTAAAATAAAATGAGCCCAGGGTATTGTAATTATAACCACGGATAAAAAATAATATGAATACAAATAAGAAAAAGCCAAAAAATATCTGCGAAAGTTTTACCCCAGAATTAACAAGACAATTCATAATTGATATTGATATAGCGCTAAAGAAAATTGATATTAATCCAGTAAAAGAACTTTTGGAGAAATATCATATTGAAAATTTTCAAGATTCTATAGATTTCATAGAAGCGCTAGACTATTGTCTTAATGGTTGGAAAAAGGAACATATGGGCTCCAAGATATACGGTGAAGTAACTACTTCAGACAGTAAATGCATTGCCTGTGAACATGGTAAGGGTATGGTTGTGTATGAATTTGAGTACATTCATTCGCTAGCTCCAGAGCCTATGAATAGGGTAGTGTACGGCAGAGATTTTGGGATCTTATTCGATATTAGAAATGAGATTCTTTTTGAGATCAGGGTATGCAATGCGTTTTTGGATAAAGGGGAGATGGAGAGATTGAGGATTGTTTAGGATTACCTAAACTTATTATATTATTCGTTCACCCTACGGAATCCCGTAACGCTAATTCTATTAAAGTTATAATTTGCAGAATGGTTATAGTAATGATGATTTAATTAATCATATATGTTTTCATTAATAATTATAAGTGGTAATTGATTAAAGGAAATGTGACTAACTATTTTTGTTATTTTTCTAATTACTAATGGTTTATAAATCATATGATTTTGACATTGAATACAAGGTGAAGTAATCGTATATTTAACCTCATAGTCTTTTGTTGAAATTTCCCTCGTATTCAACAAATTAGTTATTATTTAAGTAGTATAAATTAGTTCTGTTTTAATAGTAAGTATTATTGTTTTGTGAACTGAAGGATGAATTTTAAATGAATAAAAAAGACCTTTCCGAAAGAGATATATGTTCCAATTGTCATATTAGAGACAGAAAATGTAGAAAAGTCCGTTTGTTCCTTTCCACAATAGAAGAACAAAACGCCATTGCAGAAAAAGTAAATGCTTTAATGGGTTTGTTTGATGCTTTAGAGCAAGAAGTACAAAAAAGCCAAGTAAATAGTGAGATCCTAATGCAGAGTGTTTTGAGGGAGGTTTTTGAGGGGGTACGCAAAGTAGTTGAGATATGAAAATATTTCATTTAAATATTAATGATTCCTTATTGCAATCGGTTAAAGAAATATCTAACCCATGGGCGTGCTATGTCCTTTATCAAAATACTCCTATTTCTAGATTAGGCGGTATAGATTCAAAAGGTATTTTATACATAGGTAAAGCAGATAATTTATATAATCGTGTAGCTTCACTACAAAAATCAGTGCTTAAGAATTGTAACAACAATTATAAAGTTAAAATAGGAGGACATCAATCTTTAAGTAAGAAAGTATTTAGAATTCAAAGATTCCTTGATGTTTCTAACATGACAATTAAGATAGTTGTTTTACCAACTTATGAAAGCATATTGTATACAGAGAGCTACCTTTTAGAAGATTATGTGAACCAATTTGGAGAATTACCGCCGCTTAATGGACAATACGGTAATTATGAATTTAATGATGCTAAACAATATTTAGAAACACATAAAATTAAATTAGAGATTTAATTTCGCAAATGTATTAAGCTAAAAGAATATATAACTTAAAATAATAACCATCTTTTAACGCGAATTTTTATGATTAGCTTAAAAATGGAAAACAAAGAAATCCCAGAAATAGAACTCTTTACAGATGGCGGAGCAGACCCCAACCCCGGTAAAGGTGGATATGGGGTAATCCTCAGATATAAAGGAAGGCAGAAGGAATTCTTTGAAGGGTATGAGATTACTACCAATAACCGCATGGAGCTTATGGCAGTAATTGTTGGTCTAGAAAAAATAAAGACAAAATCAAAAGTAACCGTGTATTCAGATTCTAAATATGTGGTAGATGGCATAGAAAAAGGTTGGGCAGAAAATTGGGAACGAAACAATTGGATCAGGAAGAAAGGCAATCTAGTACTCAATAAAGATTTGTGGGAGCGCTTGTTAGATGTTATAGATGAACATGAAGTAACATTTAATTGGGTGAAAGGGCATGCAGGTCATATAGAGAATGAACGTTGTGATGCTTTAGCCACTAAAGGTATTAACGCTGAGAACAAAATTGAAGATGAAGGCTATTTGGAATACTTGAAGCATATAGATTGGTACCAAGAACAGAAAATAGAAAAAGTGGGTGATTTATGCAGAAAATGTAATACAGCCGTTATAAAAAAGACCCCAAAGAAAAGAAAGATAAAACCAGGGCAAAATTATTATTATGAGTATTATCTCTTTTGCCCAAATTGTAAAACCATGTATATGGTAGAAGTTGCAAAAAGAGAAGTTACAGATAACAAATTGTTTTAATGCAGAATATTCTCTTTTTAGATATAGAAACCAATCCTAAAAGTAAAAGCGTTGATTACGGTGCAGTATTCAATGGTAAAGAATTACATGAAAGGAATACTGGTAAACTTGAGCAATGGATAAAAGAGGCAAAATACATTTGTGGTCATAATATCATAAAGCACGATATCCCTGAACTTAAAAAAACTTAGGAAATTCAATTTTTGAGAATAAGAAATATGTAGATACCCTACTATGGTCACCGTTACTTTTTGTAAAACGTCCTAATCACAAACTCACCAAAGGCTACAGGATTGTAAATCCTTCAGAAGTAAACAATCCACTTTCGGACTGTAAGTTAACCGAGGATTATTTGATAAAAGAATGTAACAGATTTAATGCTTTAAGTAGTTCGGAGAAGAGCGTTTATTATTCGCTTTTAAAAAATCTACCTACGTTTAATTCTTTTTTTGACTTGGTTGGTTTTAATAGCGACAATGCAGAGGTAACCAGTGTAAAAAAAAATATTAGGAGAGACTATTTGTTCTAATATCGATTTAGAAAATTATATACAAAACAACCCAATTGATTTATCATATGTGTTTACATTGTTAAAATTAGGCGATAAAGACGCTGTATTACCACCATGGGTTCAACACGAGTTTCCAGAGACGGAACAAATTCTTGATCAAATCTGACATAAACAACAATTATTTATCGAATTTAGAGGTGTCCTAAAAAGAGGAAGGCTACAATAGCACTTGATATTAAATGGTTAAAAGCCAGCCAGTCTATTCATCTTTAATTTATTTTCTGTATTTAATAAATATTGAAATCAGCAAACCCACACCAACCACCACATCAACTATATTCCATAATTCCCTACCCAAAGCAATTTTATAAAAGGGCTGAAAGAGTAGGGCAAGCGCTATATAAATAAATACCTGCTCGCTCTTCTCTACTTGATTAGCCTTGTACGCTAAATAACCAAAACCTGCGAATGCTAGAAAGCGTACAAATTCGTAGTAGCCATAAGGCATGTCTAATAGGCATAGGAAGAAGAGGATTGCTAGGATTGATTTGATGAGAATTATAACCTTCATTCTTATTTTTTGAGTTAGTGTTTTTGATTTATAGAAATACTAAAGTCAATATTATATTTCAATAACTATTGCGGATTCCCGTAATGCACCTATTTATTTTGCTTTTTTATAAAGCACAATTGAAGATTTAGCCAATATCTGTGGTAGTAATTCATCGATTAAAATAAAAAATATGCCCCCTTTACGGAATCCCGTAAACATAAACTATTAGGTCGTTTTACATTTAGCACTCAATTACTAAAGGAAACTTCTTAATGAGAAAGACTTTATTACAATGTAGTGTTATAACTATTCTATTAGTGGTCTTCTGTTCTTGTGAAAGATCAGATCGCAGAGTGACTAAGGCAGAGCAGACCGTGGCGATAGATACAATAGCTAATTTAGAAACACCTGAATCTACCATTGCAGAGCAAAAAGCCTTAAAGGTTAAGTTGTACATAGAAAATTCAGGGAGTATGTTCGGCTATGTAAATGGAGGAACACAATTGAAAAATATGCTTCAGAATTTACTGGTTGATTTGAAACACAAGTATGATGAAGACAACATAGAACTTTATTTTGTTGCATCTAAAATTTATGCCAATCCCATAAAGACTGATGTTGTTGGTTTTGCTAATAAATTAGATATTTCTTCAATTCAAAAAGCAGGAACAAAGAGAGAGCGTGCTACTAGTGACTTGAATGATATTTTTAGACAAATTACAAACGAGATAGAAGATAATAGTATCTCTATTTTGTTATCTGACTTTATTTACTCCGTAAATGAAAGTGGAGAAGGTTCTACTGTAAATCGCTTGGGAGAGGCAAAAGCATTAACTAAAGATGTTTTTTTAACAGCTGATAAAAAAGGACAGAAACTTACCACCAATGTTTATCAGTTTGTGAGCGATTTTGATGGAAAGTATTATGATTTTAATGATGAAGGAAAAAAATTTAAAGGGCAAAGGCCCTATTATTTAGCAGTTATTGGTGAGCAGAGTACTATTAAGCAATTCACTAATCAAATGACTAATCAAATTGGACTAAAATTTCCCAATTACAAAGGCTATTCGAATGAATATTTGCTTACTGCAGAAGATTTTAAAGTTGAAGATTATACTGTGCTTAGCTCTACGTATAATGTTGGGAGAATTAAGCCAGTTAGAGGTAGTGAAGTTAATGGTCAGGTAAGAAAAATTGAAGTGGAAGATAGTGGCAGAGGTGATGTTACTTTTCAAATGGCAATTGCTGTCGATTTATCATCACTTGCTGTAACCAATAATTACATCACCAATATTGAAAATTATGAACTGGAGAATGATGATTATACACTATTTGAAATTGGACAAATAGAGGATGAAAATATAGTGTTTATTAATGGAGAGAAGCAGCCCATTTCTAAAACAGATTTAAACCATATGGCATTTAATGCTACACATGCTTTTATATTTCAATCGACCAACCCCAATAGTGGAAATCTAAGTTTTCGACTTAAAAATAATATTCCAAAATGGGTTAATGAGTCTAGTCTATTAGATGATATCGATTTAACTATTAATACAAATAAGCAAAACAAAACTTTTGGTCTTGAATACCTAATAAACGGTATCTCAGAAGCTTATTTACAAGCCACTAAAAAAGTAAGCTATTTCGATATAGACATTACGATAGAAAAACCTAAATCAAGTTCCTTTTTAGGTACGGCATTTGGAATTCTCTTTGTCTTATTACTTATCTCATTAATTGTAATTATGATTTTAAAACAAAAAACCAGAAAATAATGTCAGAACAAATTGCTGTCCTTTACGAACTTGGAAATTTCAATTATCTAGGTCCCTTTTCAGACCTTATGTTTGAAAATAACTTTTACACAGTTGTTGCTTTATATACGCTACCTATGGTGTTGGTATGCACTTTTTTGTACTATTATGTATTTGATAGACCTAAAACCAGTAAGCTTTGGGTATGGTCATTATGGTTGTTGACTATAGGGATTATAGCTTTTGTTATTGCTTATGTAACCGTAGAGAATAGTTTTTACGAAGTAGGTCAACTACCTAAAGATTATACAGTAGAAAATCTCATTTTTTCAGCTACCAATATGGTATACGCTTGTATCATAATGTTTTTGTTTTCTCTATTGATAAAATGGAAAAGCACTAATTCATCTCATGTACCTTTTTAAATAAAAAAATATGTCCAAATTATACGTTTTCGGAATAGGAGGTACTGGTGCGAGAGTACTTAAATCCCTTAGTTTTTTATTGGCATCTGGTGTTGCCTGTAAAAGTGATTCAATAGTTCCAATAATAATTGATCCAGATTCTGCCAATGGTGATCTAAGTAAGACTACCAATATCTTAAGGCATTATCAAAAAATAAGAAAAGAATTAAGTTTTGATACTTCATCGAAAAATGAATTCTTTAAAACCCCAATCGAAAGCTTAAGCCCAAATTTCAGTATTAAGGTTCAAAATTCTAATAAACGATTTAAAGAGTTTATAGACTATGGTACTTTAGATAGTAAAAACAAGGCTTTGATTTCGCTTCTTTTTAGTGAGAAGAACTTGAATGCAGATATGGAGGTCGGGTTTAAGGGTAACCCTAATATGGGTAGCGTAGTGTTAAATCAGTTTAATCAATCAGATGATTTTAAGGCTTTCGCAAGTAGCTTTGCCCAGGGTGATAAAATATTCATTATCTCTTCTATTTTTGGGGGTACGGGAGCTTCTGGTTTCCCACTACTACTTAAAAATATACGCTCTGCAGATTCGTCATTAGATAATTTTTCATTGTTGCAAAATGCGCAAATTGGAGCCATATCCGTACTACCATATTTTGGTGTTAAGAAAGATGAGGGTAGTGATATTGAGAAATCTACATTCGTATCTAAAACAAAAGCTGCACTTAGGTACTATCAACATGGTGTTAACGACAGTGTAAATGCAATGTATTACATAGGTGATGATGTTAATAAGGATTATGAAAATAATGAAGGTAGTACAGCTCAAAAAAACGATGCGCATTTTATAGAATTAGCTTCTGCATTGGCAATTTTAAATTTTGCAAATACTTCTGAGAGTGATGAGAATCAAGTAAAAGAATTTGGAATTGAGAATGATGTCAATAGCATAACATTCAATCATTTAAACGATAAGACAAAGTTTACAATTTATAAGCCGCTAACGCAATATTATCTTTTTCATTTATACACTAAAACTAAGTTAAGAGGCAAGTTGGATATGAATTTTGCGGCTAACATTGGTATAAATTCTAATTTCTTAGCAGAAGACTTTTACTCCACTTTAAGAGGTTTTAATGATGCTTATTGGCAGTGGCTAGTACAGATGTCAAAAAACGAGAGAGGTTTTAATCCATTTACACTAGAAGAAAGCAATGAAAATGTTTTGGATAGTATAAAGGGGATTCAATTAAAAAATGGCGGATTTCTGCAAGGAACAAGTAACTATGAACGCTTTACTGAAAAGCTGAATAAAACCTCTAAGCAAATTAATAAGTCTGTGAATATTGAAAATCGGTTTGTTGAAAATTTCTACTTGGCAACTGAAAATTTAGTTAAAGAAAAATAGCAACATGGCAAAAGTATTTAGATTTCATGACGGTAATGATTTATATGATTGGCAAGATTCCAATCCGTTAAATGATAAGGCTATTGCAGCTATAGTGGATCCTAATGGTGAGCACTCTTCAAGGGAAATAACATCTATACCTAGTCCGTTTGCAAGAATTGATTTGGTAAGAACGGCTTTTAATGTTGTATCTAAAATGGGTCCAGAAGGAGATAGTATTCATCATAAAATGGTATCTGATGCCTTAGATATTGGACAGATTTTCTTCAATTATGAAAAGTTCAAAGATAAAATTGAAATAATAAGTTGGAATCCAAGAAACGACCTTGAAGCATTGTTAAACAATGGTAACCCTAGTCATAAATTACTAGGTGAAAGCTTAAGATTATATTACGTGCAAGATGCTGACAACTATAATTTTAGCTATGATAGTAAACTCTATCTTATTAACTATAAAGACGGTCAAAACCCTATTAATATTATAGGCGGTACGTCACCAGCTTCTTTATTTTTTACATCAGCCAATACCTACAACTTAGATTTTGGTGATGGATCTGATATCTTTTTAGATGATGAGTATTTACCATTGCAAAAGAGGGATCCGGAGTATATTAAATATCTATATGCTCTAAAAGAAAGTATACCGAATTTCAGCTCTAAATTTAACGAAGTTGATGAGTATTTATCTATGATATTTCCGTTATTAACGCCAGAGTTAAGAACTTCAATAAAGAATGAAACAGTTAGTTTTTATAATTCATTATCAGATTTAAATATAGATGGCGGTGGCGAAGTTGTTGAAATTTTAAACACGCCTCTAAAGAAAGGAAAGGATAAAAGGGATAAAATAAAGGAGAGCAATTTTGTAATTGAACCGATTAATAATGTTGATCAAGAATTATTGCCTTTGGTGCTACCTAACGATAATTTTTCTGGTCAGTTAATGTATGTTACCGATTTTTGGAAAAATACAGATAAGACACCACATTATGACGCTACTCCTATCAGTGAACGTATTTTACCCTTTGATGGAAATAAGTTTCCTTACTTAACAATTAGTGATTTATTAGAGCCTGTTATCATAAGAACTGAATACCCTATAGATGGTTTTTATTTTGATAAGGCTAATTTCAATGGAGATAAGAGTTTTCTTCTTCCCTTGAAGCCTTTGTTCTTTAAATATTTCTCAACGGACTTTTTATCTAGTGTTATCAATAGCGAACGAGTTTTTGAATTAAAATCGTTACCAGCAGGTAGTGTAGAGGCTATACTTAGGGTGCCGGTAAAAAACGGGAATCATATCACTTTTAAAAGAATTTATTACAATCCTGTCAATCAGTCGCACAAACCAGAATTTAGTGAATTGGATAATAAAGGCGCTGTAATTGAAAATAGAATCAATATAGCAATTACTCCTTTTTACGAATTTCCAGAATCTATTCAACCAGCATATAATATAGCCTATTATGATGCTGATAGAATTCCTCTTTTAGAAGGTAATGTTTTTGATTATGAATATTACAGTTCTAAAAATGATTTAATACGAAACGTAGAGCCGGTTAGAAGGTAATGTTTTTGATTATGAATATTACAGTTCTAAAAATGATTTAATACGAAACGTAGAGCCGGTACAAAGGAGATTTAAGAAGGAAGAGAATGTTAATATGTTTGCGAACTTAGTTAAAGAAAATTTTAGCTATATAAGGTTAAAACATGGTTTTGCTAATGGTTTATTGATTCCTAAATTTAATAATAAAGTTAGTAACGGTACGTCGCAGTTTTCTTTTGCCATCGATTTTGGTACTACTAATACACATATAGAATACAAGGTTAATGATGGTATACCTAAACCATTCGAAATTGTAAAGAATGAGCCTTACCATTGCGGTAGGTTAATTAAAGATTCAGATTATGATGAAGCATATCTAAAACTAAGTAAAGATGATGTGTTGCCAGAAGAAATTGCGGCAAACAAAGAGTTTGAACTGCCACAACGTACTGCGATAAGTTATCATGGAAAAACTGATTTTAATAGAACTGTTTTTTCAATGGGTAACATAAATATTCCATTCAAATATGAGCGCTATTCCTTTGCATTAAATACGGAAGTTAAAACGAATTTAAAATGGAATACCGAGCATAACAGCGCAGCCATAATAGAGGGCTTTTTTGAGCAACTAATAAAAATGATACGGAATACTGTATTGGTAAATAATGGCAATGTAGATAAGACAAAGATAATATGGTCATATCCGGCAAGTATGTCTGGTTTTCAATTGTCATTACTTGAAGAGAAGTGGGAAAATACTATTCATAAATATTTTGGAAAAGAAGTAAGTATTCAAAAGGTTTGTGAGAGTTTAACTCCTTTTTACTACTATACAGGGGCACTAGGTGTTCCATCATTTAAACCAGTAGTCTCTATAGATATCGGTGGAGGAACATCTGATGTAGCAATATATCAAAATAATTCACCAATATTATTTTCATCATACAGGTTTGCGGGCGATGCCATTTTTGGAGATAATTATAAGAGAAATATCAATATTAACGGATTCGTCAATAAATATTTTACTAAAATTCAGTCCATATTAGAATCCAACAAACAAGCAGGTTTAAAAAATATATTAGACGAAATTAAAGCGAGAAACAATTCTAACGACATAGTAAATGCTTTTTTTAGTTTAGAAAATAACAGGCAGTTGCTAGACAAGAATATTACCATAAATTTTCTTGATCAGCTGAAAGGAGATACAGAATTAAAAATAATCTTCTTATTATTTTATACCTCGCAAATCTACCATGTAGCTCAGTTGCTGAAGTCTAAAGATATTGCAATACCGCACACCTTTATATTTTCTGGTACAGCTTCAAAATTATTATCGGTGGTGGATTCTTCTAGTAATAAGAAAAATTTACAAAAGATAATTAGTCTTGTTTTAAATGAAGTGTTTGATTCTAATGAAACCTATGCAATAAAGTTAGAATTACCAGAAAACCCTAAAGAACTTGCAAGTAAGGGTAGTTTATATTTTGAAGCTGATACAGAAATAGAATTAAGGGACATTAAAGAGGTTCTGATTTCTGAAGATGTGTTATTTGAAAGAGAAAAAGGACATACCTATGACAAGGTTGAGAAATTAGAAACAAAAGCTTTAGAAACATATAAAAACTTTTTGGACTTCTTTTTTAGTATGAATTCCAAAATACCGTTCAGGGATACTTTTGGCATTGAAAAAGATGCTATGGAGTTTTCAAAATCATTCTTATATGAAAAAGCTGAGGATAATTTAAAAATGGGTATTCAGACAAAAATACAAGAACTACAAGGACAAAGTGATGAGGAGATTGGCGAAACGCTATTCTTTTATCCATTGGTCGGTAGTTTAGGGTCATTAGCATTTGAATTGGTAAATAGAGAATAATATTTATGAAAATTATATATAAACTTATTTTAATAGGCAGTATTGTTACTAATACGATATACTCCCAAAATAGTATTGAAGAAAATGATGATTCTCGTTTTTCTCAAAAAGAGTGGAATAATTTAGTCAATTATCTGAATGCAGAAATAACGGCAATAGCAATTACTAATCAGGTAGAGAATAATGAATCTATAAGTTCTGGCGAAAAAGAAGATTATCAGGTGTTCTTGGAATCATTAGAAAATAATGAGCAAGAAAACCCTAAATCTTTTGTAGAAATCACAAAACAACTTAAAGATAATTGGGGGGTAACATTAAAAAATATTAGTCAACCAATAGACTCCTTAAAAAGATATGAACCAAGAATAATAGATTCATTGTTTGCTGAAATTGAAAATATAAAATCTTATAAAACATTAAAAATAGGCGAATCTAAAGATTACGCTGATTTAAAAAGTTTTTATATACCAATTTCGAAATCAATAGACCTTGTCAAAAAAGAAATTAAACAAGAAGTTAGCCAACCGGTAGTTGTAAGAGAGTCTAACTTTCAAAGAAAGAAGAACAGTTCGCTATTTAAATATTTGATAATACCTGCGTTACTTTTTTTTATATCTACAATAGTATTTTTTATAAAGTGGAAAAAACAAAATAAAAAATATAGTGATTTAAAAATTCGTAAAGAGAATGACTATAAAGAAAGAGAATCTGATATTAAAAACTTGAAAATAGATAATAATAGCCTAAGAAACGAAAATGCCAATTTAAAGAATGACTTGAAACAAATTAAGCAAGAGAAAGCTTTAAAGAAGCCAGAAGAAAGAAAGATTATTAAAGAGGAGACAAAGTCGCCAGCAATAGAATTAGTTGCAGAACCAGTTATTAAAGAACCTAAAGTGCTTTATGCAGGAAAGCCAACAACAGATGGTAAATTTATTCCAGTTTCTTCCTCTCCTTTATATGGGCAAACTATTTATAAGTTATACGTAAAGGAAGATGGTCTTTCTGCAGATTTTGAAATAGAGCTTGTTGATCAATTCATTACCAGAGAAGTTACCAATGCCCCAGATGAATATTTGTATAGGGTATGTAATCAAGAGAATTCAAACAAAGAATTTAGTAGAGAAATAACAACCACTAAAAGGGGTCTTGCTGTTTTAATCAATGACGAATGGCTTGTAAAAGAAGAGAATAAAGCAACAATAAAATTTCAGTAATGGACGAACAAATATTAAATATCATTATTGCCGTCATTATAATAATTCAGGTCATTGTATTTATTATAAATATGACAAGAATATTCGCTTATAAACAATCTATAGGTAACATACAAAATTACAAAATAAAGGACGCATTTGTTCCTGAAAAATATATGAATAGTATTACTGTAAGGGAGATATTGACAGACAATATTCCAGAGTCTTATATGCAACCAGTGCCTGAAAATGTTGAATATGTCACTGATGAAGAAAAAGAATATTACGATCCAAATTCTGAGCAGAGTTTAGGGGGACAGGAAGACGAAATTCTATAATTAATATTACTTGTTATAAGTATATCATAAACATAAAACTAAAATGAATATATCGCTTATTGATTTTAAGGGTAGAAAAAATAGATCTCAATATGAGATTTTAAAATCTATAAATAATTATTTACTAAGAAATAAAGGTGCAATTAGCGACTTTATGTTGGTGAAGGATATAGTTGATAGAAATATTGACAAGACCGATGATCAAATTACCAGTAGTATACCTACGCCTCTTTATTTAGGATTAATGGGTACCATGTTGGGTATTATCGGTGGCTTATATTTTATGCCTACAATTGCTGCACCTGTTCCTGGTGGCGTTGAGAGCGCTGACCCTATTTCTGGTATAGATTCTTTGTTAGACGGCGTTAAAATAGCAATGATTGCTAGTGTAGTCGGTTTGTTTTTGACTGTTATTAGTAATGTTGTTTTTTTAAGAGTGAGGAAATCTGTTGAGAATCAAAAAAATGATTTGTTTACATTTATTCAAACAGAACTACTGCCAATACTTTCAAAAAACACAGCATCAAGTTTACATACTTTACAGACCAACTTATTAAAATTCAACTCTGATTTTACCTCTAATATGACTCAATTTAGTGGTATAATAACAGCAGTAAAAGATACATTCGATAGTCAGTTAGATGTAGTTGAAGAATTAAAAAGAATCGATGTTGCTAATATTGCCAAATATAATATTGATGTGATGCAGCAATTAAAATCTTCTTTTAGAAACCTAAAAGACCTATCAGAGTACTTGCTAAAGACCAATAGTTTACTTAAAAATACCGAACAATTAAATCTTTCGATTAATAGTCAATTAGATAAAGTTGGTGATATTTCTGAAATGGTTAAAAAGTTTGATGCTCATGCTTCTCATATTTCTGATAATTCAAAATACCTAGCTTCTCATTTTGAGAATTTTGATGAAAGAGAGCAAGCTATCAATAATAGAATGATTGACTATGATAGAAATACAGGTAAAATGATTGACGAATTGTCACTTTCTTTCCAGAATAGAAAAGATGAATTTAATAAAAAAGATGTAGAAATATCTTCTGATTTCAACAAACTATTCGAAAATCTAAAATCAAAAACTGAAAAGGTTTTTGATGATGAGAGCGGGAATATTAAAGCAATAATGTCTAATGTAAAAGATGTTAAGAGTGATGTAGACAATTTGCAAGGAGTATCTTCTGAGTTGTCCGGTCTTAAAAAGAGCGTATCATTCCATGATGATACGATAAAAGATTTATTAGAGGTCATAAAAACCCAATCCATAATTGTTGAAAGACCTAAAATTATCAATATTGGCACAATTACATTTCTAAGTATCGGTATTATAACGTGCTTAGTAGCCATTTATAAATTATTGACTTACTAATGGCAGCAAAGAAAAAAAGTAGTGATTTCTTCTGGGTGAGTTTTGCAGATTTAATGACAAGTCTGTTTTTTATCATGCTTGTTTTGTTTGTGTTGACAGTAGTTTATTTACGTGTTGAGCAGAATAAAATAATAGCGGAAGTAGAGGAATTAGAAAAAATAGTACAATTAAAAGAGCAATTTAAAGCACTGCAAGGAGATGAAGATTTTTACTACTTGGAAGAATGTAAAAAATACGTTGCTTCAAGCTTAATGGGGATAGAAATTTTTGAACCTAATAAAACTGAAATTTTACCTGAGTATAGGGAGGTAACCTTAGAGGTGGGAGAAAAAATCGAATATTTTTTAAATACGCTACAAGAGAACAATCCAGATTTTTCTTATCTCGTAATAATTGAAGGTAACATGGGAAATTCATATGACATGAAATTTTCGCCTGATACAAAATTTGGTTATACGAGAAGCTATGATAGGGCATTGGCAGTATATAATTTATGGACTGAAAATGAAATAGATTTTAGAAAATCTAACGTTGAGGTTTTGATTGCAGGTAGTGGATTCAATGGACTGTGTAGAGAAGAAGATGAAGAAAAAAACAAACGGTTTTCCATTCAAATAATACCTAAAGTAAGTAGTAGATTATGAGGTTATTTATACTGATAATTTTGATTGTTTTTTCGTCGTGTAAGCGACCCAATAGAGGTAATAGCCCCAAACCTAGTTATAGCACACAGCAAGAAAATGTTTCTAATACTAGAGCACGAAAAATTACTGGTTCAGAAATTAAAATGATTTATGAAAATGGGGTTTATAAAATACCAACAGAAGTGAATGGTATTTCAATGAAATTTATATTTGATACAGGAGCAAGTACAATTTCTATTTCAGAAACTGAAGCATTGTATCTCTACAAGCAAGGAGCTATAAATGAAGAAGATATTTTAGGTAGTGTATATTTTCAAGATGCTACAGGAAATATTTCGGAAGGAACAGAAATTAATTTGAAATCTGTAAAAATTGGTAGTTACACCATGACCAATGTAAAAGCCTCTGTTGTACATAATTTACAAGCACCATTGTTATTAGGGCAATCTGCATTATCTAGATTTGGGAAAGTAACAATTGACTATGATAAAAGCATAATTCGTTTTGAATAGAAATATATATTACATTTTAGTATTGTTCTTGAGTCTAAGCTGTAAAAGAAATAGACCTCAGACTACTTTTAAGAAGGAAGCCGTTGTTGAAATACCGGTAGAATCTACAAGGGAATCTGGCGAGGCGAGAAAGAGCAAGGTTACTAAGAACAAAATTTTAGATGCTAAGATTATTAAAATAATCGACGGAGATACTGCTGAAATTTTATATGATGAATTACCCATTAAATTACGTTTAGCTCACATAGATACCCCTGAGAAACGAGGGAAGCAACCATATGGTAACAGAGCGAAAATTGCTCTTTCAGATTTATGCTTTGGTCAAATGGTAAAAATTCATACAGAAGGTAAATATGATGGGTTTGGAAGACTAATTGCTGTTATTTATAATAATCAAGGTCTTAATGTAAATAAAGAAATGGTTAGATTAGGTATGGCTTGGCACTATAAAAAACATTCTGATGACCACAGTTATGATGTATTGGAAAAGGAGGCGAGAAGCTTAAGAGTTGGTCTATGGCAAGACAATAACCCAATTGCCCCATGGAACTACAGAAAATAATACAAATAGGTTAGAAAATGGATTTAAATTCAATTAGAAGAATTATTTGTTTAGTTCTTTACTTATTAAGTTTCAACCTTTCTTCCCAAGAACAAATAAGCCTGATTTCTTGGAACATTAGAGACTTTGGTAAAACCAAAAACAGCGAAGAGTTAGATAGCATGGCAGAAATTGTACGTTATGCGGATATTGTAGCCATACAAGAAGTAGTAGCAGGCTTTGGAGGTGCACAGGCGGTGGCTAAACTTGCCGATAACCTCAATAGAAAAGGAGCTAAGTGGGATTATGTAATTAGCAACCCTACCAATAGCACAAAATACGTTACCGAGCGCTACGCTTTTATTTGGAAGACGAAGAACATAAAGATAAAAAATAGAGGAGCATTAATTTCTGAACTGGATGCTCTTGTTGATCGAGAACCATTTTTTCTTGATTTTTATGTAGATGGCCAAAAATTATCCATAATTAACTTTCATTCAAGGCCGCATGATAAAAACCCGGAAAAAGAAATTTTGGCAATTACTGATTATTTAAATTCAGATGATTTTCAACATCCAATTATATTGGCGGGCGATTTTAATTTGGATCAAAAAGAATCTGTTTTCATGGGTTTAAAGGCGCAGGGCTACAACGCCTCGGTTATAGATACTAAAACTACATTGAAACAAAATTGTTCAACAAATGGCTATTTAAATTACCCTATTGATAATATTTTCTATTCAAATAAAATTTCTGCCAAAAGCAGTTATGTAATTGATTATGTAA
Organism: Maribacter ulvicola; assembly: GCF_900155985.1. Lineage (GTDB taxonomy): Bacteria > Bacteroidota > Bacteroidia > Flavobacteriales > Flavobacteriaceae > Maribacter > Maribacter ulvicola. The sequence goes on from NZ_FTMA01000007.1 coordinate 23,637, forward strand.
AAGCTTGTGAGAATCTTTCTAGTGCTAGAGCGTTGTCTGATCACCTGCCAGTGTTACTGAATTTTAGTTTGTATTAGTATTTTAATAAAAAAGAGGAGTGAGCAAATATTTACTCATTCCTCTTTGTAATTTAACTTAATTTGAAAGGTCAGGTGGCGGTGGAGGAGGTGGAATATCTCCGCCATCACCACAGCAAGCTTGAAGTTCTACTTCTTTTTCAGATAGATCTTGTGGGTCACATGATAAATAGACAGAACTGAAAATAACGGTTAATAAAACGATATATATTTTCTTCATTTTGTTTAAGATTTTTGGACATACCAATGGCTGTCCGATTTTGAAATCAGTGAATTGTGGCGATAGAAATCGCACATAAAAATGAAGGGACGTCTCCCTGGTTTGAGAAGTGGAAATCCAAATACGGTAGTGCCTAGTTACTTCTCAATCGGACTAGTTACCGACCGTATTTTAGATTCCCGAGCGTTTGATTTATATATGAGCTCTGGTAGCAATGCATAGCTCTAAATCAACCTGAAACAAAGAAAAGAGAAGTTGATGGATTAGGGCTAGACATAACCCCGACTTGTGTTCGACAAGTATTTGACACCAATGATAACGGTGCTTGGAAGAGGTTTTGTTAAGGATTGATAAAAATTAATTTGTAATTTTAAGACTATGAATGAGGAAAATATTAATGAAATAGTTGAGAAAGTTTTCCAAAAGGCGAAAAGTATTTGTTCAAAAAAATCAAAACATGCACTTAGTAAGCATATCGCAGAATCAACTTTCGTAAGTTCTAGAACAATTGAAAGACTTTATGATAAATACCTTGATAAAAAAGAAGGGGTAGGTGAGCAAAATGAACACACTATAAATGTGCTATGCCAATATCTGGGGTATGATTCTTATGCAGATTACGTTAAACAAAATGGTCTCTATACAACAATTTCAAATGTAGAGGCTCAAAAGAATGACAAGAGTAAAGTAGGTAAGGACGATTATAGGATATGGAAGGTATTGGCAGTGGTAAGTTTAATAGTGGTTGTTGGATTAATTCTTGGGTTAAGTGAAAAGCATAAGGAGACCTTGTGTATGACGTGGAAAACTGATCATTTTGAAAAGGTAGCGTGTGTGGCAGGAACTAATGAAAGCATAATTCCATTAGATGAAGTAAGGTTACGGAATTTTAGAAAAGTTGAGGTTGATTTAATTACAGATTTTTTTGATGAAACTACTCAGATGCCATTGATATGGTATTATAAGTCTGGAGGTAAGATGGAATATTATACTGCACCCGGGAAGCACCCCATTAACGGAAAAACCTTAAAAGAAATTACTGAGCATATGGTAGATACATATGTACCCCTTCATACGTATAAGAAAAATTCATTTGTAGAATAAATTAGTTTCAGAAATATTTTATGTGGAAATATTAACGATAATGAAATAAAATTTGGCATAAAAAAAACGGTCTAACTTTCGTTAAACCGTTGCTGTGCCTTTGCTTATTGTAGCGAGAGGGGGGCACGATCCCCCGACCTCCGGGTTATGAATCCGACGCTCTAACCAACTGAGCTACCTCGCCATATTATTTTTAAACGGCTGCAAATATAGTGGTAATTTATTAGTTCTTCAACAAAAGTTGATTAAAAAAATAATAATGGCCTTTTATTTTTTTATCATATAGAAATATATATATTGCTCGTAATTAAGTAGCATGAACATGAGCGATAAAATAAAATTTGAAATAGAGTTTGTAATTCAGTCTTCACCACAGATGTTATATCAATACCTGGCAACCCCATCTGGACTGTCAGAATGGTTTGCGGACAATGTGAATTCTAGAGGTGAAAGGTTTACATTTATATGGGACGGAGCTGAAGAGGAAGCTAAATTGTTGAAAAGAAAAACAGATGAGTTTGTTCGCTTCGCCTGGGAGGAAGCTGATGATGACAGTTTCTTTGAAATGAAAATAATAGTAGACGAAATTACTAAAGATGTTTCGTTATTTATTACCGATTATGCAGAAGAGGACGAAATTGATGAGTCTAAAATGCTTTGGTCCAACCAAGTGTCAGATTTAAAACAGGTGTTGGGATCATCTTAAAAATAGCCTTATTTACAGTATCTTTGAGCCTTAATTTTTTAAGGCTTTTTTTATGTTCAATTTTAATGGTGAACTTCTTGACGATAACACTTCTTTTTTAAACGAAAATAATAGGGGAATACACCTTGGCGATGCCGTTTTTGAAGAGCTTCGCGTTTTAAACGGAGATATTATTTTTTTAGAAGACCATTACTTGCGTTTAATGTCTTCTATGAGAATTCTTAGAATGGAGATACCCATGTACTTTACGATGGAGTTTATGGAACAGGAAATTCTTAAAAGTATCTCGGAAAATGGATTAAAAGAAGCCAAACATATAAAGTTTACGGTTTTTAGGAATAGCCAGAACAACTTTTCTATTTCTGATCATAGTATTTCATATTTAATCACTGGTAAAACGCTTACCAATCCTTTTTTTATTTTAAATGAGGGCGCATATGAAGTAGAGCTTTTTAAAGATTTCTATAAGAATTCTAGTATGCTCTCCAATTTAGATACCAATAATAAAATATTGAATGTCGTAGGAGCTGTCTATGCTCAAGAAAATGATTATCAAGATTGTTTGCTGCTGAACGAGAAAAAGCAGGTCATAGAGTCCTTAAATGGCAATTTGTTTGTAGTAAAAGGGAATCAAATCAAGACAGCACCAGTATCAGATGGCTGTGTGCACGGTATTCTAAGAAAAAAACTTATAGATTTGGTATCTAAACTTAATGATTTTGATGTTCTTGAAGAAAGTATTTCGCCTTTTGAGCTTCAAAAAGCAGATGAATTGTTCCTAGTAAATAATATTGAAGGTATTGTATCTGTAACAAAATATAGAAAAAAAGATTTTGTGAACACTACTGCCAAAAACCTGATCGGTAAATTAAATGCTGCGGCCAGAATGTCTTTAAGCTAGTATGTCAGTTTAAACTTGGGTTTTCAGGTGCATTGGACCATAAAAGGTAGTCGCCGCCTAGCTGGATCATATTTTCTTTCCAAATGGCTTTTGCCGCCTTTTGAATGATTCTGCTTTCGTGTTCATTTTCAACAACGATCCATGATTTAGAAGTAAGTTCTTCATCTAATTGTAATGAAGACCAACCGGAATAACCTAGAAAAAATCTAATATCGTCTTCAGATATAATTTCTTTATTGATGAGTTCTACGGTAGTTTCAAAATCTCCGCCCCAATAGATACCATCAGAAATTTCAACGCTATTAGCTATTAAATGAGGTACTTTATGAATAAAGTATAGATTGTCTTGTTCTACTGGTCCACCATTGTATACCTGAAAAGGTATTTCAATATCCGTAATCAATTCGTTAATTAGGTATTCTAATGGCTTATTTAAAATAAAACCAACAGAACCTTCAGTACTGTGTTCTGCTAACAATACAACGGACCTATTGAAAGAAACATCACCGGTTAGTGAAGGTTCTGCAATTAGTAATTTTCCTTTGGTTGGCTTTAATGCGATCATAAATTTAGTATGATTATCTACCTAAAGTAAGACAAATCCTCTTAAAACCAAAAACATACAAACAAAAAAAGCACCTATTAAGGCGCTTTTAATACATTTATCAGTGTAAAATTAGTTTACAGCTTTGCTTAAATCAGCACCTGCTTTAAACTTAACTACATTTTTAGCAGCAATTTGGATAGTTTTTCCAGTTGATGGATTTCTACCTTCTCTTGCATTTCTTTTAGATACGGACCAAGAACCGAAACCTACTAAAGAAATTCTATCTCCTTTTTTAAGAGAATTTTCAACATTTCCCAAGAAAGATTCCAATGACTTTTTAGCCGCAGCTTTTGTGATGCCAGCGTCAGCTGCCATTGCATCGATCAATTCTGTTTTGTTCATAATTTGATAATTAATTGTGATTAAATAATTTATACCTACTAACAAATTTATATGGATTTCTGAGCAACGCAAGTAAAACAGGGGGAAATACCATGTTTTGTTGATAACTCAGCGTGTTTGTTAATAAAGTAGGTTTTTTTTTACGTTTGTCGCAGCCCAATAAACACGGGGTCTCACCCCATTTTTGCATTTTCTTTCAAATTAAGGCCATTCAGTAGATCTCTTACAAGCATTCTTTTCTTGCCTTGTAGTTGTATTTCATCGAGATTTAAGTACCCGCCCTGTACGGCAACTTTCATCTCCTTTTTTGTGGAAATCAAAGATCCATACGGCATATTGTGGTTTGCGGCTTCTATATTCGCTTTGTAAATTTTTGCAATTATCGTTTGGTCTCCATTGTAAAGTGTAGTCCAAGCTGCAGGGTACGGACTTAAGCCTCTTATAAAATTGTATATATCTTCTGCCGGTGCACTCCAATCTATTTCACAGGTTTCTTTAAAAAGTTTATGGGCATCTTTTAAATCAGCTGAATCTGATTGTTTGGTTGTTTCAAAATTTCCTTCTTCTATACGTGCAACTGTTTTTACCACGGTTTCTGCGCCTAAATGCATTAACCTGTCATGTAAGTCTTCTGCATTATCTGTTTTTTCAATGGTTGCTTGATCTTGCAATATAATGGCACCGGTGTCAATCTTTTCATCAATAAAGAATGTGGTCACCCCTGTTGTAGTTTCCCCATTAATAATTGCCCAATTAATTGGTGCTGCACCTCTGTATTGTGGCAATAGTGATGCATGCAGGTTAAAGGTTCCGTATTTTGGCATATCCCAAACAAGCTTTGGTAGCATTCTAAAGGCTACTACTATTTGTAAGTTGGCATTTAAAGATTTTAGGGTTGCTAAAAAATCCGGATCTTTTAAATTAGTAGGCTGTAATACTTTAAGGTCGTTCTTTACTGCAAATTTTTTTACTGCAGACTCATTTAGCTTTCTGCCTCTTCCTGCAGGTCTGTCTGGTGCTGTGATGACACCAACTATATTATATTCCTTTTTTACCAGCGTATCCAAGATGCCCACGGCAAAATCTGGAGTTCCCATAAATACAATTCTCAATGCTTCCATATTATAATAGTTGGTATTCGTTTATTGTGTTTAATGATATAATGTTATCTTCTAGTAGTTCTTGTAACGCGGCAATTACTATTTTTTGTGAGATATTCAGGTGTTTTTGTAATTCTCTAGAATTTGCCGTTTGTCCTTTTAATATTTGAATGATCTTTATTTTGGCGTGAACGATATCATTATTGCCGGTTTTATGACTGATGCAAACATCACATATACCACATTCCTTTTCTTGAACTTCTCCAAAATATTCCAATAACTGAATACTTCTGCAGATAGTGTCAGTTTCAATGAAATTCAGCATCTTGGTTACTTTATCAATTTTAAGTTGGTTTTGTTCTTCTATATTTTTTGCGAACATGTTTATGGTACGGTCATCATCCCTGGGAACTAAAAACAGCATTTCTAAATCACTTGATGCACTGGTATATGCTATAATTTCACCTTTTGCCAACTGTTCAAAATTTTGATGTATCAATGATTCTGATATTGATGTTTTTTTGGATAATAGATACGTATTTATTTGGGTGTCATACTCAAAGAGACCGCCATAGGTTCGTAATACAACCTTAATAAAGTTGGCAAGTTTAGTGTTTTGATCTATATATCTATATAAAGTATCTTTATCTGTAATAAACTTTATGGTGATTTTTTTAGAGAAATTTTCAGACAATGATATCACTGAATTTCTATCTAATAGCTGTAATGCATTGTATGTTAAAAATGTATTCAGTTTATAGATGTTACAAAATTCATTAAAGTTAAGATAGTACGTAGCCTCTGTGAACTCACCGTATCCTATTTGAAAAAATGTGTTTAACTTTCGGTAGATCATTTTTACATAGGCTACATCCGGTAAAATCTCAATGAACTGTTTTTTGACCAATACCTTATCTGTAGTATTGGTAAGTAAAATTGCTTTGGCAAAATTTCCGTTTCTACCGGCCCTACCGGCTTCTTGAAAGTAATTCTCTAGACTATCCGGTATTTGAAAGTGAACCACCAACTCCACATCTGGCTTGTCTATACCCATACCAAAGGCATTGGTGGCAACCATAATTTGAATTTTATCCTCTAACCAAAGATTTAGGCGTTCGGTCTTCTTTTTTTGATCTACACCGCCATGATAGAACGTTGCCTTTATATTATTTTGAACAAGGAACTTTGATAGTTCTTCTGCTTTTCGTCTACTTCTAACATATACTATAGCACTATGTTCTATTTGTTGACAGTATTGTTTTAAACGGCCATTCTTATCTTCGGTCAATAGGACTCCAAAACCAATATTTTTTCTAAAGAAAGAGTCTTTTACGACAAAAGGATAGGTGAGCTCCAATGATGTAATGATATCATCACTAACTCTTTTTGTGGCCGTGGCCGTCAGTGCTACTATAGGTGGGGCGGGGTGTAGTTCTCGCAATATGGAGCAACTTAAATATGCAGGTCTAAAATCGTGACCCCATTGCGAAATACAATGTGCCTCATCAATAACGAACATAGATACGTTCATTGCCTTTATGCGTTCTTGAACCAGCTCTTGTTGTAAACGTTCTGGTGATAAGTACAAGAATTTATAATTACCGTAAATACAATTGTCCAACAACTTATCTACCTCGGTAAATTTGAGTCCGCCTCTTAGTCCAATGGCTTTAATGCCAAGTTTTTGAAGGTTGTCTACCTGATTTTCAATTAGTGCGATCAATGGGGAAATAACAATGCAAATACCTTCTTTCATTAATCCTGGTACTTGAAAACACAAAGATTTACCACCTCCTGTAGGTAGTAGACCTAGAACATCTTGACCGTTGGATATGGCGTTGATGATTTCTTCTTGAGAGCCTCTAAAGCTGTCAAAGCCCCAATATTTAGATAAGATTTCTTTTGGTGTGTTATTCACCCGTTTTATTTATAAAATCTACTACAAATTGCATACGATTTTCAATAGTGCCAAAAGGTACTTCTATTGGTGTATACCCAAGGTTAATATACGTTTGTTCAAGCTTTTCGTGAATTCCACAAGCTTGTTCAAAATTTTCCATTCGTTCGTTGTCCTGAACATAGATTTCTTTCCATGGTGGTAAAATCAATACCTCGTCATACCTGTGTTCTAGGCATAAATCAGCATAATATTGCTCAGAGGACTGACCAAAATAGTCCATATAGGCAATTACATCTGGCAAGCCACGATCATAGAACAAATGATCTTTTTCTATTTTATTACCGTTAATGAAATGTTGTAGACGAGCATTGATCAATTCATCATTAAAACTTTTAGCATCTTTAACAAAATCAATGGGATTAATTAATTGGTCATCTAAAGCTATATCTCCCAAAGCATCTAATGTCATGGTTCTTATTACTTCGTGAAAGCAATAGTAGCCATTTTCTTCTAGAGAGGATATCAATACTGTTTTGCCTGTTCCCGGACCTCCTGTTACAACAATTCTCTTGCTTTTCAAACTCTTAATTTATAAAAGCAAAAGTACAATAATCAACAGTATTAAAAAACTGGCACTTTACACTTATCTTTGCATAAAATACTAGTAATGGACGAGAATAACCCTGAAGAATTTTATAAAAAATTACACGAGCAACTATCAGAAACATCAAAGTGGCCTTCTGACTATCTGTATAAGTTTATAGTGGAGACCGCATCGGATAAGATTGATAAAATAAATACCATTTTCGATAATACGGGAGCGGTAATCAATTTAAAAAAATCTAAAAATGGTAAATATACCAGTGTTTCTATAACAGTAAACTTGAAGAACCCAGACGCGGTAATAGAAAAATATAAAGAAGTAGGTAAATTAGAGGGCGTAATATCCCTGTAAAATAGCATTTCATCCATAATTTTCTTATTTTGGCATCGTTATAAGAATACTTCTCAAATACATTAAGCTAAAATTTTCAATTTGCAATTAGTAGAAAACCTAGAATATAATACGGAGCGTGAGCATTTGATTATACCTGAATATGGTCGTCATTTTCAAAAAATGGTGAACCATGCAATATCAATTGAAGACCGTGAAGAAAGAAATAAAGTGGCGCAAGCAATCATTAGCGTCATGGGAAACATACAGCCCCATTTGCGCGATGTGCCAGATTTTCAGCACAAATTGTGGGATCAGTTGTTCATTATGTCCGATTTTAAGTTGGATGTAGATTCCCCTTTTCCAATTACCTCTAAAGAGGTATTAAGAAAAAGACCTGAGCCATTAGAGTATCCGCAAAATTTTCCTAAATATCGTTTTTATGGAAACAATATTAAACGTATGATCGATGTTGCGGTAGAGTGGGAGAAAGGTGATAAGCGTTCTGGTTTGGAATATGCGATTGCCAATCACATGAAAAAATGTTACTTGAATTGGAATAAAGACGTAGTTGATGATAAAGCTATATTTAAACATTTATTTGAACTAAGCGATGGTCGTATTGATCTTGCTGCGGAAGGCGAAAGTTTGACGGACAGCGGACAATTCCTTAAGAACAGAGTTGCAAAATCTCCTCGTTCCAATAATTCAGGAAAGAAAAATCAAAGAAATAATAATAACCGCGGTAAAAAACGCTATTAAATTTCCACTTCTCTAGATGGGGACATTCAAAATTGAAGGAGGGCATCAGTTAACTGGTGAAATAACACCTCAAGGAGCAAAGAACGAAGCTCTACAAATACTTTGCGCAGTACTACTTACAGATGAAAAAGTAACGATCAACAATATTCCGGACATTGTTGATGTAAATAAACTCATAGCTCTTTTAGAGGATCTTGGCGTAAAAATTCAAAAGAAAGGGAAAGGGTCTTATACTTTTAAGGCAGATGACGTTAACCTAGAATATTTGCAATCCGATCAGTTTAAACAAGATGGTAGAGGCTTAAGAGGTTCTATTATGTTAGTTGGACCGTTATTGGCACGTTTTGGTAAAGGTTATATCCCTAAGCCTGGTGGTGATAAAATTGGTCGTAGACGTTTAGATACACATTTTGAAGGGTTTATTAAACTTGGAGCTCAATTTCGCTATAATAAAGAGGAATACTTCTATGGCGTAGAAGCAGATAAGTTGAAAGGAACTTATATGTTATTGGACGAAGCTTCTGTAACCGGAACCGCTAACATTGTTATGGCAGCTGTCTTGGCAGAAGGACAAACAACAATTTACAATGCGGCATGTGAGCCTTATTTACAGCAGCTATGTAAAATGCTAAATAGAATGGGCGCCAAAATATCTGGTGTTGGTTCTAATCTTTTAGTTATTGACGGAGTTGAAAAATTAGGAGGTACAGATCACCGTATGTTACCAGATATGATAGAGATAGGTAGCTGGATCGGTTTAGCTGCAATGACTAAAAGTGAATTGACTATTAAAGATGTTAGTTGGGATGATTTAGGTCAAATACCCACTGTATTTGGTAAACTAGGTATTACGCTAGAAAGAAAAGGAGACGATATTTATATTCCTGCCCATAAAGACGGATATGAAATACAAAACTATATTGATGGTTCTATTTTAACCATTGCAGATGCACCGTGGCCAGGATTGACTCCTGATTTATTGAGTATCATTTTAGTGGTAGCCATACAAGCTAGAGGAGAAGTTTTAATTCATCAAAAAATGTTTGAAAGCCGCTTGTTCTTCGTAGATAAATTATTAGATATGGGAGCAAAGATTATTCTTTGTGATCCCCATAGAGCTACGGTAATTGGTCATGATTTTCAGTCTACATTAAAAGCTACTACAATGACCTCTCCAGATATTAGAGCGGGTGTTTCTTTATTAATTGCTGCTTTATCGGCAAAAGGGACTTCAACAATTCATAATATTGAACAGATAGACCGTGGTTACGAAAATATAGATGAAAGATTACGTGCTATAGGTGCTAAAATTGTTAGGATATAGGTTTTTACTTATATCTAATATAAAACTCCATAATCAGGTTTTAGACCTAATTATGGAGTTTTTACGTTTATACTATTTAGAAATTACTTTTCTATAACTGTGCCATCAGGATATTTGGCAAAACGTCCTTGGTTTATTTCATGTACATGATCAGGGTGCCTCCACGGCCAACCGCCAAACTGCGTAGTTCTAAATTCATTCATGGCATTTTGTAATTCTTGATCGTTATTCATAACAAACGGTCCGTATTTAGCCACTGGCTCATTAATGGGTTTGCCTTGTAACACAAGAATACTTGCAGCTTTATCAATAGCCTTAATTACTATTTCTGAAGTAGCCTCTACCTCAATACCATGATTAAGAGATATTGATTTGCCCAGAACTTCAATGGTATTACCATCATAGAAATAAATGGTTCGGGTAGTCCCTTCATTTGCTTTTGGTAAGGTTATGGCGCCTTTAGGTGCAATTTTTATATTCCAGACGGCTACATTGTTATCTTCAGCAGCAGCCCATGAATCTGGAGCTGGTGCTATAGCTTGTTGATCGTTGAAACTACCGGCAATTATTTTTACAGATGATTGTTTTAATTTCAGTATTGGTATATCTTCATGCCATAGCATTTTAAAATGAGGGTCTACGAATTTACTTTTTGAAGGTAGATTCAACCAAATTTGAAATAGCTCTAGTGTGTTTTCTTTATCTGTATGAATAAGAGGAAACATTTCTGCATGCTGAACGCCACTGCCGGCGGTCATCCATTGTACATCTCCTTCTCCAAAACGACCTGCGGCACCTAGAGAATCTGAATGATCACAAAACCCTTTATTTGCCACGGTAATAGTTTCAAATCCGCGATGTGGATGTGCTGGGAACCCGGGCACCGTAGTGCCGTGGTACATTCTATATCCGTTCTTAATTTGGAAATCATTACCTAGATTTCTTCCTTCTAAAGAATCTAACGGACCTAGTTCACCATTTCCTTTTGGGTAGTGGTCTAAATGGTAAACGCAGAATAAAAAAGGATCTTGCGTTTGCCAGGGAAAACTTAATTGAAAAATCTGTTTTATCTCGTTGCTCATACTTAACAAATTACATAGAATTAATGAGCCTCATTGTTAATTTCAACCCAATTGTTTTCTGGGGCTTTTAAATATATCTGTCGTACTCCGATTGTCCTTAGAGCAACTGGATTTTCTTTACTTGATCAGTTGAAAAAGTTTATTTAAAATAATACATGTTAATAATTTTTTTATGGTTGTTTAAGTTTGATAGTTCTTAGTACTAAAAATGCAAGAAGCTATCTGTTAAGATAGCTTCTTTATAGTAGTGTGTTACTTTCCATCTAATGGTGGTGGTCCATCGATCATGGGTTCATAAATTTCATCACCTTTACGTGTTTTAAATTCTTCTTTGACCTTGCTCACCAACTTCGGATTTTGAAACAAATCTAGCATGGTCATTCCCATGGCTTTAGATGCGTATATCATTCCTTTGTGACCAATAGACATCCCGCCGCAGGCAACAACTGCCCATGAATGCCAAGGTGTGCCTGTTGGTGCCACGGAAACCCCTAAATTAATGTTAGGTACATTCCAGCTAACATCGCCTACATCAGTAGAACCACCACCTGGATTTTCAAGTGTTTCTCTTAGTGGGTGAACAGTACCATCAAAGCCAACCTCTGGTTTTCCCGTAGCTTTCTGTATGGCTTTACCGAATACTGTTTCTTCCTCGGTATAGGTGATAGGACCTAATAATTCTAGATTGTTCTGCATAATTTCTCCACCCGAACGATTTACCAATGTTTCATAAATACCCGAAACTAACGAGATTTTATATTCTACATTCGCCATAATTGCAGCACCTTCTGCCATGGCTTTTACGCGCTCGTATGTTGGTAACATTTTAGACCTTTTAGGATCTCTAACACGTACCCAAAGTTTAGCATAATCTGGTACCACATTTACAACTTGACCGCCATCTTGTATATGGTAATGTATTCTTGAAGACGGTAAAATATGCTCTCTGTAATAATTGATTCCGGTAGTGTACAATTCTAATGCATCTGATGCGCTACGGCCGTTCCATGGATCCATAGAGGCATGTGCAGCCTGACCATAAAATTCTACTACGAAATCTATTAGTGATAATCCACTTTGTACATCGGCTTCAATGTCTGCAGATGGGTGCCAGCTTATATTGACATCTACATCATCCCAAAGTCCGGCTTTTACCATCCATACTTTTGCAAAATATTTTTCTTCGGCCGGTGTACCTAAGAACTTCACGGTACCTTTAATTTTTCCGGTATCCATCAATTCTTTAATAGCAATGGCAGAACCCAAACTGGCTGTACCAAACATGTTATGACCACAACCATGACCGGCAGCACCTTCTTTAAATGGTTCTTTTACTGGAGATGTTTTTTGCGAAATTCCCGGTAGTGCATCAAATTCACCTAAAATACTTATTACCGGACTTCCTGAGCCATAGGTCGCTGTGAATGCTGTTGGTATATTTGCTACACCTCTTGTTACGGTCATTCCGTTTTTCTCGGCATAATCTGCTAAAATTCTTGAGGATTCTGTTTCGTCAAAAGCGGTTTCGGCTAAAGCCCAAATAGAATCACTGATTTTAATAAGTTCTTCTTTATGTTGTTCAACAGAAGCAATAATCATGTTTTTGTCCTTACTCATTTTCTGAGCAAAAAGGGATATGCTCATGCAAAAGCATAGAGCCGTTAAAATGGTTTTTTTCATTATAGTAGTTTTGGTTATTTTCAACTCCAATTCATGATAGTGTTAACTACCTGATATTAAAGCATTAGTAAATATACCAAATTATGCGCTTTAATTCATGAAGATTAAATAGTGCTGACTATGAGAAAGATATGGTTATTTAGCTTTTAGAATTTATATCCTTAAAAAATGGACAACCTCTATTTACAGTAGCAATGTTTTATATTTCTAAGCAGTTATTAATTGTAAATGGTTTTACACAAGGAACTAATTAGAATATGAACATTATGGGGTTTTGGTCGTTACTTTTTTTTAATGGGGTTTGTTGTTCTATTACTGGAATGCTAATATATAGGGTGTCCAAGGCTTAGGTATCCGGAGTAAATAATATTATGAATGTAGCGATGGGAGTAAAGGAAATACTTTGAAAATAAAAAGTATGGGTTGATATGGATTTGGGATATCTCTAGATACACTCAATTTTAGCCAAGGAAAGTACTAAAATCTCCATTATGGAAATAAAATTAGGATAGAGACGAGGTGAAAAATTTCAAGTTATTCTAACCTTTGGAGTTCCTAAGGATACCGTTATGAAGTCAAGTGTCATTTCGGCGGAGCCTTTAAGGCAAATTATGGATCCTATTTTGCAAAGTTTAAAAAGTTGCTAAACCATATTTTCACCAACAAAAAATGCGTAACTATAGGTAAATATGCTTAGACGAAAGGTGGTTGCCTCATAGGAACTGCATCTTTAATTGGCGAAATAATTTAGCTGACCGCAGCCTTATACGTTTCTAAACATCTTTCTCTAGCCATTTTATGGTCTACCATTTTTTCTGGATACTTATCTGTGCCGTATTCAGGAATCCATTTTTTAATATATACCTTATTCTTGTCGAATTTATCTACTTGGGTCATAGGGTTGAATATTCTAAAGTAAGGAGCTGCGTCTACGCCACTGCCAGCCGCCCATTGCCAATTACCAATATTAGAGCTCATTTCATAATCCAATAACTTTTCAGCAAAATAGGTTTCTCCCCAGCGCCAATCTATTAATAGGTGTTTGCATAGAAAACTAGCCACCAACATACGAACCCTATTATGCATGTATCCGGTTTCGTTTAATTGACGCATACCGGCATCTACTAAAAGATATCCTGTTTCTCCATTTTTCCATTTTTCAAATTCATCTTCATTATTACGCCATTCTATACGGTCATATTTTGCTCTAAAAGCATTATCAACTGTACGGGGAAAATGATACAAAATGGTCATGAAAAATTCGCGCCAAATCAGCTCGCTCCAAAAAACCTTATTGTCTTCCGCAATGGCTTTTTTCATCATTTTACGCACAGATACTGTTCCAAAACGTAAATGTGGACCTAGTCGTGAGGTACCGCTTTCTTTGGCAGGGAAATTACGGGTGTCTTCGTAATTATCAATTAGGGTAGGGGTTACATTATATGCTGGAACCTCTATTTTAGATTTCACAAAACCGATGTCGCTTAGTGATACGTTTGGTAAACGTGAGTTTTTAATCAAGTTAGATAAATGTTGATTCGTGTAGTGAATCTCTAGATCTCTATCGGCGTTAAAATGCTCTTGCCACTTATTTTTATAGGGCGTATATACCACATATGGGTCGCCATCTCCTTTTACTATTTCTGACTTTTCAAATATCACTTGATCTTTAAAGGTTTTGAAAGTAATATCATTTTCAGATAAAAAGTCAGATATTTTTTTATCACGCTCCTTGGCATATGGTTCATAGTCTCTGTTAGTATAAACGCACATGACTTGGTAATCTTCTATAAGATTTTTTAGTATATCTATAGGTTTACCATGAAACATTGCTAGTGAGCTATCACGCTCTTCCTGTAGCTGATTTCGCATGCTCTGTAATGTTTCATGTATAAAAGTGATCCTTGCATCATCTTTCGGTAATTTGGAAAGAATTTCTTCATCAAAAATGAAAATAGGCAGTACAGGATAATCTCCTTTTAAGGCTTCAAGAAAACCAACATTATCGTCTAATCTTAAATCTCTTCTAAACCAAAATATAGCTACTTTTTTTAGCATTTAGTTAATGTTTAAAGTTGATAGTCCGCCATCTACGCCTATAATTTGTCCGGTTACCCATGTGCTTTTATCACTTAAAAGAAAAACTGCCGCATTGGCAATATCTTCAGGATTACCAACTCTTTTTAAGGGGTGGCGCTCACTCATCATATCACGTTTTTTATCGTTATTTAAAAGTCTTTTAGCTAATTGGGTATCCACCAAAGATGGCGCTACAACATTAACTCTAACTTTAGGGGCGTACTCTGCTGCTAAAGACTTGGCAAAACCCTCAATTGCCCCTTTGGCTGCAGAAACACTGGTATGAAACGGCATGCCCGTATTTACGGCAATAGTACTAAAAAAGACCATGCTTGAACCCTCGTTCATTTTTGAAATTACTTCTTTGACCACTTTCACCATGGAAAAGAAATTAAGTTCCATGTCTTCTTTTATGGTATCTAAAGACATCATTTTAAACGGTTTGAGATTTATACTACCAGGGCAATATACAAATCCGTCAAGTTTTTCGGGTAGTTGAGAAATATCTAGTTCGTCTTTAGTTACATCGAATTCGATATGAGTTATGTTTTCGTGCTGCAATTGTTCATCTGTTCGTGATGCAACAAATACATTATGCGTTTCTTGTAATTCTTTAACCATTGAAAGTCCAATACCATGAGACCCTCCAATTAATAATATATTTTTCATTTAAAAAGATTTTAGTTGAAGTTCATTAGGGATGGAATTTATAGTGCCGAAGAGCTCTTTCAGTTTGTCTTCTCTGAACTTAAATATTTCAATCAACTGTTTTTTTACGATGATAGGATGTGCTAATTGACCTAAAAGTCCTAATGGAATTTTGTAATCTATAATATCTTCCATAATTACACCTTCATCAATTTCATTGATAAAGTGCTTGTGGTGCCAAAGTGCATAAGGACCAAATCTTTGCTCATCAACAAAGTAATTACCTTGATTTACATGTGTTATTTCAGTTACCCATTTGGTGGTATACCCAGGGAAAGGAGAAACTTTATATTGTATAATTTGACCAGGAAACATGTCTCTATCTGCACCATCAAGTATATTAAAACCCATATGATCAGGAGTAATCACCTTTAAATTAGCAGGGTCTGATAAAAATTTCCACGCTACTTCTTTAGTAATTGGTAAGGCTTGTTTAGAATGTAATTGATATAGTTTCATAAATGCAACATTGAAATTTCAAGACCAAATAAATGTCTAACATAAGTCAAAAATAGTTAAACAAATTTTAATATGCCTTTTTATGGATTTAAAAATTAACTTTATCGATTAAATTAAATTTAGGTCGCTAAAATACAGTTCATTAACTATATTTTGGCTTATTTTATAATGATGAAAATTTTTACTCAACAGTTTGGCTTTATAATGCTATTCTTTTACACAGCAATTTTAGCTGCTCAAGAGAATGTGCAAACTATTGGGGAATTGCCTAGTGCTGTTTTTGAAACTTCAGGCTTGCTTTATTTTAATGGGAATTTAATAACCCATAATGATTCTGGTAACGAAGCCATTTTATATGAGTTAGATACGCTAACACTAGCTATTCAACGAAGGGTTACAATTCATAATATTAATAATATAGATTGGGAAGCGATAGCACAAGATGAAGATTATATTTATATAGGTGATTTTGGCAATAATGTAGGTATTAGAACAGATTTGGCGGTACATAGAATTTTAAAAGAAGCATATGTAAGTTCTAATTCCGTATCTGCTGAAACTATTAATTTCTCTTATGAAGATCAACAGGATTTTGAAAATACTGGAAATAGCGATTGGGACGCAGAAGCATTTTTTGTTATAGATGATAAGATAGTAGTCTTGACAAAACAATGGCAATCGTTTGGGTCGGTAGCTTATGAGTTTTCTAAATTTCCAGGAACACATGTAGCCAGTAGAGTAGGGGCAATTAATGATGTTGGTTTAATAACCGATGCGTCTTATGATACGGAATCAAATAGATTAGTGGTTATTGGGTATTCCTCTATTTTGAGTCCGTTTGTGGGGATGGTAGAACATTTCAATTTCAACGCTGTTTTTGAGGGGTATAAGCAACGATCTTTAGGACTCAATTTTATTCAAGCGGAAGGAATAACCCAAACAGGATCAGAAAGTTATTTCTTTTCATCTGAATATTATGCTAGGCAAACGCCAACCATTGAATCTGCATCACGTTTATTTTCTTTCCAAATCCCTTATGTGGAGACGGAAGAGCCAGAAGCTCCCGAAGAACCTGAGCATCCAGAAAATCCAGAGGAAACAGAAACGCCTGAGAATCCAGAAATTCCTGAAAACCCTGATGGTTCGTTACTACCTGAAACCCCAGGAAATGCCGCTCAAGATGATACACTAATAATATTTAGAGATCTTACTACTAGCCGTTATTATTACTCTATAGCTACGGATAAAACAGTTTTTGGGCAAGTTATTTATGATGTATCAGGGAAAGAGGTTTGGCAAAATACCGGGGATATTGAGAAGAAGGGTATTATTTCTCATCATTTGAAATCTTCCATTTATTACCTAGCCTTGTTTTTAGAAGATGGTGTCATTGCTACTTCTTTTGCCGTTTACTAGTATTTAAGAAATTGTTAACATTTTGACCTCTCCTTTATAAGTAATTTTGCTGTCAATAACTAATCAGTTAAACAATCATGAATAAAGTAGTACTCTTTTTATTGGCAATTGTAGCTTCCTTAACTGTTGAGGCACAAATAAATACACCTGCACCTAGTCCTGCAGCAAAAATAATGCAGACCGTTGGTTTAACCGAGGTAAGCATTGACTACTCTAGACCTTCAATGAGAGGTAGACAAGTATTTGGCAACCTAGTTCCTTTTGATAAATTATGGAGAACAGGAGCAAACGGATACACTTTAGTAACTTTTGATGCTGATGTTACTATAGGTGGTAAAGAAGTAAAAGCGGGAACATACTCCATATTAAGTAAGCCAGGAGCTTCTAATTGGGAGGTTTTTATCTATGCGGATACTGTTGGTGGAGGTACACCAAGAAATTGGGAAGATAGCAAGGTAGTTGCCCAATTATCTGTACCTGTTTACAATATTGAAATGCCTGTTGAGACTTTTACAATCACTTTTGATGATGTAAAAAGTAATGGCGCTAACATTGGTATTATTTGGGAAAATACGTACGTGGCAATTCCTTTCACAGTTGGTACTGATGCTACGGTAATGAATAGTATTGATAAAGTTTTGAACGGTCCTTCTGCTGAAGACTACTATGCTGCGGCCGTTTATTATTCTAGCGAAGGAAAAGATATTAAAAAAGCTAAAAAATGGATGGACAAAGCAATGTCTATGATTGAAAAACCAGCGTTTTGGCAACTAAGACAACAATCTTTGATCCTAGCAAAAGCAGGTGATAAAAAAGGAGCAATTGAAGCGGCTAAAAAATCATTAACGGGTGCAACTGCAGCCGGTAATAATGATTATATTAAAATGAACAATGATTCTATTAAAGAATGGAGTTCTAAATAAAAGCTATCTTATAAAACCAAAAAGTCCGTGTTGAAAAACACGGACTTTTTTTATGGAACTAAGTTTAAGATTTATTCAAATACCTTTACACCATCATCAATTGCTAGATGGTAGTATTCTGCATCAATAGTAGTTTGTTCTTTATACTGTTCTAGCACGGATTTTATACTAGTATCTAGCTTATCTGTTTTCATAAGGTTAATGGTGCAACCACCAAAGCCGCCACCCATCATTCTAGATCCTAATACCCCATCTAGGCTTTCGCCAATTTTTACTAAAGCGTCTAATTCGCTTGTGGTAATTTCATATTGTTTGGACATTGCCCAATGCCCTTCATTTAAAACACCACCAACAGCTTTTGCATCGCCTTCTACTAGAACTTTCATCATTTTACGAACACGATCATTCTCTTCAATGACATATTTGGCGCGTTGTGCATCAATGTTGTTGACGTCTTCTTCTACCTTAGTAATATCTTCTAAGGTTACCTCTCTTAAAGAGGTTATTTCCGGTTTGTACTTTTGAACCTGTTTGACAATGTTCTCGCAAGAAACACGTCTTTTGTTGTATTCAGAATCTACTGCTAAATTATGTTTGATGTTAGAATTGATCAACACCCAGCTATAACCTTCTAAATTGATAGGAATATAATTGTGACTTAAATCTTTGCAATCTAAAAAGAAAGCATTTCCTTTTTTACCAAAAAGCACAGCGTATTGATCCATTAAGCCGCAATTAAGTCCAATTTTGTGTTCAGCTTCTTGTGCAATCAATGCAATATCCTCCCTTGAAATTTCTTTTCCTGATATTTTGGTTATCGCATAAATAAATCCGCAACAAAGAGCAGCAGAAGAGGAGAGCCCAGATCCTATAGGTATGTCACCGCCAAAAACACAATCCATTCCTTTTAACGGGTATTCCCTAGCAACAAGTATTTCTATAATGGCTTTGAAATAATTGCCCCAGAAGGCCTCAAATTTTTTATGATCACCATTTAATTGAAAAACAATTTTCTCTGGCTGTGTTAAAAATGTTTCAATTAGAATATTACTTTGGTCATTGCCGGATACGGCAAAATAAATTCCTTTTTCAATAGATGCAGGTAGTACTAAACCTTCGTTATAATCAGTATGTTCACCAATTAAATTAATGCGTCCGGGAGCTTTTATAAGAGTAGGTAGATTGGTATAATTCTCTTTAAAATAAGACGTTATTTCTTTATGTATCATTTATGGTTATAGGTTGTTCTTAATGAGATGCTAATGGTTTATTGAGCATACGGTCAAAGGCTTCAAAAATAAAGGATATGGCAATGACCAAAGCTGCACCAAAAAAGTTAAGCCATAGATAGCCTAATTTTTCTTGACCAGAAGGATAGATATGAATTAGATAATAGTAAATAACACAAATGATAATTTGCGTGATTACGGCAGCAAAGAAAACGGCGTTTCCTTTAATAAATTTAAAGAAAAATGCAATCAAGAATATTCCCAAAACATTACCATAAAAAATACTTCCAATGATATTTACTAGTTGTATTAAATTATCAAATAGGTTGGCTACACATGCTATTAATATGGCGACAATTCCCCAGATTAATGTAAAAAACTTTGAAGCTTTTACATAGTGCTCTTCAGATAGGTTTTCTTTTTTTCTATTTCTTTTATATAGGTCTAATGCCGTAATAGTGCCTAACGCATTTAACTCTGACGCTGTTGAGGACATGGCTGCAGATAAAATAACCGCTAATAATAAACCTATTAAACCTGTTGGTAAATTGTTTAGGATGAAGTGAATAAAAACGTAATCTTTATCGTTGGATTCTACGACATCATTTGCTTGTTTAATTAATGATTTGGCAGCGATACGATTGGTGCTATCTTTTTGATTGATGCGTATAATCTGTTTTTTGGCTTCTTCAACTGCAGTATATTCCTTTATTTCTAAAGCAGCAGAAAACTTATTTTGTGCAATTCTTTTTTCCGCTTCTAGAGCAACTTGCCCTTGCTGTAATAATTTGTAATCCTCTGCGTAACTTGATTCCATCACGGCCTGTGTTGCAGACGGATTAAAGTTTAAAGGTGACGGATTGTATTGGTAAAATACAAATACCATAACACCTACTAAAAGAATAAAGAACTGCATGGGTATTTTTAGAACAGCGTTGAAGACTAGACCTAACTGACTTTCTTTAACAGATTTACCAGACAAATAACGTTGAACCTGACTTTGGTCTGTGCCAAAGTATGCTAAGAAAAGGAAGAGTCCGCCCGTAATACCACTCCAGAACGTATATCTGCTAGAAGTGTCCAAATCAAAGTTTAATATTTCTAGTTTATTACTTGCGCCAGCAATTTTCATAGCCTTGCTAAAGGTGATATCAGAAGGTAAATAACCTAATATAAAAAAGAAGGTAATGAACATACCTGTCATAATGATGAACATCTGCTGTTTTTGGGTAACACTGACAGCTTTAGTACCGCCCGATACGGTATAGATGATTACCAATGTACCTATGATAATATTTAATGTCCTTAAATCCCAACCAAGTACGGCAGATAGAATAATGGAAGGGGCAAATATGGTGATTCCTGCTGCAAGCCCTCTCTGAATCAAAAATAGAACTGCTGCCAATGAACGGGTTTTAAGGTCAAATCTACCTTCTAAAAATTCATAGGCGGTGTATACCTTCATTTTATGGTATAGCGGAACAAATACCATGCAAATGATAATCATGGCTAAGGGAAGTCCAAAATAGAACTGAACAAAGCCCATACCGTCATGAAATGCTTGACCGGGAGTAGATAAAAATGTAATTGCACTGGCTTGGGTTGCCATCACGGATAAACCAATGGTCCACCACTTAGAATCATTACCACCACGAACGTAGTCATCTACATTTTTGCTTCCTTTTGTTTTCCAAACTCCGTATACTACGATAAAAAGAAGTGTGCCGGCAAGAATAATCCAATCTAATCCTCCCATATTAATTGAATGAAGTCATTACGTAATAAAAAATAAGAACATAAATAAGATTGAGTACCAAAACAATACTGTACTCTTTTTTCCAAGTTTTATTTTCATCCCGTTCTTTGCTCATCCTTTGATTTTGGCTTTCGTTACTACTTTATTCTTTCCCACAGATAACATGTTAGAGAATAATTTATATGCACCTGGAACACCCACTGGTAATTCTCTAAAAAAGCTCAGTCCGGTATAAATATAGTTTCCCTTTCCGTAAGGGGCAATTAATAAGCTACCTTTTGTTGATTCTTCACCATCATCATGCATTTCTAATACGGGCGTAAATTCTGCACTCCACTTGTTAGGGAAATATAACCCGCGCTCCTGAACCCAACCATCAAAATCACTATGGCTAATTTCATTTGGGAAATGTACAAGCGAATTATCTTTTGCAATAATTTTTACTTCAGAATTTTCATTGGTAACACGATCTCTAGATATTTCTAAGGCATAAGGCGCTATATTTTCAAATTGAGCTCCCCATCTGCTAGCTGTATTGTACTGAACAATTACTGTACCACCATTCTTTGCATATTCTAAAATGAATTTTTGTTTAAATTTAAGCTCTTCAACAACATTGTAAGCCCGTATACCAAGTACCACCGCATCATATTTCTTTAATGATTCTTTAGTGATCGTTGTAGGGTCTATAAGTTGAACGTTATAGCCTATTTGTTCTAAACTGGTAGGAACTTCATCACCAGCTCCCATAATGTAGCCAATATTTTCGCCTGCTTTTTGAATATTTAAACGAACTACCTTAGTTTCTGATGGTAGTAATATTGTTTGTGTAGGTACATGGTCATAAGCTATAGTAACCAACTCTTTGGTAATCTCCTTTCCGTTTAGTTTAATGATAGGGGAGATGCTACTTTCGTTTTCTGTAGCTGGCGGACTCAAGGTGAAATAAACGGTTTGTTCATCTCCTTTTTTAACAATTGAAAATGGTTGTGATTTTTTGTCTACTTGCCATCCTTTGCCAAATATTAAATCAACAGTCCCGGAAATATTGTCTTTATGGGCCTTGATAGTAACAGGAATTCTCTTTGGTAATGCGTCTGCAAAAATTAGGACCTTATCTGTAAAACTGGCGGTAGCTTCAGGTACCACTTCAAAAGGTTGGTACAGTTCTCCTTTATCTGGTTTTGCATATTTATACACTATAGGTTTTGTAATAGGAACGGAAATTCCATTTATAGATATATTGAATATTGCATTAAAAGCTCTGGGTGTTTCCGGTTTACCTATTAAGTCTGTATTACTGACAGAATATGTGCCTAGAGTTCCCTTTTCCATTAACCAATACGGACTGGTGAAATTCGTAGTAGAGGGAATGTGTACATCAATTTTCTTTTCAAACAGCTCATTATTGTTCAAAGCACTACTTTCAATAGTAGTATTCTGTTCATTAAGATATACCGATTTTAATTCAATAGTAATATCACTTCTATTTAATGCTTGTATTTGAACATCTACATTTAGACCAGGATTAGAAAACGGTATTTTTGTAATAGCTTCTAAATGTAATCCTGATATTGCTGTAATTATAGCGGTTAACTCTGCGGTCTTTAAATTCTTCCAATGCTCATCAGAAACGTTCTGTAGTAACTGATAAGCTTTTAATAGGTTGGTTATGTGAACTGTAGGGTTTTTGAAATTGAAATTTTCTTGTACATCATAAAGAATATCACCAATTGCTTTTCCTCCATCAATTCTAGACCAGCTAGTGTCAATACCATCAAAAAGATTCGATTTGTCGTTTGGTAGACTGCCTTTTAACAATTCAACATATTCATCCGCTGTACCTCTAGAGCTTAGTCTGCCAAAACCTTGGCACAGATGTTGACTACTGGCTAATGATGCAATTTCGTTGTTAGACATGCCAAGCATTGGGTAGTAGGTGCCTACATCCATGTGCAACATTTTAGATTTGTCTGCTGCTTTAAATTTTTCTTCACTACCGTAAAACCACCAAGATGTATTGAAAAATAATCGTTTGGGTTGCCACGTATTTGTTGATGATAATTGCTCAGGGAAAGCGCTTGCATTATTTGCTAAGTCGAATGCTTCAAAACTTAACATGGCCGAAGAGGTATGGTGACCATGCGTTGTACCT
The DNA here is from genome assembly GCF_900155985.1 of Maribacter ulvicola. GTDB lineage: Bacteria > Bacteroidota > Bacteroidia > Flavobacteriales > Flavobacteriaceae > Maribacter > Maribacter ulvicola. The sequence goes on from NZ_FTMA01000007.1 coordinate 47,101, forward strand.
GGGGTTCTATGGTCAAATCTATTGATGATTACATCTGGTTTAAACTTTCTAATGGTACGTACAACATCACTAAGAATGGCTTCTTTATTCCAGATTTCAAGGGTTTCGCCTGGTTGTTTAGAATAGCCAAAATCATTGGCGCGACTAAAAAATTGTTCTCCGCCATCAACTCTTCTTGCTGCAAGTAACTCTTGAGTTCGTAATACACCTAATAGTTCGCGTAATTCTGGACCAATTAAATTCTGCCCACCATCACCTCTTGTTAAGGATAGGTAACCCGTTCTAGCCTTAACATTGTTAGATAAATAGGATATTAAACGTGTATTTTCATCATCTGGGTGTGCCGCTATATAAAGTGCGCTGCCTAAAAAATTAAGCTTTTCAATAGCGTGGTAAATGTCAGTAGCAGAACTATTTTTAGGAGATTGAGCTTTCAGGGTGCTGAGTACAAAAAGACTACAGGTGAATAACCCTAATAAGTATCGCATTTTAAGTTGGTTTTGGTAGTAGTTTCAAATATAATAAGATTACTACCTAAGCTTACGTTTTTACGACTTCTTTAACAAAATCAAATATTTTGTTCTTTCTCTTCCTCCGAACTTAAAAACTCACCTTGTTGGTAGGTGGAAATTAGAATTACTCCTTTTTGAAGTACTAAGTTGTTGGGATAAGTTAAAATCTCGCCATTGCTTCTTCGTAAATGCAAATGAAAAGCTCTAATGTCCTCAATTACAAATGTATCTAAATCTGAGTTGTTAGGGTCTAGTAGTTCTTTATCTAAAATACGGATGGTGTTTCCTATTTTAAAAGGGAATGAAAAGAAAATAATTACACCGGCCGTAATATTGCTTAAAATAGACCATTGTGCAAATAATGCTACGCCAATTACGGCAAAGACAGATGATAGCATAACACCTAAATCTTGGTAGTTGACACTCCAGACCAAGGTTAGCGCCACTAAAGAGACTATGGTCAATGCAATATTTATGAACTTGATAATTAGATTGGTGCGCACAGGATTGAAATCACTGATCTTGCTAACTTTTTTTACCGCAGTGGTAAATAAAAACTTTAAAACTAAGATTACAAAAAGAACAATAAGACTGTAAATAAGCTCATTGTAATGCTCATTAATAAATTCTTTCATCTGTTATAAACCTAAACTATCGCGTAAAGATAAATCGTTATTCGAATTCTTTTGCCAGTAGGGTGTTGTAATCCTGTTAATTCTTGTTGCTTTAGAAGTTAAAAGTTTTTTATTATTGCCAAACCCATCATAGTAGGTGTCTGTCCAACTTTCTACTACATAAGGAAATCTATTTTCAAAGTTAATTTTTAAGGTACGCTCTAGCTGTGGGTAGTTAATTTTATAAGTTCTTATACCATCTACTTCTGTTAACGAGGTAATTGCTTTATAAGCCTTGAATTCTTTATGAGACAACCGTGTAAATTCTAAGGAGGGGATCATTGATATTTCGCCTATTGGCAAGTTTGAAGGATTGACTCTAATTTTATTCCATATTTCATTTTCAAGATGCGCTTTGTCTAATTGATACTGTTGGTCACCTTCAGATTGGAAATAGGAGTTGCTCATCATTTCAAAATGATCTTTGTTGTTCAACTGTGCATATACATGACCACACCACTCCTGAGAAGAAAAAGATAATTTTAGTGCATGTTGGTTATCATGTACGGGGTAAAAACTACTTGTCATAATGGAGTAGGGGTAAATTCCGGTAATGTAATTTTTGGTAGAATTCAGTTTTAAAACAGGAATGTTCCTTTTGTTGTTATTGTCTGCCTTTACCTGAGCATCAGGTAAAAAAGGTTCGGTAACATATATCATTACAGCATTACCTTTCCTTATCTCGCCATATCTAGCTTGTTCTAAATGGTAAGAAGTAATCTCTGCATTACCATTGTACCAATAATCTTTGAACTCTTGTGAAAGTTGCTTTTTAGGAGTTGGTACATTTGTAACGGTATTTCCCATGGCTATGGTGTTACTATTACTTTTAGATCTTTCTTTGCAGCTTGTAAGAAGTATTGCTATTGCGAAAATGCTGTAAATTACCGAGTTTAATTTTAATAGTCTCATGCTTGTCATGGGTTTTATTAATGCTATGTTACCAATTGCGATAAAGTTTTATAAACTAATTGTGTTGGTAAACCAACAACACTGGTATATGAGCCTTTGATCTTTTCAATACCTATGAGTCCTATCCACTCTTGAATGCCATATGCACCAGCTTTATCGTATGGTTTATATTTAGTAATATAATGGCGGATTTCGTCTATAGATAAATTTTTGAACTTAACTTTGGTTATGGAGCGTTGTACTATTTGTCGTTCAATTGTGGTAAAACATACAGATGTAATTACTTGATGCCAGTCTCCTGATAGTTTTTTGAGCATCTCTTCCGCTTCTGTACTATCCTTTGCTTTGGCTAAAGATTCGTTATTATGCCATACTACCGTATCTGAGGTTATTAAAATGTCCTTTGGTTGAAGTTCGGTAATAAGTACTTCTGCCTTTAGTTTTGCTAGGTAATCAGATATTTCCGCTCCTTTTAGTTCAGTAGGGTAAACTTCGTCTACCGATTTAACTCTTACTTCAAAATCAAGCTCCATTTCCTTAAAAAACTGGTGCCTTCTTGGAGAACCGGAAGCTAGTATTAAATGGTGCTCTTTTAATTCGTTCTTCAACATATGTTAATCGTTTGCAGCACTGAAATGGCTGGTCCAATCGCCTCGTACTTTTAAAACTTGTTCAATAACATCACGTACACAGCCATGACCCCCGTTAATGTGAGAAATGTAATTACTTACATTTTTTACCTCGGCAACCGCGTTCTGCGGACAGGTAGCTAATGCCACAGCTTTCATAGGGGGAATATCTGGTATGTCATCGCCCATATATAGAATATTCTCAGCTTCAATATGGTAAATATCCATATATTCTTCCAAAGCATCCATCTTGTAATGTGCGCCCATATAAATATCGGTAACTCCAAGAGCTTTTAGTCTTGTACGAACCCCTTCGTTTGTCCCGCCGGTGATAATACATACCTTATATCCTTTGTCCAAGGCAACTTTTATAGCGTAACCGTCTTTTACGCTCATGTTTCGTAATAACTCTCCTTTGCTGGTAACTAAAAGACTTCCATCTGTAAATACGCCATCTACATCAAATATAAATGTGGTTATGTCCTTTAAATACTCTTTATAGCTCTTTTCCATGTTTTTCTTTTATTGCATTACTTAAAAGGGTATAAAGTTCCCTTTGGTGTTTGTCTTTTATAATTTGTAGATGATTGTGTAATGTTTTTTGATCTCCACGTTTTGCGGGACCTGTTTGTGCTTGTATAGGTGTTAATGTATCTAATTTAGAAGCCGTCTCTTTTATAAGTGGTTTTAGTAATGAAAAATCAATGTTGTGCGCTGCACAAATCTCTGAACCCATAGTGTACATATAATTGGTAAAGTTATTCACAAAAACTGCAGCTACATGAAGTGTTTTTCGTTGTTCAGAGTTAACTTCTAAAACACTTTTGCTTAGTTGATTGCCTAAGGTTTTTAATATATTAAGGTCCTTTGAGTTGGTTGCTTCTAAACAAAGAGGAATAGTATCAAGTGAAATTATTTTACCTATTGTAAATGTCTGTAATGGGTAAAAAATACCTGGTCGTTGTGCAAATTTGATAGCATCTAATGAAGTTGCACCAGATGTATGTGCCAAAACTCCGTCTATCCCCTTAAACTTCTGGGCAACGGCACTTATAGCATCATCACTAACTGCTAATATGTAAACATCTGCGGTGATGTTATTAGAGAAATCAGTACTGATAAGCGCCTTGTTTTGGACAAAAGCTAAATGCTCCCTATTTCTGCCTATTACCTGTTTAATGTTTATTTCAGAGCTCTTTTTAAAAGCATGATAAAGATTCTGAGCTACATTTCCGGTACCAACTATTACAACTGATATCATTCTGCAAAAATACAAAGTTTATAGAAGTCTTGTTGTATTAAAATTAACAGTTTCATTGATGTTTAAAAGCGGTAAAAGGCATCGGTAAATGATGAAAAGGGCTTATTTTTGCAACTTGCAAATCAACTCTTTTCTTCCATGACGGAAATGTTAAAAAAAATTATCTTTTCTACTCGTTTAATGTCCATCTTATTTATCGCTTTTGCTATTGCCATGGCATTCGGTACTTTTATTGAAAGTTGGTATAGTACGGAAACAGCAAGAATCTGGATTTATAATGCATGGTGGTTTGAGCTGATCATGGTTTTCTTCGTGATAAATTTTATAGGTAATATTTCAAGATATCGATTATTGAGATTAGAGAAATGGCCGGTATTGATATTGCATTTGTCATGGGTACTGATTATTATAGGAGCCTTTGTTACACGTTATATCAGTTTTGAAGGTATTATGCCCATTAGAGAAGGAAAAACGGAAAATGTTTTTTATTCTGATAAAACTTATTTAACCGTTTATGTAGATGGTGAAATTGACGGAGAGGCTAGAAGAAAAATTTTGGAAGATGACCTGATCGTTACTCCTGAAGCTATAAAATCTAACTTACCTTGGAATGCTGATTTTAATGGTGAAGATTTTAGCATATCATATGTTGAATTTATTAAAGGAGCAAAACAAGGTCTTTTGCCAGATGCCAACGGTAATAAATTTCTTAAAATTGTTGAAGCCGGTGATGGTGAACGTCATGATCACTACTTAGAAGACGGTAAGGTAGCCAGTATACATAACGTGCTTTTTGCCTTGAACAATAAAACAGATGGTGCCATCAATATTATGACAACAGATTCTGTATACCAGATTCTAACACCTTTTGAAGGTGATTTTATGCGTATGGCAGATCAGTTTAAAGGGGTATTGGAAAAAGATAGTCTGCAGCCACTGCAATTACGTTCGCTATATAATACGGCAGGTATGCAATTCGTAATTCCAGATTCTATTACACAAGGTTCTTATGGTATTGTTGAAATACCTGAGGCCGAGAAAACTAAAATGGATCAAGATGCAATCGTTTTTGATGTTTCTGCCAACGGGGAAACCAAACAGATAAAACTTTTAGGAAGTAAAGGACCTTCTGATTTTAGTGAGAAAGTAAATATAGGCGGCCTCAATTTTTCTATACGCTATGGTTCTAAAGTGCATGAGTTGCCTTTTGGTATTAAGTTGAACGATTTTATTGCCGAAAAATATCCTGGAACAGAGAAAGGATACGCCTCGTTTATGAGTAGGGTTACCATTGAAGATGAACGGCCTTTTGATTATGATATTTTCATGAACCATGTTTTGGATCACCAAGGGTATCGTTTCTTTCAATCGAGTTTTGATCCCGATGAAAAAGGTACGGTGTTATCGGTTAACCATGACTTTTGGGGAACTTGGATCACCTATATTGGATACTTTCTTTTATATATAGGATTAATGGGGATTATGTTTTTTGGAAAAACTCGTTTTCAGGATCTAGCAGATTCTTTGGATAAACTTAAAATTAAAAAGAAAAAAATGTTCGGGGTAATTGCTGTTTTAATGGCTTTCTCATTCTCGTCATTTGCGCAAGAACAACATTCTCCAGAAGAAGGACATCAACAGGCGCCAAGTAAAGTACAAATAGATTCTTTGCTCAAAGCTAGTATGATAGCTAAAGAGCATGCCGATAAATTTGGTAAATTGGTTATACAGGATGAAGGTGGGCGTATGAAGCCAATTAACACCTTTTCGTCTGAACTACTTCGTAAGTTAAGTTTAAAGGATTCTTATTTAGGCTTTACTTCTGATCAGATATTACTTTCAATGATGATGATGAATCCTGCGGTTTGGTATAACACAGAGTTCATAGCCTTAGATAAGAAATCACAGAATGATAGTATTAGAAAAGTCATTGGTATTCCGTCTGGTCAAGAATATGTAAAGGCTACAGATTTCTTCGATAAAAAAGGCCAGTATAAATTAGAGCCATTTTTACGAGAAGCGACAGCAACTACTAATCCGAATAAATTTCAACAAGATTTTAAAGATGCCAATATTAGATTAAGTCTATTAAATCAGGCTTTAGGCCAAGATATCGTTAAGATATTTCCGCTATTGGATGATGAAAACAATAAATGGATATCAGCTGTAGAATATAGAGGCGGACAGTATGAAATTAGAGATTCTTTATACTCCAATTTTGTTAAGAATGCCATGCCATATTATTTAATGACGCTTGGTAAGGCTCAGCAAAGTGGTGATTATGCTTCTGCCGATAAATTGTTGGCTGCCTTTCAACAGAATCAGCTCAATCACGGTAGTGAAGTTTTACCATCTCAACAAAAAATAGATACAGAGGTTATTTATAATAAGTTGAACATATTCAATAGATTATATAGATTTTATGCTGTAGTTGGTCTATTGATGTTCTTTGTTTTGGTATTCCAGATTTTTAAGGATCGTTCTATTTGGCGCGTAGCTATTTACTTCTTTAAGGGTACAATAATGCTGCTTTTTATTTGGCATACTGCCGGGTTAATATTACGTTGGTATATCTCTGGTCATGCCCCTTGGAGTAATGCCTATGAAAGTATTTTATATGTTGCTTGGGCTACTATGGGTATTGGTTGGGCTCTTGGTCGTAAAAGTGATATGACCTTTGCTGCCTCTGCATTTGTAACTGCCATGTTGTTATGGATTGCCCACCAAAGTTGGATTGACCCATCTATTGCAAATTTACAGCCTGTTCTGGATAGTTATTGGTTAATGATACACGTTGCCGTTATTGTTGGTAGTTATGGTCCTTTGACAGTTGGTATGATATTAGGTCTTGTTTCATTGATATTAATGATTCTAACGACCCAAAAAAATAAAGAACGTATGGCAATCAACATCAAAGAATTGACTATAATCAATGAATTGGCATTGACCACAGGTCTTGTGATGCTTACTATTGGTAACTTTTTAGGCGGTCAATGGGCAAATGAAAGCTGGGGCCGCTATTGGGGCTGGGATCCAAAAGAAACTTGGGCATTGGTTTCTATTATGATATATGCTTTTGTAATACATACTAGATTAGTACCTGGTTTAAGGGGCAAGTGGACATTTAATTTTATGAGCGTTGTTGCCTTTGGTAGTATTATGATGACTTATTTCGGGGTAAACTTTTACCTAGTAGGTCTACATAGTTACGCTAGTGGAGCACAAGTAATTACTCCGACTTTTATTTATTACTTGGTAGCGGGAGTTTTAGTTTTGGGCGGAATAAGCTACTGGAGATACAAAGTTAATTACAGTAAGTAAAAAAAATATATAATGTAAAAGCCTCATGATAAATTCATGAGGCTTTTTGCTTTTTTAATGGTTTGTTATTATTTAATCTTGGCCTTCAAGTAGGTCCATTAATTCTTCGGCGGCAACTTTTCCTTTTTCTTTAAGAAAATCTCTTGGCGTGTTATCTCCTAATTCAAAAACGATAGCAGGCATACCGTGATTTACGTAAAAGTAATTACGTGATACCATAGTAGGTTTAATAGTTGTAGAAGGCTTTACATTAGTGTGTTTCTGAGGTAATTTATTGGTGATGTTATTAATCCAGTCAAAAACAATTTTGCCTTTTTCACCCGTAATTGTAGAATCTATAGGGTAGTAGATATCATCCCATGTAGAATGAAAATCTGCACCGAAAACAAACTCATACCCTCCAGATTCCTTTTTTATAAGAAAATCCCGTACACTCTGCGTTTCTGGTTGATTGAAATTTTGCCAATCCCTGTTCAAATCTATACCGCCCATATTATGTCGCCAATTGCCATTATCTACACCATCTGGGTTCATTAAAGGAACTACAAATAAATCATACTTATCTCTAAATTTTTGAGCTTTTGGAGAGTCTCCACATAACGTTTCAATGAAAGATTTCATGGCTAGGAAACCGGTAACTTCTGGTGGGTGCTGTCTAGAGATAACCATTACCGCCTTTTTATGTTTTCCATTACTTACTTCCATCAAGTTCACGGCTCTTTTTTCCCTACTTCTCCCTATTTCATAGGTAGATATAAAAGGTTTGGTAGCTAAAGAATCTATCCAATTTTTAACTCTTGTGGACCCGTATAACTCTTGTGCAGTAATAAATATAGGTTTCTGGCTTATGTTGACTGATATTTCTACAATTTCTGGTACGGCTTTTATGCCAAAAGAACCGGTACCTTTGTTAATTCCGGTAAAGTTAGCGCTGTCTAATGGAGTAAAGTTAACGCCATCTGTACTTATTTTGGGATAATACCTACTACGTGAATCTTGGTAAGTCATTTTTATTGTGATCGTCTTTGGGGTGTTTGACCATACTTTAAAAGCATACCACGGACTCACATTTATCGGGGTGTTTTCAGCTGTGATCAGTGCAGTGTAATGATTGTTTCCGTCAGAAGTGATTCCGTTTAATCGTCCGCTTTCAAAATCGTTACTAAAGAAAACAGATTCATTATCAAAAGACCATATGCCTTTCCATTGCTTTTGTACTGGTTTAGATAAAGTTGAAACCACCGCACTTTTACCTTGACCTTGGTAACCTTGAGCAGCAGTTTTTTGATTTTTACAAGCAATTAAGGAAAATATGAAAAATGATGTATAAAAGATTTTTTTCATAATTGTGTTATCTATAGTTAGGAGAAATGTTCTTTAATATGGTTAGTGATAGGCTTTTATAAATTTATCGACAAATATGGATATAATTCTGCGTTTACTGTTGAATTTTATAAAGTAATCTATATTGAATGCATCTTACCTTCTTTTATTGGATTATTGATGAAAATAAGCGGTTTATGAAAGGTTCTAACCATTTTTTAGACCTATGGGGTAACATTTAAAATAGTAGCACTTGCAAAGGGTTATAGGAGTTGTTTACATTCTAATTCCTTACCTTTATTTTTTATAATTACTAGCAAATGAAATCGAATATAAAAGGGTTGAACACCATATGTACACATATTGGTGAATTAGAAGATACACAACACAAAGGAGCTATTTCTCCTTTATACATGAGTACATCTTATGCTTATGAAGATGTAGATGTAAAACGATATCCTAGGTATTTTAACACGCCTAATCAAGAAGGGCTTTGTAAAAAAATTGCAGCCTTAGAACATGCAGAATCGGCTTTAATTTTTGGTAGCGGAATGGCAGCTGTGAGTACGGCATTATTGGCATTCTTAAATGCAGGTGATCATGTTGTTTTGCAGCAAACTCTTTATGGAGGAACCTATAATTTGGTGAACGAAGAGTTTTCTAAATACGGAATAGAATATTCTTTTACCGATGGATGGAAGGCTGATGCTTTTGAGGCTCAAATAAAAGAGAATACAAAGGTAATTTACATAGAAACACCGTCTAATCCTTTATTGACCATTACCGATTTGGAAGCGGTTGCTGCCATTGCTAAAAAACACGGTGTGGTTACAATGATCGATAACACATTTGCAAGTCCGGTGAATCAGAATCCTATTGATTTTGGTATTGATGTGGTGATACATAGTGCAACAAAATATTTGGGTGGCCACTCAGATATTTGCGCGGGTGCAGTTGCGTCTACAACAGAACATATGGACCGTATTTTTCAATTAGCTAAAAATTTTGGAGGCAGTTTAAGTGATTATACGGTTTGGTTATTGGAAAGAAGTATAAAGACTTTGGGTATTCGTGTAAGCGCACAGAATAAAAATGCACTGGCAATGGCACAATTTTTAAATGAATTGCCTGATGTGGAAAAAGTCTACTACCCGGGTTTACCTTCTCACCCAGAGCATGATTTGGCTAAAAAGCAAATGAAAGGTTTTGGGGGTATGCTATCTTTTGAATTAAATGCTAATTTAAATTCATCTCAATTTCAGAAAGCATTACAGTTAATTAAGCCATCAATGAGTTTAGCGGGGGTAGAAAGTACTGTTATTTCGCCCACACAAACATCGCACGCTTTAATGAGTGCAGAAGTAAGGGCTGAACAAGGTATTGCTGACGGATTAATTCGTTTTTCCGTGGGTATAGAAGAAGTAGAAGATTTAAAGCAAGATATTTTACAGGCTATTGCACTTATAAAATAAAGTTGTCAATTACAATTAGTAAAAAATGAAGTTGGATATTTTAGTATTTGGAGCGCATCCAGATGATGCAGAACTAGGAGCAGGGGGGACCATTGCCAAAGAAATTTCCTTGGGTAAAAAAGTAGGTATCGTAGATTTAACCCGTGGAGAGTTGGGCACAAGGGGGTCTGCAGAAATACGGGATAAGGAATCAGCAGCTGCCGGCAAAATCTTGGGAGTAGCAGTGCGTGAAAATTTAAGGTTTAAGGATGGTTTTTTTATCAACGATGAAATACATCAATTAGAAATTATTAAAATGATTCGTAAATATAGACCGCATACAGTTTTATGTAATGCTATAGATGATCGGCATATAGATCATAGTAAAGGCAGTAAACTGGTAAGTGATGCCTGTTTCTTAAGCGGGCTAAGACGTATAGAAACCAAGTTGGAGGAGGAAATCCAGCAAGAATGGAGGCCTAAGTTAGTATATCATTATATTCAGTGGAAGAATATAACCCCAGATTTTGTAGTAGATATTAGTAATCACATGAAAGCTAAAACTGATGCTATTTTGGCGTATACTTCGCAGTTTCATGATCCTGGCAGCAACGAACCGGAAACACCTATAAGTAGTAAAACATTTATAGAGAGTGTACAATATAGAGCTAAAGATCTAGGTAGGTTGGTAGGTGTGGATTACGCTGAAGGTTTTACCGTTGAAAGATTGGTGGCGGTAGCTTCTCTAGACCATTTAATTTAGGCAGATTCTTTATATTGTTTTTGTATTCTAGGTATAGTAAAATAAAAACTAGAACCTTTACCCAGGGCACTATGAACCCATATTTTACCATTGTTTTTCTCCACCATTTCTTTGCATAAAGAAAGTCCTAGTCCGGTACCTTTTTCATCATTGGTACCGTAGGTGGTATGGTTAGAATCTTTCGTAAATAGTTTACTTATAATATCCTCACTCATACCCAGCCCATTATCTTTCACATATATCTCGCAAGTTTTGATCTTTTGAATTGCACCAATTATAATTTGCCCGTTGTTTGGGGTAAACTTTAAAGCATTGCTTAAAAGATTTCTAATGATAATGTCTATTTGATTTGGATCTGACCAAACTTGGCAATTAGGTCCAATTCTATTGATTAATGAAATAGATTTAGATTCAGCAATTTCAGATAATAAAGCTATATTTTCTTCTACTATATCATCTAAATTAGTTACTGAATGTTTAGTGATAGCCCCATTCATTTGAGTTTGTCCCCATGATAGTAAGTTGTTAAGTGTAAAGGAGATAGTATCAATGTCTACTTTTAATTTAGGTACAAAGTTCAAGAATTCATCTTTGGTCATTTCTCCTTCTTTAAATAATTTCAAAAGCCCTTGAAATGCTCCTATTGGTCCTCTTAGATCATGACCAATTATGGAGAATAATTTATTTTTTGTCTGATTTAATTCATTTAAATACGCCTGCTTTTCTTCAAGATCAGATTTTTTATTTCTCAATTCTAAATTTAATTTTTTCTGCTCCTGTTCATTTCTATAAATAATAAACGTTATAATCGCGAAAATAAAGAGGACAATTATACCAACGTAGATATATACTTTTTGTTTTGCTAGGGCTTTTTCATTATCAATTATTAACTGTTGTTTTTGTTGATTGTATTCCATCTTGGTTTTTAGCATGTTCAGAGCATTTTCATTTCCTGCCTGAGTTAAAGATTCATACGTAACCTGATACATTTCATGAAACCATAACGACTTCTCATAGTCTTTTTTGTTCTTATATATTTTAGATAATTTATGTGCGCTGTTCTTTATTCCACTTCTTAAACCTATTTTTTTTGAAAGATTGTATGCGTTTAATGCGTACACCTCTGCTATACTATCTTTATTTTGATTCATGAGCGCTTCGGTCATACCATTTAATAAATCAATTTTTCCGCGATCATCCTCTATTTCTTTATGTAATAATTCACTTTGTTTATACCAATAAATTGCCCATGTGTTTTTATTTTTCTTAAGATAGATTTTTCCTTTAATTTCGTAACAATAGGCTAACCATTCTAGTATTTTTTCTTTTTCAAATGTAGCAATACTTACATTGATGTTATACATGGCGTAATCTAACTCGTTCATGTCAGCATATGTAGAGGCTATGTTACTAAGGGTTTCTGCTAAAAAAATAGGATTGCCAATTTCTTCGTGTATACTTTTAGACCGTTGTAAAAAAACCATTGCTTGTTTATAGTCTTTTTGGGCAAGATAGAGATGTGCAATATTGTCGTTTACAATGGATATAATATTTTTGTAATCATATTTTTCGGCAATTTCTATGGTTGCTAAATACCACTTTAAAGCTTTTGAGTACTCCCCTTTATAACCATATTCTTTGGCTAGATCATTTAAAGTTCTAACTTTTAAGAAATGATTTTCATGCATATTTGCTAGTTCATATGCTTTTATAAAATAGGAAATTGCTATATCTATCTTTCCTTTGTCCGAATAATAACCGCCTAATGAATGGTAAGAACTTATTACGCCATTAATAAAATTTGCTTTTTTACTAAGATCAAGACTTTTTTTACTTAAAATTTTTAAGCTGTCTAAATTATGAAAACGGTATTCGGTCGCTAGATTTTGAAGATGGTTTATATAGGTAGTGTCTTTAGTGCTGAAATTAGTAGATTTCTTAATTTGCTCAATTTCACTTAAAAGTTTATCTCTATTTGTATTTTGGGCATTTATGGTATGAACTGCTATTTTAATAAACAAGCATATAAACAAACAACCCCTAAAAAGGTAGTACAGTTTATAAATTTGTAAATGTCTATTATTCATATATTTTGCTCAATAATCTGATTCTAAAACTAATCTAGATAAATGCGGTGTAGTAATAAATGTTGTGAAATGCAGTTTATTGTGTGTTTTAACGTTGCAAACGTGTAGTTCGTCGATAATTTGATTTTTTGACACTGTATTGTGTCTAACCTAGAATATTCACGGTTAAAGCTTTAGGCATGTTATACATGAAGTTAAATACGATAGATTGTAAAGTCCAACTTTGCTACGTTGCTTGATCAACAGGAAGCTCAATTATGAATTGACTTCCTTTATTAGGTTGGCTTTTAACAGTGATATTTCCATTATTATTTATAACCATGGCTTTAACGAGACGTAAACCTAACCCTGTTCCTTTTTCTAAATTGGTCCCGTAATTGCTAAAATTTTCTGTGTCGCTAAATAGTTTGGACACATCAGCCTTTGCCATTCCAACACCGGTATCTGAAACTATAATAACTAATTTCTTATTTTTTATTTTAGTTGTAATAGAAATAGTGCCTTCATTCGGAGTAAATTTAATAGCATTGCTAATTAGATTTCTAAATATAATGTTGAATTGCTGTAAGTCTGCAAATACTTTATCATGTACAGAAACATTATTTTTTATATTTATAACCTTCTTATTAATTTCATTGCGGTATAGTTGTAAAATAAAATCCAATTCCTGCTTTACCATTATACTTCTAGAATGTATAGTATTTCCTTGCATTTGTGTTTTACCCCAGTGTAAAAGGTTATCCATAGTAAATTGTACTTGTTCTATATCTTTTTTTAATTGCGGGGCAAACTTGTCAAAATATTCTTTTCCTTCTGGATCTTCTAAGTATAAGGTTAAAATTTCTTTTAATGAGATAACGGGACCTCTTAAATCATGACCAACAATTGAGAATAACCGGTCTTGATTTGCGTTTATCTGAGTAAGCTTATTTTGGTTTTCATTTAATATCTCTGCTTGCTTGGCTAATTTTTTATTAAGAATTTTTTCTCGATTATTGGCTTTTAATATAAGGAATACAATTACTGTTAAACTTATAAGCCCCGCTATTGACCACTTAACATATTTACGTTGTTGATCTAAGGCTTGTTCATTTTGTGCTTTTAAATTTTCTGTTTCCTTTTCAAATTTTAGTTTAGCATTGAGCATCATTAAATTTTGCCTATTCTTTTTCTTAAAATTGTCATTAGAATGTTTTTCTGTCAATTCTAAATATTTTAGTGATTCTGCTGTTTTATTCTGTTTTTTTTTAATTTCATATAAGCTTCTGTAGGCTTGTTCTAAACCCATCTCATATTCAGAAGATTGATATAGTGCAAGACACTCAAGGATTGTCTCTTCAGATTTTGATAGCCTATTTAAGCCTAAATAGGCTCTTGCCAGACCATATGTCATATCGGCATTGGTTTTTACATCATTAAAGCCTTTGTGCAGCTTTAAAGCCTTCTGATAGTTTAAGACAGCATTTTCGTAATCCTGTAATTTTAAATAATAAAGTCCTAATGTAGAATGGGTCCAAGCCAACCAACTTGTATTATTATAAGTTTCGAATAACTTAAAAGCTGCATCGAGATTCATTTTAGCTTCCGTTAAGTTTTCTAGTTCAATGTTTAAGAATGCCATATTACTTAACATCATTACCTCTTTGGTTGGATCATTTAACTTTTTAACTGCTTCAAATGCCGGTAGGTAGTACTTTAGCGCTTCATCAGAATTTTGTAGGCGACTAAAAATAGTTCCTAAGTTCATATTCATTTGAAACAATTGTTGTTGGTCACTATTTTTTTCTGCTATTGAAAGGGCATGTAAAAATTGAGTATATGTAGAAGGATAATCGTTTTTATAAAAATAAGCTTGGCCGAGAATATTGTAAATTCTCATTTCTGTCTTCGGAAAATTCTTTAACTCAGAATTATTAATGATACGTAAACTAAAATTAATGGATTTATCTGTTTCTCCCTTATACAGATATAAAGTGGCAAAATTTGTTAACGCCTCAAGTTCACCATACGTATAATTATTTTTTATACTGAGTTCAAGTGCGGTTTCTGAATGAATTAACATTGAAACTTGTTCAGTTAATCTTTGATAGTAAGAGAGTTGGTTTAAATTATCAATATATTCAAGCTTGTTCTCATTAAAATCAGAACATTTAACCAATGCTGAAATTTTTGTCTTGAAAAATTGAATGCTATCTACTTGTGAAAAACCTGAGAAAAAGTTTAGAGTTACTAATGCAAGGAGTAGGAAATTATGTTTATAATTTGATATATAGTGCATTAGGAAGATTGTAAAAGCCAAGTAGGTTATTGTATATAAAACTTGAAGTTAAAAATAATAAATAGATGAATTCCAGAAATTAATTTTTTATTTAAAAACTCATTAATTATTTGCTAGAACTGTTTTAAAAAATTATCTTTGCACTCGCTTACAAATGGTGGTTGTAGCTCAGCTGGTTAGAGCATCGGTTTGTGGTACCGAGGGTCGCCGGTTCGAACCCGGTCTTCCACCCTAAAGCAAGTAAAAAGTCTTGGATTAGTTTCCAAGACTTTTTTATTTTATAGCTTTATCAACTAATGTGAAGCGTACAAAAAAAAAGCCTAATAGATTCTATTAGGCTTTTTTCATTGATGTAGGCTATATTACTAGTCTACTTTTAATTTTTTCTCTCTATTGGCAATTTCCCAAGCTGTGTGAAAAACTAATCTACTTCTATTTTCTAATAGGTCATAGTTAATCTTGTCTGGGGTGTCACCTGGTTTGTGGTAGTCTGCATGGGTACCGTTAAAGTAAAATATAATAGGAATATTGTTTTTGGCAAAGTTATAATGATCGCTTCTATAGTAAAAGCGGTTAGGATCATTCTCATCGTTATAAGTATAATCTAACTCTATATTCATAAACTTCTTGTTCACTTCTTCAGATAGTTCATGAAGTTCTAAACTTAGCTTATCGGAACCTATTAAATAGATGTAGTTACGGTCACCTTCACGTTCCGGATCTATTCTACCGATCATATCAATATTTAAATTGGCAACAGTATTTGCTAACGGAACAATTGGGTCTACATCTGTATAATATTTTGAACCTAATAATCCTTTTTCTTCGCCTGTTACATGTAAGAAAAGAATTGATCTTTTTGGACCTACACCTGCATCGGCTGCTTTCTTGAATGCCTCGGCAATTTCTAAAAGGGCAACTGTACCGGAACCATCATCATCAGCGCCATTATTAATTTCTCCATCACCGGTAATACCAATATGATCTAGGTGCGATGAAAGAACTATATATTCATTTGGTTTTTCTGATCCTTCGATCAGTGCCGCAACATTTTCAGATTCAATTTTTTCATTAGAGCTTTCAAAACTTAACTCTAGGTTTTTAGATAATACTTTAGTTTCATTATCGGCCTCTATAGTAGGCAATAGGTTTGTCGCTAATGTATGATCTATGAACAAGCTGTAAAATTCTGGTGCGTTTTTGTCAACCACTTCCATTCTACCACTATGATTTTGTTTCATAGATTCAAATCTGCGCTTAAACCTGCTAAAATTATCAGCATCATAAAATAAGACACCAATAGCACCTTTATCAACAGCAATTTGTATTCTCTTGGTTAGTGATTCTGACATATTACTCCAAATTGAAGCCTCCGTGGTTCCAGAAATAGTATATTTCCCATCAGAATTCTTTGGTTCGCCAGATTTTAATAATACAATTTTTCCATTAACGTCTATATCTTTGTAACTAGAATAAGTGGTGTCTTCTATACCGTAACCCACATATACTACCTTATCTACAGTGGTATTTGCTGCGGTAAAGGTTAAAACATGCTCGCCAATAGGAAAATCGGTGCCGTTTAAACTTAATTTTCCCACAGGAAGTTTACTAATTTCCAAAGGTACTTCTTGAAAATAATTACCATCTTTCTTTGCGGCAGGAATACCTAATTTTTCGTATTCTTCTTTTATGTATGCTATGGCCTTTTTTTGACCAGGTTGACCAGTTTCTCTTCCCTCAAATTCATCTGAGGCATAGATATATAAATGGTCTTTTAATTCTGTTTCTGTAATAGTTTCTGCAAAAGTAATTTCTGATACCGCAGTTGAGGCCTCTGTTGTACCATCTTTTATGGTTTTTTGAGATGAATTACATGAAATGGCCGTTGCGACCAATAAGAATAATGTTTTTTTCATTTTTATAGGAATCAAATTTTTTCAAAAATAATCAAATCTTTTCTAGTTTAAATGGGTAAGTTCCATATTCAAAAACTTTAATGAATTTTAATGGTTCAATGCGGCTGTAATAGCAGCTTCTACCAATGGTTCCATCACTTTATATCCCTCAATAGTGGGGTGGACTTCATCTTTGGCATATTTTTTAGGTAGGCCTTGACGTTCATCTACCATGGCAGAGAAGTAGTCTAAATAAATATGACCATTAGCGTGGGCGTATGCTTTTATCATCTTATTTAATTCAATGATTTTGCCGGAAGGCTCTATTCCTGGTTTCCATGGATAATCATAAACTGGTAGGGTAGAGGATAAAATAACTTTTATTTCGTTTGCAGCTGCTAATTCGGCCATACTCTTGAGGTTGTTCATAATCATCTTTAATGTAGATGGTCCTGTATTTCCTGCAATGTCATTAGTGCCTGCTAAAATGGTTACTACTTTAGGGTTGAGTTCAATTACATCTTGTCTAAAACGAATGAGCATTTGCGGTGTTGTTTGTCCACTTATGCCACGATTTATATACGGTTTTCCATTAAAAAATTCAGGTCGTTTATTTAACCATCCAATAGTAATAGAATTACCCATAAATACGACGCGGTCTTTATTGTTTTGCATTTCATGAACAGTTGCATTGGCTTGTTCAAAATGTTTTAAATCTGCCCAGTCTTGTGCGTTTATGATGGTTAACCCAAACAATGCTAGCATACAAGTAATAATTGAAGTATACTTTTTTTTCATTTTATTTGTTGTTTATGCTTGTTGAACCTGAATTTTTTCTTCTTTTGATAAGGGAGTGTTTTTAATGATATTATCTTTATTTGGTCGTTGTACCCCTAAATATGCTAATAGACAAATTGATATAACCAATGGTAACGCATTACCTGTACTATAATAGGCAAAAAGTCCAATAAAAGCAGGTATTTCTATAAGCGCATATTTTAAATGCAATGCAGATTGATATTTTTTTAATTTATCTCCTAACTTAATGTTGCCCTCAATTTTAGAAGTCATTTTTTTAAATACCCATTGACTGCCAAAATAGCCTAACATAGCAAACACAGGTACGATATATAAAAATATGCTTTCCCCATTACTGCTGGTGTTAAAGGTGTTGATTTGAAAAATCACCCAAATGGTAAAGATACTTAAACCTGCAAGTAAGAACAGATGCATGATAGATAGGCTTTTGATAAAATTTTTTAGTTCCATATGATTTTTAAAATTGTAAGATAATATAAATTATAGCTATAGAGAATTTAAGCAAGTAATAGTAATGATTTTTATACCTTATGCGCTCTGTAGAATTTTTATCTTTACCCGATATGAAAAAATTAATAGTAATTATCATTTTCGTTTTATCGTTACAAAGTGTTGTCGGTCAGATAGAACAAGATAAAGTCCTACACTTTTTAGGTGGTAATTTATATGGTCTTGTTGGTGCAGGAGTTGCAAATGAAATTTCGGAAGGAAATAGAACGTGGACCTTTATTGGTGCCGTAGGGGGCAGCTTGTTAATAGGCTTGGCAAAAGAGAGTATAGATCAACATCAATATGGCGGGTGGAGCAATGAAGATTTATTAGCTACCGTTTCAGGGGGTATTACTGTTGGGGTTACTATAGATATATTTAAGAAGAAAAAGCAGCGTAAAAGAGCGCAATTGTATAAAAATGCGACTACAACAGCCAATGTCAGTTATCAAAAAATATTCCCAAAAGAAACAATAAAAATAAATTCATTGCTTGTATTGGGAATGTCTACTACTGTTCTAGAAAAATAAATTAGAATAAATTTTAATATTTAGCGCTTTTATCCGTTGCAATGGTGCGTTTTATAAAGTCGCGAATATCGTTATTTGCATTTTTTAGATCTTCTCTTCTCAAATACATCATATGTCCTGATCGGTAGCCTTTAAAGGAGAACCTATCTTTCATACGACCGCTTGGGTCTACTTGCCACATGGTATATTTTGCATTAAAATACGTAGTAGCCCCATCATAGTAACCAGACTGTATCAATACATTTAAGTAGGGGTTTTGTGCCATAGCCTGTCTTAAATCATCTCTTGTAGTATCATTCTCATTGTTCCATGGGTGAACGGGACCAAAAAGGTTGTACTTGACATCGGTTTTAAAGTTCAATTCTTCTTGTAGGTAGTAGTTAATCGCAGGTGTAAAACTATGTAACCAAGAGGTAAGTTCAGAATTGTAGTCTGGTTTCATACCTGCTAGTTGTTTGTCAATACCTAAGTATCTAGAATCTAGACGACCAACGGTGTAGCCGCTTTTGTCTTTTAACAAGTTTTTCCAAAAGAAAGATGTGGGTACTACCAAGTTGTGATCAAGAATATCTTTTTTGTTTAATCCTGAATAATATGCCATTTTATCAGCTATAGCATCTTTTTCAGTGGCATCTAAAAATCCACCTTTTGCCAAAGCAGGTATTAATCTATCTATGGTATATGCTTCTGATTCCGGTAATATTTCTAATAAATCTTTGCTTTGTAATGCAGGTGGTAAAACTTTGTGATGCCAAGCTGCTGCCGTATAATACGGCAAGTTAATTGCTTCGGCTACTGGACCAGAATTACGAATTACCTTATAATCTGCCGGTGAAACCATAATAACACCATTCAAATACATCCATTGCTGGTTTTGTAATGCTAAGGAAAGCCCCATAACGCGAGTACCACCATAACTTTCTCCTATTATATATTTTGGTGAGCGCCATTTATTGTTTCTGGTTACAAAAGTATTCAGCCATTCTGCCAAATACTTTATATCGGCATTGATTCCGAAAAATTTTTCCCTATCAATCTCTTTTCCGCTTACGGGTATAGTTCTGCTGTATCCGGTGTTTACGGGGTTTACATATACAATATCTGCAATATCTAAAACAGAATACGGATTTTCACTTACGCCGTATGGTTGAACAGGGTAGCCTTCATTGTCTATTTTTAAAACCTTTGGGCCTGTGTAGGCTAAGTGCATCCAAACAGAGCCAGATCCTGGTCCGCCATTAAAGGATATTAACAATGGTCTTGCAGCTGTATCTTTAATATTGTTCCTGGTATAATAGGTGTAATGCAATGAAGCAATAGGTTTAGCATTTTCATCCCATACAGGTTGTGTACCCGTTTGCGCTGTGTATGAAAAAGTTGATCCATTTATGGTGGCCGTATGCTGTGTGGTAATTATAGTGTCTATAGGTAATTCCCTAGATTGGCCAACGGCAAGGACAGTGGCCATGCAAATTGATAGTTGTAGTAATTTTTTCATGGTTTGATAAGGTTCTGTTGTCTAACGAAAATAAGAAGAATTTTAAAAAACATCTATGTTAACAGTCAAAACCATATCGTAGAATTTTTTGATAGTGCGTGGTAGGCGCTATTTTTTATTTTGAATACAGCGCGGTAATCATTTACGCATAGTATAAAGACATATTTTATTATAAGAGTAAAGCTATGTCTTTATCTTTCTGATTATCCTATTAGTTATTGTATTGCGAGAGTATTTTTAATATCTGAACTTCAGTCATTATAATAAAAATACAATGTTAATTTTAAAACGATTACCAACGCTACTAGTAATTTAGATTCTATAACGATTATGAAAGCTACAGTTTAAAAGGTTGATTTAAAAGAGGGTAGAGGTGTGGTTACACCTATTATAGGGGGGTAGTCATCTGTTATTTATTTATTTATTTTTGATAGTACTATAGGTAAAAATTCAAGTGTCTTTTTAAAACAATCCATCAACCTTTTTGTGTCTATCTAAAATGGATTCTAAAGTAAATACAGCTTTAAAGGACGTGTTAAGTGAATAGATATCTGAAAATGTGTTTTAGAATTTCTCAAATACCCCCAGGCCAAATAAGGCAAAATCATATTTAACAGGATCTATTGGGTCTAGCTTTCTTAAGTTCCTATCTAACTCTGCAAGGGCTTTGGCATCGTTCTGTTTCCGTTTTAATAGTCCAAGTTTTCTTGCTACGTTGCCGGAGTGAACATCTAAAGGACAAGATAGTTTTGAAGTATCAATATTTTGCCAGATCCCAAAATCTACTTGCGTAGAAGGATCTCTAACCATCCATCTTAAAAACATGTTTATTCTTTTAGCTGCGGAACCTTTTATAGGGTCAGAAACATGCTTGGTTGTGCGTAGCTCATGCGGCAATTCAAAAAATATTTTCTTGAATTGAGAAATTGTAGGCTGTAAACTATCCTTGTCTTGATGTGTTGTAAAAATACCCTCTAGGCCGTTGTGGTTCGCATAGATGTTTTTAAGACTTCGAATAAAATATGTTAAATCAATTTCATTGAAAGTTCTATGAACAAACCCGTTTAAATTTTCAAGATGGTCATTAGTATGATTAAGAACAAAATCATATGGACTTTGACCCATTCTTTCCATGAGTTTATGTGAATTATTGATGATACTTTTTCTATTTCCCCATGCTATTGTTGCTGTTAGAAAAGCACTGATTTCAATATCTTCTTTGTCTGTAAAAAGATGTGGAATTTGTATGGGGTCTGTTTCTAAAAATTCTGGATTGTTGTATTGCAGAACCTTCTCGTCTAAAAAAACTTTTAATTCACTTTTTGTCATTCAATAGGGATATCTAAAAGTTGCATAATTAGTATGGGTAGCACCAAAACCATATTGTAGAGTGCATGTAAGGCCATAGACCAAACCAGTCCAAATTTAACACGTATAAATCCTAGTAAAAAACCAACACCTATTTGTGGTGCTACCAATAATGGAGAAAATAGTAACACTTGGGTGTTCATTTCAAAATTACTGATGTGCATAAAACCAAAGGCAATGGTAAAGAGGTAGAAGGCATGTTTAAAGTATTTAGAGTGCTTAAAAAATACTAATGGCCCCCTGAACAATAATTCTTCAAAAAAAGGTGCTATTATTACAGCTAAAAAGAATATTAGAACAACTGAGTAGTGATCCAATAAATCGCTCATTGCATGTTTGCCCATCTCTAGCTCCAGTAGATTTTCTACTGCACCGGCAAGCATTAATAGTAAAATACTGGAGCATAGTCCTATTATCAATAATGTAAAGAAAACCCTTAATTTATTAGAAAACGAAGTTGTAATGTTTGGCTCGTAAACAGGATTTTTAATAAAAAAGAGCAGTTCTTGTAGCATTGGTTGTTTGCTTATGCTAGAATAATTTCTTTGTCTACAATCTTGCCATCTACCATAGTTAATTTGCGGTCCGCCATTTCTGCCAACTCGCCATTATGGGTTACGATAACAAAAGTTTGTCCAAATTTTTCTCGTAATTCAAAAAACAATTTATGTAGGTTGTCAGCACTTTCAGAATCTAGATTGCCACTTGGTTCATCAGCAAAAATTATTGACGGATTATTGATCAAAGCCCTTGCTACTGCTACTCGTTGTTGTTCGCCGCCAGATAATTCTGATGGTTTGTGATTATAGCGATGAGATAAACCCAAAAAATCTAAAAGTTCTTTAGCTCGGACTTCAGCGACCGCTTTCGGTGTTTTTTTAATAAACGCAGGTAAGCAAACATTTTCAATAGCGGTAAATTCTGGTAATAATTGGTGAAATTGAAAAATGAAACCTATATGTTCATTTCTGAATTTTGCTAAATCCTTATCATTTAGATTTGTGGTTTCTATGCCGTTGATAAGTAGTTTGCTATCATTTCTGTTAGACTGCAGGTCCAGTGTTCCTAAAATTTGCAACAGGGTTGTTTTACCAGCCCCTGAAGCACCTACAATTGATACTATTTCTCCCTTTTTTATATGTAGGTCAACTCCTTTTAATACTTCTAATTCTCCGTAGTATTTATGAATGTTAGAAGCTTTTATCATGAGTTATCGTTTGTTTAAGGTAAAAGTTAGTTGCTATTCAAAATTAATGAAAAAGAAGCATGCTAAAAATAGTTATTCGTTTTATGTTCTTATCCTAGTACAGTTTTAGCTTGTTTAGGTAAAGCAAAGCCCAAATATGAACTATTTATGATATTTTTACGTTTGATGATGAAAGAAAATATTAAATTGTTCAACCTATGATTAAGTTATTTGAAACGCAAATAAAAATTTATGTCTCCTTATAAAAATTTAGAAGAATACAATCTTGAAATTACCGATGAAGTTAAAAGTAGATATTCATCTATTATTGATGAAATTGGCGAAGATGTAGCTAGAGAAGGTCTGGTTAAAACACCGGAACGTGCTGCCAAGGCTATGTTGTTTTTAACACAAGGCTATCAACAAGATGCAGTAGAAATTTTACAAGGGGCAATGTTCAAAGAAGATTATGATGATATGGTCATTATAAAAGATATAGAACTATACTCTTTATGTGAACATCATATGTTGCCTTTTTTTGGTAAAGCACATATTGCTTATATACCTGATGGACAAATAGTTGGTTTAAGTAAAATACCACGTGTAGTAGATGTTTTTGCTAGAAGATTGCAAGTGCAAGAAAGGCTTACACATGATATTTTAGAATGTATTAATAATACTTTGAAACCTAAAGGAGTGGCAGTTGTAATTGAAGCTTCGCACATGTGTATGATGATGCGTGGTGTTCAGAAGCAAAATTCCGTAACAACAACATCAGGATTTAGAGGTCAGTTTGAAAAGATTGAGACCAGAAATGAATTCTTAAAATTAATTAGCGCAAAACTTTCTTGAGAAGACAACGGTTCTATATTTTAATTTTTTAATTATAGCATCTTTGTTGTATTATTTAGTTAGAATAAGTAATTTTTCAGCATGTCAATTTTAAAAAATAAAAAATACAAGCAGCTTTTTATGGGATTGCTTTTTGATGGTATAGGCATGCTGTCATTCGCTATTCCTTTTATAGGTGAATTTTCTGATATTGTATGGGCACCATTATCGGCTTGGTTAATGACTCGTATGTATAAAGGTAAAATTGGTCAAGCGGCCGGTGTATTTACTTTCGTTGAGGAAATTCTACCGGGAATTGACATCATACCTTCATTTACCTTAATGTGGTTATATACCTATATTTTCAAGGGAATAAAAAATGGAAAGACAATAGAAGTGTAGAAATTACCTTTATTTTTATAAAATCTATTAACTTTACCTCAAATACAATGAATTTTGAAAAGAAGAAGTTTTGTTGCAAAATCTAGTTTAAGCGGTTTAGCTGCTTTACTAGGAGTAGATATCGTTTTTAAAGAATTAATGCCAGCTGATTATACGCTAGTGGCTTTACAAGATGCTGATCCATTTAAATTATTCAATAAGGATAAAGGTATGGTCGTTTTAAACGATAAACCGTGGAATATAGAAGCGCAAGCTCATCTTTTAGATGATAAAGTGACTCCTAACAAGTCTATTTTTGTTCGAAATAACGGACTAATACCTGAAGAAATAGATGTTAAGAATTGGACGCTAACTATAGATGGTGAGTCTGTAAAACAAGAGAAAACCTATACGCTTGCAGAGTTAAAATCAAAGTTTGAACATCATACCTATCAATTAACCCTAGAATGCGGAGGTAATGGTAGAAATGAATTTGATCCACCGGCAAAGGGAAATCAATGGTCAATTGGCGCGGTATATTGTGCTAGCTGGACAGGTATTAGATTACGGGATGTATTAGAAGATGTGGGCATTAAAGAAGATGCTGTTTATTTTGGATACCATGCGGCAGATGTACACCTTAGTAGAGACCCAACAAAGGAACCAATTTCTAGAGGTGCTCCTATGTCAAAAGCAATGCAGGATGAAACTATATTGGCATTTAAAATGAATGGGGAGGATATTCCTTTAGCTCACGGTTATCCTTTACGGGTAATTGCGGGTGGTTGGCCGGCATCAGTTTCAGGGAAATGGTTACAACGTATTAGTATTAGAAACATAGTTCATGATGGAACTAAAATGACAGGTACGGCTTATAGAGTACCTTGCAAGCCTGTGGCGCCTGGTGAAAAGGTGGCAGATGAAGATATGTGTATTATTGAATCTATGCCGGTTAAGTCTTTAATTACTTACCCTAAATCAGGGGCTACCTTAGCTAAAGGAAAGAAATTGAATATTAGAGGTCATGCCTGGGCTGGTGAATTAGAAGTTTCTAAAATGGAATACTCCATAGATTTTGGAGCTACTTGGCACGCTTGTCCTGTAGAAAAACCGGCCAACCGTTTGGCATGGCAGCATTTCTCAGCTTCTATATCATTTCCGCAAGAAGGGTATTATGAAGTATGGGCCAGAGCTACCGATGCCAATGGTGTTAGTCAACCCATGTTATTGCCGGGTTGGAATCCTAAAGGATATTTAAACAATGCTTGCCATAGAATAGCTGTAAAAATCGCATAGATGAAAAAGCAAAACCATGACAAATTAAAACGCGATTTTCAAGAATTATATAGAAAGACCATACTTGCAAGTGCTGTTATAGCAATAGGAGGGATTGCGTTGGTATATTTTATTGTAGATCCTAGTTTATCTGCTTTTAAGACCAACAAGCCAATAACGGAAATTGTTGATGTGCCTGTTGAAGAGGATTACGATAAAATAGAAAATGGTATTCATGTGCGCACCGGTTTTATTGATGCGCCCGGAATGATGGAAACTGTTCAGAATTGTACTAACTGCCATTCATCTAAATTGGTTATGCAAAATAGAATGAATGAAGAGCGTTGGAAGTCTACTATAAAATGGATGCAAGAGACTCAAAATCTATGGGATCTTGGAGAAAATGAAAGCGTAATTATCAATTACTTAGTAACAAATTATCCGCCTAAAAAAGTGGGTAGGAGAGCGGCTTTGGCTAATGTTGAATGGTATCAATTAGAAGAGTAATTTTAATAAAAGAGCTTGTTACCGCTTACCGTAATAAGCTCTTTTATTGATTTAATAGATTAGAGTGGTATGTTAATACTTAAATTGATGTTTCTACCAATGTTAGATATTCCATCAGTTTTAAGTCTTGATAAGTGCGATATGTATTCTTTATCTAAAATGTTATTTGCACTTAACTTTAACTCCATTGGCTGATTTGAGATAGTTATTGTGCCTCCTATACCTAAGTTTAATAGGGAATACCCATCAGATTTAGTTTCAAAATCACTTACATTATTCTGTGCAAAATAGGATTTTATGGTTACAAATCCGTATCCGTTATTAAAACTTTCATTGATTTCATTAACCTCTATTCGTAAGGTGTTTGCCCAATTATTAGCAGGTATTAACGGTAGGTAGCCACTGCTTTTTAATTTTCCGGTCACAGAAGAAAAATTACTTTCCATATGTAACCAATCTAGTGGATGTGGGTGGTAATGTATACCTGCTTCACCACCATAAAGATTGGCATCTTGTTGTTGATATAGGAAAACCGCATCTCCATTTAACGTTGTTCCGTTTGGTTCTAAGTAAATGTAGTCGGAAATAGAATTATAAAATCCGTTAACGTAAAATTCAAAATGCTCATTTGAAAATTCCAAAGACAAATCGGTCTGAATATTTCTTTCATTGTTTAAGTTGGCATTTCCTATTTCAAATCTATTGGTGCCTTCATGTGAACCGTTAGAAGTTAGTTCAGCCAAGTTAGGGGCTCTAAAGCCAGAGGCTATATTTAAACGGGTAATAAAGTTATTTGAAACATCTAATTTATAACCTGCAGCAATATTAAAACTGTTGAAATTTCTATCTACGGTTTCTATAAAACCTTCTTCACCTGCTGTACCTGATGCTTCAGCTACAATACTTCTTATATCGTAACGAACACCTAGTTGAATATCACTTTTACTAAAATGAATATGAGAAGTGGCTAAAAGTCCAATATCATTTGTTGTAGCATCCGGAATTAATATTTCTTCACCATAATTGCTATTTTTTTGATTCATGCCCTGTAGGCCAACTATGGTCTCTACTGCCCCTATTTTAGGCATATTATATTGTAAATTGTAACTTAAAGTTTCAAGCAGCATGTCTAATGCAGCGCCTTCTTCTTCATGTTCCTCTTCATGTTCCTCTTCGTGCTCTTCTTCGTGCTCTTCTTCATGATGATGGTCCTCAAATTCCTTTCTGTCGTTTCGAGTAAATCCAATTATGGCCTGAAGACTAGAATTGTTAAAGTATAAATTAGATTTAGAGCTAATAATATGGCTGGTGATATCTTGAAATGGTTCAACTGCTGAGCGGCTGGTGGTTTGTGCACCAATTTCTTCGGGAATACCTAATTCTGAATTATTGTAATTGTAGCGTAACTCAGTTTTAAAATGAGCTAATTGATACGCTAAACCTGTTTTTATATCTTTTTCGTTAAATCTAGAATTGGTAACTCTTTCATTGTTACCTGTCTTATAATCAACATGAGAACTACCACCAGCTCTAAGTAGAAATTTTATTTTTTCTGAAGAAGTTTTAAATCCGGCGCTACCATTATATCCTTGGGTGTTGGTAAAATAATTAAAGTTTACATCACCTTCTACATCATTAGAATTTGCAAACTTCTCAGGATTTAGATATAATACCCCGCCAAGTGCATCTGAACCATATAATAATGATGCGGGACCTTTTATAACTTCTACACTTTCTATGCCTGCATCACTTATGCCTAAGCCGTGTTCATCACCAAATTGTTGATTTTCTAGACGAATACCTTGGGTGTAGGTCAATACTCTGTTAGCGCTTAGTCCGCGTATGACCGGTTTCCCAATTCCAACTCCTGTAGATACACTTTCTACTCCAGGTATAGTGGTTATGCCTTCGGAGAGATTGATAGATCCTGCATTTTTTAAATCTTTAATGCTGGTTCTTTCTACCTTCATTACATTTTCACGTTGTAATTTGTGAAAAGGGGTAGATACAATTACTTCCTCTATTTCTATAGCGCTGGGCATTAAATTGAGAGATAGCTTAGTGTTATTGTTTTTAATTTCAACAGTTTGTGAATATGTTTGAAACCCTATATATGATATTACGATTTTAAATTCACCTAAAGGTAAATTGTTGATTTCATAATATCCAGCTGAGTTTGTAACCGTACCTTTTTCCAACTGAGGAAAATAAATTGAGACTTGTTCTAAAGGTGTTTGATCATCTTGACTATTAATAGTGCCCTGTAATGTGTTCTGTGCGAATGTAAATTGCACCAACAATGCTAACAGCATTGTTATATAAATATTTTTCATATAAAATTATATTAAGATTTTTAGACTTTACCGTAATTAAAATAATGACTTAATACGAAGGTGGTCCTCTTAATACAAAATGAAGTTGCTGATATTTGGTTAAGAAGTAGTAATTGTTGATATTAACTTTTGTAATTGGTGCGAATGCAACAAACTCAGGATATAAGAAATCTGGGTAAAATAACGAAGCTATCTGATAATGTTCAAAATCGCAATCGAACTCGATAGCATGAATATGTAATTCTTTAGAGACACAATGCAACTCTTTATGTTCATTTACTGCATGCGAAATTTTAACAAAATATGGTCCCAATAAGCCTGCCAATAAAATTACGGCAATCAAGGGATAGATAATTTTGTCTTTCACAAAACTCATTACGGCAAAACTAATTAATGAAGATATGTTAAGTGTTAAATAACTATTAAATTAATTGAATAAAAAACCTAGACCTATACGTTTAAGCATTTTTTTCTCAAAAGCCCAAAAGAATTTGAATTGACCCAATAACCACCCATAAATTATCAAAAGAATTTGGTAAAATGGGAAAATTAATAAAATTCTTAAAATCCAATAGATGGTTATTCCCCACCATGCATCTGGAAAATTAGATTGCTGTAAGCCTATTAAATTTAGAAAAGGTTTAGCAACATAGACCGAGGAGGATCCTGTAATTGCAAAAACAATGAAAATAATGGTTAATTGAAAATTGCCGGTAACGCCCCAACGTTCTTTTAATCTTTGCATGACATAAATTGAATACCGCAAATATACTTTTTATATGCGGGGTACAAAAGGACCTAAACGTTGATTGTACTTTCTTTGAAAATAGATAAAGTAATTATATAGTTTGTAATTAACTTCATATCCGTAATCTATTTGACTAGAGTAATCTATTTGTAGTTCATATAAATTAGGATCATAGCGAGAAGATTGTATAACTCTATTGTTCCATTCTAAGACCATAATATAATTTCTGTTTTCAAGGAAACTTTGAGAATGATACCCTTGGGGCTTTGCAACTGAGCTTAACCAAAAATTAAAGCCTGGTTCAATAATTATTATGTCATATTCTGTTTTGTCACTAGATATATTAATGGTATCCCCTTCTATTTGATTAAAAGCTTGTTGCTCGTCTTTTGAAAAAGACAATGACTTTTTTGTGGGGCTACAACTCATCCATAAAAGTATAATAGCTCCTAAAACGGATATGTTTATAAATAGAGAGTATTCTTTTTTCATAAATATAAGATACAAAAAAACCCGCTTGCAACTGCAAGCGGGTTTTTTAATTTAATCTTAAAATATTATTTGCCGAAAAGTCCCCCTAAAAGACCTCCAATTCCTCCTTTAGTTTTATTGCTTCCCATTACCATACCGGCTACGTCATCTAATATGCTACCATCACCATCGGCATCTAACAAAGAAGTAATTAGACTTTGGTTTTCTTGTGGCTGTCCACCTAGCATGCTGCCTAAAAGCGCATTCATGCCTGAACTATCATTTACATTACTTTGTGCAGTTTGCTTACCTAAAAACCCCATTACAATGGGGGCAGCTATTTTTAATATTTGCGCAACCGATCCGGCATCTAAACCAGATTTCTGACTTAATGCGTTTTCAACTTGTGGTTGTTTGTTGCCAAATACATGGCCTAATATACCAGCGCCATCAGC
Source organism: Maribacter ulvicola (assembly GCF_900155985.1). Classification (GTDB taxonomy): domain Bacteria; phylum Bacteroidota; class Bacteroidia; order Flavobacteriales; family Flavobacteriaceae; genus Maribacter; species Maribacter ulvicola. The sequence goes on from NZ_FTMA01000007.1 coordinate 77,098, forward strand.
CATTACGCTGTCATCAACACCGCCACCAAAGAGACCGCTTAAATTGTCTAAGATACCACCATCATGATTGTTAGATGATAATGCGCTCATTAAGCCTTGAGCTCCTTCTGGTGTAGAAACATTTTTCTTCATTGCCCCAAGTATAAGTGGCATAGCCATACTTAGCACATTTGCGGTTTTGTCTTCAGGTTGATTTGTCTGCCCTGCAACACCACTAATTAATTGTTGCCCCATGGGGCTGTTCAATAAATCTAATAATCCAGCCATTGTAATAGTTAATTTAATGTTTATGCTGAAAAATACGAAAAAGAGTCAATAAAATAAGTTATTGAGTATCATTAATTTAATAAGGAAATGATTTGATCTGCCAATTCTAGTCCAATTCTTTCCTGTGCCTCAAGTGTTGCTGCACCAATATGCGGAGAAAGTGATATGCTAGAGTGCATCAATATTTTAATTTCCGGCTTTGGTTCAGATTCATAAACATCTAAACCTGCAAAGGCTACTGTTCCATTTTCTAGCGCTTCTATAAGTGCTACTTCATCTAAAACACCACCTCTTGCAGCATTTACGATTCCTACACCTTTTTTCATTTTTGCAAATTCAGATTTTCCAAGAACATAATTGTCTTGTCCTGGAATATGCATTGAAATATAATCTGCCTGTTTAAGTAAATCTTCTTTCTGTGTATTTTTAAGGTTGAAGTTCACTTTCTGACCATCAAAAAAAGAAATTTCAATATTGGCCTGATCCACTTCTGGGTCACAATACACCACCTTCATACCTGCGCCAATGGCAAGTTTTGCAGTCGCTTGACCAATATTTCCAAAGCCAAAAATACCTAAAGTTTTACCTCTTAGTTCAGTTCCTTTTGAATACGATTTTTTAAGAGCTTTAAAGTTGCTATCTCCCTCTAAAGGCATATTTCTGTTGGCATCATATAAAAAACGAGCGCCACCAAATAAATGGGCAAATACGAGTTCTGCAACAGATTCTGATGAAGCAGCCGGTGTGTTTATAACATGAATACCTTTTTCTTTTGCGTAGGCTACATCTATATTGTCCATGCCAACACCACCACGACCAATTAATTTTAAGCTGGGGCAGGCGTCTATTAGATCTTGCCTAACCTTGGTAGCACTACGCACTAACAAGGCAGCAATATTATGTTCGTTTATATAATGGGCCAGCTGTTCTTGCGCAACGGTTGTTGTTAAAACTTCAAACCCTGATTTCTCTAGCGCAGAAATACCGTTCTGAGAAATACCATCATTTGCTAATATCTTCATATGTTTTACTCGATAATCGAGATATTAATGTTCTTAGGCTAGCTAGTGCTTGCCATTTGGACAAACCTCGAAATTTTACGTATATTTTCTAAAGCAATACTTTATAGGTTTCGCTTAAAGTGTATTACTCAATTTTTAATTTAGAACTGAATGTAAGGAAAGCTTTCAAAATAAATCGTTTAAACCAATTATCCTTTACGCTCCATTTCACTCATTACATCAACCAATACGCCAACGCTTTCTAAAGATAGGGCGTTGTACATGCTAGCTCTGTAACCACCCACAGAACGGTGCCCGTTTAAACCATTTATTCCAGCTTCTTTCAACATAGTATCAAAAGTGGATTTCAAAACCTCGTCTGTAATATTAAATGTAGCGTTCATTAATGAGCGATCTTCAATATTTGCATAGCCTTTAAATACAGGGTTTAAATCTATCTCAGAATATAATAATCTTGCTTTTTTCTCATTAACCTCTTCTATGGCAGCTATACCACCAAGGTTTTTTAGCCATTCTAATGTTAGCATGGATGTATAAACCGCAAAAACTGACGGAGTGTTGAACATGCTATCTTTGGCTATGTGTACCTGATAATCAAGCATAGAAGGAATTTTTCTAGAAACCTGTCCTAAAATGTCCTCTTTTACTATAACTAAGGTTGTGCCTGCTGGACCCATGTTTTTCTGTGCACCTGCATAGATTAAATCGAACTGAGAAAAATCCATAGTTCTAGAAAAAATATCAGAACTCATGTCACATACCAATGGACAATCTGTTTTTGGGAACTTCTTGAACTGGGTACCGTAAATGGTATTGTTTGATGTTATGTGAAGATAATCTAAATCAGATGGAACTGAATACTCTTTAGGAATATATGTAAATTTTTCATCTTTAGAAGAACCTACTTCAACAACATCCCCAAATAATTTTGCTTCTTTAATTGCTTTGTCGCTCCAAGTGCCGGTGTTTAAATAGCCTGCTTTTTTTTCTAATAAGTTATAAGCAACCATTAAAAACTCAAGACTTGCTCCACCTTGTAGAAATAGTGCTTTATATCCTTTATCCTTAAGGTCTAAAAGTTCTAGTGCTAAAGATCTTGCATTTTCCATTACAGCAACAAAATCTTTACTTCTATGTGAAATTTCTACTAGTGAAAGTCCAGAACCGTTGAAGTCCATAACTGCTTCAGAAGCTTTTAACAATACTTCTTTTGGTAATATACAAGGACCTGCGCTAAAATTATGTTTTTTCATCTGTGTGTAAATTAAGGATGCAAATGTCAGGATTTTTTAAAGATTTTTCGATATGGAACGGTATTTAATTCTATGAGGTCCGCAATAAGAAATCAACCGTGTCTATACCATCGGCGTAATCATTTAAGGAAGGTTTTTGGGTATTGCCAAAAGAAATCTCACCATCAATAAAGCCTGAAGATACAATACATTGAATTTTTTCTTCTTGATTTTTTAAGGTTGATTTTAAACGAGATGTATCTTCATAATACTCAAAAAATAACGATGCAATAGGAGAGCCAAAACTTTCTTCTTCTTTTAAAATAAGAAAACCGTTATCCAATATTTTAAACTCGCTCATTAAATAAACTGCCTTGTTGTAGTCGTAATTATTGGCATATTTATTATGGTTTATAATATCACTATAGGGAAACATCGCTTTAAAAAAGGTGTCAATAGTATAGTCTTTTGGGATGTAAATTTTAGAGACACTTCTACAGCCTAAGCCAAAATATCTAAAAATATCTTCGCCAAGAGCGGTTAGTTCTTCAATTGTTTCTGTTCCGTTTAATACAGCTACTGAGTTTCTGTTTTTGCGGATAATGTTTGGTTTTTTGCTAAAATAATACTCAAAGTATCTGGCGGTATTGTTGCTTCCGGTAGCAATTACGGCATCATAATTTTCAAGCTTTTCCTTTGTAAAGGTTACTTTATTCTCAAAAGATGGTTCAATGTCAATTAAATAATCTATTAATAAAGGAATCAGCTTTTGATCGTTGCTAGATAATTTTATTAGAGCCTTATTTCCTGTAATTAGAACGCATAAAAGGTCATGAAAACCAACTAAAGGAATATTGCCGGCCATTATCAACGCAACAACTTTTTCTTTATTAGCGCTTAAATCATAGTTGTTTAGCCAGGTTTCTATGTTTTCTTTGGTAAGTGTATTGCCCCATTCTTGGAATGCGTGTATGCAATTTTCTTCTGTAAACCAACCATTATAGTGCTGTGCTCTTTCGGCTTCGGTTTTAAAACGCTCGATCCATTTGTCATTTAAATGATCAGAAATGGTATTTGTTGTGACTAAATTGCAAAATGTTCTTAGAAAATTTCCAAGTTTAACAAAAGCTTCTGTCGTTGGGTTGCTATGGGTCATTATATTTGTATACTAGTTGACTAGGAATTACCTTTGTGCAAAAATAAGCATGCCCGTACTTTTTTGGGCATTTTAATGTAGAAGAAATTATGGCAATAATAATAACAGATGAATGTATAAATTGTGGGGCTTGTGAACCTGAATGTCCAAACACTGCAATATATGAAGGAGCAGACGAATGGAGGTACGCAGATGGTACTTCTTTAGATGGCAATGTTGTTTTACCAGATGGCAAAGAAGTAGATGCCAATGACGTTCAAGAACCTATTAGTGATGAAGTGTATTACATAGCGCCAGATAAATGTACAGAATGTATGGGCTTTCATGAAGAGCCACAGTGTGCAGCGGTTTGCCCTGTAGATTGTTGTGTGCCAGATGATGACCATGTGGAAACCGAAGAAGTACTTTTGGCGAAGCAACGTTTTATGCATCCGGAGTAAGCCTGCAAAGCATTGTATTGAGAATTTAATTTAAATCTTGATAATCGAATATAAAGTATTTAATTTTCTTAAAGGATGTGGGATTTCAAAAAATTAAAATGTGAGTGTTATTTAACCTACTATTAATTTAATTACTAGAGAAACTAAGAAATCACTTAACATACTTATACTAAAAGAAAAAAAGCTACCTAAATTAATGGGTAGCTTTTTTTTATAAATTAAATCGACCTAAAATTTGTAATTCAAGGAGAGGTTGAACATTGCCCCTAATTGACTAAAGTGATAGCCGTCATAGGTCATTTGAGAATAACGCTGGTTGAAAGTAATCAAATTAGATTGGTTTTGAGTCTGGGCGGCATCTGCTAAAATAGCATCACCTACAGCGTTCTTGGATTTAAAACTCCATTCAGGTAAAACATTCAATAGGTTGTTAATGTTTAATGCTAAAGTCAACTTATTTGTAGCACTGTAGTTGATCCCTAGATCAGTAACAATTTTTGGAGTAAACTCTGTGAATAAATTGCTGTCTAAACCTTGTTGTTGAAAAGTTGTTTTTCCAAAATAGGTATTGTTCAAAGAAATACCAAATTTGTTGATATCATAGTTGGCACCTAAAATCCACTTTGTTTTTGGTCTAGAAGTAAAGAATAAAGCTTCTTGGGTTTCATTTACAACAGATTGGCCTGAATTGGCTACCAATGGTACATCCTTTACAGCCCCATCCCTTTCGTTTTGAATGGTGTAGTTACCAGATAAATTTAAATCAAGGCTACCTGCGCCAATCTCAATTCCTTTATAAGCAAGAACAACATCTATACCAGAAGTTTTAGTGTCTATTGCATTAGAAAAGAAACTTACGTCACTTAAATTGTTGTTCGTTAACAGAATATCAAGAGGATTTGCAGCATCTCCGCTCGGACCAATTTCAGACCCTAATACTATTCTATCTTTTACGGCAATATTATAATAATCTAATGTATAGCTGAATTTGTTATCGATTTTACCGCCAAAACCTATGGTGAAATTTGTAGATGTTTCAGCATCTAATTGAGGTATACCTAATAATTTAGCTTGCGTAGAAACATTGTTAATTAAACCACCAACTTGAATACCTTGGCCCGGTACAAAGCTATACTGGGCTTTCTGAGTATAAATTTGGTGTAGAGTAGGAGCTCTGAAGCCAGAAGAGATAGAGCCTCTTAAAGTGAAGGCATCACTAACTTTATAACGTGAGCTAAACTTATAAACGAATGCGTTGCCAAAATCTGAATAATTCTCAGTTCTAATAGTACCGCTTAATAAGAATGCATCAGATACGTCATAATCCAAACTTAAATATCCGCCAATATTGTATCTGTTGAATTTTCCTGCATTTTGAGGAGAAGCACCTGCAAAAGAATCTGCCCCACCCCCGTCATAAGAAGCTAATTCACCTTCAATAACCTCAAAAGTCTCAGTTCTGAACTCAGCACCAACACCGATACTAATTTTATCAGAAAGAATTCTAGAAATATCAATGTTACCTACGTTATGGGAAAATCTGGTTCCTCCTGGATCAAATGATTGTTGACTGTTTTCTCTGTATAATTGAGATCCTTCGGTAAGTTCACCGTCATCTACAGAGCCATTTCCATTAGAGTCAACCCAAGTAGAAGGTGAGTATACTACATTTCTATTATGAGTTTGGTTTACCTTGTATGTCTGTGTGTTTCCACCTGTTGTAAAGCTGGCATCTATATTCCATTCGTTAATGGTAGATTTAAATCCTATGGTTCCGTTGTAATCACTTAATAAACCCTCAAATGTTGGTACATAACCGTCGTACCCACCAGCTGTGTTTGGATTGTTTCCGGGGAAAAAATCAGCCAAATACGGAAAATCATCTACTGTTCTCCAGTATGGGGTTCTGTAGTTTGCAAAACTGTTCACCGCTTTATAAACGTAAGCAGCATTGGCATATAGGGAGGTGTTATCGCTTAGGTCGTAGCCAAAGTTTAGAGAAAATTTAGCAGCTGCCGTTTCGGGAGACCCGTTAATGTTTCCTGCGTCGGGTCTTCGTGATAAAAAGGATTGCACATCAGCAATATCAGCACCAAAATCTGCTGCTTCACCTGCTGCATTAACAGTGCCCGGTCTATTAGCTTGGTTAACTTTGGAGAAATCTGCTGTATAGTTGACGAATCCTTTGTCATCGGCAATAGAAGAGCCGTTGTTCACCGCTACTCCAAACATTTCACCATCACCTTCAGAGGTTATGCCTGTTCTTACGGTGGCAGAGCCATCATTTGGAGAGTCTTTAAGTATAATATTCATTACACCGGCAATAGCATCAGAACCATATTGGGCAGATGCGCCATCACGAAGAATCTCAACTCTTTTAATCGCATCTGTTGGTATTGCTGAGATATCAGCTCCTGTTTCACCACGCCCCGGAGATGTTTGTGTATATAATAATGCACTGAGGTTTTTGCGTTTACCGTTTATCAATATTAACGTTCTAGAAGGTCCCATGTTTCTTATTTCATATGGGTCCAATAAAGAAGTTGCATCATTTACAGGAGTTTGTACTGTGTTAAAAGAAGGGATTTTGTATTGTAACGCCTTATCAAAGGTTGCTTGGCCTGTTGAGCTTAAATCTTTAGCTCCAATAACATCTACAGGTAATGGCGTGTCTGCATTACTTCTAGGAGCGGTTCGTGAGCCTACTACGATAAACTCATCTAGTTGCATACCTTCAGATAATTGTACGTTAATGGTGTTTTTTCCGGCGGTTGAAACTTCTTGAGTAGCAAAGCCAACATAGCTAAATACTAATTTTGTGTCATCTGTTATATTGATTGTGTAGTTGCCATCAAAATCTGAAGTAGTACCGTTAGTTGTACCTTTTTCAATAATATTAACCCCGGCTAATGGCATTCCAGAATCATCTGTTACTTTACCAGTAATGCTATTTTGAATTTTTTTATTTAGAGTCATCGCTGTGATGCCATTGATGTTTAAGTTGATTTTCATAACCTTAACCCTTTCTGGCTTCTTGTGGTAAACCACATAATATTTGTTACCTAAATATTCAAAATCAAAACTAGTCTGGCGTTCAAGTTTATTGATAATCTTATCTAGTACAGGGAATTTGTATTCCTCAGGGTTTAAACTGGTGCTGGATACCAGTGCGGGGTTGTAGGTAAAAAAGACCTCATGTTTTTCACTGACCTCATTAAGAAACTCGCTTAGGGTTACATTTTTTTTGAGTTCATTGGTGGCAAAAACGCTGGTAATGCTAGAAAAAAGCATTACTGCAAGCAGTAATCTCATTAATTTGTTCGTTCTCATAACTAAAAAATTTAATTAATAAATAGGATTTTCTTGTATGCGTAATATGTTGTCTTTGTGTATAATTCTTGTTCCTGTGGCTTTTTCTATTGCGGCAATGCATATTTGTAAATTGTGATTGGGAATACCTCCGGAAATTAGTATTTCCATTAATTGATTTGATTCATATTGTACTTCTAGTCCATAGGTGATTTCTAGGTTAAACATAACTTCCTTTAGGGGTATTTCATTGAAAGCATATGTGCCACCACGCCATAGTGCATAGGGGGTTTCGGTATCCACTTTTCGGTGGATTAGTTCTTTACTTTTGTTTGAAAAAGAAACCATTTCACCAGGAATCATTTTAGTAACTTTTCCATTGTTTAGCTCTAATTGAATAGATCCTTGGTCAAGCACTACATTGGTTTTTTGTTTTCTCGTATTTACATGAAATTGGGTTCCTAGTACCGCTACTTTGAGATCTTCTGTAGCTACCCAAAATTTTGCGTTCGTATTTGGAATGGGCTTTACTTTAAAGTACGCTTCCCCTTTTAAGTGTATGTATCGGGGATTTTCGTTTTCATACCATATTACTGAGTTTCCATTCAGTACAACTGAGGTGCCATCTGGTAATTTTAAATCAATGATCTCTCCAAAGTTGGTTTTGTGAACCGTTGAAGAATTGGAATTAAAAAATGAATAGCTGGTGTAGCTTATTAGTACAAGTAACACTGCAGCAACAATAGTAAATAAAGAGCTGTTTATAGTACGTGTTTTGTTAAGTTTAGTTTTAGTAGAAGGTTTAAGACCTATTTTAGGTAAAACACGTGCAAGAGCCTGATCTACTTTTTCGTTACTTGGGTAGTGTTGATTAAATTTAATTCCGGTAATTATAGATTTAGCATTCTCTACGGTTTCTATATGCTCAGCATTGTTTTGGATCCAATTATTCCAATAGGTGATATCATTTTTGTTTAAGCCCTTTGCCCAATTTTCAAATGATACATCCGATAGGAAATAATGTAGGTCGAATTTATTTTTGTTGTCCATGTAGTATGGTCTTCCATTTATAAGAGATTTAATTCTTAAAAATATACCCTACTATTTTTAACTTTTTTTTAAAATATTTCTAATCTGTTTATTTTCAGATGATTTGCGAAGTTTTGATAACCCTTTTTGCAAAACATTCAGAACGCTTTGGTAACTTATATCCATAACTTCTGCAATGTCAGCACTTTTCATTCCGCTATAATATTTTAAATATAAAACCTCTTTTTCTCGTGATGATAGTTTGTTTATAAGGGTAGCTAGGGTAGAAGTACATAGAAATTGTATCTCCTGATGTACGGAAATTTCTTCTGCAGAAAACGTAAAATTAGATTTAAATAACTGGGCTTCTATGATAGGGATATTATTCTGATTCTTTTGAAGTTGTTTTATTAATCTTCTTTTAAATGATACAAATAAGTAAGCTTTTAAGTTGTTAATGGAATTTTGTTTATGTCGGTCTTCAAATAGTTGAATGAAGAAATTCTGAAGACAATCTTCCGTTAGTGCCTGATTATTGCTAAGCTTTAATCCATACACCTGTAATGGAGGGTAATATTTTTTAAAAAGTAGGCTAAAACCGGTAGCCTCACCTTTCTTGAAAAAATACCATATAGTTTCATCTGAGTGAAGTTCCATAAATTCTTACATGTTCTGTGTACAAAGTAATAATTATTTCTTAAATTATGTTAAAAATAGCCAATTTTATTATCATTAGTCTAAATTGTTTTAATATTAAATAAATTAATTGTATGGTTTAAGTGTTGATTTTAGATGTAAAAATTGGATGCAATTTGCGTAACTAAAAACTATATTTGCACCCTTGAAATATTCTAAATTATGAAAGCAGGTATTGTAGGGTTGCCAAATGTTGGTAAATCAACACTTTTTAATTGTTTGTCCAATGCGAAAGCTCAAAGTGCAAATTTTCCCTTTTGTACAATTGAGCCTAATATAGGGGTTGTAAATGTGCCAGATTCACGGTTAGAAAAACTTGAAGAGTTGGTAGTTCCAGAAAGGGTTTTGCCTGCTACTGTAGAGATTGTTGATATTGCGGGACTGGTTAAAGGTGCTAGTAAAGGTGAAGGACTGGGGAATCAATTCTTAGGAAATATTCGTGAAACTGATGCTATTTTGCATGTGTTGCGTTGTTTTGATAATGATAATATTGTGCATGTTGATGGTTCTGTGGATCCAATTAGGGATAAGGAAACTATTGATATGGAGCTTCAATTGAAAGATTTGGAGACTGTAGATAAGAAGTTAGAGAAGGTAAGGAGAGCTTCTAGGACTGGTAATAAGGAAGCTCAGAAAGAAGAAGCTGTGCTACTTGCTATAAAAAACGGATTGGAAGCTGGTACTTCGGTTAGAGCTATTGAAATTGAAGAGGAGTCCAGATTGGAGTTTGTAAAACCTTTACAGTTCATTACGGATAAACCGGTGATGTATGTTTGTAATGTAGATGAAGATGCCGCTGTTTCTGGTAACGCTTATGTAGAAAAGGTGAAAGAAGCTGTAGCTGCTGAAAATGCTGAAGTTATCTTCTTGGCGGTTGGTACCGAAGCAGACATTACAGAATTAGAGACCTATGAAGAACGCCAAATGTTTTTAGAGGATCTAGGTTTGGAAGAGCCTGGTTCTGCTAAATTGATCCGTGGAGCTTACAAGTTATTGGATTTGGAAACTTATTTTACCGCAGGTGTAAAAGAGGTGCGTGCGTGGACTATTCCTGTTGGAGCAACTGCTCCACAAGCAGCGGGAGTTATACATACCGATTTTGAAAAAGGCTTTATCCGTGCAGAAGTAATTGCTTATGATGACTACGTTGCTTTTGGCAGTGAAGCAAAAGTAAAGGAAGCCGGTAAAATGAGAGTAGAAGGTAAGGAATACATTGTTAAAGATGGCGATGTAATGCATTTCCGTTTTAATGTTTAATGTTCATATATAGTCAACCGGTCACGTAGCAGTTTTAATTCTTGCTCTAGCCGGTTGACTTTTTTTATCATATGGTTTAAGGTGTCTATGCCTTCCATATTTATACCGAGTTCTTCTCGCAACCTATAAACACGTTCAATTTCTACAATATATTGTGGTTCAACGTATATTTTATTTTCAATTTGCTGTACTTCGATCATTTCAAATTCTAGAAGGTCCTCTATGAATTCCATCGGAGTTTGCGTTTGTTGGCAGTATACTTCTATTTGTATGTAGTTTTCTGAATTCATATTATCGTAATTCTGAAAGTTGTTTAAATAATTCTTTTTCTTTTTCTGATAACTTTGTGGGCATGGTCACTTTATAGGTGATATATAAATCTCCGTGCGCACCTTTTTTCTTATAAACCGGCATACCTTTTCCTTTTAACTTCACCTTGGTGTCATTTTGGGTTTCAGGCTTCACTTTTAATTTTACTTTTCCTGTCAAAGTTTCTACTTCTATAGCGCTTCCTAGCATTGCATCATATAAAGAGATAGATTCATTTTTGTATAAATCGTTCTTCACTCTTTTAAAGTTGGTGTTGTTGTTTATTTCAAAGGTTAGGTATAAATCTCCCTTCGGTCCGCCATTGACACCTTCACCACCATAACCAGAAATTTTAATGGTTTGCCCATCTTCTACACCTGCAGGTATGGTTATTCTTATTTTTTTAGAACCTAGGTCCAAAGTTTGTTTTTGATCCTCAAGAATATCTAGTAAGTTTAATTTTAAAGTAGCATTTAAGTCTTGTCCCTTAAATTGTGTAGCTCTTTGTCTTCCTCCTCCGCTAAAACCACCGCCGGTGCCGCCAAACATAGATTCAAAGAAATCTGAAAAATCTTCTTGTGATCCTGTAGAACTAGAATATGTTCTTCTGTTTCCGCCAGAAGAACTGCGTTGTTTTCTTTTGGCTTCCTCAAAAGCATCGGCATGTTCCCAATCTTTGCCGTATTGGTCGTATTTTTTTCTTTTTTCTGGATCACTTAAAACCTCATTTGCTTCGTTTACACGTTGAAATTTCTCTTGTGCAGTTTTATCATTCGGATTTAAATCTGGATGAAGTTTACGTGCCAACTTACGATATGCTTTTTTAATATCGGCTTGTGATGCTTTCTTGTCAATTTCAAGAATTTTGTAATAATCAATAAATTCCATAGCTGTTTAAAATCTAGTTTAAAGATATAAAAAGCTTAAAATTATTTTTATGATACATGTCATCATTTAAATAGTCTTTTTTATTATTTACCTGTAGTTTGATTTTGTTATATTTAGCATTAACCCATTCGGATATCAACAAATAGGTTTGTTTTATTGTTAATTACTTTAACAGGTAGGTGTTTTATTTTTTGCCGAGTGGTGCTATCTTTAACCCAACTTTCTTAAATTTTTTTAGATGTCTCAAGACCCAACTCAATATACTGAAGATAATATACGCTCGCTAGATTGGAAAGAACATATCCGATTACGACCAGGTATGTATATCGGTAAATTGGGAGATGGTTCGTCTGCAGATGATGGTATTTATATTCTACTGAAAGAGGTTATAGATAACTGTATTGATGAGTTTGTAATGGGTGCCGGTAAAACCATTGAGATTTCTATTAAGGATAAAGTGGTCAAGGTTAGGGATTATGGTCGTGGTATACCTTTAGGTAAAGTTGTGGACGTGGTTTCTAAAATGAATACCGGTGGTAAGTATGATAGCCGCGCCTTTAAAAAGTCAGTAGGTTTAAACGGGGTAGGTACCAAGGCGGTAAATGCTTTATCCAGTTTTTTTGAAGTTCAATCTTCTAGGGATAGTCAATTAAAAACGGCCCAATTTAGTTCTGGTAATCTAGAGAGTGAGGTTGGTCCTGAAGATACAGGTAAGCGGAAAGGAACAAAAGTTACTTTTATACCGGATGAAGCCATATTTAAAAATTATAAATATAGAAACGAGTATGTGGAGCGCATGCTTAAGAACTATGTATACTTAAATCCGGGTCTGACTATTGTTTTTAATGGTGAAAAGTTTCATTCTGAAAACGGATTAAAAGATCTTTTAGAGGATAACAATAATGTAGATGATATGCTATATCCTGTCATTCATTTAAAAGGTGATGATATTGAAGTAGCTATTACCCATAGTAGAACGCAGTATAGTGAGGAGTACCACTCTTTCGTTAACGGTCAACATACAACTCACGGTGGTACGCACCAAGCTGCTTTTAGAGAGGCTATTGTAAAAACTATTCGTGATTTTTACGGGAAAACATATGATGCATCTGACATTAGAAAATCTATCATCTCCGCAATCTCCATAAAAGTAATGGAGCCAGTTTTTGAGAGTCAGACAAAAACAAAATTAGGGTCTACGGATATGGGAGGTAATTTTCCAACGGTACGAACCTATATCAATGAATTTATTGGCAAATATCTAGATAATTATCTTCATAAGAATGCGGACACTGCCGATAAGCTTCAGCGTAAAATTATGATGGCCGAGAAAGAACGTAAGGAACTTTCAGGTATTCGTAAACTTGCACGTGATAGAGCTAAAAAAGCAAGTTTACATAATAAAAAATTACGGGATTGTAGAGTGCACCTTAGTGATATGAAGCATGACCGTAGGCTAGAAAGTGCTCTGTTTATTACAGAGGGTGATTCCGCTTCTGGTTCTATTACAAAATCAAGGGATGTAAATACACAAGCGGTATTCAGTCTTAAAGGAAAGCCGCTGAATTCTTATGGTATGTCCAAAAAGATTGTGTACGAGAATGAGGAATTTAATTTGTTGCAAGCAGCTTTAAATATAGAAGAGTCTATTGAAGATTTACGCTATAACAATATTATAATAGCTACTGATGCCGATGTTGATGGTATGCATATTCGTTTACTATTGATTACATTCTTTTTGCAATTTTTTCCAGAATTGATTAAAGAGAATCATTTATATATTTTACAGACGCCTTTGTTCAGGGTTAGAAATAAGAAAGAAACGGTTTATTGTTACAGCGATGAAGAGCGTCAAAAAGCAATAAATAAGTTATCTGGAAAACCTGAGATTACCAGATTTAAAGGTTTAGGAGAAATATCCCCAGATGAGTTTAGGCATTTCATAGGAGATGATATTAGATTAGAGCCTATTATGCTTGACAAGGCGATGTCCATTGAAGAACTGTTAAGTTTTTATATGGGTAAAAACACACCGGATAGACAGAAATTTATTATCAACAACCTTAAAGTTGAAGTAGATTTAATTGAAGATAAAGTAGTATAAACTAGATTAATACGATTGCTTCTGAATGGAGGAAAATGACGATTTGAACGAGGAAATTAACGACAACCTTTCCGAAGAAAATAACGAAAATACAGAGCCCTCTGAAGCATTGACGAGGGTTACTGGTATGTATAAAGACTGGTTCTTGGATTATGCTTCTTACGTAATTCTGGAGCGAGCGGTACCTGCAATTGAAGATGGGTTTAAACCGGTGCAACGCCGTATCATGCACTCTTTAAAAGAACTTGATGATGGTCGTTATAACAAGGTGGCCAATGTTGTTGGTCATACCATGCAATACCATCCTCATGGAGATGCTAGTATTGCAGATGCCATGGTGCAAATTGGACAAAAAGACCTTTTGATCGATACTCAGGGTAACTGGGGAAATATTCTTACTGGAGATAGAGCTGCTGCATCTAGATATATTGAAGCCAGACTTTCTAAATTTGCCCTTGAAGTAATTTTTAGCCCTAAAATAACAGAATGGCAGGCTTCTTATGACGGTAGAAAAAAAGAGCCGGTTAACCTACCTGTTAAGTTTCCTTTACTCTTGGCTCAAGGGGCGGAAGGTATTGCTGTTGGTTTGTCAACAAAGGTGCTTGCCCATAACTTTGTAGAGCTTATTGATGCTTCTATAAAACATTTAAAGGGACAACGATTTAAGATTTATCCTGATTTTCCTACGGCAGGTATCATAGATGTTACAAATTACAATGACGGACTTAGAGGTGGTAAAATAAGGGTTCGTGCAAAGATATCACAGGTTGATAAAAATACACTGGTAATCAATGAAATACCTTATGGAACTAACACTGGTAGTTTAATTGATTCTATCTTAAAGGCTAATGAGAAAGGGAAGATAAAAATCAAGAAAATTGAAGATAATACCGCTGCAGATGTTGAAATTTTAATTCATTTGCCTTCAGGTATTTCTCCAGATAAAACGATTGATGCATTATACGCGTTTACCTCCTGTGAGTCTTCAATTTCTCCGTTGGGTTGTATAATTGAAGATAATAAACCACTATTTATTGGGGTTACGGAAATGCTTAAAAGATCCACTGACTCTACAGTAGATCTGTTGCGGCAAGAGTTAGAGATTCAATTGCGAGAATTAGAAGAACAATGGCACTTTGCTTCTTTAGAAAGAATTTTCATTGAGAATCGTATTTATCGTGATATAGAAGAAGAAGAAACTTGGGAAGGTGTCATTAATGCAATTGCCAAAGGTCTAGAGCCGCATACCAAACATTTAAAGCGTGCAGTTACTGAGGAGGATATTACAAGACTTACTGAAATACGTATCAAAAGAATATCAAAATTCGATTTAGATAAGGCGCAGCAGCACTTAGAGAGTTTGCAAGAGCGTATTGCAGAGGTTAGGCATCATTTGGCCAATCTAATTGAATTTGCAATTAACTACTTTAAAAATCTTAAGGAAACCTACGGTAAGGATAGAGGACGTTTGACTGAAATTCGTGTTTTCGATGATATTGAAGCTACCAAGGTCGCTATCAGAAATACCAAATTATATGTGAATAGGGAAGAAGGCTTTGTGGGTACCTCCTTAAAGAAAGATGAGTATGTAGCAGACTGTAGTGATATAGATGATATTATCATGATTACCAATGAAGGTAAGATGATGGTGTCAAAAGTAGATTCAAAAATATTTGTGGGTAAGGGTATTATTCATGTTGCGGTATTTAAGAAGAAAGATAAGCGTACTACTTATAATTTGGTATATAAAGACGGAAAAGGCGGTCCTGCTTATATAAAGCGCTTTAATGTAACCAGTGTTACTAGAGATAGAGAATATAACCTAACTACCGGTAAAGCTGGTTCTCAGGTGTTGTATTTCTCTGCTAACCCAAATGGGGAGGCTGAAGTGATTACGGTTTTGCTTCGTCAAGTGGGTAGTATTAAGAAGTTGAAATGGGATATTGATTTCTCTGATGTGCTTATTAAAGGAAGGGCGTCAAAAGGAAATATTGTAACTAAATATTCTGTTAAAAGAATAGAACTAAAGGAAAAGGGGGTCTCTACCCTTAAACCAAGAAAAATTTGGTTTGACGATGTTGTTCGTAGGCTGAATGTTGACGGAAGAGGAGAACTGCTAGGTGAGTTCAAAGGGGATGATTTAATTTTGGTCATTAATCAGAAAGGTGTAGCAAAAACCTTCTTGCCCGTACTGACTTCCCATTTTGATGATGATATGATAGTGTTAGAGAAATGGATACCTGAGAAACCTATTTCCGCTATCTATTGGGAGGGAGAAAAACAGCGTTATTATATTAAGCGATTTTTAATTGAAAGTGAAAACAAAGAAGAATTGTTTATTTCTGAGCATCCAAAATCGTTCTTAGAGCTTGTTTCTACAGATTGGAAGCCAATGGTTGAAATTGAATTTCCTAAGCCAAGGGGTAAAGACCCTAAGGAAAACGAATCTGTTGATGTAGAGAATTTTATAGCAATTAAAGGAATTAAAGCTTTAGGTAATCAATTTATCACTGAGAAGGTTAAAAATATTAATCTTCTTGATCCTTTGCCATACGAGTCTAAGGCTCCGGAAGAAGTAGAAAATATTGAAGTTGTAGATGAGGAAGCTGTAGGGGCAGCTGATGATGAAGGGAAATCTAAAGGGGAGGACAGTGCTTCTGCAGATGAACCAACATTATTTGATTAATTGATACTATGAAAAAGTTTTTAGAAGAATTTAAGAATTTTGCCATTAAGGGCAATATGATTGACTTAGCTGTTGGTATCATTGTAGGTACTGCATTCAATAAAGTTATAAGTACGATTGTTTCTGCTGTTATTATGCCGCCACTTTCGTTATTGACTGATGATGTTAAACTATCAAATAAAAAATGGATTCTTAGGGAAGCTGCTGATTCAGTGGAAGAAGTTGCCGTAGGTTATGGTGAGCTTATTGAGTCGCTAATAGATTTCGGAATAATTGCTTTTACCATTTTCGTAATGGTAAAATTTATTAATAGATTTAAAGAGAAATCGGAAGACCCCTCAAATAAAGAGGTGGAAACTCCAAAAAACATTGCTCTGCTGTCAAATATGGAAAAACTACTACAAGAACAAAATGCTATACTTAAAAATAAAAAGTGATTAAACTGTTTAATTATTGAGTTGTCTTATCATAAGATAGAATGTTAAGATTAGACAAATTTTAAGAGCAATAGCTTTTATAACTACCTTTACAAAAATTTAAAATTAATGGATTTTACGAACCCCCTGGTGTATGGCGCACCAGCTTTTATTGCCTTTATTTTATTAGAATTGACCTACAGCAAAACCCATGGAGATGATGACCTTTATGATTGGAAAGATTTTGCAGCAAGTAGTGTAATGGGAATTGGATCAGCAATTATTGGTCCTTTGCTAAAAGTGATCTTATTGGTAGTGCTCTTTGAGTATGCTTACGAGTTGTTCAACCCAATGGTTGACGGTGTAAGAACTAATATTATGGGGTATAAGTCTTTTGGTTACGCTTGGTATGTATGGTTGCTTTGTCAGTTGGCAGATGATTTCACCTATTATTGGTTCCATAGAGCAAATCATGAGATTCGTATACTGTGGGCTGCTCATATTGTGCATCATTCATCAGATAATTTTAATCTTGGTACCGCCATTCGTAATGGTTGGTTTACATTATTGTATAAGCCATTTTTCTATGTTTGGATGCCAATTATTGGTTTTCCGGTAGAAATGGTAGTAGTTTGTCTGGCTATTGAGTCTTTCTGGCAATTTCAATTACACTCACAGTATGTTCCTAAAATGGGGTTTATTGAAAAAATATTCAACACACATACTATGCATCAGGTGCACCACGCTCAAAACGTAGAGTATTTAGATAAAAACCATGGTGGGTTTTTGAATTTCTTCGATAAAATTTTTGGTACATGGAAAGAGTTTGATGAAGATATAGATGTTAAATTTGGTGTTATTCACGCTCCTAACTCTAATAACCCAATTGTTATTCTTACTCATGAGTTTAAGGATATTTGGGCAGATACCAAAAAATCAAAAAAACTGAGTCATAAGTTGATGTATATTTTTGGACCTCCGGGATGGAGTCACGATGGCAGTACAATGACGGTTAAGCAGCAGCAGCGATTATTTAAAGAACAGAAGAAGGCAAATCCAAGTGTAGCTTTTGATAGGCCTAATTAAATTACTTAGAACGGCTGAAATAATAAATTAAATCAGTTTGGCATGTTAATGTCCTTGTCAAAGAAGCCTTAATTAAACATTCGTTTAATTAAGGCTTCTTTAATTTTGTATATGTTGTTATAATCCTTTGTTGCGTGCCTAAGTCAGAAAGCACTGTAATGAAAGGGAATGTTATATGGTAAGCGTTTTAGTATCCTATTTTTCAAATATTGTATAATGCGGTAATTGAATCAACTCAATTTTAACTTGTAAGTCATCTTGCTTTTTAAGATGACAGGCTTAGTGTTTGAATTAAAGAGAGTCTGTTTGTAAATTCATCTTGTCGGTTTATTCCAAAATAGAGTATTAAACACTCCTAAGCTTGTGTCAAAATATTAATAAATTCCTTATGGCTTTGCTCTCGTGTATATTTACCAGAAGTAATTTCAGTGAGAAATACACGTAATTGTGTTTAAAGTAATTTTCAAAAATAGTTTGTATGGCTCGTGTAATTCAGCTGACCGGTAGCATAAATAATTGGAATATTTTTAGTCAATTTTAATGGCGGTTCCCGTTTTTACGATTAACTGTTTATTAGGATCCTTTACAGCGGTTTTATATTGAAAAGTATAAGAGGAATCTGTAGTACTAATAATTTTGTAGTGTATGGCCGCTTTACTGTTGATGTCTTGTAGCACAAATTCACAATCATTAAACCAGCGCACCGTAGCACTATCTATTTTGTTATCGTAATAGTCTACACTATAATCTTTGGTTCTTGTAAACTTTCCTTCTTTTGTCATTCCTTCAACTTCATAGTTAAACTTAAAAGTGCCGGTTTTATATTTTTCACAATCACGTTCAGGTTCATAGCATGATCCTAAAATTAAACATAAAGCAACGGTCAAGAGTGTATATTTTATCATGCTGCAAAATTATGAAAATAGAGGTGATTTGGTTAGAGAAAACAAAGAATAGTTCGCGATAATAATAGCTTTTAAAGTTCTGTATATGTTTTAAATGTTCCATCAGTATAAAACATGATTATTCGCTCTAAACGTTTTTCATTTTCGTTATTTGTTCTTTGAGTTGGAACGTTTTTAGAAGTAGGGGTAGGGGTCTTTTTTTTAGTTTTAGGGAAGGTGCCTGATCCATATAATAACCACTGTAAATCAACCTCGGGAAATGCATCGTTTACTTTCATGATAAACTCCAAACTAGGTTTGTTTCTTCCGTTTAATAAATGTGAAATACTAGACCGTTGCACGTCAACTAGATCCGCAAAGGCTGCAGATGATAGGTCGTTGTGTTCTAAGATTGTCTTTAATCTTAAGAGAAAAGAAGCAGTGTTCAGCATGTTTACAAAGTTAATGTATTCTTTATCCCTGTATAATATAAGCGTCATAATATTACCTTAAATACGGTTAAAAAAATGAAAGTTTTAATTTAGATTAAACTACCTAAGTGTCTGAATTTAAATAATTTGGATTATAATAGTATTAAAAAGTTAAAATTGTAAAAAATCTAAAGTTTTTTAATGGAGTTGTTACATATTTAAATGTTTACAATTGTAAACATAGGCTGTAGTATTTTTGCTGTTTGTTAAATTGATGTGAGGATGGATGATTTTAATTATGATAAAATAAAGGTGCCTACTATTTCTGGGAGGTACATTAACTATGACCATATTGCCGAATTTTTAAGGGCACTACCAGCTACTTTTGATATAGAAGTTGTAGGTAAATCTGTTAGAAAAGAATCTATATTGAGTATTACGTTTGGTAGTGGTCCTAATAAGATTTTAATGTGGTCTCAGATGCATGGTAACGAGTCAACAACCACTAAGGCGGTTATTGATTTGTTAAGCTATCTAAAAGAAGGTAATGCCGGAGTTTCTGAAATTAAAGATTCTTGTACCATAAAGATTATACCAATATTAAACCCAGATGGAGCTCGTGATTATACCAGGGTCAACGCTAACGAAATTGACCTTAATAGAGATGCTCAAGATTTGTCTCAGCCAGAGAGTTTGGTTTTAAAAAAGGTCTATGAAAATTTCAAACCTAATTATTGTTTTAATCTACATGATCAGCGTACCATTTTTAATGTAGGGGAAACAAACAAACCTGCGACGGTTTCATTTTTGGCGCCGGCATTTGATGAAGAGCGAAACAACTCGTCTTCACGTTTATTAACTATGCAAGTTATAGCAGCTATGAATACTATGTTGCAGAAAGAGATTCCTGGTCAGGTTGGTAGGTATGATGATGGTTTTAATGCAAATTGTGTTGGCGATGCTTTTCAAATGAAAAAAACACCTACCATTTTGTTTGAATCTGGACATTTTCCGGGTGATTACGATAGAGACAAAACCAGAGAGCTTATTTGTAAATCAATCTTAAAAGGAATTGAGGTAATAGCCAAAGATCTTGTTTCTAATTTTCCAATTGAACACTATTTGTCCATACCGGAGAACGGAAAACAGTTTGTTGACATTCTTGTTATTAACCCTAATAACATTAAAAGTAATATGACGAATACTCAAAGCGTGCCTATACAATATAAAGAGGTGTTGCAAAAAAATAAAATAGTCTTTGAGCCTCATTTGCATTATTTTGATAAGGAGCCAAAGGTCATATTTGCGCATAAGACATTGAATTGCAATGATGAAAATGATGTTACATGGTTAAAAGATAATAATTTAATGCATCTACTTTCTTGATATTTATTGTTTTATTTCTTTGAAAATGTATTATTGTTTACGTTTTCATTAAATAAAAACAAGTTTCAATAAATTTAATGTGATTATTTTTTATTTTTGGCAAAAATTGTACAACTATGGGTAAAGTCAAATTAGACGAAATAGACCACCAAATTCTGGATATGTTGATTGACAACACCAGAACTCCTTTTACTGATATTGCAAAGAAACTTCTTATATCTGCCGGTACGGTACATGTAAGAGTTAAGAAAATGGAAGAAGCAGGTATCATAAAAGGTTCTTCACTTACTTTAGATTATGTAAAACTTGGTTATGCTTTTATAGCATACGTTGGTATTTTTCTTGAGAAAACACACCAAACTAAATTTGTGTTGGAGCGTTTAAATCAAATACCTAACGTAACCATTGCACATATTACAACAGGTAAGTTTAATATTTTCTGTAAGATTAGAGCAAAAGATACTACACATGCTAAAAATATCATCTTTAAAATTGATGATATAGATGGTATTAGTAGAACGGAAACAATGATTTCATTAGAGGAAAGCTTTAACGACAAAAAACGTTTAATGCATACCATCTTTAATGAATTATAAATAAAGGTTGTTCAACTAACTTTTAAAAAAGCTCGGTTATATTTTATGATTGGGCTTTTTTTTATTTATGATATTTAAATATTTAAAATGACGGTTAAAGATTTACGGGAAGATGAATTGCAATTTTTTTATAGTACTTATTTAAAAACTCTTGATGAGCAAGAAGATTTAAGGTCTGCTTTGTTGAAAGGGCGAAAAAGTTTTGAAGATTTAGTTCGTGGTTTGACCAATGAACAATTTCTGTTTAGCTACGGAGAAGATAAATGGACTGTTGCGGAAGTACTGGTCCACATAATTGATACGGAGCGTGTATTTCAATATAGAGCATTTAGAATATCTAGAAATGACAAAACTTCTTTACCAGGTTTTGATCATAATGTCTTTGTTGAGGAGAGCAAAGCTAATTTGCGTACAAAAGAAGATATTTTATCGGAATACCTATCTGTTCGTAATGCATCTATTAGCTTGTTCAACACAATAATGGATGAAAATTTAAAAAAAATAGGTACTGCTAGTGGTATTCCTTGGTCTGTTGCCGCTTTAGGACTGGTAATAAGCGGGCATCAAAAACACCATGTAAATATATTGCAAGAACGCTATCTTAATTAATCTAGCTCTTCTTCGCTCTCGGTTTCAAAATTAAGGTAAAGTGCTTTGGTCATATCTTCGGAATGCATTACTTCCTCTGGAGTTTTTGATTCTAGCTCTTTCACAATATTTTCTTCAAAATTGGCAATAAAGTTAGAAAGGCTTTTGCTTATTTTGACTAGGTATAAGGTGTCATTTGTTTTAATTTCAACAGCTTCAACATAATCTCCTTTTACATTCTTGAACGATATGATGTCTTCATCGCCATATCCATAAGGGTAGGTTTCAATTAAAAGGGCAGCTAATTGGTGATTTAATTTGCGATAATCAATAAGGCGTCTTGTCATAACTATTTTATTTATAGTGAGTTGGGTTTATCTATAACTAAACTAGTCATAATACCTACATCTCTCTTTATAGAGTTGTGAAAGTACTATTTTTGGTATGTGAAGTTTTTAAACTTTGTAGTAAGCGAACGCTTCGTTGAATAATTCTAAAGGAATTTCAACATCAACCTTAGGCTCCCCAATCTGTTTTAGCAGTACAAAATTTACTTTTCCGTGAGAGTTTTTCTTATCGTACTTCATCAATTTTAAAATGTTCGCAATATCATCTTCAGAAAATTCAATTTTATCGTATCTGTCCAAAAAAGTAGTTTTAATATCGTCTAAATATTGCTCAGATAAACCTAAAAGTTTGTGAGATAGGTAAGCTTCTAAAATCATACCTATAGCAATAGCTTCGCCATGCAATAACATTTCTTTAGATTCATTTTCCAGAAAATAAGATTCTATAGCGTGACCAAGGGTGTGGCCATAGTTTAAAATCTTACGTATGTTTTGTTCTGTAGGGTCTCGTAATACAACTTCATTCTTTATTTGGATAGAGGAGAGAATGTGTTGCTTCATATCCGCTAAGCTTTTGGCTTCTTTCAGTGCCTCCCAATAGCTTTTGCTTTGAATAAGTCCATGTTTCAGCATCTCTGCAAATCCACTTCTTACTTGTCTGTTTTCTAAAGTATCAAGAAAATCAGGAACCACAAGTACCATTACAGGCTGATTGATAACGCCTATTTGGTTTTTTAAAGCACCTAGGTCTACTCCTGTTTTACCGCCAACAGAAGCATCAACCATAGATAAGAGGGTCGTGGGTACGTTAATAAAGTCTATGCCTCTTTTAAATGTTGAGGCAATAAAGCCTCCCATATCTGTTAGCACTCCACCGCCTAAATTGATCATAACGCTTTTTCGGTCAGCTCCTAATTCAGACAAAGCTTCCCATACACCCACACAGGTTTCAATATTTTTATTGATTTCACCAGATTCTATTTCAATAATTTCAAATTCATATTCTCCATTGATTTCTGCCATAAAATTGGGTAGGCAAAGTTCATGAGTGTTCTCATCGACCAAAATAAAAACAATTGAATATTTTTTATCCGCTAGATGGTTGTTTAAAGCTTTAAAAGCTTGCTCGTTAAAATGTACTGCGTAAGAATCTGAAATTATTGAATCCATTAAAAATATGGCTTTTTTTGTTTGCTATTCTTCCGCAAAATAAAGGTTATTTTTAGTCTTAGGAATATAAATTCTGTGATTATATTTGATCGTTATTGAAATTGTAAAAAATGGATCAAATTTTTGAAAATACCGCAACTGCATTTGCCTTAAAAACCGATTCGGAATTAGAAAGGGCTTATTTTCTTTTTAAAATGATTTCCAATGAACCATTGGTGAAAATGGGGTCAGTAATTACAAACTTTGCATTTAAAGCGCATTTGCCGGTAGAAAGCTTGATACGCGCTACTGTTTTTGATCATTTCTGTGGTGGAATAAATGAGCGCGACTGCTTGCCAGTAGTAGATAGAATGTGGGAAAAAGGTGTTAGTTCTGTTTTGGATTATTCTGTAGAAGGTAAAGATGAAGAGGATCCTTTTGATGCGGCTACCCAGGTTATTTTGACTATTCTAGATTTTGTGAAGGAGAAGGAAGCAATACCATATGCTGTGTTTAAGCCAACAGGTTTTGGTCGTTTTGCGCTTTATCAAAAAATCAGCGAAAAGAAAAAACTGACCAAACTAGAAGAGGAGGAGTGGCAGCGTGTGGTGAATAGGTTTGATAAGGTATGTAAGAAAGCACATGATTTAGAGGTTTCTTTATTGATCGATGGAGAGGAAAGTTGGATGCAAGATGCGGCAGACGATCTAGCGGAGGACATGATGCGCAAGTATAATAAGAAAAAGAGAATTGTTTTTAACACCTTACAAACGTATAGGTGGGATCGCTTGCCCTATTTAAAGTCATTGCAGGAGCGTGCTGTGAAAGATGGGTTTTTGGTGGGTATGAAAGTGGTTCGTGGTGCTTATATGGAAAAGGAAAATGAACGCGCAAAAGAAAAGGGGTATCCTTCTCCAATTTGTAAATCAAAAGCCACGACCGATGCTAATTTTAATGCCACTATTGAGTACATGCTCGATCATTTAGATTCTATTTCCATATTTGCCGGAACGCATAATGAGGATAGTTGTTACCGTTTAATGCAGTTGATGAAAGACAGGGGAATAGAAAAAAACAACACCCATATTTGGTTTGGCCAGCTGTATGGTATGAGTGACCATATTTCTTATAACTTGGCTGCAAACGGGTATAATGTAGCAAAATATTTACCATTTGGTCCCGTAAGAGATGTTATGCCGTATTTAATTAGAAGGGCTGATGAAAATACATCGGTTGCCGGGCAAACAAGTAGGGAGTTATCTTTATTGAAAAAAGAAAGAAAACGTAGAAAAATGTAAGGAAGTTTTATTCTCTTTCAACTTTTTGAATTATGGCTTTTTCCCTGCAATTTCTAACTGTAAAAACATAATCTTGTTCCTTATAATCAGACGCTACTATGTAAGTCTTACAGGGAACGGATTTTGTATCGCTTTTACTAAAATCAACATCGCCTTCAGTTAAGATGTAAGTAACGGCAACTGAGTCTAATTTATATTCTTGAAGTTTTTGTTTGGCTTCATCGCTATAGTACATGGACTTTGAACGAATGTCTTTTAAAGTTCTGCAGTCTGGCAGGTAACAAAAGTATACTCCGGTATCTTGTGATTTTTTTTTCAGAAAAAAAGTAAGAAATACAATACCAATGGATAATCCTACCAAGAAGAACCCTAATCTTTTCACAAAATCCATATTCATACGATAACCAATTTTAAGATCGCAAACTTATGCCTTTTAAAACGGATAGAAAAAGGAATGATTAGTGTATTCTAAAAAATAAGGAAATTAATGTCGCTGTATTGTAGATCAAACCATTCGCCCACAGATTTATTGGTTAAAATACCGTGGTACATATAAAGTCCGTTACGTAGCCCTTTATCAAACCGAAGCGAATTTTCCAGTCCGCCATCTTCACCAATTTTTAATAGGTATGGAGTGAAAATATTACTAATACTGACCGATGCCGTTTTTGGGTATCTAGAGGGTATGTTGGGTACACCATAGTGGATTACATCGTATTTCTTTCTAGTAGGTTTGTTGTGATCTGTAATTTCGCTGGTTTCAAAACAACCACCGGTATCAATACTAACATCTATAATTACTGCGCCTTTTTTCATGTGCTCAACCATAGTGCTGGTGACAACAACAGGAGATCTGTCTTTTCCGCGAGTGGCGCCAATAGCAACATCACATCGTTTTAAAGCTTTTAAAAGATTCTTTGGTTGAATGGTAGAGGTATAGACCGTTTGTTTTAAATTGGTCTGTATATTTCTAAGTTTGGTAATGGAGTTGTCAAATACCTTTACATTAGCTCCAATACCTATCGCCGATCTTGCAGCAAATTCGCCAACAGTTCCTGCACCAATTATTACCACTTCAACAGGAGGTACACCACTAATGTTACCAAACATTAGTCCGTTACCATTATTATTAGCGGCCATCAGTTCTGCTGCAATTAAGACAGATGAAATTCCGGCAATTTCACTAAGTGATCGCACAGCAGGGTATTTACCTTCCTCATCACGAATGTATTCAAACGCAATAGCTGTAATTCGTTTTCTTGCCAATTCTTCAAAATACGCTTTGTATTGTGTTTTAATTTGAAGGGCGGATATGATTGTGGTCTGCGGATTTATAAATTCTATTTCTGTTAGGGTAGGCGGTTCTACTTTTAGAATTAAAGGACATGCAAAAACTTTTTTGGTATCTCTAGTTATTTCGCCACCTGCATTAATGTAATCATTGTCAGAGTAATGGGCACCTTCACCTGCACCAGATTCTATTAGTATACGATGACCATTTGCAGTAATTGCATTAACGGCATCGGGTGTAAGACAAATTCTTTTTTCTTGATATTGATTCTCTTTGGGAATACCGATAAATAATTCACCTTTTTGACGTAAAACCTCTAAGGTTTCCTCTTGCGGAATTAATTGATGCTTGCTAAAAGGAGATGTAGGTTGATTCATAACTTAGTAGTGAGTTGATCAAATCATTGACTTGAAACTCAAATGTACAATTTTTAAAGAAATGAATGATTTATACGTAAATAATGATATTAGAGGTTTAAAATTTTAGGTGTAGCCATCCCTGTATTCGGTCTTGTATGTTTTTTAAGAAGTTTTCTAAAGTTCCAGTGGATATATTTTTATCTGATATCTCTTTTTGATTAGCAACATCTTTAAATTCACTACTCAAATCGGTCTTTTCGCTAGAGTAACCTTTTGCTTTAAGTTCATCAAGTTCAGCCTCTATAGCTTCCAAATCTATTCCTAATACATATTTATCGTATAATTTAATTCTTAAAAAGTAAACAAATGGAATTATAATTATACATATAGGTAAGAGCCAAAGTAAATTTTCAGTATCAATATCATTATCATAGTTATATAACACTTCAAAAATTTGAAAAGCATACATCGCTATTGGAATAAGTATTATATGATACCACCAATTTTTAACAGTTAAAAACCAAAATATTAGTAGATAAAGAGGAACAATTTTCCCCATCATGAACCATATAAAAGTAGATACATCTGCAAAGCCATGACTAGTTATTGTAATCCCTAGAAAAGATACAGAATCGCCTGTAGCACCAGGTATGTATTCGTATAACTTATATAGAAAAGGAGAGATGGCTACAAAAAAGACCATAATAGATTCCATTAGAATCTTTCTTTGGGCTTTTTTATTTTTTATTTTCGGCGTCATTAAAAATTATATATAAACTTCTAACGACAGTATTAGTAAAAAATTATAAAAAAAAGGGTGTATTTAAATACACCCTTTTTTTAAAGAAAAAAATAACGGAATTAGATTTTTTCTTTAAGCTTTCTCTTATCTATTCCTACTTGTTGATTATCAATGTCAATAACTGGTGCAGTTAATGCTAATAAAAATACGCCTAAAGCGATTGAAGCTAAGAATGTTCTCTTGTTTTTCATTTTCAAGGGGTTTTTTGGTTATACTTATATAATTTGTTCTCTTACAAACGTAAGAAAAAATATACAACTAAAATTCTTTTCATCGTTAAAATAGAACACTTTAACGGATTAATCATGCTTTTTGTCGAATAATTTGATTTTCATCTAAAAAAATGCAATAAAAACTTTTTGAGTAGGCGAAACTGTCCCATCTAAATATTTGATTTTATTGATACACCTTTATTCTGAGAGGGTTAGCTTTCTTGTGGTTTCGTTTAAAATTTGTATTGTTATGTTTTGAACTTCACTAGGAAGTAGGTTCGGAATTTTTTCAGGCCACTCCATAAATACCCATTTGCCAGAATCTAAATAGTCGTCAAGCCCTATATCCATAGCTTCCTCCTCGTCATCTAGTCGATAAAAATCGAAATGATACCCTAATACCTTTCCTGAATCTAAAGCATATTCATTGACTAACCCAAATGTAGGACTGCTTACATTATCTCTACTCCCCAATTCTTTAATTAGTGTTTTGATCAATGTTGTTTTACCTGCACCCATAGGTGCGTAAAAAGCTAGGGTCTTACTGCTCGTGTGCTCAATGATTTGCTTAGCAATATCCGCTAATATATCTTCTTGATAGATGAACTCCATACCTCAAATCTATTTAGGTTCCAAAACTACAAAAGGAATTATCATTTCTTCTAAAGAAACACCGCCATGTTGATAAGTGTTTCTATAATAGCTGACATAATGGTTGTAGTTGTTAGGGTAGGCAAAAAACAAATCGTTTTTGGCAAAAATGTAAGAACTGCTCATATTTATACTTGGCAAATGTATTGTTTTTGGGTCTTTGGCTGCTAAAACATCGTTCTTCTCAAACGTTAAACTTCTACCTGTCTTATAGCGTAAGTTTAAACTGGTATCTCTGTCACCTACAACTTTAGAGGGCGATTTAACATTAATAGTGCCGTGATCGGTTGTAATTATCAACTTCATTCCCAAAGTCTGTGCTTGTTGAATAATTTCGAGCATGGGTGAATTCTTGAACCAACTCGTAGTTAGTGATCGGTATGATTTATCATTTGATGCCAACTCTTTAATTACCTCCATCTCTGTTTTGGAGTGTGATAGCATATCTACAAAATTGTATACGATAACGGTAAGGTCATTGTCTTTTTGTCCTTTAAAATTCTGACTTAAATGTTTGCCTTGTTTTAAGCTGCTAATTTTATGATAATCCCATTTTAAATTAAGCCCTAATCTTTTCAGTTGGACATCAAGAAACTTATCTTCAAACAGATTCTTTCCACCTTCATCTGTGTCGTTTTTCCACCAATCCGGATATTTTTTTTCCATATCTAGTGGCGTTAATCCTGAGAAAATTGCATTGCGTGCGTATTGTGTTGCGGTGGGTAGTATGCTGTAATAGGATTCTTCTTTTTTCTTTTTGTAGAAAGAGTTTACGGTATCTTCAAAGGCATACCACTGATCATAACGCAAATTGTCTACTACGATCAATAATGTTTTTTGATCTTTAATTTCTGGTGCTATCCACTCTTTAAAAAGGGTGTGAGACATTACAGGAGCATCAATATCAGTGAACCAATCAACATAGTTACGGTCAACAAATTTTCCAAATTGCTGATTTGCTTCCGCTTTTTGAGATTCTAAAATTTCGAACATTCCGCTGTCTTCAATTTCTTCTAACTGTAATTCCCAATAAATTAACTTCTTATATAAGTCTGCCCATTCTTGATAAGTGCTTACCATAGATAAATCCATCGCAATTTTCCTGAATTCTTGCTGGTAGTTACTCGTGGTCTTCTCAGAAATCAATCTAGAATGATCTAAATTCTTTTTTAAGGAAAGTAAAATCTGATTGGGGTTTACCGGTTTTATCAGGTAATCTGCAATTTTAGAACCAATGGCTTCTTCCATGATAAACTCTTCTTCGCTCTTGGTAATCATGACCACGGGTAAGGAATTGTCAATAACCTTAATTTCTGAAAGTGTCTCTAAACCAGATATGCCAGGCATGTTCTCGTCTAAAAAAACGATATCCACTCTTGTTTCTGCTAATTCTTCTAGCGCTTCTTGACCACTTTGGCAGGTGATTACACAATAATTTTTAGATTCTAAAAAAATGATATGTGGCTTGAGTAAATCGATTTCATCGTCTACCCATAATATTTTTATTTTGTTCATTGAAGTATTATTTGACGATAATCAAATTCTATGCTAATGCTTTTGTATAACTTTGAATTGTTAATTTCAGAAAAGACAACGTTATCTTGAAGACATCAAACAAATTGAAAATCTTTAATGATCCAATTTACGGATTTATTAGAATTCCCAATGCACTCATTTTTGACCTCATAGCCGATCCTTATTTTCAAAGACTTCGCAGAATCTCTCAAATGGGTTTATCCTATTTAGTATATCCGGGTGCACACCATACAAGATTTCATCATGCGCTGGGTTGTATGTATTTAATGCAAAATGCCATTCAAGTGCTTCGTTTTAAGGGTGTTGATATAACAGAGAAAGAAGAAGAAGGGCTTTTGTGCGCTATTCTTTTACACGATATTGGACATGGTCCTTTTTCTCACGCCATGGAGCATAGTATTGTAGAGGGTGTAAGTCATGAATTTATTTCGTTGCAATTTATGCAAGAACTCAATAAACGATTTAACGGAAGTTTAACGGAAGCTATATCCGTTTTTACCGGAAAGCACTCAAAAAAATTTCTAAATCAATTGGTTTCTAGTCAATTAGATATGGATCGATTGGACTATTTGAAAAGAGATAGTTTCTATACTGGTGTTGCTGAAGGTAATACTAATGCAGAACGTTTAATAACCATGTTAAACGTTGTAGATGGTAATTTAGTGATAGAAGAGAAAGGAATCTATTCTGTAGAAAAATTTTTAATGGCACGCCGGTTTATGTACTGGCAAGTCTATCTTCATAAGACTGCGGTAGTTGCAGAACGTTTGCTTATTAGTATTTTAAAACGTGCACGTTACTTAATTGAAAAAGGAGTTGCTTTAAATTCTAGCAAGGCTTTACATTATTTTTTAACACACCATATCGATATTGATAATTTTAATAGTGAAACTTTGGTAAAGTTTGCAAAGCTTGATGATGTTGATATTCTTGCAGCGTTAAAGGAATGGCAATTTGCAGATGATTTTGTGTTAGCTTCTCTATGCGGTATGATTATCAATAGAAAACTTCTTCATATTAAGGTAAAGAAGGATCCAATAACAGAAAATAAGTTTTTAGTACAATTAAATAAGGTAAAATCTCAATATAATCTAACAGATGAAGATGCCTCTTATTTTGTGTTTAAAGGAGAGCTTAAAAATAAAGCTTATGATAGGCAATACCAGACTATCAACATTTTAAGGAAAAACGGCAAGATTACCGATGTTGCTAAATTATCTGATCACCTTAATTTAAATGCGCTTTCAAAAACGGTAACCAAATATTATATCTGTTATCCTAAAGAAGGGGTTTAACAATTTTTATTACTTTTACGCCCATGAAATTTACAGCAGGTCAGATTGCAGGTATCTTAGAAGGAGAAGTGCATGGAAATCCAGAAATAGCCGTACATAAACTTGCTAAAATCGAGGAAGGCGAAGAAGGTTCCCTTACTTTTTTAGCTAATCCTAAGTATACTTCATTTATATACAAGACAAAAGCATCAATTACTATAGTCAATAAGAGTTTTGTTCCAGAGCAAAACCTAGATACTACTTTAATTAAAGTAGAAGATGCCTATAAGTCTTTTTCTAAATTATTAGAATACTACAACCAAGTTAAAAATAATAAGGTTGGTATTGAGGAACCCATCTTTAAATCAGATACGGCCACATTTGGTACTGATGTATATATAGGTGCTTTTGCTTATTTAGGGAACAATGTTACATTAGGCGATAATGTAAAAATCTACCCTAATGCATATATAGGGGATAATGTTAAAATTGGAAACAACGTAACCATTTTTGCGGGTGCCAAGGTTTATTCAGAAACTATTATTGGTAACAATTGTGTGGTAAATAGCGGCGTTGTTTTGGGTGCGGACGGATTTGGTTTTGCTCCAAATGATCAGGGTGAATTTGCTAAAGTTCCTCAGACCGGTAATGTCATTTTAGAGGATAATGTGGATATAGGGGCTGGTACTACTATTGATAGGGCCACTTTAGGTTCTACAATCTTAAGAAAAGGAGTGAAGTTGGATAACCAAATACAAATAGCCCATAATGTAGAAATTGGAGAGCATACCGTTATTGCTGCCCAAACAGGAATTGCGGGTTCAACCAAAATTGGCAAGTATTGTATGATCGGTGGGCAAGTAGGCATTGTAGGTCATATTATTATTGGCGATAATGTAAAAATACAAGCACAATCCGGGATAGGTAGAAGTGTGAAAGATAATGAAGTACTACAGGGATCGCCCGCATTAAATTATGGCGACTACAATAAATCATATGTCCATTTTAAGAATTTACCAAGAATAATAAGTAGAATCGACACCTTAGAAAAGAAAGATTGACGATGAGCACAACAAACAACAAACAAAGAACAATCAGTAAAGAAGTAAGTCTAACAGGGGTTGGCTTACACACAGGAAGTAATGTTACTATTAAATTTTTGCCCGCAGATGAAAACCACGGTTATGCGTTTAAAAGGGTAGATTTAGAAGGTGAGCCAGTTATTCCGGCTGATGCTAACCTAGTGATAAATACACAGCGAGGTACCAATTTAGAGAAGAACGGGGTTAAAATTCAAACTTCAGAGCACGTTTTGGCCGCTTTGGTTGGTCTTGAAATTGACAATGTGCTTATAGAGCTAAATGCTGCCGAGCCTCCTATTATGGACGGTTCTTCTAAATTCTTTGTAGAGGTATTGGAAAGTGCCGGTATTGTAGAGCAAAAGGCAGAGCGTGAAGAGTATATCGTTAAAGAGGTTATTTCTTTTAAGGATGAGGAAACAGGTAGCGAGATAACCATAATACCTTCAGACGAGTATCAGGTGATGACGATGGTAGATTTTGGTACCAAAGTATTAGGAACACAGAACGCGACCCTAGATAAAATTTCCGATTTTAAATCTGAGATTTCTAATGCCCGTACTTTTAGCTTCCTTCATGAGCTTGAAATGCTTTTAGAAAACGGCCTAATTAAAGGTGGAGATTTAAACAATGCCATTGTTTATGTAGATAAAGAAATTTCTCAAGCCACCATGACCAAGTTAGAAAAGGCTTTTGATAAAAAGAAACTTTCGGTAAAAGCAAATGGTATTTTAGATAACCTGACATTACACCAGCCCAATGAAGCTGCAAGACATAAATTGTTAGACGTTATTGGTGATTTAGCGCTGATCGGTACGCGTATTAGAGGTAAGGTAATAGCTAATAAACCAGGTCATTACGTAAATAATCAATTTGCGAAGAAACTTTCGCAAATTATCAAAATAGAGAAAAGAAATAAAGTACCCAAGTATGATTTAAGCTTACCTCCGTTAATGGATATCCATAAAATTATGGATATGCTGCCTCATAGACCACCGTTCTTATTGATAGATCGTATTATTGAACTATCGGACGAACATGTTGTGGGAATGAAAAACGTAACCATGAACGAACCTTTCTTTGTGGGGCATTTTCCTGGTGCGCCTGTAATGCCAGGTGTTCTTCAGGTGGAAGCTATGGCTCAAACAGGTGGTATTTTAGTATTAAGTACGGTACCTGACCCAGAGAATTATTTGACTTTATTTATGAAAATAGATAAAGTAAAATTCAAAAGACAAGTTTTACCGGGCGATACTTTAATCTTTCATTGTAGTTTAATTACACCAATTAGAAGAGGTATTTGTCACATGCAAGCATACGCCTATGCAAATGATAAATTGGTAAGTGAAGCCGAATTAATGGCGCAAATTGTTAAAAGAACATAGAATGAATCAACCTTTAGCCTATATACATCCGGGAGCTAAAATTGCTAAAAATGTAGTAGTAGAACCTTTTACAACTATACACAATAATGTTATTATTGGTGACGGCACTTGGATCGGGTCTAATGTGACGATAATGGAAGGCGCTCGCATTGGTAAAAATTGTAATATTTTTCCTGGTGCAGTAATTTCTGCATCTCCGCAAGATTTAAAATATGACGGTGAGGACACAACTGTTGTGATCGGGGATAACACCACTATTAGAGAGTGTGCTACCATTCATAAAGGTACGTCTGATCGTATGAAGACTGTTATTGGTAAAAACTGCCTTATTATGGCGTACTGCCATATAGCCCATGATTGTTTGGTGGGTGATAACTGTATTTTTTCAAATAATTCAACATTGGCAGGTCACGTTACTATTGGTGATAATGTAATTCTAGCAGGTTTGGTTGCGGTGCATCAATTTGTATCGGTAGGTCAGCACGCATTTGTTACAGGCGGGTCTTTGGTCAGAAAGGATGTTCCTCCCTATGTGAAAGCGGCAAGAGAGCCGTTATCGTATGTAGGTATAAATTCTGTAGGATTACGACGTAGAGGATTTGTATCTGATAAAATCAGGGAAATACAGAACATTTATCGTATTCTGTATCAGAAGAACTATAACAATACACAGGCTGTACAAATAATAGAAGCAGAAATGGAGGCAACTCCAGAACGTGATGAAATACTTCAATTTATTCGCGATTCTCAACGTGGAATCATGAAAGGATATTTCAGCAACAATTAAAACAATACTTTAAACTTAAGTTAACAATATTAATACTCATTAAGAATGGCATCTACATCAGATATACGAAAAGGACTTTGCATTAGATATAACAATGATATCTACAAGATAATTGAATTTTTACATGTTAAACCAGGTAAAGGTCCTGCTTTTGTACGTACGAAGTTAAAGAGTGTTTCTACGGGTAAAGTGTTAGATAACACTTTTTCTGCCGGTCATAAAATTGAGGATGTTCGTGTTGAAACACGTTCTTATCAATACTTGTATCCAGAAGGTGAAACATATCACTTTATGAATACAGATGATTACAATCAAATTACTTTGGAAGAAAGTTCACTTGATGCACCAGGGCTTTTAAAAGAAGGTGAAGTTGTGAAAATCATGTTCAATACCGAAGATAGTATGCCGCTTTCTGTTGATATGCCAGCGAGTGTAGTGTTAGAAATTACGTATACAGAGCCTGGTGTAAAAGGTAATACTGCAACGAACGCAACTAAACCGGCTACTGTAGAAACCGGAGCAGAAGTCAATGTTCCTTTATTCATCAATGAAGGTGATAAGGTGAAAATAGATACGTCTAACGGTGCTTATATGGAGCGTGTTAAGGAGTAGTAGTACTTTCTTTATAATTCACTAATTAGATACCAGTCTATTAATTGAAATTTCCAACTACTTTTTCGTTAAAACAGATCGCGGATATTATATCTAGCGAATATGTTGGGCATGATGATTTTCCTGTTACGGGCATGAACGAAATTCATGTTGTAGAACCAGGAGATATCGTGTTTGTTGATCACCCAAAATATTATGACAAGGCTTTAGAATCTAAAGCTACGGTAATCTTAATCAATAAAAATGTGGAATGTCCTGAGGGTAAGGCACTATTGATTTCAGATGATCCGTTTAGGGATTTCAATAAATTAACCACTTTCTTTCAGCCATTTGTTCCAAGTAGTCAGAGTATTGCTGCTACGGCTAAAATTGGTAAGGACACTGTTATACAACCAAATTCTTTCATTGGTAAT
Organism: Maribacter ulvicola; assembly: GCF_900155985.1. GTDB lineage: Bacteria > Bacteroidota > Bacteroidia > Flavobacteriales > Flavobacteriaceae > Maribacter > Maribacter ulvicola. Next base: position 112,075 of record NZ_FTMA01000007.1, read on the forward strand.
AATGTTGAAATTGGTGATAACTGCCTTATTCATTCAAACGTTACTATTTATGATAATTGTATTGTAGGTAATAATGTTACCATACATGCGGGCAGTATATTAGGTGCGGATGCATTTTATTATAAAAAACGTGCCGAAGGATTTGATAAATTAATTTCCGGAGGTAGGGTAGTGTTAAAAGATAATGTTGATATTGGGGCTCTTTGTACTATAGATAGAGGTGTTACAGGCGATACTACTATTGGGTTTGGGACAAAATTGGATAACCAGGTCCATGTTGGGCATGATACGGTAATTGGAGAAAAATGTTTGATTGCTTCACAAACCGGTATTGCGGGTTGTGTTATCATTGAAGATGAAGTAACGTTGTGGGGGCAAGTTGGTACTAATAGCGGAATTATAATTGGTGCCAAAGCTGTGATCATGGGGCAGACCGGTGTTACAAAATCGGTCAAAGGAGGTAAAAGTTATTTTGGCACGCCCATAGAAGAATCGCGTGAAAAGTTGAAACAATTGGCATATATCAAGAAGATTCCAGAAATAATTAAAAAAATGGATAAGAAATAAGGGTGTAAATGCCTAAAAAGTCATTAACAACTTATATTTTTGTTCTAATAAAAAATAAAACTACAGTATGAGCGTATTAGTAAATAAGGATTCAAAGATAATCGTACAGGGTTTCACGGGTAGTGAAGGTACTTTCCATGCCGGACAGATGATTGAGTACGGTACTAATATCGTAGGTGGTGTTACTCCGGGTAAAGGAGGGCAAGAGCATTTAGGAAAACCTGTTTTTAACACGGTTGCTGAATCTGTTGAGAAAGTGGGTGCAGATACTACTATCATATTTGTTCCGCCAGCATTCGCTGCAGATGCAATTATGGAAGCTGCAGAAGCTGGTATCAAAGTTATTATTACAATTACAGAAGGTATTCCTGTTGCCGATATGGTGAAGGTGGCCAACTATATTAAGAATAGAGATTGCCGTTTGATCGGTCCTAACTGTCCTGGTGTTATTACCCCAGGTGAAGCCAAAGTTGGTATTATGCCAGGTTTTGTTTTCAAAGAAGGTAACGTAGGTATCGTTTCTAAATCAGGTACATTAACTTATGAGGCTGCTGATCAAGTAGTACGTCAAGGTTTAGGTATTACAACTGCAATTGGTATTGGTGGTGATCCAATTATTGGTACAACTACCAAAGAAGCTGTTGAGCTTTTGATCAATGATCCAGAGACTAAATGTGTAGTTATGATCGGTGAGATCGGTGGACAATTAGAAGCAGATGCTGCAAAATGGTACAAAGCTAGTGGAAGTAAAAAACCAGTTGTAGGTTTTATTGCAGGTGAAACTGCTCCTGCAGGTAGAACAATGGGGCATGCAGGGGCTATTGTTGGTGGAAGCGATGATACCGCACAAGCTAAAAAGCAAATTATGAGAGATTGTGGTATTCACGTAGTAGATTCTCCTGCAGAAATTGGTTTAAAAGTAAAAGAAGTAATGGGTTAAGCACTCATTTATTTGATATAAAATCCCGTTTATAGCGGGATTTTTTTTAGCCTATAAATTAAACAAAAGGTATATTTGGTAAACTACGGTTTTAAATAACGGACTTATGAAATTATTAGAAGATAAAAACGTAATCATTACAGGAGCAAGTAGAGGAATTGGTATGGGCATTGCCCAGGTATTTGCCGATCACGGTGCAAATGTTGCATTTACATATAGCTCTAGTGAGGCACCTGCCTTAGAATTGGAGAAGGAGTTAATAGCAAAGGGAGTTAAGGCAAAGGCTTATAAAAGTAATGCTGCTAGTTTTAAAGAAGCTGAAGATTTGGTTGCCAAGGTTTTAGAAGATTTTGAAGGTAGAATTGATGTCTTGATCAATAACGCCGGCATCACAAAAGACAATCTTCTTATGCGTATGTCAGAAGCTGATTTTGATGCGGTAATCGATATTAATTTGAAATCTGTGTTTAATATGACAAAGGCAGTTCAAAGAACGTTATTGAAACAACGCAAAGGCTCTATTATTAATATGAGTAGTGTTGTTGGGGTAAAAGGTAACGCAGGTCAAACCAATTATGCCGCTTCTAAAGCAGGTATGATCGGATTCACAAAATCTGTTGCGCTAGAACTAGGTTCAAGAAATATTAGATGTAATGCCATTGCACCAGGTTTTATTGAAACAGAAATGACAGATAAGCTTGATGAAAAAACGGTACAGGGATGGAGAGATGGTATTCCTTTAAAAAGAGGTGGTTCTACAGAAGATATCGCTAATGCTTGTCTTTATTTTGCATCAGATTTGTCTAGTTATGTTACGGGGCAGGTATTGAATGTTGATGGTGGTATGCTTACCTAAATCATAATAGTTTATCCTTGGAGTAGGAGCAAAATACTCTTTTTCTAAGTTCAACTTTACAACATACATGGAGAGCATAACGGTATTGTATATTATTCTTGCTGCGATAGTAGCGTTAGGTATCGTTGGTTTTCAGTATATATATAAGCAGAAGGCTAAAAGCAAAATTCATTGGCTTTTAGCCTTCTTGCGTTTTTTAGGTGTTTTTGGATTGTTATTATTACTTGTTAATCCGAAATTTTCACAAAAATATTACACGCTAGAGAAACCTAATTTGGTTATTCTTGCTGATAATTCAACCTCCATTTCAGAGCAAAATAATGAGTTGCAGCAGTTAATTTCTGAACTAAAAGATTCTAAAGAAGTTACGGACAGGTTTAAAATAGCATCTTATAAATTTGGGTCAGAATTAGATGTTCTTGATAGTCTTTCGTTTACTGAGAAGAATACTAATATTTCCAAATCACTTTCTGCGCTAAAAAATGTTTACGCCCGTCAACAAAATGTGACTATTTTACTTTCAGATGGTAATCAAACTATTGGTGAAGATTATAGTTATTTTAAAACTGATCAGAATACTACAATTTATACAGTGGTATTAGGAGATACTACGAAGTACAAAGATATTTCAGTTGGTCCAATTTTAACGAACAAGTATGCATTTCTAAATAATAAATTTCCCTTGGAAACCTTTGTTTCATATCAAGGAAGTGCCACAGTTTCAACAACTGTAACGGTTAAAATGAATGATAAGGTGGTACATGAAGAAAACTTAAAGCTAGATGCTCAGGTTAACTTAAAGACTATAGCTATTGAGGTTGATGCCAATACCGTGGGGGTTAAAAACCTTACTGTAGAAGTCACTAAACTATCAGCCGAAAGAAATGTTAAGAATAACCGTAGGGGCACCAACATTGAAGTTATTGATGAAAAAACTAAGATTGCTTTAATTTCAGATATACTGCATCCAGATTTAGGAGCCCTTAAAAAATCTATTGAAAGTAATAAACAGCGAGAAGTAACTATTTTACAATCAGACACTCCAAATAGTATTTTGGAAGAAATTGACTTATTTGTTTTTTATCAACCTACGGTTAAGTTTAAAAACGTGTACGACTTTGCTAAAGCTAGGAACTCTAACACCTTTATTATAGCTGGAGCTAACACAGATTTTTCTTTTTTGAACACAGCTAAAGTTGGGTTAGAAATAGAAGATGGATATCCTGAGCAAGAAGTTTTTGGCTTATTGAACAATGGATTCACCAAATACGATATTTCTAAATTTGATTTATTTGATTTTCCTCCATTGGTAAGTGATGCCGGTCCTATTTTGATTACAACACCTTACCAAACCTTATTAGGCACACAGATAATGGGATTGGATGTGCAACAACCTTTGCTGGCTGTAATGGATGAAAATACAAGTAAACATGCTTTTTTGCTAGGAGAAAACCTTTGGAAGTGGAGGGTACAGACATTTAGGAACACAAAATCATTTGTCAATTTTGATGAATTTATCGGAAAGCTAATCCGTTATTTAACCAGTTCTAAGAATAAATCTAGATTAAATGTTTCATATGAGAAAGTATATGAGGGTAGTAGCAATACTTTAATAACAGCAACTTATTTTGATGAGGCCTTTATTTTCGATCCAAATGCTAAGTTGAAAATTAAAGTGACGAATAAGGAAACTACAAAGGTACAAACAAACCCAATGGTCTTAAAAAATGGCTATTTTGAGGCTGATCTCACTAACTTAATTGCGGGCTCTTATGACTTTATTGTTTCGGTAGAGAATGAACCTAAATCAGCGTCAGGTAGTTTTGTTATTTCAGAATTTGAGATGGAGAATCAGTTTGTGTCAAGTGATAATGTAAGATTGGAAAAACTTGCTTTGAATACAGGAGGAGCATTGTTTTATCCTTCCGATATTAAAAAGCTGATACAGGATCTGAAAGAAAATGATGCTTACGTAGCAACACAAAAAAGCACTGAAAATATTGTATCTTTGATTGATTTTAGACTGCTTTTAGCGCTTATAGTTTTTGGGTTTGCTGGGGAGTGGTTTATCAGAAAATATAACGGATTAATTTAAATAGACACGAATGGATAAGTTACCTAAGATTGCGTTGCCCGCAATATTTATTTTTATTGTAATAGTAATTGCTATTTCAAAATCAACAGTTACCATAGACTCCGGTAAATCAGGCGTTTTATATAAAACCTTTGGAGGGGGTGTTGTTACGGATGAACCGCCTATGGGTGAAGGATTTCACCTAGTAGCGCCATGGAATAGGGTTACTGTTTATGAAGTACGTCAACAAGAAGTACTTGAAAAAATGAATGTATTATCTAGTAATGGTTTGGATATTAAATTAGAAGCATCTGCTTGGTTTGAGCCTATCCGTAATGATTTAGGGAAATTACATCAAGAAAAAGGAGAGGATTATATTCAAAGAGTTTTACTCCCAACAATTAGATCGGCAGCCCGTTCTGTAGTTGGTCGTTATACTCCAGAGCAATTATACTCAAGTAAAAGAGACGCAATACAACAAGAAATTTTTGATGAAACTCAAAAAATTGTTTCTGGTCAGTATATTCAATTAAATGAAATTTTGGTTAGAGATGTAACTTTGCCACCAACCATTAAGGATGCCATTGAGAGAAAATTAAAACAAGAACAAGAGTCTTTAGAATATGAGTTTCGTTTAGTTACCGCTAAGAAAGAAGCGGAAAAAGTAACTATCGAAGCGCAAGGTAAAGCAGATGCTAACCGAATTCTAAGTGCTTCTTTAACAGATAAAATTCTTCAAGATAAAGGGATTGATGCGACATTGAAGTTATCTCAATCTCCAAACTCTAAAGTAATTGTAGTAGGTGGTGGAGAATCTGGTCTGCCTTTAATTTTAGGTAATAACTAAAACACGTACTTAGTTATTTTTGTTTCATTTTAAACTTTTGTTTTGTGAAATGGAAAATACCATTTACTTTTACAACATAATGAAAAACAGAACTACACATCATCATTTCCATATTCACGCTCAGGCGAGGTAGGAATGTATTGTAGTAGTGCAACATATTTAAAAACCCGTTTGAGCAATCAAACGGGTTTTGTATTTAAATCTCTTTTGGTTGCCAAGCTTTAAATTAAGAAAATGACAAAAATTAGAATTGCTATTCAGAAATCGGGAAGACTAAATGAGGAGTCCCTACAAATTTTAAAAGATTGCGGTATTTCCATAGATAACGGTAAAGATCAATTGAAGGCTTCATCTAGAAATTTTCCTATGGAAGTCTTTTATTTAAGAAATGGGGATATTCCACAATATTTAAGAGACGGAGTAGTAGATATAGCCATTATTGGTGAAAATGTGTTAATTGAAAAAGGAGAGGATATTTCAATTGCCGAAAGACTTGGTTTTTCTAAATGCAAAGTATCATTGGCAGTCCCAAAATCTGTGAAGTATAATTCTGTTCAAGATTTTCAAGGAAAACGTATAGCAACTTCTTACCCAAATACAGTATTGAACTACTTAAAAGGTAAAGGCGTAACGGCAGATTTGCACATTATAAATGGTTCTGTGGAGATTGCACCAAATATTGGTTTGGCAGATGCTATTTGTGACATTGTTTCTAGTGGTAGTACACTGTTCAAGAACAACTTAAAAGAAGTTGAAGTAATGCTTACTAGTGAAGCCGTACTTGCAGTTTCACCGAAAATAACTACAGAGCGAAAAGAATTGCTTGAAAAACTACAATTTAGAATCCAGTCGGTGTTAAGAGCTAGAGGATCTAAATATGTATTATTGAATGCCCCAAATGAAAAATTAGATGGCATTCTAAAACTTTTACCAGGAATGCGTAGTCCAACAGTATTACCTTTGGCAGATGAGGGTTGGAGTTCTGTACATACCGTAATTAATAAGGATAAGTTTTGGGAAGTTATAGACGAGTTAAAGAAAGCTGGCGCAGAAGGTATTCTAGTTTGCCCAATTGAGAAGATGGTATTGTAAGATAGTATCAAACACTAGGTATTAAGTATTATTTGGAATTGATAATTGTTCTTTGTTCTATTTACATTTTGTAAACCAACAACTATCAACGAACAACTAAATAAATAATGAATAAAATATATAACCCAGAGAGAGCAGATTGGAAGAAGGTGTTAAAACGCCCTACACAAACTGTTGCCGATATAGAAGGATTGGTGAATGGTATTTTCAAAGAGGTGGCCAGCGATGGCGATGAGATATTGAAAAAGTATACGGCACAATTCGATAAGGTTAGTTTAGATAACCTTTTAGTATCCGAAAGCGAAATTGAAGAAGCTAAATCGCTGGTTTCAGAGGAACTGAAAGCGGCTATTCAATTGGCTAAATCTAACATAGAAGTATTTCACAATGCTCAGAAAACGGGTAGGGTAGAAGTGGAAACTGCTGTGGGGGTTTCTTGTTGGCAAGAGAAAAGACCGATACAGAAAGTGGGCCTTTATATTCCGGGAGGAACGGCTCCTTTATTTTCAACAATACTAATGTTAGCGGTACCCGCTGCAATTGCGGGTTGCTCAGAAATAGTCCTGTGCTCACCACCGGATAATGAAGGAAAATTGAACCCTGCAATTCTATATACCGCAAATTTATGCGGAGTAACCAAAATTGTAAAAGTTGGGGGAATTCAGGCTATTGCCGGTATGACCTTTGGTACGGAGACAATACCTGAGGTGTATAAAATATTTGGTCCAGGTAATCAATATGTAACCGTCGCTAAACAAATAGCAACTAAATATGGAGTTGCCATAGACATGCCCGCTGGTCCATCAGAGCTTTTAGTTCTTGCCGATGATTCTGCGAATGCTGCTTTTGTGGCTTCAGATTTATTAAGTCAAGCTGAGCATGGTGTTGATAGTCAGGTAATTTTGGTGTCCACTTCTAAAGCTATGATAGATGCTGTAGAAATAGAAGTAGAAAATCAATTAGAAGATTTACCTAGAAAAGAAATTGCCAGGCAAGCCATTGCCAATAGTAAGTTGATTTATGTGGATAGCGATCAAGAAGCAATTGATTTAATCAACGAATACGGACCAGAACATTATATCATTTGTGCAGAAAATGAAGATTTTTATATAGCCAATACTCAGAATGCAGGTTCTGTTTTTATTGGAAATTATACGCCTGAAAGTGCTGGTGATTATGCTTCTGGTACCAACCATACTTTACCAACAAATGGCTATGCCAAACAGTATAGTGGTGTAAATTTGGATAGTTTTATGAAGAGTATGACCTTTCAAAAGATTAATGAAGAAGGTATTAAAACAATAGGGAAAGCAATTGAGCTAATGGCAGCGGCAGAAGGTTTACAAGCGCATAAAAATGCCGTGACCCTAAGATTAAATAGTTTAAAATAGTGTCATTTTGGCTACCCTCAATGACCCATACAGAATTGAAGTAATGAGTTTCAATCTAGATAATATAACAAGGGAGAATGTAAAGGGCTTAAGTCCGTATTCCTCTGCAAGAGACGAGTATGTTTCAGATGGTTCTACCATGGTTTTTTTAGATGCCAATGAGAACCCGTTCGAAAATGGAGTAAATAGGTATCCTGATCCACAACAACGAGGTTTAAAGGCTATTTTAGCGGAACAGAAAGATATTGAGGAAGAAAATATTCTGTTAGGAAATGGAAGTGATGAAGTACTGGATTTATTGTTCAGGGCTTTCTGTGAGCCTAAAGAAGATAATATTATTTCTTTGCCACCTACATACGGCATGTACAAAGTTCTTTCAGGCATCAATTTGGTAGAGAATAGAGAAGTTTTGTTAACGAACGATTTTCAACCCAACGTAGACAAAATTTTAAAAACGATCGATAGCAATACAAAACTATTGTTTATCTGCTCGCCTAATAATCCTACGGGGAATAGTTTTTCAACTCAGATAATAGAGGAGCTTTTAAACTCATTCAACGGACTGGTAGTAATTGATGAAGCCTATATCGATTTTTCATCCGAGGAAAGCTGGATATCCAAGCTTTCGGAACATCCTAACTTAATTGTAACGCAAACGTTGTCCAAGGCTTATGGTATGGCAGGTATCCGACTTGGGTTGTGTATGGCATCTTCGGAAATTATTGCTGTTTTAAATAAGATTAAACCTCCGTACAACGTAAATCAATTGACTCAAGATAAAGCTATTGAAAGAGTGTTAGATGTAGCATCTGTTGCGCAAGAAGTAAAAGATATCTTATCTGAAAGAGAAAAGTTAAGGGAAACCTTGAAAACGGTTTCTTTTGTACAAACAATATACGCTACTGATGCTAATTTTATATTGGCAAAAGTGGATAATGCCAACTTACGATATACCCAATTATTAGAAAAAGGAGTGGTAGTCAGAAATCGTACTACACAACCTTTGTGTGAGAATACCCTACGTTTTACAGTGGGTACGGCAGAAGAGAACAAATCATTAATTAGTGCATTAAAAACATTATCAAATTAATATGGGAAGTAAAAAACGAGTATTGTTCATAGACCGAGATGGTACTATTATCAAAGAAACGGTTGATGAACAGATTGATGCATTTGAGAAAATGATTTTCTACCCGAAGTCTTTTACATTTCTTGGTAAAATTGCCAAAGAACTGGATTATGAATTGGTGATGATTACCAATCAAGATGGATTAGGTACAGACGTGTTTCCTGAAGATACCTTTTGGCCTGTTCATAATTTCATTCTAAAATCCTTTGAAAATGAAGGGGTAGTTTTTGATAAAGTTTTTCTTGATAGAACTTTTCCGCATGAAAATGCCCCTACTAGAAAACCGGGCACTGGATTGTTGACTGAGTATTTCTCTGATGATTATGATTTAGAAAATTCTTTTGTTGTCGGTGACCGATTAACGGATATGGAATTGGCCAAAAACTTAGGTTCTAAAGGAATTTTTATAAATGATGAAACCAATCTGGGCACTGGAGAGATTACGGTAAAACGAGACGAGTTGGATAGCCACATTGCTATTGAAAGCAATGATTGGGAGAAGATTTATGAGTTCTTAAAATTAAAGGATAGAACGGCAGAAATCCATAGAAAAACCAATGAAACGGATATTGCCATAAAACTAAATCTTGAAGGTACCGGAAAAAGTGATATAAAAACCGGATTGGCATTTTTTGACCATATGTTAGACCAATTGGCACGTCATGGTCAAATGGATTTAACCATTAAAGTAGTTGGTGATTTAGAAGTGGATGAGCACCATACAATAGAAGATACCGGAATAGCCCTTGGTGAAGTATTCCATAACGCATTAGGTAATAAATTAGGTATAGAACGGTATGGTTTCTGTTTGCCAATGGATGACTGTTTAGCACAATCTGCAATCGATTTTGGAGGTAGAAATTGGTTGGTATGGGATGCAGACTTTAAGCGTGAAATGGTAGGTGATATGCCAACGGAAATGTTTTATCATTTCTTTAAATCGTTCACTGACGGGGCAAAAGCAAACCTTAACATTAAAGCAGAAGGCACCAACGAACATCACAAGATCGAAGCTATTTTTAAAGCCTTTGCAAAGAGCATTAAGATGTCTGTGAAGAGAGATGTGGAGAAGATGGTGTTACCGAGTACGAAAGGAGTCCTATAAAAATAGTACTAAGTATTAAGTACAAAGTATTAAGTCTTTTTTGAGATTTGCTTTGTACTTAATACTAAGTACTTAATACTAGTTTTGATGAAAATTGTAATAATAAATTACGGAGCAGGAAATATACAGAGCATTAAGTTTGCTATAAAACGCTTAGGTTACAATGCAGTTTTAAGCAATGATGTGGAGGAAATTAAAAATGCCGATAAAGTTATTTTCCCTGGTGTAGGCGAGGCGAGTAGTGCTATGCACAAACTTCGCTTTAGTGGTCTGGACAAATTAATTCCTACATTAAAACAACCTGTTTTAGGTATTTGTTTGGGTATGCAATTAATGTGTCACTCTTCTGAGGAGGGAAATACAAAAGGACTTAGCATTTTTGATGTTGCTGTCGTAAAGTTTAGTTCTTCAGTAAAGGTTCCTCAAATTGGGTGGAACCAGATTACGAATTTGAAATCTAAACTTTTTGAAGGTGTAACTGAAAAAGAACATATTTACCTAGTTCATAGTTTTTATGCTCCTTTATGTAACGAAACCATAGCAGAATGTTCTTATGGTATAAATTATAGCGCGGCCCTACAAAAGGATAATTTTTACGGTACTCAATTTCATCCGGAGAAATCTAGTAATGTGGGAGAGAAGATTTTGGAGAACTTTCTTTCTTTATAGTTTAGAGTACAAAGTAGTATGATTCATTTGTATGAATAATTATAGAGAACTACATATTTGGAATAAAGGAATGCAGCTTGTGGAAGATGTTTATTTTCTGGTTAAGAAGTTGCCTGATGACGAAAAGTTCGGGTTGATTTCTCAAATTAAAAGATGTAGTGTTTCTATTCCATCAAATATTGCTGAGGGTGCTGGCAGAAACTCTAAAAAAGAATTCGCCCGTTTTCTTAGCATTGCAAATGGTTCAACAACAGAATTAGAAACACAATTAATACTATCTGTTAACTTAAAATTTTTAACAGAAAAAGAGATAAATAATGCTTTGACATTATGCAAAGAAATAAAGAACATGAACTTTGCATTACAAAAGAAATTAAGATAACCAAAACTGGAGACTTTGTACTTAATATTAAGGACTTAGTACTTATTACTATAAAAAATGAGAATAATACCAGCCATAGATATCATAGACGGTAAATGTGTACGTCTTTCAAAAGGTGATTATAATACCAAGAAAATATATAACGAGAATCCGTTAGAGGTTGCGAAGGAGTTTGAAGCTCACGGAATTCAATATTTACATTTAGTTGATCTAGATGGCGCAAAATCTAAGCACATAGTCAACCATAGAGTATTAGAGCAGATAGCTTCTAAAACCAGTATAAAAATTGATTTTGGTGGCGGTCTAAAAACTGATGATGATTTGCGTATCGCCTTTGAAAGTGGTTCGCAGCAAATTACGGGCGGCAGTATTGCGGTTAAAGATCCTGATACTTTCCTTGGTTGGATAGAGAAACATGGTTCTGAAAAAATTATTCTTGGTGCAGATGCCATGGATGAAAAAGTAGCGGTTTCTGGCTGGTTAGAAGAATCTAAAGAAGAGTTGGTTCCGTTTATACAATCGTACCAAAGAAAAGGTATACAGTATATAATTTGTACAGATATCAGTAAAGATGGCATGTTAGAAGGTCCGTCTTTTGATTTATACTCAAAAATTATAAGTTCAACGGAAAAGGGAATAAAACTAATAGCTAGTGGTGGAATTTCTACTTTTGATGAACTTCCTAAACTTGCTGAAATGGGTTGTGAAGGTACTATTATTGGTAAAGCCATCTATGAAAATAGAATTAGCTTAAAGCAATTGGAAAATTATATTCTAGGCAATGGATAAAGAAGCGCAATTAATTGAAGAATTTGTAAAGAATGCATTGTACCGTATGGATGAGAGTACGCGTATGATTAAAAAAAGTCTAGCTGAAATTTCAGAAGAAGAAATGTGGCAAAAGCCGAATACTTCTTTAAACAGTGTGGCAAACCTTATACTTCATTTATGCGGTAACATGACCCAATACCTAATTTCTTCGTTGGGTGAAACAGAAGATAATAGAAATCGAGATACTGAGTTTTTAGTGAGTTCAGGACTAACGAAACAGGAGTTATTACAGAAATTAGAAGCTACTGTTGATACGGCAAAACGTATTATTTTTGATGTGAATCTAGATAAGTTGATAAAAGTAAGGTCAGTTCAAGGAATGTCCTTTTCAGGTATTGGACTGATCATGCATGCTGTAGAACATTATTCTTACCATACTGGTCAAATTGCTTTTTATGTGAAACTGATTAAGGAAAAGGATTTGGGATTTTATGATGGGGTAGATTTGAATATTAAAAATGAGTAACGAGAAAATAGTATCATGTATAGCGTACAGCGTATTAAGTACAAAGTAAGGGATACAGAATTGCATCAGGTATAAAACACCTGAAATTTAAATATTGATTTTATAATACTTATTACTAAGTACTTAATACTTTTAAAAAATGCTTGCAAAAAGAATAATTCCTTGTTTGGATATCAAAGATGGTAGAACCGTAAAAGGCGTGAATTTTGTTGATTTACGTGATGCGGGCGATCCAGTTGAGTTGGCTGAAATTTATAGTCGAGAAGGTGCAGATGAATTGGTCTTTTTAGACATATCTGCAACGGAACAAAAAAGAAAAACTTTAGCAGATTTAGTATATCGCGTAGCGGAAAAAGTAAATATTCCGTTTACTGTTGGTGGCGGAATTTCATCTGTTGAAGATGTAGATGTTTTGCTGCATAATGGTGCCGATAAAGTTTCTATAAATTCATCTGCCGTTAAGAATCCGCAGTTGATCAATGATTTGGTAGCTAAATTTGGCTCGCAATGTATTGTGGTGGCTATAGATGCTAAACAGATAGATGGAGAGTGGATAGTGCATTTAGTGGGTGGCAAAGTACCTACAGAGCGTAAATTATTTGAATGGGCAAAAGAAGTAGAGGAACGCGGAGCAGGAGAAATTTTATTTACATCAATGGATAATGACGGTACCAAAGACGGATTTGCAAATGAAGCTTTAGCGAGATTGTCAACAGAGTTGAATATTCCAATAATTGCTTCAGGAGGAGCAGGGAACAAACAGCATTTTTCCGATACCTTTATTGATGGAAAAGCTGATGCAGCTCTAGCAGCAAGTGTTTTTCACTTTAAAGAAATAGGGATTCAAGAATTAAAACAAGAATTACAAGGAAATGGGATTCCGGTGAGAATTTAGTTTTCAGTGGTTAGTTGGCTGTATTAGTTTACAGTTTTGACAAACGAAATGTCACTTCGGCTACGCTCAGTGACCCATTTTAAAATTGAAGGTTTAAAGTATAATAAAATTAGAATACAATACATATGGAGTTTAATACACCAAATTGGGAAAAAATGAGTGACGGATTAGTACCTGCGATCATACAAGATGCACGTACTAAAAATGTATTAATGCTGGGTTATATGAATGCAGACGCATTAGCAAAGACTACGGAAACAGGAAAAGTAACTTTCTTTAGTCGTTCTAAACAGCGCTTATGGACCAAAGGAGAGGAGAGTGGCAACTTCCTAAATCTAGTCTCGATCAAGAACGATTGTGATAATGATTCTCTTTTAATTACAGTGAATCCTGTCGGACCTACTTGTCATACAGGAACAGATACGTGTTGGAATGAAGAAAACAATTCACAATTCGGATTCTTTTCTGAGTTAGAAGATACTATTAAAGAAAGACGAACAAGTGCCGACGATAGTAAATCTTACGTAGCTTCATTGTTTAAAAAAGGTATTAATAAAGTAGCCCAAAAAGTAGGGGAGGAAGCTGTTGAAACGGTTATTGAAGCAATGGATAATAATGATGAACTATTCTTGTATGAAAGTGCAGATTTGTTATTTCACTACTTAATGTTATTACAAGCAAAAGGCTTTACCCTTAAAGATATTGAAGCCGAGCTAATGAAACGAAAAAAGTAAAATATACTTTAATATATTCTAACACCAATACCTATTTGATTGCTGTATATGCTGTTAAATAGGTGTTTGCTTTTAGTGTAGTGGTATCAGAACCTAATTTGTTTCGTAATTCCCATTTTAAATGTTCATAAACATTTTCTTTACCCAATACGGTGGCAATACTGGTATAATTATCTTTTGCCGATAATAGCAAATGAGCCATATCAGAAATTTTGATATCAAAAATTATGGATTCCCTATAACTTTTATTAATAGCAATTGAATTTAAATCAAGACCGGAAAAATTAGTTTGATGATCATAAACGTCATTATTGACTGCTGTATTGTTAATTCCTAATAAGGTAAAAGTGTCTTTCATAAGTACTTCAAAATCATATAAAATGATGGTAGCTATCGGTTTAGATACCCTTATAACTTCATCAAGTAATTTTTGTGATTTTGCATAAAATAAAGATCCGGCAAACGTAATGATATCAAAACTATCATTGTCAAAATCTAGAATATTGGTCTGCATGATTTGGTAAGTTACACCAGTGTGAATAATGGACTTTTCTATCATTTCTTTACTTGTGTCAACACCAACCACCTTTTCACAATGATCAAATAGACTAATGGCAGACTGTCCTGTACCGCATCCTATATCTAATCCGTAATTGAATTTATCATCAACATTTAGGTAAGATTTTAATATTTGAGAATGTAAAGAGGGTCTATAAGCTGCGTAATGTCTTGCGGTAATACTATCGTACTCTTTTGCCATATCTTACAAAAATCTTTCCATGATTATAAAATCAATTCCGCCTTTTACATAGGTTTTATGGGTCTCTTTCATCCCAAATTTGGTATAAAAATCACTTTTGTTAAGTCTGGCATTACACCAAATTCTGGTAATGGATTTTTTCTTAGCTATGAGCATAATTTCTTTTAGTAGTAAGCTACCATACCCTTTTCCTTGAAAGATTTTTAAAGTAGCAAATTTTCTAAATTGAGCTTCGCCACTATTTACAAATAAGGAAATTACAGAAATTAATTTGCCGTCTAAAAATAGACCATAATGCTTACCCTCATCATCCTTTGGCAATTTTACATAA
Source organism: Maribacter ulvicola (assembly GCF_900155985.1). Classification (GTDB taxonomy): domain Bacteria; phylum Bacteroidota; class Bacteroidia; order Flavobacteriales; family Flavobacteriaceae; genus Maribacter; species Maribacter ulvicola. The sequence continues at coordinate 127,144 of NZ_FTMA01000007.1, forward strand.
TCAATTGGTTTATTTGGCCACATTACCTGATGTCGTATTAGTAAGGTGGCATCAGCAGTAATTTCTATGATTTTTGGGGTCATATACCTATGGGCATTTTCTATTTCAAAGGTAATTACGTTTTAGAGGTTATTCAAGCACTAAACAATCTTGAACCTTCCCAATAAGAACCCATTTGAAATTTATAGGTGACCATACTTCTTTTCTACTATTAATATTAGAATCTTTATCCTTTATATACACTTGGGCATCTTTTGTAAATACATGCTGGGTGTCAATAACTTCTTGGGAATACACTTTATTAGATTTCTTCTTTTTGATCATTTCACGTTTTTCTTATAACGGTTACGGCCCATATTAAATATACCAACCTTTATACCAAGACCGGCAGAGAAGCCGCTAATACGGGTAATTCTAGTTGGAGGTAAATCTATTTTACTGGAATAAAGATATTTTACACCTGCCTCTAATTGTAAGTATCTTGATATATTGAATAATGCGCTTATGCCAGCTTCAGAAACAAATATGGCGTCTACTTCATCTTTGGTAAGATTATCTCCAAAACTATCGTTTTCTCTGTACGTATCATCTTCTATGTAGCCTACCGCACCGGCTCCAAACATTAGTGGAAAAGATAAATTAACACGTCTTTTGCTAAAAAAGATGGGCTCTAAATGTAACCCGCCATAAGCGCCAATTAGGTTTTCATTTCTTGAAAGGTTGCTGTTATATATATCTTGTTTGGAGAATAAAAAGTTGGTGGCAAAACCTACTTCAAATTTTTGATTGGCAACATAGGCAACTTTTAATCCCCCATTGTATGCATTTTTGCCATCTATTTCACCAATGCCCATATTTATACCAATATAGACGCCGTGTACTACATTATTTCGATCATTAAATTCTAGGTACTCGCCGTTTTCTTCTTGACCGTATGAGACTAAGTTGAAAACAAGAAATAATAAGAGAAGGCTGAACTGTAATGGCCTCATTACTGTTTGTATTTTAGAATGGTTATTGTAAAGACAACGGAAATTTCTAATAGTTGCATCAAAAACCATTTTTTTTAATAAACCAATATTTTTATGATTTGTTGTGTTGTATTAAGATTTAATAAGTTTGATTATAGGTATCCGTTGCTCCCCAGGAATCTAAACCTAATAAAATGTTTTTAAGTGATTTTCCACGATCACTTAAATCATATTCTACTTTCGGTGGTACCACGGGAAAAACCACCCGGGTTACCAATTTGTCTTTTTCTAATTCTCTAACCGTTTGGGTGAACATTTTATTGGAAATACCTGGTATCTTTTTCTGAAGCACACCAGAGCGCAACGGACCTTCTAATAGATGAAAGAGTACAATTGGTTTCCATTTGGTACCAATTAAATTCATTGTATGGTCTAAGGGACAGAAATTTTTTGAATTCATATAAAGTATAACTTACTGTAAATCATTAATTTACTCTTTTTGGTTACTATGGTACTTTTTGGTAAGTTATTGCCAATAAGGCAAATATAAATTTATTTTGTATTAAAATTAGAACTATGGATACTAAAAAAGAATACCCAAAATCATTTTCTCATATAGGTTTAACCGTTCCAGATATAAAGAAAGCAGTAGAATTTTACTCAGAAGTAATGGGATGGTATGTAATCATGAAACCTTCTAAAATTAAAAAAGATAAAGAATCAGCAATAGGTTTAATGTGTATTGATGTCTTTGGCAATAATTGGGAAGAGTTTGAAATTGCACATATGGCTACATCTGATGGAATTGGAGTAGAATTATTTTCCTTTCCTAACGGGGTAAAAGAAGCACCAGAATTCAATCCGTTCAACACAGGATTATTTCATTTTTGTATTCAAGATCCAAATATAGAAGATTTGGTAGCTAAAATTGTGTACCATGGAGGTAAACAACGTATGCCTATTCGTTCTTACTATCCTAAAGACAAACCTTATAAAATGTGTTATGTAGAAGATCCTTTTGGTATTGTGTTTGAAGTCTATACACACAGCTATGAATTAACGTATTCTTCTGGTGCGTATACAGAATAGCTTAAAAAGTTAATGTTAAAAAAAGCGATTGGTTGCATAAAGTTAACTTATCGCTTTTTTTAATTAACATTTAAACGACCAATATTTAATCATATATCATCATAAAATTAGCCTTATTTTTTATATATTTAGTTGTTCCTCAGACTGTTTCATTTTAAATCGCCACCAAACTATGAAATCATCTGCTACTATTGTTAAAGTATTTTTATTAGGTCTAATCTGGCTACTTTTTACATCATTTCTTGAAACTCCTAATGGTAATAAATTAGCTACTGCTAATAATACCAAACTATTGGAGCTAAATACAGACGGACTCTATTACGCCGAGTTTTACGATTATATTTTCCGTGGTCATTTTGAAGAGCTTGATATAGCAAGGGATGACATGCAGTTTCTAATGATTTTTAGCCAGTACTTAAGAGCTTACGGTGCACAATGTTCTGGTGCTTTGCCTAGCAACAAAGTGGAAATTATGAATGAAGAATGTGCTACGGAAGAGGTTACAAGAAATGGATGGGGAGATGTCGTTAGTAGGGTGTGTATTAAGTATGTTTGGGTAGGTAGCGGACTTTACGCAAAACCAGGATTGTATGAGGCGTATGGAGAGATCGATCAAATACAACGATCAAAAGGATTAGGTACCATGATGAAAATGATTACCGATCCCAATAGTATGGGAAATTCGGTAGATATGATGCATAAAACCAATGGACTTAAAAATGATATGGTCAAGATATTTAAACTTAATACTTGTCAAAGTCCGGGTTTACAAAGATTTGAAGAAAACTTGAAATTGTTTGCCCTGAACAAGCCTGGTATACGAATGGATGAAGCAAGTAAGTATACGACCATGAAAAAATCTGGCGGGCCAACCGGTAACCAAGACTATGCTAAACTAATAGATGACTTGGTGTATGACCAAGCTAAAACATGGTCTTTTAATAGATATACCTCGGGTAGTATTTCTGGTGTAACTACTTCGTCTCGTGATAAGCAAGGTAGGCCTGTAGAATTAAGCGCCAGTTATAGCTTTTCTGGATTTAGCGGTAATAGCAAAGGTTCTGTTCGTATTGTTTTTAAAAACGGATTGCCCAATTGTATTTATTTTTATGATTTTCCACAGAACTGTAAATCACCTAATAGTAGTATTTTATCAGCCTATGCCCAAGGAGAATATACATATTAAAGAACAAAGCTTTTCAGGTTGTGGACATTGTTTATAATTCATTCAATACAATGACTCCCTTTTTACCGGAAATTGAAATCTCTCCGTTTCCATTTTTTCCATAATAAGCTTTAATTTCTCGTAATTTTTTACCCTTGTCCAACATTTTAGAATCAACGTCATGAAAAGCTTTTGGTAACCTAACCAAGCCTTCTTCTAATGTAGCCGAGAAAAGATGTGGAAAATTTAATACGTTAATACGTATTTCAGATGATTCTTGTGCTATATCTATTTTTGAATTGGCATTATGAACACTTTCAACCCATAAATCTGATATCTTTAAATTTAAATCAATATCCTTTTGTAAATGATGTATGCGTAGTTTACTAAATTTAAGGTTACCGTATAACATTCGTACTTCTTTAATATCGACTTCATCTTTGTTAGAATAAAATTCTAAAGATTCCACTTGCTGAATGTCAATGCTACTACCACTGCTATTTAAACGTAACGAATTTGCATAGGCCATATCTAAACCGCCATTATTTATAACTATGTTGGCGTTGTTAATACCTTTAGCTCTCATTTTCCCATATTTCATAGTAATGTCTGCCTTGTTCAGGTTGTTGTTCATCCACATATCGCCATGTTGTACATTTGCCACTAGTATTCCTACCCAGTCCTCCATAAAAACATCGCCAAATTTATTGTTGATTTTTATTGCAAGTCTTTTTGGCACATATACTTTGTAATCTATCCGTACATTACCTCTGTCAAAATCAAACGGATTAGCTTTTTCAAAGAGGTTAGAAAAGAATCCTAAGTTTTTATCGGCTATTTCATAATTGACGTTTAATTGTGTATCACTATGCGTAATTAAAGGGCTTATGCGCTGTAACAACTCATTTGCATTTTCCTTTTTCTTATCGGTCACTGTAATATTTACGGTGATAGAAACTTCTTCTTTCTCCCAGCCGTAGATATTTATGTTACCATATTTATTTTCTAAAAGTAATTCTCCCGAGGGACTGAACGGGTAGTTCCGGGTAATTTTTTTAGAAACTTTTTCTTGTGCTATGGCTGTAAAACCAACAACCATCGCTAGTGCGAAAAGCTTTAGTTTTTTACAAAATATATCCATAATGATCGTCTTTTATTTTAGATTCGTTTAGCTGCTGCAACAAATTCTCAATGAGTTCTATTCGCTTTCTGTAATTAGATACTATGGCTTCAAGAACTTGTTCGTTGTCAAGACTACTATGCATTTCAAGTATCAAATCGTTATATTCTTCATCTAGCTCTACCATAAAGGATAGGAATTCTTCTTTATCTGCCTTAGAAAGTTGTTTGTTTTTTTCTACCAATTGTACTTGGTACGTCACCAAGCCTTTGTAGTGCATATCTATATCCTGTAATTCTTGTGATATCTCATTGGTCTGGGAATTGCCATTACCAAAGAAGGTAAGGTTCACCATGGTTGCTATACCTATTAGAATTAAAACACTGGCGGCCTTACCAATCATTGGCGATTTCCAAAGAGGTATTACTTTTGGTTTATTTGTTGGTAAGTGTGGTTCTATATGCGCCCAAATTTTTGCACGGTCTGCTTTGTGGTCATTGAATACCTGCTTGTTATCGCGTATATATTTTTCAAATTGGTCCATTATAATGTGTTTATAATTTCTACTAGTTTCTTTTTGGCCCTATGGTATTGAGATTTTGAAGTAGATATCGTAATACCCAATACGTCGCTTATTTCATTATGGTCATAACCTTCTATTAGGTAAAGGTTTATTATCTGTCTATAGCCTACCGGAAGTTTTTCAATTCCGGATTTCACTTTAAACATATTTATAGTATCGACTTTTTCATACTCCACCTCGTCCGTTAGGTGGTATTCATGATTATCTATTGTAGTAAGTGGTATGCGTTTAACTTTTAAATGGTTGATACTTTTATTAATGACAATGCGCTTTAACCACGATCCGAAAGTTGATTCATATTTAAATTTTTCTAGATTTTTAAATGCATCTACAAAACTATCTTGCACAATATCTTCGGCATCTTCCTTTATACCTAAAAAGCGCATACTTACATTATACATTGCATCTACGTAGAGCTCGTACAGTTGATACTGTGCGGTTCTATCGCCAGACTTGCTGCGTTCAACAAGAGATCGATGTGTAAAACGAATTTCGGTTTCCAATGAATTTATACCGTTGATGGTGTGCTAAACTTGGTTTCTTTTATAAAGACAATAAAAAATAATGATAGTTGCATTTCAACCAAATTAAACACTAAAAGTAGGGGTATTAAGATAGTGTGATTATTGCGCTACACTGTTAGCATTTTCTTAAAATTGCTTTTTAATGCAACTTTTTTAAAATTATGTTGTCAATTAGGGTGTTCATCAATCAATTAAAATAAGATATGATACAAAAACGAAAACAGAAAATAAGTTATAGTTGGCAGAAAGCCATGAGCATTATTGTTTTGCTACTTGCCTATGCTCAAATTATGGCTCAGGAAAACTACACCATAAGTGGTAAAATTACCGATATAGCAAATGGAGAAACTCTTTTTGGCGCATCTGTATTCTTAGAAGGAACAACCATTGGGGTTGTTACCAATGAATACGGATTTTATTCTATTACTGCCCCAGAAGGGAAGTACCGTTTACTTATTAGTTATATAGGTTATGCAGATATTAAACAGGAAGTAAACCTCATTAGAAATCAGAATTTCAATTTTGAAATTTCTGAAACTTCCACAAAATTAGATGAAGTAGAAGTTACGGCACAGGAGTCTGAAATTGCCGTATTACGTAAACCAGAAATGAGTGTTCTTAAAATGAACATTGAAACTGTTAAACAAATGCCCGTGGTTTTGGGCGAAGTAGATATACTTAAATCTTTACAAATGCTTCCCGGTGTTACCAATAATGGTGAGGGTACAGGTGGCTTTCATGTTAGAGGTGGTGCCGGAGATCAAAATCTGGTGTTATTAGATGAGGCCATTATTTACAATACATCACATATGTTCGGTTTTTTCTCAGTCTTCAATGCAGATGCCATCAAAGATGTAAAACTGTACAAAGGCGGTATACCTGCCAGATATGGCGGTCGTGTTTCTTCAGTGTTAGATGTACGGCAGAAAGATGGTAACAGTAAACGATTTGCCGCCACTGGTGGTATTGGTATAATTTCTAGCCGTTTGGCTATTGAAGCCCCATTATTCAATGATAAAGGGTCTTTTTTAATTGCTGGTAGACGCTCATATGCCGATCTTTTATTAAAAGCCGCAGGGGAAGATAACAGTGTTAGTTTTTATGATTTAAACTTAAAAACGAATTATAAAATAAATTCTAACAATAGACTTTATCTTTCAGGATATTTTGGTAGGGATGCTTTTGAATTGGGAGAGAATTTTAGCAGTTCTTATGGAAACTCAACCGCTAATCTACGTTGGAACCATATTTTTAACGACAAGCTCTTTTCTAATCTTTCTGCTGTGTATAGTAAGTACGATTATGAACTAGGTATTACTTCGGCAGAGTTTGATTGGATCTCTGCTATCACTAATTACAATCTAAAATATGATTTTAAGTATTACCTCAGTGATATATTTAAATTAGATTTTGGCGCAAGTGGTATTCGGTATGAATTTGATCCCGGAGAAATTAAACCAACCACAGAAACATCATCTGTGAACCCTAGATTGTTAGATGAAAAGAAAGCACTGGAAACGGGAGTATACATAGATGCCGAACATAAACTGACCCAAAAACTAACCGCCCAGTATGGATTACGTTACAGCGCTTTTTCTAGACTTGGCGGTCAGCCATTGGCAACATATGCCAATGACCAGCCGGTAGTCTACAATACAGACCTTGGTATATACGAACGTGGAACCCAAGTGGGACAAACGGTCTATGATAAAGGTGATGCCATTAAAACCTTTGGAAATCTAGAGCCTAGGGCTTCTTTAGCGTATTCCATAAATGACAACGCTTCTTTTAAAGCCGGGTTCTCTAGGGTAGCGCAATACATTCACCTATTATCGAATACCTCATCTGCCACACCTTTAGATGTATGGGCACCTAGCGGAGAGTTTATTGATCCACAATTATCTAATCAATATGCATTGGGGTATTTTCGCAACTTTAAGAACAAAGCCTATTCCATAGAGGCAGAAATCTATTTCAAGAATACAGATAACAGAATAGATTATATAGATGGGTCAGATTTAATTGGGCAAAATAACATTGAAACCGAAATTTTAAAAGGAGAATCTAGAGCATACGGTTTAGAGCTTTTATTTCGTAAAAATGAAGGGAAATTTACAGGGTGGATTTCTTATACCCTTTCTAAATCCGAACAAAGAACTCCGGGAGGTACTGCAGGGGGACTAGGGATTAACGATGGTGAATGGTACAATACTCCGTATGATAGAACGCATGATGTTTCAATTTCAGGTTCTTATAAATTAAATGAAAAATGGAGCTTTGGAACCAATCTAGTTTTCCAGACCGGTAGACCGGTTACCTACCCCAATGGTCAGTATGAGTATGAGGGGATTTCCATAGCCAGTTATTCCGATAGAAATTCTGATAGATTGCCGGCATATCACCGTTTAGATGTATCAGTGAATTACAAACCCAACAAAAAGCCCGATGCTAAATTAAAAGGGGAGTGGGTACTAGGAATTTATAATGCCTATAACCGTAAAAACGCAGCATCTGTTTCATTTGGTCAAAATATAGAAACCGGAGCAAATGAAGCTACCAGAACCGCTATATTCGGTATTGTACCATCTATCACCTATAACTTTAAATTTTAATTTGATGAAAAACTATATAAAACTATTTTTAGGGGTATTTGCCATAACCATAATAAGTTGCGAAGATGTTATCGATGTTGATGTACAGACAGATACTATTCGTTTGGTAGTAGAAGCGTCATTAGATTGGGAAAAAGGAACTACCGGTAATGATCAGAGTATTACTTTACGTACTTCTACGCCATTTTTTAACACTCAGAATACAGCTGTTATCGGTGCAGAAGTTAAGGTTACCAACGATACTACAGGAGAAGTATACCTTTTTATCGATCAAAATAATGGTACATATACCACAAGTACCTTTGAGCCGCAAGTAGAAGTAACCTATACCTTAGAGATTATCTATGATGGGCAACGCTATATCGCCCAAGATACCATGAACGCGGTACCTGATATTACCCAGGTGTACCAAGATACAGAAGATGGTTTTGATGATGAAATCATTGAGGTACATGTTGTTTTCAATGATTTTGAAGAAGAAGGTGATAGTTATCTTTTTAAGTATAAAAGGGCACAAGATCTTTTACCCTCATTTGATGTAATTGATGATGATTTCATTAATGGGAACGAGGTAGATAGAAGTTATGAAATTGATGATGATGAAGATTCTGATATAAAAGCTTTGGCACCGGGCGATGTGGTTAATATTACCATGCACAGTATTTCTAGACCATACTATAATTATATGGATATTGTTATTGATCAAATGGGTGGAGTGGGTATTTTTTCAGCTACACCGGTAGACGTAAAAGGAAATTGTATTAATACAACAAATGCAGATAATTACGCTTATGGGTATTTTAGGGTTACTCAGAAGAATTCAGTAACCTATACGGTAGAGTAGCGGGTTTTAAAGGTTTTATAAAAAAGCCAAGTCCTGAAGTTTATTTGGTCTTGGCTTTTTTATATTTTAATGTGGAGAATGCAGTCCCATTTTATTCCCTTCTGAGTCCAAAAATATAGCGTAATACCCACTTTCATCTGCATGGAGTGATTTTGGGACCATTATCTTTCCACCATTCTGCGACACCTTATCAAGAATCGTTTGAAGATTGTCACCTCCATTGAGATAAATAGTTACTCCTTTTGCTGAAGGTATATACCCTTCAGCTTTCATGATAACACCCGTTATCATTTGGTCTTTATATGGAAATACACCTAATTGCATCTCTGGGAATTTCACTTTTTCTATTTGAATGTTCAAAATTGCTTGGTAAAATTTGATTGCTCTTGAAATGTTAGTTGCTGGAATTTCAAAAATTGAAATAAAACTTTTCATATGGTTCATGTTTTGTGTGTTATTTAAATTTAATAGTGTATCCTTACTATTGGTGTGATCTTGATTTTTACAGTTTAAAATGCAGAAGAAAAATAAAACCGTTAAGTATAGCATTATTTTTTTCATGTGTTCTGTTGATATATAAAGAACAAAGATGAAGTATTAACTAGGTATAAAATTGTATAAATGCGACACGCTAATTATTTGTAGAAAAGTGATGAAAGTGCCATATTTTCATTCCCTAAAAATTCCTTTGGGTTTATTCCCGTAAATTCTTTAAAATCTTTAGTAAAATGGGCCTGGTCAAAATATTGACTTTCGTAGGCAACCTTGGTAAGGTTATCTCTTTTTTTGTTCAACAACAGTTTTAATGCAGTTTGGAGCCGTATTACTTTACCTAATTGTTTTGGACTAACACCAATTTGCTTTTTAAAGTTTCTTTCTAATTGTCTTCTTTTAGATAAATTTTCTTTAAGAATTGTAGTTATGGAATTAGATCCATTAGATGAAAACAGCGCATCAACAGTCTGTTTTACGATAACATCAATGGTAGATTTATCTTTCAGTTTCTGTAAAAGAAAGTTTTCCATGATTTCTATTCGTTGTCTACTGTCTTTTGCTTTTATTATGTTTTGTTCCAATTCTTTTGCACTATTTTTTTCGAACAAGAACTGTAGCGGTGTTTCTTTATTTACCAAATCTTTAATAGGCATAGTAACAAAATTGGCAAAACCATAAGGGTAAAACCTAATTGCAAATGTGTTTACATAACCTGTGGGTTCTATAAAAAACGGTTCAATAGTTTGCCCAAGTACCATGGCACGTGGTTGCAGTATAAATTTATCTTGAGAAGTATAGCGCTTTATATCATCTCCAAGAATAAAAGCCATTTCAATGCAGCCATCAGGTATAATTCGCTGTTTTTCTGAACTAGCCTTTTTAGGAATTTCCAAAGTCCAATAACAACTTACAAGAGACTCTAAATCTGAATGTGGAAGAAATGTTTGGTAGTTCATTGGTTAATTAATGAGGGTATAACGGTTTTATAATGGAAAACTAAGGCAAAGTTCACTGTTAGTTACGGAAATTAGCAGATTTTATCATTAGAGACTTTCAATATTCTTTATAAGTATAAAGTACTAGTTTCAGTAGTATACCCATTATTTATCAAACGTTTTATTCAAATGAAACTTACCAAAATAAAGCAGATATGGGCATTACCAAAGCTATATAAGTACGCTCTGATCAACAAAGACCATATTAAAAGCGCATGGCTAGCAGTAACAAAATGCAAGGGTAAGCTGTTTTAGGACTACTCTTAAACTATATTTATTTTCTGCCTTTTTTTAAAAAATGGTTTTCCTTATAATTTTATAGAGGTTCTATAAATTTTGCTCAGTCCGTTTTTGTTTTCTCGAATATATTTTTTGAAATCTGATATACTTTTAAACTTTTTAGGTGTAATATTTTGCCTCTTACTTGTAAAATATAATATTTGATTTTTCTCATCATAGAAGGGGCAGTATTCCATAAATTTGGTGTTTACAGGTGTGCCTAAATTTGTTGATTTTCCCCATTCTCCGTTTAAATCTTTTTTTGAAATATATAAATCACCACTTCCTTGACCATCTTCCTGTGCATACTTTGTGTACAGTATAAAGTCCTCTTTCTTGGAAATAAATGCATTAAATTCATACCCATCACTATTTATATTTTCACCTAAAAGAACAGGGGCTAAGTACTTTCCATCTTCCCATTTACAAAAATAAATATCATCTTTTCCAAAACCACCTGGAGCGTCCATTGTAAAATATAGGTTATTGTTATCACTAATAGTGGGGTAAAATTCGTCTAAATCTGAATTAATGGGTTTTCCTATATTTTTACATTCAGACCATTTTTCATTTTTATTATCTCTATCAATGTACCAAATATCAAAATCCTTTTTTTTATCAAGTGAATCGTCCAAAGGCCTATCGGAAACAAAATATAATCGATTTCCATCCTTTGATAAAAAAGGTTCTAAGTACATATATGAGTCAGAAAATGTCAATAATTCTGGCGCTAACCATTGACTATTTTCTTTCCTAATGGTCGCTAATTGGGAAATTTTACCATTAGGGCTTTGTATGGTGAAAAAAGCTTCATCTCCATTGTTTGAAATACAAAAATCCCGAACATTATAGAATTGATCAAGTAATTTATTAAAATGAAAAATGTCATTTTCATTTTGAGCCGACAATACATTTGAAATTAAAATTAACGTGCTTAGTAAAAAAGTTTTTATCATAATTACATTTTTTTGATTGTTGTTTAACGACTTTTTAGGACAAATGCTAAACATTAAGGTTTACACCATATTAATTTTTAATCTTATTACCCGTTTCTAAGGGACTTTTACCATAGAAATCTAAAAATAAATTTCTATTATATATACTGCAAATACCGTTTTTTCTTTTTTGAATACTTACATGTTTTTCCATTAATGAAGCGGTGACATTCGCCCAAAAATATAATTACTTTCTATAGGAGCTATTCTGTGTTGTTTTATGAATTTTGCATTATTGTTAAAGTCAGGTATTTTTTAAAGTAAGGCTCTTACCTTTTTGTATAGTCCACTATATGTTCTCATATAATGAACCACTTATACCAAACCTGTACCTACGGTGGCGTAAGAGGTGCAACGTGGGTTTTAGCGTTCACGGTCGCTTATTCCACTGCATATTCATACTATGCTTAAAAGTTTGTATAAATAGCTGGATTTTCCAGTTGAAATTTATCGCTATTCCCAATGAAAATATCTAAGTAGGCTGTATGTGTAGCACCTGCCAAAATAAATATTCTGTCATTTTTGGTTAATTGCAAATCATTAAGATTAGAGTACATCCTTAGATTTCTTTCATAAAATTCTGAAATTACTTTTGCTCCTTCATAATTGTTTTCAGAATGTTGAGTTGCCAAAAAATTATAAAAATTAAAAGTTTTCATTTTTGATTGTTTGGTATTCATTTCTATAAATTGTTCTTTTAGCTTAAGACTATTAAGCTTTTTATAATAGCCCATCATTTTTGTAACAAATAAACTGTCAGTTTTGTTTTGATTTGCTAATTCTATTAAACTTGGATAGTCAAAACCAATCTGGCTATCTATGCCATAAATTCTTTCCGTTTTACTTAGTCTACCAACTTCAAGTCCAATTGAATTTAGTTCATCAGAATAATTAAGTCTATGGGTTTGGTCAACTTTATATTTTTCATAAGTTTCCTTTATATATTGATTGTTTTTGGGTTCTAATTCAAGTAAAATTACTGTTGGTCTGAACTCGGCTATTTTTTTGACCATTTTTTTTAAATCCTCCAGTTCTTTTGGGTCCTTTAAATTTATCATTGAAGAGTTCGCATCTGAAGTATGGCTTAAATGTGCAGTTCCAAAATTCAATACTCGAATTTTATTTGAGTCATTTCTTTCAAGAATGTCTGTTGTTTTTATGTGATCTAAAGATTCGTTAACTTCTGATTTACAAGAAAAAATTAAGCAGATTATTAGTCCAAAAATTATTCTTTTCATTTATTGGCGATGTTTGTTACGTAAGTAAGTCTAAAAAACAATTAATTATACATGATGTGCGTACCCAGATATGGGTATTTTACCTTTTAGCAATATAAGAATTTATTTAGACGGTATAAGTCCTTTATGGATAGGAGGAAAGCCTTCAACCACTAGTAAGTTGCAAGGGTGGTAACCGTAAGTTGACTACGGAGATAGAAAACAGGCTTTGATCTGGTGAGCCACTATGGTTGTGGGAGGGGGCACTCCGTAGTTTGATGGCGGAGACATCCACCGGTTTGGCATACGTTTTTTATTCAAGAGATTCCAGTTCTGTTATTTCATTGTCTTTATAAGTAATACTAAGGAAACCTTCTTGTTGGTTGTTTATGGGTTCTAGAGTTACCTCAAATTCTAATTTTTTATGATTTGAATATATGGGAGAGATCATTCCTACATAAAATTCGCTTTTCCAATTATTATAATTATTGTTTAAGTTTAATTTTTTTGATCGTATTTTATGTTCAATAGTTTGGATATGTTTAGTCTCCCATCCATTCATCAACTCAACAATACCATTAATTTGTGCTGAATTAGGTTCAGAATTATTACCATCCAAAAACAGAGAAGTTTTTTCATGTTTTTTGTCAAGTTTAATTTCCCCATACCAGGAATAAGTTTTGGTTTTGTTATTCCCTTTTATCCGTTGACTAGTTAAGTCTCCTAATATGGGATGATTTATAGTCTTTTTTTTACCAAGTAATATATCAAGTATATTCATTTTTCCAATGTTTCCTCACGGTTAGACCTATGCACAGTATGAGAGTAAAGTAGTATCTGATTTCCGCCAAGCACATAGCGAAATCTTTTGGTTTTGAATTATTTTATCTATCCAAAGCAAAATCCCAAAGATTTTTCGGACTTCATAAATATACACAAACCATTCGTTTAAACCCTAAACCCATATTGTTTATAGGTATTATGAGTGCCCAGCATAGGCATGCTTTTGTTTGTTGCAAAGTAAATAATTAATCAAGAGGTTGCACGTCCCTAATGGGCAGGGGTAAGGTCTAGATATATTAGTAAGTTGCAAAGGAGGTAACCGCAAGGTACCATCTATTGGAAGCGAGACTACAAAACACGGCACTTACGCACAAGAACCATATAGAGAGGCATATTTACTTGGATAAACAAGTTCACTTCGGCAAACTCAGTGCATTGCATCATTTGGTATTTTAAAACACTATTAGGTAAATGTGAAAGCAGTAAATCTGGCAGAACAGGAGTTACGGAAAGCTGTATAGGACTCACCCGTGGAGTAGGATGGAACGCAGTCCTTCTGAAAATTAAAATGGGAGCATTGATGTTGTTAATAGGGTGACCTATTCTCAAGTAAATCCATTGCCTATTCATACGCGTATGGAATGTTCCAATAGGTGTAAAGAGCAATTGAAAGGAAGGATTACGAACCGCCAAATATCTGTCGGTTCCAGTCAGGCGTGCGAGACCCGTATGTACGGTGGTGAGCGGGGTGCACTCCGTCATTTGACGGCGGAGCCATTTATTCCATTGTAAGCAGTTTTTATTTCAAATTTCCATTTTTGCATACTTATTTAGAAAACAGGTAAAGTCCTAGTGGCAGAATAGTTTCAATTTTGCAGTATGAATAAAATATCAAACTTCGGAATTTTCACCTTGCTATTTGTGAGCAGTTTAACCATAATGGTGGGTACGGTAATTGCACCATCACTTTCAGGAATTGTAAAACATTTAGATTTTGGCTTTGCACCAAGTTGGTTAATAACGCTTCCTTCTCTTGGTGTTGTGGTATTCGCCCCAATAATTGGGCGTTTAGTAAACAAGTTAGGACCGCTCAAATTATTACTTTTAGGTTTGGTTCCCTATTCCATATTAGGTATTGTAGGTGCATTTATAGCTAATGATTATTTGTTGATCGCAGACCGGTTTTTACTAGGTGCAGCCACGGTTGCCATTCAAGTATCTGTCACCATATATATTGCAGAATTTTTTACAGGTGAAGCAAGAATGAAAATGATTGCCTGGCAAGGGATGGCCATTGAAATGGGTGGCGTTGTTTTTCTCGCTATTGGCGGTATTTTAGGAGAAATGAACTGGCAGTTTCCTTTTTACATTTACCTTGTTGCCTTACTATGTTTAGTATTGGTTTTAAAAACCTTGCCTAAACCAGAGCCTAAAACACAAGAAGAGGGCAATATCTCAAAGCAAAAAACTAATAGTAAATTTAAGGTTCAACTTATTTTTTATGCCTCCTTATTTTCTATGATGTTGTTCTTTGTGGGCTTTGTTACGTTACCCTTATATCTGCCAGAAACGTTTGGTTTTAGCGAATCGCAAACAGGTTATTTCATGGCTTCTATTTCTGTTATAGCAATTATTACCGCAAGTCAAATGCCTAAAGTCGTTAAAACACTAAGCGATGGTAAAACGGTCGCACTTGGTTTTCTGTTTTTTATGCTTGGCTATTTGGTTTTAGCACTTGCCGGGAGTGTTCCATTTTTAGTATTAGTGGCTATATTTACAGGAATTGGTTTTGGCTTTACTATTCCTTTATTAAACCATATGACGATTGAAGCCAGTACTTTACAGAATCAAGGTAAAAATTTAGGATTGTATTCTATGGGTGTTTTTGGTGGACAGTTTTTATCTACTTTTATTGAATATATTTCTAATAATTACGCGGTTGTATATGGTGTTTCTGCTGTTTTGGCATTGGTAATTGCTAGCGTCTTTTTAGGGTTGTTTCGAAAGTTTGCTAAAAATTAAATTTGATAAATTTCTACTTACATTTGAACAAGACTTTAAATGTAAATGAACAAACCGGATTGGAATACTAAAATTCAAATTATTCATAAGTTTGGTGATAGCCCTAAAATGCTTTCAGTTAACTCTATGGGAATCTACTTTGAGTATCATTCAGAAGCCTTACTCATTGTTCATTTTAAGCCTTTAAACGAAGATTTTAAGTGTAAGGTATTCCATGAAAATATAGGAGTTTTAATAAATTTTGAACGTGACCTTATTGATGAAGACGATATTGAATATGCTTTAGATGTGCTGTCTATATTTAATAAATATCCAGAATTTCATATTCGTAAAACCCATCAAACTAATAAAATACAGCAGCTTATTAGTTTGCTTAAAGATGAGTTTTTCCATGAAAAAGCTTCATATATTATGCTTAAAACGCTGCTTAAACTGTTGTTGCTTCATTTAATTCGTTTTCAAAGCGATGAATTATTAGAGCAAGATTTGAATCAAAAAAGAGTATTTCAATTTTTAGAATTAATGGAAACTAATTTTATAAAAGAAACAAGTACCGATTATTATGCCAAGCAAATAGGGATAAGTAGTAAGCGATTGAACCAAATTTTAAAAGAAAAACTAAGCCTCACTGCAAAACAAATTATTCAGCAACGCCAAATTACAGAATCTAAACGTATGCTTGTAAAAGGAGACATTACCACAAAAGAATTGGCATACTGTTTAGGGTTTGATTCCTTAAGTAGTTTTTCTAGGTTTTTCAAGAAAAAGACAGGTATCAGCCCATCCGGTTTCAAGACTCAAAACTAGTTTCAATAAATTATTAAGTTCAGCTTTTTGTCAAAATAGTTGCTAATGGTTTTATACCCTAGAGCTATTACAATTAGAGAAGAACCGAAAGTAATTCTCTTTAAAATTCGCATAGGAGCACACGTTGTAGCCTATGCCTAAATTAGAAGATGGTGCCAACGGAGGAAAGAGCCTTGGTTTAATGATTTATGAATTGCCGTATACGAGACCCGTACGTACGGTGATGTGAGAGCTGCACCGTGGGCTTTAACGCTAACGGCCGTCTACTCGATTAAGTGCTTTTATCTCTTATAAACCAACTAGACTTTTAGACATAGAGATTTATTTTTCTTCTTTCTGATATCCAGACTCTAGAAAGCTCACAATTTCATCTTCCCATTTTTCATTATTATTTCTAAAATCAATAAGACCTTCTATATCTTGAAGTTCAAATAATTGTCCCAACTCCTTTAATTCAGCCTCACTCTTACTATAGAGAAATGATCTAAAAATGTGACCAAGCAACCCTTTGTATGAGTTTGAGAGTACTTCATAGTCATTTGGTCCATCTTCATATGCCCACGAAATGTATAGGTTTTCATTTTCAAGATACCCAGTCAATTCATGCCCATTATTTTCCCAAAGAGGAACCAGTTGATCTGATTTACAAAACCCATCTGGATGCTCAGAAAGAATTTCATACATTTTTCTTGGAGAACCAAATTTAGAACCAATTATATCTGGTGCTTTATCATACCAAATTAAAGAAAATATTTTTGGTAAATTTAAATTATCTAGTCGATTCATAATTATTAATAGTTTGGCAATTAGCGGTTTAGATGTGAGCAGTACGGAAGTAAAATAGCGTTTGCTTTCCACCTCGCTCAAAGCAAAATCTTTTGGTTTTATTTTTTTCTTGTCCAAAGCGAAATCCATAAGATTTCGCGACTTCATAAATATATACCGATTTTGGCGATGAAACCTTAAGCCTGTATTGTTTAAAGGTTGTGTATGCCCCGTAGGGGTCTCTTTTCCTTTTAGCAATATAATGATTTATTTAGAGGGTGCAAGTCCCTTATGGGCAGGGGTAACGCCTAGTACCATTAGTAAGTCGCATGAGCGGTAGCCGCAAGGTTACATATAATGAAAGCGAGATTACAAAACTCGGTTCTTACGTAAAGGAACCATATAGAGCGGCGTATTTACTTGGGTAAACAAGCACACTTGGGCAAGCTCATTGCATTGTATCCTTGGGAAGTCCGTCATTCAATGGCGGAGCCATCCACTTAATTGGCAGTAGTTATATTTTTTTTCTTTCTTGATTTGGGGTAAGTGAAGTATTCTTTTTGTAATAATTAATAAAGTTAGAGGTATCATTAAACCCCAATTCAAAAGCTATTGTATCAATGGTTTTTGAAGTATTTTTCAAATGAGTTTTGGCTTCCAACAAGATGTAATCGGTTAAAATACTTTTAGCTGTTTTACCTGTGGTTGCTTTTATGCATTCCGAAAGGTAAACAGGACTAATGTGAAGTTGTTTAGCATAAAAACTAATCTTTTGGTTTTTTTGTTCAGAGTGTTTAATCAGATTTTCAAATTTATAAGTAATCTCTGCTTTTCTTGAATTGTTTAGTGGACTAATATTTAAGTGCTCATTTAATTTTCTTTTGGTTTCGAACAATACCATAGTTAGTAACGACTTAATAATTTCAATAGAATCGGAATTTATATTTTGAAATTCATTATAAATCCTCTCCATGTAATCAAGGTACATTTTGCTAACTTCTTTTCTTGTGTAGTAAACAGAAAAGATAGTCATATTGAAAAATGGAAAACGCTTGATTATATGATACTCAGAAGGAGAAAAATCTAAAAATTTAGAAGTGAATAAAATTATAAATGTGTCATCCACTTCAGTTTCTTCAGTAGAATCCACATTCATAGTTTGCCCTGGTGATAAAAAAAGAAGATGCTCCTTATCCAGTTCTATTTTTTTTCTATCTATATCTATATGTGTTCTTTTAGATTTGGAAAATGTTATTTCAAAGAATCCTTTTGATTTAAAGCTTAATTTTTTTGGTATCTCATGTAGATGCTTCTCGAATTTTAAGATATGGAAATCCTCATGCTTTTGGTAAACATCCAAATGCATATGTTGCAGCAATTCTTTAATGTTTTCTATTTCGGGTGTTGTATGCTGCATTACATCAAAATTACCTAATTATTTACAGTTTTAACCTAATTTATAACATTAAAACACATCTAAAAGCCTTGTAATTTTGCATTGTAATATTTTAAACAATAAAAATGAACAAAGTAGTTATAATATTTTTAGTGTGTTTTGGAGTATCAATAAACCTTTATTCACAGCAAGCAGAAGAAAATCAATCACTGCATTCGACTCCTGTTCCAATTCAAGTTACTGTTGGCAACCAGTCAAGTTTATATCAAATGATTTTTAGTAAGCAATTTGGAAATAATAATCAATATACTTTTTTCAATTTGTCAGAGTACGAATTGAGCTATGAGTCTGAAACTCCAGAAAATTATCTCATTCAATCAATATTTTTTTATAACATCAATCAGAATTTTAGTTTAGGAACTGGTGCCAATTTAAAAGCTCATGGCGGCTTTAAGCCATTAATTGCTGGAGCATATAGTTTTTTTAATCGAAATTTTGATGTCGTGATACAACCAAGTATTGAATTGGAAAAAGATGGTGTTGGCGAAGTTTTTGTATTGCTTGAATGGCACCCAATGAAAAATAAGAAAGTTAATCCTTTTGTAAGTATTCAAGGATTAACCTCATATAAGGCTGAAAATGGAAATCACGATTTTAGCTACGCCTATTTAAAGATAGGTGCTCAGCTTGGGTCCTTTATCGTTGGTCCCGCAGTAAACTTCTCAGAAGCGGGTAAAGGTTTGAATTCTCAAAGTAATGTGAACGTAGGAGGGTTTTTAAGAATAACCATATAAAATGACACGTATGGAAATAAATAAAATTGTGTACGCACTCATTTCTACTGCCTCAATAACTCTTGTAATGGCGATTTTGGTGTCTTTTGTTGTAATGATAGTGAATATGGGGTTTGTATATGATTTTCTAATTAGAGGTATTAAAGGTGTTGGTGTTGCATTTGTAGTAGCCTTACCTTTTTCAATGATAACTATTTCTTTAATAGAAAAACGCTTAAATAAATTGGTGAAGATCAAATAATCGTTAGCCATAAACTAAATAATAATAAAACTTATAATTATGAAAAAAATTGATGTTGTAACAAGAATGTTCTTAGGGATTGGAATTTTGTTTTTTGGAATGAATGGATTTTTCCATTGGTTTACACCTCCACAAGGACCTGAAGCTGAAGTAAAATTCTTATATTCTTTATATATGGCAGGTTATGTATTTCCAATAGTAAATACTATTCTTATAGTTTCAGGTGTATCATTACTTACTAATAAATTCGTTTCCGTTGGATTGATAATCCTAGCTCCAATAATGTTGAATATAGTGTTGATTCATCTGGCGTTTAACCCTAAAGGGGCACTTTTAGGTGGTATTTTCTTTGTTTTTATGGCAATTCTATACTTTACTAGATGGAAAAGTTTCTCTCCTCTCTTTAAGTAATTTAGATTTTTTAATTAATACCATAGGTTTAGCTATGCGCGGTGTCCCGCAGGGCATTGCGTATAGCATTTATGTAAAAGCAGCATGTCTTTTATCTTTTAAGGATACTAAAACAAAAGATTTGAAAACAAAACATACTGCAAGACTTAAGTTATTCATTGGTATCGATATTCACAAACGTAGTCGGAAGATTTATTGTTAGATCAATATTACCGGTGGTAAGGCATTTTCCATGTCCTCATCTCCCGAGGTGAACTTACTATATTAAATTGGGCATAATGAGTAGCAGAAGTGGGTATTATAATTGGCTTAAATCTAGTTCATCCATGAGAAGGCGTTGCAATAAGCCGCTATCCGTTGAAAAACAACCATTTTTCGAAGATACTTTTGCGGGTTATGTAACTCCTTGACTAACAAAGGAACTGTTCAGTAGAGGATATTCTGTTTCAAGACCAAGGGTAATAAGGCTTATGAGAGCTAATGGGTTATTCGTTAGAAAGAAGAGAAAGTGTATACCTACCACGAATGCTAAACATAATTATCCCATAGCGCCCAATTTACTCAGTAAAGAATTTGATGTAGAAAAGGAAAATCAAGTAAAGGTTTCGGTTATAACCTATATAGATACGAAACAATATTGGGTGTATTTAACGGTAGTTATTGTTTTGTTCCATCCAAAAAATAATTGGCTGGTCTATGAGAGGTAATTTAAGTTTACAACCTGCCATAATCCTAGCTTGGAATATGGCTATTACATCAAATCACATTACCAAAAAACTTATCTTTTATTCAGATAGCGGTTTACAATGGGCTAGTTACAGGTTTAGTTGTATCCTAAAGAGTTATAATAGATTAGAAAACAAAGCATAAGTAGAAAAAGAAGTTGTTGGGGTAATGCAGTAGCAGAATCTTTCTTAAAGAGCTTTGAAGTTGGATGGGGCTATAAACATAACTATCAACTTAGGTCGTCTGGGATTATAGAAGAATTTGTTTGTTATTTATCTCAGTTCTTTGTTGGCAACTGGCTACTTGATATGCTTATTCCCTTTATTATCTACAAAGCCAACCATTATTTCGCCATCAGGACCTCGTTTTTTAAATTTTGCTAAATTGAATTCAAACGGTTGTAAATCTAAATATTGAGTTTGTGTAATATTATAATAGCCATAAAGTTTATTTCTCATTACTTTTATTGGATTTTTACTTAAGTCTATGGAATCAAAATATTGTATTCCATATTGGTTTGATAAGATTCCAAAATAAGTGCCAAAATCTATTACAACATCTTCTTTTTCTAGAAAATTTGCATCAAATGTTAACTCTCGTTTTTTATTTAAAAAATAAATATCTTTCACTTTTTCAATGCTTACAGCGTCTATTATTTTATAATCATTGAAACTATAATTTGTGAATCCAACCGCTTTTTTTATCAAAAAATATTTTTCATTTTCTTCTATTCTAAAACCATAAGTGTTAACATTTCCACAGATCTCGGAAAATTCCTTTTGTATAGGTGGTGCTTTTTGGAGTTTATTTAACCCTAAATCATAATATGCTATCTCTTTGCTTTTGTTTAGTACTTGAAAGCCATTGTTTATTTGTGAGATATGCTCAATATCTTGTAATAAAATCTTGCCGTTTTCATCGCTGACTTTTAGTTTTCTATGTGATATCTTTTCAACTTTATACTGTTTCCCTTGATTAAAAAGATTCCAAGAGTCCTTTACAGGTAATGATTTATTATATTTATTTATTGTTTTAGTGCTTATTTTTCTAGGTAGTTTAATATTAATTATTGAGCCTTTCGAGTGTAATTCTTCCTCGCTCCAAAACCACTCGTTTATATTTGAAATCATAGCTATAGAAGCTGTACCTATTATTTTGTTTTCCAATTCATCATATAAATGTATTTTTCCTCCCTTATCGCCAAAATTAGAAAAGGCAATATCTAGATTAAAATATTTGTTTCTCGATGCGTAAATACTATACTGGCCATCTGGACTATGCCTCCTATAATATTCTCCTTCTGTTTGATTGCTAAACCAATATAAAGCAATAAGTGTGCAGGTTAGAATTCCTAATAGGATTTTAATAGGTAGTTTCATTTTTATACTCATAAATTTCTAAAGAACTGATTTTAGTTCTCGGTTTGTCTTTTATATTTTTTAAAGTTAGAATTGTTATAAATTTCTCCCTCACATTTACATATCCATCGCTTTTTTCTGAACGTAGTTTATTTTGATTTGTAGCTATATCTTTTAACCCATTAAAAAAGGATTTTACTGATTTGTTATTCAAATTATCTGTTCCAATATAGAACGCGTATTCACCCTCTTTACCTAACCCATCTTCTACAAACATTTCAAATGACTTCAATTTATTATTCGCTTCAATTTTTTTTATATAATCTATTATAGGTTTTTTAGAGGGCGTTCCGCAACAAATACTTGAATAATCAATACCTATATAATTTTCATTCGTTTGTGAAAAAGTAAGTATTGGAACAAATCCTAAAGCAACAATTAACACCTTGAATATTCGTTTCATTTTTTCTTAATTATCTAGCAAGGTTAGCTTGTAGTTTTAAATTACAGCCAAAGTCTCGGCTTTTTTGTTTGATTTATAGCTTGAATATATTATTAATTATATAAATAAGTAGAGAGATTTAGCTAGATACAAGTTGCTTGATATCTTTTCATAAATGAACTACTCTTCTTAAGCTCCTACTTTTATAAAAGTAGGAGTTTGTATACAAACAAAATCAAAAAGTACCTAAAATTCGAGAACAAACGCCCGAAAAGCGGGGCGGGGAAGCTTGCCCTGCCATTATTTGTAAAAATCATGGTTTATTACGTGAAAAGCCTTTCTCCAATACACATGAAATTTAGGTTCAGCTTTTAACATGGCATAAAAAAAGCCCCTTAAAGAGGCTTATATCAATAGTGATTTTCTCTAATTATAGGCTTGTGCAACGGTTACCGGTGTTGTAACCAGTTATTTTCTTTTAATAATATATAACCCTTGGCTTTTACTTTCGTTTTGATTTGTAGGGAACGAATACCGAATAAAAGAAAGTTTAGTTTTTGTATTGAATTTCTCAGGGATAGTATAATGATTTAAATAGGAATCTGATTTGAAAAACTTAAATGGATATTTTAATGCCTTTTCTTTAAATCGTATATATTCATTTTCTTTTTTTAATTTGTAATAACCAATTCCTTGAAATTGTGCGATGATTGGTGTGTATCTGTACGTTTCGGATAGTACTGTTTTTTCAAATGAAATTTTTTCAATTTTATTATTCAAATAATTTAACTCTTTTTCAGGGTAATTAAAGTTTTCTAATTCTACATTTGGATACTTTTTATCAATACTTGAGCCTGAATGAGACATCCAATCTGAATAAGTGTTTGATTTTTGGTCTTTTAGAAAAATTAATTTACTAAATTTTGCAGGATAATTTTCAAAAGTTCTTTCAGTAATATTATCACCTTCTAAATAATGATTATCAGAGATATGTAGCGATACCCAACCTTCATTAATTTTAAAATAAATCAAGTCATTATTACTATAAATTACGGTAGAGGCATTATAATAATACTCTTCAAATATTGATATCCATTTTGTTTCTAATTTTTCTGTAGCGGGATTTATTTTTTTAAAGAAAGTTTCTATTTCTAATTCGTTTTTTGAAAAATCACATATTGTACTATCTGTAAATACATAATGTGTTTTATATGGTAATTCACCTGATGGGTGAGGAATGTTGATTAACAAATTTCCTTCAGCACTAAGTTTCATTTTATTATAGCCATCATTTACAATAAAATAATTATTTATAGAATCATAAGTAACATACAAATATGTCTTGTCTGAAATTTTATCTATAACGAAGTTTTTAGAGTTAACTTTTTCACTTAAATATTTGTATTCACTCTTTTTACAAACAAAACTAGGTAATAAATTAGTATTTGAACATTGTTGAACAAAGAAGAAAAGAAGTCCAATTATTAAGAGTATGAATTTTTTATATTTTTTCATTATAAATCCTTTATTAATAGATGTTTCAGAGATTTTTTAATCAAATTTTTTATAAAATTCTCTAAAGATTTGACGTTATCACTAGGAATTAATCTCGGTTTTCCGTGATGTAGTGAATTGGTTACAACGGTTTAGCTAAGCGTAGTGCGGTTTTAAGGAAACTTTTCGTTTCCGTCTTAGCACGAAGCTAAAGCTTATTGTTTAGTTTTATTTTTTCTTATCCAAAGCTAAATCCATAAGATTTGGCGACTTTATAAATATACACAGACCTTTCGGTTTTTCCCTAAAGTCCGCATTACGTTTAGGTTTTGTTAGCTGCTGTACTTTTTTTAGCCTAAATTGTATTTAAGTCCGTCCTCAAAGTATTTAGAATCAATTCCAATATGATTTAATAAGCATGATATAATGATTGCTCTATTTTGCCTAGTTAATTCTGAAAGCTCTTTACCCTTGAGTGCTTTTTTCTTTTTCCTAATGTCATAATGAGTGTAGTAATTACGGTTTTCAGTTGTTATTCGAGCGAATTTATTAACTTTAGGTACATTCTGTTTAATAAAATCATTTGAATGTTTTTCAACCAATTCTTCGATTCTAATTTTTAAATTAGGTTCGTTACCTATTAGTCGTTGTTTAAGCCAATTTAAGTCCTGCTCTTCAAGCTTTACTTGAGTTAGGATATTAGTAACTAGTTGTTCAAATTCATCTTTTGGTATTCGGTCATTATTAAAATGAATTCTATGATAACTTTCAAGAGCTCTTGTTGTATCTATAAATTTATCATTGGTAAACCTGTATTTGTCTTTAAAATGGTTTAGAATTAAGAATATTACTTCCTCTGTATCCTCGTAAAGATTATACCAATTTTCAATTATTTTTGGGAATTTGGTTGAGATATCCTCAAAACTAACGAGATGTTCACCTTTATTTCTAAGCCTATGCCTTTTACTGTAACTAGTGTGATTATAGAAGCATTTGATATACTTGTTTCTTTCTAAAGAAATGGCGTTTCTTTTATATTCATCATCACTTAATACAATGCTTTGTGGGTAACTTTGTTCGAAAGTAACAAGAGTAAAAAAGCCAATTACTTTTGAAATATCACTCAATATTAATTCATAATGTTCACTGTTAGAATAATCCAGAGTTATATATGCCGCTTCTTTCAATTCTATGGAATTATAAGGACCATTGGTTGTAATAGGTCCATCAAAAGTAATTTTACCTTCGCAATTTTCTCCTAATTTGAATTCAATTTTGGGTAATTCATCATATTCAATTTCATATGATTTAGATTGATTTTTTATATTAACCTCTAATCCAGTAAGGTTTAACCATTGGAATAAATTAAAAACTCTGAATATTACTTTTGAAAATTTTATTTCTGAAGATTCTATGAAATGATGACCTTCAAGTATTATTGAAGGGGTATATTTTCCAATAATTATTCCATTATGACTTGTTTTCGTACTCCTGTACCAGCTGTTGATTAAGGTTATATCTCCATTAGTAGTTTTACCTAGAATAATTTTCTGTTCTTCACGGTCAAAAAAAGGTTGATTAAATGTTCCGAACAATTCTAAACTTGTTCCTTGTTCAATATCGAATTTAAGAGTGCCATTAATCCAATTTTCATCGTTCGGCAATTTCCATTCTCCTTTATGTTCAAATTTTGAGGTCATCTTAGTATTGCACATAACAATTGTATATGTACACAATTACACATATTCCGAAATAATCAGAAATATGTGTAATGTATTTTTCCATGCATACTAATATACCATTAAAGAATAAACCTACAATTAATTGCTCACACTACATTACGGGAAACCATAATCACAAAAAATGTTTTAATCTAAGTCAGAAATGACTAATATTCATCAACAACCAGTCTGATTTTAATACGTTAAACGTGCTATGAATCCGTTAAAATATAAACGGCAATCGTAATTATATTGTATTGGAAAAATTAATTTTAAAAAGCTAAAAGGAGTTATTTGGTAACGTTGCCCCAGTTCATAGGATTGTGAAAAATAAATACGATCGGACTCGCACAGGCGAACAAGGTCATGCGCCTGTCCGCAATCGCCTATAATCTCAAGAAGTACCTAAAATTCGAGAACAAACGCCCGAAAAGCGGGGCGGAGAAGCTTGCCCTGCCATTATTTGTAAAAATCATGGTTTATTACGTGAAAAGCCTTTCTCCAATGCTCCTAAAATTTAGGTCCAGCTTTTATCATGGTATAAAAAAAGCCCCGTAAAGAGGCTTATATCAATAGTGATTATTTCTAATTATAGTCTTGTGCAACGGTTACCGGTGTTGCCAACAGTATTTTTATTTAATAATATATTGTCGTTTCAGATTTTGGAAATTTTAATACCGTATTTCCAGGATAAAAACCATTCATTGTGGGTAAAGTTTCCAATTTCCTAATCATTTCTTCGTGCTCTATTTTTGAGTTTTCAACTTCACAATCTTCGGTTTCCTTTTCGTAAATTATTTTTCCGTTTGACAGATTGTAGTCAAAAGTGAAGAAATAATCACAAGGCGAACCAAAATGCACAGTTGCTCCGATTAATTGAAATTCTTCGCTTTGAAATCTAAACCTATGAGTATAATTCCATTTTTGACGACTTCCGCCAAAATGATTAATAACTATACAATTTCGTTCAATTGATATTCCCTCAAAAGGGTCTCCCATCATTCCTCCGTGTTGACTTGGTAATATTGCTCCAACTGATTCTTTCCACAGTTCCCATTTATTATCTTTTTTTTTATAAATAAATATTTGTCTTTCAGTTCCAAAATCAGTCACTTTTTCTGTATCGTAAACTAGAACTTTTTCAGATATTCCATCATTGTCTAAATCGCCTTCTGTTTCGTCAATAATTTTAAACGATTTTGGTGTTTTAATTAGTTCAGATTGTTTGTTTTCCTGACCTCTACAAGACAGAAAAGACATAATTAGTATAACAAAAATGTATGTAGATGTTCGTTTTTTCATATTGTTGGCAACCCTTATTATTTTTATACTTTGTGTGTGCTGACTATTTTGTTTTTAAATTCTTCAATTTTAATTCTGAGAGGCTTGATAGCGTCATGTTTTCTCCAATCTCTTTTGCTTTTAGATGCACTTTTCTTTTTGGCGTTTTTACTAAAATACCAACTGAATCAATTTTGTACTCTACATTCTTGTTAATAAAAGTCAAAGTGTTTTTATTTTTATGATATATAAATTCATCTCTGTAGAGTAATTCTATTTTACTGTCTTTATCTGTAAATACGTAAAATAAATAATCTTCAAAAGCAAAAGCTCGAAACACACTCATCTTCTTTCCATTTTCAAAGTTCATGGAATACACTTCAATAATATCAACTTCTTCAGCTAGGTAACTGTATTTCATCTCTACTAAAGTATCATTTATTATATTTTTCTCTACATAGTCTTCAGTAAGACCATCTGGACTAAATTCTCGTTCAATTATTTTTATTAGGATAGGTTTATTTTCTTCAACTTTAAATTTTGAGAATTGATGCCAACAACACCCACTTTTTGTCATGGTATTAATTGTTTCTGATTCATAATCAACTTGGAACATACCACAATACTCCTGAGCTAATCTTGTAAATTCAGGACTATGTTTCAAGTCGTTTCCTGTTTCAAGATATACTTGAAAAGACGGACCGTGATAACAACTATATTGTCCATCCATTACCGCTAAATCTTTTTTACCGTCAAAATTGAAGTCTTGATAAATGATAATACTTTGCTTCCCATAAGGTAGTTCTATAATATCCGTTTCTATGTTTCCATCACTGGTCAATTCAAATGTAAACTCTTCCGATTTTATTGTTATAATGTTCTTATTAATATCATAAATTGAAATTTCTCCTTTCTTGAAAATATCATCTTCTAAACCTTTTTCAATAATCAATTTACCTTTGTATTTTTCAGAAAAACTATTAATCTCGTAAGTAGTTTGACTTAAAATGGAAAAAGAAATTAGACTCAATAGTATTGTCAAAATTTTATTCATATTCTTTTGTTCAGTTTGCACAATTACACATATTCCGAAATATGTGTAATGTTTTTTTCCATGCATACTAATATACCTTTAAAGAATAAACCTACAATTAATTGCCCACACTATATAACGGAAAACCATAATCACAAAAAATGTTTTAATCTAAGTCAGAAATGACCAAAATTCATCAACAACCAGTCTGATTTTAATACGTTAAACGTGCTATGAATCCGTTAAAATATAAACGGCAATCGCAATTATATTGTATTGAAAAAAATAATTTTAAAAAGCGAAGAAATTATTTTGTAACGTAGACCTAGTTCATGGGAATGCTGAAGATACATACGATGGTACTCGCTCAGGCGAACAAGATCATGCACCTGTCCGCAATCGCCTATAATCTCAAGCAGTACCTAAAACTGGAAAACAAACGACCGAAAAGCGGGGCAAGGAAGCTTGCCCTGCCATTATTTGTAAAAATCATGGTTCAATACGTGAAAAGCCTTTCTCCAATGCCCCTGAAATTTAGGTTCAGCTTTTAACATGGCAAAAAAAAGCCCCTTAAAGAGGCTTATATCAATAGTGATTTTCTCTAATTATAGACTTGTGCAAAGGTTACCACTGTTGTAAGCTGTGCTTTTTTAGATTAATATTTTTTTAGACTTTATGATGCCAATTATAAACGCAATAAAAGCTAGTAATGGAGAATTACCTAGCTACCCATTATCTCTTAATTTTATTAGTTAGTATTTCTGAAATAATTCAGAATCAAAGAGATAGTATAAAAACGCTCAGTGTAATGTGGGCGTTTTTATTTATTTAGAAAAAAATAAAGCACTTACAGAAAAATACGCTAAAGATTAATAGCATAAATAGTAATTTTGTTTAATTAGGAGATATGTTACGTTATTTAAAATGCATATATGTAATTTTTTTTACCTGTATTTTACAGGCACAAAATGTAGTTTCGGTAAAAATGTCTAAAGTCTCAAACCTTCCAGATGTTGAGTTTTATGATATTGCAGAAGACTACCAAAACTACATTTGGCTGGCAGCAGATAAAGGTTTATACCGTTACAACGGAAAAAACTACAAACACTTTAGTCATCCTCAACAAAGAGGTAACTCTCTTTTTCAATTAAAATTTGATTCTAAAAACCGACTTTGGTGCAACAATATTTACGGACAATTATTTTATGTTGAAAACGATAGATTAAAGCTATTTCATGATGCTAGTAAATTGGTAAACGGACAATTAGCAAATTTTGAAATACTAGAAAATAGCATACGTTTATTTACTGTTATTGGCATTTTTGATATTAATAAAAAAACAAAGCAAGTAACCGATGTGTTTAAAGGTATGTGTATTTCAAATGCTAAAGATGGTAACAATAACTACACATTTATAATTAATCTTGAAGGTGATTTAGAGCGGCATCGAATATATAAATTCGATAGCAATACAAATACAGAAATACTTGAAATTGCAAGTAGTAATCATATACATTCACCACAAATTTTAGCCTTTAAAAACACTATTTTTTTTACGTACAAAAGTTCTAATGAAAATGTCATTTATAGAATAGATAAAAACAAAAACACATCAAAAAAAGTAGTAACGCCTGCAAGGTTAAAAAATGAAACCATTTATAATGTTTTAAACATTGAAAACAATTATTGGTTTTTAACTAGTTCTGGCGTGTTTGTTTATGGTTTTGAAAATGAAACTTTCACGTTTATAGAACAACTTTTTAAAACAGAATCTATTACCGATGTTCAAGTAGATTTTAATAAAAACTATTGGTTTGCAACTTTAGATAATGGTGTGTTTGTATCGCCAAACTTAAATATTCGTCGTGTTGAATTATCAAATATAGACTCTAAAATCACAGCTTCTGTTGCGTTACAAAACAATCAATTTGTTTTAGGAACCAATGATGGTAAATTATTGTTTTACAATCACAATCAGCTAATAAAGACACTACAATTACCAGGGAAAAAAATCATCGGGAAACTTTTTTTTGATGCGCAAAGCGAAAAGCTAATAGTAAGTATTAATGCTTCAGAATCGTTTGTAGTCAATTTAAAAACTTATAAAATTACCGATGTAAATAACCGATTTTCAGTTGCTAAAACCTTTTCAAAAATTGATGATAATACCATGTTTTATGGTAATTACCGTCAAGGTATTGTATATAAAAATCCGTTTAATCATCCTGAACAACAAATTCTTAAGGAAAGTCGTGTAAAAGCTTCGGTGGTTTCTAATAATCACTTGTTTGTATCGTACATCGACGGACTTTATAAATACAATATCCAAACATTTAATGCAGAAGAAATCACGT
The DNA here is from genome assembly GCF_900155985.1 of Maribacter ulvicola. Lineage (GTDB taxonomy): Bacteria > Bacteroidota > Bacteroidia > Flavobacteriales > Flavobacteriaceae > Maribacter > Maribacter ulvicola. The sequence goes on from NZ_FTMA01000007.1 coordinate 157,661, forward strand.
TCAATTCTAAAAGTTTACTGGTTAATACACTAACTAAAACTAACGGAACAGTTTGGATTGCAACCCAACATAACGGATTATTAAAATACGAAAATAATACCCTAAAACCTTCAGGAATTAAGCTTACTGAAAATCTTCAAATTAATGCCATTAATGCCGATGGTTTAGTGTTATGGATTTCAACCGATGCTGGATTATTTCAATATCATACAAAAACACATCAGCTTAAATCGTTAAGTGCGCAAGATGGGTTAAATACAGCGGTTAATGATTTTTTAATTCTTCAAAATCAAATTATTGTAAGTCTGCCTAAAGCATTTTATGCGTTGCCAAAATCGGATGCCTTGTTCAAAGCTTTTAAAACAGCAAAGGTTAGGGTAGAAGAAGTAAAAATTAATGATCGTGACACATTAGTTGCAACTAATTACAAACTACCGCACCATTTAAATAAAATTGATATTTCGTTCAACTCAAACGGATTTCAATCTAACCAACACATAAGCTACCAATACCGCGTTAAACAAATAGATACAAGTTGGCAAACCATACCTTTAAACACACATTTTGTTACTTTTAATAGTTTGTCTAATGGCACATATACTTTTGAATTAAAAGCCCAAAATTTGAGTGCAAAACAACCTGTTTTTGCAACACCAATAACCTTTATTATTGCTAAACCATTCTGGGAAACCTATTGGTTTTATGGGTTAGTTATAGCAACAATAATAGGTTTAGTTTGGCTGTATTTTAGATGGCGATTACAGCAAAAAGAAGCGCAACGTATTGCCGAAATTGATAAAATTTTAATCGATAAAAAAATAACGAATTTAAGACTGGAAAATCTACGCTCGCAGATGAATCCGCATTTTATTTTCAATGCTTTAAATTCCATTCAAGATTATATTATTTCCAACGAAAAGGAATTGGCAAGCTCGTATTTAGTGAAGTTTAGCCGTTTAATCCGCATGTATTTAGATTACAGTCAGCAAAATGAAATTACTTTAGAGGAAGAATTAAACGCCTTAAAGCTGTATTTAGAATTAGAAAAAGTACGTTTTGAAGATGAATTGGAATACAAGATTACTATCGATAATCAGTTAAAAACAAAACAGATAAAAGTACCATCGTTATTCATTCAACCCTATGTTGAAAATGCTTTAAAACACGGATTACTACACAAATTAAACGACCGAAAATTACATATTGAAGCGAAAATTATTCAGCAAAACAAATTGCAAATTACTGTTGAAGATAACGGAATTGGTCGCGCACAATCAGAAAAATTAAAGAGACCAAAGCAACAGCACAAACCGTTTGCAACTAAAGCTAACGAAGAACGTGTGCATCTTTATAAAAACAAATTAAAACGTGATATAACCATAACTACCAACGATTTGTATGACGAAAATGACGTAGCTGCAGGTACAAAAGTGGTTATCACCATGCCAATACATTAAGATATGGAAGCGATAATTATAGACGACGAAAAACGCGCAAGACATTTACTATCAAACTTGCTAACCGAACATTGTGCAAGTATTACTAGCATTGAAGAAGCGCAAGATTTAGCATCTGGTGTAGGTTTGATTAAAACCAGTAAACCTGATGTTGTTTTTTTAGATATTGAAATGCCAAACCAATCAGGATTAGATATTTTAGAATACTTCCCAAATCAGATAGATTTTAAAATCATCTTCGTGACGGCATATAATCGATATGCAATTGAAGCTTTCAAACTGTCGGCTGTAGATTATTTGTTAAAACCAGTTGACACCAACGAGTTAAAAGAAGCTGTTGCAAAAGCTGAAGAAGGGATAAAAGCCAATAATTTAAACGATCAATTAAATAAGTTGCGCGACTCGTTAAAGCAGCTCTCAATAGATAAAATTGCTTTAGAAATACCAAAAGGCATCATGTTTGCATCACATAATGATATCGTGTATTTTGAAGCCGATGGAATGTACACTAACGTACAACTTATGGATGGTAAACAAAAAGTTATTTGCAAGCCATTAAAACATTTTGTTGAGCAATTAGAACGCAACGCAATGTTTTTTAAATGTCATCGATCGTATTTAATCAACCTAAAATATGTAGACGAATTGGTAAAAGATGATGGCGATTATTTGCTAATGAACAATCAAAAACGCATCCCAATTTCAAAATCTAAACGCGATCAGTTTTTAGAAGTGATTAAGGAAACCTTTATGTGATTTATTTGAAATTTTTGAAATTCCTTCAGAAAAAAAATCATCATTTTCAGAAAAAACCAAGTTAAGAATAGTAGTTAAGTGTTTTATTTTGAAGTCTATTAAACACAATTCTTATGAAAAAAATAGTTCTATTATTGGTTTTAGCATTATGCTACAACGTCTCGCATGCACAATTTGGAAAAATGCTAAAAAAGAAAGCCAAAGCAGCAGTAGAGAAGAAGTTAGATAAAAAAGAAACGAGTAATTCATCTTCAAAATCTGAAAACGCTTCAGGAATGGTTGGCAGTTCTTCAACATCAAATCAAGAAGCATCAAAAACAGAATATACCGATGAAGAGTTTAAGGCAGAATTGGCCAAAAAATATCCAAACGATCAAGCGAAGCAAGATTTATACTATCAAAAATATCTTGAGAAAAAGAAAGAAGAAGCCGAAGCTAATAATCCTAAAGCGGCTAATTCAGTAAGCGATGCGTTTTTATACATGTCGTATTCTTTTGCAATGACCAAAGGGATGAGTGCCGTTGGTGTAGATCGTGTAAAATTAAGACGTCAAACGACAGACATGGGCGATAATGTAGATTTATTGCCTGCACAAGATCCAGATTATGCATGGTTACGTTTTTTAACAACACCAGAATTAGTGGCTATGTCACCAGAAGGTTATGTTGGTTACGAGTTGGTTTCAGGAATGTTTACAACCAAAGTTGGTGCAGACCGATCGCAAACTTTAGAGCTTGGTACAGGTATGCCAATTTTAGTAAGAGGAATGTTAATTGCAGACGATGTATTTGTTATTTATGCTGCATCGCACCAAGGCGGACACGCATTTAATGTACCATCATATATGCACGAAAAAGATATTACCATTCTAAACGTGATTGGTAAAGGCGAACAACAATTCCATTTAGAGTGGTTAGAAAAAGCAAAACCAATTGTAAAAGAATTTGAAGCAACGCTAAAAGCAAATTACGATGCAGCTGCAAAATCAACCATGGATGCTATAAAAATGCCAAAAGCAGGAGCAATGAATAGTAATACATCATTAGTAAGCTTTGCTAAACAAAATGTGTCTAAAACTATTGAAAAAGATGGTGCTAAACTTTTAAAATTGAACATAGAATCTAACGACTGGAGTATTGTAAAAAACAAATACACAGGTCATGTTTTATACCGTTGGATAAAAGGTGCATTCACAGAAAAAAATAAAAATAACGACTGCTATTTACAAGGTTTTTTAATCAAGCAACAGTACAACGGAAGTGGTTATGGTAGTTCTGAGTTTGGAGGTGTTATCCACGGACAAATGCCTTATGGTCAGAAAATGAACTGTGAAAATACCAATTAAAATATAGGTGCAATCTAAATTTAATAAGTTGTAAATCATGAAAAAGTTATTAATACTTCTAGCTATTATGGCTATAGGCGCAGCACAACCGACACATGCGCAATTCTTTAAAAAAGTTAAAGAGAAATTAGATAAACCACTTATAAAAAAGAAGAACAAAAAAATAAGTGAAGAGGAGTTAGAAAGAAGAAAAAATATTAAGCTGCCAAACGCTGGTACTTTGGATAACGATGAAGCTTTAAAAGCCATTGCTGTTAAAGGTTTAGATTCGTATTACAGTAAGCATAGTATGAGTAATACGCATCAATATATTACATCGAATACTTGGTCTACTGTAAAACATAAAGATACGGGAGTACCTTTATACCAATGGGCTGTAGGAGCAGTTGTTCAGAAAAATTCAGATGGACAATGTATGCTATATGAGTTTATTTTAAGACGCGATTATACAGGTGGTGGCAATTATGGTGATGTTTTTTTTAACGGTATAAATAGAGGAACGATAAAAGCCCCTTATGGTAATTATATAGCTTGCGTAGAATAACACTTAAACATTTTTGCAATCAGATTTTAAAAGAGTTTACGGTATGTAGACTCTTTTTTTTGTTTAGAAGAAAATCGTGGTGTTTTAGAAAAATGTAAATTGATTACTGCAAATTCAGTTGTCAATGTTAACTGGTTCATTGGAAATTCAGTATACCAAGCATGTCGTAAAATTTTAGACATCTTTTTTGTATCTACATCTTTGTTTGAATTTTTTTAAACGCTCTATTCGCTGTTATTTGGTCAAGGAATGAATCTATTTCCTCAACATTATTTTCAACACATTCAGAAATTGATTTTAAATAACTGAAATATGTATCAAATGCGACTTGTTCTTTGTCGTCAAAACGATTAGTAAATTGATTTGTAATGAGCATTTTTTTAATCACCTACAGCGGTTTGGCTAAGCGTAGTGCGGAGGCAAGGAAACTTTTCGTTTCCGTCTGCCGACGTAGCTAAAGCTTATTGTTTATTTTTTCTTTTCTAAAGCTAAATCCATAAGATTTAGCGACGCTATAAATATACACCGACCTTGCGGTTTCGCCTTAAAGTCCGCATTACGTTTAGGCTTTGTAGTAAAACGTTATTTTTCCAGTAACGATTTTGATTATGCTTTTCCATTTCCGTCTTTAAGATTTTTTTGTCCATCGTTTAATCTGCCAAATCAAAGCGGAAATTGATATTGTTAGTAACAAACTATTTACAACTATTAGTAAAATATTATTAGAAACATCTAACTGAGTTTCTTCATTCGTTGCATAGTTATCTTCTAAAATTGGATGATACCAAATCCATATAGAATCATTGCTTGGTAGATAAAATGTGCTGTCGTTTTTAGTTTGGGATAAGAAATGATTGAAGTTTTGTTTTTGTTTTTTGGTTGAAAAAAGTACATCTCGATAATCCAGTAAGCTTATATAATCTTTTTTATTATGGTAATAAATATAGTAATGTTGTGCTCCAGGTCCATCAATATTTGAAGTTTGAATATCAATCGAATCAATTCTCACTTTTTGTTTAATAAATTCAGTTTTATGAATTAGTTCTTTACTTTCTTTTTCAATCGTCAAAAAATAAAAAGGCGAAAAAGTAATTATTAATAGAGTTATAAAAACAAGAATAGTCTTAGTGATTATTTTTAGATTCATTGTTCAATTTGGTAACTGCATAATGTTATATAACGGTTTGGCTAAGCGTAGTGCGGAGGCAAGGAAACTTTTCGTTTCCGTCTGGCGACGCAGCTAAAGCTTATTGTTTTGCTTTTTCTTTTTTTGTTCCAAAGCTAAATCCATAAGATTTAGCGACATAATAAACATACACAGACCTTTCGGTTTTGCCCTGAAGTCCGCATTACGTTTAGGCTTTGTTGTGTTTAGTGCTTTCCGCGCAGTTTGGTTCTTCATAAACCAAATCCGAACGGCTTTCTTCCATTTACTCCGTTTTTCAATTCGGCTGGAATCTCCCAAATATCATACTTAGTTGGCCAGTCCGTTTTATAACCTTCTTCGGTTGGGATGAACTTAAATCGGCTTTTTGCGAAATCATTTGCTTTAAACCTTTTGACAATGCTTTGAAGTAAATTCCAAACATCTTTTTCATATTCGTCTATGGTCTCAGCGGTAAAATCATAATAATAGTCTGGCTCAGCATTCCAGAAAATTTTGCAAGCAGTCCCCTTATCGCATTTTGGACTGTTGATTATCCATTGCAGAACAATTGGTCCATCATCCCAGTTGTAGATGTCCGCTAAATAATATTGCTCCGCAGCATTTAGAGATTTAAACTTCTCAAAATCAGGAATTGTTTCTTCGTCATTATCAACATCGTCGTTAAACGAAAACTCAAAAAAGTTTTTCTTAATCAGTAGTATTTTATGCGGACGAACTATCACTAATTTGAATGAGGTTTTTTCTTTTTCAGCATTAAACACAACAATTGTATATGTGCACAATTACACATATACCCAAATATCTCTAAGTATATGCAATGTTTTATTTTCTGTGCACACTAATATACCATTAAAGAATAAACCTACAATTAATTGCCCACACTACATTACGGGAAACCATAATCACAAAAAATGTTTTAGTTTAAGTAAGAAATGACTAAAATTCACCAAACAACCAGTATGTTTTTTACAGGTTAAATGTGCTATAAATCCGTAAAAACATAGACGGCAATAGCAATTGTATTGGAAAAATTAATTTTAGAAAGCGAAATGAGTTATTTGGTAACGTGGACCCAGTTCATTGGACTGAGTAAGATACATACGATCGGACTCGCACAGGCGAACAAGGACATGCACCTGTCCGCGATTGCCTATAATCTCAAGAAGTACCTAAAATTCGAGAACAAACGCCCGAAAAGCGGGGCGGGGAAGCTTGCTTTACCATTATTTATAAAAAGTATGGTTCAATACGCAAAAAACCTTTTTCTACTGCACCTAAAATTTAGGTCCAGCTTTTAACTTGGCATAAAAAAAGACCCTTAAAGAGGCTTATATCAATAGTGATTTTCTCTAATTATAGACTTGTGCAACGGTTACCATTGTTAGCATTTGTACTTTTTTTTCAGCCGTGATTTCCACTTCTCAATTATAGGATAAGGACTGTACAAATCAAAGACTCCTCCAAAATACTGGATTTTTTTGTCCGAATTTATATATTCTAGAGCTTTGGATTCCATTCCGTATTTTTTTGCCAACTCCATCACGTATGCTTTTTGTTTTTCTTTAAGTGTTTCAAAAACTGTAATTCCACGTTTAAGAGTTGAAATTTCTTCTTCATTCCATTTTAATTTACTGTAGATAATTATCAGTCTTTCAAATGGTTGTTTCCCCTCAAATTCCTCGACAATCAGCTTTTCGTATGCCTCAATTGCAGTTTTATAATCGCTTTGATTTTCTGCGATTTTCGCTTTGCTAAGGATAAGTTCAAAAGCGTCTTTAAAACTTCTCAAATCCTTTGCTTTGTTTGGTGGAATTGTTCTGCCAAGCCTTAAATATTCAAAGGTTTGCATATCTTCTGGCATATCGTGATAGAAGTTAAATTCGGGTAAGGTATTTTTAAAACTTTTAAATTGCTCGCCAATAGTTGGATTGCCTGCAACTTGCTTTTTTATATCAGAAGGTTTTAATTCAGCCGTTGGTGTTTTAGTTTCAGATAATTTTGAAAGTCTAACAGCCCATTTTTTTACATCTCTATAATCGGGATAATTAGAAATTACCTTTTGTAGAAATATTATTTGATTTTCGGGTTCTTTGATTTTCCCGTAAAGTATAATAATCCGCTCGATGTCGTGAGAATAGTTGTTGATACTTAATTTTGCTGAGTTTTCCCCAAAATCCACCGATTTTAAATAATATTCGATTGCCTCAGATAATTTACCCGACTTTTCCAAATCAGTTGCTTTGTCCCTAAATCCTATTATTTTGTTGAAATCCTTTTGCCAAAGGTCATTTTCATTCCTTAGTCGGTCGGTTTCATTTTTTAATTTTTCGTAACTGTTTATAATTTCTCTTTTCGGTTTTGATATCAATTCCGATTTTTTCTTTGGGGTAGATTTGAAAAGGTCGAATAATCCCATATTAGGTAGATTTTTTTTTCAGTATAAATGCTAACGGTTGGGCTAAGCGTAGTGCGGAGGCAAGGAAACTTTTCGTTTCTGTCTGCGCACGAAGCTAAAGCTTATTGTTTTACTTTTTCTTTTTTTGCCCCAAAGCTAAATCCATAAGATTTAGCGACTTCATAAATATACACAGAACTTGGCGTTTCAACCATAAGCCCGTATTGTTTATAGGTTTTGTTGGCAAATCGTTTTATTTTATTAATCGTAAAAAAAACTTCTAAAGAGAATCTTGTATTTTTTCTTTAACCTGTGGTTTTGCGTAGAGAGTGTCCTTTAGTATGTATAATTCTTTTTCTGATGTATTTGGGTTTATTTTGTTATCACTATTATATGAATTTATGAACGCCAAAAATGATATCAAAACACTAGCAAAAGCAATGTAATAGGGTAGTCTTGGATATTTAGCTTGAAATTCCAATATTTTTAATTCAAAATCTTCTTTTTTTTCTTTTTTAATTTCAATCTTTTCTTTTCGCTCAAGATATTTTATCCAACCACCTTGTCGCAATACTTTTCTTCCCTTTGCAGTTAGGCTATACAGATTAAATTCTGCTTTCACATTTTCTACTAGTCTTAATAACTTAACCTCTTCAATAAGATAAGTGAAATTTATACTTTCAGTTATTTTGTCCGCCAATTTGTATTCATCAGAATAATCATCATTTTGATATTCAAAAGGGATTAGTGGATATTGTTGATTCTCAAACTTTTTTAAAATTTCATCTATTTCTTTGTCTGTCATTTTTCAACTATTTTCCCATTTTGCTAAATGTTTGCCAACGTTTTAGCTATGAACAGTACGGGAGCAAACTAGCGTTTGCTTTCCGCCACGCACATAGCGCAATCTTTTGGTTTTGTTTTATTTTTTTCTTGTCCAAAGCGAAATCCCAAAGATTTCGCGACATTATAAATATACGTAAACCTTAGCGTTTAAAACCTAAGCCCGTATTGTTTATAGGTTTTGTTACCCAACGTTTTTTTCGTCTGAGTTAGCTTTTCCGTTTGAGTGGTAAGTCCATCAGCGCAACAGTTACGCCTTAGTAAGAAGTCCATTTATTCCAAACGAGTAATTTTTTCGTCAAACCAAACATCTTCATAACCCTTACTATCAATTTGAAATCTAAATCCGATATCAAGACTTAGATATTTTGATATTTCAGGTTGCATTTCAATCAAATGCTCAATGCAAATTGGTTTAAAGAAATTATCTGTATCAGACCATTCTCCACTCCAAATATACCATCCGTTCATTGTTCCGTGTTCGGGATGGCGTAGTCCATTTATTGGTTCAAACTCTAAATCAGTTCCTATTCCAATAAATAGTTGGTCATCTAAAGGTTTAAATTCCGAATTATATTTTTTGCAAATTGACTTTTGAGATTCGATATTTTCCTTCAATATTTCGATTTTCTAAAATGTTGGGTAACAATTGTATATGTGCACAATTACACATATTTCCATTTTAAAAATAATCTAATTCCGGTTCACCTAAAAATAGATCTGTCAACAATTAGTAACAGCTACTTTTAATCATCATATTTTAAACTTAGAATTACCACCATACCACAAAAAATTTCTCAAATTCATGATCATCTTTCTTCATCCAAACCATGGGTGCACTGTTGTTTTGTAAACGCTCTGTAATTGCTATAACAGCAACAACATAAGAAACCCATGCAACTTCTAAATATGGGTTAAACACCCAATCATTTTTAGTAGGAATATAAAATTTGTGATGGATAAACTCAGTGGAGTTAAACTCCGCCATCCGTAACCAATACCCCACAATACAATGGGAGTTTATGGGTGAAATATTAAGAGTATAATTTTTATAGGGTTGAAATAATTGTGCCTTATAACAAACTTGCTGCTTTATATTTGTAGTATCTATTCCTTCCATTAAAAGTGCAGAACGCCCAATTTGGGTATGGATTAATGAGAATTGATTGTTCTTTATTTTCTCTAGCTTTTTATAAAATGCATCACTTCTATTTGGACCAATTAATTGATGAATTGGGTTCTTGATTGCAGTATCAATCAAGTAGAATTTATAGGTAAGTTCCACATGTATCAGCTGTTGTATAGCCGTTTCTTTCAGTATAAAATCTATTTCTCCAATGGTCTGTTTTTCTTTCCTAACAGGTACATTATGCAATACTACTTCATATTCTTTACTAGCATTTAGAAGTTGCTTACAAGCATATTCCATTTGATGTCCCAACCGTAATTTGGACGGAATTGGGGTGGGAGTAATATCGGTTACATCCAACTCAGGAAACTTAAATTGGGTCACCCCAAACGCTACACCCTCCCATATTGGTGGCGTAGCTAAAAAGCTTTTAAGTTGGTTGATAGTTGTTTGTTCTTTATTGATGATCTTTTGTTTAGTTGTTGGTTGTCGATTTTCCGTTAATCGTTGCTCGTTATAGTAGTATCATGGCTATTGATACGGTCACTGAATACTGAAAACTGATACTGTTTACTGCCAACTGATAATTGCTAATTGTTTATTGTTAATTGTATCCAAGTAGCCGAAGTTACTTTTTAAAACGCTATGCGCAAAACGTTGGACCCTTTGCGCTTTTCGCCATGCGGCAATCACCTGTCACTTTGGTACATTCAACTAACAGATTGCTTCGTCGCTAAAAAGTTCCTCGCAAAGACAAACGTTATTGCGCAATGCCCTAAACATTGCGCGCCTTATGCTTTTAGCAAATCGATATATGTATTAAAATAGCGCTCAGCGCATTGTATACAGCGTTTAGCGTTTAACGAATTCCATCCATCTCAACACGAACAACCATCAACCAAATAAGTTAACATTTCTTAAATAACACTAGCATCCATTGTAAAAGCGTTAAATTTATACTATGGCTATGAATGAAAGAAAAGGGTTCCGCTTTGAAACTTACGAAGCACCCGAACAATCGATTTTTGATAAGCTATTTGATATTTTTCAAGAGCTTATTACACATACTTCCGGTGATTTTGACGAGGCTATAGATTGGTTACGTGAACTGGACAAGGAATATGAACTTACAACTGAAGCGTATACCATAGACGACTTTATTGAAGATTTAAAGGCAAAGGGTTACATACGTGAAGAATTTAAAGATGGCGGTGGCAACGGTAAAGATGGTGAGGAAAGTTCTGGTGGTGGCGACATCTCTATTACAGCAAAAATGGAACGCATTATTCGTCAGCGTGCCTTGGACCAAATTTTTGGCAAGCTGAAAAGGAGTGGTGCCGGTAACCATAAAACAGGTAAATCAGGCCAAGGAGATGAGCACACAGGCGATTTACGAGAATACCGCTATGGTGATGGTCTAGAAAACATATCTATGACGGAGAGTCTTAAAAATGCACAAATAAATCATGGTGTAGGTAGTTTTCAGTTGAGCGAAGATGACCTGGTGGTAGAAGATACCCAGCATAAGGCGCAAATGAGTACTATTCTAATGATAGATATAAGTCATAGTATGATTTTGTATGGAGAAGACCGTATTACTCCCGCTAAAAAAGTGGCAATGGCTTTGGCAGAATTGATTACCACGAGATATCCTAAGGATACACTTGATATTTTAGTTTTCGGTAACGATGCCTGGCCTATTCCTATTAAAGATTTACCCTATTTAAAAGTGGGTCCGTATCATACCAATACTGTTGCCGGATTACAATTGGCCATGGATATGCTGCGTAGAAAACGGAATACCAATAAGCAGATTTTTATGATTACAGATGGTAAGCCAAGTTGTCTTCGCCTGCCCGATGGTACTTACTATAAAAATAGTGTAGGCTTAGATGATTTTATTGTGGAGAAGTGCTATAATATGGCACGCCAGGCTCGTAAATTGCATATACCCATCACTACATTTATGATTGCCCAAGATCCTTACTTAATGCAGTTTATTCGTCATTTTACAGAGGCCAATAAAGGTAAGGCATTCTTTACGGGATTACAGGGATTAGGAGAGATGATATTTGAAGATTACGAGGCTAACAGAAAAAAAAGATTGAAATAAGGCTAAGAAATGCATTCTTATAAAAGACCTTGGTACAAATTAAAGAGGACATGGATACTGCTGTTCTTTTTAGTTTTTATAGGTTTATTCGTTTTCACATTACCTGAAGAATTGTCACGTAATATTACTTATTTGACAAAGGCATATTCAGAACCAGAAATATGCGAAGGGGCTTTAGAAATTGCAAAAGCGGATTCGATAGTTTTGAAATTGCTTGGTAATTTAGAACCTTTAGGTTCTTTAGATATGTTAAATGGTTCTGTTGGTTATTCGCAAACTGGTGATGCTGTAGGAATTACTATTGATGTTAGAGGAGATAAACAGATAAAAAATATCCGTTCAAAAATGGATATTTTGGCTGAAAAAAGAAACGATAAGTGGGAATACATTTCTATAAATATCCGAATTAAGAAACCGGAAAAATTAAAACAAACGATTGCTATTTTAAAGAGATAAGTTTTTATGAAATTAGATGATAAAAAAATACATACACTAGGGGAGTTAAAAGCTGCCGGATACAAATCTAAAAGTGTAAAGGATGAATTACGAGATAACCTTATTGAAAAGATTAAAAAAGGGGAAGACGCTTTTACAGGTGTTTGGGGTTATGAAGATTCTGTAATTCCAGAGTTGGAGCGTGCTATTCTTTCTCGACACAATATCAATTTATTAGGTCTGCGTGGTCAGGCGAAAACCCGTTTGGCGCATTTGATGGTGAATCTATTAGATGAATACATTCCGGTGGTAGAAGGGTCAGAAATCAATGATGACCCAATGAAGCCCTTGTCTAGATTTGCTATGGAATTGATTAAGGAAAAAGGTGATGATACTCCTATCACCTGGATGCATAAGAGTGAACGTTTTGCTGAGAAATTGGCTACTCCAGATGTTACGGTAGCAGATTTGATCGGAGATGTAGACCCCATTAAGGCGGCAAATTTAAAATTGTCTTATGCAGATGACAGGGTAATTCACTTTGGGATGATTCCGCGTGCCAACCGTTGCATATTCGTAATCAATGAACTGCCCGATTTACAGGCACGTATTCAGGTTTCTTTATTCAATATTTTGGAAGAAGGAGATATTCAGATCCGTGGATTCAAATTGAGATTACCTTTAGACATTCAGTTTGTATTTACGGCGAATCCAGAGGATTATACCAATAGGGGAAGTATAGTTACTCCGCTAAAAGATAGAATTGGTTCACAGATATTAACACATTATCCTGATGATATTGAGATTGCTAGAAAAATTACGGAGCAAGAAGCAAGACTAGATACTCGCCAAACGGATGCCGTTTATGTACCAGATTTGGCAAAGGACTTATTAGAGCAGGTTATTTTTGAAGCACGTGAAAGTGAATATGTAGATGCTAAAAGTGGTGTTAGTGCGCGTACCAGTATTACGGCTTTTGAAAACTTGTTAAGTACTGCAGAGCGTAGGTCTTTATTGAATGGTGGTAATCATACCATGGTACGTTTAAGTGATTTCTTAGGAATCATTCCGGCAATTACGGGTAAAATAGAATTGGTGTATGAAGGAGAGCAGGAGGGAGCAGACGGAGTTGCAGCTATTTTAATAGATGATGCCGTAAAATCTTTATTTCCTAAATACTTCCCTAAGATAAATAAGTTGGAGCGCAAAGATGAAGAAACCGTTTATGATGAATTATTACATTGGTTTTTTCAAGGTGAAGGCTTTGAATTAATGGACGATTTTACCGATGAGGAATACAAACGTGCTTTAGATAGCATACCCGCTTTAAATCAGTTGCAAAAAGAGCACCAACCAGATTATGAAGCAACAGATGTATATTTCTTAAAAGAACTCTTGCTTTGGGGCTTGGTTTCTTACAAGAAATTGAACAAACAACGTTTTACAGATGGGTTTGAGTTTAAAGATCTTTACAGTAGTTTTCTGAACGATATTTAACATCAAAAAAGCCCTATCCAAATTCCGGATAGGGCTTTTTCTTCTTCATAGCAATAATTAAACTCATTGTAATTGATAAGCGGGCAATTTAAAAATGAAAGAACTTCCTTCATAGGGTTCACTTAATACTACAATGGTGGTATCATGCAGATCCATTATTTTCTTAACTATAGCAAGTCCCAATCCTAAACCTTGTTTTTGAGTGCTCTTATTTACCTGTTTATATCTATCAAATATAAAAGGCTGATCGTTTACGGGTATTCCGTTTCCGGTATCGGTTATATTTATTTCTATTTGTTTGCCCATTTTTACAAGACTTAAGGTAACCTTGCCATTAGGTTCGGTATATTTTATAGCGTTCTCGATCAAGTTTTGCAAAGCTCTTTCAACCAACCCTATATCTGCATAGACCATACAGTTTTCTTCGGGATTGTCTATTTGAAGCTGAATCTCTTTTTTTTCTGCCAATAATTTAAATTTGGCAATAAGGTCATGTGAAAGCTCAGTGATAGAAAAAGGTTCTTTGATAGGTGTTACTTGTTCGGCTTCTAATTTCGAGTATTCAAATAACTGATTGATCAAACTTGAGAGCTTATCAATATTATTATGTGTAATTTGTAAATACTCTTGTTTTTGACTTTCCGTTAAGCTATCTTTTTTAATCTGAAGGGTTTCTATATATCCCTTTAAAACAGCCAATGGCGTGCGTAAATCATGAGAAACATTGGCAATCAATTCTCTACGTAAATTATCTACAGACTTCATTTTGTCCATATTATCAACAATAGTATCGGCCATTTCGTTAAAAGATAAGGCCACCACTTCTATATCTGATTGCTCCGGATTCTTAATTCTAATATCTAAATCGCCTTCTTGAAATTTACGTACCGTTTGGGTAATCAATCTAAGATTTTTAGTCAAAAACCATATACTTAAAACTCCTATCATGGCAGCAAATACCATTGTTAATACTATTGCTCCAATACTTAATTTGGTAAAGTATGAACCAAAAAGACTATCACTAATTTGTGCTAATTGTTTTCCTGCTACAATAATATAAATGTACCCTTGGTGTCCGTCTATAGAAAATGGAGCTGCTGAGAAAATGTTCTGCTCATCTGCATTTAAAGGGTCGTCTCCTAAGATAAATTCTTCTCCTTTGGTCTCAATAAATCTATTGATCGGCTCTAAAGCAACTGAATTTAAAGGTTCATTTGTATTATGCTCAAGGACAACAGAGTATAAAATAGCTCCATGTTTATCAAGAAGATAAACTTCTATACCCCTGTTTACTGCCATCATATCATGCATAAGATCACCAAAAAGTGCCTTATTAACGGTGCCATCTTCTAAAAAAGGAGCAGCATTTTGAAATTTTTCCTGTATGACGTGGTCTGCAACCTTGGCATTAATTCGTTGTGTAATTGCTTGGTTGTAGTTAAGAGTTAGGTAGCAGGTAATAAAAATATAGGATGCTCCTATTAATACGATCATAAATATAAAGGCTATCCATAATTTTTTTATCAATTTTGGAGTAAGGGTTTTGCCATTGTTTACCATGCCATTATCTCTTCATTAAATTTATAACCAACTCCCCAAGTAGTTAATATGTAATTAGGGTTTGCCATATCTGATTCTATCTTGGCACGTAGTCTGTTGATATGAGAATTTACCGTGTGTTCATACCCGTCAAAATTATAGCCCCATATAATATTTAACAATTCTGTTCTAGTATAGTTTCTACCCGGATTAGATGCCATTAAAACCAACAGTTCAAACTCTTTTGGTGATAAATCTATTTTGTAATCTCCTAAAACCACTTTACGTTTATCAATATCTATTGATAAGCCTTCTGCCGAGATAATGGAAGTATCTTCTTGCTTCTTTTCAACTTTGTTGGTACGTCTCAACACTGCCTTAATACGAGCCAATAATTCTCTAATACTAAAGGGTTTGGTGATATAATCGTCTGCCCCAATTTCTAGCCCCAAAACCCTATCAATTTCTTCAGATTTGGCAGTAAGCATAATCACTGGGGTGTTTTTAGTTGCACGTAGTTTTCTACATACTTCAACTCCGTCTAAACCAGGTAGGGTAAGGTCTAGAAGTATTAACTGAAAATCATTTTCCAATGCTAAACGTAGTCCTTCATTTCCATCCGTGGCCATAGTAGTTTCATAGCTAACGTCCGAAAGATGAAGTTCTAATAGTTTAATGATTTCAGGATCATCTTCAATAATTAAAATACGTTTCATAATCACATACGAAATAAAATAAAAAGTATCACAGAAAAATCACAGCGCAAAGAAAAGCGTTTGACACAAAGTAATTTTACTTGATTATATGTCGCATAATATTTTTATAATTACATGATCATCAAATAATTGTTGCCATGATAGCTAGTTTTCCTTTTCATCATGATTAATTATTAGACAAAGAAAACCTCGATAACTTCTTATCGAGGTCTGTATATCATATTGATTTTTAGTTATTGTAGTGATCTACATGTTGGTTCATATCATCAAATATGTAGGTGCCTACCATTTCTTTTCTGTACACTACCGCTAAGAGCGTTACAAGTAACAAAACGGCATAAAGAGTGAGCATTATGTATCCAATAGGTAAGAAAGTACTTGGTATAAGGTGATTCTCAAAATCTGAATAGCTTGATAAAACAATCATTGTTTCCACTAATTTATATAGATATACCAATGAAATAATATAGAGAACATATTCTAGGGTTCTCATTGGTGGATCACTGAGCTCTTTCTCGCTAATTTTAAACCAAAGAACATATAAAAATAATATATGAATGATAGATAGCACCGGAAAGATGTAATTGTCTATTTTAAAAAAGTAGAATTTATTGGTATACAATCCATAAAAACTAAAGATATTCAACAGAAAGAGTACAATAATAGAGACAATTAGTGTTCGTTTCCAAGTAAGTAATCCCTTAATAGAATTCATAAAATATGGTTTTTATGGGTTCAATAGAACTAGAATTTATAGGCAATTACGGGGAAGCTTTGGTATTACTTAAAACAATTCGATGAACGGTTAACTTTGTTGTTCAAGCCCTTGATTTATAGCGATCCATGGTATAATATTACTACTTATTATGCAGTTTAACAATAAAAAACGTATCCTATTTTGTAAGAAGAAATAATGTAAATAATGCCTAAGTGAATAAAATGGAATTAAAACGAGTGCATACATTTACATGAGATTACTGGTTATATCTATAATGTAATTACATTTACGTTATGAAGAAACAGCGTTTTTGTTATTTGGTACGACTGCAGTATTTAGGGTTTAGGTTTAATGGTTGGCAGGTACAACCAAAGCTTAAAACTATAGTAGGAATGCTGAATAAGACATTTACATTTTTATATCCTAATGCTCCTTATAAAATTTTGGGTGCTGGTAGAACAGATGCTAAGGTTTCCTCTCTTGACGGGGCTTTTGAACTCTTTGTGGAAGAACCAATTTTAGATTTCGATATTTTCCTTCAGGATTTTAATAAAAATTTACCTTCAGACATCCGTTTACTCGGTATGGAGTCTGTGGATAACAATTTTAATATTATAAAGGATAGCAAGACCAAAGAATATCATTATTTTTTTTCCTTTGGATCTAAGAACCACCCATTCAGCGCTCCTTTCATTACCAATTATTTGGATGTACTTGATTTGGATGTAATGAAAGAAGGAGCCTCTATGTTTGCTGGTAGGCATGACTTTAGTGTATACACGGCGTCGTTAAAACCAAATGCCATAACAGTACGTGAAATTGAAACCTGTACTATAGTTCCCAATGATATCCTTACCGCCAATTTTTTTCCTGAACAGAGTTATGTACTAAAGATCGTGGGAAAGGGATTTATGAGATACCAAATTCGTATGATTATGGGGGCGTTGGTGCAACTAGGTAAATACGAACTGACTTTAGATGACATTAGGGATTCTTTGATTACCGGTTCTACTCATAAATTAAATACGATAGCCCCAGGATCAGGTTTAATTTTAAGTAAACTAGAATTCAATAATTAGTTTGTAATTTTAATACATCAATAAAAATTGTTCATGCCCGCACATAGAAAACTCAATTTTCCGAAAAGAAAAAAGAAAAAATCTCGCCAGCAAAATAAACTAGGAAAAGCTCCGGGAACCATTAGCTACATGGGCGATAAGGAGCGTAGTGATAGTATCATATTTAGTACCTCCTATAATGAAAATGGTTTTGAAACAAGCAAATTTGACAATTTAGAGCAGTTTTTTAAAGAAGAGCGTGCAGATAAAATATCATGGGTTAATGTTGTGGGTATTACAGATGAGCCTTTTATAGAAAAATTAGGTAAGCATTTTAACCTGAATCCCCTAGTACTAGAAGATATTGTAAATACAGAACAGCGACCAAAAATAGATGAATACGAGGATTATATTTTTGGGATTTTTAGAATGCTGTATATCTCTGAAGAAGAGGAAATTATTGGAGAACATATTGCTATTGTTTTACATGAGAATACGGTTTTGGTTTTTCAAGAGGTCAAAGCTGATGTATTTAATGGTTTACGCGATCGAATTACAGGTAAGTTGGGGCGTATTAGAACCAGGGGAGCAGATTACCTGTTTTTCGCCTTACTTGATGCTATTGTAGATAACTACTTTTTAGCCATTGAAAACCTTAATAATAGAATAGAGAACTTAGAAGAGGAGGTATATCAAAACCCTGAGCCAATAGTAGCGCAAAATATTCAACAGTTAAAGAAAGAAATCTTAAAAATTAGAAGATGGATCTATCCTGTTAAAGAATTGATAAGCAGATTGATAGAATCTGAAAATCCTAAAATCACTAAAGACACCAAATTGTTTTTACGTGATGTCCTGGACCATGCCATAGAAATTAATGAGAGTTTACAGATTTATAGAGAAATGTCTATGAGTTTAATGGAGATGTATATGAGTAACATGAGTAATAAAATGAATGAAGTCATGAAGGTTTTGACCATTATGGCATCTATATTTATTCCGTTGACATTTATTGCCGGTATCTATGGTATGAACTTTGATCATATGCCAGAACTTCATTACAAATATGGGTACTACGTAGTCTGGGCGGTAATGATTATTCTATTTGTTGGAATGATGTTTTACTTTAAAAAGAAAAAATGGCTTTAATGCTATCCTTTGTTTGGTATCTATATGTCATAGTGTCTTTTTTTAAAATTAAATCCATTAATTATTAATTTTTATGAATCAGTAAATTTTTCAGTTTTCATATATCTTGTAACTATCTAAGATATTAGATATGAGGGACTTCATACCAGTTAAGAGAAGGATATAAGTCTAAACATAATTTTAAAACTTTATATATGAAAATTAGAACAATGTATATGTCTATTGCGGGACTGTTTCTTATGACGGGAACTGTAATGGCGCAAGAAAAGGACCAAGAGGTGTTAGATACTAAAATCTCAAAATCCTATACGGTAAACGATGGTAAAAAACTAGTTAAGAACACGGTTGAGATTACTACAAAACGTTTAAACACTATTGAACGCTCAAAAGATGATGAAGGAAAGGTTGATCAAGATAGGGTAGTGGATAGTGTTTCTACTATTATTAAAACAGTACATATAGATAACGACGACGATGACGCCTTTGATGAAAAAATAGTATTTAGCTACGAATCTAAAACTCCAGAAGATTTTGTTTTAGTTTCTAAGAACAATGAATTGGTGGTTGCCATGAATGAAGGTGACAATTTAAAAGTTGTTGAAAGCATCAACTTAAAAAGTAAAAAAACAATGAATGATAAAACCACTTATATTTTCACCAACGAGCATGGCGAAAATTTAGAATTTTTAGTTCAAGAATATAGTAGACCTAGAAATACTGCTATGTTAGAGAAATAATTTTTTAACTTTTAGCGTATAAAAAAGAGCCGTTTTACGGCTCTTTTTCTATATTATAATCTTGGCTGTATCTTAGTCGAATAGGCTTGACGATAGGTAACGGTCTCCACGATCGCAAATGATAGATACAATAACGCCATGATCTATCTCTTGTGCTAATCGCAACGCAACTGTAGCGGCACCGCCGCTGCTCATTCCTGAAAATATACCTTCTTCCTTAGCTAACTTTCTAGCCATTGCCTTAGCTTCAATTTCATTAACTTCCATAATGCGGTCTACTTTCTTGGCGTCGAAAATTTTTGGCAAATACTCTTGCGGCCATTTTCTAATACCGGGTATGCTGGCATTATCGCTTGGCTGTACACCTACAATTTGAATATCACTGTTTTTCTCCTTTAAATAAGTTGATGTACCCATGATAGTGCCCGTGGTACCCATTGCAGATACAAAATGAGAGACTTTACCATCAGTATCATTCCAGATTTCTGGTCCTGTAGTTTTGTAATGTGCTTTCCAATTATTAACGTTTCCAAATTGGTTCATCATAATGTAACCTTCATTGGTAACTTTATCTTCAGCATAGTCACGCGCCCCTTCAATACCTACATCAGCAGAAGTCAAAGTAACTTTTGCACCGTAAGCCCTCATGGTCTGCACTCGCTCTTTTGTTGAATTCTCTGGCATAACCAATTCAATATCTAAGCCGTAAATACCAGCTATCATTGCTAAAGCGATCCCGGTATTACCACTAGTGGCTTCAATAAGCTTATCATTTGTGGTAAAGTCGCCATTGTCATAACCTGTTTTGATCATGTTGTAGGCCGCACGGTCTTTAACGCTGCCACCAGGATTGTGTCCCTCCATTTTAAAAAAAACGGACACATTGGGGTTTGTATTCAGTACCCTTGATTTTACGAGCGGTGTATTACCAATAAGCGATAATAAAGAATTAGACATGGGGTAATGTTTTTATTTTAATTTCTGGAGTATGAAAAACCGTAGAATGAGCAGGAACAGAGGTTGTAATCCATGCATTTCCACCAATTACACTGTTAGCACCAATAATAGTATCTCCGCCTAATATTGTAGCATTGGCGTAAATAGTTACATTATTCTCTATGGTAGGATGGCGCTTGATCTTTTGTAAATTTTTAGCAACAAAGAGTCCGCCCAAAGTAACACCTTGGTATATTTTTACGTCATTCTTGATAATGGCAGTTTCACCGATTACAACACCTGTACCATGATCAATATGAAAAGATTTGCCAATTTGTGCACCAGGGTTAATATCTACACCGGTTTGTCTATGGGCATATTCTGTCATTAATCTAGGTACCAACGGAAAACCAATTTTATAAAGTTCATGTGCCAATCTATATACTGAAATGGCATAAAAACCTGGGTAGGCCATATACACTTCCTCAATTGATAAAGAGGCAGGATCGCAATTTACGGTTGCTTCAGCGTCTAAATTTAAACTTTCAAGAACTAGTGGCAACTGTTCTACATAATTTTCCCAAACTTTCTTACAAGGTTTTTCACTTTCCCAGCAAGCCAAAGCTACAAGTTCATCAAATTGCTTTTCTAAATTGTCAAGACTTTCGGCTACCGGTGTTTCAATGTCAAACAACATATAGAATAAAAGGTCTGTAAACTTCTCGGTATTCTTTTTTAATCGAAATCTTAAATTCGGTTGTTTCTTGTGGGTGTTAATCTTTTCGATAATAGATCGATGGTTCATGAGTCTTCATTAGTTGATCAAAATTAACCAAATAAGTAAAAGTACTTCTCATCTAATGGTTAACTTTAGCTTAAAATCACAACAGCTAAGTCGAATGTTAGAAACGAATATTACAAATAGTACATTGCAATTTTTAAATAAATTAAAGAATAACAATAATAGAGAGTGGTTTACAGTACATAAAGATGAGTTTAAAGCTGAAGAAAATAAGGTTAAAGGTTTTTTTAATCACCTACTTGAAAAGCTAAACTTACATGATGAAATTGAAAAATTAAAAGTCTTTAGAATTTATAGAGATGTACGTTTTTCTAAAAATAAGACTCCTTATAAATCTCATTTTTCTGCTTCTTTTGCTAGGGCAGGAAAACACCGTAGAGGCGGATATTACTTACAGATAGCACCCGGTAACAGCTTTATTGCAACAGGATTCTGGAATCCGGAAAAAAACGATTTATTACGTATAAGAAAAGAGTGGGAGATAGATACGACTGACTTATCCGATATTATTGACGATGAAAACTTCAAATCTATTTGGGGAGAATTAGCTGGCGATGAATTAAAAACTGCTCCAAAAGGATTTGATAAAGAAGACCCCAATATAAAATATATACGCAAAAAGCAGTACATTTTTGTAAAGAAGTTTACGGACAAAGAAGTACTTTCAGATGATTTTGCCAACAGAGTCAATGACAGCTTTAGGGCAATACGTCCTTATTTTGATCTAATGAGTAACATTCTAACCACTAATTTAAATGGCGAATCTTTATTGGACTAGTTCATATTTCTCAAAATATTGAATTTGATCTTGAATCCTTTTTACGACCATATTCATCATTCTTTTGTTTAGTGCAGAAGAGTTTTGAATATAGACTTCATACTCATCAACGGTAAATTGACCAATAATCATTCCTTTTAAAGCATTTCTGAACTTTATATCTTTTTGTATTGAATTGGCAATGTAGCCTATACGCTTATCAAGCTTTAGCTCGTAAAAGCTATTTTTCATTTTAGTAATATAATTTTGATAAGATGCTAAAAGTAAGTCGTTTTGAAGTTTTAGAATTGGGCGTAACGTTTGGTTTTGAAACCGTTCATCATCACTCATATTGCGCATTATTTTGGCAGAGGCAATTAAAGGGCGTATAGATTGCAATTTTTGTGTCCTGTCCATTATATTTTTATTTTACTCGTTGATCGAGATTTAAATGCTCTGACGCTTGCGTCAAAATATTAATTATGTTTCCAGTCAATACCTTTTGGTCTTGCCTTAAGGTCGTTACCTAAAGGTACGTATTAGATAAAATTGATAATTATGTCCAGTAATAAGTTTTTAACCTGTTATGAACAATGAAGCTAAAGTCAAAAAAAAGCACATAAAATTAAGGTTCTACTAATTCTATGAAGCAACAATTATAGATATGTAACTTATTAAATATGTAATTGTTACAATTGGCAAATCGGTCTGTGTACTGGGCTAAAATTGTAGATTTTATTTTATTAGACCTAACTTTGCATCGTAGAATTTCAAATAAAATAAAGCTATGAGATTTCATACTAGAAAGCTAGTTAAACCAGGTGATTTAAACTCTAACGGAACATTATTCGGTGGTAGGTTATTGGCTTGGATCGATGAAGAGGCCGCACTTTACTCAATTATTCAATTAGAAAATGGTAAAGTGGTTACGAAATATATGTCAGAAATTAATTTTATGAGTGCCGCAGTAAAAGGTGATGTTATTGAAATTGGTATTGAAGTAGTTACGTTCGGTAAAACCTCATTAACGTTAAATTGCGAGGTTCGTAATAAAATGAACCACAAAACCATTGTTACCGTTGATAATATCATTATGGTAAACCTTGGCGAAAATGGGAGGCCTGCAGCCCATGGAAAAACGAAAATTGAGTTTGTAAAAGATCGTTTGGCGGCAAAGGGTGATGTTAATTAACTTCACCCATTTTACTGGCAATAATCTGTACTTCATCAAGCACACGCATAAGGTTACCGCCCCATAATTTTGCAATGTCGTCTTCAGAATATCCACGTTCAACAAGTTCTAGAGTTACATTAAAAGTTTCTGACGCATCGTTCCAACCCTCAATACCACCACCACCGTCAAAATCAGAGCTGATACCAACGTGGTCAATGCCTATTAACTTTACCATATAATCTATATGGTCTACAAAATCGCCAACATTTACCGCTTCTGGTGCATCAGTTTTACTTGCTACTAATTCCTTGCTTATTTGTATGACCTTTGGATAGTTCTCCATAAAGGCTTCTTTTTCCGTGTCCGATAAACCTGAGAACTGATAGCGTTCATACCACGTAATGTTCAAAGAATCTGCTACCTGCTGGTAGATAGATTTCATATATGCCGTTCTGGCTTCATGTTTTTCTGTATTTAAATATGAGCTAAACGCTACTGTTTGTACTACTCCGCCATTTTCCTTCATCAGCATTAATTGCTCGTCATCTAAATTTCTACTATGGTTACATAAAGCCCTGGCTGATGAGTGAGAGGCTATAATAGGTGCTTTGGATAAAGCGATCATTTGTTTCATGGCTTCTTTTGATGGATGGGAAACATCTATCATAATACCCAATTTGTTCATTTCCACCACGGCTTGCTTTCCTAAATCGCTTAAGCCATGGTGTAACCACACATTATCAGCTTCACCGGTATTTGAGTCTGAAAATTGACTATGGCCATTATGCGCCAAAGAAATATAACGCGCACCTAAGTCATGATAGGTTTTGAACTCAGAAAGATCGGTTCCTATAGGGTAGGCATTTTCAACACCGATCATGGCGGCTTTTTTTCCTGAACCAACAATGCGTTTTACAGCTGCAGAAGTCAAAGCTAATGCTATTTGATCAGGTGCAATTTCTTCGCACAATTTATGTATAGCTTCAAATTTGGACATAGCATTCTCCCTTGCTTTTGCATAACCTTCTGCTGTAAGCGTATCTTGCCCTGTGTAAACGATCAACCAGGAAACATCTAGACCACCCGCTACCATTTTTGGTAAATTCACTTGAGAATTTAGCTTTTGAGTATAATTAACACTGTCTGTAAAGTTTTTGATGTTGATGTCATTATGCGTATCAATAGTAATTACGCTAGCATGGATCCGTTGTGCTTTTTCTAGCGTTGTTTCTTCAATTTTTTCTTTTTTTTCTCCGCAAGAGAGTATAGTAGTAAAACACAAAAAATAGAGTAGTTGCTTCATAGTATTGGTTTATGACCTACAATTTAAGAGTATTCACAACAAATAAGCACCTGTAGGGAACATTTTATTGCTTACACACCTTCATTGGTGCATTTTTAGAGAATTATAAGTAGTACCCGTTTAATTAAAGCATACTTAATTATGTCAATTTCAAAAACTAAGGATTTACTTGGTCAATTATCTCAGTTAGAAAGTACGGTAAGTGCGTTCTCCTTCGAGGAGTTAAATGCCGATCAAGCTAATGAGCTAAAAAGCTCTTTTAATTCTTTTAGAACTAGTCTAGAAAAGCATATTTATACTCCAAATATGGATGAAATCGTAGCTAATAAAATGGAGGTAACAGCTACAAATCAACAAGATATTTCAGAAAAGCAATTTATTACCCAAGTTAGCCACGAGATAAGAACACCGCTAAACAGCATAATAGGTTTTGCCAATCTTTTAAAAGAAGAAAAGTTAACTAAAGGACAACATAAAAAGGTAGATGCCATACAATTTGCATCAAACACACTTTTAAAACTTATCAATGAAGTTTTAGATTATGCTAAAATATCTTCTGGCAATAGCAAATTTGAATCTGTAGATTTTAATCTACATAGTTTACTTAAAGATGTGATGTTCCTATGTGAGACCTTGGTTTTGGACCGTAAAATAGAGTTGTTAATTGAAATAGATGAAAACGTACCCAAAATTATAACAGGAGACCCTTCAAAATTATCTCAAATTCTACTTAACCTTTTAGGTAATTCTGTAAAATTTGTTGAAAGAGGGTTTATAAAACTAGAAGTATTCACTAAACAAAGAAATGATAATGCTTTTCTATTAGAATTTTCTGTTGCAGATACCGGTATTGGTATACCTAAAGAAAAAATGGACACCATTTTCAACGGTTATATTCAAGCAGCGGATGATACTTGCAAGAAATATGGAGGTACGGGACTGGGTTTAACGATAACGAAAGAAATTATAAATAAGCTAAAGGGTAATATTGAAATTGATAGTACGGTTAGTAAAGGAACAACTGTACGGTTTAGATTGCCTTACCTTCAAGGTAACATAGCTACCTTACCAAACAAATCTATTAAAAAAGCTAAGCATAATTTTAAAACTGAATTACTGGCAGGTACCGAAATATTGGTATTTGAAGATAATAAAATGAACGAATGCTTAATTGTAGAACAATTGACCAAATGGGGATGTACCGTTCATGTGGATACTGATTTAGATAAAGGCCTGTATGTATTGTCTACAAAAAAAATAGACCTTATTCTAATGGATTTAAAAATGCCAGGTCAAAACGGATTCGAGGTGTCTAGAGCTATTAGAAGTCATAAAAATGCAAAAGTAAATTCAGTTCCTATAATTGCATTTAGTGCAGATTTTACCCAACAGGATAGTGAAAAATGTAAAGAAATAGGAATTAATGATTTTCTATTAAAACCCTATACCCTAGAAGATTTGCAGACTACTCTTTTAAAGAATAAAGAAAATAAAATTGAACAGACAGAATTTTTGTCCATACTTCAAAAACCTATGATAGAACCAAAAGAAACTACGGTTGTAGACCTAAACCTTCTATTAAAAGATTGTTTCGGTGAAATTGATATGCTAAGCCAACTGGTAAAATTGTTTAAAATCAACGCTATAGAATTTATTGGAAATGTAAAAATTCATTTAAAATCTGGAAATTTAAAGGAGATTGGCTTGTCTGCTCATAAGTTAAAGGCCGGTTTTGCGATGATTAAGGCAGAGGGTATGCGCAAACTTATTGTAGAATTAGAGCATAGTTGCAAAGCCAATGAACTTGAAAAGGTAAAAGAGCTATATGAGGTATTCTTGAATGATTATCCATTACTGGAAGATAATCTAAGTAAAGAGCTAGAAATAATGAAAAAGAAATAGCATGGGTAAACGTGTACTGTTAGCAGATGATGACCAACTTTTAGCCTCATTATTAAACTTTAGGCTTAAAAAAGGAGGCTATGAAGTACATCATTCCGCTAATGGAAAAGAAGTTAAGGAGTATTTAAAAAATGAAATGCCAGATATTATTGTGAGTGATATTATGATGCCTTATTTCTCAGGTATAGAACTCATTGATTATGTAAGAAATGACCTTAAATCAAAAACGCCTATCATTATAATTTCATCGGCAGGTAATGAACAAAATGTACTAACCGCTTTTGAACTTGGAGCAAATGATTTCGTAACCAAACCTGTAAGCCCCACAGAATTGTTGGTGAGAATACAACGAGAAATATATAAATAGATACGTAGATAAAAGATAAAATTTGATAATTCCCCCATCTCAAATTAAAATATCGCTGATTACCGCACCAGAATTCAATCTAGAATATCTGTGGTGGTTGACTATACTGTTTTTTGTATTGGCCGTAACGTATTTGATCGGAGTTTTTATTATTAGAAACAAAATTAAATTAAAGAACAGTCGGACTAAAGAAAAGAAAATCGAATTTTCCCCCATGATCAATGAATTTTTATTCTATGAGGATTCAAATACTAAGGAGGAAAAAATGAATTATCTAAATCTTAAAATTCAGATTAGGGAATTGATTAAAAATACATTTGATCGTGATGTATTAACAGAGGTATTACTTGATTTACGAAAAGATTTATCAGGAAACTCGCAAAAAGTACTCATAAATCTGTATAAGGATTTAGGTTTACATCATGACGCTTATGAAAAATTAAGAAGTAAAAAATGGCAAGTGGTTTCTAGCGGTATTCTAGAATTGACTACTATGGAGGTTGAAGATTCATACGGATTAATCATAAAATTCATAAACCATAGGCAGCGTACTATCCGTAAACAGGCAGAAATTGCTATTGTTAGTTTAAAAAAAGAAGGAGTTAGATATTTTCTTGATAATACCAAATACAAAATAGCAGAATGGCAACAGCTTAAACTCTTAGATGTACTAAGACATAAACCAAATTATACCCCACCGCAATTTGCTCTTTGGTTAACTTCTACCAATGCACATGTAGTCTTGTTTGCATTACGCTTAATAAAATATTACAGCCAAAACGATGCAGAACAATCTATAATTACGTTATTAATGCATAAGGAACGGGATATACAGGCAGAAGCTATTGAATGTATTAAGGATTTTCATTTTGTAAATGCCTTACCAACTTTAAAATTAGTATATCCTAAGGCTAGCCATGATATTAAAATAGCCATTTTAGATGCTATTGGAGAGCTTGGAACAATAGCGGATGTTCCTTTTTTAGAAAATTTGCAACGAACCGAACGCAATTTCAATATTAAGAGTAAAGTTATTGGTACCCTTAATAAAATTGATCCAGAAAGTATATTACCTACCACAAATATTTCTTCTCCAGATTTCTATGATGTGGAAGGTGAAATTTTAGACCATGTAAATGATCAAGAAATAATTGATAAAGAAGTTCTTAAAGAAGAAACAATTCTTGAAAGTGAATTGCAACCAGAGGAAATAAAGAAAAAAGATGCGTTAGATCATATCGATTTTAACTTTTTACCAGACCTTATAGATGAAGATGTAGTAAAGCAAAGTAACCAAGTTGTAATCACTGTACATGATTTGGAACCTGATCATGACTTGGAAGAAGTACTTTCTTTTAATTTTCTCCCATTAATAATAGATGAAACTACGTTTCAGGATAAAGATCAGTCTACAGAACAAGATGATTTTGAACCCATATTTGTATTGAATGACTTACCTGTTGAAGAAGAACATATAGATATAACTATTGGGCAACAGAATGGTGCTTCAGATATAAACATAAATAATCTAGATGGTTCTTTTTTAAATAAGAAAGCGACAAATAAGGGTGAAATTAAAAATGCTAGTGCTGAGGAGACATTGATTTCATTTGAAAATGAAAGAGTCTCTTTTTCTCCAAATTTCATGTGTCAAGAAGAGCTTGACGCCATGGTACTGTTAGAAAACATATCTGAGCTTGGTGACTGTCGTGAGTTACTATTACTTTATCAAATCATTGAAGCGCATAGTTCTGATGTGGTTATAGATAGAGCTAATGAGTTAATTCAAAAATTCTCATATGAATCTCTGCGACCAGGTGAATTGTTTTCTGAAAATTATAATCTCGCAGAAAGTGTGTTTACCGATGTTTATCATTTGGCGGATCATGAGACAAAACTACTTTTACTAGATGAAATGATGAATGTTGGTGACCATAAAGAAATACATTTGCTTGAAGGTATTTTAGATTCAACATCAAAGTCACTCGTAAAAAAGGCTACAAAAGTTTTAGAACATATTAAGTCACAAACATCTGTTGCTACAGAAGCACCCATTTCAACATTAAAAGAAGATTTCTTTTTCAAGGTTGATTTTGAACTAGAATTAAATGAGCCTACTGAGTATAAAGGAACGGCCCCGATCAATAATGGTTATACGTTGTTTGATCAGTTATGTTCCATGTCCAACTCTTTATACAATAAGATAAATGGATAGTGAGCTATTTGCCGTGGTACTGGAATACATCAACTTTGTGTTCTTTGTATTTACCATAATCCTGTTTATTCTATTTTCTTTAATGGCTTATTTCTCTACCAGAAATTCGCTTCATTATAGAAATAAAAACAGCTTTACGGATATTTCTAAAATAATGGCTTCTCCATTAGCTCCAACAATTACCATAATTGCACCTGCGTATAACGAAGGGTTGACCATTGTAGAAAACATTCGCTCCTTATTATCTCTTCAATATGTCAATTATGACGTTATGGTAGTTAATGATGGTAGTAAAGATGATACGTTACAAAAACTGATAGATTCTTATGACCTGGAGAAGGTAGCTATTCAAATGGATCCTGACTGGAAATCTAAACCTGTACGAGGTATCTACAAATCAAAAAACAGGGCTTTTGAAAAGCTAACCGTTATCGATAAGGTGAACGGTGGTAAATCAGACGCTTTAAATGCCGGTATAGCCTTATCTACCAGTAAATATGTAGGTTGTATAGATGTTGATTGTCTTCTACAACCAGATGCTTTGTTACATGTGGTTAAATCATTTTTTCAACGCTCACAGAAAAGAGTAATTGCGGTTGGTGGTGTTATACGTGTGGCAAACTCATGCATTATTCAAGGCGGTCAACTAGAAGAGATTAGGTTGCCCAAAAATTGGTTGGCTAGATTTCAATTGTTAGAATATACCCGTTCTTTTATTTTAGGAAGAATGGCTTGGGGTAGAATTGATAGCCTACTTATTATCTCTGGGGCGTTCGGTTTTTTTGAACGTGAAATAGCATTGGCTGTTGGGGGATATGATACTGATACTGTTGGTGAGGATATGGAGATTGTTTTTAAAATGCGTCGTTATATGCATGATAGAAAGGAATCATACACCATAGAATATATACCGGACCCCTTATGCTGGACAGAAGTACCTGAGGATCTAGAAATACTTGACCTCCTCCCATATTATGTACCGGTCAAAAGTAGAGAATCCGGGCTATTTTGATTCTTTTCGATATATTCGTTGGGGGACATGTCCCCCAACG
>NZ_FTMA01000005.1 GCF_900155985.1 Maribacter ulvicola
AAGGGCGTAGCATCAGAAATGGACGCGGAGAAAGCCATCCGCTTAGGCTTGGACGGCATTATCGTATCCAACCATGGTGGCAGGCAGCTAGATGCGGGAGAATCTACCATTAGACCCTTGACCAGAATAGCAGAAAAGTATGGAGATCAAATTAAGGTTATGATGGACAGTGGCCTACGTTCCGGTCCGGATATTGCCAGAACAATGGCTTCTGGCGCAGAGTTCACCTTTTTAGGGCGTTCGTTTATGTACGGGGTGGCGGCATTGGGAAGTAAAGGAGGAAACCACACCATTTCACTCTTAAAGACAGAACTACAACAGGTAATGGAGCAAGTATGCTGTGAGCATACTATGGATTTCCCTAACCACTTAATCAAAAAAATCAAATAGAAAAAAACGGATGATTATTGAAATCTGAACATTTAGAAACAATTTATTCTATCAAATAATCATCCGTAAATAGCACTCTTTATAATATATTAGGTATACATAACTTTTCAATAAATTGCCTAAATCTTCTATATGGTTCGTATTTATCCTACTCCTGTAAAGCATTTAACACAGCTACGAAAACGGTAACTTATTCAGTACCAAAATAAGATTTCTAAAACTAGTGCCAAGCAACACCACTTTAATAGTTATATATTCGATAAAACTTCTATTAAATTGATTCAAAAATTCGCTTTAACCGCAATACCAACTACTTTTCTAAGTGTAGATCAAAAAACATCCTAAACCTGCACAATCACTTTTATAGTAAATAACCTATGTACTCAATTTAATAGGATATTTCTCTTCAAAAAACTGCCATATAAAAATATAATTACGCAATTTAAATCATAAACCTATTTGACCAGTAATCAGAAAAAATTGAAATAAAAAAGTTAAAACAACTCATACAATTCTAACTTCTTCTTAAAAGGTTAATGAACGATTAAAATTTAGGTGACCAGTTAGCTTTTGGTATATGAATAATAAAAATGAGGTGAATCCAAAAAGGACCGCAAAGAAATCTCTATTATATAGAAAATTTAACGCTTAACTACCGGATTTCCTGTTATTTTTAAATCATAGCTTTACCAAGATTTAATGACTGAATGTATGTAACCTTAAACCTAGAATTGTAAAGTACTTGATTATTAAATATCACGCTTAGGTTTTTTCATGTAACTATATGTTATTACTAACTTCGAGAAGAGGATTTCCTAATATTCAAATCGCCGTTCATAATTACGGTTTCGCGCTCTATTACTATATTATTTATTGATTTACAAAGCATTTCTGCAGCAGTTTTTCCCATTTCATAAGTAGGCTGCTTAACGCTACTTAGCTTGGGCGACATTAAGCTTGCCATTTTTGTTTCTGTAAATCCTATTACTCCTATATCCTCAGGTACAGCTATGGAATGTTCTGATAAAATACTTATGACCGATAAGGCTACCAAATCGTTAATACACATAAATGCATCGGGTAAATCATCATCCAATATTAATTCTTCAACAATCACAGTTGCATCCTCAGCTAATAGTCCGGTTTCTATAATTTTAAAACTTGAAGTTGGAAATTTATATTTTTCCATAGCTTTTTTAAATCCGGATATTCTATCATGCGAAATAGACAGATTTTTGTTTCCTGCTAGATGGTATATTTTTTTATATCCCTTTTGTATAAGATGCTCGGTTGCAAGGTAGCTCCATTTAATATTATTGAACAGCACTTTCTTGGCAGGAAATGACTCCTTTACTCTATTCACGAAAACAATATGTTGCCCTTTGCTTATCTTTTCTAGATAAAAATTCATATTCTCGCTATCACAACTAGGGCAAATAATCAAACCATCTACTCTATTGTTCAAAAGAGTTTCAACATTTTTAAATTCTAAAGAGGGACAGTTGTTCGATTGCATTGTTAATACTTGATAACCATTGACATTTAAAACCTCTTGAATGCCTGAAATTACCTCTGAATAATATTCATTGATAAATTCAGGTACAATGACACCAATATTGAAACTTTTATTCTGTTTTAGTTTTTGGGCTATTGGATTAGGGTGATAACCCATTTCTTTTGCCACTCTTAAAATTCGCTCCCTAGTTTCTTTTTTAATATCATATTTATCATTGAAAGCACGCGATACAGAAGATATCGATACGTTAAGTCTTTTTGCGACATCTTTGATGGTAGTTTTGTTCATAGCAATTATAAATTACGAAATATATATTTATTAATAGAAATTAAAAAATATATCCTATAAAAAACAGAAATAATATACGATATAATTAAAAAAGGGAAACGTTTCCGGAAAATAAAAACCTTTCCGGAAACGCTTTCAATCGATTATTTCTACCTGATTCTATTTTTAAAAAATCATTCATAGTAGTTTGGCGATATTAAATTAACCTAAACCAAACGAAATGAAAAAGAATTTTTTAATGCTAATGTGTTTTGTCCTTAGCTCCATGTTATGGTCTCAAGACAAAAAAATTAGTGGTACGGTAACTGATCAAGAAGGTGTACCATTACCCGGTGTCAACATTACTATTGAAGGAACTAATCAAGGTACTCAAACTGATTTTGATGGTGAATTCTCTATAAACGTAACTGAAGGCGATATGTTGAAATTATCTTACCTAGGTTTTAAAACGCAAACCCAAACCGTTACCCAACAGAACTATATTAATGTCATGCTCATGGAAGATAGTTCCCAACTAGATGAAGTTGTCGTTGTGGGGTATGGAACCACTGGAAAAAAAGATATAACAGGGTCTATTGTTACTATAGACAGTAAAGCTATTACAGAAAGAAGTGTAACAAATATATCTAACGCATTGCAAGGTGCAGCTGCAGGTGTAAGTGTTACTAGATCTTCTTCTGAACCAGGAGCAGGAAATACTATTAGAATTAGAGGAAACACCACGCTACAAGGTGACAATAGTCCTTTAATTCTTGTAGATGATATTCCTGTAGGTAGTCTTAACGACGTACCACCGGATCAAGTAGAAAGTATATCTATTCTTAAAGACGGAGCCGCATCAGCCATTTATGGTTCTAGAGCTGCCGCCGGAGTTATAATAATAACGACTAAAAGAGCTAAAACAGGCGTTACAAGAGTAACATATAATGCAGAGTATTTTATTAATAAACCTACCAAAGAACGAGAGTATGTTGATGCCCTTGGTTATATGCAATTAGATAATGAAAAGGTCTGGAATGATGCCGGTAATAATGAAAACTTATATCCACAATGGTCAGAAGAGACTATTAATGAATATACTTCTGGAACAGCCGAATTAAACCGTGATCTATACCCAGATACAGATTGGGCCGGGCTTATCCTTAAAAAACAGACTACCGGTACAAGACATAACATTAATGTTTCATCTGGTAGTGAAAAACTAAAAACCAATCTTTCGTTAGGGTATGAAAATCAAGATGCTTTTTATGCTAATAGAGATTGGACCCGCTTTACAACTAGAATAAATAACGATATAAAAGTTACTGATAAAATAGGCGTTATTGCTGACATCAACTTTAGATTAGTAGAAGATAGAAGACCAATTTTAGATCCAACTGGTGATGCCTTACAGGCCGCACCAATATATGCAGCATTATGGGAAGACGGTAGAATAGCTGAAGGTAAGTCTGGAAATAACGTATATGCCAGATTAAATGAAGGTGGTTCTTACAGTGGGGATTCTTATCAGTTTGGAGGTAAACTAGGTATCTTCTTCAAACCAATCGAAGCATTAAAGATTTCTTTAAACTTAGCACCAAGGTTTGACTTTTTTAAATCTAAATCTTTTTCTAAAACCGTTAGATATTGGGCATTTGACGATCCTGAAATGTTAGGATCAAGTGCTTTTATTCAGGATCATGGAAGCACAAACTTAAACGAAAAAAGAACCAATAATAATTCTATAACCACCCAAGCTATTGTTAATTACAATAAGAAATTTAACAAACATTCTGTTGAATTATTAGGCGGTTATGAAGAATACTCCAACGAATCTGAAGGTTTGGAAGTATTGGGCAGGGAATTTTTAAGTAATGACTTTCCTTATCTAAGTCAAGCACCAACAGATAAAGTTTTTGATGACGGATCATATATATCAGAAACAGCCTATGCATCTGTTTTTGGTAGATTCAATTATAATTTTGATAACAAATATTATTTAGGAGCCACCGTAAGACGTGATGGTTCATCTAGGTTTAGTAGTGATTACAGGTGGGGTAATTTTCCTTCCATTTCGGCGGCCTGGACAATTTCTAACGAAAACTTCATGGAATCTTTTGAGCCAATTTCATTCCTAAAGTTAAAAGCATCTAATGGTAGTTTGGGTAATGATAGGTTAGGTAATTACCTCTATTTATCCGTGTTGCAAATAAGTGATGTTTTAATTGCAAATGGAGCTAACGCAGAATTAGTTAGAGGATTGGCACAACGCTATTTAACCACACCAGATATTTCATGGGAAACAACCAACTCTACTAATTTTGGTGTTGAATTGGGCTTATTTGATGATAGACTTTCTTTAGAAGGTGAATACTTTATCAAAAAAACAGAGGATATGCTGTTAAGTTTAAGTGTGCCAGATTTGGTTGGATTTGACGACCCAACGGTAAATGTAGGAAGTATGGAAACCAAAGGATGGGAAGTTCAAGCGTCATGGAACGATAGAATAGGTGATGATTTTAATTTTTCTATATCTGCCAATGTTTCAGATTCTGAATCTATCATTGGAGACATCAATGATAAGCGTCTTTTTTCTGGCAATACTCTATCAGAAGAAGGTAGCCAATTTAGAGAACTATATGGTTTACAATCTGATGGGTTATTTCAGACTCAAGATGAAGTAGACAATTCACCTCTTACCAGTGATGCCGTAAAGCCCGGTGACGTAAAATATAAAGATCTTAGTGGACCTGATGGTACTCCAGATGGTGTAATCAACGATTTTGACAAAACATTCTTAGGCAGTTCAGGACCTAGGTATTATTATGGAGGTAGAATTAATTTAGATTACAAAGGCTTCGATTTTGGACTTGTTTTTCAAGGCGTAGGTAAGTACAATTTTAACTTAGGAGCAGATTATATACAACCTTTAGTAGGTGGTTGGTTGACTCCTTCAAAAGAATATGCAAGTAGCTATTGGAGTGTTAATAAAACTCCAGAAGAAAATCTATCTGTAAAATACCCAAGAATATCTTCTACATCTAATAGCAATAATTACCGCTTTTCAGATTATTGGTTAATGGATGGATCTTATTTAAAAATTAAAACCTTGTCCTTAGGGTATACCATACCTTCCAAAGCGCTAGAAAAAACAGGTGTATTCAACAGCATTAGATTGTTTGCTTCTGCCAATGACTTTTTTACGTTTGATAAGTTACCTGATGGGGTAGATCCAGAACAGGCATCAGGAAGAGGTTATTTTTTAACTAAATCTTTTGTTTTTGGAATTAAAGCTAATTTTTAAAAAAATGAAAAAAATGAAAAAAAATAAATATATAGTAGCAATATCAGTAGTTCTGTTTTCAATTGTATCATGTACAGAACTAGATCTAGTACCATTAGATACTCCCACAACATCTCCTTTTGTAAGTACACAGCAATTTCGAGAGGGTTTAAATGAAGGTTATAGACATGTATTTTGGATAGAAGATGATTCTGACAACGGAATAGATGATGACAAACAGGTCAGAACTTCCTTAGATAGAATAAAAGCCGGAACCTTAACCGCTGAAGACGGTACGGTTGCTAATAATTGGTCTGTAGCCTATAAAGCCATTTCAAGAATACTATCCGTAAAAAAACAAATAGAAAATCAAAATGGAGTTCTTTCTGATAACGAAATAAATACATTCCTAGGAGAAGCAAATTTCCTGATAGCTTCTAATTGGGCTTACCTAATTACACATTTTGGAGATGTTCCATTTTACGAAAGTCAACTTAGTGTTGAAGAGACGTTTGAAATGAGCAGAACAGATAAAGCTACTATCCTACAAAAGGTTTATGCATACTATGATATTGCCATATCAAATTTACCGGTTTCTTATAGTGGATATCAATATGCAACTAAAGGTGCTGCCTTGGCCATGAAAGCAAGGACTGCATTATATATGGGAGATTTTGAAACAGCGGCCCAAGCTGCTAAAGATTGTATGGATTTAGGAGTGTATGAGTTACACCCGGATTTTTCAGAGCTATTTTCAGCTACCACCCGGAATTCTAAAGAACATGTTTTTACTTTACCTAGAAATGAAGAATTAAATATTGTAAGAGGAGACCGTATTAGATGGTATATGCCCAGAAATCATGGAGGATGGGGAGGCCAAGGGCCTACTTGGGCCTTGTTGGCATCATTTGAATGTATAGATGGTTTACCCATTGACGAATCTCCACTGTTCGACCCTCAAAATCCTTTTAAAAATAGAGACCCTAGGTGTGCAAAAACTATTATTCCCTTTGGATCTTTGGAAGAAGGTGATGGATTACTTCCCAGAGATGGATCAAACTTCTTAGGAATAGAATTTAATCCGCATCCAGAGAAAAAAGAAGTAATGAATTTTAATACAGGTGAATTAACTAGAAATAATGATAGCCGTTCTATAGGTGCATTTGCTCCTTTTAATGGATTATTATGGAATAAAGGCGTTGAAGAAACTTGGAAAAATCCTTTTAGACCGGATCCAAATAGAATGATTATGAGATATGCAGATGTATTATTAATGTATGCTGAGGCTAAGATTGAACTAAATCAAATAGATGCCAGTGTGTTAAATGCCATGAATCAAGTAAGGGATAGGGCATATGCAAATTCAGGACATTCTAACCCAACCATTACGACCACTAACCAAGCTGAATTAAGATATAAAATAAGAAACGAAAGAAGAGCAGAATTTGCTTTTGAAAAATTACGATATATGGATTTAATTAGATGGCGTATTGCCGAAAAAGCCATTACAGGTTTTCATTACGGGCTAGCGGATGTAGCTGCAAATGCAGATGTAAATATAGCGCCAACCGGTCCATTAATGGACAATGTAGTAACACCAGGTTTATGGTTTTGGGGCTTAACGCCTGAATTGGATGAAGACGGCATTGCAGACTTTAATCCTCTAGTGGCAGCTGGAATGGCAAAAGTACTAGCGGAGACTAATTTCCCTGAAAGGCAATATTTATATCCTATACCAATTGAAGAAACCTTGTTGTCTCCTAACCTGCTACCAAACAACCCCGGATATTAATAAAATTCATATTCATAATTAGCGCAGTTTAGTTTTTTTTAGTTAATAATAGAAATCCCTTAAAAATACTTAAGGGATTTCTTATCTAACTCTCCCTTGTTTTCCAATCCAACAATTAAAATATAACCTTATAACTATCAGTTAAATAATTAAAAAAATAATACTATTTAAGTTGTTTTTCCAATCAGAATTCAAAAGATAAAAGGTAGAATGAAATAAGCATAATGGATAAGTAATGTTTGTCATACTAATGCCTAATAAATCTAGTATACTTAAAATGAAAATTCCAATATTTATATTAATTATATATCTAGTATTAACCACGCTTGTAACCGCTCAAGAAATAAATTCTATTTCTTTAAATGGCGATTGGCAATTTAAAACAGATATATACAACCAAGGAGTAGATGATCATTGGTACAAACAACTACATGACTCCAGTTCTTGGGAAAATATAAAAGTTCCAGGAAATTGGGATTTAAAAAATGAACATGCAGATTATGCCGGTAAAGCTTGGTATAAAAAACGTTTTAATATTCCAGCAAATGTAAATGGAAAGGTACTAAGACTACAGTTTGAAAGTGTTTATAACGATGCAATAGTATGGATAAATGGAAAATTAGTTGGGGAAAATCACTTAGGTTTTCTTTCATTTGAATTTGATGTAAGTCAACATGTGCGTTACGGAGAAGAAAATGAAATAACGGTATTGGTAGACAATACCTTTAAGCGTGGAGCTATTTGGAACTGGGGCGGTATTCGTAGACCTGTCTCAATAAAAGTTTCTAATAAAATTTATATAGACTACCAACATGTAACTGCTTTACCTGACCTTGAGAGAGGTGTTGCCGAAATTAAAATTAAAGTGGCTGTTGTAAATAAAGACGTTAAAAAGAGAGTTGCCGTTCTAAATTCTTCTATTTATTTTAATGATAAAATCATTGCAAAATCAGCCGTTAATCAACATAAACTCATAATCGAAGCAGGAAAAACCGTTTATAAAACGATATCCTATAAAATTCCTAAAAAGTTGGTTAAGCTATGGCATTTTAACCAACCTAATTTATATACGCATAAAAGTATAATTACGGACATTGAAACACCATCTAATTTGGATCAAAGGATAGACCAATTTGGTATACGGGATATTACTGTAGAGGGGTTGCAATTTAAACTTAATGGAGAGGCAATTCGTCCGGTTGGCTTTAATTTGGTAGCAGAAGATAGAACAACCGGTAATACACTTCCGCTTTGGCGTATTAAAGAAGATATTGATTTAATGAAATCTTTAGGTGCTAATATGGCAAGACTTAGCCATGCTCCTTTACCCAAACAACTGTTAGATTATTTGGACGAAAAAGGCATTATGACTTTTGAGGAAGTATCGCTTTGGGGTAAAGACCCTATGGTAGACCCAGATCACAGCGTTCCCAAAGAATGGTTGTCAAAAATGATTCAAGAAAAATTTAATCATCCTTCAATAATTGGATGGAGTGTTGGTAATGAAATAGGAGGTGGTAGAAACCCTAAAATTAGAGATTATGTAAAAACAGCCATTCTACAAGCTAAGAAAGCAGACCCCAATAGGTTGGCTTTGTATGTTTCAGATTCTGCCCCAGATGATGAAAATGATGCGGTTGAGTTTTCAGATATGATCATGCTTAACTCCTACTCTAACTGGGGAAACCGAGTAGACAAAACCAATAAATTACACCCTAACAAACCCATTTTCATGTCAGAATTGGGTAAAGAACTTACAAGTGAAGACTTAAATGAAGGTGTAATTGATATTACTACCATACTAGATGAATTAAGAAATAAACCACATACAATTGGTGTTTCATTATGGACGTTCAATGATTATAGAAGCTTTTGGCAAGCTAGCCCAACATGGTCTACACCACCAAGTCAAAATAGATCTTGGGGCATAGTAGATGTTTTTAGACAAAAGAAAAAAGCTTTTGGTTTATTTCAAAAAGAATACGCCCCGTTTACAATAGCTCCATTACAGCATTCTAAAAGTACACTCACTCCTGGAGAAGATATTGTAACAACATTTAAATTAAGACCCAGAGGTATAAATGATTTTCCATCGTACCAAATGCAAGGCTATAAATTAGTTTGGTATGTAATTGATAACAAAGGAAAAATAGTATCAGGTAATTTTCTTACACTACCTAAAATGAATCCGGGCGATACAGAATTTATAAAAGACCTAAAGTGGAAAATACCGAAAAATGATGGTCAGTATTTAAAAATAAAAGTAATTGACCCACAAAACTATACCCTTTTTAGTTCTACTGTTTTTACAGCAAAGCCGCCTATTCCAAATATCAAAGAAATTCATACAGGTGACGGAAAAACACGAATAATATTTGAAAAATCACCATTCATCACAAGCGTAAAAGCAAACTATGGTACCAAAACTTTAACTAAAGAAACAATACCTACTATAAATGATTATATTGATATTCCACGTGTAGGTTGGGGTGTTAGCTATAAAGTACAATTAACAGCTATAAATAATTTTGGCGAATCATCTACCGACATCATTACTTTACAACCAGATAAGGATGAACTACCGCCAATAATTCGAAATACCGCCCCCTCTAATAATAGTTTTTTCGTAGGGTATTCTGTAGATAAATCAGACTATTTGTTCGATGTAAAATACGGTACCAAACCCAACCAGTATGATAAGATGATTACCTTCAAAAATGTTGGGGTAAGTCAAATACCTCATTTAGAAAATGGTAAAATTTATTACTATAGAATGAGAAGAAGAGTACAATGGGGATTTACAAGTGAGTGGAGCCATGAGATAAAAGTAATTCCTGATGGTGGTTTACTTCCTAAACCGCCAATAGTAAAAGGAATATTACGAGAAGGGGACAAAGCCCTAATTACCATAGAGCCCGTTTATAAAGCTATAGGTTACCATCTAAGTGTTAGAGAAGTAAATAGTAATATAAATAGGGACATTTATTTTAGTTCAGCGCAAACAGAGACACTATTGGTAGAAAATTTAAATCGCAAAAAAAAGTATCATTATTCTATAACCTCAATAAATTCTAATGGAAACTCCCAAGCAGTACAAATCAATGAATAACCAGCCCAATATACTACTAGTCCTATTTTTAGTAATTTTTAATTTATTGGGTATCCAAGCCCAATCAGACGACAATCTTAAACTTTGGTTTCAGCGACCCGCAAATACTTGGAACGAAGCTTTACCGGTTGGAAATGGTCGTATTGGCACCATGGTATTCGGAGGCGTAAGCACAGAACGCTTACAATTAAATGAAGAAACTATTTTTAAAAAAGATGGTGAGCAGTTAGAAGATGTAAAAGACGGCCATAAATATATAGATCAAGTACGGAATTTACTTTTTAAAGGAAAATACAAGGAAGCGGAAAAATTGCATTTGTCCAAAATCATGGGCAAAAGGTTAGATGGAGGCACCAATACCTACCAGACCTTAGGAGATCTTGATATCATTTTTAATGGCATAAATACTTATTCTGATTATTATAGAGAACTAGATTTAAATAATGCTACGGTAAACACAAAATTTAAAACAGGTAGTGTTTGGCACAATAGAACGGTCTTCGCTTCTACTGTGGACCAAGCCATTGTTATGAAAGCCGATGCTAGTAAACCTGGTAATATTGATTGTACATTGAACCTGTCTAGACCCGGTGAAGGTGAATTGGTTAAGGTTACAAAAAATATGCTGGTTATGACCCAGCATTTGAGCAATGGCAACGGTACTAAGTATGAAGCTAGGGTTTTGGTAACAACTGATGGAGGTTCCATAACTTCAGAAAATAACCGTCTTGTTATTAAAAAGGCCAATAGTCTAGAAATTAGAATAGTTGTGGCTACCGATTACTTTGGTGACGAACCCTCTAAAATATGTGATAGCTATCAAAGCAATATAGAAGACAAAACTTATTCAGCCATATTTAAAG
Source organism: Maribacter ulvicola (assembly GCF_900155985.1). GTDB lineage: Bacteria > Bacteroidota > Bacteroidia > Flavobacteriales > Flavobacteriaceae > Maribacter > Maribacter ulvicola. The sequence continues at coordinate 11,221 of NZ_FTMA01000005.1, forward strand.
ACCATGTGGAAGATTATCAAAGGTTATTTCATAGAATGACTTTTGAGGTACCCGCATCAGAAGCTGCAAAATTTCCTACAGATGAACGCGTTGATGCACAAAAACGGGGAGTTTATGATCCATCATTAGCTACTTTATATTTTCATTTTGGTCGCTACTTATTGATAAGCTCTTCAAGAGAAAATAGCTTACCTGCAAATCTTCAGGGCATTTGGGCCGATGGCTTAGCACCTGCCTGGAATGCAGATTACCATATGAATATCAATGCTCAAATGAATTATTGGCCATCAGAAATTACAAATTTGTCTGAATGCCATTTACCCTTTTTAAAATTTATTGCCAGCCTTAGGGAGAACGGAAGAAAAACCGCTAAAGAACTTTATGGAGCTCGTGGTTTTGCGGCGCATCATACAACAGACCTATCACGTTTTACAACGGCATATGGTAGTACCCAATATGGATCTTGGCCTATGGGTGCAGCTTGGGCTACTACACATTTTTGGGAACATTATTTATTTACGGAAGACAAAGAATTTTTAGCATCTTTAGGTTATCCTGTTATGAAGGAAGCTTCATTATTTTTATCAGATTTCTTGGTTAAAAACCCTAAAACCGGAATGCTAGTTACAGGTCCATCAATGTCACCAGAAAATGTATTTCTAGCTCCTAATGGAGATAAAGCATCACTTACCATGGGTCCTGCAATGGATTTACAAATAGTACGTCACTTATTTAACGGCACAATAATAGCTTCAGAAGAATTAGGAATAGATGTTACCTTCAGAAAAAAGTTGAAATCGCAATTAAGAAACCTTACCCCTTCTATAATTGGTGTAGACGGAAGAATCTTAGAGTGGTCAGATGAAAACTTAAAAGAAGCGTTGCCCGGACATAGACATATTTCACATTTGTACGGTTTATATCCCTCCAATGAGTTTAATTGGAAAGATACCCCAGAATTTATGAAATCTTCAGAAAAAGTAATTGAATCTAGATTGTCTAAAGGTGGTGGACATACCGGTTGGAGCCGCGGGTGGATTATGAATTTCTATGCACGTCTTTTAGACGGTGATAAAATCTGGGAAAATTTAGTTGAACTATGGGCACACAAAACGTTACCTAATTTGTTTGATGACCATCCACCATTTCAAATTGATGGTAATTTTGGAGCAACCGCTGCCTTGGCAGAAATGCTTTTACAATCACATAATGATGAAATAAATATATTACCGGCACTACCAAAAGCATTGCCAAAAGGGAAAATAACTGGGTTAATGGCCCGTGGTGGTTTTGAAGTTGATATTGAATGGGAAAACGGTGACTTACAGAAAGTAAAAATAACCTCTAGACTTGGCAACCCGGCAAAAATAAGATACGGCGCTAAAATAATAGCATATACTATGGATAAAGGTGATTCTATAATACTAGACCAAAACCTTAGCGTAATTGAATAAAGACGACTAAATATGAAAATACCTACAACGTTCATTCTATTAATTTCCATTTACACGGTCATTAATGCACAAGTAAAAGAGTTGAATATTGGTGCCATGGTACAACCCGTGCCAGAATCTTATGTGTTTCAAGACCCTTCGTATTTCATTTGGGGAGGGTCTGTTGTTGAGGGTAAAGATGGAAAATATCATATGTTATATGCGAGATGGCCTAAAACGCTGGGGTTCTCTGCTTGGGTCACCGATTCTGAAATTGCCCATGCAGTAGCAGATAAAGTAGAAGGACCTTATGAAACTTCAGGTACGGTGTTAAAAAGAAGAAACCATTTATTTTGGGATGGTATGGCAACCCATAACCCAACAGTAATTGAAAAGGACGGAAAGTATTACTTGTACTATATGGGGACAACAGGACCTGAAAATATAAAGCGACCTACATCTACCCAACATAAAAGTTGGTGGACCTATAGAAATAACCAACGTATAGGCGTGGCCGTTGCCGACAATCCTCAAGGGCCATGGGAACGTTTTAACAAACCGGTGCTTGATGTTAGTAATACGCCAGGTGCTTATGATGAATTAATGACTTCAAACCCTTCGGTTACGTATAACAATGAAGGTGAGTTTATTATGACGTATAAGGCCGTAGATAAAAACAAGGAAAAACCTAATGGTACTAGAGTCCGTTTTTTAGTTGCATTCGCAGAGCACCCTACAGGGCCTTTTGTTAAGGAAGAAAGACCAATTTTTGAAACTCCAGATAGTAAAGAGTTACACATGGTGGCAGAAGATCCATATATATGGTTTCATGATAGAAAATATAATGCAGTGGTACGAGATGTTGTTGGAAAATTTACCGGTGATACCGGCGCATTGGCACTTTTGGAATCTAAAGATGGTAAAGATTGGAAACCTTCTAAATATGCTAAAGTATTAGGGAGCAAATTTAAATGGGCAAATGGTGAATTAAGCGGAGCAAAATTAGAACGCCCACAATTATTCATAAAAGATGGTATTCCTAAGTTTCTTTTTGGAGCTACAAGTTTAGGGATTAATGGGGCTAGAACAGCTTCAGGCAATGTACGTTTACAATTATTAGATCCAAGCAAAAATTAAAATAATGAAAACTTATCATTTCATGTAAACAGCCAGATGAATAACCGTAATCAATAGAAATCTTACTAAAACAAATAGATATTAAACCATAAACCAAGTGTAAAAAAGTTCTATTTAAGCCCAACAACAACATAAAACAATTGGTTAAAATTAAACGCTAAACACCTGTATGGTTGCTATTTAAACACACATAATTCTTAGATGAACTCAAATAAAATGAAATTTTCAAATAATAAATAAAGTAAAATGAGGACAAAAAGTCATGTTTATTTAAAAGGTATTGTAGTAATGTTAGTATTTTCCATTGCTACGTGTTTAAATTATTCTTGTAAAAGTCAAGTAGAAAATAGGTATATCACATACGACGGACAGGCAAAAAGCGACACCTATCAAGTTACTGTAAATAATGATTCCGTTTTTGTAGCCAAAGAATCCTTTTATGGCAATAAAACTTTTCATACCACACAATTCGCTGCAGATACAGAGACGGTAGTCAGGATAACATCTAAAGACCCGATCAATTCATTTAAAATTAAACCAGCCTATTTAAACATTAAGGCTGTTGTAAAAGAAAATGAGTTGGTATTTACACTCAACAAACCTGAAAAATTATTCATAGAAATTAATGACTATAAACCATTGTGTCTTTTTAGTACACCAACAGAACAGGGTATTCCAGACCCTAATGATTTAGATGTTTTATACTTTAAAAAAGGAGTACATAACGTAGGTGTTCTTAGACCAAAGAACAATCAAACTATCTATTTAGAGCAAGGTGCTATTGTTAAAGGAAGGGTGTATGGCGAGAATGTTAAAAATATAACCATTAAAGGCCGGGGAATTATAGATGCACGAGGTTTTACAAGTAAGAAAGATAAAATCTGCGGATTGGAATTCAAAAATTCCGATCATATAAAAATTGAAGGTATAGGGTTACGAACAGGTATTTGGTGGCAGTCTTTGTTCCTGTTATGTAACGATGTCGATATTTCTCATATGAACCTTATGAGCTTTGGCGAAAACAATGATGGGATAGATATTGATGGTGTTACCAACTTTAAGGTCACCAATAGTTTCATTGGTTGTGGTGACGATGGCTTTGGCTGGCATGCACTAGATGCCGAGGCAAATGGCGAACCAGATACAGCGAACTGTATCGCAGAAAACTGTGTAATTTATAATGCTTATGCCGGAAATGGAATTAGGTTAGGCGCATCTATGGAAACAAAACTATTTAAAAATATCACTTTTAAGAACATTGCCGTTCTAGATCATGTTAATGCTGCAATTAGAAGTGATCATTCTGATTGGGCTGTATTTAAAAATGTAAAGTTCGAAAACTTTTATATCGAAAAACCCAGTCGTCCTATTGAGATTAGAATTGAAAAAACAGGATATAGTAACAATACAGGTTTTAAAAATGAACGTGGGCATTTTGATGGCCTACATTTTGAAAATATTCATGCAAATGGAGGCAAAATTATTTTAGAAGGGTACGATGAAACACATCTTATAGAAAATGTAAGTTTTACCAACTGCTATAATAAGGACGTGAAATTAAAATCAACAAATGATATAACCATAAATGATTTTGTAAGAAACATATCGTTTAAATAAAATATTTCAATGAAACTACACTTTTCTTACTTGATCCTACTACTACATTTAGTTCTTTTAAATGCATGCAAGTCATCAACTTCTACTACTAATGAATTATTAGATCATAAATCCTATACTATTCGTGTAAATACATCTACTAAACTCTTAATAGGCAGAGATAATTTTACTGTATCATTCATAGATAATAAAAATAACATCCTAGTCCCGGAGCATTCCAATACTGGGTTAACATTATCTGGAAAAAACGTTGTAGCAGTAAAAAGGCTTTCAATTAAAAAAGAAAGTCAAAAGGGAAAAACGTATCAATATGAAGTTACAAATAGTGATGCCCAAAAAGCTAACGTTGAAGTTTCTATTTTGAATGATATAGTGGCGTTTAAAGTGATGCCAACTCATGATACCAATACAGAAGTCAGCATTCAATTTGGAGGTATGGACCTTGCTCACGGTTTAGGTGATTCTGGAGCATATAGAGAATCGTTTAATTTGGTTGAAAATAAAAATACCGCATACAGTATATCTAATAATGGTGGCGGACAACGCTGGGCCAGCACCTTTACCATATTCCCAAAACATAATTTTGGAGCAGTTTATTTTAAAAAAGGTAAAAAGCAAGTCATTGTAAACAAGCAAGAATATGTAATGCATTTTAAAAATAAAGGGGATGTGACCTTTTATTGTTTTCTAGGTTCGCCAAAAACCATTTATAAAAACTATAAATCTATTAGAAACCAAGAAGGTTATACCGATGTAAAACCCAAATTTAGATTGTTTGAACTAGGTTGGGAATCGTGGGATGCCTTAGGTTGGAATACGAAGCAAGAAACGGTTAAAAATATTCTAGAAAAATTTCATATAAACAAGTATCCAATTCGTTGGGCCGTTACTGGATCAGGGTTTTGGGACGAAGGAGGAACAACTACAAGTTTTGGAAGATGGGGTGAAAAGTTTTCAGATGCGAAGTCAATGAAAGATTGGATGCACGGAAACGATATTAAATGGATGATTGGCTTACGAACAAATTTAATTCCTGAAGGTGGTCCTTATTATCCTAAAACTAAAAAAAGGGATAAAAATCTTAAAGTGAAATCTTTTTATGGTAATAAATTAACTTCTGAAGCTTATAACAAGGGGTATTTAGTCAAAGACAATAATAATGAGGTTTTATCTATTACGTCTGGCGTTTTTCCTATAGTGCCAAGTTACTTAGTAGATGGTAATATTCCAGGAGCTGCACAGTGGTATCAAAAACAATATGCAAAATGGGACGTAGATGGTATTAAAGAAGATACCATGATGAAATTAGATTCCCTTACAAGTATATATAATACACCTGTTGCTGAAATTTCTCATAAAGGAGGCCTAGTTATGGCCAGAAATGGTGAATTTACATCGCTAGGAACCCTTTTAAGAATCAATGACACCGGAGTAAGAGAACTGGACAGAAGGATTCCTATCAATTATTTCCAATATGCCGCAAGTGGGTTCCCTAACGTATATTCTGATGTTGCCGGAGTGCATAATATGCATAATATAAAAGATATGGATAGAAATATTAGGCATACTTGGTTGTTAGCTCTTACTTCTGGGCTTGCTGTTGGTGCTTATCCAGAAAAATGGAGTATTGATAAGCAAGCTATATTTAAAAAAGCCATTAATTTTCATTACACCATAGCACTGTATATGTTTAGTGAGGCAGTTAAAGGATTCCAATCCGGTTATCCTACCACTTTAACTCCGCTCTCAATTGCCTTTCCAAATGACGATTTAGCTACCAGCCATCAAAATTTTCAATGGATGATAGGTGAATCTGTATTGGCTACTCCATTATTAAAAAATCACACTTCGGGAAAAATGGATGTGTATCTGCCAAAAGGTATTTGGTTCGATTTTGAAACCGGTGAAAAATATTCAGGACCACAGTTATTAAAAGATTATGCTATTCCTCTTGAAAAAACGCCCGTTTTTATTGGTGGTAAGGGGGCTATTGTTATGAGAGACTTGGAAACAGATGCATTGAGCGCTACTATTTACCCGGTTGTTGAAAACAAGACGGTCTATACTTTTAACTATCCACATAGTGAAGACGAAAGTAAAATAACATATGGGGCCTGGGATACCACAGATGTCTTAAAAGTAGTTGACATGACCGTAAACAAGAATATTAATTTTCATTTAGATCAACATACGGGTAGTATTAATTTTCCAATTGAACCAAGTCATGATTATAAAGTCATAAGAAACTAATGCTTTTTGGTTCCTATACTTCAATACAAGAGCGGGTGAGCATTAAATTTCTCATCAGCACATAATATGATGAAAATTTAGTGTCCCTGATCTTAAATAAAAAATGCAAAACATAGAATGAAAACAGTGCTTAATGATCCATATCAACAAAAAAAAATATGAAATTTAAAAAACCAACAAGTCAATTCTCCATGTATTTTAAGTTTATTACATGTTTTCTAGCTTTGGTAATTATATTATCGGGTTGTAATGAAGTGAAGAATGCTGTACCTGAACCTAAACAACCTAATATAGTATGGATTATTGCGGAAGATATGTCACAAGACCTAGCCTGTTATGGTAATGATCTTGTTAAAACACCTATTTTAGATGAATTGGCAAGTAGAGGTGTTCGGTACCAGAATGCATTCGCAAACGGACCGGCCTGTTCTCCTAGTAGAACATCTTTAATTACGGGATATTACCAAAATAGTATAGGCGCGCATCATATGAGGTATCCAGATAGTTTGCGACCTGATCTTCCAAAAGGAGTTGAGCCTATACATATATTGCTTAAAAAGAAAGGATATCAAGTGGCGAATATTACTTCTGGAGCTGGGACAGGAAAAACAGATTGGTTGTTTGATTATGACCCAAAAACATACGATAAGTCTACCTGGAAAGAACTTAATAAAGACGCTCCATTTTTTGCCCGCATTAGCCTTGGACTTACCCATAGAAAGTTTGCAAGAGACAAGAAAAATCCTGTAGATCCAAATAAGATTACCATACCGCCATACTATCCAGACCATGCTGTAACTAGAAATGATTGGGCAGGTTATTATGAATCCATTCAATTACTGGATCGTCAAGTAGGTAGTATTATAGACGAATTAAAAACCAATGATTTGTTAGACAATACCCTTATCTTTTTTTTCTCGGATCACGGGCGACCAATGATTAGAGCTAAGAATTTTCTTTATGATTCTGGTTTAAAAATACCTTTAATAGTCGCTTCTTATGATCAGCAGATTAAAGAAGACCTACTACCCTCACAAAGTGTAGATGAAAGTATGTTGAGTTTAATAGATCTGTCAGCTACCACACTTAATTTAGCAGGAGAAACGGATTATAAAACCCAAGGAAAACCTTTTTTAGGACATCAAAACGTAGCTGATAAAAAATACGTTTACGGCGCAGTTGATAGAATAGGAAATATTTTTTTAAAATCTAGAACTGTAAGAAGTAAAAGATTCAGGTATATTAGAAATTATAATAATGACCTATCCATAAATGCTGCTACTACGGCTTATCGTAGAGCCAATCATCCTATTTATCATTTACTAAATATTCTAAACGATAGAGGAGAATTAGACGCCCATCAGTCCAAGTTGGTTCATAAAATGGAATACGAAGAATTATATGATGTTATTTACGACCCCTACGAACTTGATAATTTAGCTTTAAAACCTGAATGGCAAAATAAGCTAAAAGATTTAAGCAACAACCTTGATGATTGGCTAAAGAGAATTGACGACAAAGGACTGTATGAAGACTCAGAAGACATTAAACGGGCATTTGAATCTTACGGTAAAAAAACGATGGCTAAACAAGAAAAAAGTATAGAAAAATTACATTTAGAAGTTAAAAAACAATCAGATTTAATAGTAAAAACTAATAAGAACTAAGAATCTAATAATAGGTATATTTGAATTTAAACATACTATTCATGAAAGAAAAAAATCAATTAAACCAAAACAACAACCGTCGTAAATTTTTAAAAAAAGGAGCTCTAAGTGCGGGATCATTAATGATTATACCAAGTCATGTCCTTTTTGCCAAACCTGAAATAAGAAATAGTGAAGGCCAGCTTATAAGAAAAGCATCTGTAGCGGCCAGCGATAGAGTTAATTTGGCTTGTTGCGGTATTGGAAACAGAGGTGGAGATATTATGGGTGCGTTTGCAAACACAGGATTGGCAAACATTGTTGCCTTATGCGATGTAGATATGGGGGCTCCCCATACACAAAGAAGAATTGATAGTAATCCTAAAGCTCGTAAATTTCAGGATTTTCGAGAAATGTTAGACAAAATGGATACGGAAATAGACGCCGTAAGTGTAGGTACGCCAGATTTTTCCCATTTCCCTATTACTATGTTGGCCATGTCTAAAGGAAAACATGTATATGTAGAAAAACCTTTGGCTAGAACATTCAACGAAATTGAATTATTGATGGCTGCTGCCAAAAAATATGGCGTAGCAACACAAATGGGTAATCAAGGACATTCAGAAGCTAACTATTTTCAATTTAAAACTTGGGTAGATGCAGGGATTATAAAAGATGTTAAAAATATAACCGTTCACATGAACGGTCAAAGACGTTGGCATGGATGGGATACCAATATGAAAACCTTTCCCAAAGGGCAACCCAAACCGGGAACGCTGGATTGGGATACTTGGTTAATGACGGCTCAACACCATGATTATCATAAAGACTTTGTAAATGGTCAATGGAGATGCTGGTATGATTTTGGAATGGGCGCGCTAGGTGATTGGGGAGCACATACTATGGATACGTTTCATGAATTTCTACATCTAGGCCTCCCCTATGAAATAGACCCCGTGAAAATTGATGGTCATAATCCTTTGTTTTTTCCTCAAGCATCTACGCTTGCATTTAAATTCCCTAAAAGAGGTAAGAATATGCCTAAAGTTAAAGTTACCTGGTATGATGGTGTATACAATCAACCAGAATTACCTGAGGGATACGGAAAGTTAGAAGTAAACCCAGACATTCCCCCGGTTGCAGGTGGTAAATTAGTGACCAAATTAAGTCCAGGTAAAATCATCTATGGTAAAGATTTAACCTTTAAAGGCGGATCTCATGGTAGTACATTATCTATTATTCCAGAACAAAAAGCAAAAGACATGTTATCTAGCTTACCAGAGGTACCTAAAAGTCCATCTAATCATTTTGCAAACTTTTTAAAAGCTTGTAAGGGAGAAGAGCAATGTCGCTCGTCATTTGATGTTGCAGGTCCGTTAAGTCAGGTGTTTACTTTAGGTACTTTGGCGCAACGCCTAAATACCAAATTAAAATTTGACCGTACCACAAAACGCATTACCAACAATGATTTGGCAAATCAATTACTTGTAGGGGCACCTCCAAGAAAGGGTTGGGAAGAGTACTATACTCTATAAGGCCTAATGTATACAGTTGCCTAAAGAACAATTAATCTTTGAACGGTACATTCAATGTAACATTCTAAATCGACCAAGTTCAATTTTTGAACTTGGTCGATTATTAAAATAATACTGATAAAAAGGAATTAATGAATTATTGTAATAAAAAAGTGCATTTCATTTCTATAATATGGGTTGTCATAATAACTTTATTTAGTAACGAAACCAAAGGACAGAACAATTTGTCTTTAATGGCTAGCACTGAAACTAATAATGGAAAAAACGAACAGTTTTCAAAAAATGCCATTGATGGTAAACAAGAAACTTCATGGACCTCTTCAGTTTCAAATGAGGCAGCATGGTTGACTGTTATACTACCTGGAGCTACTGAGGTTACCCAAATAAAATTATTAATGGGAACAAGTTTAGACGAACCTATAAAGGAATTTGCTATCCAGACCTTTCTAAACGGAAATTGGCATAACAAAGAAAAATTTTCTGATAACGAAGAGACCAAAGTGACCATCAACTTCAAACAACCCATACTTACAGATAGATTGCGACTTGCGGTTTCTGGAAAGATCAAAGCTAATGTTCACGAGTTTGAAATATACGGTATAGAATATGTTTCTAAAGATGCCACGCCTGTCAATAAGATTGTTATTAACCAAAGTGGTTACAACTTAGGAAAACCTAAAAGATTTACTGCTCCTGAAGTTTTGGACAATACCGTATTCCATATTATAAATACAAGAACATTAAAAAAAGAATTTCAAGGTAAAGTAAATGATCATATCGGTGATTTTTCAGATTTTAACCCCTTAACCTCTGATAGCTACAAAATCGTTATAGATTCTTTTTCGTCATACCCTTTTAAATTTGGTCCCTATTGGTTAGAACGTGTAACCTACCAAAATATGGTTGATTTTATGCGTGGTGCAAGGCACTATACAGGTACTACCCATGAAATTAGACGTTTGTCTTGGGCATGGCGTGATGGCGATTTCTTTAATTGGTCCTTACAAAGCCTAGTTGCCCAATATCTTTCAAACCCAAAAGCTTATGAGCGCTTAAGAAAAGAAATAAACTATATACCCAACTCTGCGTATGCTAACGCATATGAAGGTAAATGGGGGGCGTTAGAACCGTATCATAAAGATGCGCCAGATATTGTAAAATTAATTCATTGGGATGCCGATGTAAAAATATCGCAACAATTAGATCATGAACATCAAAAGGCAGAATTGGCTCACTTTCTTTATGCCTACCCGTATTTAAAAGAATGGCTTCCCAAACAAAATTTTGATCTTGTCTATGCCTATCTTAAAAATGTTTGGACCAAGCCATCTGTCAAAGAAAACTCGACGACCCCATACGATAACAGCCCTGAACATAATTTATTGGCTTTAAAAACCAAGTTAGGTACCACCAAAGGGGAGTTGCCTCCTGGGCATTCTATAATTCCAAATTTAATGATGTATGAGGTAACAAAAAAACAAGGAGAAGTTGAAGCCGAAAAGTATTTCAAAGCAGCTTATAACCAAATAGAATGGCTCATACAACATATAGACTGGAAAGATCCAATGAGTACAAAAGGGCAACGTATGTCTGAACATATGACCATGAGAGCATTTGCGTATTTCTATAATCAATATCCTAATAGAGCTCCAAAAGGACTGGTACAAAAAGTGGAAGATTGGGCAAAACTTATGATAAACCGATCTAACAATATGTGGGATTTTAGAACCTATACCGATACTGGGGATTGGGTACCTGTAGGGTGGAATGAAACCGGTAATATCCTAGGGTTTCCAGCGTGTGCTTTAGCTGCAAAAAGTATTGTCAAAAATGTTTCACTTCAAAATGAATTAGATCGATTGGTGTGGTCACATTTTGATAATGCTTTTGGTAGAAACCCAACTGGCAGGCATTTTTCATATGATGCGCCTACGGAAATTGAAGGAGTTGATTTAGGATGGTACAATGCCCACCATGGTGGCGTTGGTCTATTAGAACCTGTACGTTTTGTTTTTGATGGATCTCCTAAAACAAACCACTACCCTAACCATCCAGAAATAGGTAATTACGGGTGGACAGAAGGTTGGGTACAGCACAATACCGCCTTTAATCTAAGTATGGCTTATTTAGCATATGATGATACGGATATACAACTTATAAAATCAAAGAAAAAGACAATTTCTATACGCCTTAAGGCTCCACTTAACTTTAATGAGCATATTATTGATAAGGTAGATGTAATTGTTAAATCTTCTAGTGGAGATTCTGTGATAGTTTCCCTAAAGGAAGAAAATCCTTATTCAAAATACTTGGTGGGAAGCGTTAAATACAATAAAGAAAAGATAGATGCTACAGATACAACGTTACAAATCAAAAGTAAAGATACCATCAGTGTCGGTTATGGTCTTGGATATTTTGAAAAACAATCTCATTTAACGTTAGATTAGTATGCTTTTCTCTTCTGTACTATTGGCAAAATTAAATCAGGTTAAAACATTAAATTTCTGACCTATTTAGACTAAAAATTAGTAATAGTTTTCTTTATTAATAGTTACTGCCGGGTTAGGATTCAAAAAATGAGAACAATTTTAAGTCACGTTTTCATCATGGGGTACTCTTCTCAGATCTTTGAGTAGGTGATCACTATTTTTGAGTTTCTTCTCGGCAGCTATCTTTGTAAAATAAGGTCCTAGATTGGTCTTATAAAAAAATAATAAACCCGTTACCCCTAAGATTATATGGTAATTGGTAGCACCAAATAGCAATAGAACCTACTAAAGAATAAATAAAATTCGTTTTGATCTCTTACCATCCTATTCTACGCAAATAAATATAAACTATATCAATTCTTTGTTATTAGGAGCTAGACATCCTCTAGATATTGATAAAGAATATGCTAATCTATCAGGTATTCTTGGAAATCTAGTAATCTTCTAAAGGAGGTGACACCACTTAACTTTAGCCTTGTATTTTATTAGAATTTAAAATAATAATGTATTGAATATAGTAAATGTATATGCAATGTAAAATAACGAGACTATTTCCATAACCCTTTTTTACGATCATATTAAACTCTTATTCTAATTGGCCAAAACCAATTAACGTACCAAATTCATTTAAGTATAAGGTACTACTACAAGATCATCACTTTATACTTATTTATAACTTATACCTTATAAATGGTACTAAGCAGATTAGTAAAAGTACTATGCCTTTCGGAATCGATTTCAGTAAAAAAAATCGATTCCGGTATCGATTCCGTAAAATAATATCCTTAATTGATTGTAAATGATACCAGAACATTGTTAATTCATTAAATAGTTAACGAATTAGTTATGGATTAGAACTCAGCATAAAGCAATAGTGCACCAGTAGTGTACTGTTTCTTCATATCTTTTATGTGTGTACAAGTATGTGATGAACACCCATTTAAAAACCCAATACAATGATCAAATAGTTTAAATAGCTTTTGTTTCATCTGTTGATACATATCCATAGCCCTGGGATAAACTAGCGAGTCTATGAGACAACAAAATTAATATTTCTGCGCTAGCGTAGTATTATATAAATCTCAATTATCAAGTAAAGCTAAAAAACTATTAATTATTATGTTACCAACATATTGATAAATGTCACCACTAAACCGTAGTAAGCGTTTGGTGAATTACAAGGTATAAAATAGACTACAACCAAAAATTATATGCAATTAACTATTCCAACAAAAAATCCGGCTATCGTTACTGTCAATAACAGTAATGTTTCCATTATACAGTTACTGAAAATAAGACAAGATCAAATGAAAAGATTATGGAAGTTTAGCTTGGCTAAACAACAGAAATAGCATTTACCTTATTAAGGTAGGTGGTTTTATCTTGTATGATGATGGTGAAATTTTTGATTTCCAGCCTGGGTTATATTTTTAAAGTAATTACTAAAGTATCAAATTTCAAAAATGGATAAGTTAGAGGATGTAACACAAAACTAGCCAAAGGCAAACCCTAAATTTATAATAAGACGGTAAGTTGAAAGTTTATGAAGACCTTTTAAAATTGAAAAAATCAAAATGGTAGTTGTATATAATAAATGTAAAAATAAAAGTATCATGAAAATGACATTAAGTAACCTTTTGTTAACGGTTTGTACATTAATGCTTTTTAACAAAAGTATAGCTCAAAAAGAAGTTTTAATAGAAGCAGAACGTTTTATAGATAAAGGAGGCTGGGTTATAGATCCTCAATTTGTAGAACAAATGGGTTCACCATACCTAATGGCCCATGGTATGGGTGTTCCTGTTGCCAATGCTTCAACTTCCATACAATTTAATGAAGAAGGCACTTACCATGTTTGGGCAAGAACTAAAAATTGGGCTCCTGGAAATTGGGATGCTCCCGGGCAATTTAAAATAATTGTAAATGGTAAAGCACTAAAGAACACCTTAGGATCTACCCCGGGCTGGTCCTGGGAGTATGCAGGTAAAACTAGGGTAACATCTACGGATGTTGAAATTCAATTATCAGATCTCACTGGTTTCAACGGCAGGTGTGACGCCATTTATTTTAGCCAGTCAAAAAAGATGCCCCAAGATTCAGATTCAAAATTGGATACTTGGAGAAAATCACTGCTTAGTGAAACGTCCATACCTGAAAAAGAACAAGCCTATGATCTAGTAGTAACGGGCGGCGGCATTGCCGGATGTGCCGCTGCAATCGCTGCGGCAGAACAAGGGCTACGTGTAGCTTTAATACATGATAGGCCGGTACTTGGTGGTAATGCTAGTGAAGAAATACGAGTGCATACCTTAGGTATCTACGGTAAATTTGAACGTATATTAAAAATGATCGATACCAAGCATTATCCCAATGGTTCGTTTGAAGCAAAATATGACCAGAAAAAACGAGATAAGAATGTTAAAAAATTCAAGAATATTGATCTATTTCTAAATTGGAGAGCATATGATGCAACCGCTAAAAATAATGTAATTACCCATGTAGATGCCAAACATACGGCCAGCGGAGAACGAATTCGTTTTACCGCACCGCGCTTTGTAGATTCTACAGGTGATGGTTGGATTGGATTTTGGGCCGGGGCCGATTTCTCTTATGGCAGAGAAAGTGCCACAACTTATGGCGAAGAATGGGATGAATGGGGAGAACTATGGAGTCCAGAAGAAGCCGATAACTTTGTAATGGGATCCTCATTAATTTTTCAAAGCACAGAAACGAATGAAACACAAACATTTCCTCATTTACTTTGGGCTGCAGATATAGCTGAAGATCACCAATCGGTTAATGGAGAGTGGTATTGGGAGTTTTCAAGAAACGACCTCCACCAAATTCATGATGCGGAAGAAATACGAGATCATATGTTAAGAGCCATTTATGGGTCGTTTTCCAATGCTAAAAAATTAGATAAGAATAAGAATTACAAATTAGAGTGGGTATCCTATCTGGTAGGGAAAAGAGAGTCTAGAAGGTTAATAGGAGATCATATATTTACTTTCAATGATGTAAAAAATTTGACGAAATTTAAAGATGCCGTCGTTGAAGAATCTAGAGAAGTAGATGTTCATTTTCAAAGCAATTTAAAAGATAGTAGCGTTCCTGACTTTCTTTCTACAGCTATTTTTTATGAAACCGAAAAATACTATATCCCCTATAGGAGTTTGTATTCAAAAAATATAGAGAACTTATTTATGGCCGGACGAAACTTTAGCTGTTCTCATATTGGTTTAGGAGGACCAAGAGTAATGCTTACCACCGGTCAAATGGGTGCAGCTGTAGGTATTGCATCTGCCATATGCAAAAAGTATAATGTAAATCCAAGAGAGGTTTATACACATCATCTTCAAGAATATTTAGATTTAATAGAAAAGCAACGGTAATGCTTAAATTCTTAACATTTATAAGCGTCATATTGAGTATCATGGAATTAAACGGTCAAATGAAATCTGACTATAATCCTATGTTTTTTAGCATGAACAATGAATGGAAAGAAATTACCAAAGATGAATCTATTTTTGAGTTTACAGTAAAGTCGCTAGACACAATTTATAATACTGAAATAGCACATACGGTTAAATTGTTATCTAACAATGCCGGCGAACCTAAATTGTTTTTTTCAGACATAGAAACTACCGTATGTGCAGATGGCGAATGTAAAATTGCCAACATTAAAGTGTATTGGAATTTACTTGGCAACTATGTAGGTTATGGTATATATCCAGAATATCCCCTGACTAAATTTGAACATGACGAGTTTGAAAAAGAAGACTATGCAAAGCTGCACAAATTACTCTCAGATGACAATTCTATCCTCAAGAGACGCAAAATGAGCGACCTAATTGATAAAGTTCCGGTCGCTCCTTCTAACACTAATCTCTCTAAAGATATGGATGGAGTTTCTGGAGCAACTAAGAGAGAAGTAAAAGAATCTGTAGTAAAAGGTGGTTTATACTCATGCTATACCCTTTGGCATATTGTACATGGTCCTGTTAAAGATAAAATGAAGGACTACATGTTATCGCTAAATACAAGTGAACTAAATCGGTATTTTTTATATACACCTTACAAAGATTACCAGTTATATGCCTTAAAACAATTAGACAAAACAAAGTTTAAAACTCATTCAGAACAAATTATAAAGATATTTAAAACAACAGATGCTTTAACCAAGTCTTATATTTTGAAAAAGATACCTAGTAATGTTTTATCTGAAGAAAAAATAACAGTTGAATATTATAGTACATTTCCTGATATTGATATTAACTCCAGAACATTGCTATTAAAAAAAATAAAGTTTGCCAACCCTATTTCGGTTAATATATTGTCGAGATATTTAGACTACCTGACAAAAAATCAAATGGAGCTTTATTTAAAATATTTAGAAAGTGTACCAAATCATTTGTATAAAAAAATTAAAGGAGAATTGGTTAAAATGAGTAAAAATAAGAATTATCCCTATTCTTATTTAGTAATAGAATTTTTAAAAAACAGAAAATAAACTCGTATTCCAAAAGCATTTTCAGATTATTAATATCTTACTGAACTTACTATATTTAATTTGTCGTGAAGATAAAAGTTGTTAGTTGTAAAATTAGTTTTTGACCTCCTCTATTGTCTTTATCAGAAGTTTGCATGAACTATCTTGATAAATGTATTGGCTTCAACGTATCGGTTTTTGAATAATGGAAGATCACAGTCATTAATTCTACCTGATACTAAGGCATTGAGTATGTTTTGAGAAAAAAGATGCTTTACAGAATCTTGCGAGTTCTCTCCCTCAACCGAAATTTTAAAATAAGGAAACACGTAGTTCAATAGCAAAGCGTACCACTTTGAATAACTTGCCATATTTATTTCCTTTTTAGAAATAAAGAAGATAACATTGCCTTTGATTATTCTATAGATTCTGTATGATAGAAAAGATGTCCTAACCGAAATAAGTTATGGGCTATTTTAGCATTCAGGGAAGTTAACACTCCGTCATCAATATTGATGATTTGAGAAATTAGCTCCTCACTATTGCTATACTAATATGGAATAGCATCCTTTTCTCTATATTTAGATTCAGCACTCGCATTTGTTCGAACGGCAAAATTGAGATATTCTTCTTTTAGGGGTTACTTCATATCGCTGAAGTCAGGCATCAATTAAAAAAGCATAATCCTCAATAAACCCAATACCAAGATTTCTGCCTTTTTTATATGAATGAATCAGCTGCTCCCCTTTGAAGTTATTCATTTTAAGGAACTCAAAAATATGTTCAGATTTGTTTAAATTTTATTTTTGATTGAAAGTTTTATAGGCATCTACAAATCCAATTATTATCAAAGCGTTCCAAGACGTAATAATTTTATCGTCGATTTTGGATTTGATTCTTTTTTTTCGTTTGTTCAACAATATTCCATTCCAATGCTATTTTTTCTCTTTGAAATCGGGTATTTTCATATGACTCTCTTCTATGAATAAATCATCACTATTAACATTATATAATATAGTTTCTAATTTCCCGTACCGATAGGAGGTTTACATTATAACACTGTGAAAATATATGGAAATCTTCATTTATGAAGGAGGTTAACTCATTTTTCGTCCAAACATAAATCCTTCCTCTTCTCCTTCACTATCCGCATCCATAACAGTCTAATATCCGTCTTCCCCATTATACATCTCTCTATTTAAAAAACTCCCCATACATGGTCACGTAAACTTGTGTTTGTAATTATATTTTATGTGTTTTTAATGTGCTCTTTTACCTTTTCGTTATTTGAAACATATACATAATCCAATAAGAATTTCAAATTAACAACCATAGTATTCTTTTACATTTGAGATCATTTTCTCTAGGAATAGAAGGAGAAGAGCTTTTTCTTTTATTTCTAATAACTTTTGTTTTGGTGCATTGCCTATTTGTTGCAAGATTACCTTACAATTCTCATTGAAGTAAACAGGATTCAAAGCATGATAACGATAAAAGGAATAAATATCCTTTTCTCTATCTGAAACGAGAGAGTCTTGTATTTGGTTTGTGAATTCTTCTTACTCCCATCCTGAACCAATGTAGTCTTCTGTTCCGGTACTAACCAAGGTTGGGAATTCATCATCTCCATTAATATTCACTTTAATTTCACCTTCTCCAAACCAAATTTTTTCATACAACTTATTACCTATAACACCAATATGTGTTCCTATATAACGACTACTTCCTTCCACATAAGGTAATATTTCAAAATCTTTTTCCAGCTCGGTATTCAATTCCCTACGCCAGTGACTATGAAAATAAAGCATATCGTCATCTTGTTTTGGCACTTTCAGAAAGTTAACTTTATAGTGGAACATCAATATTTCACTTGATTGGTTTACAATCTCAATACGCCCAGACGATTTATATGGCATGGGAATAAATCTATTATAAGAGCGAGCTTTAGCAAACAATTGGGTTTCGAAAAGCTTAAAAATCCCTAAAGAATTCCCGAAAAATTCTGCAAATGGTCCTGACACTGCTAGCTTTTTGGCATTATCCCAGTACATCTTTTTTCATATCATTACTTCACATTATATTGTTGGCCCCTCATATTTTAGTAATAATTCCAGAACCCTTTAGATCAAATATTATTTGGCGAGAGTAAGGAGGGATAAGAATGTAAGCATCTTTACCTGCCTTGTTGCTTATACCTCCTTTGCCTTTCTCCGCATTAAGGTTTTGGCACTTACCCATCGCGTTTCAACGCCTTTAGAAGCTTTTTTGTACAGTTCACTTATATTGTTAAGATTGTAACTTTTGTTTTCTTCTTGTTTAGCACACGAAATCATTAACAAAGTTAAATATGCATTTTTTCTTCTAAAATAAATTCATTCTAACGCTATTCTAAACTAAGAACCAGAGTTTCTCTCTGCATGTTGGTGGCAATAGCTTTTATTTTAATATTTCCTTTACTGTTTCCGGCCTTTAGTACTACCAAACATTTGCCATTGAACGCTTTTCGACTGGAGCTATTACCTAGTTCATAAGAAGACGGGTTGCCATTATGAGCCCCTAATATTTTGGCATCTCCCTCCACTTCAAAACTGATCTCATTATCCGCCAAAGACACCGGGATCCCTTTCTTGTCAACTATTTCAGCACGGACGAATACCATATCTTTGCCATTAGCCTTGAGAGTTGTCTTATTTGGCATAAGGCGGATAGCATGTGGGGCAGAGGAAGTTCTTATTTTATCTTCAGATACTTTTTTTCCGTTTTTATAACCTACCGCTTTAAGGGTACCTTTCTTGAATTTTACTTTGAACAATAGGTAGTCGTAGGGCTTCATTTCTTTCGTTTCCAATTTTTTGCCATTCAAAAAAAGTGTGACTTTATCGGCATTGCTGTGAATGAGTATAGGGACTTCTACACCTTCGCGGCCTTCCCAGTTCCAGTGATTAGCAATATGCATTACTTCTTTATCCGTCCACCATGACTGATAATAGTAATAGATATCTTTTGGAAATCCAGCTATATCCATTGCACCAAACTGAGAGCTGTTGTTTGGATAGCTACTGGGCCACGTTTCACCATGGTAATCAAAACCTGTCCACAAAAAACTGCCCGCCAAATACTCCCTGGACGCATAAAACTTAACAGCATTATAAGCACTGGAATTGGTTTTTACATTATTGGCAGCAATATGTTGGTCAAACTTTTTGTTTTCCTCGAAATCACCCTCGGGTGTGTAGTAACCGCCAATACCGTCTTCAACTTTTATTCCTTCACTATTTAGGGCATAGACCCCTCTAGTCACGGTAGCGTTGCCCACCTCTGTACCAATAATAGGCTGATTGGGGTGGTCTTTGTGGTATTGGTCAATAAACTCAAGACTATAGTTGAAGCCCATCACATCTATTTCCTCAGCAAAGCCATAATCAGCTTTGCTTCCCCATGCATTCACTCCAGCTGTCACTCGCCTCGATGGATCAAGTTTATGGGTATGGGCAACCATTGTACGCATGTACCGTTTTCCTATGCTATTGCGTTGTGTACCACCTTCCTCATTGGCCATTGACCACATGAATATCGAGGGATGGTTTCTGTCTCTTAAAATCATAGATTCAAGTTGTTCTAAACTTTCTTTGGTACTTCCAGTAGCCCTGGTTTCATCCATCACCAAAATGCCCAAGCTATCGCAAGCCTCCAACATTTTGGGAGAAAATGGATAATGGGAACGAACGGCATTGACTCCCATTTCCTTAAGCAAGTTTAATCGATAGTAGTGCATGGCCTCTGGAATACCTGAACCGACCCCAGCAAAGTTTTGGTGAAC
Source organism: Maribacter ulvicola (assembly GCF_900155985.1). Lineage (GTDB taxonomy): Bacteria > Bacteroidota > Bacteroidia > Flavobacteriales > Flavobacteriaceae > Maribacter > Maribacter ulvicola. Next base: position 31,637 of record NZ_FTMA01000005.1, read on the forward strand.
GCATGCACCATTTATCTGGACGCGTTTTCCATTGAGATGAAAGCCTTTGTCGGCATCAAAGTGGATGGAACGAATTCCGAACTTAGTCCTTATTTGATCAACTATATACTCTCCCCTTTTGAGTGTACTGACCAAAGTATAGCGATTGGTCTCTGAGAGCGTCCACAGTTTTGGATTTTGAACAATTACTTTTTGATTGACCTTCAAAGTTTCTTTCAAAGGTATTTGAACCAACTTGGAAACATCGGACACTACTTCCTTGCCCCACGGGTCTAACACCTGTATCATAAGTGAAACTTTACAATCCTCAAAATCTTCATTGATCACATTGGTCTCAATAGCCACTTTTACATCTCCGTTGGGTAAAGTTGTAGTTGTGATGTACGGTTCATAATTATCTATATGTACCTTATTGGATTTAATAAGGTACACTTCTTTTTGAATCCCCGCTCCTTCATAAAACCAACCTTCATGCAAGGTGGCATCTACACGTAAACTGACGATATTTTCCTTACCAAACAACAGATAATCAGAAATATCCATTTCGAACCCGTTATAGCCACCCCAATTTCTTCCAATGAAAAAACCATTGACCCAGACCATGCTATTTCTAAAAACACCATCAAATCTAAGATTTATTATCTTTTTTTTGTCCTGTTCGCTAACATTGAACTTTTTACGATACCATCCGATTGAGGTTTCCGGATATTCTCTACCTACAGGTTTGTAACCGTATCGGTTTCCCATTTCAGGGTTTTGCAAACTATCATAAGGCAAGCCAATGGACCAGTCGTGAGGAACTTCAACAGTTTCCCATTTAGAATCATCAAAAGTTAAAGAAGTGGAAGGAATGCCATGGGAACCATGGCCAAAGGGTTCCAACTTTGCAAATTGTAATTTCGTACCTGTACCAAATCCAAAATCCTTTTGAATGTCATTGCTATGGCCCAAATGAAATTTCCATCCATCTAATAAAGGAATGGTTTCTCTCTGCGCATGTCCACCTAGAGAGGTCAATAGTAGTATAAATGTAAAAAATCCTTTGACGTAACTTTTCTGCATAATTAATCTTTTTTTAAATATATTATTTAATGGTTATATGTTGTTAACTATATTTTTTTTGATTTTTGGTGTAACAAATGATTTTGAAATACGCTATCTAATACCTCTTACTTCCACCTTATCAAATTTCTGTATGCGTTTATGTTCTACACTTTCTCCTTCGGTCAATATTCTCCATTCTCCGTTTACTTTTCCTTCTACCTTATATTTACGTATGAGCTCCCCATATTGAATGTCTTCCATAATCATGATATGGTTGATTGTAGTTGGCATATCAAACTTCCATATCAACTCGTATCCTAGCCCTTTCGTTTCAGCCAAACTCGTTTTAAATCTCTTATTTATATTGTCGCCAAATGTCTTTAAAGCTTTTACATATGCCTAAGGCACAATCGCTCTTGTGTCAACGACCATTCCTATCAAAAGATTTGTGTTCTGTCCAATGCTGTGATAATATTTGTGAATCATTTCTGAAATGTATATTTGTTTGGGATGAATTTGTTAAAGTAAACAAGGGGTTCTAAAAATTCTCATTTGCTATTTAGGGTACGAGTGCAAACTGACCATCGAACTAAGTACAAGAGCACACCATCTGATAACATTTTTCATTGCTATACTTTTTCCGTTCCAGAATAAATATCCGGAACAACATATTTTTTAAAAAAAATCCACCTATACCCTGTAAAATAACATCGATTGACCAGTTTTTATCTTTGGCTCCCATACTTGTTGATTCAGGTTTTATAATCTGCTATTTTTGTTGTTAAATTTCTTAAAAGTGAGCCCCTCTTCTGTATTTCTAAACATGAAAATTTATTTTTTACAAACTTTAATTTATAATGATAAACTTCTGCAAACAACCTCAGCAAAATACTGTGAAAAATTAAATTTAGATTTTCACGAAAGCCTACCTGACCAGCAGGTAGGTGTAAGAGCGTTTAATTCTCGTTTATCATAAATTATAGATAACACTATTTTTAAAATAATTCTCCCTAATATCTGAATATTATTCGTATAGATAATAGCTTAAAATCATTGGTTATTCCTTACTTCCGTTACCCTTCAATCTTCTCTATTAGAATATGATATCAATTGGAACAAAAAACAGACCAATAATTTTATACCTATGAACATAAACTATACTAAAGTTTAACTTGTATACATCCAAGATAGATTTTTATTGTTCTAAAATATCAATCTCTGCAATTGAGGCAGATGTACTGCCACCTGCACCATTAATCAACATTATTTTTATATAGCGTGCTTTTACAAACTTGTTAAACTTTACGGTCCTTGGCATTGGATCATTGATTAAGTTCCCTAAGTTAAACTCCTGAACATTTTTCCAATGCTTACCATTAAGACTTACTTGTACCAACCCTTTTTCTATTAATCCTTCTTTGTAGTTTATAGGTGGTGTATAAATAAATCCTGTAATGCTTTTCTTAGTTTTTAGATCAATTGTCAGGTTAGGCTTTCCAGTACCAGAATTCCAAAACGTATTTGAATCAGCATCCACAGCTTTTATTGCATTCTTTTTCTTATCGGTTGCATCACCTTTGACGATCCAATCTTTCTTTACTATACCAAATTCCTTTTCTGTAATAGGTCCTTCTTGATTGTTATTAAAGGCCCGTGCTTTAACCACACCCGATTTTAAATAAAAAGGAGTAGAGAAAATTTTTGAACTTGAGTTTGGTTCGCTTAGATCAAGGGTATAACGGATAATAGTATTTTCTACTTTTACTTGTTCTACGTCTTTTTCAACTTTCCAATCAAAATCAGTTTTGAGCGGAGCTATATTTACCTCTCCCTGCAAATTACGGCTCAATTTCAATTGTGGAGGTCTTGGAGCATAATAATGAGCTGATACCGCTGATACGGATGGCGTTGAACGACCTTTTAAAATCCGTAATCGCATTTTATCAGTAAGCACCTTAGAAAAACGAAGAATTCTTTTATAGCCAACAGTAGTACCTTTAGCTATTTCTTGCCATTTACCATCTAACCAAGCATCAACTGCATGTTCTTCTATACGTTGACCTTTTAATTGTATAGCTTCTTGAATAACAAACCTGTTGATCAGTTTTGTCGCCGGAAGTTTAAATTCATAGGTTCCTTTTCCATTCTCAGCTAGTACATAGGTGTTTTCATTTCCATCAAGCAGTGCTTTTTCACCTTTAGCGTTAGCTATCTCATTTATATCGTAAGTCTCTTGTATACGCCTACCCGCTTCCAATATGGATCTTACATCTCGCTCCGGAAACAATCCGTCTCTGTTAGGAGGAATATTTAGAAGTAAATTGGTGTTGCTACCAATACATCTTTCATACATATCAAACACATCATCTGCACTTCTAACCCCTTGCTCTCCATCATTTCTATAAAACCAACCTTCACGAATAGAGGTATCTGCTTCGCCCGGCAAGAAGTGAAGATACTTACCTTTATAAAGCTGCTCTCTGCTACCTAGATCACCATGCATATCTGGAAACATATTCATTTGAGAGGGATTTTGTTCAAAAGTGACGACATCCCACTCTGTACCTCTACTTGTACCGGATTCATTTCCTATCCAACGTACATCTTCTTTTCCAAAAACTACAGCTTCAGGGGCCAATGTTTTTATCAACTCTTTCCACGCCAAATAATTATATTTCTGACCACCTTTGCGCTTAGGGTGAGCACCATCGAACCATACCTCGTGGACTGGTCCGTATTCGGTCAAAAGTTCAAAAAGCTGATTCAAGAAATATTCGTTGTAATCGTCTACAACAAATTTGAACGTACGCTTATCTTTGAATGGGCGTCCTTTTACAGGTCTAGGAATAATACGCTCAGAGTACTCGCTTAGGTTACCGTACAGCCCTGCTTTATTTTCAATTTGATACAGATCGGCGGGCGATAGGTATACCCCCATTTTTAGTCCGTATTTTTTACATGATTTTGAAAGTTCGCGCAACACATCTCCCTTACCATCCTGAAAAGGTGAAGACATAATACCATGTTGTGTATAACGTGATTGCCATAATACGAAACCATCATGATGTTTTACGGTAATCATAACCATCTTCATACCTGCTTCTTTTGCAACGCGGCACCATTGATCCGTATCTAAGCCAGAAGGATTGAATATTTTGGGATCCTCAAAACCATCTCCCCATTCTTTAGCAGTAAAGGTATTGAGACCAAAGTGAACAAAGCAGCTGTATTCTAGCTTTTTGTAATTATACTGGTTAAGTGTAGGAACTAAATTTGACGCCTTTTCAATTATAGCCTGCTTAGAGTCACCTGATGCTATCTTCACCGTATGTAATTGTTGCCCAAAAGTGACAGCCCCTACAAAAAGGCTTATTACCAATAGGGTTTTTACTTTATTCTCCATTATGGTTTTATATTTTTTCTTTTCCATTATAACCCTCTTTGAAGGCATTATTATGGTATGCTCTTATTGTTTTTATCCTGGCTTTTTCATAAGCCATTACGGTATTACTTTAATAATCGTATTTATTCTATTATTCATAAGAATAAAAAATAGCGTTAATTAAAAAGTTGAGTCTTTCATAAACATATGAAAGACTCAACAGAATAAAATATACTATTTAACTAAGACGTGTGAGTTTATTACCAACCTGGGTTTTGCTCAAGAGTTCCATTGCTCAATTGAATTTGTTGGGTTGGAATTGGAAAAAGGTAATTTTTTTCACCAAATTGTCTAGTAGCTGCATCTTCTACTATTCTAAATCCATTAACATCAGTTGGAAACATAGTGCTTACACCTGGATATTCCACATCCCATGATCCGTTTCCAATATTCACTCCTTTAATATCTTTATTCAATTCAATCTCAGCCGTTCCCCATCTTCTAAGATCTAAAAGTCTATAACCGTCTGAAGCGAGTTCTATGGTTCTTTCATTTCTTAATTGCTCTAACATATTTAAATCATTGGTTGTAACCAATTCATTCGTTAATGCCGCTACGCCACCACGAGCTCTTAGCAAGTTCACAGTAGCATTTAAATCTGTATCAGAAATAGCCCCATCTCTCTCGTATAGTGCTTCTGCAAGAATTAACAATACCTCAGAGTATTTTATGACATGTTTAAACTCCCAAGCTCTATTTGAAATTCCATCTTCATCAATGGCTACAAGCTTTCGTGATTTATAGCCAGTTTCTTCATCTGTAGTAAGGCTTGGATAAACAGCATCCAAGCCTTCCCTGTTTTCTCTAGATATGTGAAATCCTCCTGGTATTGCTATAGTATTGGTCATTCTTAGATCACGGTTCTCATATTCGGACAATATGGTTCCGTAACCTTTAAATAAAGGAGAAATACTTATGGGCAAACCATCTGTAGCCGTATACATATCAACCAATTTTTTAGTGTAATCATTTGTACCATTACAGCATACCCAGTTTCCTAATGTATGTGTTCTTACATCTGGAAAATATCTTCTGGCCAATATCTGTTCCTTAGAGTCGTTCCCTGTAATTAAATAAGAATTCAAATAACTATCTTCTGGCGCAGGTGCGTAGGTAAACAATTCATATTCCCCGCTTTCTATAACTGCTTGTGCAGCCGTTATAGATTGATTTAAAAGATCATTTACATTACTTTCTGTTTCATGATATTTAGACCACGTAGCTTCAAATAAAGTGACTCTGGCTTTCAATGCCCATGCGGCACCTTTGGTAATACGACCAACATCCGTTCCCTCCAACTCACTTTGTAAAGGCAAATCTTTAACTGCTTCATCTAAATCTGTGATTATATTATTTATTACCGTTTCTCTAGAGGTTCTTGGGGTAAACAAATTTTCATCTTTTTCACCCTTTAGGGGTTTGTCAAAATATGGAACATCTCCAAAACGTGTAACTAAATTATAATAAGTATACGCTCTAAAAAACTTACCCTCTGCTACCGAAACTGCAATTTCAGTATGATCTCCTGAATATTCCGTAGCCTTTTGCAACATGGTGTTGATTTGCCTTAACTCTTGATAGCTGTTATCCCAATTACCATCATTTGCAGATGTCAACAGATTACCAGCGCTAACATCATTTTGTCCATTTCCGTATGTGATATCAGAATTATTATCTTCACCTCCTGATCCATGTTGTGGTAATAGGGTGTTATAATAACGGTTTGTAGCTAATTTAAAATCATTTGGAGTATTCCAAAAACTAACCTCTGATAAACTTGTTCTTGGTGCCAGGTCTAATTCTTGAGTACAAGAAGAAAAAACTAAGGTTACTATAAAGATTACAGCCCAATAAAAATTCTTTGAGTATTTTATATTTCTTTTCATTATATATTTTATTTAAAAAGTTATACTTACCCCGAATGAATAAAGTCTTGAAAATGGATAAGCTTGCGGAACGGTTTGGGTTGCTGTAAGTGATTCTGGGTCAAACCCACCTCCCAAATTATGTTTTTCCCATAAATCTAAACCGGTAGCATAAAGTTTTAGTTTAGCTAAACCTAACTTGTCGATAACGGATTTTGGAAGATTGTATCCTACGGTTAAATTTTTTAAACGGATATAACTAGCATCAAGCAAAGTGTTGGTGCTTTTATTATAGTTCCACCCGCGAATACTTGAATGGCTTAAACGTGGGTATTTTGCATTAGTTCTATCAGGACTCCAAGTGGTGTTCCAAAATCTTGAATCTGGTTTATGCCAAGGGTGAAACCATGGTGCAGACCAATCTCCATCTAAAAAAATATCTTTTTTTCCAACACCTTGTAAAAAAGCTGAAAATTCAACATTCTTATAATTAAAACCTAGGTTTATTCCATAATTGTATCTAGGTGTAGGATTTCCTAGCGGTACCACATCACCATTTTCTCCATCTTCACCAAAAACACTAATTACACCATCATTGTTTACATCTTTGTACCGAGCATCACCTATTCCTATATTTGAAGGAACACCCTCCAAACCACTATAAGCATCTAGTTCTTCTTGATTTTGTATAATACCATCAAACACCCAGCCATGATAAGTATCTATAGCATAACCTTCACGAACACCAACTCTTCCAACGTTATAAGTATCTTGTCCTCCAAAATTCGTTACAACATTTTTAGCGTCTCCTACATTTACGTTTACAAAATAAGAAAAATGTTCCCCTATATCTTCTTGCCAATTAAGACTAAGTTCCCACCCTTTGGTCTCTAAAGAACCGTTGTTACCGCTGGGAGCAGGAGAACCCAATAACGATGGTACGTTAACCGGCACCAACATATCTTCGTTCTTTTTAATAAAATAATCGAAACTAGCGGACAGATTATTGTTTAAAATACTAAAATCAAGCCCTACGTTTTCAGTCTTAAGAGTTTCCCATGTTCTTGTAGGATCAACCAGGTTACCCACATTGGCACCGGCTATTCTTGCACCATTACCAAACGGATATTCTCCATTAATAGTAACTGTGCCTATATAATCATATAAACCAATACCATCTTGGTTTCCAGTTTCAGCATATGAAAATCTTAATTTAAGAGCATCGAAAATATTTAAATCTTCAATAAACTTCTCTCTACCTAATTGCCAAGCTCCAGATACTCCCCAGAAAAGTCCCCATCTCGTATCCTTAGAAAAACGAGAACTACCATCATATCGCATATTAAAATCGAATATATACTTATCGTTTAGCACATAAGAAGACCTACCAAACAAGGAACGAATGGTCCAAGTAGCATCATTTAGAACACCATTTGTTTGCGCTTCACTATCACCTAAGTTTAGCGAGAAAAAATCGTTGCTGGGAAAGCCCCTACGTTGAGCCCAAAACCCACTTTCTTCAAATTGCTCATGAGATGCACCTGCAGTTACACTTAAATTATGAGCCCCCGCGAATGTATTATTGTAATTTAAATATCCTATTAGTGTTGCATAAACCTCTTTGCCAAAACCTTCAAAACCAGTGTTTGGGTCATTAGAGGTTCCTGCAGATTCCCCGGTTAATTCATCCCAAGTAGTAATTGTCCTTGTAAAATTATTAAATTCTCTAAATCTAAGATTAGAACCTACTTGGCCCGTAGCAGTAAAATTATCCAATAATTCATAATCTACCTTTGCATTAGCCTCAATACGGGTATCTAACGAAGTGTTTGTTCCTCCTTGCTCATGTCTTTGCATAGGACTTCTAAATCCTTGCGTAATAGCATATTTAGTAGGGTCTGCCGCAGTATAAGGAGTCATGAATGGAAATATTCTCAAAATTTGCCCTAATCCACTTTGATTAGGACTTCTGGTACGCTGCCTAGAAATAGCCAATCTAGTATCTATATTTAATCTGTCTAACGGTTTATAACTAATGTTGACCCGTGAGTTTAATCTTTGATTATCATCTGAACCTTGCTTTAGTAAACCGTCCTCTTTTATGAAGCCAAAAGATGTTCTATACGATAGTTTATCTGTAGAACCTGAAATATTAGCATCTATGTTTTGCTGTGAACCATCTTGAAATGCCAGATCACTATAATCCCAAGTTTTGGCATAAACGGTTCCATAACCAATCTCAATTGGTTCACCGGTCTCATTGCGCATAGCCTCAATTTGAGCATCCGTTAAAGAAAACTCACCACCGCCACCTGCATTATCACGAGCTTCCCTATTCATGGTCGCTATTTGATAAGAGCTTAATTGCTCAAAAAAATCTGCTCGTCTCTTTACAGAATAAGAAGAATTGATATTAATTTTTGGTTTTCCCGATTTACCCTTTTTAGTTGTAACCAAAATAACACCATTAGAAGCTCGCGCACCATAAATTGCCGCTGATGCATCTTTAAGCACTGTTGTTGTTTCAATATCGTTGGGGTTTAGATCAGATAATGACCCAGGTATACCATCTACGATAATCAAGGGAGCGTTATTCCCATTAACTGTAGATGCGCCTCTAACTCTAATATTAAGTCCTTCTTCTCCTGGTCGTCCATTAGTTCTGGTTATTACGGTTCCAGCCAATCTACCTTGTAGGCCCGAAATAGAATTTGTTAGAGGCAAGTCTTCAAGAACTTCATTGTTCAAAACCCCTACTGCACCTGAGAGAGCTTCTCTTCTAACTTTTCCGTAACCTATTACAACTACCTCATCAAGCCCAGCAGCATCTTCCTTTAAGACCACTGTTATTTCAATTTGATTTTTAACAGATACTTCTTGCGCGGCAAAACCTATATAAGAAATAACCAATACAGCGTTATCATCTGCTGTGTTCAATGTGAAATTTCCGTCAAAATCTGTTTGTGTCCCATTTGTGGTACCCTTCTCTACAACACTACTCCCCGGTAGTGGTTGACCTTCTACATCTGTTACTTTTCCACTAACAATATATTGCACCCGCTTTATTGGATTTTTGGGTTTTTCCTTGATCAAAACAACATTACCTTCTGCTATAGTGATGTCTAGATTGCCAGTAGATATGCTTCTACTTAATAGTTTATTTGCTTTAACAACTCCTTTTTTCAACTGTACTTTTGGAAAGTCCTTAAACATACCCTCTTCATAAAAGAACTTGTAGTCTGTCTGGTTCATAATAAGGTCAAACACCTCATCGACGGTTATTGACTTATTCTCTTCTATATGTATTTTAGCGTTTTGGGATAATAAACTGTTTGGAACAGAAGCGAATATTACTGTACAAAACAAGAAGGTAAATACTCTCATAATGTTTTTTAAAAACCTATCTCTAAACAGCGAGCAGGGCTTAGTTTGTTTAATTTTCATAAATTTGATTAGTTATTGGTTGTTTATACTTTATTCATAAATCAATAATAGAATTTAGGGGATAAGGTTTATTACTTTGACCGGTAAAACCTTGTCCTTCTTTTTTTTTATAGTCTATATTTTTATTTCATTGGCAATTCTTATTTTAAGTGATTACTATTTTATAAAGTTTTAAAGATAATTAGCTATAGGACCATTTATAATTCATCTTAAAATGATGGTTTTTCCTTTTATCTCATAATCCTTAATAACCGTTGATTTTATAATTGACATAATCTGCTCAATCTCCTGATCTTTACTTACAACACCCCTAAACTTTAAGGTTTCTAATTTTTTATCCTCAAAAACAACATCCACATCATACCATCTAGATAAAACCCTCATTATATCTTTTAAAGGTTTTTCCTTAAAAACAAAAAGCCCTTGCCGCCAGGAAGTCACACTTTCTACATCAACGTTTGCTATGGAAATGGAATTATTCTCTATATTGAAATTAGATTGTTGTCCAGGAATTAAGCTCTTCTTTGATGAATGGTTCATAACATCTATTTTACCTTCAACCAAGGTAGAATAGATACTTTTCTCATCTCTATATGCTTTAATATTAAATTCAGTTCCAATAACTTCAACTTTATGGGTGTGATTGATCACTTGAAATTTTGCTCCATTATTCTCTGAACTTGGCGTAACTTCAAAATATGCTTCGCCATATATTAATTCTACCGTCCTTGGTCTTCCTTGAACAAAACTCACCGGATATTTCAGTTGAGTTTCTGAGTTTAGCCACACCTTAGTACCATCTGTCAGTTTTAACAAAAATTGACCTCCCCTAGGTATAGTCAGATAGTTATATTTAATTTCTTTTGTACTAACATCTTTGGTATATACTAATTCCTTACCGCTACTCTTTATCTTTTTCGTTTGATACGTTTGCCCTTTTTCCAGTTCAACCTTTGAACCATCTTCAAGAAGCAAAGTAGCTTTATCTGTTCCTGGTCTAATTTCAATTTCTGTTTTGGTTACCGTGCCATCTACAGATTCATTAACTATATTATCTGAACCTTGATAGAAATAGTTAAATGCAACAATTCCAAATAAAATAGCCGCAGCATATTTGACAACGCGTATATTACCGCTACCGTACCAAGTGAATTTTTCTTTTCTAATTTGTTTTAAAATAGTTGCTTTCGCTTTTTTCTTATCATACCTACCAACGCTTATATTTAAAGTTGCATTAGTCTTAATATACTCGTTAAACAAAGCCTCATTTTCAGAATTACTTAGCCATAGCTCTAACTTTTGAAGTTCGTCTATATTTGCTTCCTTGGTTAAAAATTTTATAATTATATCTTCAATTCCCTCATTCATACTATTAATTGCGCTTTATGTTTATTGAATTTGACAAAGATACTTTCTGTTTAAAAGGCTTTTGGTTCATAATGTCTTATCGCTTGCGCTTGATACCGTTACTATAACGAAGTGAAACTGCAACACCACCCCTCATTGTGAAAAAAAAAAATTACATTTGAAAAGATTAAAAATTTTGAAAAAAAAAATTAATAAGAAAAAGCTGATCAGTAATCTCATTAAGGGAGACGAAAAAGCTTATGCATATATAGTTGAGATACATTACAATGACCTTTGTTGTTATGCTAGTAATCTTGCCAGAGATAATTTTAAATCTGAAGATATTGTGCAAAATGTTATTATCAATTTGTGGCAAAAACGCAAAAAACTTAACACGGAAATTTCGATCAAAAACTATTTGTACCGATCTGTTTACAATGAATTTATTGATCAGTATAGAAAACAGATGTCCATATCTGCTTTAGAAAAAAAATATATTGAAGGTTTGGATTCGTTTTATGAAACCCATGATGACAATCAAATAGACCTTCTTATAAATGTGGTAAAAAATGGAATAGAACAACTGCCCCCTAAATGTAAAGAGACCTTTTTATTAAGCAAAAATGAAGGGTTAACCTATGTTGAAATTGCAGAACATTTAAATGTTTCTGTAAATACAGTAGAGAAGCATATGGTAAGGGCATTTTCAATTTTAAGAAAAAAAATGAAGAAAAAAATATGTCATATTCTTTTCTTACTTTCAGGTTATAGCCCTGTTTAAGATGTCTAAACAACCCTATACTGCCAGGTCATATAACGCTTTCTTTAAAAACAACTACCCTACTAGTACTTTTTATAATATGGGGTATTAATTAAAGAAACGTCTCTTTATACATCTTTTTTTAAACTTTTAAAGAGGTTACCTACATTTTAGTTGAGACCATTTACTATAACATATAATCACGGTCATAACTTATACTACAATTAAGATTTTTATCTCTTTAAGATTCCTAAACTTATAACAAAAATACATGGCAACATCCTAACCTTATGAAAACCGCTATATTCATCTAACACCAGAAATATAAGTTAAGATGATTTCGCTTTATTAAATTTCCACAATAAGATTTAAAGTTATAAACTTAGACACTACTCTATTTACCTACCAATTACCCTAAATAATCCAACTATTTATGAAACATTAGATTGCCACACATTTTACAATTAAGAAATTGATTTAATATAACTAAAATGGTTTCGTATCATTTCAAATCCTTGTTTAGATGATAAATGTGACATTTGCTCTCGCTGGGCATTAAGGACACTTATTTGGTATAAAATACGCCAATGGCGAATTATTTCGCTCCAAGCATATAGAATAGAATGTTTAGGGTCATAAATGTGTGTAGGCTCGCTTTTAGCCCCATTCAATTCAATAATAGAGAAATTTTGCCCGCGGCAAAGATCACTCCACGAGTGATATTTAATATCCAATCTACCAAAATAAAACCCTGGTATTTGTTTACAAACAAAGTCGATGGATCTTTCGATCTCAGGATCAATTAAATGACTAAGATCTACAAACTTTGAGCCTAAACTATGATTACCAAAAGGAACTACGGTATACCTTTCTCCTTTTTTCAAAATCTTATCTAATTGCATAGGTTGATCCCTTTGCAAAACTTTTAACTGCAAACAATAACGTGGTTCTTTTTCTATTAATTCTTGAATGGTAGAAACCCCATCTCCTATGACTTCTAGAAAATGCTTTCCCACTATACCCGATACATACCCTTTAGACTGGTTTGGTTGCCGACAGTAGAAAACACCTACTTCATTAGGGTAATCGATAAATTCTTGTAATAAAAAATTCACCTTAAATTTTCTCTTGTATGCAATAACCTCTTCTAAATTATTAAGAAGTTTTACTAATACCCCCCTTTGCCCAATATCTGGTTTTGCTATAATTGGAAATGTAATTTTTTTGTTCTCTATTAATGTTTTTATTAGAGCGCCTGTGGTTGTACTAGTGACCAATATAGTTTTTGGATAGTAATTTGCAGGAATTAGATCATAAATACCCTTTTTTGATTCCATCGCAAATCCCCCATTATAAATGGAAGGGTTTGCTGTATTAAAAAAGAAAAAAGATTTAGCTTTAAATGCCAGGTAAAACCAATAAAACATCATGGGCGCATAAATGATCTGTATTGGCCAAAATTCCCAGTTGCGCAGTTTATAAAACAAATTCCTGAAATTCATAATAATTGGGTTTTAGTATCAAAAGAAATAGAACTTGTTTTTCGTTTTTTGACATCCGGCAACATATCCTTATATGTCATTTCTGCCCCCCGTGTACCAATAGTTATGCTAGTAACACTTACAGTTTTTAGCAAACCTTGATCAAGACAAATATCATCAATATTGCTATTATCATCTCTAAATTCATGAAAAGCCAAAATACTCTCTATATCTATAGTTGTATGACTCCTCCAGTTTTTAAAACGGTCTGAACGTTTGCCACTGATCTCTTTACTATATAATGTGGCCGATGACCAAATATATTCTTTGTTTTGATTTAATCTTAGCACATGTCTATTAGTACCATCCCATCTACATTCAAACAAATTTTTGTTTTCAAAAAGTATTAAAGTAAAAGGCTCAATATCAATTAAATCTATATTTTTAAATTTTTCTATAGGACTATATTCATGTAAAATCGATAAAAAAATAAGCCCCCTGCTTTTTCTATATGGAGGTGTTGGTGTATGACTTACATACCCACCGTTTAACAATACTCCTGTATCCCCATTGTTTTTCAAAGCAATCCAACTTCCACCTGCTTGCCCATCTTGAGGAAAAAGCAAAACCGATTCTCCTAATTTTTCTGTTACAGGAAAGCTTGCCGGTTTTCTATTTATTTTTTCATCTCTATTAGATGTAATAAAAATTCCATTTTCAGTAGGAATATATGTTACCGTGCACATTTTCGTCTGAATTTTTGTGTAGAGTAAGCTACTCCAAAAGTTTCTGGAATATTCACATGTTTAAAATTAGACAAGCCAATTCTAATTAAAGCTTCATGGTGTACCATATGCTCTACATTGTATATGAACTCCCTTTTATAATTTGTCTTCATTATAATCAATCCGCTTCCACAATCATAAACCAAACTCAAATCTTTGTCGCATTTTCCTAAGCCAACCTTAACTTCTTGTATCTTGTTTAAGCAATAATCAATGTTTGATTCAAGTTCTAAATCACGTTGCCTTAAATCATAATTTACTTGGCCCTTTAAATATCCTTTTTCCAACTCCAAAAATAATTCAATGATGTGCCTTGTATGCTGACCAATACTGGCATTGGATAAAATGTTCAACGGATGCTGATACTCATGCTTCTTTAATTGTAACAAGACCTCTTCTAAACTATTGAAGATTGTTTTTAAACCTGTTTGTAACTCCATAAATAATTAAGCCTTAAAAAATTTAAATCTTTCCAAGTACGGTATATATTCAGGTAAAACCTTTCGTTCCAAAAGAACTAATATTATACAACTTAGAAAAACAGCCAAAGCCAATGTAAATAAGACTCCCCCGTCATTATTTACGTTAATCCCTAGAATAAATAAGTGAGAAAATATGGCACCGACCATAACTCCTACTCCAGTAATTGCACCCCAAAAAGCATATCTTGGCCAAAGTAATAATATGGCGGCTACAAGTTCTAAAATGCCTGTGCCTACCCTACCCCATGGTTCTATATTTAATGTACTAAATATATAGACCGAATCTGGATGCGCCGTAAACTTAAAAAACAATGTCTGTAAAAGTATAATAGCTGCTGTAATTCTAAGCACCCAAACTACTATACGTGTAATTTTATTTCTTGTCATAATTTATAATTTAATTGGTTTATTTATTCACTAACTTTATTCTTTTCAACTTTAAATTGTAGTGACACTTTTTGTCCGCGGATTTTATCGATTTCTATATTATTCTAAAATTCTAGGCGAACAAGATTCTCTTCAAATTAAATACTTCTAGAATACCCTTGTAAATCTTAAGCGTATTTTAGATTGTTAACTTATATACAGACAATAATTTCATAAATTCAACGTCTCTCATTTAATTAAAATACGATTGATGCTACCAAAAAGTAATACGGCTTAACCGTAGCATTAAACTGAGTTCATACAACCACTATATTTTTTGTTTGAACCTATAATTTTAGAGTGTTCATCCAATTAACATCTGCCTGTTTTTTTAAAGTTGCTTCATTCTTATTCCAACTTTTTAGCGTATTGGTCAAAAACTGGTTATAAAACAGATATAATTTACCGTCTATAATTTTAAAGGTTTTGGGGTTAACAGTAACCTTATCTCCACTTTCACCCATGGCATACGCACACCATCCCCCATATTGCGGTTCATATTTTTCTGGATTATTTAAAAATATTTTTTTATTGGTCTCTGAGGAAAAACGGTAGAATACACCATTCTCTTCTAATTGATAATCCAAAGAACCTTCTATAGCCCGGTTTTCCGTAAAATAAGCTACAGGATCGTAACCTTCTATCGCTAAACTATTGTTTTTCAGATTATAATGCAATTCTTTATTATAAATCTCATTGGCTTCCTGTGCAATTAAACCATTAGACAATAACATTCCCATTAGCACAAGCATTGTTTGTATTTTCATATTTCTTTAGTTTAGTTATTTAAAATAAGACACTATTTAATCGCTATCATTAGTACGGCTTTTGATAAAAAATTTAAACTTGTGGCATCCATTTTCGTACAAACTCTCAATTACCACGTAATTTGCAAATCCACAATTTTCATCAGTACTTACCTCCTATGATTTAAAGAGTCAACGATAAATTATAACTAAAATCTGCTTTACGTATCTGTCTATACAATTATAAGAACCTTACATTTAGAGAATTACTGTATAGATATTTTATAACCATAAACCACCAAATGGTTAGATTAAACTTTACATGTGAGCATGTAAAAATTTTTTCAGTGTAGCGCATTACCTAGAGTTAGGTATGGTTAAGACCTAGGCTCACATTTAGATACCGATGGTAAAAGAGAATCCGTACTATTTTCATTCACTTCTATATCCCCGTTAAGAAACAAATTCGATAATTTACTTTGTTGACTAGAGTTTATATTTTCTACACCCTACACATCTAATTTTACTTGTTCTTATTCCTAAGAAAAGAACCAATTGATATGCAAACGTTTTTCTCTGAACAAATAATTGAAACTTTTGATCAACGTGTTATTGGTAAGTTTTCTAGAACTCTAGAAGTCAAGCTTGACAGTGTTCTCATAGATACATTTATAATATTTAACTGGATGCGAAGCTAATAGTGTGATTCAGGTTAAATTAAACTTTGAAAATGTCAAGAAAAAAATTACACTGTAGAGTTTAAAGAAAAGGTTGTAGATATTAATTATGCATGTAGAAGCGCTATGTTAATATGCAGAGGATTGGATAAACTTACATCCGTATTGCACTATTAGCTGAGAGTATTGAACGCTAAGGGAAAGAACAGTTACCGCTTAAGAAAAACGCGAAACTGACAGACGAGCAACGTTAGATCGCCAAGTTGAAGAAAAGATTAATAATACTCTAAAATATAAACAGAAAAGGTAATTATTGAGATAGTGTGGTGGCAGAATCCTTTAATGCCAAAGTAAAGGCTTTTAGATTACAATTCAGAGGCGTTAGAATCGTAGAATTCTTCCTTTATAGATTAACCACAATAGTTGCATAAACACAATAGTTGGTCAAAATTCCACCACATTTAGAAATGATTCGAATGATTCTTTTATAATTGACATCAAACAAAACCCATAAAAACAAAAAAAACACTGATAATCATACGATTAACAGTGTTTTAGTTTAACCTACTGCTAGGTTTGTCGGGGTGGCAGGATTACAACCTACCCCTATAATTATTTATATATCAATCAGTTACATCTTTTAAAAATAAACTGTTGACCGATTTGTTGACGGTGTTTTAAATGAACTTAAAGTAAATTGACTTACTTTCTGATGATGTAAAGGTAAAATTTACAGCATTTCACAACAAATAAATACCTGCTAACTTTATGTTATTTTATTTACCATGAATAATTTTGATAGGCTTCGCCATCGAGTTTTATAAATTTCATTTTTTTAACGCAAGAATTACTTCAGTAGGTGTTTGAATTTTATATTCTATTGTATCAATAGTGTGCGACCCCGTTCCTTTGGTAAGGAAAATAATTTCGAAATAACCATTGTGTTTGTGGGGAGATGTTTTCTTGATGTGTTGTTTAAACCTAGATATTTTTAACCCTTTGCTCTGTTTAACCTTATCTTTTATGGTAAGTTCAGCTTTCATTTTCCTTATTAAGTTATTGATTCAACCCTTACTTTATTTTTTAAAATTTAAATCCAAAACTAATTTGCATTATGTTATCGGCAATGATTAAAGATTAAATATTTTGTCCGCCATAGTAATTAGCTATACTTTAATCCTAGGTAAACCCATAACTAAACTACTGAATTTTTTTCACGATAGTTTCTGTCAGCAAACTTGACTTCCAAGTATACATGTACTTTAATAATACAATAAACTTCAAATAACTTTTAAATAATTAACATTCAGATCTCCTGTCCTCTTGCATTCGCACTTAACTTTAAAGAGCCCATAAGACTTTTTAGCATTTTTGTTGAGACTCCTCTGCTTTTGCCTAAATACCAATTATACCAAATCAGCAAATGCAAATATTGTACATCAAGAAGTACTATGATTTTGATATTTATAATGAATGTGATATCTTCAATTGGAAAGTGGTAAAAACCCATTAACTAGCAAACATCCCTATCTATTCCACTTCCAATCTATAAACTATAATTCTCATAACCAAGAATTGAAATATTGTAAAGACCTAACAATATGTTCTTTCCAATAGTTCACTGTGTGCCCTCCATTAAACTCTTCATAAATATGAGCTATTCCGTACTTTTCCAAATTAATATGCAATTTTCTATTATGTTCTATTAACGGATCATCAACCCCACAGTCAAAACGAAAAGAAGGCAGTTTATCCTTATTTTTTAATAGGCAGGCTAATACAGACCCATCCCCATTATTCTTACGATAAGGATTCACATCGTCTACAAACAATTCAAATCCTTCAATATTTGTAATTGAAGAATGGCCAGAAAAGGCAGTAAAAACATTAGGATACTTTGCTCCAATACACAAGGCTCCATAGCCTCCCATCGACAGTCCAGAGATAAACCATTTAGATTTATCGCCCACCTGCCGTATTACTCGTCTTACAGCTTCTTTGACGTCCTTGCCTATCCATTTTTCAAAATCAAAACCAGAATGAGCAAGATAAGCGCTCCCTTCCCCCCATAATCCATCAGAGGGCATTACAAGCACCATAGGTGGCAATACTTCTTTCTCGATAAGATCAAGGGCGACATTATGGACATTCATATATCTAGTCCATGCCCAATGGCTAGCATATACACCATGTAGTAATATTGCTACAGGCAAATCCGAAATCTGCTCATTTCCTGGAGGAACAAAGACAGTGATATCTGCTCTCCCTTTAAGATAAGAACTTTGAACTGTTAAATACCTTAGGTTCTCAACCTCGTGTTTAGGATCGGAAACACTAATTTCCCTAATAATCATATGGTATATTTTTCACTAAAATAAAATTACTCCTTTGGCATTTTTACCTGAAAGCATATCGCCAAAAGCATTTTCTAAATTATTAGGAGTATAAGTTTGTGTTATCATTTTATCCAACAACAAGGATCCCTTTTCATAATACTCCAAAAGCATAGGGAAATCTCTATTGGGCCTACATTTACCATAAAGTGGATTAATATAGATTTTATCCCACTCAAATAAATTCATATCAAATTTAATTTCCTCTTCGATCCCACTTACTTGTACAGCCATACCTCCATTTCGAATCATAGCTAATGGCGCAGCACCCAAAGACGGCACACCTGTACATTCAAAGGAATAGTCCGCTCCCCTATTATCAGTTAGCTTCTTCACTTTAATGGCCGAATTCAACAAACCAACATCCATTTTTTCGGCTATAATAGTATGAGTGGAGCCGTAAGCTTTACTCATTTTCAACCGCTCCTCATTTATATCAATTGCAATAATCTTCGTCGCTCCAGATATTCGTGCACCTTGTATTACATTTAAGCCTACACCTCCAGTTCCCAAGACCACAACAGTTGAACCCTTTGTGACCTTGGCAACATTTATGACAGAACCAACCCCGGTCATCACCCCACAGCCCATTATACAAGCGACCTCAAAAGGAATTAAATTAGGTGTTGGAAACACAGCTGTCTCTTTAACAATAGTATGGGTGGACATGGTACCTAAGTTGAATGACCGTTGAACTCCTTTGCTCTTAAAAAGGGTTCTTTTTAAAGGCACGTGCCCCAAATTAGGTTTACCTTGCCCTGTAACTGGAGACTGTACCTCGCAAATACTTTCACCTCCATTCTGACATTGAAAACAACTTCCACAAGGAATCGCCCAGTTTAAAATAACTTGATCTCCAGGTTTGGTGGTTTTTACTTTATTTCCAACAGCCAAAACAACTCCAGCACCTTCGTGTCCCATGATCATTTGTTGTCTCCATTTGGTATAAGAATCATAATCAGTATGGCACACCCCTGCAGCTTTAATCTCCACAAGGACTTCATCATTTTGTGGTTGTCCAATTTCGATATCCTCCAAGGAAAATGTTCCTTGGCCGTTAGCAATTATGGCTTTAGCTTTTATCATTGTCATGTGCTATTTTTTCTAAGGTTTTCCAGCATTCATATAGAGATCTGGGCAAGTGGTAGCAACCTTTAAAACTCCCTTTTAAATCCAATAACACCTCACCTCTCCTATTTAAATAGCCATACCACTCCCCAAATTCCGGATCCGGAAAATATTTCCAGGTGTAAGTATGTACTTTTTTAAACCAGGACCACACATCGGCTCTTCTTGTGTGGTGAAAGGCTTTCAATAAAGCAATAAGGGCTTCGTTATGTACCCACCACAATTTTTGGTCCCAATCCAATTTCCATTGCATAGGCTTATTTTTCCAGTCCATAAAATAGTAAATACCTCCAAACTGATCATCCCAGCTGTAGGATAGCATTTTAATGGTAATATCTGTAGCTTTTTGAATAGTTTTAATATCATTTGTCTGAGCTGCCAAATCCATGATCATCCACATGGATTCGACAGCATGACCTGGTACTATCAACCTTCCATCTACGGTATCTGGATGACTACCATCTGGAGCCACATTTTCAAAAAATAATTCCACTTTTTCATCATAATGATGTGTTAGCAACTTACGGATACTGTTACTTTTTAAACTGATGATTGTATCATTATCCAAAACACCTTCCATTTCCAAAGCCATATTAGCATCAAGCATAAGTTTACCCATACCCATCATTGGACGGATACCTGTTTCTTTATTAAAAATATGTTTAGGGTTACTCCATCTTTTTTCAATTCGGTCATATACCTCTCTGGCCAAAGTCCTATACTTGGCATTTCTAGATGCTTTGTAATATTGAGAAAAACCCAAAGCAGCAAAGCAATCCGAATATATATTAGATGGTTTTTTCAAGGAATTCCCCTGTTGATCAAAGGAAAAATAAAATTTCCCATCCTCGTCCATGCCATTTTCTACTAAAAACTCAGCTCCTGACTGGGCAATTGCCAACCATTCAGGTTTTTTTTCAACTTCGTTGTAGAGTTTGCTGTAAGTCCAGATTTGCCTTCCAATGGGCCAGGCATATTTATCAGTATCAAATACATTTCCTTTACGATCCAATGATGTTAAATAGCCTCCATGAACTTTGTCTAACGAATATCTGGACCAGAACGGAATAACATCCTCGAGCAATCCATTTTTATACTGGTTTATTAACTCTTTCATATGCGGTTATTTAAATTTTCAATTCCAAAGCCCCTTTGGGTTTACAACTACAGGGCAAGCATGTTCCAGGGTCTGGCTGAATCATGGTTGCATGATTATAACTTACCTCCCCTGCAACAATTTCGGTTAAACATGTACCACAATCCCCGAAGAGACAACCAACATCGATATCAATATTATGGGCCTCGGCCAACTCTACAAGCGAATTATATTCAGGGCTCCAATCAACAGTTCTCCCAGAGACTTTAAATGTTACGACTATTGACTTCTCTTTAAAGCCCTCATCCGATAAAGCCGAATAGGAAACACTGGCGGGACCAAATGATTCTGTTTTAATACTTTCATCGGATATTCCTTCTGATCGCAATGATGCGGTAATATAATCCATCATCATAGCCGGCCCACATACGTAAAAATCAAAGAAAGTATGACTAAGTTTGCTTTTTATAAAATCTATATCGACAAAACCAAAATAATCATAATCCAGACCCAATTGATCCGAGGGCAAGGGATTGGAATAACAAATAAAAATCTGAATATTACTGTTTTCTTTATTTAGGCTTTCTAAGTGGGACTTAAAGATATGATCACTACTATTAGTGACGCCCAAAAAAAATATGACATTCTGATTACTTTTAGATCCCACTATGGCATTGACCATACTGAGCAATGGGGTAATCCCAATACCACCTGCAATAAGCACAATTGGCTTTTGCTCCTTGGAGTTTAAGAAAAAATCGCCCATAGGACCTTTTGCTTCCAAAACATCCCCTACCCGAATGACCTCATGAAGCAAGGTTGAAGCCTTACCTGAAGGTATCTTTTCCGTATTATCGAGAGCCAATTCCTTTTTAACGGATATTCTATAGTAATCCTTTCCAGGCCCTTCAGAAAAGCTATAAAACCGTTGAATATAGTGTCCTTGTCCCTCTGGTTTAATTTTAAACAAGAGATGTTGCCCAGGCTTAAAAGGGGCAAGAGCTTCATTATTTTCCAAACGTAAGTACAACGAGGAGACAAGTTCGCTCTCACGCACCTTTTTAAATACTTTATATCTTTTTTGCATTGAACCTAATTGTTTTTAACCTTTTTTTGATCTGCACGGGCATCTTTATAACTTACATTGTATGCTAAAACTTTTGGGTCGGGTACAACCCCCATTCTCTCACAGGTATCCGAGTATACTTTTGGCCACCAATTTTGGTGATTCGTCAGTCCCTCCTCTTTCCATTTCCCCCAATCTTCATAAGCCTTGTCCCAAGCTTGACTTCCAAATTCCATAGTCTGATTTTGCCCCCCTATTTCGGGAACTATCCAATCACGGCCTATTTTAGCGTGCAGCACTTCATCAGCCCAGTCATAATCCTGAATCAATTTTGCTAGATTACTTTCCGTTGACAAAGCCACTTCCCACTCATACTGTTTACCGGTCTTGGCAGGCATTAATCCCTGTTCTATAAAGAATAATATAGCATGTCGTTCTATGGGGCTGCACTTTGTATTTAGTTGATATGACCAATTCCAAGTGATAGGAATTTTAGTCCAATCGATTCCCATGGATATAAAACCAAGTTCTCCCATCATGGCATGTCTAGTCTCATCCCACAATTGACGAATCATATCTTTGTAATAATCCCATGGTTTATCCTTTGTTTCTTCTATAATACTCGCCATCATTTCCGGAACGTCTATTTCCCTCAATCTCTTGAAATATAACATTATCAGTTTAGGAAAGGGTGGCTGTTCCTTATCCAACAAGAACGCTTCTGCATTGACCCCCATATTGTATCTGTCCAAAAACCGCTCATCACGTTGAGGAATTGGGTCGTATTTATATGGTATTTTCGAATAATGAGGTATTAATTCTTGATTCGATCGAGTTTTTGTCCCATCTAGGTCGCCACAGTTTTCCAAACATCGGTCTAAGAGTTTCACCCATGTTGATAATTCATTTCGGTGAATTTCGTTGACCAAACAGCCTATTGCTTTTCTTCCGTATTGTTGAATATCCTTCATTTCTAAAAGAGCAAACCTTAGAACCCGGTAAGTTGGATGTTCAAAAAGAGTGTTGATTTGCTCAAGACTGTTTTCGAGGCCTCTAACCAAGGCTGGTATTGCCTTCTCATATAATCCTAAAATTAAAGCTTCGGTTGATGGGGCGCATTGTATTTCATCCAGAAATAAATCAAGATTTTCATCTGGAGCTGTATCCAGTCCAAAAGGTGGCTCTCTCATTTCACGAACCCTCTCATGAATTGAATTCACATGTTCAGCACATAAATGAGCGTGAAGACCAAAAGCCATTTTTAGCTCATAAATCGGCATTGCCGTAATTCTTTTGGTAAAAATTAGAGACAATCTTTTGAAGGCCCAGTGGTATCTTTTTAATTGATTTACACTTTTTTCAGCGGTTTGCCCTTTCTCCAAAGCCTCGTTAACACTTAGCAAATTAACAAAAGGGGGCAGACCCAGATATCCCATATAGGAACTATCGTCAGAATTATTATTTACTTTCATTTATCATGATTTTACCTGCAAAGTTTATTAAAAGGTCTCTATTTATAGACTCCTATATTGATCAACTGTTCCACTATATTACTATTATATCCATTAAAAGAGTTTTTTTATCGTAAATTTGAAGAATGTTATACTGAAGAGTGACTAAAAAAATTATTTATTCGAAGGATTTACAGTTAATCCAACATTAATTTCCTTTACATGCCATGAAACCAATATTTCAGAAATTGGTGCCATCGAACGAGATTCCATTTTTGTTGAATAAAATAGAGTTGAACCGTTTTGAAGTGCCCTATCATTTTCATCCCGAGATAGAGCTTACCTATATTTTGGAAAGCGATGGAAGACGGGTTATTGGTAATAATATTAGCACCTATAAGGCTGGGGATCTAGTCTTGTTAGGAAAAAATATACCTCATTCTTGGTATAATGTCGCAAACAATAATGGGAGAAGTCGCGCCATAGTCGTTCAATTTGATGAAGGATTCCTTGGTCAAACCTTTTTTAGGAAAACGGGATTGAATCACCTGGGCGAATTATTGTACGAAGCCCAACGAGGAATATTTATAGGGGGAAGGTCAAAAAAACTAATAGCCCAAAAGTTAGAAGGGCTTTTTTCATTGAATACTTTTGATAGGGTTTTAACACTATTGGCAGTTTTAGATATCATAGAGAAATCCGATGATAGACAATTCCTGAATATTGAAGGATATGCCGCCAACTTTAGCAAAAAAGACTGCGATAGAATAAATGCTATCTGTTTATATGTAACCGAGCATTTTGCTGAGGATATTAGATTAGACTATGTTGCTAGGGAAATTGGCAAATTAACGGTTTCGGCATTTTGCAATTATTTTAGGAATAAAATGGATCGAACTTTTACCCAGTTTGTAAATGAGATTAGAATAGAAGAAGCTAAGAAAATAATTCTTACCACTAATAAAGATATTTCAGAAATAGCTTATGAATGTGGTTTTCAAAGTAAGTCCAATTTTTACAAGCAATTTCAGAGAATCAATGGTAAATCCCCAACTCAATACCGAAAAACTTTCAAGCAAGATTACTCTACCTGTTCAGTTCATTCCATGCAAAATTAATTCTAATTTAGGAATACCAACATTGGGAGTTAACAACCAGGATTTTTTTTTGGCTGCATGTTTAATATAAAACTCACCCTCGAACATCTTATCTATTAGTAAATAATCTAACTCAAATCTCTACACCACAAATCACCTTGGAAAAACGTTAAGACCTGTAGTTATATTAACAAGTTTTAATCTCAATTTCCGTCATATCCCACTCTGCTAAAATAGTTTTTTACAAAAAAAAAATTGTTCATTGAAAATTAATATATATATTCGCTTTATGTAATACATAATGCTAATAAATATGAAAGGACTTATAGCAGCTACTTATGCACCCATGCATCAGGACACTTCGCTAAATTTAGGGGTAATTCCAAAGTATGCGGAATTCTTAAAAGGAAATGGGGTTAAAGGCGCATTTATAAACGGATCCACAGGTGATTTTGCTTCTTTGTCAATAGCCGAAAGGAAACAGATTACAAGTGCTTGGGGTGAGAATAAAACTTCCGATCTATTTGTAATCGACCATGTAGGTCATACGAGCCTAAACGAGGCCAAGGATTTGGCCAGGCATGCTGCAGATAAGGTAGACGGTATTGCCGCTCTAGCTCCTTATTACTTTAGACTGTCCAATATCCATAAATTGGTGGAGTATTGTAAGGAAATTGCCGCATGTGCCCCTAATATCCCATTTTACTATTATCATATTCCTGTACTGACAGGGGCAAATTTCAATATGGTCGAATTTTTAGAACTGGCCACCCCTCAGATTCCAAATTTGGCAGGTATTAAGTTTACAAATAATAATCTCATAGACTATAAGTACTCCAAGGAATTTAACAATGGTTCCGCCAATATCCTATTTGGATTTGATGAAGTTTTTCTTTCCAGCCTCCCTTTTGGTGCAGATGGTTGGGTAGGGAGTACCTATAATCATTTAGCCCCGTTGTACTTAGCGATAGTAGAGGCTTTTAATAACAATGATCATAAGTTAGCAGCGGACCTTCAGCAGAAATCCATGAAATTTGTGGATGTGTTAAATGCCAAAGGCGGATTCAACGGTGCGGCAAAATCGTTTATGAAAGCATTGGGCGTAGATCTTGGGCCAAGTAGGTTTCCACATACTACACTTACGGATGCTCAAATAGAGGAGGGCAAAACTGAATTGGACGCGTTAGGGGTTACGCGTTACTTAGGAAAAGTATAACAACTTTAAATTTCCTGATTGGTTTAGAGTTCGCCCCCTATTGAAGATGAATTATTTTAACGGTATTATGTTGAGAATTGTTTATTTGCTTATTCTTCTAGTTACTTTTTCTATGCAGAGTCAGAAGTTAAAGGTCGCCTGCGTGGGAAATAGTGTTACCTATGGTACACGGGTAGAGGAAAGGGAGCGAAATGCTTATCCTGAGCAATTACAGGAATTATTGGGCAATGATTATGAAGTTGCCAATTTTGGTTATCCAGGGGCAACGGCACTAAAACAGGGTCATAAGCCCTATTGGGATAATCCTATATTTGAGGAGTCCAAGTCTTTTCAACCCAATCTAGTAGTTATTCATCTTGGTCTTAATGATCAAGGGAATAATAATTGGCCAGCGCATAAGGAAGAGTTTATCTCTGATTATTTAGACTTAATTCAAGAGTATAGAAATCTTCCTTCTTCACCTGAAGTTATAATCTGTAAAATGTCTCCTTCTTTTTCTGGTCATCACTGGTTTGAAGAAGGGATGCGGGAAAATTATCAGGAAATTCAAGCGAAAATCGACACTATAGGGAAGCAGGCGGGAGCAGCAGTCATCGACCTACAAGATCCTTTATACCGCTTCCCGGAATACTATGCAGACGACCTTCATCCTGCAAAGGAAGGCGCTACCATTATCGCCAATAAAATATATCATTTTATTAGCGAAAATTACGATGGATTGAAACTACCCTTGTTGTATGGGGAGAATATGGTATTCCAAAGAAATGTTCCCTTGGTAATTAATGGTACAGCTAATGCTCTAGACGATATAACGGTACGATTTAATGGAGAAGCAAAACGAACAAAAGTATCGCAGCACGGTCAATGGAAGGTAACATATCCTGCAAAAGAGGCTGGCGGACCTTATAAACTGAACATAAAGTCAAAGGAATCGGGAGATGCCAGTATCTCTAAAGTCTATATTGGGGAAGTCTGGCTGGCATCCGGACAGTCTAACATGGATTTTATGCTAAGTAAGGAGCTACACGGATCTACCATTTTAAAGGACTCTACAAATTCCAATATCTTTCTATTTTCAATGGATGGGAAAGCTCACCCATCAAACCATACTTTTTCAAAAGAAGAGTTGTTAAATTGTAATGCCAAAGATTATTTTAGGTCATCCGGTTGGAGTAATAACCCTGATTCAATAATGGAAAATTTTTCCGCTATTGCATATTCCTTTGCCTATAACCTTCAAAAAGAATTGAAAGTGCCAATAGGAATTGTGTGCAATGCGGTGGGTGGGGCTACGACCCAAAGCTGGATAAGTAGGGAAGCTATGGAGACAACCCATGA
Organism: Maribacter ulvicola; assembly: GCF_900155985.1. Taxonomy (GTDB): domain Bacteria; phylum Bacteroidota; class Bacteroidia; order Flavobacteriales; family Flavobacteriaceae; genus Maribacter; species Maribacter ulvicola. The sequence continues at coordinate 58,921 of NZ_FTMA01000005.1, forward strand.
AACCATTAGTTTATTAAATGATACCAACCTAAATCCGTTGGTACAACCATGGGTATCCGAGCGAAAAGTAAAAAACTTAAGCAACATGAAGGACTTTGGAGTTAAAGCCAGACATCCCTTTGATCCAACTATGTTGTTTGACGCGGGTATTTATCCTATAAAAGATTTTCCAATAAAGGGAGTGCTTTGGTATCAAGGAGAATCAAACGCGGAGCGGGAGGAATTACATTCCAAATTGTTCAAAATGCTAGTAGCCGATTGGCGCAATCATTGGAACAACCCCGATCTGGCTTTTAACTTTGTTCAATTGAGTAGCATTGAAAGACCTAATTGGGGCGTCTTTAGAGATTCTCAACGGAGATTGTTGTCCATTCCCAATACAGGGATGGCGGTGTCCTCGGATGTGGGCCATCCTACAAATGTACATCCCAAAGCGAAGTGGATCTTAGGCAAGCGTTTGTCCAACATCGCCTTGGCAAAAAACTATGGAATTAACGTCCCGTACTCAGGACCTTTATTGGATTTCGTCAATGTTAAGAGTAAGGTTCTTGAAGTACATTTTTCACATGCGGAGGGCTTACGGACCAGTGACGGGAAGGCTGTCCTGGATATTGAAATTGCCGGTACGGATAAAGTGTTTGTAAAAGCCGAAGCCCAAATTGATAACAATGTATTAAGGATTTGGAGCGAACAGATTAAGAATCCCAGATATGTTAGGTACGGATATAGCTCCTATACAAATGGAAACTTAATTAATAAGCATGGGTTCCCTGCATCAACATTTTCAAACTTAGGGATGGTAGATTAATTCTGCTGGCAATTAATGGCGATATCTTCACTCTCCTTGATCTAGAACAAGATAACCCAATAATTATATAAAGGATAAAAAAAATAAAATTGACACATAAACTAATAATATTTTTTGGATTTTTCGCAATCGCATTTTCGGCTAATTGTCAAAAGTATTCTGATCATTACTATCAACGTAAGAAGCAATTTGAAGCGACACCCGACACCGAAGATGAAATAATCTTTTTAGGGAACAGTATTACCGAAGGTGGGGATTGGGGAGCGATGTTTCCTAATAAAAATGTACTGAATAGAGGTATAAGTGGAGATGTAACGGCGGGAATCCTTAATCGATTATCGGAAATTACCTCCTCCCAACCGACAAAAATATTCCTGCTTATCGGGACCAACGATCTTGCTAGGGGGAAGACCGAAACGTATGTGATCGACCATGTGACATCAATTTTGCTTGAAATAAAAAATGAATCGGAGACCACGAAAGTATTTTTGCAAAGTATCCTTCCGGTAAATCCGGCAGTAGGCGATAAATTTTCAGGACATAAGAAAAATCAAGAATTGATCGTCTCTGTGAATTGGGAATTAAAAGCGCTTTCTAAAAAAATGAACGTAGCTTTTATAGATCTTCATAAAAAATTCAGGAATTCCAAGGGAGCATTAAAACCAAAATATACAGCCGACGGATTGCACTTGAACATTAAGGGATACCAGAAATGGAAAAAAATAGTAGCCCCTTACATCAAATAGGAGTAATTATCAAATCATTGAACAGTAGTAAATTTATAATCATGAAAAACAAAGTTAATTTATTTGCGGTATATTCCATTATGGCAATAGTTCTTTTGTCTTGTGGAGAAAAAAAGATTTTGGAGGTTTCGGATTTTTCCTATGAAGCTAGTCAACCGGTACTTCCTGTACTTACCTTAAAAGATAAGAATAAGGTTGTCCAAATGAAATTGACCATCCCAAAAGATACGTCCGACATTATTGTTTCTTCTATGGATTTTAATTTGGAAGGAACAACTGATCTGAAAAATATCACCAATATAGACATATATTCATCATTTAAAGAACCTCGATTTGAAACGGGAACCAAGTTTGGAAGTAGCGACGAAATCAATTTCAAAGTTCAAATTGATGGCCATCAACCTTTGCAAGCAGGGGACAATTATTTTTGGTTGTCAATGGCATTAAAGGATAGTGTTAATTTGACCAATAAAATTAGCGCAAACAGTGTTTCTATCACCTTGTCCAATGGGCAAGTCCTTAAACCATCTGTTACAGACATCCAAACCGCACAAAGAATAGGTGTTGCTTTAAGACAGCACAATCAGGACAATGTTGATACGTATCGAATTCCGGGCATGGTAACTACCAATAACGGAACTTTAATTGCAGTTTACGATAATCGTTACGAAGGCAGTGTCGATCTTCAGGCGGACGCAGATGTTGGTATGAGCCGCAGTACGGACGGCGGGACTACTTGGGAACCAATGAAAGTAATCATGGATATGGGTGAATATGGAGGTAAACCACAAAACGAAAATGGTATTGGCGACCCTTCAATTCTTGTAGATAGAAATACTGGAACAATATGGGTTGCAGCCGTATGGGCTCACGGACATCCAGGAGAGCGTAATTGGCACGCCTCCAAACCAGGGATTTCCCCTGAAGAAACAAGTCAGTTCGTTTTAGTAAAAAGCGAAGACGACGGGCTTACATGGTCCGACCCTATAAATATCACCTCACAAATAAAAAAGCCAGAATGGCAATTATTATTGCAAGGACCTGGAAAAGGAATTACCCTTAAAGACGGAACATTAGTATTTCCCGCCCAATTTAAAGATAAGGATAGGATGCCACACTCCACCATTATCTATAGTAAAGATTCAGGACTTACGTGGAAAATTGGTACAGGCGCGAGATCAAATACTACGGAAGCACAGGTGGTGCAATTGGACGATGAAAGCTTAATGCTAAATATGCGTGATAATCGTGGAGGCTCCAGGGCAGTTGCCATTACAAAGGATTTAGGACAAACTTGGGAGGATCATGATTCTTCACGAAAGGCTCTTATAGAACCAGTGTGTATGGCCAGTTTGATCAGTTTTGATCATTCAAAAAAGGGGAAGCTACTTTTCTTTTTCAACCCTAATAATGACAAACGTAGGGCAAACATGACCATAAAAACAAGTTTTGATCAAGGACTTACGTGGCCAACAGAAAATCAATTGGAACTTTACGAAGATTCCTGCTACGGCTATTCCTGTATGACCGTAATAGATGAAAATCATATCGGAATTCTGTACGAAGGGAATAAAGAACTATACTTTGAAAAGGTAAACATAAACGAGTTGTTTTAAGATGAAAAGTTTACGAATCGCATCCGTCATGTTTATATTGGTTTTTGGGTTCAATTCCTGTAAAACTATTACTGAAAATGAACCTAAACAACCAGAGGAGTTACCAAATATTATATTGGTAATGGCCGATGATTTGGGTTGGGGCGATGTCGCTTACAACGGTAATAAAACGGTAAAAACACCTCATTTAGATCAAATGGCTGCTGAGGGTCTAAAATTGAACAGGTTTTATGCTGCTGCTCCAGTATGTTCCCCTACAAGGGCCAGTGCTCTTACGGGTAGACATCCTTATAGGGTAAAGATACCTTGGGCCGGAGACGGCTTTATTCATCCAAATGAAGTGACCATCGCTGAAATGCTAAAAATTAAGGGATATGCTACTGGCCATTTTGGCAAATGGCATGTGGGCGGATTGAGCAAGAGTTTTAAACAGAGTTATTTTCCTGGCCCCATAACTACATACTCTCCACCTTGGGAAAACGGTTTTGATGTCTCATTTTCTACAGAATCCATGATGCCCACTTACAATCCATATTATCATGTTGGAGGAAACTATGGCGAAGAAGATTATAAAATGATTCAAACTGAGGCTGTAGGCCAAGGACAAGAAACTGGAGGACATAAGTGGAGGGACGTCTATTGGACCGGTCCTGGTCAATTTTTGGACAATAATCCAGGGGGTGACGATGCCGAACTTGTAATGGACAAGGCATTGGAATTCATAAAAGAAAAAGTAGAAACACAAGAAAATTTCCTATCCCTAATTTGGTTTCATAATGTTCATACCCCGGTGGTAGCAGGTAATAAGCATCGAGAACTATACAAGGACCTAACCACCGAAGAACAGCATTGGTATGGCGGAATATCCGCTATGGACGATCAAATAGGTCGTTTAAGGGCAGAATTGAAAATAATGGGTATCAGCGAAAATACCATCATTTGGTTCTGTAGTGACAATGGTCCTTCCTACGTACACGATCTAAACTCTGCGGGGCCTTATAGAGGAAAAAAGTCGGAATTATTGGAAGGAGGAATAATAGTACCCTCCATTGTAGAATGGCCTGCGAAATTTAAATCTCCTGCTTCAATAAACACACCAATGGTAACGAGCGATTTCTTTCCTACTTTATTGGAAATAAGCGGTGTAGATTGGAAAGGGCAGGCACATATAGACGGAGAAGATGTCTTATCAATTTTAATGGGCGATAAAACACAAAGAGAACGCCCCATTGGATTTAGGTCCCCCCTTCCCTCTAGATTGAACCAGGAAAAAACGCTGAATGCCGAACAATGGGCCTATTTAGACCAAAATTATAAACTTATATCTATGGATAATGGCAAGTCTTATCAATTGTACGACCTATCCACGGATGTTCAGGAAAGCAAGGATCTCTCTGAACAACTACCAGATTATAAACAAAAGTTGTTAGAAGGGTTATTAACTTGGTCCCGTTCGATTGACACGGAATTGGAAATGCAAAATAGTACCTATGAAGAATAAGATAAGACCGTACGTTTTAGCAGAAAATAATTGGAAATCGGTAAAGGAAATAGAATACACCGTAGCGGTATTACCCTGGGGGGCTACTGAAGCACACAACTACCATTTACCTTACGCCACAGACAACATCTTGTCTGAGAATGCAGCAATAGAAAGTGCGAAATTGGCTTGGAAAAATGGAGCAAAGGTGGTGGTCCTACCAACTATTCCATTTGGCGTAAATACAGGGCAAATGGATGTAAAACTATGCATAAACATGAATCCGAGTACCCAGTACGCTATTTTAAAGGATACGGTACAGGTATTGGACACGCACGGGATAAACAAATTAGTTATTGTAAATGGCCACGGGGGAAACGATTTTAAACAGATTATCAGAGAGTTAAGCTTACAGTTCCCTAAAGTGTTTGTGTGTGCATTAAATTGGTGGGGCAGTCTGGATTCCAAAGCTTATTTTAAGGAACCTGGGGATCATGCTGGCGAATTAGAAACCGCAGCAATGATGCACTTGAACCCTGAATTGGTCTTACCACTTTCTGAAGCGGGACCAGGATCAGCCAAATCCTTTAAATTAAAAGGACTTAAACAAGGATGGGTCAAGGCACAACGCAAATGGACCAAAGTAACCGAGGATACGGGTGTTGGCAACCCTAAACATGCCAACAAAGAAAAGGGAAAGATATTTTTTGAACATTCCGTTAAGAACATAGGTGTGTTTTTGGAAGAACTTCATGAAACAGATTTAGAGGATATTTATGAATAACAAAAAATATGAATATTAAGCAATTAAATTATAAAACATGAAAAAAGCTATTATTGGACTATTTTTAATTACCGGGTCATTCGCATTGGCCCAAAACAAGGCACATCAAATTGCCGAAGGCGTTAAGGTGCATCAAGACTTATTCAATTCATCCATGGCGGAAGGGGTAGCCTGTTACAGAATACCAGCAATTGTAACCGCCCCTAATGGAGATGTCATTGCGGCCATAGATGAAAGAGTGCCTTCCTGTGGCGATCTTAAATGGAGCAAGGATATCAATATCGTAATAAGAAGAAGTAGTGATAATGGTAACACATGGACACCAATAGAAACAGTAGTGGATTTACCATTTGGGAAATCGGTATCCGATCCCTCAATGATTGTTGATGAGACGACCAAAGAGATATTTATGTTTTACAATTATATGGATTTGGATAAAGAGCGTGATATCTATTACTTTCATGTCGTAAAAAGCTCGGACAATGGAAAAACCTGGAGTAAACCGCAAGACATTACAGATCAGATAGCTAAAGTGGATTGGCGAACTGATTTTAAATTCATAACGTCTGGGCGTGGAATTCAAACCAAGTCTGGGAAATTATTGCATACTATGGTAAATCTCAATAGTGGCCTACACCTCTTTGCAAGTGATGACCATGGAAAATCTTGGTATTTAATTGACACCCCTATACAACCTGCCAATGAATCTAAAGTAGTAGAATTAGTCGATGGACGCTGGATGATCAATTCTAGAGTTAATAAAAGTGGTATGCGTTATACTCATATTTCTAGCGACGAAGGAAAAACATGGACTTCTTCCCCAGAACCAGGACTAATAGATCCTGGTTGTAATGGCAGTATAATAAGGTACACTTCCATTGAGCAAGGGTTTAAAAAAAATAGATTACTCTTTTCGAATGCAAAGATGGTAAAAGGAAGAGAAAATATGACAGTTCGTATAAGCTATGATGAAGGTAAAACCTGGTCTGAAGGTAAAACTATCTACACTGGTGGTTCAGCCTATTCCTCTTTGACCGTTTTAGAGAATGGGGACATCGGATTGTTTTTTGAAAAAGATGGTTATAAGGAGAATCCTTTTATAAGTTTCTCTTTAAAATGGCTAACTGAAGGTGAGGATAAATGGAAAAAACCTTCTTCAAAACGGAAAGCAAAATCTTAAATACCATATTTGAATAGAATTAAATAATTACAAACTGGACTTGTAAGATGGCTATCAACCACTACAAGACCAGTTTTTTTTTATCCTAGTTGTTTTATATACTCTCGAGGACTGCAGCCGACCACCACTTTAAATTGTTTATTAAAGTTGGAAATACTCTGAAAACCACTTCTAAAACCTACTTCGGTGATATTAAACTGGCCTTCATTCAAAAGCTTACAAGCACAGCCCGTACGGTACTCGTTTAAATATACAAAAAACGTCCGTCTTGTAATTTTCTTGAAATACCTACAAAATCCCTGATTAGTCATATTTACAAGGCTAGCTACCTCAGTCAATGAAATCTCTCTATTAAAATTTAAATGAACGAAGTTATAGATCAAATTGATTTTCACGTAATCATTTTCCCTGTAGCCCGGCAAATAAGCAGGGCTAGCAATATATTCATAAGATTGACTTCTCCCCAATGACTCAAAAATGGATAAGATATCTATGACGTTTTGCATGGGTTTAGAACCCTTTGAAATTTGAAACATCTTCTCAGCAATAGCAAAATTGTTATTGCCTATAAATTTAAGACCTCGCAAGGATTTTTTAAAAAGCAGCTTCAACTCGCTAAGCTCTTCTCCTTCCAACCATTCTCCTTTCCACAAAGCACTGTTCAATTGTATCACCAAAGATTGGGAAGGTTGGCGAACTGAATATGTACTTTCCCATGAATGAGGAAGGTTAGGTCCTAAAAAGAAGAGATCTCCACGACTAAATGTAACCATCCGATCACCAACAAAGCTTCGCCCACTTCCTTGATGAATGTAGGTAAGCTCGAATTCGGGATGGAAATGAAAGAGGCCATCAAATTTTGGAACCTTATTATTTTTAATAACAAAAAGGCGTTCCTTATGAATTTCTATCTTTTGATATAATGGCTTCATAGTACCACAAAAATAACACAAAAAAACTAATACTCACGCCAATTAAGTTAATATAGTAGCAGTATCCTATCATATTGTTGTAGTATAATGCTCTTAATCTGCCCAATTTTGTACGTATAATTTTAATCACAACTTTATGAAACGCATGGATGATTTAAATGATAAAGTCTTTAGTAACAAGCTAAGACAAGATTTTTTAAGTGACGGATATATTCTATTCCCAAAATTCCTTCAGCAAGATGAAATTGACATGGTCAATAAAAAAATCCAAGAATTTATTGCTACCAAGGTCCAAGATATGCCCACCAAGCAAGTGTATTATGAGGATATTACTAATAAAGATACCCTTAAGCAATTACAGCAACTGTTTGCATATGACCCTTTCTTTTTTGATATGATGTTTGGCAGTCGCTTTCAAAAATTGGCATCCATCCTTTTGGACGACAATGTTGTGGGCAAAAATATACAGTATTTCAATAAGCCAGCAAAGATTGGACAACCTACCCCTCCTCATCAAGACGGCTATTATTTTATGCTCTCCCCAAATGAAGCTGTTACAATGTGGATGGCATTGGAACCGGTAGACCAGGAAAACGGCTGTGTTAGATATGTAAAAGGGTCTCATAGATATGGCATCCGTAGTCATGGCAGAACGGGCACCTTAGGATTTTCACAGGGAATAACGGATTTTGGTTGCCCAAATGACCTAGAAAATGAAGTTTTTTTCCCAACACAGGCTGGCGATTTACTTGTCCATCATTCATTGACTATCCATAGGGCCGACGGCAACCAAAGCGAACGTTCCAGAAAGGCCATGGGATTCATTTACTACGCTGAGAAAGCACAAGAGGATAAAGCAGCTCATGTAGAGTATGCCAAGAATTTAGCAATAGAATTAGCCAAGGATAAAAAAATTTAAAAGTCAATTTGTTTAATTTTTAATGAGCGTATGGAGTATAGAACATTTGGAAGGTCGGGTTGGAAGGTAAGTGAAATAGGCTTCGGTGGTTGGCAATTGGGAGGCACCTGGGGAAAGGTGGACGACAAAAATTCCATAGAGACTCTTTTGTATGCCTTTGAAAATGGGGTGAATTTTGTAGACACGGCCTTTGCCTACGGAAATGGCCATAGTGAAAAAGTTATAGGAAAAGCACTCGATCAATGGAGTTCAGGGAAGATATATGTGGCTACCAAGATCACCCCAATAATGAATAAAAGTAAATCCTTAAACCTAGATAATAATCCTTCTATTAAAGATTGCTATCCAAGTTGGTATATCCGAGAAATTATAGAAGGAAGCTTAAAAAGGTTAGGAACAGAGCGGCTAGATTTGATACAACTTCACCTATGGTTTGAAGATGGAATTACAAATCTTGAATGGCTCAATACGCTAACTATCCTTAAAAAAGAAGGCAAAATAGATAAGATTGGGGTATCACTAGCCGATATTAGGCCTGAGCAGGGTTTGGAATTGGCGAAAAAAGGATTAGTAGACAGCATACAAGTCTTGTTCAATATGTTTGAACAAGAACCCGCTGACTTATTATTTCCTGAAAGTTCAAAAACAGGAACAGCCATCATCACAAGAGTACCATTGGATTCCGGTGCATTGACAGGTACTTGGACTGATAATACAATTATGGAATGGGACAAAAACGACAAGCGACGTTTAATGTATAGAGACAATAGATTTAAGGAAACTTTACAAAGGGTAGAAGACTTAAAGAAACTATGCAATCCATATTACCCCACACTGGCCGAAGCGGCCTTAAGGTATTCCTTATATCGAAAAGAAGTGGCAGTGGTTATTCCAGGTATGCGCAACAAACGCGAGGTAGACCTTAATCTGGCCATTTCTGACGGAAAAAAATTTGATAGTGAACTTGTTGAAATGTTAAGACCTTATAGGTGGAAACACGAATTTTATAATTAAAAAATATATGGCAACCAATTCTCTAAAACATTTACAAATTGAAAGGTTGAATCCCTTGGAAATTGACAAGGCTATACACCAAAAATCATTGGTATTCATTCCATTGGGAGCTATTGAATGGCATGGATTACATTTACCTATTGGACTAGATAGCTTAACTTCTCATGGGATATGCTTACAAGTGGCACATAAAAGCGGGGGACTTGTCATGCCTCCTTTCTATTACGGCATGTCCGGGAGTATATGGCATCACCCATATACAATACTTATAGAAGAAGAACTCGTATTCTTAAAAATAATAAAAACTACCTTGGTCCGTTTGGAAGCGAGCGGCGTACAAAAGGTTGTCATTTTTACAGGCCATTTTTCTTTAAAACAATTACAAGCATTAGACACCTTAAAACAAGACTGGCTAATTATTCGGAATTCTTTAGATTTGTCCATATTCTCCATTAGCGATTGTCCAACCGTAGAGATGGAAGCCGACCATGGTGCAATTTTTGAGACTTCAGTTTTAGCAGAAATACATCCAGAGTTAGTGAAATTGCAAAATTTACCTTCGAAAGAAATTTTCCCTTCAAATGATCCTAACGGAAATAGTAAAGGGGACCATAGATGTGACCCAGATAATGTGCTTTTTGGAATTTTTGGTGATGACCCTAGAAATTACAATAAGCAGAGAGCAGAAATTATTATTCGCAAAATTATTGATTGGTTAGTTCAATCGGTATAAAGAATTAAATTATTTTCTAAATATTCTATCAAAATGTGGTTCAAGGTGTCTTCTCATAGCTGTCCTGAAAGTCTCTGGCGTACCCACCTTTAAATTATCCAACAACATTCGATGTGTAACAAACTGTCCACTGGAATATTCATATTCCTTTGACAATAAGTCCGAACTATTCATATAAACAAATTCAAAAACAGGAAGAAGAAGATCCTGAAATTTCTTTAAAGTATCATTGTTTGACATTTCATAGAGTTTTCCATGGAATGCAATTTCCTTGTCCAACGAGAAGACCGCTTTATTGAAATAGGTCTCTTCTTCCAATACCACAATTTCTTCCAATTCCAACATATCTTTAACCGTTTTGTGTTCAAAAAGAAAGTCGGCCATTCCCATTTCCATAATTAGGCGAAATTCAAATAAATTCTTAAGCGTATCCGACGCCAGAAGGGTAGGATCTAACATACGCTGAAAATTGTTCATAATATCAGGGTTTGTAAGAATCATTCCCCTATGCTTTTTAGATTCAATAATACCAAAAGTTCTTAATCTCAATATTGCTTCCCTAATCACAGTCCTACTTACCCCTAAGGAATTTGCAAAATCAAGCTCTTTCGGTATTGGATCTCCAGCTTTAAGCTTGTTTTGTTTAATATACTCCAGCAATCGGACCTCTACCTTATCTACCAATGAAGATGTTTCAATGGGCTCAATTTTTGTGCGTTTTTTCATAAGCTTAATGCAAATATTCAATTATGGACTAAATTAACCAAACAACAAAAGTAATATTGTTATCCGTTATTTAACAATGAATTTTAAAGTATATCATTTTTACGTAAAAATGTTCACTAATATAATAAAAAACCTCTAAATTAGCATTATGTATAACATATATTTTTTTTTATTATGAAATATTCGGAAATCTATAAAAATACGCTTTTCAATGATATACTCCCTTTTTGGGAAAAGCATTCCCTAGACAATGAAAATGGCGGTTATTTTACTTGCTTGAACCTTAAAGGTAGCGTTTATGATACGGATAAATTTATTTGGTTACAAGGCAGACAAGCTTGGACGTACTCCATGCTCTATAACAAGGTGGAAAAAAACAGTAAATGGTTAGAAATCTCAAAATTGGGAATAGATTTTATTAGAAATCATGGGATGGACAAGGACGGGAATTTCTATTTTGCCGTTACCAAGTCAGGTAAGCCTCTAGTACAACCCTATAATATTTTTTCCGACTGTTTTGCTGCAATGGCTTTCAGTCAATATGCAACGGCCATGGAAGATGAAGAAATAAAATCCCTGGCAAAAAAAACGTATTACAATATTCTAAGAAAAAAGGATAACCCAAAGGGCGGTTATGAGAAAAATACAGATACCCGCCCACTAAAAGGCTTTGCCCTTCCCATGATACTATCTAATTTAGTTTTGGAACTTGAAGATGTCTTGGATGCAGAGGAAGTGGAAAAAACCATCAATAATAGTGTAAATGAGGTGATGGAGGTGTTTTGCCAAAAAGATTCTGGTATTATATATGAATTTGTAACACCGGACGGTAAGCTTGAAGATAGCTTTAATGGAAGACTATTAAATCCCGGCCATGGAATTGAAGCCATGTGGTTTATGATCGATATAGGTGTCAGAAATAATGATAACGGCCTCATAAAAAAAGCAACGCAGATTATCATTAATATTTTAGAATACAGCTGGGATAAAGAATATGGAGGCATTTTTTATTTTATGGATGCCCTGAACAAACCCATGCAACAACTGGAATGGGACCAAAAGTTATGGTGGGTACATTTAGAAACCTTAGTTGCATTGGCAAAAGCCTACGAACATACCCAGAATGAAGAAACGTGGCAATGGTTCCAAAAAGTACACGAATATGCTTGGAGCAATTTCTCCGACCCTGAGAATGGAGAGTGGTTTGGATATCTAAATAGACAAGGGAAACCATTGAATAACCTTAAAGGCGGAAAATGGAAGGGATGTTTTCACGTACCTAGGGCGATGTATCAATGTTGGAAAAGTTTGGAGCAAATTGAGCGTATTCATAATATAAAATAGTACTTATGAATTTTCCAATGGTTACAATAAAGCTTCAAACCCATACTAACTTTACTGGGTTGGCTATGAACAGTTCAAAATAAAAATACATATGTCTTACATAACATTAAACACTATATATGAAAATTTATAAATTCATACTCTCCTTAGTAGCCTTTCTGCTCTTTTACCCTTTCATGTTCTCACAGAACTCCAACAACATCAAAGTTTCCTATGAGTCTGACCTACCCCCTTTGGGTAATTCAGAAATTTCCTTGGGATACGCTGGTATGATGGGAGGTGTACAGAATAATATTGTGATAGCAGCAGGCGGGGCTAACTTTCCTAACGGAATGCCATGGAAAGGCGGGCAAAAAGAATGGTACGATTCTATATATTGGTTAGAGAACGGAAAATGGACCCTCTCCCAGCAAACTCTGCCCAGACCCCTGGCATATGGCGCCTCAGTTTCCACCACAAAAGGTGTATTGCTCATTGGAGGTAATAATAAGGAGCTAGTTAGTGACCAAGTTATACTTGTTTCTTTTAATCCATCCAAGAAAGAAATTGAATTGGAACACTTTCCAAATTTGCCCGAACCTTTGGCCTACACTAATGCAGTATTGGTCGAAGGATTTGTTTATGTTGCTGGGGGAATGAACGAAAAGTCTAGCTCTAATTCCTTTTATCGAATACACTTAGAGAATAAAGATCATTGGGAAAAACTAAACGACTTCCCAGGAGAACCACGCGCCGTACATTCCATGGCGGTCCAAGAAACATCTAAATCCAAAAGTATTTTCGTCATTGGGGGAAGAAATCAGAAAAAAGATCAGGTTTCAACCCATTTTACCAATTTTCTTTCCTACGACCTAGCAAAGCAAGAATGGAAAAATGAAGGCGAAATAATGCTCAATGGCTCCAAGAAAGTAATCATGGGTGCCTCGGCAGAGCCATCTGGATCAATGCATATTCTAGTATACGGCGGATCAGATGAGGTATTGTTCAAGCAATTGGAATCGCTGGCTATAGAAATTAAGATGGCGAAAAATGATAGTATCGCACAACATTTAACCGAAATAAAAAATGAAATCCTCTTAAATCACCCAGGTTTCAGTAGTGAGGTCCTTGCTTATAACGCGATGACTAGTAAATGGTTTGTATTTGATTCCTTGGACATTAAATTACCTGTCACCACATTAGGCATTAAGCTTGAGGACAGTTTTTTACTCGTTTCAGGTGAAGTTTCCCCCGGAATCAGAACTCCAAACGTATTTAAATTTCAAGACGCAGAGGCGACCCATGTTTTTGGTTTCCTTAATTATGTTGTGTTAATTCTATACCTGTTGATTTCCCTATTCATAGGCGTATTTTTCGCGCGAAAACAGAAGTCAACGGATGATTATTTTTCAGGTGGCGGTAGAATTCCATGGTGGGCGTCTGGATTAAGTGTCTTTGGCACCCTATTGAGTGCAATAACTTTTATGGCCATACCAGCGAAATCTTTCACAACGGACTGGTCCTTCTTTATGCTGAATATAGCCGCTATTGCAATTACCCCACTTATAGCATTTATTTTTATACCATTTTTTAATCAATTACATATTTCAACTGCATACGAATATTTAGAGAAAAGATTCAATTATTTGGCCCGGGCATTTGGCAGTATTTCTTTTATCATTTTTCAATTAGGAAGAATAGGAATTGTACTTTTATTGCCTTCATTGGCAATTTCGATAGTTACAGGCATCTCCGTTGAAACGTGTATCTTATTAATGGGACTATTATGTGTTCTATATACTACTTTTGGTGGTATCGAAGCAGTAATATGGACGGATGTACTGCAAGTTATTGTACTAATGGGCGGAAGTATAGTCGCAATAGTCTGGATTCTTATGCATACGGATTCTTCTATCAACGAAATAATAACCTATGCTTCTGAAAAGGAAAAGTTCAATATAATAAATTTCGACTTTAATTTTACGGAATCCACGTTTTGGGTAGTCTTTTTAGGAGGTTTGGCCTCTGCAATGGTCACCCAAGGAACCGATCAAACAGTGGTGCAACGATTTTTGACCAGCAGTAATGTAAAGGACTCCCAAAAGACACTTTACACCAATGCCATTCTTACACTACCGGCCACAATCATTTTTTTCGGGATAGGAACATTATTGTTTATTTTTTACTCCGAAATGCCTGAAAAACTCTCTCCTGCCATTTCCAATAATGATTCTCTATTTCCATGGTACATTGTAAAAGAACTTCCAATGGGCGTATCGGGATTATTGATTGCAGGGATCTTTTCTGCAGCAATGTCCAGTATCAGCAGCAGTCTAAATTCAGTTTCCACAGCCTTTTGCAACGATTTGTACGAACGCTATAACCCTAATATACCGGATATAAAACTTCTTAGGGTCGCTAGAATAACAACAGTTTTTATCGGGATATTCGGAGTCTTGTTGGCTTTATGGATGGCAAACTCCAATATTAAATCCCTGTGGGACCAATTTTATAGGTTTTTAGGATTGTTTACTGGAGGATTGGGAGGGATGTTCTTATTGGGGATGCTTACCAAGCGTGCCAATTCTACAGGAACTATGATAGGTTTAGTGCTAAGTGCTATTTTATTATGGTATGTTAGTGTTTATACACCTATAAATTTTCTGATGTACTCACTGATAGGAGTCGGTTCCTGTTTTATTTTCGGTTATATATTCAGTTTAATCTTTAAAGACAAAAAGCAATAATCTACCAGTTATATCAGGACATAAGATAATAAATCAAACTACAAATAAATCCCACCGGAAAAAAAATTGCCAATGATAGCCGATATAGTAGCAAATATTCCCGTTAAAAAAGGCCTTAACGGCTGCTATACTGGAATCCACAATGGTGTCATGCTAGTGGCAGGAGGAGCAAATTTCCCTAATAAAGAGCTTTGGGAGGGCGGAAAAAAAAAATGGTACAACTCCATATTTGTTCTCAAGAAGCCGAAAGGGGATGTGACCTACAAATGGGCTGCTGATTTAATCCTACAATTGCCTGAACCACTTGCCTACGGAGCATCTGTTACAACAAAATTAGGTGTCCTATGCATAGGTGGGGAAAACGGGAAGAATGTAGTCAATAACGTGTTTCTTTTGCAATGGGATAAGTCTACAAAGCAGGTATGTTTAAAGAAAATGCCCTTTCTCCCTATCCCCTTGTGTAATATGTCCGCTTGCGTAATAAATGATGTAGTTTATGTAGTTGGGGGGCAAACCTCTTTAGGAGGAGAAGCTACTAGTCATATTTTTACTTTAGATCTCAACTTAACACCGGAAAATCAAAAATGGGAATCCTTGGTAGGATTTCCTGGTCCAGGTAGAAACCAAGCTATTGTAACAGGCCAATACAAAGGTGCCAATATTCATTTGTATGTCATGAGCGGCGTCTATTTTAACCGTGAGCAATATCCAAACACAAAAATGTTGTCCGATGTATATGAGTTTGACATAATAAACCGAAAGTGGACACAAATGAAAGACGTTCCCAATAATAACACACCTTTATTTCCAGATGGGTTTATCGCTGCAGCCCCTGTATTACCCATAGAGAAGACCAACATAATAATTTTTGGAGGTGCAGGTGGTGAACATCAACCTCTGGCCCAGAAACAAGAATTGGAACAGGAAATTGAAGTGATAAAAAGTAACAATTATGGTAACAAAGTAATTCTGCTAGAAAAAATAAAAACCTTAGAAAATGAGAGTATCTCACTTTTAAGGAGCACTACCTTCTCAAGAATTTTGTGGTCTTATAATACAGAAAAAGATAGTTGGATTAAATTGGGAACATTGCCTAAAAACCCACAAATTGTAACCAATGCATTGTATTGGGATAATGCCATTTTTATCCCAGGTGGAGAAATAAGCCCTGGTGTAAGAACTGCCGGGATTTTAAAAATATCGATCAATAATATAGCCTTAAATCATAGTCTTCAAATATAATTATTGGACTGTCACTTATAATCTTTCTCCTTCATTAAAAATAACAGCCTCCAGACCTTCACCTTCGTCAGCCAAAAATGCTAAAGAAGATGTGATAAGCTTAAAAGGTCTAGCAACACTGATTAAGGAGCAGGTACTTTAATCTCAATTTGGAATGAAATATTCTGGATAACTCCATTTAAAATCCTTATTCTTGGAATAAGAATGGTTTGGAAAATGTTTATTTATGGAATCTATTTCCTTATTAAATCTTGCGAATTTTATGGGATCGGCCAAGGGATCATTAGTTTCGGCCTGCCAAGTTTCCAAGGCAGCAATCATTCGGCCCAAAATACCTTGATACACCATATCTTCTGATAGGTTATTAAATTCGTAGGGGTCGTTTTGCAAATCGTACAACTCATATTTTGGTGGATTTTTCCATATTTTATAGGCATTAATTACCTCTGTTGATGCATTATTAATTTCCGCCTCTTCTGTCCCAGCATCAAAATGACCATTTACATGTGTTTCATAAAAGGCATAATGTGGATTTTCCTTTCCATGCAGCATGTTTAATATTAATTTATATCTATCACCCCTTACGCTTCTTCGCGGATAATACAATAGACTTGTGGAGCCGTTACCCCCAGCGAATACATATTCTCTAAAGTTTTTCATATGAGCTCCTTCTAATAAAGGCAATAATGACTTTCCTGGAAGAGTTTTTGGGGAATGGACTTGGGCTATATCCAAGAAGGTAGGAAGCAGATCGATCGAATTTACCAATTCGTTTTGTCGAACACCCTTTCCCTTTACGGTAGGATCTTTAATGATCAGGGGTATACGTAACCCCGCCTCATAGTTACTACATTTCCCTCGTGAGAATTGAGCTCCATGATCACCCAAATAGATGATTATGGTGTTATCTGCTTTCCCTGAACCCTGAAGCTCATTCAGCAGCATCCCTACAGATTCATCCAGTCTATTCATACTGTTATAATAATTAGCAGTATACTCCCTTATCCGTTCACTATCAGCCCCTACAAATGGCAATGAACCCTCTAAATCGGCACCATCCATAGGATTTTTGGGCATCCCTTCAACTTGTTTTTGCAAAGGGAAATGGGCATCGGGATAATTCACCATTAGAAAGAAGGGCTTATCCGAACCTTTAATGAAATTAGATGCTTCCTCTGCATATTTCTTAAGATTCTTCTTCCCGAAATTACTCCCTGGAATTGCGTTAAAATCAAAAGGAAATTCCTTTTCGGGGTTTACATGAAGCTTACCGATGATACCCGTGGAATACCCCGCTTCATTCAAATATTTCGGTAAGGTTTTAATGTTATTGTACATTGTGAACTTGTGTGTCGCCAAGCCTATATGTCCGTTTTGATGCGGATATAATCCAGTAAAAATGACCGCTCTGGAAGGACTACATACACTATAAGGAACAAAAGCTCGCTCAAATAGTACCCCTTCCTGCGCCAAATTATCCAGGTTTGGCGTGCTTACCTCTTTAACACCGTAGCAACCGAGATCTGGACCATTATCCTCTGACACGATCAACAAAATATTCGGGCTATTCGTTTCTAATTTTTTGGATGAATTACACCCTAATAAAAACAAAGAAAATACAAAAAAGGTTATTAATTTAATTATTGGGATTTTCATAGACTTATCACTATTGGTTATGAATGTAAGGGGCTTCAAGCATCACGTCCTTGTGCGAAGCAATCAACGCTTTTTTTAATTTTTTAAAAACTCTAGGTTCCATTTCTGAAATATCTTTCTCCTGATGAAGGTCATTTTTTATATTATATAATTTGAAATCTGTGAGTTTTCCACTTTTTATGATAGCTACCTCCTTTGGGTGGAACCTACCATTTTTATGAAAATCACCCACATTCCACTGGGCGCCTAAAATAAAATCACCTTCTCTTAGTAAAGATTGTGGTCCTCCCCAGGGGTCGTAAAAGTGCCAATTCAAAGCTTTCTTTCTATTAATCTTTTCATTATAAAAAATTGGACCTATGTCCGTTCCGTCAAGTATTAAACCCTTGGGTATTTTAATTTCTGCTAAATTGGAGAGCGTAGGAAAAAGATCGGTGTTTGAAATAGGCGTTTCATTGATTTGTCCGGGAGCAATGGTCCCCTTCCACCTAAATATACCTGGGACCCTTATGCCTCCCTCAAACATATGGCGTTTGTAACCCTTAAAAGGTCCCGCTGAACCATGGGACTTATTAAAATAGCCGTTTGGAGTGTATTGGGCCGGGCCATGGTCTGACGTAAAAAATATCAATGTATTTTCTGACAAATTTAATTCATCCAGTTTTTTAATTATTCGTCCAACGGCCTGATCTAAGTTGGCAACATTGGCATAATATTCAGCCTTCTTCCCGTGCTCTTTATACTCTTCTGTTAAACTGGGTGGAGAAAATATAGGTTCATGAGGCTCTAGAAATCCAATATACTGAAAAAATGGTAGGCCTGGAGCCCTATGTTGTTCCAACCAATCTATTGCTTCATCCGCAACAATATCAGCTGCATAGCCGTTTGTTGTTACAGCTTCTCCATTTCTAAAGAATCCTTCAGGATCAACATGTTTTAGGCTATATTGACAACCAAACCAATAATCAAATCCATGATCGTTTGGTTGTGGTTGATCTGGAATATTAAATTTTCCATTCAAATGCCACTTGCCAATACTTGCTGTTTGATATCCTTTTGTTTTTAAAAGGGATGCTATGGTGACTTCTTCTTTTGGGAGATACATTGTTGAATCAGGAGCAATCCAATCATAAACACCTGTTCTGTAAGGTGTTCTTCCTGTTAACAACCCCGCTCTAGATGGGGAACACATCGGGGATGAGGCATAACAGTCAGTCATTTTTATGCCCTCTTCGGCCAACTTGTCGATATTAGGTGTTTTTATGAACTTGTGGCCATAACTTCCCACATCCCCATACCCTAAATCATCAGCAACAATAATTACTATGTTTGGTGGATTTATCGATTGTGCACCGAGCATTGGTGCTAACAAATAACTAATAATACACAATATTTTTAAATGGAATTGCATTAAGTGCTTTATAAGGATTATTAAACTAAAAAAAAGGGAAGACAACTACACCTTCCCTTTCCAAACTAACTAACACAACTATTCAAACAGACCTCTTAGTAGCCTGGATTTTGGTCGATCAACCCATTTAAACTTATGGTTTCTTGCGATATTGGGAATAGCTTTTTATGTTCCGGCTCTCCTACCAAAGTCGGCACCAATTCAAAGGCCTTACCAAATCTTAATAAATCATACCATCTTTTACCCTCGAATGACAATTCGAACAAACGCTCTTGTAAAATAGCAGCATCATTAGCTTCTAGTGTTCCACTGACAAATTCATGACCCGGATAGTTTGCACCATATGCCCTTTGTCTTATCAGGGTCATTTCTGCTGTTGGATCTTGGCTCAAGGCATTTTTGGCTTCAGCAATCATTAAAAGTACATCTGCATATCGGTATAGGACAATATCATCCATATATTTCCTGGTCCCTGCATCCACAAATCCTCTATACTTTATCACTGCAGAGGCATAAAACTGATCATAAACACCTGGGTTATTAGGGTTTTCTGTGTTCATTAAAACATAAGTTGCATTTTTACGGGTATCATCATCGGTCCATTGATTCCTGAACACTTCTGACGGAGCCCACCTATTCAATCCACCACCTTCTCCCAATAAAGCTTTAGCAATTGGGTCACCATTGGATGGAATTTGGTCTCCACGGATATAGATGCCACTATTAAAATTATTACCAGATTCTAAATCCTCATAATGGATAGCCATAATAATTTCTTTGTTCTCTTTATTGTTATATCTAAAGATATCATCGTAATTAACAAGTAAATCCACATCAGCAGTTCGAACACTTTCCAATGACGTCAAAGCGGTTGTGATATCAGAAGCACCACCTCCCATTAGCTTTCCAGTCCATAAATAGACATCTCCCTTAAGTGCATTTACTGCAGGTTTAGACCACTGAGATCTTCCGTTAGAAAATGTGTTGTCTGAGAACAACCCTAGCGCTGCTTCTATATCAGATTTAACTAAGCTTATTACCTCAGTAACATTATTACGTGCCTTAAAACTGTTCACTGGATCAAAGCCCTCGGTAGGCTCTGTATTCACTGGAGCATCTCCCCATACCTTGGCTATAATAAAATAACAATACGCTCTCATGGCATGTGCTTGAGCTAAGGCAATATTTTTCTTGGTTTCAGAATCAAAATCAATAGCTGGCGTATATTTCAATATTAAATTTGCATCATGAATTACTGTATACAGATTCTTCCAATCCGGTCCGGCAGCATCTTGATCTAAAGTATTCTCAAAATATCTTTCCCTGCCCTCTGATGCTTGTAAACCATAGCTCATAACTTCTGACCGGGCTTCTCCCCATGAAAATAAATTATCATTGGCATCTGATCGGAATCTTACATACATTCCATTGACGTAAGACTCCACATCGCCTTGATTCTTCCAATAAGAATTGGCGCCAATAACACTTTCAGGAGTGAGGTTCAGATCCTTTTCGCAAGATGTAGCCACCAACATAAATGGAAGCACTATCATTGCTATTATTCTATATGTTTTCATAATGTTTAAGTTTTTATTTTTTCTGTTCATCATTATAATGATACATTTAATCCTAATAAAAAGGTTTGTGGATTTGGATATCTACCATTATCAATTCCTCCGTCCTCAGGTAATAATCCCCTATAATTGGTGATGTAACCCAAATTACTTCCCGTAGCATATAATCTAAGATTGGATATACCCAGTTTTGCAACTCCAGGTGTTAATGGAAGATTGTAGCTCAATGTAATTTCTCTTAATGCCAAATAATCACCTTTTTCATAGAAATCTGAATTCATTGCTATGTTTTGACCTCCTCCAGTCCTAAAGTTATTATTTTGTGCCAGTTGATCCGCCCAGTAGTATCGTGGAATATCGGTAACATCTCCTTCATTTTCCCAAGACCTTAATACTTCCTTGGTTATACCTATATCACCTTGCCATTGCCCTAAATACACTCCGTGCATTTGATTGACAATAGTATGGCCTATGGAGAAATCAGTACGCACTGTCAAACTAAGATTCTTGTAATTGAACGTATTGGTAAACCCACCGGTCCAGTCCGGAAATTCATTACCAACATATACCCTATCCAAGGTATTGATAACTCCATCATTGTTCACATCCCTAAAGATAATGTCACCACCTTGCTTACGTTTATCCGATCCAGCTACCAACTCATCTATGGGTCCGGCCTCAGCTTCCGCCGTGGTTGCATATACGCCCAAAACTTCATAGGTATAAAGATCCCCCATTGTCTGACCTTCTTGTAATCCAGCAACCCATCTTGTACCCCCATTTACTGGGTCAGCCACCTCATAACCACCTATCCTATTATTGTCATTGCCGTTTTCAGGTAATTTGGATATAGTATTTTTATTATGTGATAGATTAAGCGCGGAGACCCACCCAAAATTATCATTTTCAATTATACGGGCATTTAGCTCCAATTCCACTCCTTCATTGTTTAAGTCGCCCAAATTGGTCAGGATACTTGAAAATCCTGTCACTTTAGGCAAGGTAAAACTGGTAATCAAATTATGAGTGTCCCGATTGTAATAATCAAACAACAAGGTCACTCTATTATTAAAAAGACCTAAGTCGAAACCTGCACCAATAGCTTCAGTTTGTTCCCACTGAAGTGCATCATTTGAAAGAGAGCTATTAAGTACCGCTGCTTTTCTATTATACTTGTTTCCGACCCCATAAACTCCTTGGTATTTATAATCTTCAAGTTCCCCTATATTACCTGTCACCCCGTAACTAGCTCTAAATTTCAGCGAACTAAAGGTGGAGGTGCTTTCGCCCCAGAAACCTTCCTTATGAACGTTCCATCCAGCAGAAACACCTGGGAAGGTTCCCCATTTAAAATCGGCTCCTAAATTAGATGCTCCATCATGTCTGATACTTGCCGTTAGGAGGTATTTCCTCTTATAGTCATAATTAACCCGCCCGAAAAAACCAATTATATTCCTAGAGGAAAAAGAACTAGTAACGTTTGTAGGTTCCGCAGATGCGTTCAATGTGGGAATCAAATCTGAAGATGCCCCCCTACCATCGGCGCCTAAAATGTATGCCTCCCTGCTTACCCTAGAAAAACCTGCTTTAGCATTTAAGGCATGTTCGTCTTTCATAATTTTAGCATAGGTAAAAACACCTTCTATCTGCGTGGTTATATCCTGCTCAAAATCGGCACTTGCATTTCTTGAGTCATTAAATGACGTTGCCGTATTAAAATATGATTTCTGGAATGCATTATCCAAATCTTGCTCCTGAGAATAGGAAAAGAACGGGGAGAATGTCAAATCCGAAAAAATTTGATAATCCAAACCGATAGAAAGTGACAATCTATAGTCTCGGCGCTCCTTATCAAATCTACCTAAGTGATATACCGGATTACCTATACCCCTATTTTGACCTGGAGCTAACGTACCATCCTCAAAAGCAAATTTTGCAGTTGGAGGCAAACCTAACGAACGTTGAAAAATCTGATTAGAACTAAAGACTTGATTATTGTTTGCGGTACTGTAGTTAACACGACCCCATACCTTAAAGTTATCCCTTATATTGAATCCTCCATACATTTTTGCAGTATATCGCTCATAATCAGTCTTTAGTGCCACTCCTTCACTTTTAAGATACCCTACACTTACATCATATTCGGCATCCTCGGTGCTCCCAGAAAACGAAAGGTGATGGTTGGTGGTCAATCCAGTTTTGAATAATTTATCCTGCCAATCTGTTCCTTTAAATATAATAGTTTTATTAGAATCTAGAGGATCTGGCATACTTTCCCATCCTTCATTTAATTTATGGTCATTAACCCCAGGCTGTAGATATTGTGTTGTAAAACTAGTATTGTTCGTTAAATCGTTTCCAATCCCTGCACCTACAGGCAAGTCTAACCTGGAAAGACGTTCAGGATGTTTTTCCCCCGTGGCCGCAATACCCAATCTACCATAATAAATATAGTCTCGAGCTGAAACCAAATCGTATGTCTTACCAATTTGCGACATGCCCGTTGTCACATTATAACTTATTTTAGGCTTTCCCTTCCCTGTTTTGGTAGTTACGATGATAACCCCGTTAGAAGCCCGTGAGCCATAAATAGATGCTGCAGCTGCATCTTTCAACACCTGTACCGACGCTATATCAGCCGAGTTAAGGTCGTCCATATTATCCCTAATTATACCATCGATAATGTACAAAGGCCCTGCACCATCAGGGTTATTGATAGAGGTACCACCACGAATAATTATTCGTGTTCCCGCACCTGGTTGCCCAGAGGTTTGTTGAGCCCTAATTCCCGCAATGGACCCTTGCAAAGCTTGTGTTGCATTAGCAAACGGTACGTTCTCCAAGACTTTCGTGTCTAATTTCGATATAGACGAAGTTAGTGTTTCCCTTGATTGAGATCCATAGCCCACTACCACTACCTCATCCAATTGGGACGCATCTTCCTTAAGGATAATGTTGATAACGGATTGGCTCCCTACCGTAATTTCTTTTTTGGAAAAACCGATATAACTGAAGACCAAAACATCTGCCGATGTTGCACTGATGGAAAAATTACCATCAAAATCACTTTGCACACCATTGGCAGTATTCTTCACCAAAACGTTGGCTCCTGGAAGAGGTTGATTAGAATCATCCGTGATAGTCCCCGTAATTATCTTTTCTTGCCCATGAACCCCCGAGAACAGCAAAATAGCCGCTAAAGTGAGTACCCCATTTAAAAATTTGTTTTTTCGTTTCATTTTAGTTTGATGTTATGTATTACATAATCCAATATTAAACATAAAATACTTTTTAACCAAATTTTAAGAACTTTTTTAGTGTTAAATCTACTGAAGCCTCAACACTTATATAAAACAACACCATAAATGGGATATTCCGATTATTTATATGCTAAACCATATACATACTCATAAAAAGACCTATAAAGTTTATAATTTCAATAGCTGTACTAAAAAGAATCTGTACAGGTGTTTTATATTAATGTTACTAAGACCAAAAATGAAACTCATTAATATCATGACCTTGTTAATTGCATTTATTTTAAATTTTAGCAACCTGCCTCTTAAATTTTTAGGAAAATCCATAAAATTAATGTAAAATTGCCTTATGTATAACATTAAAAACATATAGGTTGACATCATTATACTATATTAAAGATATAGAAACTATGATCGGCATTGTTGGAAATTTAAAACAATTATGATAATCATCCACTAGATTAATATACAGCTCTATACTATAACCATAAGGTCGAACTCCAACTATGATGCACAAAAAAAATAAAAATGTTTAAGGGAATTTTATATATATTTTCATTCCTAGCACTCGGGGAAATTCTAGTGTACCTATGTAATCTTCCTATTGCAGGCAACATTGTGGGAATGGTAGCAATATTCATAGCCTTAAAATTAAAGTTGATAAAATTGAATGATGTAAAACCCGCCTCTGATCAGTTTATAAAGTATATGGTTTTATTTTTCGTGCCTTATGGGGTAGGCCTAATGACCTTTTATGACATTCTAAAGATTCATTGGCTTGCAATTGTTGTCAGCACAGTTGCAAGCACTATTCTGACACTATACATAACTGGTATCATATTACAAAAATTTGGAAAGGGTGAGTGAGATCTATCAACAACCCCTTTTTGGAATTTTTATTACACTATCGGCATTTCAATTGTCACAGATAATCGGTCGTAAATGGAAGTTTGTACTCTTTAATCCGGTCTTGCTTTCTGTGGTATCCATAATTTGCTTTTTAGTCATTTTTGAAATTGATTTTGAAGCCTATAACATTGGTGGGCAATATCTAGGATTTTTATTAGGACCTACGGTCGTAGCCCTAGGGGTTCTCTTTTATGAAAAATTTGAGCAAATAAGAGAAAATATAATGCCTTTTTTATCCGCCGTTGTTATTGGAGGGGTAATGAGTATTATTTCTGTTAGTACCATAGCTATCACTTTAGGTGCTTCTGAACCAATTATAAGATCTATCGCTCCAAAATCTGTCACCACCCCAATTGCATTGGAAATCGCAAAAATGATTGGCGGTGTACCCTACATAACTGCCGGTATAGTGATAGCAGTAGGAATCTTTGGAAATGCATTTGGCCCTGTAATTTTACGCTGTTTAGGAATAAAGAACAAAAACGCAATAGGCGCCGCCTTAGGAACCGCCGCCCATGGTATCGGTACCGCAAGAGCATTGGAAGAAGGAAAACTACCGGGGGCCTATGGTGGATTGGCCATGTGTATAAACGGGTTATTGACAGCCATCATCACGCCATATATCGTAAACGTAGTAATATGACTTAATAACTAAAACAATTGATATAATGAAGAAAGATATTTTATGCGGACTAATTCTCTTACTCTGTATAGGTTATGGTTCACTTTGGGGACAACAAGGCTTAGCATCTAAACAATCCCTACTTTTCAAAGTCAGCACTTTGTTTGACCCACAGACCGATAAAATGGGATATCACAATTATCGCATCCCGTCTCTCCTGGTTACCAAAAAGGGGACTACTCTTGCAATTATGGAAGGTCGTGAAGACATGAACCACGATCATGCAAAAAACGACATTGTTCTCAAACGAAGTACGGATAGTGGAAATTCATGGTCTACACCCAAAGTTATCGTTTCGGAAGGTGACAATGTGGTGATGAATCCTGTGTTGGTACAATCGCAAAATGGAACAATTATTTTAACCTATATTTATTTTCCCGAGAAAAGACATAGCAGTGATAGATCCCATGGAGTTAAGCAAGTGGAACCGGGATTGGAAGGGAATGATATAGAAAAGATTTTTATGGTCAAAAGCCAAGATGAAGGGTTAAACTGGTCCGATCCAGAGGAAATAACCCATATTGCAAAATCCAACAAGCATAGCCTGCACGCTATAAGTGGCCCTGGTGTGGGTATTAGACTAGAGCATGGGAAGTTCAAAGACCGAATTATCATCCCGATGTCCGAGACATGTTTAAGAAATGGAAAGAAAACTTCCAACAACTACGCTCTGTATTCCGATGATAATGGAAATAGCTGGAAACACGGGAAATCCATGCCAGCCTCCGTTAATGGAAAATCTGGGGGGAATGAAATTCAAATGGTAGAGCTGGAAGATGGAGTGGTCATGGCTTCCATTAGAGATAAAGGTCATCGGCTGATATCCAAGAGTTATAATGGAGGAAAAACATGGAGTAGATTATTAGCACATCCAGAATTAATCGATACTGGCAGTATGTCACCCTTATTGCGATATCGATTTAAAAATGGCAACATTCCCGGAGTATTGATCTATGTAGGCGTTACAGGCAGGTTGGATGGCAATAAAAGAGGAAAAGCCGAAATTGCTTTGAGTTATGATGATGGAGACACATGGCCTGTTCAAAAGGCATTGTACAAAGGAAAATTTGACTATTCTTCCTTAGCCATTTTACCTGATGGTACAATTGGTATGTTGGCGGAATACGATTTTAATGGAGATCGAGCTAAAATACAATTAGTAAAATTCAATTTGGAATGGATTGAAGATCCGAATGCAATTTCCTTATCATTGGATAAAAAAATAATAAAACCTGATAAGTATTTTAAAACGCATCCCGATCATATTGTTCCGGACGATATGGTTATTCAAAAATTCCAAGTAAAAATGAAAATTCAGACTCATGGGTCTCAAGCTGACCTTGATTATAAATTCGAACTGATTGAAGCCCAAGGTGAGTCACACTTGCTGGGCTTGGATAATTTAAATAAATTCTCCACTTCCAACAAAAATATTTTTGTCGCTGATTGGTATGGTCCAAATATAATAAAGGTGACAGCAAAGAATAAAAATGATAAAACTGTAGCTGTAATCTTGGATACAGTCTTTGTGCATTTTTCTCATAGCCAGGTGGCAGGAGGTGATATTAACAAACTAGATAAAAAGTACACTGGAAAAGAACATATAACTGGAAAAATCATTAATGACACCCTGGTTTATACTGGAATGCGCTTTTTACCTAATGACATTTCTAAAGGAGACCCTCGTTACGAGGGTACTAAATTTGGCGCCTACGAGACCAAAGAACCACGAATGCTCGCTCTAGACAATGGGATTTTAATAGCATCATATCATTTTCAAATTAAAGGTGTTAATGATGCCCCTCCTGGCCTTACCCTTGTAATGACAAGAAGTATTGACGGTGGCAAAACATGGATAGACGAACAAATCCTAATGCAAGATATTAATGGAGTGGCTGCTTATACCTCTATGGTTCAATGGGGAGATGAGATTCATTGCTATTTTTCAGGTGGCCATAGTTCTCACCCCCAAGCAAATAAATATATGGGCGTTTACAAAACTACCAGTACTGATCAGGGTAAAACGTGGTCCCATCCAGTATCTATTAATGAAATAACCAAACTTCTTACTTCAAAGATAGATACTATTGCCCCCAACCAATCCCCATCCACAAATGCGCTTTTTATTCCTGATATGGAATGGAAAGGTAAAAAAGAAGATGCTTACATTGTTCCTTTTTATGTTGACCCGGTTAAATTTCTGATTACTTTGGACGGTGGAAAATCATGGGATATATTCTACGATGTTCTAAACTACCCTGAGTTTATGGGAGAACTGAACGAAATTTCTTGGGCTCTACTTGAGGATCGAACTATTTATGTTGTCTCAAGGCGACAAAGCAAGATCGGCTATAAGAACGAAATGCTATTTGACCTCAAAGGAAACCCAACTTTTATAGGTCAAACTCGAAAAAATCATAAAGCTAGAAGATGTCACCAAGGGGCCGTTGCTGTCCCTGAAGGACCTTTTAAAGGGAGGATTGCGGTAGCCAGTAATTTTAGTGATGATCGGGAAGAAGCTACAATCGCCATTTCAAATACAGTATTGGGACAAAAATTCACAACTAAGTTCTTAACTACCAATGCTGGTTGGGGGTATTGTCATATTGATTGGAATCCCAAATTAAATGGTTTTGTACTAATAGGAGAATCGGAGCCTTTTGACGAAAATGAACAAGTAGTTAATATGGATGATGGCCCTGATAGAAATGAACGATATTCATTAGAGGTTTTTGCTTTTAGCCCTGAGTTTTATGATACTTTGATAGAAGCGAATATTAATTTGATATCAAATTAATATTTTAATACTAAAAGTATATGATAAAAGGTTTTTTAATGTTTTTTGGATAGGGCGGTCAAAGTGAGCCACCTCGGGCGGATGAAAGTGAGCATAGCAAATCAGTTGCTCAAAATCGATTCTATAGAAGTTTAAAATTAGTGTTTATTTCTTAGTTTTTTACGCATTGATTCTCCTTTGATGTTAATTCGATGAGCAGAATGCACCAATCTATCTAAAATGGCATCTGCTATAGTTTGTTCTCCTATAATTTCATGCCAGGCCTCTACGGGTAATTGAGATGCAATGATAGTTGACCTTTTACCATGTCTATCTTCAATAATTTCCATAAAAGAATGTCTGTTTAGTGTGTCTAAAGCTTTTAGCCCAAAGTCATCTAGTATTAATAAGTCTTGTCTTTCTAACCTGTTTATTTGCTTTACATAAGAGCCATCTGCCTTTGATGTTTTGAGCATGGTAAAGAGTTTACTAGCATTAAAGTACATTACTTTAAAACCTTGCGAACAGGCCTGATGTCCTATTGCGGATGCAATATAGCTTTTACCTGCACCTGTACTTCCTGTAATCAAGATGTTTTCTTTACCCTTAATAAAATCACAACTTGCAAAACGTTGCACTTGATTTTTGTCAAGGTTTCTAGTATTATCATAATCAATATTTTCCATCACGGCGCTGTACCTAAATCTAGCGGCTTTGGTTAATCGTTCTATCTTTCGGTTCTGCCTATCATCCCACTCAGATTGCATTAGGTAAGCTATCAGCTCATCATTTGTGTAGCCAATGCTATCTGAGGATAAGCTGGTGTTAAAGGCTCTAATCATACCGTGAAGCCTTAATTGTTTCATCTGTTCCAATGTTTGCGTATTCATATATTTAGTTTTTATTTATTGATTCCTATTTATAATAATGACCTCCCCTGATATTGTCGTGGTTAGGTATTTCAATATTTTCTTCAGGGTTTTCATCTAGTTTGTCCCAACCTTTTTGTAAGATTCTATTGACCATATTATAATTGTAAGCTTGATAGCCCAAAGCCCTTTTACAGGCATTGTTCAATCGTTCATTTCCTGCTTTCTTAGCTAGGTGTAGTATACCAAGGCAAGATTTATAAGACTGCTCGGGGTGTTGTTTTTTATCCAAGATTACCATTATATATGCTCTACAATGAGAGCCAATAATACTTGCCCATGCTATGAACTTCTCAGAATTCCATTCACTTACAAACTGATGATGTGAAGGCATGTGCTCTTTTAAAGTAGTGTAACCGTATTTCTTTCTCTGGCGAGTATGCACGGTAAGTCGTTCTTCTTTATGAAATACCTCTACCAAACTATTGGAGAATATGACCTTAACGTGTTTGCCTATGTGCTGATAGGGTACGCTGTAATAATGCTTGTCTTTGCTTAAATAGATATGACTGTTCTTGTGGACGGTAGCTTTTGCATATGACTTGATTTCATAACGCTTTACGGGTAATGGTTTGAGTTCAATACTTTCTATTTCCTTGAACAGGGAATATCTTGAATACTCTCTACCTCTAAAAGACATTTTGTTATGTACATCTAAAAGTTCTAGAATAGCTTTGTTGATGTCTTTCTGAGTATGAAAGGTTTGATTTCTAAGCGGAGCAAATACCCTTGTATAAATAATTCGCACCGCATTCTCAACAATAGCCTTATCTCTTGGTTTGTAAGCTCTTGTTGGTAGTACGGCCGTTTCATAATGTTCTGCGAAGTCTGCAAAGGTCTCGTTTACCTTAGGCTCATAGCGACTACTTTTAGTAACTGCAGCTCTAAGATTATCCGGCACTAAGGCCTCGGGAACACCGCCATAATACCATAGGGCATTTTCTACACAGGAAATAAAATCTTCTTTCTTTTGGCTCTCACGAGCCTCCACATAGGTATACTGACTGCTGCCCAGTACGCATACAAACACTTCTAAGTTTTGTATTTCTCCGGTATGTTTATCTACAATATGAAGCTTCTTTCCTGTATAATCAATGAAGAGTTTATCGCCAGCTTTATGTGTAAAGTGCATTACTGGTGATACGTCTTTGCACCACTCGCGATACCAATATCTGAACTGAGATAGTTTAAAGCCTTCAGGGTGCTTGGTGTAGTATTCTTGCCATAACAACTGCTTGGTTACACCTGTCTTGCGAAGCTCTTTATCAAAGTATGGAAAGTACTTTTCTAAAGTCAACAACTGATGACTCTTTGGCTTTTGGTCTGATTTGAACAGCTTATGAAGCTCTTCTAAAGTCATTTCTGACACTTCATAAACGGTATAAACGGTAAGCTCGTAACGCTTAAAGAAGGCGATATACTTGGTTACCGTATTTCTGGAGAGTCCAAGCTGTTTACTTATCTGGCGCTTACTTACACCAGCACTATATAACTTGAATATTCGTTTTACTTTACGCATTTCTATTTGTGTGTTGGCCATTATCTTTTTAACAAAAAAAGACTATTGACTTAACCTTCAAATAGAATCGATTTTTAGTGGTTCACTTTCATCCGCCGTGCTATGCTCACTTTCACCCGCTCTGGGTGGTTCACTTTAATCCGCCGCAGGTGGTATACTATATCCGTTTTTTGCAGCTTTGGGTAGTATAATAGTTCTTTTGGGTACCCCTTTTCAATTTACCCTTCATATCCTCA
This sequence comes from Maribacter ulvicola, assembly GCF_900155985.1. Classification (GTDB taxonomy): domain Bacteria; phylum Bacteroidota; class Bacteroidia; order Flavobacteriales; family Flavobacteriaceae; genus Maribacter; species Maribacter ulvicola. Next base: position 90,120 of record NZ_FTMA01000005.1, read on the forward strand.
TTATGATAGGCGATAATGTCCAAAATAGAATGATTGTTTTCATCCTTTCCTAAGTATCGAGCTTTTATAGCCTGCGCGGTAATTAACTTGTTACCGGCCATCAAATCCCGATAAGAATTAAAAAGATGGTTATAGGTTTCGTCCAAATAGCTGTTAAGTATTCTCGATTTTTGGCTAGTCCCTTTAGCTCGGTTTTTATGGACGTCCCAATCCGAGATTAAAACTTTTCGTTTTAAACTGATGACCGCCCGTTTGCCATTTACCGTGATTCTAGCATAAAGTGATGCCTGATTGTCCTTAACTCTGGAAAAATCTGCCCATAAGAGAATACTGAATGTTGAAGATGTCTTCATGATTTCGTCTTTTAGTTAACATTTATTTTGTTATCAGACGAAAGTCAAATCACTTATAAAGATACATTTATTTAGTCAACGCATTTGGCGTTTTAACAAATAGGTCAACACTTTTACAGTTTTAAATTTGTTGACCGATTTGTTGACATTTTTATTGGGATTAAATGATTTGTTTTGATATCCCTAAAAACGAAAAAACCTGATAATCATACGATTAACAGGTTTTTGTTATAGATTGATACTATAATTTGTCGGGGTGGCAGGATTCGAACCTGCGACCTCCGCGTCCCAAACGCGGCGCGATAACCGGGCTACGCTACACCCCGAATTGGTTATCAAAATATATGTCTCTCAACATATTGTTGCGGAGAGACAGGGATTCGAACCCTGGGTAAATGTTTCCACCTACGACGATTTAGCAAACCGCTCCTTTCGGCCACTCAGGCACCTCTCCAGTAATTCTTCAAAGAACCGTTGTTCTCAATAACGGATGCAAATGTAGTAAGTATTACCGATTCTACACAACTATTTTTAATGTTTTTTTTGATAAAAAAAGTACACCACTGTTACTCAGGATATTCCACCCGTAAATGATAAATATTTATGAGCTTTTGTTTGAATATTTTCTTGATTGTTTCAATTTCTTTAAACGTAATGTCTGCATTCAAAAATTGATTTGCCTTCATTTGACCTGATATTATTTTATCAACAAACTCATCAATTATCAAAAAAGTAGGATTTTTTAAACTCTTTGATGCCGCCTCTACGGAATCTGCCATCATTAATATGGCTGTTTCCCTAGAAAATGGCAACGGACCAGGATACCTAAAATCTTCTACGTTTACATTTTCTTCCATTTCTTTCTGTTTTTTATAGAAATAAAATACCAAAGTAGTACCATGATGAGAACGTATAAAATCTATAACGCGATCAGGTATGTTGTTCTTTCTAGCTATTTCTATCCCTTTTATTACATGATCAATAATAATACGCGCACTGTCTTTTGGACTAAGCTCATCATGCGGATTTACATTGGTTACCTGATTTTCCGTAAAGTAGGTGGGATCGTTCATCTTACCTATATCATGATACAATGCCCCTACCCTAACCAACATGGCATTTGCTCCAATTTCATTTGCGGCCGCTTCAGCCAAATTAGCGACTTGTAATGAATGATGAAAAGTTCCCGGAGCCTTATTAGACAATTCCTTTAAAAGCTTAGAATTGGTATCTGACAACTCTAATAACGACACATCTGACACCAGCCCGAAAACTTTTTCGTAGATATATATTAATGGCTGCACAAAAAGGGTTATCATACCATTTAATAGAAAAAGTCCCAATGTATACCACTCAATATCACTTAAATCTCCTTCATGTATGGTATGAAAAGCTAAATACCCTATTATATAAATAAGCGTTATTTGACCAACACTGACAAAAAGGTTTGCCCTTTTGTATAGTTCAGATACAGTCAAAATTGTAACAATACCCGTAATGATCTGTAGAAATATATACTCAAAACTATTAGGGACTACAAAACCTAAAATCAGTATGGTCAGTACATGCACAAACAACCCTAATCTTGCATCAAAAAATGTTTTTAAAATCAACGGAAGTATACATAAAGGCACAACAAATACCAACTGGTCATTGTATTTTATTACCATAGTAGTAATAAATACCATTAATAAAATATTGAAAAATATAAAGGTGACCTTTACATTATTGTCATAAACCGTTCTTCTATATTTTTTCAAAAACAAGAACAGCATAATAAGCACTAATGCAACTAGTACGGTATAACCGATCAGTATATAATAATAGTTGTTTGCAGTCCATAATTCTGATTCGTATTCAGATTTTAGCGACTCTAAAATCTTAAGGTTTTCAGCCTCCACGACTTCTCCTTTAGCAATGATCAATCTTCCTTGATCTACTGTTCCTCTTGTATACGATAATTTCGATAATGCTTCTGCCCTGGCTTTTTGGGTTAGACTATTATCAAAACTTACATTAGGAGCAATAATATCAAAAAACAAAGCTTGGGTTTCTTTCTCAAAGGCAGATAAGTTATTTTCCGAAAGAATTTTACTCACCAGGCTGTTGACCTCATTTACTCTATAAAAACCTGAAACCCTAACCTTTCTTGCTTCATGGTCCTTAACCAAAAAAATAAAATTACGCTGAAATTGTTTGCCATTGTTTTGTAAAATCCCCTCAGTATATACCGAGTCTAAGACTACTTTTGAAATTTGTTTTAATCGTGTTTTTAAATTTTCCCCAAGTGCCGTTCCACTCCACTTATCTTCAAATTTCTGCTCAAATTCTTCTGTAACCCTTGCCACTACAGCCTGATCATACCTGTAATACGGCAATTGATTGCTTTCTATAACTTGTTTTTCCTTGGCTATTTCCACATCGGTTTTTTTAATGGAAAAATCAAAAGGAGCATATAGGTTCTCAAATTGCCAAGGTTTCCCTTTTTGAAACTCATACTTAAACTTCCCTCCCTTAGGTAAGAAAAACACGATGAAAGCAACCGCTATAAAATAGAGTATATATTTAAAAATGAGCGATTGCTGTTTGTAAAGATTATCCAAAAGAAAATTGTATTAGGTACTTCAAAAATAGAAAATAATAAACTGATAACTAGTAATTGAAACGATATCCCTTAGGTTGCCCTAGAATTTAGTAATTTCGTATGATCAAATAATTCATAACATGAAAGAAGTCGTTATCGTATCAGCTGTTAGAACTCCAATAGGAAGTTTTATGGGTGGATTGTCAACAGTTCCAGCTCCAAAATTAGGCGCAATTGCTATTGAAGGCGCATTAAAGAAAATCAATCTTTCACCTACATTGGTAGATGAGGTTATCATGGGAAATGTGGTACAGGCAGGTACAGGCCAAGCACCTGCTAGACAAGCAGCTATATATGCCGGCATACCAAATACTGTCCCCTGTACTACGGTCAATAAAGTTTGTGCCTCAGGTATGAAATCAGTAATGCAAGCCGCACAAGCAATTACCTTAGGCAATGCCGATGTTGTCGTTGCAGGAGGAATGGAAAATATGAGCCTTATCCCTCATTATGTACACATGAGAAATGGTACAAAATTTGGTCCTTCTACCCTAGTTGACGGTATGCAAAAAGACGGGTTGGTAGATGCTTACGACCAAAATGCGATGGGTGTTTGTGCCGATGCATGTGCTACTAAATACGAATACAGCAGAGAAGACCAAGATGCTTACGCTATTCAGTCGTACAAAAGATCTTCTGATGCATGGGAAAACGGAAAATTTGATAATGAAGTAATACCAGTTGCAGTACCACAAAGACGTGGAGAACCTAAAATGGTTATTAAAGATGAAGAATACAGCAATGTTTTTATTGATAAGATTCCTAATTTAAGACCTGCCTTTTCAAAAGAAGGAACCGTTACCGCTGCCAATGCATCTACCATTAATGATGGTGCCGCGGCATTGGTTTTAATGAGTAGGGAAAAGGCAGAAGAGCTAAACTTAAAACCATTGGCCGTTATAAAGAGTTATGCCGATGCTGCTCAAGAACCTGAATGGTTTACTACTGCACCAGCCAAAGCACTACCAAAAGCTTTAGCTAAAGCTAATTTAAAATTAGAAGAGATCGACTTCTTTGAATTTAACGAAGCTTTTTCTGTAGTAGGTCTTGCCAATATGAAAATCTTGGGCTTAGATGACAAGAATGTCAATGTTAACGGAGGCGCAGTTTCCTTAGGACACCCCTTAGGATGTTCTGGCGCTCGTATTCTAATAACTTTACTGAACATACTAGACCAAAATAACGCTAAATTAGGGGCAGCAGCTATTTGTAATGGCGGTGGCGGCGCTTCTGCTATAATTATTGAAAGGGCATAAACGCTTAAAATAATTATATGCAATACGGTATTTGTCAATTAAGTATTATCCCCGTCAGAAGTACACCCGCCGAGGCATCTGAAATGATTACCCAACTGCTGTTCGGTGAACATTATAAGATTTTGGAAAGTCGAAAAAAATGGTCTCGCATAAAAACCATTTTCGACAAGTGCGAAGGCTGGATTATGAACAGTCAATTGATTTTTATACCTGAGGATGAGTTTGTTATTTTAGAAGCTAATTCCAACCCTAAATATGTTTCAGAATTAATATCTTTTGCCCAAGATTTAAATAAAATAGTAATTCCAATATTGATTGGCTCATGTATACCTGACACACCATCATTGTCAGTTAATTTTGAAGGAACTGTTCTTAATGCCGGTCAACCAAAGGAGAACCTAATTAAAACTTCATTGCTTTATTTAAATTCACCAGAATTAAAAGGAGGTAAATCCCCTTTTGGTATTGACAGCGCAGGATTTACCCAAATGGTTTATAAAATAAATGGATATCAACTTTTAAGAACGGCAGCGGGACAATCTACCCAAGGCGAAGCATTAAGTTTTGTAGAAGAAAGTGAAGCTGGAGATTTAGCTTTTTTTGATGATACCAACGGAGAAATTGATCATGTTGGCATCATTATGGAAAACAACTATGTTATTCATGTTCATGGAAAAGTCAGAATTGACCGATTAGACCATACAGGCATTTTCAATAATGACCTCAGAACATACACCCATCAATTAAGGGTCATTAAAAAGATTGTATAAAAAAAGGCCCTGATCAGGGCCTTTAATTTTATCTAGAGTGTTTAATTACTCCCCCAATAACTTCTTCATTTTCGTGAAGTTTTCAGTATCACCCATTGCTCCGTAAATATTTTTAAGCTGGGTCATAATATTTTCGTTTTCCGGATTATTTTTCAACGCATCTTCCAATACATCTGCACCTTGCTTGAACAAAGCATCTTTCTCCTCTTTAAGCTCATCATATTTTGCTATATCAGCTCTAGAATTACCCAAAGAATTCATTTCATCAATTAATGCATTACCCTCATTAACATATGTTGTTGAAAGATTTAAATATGCATTAGTATACTCAGGATTAAGTTCTATAGCCTTTTTATAAGAGGCACGTGCATCTTCATAATTATTTTGCTCCATACTAATTACACCAACATTATAATGAAGATCAGGATTATCTGGGGCCAAAGCAATTGCTTCTGCCATCAATTCCTTAAACTTATCCTTATTACCTTGATTAAAGTACAAATTGGCTTCGTTCAAAATTAGATTTACATCTTCTGGATCGTTCTTTCTTGCCGCTTGATAAGCTTCTAACGCTTTTTCATCTAAACCTAATTGCGTATATATTAACGCTGTATTTTTAACGATCTCAGCTTTTTTAGATGGTGTTTTTTCATCCACTGGGTTTGAATATGTACCAGATTTTACCATAAGATCACGTTGCACCTTATCCATCTCCTCTACTTCGCCAGAAGCAGCATTAGTAGCTTTATAAACAACCCCGCTACCATCATAACCTACCTCTTGCAGCTTATTGTAATATTCTAAAGCCATTTCATAATGCCCTCCATTTACAGCACTACCGGCAGCATAATACAAATAAGATGTATCTTTAGGACTAAGCGTATAACTCATATACAACTTTTCAGCAGCCTCCTTAAATTTACTGTTACTATTGTCACTAACTGCAGAGTTTACAAGATCAGCTGTTAATGCCGTCATATACTGGTTTGTTTCAGAAGTAAACTTTTTCTTACCAGAAGCTTCTTCCAACTCAATAACCTTCTTAAAAGAAGTTACAGATTTTTCAAATGCATCATTATTTCCTTTTTTGGCCAAATCACTATAAATTTTACCTCTAGTAAAATAATATTGCGCCTGGAGCTTCTCATCTGCAGCACCTATAGTACCAGATGCAGCTTCAAGAGCTGTTTGTGCAGCAGCTGAATCACCTGATTTCAATGCTTTTTCTGCAGCTTTTATTTCATTTTTTTGAGCAAAACCGACCATCGTAAACGCCAGTGCCGCCACAAGTAACAATCTATTTTTCATTTTTAATATATTAATTATTAGTGTTTATTATTTAACGATATTAACTATCAGCCTCAGAGTCGTCAGTCTCTGTGTTTTCTTCAGAGTCAGAATTATCAATCTTCGTGCCATCTTCAACATCCACCTCAATATCAAGTATCTCCGCTTCTTCCAGATCATCTTCATCTTTCATTACTTTAGCAACGGCAGCAATAGAGTCATTACCTTTTATATTGATCAGTCGTACACCTTGTGTTGCTCTACCCATAACACGTAAATCCTCTACGCTCATACGAATTGCTATTCCAGACTTATTGATAATCATTAAATCATCAGAATCAGTAACGTTTTTAATAGCTACAAGACCGCCCGTTTTATCGGTTACACTTATAGTCTTTACTCCTTTACCTCCTCTATTGGTAACTCTATAATCCTCTATACTGGAACGCTTTCCATACCCCTTTTCAGAAACAACTAATATTTCATCTTCAAAATTATGTACCGAAACCATTCCTATTACCTCATCATCGTCATTCGCCAAAGTAATACCACGCACACCAGAAGCATTTCTACCCATTGGCCGTGTTTTACTTTCTTCAAAACGTATTGCCTTACCAGATTTAAGACCCAAGAAAATTTCACTTGAACCTGTAGTCAACTTAGCTTCTAAAAGCTCATCTCCATCACGAACGGTAATGGCATTTATTCCATTTTGACGCGGTCTTGAATACTGCTCTAAAGATGTTTTCTTAACAACACCCTTTTTAGTAGCCATAATTACAAAGTGTGCATTAATATACTCTTCATCTTTTAAATCTTGCGTACAAATGAATGCTTTTACACTATCATCTTGCTCTATATTAATAAGATTCTGTATTGCTCTACCTTTAGATGTTCTACTTCCTTCCGGAATTTCGAATACGCGCATCCAGAAACATTTTCCTTTTTGAGTGAAGAACAACATATATTGATGATTGGTACCTACGAACAAATGTTCTAAGAAATCTTCATTTCTTGTAGAAGAAGCTTTTTGACCCACCCCTCCTCTATGTTGCGTTTTATATTCTGAAAGCGGAGTCCTTTTAATATAACCTGCATGAGAAATGGTAATGACCACTTGCTCATCTGGTATCATATCTTCCATGCTCAAATCACCACCCGCAACATTAATTACAGATCTTCTCTCATCACCATACTTATCTTTAATCTCAAGAAGTTCATCTTTGATGATGTCCATTCTACGCTCTTTCTTATCAAGAATATCTTTCAAGTCAGCAATTAGAAGCATTATTTCATCATACTCGGTTCTAAGCTTGTCTTGCTCCAGACCCGTAAGTTGACGCAGCCTCATTTCTACAATTGCCTTAGCCTGAATCTCACTTAGCTTAAAGCGCTCGATCAAATTTGCCCTTGCCTCGTCAGCATTGTTAGAAGCCCTAATTATTGCAATTACCTCATCTATATTATCAGAAGCTATGATCAACCCTTCTAATATGTGAGCGCGATCTTCAGCCTTCCTTAATTCAAACTGCGTACGCCTAACTACAACTTCATGCCTATGCTCAACAAAATAATGAATCATTTCCTTCACATTCAATAACTGCGGCCTACCATTCACCAAGGCGATGTTATTTACACTGAAAGAAGTTTGTAGTGCCGTATACTTAAACAGCATATTCAAAACAATATTAGGAATTGCATCTCTCTTTAAGATGTAAACGATACGCATACCGTTACGGTCAGATTCGTCTCTAATATTAGAGATACCTTCTATTTTCTTATCATTTACAAGATCAGCAGTCTTCTTGATCATATCTGCCTTATTGACCTGATACGGAATCTCGGTAACTATAATACATTCTCTACCTTGAACTTCTTCAAAAGTAGCTTTGGCACGCATTTTCACACGGCCCCTACCAGTATGAAAAGCTTCCTTTACGCCATCATAACCATATATAACACCTCCTGTTGGAAAATCTGGTGCCTTAATATGTGTTATAAGCTCATCAATTTCAATATCATTATTGTCTATATAAGCAACCGTCCCATCAATAACCTCAGATAAGTTGTGTGGCGGCATATTGGTCGCCATACCTACAGCAATACCAGATGCACCATTTACCAACAAACTAGGAACCCGTGTAGGGAGCACTGTTGGTTCTTTCAAAGAATCGTCAAAGTTCAATTGATAATCAACAGTTTCTTTTTCAATATCAATAAGCATATCATCCGCAATCTTTCGCATACGGGCCTCCGTATAACGCATTGCCGCAGGGCTATCGCCATCTATAGATCCAAAGTTACCTTGACCATCTACAAGCATATAACGTAAGCTCCATTCCTGAGCCATACGAACCATGGCATCATAAACAGAAGTATCACCATGCGGGTGGTACTTACCTAAAACTTCACCAACAATACGCGCAGATTTTTTATGTGAGCTATTACTTCTAACTCCTAATTCATGCATTCCAAAAAGAACTCTTCTGTGTACAGGTTTTAACCCATCCCTGACATCTGGCAGGGCTCGTGACACAATGACCGACATTGAGTAATCAATGTAGGCAGATTTCATTTCCTCTTCAATATTAATGGGAATCAATTTTTCACCGTCAGCCATTTTAAAATCTTCAGTTTTTTTAATTAGTAAAAAAGCATGCCAATATACTTAAATCCTAGGCGTTTCAAGAATAAGTAGATTTAATAATATTATTTTTTATTAACACTTGGCATAGTTATGTTAATTTTTACAATAAATGATTAAATCACTCCTTTAAAAGCCACATTTAATAGGTTTTACAATAACTTTAACGATTATAGGTATGGTATTTGCCATTGATTGAATCATATTTAGTAATTTTATAGTAGATAATAAAGTATATGGATGATAATTTTTCCCCAAGAGTAAAGGATGTAATTGCTTATAGCAAGGAGGAAGCATTGCGGCTTGGTCACGATTTTATCGGTACCGAGCACCTCATGCTTGGGCTTCTTAGAGATGGAAACGGGAAGGCCATTAGCATTTTAGATGCTTTGGAGGTTGATTTAGAACATCTACGTAGAAAAGTAGAAATTTTAAGCCCTTCTAACCCTAACGCTACTGGTATACAAAAAGATAAAAAGAACTTACATTTAACAAGGCAGGCAGAGCGTGCATTAAAAACTACATTTTTAGAAGCTAAACTTTTTCAAAGTTCTTCTATAAATACTGCCCACCTTTTACTTTGTATTCTTAGAAATGAAAACGACCCCACCACTAAGCTTTTACATAAGCTAAAGGTTGATTATGATGGAGTTAAGGAACAGTTTAAATTTATGATCACAAGTGACGACGATATAGTAGATGGCCCAACGGCCGAATCTTTCCCTAGTGATTCTGAAGAAACAAATGAAGGTAAGGAAAGCACATTTGGTGCCGCTTCTAGTCCAAAAGGTGCAAAAAAATCCAAGACCCCGGTATTGGATAATTTTGGTAGAGACCTTACCCAAATGGCAGAGGAGAATAAATTAGACCCTGTTGTTGGTAGAGAGAAAGAAATAGAAAGAGTTTCTCAGATTCTTAGTAGAAGAAAAAAGAACAACCCATTACTTATAGGTGAGCCCGGTGTTGGTAAAAGTGCCATAGCAGAAGGTCTTGCCCTAAGAATCATTGATAAAAAAGTTTCTAGAATTCTTTACAACAAAAGAGTTGTGACTCTTGATCTTGCTTCTTTAGTTGCCGGCACAAAATACCGCGGGCAGTTTGAAGAGCGAATGAAAGCTGTTATGAACGAGCTAGAAAAAAATGATGATGTCATTTTATTTATTGACGAAATTCATACTATTGTCGGTGCAGGTGGAGCTACAGGAAGCTTAGATGCCTCAAACATGTTTAAACCCGCATTGGCTAGAGGCGAAATTCAATGTATTGGTGCAACTACCTTAGATGAATACAGACAGTATATTGAAAAAGATGGTGCTTTAGAAAGGCGTTTTCAAAAGGTTATTGTTGAACCAACTTCTGTTGATGAGACTATAGAAATTCTTCATAATATAAAAGGAAAGTATGAAGACCACCACAATGTAACCTACACTGATGAAGCTATTGAAGCTTGCGTTAAATTGACAAATAGGTACATGACTGACCGTTTTTTACCGGACAAGGCCATTGATGCCCTTGATGAGGCTGGCTCACGTGTACACATTGTAAATATGGATGTTCCAAAACAAATCCTTGAATTGGAAAAAAAATTGGAAGACGTTCGCGAACTTAAGAACAATGTAGTTAAGAAACAGAAGTATGAAGAAGCCGCAAAGCTGCGTGATGACGAAAAAAGTCTAGAAAAAGATCTTGCCATTGCCCAAGAACGATGGGAAGATGATAGCAAGCTTAACAAAGAGACAGTTAGCGAAGATAATGTTGCCGATGTTGTCTCTATGATGAGCGGCATTCCAGTCAATAGAATTGCCCAAACAGAAAGCAACAAATTAGCAGGCTTACCAGAACTAATCAAATCTAACGTCATTGGTCAAGACGATGCAGTTGCGAAGGTATCTAAAGCAATACAAAGAAATAGAGCCGGACTAAAAGATCCCAATAAGCCAATTGGCTCCTTTATATTCTTAGGCCAGACAGGTGTTGGTAAAACACAGTTGGCAAAAGTACTGGCAAAAGAACTTTTTGATTCTGAAGACGCACTTATTAGAATAGATATGAGTGAGTATATGGAGAAGTTCGCCATCTCTAGATTAGTAGGCGCACCTCCAGGATACGTTGGTTACGAAGAGGGCGGTCAACTAACTGAAAAAGTTAGAAGAAAACCTTACTCCGTAATTCTTTTAGATGAAGTTGAAAAAGCGCACCCAGATGTATTCAATATGCTATTACAAGTATTGGATGATGGCTTCTTAACGGATAGTCTTGGTCGTAAAATTGACTTTAGAAATACTATTATTATAATGACTTCTAATATTGGCGCAAGACAATTGAAAGACTTTGGCCAAGGTGTAGGTTTTGGCACTGCAGCAAAAAAATCACAAGAAGATTCTCATCAAAAAGGAGTAATAGAAAATGCGCTGAAGAAAGCTTTTGCCCCTGAATTCTTAAATAGAATTGATGATGTGATCGTTTTCAATGCGCTAGAAAGAGAAGACATTCATAAGATCATTGATATTGAATTAGCAAAATTGTTCAAAAGAATCAAGGACATTGGTTACCACTTGAACCTTACTGATGAAGCTAAGGACTATATTGCAGAGAAAGGCTTTGACAAACAGTATGGTGCCAGACCGCTAAAAAGAGCAATACAGAAGTACATTGAAGATGCACTTGCTGAAGAAATCGTAAATTCTAAACTTAAAGAGGGCGATAGTATTTATATTGATCTTGACAAGAAAACTGAAGAATTGACTATAAAAATTGAAAAAACAGAGGAAGAATCACCTAAAACCTAGGCATTCATACTTTACCGTTTTATAAGAAAAGAGCCCTTTAAGGGCTCTTTTTTCGTACAATTTATTTTCTAGGTTGTAAGAATTAAAATACACTCTACCATTGCCATTAGCAGTACGAACGATATTTTCGCGTTTAAACTAAAAATTTATCGCATAAAAGTAGTTCCATATACTTTCGCTTCAGACACTATATTAATACGAATAGAATGAAAGTTGGATCTACCAAGAAAAAGGTAATTGTGCGGGAGTACGAATTAGAAACAGGAAAAATTCAAGTATATGAAAACTACATGGTATCTATCTTTGACGAAGGAACCACGTTAACACTAGAAAGAGCATATCAAATTATTGGGATAGCTGAGATTCATTTTAGAGACAGAAACTTTGGCTTTATTAGTCTACGGAAAAATTCATTTGCTATTGATCCAACCATTTATAATTACCTTAAACAACTAGACAACCTTAAAGCTTTTGCAATTGTCTCTATAAAAGAGATAGACATGCATAACTTTAAGATTGAAAAACTGTTTTACAAAAAACCCATGAAGTTTTTTATTGAATTTGATAATGCCTTAAAATGGGTTAAAAGAAGAGTCAATTCTTAAAGAAAATCAATTTTGTTGATTTTCTTTCTCCACTTCGGGTGGTTCGGGCATCTTAAACAAGTCTATAAACGCACCAGCTAAATTAGCTATAAGATGAGATGCCGTTAATGACTGAAAACCTGTAGATTCTACCGCAATATCACCTGATCTACCATGCAAATAGACTCCAAATATTGCTGCATCTAAGGCAGGATAACCCTGAGCTCTTAAACCTGTAATTATACCCGTTAACACATCACCACTTCCCGCAGTAGCCATACCAGGATTACCGGTTGTATTTACGTATCCTTTTTCACCGTGAACTATAATTGTATGGGCACCCTTAATAACCACTATACATTTATACTTTTTTGAAAATTCCTTAACCTTCGCAAGTTTTTCAAAATCATCTTTCCAATTACCAATTAATCGTTCTAACTCTTTTGGATGTGGAGTTAAAATGGAATCTTCGGACAAGTCTTTTAATAACGCTTTATTCTTAGATAAAATATTAAGAGCATCTGCATCTATTACTAAAGGTAGCTTATTACTTTTTAAGAAACTAGATAGCGCTTTTATGGTAACTTCACTAGTTCCGATACCAACCCCTACCCCAATAACCGAAGGCTCTAAATTAAACTTTATGTCCGTAAGTTCATTTTCATCGGTATCGGTCAAAACCATAACTTCAGGTAATGATGTTTGCAAAATTGAATAGCCAATTTTTGGAACAAAGGAGGTTACTAATCCGCTACCGGCATGCAGAGCCGCTCTAGAAGACAAACATACAGAGCCTATTTTTCCATAACTACCGCCAATTATCAATGAATGGCCATAGGTGCCTTTATGTCCATATTTCTCCCGAGGTTTATACATTGTAAGAACTTCATTCTTTCCAATTAATTCATAATCGGTTTCCGTGACCCGTAGGTATTCTGGATCCAAGCCTATATCCAATACTTCCCATTGCTCAATAAACGTACCTGTTTCTGGTAAAAAGAAGACTAATTTTGGAGTTTGAAAACTTAAAACATAATTTGATTTAATTATTGCTTGAAAATTATCCGGACCTTGATCTGTAAATAATCCCGAAGGGATATCGATAGAAAGAATAAAAGCCTTAGAATTATTTAAATGTTGAATTATCTTAACAACCCATTCATCTGGTGTTCTGTTTAACCCTATTCCAAAAATACCGTCTACAATAATATCTTCCCCGCCAATTTGTGGTAGCTCATCATCAGAATTCATAAAGTGAGGCCAAACCTTACGGTCTTTTAATCGATCTAGATTTATTAAAAAGTCTTTTGATCGTTTCTCACTATAGTTCACTACATATACTTCTACGTTATAACCGTGATCTACTAGATGTCTAGCTAGAGCTATACCATCTCCGCCATTATTACCAATACCACAGAATAAATGTATTTTCACCGGGGCTCCCTGCATTCGTAAATGCATCCAATTAAAAAGCTGCAAAGCAGCACGCTCCATTAACTCATTACTACCTATCTCCTCTTTTTTAATTGAAATCTGATCTGCCTTATAAATCTGTTTTGCACTATATAATTTCATTCTTTATTTTTTTTACAGCTAAAAAGTAACGATTCCGTAAAAAATTGTGGAATCGTTTGATTAAGATATCAAATGTACTACATTTGATTTTCAACCATTAGTATTTATGGACTGCTATAACACAGACATAACATTAGATTTCACTTCAGCTACTATTTCTTATAGTACAACTACGGCATGTTTCACCCCTTGGGGTTAAATACTATATAACTCCGTACCTGTGTTTAATTACACCATATCTTAATTTACAAAGTCAATATTTCATCACATGAAAGTTCTAAAATTTGGTGGTTCATCTGTAGCCAAGCCTGAAAATATAGTTAAAATTAAAAATATTATCTCTAAGTATAACGACCCCATTATCTTGGTTGTTTCTGCTTTAGGGGGTGTAACCGATTTATTATTAGAAGCTGGTTCAATGGCTTCTAAACAAGATCAATCTTACAAAGAAATTCTAAGCACATTAGAAGAGAGACATTTATCTACTATAAAAGAACTAATACCTGTTACGGCACAGAGCCAAGTACTAAGCAAGGTTAAAAGTGAGTTCAACGTATTGGAAACCCTTTTAGAAGGTGCCTTTTTTATAGGAGAAATCACTCCAAAATTATCTGATAAAATTGTAAGCTACGGCGAACTTCTTTCTTCCTACATTATTAGCGAATACCTAATCAGTGAAAAACTAGACGCTGAATTTAAAGATAGTAGAGAACTTATAATAACAAATAAGGTTAATGCCAAGAGTGTAGTTAATTTTGTAAAAACCAATGCTAATTGTGTGGATTTTTTCAAAGACTCCAATAAAAAAGTAACTGTTTGTCCAGGATTTATAGCTACTTCTGAAAAAGGTGCTTCCACCACTCTAGGTAGAGGTGGTTCTGACTTTACAGCTGCAATTTATGCTGCTGCTATTGATGCTGATATTTTAGAAATATGGACAGATGTTAGCGGGATGTATACTGCAAACCCTAAAATGGTAAAACAAGCCAAAGCAATTGCACACATTTCATATGAAGAAGCTATGGAATTGTCTCATTTTGGAGCAAAGGTACTTTATCCACCAACGATACAACCCGTATTATCTAAAGGGATATCCATTGTAATAAAAAACACTTTCCGCCCTAATGAAGCTGGAACCTTAATTACAAAATCTAAAAACGAAAAAGGAAAGACCGTTCGTGGAATAAGCCATATTGGAAATATTGCACTTCTTTCTTTAGAAGGTCCAGGAATGGTTGGTATACCTGGAATTTCGAAACGTTTTTTTGAAGTACTCTCGCAAGCGGATATTAGTGTCGTATTAATTACACAAGCCTCTTCCGAACATTCCATTTGTGTAGCCATATCTGCTGATGATGTTGAAAAGGCGGTAACTATTGTTAATGAAGCTTTTGAATATGAAATTGAAAGAGGTCGTATAAAAGAAGTAATTCCTGAAAAAGATTTAGCTATTGTTGCCCTTGTTGGAGATAACATGAAAAGCCACCAAGGTTTAAGTGGTAAAATGTTTAGCACGCTTGGCAAAAACAATGTAAACATTAGAGTTATTGCACAGGGTGCATCTGAAAGAAACATTTCGTGTATCATAGATGAAAAGGATGTGAAAAAAGCGCTGAATGCATTGCACGAAGAGTTTTTTGAAGAAAACATTAAGCAACTAAACCTATTTGTAATGGGTGTTGGTAATGTAGGCGCAAAGTTTCTTGAACAGATTAAAGAGCAGCGTAAATTCTTAAAAGAGAATTTAAAATTGAATATTAGAGTAATAGGAATGTCCAACTCCAGAACTATGCTATTTGATGAAAAAGGAATAGACTTGAAGAACTGGTCTTCTAAACTCGCAGCAGGTGAAAAAGCTGATAAGGTTAAGTTCTTAGAGATAGTACATAGCTTAAATTATAGAAATAGCATTTTTGTTGATAACACAGCAAGTGAAGAAGTATCTAAAACGTATAGCGAATATTTAGGCAATAGTATTTCCGTGGTTACTTGTAACAAAATTGCATGTTCTTCTACATTTGAGAATTATGCTCATTTAAAATCTTTGGCTAGGACCTATAATGCTCCTTTCTTATTTGAAACTAATGTTGGTGCAGGTTTACCTATTATAGATACTTTAAAACACTTAATTGCATCCGGAGATAAAATCTTGAAAATTCAAGCAGTATTATCAGGTAGTTTAAACTTTGTATTCAATAATTTCGATGACAAAACTACTTTCCGTAATGTGGTAAAACAAGCTCAAGAAGAGGGATATACAGAACCTGACCCAAAAATAGATTTAAGTGGGGTTGATGTAATGCGTAAAATATTGATTTTAGCTCGTGAAAGTGGAAATCAATTGGAAATTAGTGATATTGTCAATAATCCGTTTTTACCAGAAGAGAGTTTAAATACAGCAAACAACGATGAATTCTTTGCCTCCTTAGTACAAAATGAAGCTCATTTTCAATCTTTATTTACTAGTGCAAAAAACGCAGATAGTAAACTAAAGTATGTTGCTCAATTTGATAACGGTAAAGCAAGCGTTGGCTTACAGGAAATACCAAAAGGTCACGATTTCTATAATCTGGAAGGCAGTGACAATATTGTTCTTTTCTATACAGAAAGATATCCCAATCAGCCAATGATAATAAAAGGTGCAGGTGCAGGTGCCGCAGTAACTGCTTCTGGTATTTTTGCAGATATTATCCGTATTGGTAATTTCTAAACTTCATAACAATAGTACTCATTATGAACAAAAACGAAATTAAAGTATTTTGTCCTGCAACAGTTGCAAACGTTTCATGCGGGTTTGATGTTCTAGGCGTAGCCTTAGATTCTGTAGGTGATGAAATGATAGTTAGAAAAGTACCTCAAAAGGGTATTAAAATCACCAAACTTACTGGACAGGATTTACCTAAAGAGACCTTAAATAATGTTGCTGGTGTTGCCGGTAACGCATTTTTATTAGCTTCTGACTACGATGGTGGGTTTGAGATTGAAATCGATAAAAAAATTAAGCCAGGTAGTGGTATAGGTAGTAGCGCGGCTAGTTCTGCGGGTGCCGTTTGGGCCATGAATCACTTATTAGGAAACCCTTTCAGTAAAACTGAATTGGTAAAATTTGCCATGGAAGGTGAACGTTTGGCAAGTGATGTAGCCCACGCAGACAATGTGGCTCCTGCCCTATTTGGTGGTTTTACACTTGTGCGTAGCTATAGCCCGTTAGACATTATTGATATTCCTGCACCGTCAGAATTATATATAACCATAATCCATCCGCAGATAGAAATAAAAACTTCAGATTCTAGAAAGATTTTGAAAACGACTATTTCTATGGAAACCGGCATTAAACAATGGGGAAATGTTGGCGGCTTAGTAGCAGGACTTTTCAAAAAAGATTATGATTTAATAGGTCGTTCTCTTGAAGATCATATTGTTGAACCAATACGTTCTATCTTAATTCCTGGTTTTGATGAAGTTAAAAAAGTGTCTTTAGAAGCTGGTGCACTAGGTTCTGGAATTTCAGGGTCTGGACCATCAATTTTTGCATTTAGCAAAGGGGAAGTAACGGCTACAAAAGTTGGCGATGCCATGAAAACCGTTTACAACAAAATTGGCATTGATTACGAAATTCATGTCTCTAAAATAAATAGGGAAGGTGTTAAACTTTTATAAGTTTAAATGTCCTTACATTAACCGTTAAAAAATTACATCTTGAAATTCTATAGTTTAAATAACAAAGCACCTAAAGTTTCTTTTGACACTGCGGTTATTAATGGCATTGCCCCAGACAAAGGCTTATATTTTCCTGAAGAAATTACTCCGTTACCTAAATCTTTTTTCGAAGAAATTGAAAACCTTTCTAACGAAAACATTGCGTTTACCGCAATTCGTCAATTCGTAACAGAAGTGGTGCCAGATGATGTATTGAAAGACATTTTAAAGGAAGTATTAGATTTTAATTTTCCCGTTGTTGATATTACAGATAACGTAGGAACTTTAGAACTCTTTCATGGACCAACCATGGCTTTTAAAGATGTTGGCGCTCGTTTTATGGCACAATGTTTAGGCTATTTCTCTAGAGCTACAAAAAGCGAAGTTACCGTTCTAGTAGCTACCTCTGGCGATACCGGTGGCGCTGTAGCAAACGGATTTTTAGGTGTTGACGGTGTTAATGTTGTTATTCTTTATCCAAGTGGTAAAGTGAGTGACATCCAAGAACGACAACTAACTACCTTAGGGCAAAATATTACAGCGCTTGAAGTTGATGGTATGTTCGATGATTGCCAAGCAATGGTAAAAAATGCTTTTTTGGACAAGGAGCTGCTTGACCATATGAAATTAACTTCTGCCAACTCCATTAATGTGGCTCGTTGGTTACCGCAACTATTCTACTTCCTTTTTGCATACAAGCAAGCGAAATCAAAAGGTAAGGAAATTGTATTCGCTGTACCTTCAGGTAATTTTGGTAATATTTGTGCGGGCTTAATGGCACAACGGTTAGGTATGCCGGTAAAATACTTTGTAGCTGCAACCAATGTTAATGACACTGTACCACAGTTTATGCTAACTAAACAATACACGCCTAAACCATCTACCGCAACAATTTCTAATGCAATGGATGTTGGTGACCCTAGTAATTTCATTAGAATTAGGCATTTGTTTAAAGATGATTTTGATGCCTTAAAAGAAAACCTTTCTTCTTATGCTTTTACAGATGAGCAGACC
The DNA here is from genome assembly GCF_900155985.1 of Maribacter ulvicola. GTDB lineage: Bacteria > Bacteroidota > Bacteroidia > Flavobacteriales > Flavobacteriaceae > Maribacter > Maribacter ulvicola. The sequence continues at coordinate 108,735 of NZ_FTMA01000005.1, forward strand.
AAGGAAGCCTTAAAGGAAATTTACAATATTAATGGATACATTCCTGATCCGCATGGCGCTGTTGGATATTTAGGCCTTAAAAAATACCAAGAACAACATCCTGATACGTATGGTATATTCTTGGAAACTGCTCACCCGGTTAAATTTTTAGATATTGTTGAGGAAACCCTAAATGAGAAATTAGAAATTCCGTCGCAAATAGAAAAAGTAATGGGTAAAACTAAAAAATCGACTAAGATTTCAACCTATGAAGGACTTAAGGATTTTCTTTTAAAATCTTAGTCCTCAATTAAAGATTACAATATTTTCCCAAATGAAGGTCTAGCCACATTTGCTTCTATTTATTTTCAATAAATTTGTATTGTCAATAAACAGAAGAAGATGAAAAATACTGCGCTTACTACAGCACACGAATCCCTTGGTGCCAAAATGGTTCCATTTGCCGGTTATAACATGCCCGTTTCTTACGAAGGTGTAAATGCCGAACATGAAACAGTACGTAACGCTGTTGGAGTTTTTGATGTATCGCACATGGGCGAATTTTTAATTTCCGGACCCAATGCGTTAAATCTAATTCAAAAAGTATCCTCAAACGACGCCTCTAAATTGACCATTGGAAAAGCACAATATAGCTGCTTACCTAATGAAACTGGTGGCATAGTAGATGACTTAATCATTTACAAAATAAAAGAAGAACAATACTTATTGGTCGTAAATGCCTCTAATATTGAAAAAGACTGGAATCATATTTCATCTTACAACACAGATTTAAATGCAGATATGCAAAATATCTCTGAGGGATATTCGCTTTTGGCCATTCAAGGTCCTAAAGCAGTTGAAGCTATGCAATCCTTGACCTCTGTTGATTTAGCTACTATTAAATTCTACCATTTTGAAGTTGCTGATTTTGCAGGTATAGACCATGTAATAATTTCTGCCACTGGATATACAGGTTCTGGCGGATTTGAAATTTATTGTAAAAATGAGGAGGTAAAACAAATATGGGACAAGGTATTTGAAGCGGGAGCAGATTTTGGAATAAAACCAATAGGACTAGCGGCAAGAGATACCTTACGCCTAGAAATGGGATATTGTCTTTACGGAAATGATATTGACGATAACACCTCCCCTTTTGAAGCTGGTTTAGGATGGGTAACAAAATTCTCCAAAGAATTTGTAAACTCTCAAGCTTTGGAAAAAGAAAAACAACAAGGACCGGCACGAAAATTGATAGCGTTTGAATTGGATGATCGCGGAATTCCAAGACATGGTTACGATATTGTTGATGAAAATGGAAAAACTATAGGTTTAGTAACCTCGGGGACCATGTCACCTTCAATGGGAACCGGAATAGGATTAGGTTATGTTCCTCCAATTTTTACAGCAGTAGGCAGTAAAATAAATATCCAAATTCGGAAGAAAGCAGTATCGGCAACTGTAGTAAAATTACCATTTTACAAAAAGTAAATGATAGATTTTCAAAGTATTCTTACCTCTATTAATGAAGCCGTAATTCATGAAAAAGATAAAGGTAAGATTGCAGACTATATACCAGAATTAGCCAAAATTGATATCAATAATTTTGGCATTCATCTTATAGATAGCCAACAAGAAAACTATGCTGCCGGTAATTCAGATGAACAATTTTCCATACAAAGTATTTCTAAAGTTCTAAGCCTGTCCATGGTATTGGGACTTATTGGTGAAAAAGTTTGGAAACGTGTAGATGTTGAACCTTCTGGAGACCCGTTTAACCATCTATCGTTGTTAGAATTGGAAAATGGAATTCCTAGAAATCCGTTGATCAATCCCGGAGCTATTGTCATTGCGGATATTTTGGTCTCTCAATTAGAAAATCCTAAAGAAGAATTTTTAGCGTTCGTTCAAAATATAGCCAACGACTATACTATTGATTATGATAAAGAGGTAGCGAAGTCCGAAAAACGTACAGGGTTCATGAATTTTGCAGCAGCCAACCTTTTAAAATCGTATGATAATTTAAATAATGATGTAGATGTAGTCTTAGACTTTTATTTTCACCAATGTTCACTTTCAATGAGCTGTGCACAATTAACACATATCTTTTATATGTTTATGAACCATGGTAAATGTAGAAGAAACAAAGCATACCTGACATTATCTCAAGTAAAACGGATTAATGCTATTATGCTTACATGCGGATTCTATGATGAAGCCGGTGAATTTGCTTTTGAAGTTGGTCTACCTGGTAAGAGTGGCGTTGGTGGCGGTATTGTTGCATTACTACCAAATAAATTCTGCGTTGCTACATGGTCTCCAGGACTCAACCCTAAAGGGAATTCTAAATTAGGAATGTTAGCCCTAGAAAAATTAACTACACAAACAGAACTTTCTATTTTTTGAAATTAGACTCTAAAAAAATATTGATTCTTGGCGGAAGCGGATTCATAGGTAATGCTATTTACAAAGAGCTTTGTAATTATTTTGATACCTATGGCACCTATTGCCATGCTGCAAATTCATTTTCATCTAACAAACAGTTTGTACATTACAATCTGGAGGAAGATGATATTGTTGAAGTTTTAGAAGAAGTTAAGCCACAAATCATTGTTTCTGCTCTACGGGGAAATTTTGCAGCCTTGGTTATTGCCCATAATCATATTGCCGAGTACATTTTAAAAGAAGATTGTAAAGTTTACTTTATTTCATCTGCCAATGTTTTTGATGCCTATAGCAAATATCCATCATACGAAATGGATAAAACTTTATCTGAAAGTGTATATGGAAGGCTAAAAATCAAAATCGAAAATATGCTGCTCAGATTACCAAAAGATAAAATGGCTATCTTAAGAGTACCTATGGTCTTTGGTAACAGCTCTCCAAGAGTGAAGGTTATGAAAAAAGCCATTATAGCCAATGAACCTGTAGAGGTTTTTCCTAATTTGATATTAAATGTTACCAATGATGATAAGCTAACCCAGCAAATTCATTATCTTATAAATAGAAATAAAACAGGTATCTATCATTTAGGAAGTAATGACTTAACACATCACGAAGATTTTATAAAGGAAATATTGGAACGTGTTGGCAATTTTAACCCTATTATAAAAAGAGTGTATACGACCAATGAAGATAGATATTTGGCCGTTTTACCAAAAACTAATACATTACCTAAAAATTTACAGTTTACTTTTCAAGATATTATTGACCATCATGTTTTAAATTAGTAGCAATTATGAAAGAAATGGAAAAATTTACAGACGAGCAAATAGCGGATTATTTGGGTCAACTTGACGGATGGGAATTTGTGGATGGTGCCATAGAAACCACATTTGAATTTAAAAATTTTAAAGAGGCCTTTTCCGTAATGACAAGAATTGCATTTGAGTGTGAAGCCCAAGGTCATCACCCAGATTGGAGCAACGTTTATAACACCTTAAATATTCGTTTAAACACTCACGATGCTAATGGTGTAACCGAAAAAGATTTTGTTCTGGCTAGAACTATAGAAGATATTATAGAAAGTGAATTTTAATAACCAATACTAATAGTTGAAAATGGTATTCACGGAATTCATTTAATGATTTCTGAACATTGACCGTTTTTGTACATTTGTTTAAAATAATTTACCATGGGAAGAGCTTTTGAGTTTAGAAAAGCACGTAAAATGAAAAGATGGTCAGCAATGTCCAAAGCCTTTACTCGTATAGGCAAAGATATAGTAATGGCCGTAAAAGAAGGCGGACCAGATCCTGATTCAAATTCAAGACTAAGAGCAGTTATACAAAACGCCAAGTCTGTTAACATGCCAAAAGACAATGTGGAACGCGCTATTAAAAGGGCGAGTGACAAAAGTCTTGGTGACTATAAAGAAGTTCTTTTTGAAGGATACGCTCCTCATGGTATTGCTGTATTGGTAGAAACAGCCACTGACAACAACACAAGAACTGTTGCCAATGTTAGAAGTTATTTCAATAAATGTAATGGTAACTTAGGTACTTCGGGCTCTGTTGAATTTATGTTTGATCATACTTGTAACTTCCGTATTCCAGCAGAAGGCTTAGACCCAGAAGAAATAGAGTTAGAATTAATTGATTTTGGAGCAGAAGAAGTTTTCGTAGACGATGATGGTATTCTGATTTACGGCCCTTTTGAAAGTTTTGGTGCCCTACAAAAAGAATTGGAGAACCGTGAAATTGAAATCTTATCATCAGGTTTTGAACGTATACCGCAAGTGACAAAAGCACTTAATGAGGAGGAAGCAGCAGATGTAGAAAAGCTTCTAGAAAAATTAGAAGAGGATGATGATGTGCAGAATGTATATCATTCTATGGAAGAATAACAAAATTATCTAGTTCTAAGTAAAGCTACCTATATTGGTAGCTTTTTTTTATATGAACAAGTTAATTAATCTACTTACTTGTTCAATGCTAATTTTATGTATAATCATTTTAACAATTTTCTGTATTTATAAATACTTACTCAAAATCTTATAGATTTCGTTTCTATAATCCAAGTACCTATAAATAAAACACATGCCCCCTGGTATAACCCATTAACAGGAAGCTTTATTTCATTTTCACATAACCGTAGTAATTGCTACAGTTAAAAACTATTTTAATTACAAAAGCCACTCAAATGAGTGGCTTTTTCTATGCTATCAATCTACATTTTTAAATTATACTATTCTCTATGCTAATGAGGTTACAACGTATTTTAAATAATAATCACCAATTCTAAACCTATTATTTCCTTATAATTTTTAAAGTTTCGGTTCCAAACACAGAAGTCATACGGACAAAGTAAAATCCTTTAGGTATTTCTCCTGTATTCAAATTAATATCATTATCGCCTTTCTTAAAAGCGTATATCCCAAAATCCTGAAGTTTTTGTCCAATACCATTGTACAATGATAGTGTTCCATTCATATTTAATGGAGACTCTATGTTAAGATTTAAATGATCCCTGAACGGTATAGGATAAGCTGTTAATTGTAACTGCGTTATAGATTTAAAACTATCTGTGCCGTTTGGACAAACATTGGCATGAAGCACTACATAGAATTTATCCGAATTCCCAACATTTACACTTTCAAATGTAAAGGTATTAAAGTCTCCCTCAATGGTATCGCTAAAAGGATACTGACCTGGAGCAGTAGTGAATCTACCGTTATTATCCGTTGGCAAAATATCTGCACCTACATATAATTGGGCTACCGTTATTTTATAACCAGGTAAGGTAGAAACCATTACTTCTACAGCACTATTAGCATAAGTAACCTCAACATTTCCTACCAGAGTGCCGTTAGATATAGTACACTGACCTGCTGCCGCATATAAATCCATTTCATAAGTACCATTGGTAGCTGGGAATTCATTCATCCACCCCCAACGATTTCCAGAGACATTAGGTATATCTACAAAACATGTTCTTACATTTTCATCTTTAGATCTAGCAAAAGCTGTTTCACATTGGTCAATAGCTCCTAAGTCGCAATCATTATTATTTTGATAAACATCCCAGTTACATGTTTGTGCGTTCCACTCAGCAGTTTCGTTACATGCTGTATTCGGTATTTCTGGCTGTTCACCCATAACATCCCAACGACATGTTTGCTCGTTCCATTCTGCTATTTGATAGCATTCTATCATAGGCTCCATGGCCTTCTCACCATTGATCTCCCAGTCGCAGATTTGATCGCTCCAGACCGCAGTTTGGTAACATAATGTACTAGGCATCTCTGGTTGTCCGTCCAAAATATCCCAAATACATGTAGCTTCATTCCATACAGCAGTTTCATAACATTCCGTTACTGGTTCCAAAGGTTTCTCTCCATAGATCTCCCAATCGCAGATCTGATCGCTCCAGACCACAGTCTGGTAGCAGAGTGTCATAGGCATCTCTGGCCGTTGTCCATCTATTATATTCCATGTACACGTAGTACCATTCCATTCTGCTGTTTGGTTGCATTCTGTTATTGGTTGCAAGGGTTGCTCACCAGAGATAATCCAACTACAGGTTTGCTCGTCCCAAACTGCAGATTGATAACATGCTGTCATTGGCTTATCAACTTTTATGCAGATAGTATCATCACATGCATCTGGAATTCCATCATTATCCATATCCACATGGTCATCACCTTTATCACAGGTATCAAAACAATCTGCAACACCATCACTGTCCATATCAAAACCTTCGTCTATCTGACCATCGCCATCGTTATCTATACCGTCACAAACCTCTTGGTTCGGTTCGGTAATTGATATACTACATTGAGATGTTGCCCCGGTAGCATCTGTAATGGTTACGTAATGGGTGCCAGAACCTAAATTATTATTTAATTGCTCTGTTGAACCATCGTCCCATACATAGGTGTGTGGTCTATAGCCACCGTTACCGTGAACCATGGCAGATCCATCCTTTGCGTCGTGCACACTAACATGGTTATAAAGGTTTATCCAACAGTACAGTTCTTTCGCTATATCTATTTGAGCAATGCTGACACATCCTGCAGCATCGGTTACCGTAACGCTATGTATGCCATAAGTTATTTTAGTAGCGGTCTGGGTGGTCTCTCCATTGTCCCATAGATACGTATAGTGGCCAGTACCTCCTTTCGGATATACTGTTGCAACGCCATCTGTAGTCTCATGGTCGGTGGTTAATTTAACTTGTACAATATTGGACGTAAAGTCGTTACAGTTCCCAGTATTCGGCTCAGTAATAGTCACACTACATTGAGATGTTGCCCCCTTGGCATCGGTAATGATCACTTCATGAGATCCTACCGTTAACGCCGTATTCAGCTCATCCGTAGAACCATCGCTCCAAAGATAGGTGAAAGGCTTAAAACCTCCATGTCCATGTACACGGGCAGCTCCATCCTTGCCGCCACGCACGCTAACATTTTGTACCAAATTGGTCCAACAATATAATTCTTTAGCTATATCTATCTGACAAGTGGTCTTACAACCGTTAGAATCGATGACCGTTACACTATGCATACCATACGTTAATGCAGTAGCTGTCTGTGTTATTTCACCATTGTCCCATATATAGGTGAATTGATCCGTACCGCCTTCAGTATTTACGGTGGCAACACCATCTGCCGTCAAATGATTTGTACTCAATACATCTTGTTGAATAGAACACACCAACGGTTGATTATTGGTAACCGTGAAGGTTTCCGAGGTCATCGTACACCCATTTTCATTAGTCACCTCTACGGTGTAGCTACCCTCCAGAGCGGTGATAGTCTGTGTAGTCTCCCCACTAGGAAACCATAGGTAACTGGAATACCCCGCACCGGCATCAAGGACCACCCCATCACCGTCATGGCAATAGCTTTTATTTCCTTCAATTTCAACTAAAGGTGTAGGATTCACCGTCAAGGTCGCCACTTCACTAATAACCGAACAATCATCGGTATCATCGTCTGGAGTACCGTTGTCCGAAGTTACTATGACCCTATACTGGTTGCCATTTGCTATTGTACCTGGTCCTGTGAAAAGCCAGTTTGGCAAGTCTCTATTTAAATTGGAAAAACTACCAGTACCTTGAAAATTTAATTGCCATTGATAGCTCAAAATACCATTACCAGTAGCCTTTATAAAAATCTCCCCTTCATTACCACTACATAATGATATATCTAGAGGTTGTGTTTCAATGGCTACGCTGCACGGTTCTACCTCATGTTCTACCGTTACCGTTGATGTACAGATGGCCACATTACCTGCTTCATCTACAACAAGTAGTTCCACTACATTGGTTCCAATATCGGCAGCTGTAAAGTCTATACGCTGTGGCAACATCCCAGGTGCTCCTCCATTACCGACTACTATGGTAATCTTGGTTTCACCTACGTTGGCACCGCTGCCGTCAAATGCTTTTAAGTATATCTCATAGGTACCATCTACATTTGGATCAAAGGCCTTACCGGCCTGTTCATTGAAGAAATCAAGGTTCCATGAGTTCTGTGCAACATTGTTTGCTGCCAATAATCCTACATAAGATGCTGGGCCCGCAGCCGTAGTACCGCCGCCATTGACCGTCATATTATTACCAATGGCATGGTCTGCTAAAGGTAAATTAATAGGATCAAATATATAATAATCAGTGCCCGTACTGGCATCATAATCAATACCCATTTCATAGGTAAGACCGTTTAGCTTATTACCCAAAGTGCCCGTAGGGTCTGTGTTTATGCTCCACTCAAAATTCCAACTTGCCCTGGTCAACGATGTTCCGCCCGCTATGGCTGCATGTAAGTATGTACCATCTCCGTTGCTATTAAATGTGTTCTGTGGACTTGGATAACGCACCTTTGCCCGAAGCCCTAGTTCCACACTGCCCGTTTGATTCACTGTAAAACCGCCGTTTGCATTCCCGGACCCGAAAATGACCTCCGGAACAATGTTCTTGTCAAATACTCTTGCTACCCTACGCTGAACGCCGTATGAAACAATGGCAACATTATCTGTTGAACCGTTATCTATTTGTGAAATTTCCAAGGTTGCATTGTCAAATTCGTCAAGCACAACGGTAACGTCCTGGCACGCAGCCATTGGGGGAATGTTATCTATTGGCGCAACAGTTGTAAAGTGCCAATCAACCCCTGCATTTAAACCTCCAAAACCATTGCCTTCTACATCTTCAAGTGCTCCAGCTGACACCCCCACCGATATATTAGCATTTGCTGGCAGATCTAACTCTGGATCTATAGTTAAGACATTTCCACTTATAGTCACTTGAGAATCGGTTAAAGGAATAACTCTAAGCAAACCTGCATCTTGATAAATTGAAATAACTCCTCCAGCTCCCTGTATGGACTCATTAAAAGTAATTATTAAATTAGCATCAACGGCAACATCGATTGCTCCGTTTAAAGGAGAAAGGGATACAACCGTGGGTGGCGTAATGTCTACACTACTTACTACAACATCAAAAGAACAACTATACGTTCCACTGGTCATGGTCACTGGTGTAGTACCTAAACCAATTGACGTACCTGGTGCAGGAGATTGTACAAGTGAGCCCAATATCATAGTACTGGTGACCTCTTGTCCAAAAGCAAGTGACCATAGGACCCAACTAGGTTCAGTACTGACTGTAGTTGCCCCTGCCCCAAAGTCTACCGTCACTAAATGGGTAAAATCAGGTAATGCCACCGTACCGCTTGCATCGGCATAAAGGCTTTGGTTATCGGGACAAATTAAATTTCTATCGGTTATTATAACTGTTATCAGTTGAACACAGCTTGAAGAATTTCCATTAGTATCAGTGGCGGTCCAAGTTCTAGTTAAAAGGCTTTCAGTAGTCCAGCTATCGGAATTGGTGACAGTAAGCACTCCGGTGCCACCAGTTGCGGTTGCCGTTCCTATACTGGAAGGATCTATTGAATCGCCCACATTTACAGTAACATTGGTTGGACATATAATTATAGGGGAATTGTTAATAACGTGAAAGGTCAGCACCACATCCTGCTCTTCCTTAAGGCTCACCCTAACTCCGTTTGTAATTGGATTGGTTGTAGCACCAACACTTACATCAATCAGATCTATTTCCCAATTTACTGGTAAAGCGGTTGTTATATCGTAATCCCCAACCACAAGTGACAAAATTTGAATATTATTAGTACGCGTTGGGTTCGAGGTATTATCATCATCCAAGATAACATTCACATCGCTAAGACCGGGTCTTGTTAAATTAAAAGGAAAGTCCGTTCCATCAGAAGGTGTTGATTCTAGCAATACACGTATGCTCCCCAATTCCACAACATTGGTCACCGTAATTAAAATATTCTGAACTTTATTTAAGCCTCCGCTATCGGTCACAGTTACCTGAACCTCATATACATTATCGCCAGATGCATCAGTTGGTATTTCAAAGTCAGGGCTGCTATTAAACGTTATAATACCTGTATCGGCATCAATGGTAAAAAAAGCTTGATCTGCACCGCCTGATAAATTATAAGTTAAACCTGCACCTTCTGCATCATTATCATCTGTTGCGTTTATATCAATAGCTCCTACTTGGTTTTCTTCCGCATTTGCAGTATCTAAACTTGTTACTAAAGGCGGTGTATTTACTGGACTTACGGTTATTGCTCCTAGATTAACATCTATTGTTCCTGGAAATACATTATCATTATCACTAATCCAATTTGCGGGATTATGCAGAATAGCACGTATCTCTTCAAGAGTTCCTGTCAATGGACATAAACCTATGGAACAACTAAACTGCCAATTATCTTGTTCTATAGGAAACCGTATTGCTGTATCACCAGTAGTCAGCGCATCTGGTAAAGCTGATGTTGTATTGGTCGTTGCAGCACCGTCCCAATTAGCATCGTCACTACCATTATCAACAACATTTAAATGTAGTCCCGCAACAAAAATAGGGTTAGCTATTGTACCTTGGATAGCGAACAGTTGGTCTCCCCTAACAGTAAACGCAGCTGCTGGTGGGCTTAAATTCTCAAAACTCAGAATTACAACCTCACCAGCACTAAATGCAGACTCAGCTGTCCAAGTAAACTCACCATCACCACGTGCTAAGGGTTGTACAAAGCCCGAACCATCATTCCAACCCCTATCCGTAAAGGTTATGGTAGTGTTAGTTGCTATGTCTTTTAGTATTACAAACGCGAAAAAATCGTTAAAATCTTGATCACCATCCGTGCTTACGCCTATAAAAGCTATGTCGCCTGCAGATAACGAAGTCTGCGCAAATGCAATGCATGTAGTTAGGCAAAATGCCAATAATAACATAATATTTTTCATATTGTTGGGTTTAGGTTGGTGAGTTGAACTCTTTTTTTAGCTTCTGGATGGAAATATGCCTACTACTGCTATAATAAAGTTTACCTATTGATATGGTTGCATATTATTTACTGGTTGATTACCACCCACATTATTTTGTGGCAAAGCCCCCATTATGGTATCTGAAATGGTACCGAAACCATCAAAACCTGCACCTGCTATAAAGTTATTAGCAGGTACTTCCGCATTAGCCTCTTCTTTCGCAGGCAAGGATACAGCATGGTTATGTGCCGGTAACTGATTTTCATTTAATATATTTATTTCAGCCCCTGATTTCTGTCCTAACGGTCTTGGTACCAAGCCTGGTCCTTGGCCTGCATGCATAGGAAGCCTACCTCGCAAATCTGGGAGTCCGAATGTAGTTCTTCCGTCACCTCCATAGATGGTCCCCAATATTGAAAAAAGTGCCGTGTTTGAATTAATAGCTAAAAGTTGCCCGTCACATAGTGCCCAACCTCTTGGTGCAAAGTTTCCTGCGAACATGATTATTGTTCCTAAAATAGGGTCCATAGTTATTTAGATTTAATGGTTAATTGTAAAATTGAAATTGATTATTGATTTATTTAAGACAGTAGAGAACGTAGGAAAACGCATATTTTCAGCTAATTGCTGATTATTCTCCCAGTGTTCTCCAGTAATATGTGCCCCCAGATCACTAAACAACAGTTCTGTAAACATGCTTCTACCTTCATGTGAAACTTTAAAATAAATACGGTGTTTTTTTCCTGGTTCCCGGTTGGGCCAATCCGTAATAAATGTATAGGCACCATCATCATCTGTAAACATTTTACCGCGATGTCTGTAAACCATCTTTTCCGGAGATAAATGCCATACCTCTATCATGGCATTTGGAATAGTAGTTTTTCCTGTGGCATCATATAATTTACCGTATACCGATACTTCTTTACTTAAATTAGATGTTCGTAAATCTGTTTTTACATCTGTATACGAGGTATAACCCTTAAATGGTAAGCTATTAGCTCCTATTTCTTTTGCTATTGCTCTGGTTGGAACACAAATAAGACCTGTTGCCATCAACAAAGACTTACCAAGAAAAAGACGTCTTGGGTAATTTTTTTCCATTCTAGTTAATTTAGGTTAATAGATAACTAGACCAATTTCAAGGATGATGTGGGTTTAAAATAAAATATGCATAAACAAGTCCATCGAATTATGGAAGGAGGGAAAAACCAGTTCTAAATAGTTTAATTTAATTATTCTGAATTTAACATTAAAAAAGTGTACCCTAATGACCAAAAGATGTATTTTTCGACGAACGGCTCATAAAACAAGTTGAAAAACATGTCTTAGAAGTAATAATTCCACTTTTCCAAAAAACAAAAACCATTAGGAATTCTGATTAAATAAAATTACCCCGCTGTAGCACAATTTTTGTAAAGCACCCTGAATTAAGTTAACATAGGCGTTATAAACGACTAAATAAGCATAGCAAAGAAACTCAGGACAAGCTCGCGAGGCATGAAATTGAGAACATAATTAATATTTCCAAGGAAGCGTCTGAGAATTTACATCTCAATTATCAAGTAAAAAATGGTCGGTCAAAAAAGTTATAAGTCTAGCTGCTATAAAACATCTTAAAAGCACATATGGAATCAATGTTTTCCTTCTACTCCATTAAAAAAAGCATGGTACTTTTTGAAATCGGCTTCCTTATCTTCTGTTGGGAATAGAGGTTCTGACAATTTTATTTCTTTCTTGCCGTAGTCAAAAGCAACAAGTAAAATAGGGACATTGGCGGTTTTGGCTATATAGTAGAATCCTGTTTTCCATTTTTCTACTTTTTTTCTGGTTCCTTCCGGAGAAAGTGCCAACCTAAACTTTTTTCTTTGGCTGAAAATCTCTGCTGTAGCTTTTACTGTGTCATTAGTTTTCCTGCGATCTATAGGTGCACCGCCTGTACACCGAAAAAACCAACCAAAAGGTGCCTTGAACAAGCTCTTCTTTCCTACATAATTTATTTCTTCATCCCAAACTGCACGTACTAATAATCCCAAGAGAAAATCATACCAGCTGGTATGTGGCACTACAATAGCTACAAATTTATCTAAATAGGATGGAAAGGTTCCTTTCAGCTCCCATCTCAAAATTTTAAAATAAATAAATTTAGCTATTTGCTTCATATAATTAAAATGAGGATCCACCTATTAAACAACCCCTACCGATTAAATAACCGAAGCCAAACGCTTTAAATTTTTTGATAAATAGTTTTTAGCTTTTCGGGGGTAATTATGGATTTCCACTGTTTGCCTAATGCATTTTCCCATAAAGGCTCCATACCTAAGGCAACTGTAGTCATCGTATTCATTTCTTCATCAGACAAGTTAGCACAAACTCCTTTTGGCAACTTTACTTGATGTTTTTGGAGCATTTTATTAAAAATTTCTACTCCCTCTGAATAAAATTCTTCTAAATATTGAAAAACCAAACAATTACCTATGCCGTGTTTTACTCCCAACACATACCCCAAACCATAACTCATTGCATGCGCTACACCAACTTGCGAATAGGCTATGCTCATACCACCATGCCAAGATGCCATCATCAACTTCTCTCTACTTTCAGATTCTTCTATATCTTCTAAAAATACTTCTTTACAGAGTTCTAACGATTTCTCTCCATAACTTTGACTGAACGCATTTAAAAATGTTCCATTTAGTGATTCAACACAGTGAATGTAACAATCCATACCAGTATAAAACCATTGTTCTTTTGACACTCCCTTAGTTAAATCTGGATCTAATAAAACCTGATCAAAAGTAGTATAATCTGAGTTTATTCCTAATTTCTTATCTGGCCCCAATAACACCGTAGTTCTGGATACTTCTGCTCCAGTGCCACTTATAGTTGGTATACCTACATGATAGATTGAAGGTTTATTGACCAAATCCCACCCTTGATATGCTGATGCACTACCCTTATTGGTTAGCATAATTGCAACCGCTTTTGCCAAATCTAACAAGGTACCGCCGCCAATACCGATAATACCCGATGGCAATTCAGTAAACTTTTCTTGTATCATTTTAACAAGAGCATCTACTTGTTCTGTTTTTGGCTCTTCTTCAGCAGAAATCAAAATAATTTGATCACAAAAAATGCTAGGTATTCTACCAATAAGTTCCGTATTTTCAAAAACATCATCTACCAAATAAATCATTGGTGCTTCAGAATGTTTTCGTTTTGTCATTAAAATATCGCCTAGAGTGTTAAAACTTCCTTTACCATAGACAACTCTTGGTACCATTGGGAAATTTCTAAACTCTTCAGAAGCCTTTGTTGGTATTTTCTTCAATGCCATTTGTTTATTCACGTCCATTTTCATTTAACATATTCCAAAATATCCATCAACGTAGATATCGTAATATATCCTTTATTCTCTACCGGTGCGTTTACCTCTTCATGTTCCCATGTGGTATGAAATGGTACATGTACAGCTCTCGCTCCTATTTCAACTAGCGGTAAAACGTCTGACTTTAACGAATTTCCTATCATTAAAAACTCACTTGGTGCTATTTGCAAATGTTCTAGCAGATCGGTATAATTCTTTTCCTTTTTATCACTCAGCACTTCTACATGATGAAAATATTCTGATAATCCTGACCGTTCTAATTTTCGTTCTTGGTCTAAAAGGTCTCCTTTTGTCAAGACAATTAATCTGTATTTACCTTTCAAGCTATTCAAAACATCTTCTACTCCATCCAATAATTCTACAGGCTGAGTGATCATTTCTTTGCCTAAATCTAAAAGCGCTCCAATGGTTTTTGATGATATCTGATTGTTTGAAAGCTCTAAAGCACATTCAATCATGGAAAGCACAAAACCTTTTATTCCATAACCATATAAATCTAAATTCTTTATTTCTGTTCTAAAGAGCTCTTGATCTATTTTATTTTTGGTTTCGTACTTTTCTAACAAATTGGCAAACTTATCTTCAGTATCCCTAAAATAGGTTTCGTTTACCCACAGGGTATCATCTGCATCAAAACCAATTACATTAATTCCGTCAAAATTTATTTCCATGCCGCTTGAGCTTTCTTTAAGTCCTCAGGAGTATCTATTTCTATGCCCTGAACATTCGTTTCTACCATTTTAATCTTCTTACCATATTCTAAATAACGAATGGCTTCAATTTTCTCCGTTGCTTCTAATTGTAACATTGGTAAACGTTGAAAATCCATTAAAGCACTTTTTCTAAAGGCATATATACCTTTATGCTTATAATAAACGGTGTGCTCACTTTTTGCTCTTGGATAAGGTATAGGTGACCGTGAAAAATATAATGCAAAATCTCTATTATCTACTATTACTTTTACGGTATTAGGGTTATTAATTTCTTCATCATCCGTGATTTTAACCATTAAAGATGCCAAATCAATTTCTTTATGAACGTCATCTTCAAAAACCTTCATTACCCCTTCTAAACTTTCTCTATCCGTAAATGGTTCATCTCCTTGTACATTGACAATTATGTCGACATCCATCTGCATTACGGCCTCTGCGATACGATCACTACCACAATCATGTTCTTTTTTACTCATGATTGCCAAACCACCTGCTTTAATGATAGTGTCATAGATAACATCACTATCTGTTACCACGTACACTTCATCAAATAATTTGGTATGCACTGCAGCTTGATATGTTCTTAAAATGACCGGTTTACCAGCTAAATCTTGCATTAGTTTTGCAGGAAATCTAGAGGCCGCATAACGGGCAGGTATCATTGCTATTTTCTTCAACTACTTCTATTTTATGTTTTTGCCTTTGGTCTTAAGCTTCTATATATCCTAAAAACGATCACCAAGATGATAATCACCAAAACCGCTGCTAAGATAGGTGCAAATATTGAGGCGACCGACACTACTACTGCGGTAGCGGTTTCTACCGTTGTTATCACCGGGTTAGCCAAGCCACCTGTTGTGGCGGTAGATGCCAATCTACCTGTTGCACCAGCTCCTTTTATAGCCGTTGCAGTTCCTCCACCGGCAATTATTGCCAATGACCAAGTAATTACAGGGTCTAAATCCGCTACTGTTGAAACCATTACCGCAGTACCTGCTATTGCTGCTAAAGGTACTGCTATACTATCTAACAAATTATCAAACCAAGGGATAAAATAGGCGAATATCTCTAACAATGTAGCTATTCCTAAAGTTAGTACAGCTACCAGACTTCCTATCCACTGCCAATGATCATTTAACTCCCATACGCCAAAATAGGAAGCCAAACTCAAGGCAAACAATGGTAGAAATACCCTAAACCCAACAGATGCGGCCAACCCTATCCCTAAAAATATACTTAAAACCGTATCTGTTGTCATATGCTATTTGTTATTGGGGAAATATTTTTTTTAGGCATCATTAATTACTAAAATAACGTTTTCTTAATCAAGAAAAAAATCGTCCTTAAAACCAATGAGATACAATTTACTCTTTGCCCTAGTAACTGCAGTATACAACCAACGCAAGTATTCTTTATCTATACCATTTGGCAAATAAGGCTGTTCTATAAAAACGGTGTTCCATTGTCCCCCCTGAGATTTATGACAGGTTATGGCATACGAGAATTTTACCTGTAAACCATTAAAATACTTGTTATTCTTAACCCCCAAAAACTTCTTGTATTTAGAACTCTCATGGGCAAAATCTTTCATTACTTCTTGGTACAGCCTATTACCATCTTCATAAGATAAGGAAGGAGATTCTGCGGTAATGGTATCTAACAACAATACTGTTTCAAACGGAGCCATGTTAGGGTAATCTACCATTTTAACTTTTACCTCTGCAAACTTAAAAGTGTAGATTTCCTTAATATCGAATATTTCCAGAATCTCAATAATATCTCCGTTTGCAATAAACCCCGCTTCTGTGCTTGGCTTTAACCAATAGTAGTTATTCTTAACTACCATCATAAAATCGCCAACGGCAATATCGTTCTCTAAAAACAGTATACGTTCTCTTATATTCTGATTGTAAAGATTTGCACGTTTATTGGAACGTACAATAAATGCCGTTTCCTCTTTCCCGTTTTCTGAATACGAACTATCAATGGCTTCTTGTATTTCATTACCATCAATTAATCGTACTATATCGGTAAAGGGATCTACATCAAATTTAAAATCTTCAAAGAAATCACTTTGCAATTGCTCTCTTAATAAGGTAGCATTTGCCAATATTCCAGAATCACCAGCTTGCCTTACTACTTCATTCAACTCTAGATGAACCACTTCTTTATTATAATTCAAGGATAGTTTATCGCCATCTAATGCTGGACTCAACACCAAATGAACAGGTGGCAATTGTGCGGTATCCCCTATTAATAATAATTTACACTTGTGACCAGAATACACGAACATCATTAAATCATCTAATAAAGAACCGTTCTCAAATAGTTTAGAATCGGCAGCCGTATCCGGTATCATAGATGCTTCATCTACTATAAATAAGGTATCTCTATGTTTATTAGGGGCCATTACAAACTGTACTCCACCCCCACTTTGTTTCTTTGGAAAATATATCTTTCTATGAATGGTAAACGCCTGCGTTTTTGAATAATTAGACATCACTTTTGCCGCCCTACCTGTAGGTGCCATAAGCACAGCTTTCTTCTGAACCTTCCATAAACTGTTAACTAAAGTGCCGATTAAAGTAGTTTTACCTGTACCTGCGTAACCTTTTAACAAAAAAACTTCATCCTTGACCGCTGACAGTGTAAACTCTGCTAACTTCTGCAAAGCCACTGATTGCGTGACAGTTGGTGTATGAGGAAATTTAGTTTCTAGTATACTATAGAATGATGCGGGTGTTGTTGCTTTCATGTGCCTTCAAAGATAAAGATGATTTTTAGCCTAAAAACTTTTACGATTAAAAAAAAATTGTAGATTTGTGAAGACCACTAAATAAAAATAACACATACGAAATGAAGACCATTATACAAATTGTACTTTGGATTGGATGTATCGCTTTAGGATACTTTATTTACAACTCCATAACTGGACCAATCAAATTTAAAGAAGTAAAAGAAGAGCGTTATTCGCAAGTTGTCGCCAAATTAAAAGACATTAAAAACGCTCAAGAAGCTTACAAAACAGTTAATGGCAAATATGCGAATGACTTTAATAGTCTAATTCGTTTTATTGATACTGGTAAATATGTGATTACCCAACAGAGAGATTCTTCTTTCATGGAGTTTGATAAAGCATATGGTATTGATATGTTGAAAGAATTTAAAATTATTGATACCTTGGGAACTGTTTCTGTTAAAGATTCACTTTTTAAAGCAGATAACAGATACAAAAGCTTAATGGATGTACCTACAGCTGCAAACGGTGAGAAATTTACCATGAAAGCTGGATTTGTAGAAAAGAGCGGATACAAAGCCCCTGTTTTTGAAGCAAAAGTTGATAAAGAAGTTGTTCTTTATGATCAACCTAAAGATTTATTATCTCGTGAAAAAGCAGCTTTAAGTGTAGAAGAAGTAAATGGACCATCAATTTACGTAGGTTCTTTAGACGAAGTTAGCACAAGCGGTAACTGGCCTCCTATATATGACAAAAAAGTTAAAAAATAATAGCTTAAATATAGCGGATAAAAATTTTAAGAAATTGTCCATTCAGGTTAGCTTGAATGGACTTTCTTTTTGTGTGGCAGATACTGTCTCACAAAAATTGTTGATTTCTGATAGGGTCAACTTTTCCGATGAAAAAAACCCAATGGCCGCTAAAGATGAATTGGAGAAGCTTTTTCAAAAGCATGATATAGAGAACATGCCATTTGATGAAGTCGTAGCCGTTCACAGAAATACCCTTTTCGGGCTTGTACCAAAGTCATTATTCAACCCTGATCATTTAAATGAGTATCTTAAATTCAATACCAAGGTATTAGCGAATGATGTTATTGCTTATGACGAAGTAGAAAACCATGATTTAGTCAATGTCTACGTACCTTACGTAAACATTAACAATTACATCTACGATCTTTTTGGCGAATTCGATTTTATGCACAATGGTACAGTATTACTGCAGTCTTTACTGAACAACCAAACTCAAAATCAAGAGATTACCTGCTTTGTACATGTCAACAAAGAACAGTTAGATATTACTGTCCTAAACCAACGTAAACTACTGCTTTATAATAGTTTTAAATATCAAACAAAAGAAGATTTTACCTACTACCTTCTTTTTGTAATTGAGCAATTAGAACTAGACCCTAAGATTGTAGTTGTAAAACTATTTGGAGATATTGAAGAGGACGACGAAATTTTTCAGCTGTGCTATAATTACATTCAGAACATTAGTATTTTTGAAACGTCTACCGCTCAATTATCCAAACTTGGAGAACCTTCAACAGGTTCTATAGATTTCACCCTTATTAATACAATATAATGCGCATCATATCAGGAAAACACAAAGGACGTCACTTAATGGCTCCTAAAAAACTACCTGTAAGGCCTACCAAAGACATGGCCAAAGAGAGTTTGTTCAATATTTTGAACAATAGTTACTATTTTCCAGACTTAAAAGTTCTTGATCTTTTTGCCGGCACAGGTAATATTAGCTACGAATTCTCCTCTAGAGGTGTTGCTGATGTTCTGGCTATAGACGCCCATTCTGGCTGTATAGAATTCATAGACAAAACCGTAGAATTGTTAGATATGAACATACGCTCGTTAAAAAGTGATGTATTTAGCTTTCTTCAAAGAAATACCGAGAAATTCGATATTATATTCGCAGATCCTTTCTATGATATGGAGCTAACCGATTTTGAAAAATTGCCCGAACTAGTTTTTGAAAATGACCTTCTATTGGAAGATGGTGTGTTAATAATTGAACATTCTAACCATACTAGCCTAGCCGAATTTCCATACTATAAAAATTCTAGAAAATACGGAGGGAGTGTCTTTAGCTTTTTTGAGAAGTAACTATTAAATACAAAGTCTTCATTTATTAAAATACAAAAACTCGTTGATTACGCATGTACTTATTACTGATGTGCAACTCCTAAATTTGTCATATCAGTAAAAAAGCAGGCCATAAGCCGGATTCTGTATTCCGAAAATATCAGAATTCCTTATCATTTATCTAGGCAATGGGTTACCCCAGGGCTCTAACCGCCTACCCTTCGATTTGGGCGTGCAGCCCTCAAACACCGATTTACATGACGTTTCACCGTATAGAGTTTACCTGGTTTCACTACAGCCGAACTGTACTTGCTTTCTGTTGCACTTGTCCTCACATTTCTGTGGACGGGCGTTACCCGCTATACTGCACTATGGTGTCCAGACTTTCCTCTCCCAATTACTTGGCAGCGATAAGGTGGCCTGCTGAGCGCAAATGTACTGTAATTGTTGATAACTAAGCATGATCTCTTTTCTTAATTCTCGTTAGAATTAAAGGCTATATTTATATTTGTAATAAGTTTAATCATAGATAGAATTTTGGAACCATTTATTGTATCGGCTAGAAAGTATAGACCCCAGACATTTAAAGATGTTGTGGGTCAGCAATCTATTACCAACACATTACAAAATGCAATAGACCAAAATCACCTGGCACAAGCTTTATTATTCTGCGGACCAAGAGGTGTTGGTAAAACTACCTGTGCCCGTATTTTGGCCAAACAGATCAATTCTGATGGTACAGAACAAGAAAATGAAGATTTTGCCTTTAATATCTTTGAATTAGATGCCGCTTCTAACAACTCAGTAGATGATATCCGTAATCTTATTGATCAAGTACGTATACCACCACAAGTTGGTAAATACAAAGTGTATATCATTGATGAGGTACATATGTTATCTCAGTCTGCTTTCAATGCATTTCTTAAAACTTTAGAAGAGCCACCAAAGCATGCTATTTTTATATTAGCGACAACAGAGAAGCATAAAATCATACCTACGATTCTTTCTAGATGTCAAATTTTTGACTTTAAAAGAATTACTGTTAAAGATGCTGCGGAGTATTTAAAATATATTGCCGAGAACCAAGGTGTAAATGCTGAAGATGATGCTTTACATATTATTGCACAAAAGGCTGATGGCGCTATGCGTGACGCCTTATCTATTTTTGATAGAGTCGTTAGTTTTTCTGGCTCAGAACTTACTCGTAAAGCGGTTACGGAAAATTTAAATGTTCTAGATTATGATACTTATTTTGAGGCTACAGATTTAATCTTAGAACACAATATCCCAGGATTACTGATATTGTTCAATAAGACATTATCTCTTGGTTTTGACGGTCACCACTTTATAGCTGGCCTAGCATCACATTTTAGAGATTTAATGGTTTGTCAACATCCTGATACGATTAACTTACTAGAAGTTGGTGAAGCCGCACAACAACTATATAGGGATCAAAGTAAAAATACAGCCCCCTCCTTTCTGCTGAAAGGTTTAGAGATTTCAAATGACTGCGATTTAAAATATAAAACGAGTAAAAATCAACGCTTACTCGTTGAACTTACACTTATGAAACTTGCCTCTATCAATTTTGATGGAGAAAAAAAAAATCCTGAATCCGTAGCTCTTAACAATAAGACTATTGATTTTATTGCTCCTTCCGCATTTTACAATCAAGTACCAACTAAAAAAAATGTAGTAAAACCAGTTACCGAAAATCAAATAGTTGGTACGCCATCAGAAGGTTCAAAAGAAACAATTGCTACAAATAAGTTTACCGGAACCCCATCAGCACCTAAACCGGGCCAAGCCACCGCTGAAGCCCAAGTAACACCTAAAGAACCTCAACAAAATACGAAAGCAACACCGACGGCAGAAAGTACTACCGATGTCAAAAAACCCATTATTAATCTTCCAAAGAAAAGGGTTTCAGGACTTTCAATTTCTAGCTTAAACGCTAAAAAACAACATGAGCTTAACAAGGTGGAGGTTGTTATTGATGAAAACAACCTACCTAAAGATGCTTTTACTGAAGAAGAACTTCGCAAGCATTGGGCAGATTTTATAGAGATAATAGACAAGAAAGGTCAAAAGATTCTTGCATCTAACCTGCATTCCGATATTCCAAAATTGAAAGAAGGCTTTGCTATTCACCTAGAACTTCCTAATGGTACCATGAAAAAGGAAATTGAGCGTGAGCAGTTTGAATTGATGGAATATTTACGCGCAAAATTAAATAATCACTTTGTTCATTTGGTTATTACTGTAAATGAAACCACTTCAACAAAATTTGCATTTACGCCCGAAGAGAAATACGAAAAGTTAAGACAGAAGAATCCGGTAATTGATTTATTAAGACAGGAATTCGATCTATTCTTATAATTTTTTCTTAATTATAAAAGCAAATACCAATAGTACCAGTGAAATTATCAGAAGTCCAAAAGCTTCTCTCCCCAATTCTACGGTAACAATATCTCCATCATTTAAATCAAATCCTTGAAAATTGGTAGGATAAAGATAAATGAAACCCATAAAAGCAAGTACTCCTAAAACCAAGGGCACAATGTATCCTATCTTGTTTAATGCGAACAATAGCGAGATTAAAGCTGCAATACCGTAGATAATAATCCAATGTAACGAGTCTGGATCATTGTATTGCAAAACGGCACCTACACTAAATAATACCACAAAAACGTAGCCTAATATCTTAAATAATAGATTCATTTAAACTTAGTTTAATAGGTGATCTTCAATAAGATCACGCACTTGTACTGCACTAATCCTCTGATTGTTATCACCACTTAAATGGTTACTTATAAATATTGGAAAATCTTCTTCGTCTTCTGTTAAGCGACCATGTGATCCTTTAATCAAAGTTGCATCGATCGGTATAATATCCATGACCGTTCTAAAGCCCATTTTCTTCTTAAGTAACTTGCCAACTACTTTAGCCATTACTAATTTATCTTTAGGGTCCGTCATCATTTCCACCGGATCATAACCTGGTTTTTTATGAATATCTACCATTCTTGCATAGTCTGGCGCCTTTGCATCATCTAGCCAGAAATAATACGTAAACCAAGAATCTTTATCAGCTACCACTACTATATCACCACAACGTTCATGTTCTATATGATATGTTTTTAAATCATTGCCATAAAGTACTTTTTCAACTCCTTCCACAGTTTTCAATAATGCAGCAACACGTTCTAAATCTTGGGTATTCTTGCAATATACATGTGCAATTTGATGGTCAGCTACGGCAAACACATCACTGGCTCCAGCATCTAATAATTCTAATCCTCTTTCTTCACGTACAGCAATAAAGCCTTCTTTTCGTAATATTCTATTTAAATGAACTGGTCTGCTAACATTTGTAATTCCGTATTCAGAAAGTAATATTACTCTGGTTTCTAATGCTTCATAGTGTCGTACCAACTGTTTTACTACAGCATCTATTTCATTCAAATCTTTTGAAATAACCTTAAAATCAAGACCATAACGTTGTAAATTATAATCTAAATGAGGTAAGTATATGAATGTCAAATCTGGATTATGCTTTTTATCTGTCAATAATGCAGCATCAGCAATCCATTTAGAGGAGTTTATAGTTGTTTTCGGCCCCCAAAACTCAAACAAAGGAAATGTTCCTAAAGCAGTTTGCATTTCATCTCGTAACTGTGCCGGATGTGAATACACATCTGGAATTTTTCTCCCGTCTGCTAAATAATTTGGTCTTGGTGTTAGACTATAGTCAACATTGCTATACATGTTGTACCACCAAAAGTGATTGGCACAAGTAAAATTAGGGTGTTGCTCTTTGATATCATCCCAAATTTTGGGTTGCCCTACCAGTTTATTCGACTGTCTCCAGAATTTAATTTCGCATTCATCTTTAAAATACCAGCCATTACCAACAATACCATGTTCTGATGGCCATTTACCGGTTACATAGGTAGACTGCACGGCACAGGTAACACCTGGTAATACAGGCGCTATGTATGATGCTTGACCTTTATCTAAAAATGATTTTATAAACGGAGTGTGCTCACCTATCAATCGTTTCGTTAATCCAACTACATTTATAACAACTGTTTTCTTCATATTACATGTGTGATTTAAACCACTCTATTTCTCGAATTATGGATATTGATAAATCTTGTTTTAGTTCTGCCGGAAGAACATCCCAAGTATAGGTTTCTATTTCTAAATGTTCTGATACCTGGTTCATTTTTAAATAATCTATTGTCTTTAAAATATGGTCTTGCGTTGAAAACAACGCACCATATTTTTCTAAAAAAATAGGAACATGGAAATGCGCCCTCAATTCTTTGTGATTTCTACTCCCTTCTAAAACCATCGGTAAGTCACTATAGGTCTTTACTTTTTCTTCTATTTTTTCAGTTACCTGATGTAAATAGGTAGGTTCATTAAATTGAGAAAGTTGATTCCAAATACGCTTATCATTTTCACCATTAAAAAGAATTTTCAATGCAGCGCTTACTTGAATTTTACCGACTCTAATATCGTTTGATTTCAACTTTGCAAAGGTGTCTTTTGGTTCCTCATAAGCTAATGCAAAATGGCAAACATCATAACAAACCGTGATGTATTTTTTAATTAAAGCTTCTGCATCATCTGAATTCAAACCCAATTCTTGCTTAAAATAAGGTATACCTAAAGGCATTAAATACGCCGAGTAAAACGCTAATACCTCATCACTATTTTCTAACAACCCGTCTGGTTCAGGCTCTATATCCAAATGTAGATAAGTACTGGTAGCTTGGTGTATTTCAAACAATTGTTTTGCAACCGCAAGCATGTTTTTAGCACCTATTTCAAAAGCTTTTTTTGTTTCAACTTCTGTCTTGTGCCAATATTTATAAGTAACTGGCGATGTTGATATTCCTCCATTCATTCCTGCCGGAATCAATTCTGATAATTGACGAAATAATCTTTTTGTATAGTTTAAACGATCATCTGTAGTCCAATCTGGAGCATGTACCATATCCTTTACACGTTCATCATGGAAATTCCCATAAGGAAATCCGTTCATGGTAAATACATAAAGATGATTATCATCTAACCACTTTTTAAAATCAGACATATTATCACCAAAATCAAGCTCAACACTTGCTTTATTAGACAAGCGAAGCCCCAGACCAAAAGGTTGCTCTGCTGAAACTTCCTGTTTTATACCAGGCACATGTTTTTTAATACTCTCAAAAGTACTTTTCCAATCTTGACCTGGATGAATATTTGTACAATAGGTCAAATGAAGGTTCTCTTTTAGTTGCATGCTACTTAATTTAATGCGAATTGATGATTCAACTTTGAAATTGCCTGTGCCATTAGCTCCATATCAATGGTATGAACATCATGTTTTACACCTAAATCAGAAATTAGGGTTATAGTCAGCTTACCTCCTAAATGCTCTCTAAATTCTTCTATACCGTCCAATAAAGATTGAATCTCAATAGGACTTTCAACCGGAAGAGAAAGATCAAATCCTATGGCAATCATTACATCTAAAATATGCTCTAAGTCTTCTTTTGAAATTAAGCCGGTTAGTTGTGCATAAGTGACATCTAGTGCAATCCCTTTTGCTACAGCTTCTCCATGCCGTAATTCATAATTGGTCATGAACTCCATTTTATGTGCTGCCCAATGACCAAAATCCAAAGGTCTAGATGACCCAGATTCAAATGGGTCTCCACCTTGGGCAATATGATCCATGTGCATTTCTGCACACTTATATATTACATATTGCATAGGTTCCATTTCTCTATTTTTCAATGCCGTGGCATTTTCCGAAATGTATTTAAAGAAAGCCTTATCCTTTATTAAAGCAACTTTTATTGCTTCGGATATCCCGGAAATCCAATCCCGTTGTTCTAGGGTTTCCAAAAAATTACTGTCGTTGATAATGGCAAATGGTGGAGCAAAAGTGCCCAGAAAATTCTTCTTCTTAAAAGCATTTACACTATTCTTAACACCAACAGCAGAATCGTTCTGAGATAAAACCGTAGTGGGTATTCTTATCAATTTTACACCTCTATGCGCAATTGCAGCTGCATAACCAACCATATCAATTACAGCACCACCCCCTATCACCACAACAAAAGAATGACGACAGATTTTATTATCATTTACCCCTTGCAACACGGCATCTATAGCCGCAGTACTATTCTTTACTTGCTCGCCACCAGGCAACACTAAGGTATTGGTAAACTTTATGTTTTGCTCATATCTATGACAATATGCTTCTATCTGATTTATTAAAGCAGGATGATGATTTTTAACGCCATCATCCACTACAAATAAAAGTTTAACAGGTTCAAAATCTTTATAGTCCGCAATTAGGTTTGCGAACAATGGGTTTTCTAAAGCAAATAGTCCCGTTGTAAAATACAATTGATAATCATATTGTACTTGAAAAGACTGTTTTATGGGTTGTAATTGCATATGTATTTTATGTTACCGCAAATAATTTGGACAGAAGCATTGATAGTGGTAATAGCAATAAAACTGCTAATGCCAAGTACCAGTTAGAAAAACCGGCTACCCAGCAAGCGTTCATTACCACTAGCGACAATACACCGCCCATTACCGCGTTCTTAATGTTTTTAGGTGAATTTTCTTTATAAGCTTTTAATAAAGGCTTAAATATCAAATAGCCGAATAAAATCAAGAAAGGTGCTAATATTACAGCATTGTCTTTCTCTTCTATTACAATTAACGCAATAGCTAGTATAACTATTGCGTACAAAATACCGGCCCAGACAATATGTTTTTTATTGTTTCCATGTACTTCTCCCCTACTGATCAATGTTATGGCAAAGATGTAAACTACAGGTACCAATGAAATGTACCAATGAGAAAGCATGCCCAAAATGGACATCCCCAATAAAAGATTTAATCCTCTGCAAATACCCATGTTCAAAGGCCCTGCAAAACCATACTGTTTAAAATACCCATCATATGATAAAATGGCAATGGTCAAGGCAACAGAGATAAACCCGGACAATATAGTACTTTTGAATGCCAAAGTAATTCCTATTAACATTAAAAAGGTTCCAAAATACACAGCTTCACGTTTTGGCACTAATCCACTTGGTATGGCTCTTTCCGGTCTTTCAATAGCGTCTAACTCTGCATCAAAAACATCGTTAAATACAACTCCGCCCGCATATAAGGCTATAGATGAAAAAACCAATAAAAGTACATCATTGCTTTGCTCTGCCAAAAAATTGAGTGCTTCAATATTTCTTAGGTATAAAGCAATAGTTATACCCGCCAATATATCTGCTGCTGCAGTTGGCAAATTTGCAGGTCTTGCCAAACGCACAAAACCCATTAATTTCTCTTTCATTTTAGGTGATTTGGTCTTCGTCTATTCTTGGTTTCTGACCTCTTAAAACACTATTATCATTAAATAGTTGCGATTGGTTAATGCTATCTGGTTGTAACCAGTGTGCTTCTTTCATTTTGCCGTTCTTACTAAAGGCATCTAACGCGTTTTGATAGCAGGTCTTTCTAACATCTTCCATTGAAATACCTCTTTTTAACATCAAAGAAGCGGTCTTTGGCACTGCTAATGGATCACTAACTCCCCAATCTGCAGAACTATCAACGATAATATTAGAACTACCGAATTTTTTAACCACCTCTACCATACGTTCATTACCCATCTTCGTTTTTGGGTAAATGGTAAAAGCTGCAATAAAGCCACGATCAAGAACTTCTTTTACGGTTTCCTCATTATTGTGGTCAATAATTACATTGGCAGGATTTAAACCATGCTCCAAACACACTTCCATGCTTTTAATGGTTCCTGCTTTTTTATCTCGGTGTGGTGTATGTACTTGTACGGTCATATCCAGTTCCTTGGCCATATCAAGCTGCATTCTAAAAAATTTGTCTTCAGCAGGTGTTTGATCATCATAACCTATTTCACCAATAGCTACAACGTTCTCTTTATGTAAATATAAAGGCAACAATTCAATAACTTGTTCTGCCAAAGCTTCATTATTGGCTTCTTTAGAGTTTAAACCAATTGTACAGTAGTGCTTAATGCCGAATTGACTAGCCCTAAAAGGTTCCCAACCTACCAAACTACTAAAGTAATCTTGAAAAGAACCTACTTGCGTTCTAGGCTGACCAAACCAGAACGATGGCTCTATAACTGCCACAACTCCTGCCGCTGCCATTGCTTCATAATCATCTGTTGTTCTTGACGTCATGTGCACATGTGGGTCAATAATCATCATTTTATCTTCCATTCTATTGTTGTTTAATCGTATTCCAAGTTAATTTGCCGTCCGCAATTTTATCCATTAGCTCAGGTCTACTTTTTAATATTGTAATTGCTTTATCGTTTTCAGACTGAAAACAACTTAATGCTCCTGCTCTATTTTCTATTACATCATCACTATTAAGAAGTGTCTTCATATCATTTAAAAGCGCTTCATTCAAAAATTTTGACACTGGTCTCCAAAATAACGGATCAATTTTTCTACCTGCCGCCCACCGTTCATGTGCATAATCAGATATTATTCTAGTTAAATCTGCGTTTGCCCGTTGATCTACAGATTCTATTTGCGAAAGGTCACGCTCCATAAATGCCGCTTTCAAATACATTTGGTTCCATTGTTGATCATTAAAATAGATAGCAGGATACGGATTGTTCATCGCTATGGCATCAAATATTGTGACAATATTAGTTCTCAATGCCTCTACAGCTGTTTGCTTGTACGCTTCAGGATTTGGCAACAACACCAAATATTTTAAAAAGGTCTCCAACTCTGCAGTATCTGCCACTTGAATGATATTAGCTACTTTTGGTGTGTAAAACTCCAAATCCTGCGCAAGAACTTCTGACAATAAATAGATCCGTGCTATTTGTAGAATATTTGCTTTATGACCACTAAAATAACGAACATTTTCAGCATCTGATTGTTCAAAAGAAATTGGGAGTGTTGCTTCAAATTTTACATTTAATAAGCTATAGGTCATAAATAAATCTTTTGAAGATTTATCACTTGCCAATTTCTCAATTTTATCCTTTAACCAAGTAACACTCTCTGCATTTCCATAATTGATTAATATATTCTTAATATCTTCTTGATTGTTCATTTTAAAATATAGGATTGATGTTACCTCAAAAATAATTATTATTCAGCAGTAAGTCGTCTAGGTTTTTAATTAAAATTGGTGTGGTCTTTAAAATCTTTCTAATTTTGAAAAAAAAGTAGACTATGCTAGGTTTAAAATTACCCACTGACCCAAGATGGGTTAATATTGTTGAGAAAAATATTGATGAAATTCTTACAGACCATGCATATTGTGAGCAAAAAGCTGCTAGTACGGCAATCTCTTTAATAGTCTCTTTCCCTGAGTATACAGAGCTTGTAACAGAAATGGTTGCTCTATCTAGAGAAGAAATGGGGCATTTTAAAATGGTACATGACCTTATTCTAAAACGCGGGAAAACCTTAGGTAGGGACCGCAAAGATGATTATGTAATTGAGCTCATTAAATTCTTTCCAAAAGGAGGAAGTAGAACCACCCAATTGGTTCATAGACTGCTTTATGCCGGACTAATTGAAGCTCGTAGTTGTGAACGTTTTAGATTGTTATCCGAAGAATTGGAAGACAAAAAATTAGCCGACTTTTATCATAAATTAATGATTAGTGAAGCCGGACACTATACCATGTTCTTAAAATTTGCCCGTAAGTATGGGGAACTAGAAGAAGTCAATAAAAAATGGGACAGCCTTCTAGAATATGAAGCTAAGATCATGAAAGATTTAGGCACTAAAGAATCTATTCACGGTTAATCTAAACTTAATTATTTTCAGAATTGTACAAATCTTTAATTATACCATCTGAAAGTCCAATTTTAGGTACATGAATTTTCTTTGCCCCGCTCCATTTAGCTGCTGAAAGAAATATTTTAGTTGCTGGTATAATAACATCTGCCCGATCTGGATTTAACCCCAATTCTGATATTCTATCATCATAACTTAAGCTATCTAAAAAATGATATTGGGCATTTAACCAAATATAAGATAATGGTTCACCTTCTTTTCTACCTGATAGTTTATGCAACTTGTTAATATTGCCACCAGAACCTATTATGGATAATTTAGCCTTGTCTTTTACGTTTATTTTAATCCATCCTTCTAACTTATTCCAAGTCTCTGGTTTTACCATATTATTCAAAAGCCTAACGGTGCCTAACTTAAATGATTTGGAAACTTGAATCTTACCTTGAGAAAACAAAGTAAACTCGGTACTACCTCCCCCAACATCAATATATAAATAAGATTGATCATCAGTAATTAGATTTTTCAAATCTGTTGAAGCTATTATTGCAGCTTCTTGCTTACCGTCTATAAGGTCTATTTGAATATTAGATTCTTGCGTTATCTTTTTTATGATCTCATTTCCATTATTTGCCTCTCGCATTGCAGAGGTAGCACAGGCTCTATACTTTTCAACTCCTGCGACCTCCATCAACAGTTTAAAAGCTTTCATGGTGTTTATTAATCGTTTTTCATTTATTTCAGATATTTCACCTACAGTAAACGAATCTTCACCTAGCCTAACTGGTACTCTAATCAAAGAGCTTTTTCTAAACTGAGTCTTTTTTCCCTTGTCCTCTATTACGTTGTGCGTTAGTAACCTAATAGCATTGGATCCTATGTCTATCGCTGCAAATTTTCTTACCTTCAAAAAATATCTTTTTTAAGATTCTTATTTATTCGCATAATACTCATAAGTAGCAAATTGCGACCTAATTCTAGGTAACGATGTCTTTCTGTATGCATTATCTTGGGCAGCGTTGAAGACACGTACTTTCATATTATCTCTCCAACAGATATCAAAAGTATCCATTAATTCTTTTTTAATATCCTTATCATATATTGGGCATCCTACTTCAACCCTATAATCTAGGTTTCTAGTCATCCAATCTGCAGATGATATGAATATTTTAGTATCACCGCCGTTGGCAAAGGCAAAAAGACGTGTGTGTTCCAAGAACTTATCTATTACACTTATTGCTTCTATATTTTCACTCATACCCTTAACACCTGGTATTAAACAACATATACCCCTTATAATCAATTGGATCTTCACTCCCGCCCTACTTGCTTCATATAGTTTATCTATCATTTTATATGATGTAAAACTGTTCATCTTTATCTTGATAAAAGCTAGTTTACCTAATTTGGCGTTGGCAATCTCATTATCGATTAATTTTATAAAGGCATTTTTGGTATAATGCGGAGAAACGATAAGGTGCTTATATTTATTGATCTTATAGGTTGTCTCAAAAAAGTCAAATACCTTATTCAGCTCTTTTAGTATAGAGTCATCTGCCGTAAAGAGGGTGAAATCAGTATAAATCCTTGCAGTTGATTCATTAAAATTACCGGTACTAACAAACCCGTAACGCTTTATAGAACCTGCTTCTTCTCGTTCGATCAAACAAATTTTACTATGTACTTTTAACCCTGGTACTCCAAAAATAAGCTTTACCCCTTCTGCTTGTAATTGCTCTGCATATTCAATATTCGCTTGTTCATCAAAACGCGCCTGAAGCTCTATCTGTACCGTAACCTGTTTTCCATTTTTTACGGCGTTAATCAAAGATGCTGCAATTTGCGAATTACTTGCCAACCTATAAACCGTAATCTTAATAGTACGAACTTTAGGGTCTAATGCCGCTTCACGCAAAAACTTCAACACATAGGTAAACGTATGATAAGGAGTATATTGTAAGTAATCTTTCTTGGCTATACTTTCCAAAATACTACCCTCTACACTAAGACCTTTAACCGGTAACGGTGTTATTTTATCATACAACAAATCTTTTTTCCCCAAACTAGGAAAGCCCATATAATCTCTACGATTGTGATACCTACCACCTGGTATTACACTATCCGTATCTTCTATGTTCATTTTCTCTTTTAGAAAAGACAAAGTATCTTTACCTATACTCTTATCATAGACAAAGCGTACCGGATCCCCTATTTTTCTATGCTCTACGCTTGATGATATTTTCTCAATAAAACTCTTACTTAAATCATTATCAATATCTAGCTCGGCATCTCTTGTAATTTTTATCATATGCGCCGAAATAGACTCGTACTCAAACATGGTAAAAATATTGTCCAGACAATACCTAATTAGATCGTCCAATATAATAATATAACTTTTATCTCCTTCATTTGGCAACACCACAAAACGGTCTATCCCTTTTGGAATTTCAATTAATGCGTAACGTTTCTCTTTCTTACTTTCCTTACTTTTAATAACCATTTTAACCGCCAAATACGCGGCAGTATCCTTAAGGGTTGGAAAACGTGTAAGATCATTTAAAATAATGGTCATTAATTGCGGACTCACCTCTTTTAAGAAATAAGCTTTCACGAAATCTTTCTGGTTTTCGTTTAACTCTGTTTCCTTGATGATAAAAATATTCTTTCCCTCAAGCTCATGCTCTATTCTTCTTAGAATAGTTAAACTTTTTGTTTGCTGTTCAATTACAATATTTGTAATCTCTTCTAAAAGGTCTTTTGCTTTTTCTCCTCCCAATACGCTTTTTCCGGTTTTGCCCGCTTCAACTATACGCTTTACCGTTGCATAACGCACTTTAAAAAATTCATCTAAGTTGTTAGAAAAAATACCTAAAAAACGAAGTCTTTCTATTAATGGTACATTCTTATCTGCGCTTTCTTGTAATACACGTTCGTTGAACCTTAACCAACTTATTTCTCTATTTACGTACTGGTTGTTATTTTTTATCATGCTTTTAGTTGCTTCGGAAAAATGGTTTGTATTGTTGAGCCTTTTATTACCTTGGCCCAGGTATTTTCATTGAATTGCAAATGAACAAATCCGCTAGTTGGCACATTATCAATGTGCTTATCTCCCATAGAATTTGCCAAATGTGTAAAGGTGTGGTTGTGCCCAAAAAGAAGGACAGTGTCTAAACTATCATCTAAATCCTGAATAAACTGAAGTACTTGATTACCTGTAAAATCATATAAATCTGTAACGACATTACAATTCTCTAACGGATAATACATAGTCCGTAAACAAATCATACAGGTATGAAACGCCCTGTTTGCCGGACTGGTATACACATGGTCTATTTTTAAATTTAGTTTCGCAATTTCTTCACTTACCAAACGGGCGTCTGAAATTCCTCGTTGCAACAACGCCCTATCTTGATCACTAACATTTAGCTCCCAAGATGATTTACCATGGCGCATTAAATATAGATTCTTCATATAGTTTACTTTTTTTAAGGAGCCAATCGTTCCATTTTCCAATCGTATTCTTCTGTTAGTGTGTACAAAATACGATCATGTAACCTGTTGGGCCTGCCTTGCCAAAACTCCATAGAAACCGGTCTTACCAAGTACCCGCCCCAATGGTCCGGCCTCTCAATTTCCTTTCCTTCATATGCTTTCTCTAGCTTGGTAAGTTTATCTTCTAAAACAGCTCTAGAATCTATGACCGTACTTTGATCAGAAACCAATGCACCTAGTTTACTTCCGTCTGGTCTTGAGTCAAAATAACCGTCAGATAAATTCTTTGCAAGTTTTTCCGCAGTGCCTTTTATAATGACCTGTCGTTCTAAATTTGCCCAAAAAAAAGAAATACAAATATTAGGGTTATCACTAATGGCGCGGCCTTTCTCACTATTATAATTCGTGTAAAAAATAAAACCTTCGTGTGTGTATTTTTTTAGAAGTACCACCCTACTTTTAGGAAAACCATCTAGACCTATCGTAGAAACCGTCATGGCATTAGGTTCATCTACTCCATCAGATTTTTCAATCTCATAGAACCATGTTTGAAAAAGTTGAATGGGATTATCAGATATACTATCCTCCATCAACGCACTTTTCTCATAAGATTTCCTATAATCCCCTAAATCTTTTTGCATCATTTTCGTGTTAAAAACAAGATAAACAAAGTACTAAAAAGAAAGGAAAATAAACAGTATAAAATGTATTAAAAGACTTAAAAATTAAAAGTCTTACCATCATTGGCAAGAAGCACATTAGGGAAAATTGTTGAAGCCTCCTCTTTAAACAATTCTATAGATTTATAACGTGTAGAATAATGCCCTAGCACTAAGGTTTTTACATTGGCATCTCTAGCTACTTTCGCTGCCTGCATAGCTGTAGCGTGTTTGGTTTTGGTTGCCAATTCTAACTCTGACTCTAAAAACGTAGATTCATGGTACAAAACATCAACATCCTTGATTTTTTCAGCCAAACTTTCATCATAGACCGTATCACTACAAAAAGCGTATGATTTTGGTTTAGGAGGGTCAAAAGTTACTTTACTATTGACAATTACCTCTCCGTTATCTAAAGTAACATCCTTACCATTTTTTATATTTTGATAATACGCTTTATCAATACCATATTCTGTGGCAGCCTTAATATTTAGTTTACGCTTCCCTATTTTTTCCTCAAATAAGTAACCATTGGTATAAATCCTATGATCTAGTGGAATTGTGGCAACACTAATCTTACTATCCTCAAAAACAAGTTCTGACGCTTTACTAGAAAGCTCATGAAACAGCAGAGGATAGTTGGTCCAAGAATCTCCCAACTTTAAAAGCAAGGTTATTGCTTCTTTTATTCCCTTTGGACCATAAACATGTAGCTCTTTCTCCCTACCCAACAATCTCATGGTAGAAATAAAACCCGGCAGCCCAAAAAAGTGGTCTCCGTGTAAATGTGAAATGAAAATATGGTTAATTCTAGAAAACTTTATTTTATGCCTTCTTAGTTCTACCTGAGTACCCTCCCCACAATCAATTAATATAATATGGTTATTGATTTCCAGCACTTGAGATGTTGGGTTCGTAAGTGTTCTTGGTGTTGCTGCATAACAACCCAATACAGTAAGCTGCATAAATAAGTACTTAAGTATTCTTATTCGTTCTATAGATATTCTTAAATACCCAAATCACGTTCTATTTCTTCCATTTCAATAATATCCCTGGCTTCTTGAAGTGTAGGTACTAAATTGATTTCTTCGGGTATATCATCATAAGAAACCTTATCTGACACCAAAACAAAAGACTGCTCGTTCTCTTTATGTTTTCTCGCAATTTCTAAAAATGAAATAACATTATACGGTGTAAGTTCAGAGAAACTTAACAAATCTAAAATTAGATTTTCATTCTTTAATTTAGCGTATTCATTCTCTAATTTTTCCAAAAAACGTTCAATAGAAATTTCTTCCTGAGAGACGATAATCAACGATCCTTCTTTAGTAAAAATCATTTCATTTAATTTTAGATGCTAATAAGTATATTACCGCCATACGTATGGCTACTCCGTTTTCTACCTGATTCAATATTATAGATTGTTTTGAATCGGCAACATCACTGGTAATTTCAACACCCCTATTTATTGGTCCGGGATGCATGATTACAATTTCTTTATCTAAACTATCAAGCAACTTTTTATTTATTCCAAACTGCTGGGTGTATTCTCTTGTTGTTGGAAAATAAGATATGTCTAATCTTTCGTTTTGAATACGTAACATATTGGCTACATCACACCACTCAAATGCTTTTCTTAAATTAGTTTCCACACCTACCCCTAAAGATTCTACATACTTAGGCAACAATGTCTTAGGACCGCACACTTTCACGTTTGCTCCTTGTAATTTTAATGCAAATATATTTGAAAGGGCTACTCGAGAATGAAGAATATCACCGACGATTACTACATTTTTACCTGCAACATCTCCCAATTTTTCACGAATGGAATAAGAATCTAATAATGCTTGTGTTGGATGCTCATGCGCCCCATCACCCGCATTGACAATAGCTGCATTTACATGCTTTGACAAAAATATACCTGCCCCAGGGTTTGGATGCCGCATGACCACCATATCTACTTTCATAGATAATATGTTATTTACGGTATCTATTAATGTTTCCCCCTTTTTAACCGATGACTGACTGGCAGAAAAATTTAGTACATCTGCAGACAATCTTTTTTCTGCAAGTTCAAAAGATAATTTTGTTCTGGTACTATTCTCAAAAAAGATGTTGGCAATCGTAATATCCCTAAGCGAAGGAACTTTTTTAATTGATCGGTTGATCACTTCCTTAAAATGATCGGCAGTTTCAAAAATAAGCTGAATATCGGTTTCCTTTAGATATTTAATTCCCAGTAAGTGTTTAACACTCAGTTCGCTCATTTTCTTATCTATTTACTAAATATATAATATCTTCCCCATCATTTTCCTCCCACATCACCTTTACTTTCTCGTCGTTGATAGCATCTACTTGACGACCTCTGTAATTTGGCTGTATGGGCAAATGCCTGCTAAATCTACGGTCTATTAAACACAACAGTTCTACATCTTTTGGTCTTCCAAAAGATTGCAAAGCAGTCAATGCGGCATTTATACTTCTACCCGTATATAAAACATCATCTATCAGAACCACATTCTTATCCTCTATCAAGAAATCAATTTTGGTTTTTGTAGCTTCTAAGGTCTTTTCCCCCCTTCTAAAATCATCACGATAAAAAGTGATATCCAAGAAACCTAAATTAATCTGATTTACTTTATATTCTTCTTTTAGAATCTTAGTTAAGCGCTGGGCAAGAAACTTACCTCTAGGCTGAATACCTATTAATACGGTATTTTCAAAACTTAAATGGTTTTCAAGAAGCTGACAAGCCAATCTATGCAGGATAATATTTATTTCTTTGGAAGAGAGTAAAACTTTTTGACTCATAATGGGCATCCGTGCTTTTAGCTACACAAAAATAGATAATTCTTACTAAACTTTAGTAGCTTAAACTATGAAGTAAATTTGAAATAATAAATTTAGCACTACATCACCAAACCCTATAAGCCCAAAATAGAGAAAAAAGCTTCTTTATGACTCTCACCAATTGGTATACGCATATCGTTTATAACAATTCTATTGCGCTGAACGGTTTTAATATAATTTACATTTACAAGATAAGATTTGTGTACCCTAAGAAATTGATTAGAAGGCAATTTACTCATTATCTCTTTAAAGCTCATTAAAGTAAGAATAGTCTTATTGGTATTGGCAATATGTATCTTTAAATAGTCTTTTAACCCCTGAACATACTCAATTTGATCCAAATCTATTTTTATACTTTCATATTCCGCTTTTACGAAAATGAACTTTTTATCTACAGAATTATCTCCGGTAGATGAGAAAACATTAGCCTCCATAATAGGTTTTTGTTTTTTAGAAATTAAATCTTGCACTCTTGATACTGATTTTATAAAACGATGATGCGGTATTGGCTTTACCAAATAATCTACAGCATTTAGCTCAAACCCATCTACGGCATATTGAGAATAAGCTGTTGTAAAAATGAACAATGGCCTATTATCTAAAGTACCCATGAAATCTATTCCATTGATTTGCGGCATTTCTATATCACAAAATATTAAATCGATTTTTTTCTCTTTAATCTCTGTTATGGCATCTAGCGGATTGGTATAGGTATTTACCAATTCTATAAAATCTAACTTTTCACAATAGCCCGAAAGTATTTCAATCGCTAATGGCTCATCATCTATAATTATACATTTCATAGGCTAGATTGTTTTTGGTAAATAGTTAATGATACTTCGTAATTTTTTCCATCATTATCTACTTCAAGATGGTGCAAACCCGGATAAATCAATTCTAATTGATTTCCTATATTTTCTAAACCAATACCTGAGTTTTTGGTAGGCTCCCTAAAGATTCCAATTTTATTCTTTACATTTAAATAAATGGAGACATCCGTAATGGTCAATGTTATTTTAACATACGTTTTACCTTTATAGTCCGTTCCGTACTTGAAAGCATTCTCTATAAATGAAATAAATAGCAAAGGAGGCACTGCCCTCCCCCTATCTTCTCCGGTTATTTTTAAGGATACATTTTCACTATCAGATAACCTTAAGCGCTGTAATTGAATATAACTCTTTATATAATCCAACTCTTTATTTAAGGGGACCAGGTCCTTATCTGCCTCATAAATCATATACCTCATCAACTCAGACAGATCCACTATAGCCTCAGACGTATCTGGAGATTTTTTTACGGAAAGCGCGTAAATTGTATTTAATGTATTAAATAAAAAATGTGGATTTAACTGTGCTTTTAAAAACTGTAATTCAGATTTAATACTCTCTTTTTCAACTGACAAGCGTAAAGTCTCGTTACGTTTCCATTCTACATACATCCTTAAAATAGCACTAATTACATAGGGTATACCAAGGCTAACGAAAGACCTATAATAGGGAAAAACACCAAAACCTCTTACACCTTCTCTATCCATGAAAAAACGCCCTGGAAACCGTGGCTCATAAAAATGATTCAGTAGTAAAGTCGAAACAATTAACAAACCCAATGAAACAACAAAGTAAAATAGCACACTTTTTTTTAATAAATACTCTGGCACCAGATAGAAATAATTAAAATAAAAAAGAACGATTATAACATTCAACTTTGGAAATACATCTGAAGGAATAGGTCTCATAACATTTAAAACAGGGTAAAATGTAAGTCCGTACAACAACAGCCATACACTAATATGAACAAGTATTTGAACCCTATTTTTAATGATCGATTTCATAAAGAAACTAGTGACTTACCTTACTAGAAATATGTAATTTTTCCAAATCTGATGGTAATAAAATTGGAGATTCTCCATTTTCTAATTTTGAAATTACCAGGTTTGCTGTTTTCAGTGCTTGTTCTTCAGATACAAAGTTTTGCTTCCCCGGAAAACCAGGTATGTATTCTTGCAAAATCACTATCTTTTTTCCTCTCATTATCTGATAGCCAAAACCATCATTTAAATGTACCACTTGACAATGTAAAAGTTGATTTTTGTCAATTGTAGATTGATTACAAACGGAATAGATAAAACCTAGTGTCAAAAATAGCACAAGAAAGACCCAATATTTTACAGTAGAAC
Source organism: Maribacter ulvicola (assembly GCF_900155985.1). Taxonomy (GTDB): domain Bacteria; phylum Bacteroidota; class Bacteroidia; order Flavobacteriales; family Flavobacteriaceae; genus Maribacter; species Maribacter ulvicola. The sequence continues at coordinate 147,457 of NZ_FTMA01000005.1, forward strand.
TCATAAATAAATGTTTAAAAATGGGCCAATCCACAGAGATCGACCCAAAAAATTAACAATTACACTCACTATAAAAAATTAATCTTCCTCTTCGTACTCGTCTTGAGGAAAGAATTCATCTAAATCATCTAGGTATAACGTACCGGTTCTACCCATACCAATAAATACACGATTACCATTAGAAAATGCTATCGCATCTTGTCTTGTTGCCCCTTCAAAAGAAGTTTTTCGCTCCCATTCATCTGATGCTGGGTCGTACTCCCAAACCGTATTGGTAGCGCCACCTATTTCACCAGTTGCTATATACCCGTAACCATCTAAAGTAAACCCAACGGCATTACTTCTTTGAATACTGTAATCATCTTCTTCATCCAAATCTAATTTCTTTGTCCAACTTTCCGTAGTTGGATCAAATACCCAAAAATCATCTAGGTACACTCCGTTAGAAATTCCGGTTCCTAAGTACACCAAACCATCTATAGTAAATGTTGTAGCAGACCTCCTTTTATTACCTCCAAAACCTACTAGCTCTGTCCAAGCATCATTTACTGGGTTATATTTCCAGAAATCTTTTCTATCGTTTTCTCCATCATACCCGGTACCAACATAACCAAAACCATTAACACCAAAACCAACAGCACTTCTTCTAGCAGTTGGTAAAGAAGCAATTTCCGTCCACGTATTAGATGCTGTATTATAACTATAAAAGTCTGTTAGTTCATCAACACCATCATAACCAGAACCAATGTAACCAGTACCATCTATTTCAAAACCTACCGCTGCGTTTCTAGCAACACCAGGAAAATCTGCTTTTTGAGACCAGTAATCACCTTCCATATCATATGCCCAAAATGAAGCTAGGTAATCATCACCATCATACCCTACGCCCATGTAACCCACATTATCAATTGTAAAACCAGAAACACTACTTCTTGGGCTACCATCAAATACAGATTTATCTACCCAGTTTCCTAGATCGTCACCATCATCATCACTTGAACAACTTGTAATTACCAAGGCCAATAGTGCCACACCAGTAATTTTGTACACATTCGATTTTCTTTTATTCATTACTTTAATATTTTAAGGTTCTTTCGTTTCAAGACCAAATCTACTAGAGACCCTAGTGTTCAAAAAAACACAATAGATTAAGATTGATTTTTAACATACCAAACCCAAGTTTTCATCTACCAACACAAACTTTTCATTAATAGTCTAAATAACAGAGTTCATCCCTTAACATTCATCATTGGTCTATTTGGGTTTTTACAACCACACTTGGTATTTAGTTTTGAGAAAAATCAATTTCTAAATGAAGGTGTTAATAAACCAAATACGTGCGCTCTACATCCTTATAGTAGGCGGTTTCCTCACTATTACTGTTCATTCTTGCAGCGACGATATTTATAATAATTCAGAGTTTGTAGCTGGCGAAACTTTCACGGATAGCAACATTCGCCTTATTCTGATAGATACTTTAACCGTAAGTACATCTACCATGAAGTTTGACAGCCTTGTCACTTCTGAATCTACCAGAATACTAGCGGGAAAATATACCGATGAAGTTTTTGGCACCGTAACCGCCTCTAGTTACATGCAATTTTTACCAAAATCTTACACCATAGATTCAGAAGCGGTATTTGATAGTATTGTTATGGTGTTGAGCTATGACAACTATTATTACAATGACACACTACAGAAAAACACCTTACGCATAAAAAAAATAGCTGAAAACCTAAATCCAGAAAGTGATGATTACTTCTACAATACCAGTAGTATAAGCTATGATGAAGCTGATCTAGGGTTTCATGAGTACAATCCTAGACCGTTGGCGGGCGATTCTATAATCATAAAGCTGGTAGATGATTTTGGAACAGATGTATTCTCTAAACTTCAGGAAAAAAAAATTATAAATTCTGATGAATACCGAGATTACTTTAAAGGCATTGGTATTTTACCTGACGATACGGACAACGGTTCTATAATAGGCTTTTCTAAATCATCTGAAAACACATACATGCGGCTGTATTACAGTACCGATACCGAATATGAGTCTAAGCAAGATTATTTAGATATTCAACTAAACGCTTTAACAAGCCCAATACCATTCTTTAACAGCATTACGGCAGAAGATCCTATTTCTCCGTTACAAACCCTAACCAATAGTAAGATAAATTTAGAAAGCTCAGATTCTTACAACCAAAGTTATGTTCAGTCTGGCGTAGGTATTGCCATGCGCATACAATTCCCTAGTATCCTCAGTCTTTATGATATACCTGGTAACGGTACTATTTTAGATGGTACTCTTAAAATAAGACCTGTAGCCCAGTCTTATAATGACAATTTAAAACTAAGAGATACCCTTGCCGTGTATGTGGTTAACCAAAAAAATGAATTAACCGAAACCTTATCAACAACTTCTTATGCCATTCTTAATAGAGATAATCAAGAATTCAATGATATCTATTACGAAATACCACTAGCCTACTATTTAGAAGAATTACAGTTGAGAGATAGGGATTTAGACGATGCGTTAATTCTACTTCCTACAGATTATAATACCTCTGTTGATCGGTTCATTATGAGCGGGAACGGAAATGAAGAAAACGAAACAATTTTAGAATTAACATACGGTATTTACGATGAAGATTAAACAAATTATTCTTAGTACCATAGGAGTTCTATTTGCAATTCAGCAATCTTCGGCACAGTCTGAAGCCTTAACCAGCTCACCCTATTCATTATACGGGTTAGGGGTTGTTAACCAAACAAGTATTGGCAAATTCAATAGCTTAGGCTACAGCGGTATTGGTATAAAATCTCCGTATGAACTCAATAACTTGAATCCTTCAAATTATGCCTTAATACCTCAAAACTCTTTCTTATATGATATTGGGGTTAAGGGTGAGATTAATAGCTACAGTAATACTTCTTCGACCGAAGAGAAATCTAATGTAAATTTTTCCAACCTAGCTTTCGGCTTTAGAATAATGGAAAATTTAGGCGCAGGTATTACCATGGTCCCCTATAGTGACGTTGGTTACTCAATACTTGGTGTAAGCAGCAATATTGAAGGATCAACAGACTCTTTTGAAAGCAATATTACGGGATTAGGTGGTCTCAACGATATTAAGCTTAACGTTGGTTACGCCATTATCCCGAAATTAAGATTAGGTTTAAGTGCTTCATTTCTATTTGGCAACATAGAGGAAACCGAATCTTTCATCTATAACTCATCCACTTTTGAATCTGTTGAAAAAACAAATTATAGCGGAGCTAGATTAGGCTTTGGGTTTCAATATGATATTAACCACAAAATAACCATTGGCAGTACCGTTCAATTACCTACAAGCTTAAATGGTAACCTCACGAGGTCTGTAGACAAAACGATATCTGGAATAGCAATTTCTGTTGAAGATGAGAGCTCTGATTATGTATCTGATTTTAAGCTACCTTTTGAATTAGGGTTTGGCATGAGTCTAAAACCTATTGAAGAACTGACTTTTAGCGCAGATTACAAGAAGAACTTTTGGACGGACACCAATCAATCAGAAAATATTGGCAGCTATGAAGATCAAGATATTTATGCTTTCGGGTTAGAATTTATCCAAGATCCTACCAGTTATAAATACGGTCAAAGAATTGCCTATAGATTAGGGTACAATTATGACAACGGATACTTGGCCATAGGCGATAATAAAGTGGAAGGTTACAATTTTACCGCGGGCATAGGTATACCAATAAGTAGAAGCACACACTCTATGATAAATCTATCTTATAGCTATGGCTCTAAAGGACTTTTGCAAAATGTACTGGTAAAAGAGAACTTCCATCTTGTCACCTTAAACTTGAGCCTAGAAGACATCTGGTTCGTAAAGAAAAAAGTGTTTTAATTTAAGTATTGCACCAAATAGCGTATAAAATAAATTGAGAAGTTAATTAAGACCTCCATTAGTAATTCATTTTTTTTAGACCCCTAATAGGAACTAAAATTGTGGATATTAAAAAAAGCCTAGATAAATAATCTAGGCTTTTACTTTTGATACTTTTCTATGATATCTATTGTTAAATTAAGGCAAGAAAATATTGAAAATTACCATCAATCTATCGCTACAGTAATTCACACTTCTATATCAACATTTATTATAACAATTCTCTTTTTCATAACATAAAAGTGAAAATATAAAAAACAGAAAAGCCCGGATGTATATCCGGGCTTTTACTTATGACCTTAATAAAAGATCTATATTATGAAATTACTTCTTCTTAGAATCAGCTTCCATTTTATCTTTCAACGCTTGTAGTGCATCATTAGCATCACCTAAAGTTGGCTTAGCTTCATCTGCGCTAGCTGCTTGTCTTTTGACAGCTGCCTTTACGTTACGTTGCTCTTCTTCACGGAAAATAGCGGTATGACTAGCTACTACACGTTTAAAGTCTTTATTGAACTCAATGATCTTGAATTCAGCTTCATCGCCTTTACCTAGTTTTTTACCATCTTCTTTCTCTAAATGACGTTGAGGAATGAATGCAGTAATATCTTCGTTAAATTCAATTGTTGCACCTTTATCAACTACATCAGAAATGGTTGCTGTATGAACTGTACCCAAAGCGAATTCAGTTTCGTACTTATCCCATGGGTTTTCAGTAGTTTGCTTATGACCTAAGCTCAACTTACGACCATCAACATCTAATTCCAATACTTCAATTTCTAAAGTATCACCTACGTTAGTAAACTCAGATGGATGCTTGATTTTCTTAGTCCAAGAAAGATCAGAGATGTAAATTAAACCGTCAATACCTTCTTCTAGTTCAACAAAAACACCAAAGTTTGTAAAGTTTCTTACAATACCTTTATGCTTAGAACCTACAGGGTATTTCGTAGTAATATCAGTCCAAGGATCTGGAGTCAATTGCTTGATACCAAGAGACATCTTACGATCTTCACGATCCAATGTCAATACAACTGCTTCAACCTCATCACCAACTTTTACGAAATCTTGAGCTGAACGCAAGTGCGTAGACCAAGACATTTCAGAAACGTGGATAAGACCTTCAACACCTTCAACAACTTCAATGAACGCGCCGTAATCAGCTATAACAACTACCTTACCTTTTACTTTGTCACCAATCTTAATTTCATCAGACAAAGCTTCCCAAGGGTGCTTCTCTAATTGCTTAAGACCTAATTGAATTCTAGATTTGTTTTCATCAAAATCAAGAATTACAACATTTAATTTCTGATCCAATTCAACAACCTCGTTCGGGTGGTTGATTCTGCTCCAAGAAAGGTCAGTAATGTGAACTAAACCATCAACACCACCAAGATCAATAAACACACCGTAAGAAGTAATGTTTTTAACAACACCTTCTAATACTTGTCCTTTTTCTAATTGGCTAATGATTTCTTTTTTCTGTTCTTCAATATCAGCTTCAATAAGCGCTTTATGAGAAACAACAACGTTCTTAAATTCGTGATTGATTTTTACAACCTTGAATTCCATTGTTTTGTTAACATACTGATCGTAGTCACGAATAGGTTTAACATCTATCTGAGAACCTGGTAAGAAAGCTTCAATACCAAATACGTCAACGATCATACCACCTTTAGTTCTGCACTTAACAAAACCACTAACGATTTCTTCTTTGTCATGAGCCGCGTTAACACGGTCCCAAGCCATAATAGTTCTCGCTTTTCTGTGAGACAATACCAATTGACCACTTTTATCCTCACGAATATCGATCAATACCTCTACTTTGTCACCAACTTTTAAACCTGGGTTGTAACGAAATTCGTTTAACGAAATTACACCTTCAGATTTTGCATTGATATCAATGATAGCTTCTCTATCAGTAATATAAACAACCTTTCCTTCTACTACTTCCTCATCAGCAGTATCTACGAAGTTTTCGGCAACTAATTCTTCAAATTCCTTTAATTTAGAATCATCAACACGCTCAATTCCTTGCTCGTATTTTTCCCAGTTAAAGTTTTCTAAGAATTCTTTTGGATCTTGCTGTGGAGTTTCAACAGCTTGTTGTGTTGCTTCGGTAGTAGCTTCTACCTCTGCGTTTGTTTTTTCTTCAGCCATTTGCTGATTAATAATTTGTATTCCATAATCTTATCAAGACTTAAGCAACGACTATGAAAGTAGTTATATTTATTTGTTTATCTAATCCCTTTTTCTCTTGACTTCCTTGCAAAAAAGGTGTGCAAAAATAATCATTTTATTTAAATTAGACAACACAACTACTTATTACACCTTCATTTATGGATTATGGCATGATTTTAGGGCTATACATCTTAAATATGTCTATATTAGAAGTATTAATTAACCATTAAAAAAAGTGAAATTATGAGTGTTAAAGCAAAATATCAAGGGGTTTTAGATCTTGGTGAGCAATTAAGTATAAAAGACGGTAACGTGACTGTTGAAGGTGATGTTCTTAAAATTAAAGGACAAGCAAAAACACCTTACGAAAAAGACCTAATGTGGGATAAAATCAAAGCTATTGGCGGTGAAAGCCCATCTGACATCAAAGCCAACATTACTGTTGAGGATGACTCTGTTTATCACAGACATGTAGTTAAAAGTGGCGAGTCTTTAAGCAAAATAGCAAAGCACTATTATGGTGATGCTATGAAATACAAAGCTATTTTTGAAGCGAATACAAGTATCTTAAAAAGTCCAGATGTTATTCATCCTGACCAGGTTTTGGTTATACCAAACAAATAGTATCCAAATTATATAAATGAAAAGAGGTTAGCATTGCTAACCTCTTTTTTTATGCTTGTTTTTCTATAACGCGTAGCGAGTGCTCATAGATTCTTTGAAATTGATCTTCTAATCCTAAATCACTATTATCAAACTCAATAGCATCTTCTGCCCTTTTCAGGGGAGAAATGGTACGGTTACTATCTATATGATCTCGTTTTTGAACATTTTCAAGAATATCCGCATAGACCACATCTTCTCCCCTATCCAACAATTCTTTATATCTCCTAACCGCTCTCTTCTCAGGTGAAGCCGTCATAAAAATTTTAAGTTCTGCATTAGGAAACACTACGGTACCAATATCCCTACCATCCATTACTATGCCTTTATCAACTCCCATAGCTTGTTGCATGGCTACCAATTTCTCCCGCACACCCTGTATTACAGACACCTGACTTACATTCTTAGATACCGGCATGGTTCTAATATCTTTCTCTACATTTTCACCATTTAAATACATTTCGGCAAAACCTAGATCCGAATTAAAAATAAAATTCAGTTCTATATCACCTAATGATTTTACCAATGCATCTTCATCAACTTCACCCGCATCTACAAAACCAGATTTCATAGCAAACAAAGTAACCGCACGGTACATTGCACCTGTATCTACATATACATATTCTAATTTTTTAGCTAATTGCTTAGCCAAAGTGCTTTTTCCCGTGGAAGAGAATCCGTCAATTGCAATGGTTATTTTTTTCATTGGTATAAAAATATAAAGAAAAGCTATATTATAACTCCTTCGCGTTTTTTACGTTGACATCGGTAATGGCTATATCTATTACTTCAGACATTTCTTTTACATAGTGGAACGTTAACCCTTTCAAGTAAGATTCTTTGATCTCCTTAATATCACGCTCATTATCGGCACAAAGAATAACCTCTTTGATCTTTGCTCTTTTTGCTGCAAGAATCTTTTCTTTTATTCCGCCCACTGGCAATACTTTACCACGCAACGTAATCTCACCCGTCATTGCCAAACTCTTTTTAATACGTTTTTGCGTAAATAACGAGACCAATGAAGTTAACATGGTAATACCTGCACTAGGTCCATCTTTTGGCGTTGCTCCTTCTGGTACGTGAATATGTACGTTGTACTTTTCAAACACAGACGGATCAATACCAAAACGCTCAGCATTAGATTTTATATATTCCATGGCAATGGTAGCAGACTCTTTCATGACTTTACCTAAGTTACCGGTAATACTCATGGATCCTTTACCTTTAGAAAGTATAGATTCAATAAACAAAATATCACCACCTACGCTTGTCCATGCCAAACCGGTAACTACACCGGCAACTTCATTATTTTCATATTTGTTACGCTCCATCTTTGGCGCACCCAATACTTCAATAATATCTTCATTACTTACTTTGATGTCGTACTCTTCTTCTGTAGCAATAGATTTTGCTGCATAACGCACCATTTTTGCTATTTGCTTTTCTAAAGATCGCACTCCGGATTCGCGTGTATACCCCTCTACAATTTTTTCTAATTGTGGTTTCCCTATTTTTAGGTGACTAGCATCTAAACCATGCTCTGTCAATTGCTTTGGCAATAAATGCTTTTTGGCAATTTCTACTTTTTCTTCAATGGTATAGCCACTCACATTAATGATTTCCATACGATCCCTAAGTGCCGGTTGTATGCTACCCAAATTATTTGCGGTAGCTACGAACATTACTTTAGAAAGATCATAACCCAACTCCAAGAAGTTATCATGAAAATCACTATTCTGCTCAGGGTCTAAAACTTCTAGCATTGCTGAAGAAGGGTCTCCTTGGTTACTATTAGATAATTTATCTATCTCATCTAATATGAACACAGGATTTGAAGTACCTGCTTTTTTAAGGCTCTGGATAATCCTACCCGGCATTGCACCTATATATGTTTTACGGTGCCCTCTAATTTCGGCTTCATCTCGTAACCCACCTAAAGACATACGTACATATTCCCTGCCCAAGGCCTCTGCAACAGATTTACCCAAAGAAGTTTTACCAACTCCCGGAGGTCCATAAAGACACAAAATTGGAGATTTCATATCATTTCGCAGCTTCAATACCGCTAAATATTCAATGATTCTCTTTTTAACATCTTCTAGACCATAATGATCACGGTCCAATATTCTCTGTGCTCTTTTTAAATCGAACTTATCTTTAGAATACTCTTTCCAAGGCAATTCCAACAAAAGATCTAGATAATTTCGCTGAATAGAATATTCCGCTACTTGCGGATTCATTCGCTTCATTTTAGCTAATTCCTTATCAAAATGTTCCTTTACCTTTTTACCCCATTTCTTCTTCTTAGATTTGATTTTCATCTCCTCTAATTCTTCATCATAAGAAACACCACCCAATTCTTCTTGTATGGTTTTCATCTGTTGGTGTAAGAAATATTCTCTTTGCTGTTGATCTAGGTCATTTCTAACTTTAGACTGTATATCATTCTTAAGCTCCAGCTTTTGCATTTCAACATTCATATATTTCAATGTTGCCAATGCTCTTTCTTGTAAGCTACCAATTTCTAATAAATCTTGTTTCGCCTTCACATCTAAATTTAAATTAGACGATACAAAGTTGATTAAGAAAGAATCGCTTTGAATATTTTTAATGGCAAAAGATGCTTCACTTGGAATATTAGGATTGTCCCTAATTATTTTTAGTGCCAATTCTTTAATAGATTCAATAATAGCCAAAAATTCCTTATCGTTCTTTTCTGGTCTTATTTCTTCCGTTTCTCTAACCGTAGCTGTTAAATATGGTTTTTTAGTCAAGATTTCAGCAACCTCAAAACGTTTTTTACCTTGAATAATTACTGTAGTATTTCCATCGGGCATTTGCAGTACACGTAATATCTTGGCAACAGTACCTAAGGTATTTATATCCTGCACATCAGGGTTTTCGGTTTCCTCGTCCTTCTGTGAAACTACACCAATGACTTTAGAGCCATTATTGGCATCTTTTATTAATCGGATACTTTTATCTCTACCTGCGGTAATAGGAATTACCACTCCAGGAAAAAGCACTGTATTTCTTAAAGGTAATATTGGTAAAGTTTCTGGCAAAGTTTCACTATTCATTTGCTCCTCATCTTCAGGGGTCAGTAGTGGTATTAGCTCAGAATCTTGATCTATTCCTTGTAAAGACATATTGTCAAAATTTGAAAATTTAGAATCTCCCATACTCATATATCGGTCATTCTGTCATTAAACAAACAGAATTTTATTTTTATAAATTATACATAAACGCTACAATAGCAATGAAAACAAAGCGGATACAGCTTATTACATCTTCATTTGCATAAAGGTATTTCAATTCTTGTGCCAACTGAATTATTTCATTTTAAAAATTAGAATTTATATTAATAATTCTAACAAACTGTAACAAACCGTAAATTGAACCATCTTTCAATAAACCAATTACTTTTTGAGCCAACAAAAGGAACATATTGATGAGCTAGTGCAATTGTGCATAGCCGGTAAACAAAGTGCACAGCTAGAAGTGTACAACAGGTATTACAAGGCCATGTTCAATATAGCACTCAGAATTGTAAAAGACACTGCCCAAGCAGAAGACATTATGCAAGAGTCGTTTTTAAGCGCATTTACGAAACTGCATACTTTTAAAGGGGAAGTAACTTTTGGATCCTGGTTAAAACGTATTGTTATCAACAACAGCATACATCAATATAGAAAGCAACAGAAAAAGAATGAAATTGCTTTAGATGAAGTATTGTACAAGGTCGAAGATAATGACGGAATTGCATCTGATCATGTGTTTACAGAACTAAAGGCTCAAAAAGTGATGGAAACCATGAAAGATTTAAAAGACAATTACAGAATTTCTTTGACCTTACATCTAATTGAAGGGTTTGATTATGATGAAATTTGCGAAATCATGAACATTAGTTACGCCAATTGCAGAACTACTGTTTCAAGAGCTAAAGAAAGTCTTAGAAACAAATTAATACTCGCGGTCTAATGAAGAAAGATACTATTGACGAGCTTTTTATTGAGCTACAGGACAAAATGGATTATGCGGAACCCACTACTGGGCACCAACAACGTTTTTTAGAAAAACTAAATGAATCCAAAGGTGTGGCAACGCTTGCAACCAAGAAAAAGAACTCTTGGATGTTATTTTTGTCTGTTGCCGCTTCTTTTGCCATTCTATTATCTGTTGGTTACTTTCAACTTAACACGCCAAGCAGTATTGAAGAAAAAGTTGCTGAGATTTCCCCTGAAGCTTCTAAGACCCAATTCTATTTTGCAAACTTAATTGAAGAGCAGATCAACAAACTTAATTCTGAAAAATCACCAGAAACAGAAAAAATTATAAATGATACCATGGCCCAATTGAAAAAACTTCAATTGAACTATACCAAAATGGAACAAGACCTCATAAACGGTGGTAATAGCAAATTGATATTAAGCGCTATGATCACAAACTTTCAAACTAGAATTGACCTTCTTAACGAAGTAATGATACAGATTGAAAATATTAAATCAATAAAAAAATCAAATGATGAAAACTATACTATATAAATATACTTGGCTTTTACTGATTGCATTCACAACGGTTGCTACCGCCAATGACACTGCTATTGACGGTAAGCACACCAGAGAAAAGACCATTAAAAAAGAATTTAATGTCAATGCAAACGCATTGCTTAAAATTGACAATTCTTACGGTAACTTAAATATCACTTCTTGGAACGACAATAGAGTGGTCATTGAAGTTCATATTAAAACCAATGGTAACAACGAAGATAAGGTTCAGAAAAAATTGGATGAAATTTCTGTTGATTTTGAAGCTAATAGCGATCGTGTATCTGCAGAAACTATTTTCAACAAAAGTAGTAATGGTTGGGGCTGGAGCTGGGGAAACAACAACAATGTTAACATGCAGATCAACTATACCATCAAAGTTCCGGTAAAAAACAACGTAGACCTAAGTAATAATTACGGCAATATAAGCCTAAATAGAATTGATGGCCACGCTAGAATTAATTGTGACTATGGAAGGTTAGATTTAGGGGAACTTAGAGGTCGTAATAATCGTTTAAATTTTGATTATACCTCAAAATCTACAATTGGGTATATCAATAGTGGGGAAATTAGAGCTGACTACTCTGGTTTCACCATAGATAAAGCGGGCGATCTTGCGATCAATGCCGACTACACCAACGCTAGTATTGGCACTATGGGAAATTTAGAATATACCAGTGATTACGGCAACATGGATATTGACGAACTAAAAAGTATAGATGGAAATGGCGATTACATTACCGTAAAATTAGGTGTTGTTCATGGCAATGTATCAATCACCGCAGATTATGGGTCTATTCGTATAGACGAACTAGCCGCAGATGCTGGAAACGTTGATATTAGAACTGATTACACAGGTATAAAAATTGGATACCATAGCGACTATCATTTCGATTTTGACATTTCAACAAGTCATGCAAATGTTAGTGGAAAAGATGATTTTACCATTAATATTAGTACGGAAAAATCTTCTGATAAACATTATGAAGGCTTTTATGGTTCTAAAGGAAGTGGAAATAGAATAATGCTTTCTAGTGAATATGGCAGTATAAGTTTTACCAAAAAATAATCAATCAATTAAATAAGAAAATCATGAAAAAATTAAGTGTATTAGTATGTGCAGGTTTGATCTCCCTGTCATGTTCAGCACAATGGGGAAAAACCATTAAAGGAAATGGCAACAACGTAACTATTGAGAGAAGCACGGGAGATTATTACGGAGTAGCGGTATCTGGATGGTTTGATGTTGACTTAGTTTCTGGCAACGAAGGTGAGCTCACCTTAAAAGGTGAAGAGAACCTTTTAGAATATATTATTACCGAAGTAAAAGATGGTAAATTGATTATTAAGACCAAGAAAGGAGTCAATCTAAAATCAAGTAACTGGAAATCTGGAATTCACATTACAGTACCTGTAGAATCTATCAGTTATATTGCCATGTCCGGTTCTGGTGATATCGTTGGAAAAACAAAAATAAAAGCCGATCAATTCAGTACCGCAATGTCCGGTTCAGGAGATATTACTTTAGATATCGATTCTAATTCTATTTCAGCATCAATGTCGGGATCCGGAGATATTTCATTAAGTGGAAGAACTACGGACTTTGAAGCAACCATATCTGGAAGTGGCGATATTGAAGCGTATGACCTTGAAGCTGATAATGTTGAAGCCACTGTTTCTGGTTCTGCCGATATACAAGTAACCGCAAAAAAATCTATTAAAGCTCGTGTATCTGGCTCTGGAGACATTTCTTATAAAGGAAACCCTGAAAAGGTAAACACTAAAACTTCTGGCTCTGGAGACATTTCCAAGGGATAAAAAATAAAATCAAAATAGCGAACAATCAAATCAAAAAAAAGTCTCTTTTATAGAGGCTTTTTTACTTCTTTAACCCTGGTAAGCATGAACATTCCTATTAAAAAGAAAACTCCCAAGAATATTATTGAACTTCTCATGCTACCTGTTCTCTGGGCTATAATACCATAAAGAAAAGTACCAATGATAATTCCTATTTTTTCAGCTACATCATAAAAACTGAAGAATGAAGTGGTGTCAGTAGTATCTGGTAAAAACTTAGAATACGTTGACCTCGACAAAGCTTGAATACCGCCCATTACCAAACCAACACAACCGGCGGCAATATAAAAGTCTGTTGGTGTTATTACGAAATAAGCATATATACAAATGCCTACCCACAATGCATTGACCACTATCAAAGTTTTAATGTTACCATAATTTTCTGACACTCTAGCGGTTACCGTTGCACCTAATATGGCTACAATTTGTATGACCAATATACTCACGATCAACCCTGTTGTTCGCTCGCCATCTGTACCCCAAGCTATTTCTTCCTCACCAAAGTAAGTGGCAATAAGCATTACCGTTTGTACCGCCATACTATACACAAAAAAAGCACCTAGATATCTTTTCAGTTTTACCTGCTCACCAAGTTGGTGCCAAACAAGTTTCAATTCTTTAAAACCATTTAGGATAACATTCCTTCTCTCCCCTTCTTTTTTATAACCTTGCGGCAAATAATAGAAACTGTATTGAGCAAAAAGTATCCACCAAATTCCTACGGTAACAAAAGAATATTTCATCGCCTTTATTTCAGCTGCACCAGCTTCATCAGTGGTAATACCAAACAAATCTGGCTTCATAACCATAGCTAAGTTAAAAACCAAAAGAATAACACTCCCTACATACCCAAGTGTAAACCCCTTGGCACTTATTGCATCTTGCTGTTTTGGAAAAGCTACATCTGGCAAGTATGAATTATTAATGGCAAAGCTTACCCAAAAGCCCACTAACCCGAAGAAATAGCATGCTAATCCTATATAAATATTCTCTAGAGAAAACCAGTATAAACCAATACATGATAGTCCTCCTAAATAACAAAAGAACTTCATGAACACCTTTTTGTTTCCTAAATAATCTGCAATACCAGAAACCAAGGGAGTTATGATCGCTATAAAAACAAATGCCAATGAAGTGGTGTAACTAATTAAGGGAGCACGAGCTATTTCTCCACCAAAAACGGTGACCTTCTCTATGCCGGCAACCCTAAACAGCGCTCCATAAAATATTGGAAAAACTGCCGAAGAGATTACTAAACTATATACTGAATTTGCCCAGTCATAAAAGGCCCATGCGTTCAATAATTTTTTACTTCCTTTTAAAACCAGTGTCTTCCCCATATACAAAAATAAAAGCCGTTCATTTCTGAACGGCCTCAATATACAATAATCCCTAACGTTTTACTGGAATTTGGTTACCCCAAATTTTGCTGCCTCAGCCGCGGCATCTGGCGCCCAGACAGTTAAATTATTTATTCTTGTATCATTAGAAGGGTGTGTACTCATGAATTCTGGCGGAGCTTCTCCTCCACTGTTCGCTTTCATTCTTTTCCATAACTCCGCAGCTTCATAAGGATCATAACCCGCAATGGCCATAATTTGAAGACCAATTCTATCTGCTTCTGTTTCGTGACTTCTACTAAAAGGCAACATTCCTAAGTACTGCGTACCTACACCATATGCTTGGTTAAAAATACCCAATGTCTGTTGGTCCTTAATTGCCACGTTTCCAGCAACAGCACCTAGTTGCTGTAAAGTACCGGCACTCATGCGTTGCGCTCCATGATCGGCCAAAGCGTGAGCTACTTCATGGCCCATGACTACAGCTACACCAGTTTCACTTTGGGTAATTGGTAATATACCGGTATAAAAAACAATTTTACCTCCTGGCATGCACCATGCATTTACCGTTTCATCTTTCACTAAATTATATTCCCATTTATAGTCTGCTAAATAACCTGGATGACCATTTGCGGTCAACCAACGCTCTGCAGCAGAAGAAATACGTTGCCCTACCCTGGTAATCATTTGAGCATCTGCTGTACCAGTTACTACATTATTTTCCGTTAAAAACTGATCATATTGAGCGAAGGCAGAAGGAAACACCTGACTATTAGGGTAAAAGTTCAAAGTTTTTTGTCCGGTAAATGGGTTTACCTTGCAGGCAGAAACCCCCATAAAGACGAATGCAATTAATATTAATTTTCTCATTTTATCAATTTTAGTTAATGGTATTAAGCTACAAAGTTATTGTTTTCCTGATAAATGCAATAGCGTAAAGTTTTTGTCTATTAGCAAATCATTATCAGTATTAACCGATATGGTTTGCAACGACACTTCTTCATTATCTATCATTACCTTTTCTATTTCAAAGGGCAAACCATGAAAGCTAAGTTTCATTTTATCATATTCCGTATTGTAGGTACCGTCTTTAAATAATTGAATGGTCAGTGAATTATCCTTACCTGTTAACTTATAATTACTTAATGAATAGCGTCCTTTTTTATAATCATAACCATTGGTAGCATCTTCATAAACTTCTGATGTCTCTGTGCCTTCTTTGTAATATACCTCTAAAATTAATTCTTCTATTTTCTTTTCTCCAACGTATTGCTGAATAGGATATTTTGGAATTATTGCTCCTGCCTTTACAAAAATTGGCAGCATATTTAACTCTGCCGCTACCCATTTCTCTTTACCACCTACAACATGTTCGTTGGTCCAAAAATCATACCACTCTCCACGAGGTATATACATTCTACGACCCTGTGCATTAGGCTCTTGAATAGGACAAATCAATATTTTTTCACCAAAAATAAATTCATCTGTTCTAAAGTGTGTTTGATTATCTTCTTGGTCAAAGAATACCAAAGATTGCAACATTGGTACATTTTCTTTCGTGTACTTATAAAACATGGTGTATAAATAGGGTAACAACTGATAGCGTAGATTTACAAATTTCCTGACAATATCTGTAATTTCCACACCAAAGGACCATGGTTCTTGATCACCATGATCACCACTTGAATGCACTCTACAAAACGGATGAAAAATTCCTAATTGCACCCATCTGGCAAATAATTCGCCGTCAGGTTGTTCTGCAAACCCGCCAATATCTGACCCCACAAAGGAATACCCACTTAAACACATACGTTGCGCCTGAACGTTGGCAATCCACAAATGTTCCCAAGTAGCAACATTATCTCCTGTCCATGTGGAAGAATAGCGTTGTGTCCCTGCAAATGCAGCTCTAGTTATAACAAATGGCCGCTTAGGGTAAACGTACTTCTTTACACCTTCATAGGTAGCCCGCACCATTTGCATGCCATAGACATTATGTGCTTTACGGTGTGTACATGGGTGACCATCATAATTATGACGCGTATCTAAAGGTGCCGTTTTTGTTGGCACTTCCATTACTGCAGGTTCGTTCATATCATTCCAAACAGCATGTACACCTAATTCTGACATAAACTCTTTATACAACTCTGCCCACCATTCACGAACTGCGGGATTGGTGAAATCTGGAAAATTACATTCTCCAGGCCATACCTTACCATGCATTAATGGTCCATCTCCTCTTTTACAGAAATAATCATTTTCCAAGGCTTCATTATAAACCCAGTAATTGCGATCCACTTTTATACCCGGATCGATCATGACCACGGTCTTAAATCCATCTTGCTCCAATTCTGAAATCATTCTCTTTGGATCAGGAAAATGATTTTTATCCCAAGTAAAACATCGAAACCCGTCCATATAATCTATATCTAAATAGATAGCATCACAAGGTATTTGAAGTTTTCTAAACTCACTGGCCACCTCTTTTACATTACTCTCCGGATAATAACTCCATTTAGATTGATGAAAACCCAAAGCCCACATGGGCGGCAACTCTGGTGTACCGGTAAGGCTAGAATAAGAGCTTACTACTTTTGGCATATCTGGGCCAAAAATGAAGTAATAATCCATTTCACCCCCATCTGCCCAAAAGCTCGTTATATTTCTTCGTTCTTGTGAAAAATCGAAACCTGTTCTAAAACTATTGTCAAAATAAATACCGTAGGCCTTGCCTTTGTTCAAGCCTACATAAAACGGTATTGCTTTATAAAGCGGGTCCTGTTCTTTTGCAAATGCAAATTGATCGGTTACCCAATTCTCTACTCTTTTGCCTTTAAGATTACTATGCATGGCTTTATCACCCATGCCATAAAAACTCTCTCCTGATTGCGTTATTTTACTCAATTTCACGGTATTACCACCGTACTCATAGTTCTCTTCCCAATGAAAACCCAATTCGTCTTCACAGATTATATTACCCTCTAAATCAGAAATTTGAGTTCTTAAGGTCATTTTATCCACTAATACACTTAATCTTGCCGTAGAAATAATGTATTCTGTATCATTCTCTACAACTTCTAGTTTACTATAACCCATAGTAGCACTTGGGTCTATAGCATATGAGAAATCGGGTTCAAAATTATAATTTGTAGCATATCTAAAACGAATAATACTACCTCTTAATATGGTTATCTGCAAAACAACACCGTTGGCTGTGGTGAAGTAAAATTTATCTGAGTCTTGTGAAAATTCAACGATATGGTTTGGGTATAAATTACCTTTATACTCAAGCTCTGTATTTGTGATCATGAACTTATAAATTAAAAAATATCAAATTATTAGCACTACAGAAATACCTTTAAATTGCCTCTATATTGTGCAAATGTTTTAAGTTATTTCAGTATAACAATACCTAAAGGCGGTACTGTAATTTCAATGGATTTTTTATAACCATGAGACGATTTGGCAGACGATTTAACTACGCTATTTACGTTACCGCCGCCACCATACTTGGCGTCATCACTATTTAGAACTTCTGTTAATTTTCCTTTTTTAGGATTCCCTATTCTATAATTTTCTCTTGGTACGGGAGTAAAATTACAAACAATTATTAAATCATTTTCCGCATCATGACCCTTACGAATATAGGTAAGAACCGAATTTTCGTGGTCACTATAATCTATCCATTGAAAACCTTCTGGACTAAATTGCTTTTCATATAATGCCGGCGCACTTTTATATAGGTGATTTAAATCTTTTACAAAATCCTGAATGCCTTTATGACCATCATATTGCAACAAATGCCAGTCTAAACTTTGCTCAAAATTCCACTCTGCGGTCTGACCGAATTCCCCGCCCATGAACATTAATTTAGTGCCTGGGTGCGTAAACATATACCCGTATAACAATCTTAGATTTGCAAATCGCTGCCACTCATCACCTGGCATTCTATATACCAATGACTTTTTACCGTACACTACCTCATCATGCGAAAAAGGTAGCATAAAATGCTCAGTAAACGCATAGGTCATACTGAAGGTTAAATCATTCAGGTGATGTTTTCTATAAACTGGTTCTTTTTGAAAGAATTGTAGCGTATCATGCATCCAACCCATCATCCATTTCATACCAAAACCTAAACCGCTATCCTCAACGGGCTTTGATACGCCCGTAAATGCGGTAGATTCTTCTGCAATGGTCTGTACACCATCAAAACTAGAATAAACGGCCTGGTTCAACTCTCGTATAAACGACATTGCCTCTAAATTCTCATTATTACCGTACATATTAGGTTCCCACTCTCCATCTTCCCTAGAATAATCTAAGTACAACATAGACGCCACAGCATCCACCCGAAGACCATCTACATGAAATTGATCCAACCAAAATATAGCATTACTTATTAGAAATGCTCTAACCTCATTTCTACCATAATTGAATATCAAGCTCTTCCAATCTGTATGATATCCTTTTCTTCTATCTGGGTGTTCATATAAGTTGGAACCGTCAAAGAAGCCAAGGCCGTGAGCATCTTCTGGAAAATGAGAAGGTACCCAATCTAAAATTACACCTATATCGTTTTGATGAAAAGCATCTACCAAAAACTTAAATTCTTCTGGCGAACCAAATCTTGATGTAGGCGCAAAATAACCGATTAGTTGATACCCCCAAGATGGATCATACGGGTATTCCATAACAGGCATAAACTCTACATGGGTATACCCCATTTCCTTTACATAATTAACAAGGTCTATTGCAAACTCTTTATAGGTCAAAAACTTATTTTCCGCATTTTTTTTCCATGACCCTAAATGTACTTCATATACGGAATAAGGTTTATCCAATCCGTTTTTATCTTTTCTGTAGCCCATCCAAGCATCATCTTTCCAATCATGCTCAGCTGTCCATATGATAGACGCTGTATTTGGCGGGTGCTCACAATATCTTGCAAAAGGATCTGCTTTTTCTGTCCAGATATCATTATTATTGGACTGTATCTTATATTTATAAATCTCACCCTTTCCAATATTAGGAATAAAGCCTTCCCAAATACCACTAGCATCCCATCTTACATTTAGTTGGTGCTCTTCTACTTTCCACGAATTAAAATTACCAACCACAGCTACAGATTTTGCGGACGGAGCCCATACGGCAAAGTATGTACCGGCTACCCCATCTACTTCTACTAAATGTGAACCTAACTTTTCATACAGCCGATAATGCTTTCCTCCTTTAAAAAGGTTAATGTCAAAATCAGTGAAAAGTGAGTGAACTTGTACGTTAGGCATAAAGCGTATTTATTTTTGTAAAGCTAATCATCTTTTAAAGACGACCCACTCCAATTCTTTTTTCGTTGAAAATATAGCAGTTAATATCCGATATAAATTAATAAATACCAAAAATGGAACGCTTTTTGAAACAACATTTTAAAATTTAAACGTAAACCAAAAAATTATAACATTATGAAAAAACTACATTTATGTATAGGCGCGCTGGCAACACTATTTATTATATCTTGTGAAGGACCACAAGGACCTCCAGGATTTGATGGTGTAGATGGATTTGATGGAATAGATGGCGCAGACGGCATAAACATATTAGGTCAAGTAATGGATATTGAAGGTACCTTTACTTTAGATAATGACTATTCTATATTTTACGAGTTTCCACAAACTATAGAAGTTTTTGAAACAGACGTTGTTTTGGTTTACATGCTTTGGGATGTAACTGAAGATAGCAATGGTGAATCTGTTGATATATGGAGATTGATGCCACAAACGAGAATTTTGGATCAAGGCTTACTACAATACAACTTTGACTATACCTTTCTAGATGTTAATATTTTCTTGGAGTCAGATTTTGACCTATCAACCTTACCAGCAGGTGATACTGACAATCAAGTTTTTAGAATTGCAGTTTTACCGGCAGAATCAACAACTGGTAAGCTAGATACTTCTAATATTAACGCTGTAATGGCACATTTAGGTATGACAGAAGAAAACATACAGAAAGTAACCCTAGAATAATACCTCTGGGCAATTAACTTTTTAAACTATAGCCTTTGAGTATTCTTCAAAGGCTTTTTTTATACTTAATGGCAAAACCTTAGCATTAGAAATTGCCTGAGAACCATACATTGAAAGGAATACATAATTAATTCGACAGAACTAAAAAAATTGAAAAGATGAAAATAAATATTGTAATTGCATTACTGGTACTTTTTGTTAGCTGCAAAGGTACCTCTCAAGAAAAAGAAATGGCTAGCAGCACAAAAGCAACTGCCAAAAAAGAATTTGCCGTTCAGAAAACAAACAGCGAATGGAAAAAAGAGTTGACCGATGCTGAATATTACGTACTTCGTGAAGCTGCTACTGAAACCCCTTTTTCCAGCGAACTTTTGAAGAACAAAGTAAAAGGAACCTACGTTTGTGCCGCATGCGCCACTCCTCTTTTTAAAAGTTATACAAAATTTGATTCTGGTACCGGATGGCCAAGTTTCTATGAAGAGATCAAAGGTAACGTTGCTTATGATGTAGATTACAAAATTGGTTATAAAAGAACAGAAGAACACTGTGCTACGTGCGGTGGTCATTTAGGTCACGTTTTCGAAGATGGACCAGACCCTACCGGATTACGCCATTGTATTAACGGTGTTGCCTTAAATTTTGTACCCGCAGAATAATTTTTATCTCAGTAACCATACAAATAAGAGGTCTTACCAGACCTCTTATTTGTTTCTACAACCCTCATATTTAACAACCTACAACCTTTTACAGTGTCATAAATTCATATAAAAGTTCATATTTTAAAATCCTACAATCAATCTCAATTAGGTTTTGTATTTTTGCTCCTCAATTAAAACTACAAAAAATCAAAATATGAGCACTTTCGATATTATTGTATTAGGTAGTGGTCCCGGTGGCTATGTTACCGCTATTAGGGCTGCACAATTAGGCTTTAAGACTGCCGTTATTGAAAAAGAAAATTTAGGTGGTGTTTGCTTAAATTGGGGTTGTATACCAACCAAAGCCTTATTAAAATCTGCACAAGTATTTGAGTACTTGAAGCATGCAGAAGATTATGGTTTAAAAATTAATGGTGCCGATAAAGATTTTGATGCTGTAGTAAAAAGAAGCCGTGGCGTTGCCGAAGGAATGAGCAAAGGTGTTCAGTTCTTGATGAAAAAGAACAAAATAGAAGTAATTAAAGGGTACGGTACTTTAAAAGCAGGAAAGAAAGTTTCAGTGAAAGCTGAAGACGGTGCTACAACTGAATACAGTGCTAATAATATTATAATTGCAACTGGAGCAAGAAGTCGCGAACTACCTAGTTTACCACAAGACGGAAAGAAAATTATTGGGTATAGACAGGCAATGACCTTAGAAAAGCAACCTAAGAAAATGATTGTTGTGGGTAGTGGCGCAATTGGTATTGAATTTGCTTACTTCTACAACTCTATGGGGACCGAAGTTACCGTTGTTGAATATTTACCAAATATTGTACCGGTTGAAGACGAAGATGTATCCAAGCAATTAGAAAGAAGTTTCAAAAAAGCAGGAGTTAAGATCATGACCTCTGCAGAAGTTACTTCTGTTGACACTTCTGGTGATGGTGTAAAAGCTACGGTAAAAACAGCAAAAGGAGAAAAAGTACTTGAAGCTGATATCGTATTATCTGCAGTTGGTATTAAAACAAATATCGAAAATATAGGATTAGAAGATGTTGGTATCGCTACCGACAGAGATAAAATTTTGGTAAATGATTATTACCAAACGAACATCCCTGGATACTTCGCAATTGGTGATGTTACACCAGGACCGGCACTTGCACACGTTGCATCTGCAGAAGGTATTTTATGTGTTGAAAAATTAGCAGAAATGCATGTAGAGCCTTTAGATTATGGCAACATACCTGGCTGTACATATTGTTCTCCTGAAATTGCTTCTGTTGGTTTAACCGAAAAACAAGCTAGAGAAAAAGGTATCGATATTAAAGTTGGTAAATTTCCTTTCTCTGCCAGCGGAAAAGCTAAGGCTGCAGGTGCTTCTGAAGGATTTGTTAAGGTTATATATGACGCCAAGTACGGCGAATGGCTAGGCTGCCATATGATCGGTGCAGGTGTTACCGATATGATTGCTGAAGCAGTTCTTGGTCGTAAACTAGAAACTACCGGGCATGAAGTACTTAAAGCTATTCACCCACACCCAACTATGAGCGAAGCTGTAATGGAAGCTACCGCAGCAGCTTATGACGAGGTTATTCACTTATAATTAATTAAAATACAGCATAACATGTTAAAATTATTTCGAGCAACGGCAATTTTAGAAGGAATCTCATATTTGGCGTTGTTCGGGGTAACCATGCCTTTGAAATATTGGGCAGAAATACCTGAACCCAATAAATTGGTAGGCTATGCTCACGGTGTACTTTTCATTGCATTTATAGTACTAACCCTTATTATAGGATTTACCCATAAATGGAGTTTCAAAAAAATATTTATTTTCGGTATTGCGTCTCTGCTACCCTTTGCCACTTTCTACGTAGAAGAGAAGTATTTAAGACCTGAGGATAACGCTTAAGGCTGCACCTCTACTACCGTTGATAGTTCATAGATTTTTCCATCAAAAGCGCATATATACAATTCATTATTGGCATCTGTACCAAATGAAGAAATAGCTAAATTACTTTCAAATATCAAGGTATTAGTACCAGCTTGATCTAAAGCCCATATTCTACCGGATACAAAATCACCATAAATATATAATCCTTGTAATTCTGGTATGGCATCACCTCTATACACATACCCACCGGTAACCGATTTATCGTTTTCTGTGCGACCGTATTCATAAAGGGGAGCTATTAAATCTGTGGTATCACAATCATCTTCAAGAAAGCATGACGTACCTTCTGCTATATTCCATCCGTAGTTACCGCCTTTTACTACTACATCTATTTCCTCCTTCTTATCTTGTCCTACATCAGCTGCCCAAAGAGTATTTGTCTCTTTATCAAAACTAAATCTCCATGGATTTCTAAATCCGTAAGCATAAATTTCACCCCTTGCGTTTTCTTTTTCCACGTATGGATTATCCGAAGGAATAGCATAATTTAATCCTTCGTCCATACCATCTACATCAATACGTAATATTTTACCTAGCAAGCTTTCCAAATTCTGTGCATTACCATCTGGATCACCAGATCCACCGCCATCACCAGAGGCTATATATAAATATCCGTCAGAACCAAACGCCAACTGCCCACCATTATGATTGGTTGCAGGCTGTGGAATTTCCAGTAAAATGGTTTCGCTAGCATCTTCTACCATAGCAGCATTGGTTTCTGAAACCTTAAAACGAGATACCACAGCAAGTTCATCATTTGGAGTGTAAGTGACATATAAAAAGCCGTTAGATGCATATTCTGGATGAAAAGCAAAACCTAACAAACCAAGTTCACTAGCAGTTGCCGTTCTAGCCGAAATATCCAAAAAAGTAGTTACCTCTTCTGTTGTAGCATCATTACTGAAGACTTTAATAACTCCGCCTTTCTCGGCAACAAAGAGTCTAGTACTATCAGCACCAGCTGATTGAAGATCTATAGGTTGATTGAAAGTTAAATTGGAAAAAGCATTATTTACATCAAAACTTACCAAAGAATCAATTTCTATTTCAGGACTAGAAGTAAGTACCAATTCATCTTTATCACTACATGATATAGAAAGTAACGTGGTAATACCCAATAAAACAAAAGCAATTCTTTTCATAATAACGTCTTTGTTATTACTTACGAACTAATGCCTTGCTATAGATGTTAAAATTGTTTTTTGGGTTAAAACAAAAAACTCTCAATAGCCAAATCATAACTTTTTAACCCAAAACCAAGTATTACACCGCTAGCTGCTGGGGATATATAAGATAAATGCCTAAATTCTTCGCGCTGATGGGTATTGGAAATATGAACTTCTATCACTGGCGTTTCTACTGCCTTTACCGCATCGCCAATACCTACTGACGTATGCGTATACGCTGCCGCATTCAATACAATACCATCATAAGAAAAGCCGGTTTCTTGAATTTTAGAAATCAACTCCCCTTCTATATTAGATTGAAAATATTCCAATTCAACATCTTTAAACTTAAATTGCAATTTTGAAAAGTAATCCTCAAAAGTTTCTGATCCGTATACTTCTGGCTCCCTTTTTCCTAATAGATTTAGGTTAGGACCATTTATAATGATAATCTTCATACATCAAAAATAATGAATGTTACCGTACAATGAATTAGAAATGTTACAAGTAAATTTTAAAGCATTTCTTTAGCGACGAGTTCTATATTTAGGCTCAAAATTGTAAACGATACCCAAGGTAACTGTAGACCATGTAGTTTCTTCAATATCTATACCTGTGTAAGAGAAATTAACCTCAACACTAGAACTCATTAAATAAGCGACCGTAGGCCTATAATAAAGCCCTCCTTCATTACCATCATTTATTCCCATTGCATAACCTATATTTCCACCAAATGAAAAATAGTTTGATGTCCAAAAGCGAACACCTGCAGACAGGGGCATAAATTGTACAGCTTCTTGCTCTTCCCTAATAATTGTTGTTTGAAAGGTTTCTGCAAAGCCATGAATATAACCCACTGCGGGTCCTACATCTACTACTTCTCCTAACGGATACATGTATGAGAAATCTGCTCCAAGTACCACACTTACCGCTTCATTGTAATCCTCTAGTGGAATACCTCCCTGTATCCCGAACTTGAAGCCTTCTTGAGCAAAAATTCCGGTTGAAAGACATAAGGCAAATAATAAAATGAAATATTTTTTCATAGTTTGGTTGGTTTATTTCATTCAAAAATAAAGGGAAGACTAAGCTTACGGGCATCTTTGTTGTGAATACCATAAAAGTAGTTGCACACTATGCAATTGGGTAGGTCATTACATATTTAATGTACAAAAATATGCTCTATTATTCCTTTTTCATTTCTATCCACAATACTTTATGCTCTGCTGAATTAATGTATTCTTTATCTTTAAACCATGAAATGGAAGCATGCATTGAAAGATTACACCACCTATTTAAAGCTTGAACGTGGATTATCAAAAAACTCTATTCAGAGCTACACCTTGGATATTGAAAAATTGATGTCATTTCTGGAAACCCATGATATAAATACGACCCCAATTCTTATTGACAAAAACACTGTTCAACAGTTTATTTATGAAATTGCCAAAGTGGTCAACCCTAGGTCTCAAGCACGAATAATATCTGGACTCAAAAGTTTTTTTAATTATCTGATTTTTGAAGATTACCGCAAAGACAATCCCTTAGACTTAATTGAACCTCCTAAAATTGGACGCAAATTACCTGATACACTTTCTGAAAATGAAATAGATAAATTGATAAGTGCCATAGATTTAAGTTCTGCTGAAGGGGAACGTAACAGGGCAATGCTAGAAACATTATACGGTTGCGGACTACGAGTTTCTGAACTTATTGGATTAAAGATTTCTGATCTGTTTTTTGAGGAAGATTTTATTATAGTCACCGGCAAAGGAGACAAACAACGCTTTGTACCCATAAGCTCGGTGAACAAAAAATACATTGATATCTATAGAAATGAAATTAGAGTTCATTTAAATATTCAGGAAGGCCATCAAGACATCCTTTTTCTAAACCGACGCGGCAAACAACTTACCCGGGCCATGATATTCACTATCGTCAAGAATTTAGCCGTAACCATTGGCCTACAAAAGAGCATAAGTCCGCACACGTTTAGACATTCTTTTGCTACCCACTTACTTGAAAATGGTGCCGATTTACGATCTATTCAACAAATGCTAGGTCATGAAAGCATTACTACCACAGAAATTTATATGCATGTAGACCGTTCTCATTTAGCCGAAGTCATGAATACGTATCACCCTAGAAAAAGTCATTAAATTTTTCACCTGCCACCAATGGCATATACTGAAGGTTTTACTCCCTGTGTTTCGGCAAAAAAACCAATAGACCATTTATTCAGTTATATATTATTCTACAGCCCTATCATAAACTTTCACTTATTTCAAAACTAGCACCTACTACCAAACAAATACGATTAGGTGATTCCTAAATGTCAGCGTTTTCAGTGGCTAAATCTGAATTTTTTACTTAAAATAAACAGGTTTTAAAAACCTAGAAATTTCAATGGAAGCGTTTGTAAAAATAAACCTTGACGAAATAACCAACAAAACACTAACTAACTGTCAGTTACACCTTTAAAGTGCAAATATTTTATTTGATTAGTTTCCTAATCTTTGAATTGACTGTAATCTCTTTTATAAGGGCGAATAATTAAACGTGCTTCGCGATCAAATCTAATGTAGTTGTATACCCAATTGATGAATACCACCATTCTGTTTCTAAATCCGATCAAGAAAAACAAATGAACGAACATCCATACAAACCAAGCGAAAACTCCTTGAAACCTGAATTTCTTAATATCGCAGACCGCTTTGTTACGACCAATAGTTGCCATACTACCTTTATCGTTGTAGACAAATGGTCTCATGGGTTTATTTTCGAATAATCTAGTTAGGTTTTCACCTAATAATTTTCCTTGCTGTATTGCAGGTTGTGCTACCATGGGGTGACCGCGCGGGTTATCTTCTGTTGCCATGCACGCAATATCACCTATGGCAAATATCTCTGGATGACCTATTACCTGATTGAATTCGTTAACGTTAATTCTATTACCACTAGCTATTACATCTTCTGCATCTAAACCTTTTATACCGGCACCTTTAACTCCCGCCGCCCAAACTACCGTAGCAGCATCAAATTTCAACGTTGTCATTGTAGTAACCGTTTTACCATTGTAACCGGTAACACGAACACTTTTCCAAACTTGTACTCCTAATTTTTCTAAGAAATCTTCTGCTTTTTTTGATGCTTGCGTACTAAACCCCGGCAATAGGCAATCACCACCTTGCACAATATTGATCTGTGCCCTTCTGGTATCTAGATCAGGATAATCTTTTGGCAAAATACCTTTCTTAATTTCTGCCAAAGCACCAGCAAGCTCAACACCTGTGGGCCCACCACCTACAATAACAAAATTCATCAACGCATCTCTTTCATGATAGTCATCTGTAAGTAGCGCCTGTTCAAAATTCTCTAATATTAGACTACGAAGATTTAATGATTGCGGTATAGACTTCATGGACATCGTATTCTTCTCTATCTCCTTATTGCCAAAGAAATTCGTTTCAGAACCTGTTGCTACTACCAAATAGTCAAAACTTACATCACCAATATTTGTATTTACTTTTTTTGAAGCGGTGTCTATATGTTTTACTTCAGCAAGACGAAAATAAAAATTATCGTACCCTATTAAAACCTTTCGTAGTGGATAAGCAATAGAATCTGGTTCAAGACCGCCTGTAGATACTTGATATAATAAGGGTTGAAACGTATGATAATTGTTCCTATCAATAAGAACGACCTGTACCTCTTGCTTACTTAATTTTTTAGCTAGGGAAACTCCGCCAAAACCACCACCTATTATTACAATTCTAGGATAGCTTGAAAGTGGTATGTTCATAGTATGAATACTTAAATGCGAAATTAAACAAATGGACCTCTACTTTAAAATAATAATGTGTTTTTAGTATCTTTAAGTTCTAACCTAAACAAACATTAAAATGCGTAAAACCCTTATTTTATTGGCAGTACTCGGTACTTCCTTTTATTCGATGAATGCTCAAAAGAGCGAAAAAGACATTATTAAAAAATTAGAGCAAAAAAGTGACGCATACGGAATTATAGCTCAAAATATTTGGGAGTTCGCAGAAATGGGGTACCAAGAAAAGCAAAGCTCTGGTCTTCTACAGCAGACCTTACAGGATGCCGGTTTTACTATAAAAAAAGGAGTTGCAGACATCCCAACAGCCTTTATAGCTGAATATGGCAGCGGAAGTCCCGTAATTGCTATTATGGGCGAATTCGATGCCTTACCTGGTCTTTCTCAAAAAGCGCTCTCTGAAAAAGAATCTGCAGGTGCGGCAGCAGGTCACGCATGTGGACACCATTTATTCGGTACCGCTTCTACAGCTGCCGCTATCTCAACTAAAGAATGGCTAGAAGCGAACAAATCTAAAGGTACCATACGTTTTTACGGCACACCTGCAGAAGAAGGTGGATCGGGTAAAGTATATATGGTTCGCGAAGGACTTTTTAACGATGTGGATATTGCCTTACATTGGCACCCAGGGTCACAGAATGCCGCCAGTGCCGGGGCAGCATTAGCAAATAAGTCGGCTAAATTTAGATTTCACGGTATTTCCGCACATGCCGCGGCATCACCAGACAAAGGTCGTTCTGCATTAGATGGCGTTGAAGCTATGGATATGATGATAAATATGATGCGCGAGCACATACCCCAAGAAGCTAGAATTCATTATGTAATTACAGATGGCGGAAAAGCACCTAATGTTATTCCTGATTTTGCTGAAGTATATTACTATGCTCGCCATAATAGACGTGATGTTGTAATTGAAATTTTTGATCGTATGGTAAAGGCCGCAGAGGGTGCTGCCCTAGGCACAGGTACGACTATGGATTATGAGATGATCGGTGGCACTCATGAACTTTTACCAAATTTAACGTTACAAAAAGTGATGCATGAAAACTTATCTGAAGTTGGAGGAATGGAATATACAGCCAAAGAAAAGGCATTTGCGGATAAAATTGCAAAAACTTTGGGTCAGGAAAAGGCTGATTTAGCTACCGCAAAAAATGTACAACCCTACAAGACCGAAGCTAAGGCATTTGGATCAACAGATGTTGGCGATGTTAGTTTTACTGTACCAACAGTCGGTTTTAGTACGGCTACTTGGGTGCCTGGCACACCTGCACATAGCTGGCAAGCTGTTGCCGCTGGCGGAACTTCAATTGGAAACAAAGGTATGATGATAGCTGCAAAAACACTAACGATGACCGCAATTGATTTATTTAAGGATAAAAAATTAGTAGCATCTGCCAAAGCTGAATTCTTAGAAAAAAGAGGTGCAGATTTTAAGTATATCCCGCTTTTAGGGGATAGAGCTCCTGCACTAAATTATAGATACTAATTATCTGATTAAATACTATTAAAAGTACTAAAGTCAACTTTGGTACTTTTTTTATTTTATTATAGTTTTCTTGTAACAAATGAAACCTTTGCTAGACTAACATGATAAGAACAACCAACCAACAGTGAATAAAGAACTTGAACACAAATTTGTGACCGAGCTACAGGACAATCAAAATATTGTCCATAAAGTCTGTACCCTGTATACAAATGACCGTGACTCTCACAATGACCTGTTTCAAGAAATCACTATTCAACTATGGAAAGCTTACCCCAAATTTAGGGGTGATGCAAAGTTTAGTACTTGGATGTATCGTGTGGCATTGAATACCGCCATCACCTTATACCGAAAAAATAAAAGAAGAATTGATACCTCTGATTATGAGTCTATAATTTTTAAGATCAAGGCAGATGAGTATGATGAAACCGAAGAATTGCAATTGAAGCTGATGTACAAAGCTGTAAAGCAATTGAACGATGTGGACAAAGCATTGGTTTTTTTATATCTAGAGGATAAAAATTATACTGAAATCTCAGAAACTTTGGGTATTACCGAAGTAAATGCACGAGTGAAGATGAACCGTATCAAGACAAAATTAAGAACCATTTTGAATCCATAGGCATATGACGGATGAACTGGAATTATTAAAGAAAGACTGGCAGAAAAAGGAATTTAACGTTCCTAAATTAAGCTATGAGGAAATACATAAAATGATATGGAAAAAATCTTCTTCAATAGTTAGATGGATACTCATTATAAGTATTTTAGAATTTACCGTTCCGCAACTTCTGTATCTTTTACCTTCTATGCAAGAAGGTATGGAAATTTATGAAAATATTGGTGTAGCCAAATACTTACGAATATTTTCTATTTTCACCTACATTGTAGCTTTCTATTTTATATTCCAATTCTATAAAAGGTTTAAGGAAATCTCTGTTTTAGATAATTCTAAAAACTTGATGAAGAAAATAATAAAGACCAGAAAAACCGTTAAACACTACGTCATATTTTCTTTATCCATGATTATGGTCACTATAATTATAATGATCATAGGGGTATATTTAAATGACAATATCATTTCAGCGTTCCCAGAGTTAAAAGATAGTCTAGAAAATATATCAGCAGAGAAACTAAAGATAACCGTTATGCTTTCTATAGGTGTTTTTGGTATCATCTTAACTTTAGCAATGGGCGGTATTTACTTTCTACTCTATGGTCTTCTACTTAGAAAATTAAAGAATAACTATAGTGAATTGAAACATTTGGCGGTTTAAGATTGCTTCCACTCCCGCTGTTTGTTTTCTTCTTCAAATGCCAATAGATCTTTTTTAGAAATCACCTTTAAAAATGATGGGTGTTGCTCTATGGCGTATTCCAATTTTTCAATTATAGATTCGGAAGTTTCATTTTCATAATCTATCTGTAATGGTTCTTTAATAACCATAGATTGAAGAATACCTTTTTTCTTTACGCGTAGCCCCTTTTTATCAAAAGAACGTCTAAAACCGTCAATTACAACCGGTACCACTACTGGCTTATACTTTTTAATAATATGGGCGGTTCCTTTTCTTAAAGGTTTCCAAGGTGTAGTAGTCCCTTGAGGAAATGTAATGACCCAACCATCATTTAAAGCTTTACCAATACTAGAGATATCGCTCATTTTAACTTGTCTTTTTACATCCTGTCCTTCTGATCTCCATGTTCTTTCAACACTAACAGAACCCGCATAAGCCATAATTTTGGTCAGTAGACTTTTTCTCATAGTCTCGGCAGCCGCAACATAATACATGTTCAATTTAGGTTGCCAAATGTAACCTAAGTTTTTAATAGAATCTTCACGACCGCTTAAACTAGCATTGAACACATGAAACATTGCTACTACATCGGCAAAATAAGTTTGATGATTACTTACAAACAGAACATTTTTATCCGGTAAGCTTCTTATAATATCAGAACCTTCAATTTCTAACGTATTAAATCGCTTATAACGCTGATGTGAAAGAACGGCCAAAATACGAATTAGCCATTTTTTAATGAATAAGTTATGCCCAAAAGGGTTTTTGTCAAATAATCCCATAGAATGCTAAAATAAATAAATATGCCTTACAACACCTGCTTTAATAACTCTTTAATCTCATTCAACATCATTGCCGTAGCCCCCCAAACAATATAACCGTTTAATTTAAAGGCAGGTACTTCTGTAGCTACGGCATATGATGTGGTCATTTTTTTAGAAACAATTTTAGATTCATCCAAAAAATCTAGTAATGGTACTTCTAAAATCAATTCTACCTCTGACTCTTGTTTAATGAAAGGTTTAGGATTTTTATACAACCCAATATAAGGCTGAACGATAAAATTACTGGGAGGAATAAAAATTTCTGAAATTTCTTTTACCAAGGTAACATCTTTGGGTTGCACCCCAACTTCTTCATACGTTTCACGTAATGCAGTGGTCAACAAGCCATCATCTGATTTTTCTGCTTTACCTCCCGGAAATCCTACTTGGTTAGAATGTACTCCTTTATACGTTTTTCTTAAAATTAGTAGAAGATTGGTATTTTGACTTGCCGTTGGATAAAACAATGCCATAACTGCCGCCTTTCTAGCATTTTTCTTCGATAGGTTAATTCGCTTTAAATCCTCTATACGATTTTCTGGAGCCATTTTATATTGTGAAGCCTCTCCCGGTAGCGGCAAATCCTTTATTTTTGATATTTGTTGTTCAAAAAAATTGAAATCCATGCGTTCACTTATATTCTATATATTTCTTTTTATCACTATTATAACCTTTGCTAGCTGCAAAGATACCGCTAAGAAAGTTGACGGTACAACTTCTAAACAACGGACAATAACAGACACTATTAAAAATACAGAAAAAGAAGTTCTAAAAGACGAACAAGAAAAAGCTTTTGAACTGACCGAAGACAATGCTATCGATTTCTTTTTCAACTATGAAAAAACCCTAAAATCTAACAAAGTAAAAATTACGACCAACCTTGGTAGTTTTACCATAGAGTTGTTTGATAATGTACCTTACCACAGAGCTAACTTTATCTACCTGACTGAAAAAGGGTATTTTAATTACACCCAATTTCATAGAGTAGTCAAAAATTTCATTATTCAAGGTGGAAATTCTGATGACGCAAAAACAGGTAAAAAAAGAACTGATATTGGCAGGTACTTATTACCGCCAGATACCCGAAAAGGCCACAAACACCATAGGGGAACAGTTTCTATGCCCAGTAGCGAATTGGACAACCCCCATATGCTAGCCAGTCCTTTTGAATTCTTCATTGTGGTAACCGATCCAGGCTCTTATCATTTAGATGACGAATACACTCCTTTTGGTAGAGTTATTGAAGGTATGAATGTGGTCGATAAAATTAACAACGTACCCGTTGAAAAAGGAGATTGGCCATTACAGAACATCTATATTGAAAAAGCAGAAGTTTTAGAGTAGCTGTTGATTTCTGAAATACACCGGTTCAGCTTCGATAAATACCAATGATAAGCTTCATATTTCTTTACGATAGATATTTGGCAGCGAAATTTTAAACCTAACCGCCAAAACCCTCATGATTATAATTGTAACGATCGCCATGGAATAGGCTATGGTATTTTGAATTGGAAATTGAATTAAAAGAAAATACACCAAGCCACCTAAAATACAGACGGTTGCATAAATTTCCTTTCTAAATATAACAGGTATTTCATTGCATAAAATATCTCTGAGTACACCGCCAAAGCAAGCTGTTATAGTACCTAAGGCAATACACATCACAGGCGGTAAATCTGCCGCTAATCCTTTTTCTATGCCCACCATAGTGT
Organism: Maribacter ulvicola; assembly: GCF_900155985.1. Classification (GTDB taxonomy): domain Bacteria; phylum Bacteroidota; class Bacteroidia; order Flavobacteriales; family Flavobacteriaceae; genus Maribacter; species Maribacter ulvicola. The sequence continues at coordinate 180,928 of NZ_FTMA01000005.1, forward strand.
ATAGCCCTATACCGATAGAATCAAAAAGAAAGAGTGATCTCCTAACATATTTTAACTGCTTTACAAAAATGATAGTCAGCAAAACGGTTATTACGATTATTAACAAATGTAATGGCGCATTCAACCATCCTACTGGTCCAATACCAATTAACAGATCGCGCAAAGTACCGCCACCCACCGCAGTTACAAAAGCAATGATAAATACGCCAAAGGCATCTAGTTTTTTATCCATCGCAACCAAAACTCCTGAAATAGCAAATGCAATGGTTCCTAAAATATCAATGAAGAAATAAAACATTAGTTATAGCTTTTGAGTAAAATAATTATAATCTTTTAAAATAGTATCTAAATACTGCTTATCATATAAATCTGAATTGGTCTGCAATATACTATCAACTTTATCTTTAAGAGCTTTCATCGTTTTAAAATCGTTACTTTTTTGAGCTATTTCAAAAGTTTCTTTGATCAATCTTACATCTTTATCCGTCAATAGGGTAACATTGGTAAATTTAGGTACATAATTATCCGTTACTTCTTCTAAAATGGTATGTGAAACCTTGGCATGTGTTTTAGTACTAATTACTACGGTGCCCGCCGCGGCATCTCCTAATCGTTGACTCTTTTCAGAAAACAAAATAGTTAAAATACCTATTGACCCCATAAAAAGCAAAATATCTACCAAACGTAGCATCCAACGAATTAAATAATTGCTCCATCTCACCGGTGAACCATCAACCGATACGACTCTCATCTTCATCATCATTTTACCCACAGTTCTACCATTAAAAATAATGTGCATCAACAAACTGTAAAACATTGCCGGTAAAGCAATTAAACCAACAATACCTCGCTGCGTCCATCCATCATCATAAATATAACCTATGGCAGTACCAATTAAATCTACTAGAAAATAGTAGAGGTATAATATAAGTGCATCAATAAAAAATGCCACTATTCGTTCACCAATACCAACAATAGCATAATTAAGGTTCACATTTTGCGTTGTATTGATTTGGAGGTTATTCATTAAGTCTTAATTTTAACATGGTAAAAATAAATTATGCGCGAAGCTGCTTTTGTAAAGCAAAATAAGGAAAAATGGATAGCATTTGAAAAAGCTATCAACCTAGATGCTACTTTAAACCCAGATGAACTTGCCAATGGCTACATTCAACTGACTAATGATTTAGCCTACGCGCAAACGTATTACGCAGAAAGCAAGACTTTATTGTATTTAAATGGATTGGCTTCTCAGGCACACCAAAAAATCTACAAGAACAAAAAAGAAGATAAAAATAGAATTAAGCGCTTTTGGCTTACTGAATTCCCTCTTTTTTTTAAACAATATCACAGTACATTAGGTATCGCCTTTTTTATATTTATCATAGCTTCTGCCATTGGATCTCTATCCGCATTGAACGACGCAAGTTTTGTTAGGTTAATATTAGGCGATGCTTATGTGAATGAAACACTGAATAATATTGCCAACGGTGACCCTGCTGCTATCTATAAAGGGGGAAGTGAAATAGGTTCATTTTTAGGCATTACCATTAATAATATACGAGTTGCATTTTTAGCATTTGCTTTTGGAGTAATTACCAGTATAGGTACCGGTTATATTCTTTTTAGTAACGGGGTAATGCTGGGTGCATTCATCACATTCTTTTATACCAAGGGTGTTTTCTTTGAGGCGAACAAGCAAATTTGGCTGCATGGTACCATTGAAATTTCAGTCATTATAATTGCCGGGTGTGCCGGTTTAATAATGGGGAATAGTATTCTTTTTCCTAAAACATACTCTAGGCGCGTGTCTTTTATGAAAGGGGCTAAAGACGGATTAAAAGTTGTGGTAAGCACCATTCCGTTTTTTATCATTGCCGGTTTTATTGAAGGTTTTATTACCCGATATACAGGAATGCCAAATTGGTTGGCATTTCTAATTATTGGCGCCTCTCTATTCTTGATTATATTTTATTACATAGCATACCCCATTATACTTAATAACCAACATGAAAGACAATTACATACCGTTACAGGCAAACCGTGATTTTGGCGGAATCATAACCGTTTATTTCGATTTTTTTAAACAGAATATTAAGAACTTCACCAACGTATTTATAAGTTATAATGGTGTTTTTTTAATAGGCCTTTTAATTACCAGCTATTTATTAGTATCTGGATTTTTAGGTTTCATTGCTCAAGAATTTAATAATGATTCTTTTGTTGACGGTAATGAATTTGAGCTAGACCACTACCTTTATTTAGGTATAGGCGGTTTTTTGTTCGTCATCATTTTAATTGGTGTAGCTTTCTTGAACTATTCTTTATCTACGAGCTACATGATCAAATATGTGGAAACCAGAGATGAAAACGTAGATAAAAAAGAGGTTTGGGAACTGGCTAAAAGTCAATTTGGAAATATCTTCTTATTCGTTTTACTATTGATTCCTATTTACTTTGTGTTTGTTATTGCAGCGGTGATATTAGCTTTCATTCCTTTATTAGGCTTTATTGGTCAGTATATAGTTCAATTCTTTTTAACTGCTTGGGTGGGCGTTTCATTTTTTGAAATGATACAAAAGAAAAAAGGTGTTACAGAGGCTTTAGGCGAGGGTTGGAAATTGGTGACTACTAATTTTTGGAAATCTGTAGGTGTCAACTTTATATTAGGTCTCTTACTAGGCATTTTAATGATGATCGCATTATTTGTTCCCGGTATTATTATAGGGATATATACCTTTCATGTAGTTGAAAATAATGTGGACTACTCCCAATCTATCGTTTCTACCATAGTTTATACTTTAGGTACTTGCATTGTTTTAATTATTGCGGTGTATGGCCAATGCCTATCGCAGTTTGTAAACGGTATTCTATATTACGCCTTACATGAGAAAGCCTACAATGAAAATACTAGAGCAACCATTGAGCAAATAGGTCAAAACGATTAAGTTGAAGTATATTATTCTCATCATATCCTTTCTGCTAACTACCTTAGTGACTTTTGCACAGGGTACAAATGATAGTATCGTAAAAATAGATTCTTCATCTGTATTGACGGTACGTAATAATCATGAAGATCTCTCTAAAAAATACACCGGAGATGAGTTTAATTACACTTTTAAAACGGGGGAGTCTCAAAATCTATTAGCTCGTTTTATAAATTGGTCAGGACAAGGATTGAACAGTATTTTTGGCATTACTATTTCGCCACAACTACTAGAGCTTATTGAATACTTTATCTATTTTTTACTGATTATTTTGGTTATCTACCTTGTGGTAAAATTACTGATCAATGAAAACTTTAATTCCCTTTTTCAGAAAAAAGCCAGTATCATCAACGATATCAATTTAACCGAAGAGCATATTGAAGGCATCGACATCAATAATCTTCTCAGCACTGCTATAGAACAAAAAGACTATCGTCTTGCCATACGCTATCAGTTTCTGCTTACGCTACAAAAATTATCTAAAGGTGATATCATTGAATGGCATTTTGATAAAACAAACTCTGACTATTTTACTGAAATTGAGCAACCGGAAATAAAAAAAGGTTTTAAAAAAATAGCTTATCTGTATGATTATATATGGTACGGTGAGCAAACTATAGATGATACTAAATACACGAAATCGGTTTTAGATTTTGAATCGATCAACAAACAAATTTAACCATAATTTGGGTAAACGTTCTAAAATAATACTTGGGCTTTTCATTGCGGTGCTAATTGGTATCATTGTAACAGAAATTGTGCGTCCTAGACCCATAAACTGGAAACCTTCATACACCTCTGTATCTAAAATTCCGTTTGGCTGTTTTGTGCTTTTCAACGAACTACCCAATATTTTTTCCAATAGTGAAATTGAATCTGTAGAAAGTAGTATTTACGATGCGCTACTACAAAGAGACAGTACTATACCTTCTAATTATGTAATTATCAACGATTATATCTATTTAGATGAACAAGAAACCAATCAGGTTTTAAAATATGTAGCAGGTGGCAACCAAGTGTTTATTGCAACCAGTAATCTTACTGGACAACTGGCCGATACTTTAAATATAGAAATCACACAACAGTACGATATTCTAGAAGATTCGGTCAAGGCTTCTTTTACCAATAAAAACTTTAAACAAAATAATTTTTACTTTTCAAGAGGTGCCCACCCAAGTTATTTTGTAAGTGTTGATACTGTTAATACACAAATATTAGGACACCTACAGTTTACATCTTCCTCGTTTTTAGAGAATAACAAAGAAGAAATTAAGGTGCGCCCCAACTTTATTAAAACTTCTTTTGGAAAGGGAAATTTCATCATCAATACCTTACCGGTTGCCTATACCAATTTTTATATGTTAAGCGATAATACTGACTATAGTACGCAAAGTTTTTCTTATTTAAGCGACCAACTCTTGTTTTGGGACGATTACAAGAAAACTGGAAGAAAGGTGATTACCTCACCTATGCGTTTTGTATTAAATCAGCCCGCATTAAAATGGAGCTATTACCTACTAGTAATTGGCTTACTACTTTTTGTCATCTTCAAAGCAAAACGACAACAACGAATTATACCTGTTATAAAACCTTTAGAAAACTCATCTGTAGCTTTTGCCAAAACCGTGGGATCATTATATTACCAACACAGAGATTATACCAATTTAAACGATAAAAAAATGACCTACTTTTTAACCTACGTTAGAAATAGGTATTATATGAACACTACAGTTTTAGATGAAAATTTTATCACACAATTAAGCGCTAAAGCCGGTAAATCTAGAGAAGAGACAAAAGCACTAGTTGAACTCTTACTTCGTCTTAAAAATAAACCTGTACATACTGAACAAGATGCTTTAGTTCTAGTTCAGAAAATAAATTCATTTAAACAATCCTATGGAAGATAATACTCAAGATGAAAACAACGTAGAATTTAATTCTCGTATTGATCTCACCAAACTTCAAGAATCTGTTGTTAAGATCAAATCAGAACTTGGAAAAGTTATTATAGGTCAACAAGAAATGATCGAGTTATTGATAGTTTCTATTTTGGCGAACGGGCATTCACTTATTGAAGGTGTACCGGGTGTAGCCAAAACCGTAACGGCAAAACTTTTGGCAAAGACCATGAACGTAGATTTTAGTAGAATTCAATTTACGCCAGATTTAATGCCTAGTGATATTTTAGGTACTTCTATATTTAATGTAAAGACCTCTGAATTCGAATTTAAAAAAGGACCTATTTTCTCAAATATAATACTGATTGATGAGATAAACCGTGCCCCTGCCAAAACCCAAGCCGCCCTTTTTGAAGCCATGGCAGAAAGGCAGATCACCATTGATGGAAATGAATTTGAAATGCAACCTCCTTTTTTGGTTTTTGCCACTCAAAATCCTGTTGAACAAGAAGGTACATATAGATTGCCTGAAGCTCAATTAGACCGTTTTCTGTTTAAAATAAATGTACATTACCCTACTTTAGAGGAAGAAATACAGATTTTAGAAAACAAGCATCAACAAAAAAACACCAATGTAGAAGCATTAATTAATTCCGTTCTTTCTGCAGATCAAATTGCCGCTTATCAACTGGTGATAAAGGATATCATTGTAGAAGATAACTTATTGAAATATATAGCCGCTATCGTTAACAATACTAGAACTAATGCTAATTTATATTTAGGTGCATCGCCAAGGGCTTCTATTGCCATTTTAGACGCTTCTAAAGCAGTTGCTGCTATTAACGGAAGGGATTTTATTACGCCCGATGACATTAAGAAAGTAGTTGGTCCTATATTGGGACATAGAATCATATTAACTCCTGAAAGGGAAATGGAAGGCTACACTTCAGAAAAAATGATAAACGACCTTATTCAGACCATCGAAATTCCTAGATAAATCATCGTGAAAAACATATTCAAAAATATATTTCTTCAAAAGAGGTTTTTCTTAGTTTTAACAGGAATCATCCTTTGCTTTTTGGTGTCCTATATTTTTGAGAACCTTTTATTTGTTGCCAAGCTAATTTTCTATTTATTCTCAGCGCTGATCATTGTAGATATTATCCTTCTCTTTTTATCAAAAGGAAAAATTGTGTCAGACAGAATTGTTCCTGATAAACTTTCTAACGGTGATGAAAACAACATCAAAATCAAGGTTACCAATCAATACTTATTTTCTAGCCGGGTCAACATTATAGACGAGCTTCCTTTTCAATTTCAAAAAAGGGACTTTAATTTTCAAATTGTACTAAAATCCGGAGAGCAAAAATTTTACACTTATGCTGTTAGACCTGTTGAACGGGGCGTTTATAGCTTTGGTAATTTGAATGTATTTGCTAGCTCGCCTATTGGCTTTCTAGCTAAAAAATACACGTTTGATCATAATAAGGAGGTACCTGTTTACCCCTCATTTTTACAACTTCGCAAATATGATCTTTTGACCTTTAGCAATCGCTTGCTTGAATTTGGTATTAAAAAAATTAGACGTATTGGCCATACAATGGAGTTTGAACAAATTAAAGACTACATACAGGGCGATGATATTAGAAACATAAACTGGAAGGCGACTGCCAAAAGAGGTCAGCTAATGGTCAACCAATTTCAAGATGAAAAATCGCAACCCATCTATTCTATTATAGATAAAGGTAGGGTAATGAAAATGCCTTTTAACTCTCTTAGTTTATTGGACTATGCTATAAACGCTACTCTGGTTATCAGCAATATAGCACTAAAAAAGAATGACAAGGCAGGTATGTTTTCTTTTAGCAATAAAATAGAGTATAGGGTTATTGCCGAACGTAAAAGCTCTCAAATGAACCTTATTCTTGAAACGCTATATAACTTAAGAACTAACTTTGTGGAAAGTGATTTTAGTAGATTATATATTGATGTAAAAAGACATTTACCTCAACGAAGCCTTTTGCTTTTATATACCAATTTTGAAACTTTAGACGCTTTACACCGTCAATTGCCCTATTTACAAGCAATTGCAAAACAACATTTATTAGTGGTTATTTTCTTTGAAAACACAGAGCTTTTCTCTTACGCACAAAAAAAGCCAAACAATACCTTAGAAATGTATGAGCAGGCTATTTCAGAGAAATTTTTATACGAGAAACAATTGGTAGTGAACGAGCTTAAAAAGTATGGTATACAGACCATTTTAACCAAACCAGAAAACCTGACTATCAACACCATAAATAAATATTTAGAAATTAAAGCGAAGGGACTGTTATAAACTACCGAAGCAGATAAGCCGCCTGTAATTCTGAGGTTATATCGCCAGTTCCATTTTCTACGAATTTGGGTAATTGTATTTCATTTGTATGTTCTATTTGTGCAACCAGACAACCACAATTTTTACCGCCACCATTTCTCCTTCTAGTATTGTCGGTTAAAATATGTATTGCCATACCAGCTAAAACACCTCCTAAAGTAGTGTACAAAACATCTTTAGTTTCCCATTCGTACCCTTTAGACTGATCATAAATACCCTCTTTCGCAAGACCTACCGCTAAACTACTACCTACTGCTCCAGCCCATTTCCAGCCTTTTTGACCATTAGATATTTTATGAGCAGCATACCCTCCGGCAATACCAACTACGACCCCTGCTCCTATATGCTTTGCTGCATCACCAGGGTCTTGGGCATGTAAATGAACACTTATGATAAAAGCAAAAAATAGAACTATAAATTTCATATTGTCAACTAGTGATTTTTGTTTTTATAACGAGCGTTGGCAAATAAAATTATCCTAATATTTTATAGAGTAAAAAATGCAAATCAATAAAGTTAAAACTTAACTTTAAGCGTTTATTACTTGTCATTTACAAATGATCTCAAAGTAAAGTTCGACTCCAAATTCCGACTAACATTTTATCTTATAAAGAATACTTTAAATGAAAACAATTTTACATAAATCTGACACAAGAGGTCATGTTGACCATGGCTGGTTAAATTCTTACCACAGTTTTAGCTTTGGTAATTATCATAATAATGAACGAATGAATTTTGGAGTTTTACGTGTACTAAACGATGATACCGTAGCTGCAGGTCGCGGATTTGGAACACACCCCCATAGAAATATGGAAATCATATCGATCCCGTTAGAAGGTGACCTTCAACATATGGATGATATGGGTAATTCTACCCTAATAAAAGCTGGAGACGTACAGGTAATGAGTGCAGGCACAGGAGTTATGCATAGCGAGTATAACAAGAATAAAAATAAAGAAGTGAAGTTCTTACAAATTTGGGTCATACCAAACAAAGAAGGCGTTCCTCCTCGGTATGATCAAATCTCTGTTGAGGATATTGCTACAAAAAACAGTTTGTATCAAATACTTTCCCCAAGTCCTGATGATAGTGGTGTTTGGATTCACCAGAACGCATGGTTTCATCTTGGAAATTATGATACTGGGGCAATAGATTCATATGTCCTAAAACAGAAGGGAAACGGAATATACATCTTTGTTTTAGACGGTGAAATTGAAATTGCAGATCAGATATTAAACAAACGTGACGGATTTGGAATTTGGGAAACCGATACTTTTAAATTTAAAATCAATAGTACTTCTAATATCCTAGTGATGGAAGTTCCTATGAACTAAAAATAGCGTATCTAGATACTTTATTTTTTAATAATTTTTTTAGCAAAAACTAAAAAATAGGTTTGTCCATTGATATAGGTACTACTACCACCTTACTAATAAGCACAATATGACCCCGATACTCTATTTCCTAATTATTTGTAATTAATATTTAGATTTAACTAAAAATATAGAATAATTATATACCGGCTGAGTTCTATATACTAATTATCTCTATTTTTTTTAGGATTGAACAACAAAAGCATTATTATTTTAAATTCAATAGCTTGCCTACACTTAATTCGACTTCTAAATATCCCAGCACTAAAAGTAGAAACTTTATAGATGAATTTGGGCTCATAACAGTAGTGTCTACCATTTTTACTACTGCTGTATTTATGTATACCCTACTATTTCATTCTTATATAGAACAACTTTTAGCAGGTATTGTTGCAGGTGGTTTCGGGATCGGATTTTTATTAAATCGTTTAAAATATAGCCAAGCTACTAGAATTTACATGACCTTATTTCCTCCGGTTATGTTTATGACCTTAATTTTTTTGATAGGGGGATTTTTTGGCCAAGCAGTAGCATTTGCTACCATGGGTTTTCTAGCTTTTATTGGTTACAGAAATAACCCTCGGGTTAGAAATTTAGTTATAACTTTTGATATTTTAGCCTTTATAATACCCACAGTTTATATTTCTAAATACGGACCCATCTTAGGTACAATAGATGTGCCTTTTGATGAAATTTTCGCTTTCTTAGCCTGTTTAGGCTGGCTATCGCTAACCTTTAGGGTTTATGACCAAAAGATGACCAGAACATATACCAAAGATTTAGAAAATCATATTGAAGCGCTAAAAGAAAGTGAATTAAATTTGAAAGAAGCTCAAGATGATTTAAGGAATCAGAACAATGAATTAGCCGTATTAAATAATGAGCTTAAATTAAAAAACACTCATATTGAAGAATTTATATTCATAGTTACACATGATCTTAGAGGCCCCTTAAATAATATCAATGTCATTGCAGAAGAATTAGAAAAACAGCATTTGGCATTTGAATATGACAGCTTCGGTAGCTATTTAAAACATTTACAAATAAGTTCTAACAGGCTTACAAATTTGGTAGAAAGCTTATTAAAATATGCTGAAATTGGTAACTCTAGTGGAATGGAAAATGTTGATACACATGAAATATTACAACTAGTTCTGAATGATTTTTCCGAAAAAATCAAAGAAACAAAAACTACCATTCATATTGGTCATTTACCTACAATTACAGCAAGACCCAATGATATTAGAATGCTTTTTCAAAACTTAATACATAATGCATTAAAATTTAAAAGTAACACCAAAGATCCTGTGATTACCATAATGTCAGAAAAAAAAGAAAACGAATATCTTTTTAGCATTACAGACAACGGCATTGGCATACCAAAAGAGCAACAAAAGAATATTTTCAATGCATTCCACAAACTACACAACCAATCTAAATTTGAAGGTTCCGGCATAGGTCTTTACGGAAGTAAAAAAATAATAGATCATCACTTAGGTAAAATTTGGGTTGAGTCAGAAGAGCATGAAGGTAGCACCTTTTATTTTACAATAAATACCAATTCATTAGATTTGAACGAAATACAAAACCATTCAATCAGCCTTAATTAAAACAATTTTCAATGAAGAAGGCAATTATATTACTATCACTTCTCTTAACAAATTTTGTTTACACCCAAGACCCTACTCTTAAATTAGGCGTAGCAGGCCTCACCCATGGGCATGTAGGATGGATATTAGGTAGAGAAACAAAGTCTGATATTAATATGGTGGGAATAGTTGAAACAAACCAAGACCTAGCTAAAAAACTTTCAAAAGAATTTGGGTTTTCCATGGATATCGTTTTTAGTTCTATGGATGACATGATCAAAGCTGTAAACCCAGATGCAGTTGCTGCATTTGGGAACATTAAGGATCACTTAAACATTGTAAAAGCCTGTGCTCCAAAAGGAATTCATGTCATGGTAGAGAAACCCTTAGCAACAACTTATAATGATGCTATAGAAATACAACAACTATCTAAAAAATATAATATTCATGTTTTAACTAACTATGAAACTTCTTGGTACCAAACCAATATAAAAGCACATGCTTTATTAAAACAGGGTGAGATTGGAAAATTAAGAAAAGTGATAATTAGAGACGGTCATAAAGGACCAAAGAAAATTGGTGTTTCCAATGAATTTTTAGAATGGTTAACGGACCCTGATTTAAATGGTGGCGGAGCCATTACTGATTTTGGTTGCTATGGTGCCAATTTAATGACGTGGTTAACCAATGGCAAAAGACCAAATAGTGTAACTGCGGTAACTCAACAATTACAAGCAGAGAATAACCCCAAAGTGGACGATGATGCCACTATTATATTAACTTATGATAATGAGATGGCCATTTTACAACCCTCTTGGAATTGGCCTATAGGCAGAAAGGATATGGAGCTTTATGGTACAAAGGGCGCTATTTATTCTGATAATCCTTCACAGTTAAGGTTAAGGCTTTCTAAAGGATATAGTGACTATACAGAAGAAACATTTCTCTTAGGAGAACGCGAAGAACCTTTTAACGATCCCTTTTCAGTTTTTGCAGATGTTATAAACGGGAAGCTTACATTAGACCCTTTTAATGTATATTCCTTAGAGAATAATATCATTACCATGGAAATTCTACAATCTGCAATCAACAGTGCCAAAAATGGAAGAACTATTAATTTAAACTAACAAAAATGGACTCAAATTTTATTAAAGTATTTGCGGGCAATAGTTTTGAAGCGCAACGAATAACACTTGCATTAAAAGAAAGTAAGATCAACCCTATAGTAAAAGACGAAAGCGAATCTGCTCGTCTTGCAGGTTTTGGTGCTCTTGTGCCAAAATTGGTAGAAATTTATGTCAATAAAGACGAAGAAGAAAATGCTTTAGCCATAATTACAAAGCTTAACAGTTAAATAAAAAACCTCCCAAATAGGAGGTTTTTATTAAAATTCGTTCACCCTTAGATTACCTTTTATGTAATGGGGTAATTTCTAACTTTCTAAATTCTACTGCACCGTGATCACCTTGTATCATTATTGGACCGGCTTCTGCTTCATTGTTATCTAAAGCACCGCCTGTCATGGCTTCTATATTCTGATTTGAAATAACTGTTTTTCCATTTGCTACAATGGTCACTCTTCTACCTATTAAAGTAATATCATACGTTTGCCACTCTCCGGCTTTCTTAGCCGCATTTTCATTGGGAGTCAACAATCCATAAATTCCTCCAAAATAAATAGAAGAAGGCTCTAAACCTATATTGTCTGCAATCTGCACTTCATAACGTCCTCTTAAATACAAACCGCTATTACTTCTTTCCGGGTATCTAAATTCTGCATGCAATTTAAAATCTTTAAATTTTTCTTCTGAAACTAAATTAACCCCAGATTTTGAACTGGTCAATATACCGTTTAAAACCGCCCATTGATTTCCTGGCTTAATAGTCCAACCTTTTAAATTTTTACCATTAAACAGCTTAATGGTCTTTCCTTCTTTCGCATTTTCATAATACGGTAGCATTGGCGATCTGGTAGCGGTCCAATCATAGGTTTTGCCATCTGCATAAATCATGGTCCCTACTAATCCATCACCTTCCATTTTTCCTTCAAATTCCATATTGGCTGCTCCTGGCTCCCATTGTGGTGGTATTTCAAAAGAGAATAGCTCTCCGTGCTTTTCAATTTCAGCAACTGGTCTAGCACTACCAAAAGCATAGGTAAATCTTCCTATTAATCTATTGGTACCAGAATGTCTAATTTCTAACCACGATGGTAATTTCTCTCCTTCTTGATCAATTGTCAAATTCCATTTCCCTTCTAACGGATGACCTTCTTGTGCATGAGCCATTTTAAAGCCAAAAGCTACTAAAAAAAGGAATGCTAGTGTTGTTTTAATAGTATTCATATTATTATTAAGTTTGATAAGAAACCAAATATAATAGAAGTTTTAAATACAGTTTCTTAACATTGAATTAAAAAATTAAAAATTAAAAAATCAGACACATTAATTTGATGTTGTTAATAATTTGAACAGAGCATCATTTCACTGTTGTTTATCTACAATATTTGCTACTTTTATCTTTCAAACCAACAAAACAACAATGACATTTTTTAAAAAATTCCCTCTAGGGCTAGTACTCCTATTATTCTTTTGCGCTTCATGTATAAATAAAAAGCCAGTTGAAATTCCTTTAACTATACAGCAAGACAGTACTGAACTTATTGAAATGGCCAAACTTGCCAGAGAAACTATTACCGCACAAGTTGCTGACGGTCTAGAGTTAAGCCTATGGGCTTCAGATTCACTAGCCCCAGATCCTATTGCAATGGATATTGACAATGAAGGAAATATCTACATTACCCGCTCTAATAGACATAAAAACTCTGAATTTGATATTCGCGGCCATAGAGATTGGATGACAGAATCCATTGCTCTGGAATCTGTTGAAGATAGAAGAGCTTTTCTACGTAAAACCTTTGCGCCAGAGCTTAGTAAAGAAAATGAGTGGTTGGCAGATTTAAATAACGATAGTATTCACGATTGGCGCGATCTAACCGTTGAACAAGATGAGATATGGATGTTAGAGGATACCAATAAAGATGGTATTGCAGATATTTCCACTCAAATCATGAAAGGTTTTAATGATGAAATTAATGATGTTGCCGGTGCACTTCTAGTTCGTGATGAAGATGTATTTGTCGGTATTGGCCCAGGAATGTATCGTCTTACCGATACTAATGGCGATAAAATTTTAGATGAGAAAACTGCAATTGCCGAAGGCTTTGCCGTACATATTGGTTTTAGTGGGCATGGTATGTCTGGTGCCATTGAAGGACCCGATGGTAAAATATACTGGGGCATTGGAGATATAGGAGCAAATATTACAACTGTTGAAGGTGAAAACCATAAATACCCAAATGAAGGAGTTATTGTAAGAAGTAATCCTGATGGAACAGATTTTGAAGTATATGCACATGGTCTGCGTAATACCCATGAGTTTGCTTTTGATGCTTACGGAAATATTATTTCATCTGATAATGATGGTGACCATAGAGGCGAAAGCGAAAGACTGGTTCATATCGTTGAAGGTTCAGATGCCGGGTGGAGAGCTAATTGGCAGTACGGAAAATATACGGATCCCAAAAATAACGGATATAATGTTTGGATGGATGAAAAACTCTTCACTCCTCGTTGGGAAGGTCAGGCTGCATACATTATGCCACCGCTTCAAAATTTTCATAACGGCCCTACGGGAATGAGATATAACCCTGGCACTGCCTTGGGTAAAAAATGGATGAATAAATTCTTTTTAGTAGAATTTGTAGGAGATCCTAGTAGATCACATATTTGGTCGTTTGATCTAAAGCCAAAAGGCGCTTCGTTTGAATTAAATACAGATGAATCTATTTTATCTGGCGTATTGCCTACAGGAATAGGCTTTGGACCAGATGGTGCACTGTACCTTGCCGATTGGGTAAATGGTTGGGGAACTAAAAATTATGGGCGAGTTTGGAAATTAGACGTTACCGAAGAAACAAATGATTTAGCTCAAGAACGTTTAGAAACCCAACGTTTAATGACCCTAAATTATGAAGATGAAAAGACGGATAGTTTGGTAAGTTTATTGTCGTATGGCGATATGAGAATTCGCCAAAAGGCTCAATTTGAACTTGCTAAAAGAACTTTCTGGGGCTATAGAGCGCTTAAAAAGGTACTACAAGAAGAAGAAAATCAATTTGCGCGTATTCATGCGATCTGGGGTATTGGTCAAATTGCCGCTAAGGATATAGATGAGGCAAAGCCGTTACTTAACTTATTAAGTGATAACGATCCAGAAATCATAGCACAAAGTGTAAAGGTATTGGGCGATTTAAGATATAAAAAAGCCGCTGATAGTCTTATAACATTGACTACCCATGAAAATGACCGTGTAAAATTCTTTGCAGCACAAGCACTGGGCAGATTAAAACATAAAAATGCCATTGACCCGTTATTGGCAATGCTCGAAGCCAACAACGACAAAGATCTTTATTTAAGACATGCCGCAGTTTTAGCGCTATCTAGAATTGGCAATGCTGAACCACTTTTAGCTCTTGCCAATAGCAAAAACAGAAGTCTTAGAATTGCTGCCGTTATGGTTCTTAGAAAATTACAAGATCCAAAAATATCGATATTCCTTTCTGACCAAGATGAATACATTGTTACAGAAACTGCACGTGCCATTAACGATGACCTTTCTATTGAGGATGCTCTTCCGGCATTGGCAGCAACGCTTACTAACGAAAAATTCACATCTGAACCCTTGTTACGTAGAGCCATTAATGCCGCATTACGTGTGGGCGGTGGAGAACAGTTAGATTTACTTATCAATTTTGCTAAGCGAAGAAAGGTATCTAGCGATTTACGTGGCGAAGCCCTTGCTGCTTTGGGCACTTGGAACAACCCTTCACTTTTAGATCGTGTAGATGGTAGATATAGAGGAGAAGTTATTAGAGAAAACAGTCAGTTAGAGGAAAAAATTAAAAAACATGTTCCTTCGTTCTTAAAAGAAAGTTCGCCACAAATATTAATTGGAATTTCAAAAACAATAAGCGCAATTGGCATCAACTCTTATAACGATGATTTATACCAAGTATTTAAATCAAATGAATCACCCAAAGTAAGAGCTGCCGTACTAAACGCCTTAGGTCAATTACAATTTAATAAAATGGAAGCAGCCATGTCTTTTGGTATGCAAGATAAGAATGAACAAGTAAGGACCGTAGCCGTAGGTTTATTAAGTAAATTAAATCTATCTAAAGAGAAACTACCAAACATTGTTGACCCAATATTTAAGAAAGGCTCATTATCGGAACAGCAAAGAATGTTGAATGTTCTTGGTGACCTGCCTGACGTAAAAAGCAATGCCATTCTTACTAGTCTAATTGATAAAGCTAGTAAAAGTCAACTAAACCAAGGTATTTTATTAGATTTAATGGAATCGGTAAAAGCGACAGAAAACCCTAAACTAATAGCACAATTAGATAAACTTAAGAAAGCAGGTTTTTCTACTGATTCTTTTCAAGAAACCCTTTACGGAGGTAATTGGTGGGCAGGTAGAACGGTATTCAATAACAACCCTACAGCGCAATGTGTACGTTGTCATTCTGTAAACGGTTCTGGTGGTGAAGTTGGTCCTAAATTAGATAATATTGGTAATATTTTAGACAGACAGCAATTATTAGAAGCGCTTATTGAGCCAAGTGTAAGGTTAGCTCCTGGTTACGGAACCGTAACCCTTACATTGAAAGATGGACAAAAAGTTCAAGGTGTTTTAATCGAGGAGAATAATAAGGAAGTTTTATTAAGAACATCTGAAGCTGAACCTTTAAGAATTCCTTTAATGAGAATTGCCAAAAGAGAAAATTCTATGTCCGCTATGCCTGCCATGGGCCGTATGATATCTAGAAGAGAACTCCGTGATCTTATTGAATACCTTGGCTCTTTGAAAAATAAAGTGCGGATTATTGAAGGGGAGGATAAAGAAGTATAATCTATAAAGAGAGATAAACTAAAAAGAGGAGAGTTCTGCTTTCCTCTTTTTAAACTCCCTCATTATCTCGCTAACAATTTCGGCAGCGGGTTTTATGTCGTGTATCAACGCAGATACTTGACCAATTTCTAGTTCGCCGTCTTCTAAATCACCTAAAAACATTCCTTTTTTTGCACGGCCCCTACCTAAAAGAGTTTTCAACTCTTCGGTTGTGGCATTGTTAGTATATGCTTTTTGAACTTCATTATAAAATTTGTTTTTCACTAAACGAACAGGAGCTAGTTCTTTTAATGTCAAATGCGTATCTCCTTCCTTAGCATTTATCACGACCTCTTTAAAGTTTATATGATTTGATGCTTCTTCACTTGCCACAAACCGGCTACCAACCTGTACACCATCTGCACCTAAAATAATGGCAGCCAACATGGCACTACCCGTTGCTATTCCACCTGCTGCTATCAAAGGAATAGTTATTTTTTCTTTAACTGCAGGTATCAACACAAAAGTTGTTGTTTCATCACGACCGTTATGTCCGCCTGCTTCAAAGCCTTCTGCCACAATGGCATCTACCCCTGCAGCCTGTGCTTTCAACGCAAATTTCAAGCTACTGACCACATGTACCACGGTAACTCCCTTTTCCTTTAAAATGGATGTCCAAGTTTTAGGATTTCCAGCAGATGTAAATACAATTTTTACATCCTCTTCAATGATAATATCCATCAACTTATCTATATCAGGATATAACATAGGAACGTTTACTCCAAATGGTTTTGAAGTTGCTTCCTTACATTTTTGAATATGCTCTCGCAAAACATTAGGGTACATGCTACCTGCACCAATGACACCTAAACCTCCAGCATTTGATACAGCACTGGCTAATCGCCATCCACTGGTCCAAATCATTCCTCCCTGAATTATGGGGAATTCTATTTTGAAAAGTTCGGTAAGTCTATTTTGCATATGCTTAGTGAATCACCTTGTAGCGAGTCCGCAAGGCATTATATTGAATAGTTAATTTAGATTTCAAAATACATGTAAGCAAACCCTAATCTCAATAATAAAGTAAAAGGTTACATTTTAAAGATACTAAAATGAACTTTAAAATATAACCCTCTAATTATGAAATTACACCAGACCCTATAAGGTCATCTGCTAAATACCACGCCACAAACTGACCTTCGGTAATTGCAGATTGCATTTCTTTAAAATCTACATACATACCACCTTTTACTTTGTATATAGTAGCTTCCTGCAGTTCTTGACGGTATCTTATACGTGCTTTTACTTCTAGTTTCTCATCAATATTCAATGCAAGATCTGTGCGTACCCAATGTATTTCTTCCTCCTTTACAAATAAAGTTCTTCTATACAAGCCGGGGTGGGCTTTACCTTGACCCGTATAAATGATATTCTCATTTACATCGGTATCTATTACAAACAAGGGTTCTTTTGTTCCTCCTACATGCAAGCCTTTACGTTGTCCTTTGGTAAAATAGTGTGCACCTTGGTGCTCACCAACCACTTTCCCATCTGTTAAATGATATACGGGCTTCTCCGCATAGAACTCTAATTCTGAGTTTTTATCATTGAAATTAGGTGTTGCGCGTTCATAAGCATCAAACCCGGCTGGTACTTCAACAATTTTACCGGTTTTTGGTTTTAATTGTTGCTGCAAAAATTCCGGAAGTCTTACTTTACCTATAAAACATAAACCTTGTGAATCTTTTTTATCTGCAGTTATCAAATTCATTTTTGCGGCAATTTCCCTTACCTGTGGCTTGGTCAATTCCCCTATCGGAAATAATGTCTTGGATAATTGTTCTTGCGAAAGTTGACATAAGAAATAAGACTGGTCTTTATTACCATCTTTTCCTGCCAATAACTGATATGTTTCTGTACCATCTGCATTGTGCAAAGTACCTTTTCTGCAATAATGCCCTGTTGCAACATAATCTGCCCCTAATTGCATAGCAATTTTCATAAAGACATCAAACTTAATTTCTCTATTACAAAGCACATCAGGATTTGGGGTACGCCCCATCTCGTATTCCTTGAACATATAATCAACAATACGTTCTTTATATTCTGTACTTAAATCTACTGTTTGAAAAGGAATACCTAATTTTTCTGCAACGATCAAGGCATCATTGCTGTCTTCTAACCACGGACACTCTTCTGATATCGTCACCGAATCATCATGCCAATTCTTCATAAATAAACCAATAACATCATAACCTTGCTCTTTTAACAAGTATGCTGCTACGCTTGAATCTACTCCCCCTGACAGTCCTATTACAACTTTTTTCATCTCTATTACTATGTCGTTACAAAATTACAAAATTTCATTTCAAAACATCTTTTTTTCAACTTATGTAATACACTTTTAAAATCCACTTTAAGCCAACGCACTAAAGGACTTTAATTTATTGGTTCAAAATTTAATTTTTTTTGAGTTAAAAATATTTTGTTAAACTTTTTAAAAAATAACTTAAACAAAATAAATCTGTTGTATTTTTATCCACATAGGTGTTTTAATACTAAAAATATATTATATCACATTTAACGTTAAACATCTTTTATAATTAATTAAACAATCTTTAAAAACACAATTATGAAAAAAATGTTACGATTACGAAATTTTTTACTGTTACTTACGGTCACTATGATTACATGGTCTTGTAGTGACGATGACGATGTGGAACCTTTGACAATTAACGAAACGACCATCGTTGAAACCGCTCAGGCGGAAGATGCACTTTCCTCTTTGGTCTCTGCACTTACTACTGCCGATAATTCTGAAGGTACAGATTTGGTAGGCACATTAAATTCAAACGGTCCTTTTACCGTTTTTGCTCCTACAAACGATGCTTTTACTGCATTATTGAATCAATTAGATGACTTTGAGTCACTATCCGATTTTGATACGGATGAAGAACGTGCTATTTTAACATCAATCTTAACCTACCATGTAGTTGCAGGTGTTGCTGCTAGCTCTTCAGATTTAACAAATGGTATGATGGTTACTACCGTACAAGGGGAAGATTTGACCATTAATATTGATGGTGATGTATTTGTTGAAGATGCTACTGAAGTAAATGCAAAAGTGGTCATTGCAGATGTAGAAGCAAGCAACGGTGTTGTTCACGTTATTGATAAAGTTTTATTACCTCAAGCAATTATTGATGCCTTGAACGGAGAAGAGGACATAGAAAACGGAACTTTAGTTGATATAGTAGTAGCTACTGAACCATTATCTCTTTTAGAAGCCGCTGTTATTAAAGCTGATTTAGTTGCAACACTTAGTTCTGACGGACCATTTACTGTTTTTGCCCCTACTGATGATGCCTTTGTTGCATTATTAGATGTGTTAGGTGATGATTATAATAGCCTTGATGATTTTGATACCGATGAAGAAATTGCTTTATTGAAGAACATTTTATTATTTCATGTCGTTGCCGCAGAAGTAAAATCAACTGATTTAGCTGCAGGTGAGGTAGCTACAGCTCTTGAAAATAATAGTGTGGATATTATAGCTTCTGGTGACTCTTTCGTAATTGGAGATGCTTCTGATACCAACGCAAATATTACAGGTGTAGACATTATGGCTTCTAACGGTATTGCACATACTATCGACAAAGTATTGCTTCCACAAGCGGCTATAGATTTTGTAACCAGCTTAAGATTAAAAACTATTGTTGATACTGCCGTTGCAACAGATGATTTAAGTTTATTGGTTGATGCTTTAGTACAAGCAGATGCAGGTTTAGTAGCAACTTTAAATGGCTCAGGTCCTTTCACTGTTTTTGCTCCAACTAATGATGCGTTTGCTGCTCTTTTAGATTCTTTAGGAGACGACTTCAACAACCTTTCGGATTTTGATACAGAAGAAGAAAAAGCACTATTAACGAAAGTGTTGACATACCATGTCATTTCTGGTACTGCCGCCTTTTCAACTGATTTAAATAATAATCAAGCTATTGAAACTATTCAAGGTGAAAACATTACTGTAATCTTAACGGATAATGGTGTTGAAATTATGGATGCAACAGCTACCAATGCCAATGTTGCTTTGGCTGATGTAGCTGCTAGTAATGGTGTTGTTCATGTTATCGATAAAGTAATTTTACCTCAAGAGGTTTTAGATATGCTTTCGGCAATGAGTTTGAAATCAATTGTTGAGATTGCCGTAGAAACCGATGATTTAAGCTTATTGGTCGATGCATTAGTACAAGCAGATGCAGGTTTAGTAGAAACGTTAAATGGCGCCGGTCCATTTACAGTTTTTGCACCAACCAATGATGCCTTTGCAACTCTTCTAGATACCTTAGGCGAAGAATACACTAGCTTAGCCGACTTTGACACTGAAACTGAAAAAGAATTATTGGTTTCCATTCTTACGTACCATGTAGTATCCGGCACAGCTGCTTTCTCAACTGATTTAAGTGACGGACAGTCGATTGCAACTTTTCAAGGTGAAAATATAGGTGTTAACATTAAAGAGAATGGTGCTGTACATATTGAAGATGCCAGCGAGAACAATGCTTCTGTTGTCATGGCAGATGTAGAAGCAAGTAACGGTGTTGTTCATGTTATCAATAAAGTACTTTTACCACAGGTAGTTATTGATGCACTGCATTAAAATAGGTATTGAATTATAACTGAAAACCTTCCTATAAATAGGAAGGTTTTTTTATACCGCAAATTTGTTTACATCATCATATACTCTTTTAACATACAATAAAGCATCCTTTACAACTAACTTTTTAAAGAACTTTAAATTTATTACATCTTTGGCATCCCAAATCTTACCAAACCAATCCTTAATCAATGGCAAAAGCCCTTTCAATTTGAAAGGGCTTTTCTATTATTTAACCAAATTAATTTATAGTGCTACTTTTTAGAAATAACCTTTTTAACTAATTTTTCTTTATCGGTCTTAAGTATTATTATATACATATCAGACTCTAAACTTCCAATAGATAATTTATAGTTGTTATCTCCTACCTTTAGAACGTGATTTTTTTCTTGCTTGATCAATCTTCCATTCAAATCAAATAGCTCAATTGTAAGCTTTGAGCTGTATGTTGCCATTAATTCAATATTCAATTCTTCTTTAAAAGGAATTGGATATGTGGTTAATTCGATCTTGGTCGGTGCGGTCTTTAAAGTATCTGTTTCCTGCGGACAAACATTAGCATGAAGAATTACATAGAAATTATCCATATCTCCAGCACTTAACCCTTGGAATGTATAAGTACTAAAATCTCCATTAATATTGTCCTGATAAGGATATTGCCCTGGTGCTACAGTAAGATCGCCATTACCTTTTACAGGAGTCTCGCTACTACCAACATATAATTGCGCTTCAGCTATCATATACCCATCTTGGGCAGAAACCATAACATTGACCGATCCATTGTTATAAACGATATTTACATTACCAACCAATGCTCCCTTAGATATATCACATTGGCCAGCTGCGGCATATAAATCCAATTCATACGTCCCATTAATTGATGGAATTTTATTGGTCCAACCCCAATTTCCACCGCTTAGATTAGAAATTTGGGTAAAACAGGTTCTTACATTCTCTGAACTAGACCTTGCGTATGCCGTTTCACATTGACCTATGGTCCCTGATCCACAATCATTATCGTTTTCTGTAATATCCCATTCACAAGATACCGAGTTCCAAACGGCTGTTTCATTACATTCCGTTACTGGTATCTCTGGTTGTTCTCCTTCTATATCCCATTCACAAGACTCTACATTCCATACAGCTGTCTCATAACATTCCGTTTCTGGCATCTCCGGCTGTTCTCCTTCTATATCCCATTCACAAGATTCAGAGTTCCAAACAACTGTTTCGTGACATGCGGTTTCTGGCTCCATTGGCTTTTCACCCATGATTTCCCAACTACAGCTCTGAGTATTCCAAACAGCAGTTTCAAAACATAGTGTCATAGGCATCTCAGGTTGTTCGTCAATTACGTCCCACTGACATGTAGTCTCGTTCCATACAGCTTTCTGGTAGCATTCCGTTTCTGGCTCCATTGGCTTTTCACCCATGATTTCCCAACTACAACTCTCATTGTTCCATTCTGCTGTTTCAAAACATTGTGTCACCGGCTTCTCAGGTTGCCCATCCAATATATCCCATTGACATGTAGCATCGTTCCATACAGCTTTATAATAGCATTCCGTTTTTGGCTCCATTGGCTTCTCACCTATGATTTCCCAACTACAGCTCTGATCGTTCCATTCTGCTGTTTCAAAACATTGTGTCTCCGGCTTCTCAGGTTGCTCATCCAATATATCCCATTGACATGTAGTTTCGTTCCATACCGCTGTTTGATAACAATATACTTCTGGTTGATCTCCTTTTAAGCAGATTGAATCATCGCAAGCATCAGGTATGCCATCATTATCAACATCGACATGATCATCTCCTTGATCACATGTATCGAAACAATCTGCAACCCCATCGCCATCTTGATCAAAACCTTCATCTATTTTACCATCTCCGTCATTATCAATACCATCACAAACTTCTAATATCTCATTAGGCTCTGATATGGTTATACTACAACGAGAGGTAGCTCCTTTTGAATCTGTTATCGTCACATAATGTGTGCCTGCACTTAAATTGTCATTCATTTGTTCGGTTACACCATCATCCCATTTAAAGGTATGCGGTCTAAATCCTCCATTGCCATAAACCTTGGCAGCACCATCGTTACCATTGTAAACACTAACATTTGCATAAAGGTTAATCCAACAGTACAATTCTTTGGCGATGTCTATTTGACCTCTAGTTTCACATCCGTTAGCATCTGTTACTACTACATTTCGCAATCCATAAGTTAACTTATTTGCAGTTTGTGTGGTCTCACCATTATCCCATAAATAAGTATATGGAGCTGTTCCTGCCTTTGGAAATACGGTTGCAACACCATCTTTAGTCAAATGATCGGTTGTAAGCTCTATTTGTTCTATATCTACTGTAAAATTATCACAAGTAGCACCTGTTGGTTCCGTTATGGTAACACTACATTGTGATGTAGCGCCTTTAGCATCTGTAATGGTAACATAATGAGTACCTGCCGTTAACCCTGTGTTCAATGCATTGGTAGTACCATCATCCCACTTAAAAGTGAATGGCCTATAACCACCATTACCTCTAACAAGTGCTTCTCCATCATTACCTCCATATACACTTACATTTTGTTTTAAATTTACCCAACAATACAATTCTTTTGCTATATCTATTTGACAACTTGACACACACCCATTAGAATCTGTAACTACAACCGTATGTAGCCCATAAGTTAAGGTAGTTGCCGTTTGCGTTGTTTCACCGTTATCCCAGAGATAAGTGTAATTACCACTTCCTCCATTAGGGTGTACGGTTGCAACACCATCTTTAGTTATATGATCTGTTGTAAGTTCATCTTGTGTTATATTACATGTGATAATTTCAGGTACCATAAGACGAAGTATTTGATCAGCTTCACAGATATCGCCTTTAATGGTTATTACGACGCTTCCATCAAGCCCCGAATATGTTGTCTCGTTTACCTCCCAAAAATATTCTCCATCCATACAGATTGAAACTTCAGTAATTAAAGGCATTGGTTTTTCTATAACCTGGATAGTTAACTTTGCAGTATTCGTACACTCATTATCATTTGGTGTAAATGTATATTCCGTAGTTACTGTATTATTTAATGCCGGTGACCAAGAACCTGAAATTCCATTAAGTGATATAGTAGGTAATTCCGCTAATTCAGCTCCTTCACAAATAGGTTCTATCTCTCCAAATAAAGGATCGTTTTTTTCGTTTACGATCACTGTCACCATCTCCTCTGCCGTACAACCGTTTAAATCGGTTACCGTTACCGTATAATCGCCAGCAGCAGCCACTTCGATAGCCGCCGTCGTGGCACCGGTACTCCATAAATAACTTGTGCCACCACTCGCTGTTAGTACAGTGCTGTTACCTGAACATATTTCCAACACTCCACCGATTTCCGCTATAGGCAATGGGTTTATCGTCACCGTTGCCGTCGTCTCCCCTACACAGCTATTATCATCCGTTGTCGTATATGTTACTTCATAAGTGTCATCGCTTAAACCGGTCGTGTCGAACAGTCCTGTAGAACTTACTCCTGTCCCGGACCAGGTTCCGCCTTCGGGGCTAGCCTCTAACTGTACCGTTGCCCCCAAACACACACTGGCATCTTCCGCTACCGGCTCCGGTAATACGTTTACCGTTACCGTTGCACTGTCGGAACCGTCGCAGCTATTACCGTCCGTTACCGTATAGGTCACTTCAAAACTGCCTGCTCCCTGTACGGACGAGTCGAAAAGCCCATCCGAACTTACGCCTGTACCGGACCATGTTCCGCCTTCAGGTGTCGCCTCCAACTGGATGCTCTCACCGAGACAGACACTCGCGTCTTCCGCCTCCACAGTAGGGCTATCGTTTACGATCACCGTTACCGTTGCCTCAGCTGTACAACCATAAGTATTTGTTACCGTTACCGTATAATCGCCGGCAGTATCTACTGTTATCCCTGACGTAGTAGCTCCAGTATTCCAGACATAAACATTACTTGATTCATAATCTGCTTTTAGCGTAGTGCTACTGCCTGAACATATTTCCAACACTCCACCGATTTCCGCTATAGGCAATGGGTTTATAGTAACCATTGCCGTCGTCTCCCCTACACAGCTATTATCATCCGTTGTCGTATATGTTACTTCATAAGTGTCATCGCTTAAGCCGGTCGTGTCGAACAGTCCTGTAGAACTTACTCCTGTCCCGGACCAGGTTCCGCCTTCGGGGCTAGCCTCCAACTGTACCGTTGCCCCCAAACATACGCTGGCATCTTCCGCTACCGGCTCCGGTAATACGTTTACCGTTACCGTTGCACTGTCGGAACCGTCGCAGCTATTACCGTCCGTTACCGTATAGGTCACTTCAAAACTGCCTGCTCCCTGTACGGACGAGTCGAAAAGCCCACCCGAACTTACGCCTGTACCGGACCATGTTCCGTTTGCAGGTGTCGCCTCCAACTGGATGCTCTCACCGAGACAGACACTAGTGTCTTCCGCTACTACCGATGGATTATCGTTTACGATCACCGTTACCGTTTTCTCTGCCGTACAACCGTTTTCATCAGTTACCGTTACCGTATAATCGCCAGCAGTAGCCACTTCGATAGCCGCCGTCGTGGCACCGGTACTCCATAAATAACTTGTGCCACCACTCGCTGTTAGTGCGGTGCTGTTACCTGAACATATTTCCAATACTCCACCGATTTCCGCTATAGGCAATGGGTTTATCGTTACCATTGCCGTCGTCTCCCCTACACAGCTATTATCATCCGTTGTCGTATATGTTACTTCATAAGTGTCATCGCTTAAACCGGTCGTGTCGAACAGTCCTGTAGAACTTACTCCTGTCCCGGACCAGGTTCCGCCTTCGGGGCTAGCCTCCAACTGTACCGTTGCCCCCAAACATACGCTGGCATCTTCCGCTACCGGCTCCGGTAATACGTTTACCGTTACCGTTGCACTGTCGGAACCGTCGCAGCTATTACCGTCCGTTACCGTATAGGTCACTTCAAAACTGCCTGCTCCCTGTACGGACGAGTCGAAAAGCCCACCCGAACTTACGCCTGTACCGGACCATGTTCCGTTTGCAGGTGTCGCCTCCAACTGGATGCTCTCGCCGAGACAGACACTCGCGTCTTCCGCTACTACCGTTGGATTATCGTTTATAGTTATTGTTACCGTAGTAGAATCAGACAAATCACAACCGTCACAATCATCTGTTGCAGCAGTATATGTAAAAGTATAACTATTAGCACTAAATGTAGAAAGATCAATAGGGCTTGCAACAATATTATTACCTACATCTGTCCAAACTCCTCCCGAATCTCCATTAGACACGAGGCTATCCAAATCCACAGCACTTAATCCCGAATCAGCACTACAATAGACTGCATTTTCTCCCACACCTGCTTCCGGTTGTTCTGCTTCTGCATACGTATATTCTATAGATACGGGAACTGCATCAACATTACAATGCGTATCACTAAACGTTGCTGTCCAGGTTTTTGTAATTCTACAACCATCAACAACTTCATTTTCAGTCACCACAGGTTGAACATTACCTCTACATTGATGATTAACCTGAAATTCAGGTACTACAATATCAGGATTACAACCTAAATCTGCATCCATAGCAGTGGTAGTAATTATTGGTGTAGTAAGACTTAAAGCTAAAGCATCAAAAGCATTACCTAAGTTTCCTGAAGTGGTTATTAGATAATCCGCTTCTAATATATTACTCGTATCATTAGGGTATTGTAAACTGTTTGATCCACTGGCAATAGCTTCTATATTTGCCACATCAACAGTTGGTTTTGGTACAGCTATAGTAAAAATCTTTTTCCCGTTGTTTTTAATAACATTTGCTGCGGAGCATGCTTTACCGATATGATTTCCATTACATTGAACTTGACCCGCACTATTTCCATTTAAATTACATAATGAGGAAGTAGTAGGATTTCCATCCGTGAACAAAACAATTAAAGGATTGGCACAGGACCCTGTAGTCTTTGTGTTTGCCAATTGAAGAGCTGCTTCCCAATTAGTTGAACCTTGTAGACTACTAGAAGGACCAGGATTATAAGATGTATTACTACTATTATTCCCACCTCCATTTAGGTAAGAGTTAAGATTTGATATATATGCTGCATTAATTGTTTGAAATCCAGTATTTCCTCCTATTGAAGCTGATCTAGCTTTTGTACCGTATTCTACAATAGCAATATTGGCCGGAATACAATCATTTTGAAGTGACTGTATAAAATCAGTTACCGCGGTTTCTATAGTTCCTTCTATACTAGGAGAATTGGAAATGGAATTGGACTCATCCAATATAAATACAACACACAACTCACAACCTGGGGTATAACTAGGGTTAGTTACAGGGGTACAAGTTTGACCAAATGAGTATGTGCCAAAACCGAATAACAGTAAACAAAAAAGTAAGTTTACTAAAATTGTCCGTTTAAAAAATCGTTCAAGAGTGTAAGATTTTATTGAGTTTAACTTCAATAAATAAAAAGTAGAGTTCCCCATGTTTTAGTATTTATTAATTAAATACCATAACGCAATAGATTAATTTAAGAAATAAGAAGTGGGGTTCTTATAAATTATATGCAATTACCAAACTTATTTGTGTCCATTAATAATAATGGTACACAAGAAATTTTTTAAACAGGGGGAAGGGGGATAATTCAAAATCCAAAGCCAATTTACTATTTTCAAAAATGTTTAGATCTCTATTACCAAAGTGAATTACTTAAATTTTTAACATTTAATTATATAAAATTTGATATTCTCGTTAAAATGCATAGAAAATCCTTTCAAATACACAGTAAATGAATTTAAATCTCTATCGATTTTCTCTTTTAAATCACATAGCTAATTTTATCAAAAATCATAGTGCTATAAAAAACTTATGTGTACAAGCTTTTTTAATATTCCAAGACTAAAACCAAACAGATAATAAGAAAATGAATTTGACAAAATTTAAAGATATAAAGCACAGCGGTAAGCCCTATTAAAATAAAGATTTAAAATTTTAATTGAACTCGTTAATTAATTTGAATAACCAAAAGTGAGCAATTGAGCAAGCTTAGCATTTAGAGAACTATCATCTCTGATATACTTGAAAAGTCATAAACTTTAACAAATTACACCCTAACAAAAACACATAAAACTGAAGAATAAAATTTAGGCATGGGTACAAATTAAAAAATGCTAACATACTTATAGGATGAAGAAACAATACAAGGCAATGACATTATTTACTATACTAAAAGTTCTGACTAGTAGGTTTCATACAGGAAAGAAATACTAAAAAAAAAGCTGAACATTATAATCAATGTTCAGCTTCAATTAACTTGGTCTTTTAATACTCTATTCGAGTCATTCTAGACTTTAACCACTATATTCTATGGTTTATTTTTTCTTTTGCGCTTCTGCTTGTTCCATCATTTCACGCATTTTCTTTTGAAACTTGTTTTCTTTCTTAGGCTTTTTCTTGTTCTCTTGTATCTGGGCATGAATCTTATCATTATCCAAAATAAAGTTCTTTATGACCAACATAATACCAATAGTAATTAGGTTAGAAACAAAGTAATACAAACTCAACCCACTGGCATAGTTGTTAAAGAAAAACAACATCATAAATGGCATTAGGTACATGATAAATTTCATATTAGGCATACCTGGTTGTGTTGGCATGTTCTGACCTGTTGTCATCATCATATAAAAGAATATAGCTATAGATGCCAATATTGGGAACAAACTTACGTGGTCACCATAGAACGGAATAGAAAATCCTTCTGGAAATTGATAGATAGTATCAAAAGAAGAAAGATCATCTGCCCACAAAAATGGCTTCTGACGTAATGCGAACGATGTTGGAAAAAACATGAAAAGCGCATAGAATATAGGCATTTGTATGACCGCAGGAATACAACCACTCATGGGACTTACACCAGCCTTACCATACAACTTCATGGTTTCTTGCTGTTTCTTCATTGCATTGTCCTTATACTTTTCCCCTAACTCTGTAATTTCTGGCTTCAACACCTTCATTTTTGCCTGAGACAAGTATGACTTGTAGGTTACCGGTGACATTGCCAAACGCACTAAAATAGTCATTATTACTATAGCAATACCATAAGGAAAATATGTACTGATAAGACCATAAAAGGGTGTAAACACATAACGGTTGATCCAGCCAAAAATACCCCAGCCAAAAGGAATAGAATCTACCAGACCTAAATCTTCATATTTAGACAAAGTATCAACATCCGTAGGACCAAAATACCAATGTAAATCTTTAGAGATTTCTCCGCCTTCCAATTCTACCGGTAAAGCCGATGCATATTCTTTAGTAAAACCAAAAGTTCTACTTTCTTCCTCTACCAAGTTAACCGAAGTCAAATCTCCACTTTTAAATGGCTCATCTGCAGCCAAAATACTAGAGAAAAAGTGCTGTCTATATGAAATCCACTTTACATCTTCTTCTGCCTCTTCATCATCACTTCCTTCAGAGAGTTTACTGATTTTACCATCTTCATGACTATAAGTTAAACGAGTATACCGATTTTCGTATTCTATACTTTTTGAATGACGAATACCTTTTAGTTTCCAATCTAAGGTTACAGGTTTACTTGTACTTATGACATTATCCAGACCTTTAGATTTGATGGTAAAGTCAACCAAATAATCATTTGGTTTAATAACATACCTATACTCTAGATATTGTTGGTTTGAAGCTTTCGCTTTTAATGATAATACTTGGTTACCATTGTCATTAGTGATCGATGGCTCAAAATATAGATCCTGAGTATTCAACACTCTATTATCAGAAGTAGCAAAATCCAACCCAAAAGAAGCATTACCATCTTTCACCAAATACACCGGTATAGAATCATAAGTAACGAATTGCTTCATTTTCGCCTCTACTATCTGACCACCTTTATTACTAATTTTTAATAGAAGAACTTCATTTTCCAAAGTCGTAATATCATTAGAAGGTTTTGTGAAACCAAAAGCCCCTATCTTACCTTGGTAATTAGCAACAGCAGTAGAATCTTGTAAATCTAATTGCGGAATATCTTGAACAACAGTTTCTGTCCCTAACTTTTCTGATGCCTTTGCAGCCTCTACTTGTTCTTGCTTTGCCTTTTCTGCCTCTAACTCTTCTGGAGTTGGTTGACTTTGGTAAAACATAAAGATGAGTATTCCAAAAATAAGCACGAAACCTATAATGGATTGTACATCAAATTTCTTTTCTTCCATGTGATATTTCTAATTAATTGGGAATCATTTGAATTTGTTAGAACGCAAATATATGTCCAAATATGATGTTTATGCCAATGTGGCATTAGTTTGTGACTTTTTATACTCTAAAGCAGCCTTAACCAAGCCTACAAACAAAGGATGCGGATTAGCTACAGTACTCTTATACTCAGGGTGATATTGCACACCAATAAACCAAGGATGATTTTTTGCCTCTACAATTTCTACCAAATTAGTCTCTTTATTGATACCCGACGCCATTAGACCTGCTTTCTCTAATTGCTCTAAATAGACATTGTTAAACTCATATCTATGACGATGACGTTCAGATATTTGCGAATCACCATTATATATTTCTTTTATCAGGCTACCGTCTTTCAATTCACAGTCCCATGCACCTAAACGCATAGTACCTCCTTTTTCAGTAACGTTTTTCTGTTCTTCCATAATGCTGATTACCGGATCGGGCGTATTCTCATCCATCTCGGTAGAATTAGCATTTGCAAGATTTAATACATTACGGGCATATTCTATAACCGCCATTTGCATACCTAAACAAATACCTAAAAACGGAATGTTCATTTCACGTGCATACTCAACAGCTTTTACTTTACCCTCAATACCACGCTCACCAAAACCTGGTGCCACCAAAATAGCATCTAAGCCTTTTAATTTGTTTTCGTAATTGCTCGCAGTAATATATTCTGAATGAACAGACTTTACTTTTACTTTCACCTCGTTAGCAGCTCCTGCATGAATAAAAGCTTCCAATATGGATTTATAAGAATCTTGTAATTCTACATATTTACCTACTAAACCAATAGTAACTTCATTTTTAGGATTCTTATGTCTAGCCAAAAATTCGTTCCAACGCCCTAAATCCGGTTCTACCGTATTTGGTAGTGCCAATTTCTTCAAGGTAACGGTGTCCAAACCTTCTTCCTGCATTAATAGCGGCACATCATAAATTGTAGATGCATCAATACTTTGTATTACCGCTTCACGCTTAACATTACAGAAAAGCGCCAATTTATCTTTGATATCATTTGAAATTTCGTGCTCTGTTCTACACACCAAAATATCGGCCTTAATACCACTTTCCATCAATGTTTTTACCGAATGCTGTGTAGGTTTTGTCTTCAATTCACCTGCAGCAGATAAATAAGGAACCAGGGTTAAATGAATGACAATAGCATTGTTATCTCCAAGTTCCCAAAGCAGTTGACGAACCGCTTCTATATAAGGTAACGATTCTATATCACCTACCGTACCACCAATTTCAGTAATAATAATATCGTACTCACCACTATTACCTAGCAATTGAACACGTTCTTTTATTTCGTTTGTAATATGGGGAACTACTTGTACCGTCTTACCTAGAAATTCTCCCCTACGTTCTTTTTCAATAACGCTTTGGTAAATTCTACCCGTGGTTACATTATTAGCCTGAGACGTACGAACATTTAAAAAACGCTCATAGTGACCTAGATCAAGGTCTGTTTCTGCACCGTCATCAGTAACATAACATTCGCCATGCTCATAAGGGTTTAAAGTTCCAGGATCCACATTAATGTATGGATCTAGTTTTTGAATGGTAGTTTTGTAGCCGCGAGATTGCAGTAATTTCGCCAAAGATGCAGCAATGATGCCTTTTCCTAGTGATGAAGTAACGCCTCCCGTAACGAAGATGTATTTGGTTTGTGCCATGTATCGAATTCTATGTTACGGGATACAAAGTTACAAATTGAGGTGAGAACTTAACGGGTTTACTTAGGAAAATGTTTTTGTATTTTTCGAATTATTGATTCTAAGCCGTTTGTTTTGATTTCTAGCATAGATTGCAATAAATCTCCCAATTTACCATTAGGAAATCCTTTTTGCTTAAACCATACTAAGTAGGGTTCTGGCAAATCTATTAAATACCTACCCTTATACTTACCAAACGGCATTCGGTAATGGGCCAGTTCTATTAATTTTTCCTTATCCGGATTTATTTCCATTTTTAGAACTAAAAAATTTATCTTTAGAAAATCAACAACTCAAACAACATGAAACGAAGAAATTTTATTGGAACCTCAGCGGCTGCCTCTGTTGGATTCTTAACCACCTCAGCGGCGGCAGCAAACAATAAAAAACCCGATACCACGGCAAAATTAAAGTACAATATTAACCATAGTGTTTGTTATTGGTGCTATGGAAGCATCCCTTTTGAAGATTTTCTTAAAAATTTAGTAGAACTTGATATTCGTGCTGTTGACCTAGTAGGTCCTGATGAATTTCCTCTTCTTAAAAAATATAACATTCACGCCTCTATGTGCTGGGGTGCCGGCATGGGCATAGAAAAAGGATGGAACGACCTTTCTTTACATGAAGAACTAATTGCAGACTACGAACGTGTTATCCCTTTAGTGGCAGAAGCAGGCTACACCAACCTTATCTGCTTTAGCGGTAATAGAAACGGAATGAACGACTTAGTGGGCTTACGTAATTGCGCAATAGGATTGAAGAAACTAATGCCCTTAGCCGAAAAGCATGGTGTAGTGCTACAAATGGAACTTTTAAACAGCAAGGTAAACCATAAAGATTATATGTGCGATACTTCTGAATGGGGCGTATCTCTTTGCCAAGCCATAGGTTCTGAAAGCTTTAAACTTTTGTATGACATTTACCACATGCAAATTATGGAAGGTGATATCATAAGGAATATTGAAGATTACCACCAATATTATGGACACTACCATACTGGAGGAAACCCTGGCAGACATGAAATTGATGAAACTCAAGAAATTTTCTATCCAGCGGTAATGAAAGCTATTTTAAAGACTGGTTACAAAGGTCACGTAGCGCAAGAATTCGTGCCAAGCTGGGACGACAAAATAGCCGCCTTAAAACAAGGTGTTACTATTTGTGATGTGTAATTTATTTAAGTGAGATTAGTGAAATAGTATGTAAGGGAACTAATGTTTTTTGTGATTAAGCAATAAAAATAGCAATTTAAATGTTGCTTTTTCATACCTCCAATCTAAAACCAATCTACTATTTCACTAAACCACTATCTCATTTTTAATCTAATATTCTCTTAAAGCCTCCTCTATTTCTTGTACCCAACGTTCTTGTACAGGTAAATTTCTAGAGTAGTTGGTTTCTGAATCGTATCTATTCTGATAGTCGTTCAGTTGTCGAATGGTGGCTTTATAGATTTTACGAATCTCTTCTTTTACATTCTTTGTAAATTTTGTCTCTGCCAGTTGCTTTCGCAATTTGCGTGCATAAAGCTCGGTAATATCAAAATGTAATTGTTCATGTAATAAGGTAACATCATTACACAGTTCAGGTTTATACCATGACTTGGTTGGATAAAAATAGGCGAACACTTTATAATCTACCTGTAGTTCATTATTCTCGTAAAAAGTGGTAAAGCGATACGTTATACCACTTGCGGTGGTAGCTGCAGCTCTTGAAGTTATGGGAGCAGCACCTCTAAAATCGTTCCAAGTAAATCTAAAACCTGGTTCCCAAGACATTACTTCTTGACTCTGAATATTTGAAAAGATCAGTAGCGCTAAAAGAAATAAAGTGGAATGTGCTTTTTTTATAAGTCCCAATGATAAGTAATTACTTTCTCAATATCTGGGTGCAAACTATGGTGCACAGGGCAAGTATTAGCCGTGTGCACCAAAATTTTTTTATTCTTATCTGAAATATCCTTTGGCAAATGCACTTCTACTTCTATTTTAGAAATTCTTCTAGGTGAAGTTGCCATGTGCTTGGTAACAGAAGCCGTTGTACCTTTTAGATCTACTTCTAGTCCGTTAGCCTTTATACCCATCATTGTCAACATACAACTTGCCAAGCCTGTTGCAACAGTATCAGTAGGTGAAAATGCCTGACCCAAACCGTTGTTATCTAGCGGTGCGTCCGTAACAAAAGAATCGTTTGATTTTAAATGAATGCATTCCGTTCTTAACCCTCCGTTGTACGTAACTTTTGATGTCATTTTAGTCTATGGTTTCTATTCTTAAATCATCAATCATCAGAATATAGGATGCCCGGTTATAATACCCGGTCACACCCTTTCTTTGATAATTGAACTTATTACCGTTATATTCTGTTTCACCTATAAATTTTGAAACATCTACTAAATTGTTGTTATAGGCCAGTTTCAACAAAAGATCATAGGTAATGTCAAAACCTCTTACCGCATATCTATTTGGGTCATCACCAAAACGTTCTCTATATCGTTCAACAAATGAATTATTTTTCACTTGACGATTTACTGATGGATAGGTAAACTTTAAATTAGATAAATGCGTGTTTGATATAACATTATTTTCAAAAGCGGAATTCATATCTGTTGTAAACATGCGAACACTCACTTTATCTTTACCCAATATAGGATCAAAAGCGGTATTGTTGAATGAATTTAAAATAGATACTACACTAGCAATTAATTTATAATTATCAGATTCTACAAAAACCCAATTAGGAACTTTATCTGAAAGTAATGCCCGTAATTTATCTCTATTAATACCAATATTTTTTTCCTCTTCTTTTACCACAACCACTTTAGCTGTTGGAAAACGTTTTAGAATTGTTTCTTTCTCCTTTTTATTATCCTCATCCGCTATTACTAAAAGTGTCTCTTCTTTATGGTTGGTTTCCACATAATCTAACATGTGTTTCCAAAGCACTTCTTCATCAGTATATGAATAGAACACGTTATCCAAACTTAAATCACTTTTAGCGGTTACAGGCGCTACCACAGGAACATTAAATTTAGATGCCTGTACCGCTGTTTCCTTTAATGATAAAATATCCAAAGGACCAAAAACAGCACTATAATTCCCTAATTGCTCTTTTTGCAGTAACTGTTTGGTCTTAACCAGATCTAGTTGATTGTCCAACGTTTTCACATCTATAGAAACCCCCAGTGATTTCATAGAATCAATAGCCACTAACGCGCCAGAGTAAAGACCTAGGCTAACGGTCATATCTCTTCTTGCATTTATCGTTTTTTCAGCACTGGTCTTGTCTGCTAAATTTACTTTATCTAACCTAAATGGCAACAGAAACAATACTTTTGGTTGTACCGTAGCATTTATACTATCCAATAAATTAATCTTATCCAATACCAAAGCATTTCTAACTTCAAAATCACCAACCTTATTTTTAGGTAGTTTTAAAACCATACCTGCTTTAAGTCCGTCTTTTAGATCCGGATTCAAGACAACCAATTCTGCCCATGTCATTCCAAATTTTCTAGTTAACCTAAACTCATTCTGCTTTGGCTTAACTTCATAAAAAATATAATTATCCGTATTTATTTCCCCTACCTCCAATTTCTTCTCAGGAATACGAATTATCATACCTTCTTTTAACCCACCTTGTTCTGTAATTTCAGGATTTAAACGAACTATTTCGTCTGACTTTACACCAAATTCTTTTTCTAGGCGATAGAAATTCATTTTGGCAGGCACCGTATATGACGTATATAATTGTGTAACCTGGTTCTTAACGGTACTACCCGCAATTTTTGGCATTAACAGTTCATATCCTTCAGACAAATAATTGTTAGCGGCAGACAGTCCCGGGTTTAGCTCAAGCATTCTTTCTATAGTAATACCATACTTATGAGCGATGCTCCATCTGGTTTCTTTTTCAGCAACAATGTATTTTTCGAAATCACCTTGATTCTCAACTACTTCTACAGCTTTAGGAGTACGATACTTTGGAATCCGCAAGTCCATCTTTTTTTGCAACGACGAAGCATATAATTTAGGATTGTACTTTTTAAGCTCCTCCTCTGTTATATTATACATTTGCGTAATACCAAATATTGTCTCTTTCTTCTTAACGCGATGCTCCGTATAACCTACCGGCACTCTTGATTTCACAGAATCCTGAACAGCAATATTAAATGTCGACTTACTTGTTTGCTCAACTATCTTTTTACCAGGAACTACCAATATTGTGTTTGACCTTAGTTTCTGACCTTCTTTAATCTCTTTATTGTACCGTAATATACTTGCAGTTGAAACCCCGTATAATTTAGATATACTTTCTAAAGTTTCTCCAGATTTTACTTGATGGGTATCAAATTTTTGTGACATTGCCGTGCAAGACACCAATAAACAAAATGACCCAATTAAGTAAACTTGATTAAATATATACCTCATACTATTCCCATTCTATTGTTGCTGGTGGCTTTGAACTTATATCATATACGACACGATTGACCCCAGGGACTTTATTAATGATATCATTTGATACTTTTTGTAGAAACTCATAGGGCAGATTCACCCAATCCGCAGTCATACCATCGGTACTTTCTACAGCTCTAAGTGCCACACATTTTTCATAGGTACGCTCGTCACCCATTACACCAACACTATTTACCGGCAATAACATAGCCCCTGCTTGCCACACCTTATCATATAAATCCCATTTCTTTAACCCGTTGATAAAAATGGCATCTACTTCTTGTAAAATAGCTACTTTCTCTGGTGTAATATCCCCAAGAATACGAATTGCCAGACCAGGACCTGGGAACGGATGCCTTCCTAACAAAGCTTTATCTATACCCATGCTAGCCCCAACTCTTCGGACCTCATCTTTAAACAACATTTTCAAAGGTTCAACCACTTTCAATTTCATAAAATCTGGCAGACCTCCTACATTATGATGACTCTTTATCGTTTGTGACGGACCACCAGTAGCCGATACCGATTCTATAACATCTGGATAAATTGTACCTTGAGCCAACCATTTTGCATTTTCTACCAAATGCGATTCATCATCAAAAACTTCTATAAATACACGGCCAATAGTTTTTCTTTTCGTTTCTGGGTCGCTCTCACCTGCCAAATCATCCAAAAAGCGTGCCGAAGCATCTACCCCTTTAACATTTAAGCCCATACCTTCATATTGCTTTAATACATCGGCAAACTCATTCTTTCTTAAGAGACCGTTATTCACAAAAATACAATGAAGGTTTTTGCCTATTGCCTTGTGTAACAATACTGCTGCTACAGAAGAATCTACACCACCTGATAATCCTAAAATTACCTTTTCATTACCAATGGTCTCTTTTAATTCTGCCACCGTTTTATCCACAAAGGCATCGGGAGTCCAAGTTTGTTCCATTTTGGCAATATGTACCAAGAAGTTTTCCAACACTTGTTTTCCATCCTTAGAGTGATAAACCTCTGGGTGAAATTGAATAGCATAAGTTTCTTCCCCTTCAAATTTATAGGCGGCATTTTCCACATCATGGGTACTTGCCAATAAGGTGGTATTTTCTGGTAGATGTTTAATCGTATCTGCATGGCTCATCCACACTTGGCTACCTGTACCAACCTTATCAAAAAATGGCTCATTCTCCTTAACAAAACTAAGGTTGGCACGACCATATTCCCTTGTATTTGATTTTTCTACACTACCCCCATTAAAATGCGCCAAATATTGTGCGCCATAACATACGCCCAATAATGGTTTTTTACCTCTGATCTCTGACAGATCAGGATGCACTGCATCGTCACCTCTAACAGATAAAGGAGACCCGGAAAGAATCACCGCTTTATACTCAGAAAGGTCTTTTGGTAGTTTATTATAAGGTTTAATTTCGGAAAAAATATTCAGTTCACGTACGCGTCTTCCAATCAATTGGGTGTACTGTGAACCAAAATCTAGTATCAGGACTTTATTTTGCATGGGCAAAAATAGCAAATTGACCGTTCTTGAAAAGTATCTTTTGGTATATTTAAACCAGATTTAAACATTTTTTATGAAACACATTAGTGCATTTATTTTTGGAGCAGCAATTATCATTGCCGCATATTTTTTGGGCAACGCATATATACAAAGGGCAAACCCACCCCAAAAGATTTCAGTTACCGGTTTGGGCAACGAAAATTTTACCTCTGACTTAATTGTTTGGGAAGGTCAATTTTCTGCCAATAGTACCGTTTTAAAAACTGCTTTTGACCAATTAAATCAAGACAAAGAAATTGTTCGCCAATATTTAACCTCTAAAGGCATTAATGCCAACAGCATAATTTTTAACAGTGTACAAACTACTGAAATGCGAGATAACCAATATGAAAATGGTAATTACGTTGGTAGTATTTTTAGAGGCTATCAATTAACACAAACCTTAAAAATAGAATCTGAAAACGTTACCCTAATAGAAGGCGTATCTAGAGAAATTACAGAATTATTGAACAAGGGTGTTCAGTTCAACTCTTCGCCTCCAAGGTATTATTACACAAAATTGGCCGACCTGAAAATTGAAATGATTTCAAAAGCTACGGAAGATGCTAGAATACGTGCAGAAAAAATAGCAGAAAATGCAGGTAGTAATTTAGGAGATCTGGTTTCTGCCAGCATGGGCGTTTTTCAAATTACAGGTCAAAATTCTGGAGAAGATTACAGTTGGGGAGGCGCCTATAATACCTCTTCTAAAAACAAAACCGCGTCTATTACTATGAGATTAGAGTATAAAGTAAAGTAAGACATTTCTTTGATCAATTTCATTTATTAATATAACCAAACAGTATATAAAATGTAAAAGCCCGGTAATCACCCGGGCTTTTCATTCAACCAATTATCAAACCGAATACATTAAAAAAAATCTTTTTCATAACAACCTGTATTCAAAGACTAAGTCGTTACCTTTATTATCACCTTACATTCATCCTAAAAAAAAAAGCTCAGGAACCACCCTGAGCTTTTAAATAAACCAATTTTAAACCAAAGCTTAAAAATTGAACCTAATCAATTTCCTTTTCACAGCTATTACTTAGATAACAACCAACTTCTCTTATACCCTACCCATAAATCGTATTATTTTTACTTTAAAATAAATTACAAGTATGATCCATTCATTTTTTGAAGAATTAAGTACTGAAATACATAACGGAGTAATTGAAAGAGGACACCCGTTCAGGTTCATTACCATGGCGACAGTTGGCAACGAAACGGTAGCTCGTTTGCGTACCGTTGTACTTCGTGAGGTTAGTGACGATTTGCGCCTAACCATATATACCGATAGCCGCACGCAAAAGATAAAACACATTGCCGCAAATGATCAGGCTAGCTTTTTATTATATCATCCAGAGAAAATGCTACAGTTAAAAGTTGAAGGTACTGCCCAAATAGTAACGGATACCGATAGATTAAACACGACTTGGCATAACATTCAACCCAACAACAGAAAAGATTATATTACAAAAACTAGCCCGGGTAATGCTATTGAAAAGCCCGATCATGTAGCATATATTGAAGATAAAAATTACTTTACCATGATCGACATTATGCCAACTAAAATTGAATATTTAAAACTGCAACGACCTAATCATATTAGAGCACTTTTTACCAAGACCAATGATAAATGGAACGGAGAATTTCTAGTTCCTTAATTTATATAGAAGTATAGATTTTCCTTTTCTTTCCCAAATTCAATAAGACTATCAACCGGTACTGTTTGTTTTTCTTCGGATGGATTAATTATTATTTCAACTCCCCTATCATGTTTCAGTTCTAAAGCGGATAACGAATAATCATCTGCTGAGAGTATAGTTTGCTCCGGATGCAACAAACGCACATTACCGGCATAGGTAACATTAGGAAGCACCCATAGACAATCATCACAGCTTTGTTGCAATTTATGGGCTATTGGCTCAAAACCAAAATGTACAGATGAAGGTATACTCAATACCTTTTCTATTGGTGTTCTTATTGTTTGGACACCTATTACCGCAATAAAAACCCAGTAGCCAACAGAAACTAATTTTTTTTTATTCTTAAATCTTACTTTCTCCATTAGTAACACTACAAAAGGTATAAAAAGCGGCAATAACCATCTGGTTTCTACTTTCTGACTTTGAAAAATGACAAAAAACAAGCCTAATACCAGTAATTGCATAAATAACATTTTAACAAACCAATTTAGTTTTGGCGTATTGAAACTCACCTTTTTTGAGAAATAGCCTATGCCGACTACTACAAGAAGAGGAAACATTAAGGCGAACAAGCCTTTTAAATAAATTAAAACAGGAAGCAACGAAAATCCCGATTCCGCTTCTTTTATACCTATTTTCTCTTCTACACTAGATGCTAAAAATGTTTGAAATTCGTCCGGACCCAATAACCAGTAGGCATGTGGCGTTACAATTAAAGTAGAAATGAAAACCGACAACAGTATTTTTGGACTAAAAACTACAGCTCTTAATTCCTTATCCCATAAAGCAACCAGGGCAAAGGTCACCAAAAAGAATGCATAATTATATTTAGACATCATGCCCACACCTACAACCAAACCAAGGAAAAAATAATTTAAAAAAGACTTTTGTGCTATTAATAGTTGTATGGTATAGTATGATGCTACAACACACAAACACAACAAACTAGTATGCGAAAGCCTACGAAAAGTAAAATCGATATATACGGGTATTAAAACCAAGGCTAAAACAGCTAATTTAGATGTATCTGCCTCTTTAATCCGTAGTCCCGCAAATTGATACAATAACAATAATGTTCCTGCAAACAACACACCTCTTAGCATAGAGAATGCCAATTTACCAACACCAAATATAGAATTGAAACCATATTGCAACCACGTGTAAAGTGGTGGTTGATCATCATACCCCCAACGAAGCCACTGTGAATAATATGCTTGTTCAGCGTCTTCTAACTCTAAAGCACTTTTAAAAAATGTAATTAAGGTTATGGTTAAAAATGACAATACAGCAAGTACCGCTACCTTATGTAGAGATGCGTTATTACCCATTATTTATTTTTGGGTGATAACGGTAAAACTTAAATCTAGCGGATCTAAAGCTTTAAATAACATAGGCACTAAATCTTCTCCGTATGCCAAATAAAATTCAGAAAAATTTGCTTGTCGTTCTTGAAGTGATTGATTAGGAAACATTTCATTTTGTAGTTCTGTCATACGCACTACGTGATCCTTCAATTTTCTTTTCTGTGCTTGTAACAAACGTTTTTCTAAAGCATCCAATCCCTTTTTCTGCTTTACTTCTTGTGCTTTTACAGCACCTAAAAAAGATTTATCTGTCTTTTCTGCAAGCACATACATATCTTTAAATTGCTCTTCTAGCAATTTCTTTTGTGGTGAGAAATCGATATCTATATTTGAAATTTCTCGAATCTTTTTGTTGATAAGGCTATTCTGCTTTAAGAAGATGTCAGATTTGGAGATATTCATTTTCTCTAACTTATCAGCTTGCTTCTCGGTAATGATCAAAGCTGAATTTCTTACCAATAAAATAGGAAAAGGCACATTCACAGCCTCAAAAGCTGCCTTTAATTCTAACCAATACGCAATCTCCCCACCTCCACCTATGTAACAAAGATTAGGCAAAATTACTTCTTGGTATAAAGGTCTAGCTATTACGTTAGGTGAAAAACGCTCTGGATGCGCATTCATCTCAGCTACCAATTCCTCTTTTGTAAATGATATATTTGTTTCATTTACTAGGTAGTTCCCCTTACTCTCTATAATTCTTTCACGAACACCCTCTACTAAATAGAAATAATTAATCTCACGCGGATTTACCTGAACAGGATATTCTGATGAAATATTTTCAATCTTACTTATACTTTCAGATACTTTCTTGAACGCCGTTTGTTCAAAAATATCTTTCTTCATGTAAGGCACTAGTGTCCTTTTCAAATCTATATCATCACCATCAACAATAACTAGCCCGTAATCCTTAAAAATTTCATTGGCCAAAAATCGGGTTGCATCCGTTAGGTTATCATGTTTTAAATAGGCGTTTTCAAAAAGCTCTTTTAATACCTTCGCATTCTGGCTGTCACCAATAGTTCTTGAATACAATGCAAAAACCTCCTCTAGCCCTTCCGTAGGTAAATGCCCTACAGCACCAGATGCCTCTTTATTCCACTGAAATTTTAATCCTTTGAAATTAAAATAATTGATTTCATCAAAATCATGATCTTCCGTAGCCATCCAATAAATCGGAACAAAATTGTTTTCTGGAAATTCCTTTTTTAATTGCTTGGCAAGGTTGATTGTAGAAATAATCTTGTATAAAAAATACAACGGACCAGTAAAGAGATTTAACTGATGGCCAGTTACAATAGTAAACGTATTCCTTTCTTTTAACAACGCTATATTAGCGGCCGTACCCTTAGAAATATCTGTATTCTTATATTGATTTTGCATTGAAGCATACAACACATCTCGTTGCACTTGGGTAAAATGCTTTCCTTTTTCCTCTATTTGCCCTTTAAAACCTTCCATATCGGGAAACCGATTATATAATGGTTTAAGCTTAATATCCGCTGCAGTGTAGTCGCAAATTAATTTCGAAAAATAACCCGTTTTTTTTAAGGGCAAACAATCAATATCCATATAAAAAGTAAATACTTGGTAAATATAAAACCCTTTCATTTTACATTTCCTAAATATAAGTTA
This sequence comes from Maribacter ulvicola, assembly GCF_900155985.1. Classification (GTDB taxonomy): domain Bacteria; phylum Bacteroidota; class Bacteroidia; order Flavobacteriales; family Flavobacteriaceae; genus Maribacter; species Maribacter ulvicola. Next base: position 223,475 of record NZ_FTMA01000005.1, read on the forward strand.
ATTACCGTTAATACTAAATACGCTACAAATAGAGGTCATTTTGCATTTATTTTAATAGATTTGGCTGACTCACAACACAAAAGACTATATGAAACTAATTCTACGCTACGCATTACTTTTTATTCCACTTTTAAGTTTGGCCCAATTAAAATCTCCATCAGAGTTTTTAGGCTATGAACTAGGTACTCAGTTTACAAGACATCATGAGGTTGTTGATTATTACCAATACTTGGCCAAAGCGGAACCTCAGCGCATGAACCTTATGGAATATGGAAAAACCAATGAACGCAGACCTTTGTTATTGGCTACTATTTCAACCAAGGAAAATATGCAAAACCTTGATAAAATTAAGGAAGAGCACATGAAAGGCATTCATGGCAAGGGATCACCGGACAAAGCAATTGTTTGGCTTAGCTACAATGTTCATGGCAATGAAAGCGTAAGTACAGAAGCTTCAATGCAAACTATCTATGACCTTTTTACTACTAAAAGCAGTTATCTAGAAAACATTGTGGTATTGATCGATCCATGTATTAACCCAGATGGTAGAGATCGTTATGTAAACTGGTACAACCAATTTAAAAACTCACCCAACCAGGTAGACCCTAATAGTAAGGAGCATCATGAAAATTGGTGGAGCGGTCGTAGCAACCACTACATGTTCGATCTTAACAGAGATTGGGCTTGGCTTACACAAGTTGAAAGCCAGCAACGTTTAAAGCAGTTTAATAAATGGTTACCTCATGTACACGTAGATTTTCATGAGCAAGGTGTTGACAACCCGTACTACTTTGCCCCTGCCGCTGAACCTTTTCATGAGGTAATCACAGATTTTCAGAGAGAGTTTCAAGAAACCATTGGTAAAAACCACGCTAAGTATTTTGATGAAAACGGATGGTTTTATTTTACAAAAGAGGTGTTCGATTTACTCTATCCTAGCTATGGCGACACCTACCCTACCTACAATGGTGGTATTGGTATGACTTATGAGCAAGGTGGCAGTGGTCGTGCCGGTTTAGGCATTACTACAAGCATTGGAGATACGCTCACTTTAAAAGATAGAATTGCGCATCATTTAACTACCGGTCTATCTACAGTAGAAGTAGCATCTAAAAACGTTTCTAAATTGAATGATGAATTCAAGAAATTCTACTTGAATAAAAATTTCAAATACAAAAGCTATGTATTGAACGGTAACCCAGATAAAATTGAAGCGTTGGCAGATTTATTAAGCAAGCATGAAATTGAATACCAAGCAGGTTCAAATGCTACAGTTAAAGGTTACAACTACGCTACAGGCAACTCTGGTTCATTAAAAAGTACTAATAAGAGTTTAGTAATTTCATCAAATCAGCCAAAAAGTACCTTGGTCAAAGTATTATTTGAACCCATGGCAAAATTAAGCGATTCTGTCACCTATGATATTACCGCATGGTCCTTACCTTATGCATACGGATTGGATGCTATTGCCAGTGAAAGTAATTTAAGCGGAACACCTACAAAATTAAACAAGCCTGAAATTAAAAGTATTGATGCCGACAAATATGCCTATTTAGCAGATTGGAACAGTATGAAAGATGCTAGGTTCTTAGCTGAATTATTACGCAACAAAGTACGTGTACGCTATGCACACAAGCCATTTACTTTAGATGGCATTTCTCATGAACGTGGCACCTTGATCATCACAAAAGGAGATAATAAACATCTAAATAACTTTAACGATATTCTTAAAACGGCAGCTACCAACAACGCTAAAAATTTAACTTCTACTAACACAGGTTTTGTAGAAAGCGGTAAAGATTTTGGTTCAGGTTATGTTGATGTGATCCAGGATTTAAATATTGCCGTACTTTCTGGAGAGCCTACTTCTACCCTTCGCTTTGGAGAAATTTGGAACTTTTTTGAACAACAATTGGACTACCCTATTTCCGTATTGGACGAGGCTTATTTTGGTCGTATTGATCTTACCAAATATGATATCTTAATATTACCTGACGGGCGTGGTTACAATAGTTTCTTAAGCACCTACACTAAAGAGAAAATTAAAGATTGGGTAAAACGTGGCGGTAAATTAATTGCTATGGGCGGAGCCATTGATGGTATCACAACTGCGGATAAAGATTTTGAACTATCTGAAAAAGAAATGCCAAAGGACTCTTCTACTACTATTGCTTCTTTTGAAATTTCTGAAAGAGAACAGATTAAATCTGCTATTACAGGTGCTATTTTTAAAGCAACAGTTGATAATACAAATCCGTTGGCTTATGGCTACAGCGATACTTATTTTACCCTTAAACTAGGCGCACGTTCTTATAATTACCTAGAAAACGGTAGCGCAGTTTATTTAAGTAAGGGTGCCAATGAACCCATATCTGGATTCGCAGGTAGCGAAGCAAAGAAAAAAATTGCGGAAACTTTAATTTTTGGAACAGAAGAAATGGGTCGCGGACAAGTAATATACATGGTAGACAATCCTTTATTCAGAGGTTTTTGGGAAAACGGAAAACTATTTTTCGCCAATGCTTTATTCATGGTTAAATAGAAAACAGTATGAAAGAATACAAAGTTGAAACACTCATTTTCTACTCTAAATTTACTTTTGACAGAAATCATTTGGCGAAGTCATCAAATAAAGCAATTCAAGATAAACTAAACGAATATGCTAAAAATGGCTGGCGTTTGGTATCTACGGATACTACTGAATTTGGCATGGCTATGTATATTTATCTGTATTTTGAAAAGTAACGCAATACAAAAAACGCCTAGTTTAGATATCCCTGAGACAACTAAAGTAGTTTCAGGGATATTCATTTTATAGCTACATGGCACTTTTCCCAACATATTCGCATCTTTTGCGTTTAAAATAGAAGACATTAATCTGTTAGTGCAAAAACCATCACAAATGCCAAACAATCAAGATCAAATAAATGCATTAATGCAAAAGTTAGAACTGCTTTTAAAAAAGCAGCAAGACTTTAATATTGAGGTAAATGAAATTCGCAAAGACATTCAAATACTTAGAAATACTCAGGCGATAAAATTCAACGAAGATACTCCTGAACAACCAACTAAACCCCAAGAAGCAAATATTGAAAAAGAGGCTACAATAATTAATAAAGCCGTTGAAATTGAAACTCCTACACCTGCTCAAACTCCAATAGAAATTGCTCCCGTACAGGAAGAACCTAAAAAGAAAATAAAACTTCCAAAAGGCAAATCTAACCTTGAGAAATTCATAGGCGAAAACCTTATCAATAAAATAGGGATATTGATTACCGTTATTGGTGTTGGTATTGGTGCAAAGTATTCTATTGAAAATAATTTAATTAGTCCATTAACCAGAATTATCTTAGGATATTTGGTTGGACTTGGTTTATTAGGATTTGGGTTTAAATTGAAAGCAAAATATGAAAGCTATAGTGCCGTTCTCGTTAGTGGTGCTTTGGCTATTCTTTATTTCTTAACCTATATCGCATATGATCTTTACGGACTATTTCCGCAGTTAATAGCGTTTGGTCTTATGTTATTATTTACCGTTTTTGGAGTTGTCGCCGCACTGAGTTACAACAAGCAAATCATTGCTCACATTGGTCTTGTTGGCGCTTACGCCGTGCCATTTCTATTAAGTAACAATTCTGGTAATGTCACTGCCCTATTCAGTTATATAGTCTTGATCAATATTGGTCTTTTGATTATTTCATTTAAAAAATATTGGAAGGCACTTTACTACGTAGCCTTTACATTCACCTGGCTTATTTATGGATCCTGGTATACATTCTCAAGCTACAATGAAGATTTTATCATGGGCTTTGCCTTTTTAGGTATATTCTTTCTGCTATTCTACGCTACCTTTTTAGCATTTAAATTAATAAAATCAGAAAAATTCCAAGCCGCTGATATTATCCTTATTATGCTGAATTCTTTCATATTCTATGGTTTCGGTATTGCATGGTTATACGATTATGAAGGTGGTAAGTTTTATCTAGGTTTATTTACCCTTTTCAATGCATTAATTCATTTTATCATAACCGTGCTTATTTTTAAAAGAAAATTAGCTGACCGAAAGCTGTTCTTTTTGACATCTGGCTTTGTACTTACCTTTATTACCATAGCTGTACCAGTACAGTTAGACGGCAATTGGGTAACACTCATTTGGGCTTTTGAAGCTGCACTTTTATTTTGGATCGGGCGTACCAACAAAGTATCTTTTTACGAATACCTATCTTACATATTAACCGCACTTTCTATCTTTAGTTTAAGTATGGACTGGTCAGCAACTTACTCGTGGCTTAGCAGTACTAATGGCGATGTTAGTACCATTTTAAATACTACATTCCTTACTTCTATACTATGTGTTGCCGCATATGGTATAATGCTATATTTTCAATCTAAACACACACTAGATAAGAAATCATTAATCCATAAATTAATGGATATAGGTATTCCCACATTGTTCATTTTAACGCTATATTTCGCTATCTATTTTGAAATTGACCATTATTGGAACAAAGCCTTCCAAGCATCTAAAATAGATTTATCTGGATCTGCAGGCAATTACCCTGAATACAATTACAACCTGGTTGATTTAGGATCTATATGGTCCTTATTGTACGCTATGCTTTTTATTGGTATTCTAGGCTTCATTAATATCAAAAAAATTAATCACAAAATTTTAGGACTTGTTACATTAGGTGCCGCTCTTTTTATCACATTGACTTTTTTAACGAACGGACTATATACCTTGAGCGAGTTGCGTGAAAATTACTTGACGCAGGAGTCTGCTGAATTTTATAATATAGGAACATACAACATTTATATGCGCTATATTTCATTTGCATTCTTTGCTTTTCTATTATATACTATTTACAAATTTGCCCAGCAACAGTATCTAAAAATCGATCTTAAAATTCCGTTCGATATTCTTTTGCATACCGCTATCATATGGGTTACAAGTAGTGAATTACTGAATTGGATGGACTTATCCGGTTCCAATCAATCATACAAATTAGGACTTAGTATTCTCTGGGGAATCTATGCGTTGCTATTGATCGGACTTGGTATATGGAAAAAGAAAAAGTACCTACGTATTGGTGCCATTATACTATTCTCGATCACGTTGGTTAAATTGTTCTTCTATGATATCTCTTCTCTAAATACAATCTCCAAAACCATCGTATTTGTGTCTCTAGGGGTATTACTATTGATTATTTCATTTCTTTACAACAAATACAAACACATTATTTCTGATGAAACCAAATAGTTTTCTAACCATAATTGCTTTTCTAACCATTTCATTTTGTTTCGCTCAGATGAATTCCTACTCTAAAAAAGTAGCCTTAAAAGGAATAAATAGTCAATGGCATGACATAGAAATACCGAACGATGTATTTGCAGATGTGAATACAAATATGAGTGATATTCGCATTTATGGGGTCACCGCTACCGATACTATTGAAGCACCATATCTGCACAAAGTTTCTAAAGCAGAAAATTCAAAGTCGGACATATCTTTCATTTTATTGAACAGCGTAAACAATTCCAAAGGTTATTTCTACACGTATAAACTACCCCAGAAAGAAACTATCAATGAGATTCTATTAAACATTGAGGACCTTAATTTCAATTGGGAAATTACTCTTGAAGGCAGTCAACATCAAAAACAATGGTTCACTATTTTAGAAGACTACCGTATATTGGCTATCAATAATGACCAAACAAATTATTCGTTTACATCGTTAAAGTTCCCTGATGCTAATTATAGGTATTATAGAGTGCTGATTAAAAGCACTAAAAAGCCGACGTTAACTGAGGTAAACATTCGTAAAAAGGCAAAAAAGGCTGCGGATTATCGAGATTATAAAATACAGTCTTTTACCGTTTCACAAAAGGATAAGAAAACCATAATAGATATTGATTTAAACAAACGTGTTCCGTTAAACTTGTTAGAGTTCTACGTTGATGATAAAATTGATTATTACCGATCTATCTCAATTCAGTACTTAGCTGATAGTGTAAAGACCAAAAATGGATTCTATTACAACTATAGACCTTTAGCTACCAAAACACTTTCTTCGATGGAAGATAATAGTTTTCAGCTACCCGGAACATTAGCGAATAAAGTGCGCGTAATTGTTTTTAACAACGACAATCAGCCATTAAAAATCTCTAGAGCAAAGCTTAAAGGATATGTGCACACCTTAACCACACGTTTTACAGAACCCGCTACTTACTATTTAGTTTACGGTAGGCCAAATGGCACCTTTCCCAATTATGATATCTCAAAAACTACCGTTTCTTTACCAGTTAATATTACAAAATTAGATTTTGGCAGTGAAGCAGAAATACCTAAACCAAAAAACAAAACAACCAACCCTCTTTTTGAAAACAAATGGTGGTTGTGGGTTATCATCGGCGTTGTAATTGCCCTTTTAGGTTATTTCACTATTGGTATGATGAAGAAAGAACTTTAAGTATTTTTAAACCGGTTCCCCGTATAGGTCAAAATCAGCAGCTTCTGTAATCTTTACATTTACGAATTCTCCTTGTTTCACGTAATGCTTAGTAGCATCGATCAGAACCTCATTATCCACATCTGGCGAATCAAACTCTGTTCTTCCTATAAAGTGGTTTCCTTCTTTACGGTCTATAATGCAACGAAAAGTCTCTCCTACCTTCTTCTGGTTCAATTCCCAAGAAATCTGAGATTGTATTTCCATAATAATATTGGCACGCTCTTGTTTTACTTCTTCAGGCACATCATCTACCAAAGTATACGCGTGTGTATTTTCTTCATGGCTATAGGTAAAACAGCCCAAACGCTCAAAACGCATAGCAATGACCCAGTTTTTAAGAATTTCAAAATCTTCTTCTGTTTCACCTGGGTAACCAACTATCAAAGTAGTTCTAATGGTCATTTCTGGCACAGCAGCTCTAAACTCCTTTAATAACTTAGTAGTTTTTGCCTCTGTAGTTCCTCTGCGCATGCTTTTAAGAATACGGTCAGATATATGCTGTAACGGAATATCCAAATAGTTACAAACTTTTGGTTCTCTATTCATTACTTCTAACACATCCATTGGAAAACCTGCCGGAAATGCATAATGTAATCGTATCCATTCTATTCCTTCAACCTTTACCAATGCTTCTAGAAGTTCAGCAAGATTTCTTTTCTTATATAAATCTAATCCGTAATACGTTAAATCTTGGGCAATTAAAATAAGCTCTTTTACACCTTTAGCCGCAAGTTTTTCCGCTTCGGTTACCATTTCTTCAATTGGCTTACTCTTGTGCTTTCCACGCATAATCGGAATTGCACAAAATGAGCAAGGTCTATCACACCCTTCAGCAATTTTTAAATAGGCATAATTCTTTGGAGTCGTCGTTAAACGCTCCCCTATTAACTCATGCTTATAATCTGCACCCAATGCTTTCAACAAACCTGGTAACTCACTGGTTCCAAAGTAATCATCTACATTAGGAATCTCTTTTTGTAAATCTGGCTTATAACGCTCACTTAAACAGCCGGTAACAAAGACTTTATCTACCGCACCATCTTCTTTCTTTTGAACATATTCTAAAATGGTATTAACACTTTCTTCTTTTGCGTTAGCAATAAAACCACAGGTGTTAATGACAACTATGTTTCCTTCTTCTTCATGTACAACTTCCTTATCATTGGCCTGCAGCTGACCCATAAGTACTTCAGAATCATAAACATTCTTTGAACAACCTAGCGTTACTACGTTGATTTTGTTCTTTTTAAGAGTTTTTGTCCTCATAATTTAAATTGGGGTGCAAAAATACGATTTGGGTATTTAAAAACGTTAGATATGTGCAAAATTACACGTAATCTTTAGTTGATCAACGTTAATCTATCCCTAAATTGAAGTAAACCATGAAATTCTCTCAATTTTTCAGTCTACTTGCCTTACTTTTCTTTCTTATTTCTTGTTCTAGTGATTCTGAAACTGATTTAAAACCTGAACAAAACGGTACGCCACCAGTGAGTACACAGATACCAACCGATACTTACTTTCCTCCAAACGCCAGAACTAATGAATGGGAGTCTATTTCATTAAAAACACTTGGTTGGAATGAAGGTAAATTAAATAATCTTTATACCTTTCTTGATACTAATAACACCGATGCCTTTATAGTATTAAAGGACGGCCGTATAGTTATTGAAAAATATTTTGGCAATTTTAAGTCAGGGGATAACCATACATGGAACTCAGCCGGAAAGAACATAACGGCTATGCTAGCAGGTATTGCCCAAGAAGAAGAACACCTTAATATTACAGATGCTACTTCTACCTATTTAGGAGAAGGCTGGTCCAATATGTCTTTAGAACAAGAATTAAACATCACCATAAAAGATCAATTGACCATGACTACGGGTCTAGATTATACTGTGGATGACACTTTCTGCACAGACCTGGAGTGTTTGTCATATTTAAATAATCCCAGCACTTTTTGGTATTATCATAATGCACCATACACCTTACTTGATGATGTCATTGCAAATGCTACCGAAACCGATTTTAATTCCTATTTTTCCAAAAAAATCAAAGAACCAATTGGCATGCAAGGCATGTTCATTAAAGTAGGCTATAATAATGTTTTCTTTAGCTCTGCCAGGAGTATGGCACGTTTTGGAATATTAAACCTAAATCAAGGTAATTGGAACGGAATTTCTATTCTTTCTGACCAGACTTACTTTAATGCCATGACAAACACATCCCAAAATATAAATCTATCCTATGGATACCTTTATTGGCTAAATGGAAAGAATAGCTTTAGATTACCTAACTCGGTTAATGAGTACAAGGGTAGTTTAATACCAAACGTCCCTGATGATTTATATGCCGGATTAGGATTAAACGACCAAAAATTATATATGGTTCCAAGTTTAGATTTAGTCGTTGTTCGCATGGGCGATGCCAGTAATGAAGAACTTTTAGGTCCTTCTAGTTTTGATAATGAAATTTGGGAGCTGCTAAATGCTATTATGAAAGAATAGATTTTCCTATTTTAAATAACATCTTGCGCACCTATTTGACACTTAGCAAATAAGTATTCTTATTTTTGTATAAAATTGTAAGATGGATTTTAAAAGCATTGCTGAGAAAAGATATACTACTAAAAAATTTGATGCGACAAAGAAAATTACAGATGCGCAGATTGAGGATTTAAAACATATTTTAAAACTAAGTCCGTCTTCCATTAACAGCCAACCTTGGTTATTCACCTTCGTTTCTAATGAACAAGTGAAAAATGACTTAGCCCATGCCTCATATTCCAACGCCTCTAAAATTAAAGATGCCAGCCATTTGGTAGTATTCAGTGTAATGGATAATCTTGAAGTATTTGAAAAGCGTGTTGAAGAAAACCTACTTGAAAACTCTATAAAATTTTACAAGCAATTTGTAAAAACTCAAACAGAAGAGAAAACTATAAATTGGTTGTCACAACAAGTCTATATTACTTTAGGGTTCTTTTTAGCCGCCTGCGCAACAATGGATATAGACTCCACGCCCATGGAAGGTATTGATCCTAAAAAGTATAAGGAAATATTACATATTAAGGACCATAAAGTGCTCTTTTCTGTTGCTCTAGGTCATAGACATTTAGATGATGACACACAACCAAATAAAATAGGAAAATCTAGATTGACTGCAGATACCGTGATTCAATCTATTGATTAGCACTAAGTTTATTTAAACTTCTTTGGTTAGTTCAAATACGGTAATTTCTGGCCTTACATTAAAGCGTACTTGTCGCAGACAACCCAAAGCACTATTGATATAGAGCGTTCTACCATCTTTTAAATCTTTGATACCGGCGTCGTAATTTTTATTTTTAACCGGTAAAATAAGTGGTGGTAAAAAAGGTGGTTTTACTTGTCCGCCATGGGTATGACCAGAAAGTATCCAACCTTTAAAATTATTCCAAACAGGCAGATCACATACATCCGGATTGTGACAAAGGGTAATATTTGCTATATCAGGATTATATTTTTCAGTAGTTTTTTCAGGATAAAAATTACTTCCCCAATAATCATCCATCCCCAAAAAATTGAGTCCGTTTATTTCTACAGCATCATTACGTAACATGGTTACCCCTACCGCCTCTAAACTCTTCGTAATTCTCTTAGCTACAGGTTCTTCAATAAAATCTATTCCGTAATCATGATTCCCTAAAACACCAATAGTACCCAAGGAACCTTTGACCACATGTTGCATCACTTCTTGTAATTGGGCTATTTGCCCATCATCTTCATAGCTTACATAATCTCCCGTATATACCACAAAATCTGGATGTAACTCTTGGGCTTCTTTAAACGAATCTATGATGTACTGATAATCAAAAGCATTGCCCACGTGAATATCACTGATTTGCATGATGGTTTTACCAACTAGCGCATCAGGTAAATTTTTTAAAGGCATTTTAACATATACAAATTGTAGCCAAAATGGTTCTATTTGCCAACTATATAATCCCGTCAACAAACCCAAACCAGTTACCCACTGAAAGGTCTTTTTCACAAAGCTTCTCCTTTTCATATTAAGTAATCAAATTTAGTTTTGGTAGCCTTTGGGCAGCGCTCGATTATGAAATTTATCTTCATATGATTTACCAATTCTCAACAAATTTGCCTCTGAGAACTGTTTTCCTATAAAAGTTAAACTTATTGGCTCACCTGATAATTTATAACCCATAGGAATAGTCAAGGCAGGATATTTAGCCACCGCAGCATAACCGGCATGATAATTATTAATAGAGAGTACAGCATCTAACTCGTATGTATCCATCGCCGAGTCGAAAAAAATACGTCCGTTAGTCTGAAGGTTCAATTTTATCTCTTCCAATTCAGCAGTAGTGGTAGAATCTGAAAGAATGCCCTGAAACAACGCTTGCCCGTACGGTATTCTAACCAGCGAATCTGCATTATTAAAAGAAATCGCATCTGCAATTGAATTGATTTTCACCAATTCAGGATCGGTCTCATTTTTTAGATATGATTTTAAATCATTTCGCATATCAATATTTAGAATGCTTAAAAAACCATTCATGGCCACTTCCAGTGGTGTAAACTCTATTATGGTTGCCCCTGCCTCTTTTAAATCTTGAATAGTTTGCTGGTAAATACTATCAGTTTCCATTAGCTCTTTAATAGCACCTAATCTCATTTCAGAAAACGGTATTGGATGTAAACCTGCAGATAATATGCCTGGAAAATTATCATCCACAGATGCAGTATCTAACGCATCAAAGCCTAACATGGCAGATAACAAAATAGCATTATCCTTAATATTCTTGGTCATTGGACCCGGAGTATCCAATGTACTTGAAATTGGAACAATACCTGATCTACTCAACAAGCCTATGGTAGGTTTTAAACCTACTACAGAATTCTGGCTACTTGGTGACAAAATGGAACCTGAGGTTTCCGTACCTACTGCCGCAACTGCATAATTAGCCGCAACTGCAGTGCCACTACCGGAACTTGACCCACCTGTCTCAAATATACTACGCCCATACGGATTAAGGGTTTGACCACCATAGGCACTATACCCAACCGGACAACCTGAGCATAAAAAATACGCCCATTCACTTAAATTAACCTTACCTAAAATTAAGGCTCCGTTCTTTTTTAATTGCCGAACTATAAATGAATCCTCTACTTCATTATCCATTAAGGCAATAGAACCGGCAGTGGTTTTCATTCCCTTTGTATTAATATTGTCTTTCAACAAAATTGGCATACCGTAAATTGGGTGCTGAATTTGGGTTGCTACATCCTTTCCACTTAAACGATCTAACTCCCTTGCTTGTTCTACTACATCTTTATTTAAAGCTATTACCGTATTTAAGGTAGTAGTATTGTCCAGTTCATACTTATAGATGCGATACAAATAAAACAACACCAGGTTTTCATAGGTAAGCCTACCTTCTTTAATGTGATTGCGAATTACAAAAATATCCTGCTCCAAAATCATTGGAAGCAACTTCTGATACTCCGCTTCCGTCAACTTAGAAACTTCTTTGTAAAGCGGTAGAAATACTTCATTTTTATCTAAAACCTTAGATTGTATCAATTTGTACTGCATGCGTCCATTTTCATGATCGGCATTTGCAGAAACTTCAATAGAATCATTATAAGGTGACCAAAGTACTACTTCTTCTTTTTTAGTTTCTTGCTCGCTTTTACAAGCACTTAACAAAATGATAATCAATAATAAAACATGGTTTTTCATATCCTTATTTATTGGTTGGTTGTAGTGCTTCCCATCGGCTAATATCATTTTTGTTCAAGCGAACAAATTCATCTTTCCCTTCCTTATTAGCTAACCTTATAGAAATTTTTGACGCTTTTATTGCAGCGTCATAACTTTTTAAATCTGCCAATACTAAAGATCTCACTCTGTGAAAATAATAGGTATCTCCACCCATTTCTATTGCCTTATTCACAAAACCAAGTGCTGCTTTAGACTTTATTCCCTGTTCTTGATAATACCTTGCAATTTCGTAATAGGTTTGCGCGTTAGGTGCTGCTGACAGATTTTTATCTATCTGTTCCTGCATTATAGATTTTGTATCAAAAGCAATAGGAATAGCTACTTGTATAGTGCCCCAATTTAAATGCATGGATGCTCCGTTATGATCAATATCATCTAATGAAATTAGAAAAGTCTCTTGAAAGTCTTGTTTGTGCACGGGAACTACATTAATACGTAATGCATCTTCTTCTTCATTGTATTTTGCCCTACCATCTCCCCAATGGGTAGTATTTTTATGAAAAACTATTTGCCATTTTTCTATTTCCGGAAAAGCATACAAGGCGTAAGTACCTTTTTTAAGTTCTTGACCGTTGATGGATACATCTGAAGTAAAAGTGATTTTGGTAGATTCATTGGCACCAACCCTCCAAATACGACCGTTAGGTACTAAACCAGGTTCACCGTTAGGTTGATTACCAAATAAAGTACGACCCCTGGCAGAAGGCCTGGAATATTCTATAGTGATTTTTGAAAGTCCGACTTCTTGTTCGATTTTAGCCAACGGACTAGCTTTTGGGTGGTTCATTTGCCCCCAGCTCAGATTACCTAATAAAAAAGGAAGTATGAACCAGCCGTATTTCAATTTTAAATTTTAAAGAATGAATCTACAAACTCGTGCTTATTAAATACCTGTAAATCTTCAATACCTTCACCTACCCCAATATATTTAACTGGAATTTTAAACTGATCGGAAATTCCGATGACCACACCACCTTTTGCCGTACCATCCAATTTGGTGATAGCTAAAGCTGTTACCTCTGTAGCCTTTGTAAATTGTTTTGCTTGCTCAAATGCATTTTGCCCCGTAGAACCGTCTAGCACTAACAATACTTCATGTGGTGTATCTTCAACTACTTTTTGCATTACACGCTTAACTTTAGTCAACTCATTCATTAAGTTCACCTTATTATGTAAACGCCCAGCTGTATCTATGATAACCACATCTGCATCTTGGGTAACGGCAGAACTTAAGGTATCAAAGGCAACAGATGCAGGGTCACTGCCCATTTGTTGTTTTACAATGGGCACATCTACACGATCAGCCCAAACTTGTAACTGATCAATTGCAGCTGCTCTAAATGTATCTGCAGCACCTAACACAACTTTTAAACCTTGACTTTTAAATCTATGCGCTAACTTACCAATAGTGGTTGTTTTACCTACACCATTTACACCAACAACCATAATTACATATGGTTTTTTGTCTTTTGGAATTTGTATTTCAGAAACATCTTTGTCATTGGTTTCAGATAAAAGTCCGGCAATTTCAGCTCTTAGAATGGTATTTAACTCATCTGTACCAACATACTTATCACGAGCAACCCTTGCTTCTATTCTTTCTATAATTTTTAAAGTAGTATCTACACCAACATCTGAAGAAACTAGCACTTCTTCTAGATTATCCAGAACATCGTCATCAACTTTAGATTTACCCGCAACCGCTTTTCCCAACTTAGAAAAGAAGCTGGTTTTCGTTTTTTCCAAACCTTTATCCAAGGTTTCCTTTTTCTGAGAAGAAAATATTTTTTTAAATAAGCTCATTGTTTATCCTATGGTTATTCAAATATAAAAAATTAAAAAGCCCCTTTCGTAGGAAAGGGGCTCAATAACTACTAAAAGTTATATTTCTTATTTCTTGGCAATCCAAGCATCTACCAATTCTGGTGGCATTACTTGTTCTACAAAAACATAAGCACCTGATTTAGGTGACTTAACCATTTTTATAGCTTTTGTCAATCTTTTAGAACTTGTCTGTAAACTTGCAACGGTCTTCTTAGCCATGACTAATATTTTTTATGATTCCCTAAAATGAAAATCTATTTAATTTCTTTATGAACGGTCATTCTCTTAAGAATAGGATTGAATTTTTTAATTTCCAATCTCTCAGGAGTGTTCTTCTTATTTTTGGTAGTAATATATCTTGAAGTACCTGGTTGACCAGATTCTTTATGCTCAGTGCATTCTAATATAACTTGTATTCTATTACCTTTCTTTGCCATCTTATCGCTCTATTTTCCAGATTACTTAATAACTAATCCTTTTGCTTTTGCTTCCTTTAAAACAGCAGATATACCTTTTTTATTGATACTTTTTAAAGCTCTTGCAGAAACTTTAAGTGTTATCCAACGGTCTTCTTCTGGAATGTAAAAACGTTTTTTAGATAGATTTACATCAAATCTTCTTCTAGTTTTATTAATGGAAAACGAAACATTGTTTCCAAACATCGCCTTCTTACCCGTAATTTCACAAACTTTTGACATCGTGCTGACTTTTTCTTTTAAACAGGGTGCAAATTTATATCTTTTTTATCGTTTCAACAACAATAAAGATCACATTTTTAAAATTTCTTTTTGAAGAAGCTCAAACGCCTTATTTACAGACTTTTCCACAACTCTCTCACGAGTGCTTCCCATTTGAAATTCTTCAACATATTTTAACTTTGGACCATGGATTGCAATAAACACCGTTCCCACCTCTGCATTTGAATCTCCTTTTGTAGGTCCTGCATTACCCGTAGTTGCAATTGCAAAGTCGGTTTTCATCAATTCCTTAGCTCCTTTTGCCATTGCCATAGCAACTTCTGCACTCACAACAGAATGTTTATCGACAATATCCTTAGGCACTTTTAATACATTAATTTTTGCCTCTGTAGCATAACTGACGACACTTCCTTTAAAATAATTGGAAGCACCCGGTATTGATGTAATCTTCTCTGCAATTTTACCACCGGTAAAACTTTCAGCGGTAGACAAGGTTAATTTTTTACGGGTCAATAATTTAGCAACGATCTCTTCTATACTTTCATCATCTTCTAGACTGAAAACAATATCGTTGATCAAGGGATGTAATTTATCGATTTCAGCGTTCATTGCAGATTCCAGCTCATGAAGGTCAGGGCCTTTACCAGACAATCGTAACCTCACCTTACCTAGATTAGGCAAATAAGCCAATTTTATATTAGCCGGCAAAGCATCTTCCCAAGCCTCTATGCGTTTGGCTATTGAGCTTTCCCCCATACCATAGGTAACTACTGTTCTATGGATAATATGTGGTCTTTTATAGTAAGCCATCAATTTTGGAATCACAGATTCCGTCAAAAGGTGCTTCATTTCAAAAGGCACACCGGGCATTGAAATAAATGTGACCTCATTCTCCCTAATCAACATACCAGGGGCTGTACCATTGGCATTATGCAAAACTTCAGCTTTACTAGGCACCAATGCCTGCATTCTATTAATATCAGATATTGAAGTGTTACTTATATGTTTCGCAAACAACTCTTCTACATGTGCCAATACCTCTGCATTCTCCACAAGTGTATCACCAAAAAACTCACATAAGGTATGTTTTGTGATATCATCTTTGGTAGGTCCTAGCCCACCAGTTATAATGACCATATCTACACGTTCCGATGCTTCTTTAAAGGCATTTAACAAATGTATTCGTTCATCCTGTACAGAAGTGATCTGATAAACTGAAACACCTATTTTATTTAGTTCTTTACCAATAAATGCGGAGTTGGTATCAATAACTTGGCCAATGAGAATTTCATCGCCAATGGTAATTATTTCAGCAAGCATTATAAATGGAAATCATTTTTTAATTCTGCCACCACCTGATTAATATCGGTCTTTAGCATTGGAAATCTTTTCTCAATCTCTGCCATATTGGCCTCTTGCTTACCCAAAGTTTCTAATTCTAAGGCAATGGCACGTGTTTGCTCCATTCCCAGCAAATCTACATTAGGCTTAATTTTATGTGCTAGCTTGTACACTTGGTCATGGTCTTTTTCCTGCAGGGCTTTTTCTAAATCTTCAGGCACTTCTTCCAAAAAAACAGCTATAACAGAATCTATAAAATCCTGATCTCCTTCCGCCATCTCGTTAATCTTATCCAGGTTATAAATCATTACTTAATTTTTAAGGTAAAAAGCTCCTTGTTCTCCAAACTACCCGTAAGATAGTCATTTGGACTTATTCTCCCAACACCCGCAGGTGTTCCGGTAAAAATAACATCTCCTTTTTTCAACATAAAGAACGTTGAAACATAAGCAATTATTTCATCTACTTTCCAAAGCATAAAACTCGTATTACCTTCTTGCACAACCTTGTCATTCTTAAACAACTTAAAATTAAGATTATTAATATCCTCAAAGTCAGTTTTGGGAAGCCATTTTCCAATTACCGCAGCACCATCAAATCCTTTCGCTTTTTCCCAAGGTAATCCTTTTTCCTTTAATTTAGACTGTAAATCTCTTGCCGTAAAATCAATTCCAAGTCCAACTTCATCATAATAAGTAGGTGCAAATTCTTTACTGATATGCTTACCAACTTTTTTAATTTTTACCAAAACCTCCACTTCATAATGCACATCTTTTGAAAATTCAGGAATGTAAAAATCTTGTTGTTTTGGCAAGACCGATGAATCTGGTTTTATAAAAACAACCGGTTCTTCCGGCCTTTCATTCTTAAGCTCATTAATATGTGCACTATAATTTCTGCCTATGCATATAATTTTCATACGACCGTAATTTTCATTGATAATCAAAAACTTACTCTACTCCTCTTCCTTTTATCCGCACTTTCATATCACAGCACAATTCAAAAAACTATGAAAAACAAAGAAATAATTTGATCAGCTTAATTTATTATTGAGCTTGCTCAACTTTATTTGAGTTAGAATTTTTTTAGTGTACAAAGGAAAATCAGCATTAAGCATCCAACCAAAATAACCTGGCTCCTTTTCTAAAACTGCATGTACTTTTTTTCCTTTATGCTTACCAAACGAGAAAACTTCCTCCCCTTCTTCGTCCATAGCTATAAATCCTGCAAAGTCTACAGATTGCTTTCTTCTTGAGAATTCTGATAGTTTTTTAATGTTGTTTTCTAAATCAGGATACCTATCTAATTGAGAAAGCAACACTTCATAGGTAGCATTCGTATCTGCCGCCGCACTATGGGCATCTGTAAGATCCTTATCACAATAAAATTTATACGCAGCCTCTAGCGTACGCTTTTCCATTTTATGAAAAATTGTCTGTACATCTACCGATACCGTATTTTTCATATCAAAGTCAATATCCGCCCGCAATAATTCTTCTGCCAATAAAGGGATATCAAATCGGTCAGAATTGAATCCGCCTAAATCACTATCTTTTATAATCTTATAAATTTCTTTTGAAAGTTCTTTGAAAGTTGGCTCGTTGGCAACCTTTTCATTGGTAATGCCATGAACGGCAATCACTTCTTCTGGTATTACCATCTCAGGATTGACCAACCATGTTTTGCTTTCTTTATTTCCGTTAGGATATACCTTTAAAATTGCTATTTCTACAATACGATCCTTTGCTACATTGATTCCTGTTGTCTCTAAATCAAAGAAGCAAATAGGCCTGGTAAGCTTTAATTCCATACAAGTTTTCCTTTTAACAAAAATACACTTTCGTTTATTAGGCACATAAAGTTACTTGTGATTAATTTTATTTCAAAATTAAAAATCTAAGGAAAACTTTGGTTAATCCTAAAAGTACTTCCTTTTTATTAAACTCACAGTGAACTACATAAGGACCTAAAAACCATTTTATTACAAAAAATACCCTGTTATACATGATGTATAACAGGGTACTATAATTATAATTTCTCTTTAGGTTTATACCTCTCTATTAACGTCCCAATCTTCTAAATAATCTGCTACAGCCTTTGCGAACATACTACCCAAAGCACCATTGACCACCCTATGGTCATAGCTATGAGATAAATACATTTTGCTACGTATTGCAATTGCATCACCTTCTGAAGTTTCAATCACCGAAGGGATTTTTCTAATAGCTCCCAATGCCATAATACCTACTTGAGGCTGATTAATTATTGGAGTTCCAAACACACTGCCAAACGTACCAACATTGGTTACCGTATAGGTACCGCCCTGAACTTCATCTGGCTTCAGTGCATTGTTTCTAGAACGATTTGCAAGGTCATTTACTACTTTAGCTATACCCAATAAATTTAACTGATCGGCATTTTTAATTACCGGAACTATTAAATTACCATCTGGCAGCGCTGCGGCCATCCCTATATTTATATGCTTCTTTTTTATGACAGTATCACCATCAACAGAAATATTCATCATAGGATATTTCTTTAACGCCATGGCAATGGCCTCCATAAAAATTGGAGTAAACGTGAACTTCTCACCTTCTCTTTTAAAGAAAGCGTCTTTAATTTTGTTACGCCATGTAACGATATTGGTTACATCTACTTCTATAAAACTCTGAACATGTGCAGATGTTGCTACACTATCTGCCATATGCTTGGCAATTAACTTGCCCATTCTCGTCATAGGTATCACCTCATCGCCATGCGGAACCTGTATTTTTGAATTATCCGAAGCAGAAGTACTTTCCGGAACGGTAGATTTCACTTTATCAGTAGCGACAGGGGCTGCATCTTTATCCGATGCGGGCGCATCTACATTTTCTTGAACGTCGACTCTTTCTTCTGGCGCAGCCTTTTCAACCGACTTATTTTTACCGTTTTTAACGTAATTTAAAATATCATCCTTAGTTACCCTTCCGTCCTTTCCTGTGCCTGAAATGGTCTCTAGCACATCAAAAGAAATACCTTCTTCTTTTGCTATGTTTTTAACCAATGGAGAGTAAAATCGCTCAGAGCTACTATTAAATTGAGTTGTCGATGTCTCTGCCCTAGCATGCATAACTGCAGATTCAGCAGATGCAACCATTTCTTGAAGAACTGGCTCCGGCTCTTCCATATCTTGCACAACCTCCGTAGCTTCATTTACATCAACATCGTCGCCTATTTGAATTATAGCTACGGTTTGTCCAACCTCTACCACATCATCAACATTAAAGCACTTCTCTATTAAAACACCATCAACTTCACTTGGCACTTCACTATCAACCTTATCTGTAGCAATTTCAAAAATGGCCTCGTCCATTTCAATCGTATCACCTACCTCTTTCAACCATGACGTCAATGTTGCTTCTGCAACACTCTCTCCCATACGTGGTAGTTTCAATTCAAATTTTGACATATCGATAATTTAAAGCTTGTTTTGTTTATATTTTTTGCAAAAATAATAAAATAAATACCTTTTTATTGATATTTAAACGAAAAATGAGTACTAATCTTGCCTAAGCGACCCTTCAAATGGCACTCTATTTAAGATACTTCTCCCTAAAGTGACCTCATCTGCATATTCTAATTCATCACCAACTGCTATTCCTCTTGCTATTGTAGATGTTTTAATATCTACCCCTTCTATTTGCCTAAAAATATAAAAATTGGTGGTATCACCCTCCATGGTAGAACTCAACGCAAAAATCAACTCCTTTATTACGCCCTTTTTCACTTTATCTACTAAGGAACCTATTTTTAAATTTTGAGGCCCTACACCTTCCATTGGCGAAATTTTACCACCTAATACATGATATTTCCCCCTGAATTGACCGGTATTCTCAATTGCCATTACGTCTCTAATATCTTCAACAACACATACCAATGCATTATCTCTTTTAGGGTTTGCACAAATTTCACACATGGTAGTGTCTGAGATATTATGGCAATTTTCACAAAACTGAATTTTACCCCTTAAAGCTACCAAGGACGTGGAAAGATTTTCTGTACGTTGCTCTGGTTGTTTTAATAAGTGTAATACCAAACGTAGTGCGGTTCGTTTACCAATACCCGGAAGCTGAGAAACTTCATACACTGCGTTTTCCAATAATTTCGACGAAAAATCCATAGGCTAATATGGCCATAAATTTACAATTAAACTTGAAAAACCTATCGTATAGTTTTCTTAAAATTTAACAAAAAGACCAACATCATTAACCCTAATATATTTTGCCTTACCTGAAAAATCTATTTTTCCTTTATTCAATAGCCATGATATCTTTAACAATCGTCATTTAACTTTTTGTACTTTGCCGCAAATTTTAAACCATGAACGCCTCGCATATCTTATTATTGATTACCGGTTACTTTGTACTGCTATTGATTATTTCATACTTCACCGGCAAAAATGATTCTAATGAAGATTTTTTTAAGGCAGGCAAACAATCACCCTGGTTTTTAGTAGCTTTTGGCATGGTAGGAGCGTCACTATCTGGAGTAACATTTATTTCTGTACCGGGTTGGGTAAATGCTTCTCAGTTTAGCTACATGCAAGTTGTCTTTGGTTACTTCCTAGGCTATATAGTAACAGCCTTTGTATTATTACCAATTTATTACAAGCAAAATGTAACCTCTATTTATGAGTATTTAGATGATAGGTTTGGTTTTGTCAGCTATAAAGTTGGTGCTATTTCATTCTTTATCTCTCGTGTTCTTGGCGCGGCGTTTCGTTTGTTCCTAGTCGCTATTGTTTTACAACAGTTTGTTTTCGATGCTTGGAACGTTCCGTTTGAAATTACCGTTATTCTTTCTATTCTACTTATTTGGATATATACTTTTAAAGGCGGAATAAAAACAATTGTCTGGACCGATACCCTACAAACTTTATTCATGTTAATTTCCGTAGGATTATCTATCTACTTTATTCTAGATAAAATGGACTGGACATTCATTGAATTTTTAAACTCGCCAGAATTAGGACAGTACAGCAAGACATTTTTTACCGACGATCTTTCCTCTAAAAATCATTTGGTAAAATCATTTTTAGGTGGAATGTTCATAACAATTTGCATGACGGGACTTGATCAAGATATGATGCAAAAAAACCTGACCTGTAGAAATTTGGGGGAAGCACAAAAAAACATGCTCAGTTTCAGCATAGTATTGGTTGTCGTTACTTTTATTTTTATGTTATTGGGCGCACTACTTTTCATCTATGCAGATGCACACCATATTGCAATACCAACGATGGATGGCTCACCCAAATCAGATCTATTATTTCCAGAAATTGCCCTGAACAGTGGATTAGGCATAACCGTAGCTGTAACTTTTATGCTAGGTTTAATTGCTGCAGCATACAGCAGTGCGGATAGTGCCCTTACCTCATTAACTACCTCCTTTTGCGTAGACTTTCTTGGCACAGAAAAAAAATCTAAACAGTTAGCTAAAAAGACCCGAAGAATTACGCATATTGGTATGAGCGTTTTGCTAATTCTAGTCGTTATTTCTTTTAAATATATTTTAGACAGAAATGTTATTGATGGCCTTCTTACCGTTGCCTCTTATACCTATGGTCCTTTGTTAGGATTATTCTCTTTTGGCATATTTACCAAACACCAAGTAAAAGACAAATATGTTTGGGTTGTAGCCCTTATTTGCGTGTCAATAATTTTAATATTAGCAAAGTTACCTAGTGACTATTTTGGCGGCTATGTCTTTGGTTATGAACTTTTACCCTTAAACGGTCTGCTAACATTTGTGGGATTATGGCTTATTCGTAAAAAAAACACATCTTATAAGTTCAACGATATCACTTAATATTGACCCGTACTTAAAAGCACCAAGGTACATGCCACATCTACCTCTATATTATTATTTTCCAATACTTTATAAAAATTTAAGTTTTCAGTCCCAGGATTAAAAATAACCCGTTTTGGCGCTAAAGAAACAATACTATCATAATATTCTTCTTGCCTTTTTGGATTTAAATACAGGGTTATTGTATGAATATCACTAATTTTGTCTAAATTATTATAGATATTGACACCGGAAACCTCACCTTCCCTTAATCCATAAGCTAAGGTTTCTACCCCCGAATCTACCAGTCTATGTATCGCTAAATTGCTATATCGATTTGGTTTTAAGGAGGCTCCGAATACTAGGGTCTTTTTCATGATAAAAAAATGTTAAAAGTTCACTATTATGTAACTAATAAGACAATATTTCGTCTCTTAGTAAATTAGATACTCTTATGAGTTAAAAAAATTGTTGGTAACGCTATATGTTTATAGTTAATGGTTAGTGTTTAGCATAGCCTATCAGCATTTGAAACCCGGCTTCCAATTTATTTTGGAATGTCCGGGTTTCTTCTTTTCGTACTTGGCAAAAAAACTTTCCACAATAACTGCATTCCATTTTTTAATTAAAAAACGAAGAATGAAGTAAAATTTAGAACATAATTACGTCTATTACTTTGTATAGGGATGGTTGATAAAGAAGATTGGTTGGTTTTTTTCTTATTAAGTAAAACTATATAACACCCATAGCCACAACTATGGGTGATTTTTTTTTACCACTTTATTATTACACTGCCCCAGGTAAAACCACTACCAAATGCAGCCAAAACTACTACGTCTCCGCTTTTCACCTTACCTTCTTCCCATGCTTCTGTAAGTGCAATAGGAATAGATGCAGCTGTAGTATTACCATATTTCATGATATTATTAAAAACTTGGTCATCACTTAACTGAAATTTCTTTTGAATGAATTGAGATATTCTCAAATTGGCTTGATGCGGTACCAACAAATCAATATCAGTTGCCTTCAATTTGTTTTTCTCCAAACCTTCTACAATAACTTCACTGAAACGAACAACTGCGTTTTTAAATACGAATTGACCGTTCATATGGGGAAAGTAAGATTCATCATTAGGATCATTATCTTCCATGATATCCGTAACCCATCTATTACCCATACCTGGTGCAATTAAGGAAAGTTCTTCTGCATGTTGCCCTTCTGAATGTAGATGTGTAGATAAAATACCTTTGGTGGTATCTTCCTCCCTGGTCAAAATTGCCGCACCGGCACCATCTCCAAAAATTACCGATACGCCCCTACCCCTGGTGGTCATGTCCAATCCGTGAGAATGTAGTTCTGAACCTATAACCAGTACATTCTTGTACATACCCGTTTTAATATACTGATCTGCAATAGATACTGCATACACAAACCCAGAACATTGATTACGTACATCTAACGCCCCTACAGATTTAATACCTAAATCTCGTTGTACCAATACACCTGGACCAGGGAAATAATAATCTGGACTCAAAGTAGCAAATACAATAAAATCAATATCATCTTTATCTATACCCGCTCTTTCTATAGCAATTTTAGCAGCTTTAACACCCATAGTTGTGGTAGTGTCACCATCACCTCTAACTACATGTCTTCTTTCCTTAATACCGGTTCTTTCTTGGATCCAAGCATCGTTGGTATCCATCACTTTTGACAAATCATCATTTGTCACTACGTTTTCAGGTACATAATGACCTAAGCCGATTATTTTTGAATTATACATAGTAATATTTTAATCCTGATCAAACTCAGGTAGAATTAGTATTGCAATATAAACAACTATTAACAAATCTTTTTGAAAATATAACAATCATCTACGGTAAGAAATACAAGATATTTATTAATTCAAATATTTCTTATAATCGTTTACTCTAATATTTGCCTTTAAGTCATGTAACAGATTATATAAGCCAAAAAATGTACGGTTCATATACAAGAAGTGTTTTGAACCTCTGTTACCATTCATTTTACGTAGTTGTTTATCTGAAGAAAACTGCTCTCCCAAGTCTGCTATTTTACCCCAAAATACTTCATCGCCAAAGTTAAAATCTTCATTATGAAAAGGTGATGTAAATAAGCTTAACAGTTGATGAAAAATAGATTTAAAAAATATTATTTCTTCTGCCGTATCTGTTGGCATCAAGATTTCAAGCTCATATAGTTTCTCGGTAAATTGTTTATCATCAGTTATAACTTCTGGCCTAGCAAGTTCAAAATAAGGAACATAGAACGAGTCCGGGACTTCTTTAATACAGCCAAAATCTATAGCAACGAGCTCATCTTTATCATTGACCAAAAAATTACCCGGGTGTGGATCTGCATGTACTTTTCTTAAGCCATGAATTTGAAACATATAAAAATCCCACAACGCCTGACCCAGGTTATCTCCCGTAGCTTGAGAAAAACCTGCTTTTGTAAATTCACTCAGATGCTTGCCTGTCATCCAGTCCATAGTAATGATACGCTGACTTGAAAGATCCGTGTAATATTCTGGAAAATTAATATTAGGTATTACGCTACACGCCTCTGTAATTTCTTTACTCTGGGCTACTTCTAATATATAATCTGTTTCTTCTACCAGCTTATTTTCTACTTCTTTGAAATATTTATCAGAATCCTTCCCTTGTAAATTAAACATGCGAATTGCAATAGGTTTCACTATAGCCAAATCGCTGCTTATACTTTGTGCTACACCGGGATATTGAATTTTAACAGCTAGATTTTTACCATTTTTGGTTGCCTTGTGCACCTGCCCAATACTGGCGGCATTTATAGAATTTTTATCAAAAGTGTCAAAAACCTCTTCAGGATATTTATCCAAATACTTTTTAAAGGTCTTACGAACCAAAGGGGCAGATAAAGGGGGAACTGAAAATTGTGATAGTGAAAACTTCTCTACATAGGCATTTGGCAGTAAGTTCTTTTCCATGCTCAGCATTTGGGCAACTTTAAGTGCACTACCCTTTAAGGATTTTAATCCGTCATATATATCTGTGGCATTATCTTGGTTCAACTCATCTTTTGTAGTATCTGGATTAATTATTTTCTTGCCCAAATACTTGGCATAATTACCACCAATTTTGGCTCCGGTTTTTACCAGCTTACTTGCACGTTCTATTTTTCCGGTAGGTATTTTATCTAAGGTTTTCATACGGTACGTGTTAGCTTAAGCAAAGGTTTCTTTATAAAGGAATTTCCCGAAATCTAGAATATTCTCTAAAGGTGTATTGTCAAATACATCAAAAATGGTGTTGACAGATTTTTCTATGGCAGCATCTGTTTTTTCAAATGAAGCGGAGTCATCAGATTTCCAAAAATTTAATAAGAACATCGTCTGTAACCATGCACCTTCTGAAAATAATTGCGGATTGTGTTTGGTAATTTTTAAATTCTTACCCGCGTTACCATCAGCAATTAAGCCTTTGGCAAATTCCTTTATACTTTTTCTTACACCTTTTAATTGTTCTAGATTCTTAACGGGACTAGCGGCACTATCCATAACAAACAAGACATAGCTTCTATTCAGAGTAAGCACCTCGAAAAAAGTATAAAAGAAAGTGAGCATTTTATCCCTATTGGTAAAATCTTTATACTCGGCATTTTTATGAATCACAGTAATTGTATTTTCAAAGAAGGTATTCCAAATACCCTTTTTAAGCGCATCAATTGAACCGTAGTACAAATAAAAATTAGATTCTTCTATGGCGTTTACTTTACAAAACTTATAGACTGTCTTTGGCAATTGCTCGTGCTCAAGCACGTAGTCCATAAACATTGTAATGATTGAATCTCTTGTTATCTTTTTAGCTTTAGCAGACATATCTAATTATTTGAATATAAGGTACAATGCAGATTTCACAGTTAGAAGTTTTATGAAACATTAGCTTATATTTAATAAAAACGTGCTATCAGGTGATAGCACGTTCCTAAACAACCTAACCAATAAATAATCAACATATGGTTATGATTAAAATTCTTTTTCATAGCACTTTTTCATAACCACATCACAAATATACATTATGTTTAACTTTTTTAAGTATAAATTAAACAAAAATATTTGTTAAACTTTCACATGCAACAAACTGTCAGTTTGTCACAATAACCTATTGTGGTATTTTTTTTGACCAATAGCAACGAACAATCATTATTAACAATGGCCGCACTGACTGTGGTATAAAAAATATAAGAAATGGCAACAGGTAAAATTAATGTGTCCGTAGACAACATTTTTCCACTGATCAAGAAGTTCTTGTACAGTGATCATGAAATTTTTCTAAGAGAATTAATTTCAAACGCAACAGATGCAACCTTAAAAATGAAGCACTTGACCACTATTGGCGAGGCAAAGGTTGAATATGGCAACCCTATTATTGAGGTTAAAGCAGACAAGGAAGGAAAGAAACTACATATCATTGACCAAGGTCTTGGTATGACAGAGGAAGAAGTTAAGAAATATATTAATGAAGTAGCTTTTTCTGGTGCTGAGGAGTTTTTAAACAAGTATGAAGATACAGCTAAAGATTCAGGAATTATTGGTCATTTTGGACTTGGGTTCTATTCTGCCTTTATGGTTGCCCATAAAGTAGAGATTATTACCAAGAGTTTTAAAGACGAACCGGCAGTACATTGGTCTTGTGACGGTTCTCCAGAATTTATAATGGAGCCAGCTGAAAAAGAAACTCGTGGTACAGAAATCATACTTCATATTGCAGATGATTCTACCGAATTTTTAGAAGATGGTAAAATCAACAGCCTACTAAGTAAGTATAACAAGTTTATGCCTATTCCGATCAAGTTTGGAATGAAGACAGAAACCTTACCAAAACCTGAAGGGGCAAAAGAAGAAGACCCTGCGCCAACACAAGAGGTTGACAATATTATTAACAACCCTAACCCGGCGTGGACAAAGCAACCAGCAGAATTAAAGCCAGAAGACTATAAGAGTTTTTACAGAGAGCTTTACCCAATGCAGTTTGAGGAGCCTTTGTTTCATATTCATTTAAATGTAGATTATCCTTTTAACCTTACCGGTATTCTATATTTCCCAAAACTTTCTAATGATTTAAATCAGCAGAAAGATAGAATTCAACTGTACCAAAATCAGGTATTTGTAACCGACAATGTAGAAGGTATTGTACCAGAATTCTTGACCATGTTACGAGGGGTTATTGATTCTCCAGATATTCCGTTAAACGTTTCTCGTTCCTATTTGCAAGCAGATGGTGCCGTAAAGAAAATCTCTTCTTACATCACCAGAAAGGTTGCCGATAAAATGAACTCGTTGTTCAAAAATGACCGTGCCGAGTTTGAAGCAAAGTGGAACGATATTAAAATCGTTATTGAATATGGAATGCTTTCTGAAGATAAATTCTTTGATAAGGCAGATAAGTTTGCACTTTACCCAACAGTAGATGGTTCTTACTTTACGTTTGAAGAGTTACAAGAGAAAATAAAAGACACGCAAACAGATAAAGACGGAAAAACAGTTATCCTTTACGCATCTGACAAAGAAGCGCAACACAGTTACATTGAAACTGCGAAGGCTAAAGGTTACGAAGTATTGTTGTTAGATTCGCCAATTATCGGTCACTTAATGCAAAAGCTAGAAGGTTCTAAAGAGAATATTTCTTTTGCTCGTGTAGATGCTGATCATATTGACAAATTGATTCAGAAAGAAGAAACTCAAATCTCTAAATTATCTGACGATGAAAAAGAGACTCTTAAGAAAGAATTGGAAGAAGCAATTACAGATAAGAGCTTTACGGTTCAATTAGAAGCTATGGATAGTGATTCTTCTCCGTTCACAATTACGGAGCCTGAGTTTATGCGTCGAATGAAAGAAATGCAACAGACCGGCGGTGGCGGTGGTATGTTTGGTATGGGTGCCATGCCAGAGATGTACAACCTAATCGTTAATACGAATCACCCATTGGTTAGCGAGTTTTTAAATACAAAGACAGCGAAGAAAAAAGAGCGATTAATCAATCAGTCACTAGACTTGGCGAAGTTATCTAAAGGCTTACTTAAAGGTAAAGCTTTAACAGATTTCATTAAGCGTAGCTATGAAATGGTGAAGTAATTTCCATTTCCTTTAATTTTTAGAAAAGCCACTACAAAAAATGTAGTGGCTTTTTAATTGAAAAACAACCTATTTATCATACCAGCTATTTCCATTCATAAATGCTAGAATACTAGTAAAGAAATTTGATGTTTTAGCAAATTCTGAAACGCTTTTTCTATCTTCACCATATGAAGGTGATTTCTACGAACTTAGGGAGCCCAGTTACTATTGAATGGAATGGTGCCACAGAGCAAACGGGCATATACAAATATCCTATTTCTAAAGGTTTATTTTTAGCCAAAAATGATGTTAAAGATGATACCGTAATAGACCGTGTACATCATGGAGGTATACATAAAGCCTGTTATATTTTTTCTGCAGATTACTATGAGTATTGGAAACAGCTGTACCCAAAATTAGCATGGGACTGGGGCATGTTTGGTGAAAACTTAACCGTTGAAGATCTTGATGAATCTAAAATTCGTATTGGTGATATTTACAAAATTGGCGATGCCCTGGTACAAGTTTCCCAGCCACGAGAGCCTTGTTATAAACTTGGAATTCGCTTTGGCACACAAAAAATACTAAAAGAATTTATTACCCATAATCACCCTGGCACGTATTTAAAAATACTAGAAGAAGGTCATGTATCGGCTGGTGACGACTTTAAACTAGTGGAACAATCTAAAAACACACTTACTTCTCAACAATTCTATGAATTGATATTTGCGAAAGAAAAATCTCAAGATTTGCTTGCACTGTTTATGACCAACCAAGCCGTTCCACAATACAAAAAGGACAAATTCAAGAAATACCTTTCTTAATTTTAATACACATTAATGAAGAATATAATTATAGCATTTGTCCTAACCATTGGGCTTTATACCCAAGCGCAACTAAGAACCAACGGGGAAGTTTCTTCTAACCCTACCATACATAATATTGGTTTTATGACCCTATTGGCTCATTATTATGATGACGGATTAAAATTGAATCCGTTAAACGCTACTTTTCAAGGTAACAATAGCTATAATGACACGTTACCAAATTTTCTTTCTGAAAGCTATAAGGAAAAACTGGTGAATTACTACCAAACCTATTTAGAAAACGCAAAGAAATTTGACAATGCCCAACTTTCTGAGAGCGAGTTAATGTCCAAATCAATTTTAAAATGGGAATGTGAAGTAAATTTAGAAGGATTGGCTTTTGAGCAATATACTCCCATTGATCAAATGTGGTCCATGAATTTAATGATGGGGCAATTAGCTGGTGGTACAAGTGCACAACCTTTTAAAACTACAGATGATTACGTAAATTGGAGCAAGCGTTTAGAAGACTATGAATTATGGCTGCATTCTGCCAAATCTAAGATGCAAGCAGGCATAACCGCTAAAAACGTATTACCTAAGTCTTTGATCATAAAAGTTTTACCGCAACTTGCTAGCGTGGCAAATACTGAATTTGAAGATAACTTATTCTATACTCCTGTTAAAAACTTTCCAGCTGATTTTTCAGATTCCGATAAAGAAAGGTTAACCGAAATTTACAGGACTGTTATCACCAAAAAAATAATTCCGGCCTACAAAGAATTGCATGATTTTATGGCTACGGAATATTTAAATGCCGGTAGAGAAACTAGTGGTATACAAGGAATACCAGGTGGCGATGCCTATTACGCACATCAAATCAAACTATACACAACAACTAATATGACAGCTTCAGAGATTCATGAAATTGGATTAAAAGAAGTAGCTAGAATTAGTGCTGAAATGAAAGCTGTAAAAAAGCAAGTTGGTTTTAAAGGAAACCTAAAAGCGTTCTTCAAAGAAGTACGTAATAAAAAAGAATTGATGCCTTTTAAAGATCCCCAAGAGGTTATTGACAATTTTAACGCCATTCATAAGAAAATGATGCCAAAGGTAAATGCTTTGTTCAGCAAACAGCCTAAAACCCCGTTCGAGGTAAGACGTACCGAGGCTTTTAGAGAAGCTTCTGCCAGCGCGGAATACAACCCTGGTTCTTTAGATGGTACCAGACCAGGTATTTTTTATGTACCTATTCCTGAGATTACTTCATACAACAGCTATTCTGATGAAGATTTATTCTTGCATGAAGCTATACCGGGCCACCACTTTCAAATTTCACTGACACAAGAAAATGAAAATTTACCTGAATTTAGAAAGACACTTTGGTATAGTGCCTATGGTGAAGGCTGGGCCTTGTATACAGAATCTTTAGGTAAAGAACTAGGGCTATACACAGATCCATATCAGTATTTTGGTATGCTTGGAGCTGAAATGCACCGTGCCATTCGTTTGGTCATAGACACTGGTCTACATTCTAAAGGGTGGTCTAGAGAAAAGGCTATTCAATATTCTTTAGATAACGAGGCAGAATCTGAAGCTAGCATTACTTCTGAAATAGAACGCTATATGGCGAATCCTGGTCAGGCTTTATCCTATAAAATAGGTCAGTTAAAAATCATGGAACTACGAGCTAAAGCCGAAACTAAACTAGGGAACGATTTTGATATCAAGGTATTTCACGAAAAAGTGCTAGAAGTAGGCTGTGTACCGCTGGCGTTACTTGAAGAAAAAATATTGAATTGGATTACGGCAAACACCAAAGCCTAATTCTTAAACTTTAAAATTCCGTATGACTTATCCGTGGCATTTATATGTAATGGGCGCAATCTATATTATTGCGGGTATTATGCATTTTATAAAACCTAAGGTATATCTTAGAATTATGCCTAGATACCTTCCTTTTCACAAACCTTTGGTGTTTCTAAGTGGTGTGGCCGAAATTTTATTAGGTATCGGTCTGTTTTTTAAAGAGACGAAAAACCTATCCATTTATGGCATTATAGCAATGCTTGCCGTATTCTTATTAGTGCATTTTTATATGTTATCAAGTGACAAGGCAAGTGCCGGTTTTCCTAAATGGTTACTTTTATTAAGATTGCCATTACAAATTGCTTTAATGTATTGGGCATTTAGGTACCTAAAATTATAGCAAAAAAAAAGGGGACGCTCCCGTCCCCATCTTAAATCAACTTAAATCAACTTAATTAACAACAAACTCTTCAGTATACGTTTTACCAGCCGACTTCACTGTAACCGTATAGGTACCCGGGAAAGCATCTGTGAAATTGAATGCTTTCTCAACAATCAACTCATCTGCTACTTCTTGTGTAAATACTGTTCTACTGTCTATATCGTAAATTTTAATAGATAATTCTGATCTATCTAAATTTAAATAGTTCATGAAAATCATGTTATTGGTCTTTCTAAAGAAAGGCTTAATTTCCTCATCAGATTCTACAACTTTTACATCATCGTTATCTAAAACGATTGTATATGAATATTCTTTCATATGATCATCGGCAGATAAGAAATATACTCCATCTGTCAAATCTTTAAGATTCAATTTCTTGCTAAACTGACCTTCCGTCATTTTTTCAGAATAAATAACGTTTAAATCAGAATCCATTAACTTAACCTGAACACCATTGGTAGATGCATTCATAGTTAAAACCACACTCTTGGATTTACCTGTAGATAATAGGTTTAATTTTGGCTCTCTTGCTATACCTATGACAGTAGCAAACATAAAAGCAACAATTGATGTGAATTTTACTAGGTTTTTCATAATAAATTATTTTAAAGGTTAATGATAATTTACACTGCAAACATACGGTCGTTATAAAATCCTCACTACATCATATTTTCCCCATTTATATGCTATTTTAACCACTTAACATAATGTTAAGTACCCTTTGGTTAATATTACACATGTTTTGGTTAATTTTGCAAAGAACACAAAACATAGAAGGTTTAATTATATCGTATAGCCCCTAGTATCATGGTAAAGCAAAAACCTACATTTGAAGCTATTAAGCCAGATTTCGGTAAATCATTCACTTATCAGAAATTTGATGAGCATAGACTGAATAAAAATAACCTTTGGCACTACCACCCAGAGCTTGAGTTGGTATATGTAAACGGTGGGTCTGGTAAAAGACAAATTGGTAGCCACGTATCTTACTACACCAACGGCGACCTTATATTAATAGGTAGTAATCTTCCCCATTGTGGATTTACAGACGCACTTACAGGTAACACAAGTGAAACGGTTGTACAAATGAAGTTAGATTTTCTAGGAGCAGATTTCTTTAAGCTACCTGAAATGAAGAAAATAGAAAGCCTGTTCAATAGTGCCAGTGGCGGAATTGCCTTTTCCGGGAAAACGAAACTAAAAATAGGAGATAAAATGGAGGTCTTAGAATATCAAACAGATTTTCAAAGATTACTTTCTATCCTAAATATTTTAAATGAGCTCAGCAATTCTAATGACATGCGAATGTTAAATGCGGAAGGATTTTCATTTACCACGGATGTAAAGGACAATGACCGTATTAATATTGTATTCAACCATGTTAAAAATAATTTTAAAGAAGAACTGACTTTAGAGGAGATATCTTCTATGGTGAGCATGACCATACCATCTTTTTGTAGGTACTTTAAAAAAATTACAAATAAAACATATGTGCAATTCGTTAACGAATACAGATTAGTGCATGCTTCTAAGCTACTTGCAGAAAAGCCAATGAGTATTACAGAAGTTTGTTTTGAATGTGGATTTAATAATTTTTCTCACTTCAATAAATCTTTTAAAGCATTTACAGGTCAAAATCCTTCAGAGTACAGGAATGAACTAAAGAATGTTGTTGTGCAATAGTTAGTTATACCTTATATATAGTACCCATGACTTAAAGCTTCCGAATGGTGTGTAAATGCATTAACCGAATTGCTTTTTTTTATTCCCTATTTTTATTGAACTACAAAAAAATGGTAATCTGTTCTATACAATTTATGATGATGTAGTACCTTTATAATGCTATGATAAAAGAATTTACAGAAATAGAATTAGACCGTATTATTGAAATGGCCTGGGAAGACCGTACGCCATTTGAAGCCATTACCTTTCAATTTGGCATTAGCGAACAAGAAACTATAGAAGTTATGCGTCGCGAAATGAAACCAAGTAGTTTTAGAATGTGGCGTAAACGCGTACAAGGTCGTGCTACTAAACATGCCAAATTACGCTCCTATGAAATGGGCAGATTTAGGTGTTCCCGACAAAGACATATTACGGGCAATAAAATAACTAAACGGTAACCGGCTGTCTTTTTATTTAAAAGTCTCGTTTAAAACAGCAGCTAACCTAACTCCTCCTTTTTGCAATTGATCTTCTACGGTATGCCACCAATCATAACTATACCGATAGCTCAATTTTTCACCTGTCTCAACAGAGGCATAAACCTGCTCTGCCAATAAATGAGATTCTTCTACCCAATCAAGCAAGCTTCCGCTCTGTAAAAATTTTATTTGTTGCTTTGACATTTCAGGGTATTCTGTTGCAAGCTCTGTAAAGCTCATTCCGTTTTCATCGATCATATTAGAATCCCATACCCTATGCAAGTTGGTTCCTTTACCAAACCATTGTAATTGTACATCATTACCGCCTTTGTCCTCTGCCCTGCCTACGTGCATGGGTTGGTGTAGATCACCAATTAAATGAACCAAGAATTTTAAATAAAAGGCTTTATCTTCTTTACTACTATTCTCGTCCTTTATCACTTCAATACAAGTATTAACCCCTTGAACTAAATCTCCATATTCGTTCTTCTCTATTTCTGCATAGATTTTACCAAAAGGAATATTTACGTAATGCCACGCACTGAATTTACGATAAGCTCTGTCAGATTTTATTTCATCGGCAAAATTTGCAACTGCAGCCAAACTCTCCCCTTCTAATAAATCTTCAATGGCGCGTTTTGCCTTTTTGGTTAAATGCTGTTCTGCTACTTCACCAACAACCCTATGTCCAGTTTTAGACCAATATATATCATTGGCAAAGGTGAAATTAGAAACCAAAAAAAGTAAAATAAAATAATTCTTCATCACTATAATTTTACCCAAAAATAGTACAACCAATTTTAAGACATTGTTAAAACTTGGTAAGATTAAATTTATAGCTGAACTTGCGGTCATGAAGAAGAAGAGGAGAAAATCATCTAAACGAAAATTGAATATTCGTAAAACCATAGGCTTAGGTATACTTAGCCTTTTTGCCCTATTTATCTTATTCATTGCTAGTATTAATATTGGCTTGTGGGGAAAAATACCTTCTAAAAAAGAACTTTCTAATTTTCAATATCACATGGCATCAGAGGTTTTTACTGCAGATAGCGTATTGATCGGTAAGTATTATTTATACGACAGACAACCTGTTGCCTTCCAAGATTTTCCTGAGCATTTGATAAAGGCATTAGTTGCCATTGAAGATGAGCGTTTTTATGAGCACTCTGGTATTGACATCAGAAGTCTACTTAGGGTAGGTTTTAAAACCGTGCTTTTAGGCGATAATTCTTCTGGTGGTGGTAGCACCCTTACCCAACAATTGGCTAAAAATTTGTATCCCAGAAAAGAACGAAAAAAAACGAATATTGTCGTCAACAAGGTCAAAGAAATGATCATTGCCAAAAGGCTGGAGAACATATTTACGAAAGATGAAATTCTAACTAATTACCTAAACACGGTTTCATTTGGTGACAATACCTTTGGTATAGAGAGTGCCGCGCTTAAATTTTTTAATACTAGAACCAAAGATATCAGTGCCGCGCAAGCTGCTACTTTAGTGGGCATGTTGAAAGCTACTTATGGTTACAACCCAAGGATATTTCCGGAAAAAAGCCTTGGCAGACGAAATTTAGTGTTGCGTGCCATGTACAATAACGACTTTATTTCCGAAGTACAGGTTACCAAATTTTCACAAGAAGGTCTTGACCTTGATTATAGGGAGTTTGATTATAATGCGGGAATTGCACCTTATTTTAGAGAAGAGGTCCGCAAAGAAATGCTCAACTGGATTTCTGAACAAAACGAAGCCAATACTGATTACAATATCTACACCTCTGGATTGAAAATTTACACCACCCTGAACTATAAAATGCAAAAATTGGCTGAAGAGGCTATGATTGACCATATGACCAAATTGCAGCTTAGTTTTGAAAAAAGTTACGGTACCAGTGCGCCCTGGTTAAAGGATAAAAATTTGATGGAGAAAATAGCGACGCGAACTCCTACGTATAAAAGATTACAAAAATTAGGATTATCGCATAAGCAAATTATTGATAGTTTATCTAAAGACAAACAGATAAGGAATTTCAAATCTTGGCAAAAAGACGAAGAGCTTACCGCCAGTACCATGGACAGCATTCAACATTACACCAAATTCTTGAATACTGGTTCTCTGGCCGTAGATCCTACTAACGGAGATATTCTCGTCTGGATCGGTGGTATTAATTTTGAACAGTACAAGTATGACCATATTTCTCAAAGTAAACGTCAAGTGGGCTCTACCTTTAAACCTATTGTATATACTACTGCAGTTGAGAAAGGCATATCGCCCTGCATATACTTCTCTGCCGAAGAAATAGAATATGACAATCTTAAAGGTTGGTCGCCTTCTAATTCTGGAAAAAAAGATGAAGCGTACCTCAACTACTCAATGGAAGAAGGTCTTAGTAATTCTATAAATACCATTGCTGTAAAAGTCCTGGAGCAAGCCGGCATTGACAATGTACTTACCATGGCCAAAAACATGGGTATGGAAGACAAATTACCCAAAGAAGCTTCTATTGCGTTAGGAACAGGAGAAATTAAAATTATCAATTTAGCTCAAGCTTATACCAGTTACGCCAATACCGGAAAACATATAAAGCCAAATTTGATAAAAAGTATCTCTAATCATAAAGATTCCCTTTTGGTTAAATTTAAATCGGAATTGAACGAAAAAGCCGCTTTTTCGAAAGAAACCAGCCAAATTATGATTGAAATGATGAAATCTACGGTTAATTCTGGTACGGCCGCTAGATTAAGAAATACATATGGACTCAAAAATGATATTGCAGGTAAAACTGGTACTACCCAAAATAATAAAGATGCTTGGTTTGTTGCCCTAACCCCTAAACTGGTTCATATTTCTTGGGTAGGTCTGGATCAACATGAGATAGGTTTCAGTAACACCAGTATTGGACAAGGCGCAAATGCTGCTCTCCCCCTTTTTGGTCTATGGATGCAAGAATTGAACAAAGACCAGGATTTTGATGAATACACCAAACCTAACTTCCCAAAACCATCAGCTGCAGTACAAGAAGCATTGAACTGTGATCCCGTAAAACGTGACGGATTCTTTAAGCGGCTCTTTAAAAATCCTAATAAAAAGAAGAGCAAGAAGTTTGATGGGTAATTAATATTTCAGTCAAATATAACTTCAATTGTAATTGGTGTTATTTAATTTGATATATTTATAATATCATTTTAATATCATTAATTATGAAAGTAGAAAAAATTCACAAAGCACAGAACGGTTATGTAATGCTTTTTATAGTCTTACTCCTCTTCATTGCAGGCGTTGCTCTTCTAAGAATCTACATTGGCGCATTTATGATTTTTGCCGCATTGTTTATGTGTGCAGGGTTTGTATTAGTTAATCCGAATAGTTCAAGAGTTTTGCTCTTATTTGGTAAATACATGGGTACAATAAAAGAGAACGGACTTTTTTGGACGAATCCCTTTTATACCAAAAAAAGAATTTCATTACGAGCTAGTAATTTTGATAGCGAACGATTAAAGGTTAACGACAAACTTGGCAACCCAATAATGATAAGCACCATATTGGTTTGGCGTGTAACCAATACCTACAAGGCTGCTTTTGATGTTGATGATTATCAAAATTTTGTACGAGTACAGACCGATGCCGCCGTGCGTAAACTGGCAAGTATGTACCCATATGATAATTTTGCAGATGAAGGATTAGATGAAGATATCACCTTAAGATCTAGTGTTAATGAAGTAAGCGAGGCACTTGAACAAGAATTGCAAGAACGCCTATCAATGGCTGGTATTGAAGTATTAGAAGCCCGTATTGGGTATTTAGCCTATGCCCAAGAAATAGCTAATGCCATGCTTAAAAGACAACAGGCAACTGCCATTGTTGCGGCAAGACATAAAATTGTAGAAGGTGCCGTGAGTATGGTAGAAATGGCTTTAGAAGAGTTGAGTAAAAAGAATTTGGTAGCTTTGGACGATGAAAGAAAATCTGCCATGGTAAGCAATTTAATGGTTGTTCTGTGCTCAGATAAAGATGTATCACCTATAGTAAACGCAGGCACTTTAAATCACTAATATGCGAATCTTCAACGAAACTCAGCGTTTTACACAATGGTGGCTTCTACTATTAAACGTAGCTTTACTATTTTTAATAGCATATAGTTGTTATACCTGGTTTATATTGGGTGATGCCGTAGGTAATATAGCGTCAAATGACCTAATTGGTCAAACAACCTTTTTACTAATATTCATACTTATAATTCCATTAATATATGTGTTTAATCTAAAAACTACTATTGACGAAATTGGTATACATTATCAATTTATACCTATACATTTTTCCAAAAAAATAATAAGGTGGCATGAAATTGAAAAATGCTTTGTTCGTACTTACAGTCCTATTAGAGCATATGGCGGATGGGGTTACCGCGGTATATCAGGTAAAAATAAAGCTCTAAATGTAAAAGGTAACAAAGGCATTCAACTGATATTAAAAAACGGTAAAAAATTACTTATTGGCACTCAAAAAGAAAGAGAGGCAAAAATAGTAATTGAACGATATTTCAAAATTACAAATGAGTAAGAAAAAACCTTTTGCACTACGTGTCAATG
This sequence comes from Maribacter ulvicola, assembly GCF_900155985.1. Classification (GTDB taxonomy): domain Bacteria; phylum Bacteroidota; class Bacteroidia; order Flavobacteriales; family Flavobacteriaceae; genus Maribacter; species Maribacter ulvicola. Next base: position 261,378 of record NZ_FTMA01000005.1, read on the forward strand.
AAGAAATGCTGCAGGCTATTGAAAAATGGGCTGCTGATGAATTTCGTAGTACGAACGGACAAATAGAATGGATTCTAATGAAGGCCTTAAAAGAAGCGAAAAGAGAACCTAAATCACGTAAACCTTAATGAGTTAGACATTTTTTTTAACGAAACAAAACCTTAAATTTGGTCAACTACCAAGCTATGACCAAAATAACCAAACACTTAAGTGCATTTGTACTTATCCTTTTTTGCCATTCTACACATGGGCAAATTTCAGAAAAATCATTCATTGTAAACGAAACTAACGCAAAAATCACTCCAGACGGAATTCTTAATGAACCAGTTTGGACAACTGCGGATCAGGCTGATGAATTTTGGCAATACTTCCCACTAGATACCGTACAGTCCAAAAAACAGACAGAAATTAAAATGTTATATGATGAATCTAACTTATATGTTGGAATTACCGTATACACTGCTGGTTCAGATTATTCCATTCAATCTTTAAAACGAGACTTCAGGGCAGGAAACAGTGATAATATCACCTTACTTTTTGATACGTTCAATGATGGAAACAATGCTTTCTTGTTTGGCATTAATCCATATGGTGTACGTCGTGAAGGATTGGTTTCTGGTGGCGGATTAAACCTCAACGGATTTACCATTTCATGGGATGTAAAATGGCGTGGAGATTCTAAAATTTATGATGGCTATTATACGGCTGAAATGACCATACCATTAACCGCTTTTAAATTTAAAGAAGGTGAAACCAAATGGCGATTTAATAGTTACCGCTTTGACACCCAATCTAACGAGAATAGTACGTGGACTAATATTCCCCAAAACCAGAATATATATGGTCTCACCTTTATGGGCGATATGGTTTTTGAGAAACCGTTAGGCAAATACCGTACTCCGCTTACTATTATCCCATATGTAAATTTTGGTTCACGAAAAGACTTTGAACTTAATGAATCTGAAACTAAAATTAATGTAGGTGGCGATGCCAAAATAGCTATTGGTAATAGCATGAATTTAGATGTTACCATAAATCCAGATTTTTCTCAAGTAGAAGTTGACGACCAAGTAACCAACCTAACCCGTTTTGAAGTTTCACTTCCCGAAAAGAGACAGTTTTTTATAGATAACAGCGACTTATTTGGCAGTTTCGGTGGCGGTAGAGATGCTAATCCGTTTTTTTCTAGACGTATAGGTATTGCAAAAGACACTGCTGACAATGCCATAGAGAATAAAATTATTGGTGGTGTTCGTTTAAGCGGAAAGTTAAACCAAGGATTAAGATTAGGGTTTCTAAATTTACAGACCGCTAAAGATTTAGAGAAGCAAATTCCTTCTAATAACAATACCATGTTAGCCCTGCAGCAAAATGTTTTTGGGCGATCAAACATAGGTATGTTCTTTATAAATAGACAATCATTTGAGGATTATGAATTTCAAGCCCCTGAAGACCGCTATAATAGAGTTGCAGGTATAGATTATAATTTAATTTCAGATAATAACATCTGGAACGGCAAATTTTATCTACATAAATCTTATGCCCATAATGCCGGTAAAGCAAACCTTTCTTCAGGGGCGTTCATGCAGTATAACTCTAGAAACTGGAACTTTTTTGAAGATGTAGTCTACATAGGCGAAGATTTTAGATCTGATCTTGGATTTATCCGTAGAACGGATATTTTTAAGACGGCTACCATGATAGAGCGCGTTTTTTGGCCGGAAGATAGTGCTTTGCAAAGTCATAGCTTTCAGTTTTTTCCAGTCTTGACATGGAGCCCAGACAATGATTTTCTTCACACAGATTATGATTTAATGAGCGCATGGGAGTCGAAATTTAATGATCAATCAGAAATCAATGTATCATACACACATTCGTACACTTATCTTTTTGACGAGTTTGACCCAACTGATATAGCCGATGCCATACCCTTACCCAATGAGGTAGGTTATCACTATAATTATGTTTCGTTGGAATATCAATCTGACAGCAGAAAGAGGTTCGCCTACAGTATTGAACCCACTGTAGGAAGTTTTTTTAATGGTGACAGATTTTCCTTCAGTGCAGAAATGTATTTGAGATTTCAACCAAAAATATTTATATCCTTAGCTATGAATTACGACAAAATAGCACTACCAGAACCTTATTCCAGTACAGATATTTGGCTGATTAGTCCAAAAATAGATGTTACCTTTAGCAAATCTATATTTTGGTCAACACTTGTACAATACAGTAATCAGCGAGATAATTTAGGTTTTAACTCCAGATTACAATGGCGTTTTGCTCCATTATCAGATTTATTTATCGTTTATAACGACAATTACTTTGTCAATTCTTTTGAACCAAAATATCGTTCTATAAATCTAAAACTTACCTACTGGTTAAATATTTAAAATGAAGTATAAAATTTTATGTTCAGATTTAGACGGTACATTACTTTCTTCTAAAAGTGATGTTTCTAAATTTGCTATTGAACAGATGAACAAAATAAAAGACAATACCAAAATCATTCTAGTCTCCGCAAGAATGCCCAGTGGTATGTACTATATTCAAGAGAGTTTAGGCATTACCGATCAACCAATTATTTGCTACAATGGCGCTCTGGTATTGGCAGGTAATACGGAAATTACATCCGTATTTATCCCTATTAATATCTTAATAGAAATTCATAAGCTCTGTGAAGGATTAGAGGCTGATATGGGCTTATATTATAAAAATGAATGGTACGTACCAAAAACCTCTTTACGTGTAGAAAAAGAGATCAAATACACGAAATCTGTTCCGGTATTTCAAGATACCCAAAACACATTGAATGATTGGAACCAACGAAGTATTGGAGCTCACAAAATTATGCTCATGTGCATAAAGAACAGTGCAGATATAGTAATGCCGGTTCTGCAAGAGAAGTTAGGCCATGCACTTAACTTGTATCGATCTAATGATACACTTATTGAGATTGCCCCCAAAACGGTATCAAAACTTTCTGCAATAAAATTACTTTTAGAAGCGCATGAATTATTGACAGATATCATTGCCTTTGGTGACAATTATAATGATCTAGAAATGCTGGAAAATGTGGGCTGCGGTATTGCAGTTGCCAATGCAAGAGAAGAAGTAAAAGCAATTTCAAATGGTATTACATTAGAAAATACAGCAGATGGTGTAGCACATTACATTGCCAAAAAATTGGTTAATTAACTATATTTGAAACTATCAACTTACCTATATATTTATGTTATACCTTTTGGCTCAACCTATAATTACAAATGATACCGTTGTCTTTGGACTTTTGGCTCTTTGCCTAGGTTTTATCTTTTACACCTCTAGTTTAAAAACCGGATTTTGGAGTAAATTCTACTCCGTTGTTCCCGCTGTACTAATGTGCTATTTATTACCAGCTATATTGACCAGTACAGGAATCATTTCTGATGAAATTTCAAATTTATATTTCATGGCAAGCAGATATTTACTACCTGCAGCACTTGTTCTTATGACCCTGAGCATTGACATGAAAGCAATTTCTAATTTAGGCTCTAAAGCCCTCATCATGTTTTTAACAGGTAGCGCAGGTATTATTATTGGCGGACCTATTGCTATTCTTATGGTCTCTATTTTCTCTCCAGATACTGTTGGTGGCAATGACTTTGATGCCATATGGAGGGGATTATCAACTATCGCAGGTAGTTGGATCGGCGGTGGTGCCAACCAAGCTGCTATGTTAGAAATTTTTCAATACAATCCTGAAAAATACGGTGGTATGGTTTTGATCGATATCGTGGTGGCCAATGTTTGGATGGCCATTGTACTTCTTGGGGTTGGCAAAACTAAAAAAATTGACGCATGGTTAAAAGCGGATACTTCTGCCATTGAAACCTTAAAAGTAAAGGTAACGGAGTTTACTGAAAAAATTACACGTGTGCCTACCTTGAACGATTACATGGTTATGCTAGCCTTGGCCTTTACCGCTGTTGGCATAGCTCATTTCTTTGGTGATCACATTAGCACTTTTTTAGAAAGTAATGTTGATGCCGTAAGCGATAAAAAAAGTTTCCTTTCCTTTTTAGGATCTGCATTCTTTTGGATGGTAGTTATTGCCACAACTTTAGGGATCGCATTATCTTTCACCAAAGCAAAAAATTATGAAGGTGCAGGTGCCAGTAAAATTGGTGGTATGTTCATTTATATTTTGGTAGCCACCATTGGTATGAAAATGGACTTGAATAAAGTACTTGAAAATCCCGGATTGATTGCTGTTGGCTTTATTTGGATTGCCATTCATGCAGGGTTAATGATATTGGTAGCCAAACTCATAAGAGCTCCTTATTTCTTTTTAGCCGTAGGTAGTCAAGCGAATGTTGGTGGTGCCGCATCTGCTCCTGTAGTAGCTGCAGAATTTCACCCGTCTTTAACTTCTGTTGGCGTGCTATTAGCAGTCTTAGGTTATGTTGTAGGTACTGGCGGAGCTTTACTTTGTGCTTATTTAATGGAAGTTGCATCAAGTTTATAAAAATCATAATTACTAACAAAATAAAAGGTCGGCGTTCTTTATTATCAAATTTTATAGATATTTGCGCCCTAAATAATAAGAATGAAAAAAATACTATTCGTTATTACCGCACTATTGGCATTGAGCTCATGTGGCGATAACCCAGAAGAAACAATGATTGTTAACGGTAGAATAAAAGGACTTAAAAAAGGTACCCTTTATTTACAACATATACCTGACTCGGTTCTAATTACTGTTGATTCTATTGCTATAAACGGAGATGGAAATTTTTCTTTTAAAACCAAATTAATGAGTCCAGAAATTTTCTATTTATATCTAGATAAAAAAGATAACAATGATGCTAACGACCGTATTACTTTCTTTGCTGAACCAGGTACTATTACTATAAATACAGATTGGAATACATTTGACACAACTGCAAAAATAACCGGCTCTGAAACACAAAAAAAATTAGAAGAATATAAGAAAACCATGACCGGTATTAATAAAAGGAATGTTGAAATAATGATGAAGGCCGTGCAGCCAGAAAATCAACTTAGTCCAATAAATATAGACTCATTGGAGAATATCAGTAATAGAAATTTACAACGTGGTTATGCTTTTTCCATCAATTTTGCCCTTAACAATAAATCATCATTTATTGCACCGTATGTTGCATTAAAGGAAATACCTGATGCAAATGTTAAATACCTAGATTCTATCTATCAAGTGCTGTCACCAAAGGTTGCTGAATCTAAATATGGTAAAGAGCTAGCCGCTCTTTTAAAGAAATAGTCAGTACAATTCAATTTATACCAACTAAAAAAGCATCCTAAAATATTAGGATGCTTTTTTAATTTTAAAGTAGTCTTGAATTAAGCTAGCTTATTCAAGTCTTCAACTAATTTAGTTGCCTTAGTTTCCAAATCTTTTCTAACTTCTTTGAAATGTGCTTTCTTGTTCTCAACATCATTTTTGTTGATTTTAGCAACCAACTCGTCAAAAGTTACAATTGCTTCATCTATAATGGCAGAACCTTCTTTTGAATGAGTTGTACCATTAGTAGCCTCAACTATATAAACACCTTCTATAATGTCACCAAGAACATTATTAATATCTTTCTTTAAATTTTTAATACTTGCCATCTCTAATTATTTTTTGCAAAAATACAATATTTGAACTCCTATATAGTTAATTAGTACTTAAATAGTAACCTCTAACAGTTTAGCACCAATAGATTGTAAAGAAATCTTCTGAGTTGAAGCTGGTAACAACGCTGTTTCTCCACTTTTAATTGAAACTTCACCTTCGGCAGTATTAATTTTAGCTTCACCACCAACGCACATGAAAATGGTAAATGAATCGCGTTGTGCAGTATCTACATCTAAATTTTCCGTAAGTTCAATGAAATTGGTTTTAAAATAAGGACAATCTACCATGGTATTTACTTTATTCTTATCATGACCATAAGCAACTTTGAAATCATCTTTCTTTTCATAATCTACAGCATCTAAAGCTAAATCTGTATGTAGTTCACGAAGGTTACCGTCTTTGTCTTTTCTATTGAAATCGAAAACACGATACGTTACATCAGAAGTTTGTTGTATTTCTGCCAACATTACTCCTGCTCCTATTGCATGAATTTTACCTGTATTTATAAAAAACGTATCTCCTTCTTTAACTTCTTCATAATTTAAAAGATCAAGTAAGGTGTCATTAGCGACACTTTCAGCATATTCTTCTTTGGTAACATCTTTATTAAAACCAACGATCAACTCTGCCTTAGGGTCAGCATCCATAATATACCACATTTCTGTTTTCCCAAAAGAATTGTGACGCTCTTTTGCTAAAGCATCATTAGGGTGTAGTTGAATAGATAAATCTTGTTTGGCATCGATAAACTTTATAAGAATAGGAAATTCTTTTCCAAAACGTTCTACAACACTTTTACCCAAAAGTTCTTCTGCATTAGAATCAATAAGATCTTGTAGGGACCTACCTTCTAAACTACCATTTGCTACAATAGAAATATCACCTTTAACGGTTGATAGCTCCCAGCTCTCACCAGTAATATCACTTTCTATAGGTTTACCAAAAACCTCTTTAAGCTTAGTACCGCCCCAAAGTCTTTCTTTTAAAATTGGTTTAAATTTCAAAGGGTGTATCATTGTATTTATTGTTTATTGGCGTCTATTAATCAACTACATAACGCACAATTAAGGTTTTTCTTACAAATTTAATCTAGTATCATCCAGAAAATGTTACAAAATTTCTTGGGGTTTCGTACAGTATTACTTCTAAATTGTGTGATTCTAGTATATGTGGTCTTAACTTTTTCCAGATTATTACTGCAATATTTTCTGCAGTTGGGTTTAATTTTTTAAATTCTTCAACTTCAACATTTAAATTCTTATGATCTAAATAGTCTTCAATCTCAACTTTTATCAAGTGTTTCAACACCTTCATGTCCATAACAAAACCAGTCTCAACATCTATCTCTCCGGTAACGCTTACAATTAACTCATAATTATGTCCATGAAAATTAGGGTTGTTACATTTACCAAAAATTTCAGTGTTTTTAGTTTCGTCCCAATCTTTTCTATACAACCGGTGAGCAGCATTAAAATGCGCCTTTCTACTTACTTTTACTTTCATTATTTCGTTGGCATTTTAAATAAATGTTCATAAAATTTATCAAAAATGATTTTAAACCAAGCTGTGTATTCTTTAGGGTTTTGAGAAATATCCTCTTTTACAGCTTCTGGAGACATCCATTTCCAAGCCTCTACCTCATCTGGGTTTATAGTTGGTTCTGAATTAAAGCTACCTAACATTACATGATCATATTCATGTTCGGTCAGTCCATTATCGAACGGGGCTTTATAAATGAAGGAAAACAATTCTTTTAGCTCCGCCTGAAATCCCATTTCTTCTTGGAGTCTACGTTTACCTGCTTCAATATTTGACTCCCCTACTCGTTGATGACTACAACATGTATTCGTCCATAATAATGGAGAGTGATATTTAGATGCCGCACGTTGTTGCAACATTATATCACCACTGTCATTCGTTATAAAAACAGAAAATGCTCTATGTAAAACTGCCTTTTCATGGGCTTCCATTTTAGCCATAGTACCAATTTGTTCATTGCTTTCGTTTACGAGAATTACCTGTTCTTCCTTCATAAGGTAAAAATAAGGCGTTTTCCGTATTTTACGTAATGAAGAATCTATAAAAAGAAAAATCTAGAAGAAACGTGGCGATTTTAAATTGTTTTTGGATGTTATAAAATCATACCTGAATATAACTTCAAATGATCCATCATTAAAAGCGGTATTACCAAGGTCTGTAGTTTCTTTATCATACGCTATACCAATCAAGAATTTATTAGAAACATTAAACCCTGCCATTCCGCTAAATGCAGCATCCCACCTGTAAGCGGCCCCTAAAATAAATTTATCATTAAACATAAAATTTACCGATACATCTACTTGTAATGGTGCTCCTTCTACAACTTTAGTCAGTAATGCTGGTTTAAATTTCACAGAATCATTTAAATCCCAGACATAGCCTGTTATTAAATAAAGATTCATTTGTTCTTTAGCAGTTGATAAATTCGTTTCTTGAAAATGTGTTGTTTCCAAAAACCTTGGTACGGATAACCCTACATAAAATTTATTGGTACGGTAATACACTCCTGCCCCTATGTTAGGTGATAATCTATTGTCAATATCTTGCTGTAATGTGGGGTCAGTAGTATATTGGTTAAGTTCTGAAAACCTAATATCTAAAAGATTGGCACTAGCCTTTAATCCAAAACTTAAACGCCCTTCTTTAGAAGTCCAAACGGTATAGGAGAAGTCAACATCAAAATTAGTTTCTGCAGTAGGTCCTATTTTGTCATTTACTATTGATAATCCCAAACCAACACCTCTATAACCAATTGGAGAATGAGCATTGAAAGTTTGCGTAGTTGGTGCACCATCTAAGCCTACCCATTGAGAACGATGTAAAGCTCCAATACTAATATGTCCTCTAGAACCTGCATAAGCAGGGTTTACACTAATGGTATTATACATGTACTGTGTATACTGTGCGTCTTGTTGTCCATAAGAAAATACCCCGAGACAAAGTGCCATGGTAGCGACAACTTGTTTTAGAATTTTCCAATTAACAGTAGTACTATAAGTGTTCAACATACCTATTATCTATTTATGTATATGTAACCCGAAAGTGTTTTGGGTTCTCCGTTCGGCAATTCATAATCTAAAATATAGAAGTAAGTACCTACAGGCAATTTACTATCTACATCAACGGTTACCCTACCTTCAGATGTACCATCAAAGACATTACCTTCTGTATTATATGCTTTCGTCATATATACCGCTACACCCCACCGGTTATAAATTTTCAATGTATTGTTAGGGTAATTTTGTAAACCGTCTATTCTAAGAATATCATGGACTCCATCACCATTAGGTGTAATAACGTTGAAAACTTCGATTTCTTCTTCTAGCTGACCTAAATCTGAATCTAAGTAATTAGGTGTACCATCATCGTCAGAATCATCATCAACATAATTTCCATTAAGGTTGATATCTTCATCACGAGTTTCTATACCATCATCATCATCATCGGTATCTCTGTAATCAGACTCTTCATCACTATCTGTATTTGGCAGTTGTGCGTAAGGATCATCAATTTCATCGTTGACATCTGTATCAACTGAGATTGCACCTTCATAGCCATCATCTAAACCGTCATTATCTTTATCAGAACCAATACTAACCGTATCTGCTATACCATCATGGTTGTGGTCATGGGCTTCAATGGCATCAACTACATTATCGTCATCACTATCCTCATCTAAATAATCCGGTAGGTTATCTCCGTCAGTATCAACCGGAAAAATTCCAGTCAAACCATTTGCTTCATAAGCATCATCTAAACCGTTGGTATTGGCGTCGATCCCTGAAGGCATTATATAGTCTGCCGTCGTCTGAGCCTCAACATTATCTGGTATACCATCACCATCAGCATCTATATCCAAATAATCTGGGAAGCCGTCACCATCAGTATCTATTGGATCGGTAGATGGATCATTATCACCATCTAAATTCAAATCTTCAAAACTATCAACGATACCATCATCATCACTATCCAAATCAACACCTAAAGGATTAATAAGAATTGTTATGGTCGATGTACTACAGTTACCAACAGTATCACACACCGTATATTCAAAAGCATCTGTACCCAAATAATTATTATTAGGGAAGTAGGTAGGAATATCATCGGATGGGTCATTGGGTGTTCCGTTATCATCTACAGTTACAGAACCGCTAGTAGGTTGTGTTACGCTAAATGTTCCAACGGATGGTAAATCATTATCATTTACTTGCCATGTATCTATTGCGGTAATTGCATTAATATCTATAGCGACCGAATCATCATTAGTATCTAAAACTGGTAATACCTCTATGGTTACCGTAGCAGTACTACAATCACCGTAAGCATTACAAATTGTGTAATCAAAACTATCGGTACCGTTAAAATCTTCATCTGGAGAATAAGTGACAATATCGTCTAATGGATTATTAGGTGTACCAACATCATCGATAGTAACCGAGCCATTTACCGGATCAGTTGTTGTTAAAGTACCAACATCTGGTAAATCGGCATCATTGCCATAAATATCAACAATCACCGAAACTTCTTCATCTGTAGTTACCAAATCATCTTCTAAATCTGCAGCTTCAGGCAGACAAACTACTGTAAAATTAGGTAGACTAAATGTGTTACCTGCTTTTGTAACCATTGCAGTATATTTTACCACTGCATCTGTTGCTATGACCATTGGTCTTAGTTGATCTCCCGTTAATGGCGGACTCCAACTTACCGAGGCTGTACTGGGCACGTTAGAGGTAATATCCATTATTACTTCATTATTTGGATTATTACAATCGGTTACAATAAAATACCCTGTTGCATTAGAGCCGCATAAAGTACCATCATAAGTAGCAAAGTAAATACCTGGTTGGGTGACCTCATAAAAGGATTCAGTACCAAGTTCCGTTGTCGGATCTGAAGCTTCATACCAGCGAAAGTTATTTTGATCGCTATCTGTTGGCGCCTGTAATAAAAACTGCGCATTGGACACAAAAATCCCTAGCATTGCAAATACAATGCTAAGGAATATGGTTTTATATGTATAGTTATTTTTCAAATCGATTTGGAATCAGATGAAGTCTTAATTATTTAGCTACAAATACTACGTTTATCAACGTGTTATAATCTGTTGGTGACGCAATGACATCATACTGCATAATACCACTTGCATTAACTGTAACATTGGCAAATACTGTAGGATCATAATACGTAACATAGTAGTATAGTTCAGTATTCGCATACGTTGGTATCGCTGCTGGCGCACCTGCACTACGTACTTCAGGAGTACCGTATTGTGCTAAATACTCCGCATGTAAATTAATTGTTCTATTATTCCCTGTACTTGATACATCTACTGCTATTGAAGGTGGATAGAAAATATCTGGCCTTGTGTTCGCTATTACATATGGATTAGCCGATGTACCAGTACCACTTACACTTATATCTGAATTTGGCGCAGCTTCTACAATTGTTTCGGCACCATTTGGGCTAGGAATAGTGACACTATTACCTTCCGATATACTTAATTGATCTCCTGAAATACTCAAGGTCTGGTCATCGGTATCCGTGTCGATTCCACTAATGTCAATCGTGTTTCCACCATCGATCGTTAAATCGGTTCCTGTTAAACTTAAAGTTTGATCATCTGTGTTTTCATATCCACTTAAATTAACCGAGTTTCCATTTGCAATCTCCAATGTATTCCCTGTTAAACTTAAAGTCTGGTCATCTGTGTTTTCATATCCACTTAAATTAACTGAGTTCCCTTCAGAAATCGCTAATATATTTCCTGTCAAGCTTAAAGTTTGATCATCGGTATCGACAGTAGCATCTGGTACATCGATAGTAAAGTTCGGATATGTTCCGCCTATGGTTACATTACCGTTTCCACCATCCGTTAGGGCCACCGTTTGGTCAGGGGCCGTATTGGTCACCGCAAAGTCGTCTCCGCTTTGGCTAACCGAAATCCCAGTCCCCGCACTTACGGTCTGGTTCTCATTATTTGGATCGTTATCCGCATCACGGATATCTATCAAAGCTGCAGCACCGTCCGTAATGGTTAATTCCACGCTCTGATTCGCTACTCCATTAGTACCTAAACCTAAATCCTGTTCATCGGTATCGACAGTAGCATTAGGTACATCGATAGTAAAGTTCGGATATGTTCCGCCTATGGTTACATTACCGTTTCCGCCATCCGTTAGGGCCACCGTTTGGTCAGGGGCCGTATTGGTCACCGCAAAATCGTCTCCACTTTGGCTAACCGAAATTCCAGTACCCGCACTTACGGTCTGATTCTCATTATTTGGATCACTATCCGCATCGTCCACATTATCCACATTGGAAACATAAAGTCCGTTCGCATCTATACTCAACGCATTACCTGCCGTATTGCTAACATCCGCACTGAACACCGTACCTGCTAAATTGAGACCACTTCCCGCCGTATATTCCGTATTTGTATCTACCGTGGCATCTGGTACATCGATAGTAAAGTTCGGATATGTTCCGCCTATGGTTACATTACCGTTTCCGCCATCCGTTAGGGCCACCGTTTGGTCAGGAGCCGTATTGGTCACCGCAAAGTCGTCTCCGCTTTGGCTAACCGAAATCCCCGTTCCCGCACTTACGGTCTGGTTCTCATTATTTGGATCGTTATCCGCATCACGGATATCTATTGTTGTACTCGCACCGTCGGTAATATCTATTCGTACACTTTCATTTGC
>NZ_FTMA01000004.1 GCF_900155985.1 Maribacter ulvicola
TAGATTATAATCGCGTTGGGTACGCTTGTTTACCGTAATAATTGGATGTTTCATAAATAAGTCGATTTTGTGTCAACTTATTTCAGGACGGGACAATGGCATAAAAAAAGCCCCTTAAAAAGGCTTATATCAATAGAGATTATTTCTAATTATAGGCGTGTGCAACGGTTACCGGTGTTGGCATTAGTTTTTTGCAAATTCAATTAACTGTTTTAAATTTCCTTTATCAGCTTCTCTTAAAGCTGTTATATATTGATTTCTTGTTTCGTTAGCTTTAACCATATTTGATTGATGCCAAGAAAATATTTCATTTCCAAATATTGATTCCATAATTATATCAGCCATCATCCTTGAGTGTCTTCCATTTCCATTTGGAAAGCAATGAATGGATACTATGCGATGTTTAAATCTTATAGCTATTTCTTCAGGTGGAAAAGTGTTGTTATCTATCCAATATTTAGTATGGTCTAATAAATTTTTTAATTCAATTCTAATTTGTGTCCACGGAATTCCAATGTTCTTTTCAGTCTTTCTAAATTCTCCTGCCCATTTCCATACATCACCATACAGTTTTTTGTGTAAGTCTTTCACAAATTTTTCAGTTAAAATTTTTTCAAGTTTGAATTTTGAATGAATAGTCCATTCAACTGCTTTTTCAATGTTCAATTGCTCAAATTCATCTAGTTCTCCTTGAGTAGTGATAGACCTTATTTTAAGACCTTCCTTTTCTTCTTCGTCTAAAGGTGTTTGTCCATCTTTATAATCGAATTCTAATCCCATAATGATTTTTTCATCTCTCGTTTTATTTCGCTAGCAAGCTCTTTTATGGTTTTGGCTATTTTTTCATCTCCAATTCCTTGGTCCTCTAATTTCATATTTTGGTTAGTTCTTAAAACTATTTTCCGGGCTAGCTTTTCTGCTTTTATTTGAATTAAATCGTTTATTGTCCCATTTAGTGGGACCAGTGCATATACTAATTTCAAGTCAATTGCATTGGCTACATCTTTTAAAGAATTAAGCGTTATCGTACCATTAGCTTCACTGTTCTCTATTCTTTTTACTCCTTGTCTTGTAATATTTAATTTGGCACCAAGTTGTGCCATAGTCATATTAAGTGACGTCCGAATTGTATTTATCCATCCACGTTCTGGGACCAGGACCTTTCTAGTTTTAGAGAATGGTTGAAGTTTTTGGTCCAATTGCTCAATTAAAAGTTTTTGCTTATTTCTCATTTTTGTAACTCTTTAAGTTTACAAAATTATATAATTGTAAACATATGAATTTACAAATATATAAAAAAGTAACCTTATGGGTTTACAAGAAACAAAAAAAGTAAACATTTAAGTTTACTTTTAGTTATTCTGTTAAATTAATGCCAACGTCTCTGTATATGAAACGTAGCGTATAAAAAGACGCTATCATTTCGGATTATACATGAGCCGAATTTTTAAATTTTTCTTTTTATCTTAATTTTCTCAAAAAGCCAAATTTAAAAATTTGGCGGTCTTCGCAAATACACACAAACCTCTCGGAAAGCCTATAATAGCTATTTTTTATATACGGTGTGTGTGCCCAGTATGGGCATCTTTACCTTATAGCAATATAAGGATTTATCTAGAGGGTGTAAGTCCCTTATGCGCTAGGGTAACGTCTGGAAGCATTAGTAAGTCGCAAGGGTGGTAACCGCGAGGTTACATCTGAAGAAAGCGAGACTACAAAACTCGGTACCGACGAACAGGAACCGTATACTGGACTTACCATATTTAACTGGTCATAAAAGCCAAGAGTGTATACGTTATCAGTTGTAAAATGAACGATTGCTTACCTGATAAGCACTTTTATGGCGCACAGAAAATTTAGGTTCAGATTTTAACTTGGCATAATAATTTTAACTATTTCTTGCAACATCGTTTCGTTTATTTCGTTTATTTTCGTGTAAAACCTTAATAACTGAAATTGAAATGCAACAATATAAGAACATAAAAAGACCCTCAAAGGAAGAGCAACTTACAGCTATGGAATCTTATAATGCTCTAGCTGCTACTTTGGAAGAACTTACAAACAAAAATCCTGAAATTGAGATTGAGGAAACTTCAGAAAAGATAAAGATTCCATTAAAAGCACTAAAATTATTAGCTAAAATATTAAAAGCTACTAGTGAAGGAAAGCCTATTTCTCTCGTTCCAATGGCTACAGAAATGACCACACAATCAGCTGCTGAATTTTTAGGATGTTCAAGACCTCATCTTGTCAAATTGCTAGAGGATGGTAAAATTCCTTTTGTTAAGGTTGGAAAGCATAGAAGGGTTAAGTTTGAAGATGTAGTTAATTATAAGAATGAGATGAAAGCCCATCAAGAGAAGATTTTGATGGATATTATGAATTCGGATGAAGAACTAGGCTTGTATGATTCATAGTGTCCGATTTATAGCTATCCTAGACACAAACATTATTTATCCGATTGAAATTCGGGATGTGTTATTTTGGTTTGCACATTATGAATTGTTTACACCAAAATGGAGTAATCATATTTTTGATGAGTGGGAAAGTGTAATGAAGAGAAAAGGTGTTAGCGAAGAAATAGCAAAAAAGAGAGCTAATATGGCTAATTTAGCATTTCCTGATGCATTTGTTTCGAATTATGAACCACTAATTGAAACTTTAACTTTACCAGATTTAAAGGACAGGCATGTTATGGCTGCTGCTATAAAAACAAATGCTAATGTAATAGTAACCAATAATCTAAAAGATTTTCCCGAAAAGTATTTAGGAACTTTTGGTTTGTCCGTAAAATCAGCAGATGATTTTATTACCGATATAATCGATTTAAATCATGAGAAGGCTGTTGAGGCGTTCCGTAAATTAGTTTTGAATAGAAGAAATCCTGATTTGGATGAGTTCGAGGTCTTAGATATTTTAAGAAAAAATGGTCTTAAGGATTCCGCTGATTATTTACACTCTTTGATTTGAGAAATGTTCGTTAAGAGACATAGCTGTGAACAGTACGGGAGCAAACTACCATTTGCTTTCCGCCACGCACATAGCGAAATCTTTTTGTTTTGATTTATTTTTTCCTGTCCAGGGCATAATCCAAAAGATTTCGCGGACTTTATAAAAATACGCAAACCATTCGTTTATGCCTGAAGCCCGTATTGTTTATAGGTTTTGTTAGTAAATGTTTTTCCGCTACTCAATTGCATAAACTTCTAGAAACATATGATTTATTTCCATTCGAATTAATGTAATAACAGCCTCCTCTGGGTCCCCTGTAATAGCTTTTAGAACTTCTATACCTTTTTGTTTTATACTTGGTGCTACTGGATTTTGTACTCTTTAGAGAAGAACTGTAAGAGATAGATTTACTTTTGAGTCCGCTAGTAAGTTTTCTTTCCGTCTCTTTGGATTTGGTAAACTCTGAAGTTGTGCTACTTCTTTTAATCCAAATTTCACTCATATATCCGCAAAGTGAGCCTTGACAAACTTCAAAATAACCTTCTTTATAGTCTAGAATTATTACTTCTTTATCTTCTTTGAAAATTGTAATAATGTCGGCAAATACACTCGAATCCTTTTTTAATTTAGCTCCTTTCCTAGCGATTGCTGTAAGTGAAGAATCTTTTATTTTGTCCATAAATTTCTTAGACTTTAGCTGGGCTATTTTTAAGTCTATTCCATTTATAGAATCGGTCAATTTTTGAACTTCTAGCTCAAATTTCTTTTTTTGATTTTCTAACTCAACTATTTTCCCATCTGTTTGCGAATAACTACATAATGTAATTAGAAAAGTTAAATAGGTTAAGAAGTGTTTCATTTAAATATTTGCTAACGTTTTAGTATAAGAAACGTAGGGCAATAAATAAGCACTATCGTTTCGATTTATTACTTAGCTAAATATAAATATTTTGCTTTTATATTTTCTTCTATAAATGTCAAATTTTATATTTAGCGGACTTTATTATTATGCACAGAACTTTCGGTTTAGCACAAACGCCCTATGTTTTTTATACAGTGTTGTAGCCAGTTTTATTTTAAATATTCAAAAACATCTACCATGTTATATTTTGGACTTCTACGCATAAAGTCTCTAAAAAAAGCAATATGACTTGAACCCATAAGTATAAATACTCTATCATTTTGTGTTAATGAAATTTTATTTAAATTCGAATACATTCTAAGGTTTCTTTGATAATACTTTGCAGCGACGTCAGCACCTTCAAATTTGTTTTTAGTTGAGATATGAGTCATTATATCAGCGTTGTATGCTATTAAATAATCTAAATATTCAGGCTTATTTTCCATTTTCAACTTTTCCAGAGTATTTCCATTTTCATATTTAGTTTCTGAAATAGGTCCATAATAATCCATAAAATCTAAATAAATTTTTTCATTTTTGCTCTTAGCCAATGAATCAATTAAACGATAATTATACCCCATTTTATGGTCTATTCCATATATTCTATTAACATTACTAATTCGACCAAGTTCGTATCCAAGTAATTCACCTTCAGAGGGGTTTTTAAATTCCATTTTAGGATTATTTTTATACTCCTTGTATTCTTTTTGTAATTTTTCGTTATATTCAGGTGAACTCTCAAGTATTATTACTGTTGGTTTAAAAGCAGACAATAGTTTTGCTATAGAATGAATTTCCTTTTTGTTTTTTAAGTTTCTCTCATCGTATTCTACTGAATTGGCATCATTTGTAAATCCCATATGAAACGTCGCCATATTTAATACTTTAATCTTATTCTCGTCAATACTTTGTGTTTCAACTTGACCAATACCTTCTTTAATTTTTTCGTTGTTACTGCACGAGAATAAGATTGTTACAAGTAGAATAGTTAATACATTTTTCATTTATAGTAGAATTTTGTTGTTTAATTAAGACAATCTTATTTTGAAATTGTTACAGTTAGTTATTTTATTAATTGGACGAGAGGTTTGTCAAATTGGCTACAACAATTGTATATGTGCACCATTACACCTATTCCGAAATAATCAGAAATATGTGTAATGTTTTTTCCATGCACACTAATATACCATTAAAGAATAAACCTACCATTATTAGCTCATATTCCATTACGGGAAACCATAATCACAAAAAATGTTTTCGTCTAAGTAAGAAAGGACTAAAATTCACCGAACAACCAGTCTGTTTTTTACAGGTTAAATGTGCTATATATTCGTAAAAACATAGACAGTAATCGCAATCGCAATTGTATTGGAAAAATTAATTTTAAAAAGCGTAATGAATTATTTGGTAACGTAGACCCAGTTCATTGGACTGAGTAAGATACATACGATCGGACTCGCACAGGCGAACAAGGATATGCACCTGTCCGCGATCGCCTATAATCTCAAAAAGCCCCTTAAAGAGGCTTATATTAATAGTGATTATTTCTACATATAGGCTTGTACTACGGTTACCGGTGTTGGCAAAAGTTATTTTTTCAATTATATTTTTAATATCCGTTCTATGTATTTGGTATCTATATTGTTATTTGTTTTAGGTAAATGGTTAGGCTAATTAAATTATAAAACTTTAGAGTTCAACACTAATTTAACTCCCACAATTAACAATAATACTGCGAATGCTTTTTTCAATGTTATTGCAGGTAATTTATGAGCTATTTTAGCTCCAATACGTGCGGTGAAAAAGCTAGCTAAACTTACACAAATAAATGCATAAAGATGTACAAAGCCTAATACACCATTTGGTAATGTTTCTTTTATATTGGGATCAAGAAATTGTCCAAAGATTAGAAATCCTATAGCACCGGCACTAGCAATAGGTAAACCGCAGGCAGCTGATGTACCCACAGCATTCTGGATTTTTAAACCATAATTACTTAACAACGGAACGGTTAACGTACCTCCGCCAATACCAAAAATTGCAGAAATAATTCCTATAAAGCCACCTAAGATAGTTTGTCCTGTAGGTGGTGGTAGTTTGCTAAAATCGTTTTCTTCGAAAGATTGATTTTTCATAAATAACATTTTTAATCCTACTAAAAAGGCACCTACACCAATTATTGCCTGAAGAGAATTACCATGAATAAATGATGCTATACCTGCACCAATTAACGAACCAAGTACCAATCCTGGCGCCATACGTTTCCAAACACTCCAATTTACTGCACCACGACTATCGTGCGCTCTAAGTGAACTAATGGATGTAATAATAATAGTTGCTAAGGATGTACCAATTCCAATATGTGTAAGTGCCGCTTCAGGTATACCCTGTGCTTTAAAAATGTAAATTAATGCTGGTACAATTATCATACCTCCACCAATACCAAATAGACCTGCAAGTATGCCTGCAAAGGCACCGGCAATTAGGTAATAAAAAATAAATATGTCCACGTTTTTTGTTTATAGGTCTTTGTTTGACAGAACGAAAAGAGTAAACGAAGTATCAAAAAAGAGGGGGTTAATTAATATTTAACGGCAAGTTCTTTACGTATAATTTCTGCACCTGCGCTTAAAGCACTTAACTTATCTCTTGCTACATTTCTAGATAGCGGAGCCATACCACAGTTTGTGCTAGGATATAGGTTTTCAATAGCTACAAACTTAAGTGCTTTTTGTAAAGTAGCAGCTACTTCTTCAGGTGTTTCAATGGTATTTGTTGCCACATCAATGGCACCGACCATTACTTTTTTACCACGAATGAGTTCCATTAAATCAAATGGCACACGTGAATTATGACATTCTAATGATACAATATCAATATTGGATTTTTGAATTTTCGGAAAAATTTCTTCGTATTGACGCCATTCTGAACCCAATGTTTTTTTCCAATCATTATTAGCTTTTATTCCATAACCATAACAAATATGTATCGCAGTTTCGCAATTTAAACCTTCAATGGCTCTTTCCATTGTTGCCATGCCCCAATCGTTTACATCCTCAAAGAATACATTAAAGGCTGGTTCATCAAACTGAATAATATCTACTCCGGCATCTTGTAGTGCTCTAGCTTCTTCATTAAGTACTTTAGCAAATTCCCACGCCAATTTTTCTCGGCTTTTATAATGGTTGTCATATAAGGTATCTACCATAGTCATTGGTCCAGGTAAAGCCCATTTAATAGTTTTGTCAGTCTGTTTACGTAAAAATTTAGCATCATCAACAAATACTGATTTTTTACGCGTAATTTCATCAACCACAACAGGAACACTCGCATCATAACGGTCACGAATTTTTACCGTCTTACGATTTTTAAAATCCACACCACTTAAATGTTCTATAAAAGTGGTTACAAAATGCTGTCGTGTTTGCTCGCCATCACTAATGATATCAACCCCTGCTAATTGTTGTTCTTGTAAAGAAATAAGTAAAGCATCTTGTTTTCCTTCAAGCAACCGTTCTCCTTCTAATTTCCAAGGTGACCATAGTTTTTCGGGTGGGGCAAGCCAATCAGGTTTGGGTAAACTTCCAACAGTTGAAGTTGGTAATAAAGTTTTCATATTAAAATTTGTTGAATTAATTAAATTGAGAAATTAGCAGACCATTGTTGGAGGATGTTTTTGTAAGGTTTTATGAATTTTTCCTCAGCAAATTTACCTTGTTCAACTCCTAACTTAGTACGCTCTTCTCTGTCGTATATGATTTTTGTTAAAGAATGATCTTGATTTTTTAAACTAGCATTATAACACAATCCTGCAACAGAATTAGCATTGTAAATTTCAGGTCTATAAATTTTTTGAAACGTTTCCATGGTACTAATAGTACTAATTAATTCAAGGTTTGTGTAATCAGCTAGTAAATCACCTACAAAATAAAAAGCTAAAGGAGCAACGCTATTAGGTGGTATAAAATAACGAACCTTTAAACCCATTTTACCGAAGTAATCTTCCGTCAAAGAAGATTTGTTAGTGTGATATTCATAACCTAATATAGGGTGATGATTTTCTGAACGATGATATGTTTTATTGCTGGATACACTCAAACATATTACAGGTGGTTTAGCAAAGTTTTTTTTATAAGTTTCTGAATTCACAAAACACTTAAATATATTTCCGTGTAATTCACCAAAAGCATCAGGAATACTGTAATTGTCTCTATCTTTATTATGTTCTGAAAGTAAAACACTGAAATCATAATCGCGTATATAAGAAGAAAAGTTATTACCAGCAATACCTTCAATGCGTTTACTTGTATTATGATCAATAATATATGTTTTTAAAATTTCAATTGAAGGGAATGTTGTGCCACTGCCATCAATATCTATAGCAACAGAAACGATCTCTAGTTCAAGGGAATATCTGTTATTATTAGGATTATCCCATTTTGCCAAGCTATTAAAACGATTATTAATCATTTTAATAGTGTGCCGTAAGTTTTCTTGACGGTTTGTTCCCCTTGCTAAATTTGCAAAGTTGGTTGTTGTTCGTGAACTATTAGACGGGATATAATTTTCATTGAAAAGATTTAGCTTTAGTGTAAATGCAAAATTATTAATAATTGCATCCTGAGAGGTTTTACTATTTTTCTTCTCGTTTATTTCTGAGTCTTTTAATATTGTTGCTTTCATTTGAGGACCTTAATTGGTTGTTTTGTCTGTCAAAATTGGCAATAAAAGATGATATAATTATAGGAATCAATAAAGTAAGATAAAATATCTTAATTATGTATTTCATAAGATAAAATATCTTTTTTCTTGGTGATTTACTTCGCGAAAAGAAAATTTATCTATGCCTGATTTAGATGAAATTGATTTGAAGTTATTAAAGTTGCTTCAACAAAATGGGAAATTGACTACAAAAGAGACTGCAAAACAGGTCAATCTATCACCAACATTCCTTGGTCTTCTAATTTTATATTTTGGTTAGTTCTTAAAATTATTTTTCGTGTCAATTTTTCTGCTTTTATTTCAATTAAATCGTTTGTCGTCCCATTTAGTGGAGCCAGTGCATATACTAATTTTAAGTCAACTGCACTGGCTACATCTTTTTACTCCTTGTCTTGTTATATTTAATTTTGCACCAAGTTGTGCCAATGTCATACTTAGTGATGTAGGAATTGTATCCATCCACGCTCTGGGACCAAGATCTTTCGGATTTCAGAGAATGGTCGAAGTTTTTGGTCCAATTGCTCAATTAAAAGTTTTTGTTTATTTCTCATTTTTGTAAATCTTTGAGTTTACAAATATCCTGAAGAGTTTGAATAGAAATGTTTAATCAGAAAACAGCTTCATGATTCTTAACTAATTGTCCACTTTTTAGTGGTAAGTCTAGAAGTGGTTGGGAGGTCTGATAAGAAATTTTGTTCGGTAAAATGTAAATCGATCCATCAATATGAAAACATCTAAAAACAAGATTTTTTATCTAAGAGTAGGCAATCAATTGAAAAGAATAGAAGGCTTTTATAGCAGTTTAATACATCTGGTTTTACTATCATTAGAAGTACGGTTCTCTTGAACGACAGATTTAACCCTTAATATTTTACGGATTATAGGAAGACCAGGAAAGGAGCCCTTTATTTATTTTGTTATGATTTTGGGTTCTTGGCCATGTAGAGAAAAGTAGTGCAGAAATATTTAATTAAACAATGGCAAGATTATATGAACGACTAATAGATGGGATAATGATAATGTACAAAAAAAGGGATGACCGTTGGGTTATCCCTTTTCTAATATCTTATTTTAAGTGGTTTTAAGCTCTTGAGGTCAGTGATTTAAAAAATACAAACCCAAAGCCTAGGAACAACATGAAGTGAAACGGAAACAGTCCGAAATCATTTAGGGGTATTGCGCTGTACATACCAAACATGAAATAGAGCATAAGGGCAAATTCCAATATCATGTTAGGTGATAATTTTTTGGCCAGGTATTTATTACCTTTCCAGCTTTGCTTTATGGTGCTGATATTAAATTTAGGTGTACGCACAAACTCGCTTCGTTTGCCCATATGCCCTTCTAGTACAGCAATGGTATTATGTAACGAAAAGCCTAGTGCTACAGAGAAAAAGGTAAAAAATATGCGTATGTAATCTACAAAATTGTTAAAGCCGCTGCCTTGTATGCTCTTATAGGTAAACCAATAGCAAACGAATAGGATAATGGTACTAACGGTAAACAAGCTCAATAGCGAGAATACCCAGTCTAAATGAGCATACATGTTTTTAATATATAATGATGGTATGCTTAATAAGGCAACTAAGAATACACATAGAAACATAGAGCTGTTCAGTAAATGCATTACCCCATGGAACTTGGTTTTAAAAGGTATGTTCTTTGCGCTTATTACGCTCCAAACTGTTTTTCTAAAGTTTTCTGCGCCACCTTTGTTCCAACGAAATTGTTGTGATCGTGCGGCACTGATTACCACAGGTAGTTCAGCGGGCGTTTCTACATTCTCCAGGTATTTGAATTTCCAGTTTTTTAACTGTGCTCTGTAGCTAAGATCAAGGTCTTCTGTCAACGTATCGCCTTCCCAGTTACCGGCATCAATAATACATTCTTTACGCCAAATACCTGCGGTACCGTTAAAGTTAATAAAGTGCCCTTTGCTATTGCGTCCAACTTGCTCTAATGTAAAATGCGCATCAAGGGCAAAGGCCTGTATTTTCGTTAGGGTAGAATAGTCACGGTTCAAATGGCCCCAACGGGTTTGTACCACGCCTATTTCTGCATCTTTAAAGTAGATAACGGTTTTCTTCAACCAATCTGACGCCGGTAAAAAATCAGCATCGAAAATGGCTATGAATTCACCTTTAGCAATTTCAAGCCCTTCTTTTAAGGCACCGGCTTTAAAGCCAGAGCGATCTGTTCTTGTAATATGTTGTATGTCTAAACCGGTTTCCCTTAATTTTGCAACACTGGCAGCCGTAGAAATTACGGTATCATCTGTAGAGTCATCTAAAACCTGAATCTCCAATTTGCTTTTGGGGTATTCTATTTTTGCAATGTTCTCTAATAAGCGATCCATTACATATTCCTCGTTATATACAGGAAGTTGAATGGTCACGAACGGAATCTCCTTTGGGTCTAACAAGTTAAATTTTGGAGCTGTTTCGTTCTGTCTTTTTTGTGATAAGTAGTTGATCAACAGATTTAGCTGCGCCAAGCTATAAAAGAAAATCAATAGTAATGATATACTATAAATAATGATAATAAAATAAGCTAAAGCTAGTGCCATATTATTTAATACTGTATTTGAAGATCCACCCCAAAATTTTTATGCCTGCAAATATACTACCTTTTACGGTTCCTGATACTTTTGAGACACCAATTCTTCGTTTGTAACGCACTGGTACTTCGGTATATGTCATCTTTTTTTTAAGAATTTTTAATTGCATTTCAACCGTCCATCCATAAGTTTTATCTTCCATGTTCAATTCTTTGAGCTTTTCGTATTTAATTGCCCTAAAAGGACCTAAATCCGTAAATTTTGCGCCAAAAAACAATTGCATTAAAAAAGTCGCCAACCAGTTGCCAAAAACCTGTTGCGGGGTCATTGAACCCTCCTCTCGCAAGCCCTTTGTTCTGGCACCAACTACAAAATCAATGTTATCTTTTAAAATAGGGGCAACCACTTTGTCCAGTTCTTCTGGATAATCAGAATAGTCACCGTCAATAAATACGATAATGTTGGGTTGTTTCGCTGACAATGCTATATAATCTAACCCTTTAAGACAGGCATAGCCATATCCTTTCCTGGTCTCTGTAAGTACGGTTGCACCTGCGGCTTCGGCATTTTTTGCAGTATCATCTGTAGAATTGTTGTTTACAACAATTACCTCAGATATTGTCCTTGGTAGCCCTTTAATGACTAGGGCAATGGAATCTGCTTCGTTAAAAGCTGGTATTATTACTTTAATATCTGTCATTATTTTAAGTCTGATAAACTATTTTCATTGGTAAACGCTCTAAAAGATGTCCATTCTTTAATCTTTTCACCTCTGCTGTATTTCTCTGCAGCGATCAATTTAGTATCCTTGTATTTTAAACAATAACCATTTTTAATGCCCTTGTCTAATTGGCATTTATGGTTTACGCGTCCTTTTTTATCATAGAAGAGCCACCAACCAATTTCTTTATTGTCAACAAATTTTCCTTCTTTGATTCTAATACGATCTTCATTGAAAAAGAACCAATATTTCTCTTTTTTGCCATAGCTGTAAAAACCTTGTTCAGATTTGTGACCGTTTGGATGATAAAATGTCCAATAATCTGTTCTAGTGTTAAAGCGGATCCAGCCTTCACTTTCTAATGTGCCATCATCATAATAGGTGCGTTCGTACCGTCTATCTTCAGGATTTATAAAAGCCAATAATCCTAAACAAATAAGGAGGGAATAAAAGGGTTTTAAGAGCTTCATTTTAAGTGCTGTAGGGTTAACGTTTAGGTCATTTCTATATCAAGGACCACAGAATTGTTTAGTGTTTTTCCTTTTTTTTGTACTTTCCGGTTCTTTGCTAAATTAGGTTGCCTATCATTGTTATACGAATTTTTGTATCTACGGATTTTTTATTTTTTTTATCTTCTTCGATTCAAAACCATTTTTTATGTTAATGGGGAAACAAACCTAACAAGACCAATTGGCTTTCTGAATACCGTAGCAGCTTGCACTTATGTATCATTATTTTTTGCTGACCAGTGGGTAATTAGACTGCCCTAAAACGATGCCGATATGATTATTTATAATTTGCTTCCAAAAAAAATTAGATGCCATTGAATACATTTTAAGACGTCTTTTTTTATATGATCTTGGTCAGTAAGGTTATATGTTTCTTTATCCATAATATAGTTGTTCATATCAAGTATTTTCTGTTGCTTGAGTTTTTCAGGGTAGAGAAAGTGCCGAGCTGCTTTTGCTTTTGAAAATGTATTAATATTAAGTTTTTGTTTTTATAATGTTGAAGGCTGCTTAATTGGGGTGAGTTAGGGGAGAACAGACAGTTTTTGTATAGCGCAAAATATTTTTTTGTAGAAATATGGATGATAAAATCAGGAATATTAAAGCTTTTATGAAGTAAAACCTTGGTATCTTCATCATCTTTAGTGATAGCAAGATTTGCCCAACTAGCGTTTTCTTTTTCATAAGCAACGTCTACATGGCTAAGCACTGTTTGTATTAGAACTAAAAGAAATAGTAGATGAAATAAGAAAAGAAATCGGTTCATAATATAGCTATTACTGAAATTAGGGTAAAAAGTTCACGAAAGATTTTTGAAAACCGGTCTTTCATGAACTTTTCCTTTTATAAAATAGAAGTGAACAAAAGTAATACCGTCACGTTACTATAATACGTAGTGTTATTTTAGGACTAAGTTCTATTTATTATTCACTAGATCCATTAAATCAACATCGTTACCTAACAAAACATCTTTAGAGTTGATCCGTCCTTCTTCTGGTCCGTTTTCTAATTTTAACACTCCTCTTGGGCAAACCGCAGAACAAATACCACAACCTACACAACTAGAACGTACAATGTTTTCTCCTTTTTGAGCATATGCACGTACATCTATACCCATTTCACAGTAGGTAGAACAGTTACCACATGATATGCACTGACCACCGTTGGTAGTAATTCTAAATTTAGAGAACAAGCGTTGTTGAAAACCTAATACGGCTGCCATTGGGCACCCAAATCTACACCATACGCGGTTTCCAAATATAGGATAGAATCCTGTACCTATAACTCCAGAGAAAATACTACCTATTAAAAAACTGTAAGTAGTTCGTAGTGTTTCTGCTTTGAATATGAATATATTTCCAGAGCCACTGAAAAAGTGCATTCCTAATAATACGGCGATGATAGTAAAATACCCAATAGCACCATATTTAGCATCTTTTGCCAGTTCTTCTCTTTTATAGATCATAACCCAGGCAAATACCGCCGTTAAAATCACTGCTACTCCAGAAATGAACATTGTTTTTGTAAGCCAATATTTACTAGTATCATTACCTAGGTATGAATAAATAACGGCCGTTGTCATCAAGGTAACGAATACAACTACGCTATGTACCACCCAGCGTTCAACTTTCCATGCAAATTTAGATTTATCGCTCAGTTGGCGAAAAGAGTCACCTGCAGTTTCGGCCAGGCCACCACAACCACAAACCCAAGAGCAATACCAGCGTTTACCGTATTTGTACGTTAAAAACGGAGAGATGACAAAGATAGATATGATACCAAAAAATAACATGGTCATACCTACACTGCCAGAATCTATAAAGCCATTGATACGGTAGCGCTCAAAGTTATAATAGTTTAAAGGCCACATATTTTTAAGATCGTAATATGGTAAATCGCCATTTAATCTTGCCATAATTTCTGGTATGAAAAAAGCAAATGCAGTCTGAAAGAACATTACACTTACGGTTCTCAATTGTTCATATTTATTGTGGCGGTATTTCCAAATAAATTTTGCGCCAAAGGCCAAAATGGCAACAGTGTACAACGTACCATATACAAACCACTGGCTGGCAGGGTTGCCACTTAACCCTTTGCTCAACGGGTCAAATAAGGCGATCAAGCCTTTATTTTCGCCACCTTTTACCAAACCTAAGTACTCCGGATAAAAGTAGAGTACAATGTAAAAACCGGTTAAGGCAATACCTGATATCCAAGCAAGCACACCGCGACTAGAAATAGATTTAAACCAAACGCCGTCATTTTTTATACCTTTTTGTTTGTGTGCATATGCTGCTTGTGAAAACCAAATGATCCCCACAAAAATGGCAACAATAGATATTGTTAACCAAAGTGCGGTGTTACCAAGGTTTAAATTAAATAATTGTAAAATGAGAATGCCCAGACCGATCATTCCTGTTACTACCGCCAATTTTTGGCCTGTGTTCAATGCTTTAGGCGGCTCTCCCGCAAGTGACATACTTCTGTCAAAATTACCCATAGTAGGTGTTGTTTATATTGTTATATAGTTAGGCGATACTGAAAATACGTTTCCAGCTTTTTTTCTTCGGACTGATGTTCTTGTTGAAATCAGCATTGTATTTAGCTACAATTTCATCTTCATAGAGCTTGTAAAACTCTGGGTCGAAATTAGCATCTTTTAAATACGTCATTATATGATCAATATCTTTGTTCTCTGCTAGCCATTGGTCAAAAATCTCATGCCTCATACGAATACCAAAAGTATTTATTCCCAAAAATTGATGACTATCTTTGTTGAAAGCAACGGTTATACATATTTTTTCGGTGGCATGGCGCCAATGAAAATGGTGTTCATTATCTTTTTTGATTCGTTCGCTAAAAACCCATCCGTAGGTTTGGTATTCTATATCTAAAAACTTTGCAGAGTTGAACCAGTGCCCTGGGTTGTATTCTCTTGGTGTACCGCAAATTGTTTGGGCAAGAGTTTCGCCCATCATTCTACCCGTATACCAAACGGCCTCAATAGGTCTTCTACTACCAATTCCTGTATGTTGCTCTGCGCAGTCGCCAATAGCGAATATGTCTTTTATGTTGGTCTCTAAAAAACGATTGACCTTAACACCTCTGCCTAGTTCAATGCCGGCATCTTTAAGGAAATCTATATTTGGGGCAACCCCGGCAGTTAAGCCAACCACATTACATTCAATGGTTTCGCCTTTATCTGTAACTACCGCTTTTGCACGTCCATTTTCATCAGAAATTATTTTCTCTAGATTGGTGTCTAGTTGTAAATCAATATGATGCTCTTTAATATGCTCGTTGATCATGGCAGATTCCCCAGAGGGTAAGACGCCGTTCCAAAAACTCTTTTCACGGACTAAGAATGTAACGGGTATTTCGCGAGAGCGCAACATTTCTGCCATCTCAATACCAATGAGTCCGCCACCTACAATAACCGCACGGTTACATACCTTGTTATTAGGAGCGTTTTTCTCAAGCAGCTCAAGGTCTTGTTTTGAATATAAGCCTTGTACTCCTTTTAGATCTTGACCGGGCCAACCAAACTTATTGGGCTTAGAACCTGTTGCAATAACTAATTTATCATAAGAGATAGAAGAGCCATCTTTTAAGGATAGCTTTTTGATATCTGTTTCTACTTTTTCTACAAACCCGTTTACAAGTTCAATTCTGTTTTTCTTCCAGAACCAATTTTCGTAAGGTTGTGTGTGCTCAAATTTCATGTGGCCCATGTACACATACATTAATGCTGTACGGGAGAAGAAATAGTCACTTTCTGCAGAAATAATAGTGATTTTTTTGTCTGATAGCTTACGTATATGCCTAGCCAAAGTGACTCCTGAAATACCATTGCCAATTATTACAATTTGCTCCATAAAATGATTTTGTTGATGGTTGTGTCGGTATTAAAGGTAAGAACTTAACAGATTACTTTTTATTTAGAAAGATTATAAACTTGTTACAGCTCTGTGATACTTTTAAACTTAGTTTGCGTTTTAACTTGTTTCGAACAGATGTATAAGAGTCAGATTATCAATGAGTAATTGTGTTGTAAGTTTAAAAAAAGTAAAAGTTTTATTTTTTTAGTTTGTATGGTTTTGATAAAACGACCGACCTAAACAATCTAAAAAGCGACCTTAAATTAAAATGATCATGAAATATAAAATTATACAGACTTTGTTTTTAATACTGTTGGTTACCAACTTAACGGCCCAAGATGTGACTGCATTATTTAGTAAGAGCGATAGCTTTTTTAAGGAGAACGTGGTCAATGGTAAGGTAAAGTATGCGGCCATAAAAAGTAACCCCCAAGCATTGAGAGAAATATTGGCATCTGCAAAGGATATGTCAGTTTCTATATCTGATGCGGCTACCTATCAAGCGTTTTGGATCAATGCTTATAATCTTTTGGTAATAGATAATATTGTCAAGAACTATCCGCTGAAATCACCTTTAGATGTTGCTGGTTTTTTTGATAAAACAAAACATGAAATTGGCGGTAAGTCAATTACCTTAAACGGAATAGAGAATAATTTGTTAAGAGCGAAATTCCCTAAAGAGGCAAGGTTTCATTTTGTTTTGGTATGTGCAGGTTTAGGGTGTCCTCCTATAATAAACACTGCTTACAGCCCTAAAACATTAGAAAAACAGTTACAAGAACAGACCGTTTTGGCATTGAACAATCCTAATTTTATAAAAGTAAGTAAGAATAAAGTTCAGATTTCACAATTGTTTGAATGGTACAGAGGAGACTTTGAGCAAAAAGGAAATACGGTAGATTTTATCAATACCTATAGAAAAGAACAATTACCAGAAAAAGCAAAGGTTTCTTACTACCCTTATGACTGGTCCTTAAACGAAACTAAGTAATCAACTAAAAATTTTAAAAAACTAAAAATGAGTATTTTAACTAGAAATGTATTTCTTGCAGTAGTATTTTGTGCCTTTTTTAAAGGGTATAGCCAAGATAGTACGCAGCAGAAAAGTAATATACAACAGTACACACCGTCAAAATTGGTGGGTAAAGGGCAGTATGATGTAAAGTGGTTCAATAATTTATATACAGAAACCAAGAGTACCTTTGCATCGGGTAAGCAACCAAGACAAACATTTTTCACCTCTACATTAGAAGGCTATACCGGTGTAGGA
Source organism: Maribacter ulvicola (assembly GCF_900155985.1). Taxonomy (GTDB): domain Bacteria; phylum Bacteroidota; class Bacteroidia; order Flavobacteriales; family Flavobacteriaceae; genus Maribacter; species Maribacter ulvicola. The sequence continues at coordinate 17,511 of NZ_FTMA01000004.1, forward strand.
ACGAACAAAAGATGGAATGTAGGTGCTATTCTTGAGTTCAGGTCTAACGTAACCGGTGATAGAAGTGCCTTGGATGTGTTTAAGTTTGATGGGGAGAACAACACTGCCAGATCTGGACTCACATCAATTGCGCCATCGGTGAAGTTTGTACCTATAGCATCGGTTAGTAATTTTTCTATTCAAAGTTCATTCTTTATTCCACTAGTAGATAATGAAACGGAAAATGGAGTCTTTTTAGATCAGAAAGGATACATTTGGCAGAATAGATTTTTTTATGACTATACCTTTCCGGGAGATAAGTGGCAACTTTTTAGCGAAATAAACTCAGAGCTAAGTTTTGGGGATAAAGAAGATAGTTTTGCTAATAACAGTTTAAATCTGAGTCCGGGTTTATTTCTAAGCTATTTTCCATCTAGTAAATTTACCATATTGGCATTGGCACAACATTCTCAGCGTTTAGATTTGGGCAATGATTTTACACAAGATTTTACAGCTTTAGGTGGTGGGGCAAAATATCAACTAACAAGTGCTCTAAACTTAGAAATACTCTATACCAATTTTGTTCGTGGCAATAATACAGGGCTAGGACAAACTTTTAATTTAGGATTAAGGGGCATATTTTAAAAATAGTTTGAGTGTTCTTAAAAGAGCCTTTTGTTGTCAAAAACAAATAGGCTCTTTTTTTTACTTTATAGACATGCTTTTAAAGATAATTGATTACGCCTATTATTTGTTCTATATTGAAAATCTATAAATGGAATTGGTGTAAACCATGTGATGAATATTGGCAAGAAATGAAAATAAAAATACCTCTTTTTCTGTTCTTAATGTTTGTTGGCTCTTTCATGAGGGGGCAAGAGGCAACAGTGACAGAGTTACAGTTTTCAGGTACAAGGCGTATTAAAGAGTCGTTCCTTAGAAATCTGGTAGATATAGAAAAAGGGATGGTCATAGATTCTGTATTGATGAATAGAGACATGCTTCGTTTAAAGCGATTGCCTTCTATATCTCATGCTTACTATAAGGTTAATGTCTTGACAAATAAAACCTGTAAGGTTTACTATGTTATTGAAGAAAATTTTACCTTAATTCCGTTTGCAAATCTTTTTAGTTCCTCAAATGATGATTTTGCTTTTAGAGTGGGGTTGCAAGAGTTTAATTCTTTTGGTCGCAATATTACTTTAGGAGCCTTTTATCAATTTGATAATTATAGCTCGTTTGGGGTAAGTGTTAGGGCGCCGTATTTATTTTCCAATAAGCTGGGTCTTGCTATAAACTACAATGATTTTACCACATTGGAACCCGTTTTTTTTCAAGATGATACGGCAGATTATAAGTATAGCAACACCGGGTTTGAACTCTTAGGGTTGTATGAACTTAATTTTAAGAATAGAATAGAACTGGGTTTTAGTTTTTTTACGGAAGATTATGACTATGTTGAAGGCGCTACCAGCTCAGGTGTACCGTTAAATTTAAATGTAGATAAACATTTGTTCAAATTTATTTACGATTATAACGGTCTAGACTATTTCTATCATTATCTAGAGGGCTTTAGAAGTCAATTGAATTTGCAGTATGTAGGTAGTACCAATACTAATTTACCTGAGTTTTTAATTGGATTTAATGATTTTACCTATTATGAAAGAGTAGGAGATCGAGGTAATTGGGCAAATAGGTTGCGTATAGGTGTGGCAAGTAATGTTGATAGTCCGTTTGCACCTTTCACCGTAGATAATAACTTGAATATTAGGGGGGTTGGTAATACAATTGATAGAGGTACGGGTATGGTAGTCTTGAATACCGAATATAGGCAGACATTGATCGATAAGAACAAATTTGTGTTACAGGGAAATTTTTTTATTGATGGCGGTACATGGCGTAACCCCGCTGGCGGATTTGATGATTTGCTAAAGAGCGAGAACTTAAGAATTTATCCGGGTGTTGGACTTCGATTTATGCACAAGCGTATTTTTAATGCTATTTTTAGAATAGACTATGGCTACGGAATTACAAAAGATGGAGACAACGGAGTGGTCTTTGGTATTGGTCAATATTTTTAGCGACCTTTGTAGTTAAATAAGGGGGAGTGAGTGCATTATGGCATAGCCCTCTGTGTTTTATCATTATATGAAATACGACATTTTTACCATTGTATTTTTTTTGTTGTTGAGTGTTTTTGGTTTTTCCCAAGATTCGCTTAGGACGGTATTGGCAGAACCTGGAGACGGAATTTTATCGCTTTTACGAAAACAAGGTATAGACCCATACGAAGTGTTCGATGAGTTTGTTTCTTTAAATCATCATGATCTAAGAGATAGCGTTCATTTAATTGCAGGTAGAGCTTACGTAATGCCACATATGAAAGTAGATACCGTTGCAATAGTAGATTCTTTACAAATTCAAGCGAAAGAGGTAAAGGAAATAGAACGTGAATCTTATGCTATTTTCGGTGAAAAATATAAAACCGTTATTGCAAAAAGCGAACGTTTAAAAGGGACTGTTTATTACTTGGTTAGCGGTCATGGAGGTCCTGATCCAGGTGCTATGGGTATGTATGCAGGCAAGGCGATCGCAGAAGATGAATATGCATATGATATCACATTGCGCTTAGCTAAAGAATTAATGGCGCATGGAGCTAAAGTGTACATCATTATACAAGATGAAAATGACGGTATACGAGATGAGCGTGTTTTGGAAATTGATAGAGACGAAGTAGCCTACCCAGATAAGAAAATTCCTTTAAATCAGTTGGCCAGATTAAAACAACGTGTGGCAATTATAAATGACCTGTATAAAGACAATAAGGGCAAATACCAGCGGTTAATAGTAACACATGTAGACAGTAGAAGTGAAAATCAGAATATAGATGTTTTCTTTTACCACCATAAGCATAGTAAAAACGGGGAAAGATTAGCTGAAAGTATTCATAAAACCTTTGGTGCCAAATATAAAAAGTACCAGCCTAACAGAACGTATTCAGGAACCTTTGAAGATCGTACATCACTTTATTTGGTAAAGAAGACGCACCCTGCAATGGCCTATATTGAAATTGGGAATATTAGAAACAAAAAGGATCAGGTTAGAATTGTAGATCCGGATAATCGTCAGGCACTTGCCAAATGGATCAGTGAAGGCGTATTATTGGATTATGAAGAAGAATAGGGGTTATATAGCAATATATTTTAAATAGTATTGATGCAGGTCTCTTGGTTTTGCACCAAGGTAGTATTTTAAATGAATCATACCAAAATGATATTGTAATCTTACCGTACCTCGTTCTTCATAACGCCTAGCGGAAGTGGTAACCGCTGAAGAGATAATTTTAAAGGGTTTTTTCTTATACACTCGTTGAATAAATTCGTTGTCTTCATAAATAACATAGTTTTCATTGAAGCCATTGAGTTGTTGAAAGAAGGTGGGGGTAATAAATAACGACTGGTCTCCGCCACGACATACTTGATGGTTGATACGGGTACACCAAGAGAAAAATTTTAAGAAAGGACTTTTGCTGTTAAAACGCATTTGAAAACATCCTACCTCAAATCCTTTATGAATTTCATTTAAAATAGACCGGTCAAAGTTTTTTGGAGGTAAGGAGTCTACATGTAAAAAATAGAGAATATCACCGGTGGCTTTTGCTGCCCCAAGATTCATTTGTGTGGCGCGCCCCTTGTTACCATAAATTACTGTTGCCCCGTATTTTTGGGCATTGGTTATGGTAAGGTCGGTACTGCCACCATCAACCACAAGTATTTCCTTGATGTTTTTGCTGTCAGAATTGTTAGAAATAGTAGCAAGTATATTTTTAATATACTTTTCTTCATTCAATACGGGTATGATTATACTTATGGTTGACAGTTGAGTACTCATAAAACATTATTGGCGTTCTAATGGTAGCCAAATACTAGAAATCCTTACAATTGCTTGATCAATTCTTGAAATAGCTTTACCATTTTTGGTTCTGTTTTTTCGGCAATAGAAATAATTTCACTGATGTTTACAGGCTTTAAATTGTCTGGGTCGCATTCGTCTGTTAAAACGGATACCGCAACAATGGGTAGTGATAGATGATTGGCAACGATAACTTCGGGTACGGTACTCATGCCAACAGCATCGGCGCCTATTATTTTAATCATTCTGTATTCTGCCCTGGTTTCTAGTTGAGGACCTACAACAGAAGCATACACGCCGCTCTTTAATGATATATTAAGGTCTTTGGCGATGGTGGTTAGCTTGTTTCGCATATCTAAATCATAAGGTTCAGACATATCTGCAAACCGTTCTCCAAATTCGCTAACCCCTTTAAATGCCAGTGGGGAGCCACCTTGAAGGTTAATGTGATCCTCGATCAACATCATATCACCTTTTTTAAAGTCAAGGTTTACGGCGCCGGCTGCGTTAGATATGAAAAGTTTTGAAATACCCAACATGTGCATTACACGAATAGGGTAGGTAATATCTAAAAAGTCATAACCTTCATACAGGTGAAAACGACCTTGCATTACTACTACTTTTTTTCCAGAAATAGTTCCGTAAACCAATTTACCTGTATGGAATTCCACGGTAGCCAAAGGAAAAAAAGGAATGTGGTTGTAGTGTGCTTCAATTGGGTCTTCTACACTATCTACCAATTTTCCTAGTCCTGTTCCTAATACAATACCAATCTCTGGTTGGTCAAAACCTTTGTTTTTAAGGTATGCTACAGATTCTAAAAGTTCATCTTTCATCATAAGTTCATATGTTTTAAAAAAGGTTTAAAGGCGTTATTGTCCTTTATATCCTCGTAATAATCTATATCGTTTTTTGTTTCTAAAAGGGCGGTACTTTTATTTTTAAGGTCAGCTAAAGTGTCTTTTAGAACGGTTTCAGTACCCCAAGTTTTATTTTTAAACAGCGCTGGTGTAAATTTCTTCATGCCCAACAAATAATACCCGCCATCTTCAGCTGGCCCTACTACAAAATCGGTTTTTTCCAAAGCTTTAAAAGCATTTTCTAAATCTTCTTGAGATAGGTCTAGCATATCACTGCCAATTATAATAATTTTTTGGAAACCATTTTGAAAACCACCTTGAAAAGCATTTGCCATACGAATGCCTAAGTTGTCACCAATTTGAACTTTTTTATCAAATTTCTGATTGTCCCAAATATCGTTTTCCCAAATTTCTTCAGAATAATACACCTGTTTTTCTGCGTATAAGTTCTTGGTGATGGATACGGTGTGGTCTAATAAGAACTTATATATATTAAATGCCGCTTGATCGCCAACGGTTGCGGCCAAACGTCTTTTGCCTTTGCCCAATTCTGGGTTTCTAGTAAAAATAAGCAAAAGATTATTTGAGTTTGCGAGGGTGAAATCTATACTCTTTTCGTCTTTTTCGGTCTTATTGTTCTGTAATATTCCCAATGTATTTTTTTTAAATTTCCAAACTCCTTCTTAGTATACCTTAATTCCTTCATGTAAAAGTTTGCCCCAATGCTTGCTAAAGGCATGGACACTATCAGTGGCCATTTCTTTGTCGTTAAAAACGGTGCCTCCTTTATTTTTCCAGTCGAAAATACCCCCATATAAATTGAGAATAGAGGTATAACCTAATTCACTTAATTTCTCGCCTATATCTTCAGAGCGCACACCAATGGAGCAGTACACGATTATGGGTTGCGTTTTATCTGTAATAGTGTCAAGTACTAATTGTTTATCAAAATCTTTATAACCTACCCAAATGGCATTTTCTAAATGACTGACTTTAAATTCTTCTTTTTCCCTTGTATCCAAAAACGTAATAGAATCGGTTACTGGTATATTGTCAAAATACACATAAGGTATGGTTCCCTTGTTCCAAGATTTTAATGCCTTTGAAATTTTGTTTTGGCTTATGCTTTTTTGTGAAAAAGAAAGGAAGGTAAACGCACAGAGAAATAACTTATAATTTAGTATTTTCATTATAACAAAGGTACTATAAATACAATTTAGTAAGTGCCGGTATAAAAGTGAATTTATGGTTAAAACTTTGCAAAATAAAGGCTTAGGGGTATTTATTTTAATGTATGTTCTATTTAATTTTAGTTGTAAACAGGATGTTAAGCAAGAAGTTGTTAAGGAAAATGAGGAGCCTACAGGGTATTTTATAGAACCCTATAGGGCTCAGTATCATTTTTCTCCAGAGGAAAACTGGATGAACGATCCTAACGGATTAGTATACAAGGATAGTCTGTATCATTTGTTCTATCAATACTATCCAGATAGTACTGTTTGGGGACCTATGCATTGGGGTCATGCGGTAAGTGAAGATATGATGAAGTGGAAGCATAAACCAGTGGCACTTTCCCCTGATAAAAATGGATATGTATTCTCTGGTAGTGTGGTGGTAGATCATAAGAATACAGCAGGTTTTGGCACCACTGATAACCCTGCAATGGTGGCTGTATTTACCTATCATAACATGATAAGGGAAAACGCAGGTACCAATGATTATGAAACCCAAGGTATTGCCTATAGTCTGGATAATGGAGATAGCTGGACGAAGTATGAAGGAAATCCGGTTGTTAAAAACCCGGGAAGTAAAGATTTTAGAGACCCTAAAGTGTTTTGGAATAAAATAACTGAAAGCTGGACCATGTTATTGGTAGCAGGAGACCATGTGCAAATCTGGAATTCCCTTAATTTAAAAGAGTGGGAAAAGGGTAGTGAGTTTGGTAAAAATCAAGGAGCGCATGGCGGTATTTGGGAATGTCCAGATATGTTTCCTATGAAAATAGAGGGAACAGATGAGGTGAAATGGGTACTGCTGGTAAGTGTAAGCCCTGGCGCACCAAACGGTGGTAGCGGTACACAGTATTTTATAGGTGATTTTGACGGTATTACTTTTACAACTGATCAGGTAGAGCATAAATGGGTAGATTTAGGAAGAGATAATTATGCTGGTGTAACATATAATGATGCTCCAAATGATGAACGCGTATTTATGGGTTGGATGAGTAATTGGGAATATGCGCAAGATACCCCTACGGAAGCATGGCGTGGAACCATGACGGTGCCAAGAAAATTGACTTTGCGTAAAGTAGGTAATGAGGTGGCATTGTTCAATTACCCCATCAGGAATTTTGAAAAGCAGGTGGCCTTGGCGTACCCAGAAAGTATCATAGAGATTCTGCCCACACGTAAAAGAATTCTTCCGCTTAAATATGGAAACCAAAGTAAAATTCAATTTACATTATCTGTTCCAAATACTCAGATGTATTTTAGAAATAAGAACGGAGATAGTTTAAGTGTGGCTATTGAAAGGGATAAAAAACGGGTGATTTTTGATAGAAGAAAATCTGGTAAGGTAGATTTTAATGAAAATTTTTCGCCCGGTATTCAGCAAATGAAAATACCAAATATACCAGAAGGTCCAATAGAAGTAGTTATGTTGTTGGATCACTCATCTCTAGAGCTTTTTATAAATGGCGGTCAGTATGTAATGACGAACCAGATTTTTCCTAGTGAATTTTTCAGGGCTTTGACCATTGTAAACAATTCTAAAGAGAAATTGAAAATAGAAGATTTTACAGAGCATAAGGTAGAGCGTGTTTGGGACTAACTTTTTATGATAGTGGTTTCTTGGGTTAGGATTTTATATGTTTTACTTCTACTCATTATGGGCAATTTTTATGTGATAAGGCAATTATCGGTTGGTGTCTCTATGTTGTGATTGTGTTAATGAACTTTTTTGTAGATGTAAAGACGAAAAACATGTCTATTTTTTATAGGTTTTAAACTGGGTTGTATGTTTTTCGTACTTGGAAAGAAAGGTGTTAAAACAAAAAAATCCTTACGTTAAGTAAGGATTTATTGTGGTGCCTCCAGGAATCGAACCAGGGACACATGGATTTTCAGTCCATTGCTCTACCAACTGAGCTAAGGCACCATGCTTGCTGTAAGCGGGTGCAAATATAATTTCATTTTTGGGATTTACAAACTAAATCGTGAAAAAAGAAAAATGTTTTTTTAATTTTTAATCTTTGTAACATGAACTTAGTAATTGATGCAGGTAATACAAGCGTTAAGTTGGCAATCTTTAAAAAGACAGAAATAATTCATTTAGAGACTGTTGTTGTAGACTTATTCGTTGAGGGGGTGAAAAAAATATTCAAAGAATTTCCTAAAATAGAATTTTCAATTGTTTCTAGTGTTGGGTCACTTTCTAAAGAACAAATGAAGGTGGTGGCCGTTTTTTGTGATCTACATGAGCTTTCTAATAGGTCAAAAGTGCCATTTAAGAATTCATATGCCTCACCTCAAACCTTAGGTGTAGATCGTTTGGCATTGGCAACAGCGGCATATTATTTTAATCCGCATCATAATAATTTAGTGATAGACGCTGGTACATGTGTTACTTATGACATGCTAAATGATTTTGACGAGTATTTGGGTGGTGCTATTTCTCCAGGCATACAAATGCGTTATAATGCTTTGCATCATCAGACCGCTAACCTGCCTTTGCTCGATAAAAAAGAACTTTTAGACTACATAGGTAATACTACGGAAAATTGTATTCATAGTGGAGTAATTAACGGAATTGCCCTTGAAATAGACGGTGTGGTTGATCTTTATAAGGCAAGATTTAAAAATTTAACAGTTATTTTAACCGGTGGAGACACACTATTTTTGTCTAAACGATTAAAAAATACCATATTTGCGGATTCCAAATTTCTCCTGAAAGGGCTTAATTATTTGCTGGAATACAACAAGCACTAAATGATCAGAAAAATTGTAATTGCAATTGTATACATGACCACCGTGGGTATGTATGCACAAGATGGTACCGTTTCTCCCTATTCTTTCTTCGGAATTGGAGACTTAAAAAACGAAAGCACGGTAGAGAATCAGATGATGGGTGGTATTGGCGTCTATGCCGATAGTATTCATATCAACCTAAAAAACCCTGCTGCTTATGGTAAACTTGGTTTGGAAGTGATGGATAGGGAAGGTCTTGTGTCCTATACTGCCGGTGTTTCCAATAAACAGTTTACGCTTAAGAGTTTTACTGAAGAACAACAAAGTTCTGTTACCAGTTTAGATTATTTGGCGCTAGGTTTTAGTGTTGGTAAAGGATTAGGGATGGGATTTGGTATAAAGCCATATTCTTCGGTCGGTTATAATTTAGTTGAAAATAGAACAAATTCTAGTGGGGCAGATCTGATCAATGTGTATAATGGAGAAGGTGGCTTAACTCGTGTTTTTTATTCTATAGGATATGAGTTGGTAAAGGACTTAAGTGTTGGGGCTACCGTAAATTTCAATTTTGGTACTTTAGATAGTGAGCGATTGCAACAGGTAGAAAATATTCAATTCGGTACTTTTGATAGAAGAAGTTCAAGAATAAACGGATTTGATTTTAACTATGCCTTGAACTATACCCCAATTATTAAAGGTAGGCAACGATTGCATTCTTCTATAAGAGTAAATACTCAAGGTAACTTAGTTTCTAGGAACAATAGGCAAATAGGTTCTTTTTCTGTAGCTAATGGAGGTACAATTGAAGAGGTTGAAGTGGATTTGGCAGCTCGTAATTTAAGTAATACTGAATTAAAGATACCCACAACTACAACTTTAGGCTTGGGTTATGGGGAAGATTATAAATGGTTTGTAGGTGCTGAATATAGTTTTCAAAAAATGAGTTCGTTTGAAAATTCTTTTTTAGGAGCAGATAGTATAATGTACGAAGATGCAAGTTCAGTTGCTTTAGGGGCTTTTATTACACCTGATTATGATTCGTTTTCAAGTTATTTAAAGCGGGTTACATACCGCGCAGGTTTGCGTTTAGATAAAACCGGTATGTTGGTGAACGATGTTGATATAAATAACTTTGGCATAACTTTTGGGTTAGGCTTACCGCTGGGGCGAAGTTTCTCGAATCTTAACTTAGGTTTTGAATTTGGTAAAAGAGGAACTACCAGGGCTAATTTAATCGAAGAGAGCTATTTTAAATTTAATGTAGGTCTTTCGTTAAATGATCGCTGGTTCCAGAAAAGAAAGATCAATTAATAAAAATTTAGTACATTAACCATTTAAAAAAAAGAAAACATGAAATCGAAACTTTACTTCACGGCAATAATGTTCTTAGGAATGATATGGGTGAGCAATGCACAGGCACAGAATCCTGAATGTATGACAAACTTGTCGATATTTTCTGAGCATGCAAAAGTTAAAAATTATGATGCTGCTTATGAGCCATGGAAAATGGTCTATGAGGCTTGTCCTCAGTTAAATAATGCTATCTATGTATATGGTGAACGTATACTTAAAGATAAGATGAAAAAAGCTACAGGCGCCGACAAGGAAAAATTTGCTACTGATCTTATGGGGCTTTATGATAATAAGTTAAAGCATTTTGCATCTAAGACTAGTCAAGGTGAAACCGATGTTGACAAAGCTATGGTGATGTACGATAATAAAATGGCAGATGATGCTAAGATGTACGGTATGTTGAGTGAGGCTTTCATAAATGATCAGGAGAACTTTACTAACCCTAAAGCATTGTATATCTATTTCTCAAGTTTGGTTGATGAGCACAAAGCAGGTAGAAAAGATTTGCAAGAAGTTTTTAATGTGTACGATGCTGTTACGGAAAAGATAGAGTCTGAAAATGAAAAGCTTACAGGTAAAATTTCTAAATTATTACCTAAAGAAGAAGCCGGTACTTTAACCTCAAAGGAGAAGTCACGTTTAAGAGTATATAATTCTTATTCTGAAAATTACGGTAAAATTGCGGGTAGTATAGATTCTAAATTAGGTCCTTTGGCAGATTGTAGTAATCTTATCCCTTTATATGAAAAGAGTTTTGAAGAGAAAAAAGGTGATATTGTTTGGGTGAAAAGAGCGGTAGGTCTTATGTTCAACAAAGAATGTACAGATGATCCAATGTTCCAAAAATTATTTGAAGCGCAATTATCTCTTGATCCATCTGCAGATGCTTATGTATACGGTGGTACGTTGAAAATGAAGAATGGAGATACTAAAGGTGCTCTTGCAGATTTTGACAAAGCATTGTCTTTAGAGACCGATAATGATAAAAAATCTAAGATTGCCTATAAAGTTGCTGTAATTAATAAGAGAAAAGGTAGCAAGTCTACAGCTCGTAGCTATGCTCAGAAAGCAATTGATGCAAACCCATCTAACGGACGTGCATATTTATTGATCGCAAACTTATATGCTACAAGTGCAAATAGTTGTGGTACTTCTGCTTTTGAAAAAAGAGCCATCTATTGGAAAGCTGCGGATATGGCAAGGAAAGCTGGTAGAGTGGATCCGTCATTAGGTCGTTCTTCTAGTCAGGCTGCAAACAGTTATAGTGCAAAAGCACCTTCAAAAGAAATGATCTTTAGTTCAGGTATGGCCGGTAAGACCATTACGTTCAACTGTTGGGTTGGTGGTAGCGTGAAAGTACCTTCTTTATAGATAAAAATGAGACAGATTAAAAAACTTAAAGGCATTGCCGTGGTATGTACCATGGCAATGCTTTTTTTATCTTGTCTAGATGAATATAAGAGAGTTGGGGAAGAAGCTCCCATACAAGTTTACCCTAGAAGTGTAGCTGATAATTTTGTGGCTACTTACACGGAGTCTCCAGAAAAATTAGGGTCAGAAGATGAAGGTTCTTCAAAAGTGCTGGCAGTACTCTCTGGTCCTGTTAGAAATGATTTTGAGCAATTGTCCTTTCCGTACCAAACCTTCCCGGAAGGCCTGCTGGTAGAGATTTTTAATGAAAAAAATGAGAAAACAACTATAGAAGCAGACTACGGAGTGTTGTATTCTAAGACTTCTATTGTAGATTTACGTGGAAATGTACTTATAAAAAGTGATGATGGTAAGAAATTAGCAACGTCTCAATTGTATTATGATCGTGGTAACGAATGGGCATTTACACAGGAGAAATTCACATTTACCAATCCAGATGATGGTACGGTGATGGATGGTGAAGGAATGGATATTCAAAAAGACCTTAAGTTTTTAAATGCACATAAAACCTATGGTCTTATGTTGATAAAAGAAAATAAAGAACAAGAGAATGATTAATATTTTAAGATATACAGAATACCTATATATTATAGTGGCCGGATTTTCAATTTTCAGGATTTTTACGGATTGGAATACGGATAGAAGCATGGCTTATTTTTTCATTTTTTTTGCAATAGTTTCTATTGGGATGTTCTTGTTTAGAAGAAATTACAGGAAAAAATTTGAACAACGTAAACGGGAAAATCAAAACAAATAGTGGGTACGGCCGGTATTATCATTATACTTTCCTTGTTTTTTTCAGCATTTTTCTCAGGAATGGAAATTGCCTTTATTTCTGCGAATAAGATCCATATTGAAATAGAGAAAAAACAAGAAGGTTTTTTGGCTTCGATATTGACAAGGTTGACCAAAAAACCATCTAAGTTTATTGCAACCATGCTTATTGGTAACAATATAGCTCTAGTTATCTATGGTTTTTTTATGGGCGATGTGCTTATGAATTGGTTTGTAGGTGTAGTGCCCCAAAACGCCTTTTTGGCCTTATTTATTACAGATTTTAGTCTGTTGACGCAGACGTTGATTTCTACCTTTATTATTTTAATAACAGCGGAATTTTTACCGAAGGTGCTTTTTCAGATTTATGCGAATAACCTATTGAAGTTATTGGCTATTCCTGCATTGTTGTTTTACATTTTATTTTCATTGATATCAGACTTCATTATTTGGATTTCCGATTTTATCCTAAAACATGTATTTGCTACCTCTGGTGATGAAGTTCAACTGGCATTCAGTAAAATGGAATTGGGAGATTATATTACTGAGCAGATGGAAACTGTAATGGAAGAAGATGAGGTAGATGCCGAGATACAGATATTTCAGAACGCATTAGAATTCGCAGCTGTAAAAGCACGTGAGGTTATGGTTCCTAGAACTGAGATAGTTGCTGTAGAAATGCATGAGACGCCCAAGAATTTGGCAAAATTATTTACAGAAACCGGTTATTCCAAAATATTGATATTTAATGATACAGTAGATAATGTTATAGGTTACGTTCATTCTTATGAGCTTTTCAAAAAACCAAAAACAATAAAAAGTATTCTACTTCCTGTAGAGTTTGTGCCAGAGACAATGTTAATACAGGATATATTAAATGTTTTAATTAAAAAACGTAAGAGTATAGCTGTAGTGCTAGATGAATATGGCGGTACATCTGGTATTGTAACTGTTGAAGATATTGTAGAAGAGTTGTTCGGCGAGATAGAAGATGAGCATGATACAACAGACTTAAGGGAAGAAGTAGTGGACGAACGCAACTTTCTGTTCTCGGCAAGGCTAGAAGTTGATGGTATCAATGAAAACTATAAGTTAAATCTACCGGTATCAGATGAATATGAGACCTTAGGGGGGCTTCTGGTGCATACATTAGGAGAAATCCCTGAAAAGGAAGTAGAGCTCACCATAGCGTCTTATAGGTTTACCGTACTGGAAGTTTCCAATACCAAAATAGATTTGATTTCTATTGAAGTTTTGGAAGATGAATAACAGTGCATCAATCAATAAATTAGGAGTCTTTTTAGTTTTTATTATTTCAATTAAAAATGGTAGTTTTGCCTCCCAATAACCACAAACGATTATTTTAAACGTTAATAAGAATGGCAGTATTAGAAAATATTAGGAAACGTACAACAGTGTTGATCTTGATTATAGGTTTGGCACTTTTTGCATTTGTTATTTCTGGGGTTTTTACCAGTAGTAATTTTGGAGGAGAAAAAGTTGGCTCATCAGTAGCTGAGATTAATGGAGAAGATATTTCTATTGATGAATTCAGACAAGAAGTTGAAGTAGCTTCTAACAGAGTTGGTCCAACGGCATCTTCAATGCAAGTGGTAAACCAGGTTTGGGAGAACAAAGTAAGAAAGACCATCTTAGGGGAGCAGTTTGAAGATTTAGGTATTGGTATAGAGCAAGATCAGATTGTAGATTTTCTTAGGACTACCGGTTATGCACAGAATCCTCAGTTTCAAGATCAAAATGGTCAGTTTGATGCCAACATGTTTAAGCAAACAGTTGCAGATTGGAAAGTGAACAACCCTGCACAGTATGAAGCTTGGTTGCAAACAGAAGATGAAATCATTCAATTGGCAAAGGAGCAAACTTACTTCAATCTGGTAAGAGCTGGTGTTGGTGCTACCTTGAAAGAAGGTGAGCTAGATTATAAATTGGCTAACGAAAAAATGGATATTAAGTATGTAAGAGTACCTTACGCTGCTATTCCGGACAGTACTATTAATGTTACCAAAAGTGAGATTGCTGATTATGTTAGCAAGCACAAAGAGGAATACAAACAAGATCCTGCAAGAGATTTGCAGTATGTGTATTTTCAGGAGAAACCGTCTGATGCTGATCAAGCGGCCATTAAAGAAGAAATTACCAAGCTTTTAGATGATACTGTTGAGTACAATGCTCAAACAGATCGTAATGACACCATTAAAGGTTTTAGAAATACTACAGACGTTACCGCATTTTTAGATAGATATTCTGATACTAAATTCGATACCATTTACAAAGCGAAGAAAAATTTACCTTCTAGCGTTGCAGATACGTTAATGAATTTAAACGTTGGTCAAATCTACGGTCCTTACAAAGATGGGGATACATATAAGATTTCTAAAATGATTGCTAGAAAGCCAAATGGTTCTGTAAAAGCTAGTCATATTTTATTGGCTTACACAGGGGCAACTAGGGCTAATCCTGCAGTTACAAGAACAAAAGAGGAGGCAGAAACTAAGGCTAAAGAATTATTAAGAGAAGCTAAGAAGTCTGGAGTAGTATTTGCAGAATTGGCAAGAGATAACTCAGATGGTCCTTCTGCGCCTAATGGTGGAGATTTAGGGTATTTCCAAAGAGGGGTTATGGTACCTAAATTCAATGACTTTGCATTTAATAATAAAGAAGGGGCAATTGGCTTGGTAGAGACAGATTTCGGTTTTCACGTTATTAGAATTGATGATAAGGAAGATGTTGTTCAAGTAGCAACTGTGGTTAGAGAAATAGTGGCATCAGAAGAAACAATTAATACATTGTATACAAGTGCTACGAAATTTGAAATGGAAACTATAGACGATGAAAGTACATTTTCAACTTTGGCTAAGAAAGATGAATACGTAGTAAGACCTGTAAATAAAATTAAGGTTTTAGATGAAAACTTACCTGGTTTAAGCAATCAAAGAAATATCGTTCAGTGGGCGTTTAATGAAGACACTGAGGTTGGTGATGTAAAAAGGTTCAATATTAACAATGGTTATGCGGTTGTTCAATTGACCGGTAGTTATGCTGAAGGTGTAATGAGTGTTGAAGATGCTTCTGTACTTGTTTTACCTATTATTAGAAAAGAGCGTAAGGCAGCACAAATAATTGCAGCAAACCAGAATAAGGATATGGGTGCAATAGCAGCAGATAACGGTGTAAGCATTTCTAATGCTTCAGCACTAACCGTGAAATCTCCAACAATTCCTGGAGCAGGCAGTGAGCCTGTAGTAGTAGGTACTGCTTATGGCATGGCTACTGGAGCAACTTCAGGGTTAATTCAAGGAAACACTGGTGTTTTCAAAATAGAAATCATAAAGAAAACCGAAGCTCCTAAATTGGATAACTATAGTGTATATGCCAATGCTTTAAAAACAGGAGCAGCTAGTCGTGTAAACACTGCGGTATACAACGCGTTGAAAGAAGGTTCTGAAATTGAAGATAAAAGAGCTACATTTTACTAGTAGTAGCTTTAAAATCAATATAAAAAAAGAGCATCTATTTTGGATGCTCTTTTTTTATAAGATCATTTTTGAAAAGGGGAGTATGGTTTTGTAACCTTTATTCTTGAAGTATACTGTGTCTTCTTCTTTTCCTGTAGCAAGAACAAAGTCTCCGCCCCAAGCTCCTAAACTTTTAATAGTTCTTGGGTAGTCAGGGAATAGTGTTTTTTTAATGGTAGAAATTTGAAGTGTTTCTGATAAAATAGCCTCGTGTTCGTTCAATAAACCTTCAAACTCAGTTACGCCAATACACTTTTTAATATTTTCTGTTATTGCGTCAATCTTGGTTATAAGTGCTTTTTTATTGAAATCTAAACTTCTGTAGCTGTTAATGGCATCTCTGCTGTTCTTTTTCTGGTTTAGATAAACAAAGAATAATTCGTCTTTAAAAGACGGATTAAAATGAACTTCGTCAACTATAGGTTTAAAGTCATTTCTTTGATAGGTAATAGGAGTGTTGTGTGTAGCGCATGCAATATCATATCCGCTACCGCCAAAGGTAGTTTCTAATAATTGATACGGATTTACGCCTGCCCATATTGCTATATTGGCAATTAAGGTAGAAGAAGTGCCCAGTCCCCAATTCAAAGGGAAAGTAACTTTGGTCTCAATAATACTGTTTTCTATAATCTTGGTTAAGAATTCTGGGTTCAGCTTTTTAGCTTCGGTCAATATCTGCTTTAATCGATCAGAGGTAGCTTCGTCTGTGGTGGTAATGGTGTTAAAATCGACCTTAGAAAATTCGGCATAAAACCACGTATCGTCATTTTCGTCAACGCCAAACCAATGTATGGTCCCTGTGTTCTTATTTCTAAGTTTTAATGACTGTCCAAATTTTGTGGGTAAAGCTAATCCTTTTGCACCGTCAAGAATAGCATATTCCCCGGTGAGCAATAATTTTCCGTTACTATAAAATTCCTTGGTCATAATGTAAAACTTACTTTCTAATGCTACTTAATTGAATTTCTACACCGTGGTGGGTAACCGGGTTAGTTTTAAAATATTCTGTTAAAGTGGCTTTTTCATTTTCGTTGGCACCAAGTTGGTTTAAGATATTCAGAAGGTGCATTTTCATATGTCCTTTTTGAATTCCTGTAGTAACCAAAGAACTTACCGCGGCAAAATTTTGAGCAAGTCCGGCAACCGCAACTATTTGCATCAGTTCTTGTGCAGATGGTCGCTGTAGCATTTCTAAATTCAACTTCACAAGCGGGTGTAGGTTTGTGAGTCCGCCAACCGTACCTAGTGCCAATGGTAGCTCTATCCAGAATTTAAAAATTCCGTTTTCAATTTGGGCATGGGTAAGACTGCTATATCGTCCATTTCTACACGCATACGCATGTACACCAGCTTCTACCGCTCTAAAGTCGTTTCCCGTAGCCAATACTACCGCATCAATACCGTTCATGATTCCTTTGTTGTGGGTAACCGCACGGTAAGGCTCTATTTGGGCAATTTTAATTGCCTGGATTATCTTTTCAGCAGTTTGCTGCGGAGTTAATTCTGCTGAGAGCTTTAAATCTTCTACCGGGCAGCTAACTTCTGCACGAACAGTACAGTTGGGAACGTAATTAGAAAGTATGCTCATTACTATTTCTACATCTTTTTCTTGTCTAGAAAAAGCATCGTACCTGGTAGCCTCTTTTTTTAACGTTGTGGCAAATTGCTCCAAACAACTGTTAATGAAATTGGCGCCCATGGCATCTTTGGTTTCAAAAGTAGCGTGTAGTTGAAAATAATTGGCTAGTTCATCAGTTTTATTTTTTAAGACAATATCGGTGATACCGCCTCCTCTTTTTTCCATGCTTTTGGTTAAAGAAGCGCTTTCTGCTAGTAATACAGGTTTTAAGTACGTAAAAAAGGATTCTAGCTTTTTAGCATCTCCTTTAAAAATGAAATGTACCTGACCTACTTTTTCAGTACCTAGTATTTTAGCTTTGAATCCACCTCTTTTTAACCAGAATTTAGCGGCTTTGCTTGCTGCGGCAATTACGGAACTTTCTTCTATGGCCATAGGTATGGCGTATAGCGTTTCATTAATTAAAAAGTTAGGGGCAATGCCTTGGGGTACGTAAAGGTTGGTAATGGTATTCTCTATAAACTCATCATGCAATTGCTGAACACTGTCGTTTTGGTTCCAATACGTTTGCAGAATTTTCTTTGATTGCGCTGCGTTTTGCGTAAAATTTGCGGTAACCCAGTCTATTTTTTCTTCTTTCGTAAGCTTGGAAAAACCACTTATTGGTTTGGTCATTTAGGTATAACTTTCTACTAATATTCTATGTTTTGAACACGTGCAGGTCTTTAAATATACTGCACGTTGTTGCGGTAGTAAAGATACGCATATTGGCAAGATTCTTTTTTATAAGAACAAAGCGTTAAAACGCTTTCTTTTTTTACTGTAAAGCGTGTTTTTTTGAGTAAATAGTGGTAAACTTGAAAGATTTAACAAAATTCACTTATTTATGCGAAAAACACACTTGTTTACATTGATATTATTTTTGTTCAGTGTATTGACTTGGGCACAGGAAAAACAAATACAAGTTTCAGATATTTATCAAGGAACTTTTAGAACTGAAGGGATGGACGCCCTTAGGTCCCTGAAGAACGGTACCCAATATACAGTTCTTACTACTAATAGAGTTAGCCAAATTACCACGGTTGACACCTACGATTACAAAACATTAGAGAAAGTAGGTACTGTGGTTTCGTCTGCAGATTTAGCAGATATTTCCTCTTTCTCATCCTATGAATTTAGTTCAGATGAAAAAAAGATCTTACTTTCAACTGAAATCGAACCCATATTCAGACGCTCAAAACTAGGTATTTATTATGTGTACGATATAGCCTCTAAAAATGTGGTTCAAGTAAGTGCAGATAAAATTCAAGAACCGTTATTGTCGCCAGATGGGAGCAAAGTTGCTTATGTAAAAAACAACAATATTTATATTTTCAATAGTGTTTCCGGAGAAACCAAACAAGTTACTGAAGACGGCGTAAAGAATGCGATTATCAATGGGGTAACTGATTGGGTGTATGAAGAGGAATTTGCATTTGTTCGTGCTTTTGAGTGGAATGCAGATGGTTCTAAAATAGCTTTTTTACGTTTTGATGAAACAAACGTACCTGAGTTTTCTATGGATGTTTATGGTAGTGGATTATACCAACAGCCCCACGTATTTAAATATCCAAAAGCAGGTGAGAACAATTCTATAGTTACGCTGCATGTTTTAGATGTTGCCAGTGGTAAAATTACTGCTGTTAACACAAATAATGCCTACTATATTCCACGTATTAAATGGATGCACCATAAAGATATGTTGAGTGTTCAAACCTTAAATAGGCACCAAAATCATTTGACCATGTATGCGGTAAACGCCAAGCAAGGTGATGTAACTATATTATTAGAGGAGAAAGATGATGCCTATGTGGACATTACCGATAACCTTACTTTTTTGGAAGACGATAGTTTTATCTGGACAAGTGAAAAAGACGGGTATAACCATATCTATTTATATGCAGAAGATGGTAGCTTAATGAACCAAATTACAAAAGGTGATTGGGAAGTGACTAAATACTATGGTTATGATCAGAGCCGAGATAAAATATATTACCAATCTACAGAAAACGGTTCCATTAATCGCGGTGTGTATAATATTAGTAGTAGTGGTGGTCACAAGAAAGCATTAGCCGTTTCTGAGGGAACGAATAATGCTAAATTTAGTACAGATTTCACCTATTTCATTAATACGTTTTCAAATGCGCAAACGCCCCCGGTATATACTTTGCATAAAGCAATTAATGGGAAGAAAGTAAAAGATATTAAGGACAACAAACAGCTTTTAGAAAGATTGAAAAGTTTTGCCGTAAGTCCTAAAGAATTCTCTACAATAGCTATAAATGGTAATGATCTTAATATGTATATGATCAAGCCAAAAGATTTTGATCCATCAAAGAAATATCCATTGTTTATGTATCAGTACAGTGGTCCTGGGTCTCAAAATGTAAGTAATAGTTGGATGGGTGCTAATGACTACTGGCATCAAGGTTTAGTGGCAGAAGGCTATATTGTTGTTTGTGTAGATGGTCGTGGAACCGGATTTAAAGGAAGAGATTTTAAGAAAGTTACTCAGAAAGAACTGGGTAAGTATGAGGTAGAGGACCAAATAGCTGCAGCCAAAAAATTAAGTGAATTACCATATATAGATGCCGACAGAACCGGCATTTGGGGTTGGAGCTATGGTGGCTTTATGTCTACCAATTGTATTCTAAAAGGGAACGATACTTTTGAAATGGCCATTGCGGTTGCTCCGGTAACATCATGGGCTTTTTATGATACGATCTATACGGAACGTTACATGCAAACGCCACAAGAAAACCCAAGTGGCTATGATGACAACTCGCCATTCAATTATCCGCAGTTGCTAGAAGGTGATTATTTATTGATACATGGTACGGGAGATGATAACGTGCATGTGCAAAATTCAATGCGTATGATCGAAGCATTAATACAGGCAAATAAGCAATTTGATTGGGGAATCTATCCAGATAAAAATCATGGAATTTATGGTGGAAATACAAGAATTCACCTCTTCAATAAGATGACCAATTTCATAAAAGAAAAACTTTAAACTTACTAACGACTCAAAATATTTAAATTAATTATATGGAAAATACGATTAAGCCAATCGAAGAACCACAGTTATTCGGGCACCCAAAGGGTTTGTTTTATTTATTCTTTGCTGAATTGTGGGAACGATTTAGTTTCTACGGCATGCGTGCACTGCTAACACTTTACATGGTAAATGTCGTGTTTGAGGCACTAGCTACTAGAGATTTTGCTGCGGCAGCGGTATATGCTTCATATGGTTCATTGGTTTATGCGTCTACAGTTATTGGAGGTCGTATATCAGATAAGATATTGGGTATGCGTAAATCTATTTTTTTGGGTGGTATATTAATGGCTTTTGGTCATTTTGTATTAGCCGTAGAAAATAATTATGCTTTCTTTATAGCGTTAGCTTTAATTGTGGTTGGAAACGGTTTTTTTAAGCCAAATATTTCAACCTTCGTAGGGTCGCTTTATAAAGAAGGCGATATTCGTAAAGATTCGGGTTTTGTCATCTTTTACATGGGTATTAATATTGGAGGGTTTATTGCGCCATTACTTTGTGGATGGTTAGGTAAAACCTACGGATGGCATTACGGTTTTGGTCTTGCAGGTATTGGTATGTTACTAGGTTTGATCGCTTTTTGGAGTGGTATAAGTAAGAATGTATTTGGAGATAAAGGATTGCCACCGACCGATACTATTTTAGATAAGCCAATATTAGGAGTAAAGCAGGGTTTAATGATTCCAATTTTAGCGGTATTATCAGTACCGGTAATTGCCTATTTACTTTCTGCTTACAAATCTTTAGGGGAAAAAGGAAGTTTTTTAGAAGGCAATAATATTGTGAATATTATCTTCTATTTAATTGCAATAGCAATTGGTGTATTTCTTTTGAAAATATTGATCAATGCTACTTCAGATGAACGTAAAAAATTGATAGTAGCTATTTTATTTACATTTTTTATCACAATTTTCTGGGGTTTTCATGAGCTTTCCGGGAGTATTATAACCTTGTTTGCGGCACGTAATGTTAACTTAACATTTATAGATGCATCACAGACAAATGCATTAAATTCAATGTATATAATTATACTCTCAATTCCAATATCAATGTTGTTCACCTATTTAAAGAAGAAAAATCTAGATCCTAGAACACCTTATAAGTTTGGTTTAGGTTTGGCATTTGCAGGTATAAGTTTTTTAATACTTTCAATGAGCAGCGGTAATGCTGATGCCAACGGCATGGTACCATTTTCGTATTTGTTGATTATGTACTTTTTAATATCGGTAGGTGAGTTGTTCATGTCTCCGGTAGGCTTGTCCAAAATCACCGATTTGTCACCTAAACGTATTGTTGCCTTTATGATGGGAATATGGTTTTTAGCTTCGGCGTTCGCTTTTCAAATAGTAGGTTTTATTGGTAAGCAGTTGGCCATAGAAAGTACAGATAAGAATGTTGGAGGTCTAGAGACCTTAGGGGTTTATACAGATGGGTTTGGTCTTGTTGCTAAATATGCTCTGGGTGCAGCGCTTATTGTACTTATTGCCTCGCCGCTAATTAAAAAGATGATGGGCAAAGTACATTAATTATATATTTCTAAAATTTAACTTGTAGTAGTATCACCTACAGTGTTTTTTACTTCAGATAATAAGCTCCCTTTTCACCTGTGTAGTGAAAAGGGATTTTATTTTTTAGGCAAGTGGTTTTCCAGCGGTCAATGTAACTTTTATAGTTGCTTCCGTCTGCTATAATCTTATGGGGCCGTATACTATCTATTAATCTGTCTAGATTAATTTTTGGTGATTGTGTTAATAATACGTTGTTTGCTGTTGACTTCGGATATATTCCTGAGCTATCAATAATTAAAAGCTTCTTTTCTTGGAACCAATAGCTGTTTTTTAAAGAATCATACTGAACGGAAGCTATACGTTGAGCAGTTTTGTAATCAGAAATTAGATAGTTAGGAATGTCTTTGGAATTTGTTAGGATGGACAATTTTTGCCCGTTTTTATTAAAAATAAAACTCTGTTTAGTTTGGTGTAGCACTAAAGCTTCTGATGTATTATTGGCTTGCAACTCTTCATAAACAGTGTACCCCTGAAAACAAAGAATGCTACTTAACAGAAATATGATTCTTTTAAAGCTAAACTTAGCGTATAGTTCAACCCCCATAACAAGAACAATATAGGCGAGCAACAATTGCATTGAATCAAAGGAAATGCTACTAAAAATAAAATTTTCTTGTTGAGCAACCCAAGCAATAAGGCTGTTCATTAGTCCAATAATGTTATTATATAACCAGGCTATTTGAGAGGGTAACCAGTTGAATAGAGATAGTAAAATGACCAAAATGCCCATGCCTAGGATAATACCCAAAGCGGGTACAATGACTAAGTTAGAGATAAAGAAAAGTCCTGGGAATTGGTGGAAATAGAATAAACTAATTGGTAGAACGCCTAATTGTGCGGCGATACTAACACAAAGCAATTGCCAAAAATAACGTGCCACTTTATGCTTAGGAAACCATAGGTCTCTAAGTATTGGAAATATCCAAAGTATGGCAAAAACTGCCGCATAGCTCATTTGAAACCCGACTTGAAATAACAAATTAGGATTTATGAATAACAGGATGAATAGCATAGAAAGCGCTAGAATATTGAATGAATTGTGAGGTCTGTTTAAATATAGGGCATAAGCTACGAAAGTAAACATGGTTGTTGCGCGAATGATACTGGCAGACAATCCTGCAATGAAGGCAAAAATCCATAAAAAGAGAACGGATAGCATAAGGATAATAGTTCTGCCATTTGGAGTATTATTCAGCGGACGCAATAAAAACTGTATGATTATTAGTAGAATTCCAATATGCAGACCTGATACTGCTAGAATATGTACGGCACCTGCTTTTTGGTAATCAGTATAGGTTTCTTTAGAAATATATGAGCGCTCGCCCAATAATAAAGCCTGTATAACACCCAACTCATCAGCTCCAAAATTCTCTTGCCTTAGTTTTGAAATTATATGGTTTCGAGTTTTAGAAGCAAGACCTCTTAATGTGGTATTTGAATTTTTAGTTTTTATAAGTTGCTTACCAGTAATTTTCATTTGGTGATATACCCCCAGATTTTTCAAATACTTCTTGTAATTAAATTGATTTGGATTTAAAGGTGTATTAATGGGGAGAACCTGCGAAAAGGTTACAATTTCATCATCAATTTCTAATCTTAAATGCGATGAATCTTTGGGTATAGTAAGAAGAATAGTGCCACTGACAAGCTCATTGCCTATGTTTTTTACAGAGGCAATAAACCGGGTCGAAAACTGATTAGGTTTTAATACCTCTTTAATTTTTAATGTCCACTTTTCGTTATGTGGGGTAGTAAAGTTGCTGTAGTGGTTACTAGAATTAATGGGCTGTGCAGCAGTGTAGCAATAATTACCTAATGATATAAATGTCAGCGCGGCAATACAGCCAAACAAAACCGATTTTGTATTCTTTTCAAATAAAAAAATTGCAGCAAGTAGTAGAAAAAGAGATACGGTGGATAGTAATAGATATTGCGGATCGATTTGAAAAAAATAGCCTATTAAGATTCCAAGGATGAGTAAAAGCGTTAATCTGATAGGAATAAACGCTAAGAGCTTCATGTTATAGTATTCTTGTGGCCTTTACAAATGCTTGATTCCAAAACCCGTCTTTTAAAGATGATACGGTTACCCCACGAGATGTTGATGCGTGTATAAAAGTAATTTCGTCGTTATCAGTACCTACCACCATACCAACATGATTAATGCGTTTAGAGCCCCTAGTTGTTTTAAAAAACAGTAAATCTCCTTTTTCTACATTTTTTACCGTGACACGATGTCCTTCTTCTGCCATATGAATAGAGGTTCTAGGTAGTTGTACATCATGTTCGCCAAAAGAAATATATAGTAGGCCGGAGCAATCCATTCCTTTTTTTGTAGTACCTCCAAACTTATAGCGTGTACCAGAAAAAGAGAGCGCGGTATTAATGATTTCGTCTGCCTTTGAATGGTTTTTATAAGTAGTTGCCCTTCGTTCTTCTATTTTTGCCGGGGTGATAACACTGCCTGTTCTAGCCTTATTTGCAGCAGCCACAGATATTTTACGCTCTTTATCAGAAGAGCTGGTCTTTTTAGCTCCGCAACTGGCTAAAAAGCAAACAATAAGAAGACTTGTTAGTATGCGCATAAAATAGGGTGTATTCTTTGGTACGTGTAACTCCAAAATTATAGAATTATTTTTTAAAATTAATAAGACTAAGAGATTTTGGCATTTTTAATGATTAATGAAGCGGCAGCGGCACTAGCACCAGATCCGCCCAGCTTTTGAATGAGCTCATCATAAGAAGCCAATTGTTTTGTTCTGGCTTCACCATCTAAAATCAAGCTTAATTCCTTCTTTAGGTTCTGTTTGGTAAAATCATCTTGTATCAATTCTTTTACAACTTCCTTTTGCATGATCAAGTTGACCAAAGAGATATATTTTAAGGTGATGATACGTTTGGCAATTTGGTAAGAAATCCAGTTAGCTTTGTAACATACTACTTGTGGTACTTTAAATAATGCAGTTTCTAAGGTAGCAGTGCCACTGGTAACTAAGGCGGCAGTGGATAAAGAAAGTAAGTCGTATGTTTTATTTTGAATGAACTTTACATTCGCATCGGTAAGAAAATCAGCGTAAAAATCGGTATCTAAACTAGGTGCGCCTGCAATTACAAATTCATACTCGGTAAAGTCATTTGTTAAAGATAGCATAAGCGACAACATTTTCTGAACCTCTTGTTTTCTACTACCGGGCAATAATGCTATAATGGGTTTTGTAGGAGCAATGCCGTGATTGGATCTAAAGTTGCTTTCATTTAATTCTGGTCTATTTGCAATGGCGTCAAGCAGAGGATGCCCTACAAAGTTGACAGGGTAATGATGTTTCTTTTCGTAAAATTCTTTTTCAAAAGGCAGTATCACATACATATGGTCAACTGTCGCCTTTATCTTTTTGATCCTACCTTCCCTAGATGCCCATATTTGAGGAGAGATATAATAGTTGGTTAGTAAGTTGTTTTCTTTGGCCCACTTTGCAATTCGTAAATTAAAGCCTGAATAATCAATAAAAATAATGGCATCTGGCTTAAATGCGGCAATATCTTGTTTACAGAATTTAATATTTTTAAAAATGGCATTTAGGTTTAGAACTACTTCTATGAATCCCATAAATGCTAAAGCTTTATAATGCTTGACCAAAGTTCCGCCGGCTTGCTGCATTAAATCACCGCCCCAACATCTAATATCGGCATGCGTATCTTGTATTTTCAGCGCTTTAATTAGATTAGAACCATGAAGATCTCCAGAAGCTTCACCTGCTATAATATAGTACTTCATATTAAAAAACTTTGTAGTAAAGAATCAAGAATGCGGTTAAGATGGTAGCTATTAAAACCCCTTTAGCTCTATGGTCTCTTTTAATTTTTAGGAAACCGAAAAAGGCCACTAGGTTAAGTATAGCGCCTAATGCCAAAAGACTGCCAACATGTTCTTGTCTAACAGCGGCTTCGTACGTTTCAATAATGCTTAAATCTGAGAAAATAAGAATGTATAGAAGGGTGCCTAGAACATTTGCAATAATGCCTACTATAAAACCTATTAGAACTTCTTTTTTGGTATTCATCTAAAATAGTTGAGCGATATTATTTAAGTTATGCTAAAAATCCCAGGTATTTAATTCTTGAATTACGTGGTGGGCAGTTAAATCGAATTGCGTAGGAACAACAGAAATATATCCGTTGGCTAATGCCCATTCGTCAGTATCCTCACCTTTATCCAATAATTCAAACTCACCGGTGAGCCAGTAATAGTCTTTACCCATGGGGTTGGTGCGTTTATCAAATTTTTCTTTCCAATTTGCTTTTGCCTGTCTGCAAATTTTAATGCCCCTTAGCTCTTCTTTTGTAAGCTTAGGTATATTGACGTTTAACACGGTGCCTTTTGGTATACCGTTCTCTAAAGCTTCAGAGACAATAGTATGGATAAAACCTTGAGCTTGAGAGAAATCAGCGTTCCAACTGTAGTCACATAAAGAAAAACCAATGGCAGGAATTCCTTCTATGCCGGCTTCAACAGCAGCACTCATGGTGCCTGAGTAAATTACGTTGATAGATGAATTAGAGCCGTGGTTAATACCGCTAACGCAGATATCAGGTTTTTTAGGTAGTATTTCTTGCAGTGCTAATTTTACACAATCTGCCGGTGTACCGCTACAACTATATTCGTCAATGGCATCTTGGTCAAGATCAATTTTCATTTTTTTGGAGAAAAGGGCCGTATCTAAGGTAATAGCGTGCCCCATGCCAGATTGAGGACTATCTGGTGCTACCACAACCACATCTCCTATTTTTTTCATAATAGAGATAAGCATGCGTAAACCAGGTGCGGTAATTCCGTCATCATTTGTTACTAAAATCAATGGTTTTTCCATAGCATATACTTTCTGTAGTAAAAATACGTTTTTAAATATGATAAGCCTGAAAAGCCGTTTAACAAAAAATTAATTCTAAGCAGATTTAAATGGCATGGTTTTTTCTTTACCTTAGAGGTTTAAGTAGCATTTAATGCCGCTTATAACCCTCAAATTATGAGATATTGAAAAGGAAAGTAAAAGATAATTTTATGAAAAGAAATTTAGCCTATGTACTATTGCTGATGCTTGCAGCTGTTGCATCATGTAGTTTTACCAATAAGACTTTTGAAAATGACGATAAGGATAAGTTGTTGTTAGATCTTATTACTTATGTATTAGAAAAAGGTCATTATGAGCCAAAAGAACTTAATGATGATTTCTCCGTTCAGGTTTTTGAAGATTTTATTGATGTAATTGATCCAACAAAAAGATATTTTATAGCCTCAGATATTGCAGAGTTTGAAAAGTACAAATATCAAATTGACGATGAACTTAAAAATACTGATATCACTTTTTTTAATGTGGTATACGATAGATTGATGCAACGCATGGCAGATGCTAAGGGTATTTACAAAGAAGTTCTTGAGAAACCATTTAATTATTCTGAGAATGAAAGCATCAGTATTAAATATGATGAGGAACCATTTGCAGCAAATAGGGAAGAATTAAAAGAACGTTGGAGAAAGCAGTTAAAATATGCAACCTTAGGTACTTATGATTCTAAAATTTCTCATATGGAACAGGAGGTTGTTTCAGCTAAGAAGCATGAAAACGGAGAAACGGTGACAGGATTGAGTAATGTGGAACTAAACGATGATCATGACCACTCTGCCCATACTCCAAAAGAGGCGGAACTTGAATCTAGGGAATCAACTGAAAAAACATTAGACGAGTTCTTTGATTTTGTGGAAGGTTTGGAAAGGAAAGATTGGTTTGTTCAGTATATCAACACTATTGTAGATGAATTTGATCCACATACGTTTTATTTTGCTCCAGAAGAAAAAGAAAAGTTTGATACCAGCATGTCTGGTAAATTCGAAGGTATTGGAGCAAGACTTCAGAAAAAATCTGAGGGCGCAAAAATTGTAGAGATTATTTCTGGTGGTCCGGTATGGAGAGATCAGCGATTAGAAGTTGGTGATGAAATTATCAAAGTAGGTCAGAATGGAGAAGAGCCCATCAATATTGTAGGTATGCGTTTAGATGATGCCATTAAATTGATTAAAGGTGCTCAAGGTACTATTGTAGATTTGACCGTTAGAAAAGTAGATGGTTCTTTAGATGTCGTTTCTTTAACAAGAGATGTTGTAGAGTTAGAAGAGTCTTACGCAAAATCTGCTAATATAATTAAAGGTCAAGAGAAATTCGGAATAATCAACCTACCAAAATTCTATGTTGATTTCAACGATTACAGCGAAAGAAATGCGGCTACAGATGTAGCTAAAGAAGTAGAGCGCTTAAAAGAAGAGGGCATGGAAGGTCTCATCCTTGATTTACGTGATAATGGTGGAGGATCTTTAAAAACGGTGGTTGAAATGGCAGGTTTGTTTATTAAAGCTGGCCCGATCGTTCAAGTTCAATCTAAGGATAAAGGTAAAGATATTTATGACGATAAAGATGAAAGAATTCAATGGGATGGTCCATTGGTAATTCTGGTAAACGAATTATCTGCTTCTGCATCTGAGATATTAGCGGCTGCTATGCAAGATTATAAAAGAGCTATTGTAATAGGAAGCAAGCAGACCTTTGGAAAGGGAACAGTACAAAACGTTATTCCGTTGAATAATATGTTGCGCAGTAATGAACACGGAGATTTAGGTGCAATTAAAATTACGACTCAGAAGTTCTATAGAATAAATGGTGGATCTACACAATTAGAAGGGGTTAAGAGTGATATTGTTGTGCCGGACAGATATAGCTATATTGATTTAGGGGAAAGAGATCAGTCTAACCCTTTAGGATGGGATAAAATCACTCCTGCAGATTACAAGCCTTGGGATGGTTATATTAATTATGAAAAGACCATTGCCCATAGTGAAAAGAGGATGGCAGCTAATCAACAAATAAAATTAATTGAGGAGAATGCAAAATGGTTAAAGGCTGAGCAAGATGAAACGGAGATTTCTTTAAATTTTAATACTTATAAGGAAGAAAAGAATAAGGATAAAGAGCAGTCCAATTATTTTAAAACCTTAACTGATTATGATTCTAAGCTTACATTTAAGTCTTTAGGATATGAGGAGCAATTGTTTGCCAAGGATTCTGTATTGCGCGAAAAGCGTAACAGATGGCATAAAAACTTAGCTAAAGATGTTTATGTAGAAGAGGCGGTAAACGTTTTAGAAGATTTAAAAATGACCAACATTAAACAAGGTAAATTGGCTAGTGTAAAAAATTAAACAGTTTCTTAAAAAAATAGAAGCTGCTACATAGTTCATGTAGCGGCTTTTTTTTATATTACAAGAATTTTATATTCACTCGGTTTGCGAACATTATTAGTTTACCGTCACCTATTTTTTTATTCGATAATCTAGGTATAAATATTCCAAGGCTTGCTTCAAAATTTAAATAAAATACTCAATTCAATGTCTTGTAGTCTTGCTTATGGATTAGTTACTTATCTAAAAGCTTATCTGTATGTAGCTTTCTAAGTCTTGCCAACTTAGGGTTGATTACAGCCTGGCAATACCCTTGTTCAGAATTGTTCTTATAATAATCTTGATGATACTCTTCTGCATCGTAGAAAATGCCTAAAGGACTTAATTCAGTGACAATAGGCTCTTCATATACTACTTGCATTTCATGTAATACTACTTTTGCTTTTTTCTCTTGTTCATTATTATGAAAATAAATGACAGAACGATATTGAGTACCGGCATCGGCACCTTGCCTGTTTAAGGAGGTAGGGTCGTGTGTTGTCATAAAAATAATTAAAATATCGTCATACGAAACTATAGCAGGATCAAAAGTAATCTGAACTACTTCTGCATGTCCTGTTAGTCCAGAACAAATTTCTCTGTAGGTAGGTCTACCCGGTGCTTTACCACCAGTATATCCAGAAACTACTTTTTGTATACCTCTTACCTCTTGAAATACCGCTTCGGTACACCAAAAGCAGCCACCACCAACCGTGGCGACTTCTAAATTGTTATTAGTCATGAGATTCCTCCTTTTCTAACTGCATAGATTCAGAATTAATACAGTATCGTAATCCGCTAGGTTCTGGGCCATCTGGGAAAATATGGCCCAAGTGAGCATCACAAGTATTACACAGTACTTCTACACGTATCATCCCAAAAGAAGAATCCTTATGATATTTTATAGCATTTTTCTTAATAGGTTGCGTAAAGCTTGGCCAGCCGGTACCAGATTCGAATTTTATAGTAGAATCGAACAAAGGCGTACCGCAACAAATACATTCATATTTGCCGGCATCGTGAGCAGTACATAACGCACCGGAATGCGGAGCTTCAGTACCTTTTTTTCGAGTAACTCTAAACTGTTCAGGGGTCAAAACCTCTTTCCATTCTTGTTCTGTTTTTTCAACTCTTTTGTCAGGTTCAGGGTTGCCATTTACTGAAAAATGAATTACATCCTTCCAAGTTAACATCATAATTTTCCTTTCGTTTAGACTTTGTTTACTAGGTTTCTTGGTCGGTAATTTACCTAATATCTTACAAAATTAGGTAATTTTGAGGTATGGCATACCCCAAAAATAGTAGAACGGTTTATAGTATTTTAATGCTGGTTTGTATCATTGGTTTTTGGTTGTTCGAAAACTTTTATACGCCCGCTACATATTCTAATAGTAAAGAAGATATTACGGCCAATAATTTTCCTATTGAGCTGTTGCCGATGTCTACAACCGGCGAAATTGTAAAGCATGAGCATTTTACGTTATCATACAATGAACCTTATGAACAGGCAGAATGGGTGGCATACACGTTGCGTAAAAGTCATTTGACCTATGATGATAGGAAACGTCCATATTTTATAGAAGATCCATTTGTTTCTTCTAAATCTGCAGATTGGCGAAATTATAAAGGGTCGGGTTATGACCGCGGGCATTTAGTACCTGCTGGTGATCGTAGATTTTCTTTGCAAGCATATAACGAAACGTTTTATACTAGTAATATAAGTCCGCAAGACAGAGAATTCAATGCAGGTATTTGGAATGACCTAGAGCAGCAAACAAGACGCTGGGCAAAACAGTATGGAACATTATATGTATTTACAGGCGGAGTCTTAGAAAACGGATTAGAAGAGATAGGACAAGAAGATGTAGATGTGCCAGATGTATTCTATAAGATTATTGTCCGTAAAAAGGGAGAGAAGATATATGCGTTGTCATTTCTAATACCGAACAAGCCTCAAGTTACCTCTTTAAGGAATTTTGTGGTGTCTGTAGATGATATAGAAAAAGAAACGGGAATAGACTTTTTTGTGGAACTACCGGAAAAGCAGCAAAATGCTTTCGAAGGTAGCAAAAATACAACCGTATGGAAGTTTTAGAAACTCTCTTTTAACCTGTTCGTATCCAGCCTTAAGAAAATAAAGAGTAGAATAGTAAAGAATAGAAGCCCCGATCCACCATAGCTAAAAAAGGGCAAGGGAATACCAATAGTAGGTAGAATGCCTATAACCATGCCTATGTTGATAAAATAATGGATGAGTAGGATTGAAATGACCCCGTAGCCATACATTCTAGCAAAGGCATTTTTCTGTCTTTCAGCTAAAGAAATTAGTCTAAGAAATAGGACGGTAAAGAGAATAATTACGGTTGCTGTGCCTAAAAATCCCCATTCTTCACCTACAGTACTAAAAATATAATCGGTATCTTGTTCAGGTACAAAATCTCCTTTTGTTCGTGTTCCTTCCAGAAAACCTTTTCCGAAGAATCCGCCAGATTCAATTGCTTTTTCAGATTGATAGGTATTGTATCCTATAGATCTTCTGATCTGCTCTAATTTTTTTGGGTCTTTTTCTAATCGTAGCCACAAGCTAAAGCGATCTCTGTGGCGTTGTTCAAAGACATTATTGAAAACGAAATTTACAGAAAGAGAGAAAAGAATGATGGCTACACTAATTAAGCTTAGTGGTATCACCGGAATTTTTAATGATTTGCGTTTTAGAGTATATAGCAGTATAATCATTAAAACTAAACCAATTATAAGCCAAACGGTACCAAACATTAGGGTAGTGACAAATACGAGGATCAAACTCAGTATAATAACCAAATAATATAGCGGTAGACCTTCTCTGAAAATGACAAAGATCATGGCAAAGAAAACTAGCGCACTGCCGGGGTCTGGTTGCGGTATAATTAAAATTGCTGGCACCAGTATAATTAAAAGCGCAAAGAATTGATCTTTTCTACGTTTAATGTCCGTTTGTATATCGCTGAGGTATTTAGCAAGAGCAAGCGCGGTTGCCACTTTTGCTAGTTCAGAAGGCTGTAAGTTGAAAAAGCCAAGATCATACCAAGATGTTGCCCCGGCAATTGTTTTTCCAAAAACAAATAACCCCAGTAATGAGACCATGGATAGTAAGTAAAAAAGACTCGAAAAGCGTTCATAAAAATTAACCTCTAGGGCAAGAATGATTACTATGGAAACTAAACTTACTCCAATAAAAAACAATTGCTTGCCATAACGTGTGCCAATATCAAAGATTGAACTTTGTTCGTCGATGAATGTACTAGAGTATATATTGATCCAGCCAATAAGTACAAGTGCTAAATAGATGAGTACACTTAGCCAATCAATTCTTTTTAAGATACTTCTACCAGACACGTTCGTTAATTTTAAACTTTTCCCCGCTGTGTGGTTTTGCGTATTCTGCTTCTAATGTTCTTTCAAGTATTCTCTTTTCTAGATCGGTTCTGGTAATTTCTCCTTTTAAATATTTTTCAAGCATAAGTGAAGCAATATGCCCTGCATATCTAGAGCCATAATATCCGTTTTCAATGTATACGGCCATAGCAATTTTAGGATTATTTACAGGAGCAAAGGCAACAAAAACCGAGTGGTCTGTAAGTTGTGTTCGTACTCCGTTAATTTTAGTAAAATTTTCAACTGTACCTGTTTTGCCTGCAACTTCAATACCCGGTATTTGAAGCCTTCTTGCAGTACCTTTGGTGTATACCTCTGCCATACCTTTAACTATGGGCTCAAAATGTTTAGGATCTATAGTTGTATGTTTGGCTTCTGTAAATTTAGGTGCTGTAATAGCTTTGCCTTCAATCTTTTTAAGGATATGTGGGGTGAAATAATATCCTTTATTGGCAATTGCCGCGGTCATATTTGCCAATTGAATGGGGGTTGTCAATATTTCACCTTGCCCTATGGAATTAGAAATGATATAGGATGAGCTCCATCTGTTATCACCGTACCATTTGTCATAGTATTCTTTACTAGGTATACGTCCTTTTTGACCAAAGGGCAGATCATACCCAAGATAGTCGCCTAGGCCAAAGCTGCGTAAATGTTTTTCCCATACATCCATGCCTTCGTCCGTAGTTTCAAATTTTTCAAATATTTTTTTAAAGGCACCTGCGAAAAAGGCATTGCAGGAAAGGTAGATTCCGGTATGAACGTCACGCAATCCGCCCCCACAATGGCAGCCTTTTTTCTTTCGTCCTACATAGAAACCGTTATAGCACTGAATTTTTGTGGTTTCATCAATAACACCTTCTTGCAGGGCAACTAGGGCATTAAGGGCTTTAAAAGGTGATCCAGGAGGCTGCTGGGCATGAATAGAGCGATCCCAAGTTGGGTTCGCTATTGTATCATTATAGAGTTTCGTATAATTTTTAGAACGCTCTCTTCCTACAAGCAACGAAGGGTCATAGGTAGGTCCAGATATCATGGAAAGAATTTCGCCGGTGGCAGGTTCAATGGCTACAATCCCGCCTCTTTTACCATTCATCAACAATTCACCGTATTCTTGTAAGGTCTTGTCAATAGTAATGCTTATTTGTTTTCCTTGTTCTGGTAGGGTATCTATAGTTCCATTCTTATATGGGCCTATGTCTCTATTAAACCTATCTTTCTGTATATATTGAACGCCTTTTCGGCCTCTTAATAGGTCTTCATAGTAGCGCTCTACACCGGTTCTACCTTTTAGTTCTCCTTGTACATAATATTTATTGACCGCTAAATCACTTTCATTTACTTCACTAATGTAACCCAAAACATTTGCTGCACTTGAAGTGTCATAATAACGCAATGATCTTTTTTGAATATAGAAGCCCTTGTACTTACGCATCTTCTCTTGTAGCATTGCGTAATCCTGCTTTGAAAGTTGGGGTACCAAAACAGAAGGTAACCGTGGGGAATATACCCTAGCCTTTCTTAATTTTTCAATAAATTTTACCTTGTCAATTCCGAGCAGCCCGCAAAATTCCAAGGTATCTAAAGGTTGAACTTCTCGTGGAATAACCATGACATCGTATGCAGGATCATTACCTACTAAAAGTTGACCGTTACGATCGTAGATGTAACCTCGTTCTGGGTAATCGTATATTGCTTTTATCGCCGGGTCTTCTAAAACTTGCTCTGCAGAAAAGCTGAAAATTTGCAAATAGGATAGCCTTCCCAAAAAGGTAATTGCGATGACAACTATGATTAAAGATAAAAGAATTTTTCTCATTCTTTTTTACTGCTGAATAATGTAATGAACAACATTCCTAAGATTAATGTAGAAATACTTACAATTACTGTTTTTTGTAAAATTAACAAGCTATTCGAAAAACTAAAAATTTCTAATGTAAAGTATACCAAGTGATGTATTATAATCAATAACGCTAAAAAGGTAAATTGTTGTGCCTTGGTACTGTTGTTTAACTTAAAACTTTGAAATTCATAATTTACACCAAAGACAAAACGCATAATAGTTGGTCTTAGATAAGCTATGGTCACAGTGGCTGCAGCGTTAATGGCAAGTGTGTCAGAAAAAATGTCTACGCATAGGCCTAAGAAAAAGCATAATAGTAAAAAGGAGGTTCTATTTTGTTTGATCGGATACCAATACAAAAATAGAATATATATTAGCGGATTGATATAGCCGAAGAAATTTAGTTTATTGAATACTAAAACCTGAAGGAGTACCAATAAAATAAATCGGAGCAAAATTAAAAATGACGTACTGTTAATCATTGGCTTCTGTTTCTGCTTCTAATTCTAAAATTTCTTTACGATTTAGGTTTCTAATGATATAAATATTATCAATATTGGTCATATCATTAAACAGTTCTACATCTATAAAATAGAAACTTTTTGAATTGTCCAAATCAAATCGCTTAATTGTTCCAATTGGGATGTTTTCAGGGAATATGCTGCTCATGGCTCCCGTAACAATGGTGTCGCCAATTGTAAGAGGTACCAATCTTGGAATATCAATTAATTGAACAACATTATAATCTCTAGTATTTTCCCAAACTAAAGAGCCAAAATGATTAGAGTTCTTGATTTTTGCGTTAATGTTAGATTTGTCACTTAAAATACTTTGTACCGTAGAAAAGTTATCTGATGTGTTTTCTACGATACCAAGTATTCCTTTATCGGTAATAACGCCCATATCTTGAAAGATACTATCATTTTCGCCTTTATTGATAGTGATGTAGTTACGCTGATCGGCATAGCTGTTATTGATTACGCGACCTCTGGTAACTTCATATTTTACAGAAGTTGAATCTATGAGAGCAGGTGAAAGCACAACATTGTTAAATAGCTTGCTTCTAAGTCTTTTATTTTCCTCAACAAGTTTGTTGTTCTCTTCTCTTAATTCAAAATATGAAGTAATATTGTCTGAAAATGTATAGAGGCTTCCGGTTATGTAGTTGGAAGAATTTAAAAATTTAGATTGATGGTACGAGTGCGATTGAAATGTAAAAATGCAAGAAATCAATAAAAGAAAAAGGTAAAGTAAGAATATTTTATACCTGATTAAAAAATTTATAATCTGTTGCATTCACCCCTATATTTTTACTCGATAATAACATGTTGACCAAGGTAGCCCTAACGTAGGTTACTTTGATAATTTTCTTAAAAATATATCGATTATCATTAACAAATGCTTCTCGATTTTTCTTTTATATATTTACTAATAATTAAGGGGTTGTTTATAAATAACCCCTTACTTAATTAATATACTCTTGTAGCGTTCTAAATTCTTTAGCGCAATACCTGTGCCACGTACTACGGCACGTAATGGATCTTCGGCAATGTAAACGGGCAGGTCGGTTTTTTGAGACAACCTTCTATCTAATCCACGTAACATAGAGCCACCGCCTGCAAGGTAGATACCTGTGTTATAAATATCTGCAGCTAATTCTGGTGGTGTTTGGGATAAGGTTTCCATAACCGCATCTTCAACACGCAGAATAGACTTGTCTAAAGCCTTCGCTATTTCTCTATAAGATATTTGAACTTGTTTAGGTTTACCTGTTAGCAAATCACGTCCTTGTACAGATTTTTCATCTGGAGGAGACTGTAAATCTTCTGTAGCAGAACCTATTTCAATTTTAATGGCCTCAGCAGTACTTTCACCAACATATAAATTATGTTGTGTACGCATGTAATAAATGATGTCATTCGTAAATACATCACCTGCAATTTTCACTGATTTATCACAAACGATACCACCTAAAGCAATAACGGCAATTTCAGTAGTACCACCACCTATATCTACGATCATGTTCCCTTTTGGCTGCATAATATCTAAACCGATACCTATGGCAGCAGCCATAGGTTCGTGAATAAGATATACTTCTTTACCGTTTACACGCTCAGCAGATTCTTTTACCGCGCGCATTTCAACTTCTGTAATACCAGATGGTATGCAGATAACCAACCGCAATGCAGGAGGAAACCATTTTTTCTTTAATGCAGGAATATTTTTGATAAACATCATCAGCATCTTTTCAGATGCATCAAAATCAGCAATTACACCATCTTTTAACGGTCTAATTGTTTTTATGTTCTCATGGGTTTTACCTTGCATCATGTTGGCTTCTTTACCAACTGCAATGATTTTTCCGCTAATTCTATCTCTGGCAACGATGGATGGGCTATCGACAACTACCTTATCGTTATGGATAATAAGGGTGTTCGCTGTACCTAAATCTATAGCTATTTCCTCGGTCAAGAAATCAAAAAATCCCATATGTGATGTTTAAATTTTAGATAAAAGGGTGTGTTTCATCGTCAAAAGTAATGAAATTAATGCTTGAAATGACGTGTGCCTGTCATCACCATTGAAATTTTATGTTCATTGCAATAATCTACACTTAATTGATCTTTGATCGACCCTCCTGGTTGTATTACACTTGTAATACCTGCTTTGTCCGCAATCTCAACACAGTCGGGGAACGGGAAGAAAGCATCACTTGCCATAACTGCACCTTTAAGATCAAAGTTAAAGGATTGTGCTTTGTGTATTGCTTGGTTTAAAGCATCAACTCTACTCGTTTGTCCTGTACCACTTGCGCAAAGTTGTTTGTTTTTTGCAAGAACAATGGTGTTGGACTTTGTATGCTTACAAAGTTTAGAAGCAAAAATTAAATCTTCTAATTCTTGATCGGTAGGGTTGGTATCGGTCGCGTTGGTAAGATCTGCAATCGTATCAGTTTTATGGTCCTTTTCTTGAAGAAGCATACCATTTAAGCAAGTTCTTACTTGCATTTCTGGCATGTCCACTTCATTCTGTATAAGGATAATTCTGTTTTTCTTACCTTTTAACACCTCAAGAGCTTCGCTGTCATAACTAGGAGCTATAACCACCTCACAGAATAATTTGTGAATTTCTTCTGCGGTAGCCTTATCAATTTCTTTGTTGCTAATAAGAACTCCGCCAAAGGCAGAAACGGGATCACCCGCTAAAGCGTCTACATAAGCTTGGTGTAAGGTGTCTCTTTGTGCTAATCCACATGCGTTGTTATGCTTTAAAATAGCAAAAGTGGGAGCGTCATTTTTAAATTCTAACATCAAATTAACGGCAGCATCAACATCTAATAAGTTGTTGTATGATAATTCTTTGCCATGTAATTTAGAGAACATAGCATCAAAATCACCAAAAAAGAATCCTTTTTGGTGTGGGTTCTCACCGTAACGTAAAACCTTGCCGTTAGTTTCGCTAACTTTTAAAGCAGCTAAATCATGGTTTTTGTTGAAGTAGTTGAATATAGCAGTATCATAATGAGAAGAAACATTGAAAGATTTTGCGGCAAAACGTTTTCTGTCCTCTAGGCTAATGTTTCCGTTGTCTGCGGATATAACTTCAAGAAAATCTGCATAATCTTCCATAGAAGAAACACAAGTAACATCCTTAAAATTTTTGGCTGCGGCACGGATAAGGGAAATGCCACCTATGTCTATTTTTTCAATAATATCTTGTTCAGAAGCGCCACTGGCAACCGTTTTTTCGAACGGATATAAATCAACAATAACAATATCTATCTGTGGAATTTCAAACTCGGCTAATTGGGCAACATCACTTGCATTGTCCTGTCTGTTTAAAATACCGCCAAACACTTTTGGGTGTAAGGTTTTTACTCTTCCTCCTAAAATTGAAGGATAGCTGGTTACGTCTTCTACGGGAACAACGTCGATTCCTAAATCAGTGATGAATTTTTCGGTTCCTCCGGTGGAGTAAATAGTAATTCCTAATTCTTGAAACTTTCTTACTATTGGCTCTAATCCGTCTTTATGAAAAACTGAAATTAGGGCTGAAGACGCTTTTTTTGCACTGCTCATTGTATGATGCTTAAATGTTTTTAATAAGCAAGCAAAAGTAATTTTTTTGCCGTTATAAAATGAGCTAGTTTATCAACAAAAAGCCTAAAGTTTTAAAGAATTTTGGCTACTTCAAAATTTACGAATTCTAAAAAGGTCTCATCGGCCTTCGTAAAAGGGTCGGGAGTATTGGAATCAATGTCTATTTGACCAATGTTTTCGCCATTGACGAATAGCGGAACTACAATCTCCGCTTTAACGGTAATACTACATGCTATATAATTGTCTTGTGCCTGAACATCTGGTACAACAAAGTTTTCATTACTCTCTGCTACTTGACCACATATGCCTTTTCCAAAGGGGATTATTGTGTGGTCTGTTGGTGCGCCGGCATAAGTGCCTAATTTAAGTTCTCGCTTGTCGCCATTCTTGAAATAAAACCCTACCCAATCATAATGCGGTACTTCAGTTTTCAAAAGATTGCAGATGTCCTGCATTTTTGTATCAGGAGTTTTGTTGGAGTCTATTATTGAGCTTATTTGAGGTCGTAACGCTGTGAACATAATTTTTTTTGTAAAAATAAGTATTGTTCATGTGGAGTGGTGTTATCGTAGTGATAAAAAAATCTATTTCTATTATGTGATCATAAATTTATTGATGACTTGATGCTTTTAGCTAAAAAAATCATAGGATTGTACAAGGTATCTGTTTTTGGTTGGAGGTGTTGGCTTGAAAGTGGTTTTGAAGTCAAAATTTCGTTAAAGATTTAGGGTATTGAACTTACCTGTTCAATATTTTGTAATTTTGCAATGTGAAACAATTGATGCATAAAATATTTTCTGTTCTCATGGCAATGCTATTGTTGCTGTCTACAATTTCTTGGACGGTAGAAAAGCATTTGTGTATGGGGCGTGTAATAGATGTAGCCTTGTTTGATCACGCAGAAGATTGTGGAATGATGACCGGTCTATCTTCATGGCAAGATACACCATCGGTAAATAGTGTTTGTTGTAATGATGAGGCTTTTACCATGCAAGGTCAAGATGATTTGACTCACAATCTCTCTAAATTAGATTTTTCACAACAAATACTCTTGGTTTCTTTTGCAAGCACTTACTTAGGCTTGTTTGAAAATTCCGTTGAAAAAAATACTCTTTTTAATTCATATCCACCTCCTGTTTTGGAAGAGGATTTGAATATTCTACACCAGGTCTTCTTAATTTGATTCTAACACTGTTTTTCGGCGTTGGTTCGTAATTGCAGTTAAATCAAATATTACTTTTATTAATTGTCTTTTTCTTTTATCGTGTTGCTTAGCAAATTTGCTTTTGTAATGTTCGTAGCTGGTTAGGGGTTTATTAAAAAAAAGTAGATGCAGTTTAAAATAACTGTTATAAATTATAATCTCATAATGAAACATACATATACTATAAGTGGTATGACCTGCAATGGCTGTAGGGCTCATGTAGAACATACCTTTTCTAATTTTAAAGGAATATCAAATGCTACGGTAAGTTTAGAAAATGCAGAAGCAGTTTTGGAGATGGAGACAGAAGTGCCATTGAAGAAATTACAGGCAGCAATGAAAGCAGAAGGCGGTCCTTATTCCATTCATGAATTAGGTACTGCTATTGATGAGGTAGCTGAACCTAAAAAAGTTGAAGATGGTAATGGTGTATTTTATTGCCCAATGCATTGTTAAGGCGATAAAACCTATGCGACCCCTGGGGATTGCCCTGTTTGTGGTATGGATTTGGTTGAAGAAGCAAGTGTTTTGCATACGAATGTTCAGCAATATACCTGCCCAATGCATTCAGATGTTTTGAAAGATGAGCCAGGTGATTGCCCTGTTTGTGGTATGGATTTAGTCCCTAAACAAGCAGATGTTTCAGCTGAGGAAAAGAGCTATAAAAAACTAATTAACAAGTTTAAAATAGCCGTTGGCTTTACATTTCCCATCTTTCTTATTGCAATGTCAGAGATGATACCTGGCAATCCATTGTATGAATTGTTAAGTTTAAAATATTGGAATTGGGTGCAATTTGCGCTATCTATTCCTGTGGTGTTTTATGCAACATGGATGTTCTTTGAACGTGCCTATCGTTCTATAAAAACATGGAATTTAAACATGTTTACCTTAATTGGTATTGGTGCTGGGGTAGCTTGGTTGTTTAGCTTGTTTGCAATTCTTGTTCCAGATTTTTTTCCGGTACAATTTAAAACAGAACAAGGTACGGTGCATGTTTATTTTGAAGCTGCAACGGTTATTTTAACCTTAGTGCTGTTTGGGCAATTGCTTGAAGCACGGGCGCATAGTAGAACAAACTCTGCAGTAAAAGAGCTTTTGAAACTAGCACCTAATAAGGCGATAAGAGTTATCAATGGGGTAGATGAAACCATTAGTATCGATAAAATTTCTAAGGGAGATTTACTGCGTGTAAAACCTGGAGATAGTATACCCGTTGATGGTGTTATACAAGAGGGGGAAAGCACTGTTGATGAATCTATGATTACGGGCGAGCCGGTTCCTGTGCAAAAAGAAATTGGTGATGCTGTAAGTTCAGGGACTATTAATGGGAAACGTTCCTTTGTAATGATTGCAGAAAAAGTGGGTGCGGAAACCTTGTTGTCGCAGATTATAGATATGGTGAACAAGGCTAGTCGTAGTCAGGCGCCTATTCAAAAATTAGCAGATAAGATTTCAAGTTACTTTGTGCCTGCTGTGGTTTTTATCTCTGTAACAACCTTTATTCTTTGGGTCATTTTTGGGCCAGAACCAGCTTATGTGTATGCTTTGGTAAATGCTATCGCGGTGTTGATTATTGCTTGTCCGTGTGCTTTGGGTTTGGCTACGCCAATGTCCGTAATGGTGGGTGTTGGTAAAGGAGCGCAATCCGGAGTATTGATAAAGAATGCCGAAGCCTTAGAGCGAATGGATAAAATTGATGTATTGGTTATAGATAAAACAGGAACCATTACAGAGGGCAAGCCGTCTGTTGAAAAAGTAGGTAGTATAGGTAATGTTGATAAAGATATGGTGTTGCAATATATTGTTTCTTTGAATCAGCATAGTGAACACCCTTTGGCAGACGCAGCTCTGAGCTATGGTAAACTAAAAAATGTATCCATTTTAAAGGTAGATGATTTCAGTTCTGTAACCGGTATGGGGGTCTCTGGGAGAATTAATGGAGAACCTGTTTATTTAGGCAATGATAAAATGATGTCAGAAGCTAAGGTGGTTGTTCCGGAAAATTTATTGGTAGTCGTTTCAGCGCATCAAAAGCAGGGTAAGACAGTCTCTTATTTAGCTGTTGGAGGAAAAGCGGTGGGCTTTGTAGCTATTGGTGATAAAATTAAAGAAACCAGTAAAAAGGCTATAAAGGAACTTCAGGATTCTGGTGTCTCTGTTATCATGTTAACAGGTGATAATCACGATACGGCAAAAGCAGTAGCTGAACAATTGAACTTAGTAGATTTTAAAGCAGAAATGTTACCACAAGATAAACTTGCCGAGGTAGAGCGTTTGCAAGCAGAAGGAAAAAAAGTGGCAGTTGCCGGTGACGGTATAAATGACGCGCCTGCATTGGCAAAAAGTGATGTGGGTATTGCTATGGGTACCGGTACTGCCGTGGCTATAGAGAGTGCTGCCATTACGTTGGTAAAAGGTGATTTACACGGCATTGTAAAAGCACAT
The DNA here is from genome assembly GCF_900155985.1 of Maribacter ulvicola. Taxonomy (GTDB): domain Bacteria; phylum Bacteroidota; class Bacteroidia; order Flavobacteriales; family Flavobacteriaceae; genus Maribacter; species Maribacter ulvicola. Next base: position 59,838 of record NZ_FTMA01000004.1, read on the forward strand.
AACCTAAGCAAGGCGGTTATGAAAAATATCAAGCAGAATTTATTTTTTGCATTGATTTATAATACCGTAGGTATACCGGTAGCTGCGGGATTGTTATATCCGTTTTTTGGGTTATTGCTTTCCCCTATGATTGCCGCTTTGGCAATGAGTTTTAGTTCTGTTTCCGTAATTGCTAACGCATTACGATTACGAACAGTAAAAATTGATGAATAAAACTAAATATAAAAATAAATGAATAAATATATAATAGTTGCGCTAATGACATTAATGTCTGGGCTAGCATCTTCTCAAGAAAATGTAGAGGGGGTTATTTTAGATTCTGATGGCGCAAATGCTTTAAGTCTATCTGGCGCAAACGTCTACTGGCAAGATTCTCAAACGGGTGTAGTGACAGACTTTGACGGTAAATTTTCAATTCCGTATACAAAGGAATTTAATAGGTTAATAATCAGTTATGTAGGTTTTGAGTCAGATACATTAACGATAAACGAGCCAAAAACTATAAGAATAAGCTTAAAACCGTCTAACGAATTAGATGAAGTAGTGGTACAACAAGAACGAGATGCCATTCAGAAAACTTATTTTAGTCCACAGAATGTCATTACGGTAAATAGTGCAGAGTTGTTGAAGGCGGCCTGTTGTAATTTGGCAGAGAGCTTTGAAACCAATCCATCAATTGATGTGAATTTATCAGATGGATTAACGGGTACCAAGCAAATTCAAATGTTAGGGTTGACTAGTCCGTATTTAATGATTACGCAAGAGAATATTCCTATGGTGCGTGGTGCATCACAGGCGTACGGGTTAACGTTTACTCCGGGAACATGGATAGAAAGTATTCAAATAACCAAAGGAGCGGGTAGTGTGGTCAACGGATACGAAAGTATATCAGGGCAAATAAATACAGAGTTGGTAAAACCATTAACTGATAGGGCCGTTTTCGTGAATGGTTATGCCAACCAGAATGGGCGCTATGAGTTGAATACGCATTTCAATAGAAAGCTGACAGATAAGTTGAGTACAGGTTTGTATATACATGGAAATAAGCGGACACAGAAAGAAGATGATAATGAGGACGGATTTTTGGATGCGCCCTTGGGAGAACAAATAAACGTGATGAACCGTTGGCAATATCAAGATGCAGAAAAAGGGTTTGTCAGCTTTTTCAATGTTCGTTTTTTAAATGATGAAAAACAGGTAGGACAAGTAGTATTTAATCCTGATACGGATAGGGTAGATGGTGGTAATGGTTTATTGAGTGGAGACGAAGTTTGGGGTAGTGAGATTAATACACGCAGGTTTGATACTTCATTGAAACTAGGGTATGTTTTTCCTGAGCTTCCGTTTCAAAGTATTGGGTTTCAGACATCCTATAGTTTTCATAAGCAAGATTCCTATTTTGGATTGAGGTCTTATGACATCAACCACGAAAGTATCTATAGTAATTTGTTGTTCAATTCTATCATTGGCGATACTAGGAATAAGTTTAAGACAGGTATTACTTTTGCTTATGATGGCTATGATGAAATGGTAACGGCTACAGATTATTCAAGAGAAGATACCTCTGTTGGTGCTTTTTTTGAGTATAGTTATGAGAATTTGGAGAAAGTGAGTCTTACCGCAGGTTTGCGTGTAGATAATCATAATAGGTTGGGAACTTTTGTAACCCCTAGATTTCATATAAGATATACACCTTGGGAAAAAGGAAGTTTAAGAGGTTCTTTTGGCAGGGGAAAAAGAGCTGCCAATATTTTTGCGGAGAATCAGCAATTATTTGCATCGGGTAGAACTATTGATATTGAAGATAATGGTGGTAGTATATATGGCTTGGAGCCAGAGGATGCATGGAATTATGGGGTTAGTTTTTTGCAAGGGTTTAATTTTTTAAACAAGAAAGGAGATATTTCGTTAGATTATTATATTACGGACTTTAAAAATCAAATTGTAGTAGATTGGGAGAATCCACAAGAGGTTTCGTTCTATAATTTAGATGGAGATAGTAGTGCCAAGAGTTTTCAGGTAGAGGTGAATTATGAGCTTTTGACGAGATTGAATCTAAGGACATCATATAAGTTTTATGATGTATCCACAGATTATAAAAGTGGCAATTTGCAGAAGCCCCTTCTGGCTCAAGATAGATTTTTTGCTAACTTAGGTTATGAAACCAAAGCTAAGGAAAGCGGCGCAAAATGGAAGTTTGATTATACCTTACATACCTTAGGGGAAATGAGGTTGCCAGATACCAGTTTAAATGAACCGGCCTATCAATTAGGGGAATATTCATCACCTTATAGTTTAATGAATGCTCAGATCACCAAAGTTTTTTCAGACAAATTTGAAATCTATATGGGCGGAGAGAATTTATCCAATGAACAGCAGAATAATCCGGTTTTAGGAGCTAACGATCCTTTTGGTCCCAATTTTGATACAACTATTGTGTACGCACCAATTATGGGAAGAATGTTCTATGGTGGCTTTAGATTTAAAATTTAAAACTTAACAATTAATATATTAACTATGAAAACAACGATTTTATCAATAGCAATGATGCTAATTGCGGTAGTGAGCTATGCGCAAGAAAAGAATAAGAAAATGACTTTTGATGTCAATGGTAAGTGTGCCATGTGCAAAGAGCGTATTGAAGAAGCGGCTTTGAATGTAAAAGGGGTAAAATATGCAAATTGGAGTATTCCAACGCATCAGTTAGATATTATTATGGACGAGCGTAAAACTGATGCCATGAAGATTAAAACAGCTATTGTAGCTGTAGGTCATGATACAAAAGAATTGAAGGCGACGGAAGAAGCTTATGATAGTGTACATCCTTGCTGTAAATATAGAGAGGATAATTCTGATGATGGTAAGCATCATGAAAATAAGTAATTAAAGGTAGATTTTGTCAGGTATAGGTTGCTGTTGAAAATGGTATAAAAAGTTTTGTTAATCTTTTGCCAACACAATTATCACGGATCAATATCTGAAATACATTAGCTGTAGATTTATCTTAAATTCTACAACAATGGCACAAGCAAAATCAGCAGGGAAACCAGCTGCAAAACCTTCTCCTGCAAAAGCTGGAAAAAAGGCTGCTCCAAAAGCTGCTCCTAAAAAGAAATAGTCAGGTTACCGCCTTTAGAAGGCTATACCGTTTGGACGATAAAACCACCTTCTGTAAATTAAGAAGGTGGTTTTTTTGTTGGTATGATGGCATAAAAAAAACGCTCTTGAGATATCAAGAGCGTTTTAATTAATATAAACTGAGTAAACAAGCTACTGCTTGCTTGTCGATGCTGTAGATCTACATCATGCCTGGCATTCCGCCACCGCCACCCATAGGAGGCATTGCCGGAGCATCTTCTTTAATGTCTGTTAAAGCACATTCAGTAGTTAAGATCATACCAGAAACAGAAGCTGCATTTTCTAATGCTACTCTAGTTACTTTCTTAGGATCGATAATACCCGCTTTCATCATTTCAACATACTGTTCAGATTTAGCATCGTAACCATAGTCACCTTTACCTTCCAGTATTTTAGCGATAACAACAGAACCTTCACCACCAGCGTTAGAAACGATAGTTCTTAAAGGAGCTTCAATGGCACGGGCAACAATTTGTAAACCTGTAGCTTCATCTTCGTTTTCTGTAGAAACTTTAGAAAGAACAGATTTAGCTCTTACCAATGCAACACCACCACCAGCAACAATACCTTCTTCAACAGCAGCTCTTGTAGCGTGTAATGCATCATCAACTCTATCTTTCTTCTCTTTCATTTCAACTTCAGAAGCTGCACCTACATAAAGTACTGCAACACCACCGGCTAATTTAGCTAAACGCTCCTGAAGTTTTTCTTTATCGTAGTCAGAGGTAGTAGTCTCAATTTGAGATTTGATCTGGTTAACTCTTGTTTTAATATCTTTTGCAACACCACCACCATTAACGATAGTTGTATTGTCTTTGTCAATTTGAACTTTCTCACAAGTACCTAACATGTCTAAAGTGGTGTTATCTAAAGAGAAACCTCTTTCTTCAGAAATAACAGTACCACCAGTTAAGATTGCGATATCTTCTAACATTGCTTTTCTACGGTCACCAAAACCTGGTGCCTTAACTGCGGCAATCTTTAAAGAACCTCTTAATTTGTTTACTACTAATGTAGCCAATGCTTCACCATCAACATCTTCAGCAATAATCAATAAAGGCTTACCTGATTGTGCAACTGGCTCTAATACAGGAAGAAGATCTTTCATTGAAGAGATTTTCTTGTCGAACAATAAAATGTACGGACTCTCTAATTCAGAAACCATCTTTTCAGAATCGGTAACGAAATATGGAGAAAGATAACCTCTGTCAAACTGCATACCTTCAACAACATCAACGTATGTATCTGTACCTTTAGCTTCTTCAACAGTAATAACACCTTCTTTACCAACTTTACCGAAAGCCTGTGCGATCAAATCACCAATAGTTTCGTCGTTGTTAGCAGAGATAGAGGCAACTTGCTTTATTTTTTCGGAAGAATCACCAACTTTTTTAGCTTGTTCAGCCAAATCTGCAACGATAGCTTCAACAGCTTTGTCGATACCTCTTTTAAGATCCATTGGGTTAGCACCTGCAGCAACGTTCTTTAAGCCTTCTTTTACGATAGCTTGTGCAAGAACGGTAGCCGTAGTAGTACCGTCTCCTGCAAGGTCGTTGGTTTTAGAAGCAACTTCTTTAACCATTTGCGCACCCATATTTTCTAATGGGTTCTCTAATTCAATTTCTTTTGCTACGGTAACACCATCTTTAGTTACTTGTGGAGCGCCGAATGATTTACTGATAATAACATTTCTACCTTTAGGGCCTAATGTTACTTTTACAGCGTTAGCCAATGCATCAACACCTCTTTTAAGGCCGTCTCTTGCATCAATATCAAACTTAATATCTTTTGCCATTTTAATTGTTGTTTAAATTTTTAACCTATAGAATATCTCGTTAGGTCAATAAAATTATTAATTATTTTTTCTGTGAAAATTTAAGGGCTTTGGCTGAAGTGCCGTTAGCCAAAAGCTATCTTAGATAATAGCAAGAATATCACTTTCTCTCATCATCAAATAATCTGTACCTTCTAATTTCAATTCAGTACCAGCATACTTTCCGTAAAGAACGGTATCACCAACTTTAACGGTAACACTGTCATCTTTTGTTCCAGGACCTACTGCAACAACTTTACCTTTTTGAGGTTTTTCCTTTGCAGTATCAGGAATGTATAGTCCAGATGCAGTTTTAGTTTCAGCTGCCATTGGCTCGATAAGAACTCGGTCTGCCAATGGTTTGATATTAACTTTAGCCATAATTATTAATTTTTAATTTGATTTTTAGTTTCGTTGAAATGTAAAGGCAGAAATTATGCCATTGCCTATTTCCTGACAAATTGTAAACAAAAAATGCCAGCTTGTCATAAGCTGGCATTTTAAATATAATGTAGTAGTATTTTTATAAACTATCAGACGGTGTAGCCTTGTTAGTTACAGGTGGTGTTACTGTTTCTGGCAGTGCTTCCGGCACTACAGTTTCAATATCGTCACCTTGCAATAATTTAGAATCAGCATCGCCAAAGTTACCTTTTAGGGCAACGTTAGAAGCTAGGATTAAAACTATTAACAAACCTGCTAGAGTCCATGTACTTTTATCTAAAAAGTCACCTGTTTTTTTAACTCCACCAACTACTTGGTTACCTCCTCCGCCAAAAGAAGAAGAAAGTCCGCCACCTTTTGGATTTTGTACCATGATCACCAATACTAACAATAAGCAAACAACAATGATAAGTATTAGGAAAATTGAAAATGTACTCATTTTAAATTATTTATTATCTTTTCGTAATTTTTCTACCGCCTTAATTCGGTCTGCAAAGAAACTACTTTTTTCTGGATATTTCAAACTTAAAATTTTGTAAGCCTGAATTGCATTTTTATACTTTTTTTGTTCAAGATAAACCCTAGCTAATGTCTCTGTCATAAGTTCGTTATGATCAATCCTTGAAGACTTGGAAATATCTATCACCGCACTCTGTTCTGTTGGTACTATTTTAGGGTTAGAAGCTATAAACTTATCTATACGGTCGTATTTCTTTTTAATTGCTTCGCTTTTTACCTTAGGCTTTTTGCTAGGTCTTGGGATGATTTTTTGTTCCTGTATCTCTTGAGCGGCTTTTTCAGTGCTACGCTCTTTTGCTTCCGTTTGTTGTTCCGTAATTTCGTCTTCGTTGTTACCGGTAATTAGCGCATCGGACTTTTCTAATGGGTTTTTTGAAGCTAGGCTCAACCATTCAGAAAAAGAATATTTTTCTTTGGCATTGAAAGTTAGGGGTTTGCCAATATCTAGAGCTTCTTCCTCTTCGGTATTGGAAGGTTTTTTAGATTGAAATAATTTGGGGTCTAGAATTTGGTCGGCATCGTTCTTGTCTTGTGGTAATGGTTTATCAACTGAGGGGGGTATTAAAGAAGGCGTAGTGGCCGCGGTAATAGTATCTGATGTATCAATTTCCGTGATCTCAATTTCATTCGTTTTTACTGCTGTATTAGAATCATCTAACGTACTTGTTTTTTCTGTAGGGACAGGATGATCTTCTTTTTCTATAGTTTCAATTTGATTTACAGAAGGTGTTTCTTCAGCCTCCTCAATAATTTCAATCGCATTACTTTCGTCTATTTTGGCAATTTTACTTTTTGATACATCATACTGTAAGAAATCTTTAGATGTAATAAATTCGAAAAGTACATCTCTGTCTGTAGTGTAGGCAGCTGTTACTTTTAGCGCTTTATTGTATTTATAACTATTTAAATTTTTTAATCCCTTTAAGTGAAGTGCCCGTGCAGCTTGAAAATAAGGATACTCGTCAATAATGTCCTCTAGGTGTTTTGTGTGTATAGGTTCTACCACTTTGGTAGGATGTTCTAGAAAATATGTAAAGTCCTTAACGTTCATGTAGTTTACCAATCTGCCAATGAGGCGTTGAAGATATCTTGCGTTAATCTTTCAAAAATAATTTCGTGTGCTTCACTCTTAATGCTTGCTAATTGTGTGTCTGCAGGGTAATCATAAAAGAATGAAAAGCTTTGGTCAAAAGCGGCGTCTTCTTTCAATTGATTGTAGAAACGCACCTTAACCCGTACAGAAAGCCTGTTTTGTGCTGCTGTTTGTGCGGCCGTAGCAGACATAGGGGAAATTTTGTATTCGGTTATTTCACCTTCGTATAGCAAGTCTGGGTTGCCAGATGAGATAAGGTCTAAGCTGGTCTGATTTAGAATTCTGTCCTGTAGTGCTAAGGTGAAATCTCTATCTACCCCAGGTTCAAAAGTAGAACCCGGACTTTGGGTTGCATAGTTTTGAAAATAATTTACTTTAAAGGTTTTTGCCTCACCTACATTACCACCGGTAAAATTGTATACCCCGCAGCTTAATAGTAAGATAACAGGAAGTATGTATAGTATAGATTTTATAAGGTATTTCATTGAATTGGGATTCATGTTAGATTAAAGATCGTACTGTTTTATTTTGCGGTAAAGGGTTCGTTCAGAAATACCTAGTTCTGTTGCAGCAGCTTTTCTTTTTCCGCGGTTACGTTCTAAAGATTTTTTGATCAATTCTACTTCCTTCTCCTGTAAAGATAGGGTTTCTTCTTCTTGAATTTCTTCGGCAAAATGATATTTGTCCTCATAAGAATCTTGTATAATGGACGTATCTTCTTGTTTAGGTTCAGGTAGGTGTAAGAGGTTTATAGAAGAATCTTCTTGCGTATCGTGTTCTATATCGGCATCTTCTTCGTCATCATTGCCGTAAATTTTACGGATCAGGTTTTCATTGTCTTTTTGAACCTTTTCAGAATCATTATTTTTTAATAGCTCCATCGTCAACTTTTTTAGGTCGTTGAGGTCGCCTTTCATATCAAATAATACTTTGTACAGTATTTCTCTTTCGTTACTGAAATCACTTTCAGATTTTGAATTAGAGACAACCGCCGGTAAATTGCTTGTAGTGTTGTTTGGCAGGTAGCCATGTAAGGTTGCAGCTGTAATGCCTCTGTTCTCTTCAAGTACCGAAACTTGTTCTGCGATATTTCTTAGTTGGCGAATATTACCAGGCCACCTATACTTTATCAATAACGACACGGCATTGTCATCTAGTCTTATGGTCGGCATCTTGTATTTCTGACTAAAATCAGAGGCAAATTTTCTGAACAATAGATGAATATCACCTTGGCGTTCACGTAACGGAGGAATATTGATTTCTACCGTGCTTAAACGATAATATAGATCTTCGCGAAATCGCTCTTTCTTAATGGCTTCAAACATATTCACATTGGTAGCCGCAACAATACGTACATCGGTTTTTTGCACTTGAGACGATCCAACTTTTAAAAACTCACCGTTTTCAAGTACGCGTAATAGTCGTACTTGGGTAGTTAGTGGCAGTTCACCAACTTCATCTAAAAATATGGTACCGCCATCGGCAACTTCAAAATAACCACTTCTTGTTTGTGTAGCCCCTGTAAAAGCACCTTTTTCGTGGCCAAAAAGTTCACTGTCAATAGTACCTTCAGGAATTGCGCCACAGTTAACGGCAATATATTTAGCGTGCTTTCTGTGAGAAAGAGAATGAATAATTTTTGGAATAGATTCTTTACCAACACCACTTTCACCAGTAACTAGAACAGAAATGTCAGTTGCGGCAACTTGCATTGCTTTTTCTAGAGCACGATTTAATTTTGGGTCTTGCCCAATAATTTCAAAACGTTGTTTTATACTTTGTATGCTTTCCATATAAAATGGCTACTATAAATTTAGTTATTATCAGAATACCCAACTGCAACACCTTTTAGAGTGGCAGAAGTACAATCATTAATTTGTACGTTTACAAAGTCGCCCACCTTGTAATGCTCTTTTGGAAAAACTACTACGGTACTTTGGCTATTTCTGCCCATCCATTCTCGTTCAGATTTTTTAGAGGTTCCTTCAATTAAAACCTCTTGTGTTTTACCAACATGTTTTTCGGTTCTAAATTGACAGTGGCTTCTTTGTAAAGCTATAATTTCAGAAAGGCGTCTCTTTTTTGTTGCCTCTGGTACATCATCTTCCATTTTTCTGCCGGCCATGGTACCGGGTCTTTCAGAATACGCATACATATAGCCAAAATCATATTTTACATGTTCCAAGGCTTTTAATGTAGCTGTATGGTCTTCTTCTGTTTCTGTAGGGAAACCTGTTATGATATCTTGGGAAATAGAGCAGTCAGGTAAAATTTTTCTAATTTCATCTGTTAGTTCAAAATACTCTTCTATAGTGTGTAGACGATTCATTTCCTTTAAAATGCGATTACTGCCACTTTGTACAGGTAAGTGAATATGATTGCAAATATTTTTGTGTTTGGCCATTGTTCTGATCACGTCCAAGGTCATGTCTTGCGGATTGGATGTTGAAAACCGAATGCGCATTTTAGGGTTTGCCAAAGCTACCATTTCCAATAGTTTAGAAAAGTTAGTGGCGGTCGCTTTTTGCATATCGGTTGCATTCACGAAATTTTTCTTTAGTCCGCCGCCATACCATAGGTAACTGTCAACATTCTGTCCAAGAAGTGTAATTTCTTTGAACCCTTTTGATGAAAGCTCGCTGATTTCTGCTAAAATAGATTGTGGGTCTCTACTACGTTCGCGACCTCTTGTAAAAGGTACTACGCAAAAAGTACACATATTATCGCAACCTCTGGTAATAGATACAAAAGCTGTTACTCCGTTGGTATTTAATCTTACAGGAGCAATATCACCATAGGTTTCATCTTTAGAAAGAATTACATTAACGGCATCTCTACCAGAATCAACTTCTTTAATTAAGTTAGGTAAATCTTTATAAGCGTCTGGTCCTACAACCATATCTACAATTTTTTCCTCGTCTAAAAGCTTGTCTTTTAGGCGTTCTGCCATGCAGCCTAGAACTCCTACTTTTAAATGTGGTCTAGATTTTTTAACCTTATTATATTCGGTCAATCTTTTGCGTATAGTCTGTTCGGCTTTATCTCGAATAGAACAGGTGTTTACAAGTACTAAATCGGCATCTTCTAACGTTTGGGTGGTGTTAAAACCTTCGGTCGCTAAGATAGATGCAACAATTTCACTGTCGGCAAAGTTCATGGCGCATCCGTAACTCTCTATAAAAAGGTTGCGTTTGTTCATTTCTTTTCCTTCAACTATCAAAGTTGTGCCCTGTACATTTTCGTCTATGGTTTTCTCCATTTTTGTAATACGTTGCAATAAAATATTTTGGACGGCAAAGATACTATTATAATCAAAAATATGACAATATGACATGAATATTTAGGGATTGTTTAGGCTTTACACATGAAAATTATTTAGTTTTATCACCAATTATAACCACTAATACATATGAATTTAGAAAACTTAACACAATACATTAAAACGAAACCAGATTTAGAGTTTGGTACCATATTCAGTAGGTCTATTGAGCTGTTTAAAAAAGTATGGTTGCAAGGCTTTCTTGTTTTGCTGTTGACGTTCGTTGTAATCCTTCCATTTTATTTGGTGCTGTATATTCCTATGATCGCCATGGGCATTACTGATCCAGAAGCACTTAGACATAATGAGTTACCGCCAATGGTGGCTATTGCAATGGCAATTCTTATGCCGGTATTTATGGTAGGGGTGACGACATTTGCTTTAGCGTTGAACGCGGCATTTTTAAAAATATGTAAAGAAAAAGATTTAGAGGAAGAAACTAATGATGATTACTTCTATTACTTTAAAGAGGGACGTTTAGGTAAAGTCTTTATTCTTGCTTTATACGTTTTAGGGCTGTCTATTGCCGGAGCACTTGCGTGTGGTGTGGGTTTGTTCTACGTAATGGTTCCTATGTCACTAATACCAGCTTTTTTGGCATTTTCAAATGACTTATCTCCGCTAGAAATGGTAAAGGCGAGTTTTACTTTAGGAAATAAGAACTGGTTGGTCATATTTGGTTTGGTACTAGTATCGGCATTTGTGGCGCAACTGGGCTTCATTTTGTGTTGTGTAGGAGTGTTATTTACTGCAATGTTAGGGAAGGTGCCTGTGTATTATATGTATAAAGATGGGGTGGGATTTAATAAGGTAGCGTAAATTTTAACTTGTTGATAACGCAACTATTAGGTGATTATTCATCTAATGGTTACAACCAGTTAAATTATAGACCATGAAGAATATAGTATTTGTTTTTTGCGCCATAGCCTTGTCGGCATTTGTATCCTGTGATGATGACGGTCCTTATGAAAATTACCAAGTGGCAAGACCCATTCTACAAGATGCAATTTCATTTAAAGCAGAAGCCGTTTCTGTATCAGAGCCGGTTCCAGTGGTGTCATCGGGTAAAATATATGCGTATGGTAATTATATTTTTATCAATGATGTAAATAAGGGTTTTCATGTGATAGACAATCAGAATCCTTCATCGCCAAAAAGTATTGCTTTTATTACGTTAGAAGGGAATAATGATATTTCTATAAAAGACGATAAAATCTATGCGGATAGTTATGGTGATTTGGTCATTTTTGACATATCGGACATTAATAATATTACAATAATTGCCCGTATAGTAAATGCTATTTATAATAATGGCATTTGGGCTGCGGATGCGGAATATCCACAAGCAGATTTTTATGAGTATGGAGCTATTGATTATGATAGGGATATTATAATTGGCTGGGAGGTCGTGACTGAAAGAAGGTCGGTAGAGGAGTATGAGTCTAGGTATAACTGTAATGATTGTGTGGTAGATTCTCTTGAAAGTTTCAATGAGAGTCCGCAGCCAAGCACTGGGCAGGGCGGTTCATTGGCACGTTTTAAAATAATTGGTGATTATCTGTACGTTGTGGATTATAGTGATATAAATATTTTTGATATTACAGATGTGGATGATGTAAAAGTTTTAGATGATGTCCAGGTGGCTTGGGATATTGAGACCATTTATAGTCAGGGAAACATATTATTTATAGGTGGTTCTCAGGGGATGTATATTTATGGAATAGAGAATCCTGAAAAACCAGCATTTATCTCGGAATTTAGGCACGGTACCGCTTGCGACCCGGTCGTAGTTGATGGTAATTATGCTTATGTAACTTTAAAAGGAGGTAATTTTTGCGGTAATGCAGAAAGCGGTCTTTATGTAGTTGATATAACTGATCTCAAAAAGCCTGAATTAAAAGTGATTTATCCGATGGATGGTCCAAACGGACTAGGTATTAAAGAGAATACACTTTTTGTGTGCGACGGAGATTCTGGTCTTAAGGTGTATGATAAAACAAATGCGCCCAATATAACTTTGATTAATGTTTTTGAAGATATTGTAGCTTATGATGTAATACCGTTGCAATCATCGTTATTGATGATCGGTGACAGAACACTGTTTCAATATGAATACGTAGATAATGATATTAGGTTGTTAAGCACTTTTCAATTATAGCAGTTTTGTAGGATTAAAAAAAGGGGAGCTAGTTTAGTTTTCCTTTTTTTTTTTGTTTCAGCCTCTAATTAGTTTGTGCCTTGCGGTATAGCAGTGAGTATAGTCCATATTTTTATGATTTTAGAGACTAAACTCTAATGAAATATGGGAAAAAATAATTTCCTGAAATTCTAAAGTTTATTTTTTAGTATACATTTGTAGGTATAAACAAGGTTGATGGCGAAAAATTTAGTAATTGTTGAGTCTCCTGCAAAAGCGAAAACTATAGAGAAGTTTTTGGGAAAGGATTATAAGGTAGAATCGAGCTTTGGTCACATTGCGGATTTACCTTCAAAGGAGTTGGGAGTAGATGTTGAAGGCGATTTTACACCTAAATATATAGTAGATAAAGACAAGCAAGCTTTAGTTAAAAAGCTTAAGAGTCTGGCTAATAAAGCAGAAACTATATGGTTAGCAAGTGATGAGGATCGAGAGGGAGAGGCTATTTCTTGGCACCTGGCAGAAGAGCTAGGTTTAGACAAGAAGAAGACAAAACGTATTGTTTTCAACTCGGTTACAAAAGCAGCTATTCAAAAAGCAATTGAGAACCCACGGGAAATCAATTTCAATCTTGTAAATGCACAACAGGCTAGGCGGGTATTAGACCGTTTGGTAGGGTACCAGTTATCTCCGGTACTTTGGAAAAAAATTAAACCGGGTCTTTCTGCCGGTCGTGTTCAGTCTGTAGCCGTTAGGTTAATCGTTGAACGAGAAAGAGATATTGAAGGATTTGAACCGCAAGCATCATTTAAGATTGCAGCAGAGTTTCAAACCGAAGCAGGTAGTGTTTTCTCTGCTAAGTTGAACAAAACCTTTGCAACGGAAGAAGAAGCAAAGGTATTTTTAGAGAAAAATATAGCTGCTGATTTTTCAGTAAGTAAGTTAGATAAAAAGCCGGCAAAGAAATCGCCATCTGCCCCATTTACAACTTCTACATTACAACAAGAGGCATCAAGAAAATTATATTTTTCTGTAGGTAGGACCATGCAGGTGGCCCAACGTTTGTATGAAGCAGGTTTAATAACCTATATGAGAACAGATAGTGTTAACCTTTCTAATGAAGCGTTGGCATCGGCTAAAGAGGCAATTCTTAAAAATTACGGTGAAGAATATAGTGAAACCAGAAATTTTACAAAAAAATCTAAAGGAGCTCAAGAAGCGCATGAGGCTATTAGACCTACGGATATGGGTAATCAGTCGCCCTCGTTAGAGCGTGATCAATCCAAGTTGTATGACCTAATATGGAAGCGTACGGTTGCATCTCAAATGAGCGATGCCAAATTGGAGCGCACCAACGTAAAGATTAAGGCAGATAAGCATTCAGAAGAGTTTACGGCAAACGGTGAGGTTATAAAGTTTGACGGTTTCCTAAAAGTGTACATGGAAGGTGTAGATGAAGAAGATGTTGCCGAAGAACAAGAAGGTATGTTGCCTGCAATGAAAGAAGGTGAGCGTTTGTTGAATAATTTTATTTCAGCAACAGAACGTTTTACAAGGGCACCGTACAGATTTACCGAAGCATCTTTGGTAAAGAAGTTAGAAGAGTTAGGTATTGGTAGACCATCTACTTATGCACCAACAATTTCTACGATTCTTAATAGAGGATATGTAGAGAAAGGTACTGTAGAGGGCACAGAACGTAAATATCAACAATTGATATTGGCATCAGATAAAATAGAAGAAAAGAATCTTACGGAAAATGTTGGTTCGGATAAAGGTAAGATGGTACCAACGGATATTGGTATGATCGTGACCGATTTCTTAGTGAGCAACTTTGCCAATATATTAGATTATAACTTTACCGCACAGGTAGAGGAGGACTTTGATGAGATCGCTTCCGGTGATGAGGACTGGAAGAAAATGATGAAGGATTTTTATAAGGATTTTCATCCTAATGTATTGGATGTTGAGGAAAATGCAGACCGTGCCAGTGGGGAGAGAATTTTAGGAAAAGATCCAAAAAGCGGAAAACAAGTATCGGTACGGCTAGGTAGATTTGGACCTATGGTACAAATAGGTACTGTAGATGATGAAGAGAAACCAACATTTGCAAGTTTGTTGCCAGAACACTCATTGAATACCATTACTTATGAAGAGGCTATGGATCTTTTTAAGCTTCCAAGAAAATTAGGGGTTTATGAAGGTGAAGAAGTATTGGCCAATGTAGGTAGATTTGGACCATATGTAAAATTTGGAGAAAAATTCATTTCTATGGATAAGGGGGAAAGTGCCTTTGAGATAGAGATGGAAAGAGCTATAGAGCTTATTGTGGCAAAGCAAAAGGCAGACGCGCCAATTGCTATGTATGAAGAAAAGGAAGTTACTAAAGGTGTTGGTAGGTTTGGTCCATTTATAAAATGGAACGGTATGTTTATTAACGTGAACAAAAAGTATGATTTTGATAATTTGTCAAATGATGATTTAGTAGAGCTTATCGAGGTCAAAAAGCAAAAAGAAATAGATAAGGTCGTTCAGAACTGGGAAGAAGAAGGCATTCGTATAGAGAAGGCAAGATGGGGTCGCCATAATGTAATAAAAGGTAAGATAAAGGTAGAATTGGCAAAGACTGTTGATGTTACTGAAATGTCTTTAGAAGAAGCCCAGAAGTTGATCGAGAAGAAAACCCCAAAGAAAAAAACACCAAAGAAAAAGGCAAAAGCTAAGCCTAAGTCAAAAAAGTAATATAATTTTAGGTTTTAAGACCAGTATAGTATTTTATGATTTCTAAACAACTTCAATAAATGGCCTTTGATTTTTTAGTTCCTGTGTCGGACAAAGTTTTAGCCCATAATGAGTTACTACCTAGCCAAGCTATTGGTAAAAATACCTATATCCATACTGAAAAGGATGGCTTGCCTGTATTGGCAAATGCTACGGTAGCTATTTTAGGAGTTAGGGAGTCAAGAAATGCTTATGAAAAGAAGAATGAAAAGCTAGATGTTTCTGCTATACGATTACAATTTTATAAGCTTCTAATAGGAAACTGGAATACTACCATAGTAGATTTAGGTGATATAGAAGAAGGAGCTACTGTTAATGACACTTATTTTGTTGTCAAAGAGGTGGTTGCCGGCTTGTTAGAGGAAGATATTATACCGATTATACTTGGTGCAACCCAAGATATAACCTACCCTGCATACAGAGCCTTTGACGGTATTAGGGATATGATTAATTTGGTAGCAATAGATAGCAGGTTTGATTTTGGAATAGAAGATGAGCTCATTTCTTCGCACTCTTATATGAGTAAGATTATAACCGATAAGCCAAATAATCTGTTTAATTTTTCAAATATTGGCTATCAGAGTTATTTTAATGCCCAGGAAGAAATTGATTTAATGGAGCGTTTATTTTTCGATGCCTACAGACTTGGAGAGGTAGCGAACGATATTACTTTGGCAGAACCTGTGCTTAGAAATGCACATATGGTAAGTTTAGACTTAAGATCTGTTAAGGCAAGTGAAATTTCTTTGTCAGCAAATTTTTCCCCTAATGGGTTTAATGGAAGAGAAATTTGTGCAATCTCTAGATATGCTGGAATTAGTGATAAGGTGTCTGTATTCGGTTTGTATGAAATGGAGAATACCGTACAGTCGCAGCAGCTGATAGCGCAGATAATATGGTACTTCATAGAAGGTATCAATTTTAGGATCAAGGAATCTCCATATATTAAGACCAATGATTTTGTTAAGTATAATGTACCTAGCGAAGATGAAGAATTGGTATTCTACAAAAGTTTATTAACAGAAAGATGGTGGACAGAAGTCCCATCTATTTTTACTTCACATAATAAAGCCCATACACCTGCGTTATTACCTTGCACCGAGAAGGATTATGTAGACGCATGTAATCAGCAGATTCCAGAAAGGTGGTTTAAGGCTTACAAAAAAGGCTTTAATTAACAAAATTTATTTTAAAGCATAATAAGACTTTAGTACAATATTTTATATAAAACCTAGTTTTAGTTGATAGAATAAATTATTGTATTCTGAGTTTAACCATAATCGAAATTTAACCTAAAGTATGAAGAAGCTATTGTTATCCTCTATAGCGTTTGTTTTTTTACTCACAAGTTGTGGGTCTAAACAGAAAGGTGAGCTAACTGGAGTCCAGGGAAAAAAAATGGTATCCGGAAAAACCATATGGAATGGAACTTATCCCAAGGGGTTCTTTCATAATGGGTAAGAGTGAAGAAGACCAAGGAAAATTATTGAATGCACCTACCAAGACAGTTACGGTACGTTCTTTTTACATGGATGATACTGAAATCACAAATAGTGAGTATCGTCAGTTTGTAGAATGGGTAAAGGATTCTATTGTTAGAACCAAATTGGCCATTTTAGCTGATGAGTTAGGTATTGGCCCAGAAGAAGGCGGTATTGGTGACTATGCATTTAAAGACGCAGATACTACCAGAGCATCTATATATGATAAATATATGTTGGATAATTACTCAGGTATGGGCGAAACAGGATACGAAGGTAGGGCTTTAAGCAAAGATGAAGACCTAGTTTGGAATACATCTGACTACCCAGATGAGTATTATACCGAAATTATGGATTCTATCTATTTGTCTGAAGAAGAGTCATATAACGGTCAACGTACTATAGATGTAAAAAAATTAAAGTATAAGTACAGTTGGATGGATATTGAAGCTGCGGCAAGAGCTTCTGTAAAAGGGAATACAAGCCGTAAAGATTTTATCCGAACAGAAGAAGTAGAAATTTATCCAGATACCACCGTTTGGATAAGAGATTTCTCATATTCTTATAATGAACCAATGCACAATGACTATTTCTGGCATGATGCCTATAGTGAGTATCCTGTAGTGGGTATTAGCTGGCAACAAGCTAAAGCATTCTGTAACTGGAGAACTAAATTCAAGAATGACGATAATAAAAGTCGTGGAAGACAATTTGTAAACCAATTTAGGCTTCCAACAGAAGCAGAATGGGAATATGCAGCAAGAGGAGGTATTGAAGGGGGTACATATCCTTGGGGTGGTCCTTATGTTATAAGTGATACGGGTTGCTTTATGGCAAACTTTAAACCACAGCGTGGAGATTATGCTGCAGATGCTGCTTTGTATACAGTAGAAGCTAAGTCTTACGAGCCTAACGATTTTAACATGTATAACATGGCAGGTAATGTGTCTGAATGGACAAACTCAAGTTATGATCCTAGTGCTTATGATTACGTATCAACAATGAACCCGAACGGGGGCGATCAGTCTAATACTAGAAAAGTGATTAGAGGAGGTTCTTGGAAAGATGTTGCTTATTTCTTGCAGGTAAGCACCAGGGATTACGAATATGCAGATTCTGCTCGTAGTTACATAGGTTTCAGGACAGTACAGGATTATATGGGAGAGGAAGACTCCACACAATAAAAAATAATTATAACAGTTTTATAATAAATTCAAATTCAATTTTTAACCAAATCTTTTTTTTATTAAACCTTAAATTTATTTAACATGGCACAGTCAAAATCCACAAAAAAATTATTTAACATGGCCTACGGGCTAGGAGCATCAGTTGTAATTATTGGTGCATTATTCAAAATTCTTCACTGGGAGTTAGGACCATTAAACGGTGGTATTCTTTTAGCTATAGGTCTTATAACAGAAGCATTAATTTTTGCGATCAGTGCATTTGAACCAGTAGATGACGATTTAGATTGGGCATTGGTTTACCCAGAGTTAGCTGGCGGTGAAGGTAAAGCACCTAAGAAAGCACAAGAGGCAACTGATATGAAAGAAGCAGAAGCATCTTTATCTAAGAAATTAGATGATTTGTTAAAAGAAGCAGGTGTAGATGCAAATCTTATGGAGAGCTTAGGGTCTAGCATTAAGAATTTTGAAGGTGCTGCCAAGGGTATTGCTCCAACGGTAGATGCAATGGAATCTACTAAGAAATATTCTAGTGAAATGGTTCAGGCTGCCGCACAGATGGAGTCTTTGAACAGTCTTTACAAAGTACAATTAGAAAGTGCTAGCAAACAAGCTTCAGTGAATGAAGAAGTTGTTCAGAACGCAAGTGCACTTAAAGATCAAATGGCATCTTTGTCTACTAACCTTTCTTCATTGAATGGTGTATATGGTGGTATGTTATCTGCAATGAGTAAAAACTAATTTGGATTTTTACCAACCCGATTCAATTATTAATAAAAATCTAAATTAAAATCCATGGCAGGAGGAAAACAATCACCACGTCAGAAGATGGTCAACTTAATGTATTTGATTTTCATCGCAATGCTGGCATTAAACATGAGTAAAGAAGTATTGGCCGCATTCGGTATTATGAATGAAAAGCTAGAGACTTCTAACGCAATGACCACCGCAAGTAACGAAGCGTTCTTAGGTAGTCTGGAAACTAAAGCATCAGAAGATGCGGCTAAGTATGAAAAGCTGTATAAAAATGCTCAACAGATTAAAGCAATGTCTCAAGAGTACTATGATTACTTAGAGTCGCTTAAAAATGGGATGACCGAAGGTCTTGAAAATCCTAAGGATTATGCAAGAATGGATATGTCAGATTATTTGGATCAAAAATTCTTTCAAGGAGACAACCTTTCAGAAGGTGGAAAAGAATTTATGAAAAGAATTAATGAATACCGCGAAAAAGTTGCCGCAATTGTACCTGCATCTTTGAAAAGTTCTGTTATCGATCGTTTTAAGACAGGAAACGCTGAGGGTAAAGTTCAGGCAAAAGACGGTATGCAAGATTGGATCAACTATCACTATGAAGGGTATCCTTTAGTTGCTTCATTAGCTAAATTAACTGCGCTACAGGCAGATGTAAAAGTTACAGAAGAAGCAGCTTTGAAATCAATGTTGGAAGGCGAGTTAACCAACCAAGTATCTTTAAAGAATTTTGCAACATCCCTTTCTGCTACTAAATCTGCCTATTATGCAGGTGAGAAGTATGATGGTAAGATAATTATTAGCAAAACTGATAATTCTTCTACTCCGGTTAGAGCTGAATTAACTTTAGACGGAAGAAAATTATCTGAAGGTTCTGATTATAAATTAGAAGCTGGTGGTGTTAAAATGTTGATTGGTTCTGGTTCTGCCGGTGATCATGAAGTAAAAGGAACTATTTACTTTAAGCAAGATGGTGAAGAAATTCCTGTAGAAGTAAATAATTCATTTGCAACGATTTCTAAGCCTAATGCAGCTTTGATCGCAGCAGATAAAATGAATGTTGTGTATAGAGGTGTTGCTAACCCAATGTCTATCTCTATACCCGGTATACCAAACAATAAGGTAAGAGCATCTGCTCCTGGGCTTAAGTCTGTAAGCGGAAGTAAATATGTTATGACCCCAGGTACTGGTAGAAATGTAACTATTACAGCTTCAGGAACTTTGCCTGATGGTCAGTCGGTATCTTCTAAATCTGAATTCAGAATTAAAGATATTCCAAGACCGGAAGGTAGTGTAAGTAAGCAAACGGGTAGTCTTAAACTTCCAAAAAGGAATGTTGAGATCGCTACGATCGGTGCGGGCTTAGAAGACTTTGATTTTGATTTGAACCTAGCAGTAAGCGGTTTTAAATTTAAAGTGCCAGGTCAGCCTACTGTTTCTGTAAGAGGAAATAAAATGAATGCTAAGGCAAAACAAGCTTTAGGTCGTGCTAAAAGAGGAGATATTGTTCAAATATTTGATATCGAAGCTTATATCACAAACAATAAAACGTACAAGTTGAAGAAAGTATCTCCAGTAGTTGTGGAGATTACAAACTAAATAAATGGAATGATACCGGGTAGGCCTTATGGTCTTGCCCGGTTAATTTTAAAGTGAAGCAAACATGAATTGGAAAAATGTTTTAGTAATGGGAGCGGTAACGATGTTGCCTTTATCAATGATGGCCCAAGCAAACGTATTGAATGCAAAGAAACCAGATGAGGTTGGTGTTCGTACAGAAGCTCAGAAGGCTGTAGATAATGACGCTCCGTTAGAATATGGTTATGTAGATGATAGGGATATCCTTTGGTCTAAGACTTTATGGGAAACCATAGATTTAGATGAGAGAGTCAATTTCCCATTATATTATCCTACAGATACTATGGATATTGGGCCTGATAGAAGGTCATTATACCACGTTCTAATCAAAAATTTAAAGAGTGGAAAATTAGAAACTTATACAGACTCTTATTTTACACAAAAAAGATCTTTTGGCGATTTAAAAGATGCTTTACAAATGGTAGATACTCTTGATTATGGCTATGAGCAAATGAATGCGGGAGAAACTGTTTCAGAAGAATATATAACCCGTAGAACTATTTCTGCAGCTGATATAGAAGAATATCATATTAAAGGTATATGGTATTTTGACAAAAGACAGGGAGAGCTGAAATACCGTCTTTTGGGTATTGCTCCAGTAGCACCAGACGTAAATTTCATGGACGATGAAAATCCAGATATGGTGGAGCTTTTTTGGGTATGGTATCCAGATGCTCGTGAAATGTTACATGAAGCAAAATTATTTAATTCACAGAACTCAGCACAGCCAATTTCATTTGATATGTTATTGAATGCACGTAGGTTTAATGCCGTTATCTATAAAGAAGATAATATTCAAGGTGATAGAAATATTGACGATTATATTTCAGATAACGCTTTGTTTCAGTTGTTGGAGGCAAAAAGAATTAAAGAAACCATTAGAGATAAAGAGCAAGACATGTGGGCTTATTAAGCTTACTGAAAATCCAATTCATATAAAAAAGGACCTGATCATTTGATCAGGTCTTTTTGTTTTTTATCATGATTTGTGCAATTGTCATTACATTTGCACCATGGTAGATTACATAGTAATAGGTCTAGGTTTGGCGGGTACAACATTTTGTGAAAACTTGCGTAAAAACAAGAAATCCTTTGTCGTTTTTAATGATCGATCGCAAACCTCGTCACGTGTGGCGGGCGGACTGTATAACCCTGTTATTTTAAAACGATTTACCCTTTCTTGGAGGGCAGATGAGCAATTACCGGTGGCTATTGAATTTTACGCACAGTTAGAACAGTTTTTAAATGTGAAGTTTGATGAAAAGCTAAATGTTCTACGAAAATTTGCATCTATTGAAGAACAAAACCTGTGGTTTGAGGCTGCGGATAAAGATAAGCTTAAGCCATTTCTAGATACTAAATTGGTGAGTAATGAAAATTCAAGGCTTAAAGTACCGTTTCAGTTTGGTAAGGTTTTGGGAACAGGTAAATTAAACACCAAGTTACTTTTCAATAGTTATGCAAAGTGGCTAGAGCAAGAATGTATTTTGTATACGGACACATTTGATTATAGTCAGCTTCAAGTGGGGCAAGATCATGTTAGCTATAAAGATATCAAAGCTAAGAATGTGGTGTTTACAGAAGGTTATGGTATGGTGCATAATCCTTATTTTAATTATTTACCATTGCAGGGCTCAAAAGGGGAGTATATTGTAATTAAAGCAAGAGCATTGAATGAGGCTTATATTATCAAATCATCTATATTCTTAATTCCCTTAGGAGATGATATGTACAAAGTAGGGGCTACATATCATAGAAATAATAAAGACAATTTAACTACTGAAGAAGCTAAAAATGAGCTCGTAAGTAAACTAGATACTCTTTTAGATTGTTCATATGAGGTAGTTGGTCATGAGGCAGGTATGCGTCCTACGGTAAAAGACAGAAGACCATTAGTAGGTCAACATCCAACGTATAATAACTTATGGGTGCTGAACGGTTTTGGTTCTCATGGTATAACTATTGCACCATGGGCAGCAAGATCATTATATGACCATATTGAATTTAATACGCCTTTATTAGAAGAAATTGATATAACGCGTTTTAATTAGATTTAGTTTTTTTAAGGTTTGCTTTGGCATCGTAACTAACAAACATATTAATCCATATATTACGTGATAACCTCATAATGACTGGCATAAAAACAATTAGTGTTACAATAATGGCAATAAAAGTTTCTATTAGGTCGGCACCTAGAAAAAGATTGGCTATAACAAATGCGGCTACGGCAAAAGCAATTCCTACTCCGTAACTCACATACATGGCACCATAAAAGAAAGATGGTTCTATTTTATATTTTAGATCGCAGTGACTGCATCTTTCATGCATTTTAAAGATTTCGCCCATATGGTATGGGTTTTTGTCCAAATACATACTTTCTTGGTGACATCTAGGACAACTTCCTGTTAAAATACTGTAGAGTTTGTTTCCTTTTTTTAACATTTGCAAAACTTTATACTAAGGTACGATTTTAAGACAATTTTCATGTTAGAAATCTACTATAACAAAGATAAAATTAGCTTAGGAATTATAAAGTTCTAAACTAGATTTTTAAGTAATCATAAGAAGAAATAGAATTTATGTTAAACGTTCACAACCTATCGGTCTCTTTTGGAGGGGAATACTTATTTGAAGAAATATCATTTCGTTTAAATGGAGGAAATAGAGCAGGGCTAGTAGGTAAAAACGGTGCTGGAAAATCAACTTTGTTGAAATTGCTTAACAAGGATATGGCCTTGGATACTGGTGTTATTGCTATAGAAAAAGATATTAAAATTGGTTTTCTTAGACAAGATATTGATTTTGTAGAGGGGCGCTCAGTTTTAGAAGAAGCATATCAGGCATTTGAAGAAATTAAGTCTTTAGAGCTTAAATTAGATGAAATCAACCATCAATTGGCAGAGCGTACAGATTATGAATCAGATTCATATAGTCAGCTGATTGTGGATTTAAGTGATATTACCCATCATTATGAAATACTGGGAGGATATAACTATCAGGGCGAAACAGAAAAAATTCTTCAAGGCTTAGGTTTTAGAAGAGAAGATTTTGATAAAAAGACCGAAACTTTTTCAGGAGGGTGGCGTATGCGTATAGAGTTGGCAAAATTATTATTGCAAACGAATGATGTATTATTGCTAGATGAGCCTACCAACCACTTAGATATTGAATCTATTATCTGGTTTGAACAGTTTTTGAACAATTATACCGGCGCCGTGGTCATTGTTTCTCACGATAAAATGTTCTTGGACAATGTTACTAATAGAACTATTGAAATTTCATTGGGGCGTATATATGATTATAACAAGCCTTATTCTGAATACTTAGTATTAAGAAATGAGATAAAACAACAGCAGGTAAATGCACAAAAGAACCAAGAAAAGGAAATTCAACAGGCAGAACGTTTAATTGAAAAATTTAGAGCAAAATCAACCAAAGCTTCCATGGCGCAATCTTTAATCAAGAAGTTAGATAAGATTGAGCGTATAGAGGTAGACGAAGATGACAATAGTGTAATGAGCCTTCGTTTTCCGGTTTCTGTTACGCCAGGTAAGGTGGTTGTAGAAATTGAAGGATTATCCAAAGCATATGGTAATAATTTGGTTTTAAATGATATTAACCTGCTTATAGAAAGAGATAGTAAAACCGCATTTGTAGGTCAAAATGGGCAGGGTAAATCTACTTTGGCGAAGATTATTGTTGGCGAACTTAAGCATGAAGGACATTTAAAACTGGGGCATAATGTGCAAATAGGGTATTTTGCTCAAAATCAGGCAGAGTATTTAGATGGGAACAAAACTATATTAGATACCATGATAGATGCCGCAAATGAGAAGAACCGAAGTAAGGTTAGAGATATTTTAGGTTCATTTTTATTTAGGGGAGATGAAGTGGATAAGTTTGTAAAAGTACTTTCAGGGGGTGAGCGTAACCGTTTAGCTTTGGCGAAAATGTTACTTCAGCCATTTAACGTACTAGTAATGGATGAGCCTACCAACCACTTGGATATTAAGTCTAAGAACGTTCTAAAACAAGCATGCTTAAACTTTGAAGGTACCTTAATATTGGTTTCTCATGATAGGGATTTTTTACAGGGTCTAACTAATAAAGTGTATGAATTCAAGGATCAAAAGATAAGAGAGTATTTAGGGGATGTAGATTTCTACTTGGAGCAGCGTAAAGTAGAGAATTTTAGGGCTATAGAGAAGAAACAGGCTGTAGTTAGCGAAAAGATAAAGCCAAAAGCTTCAAACTCTTTTCAGGATCAGAAAAAACTAAAGAGTTTAAAAAATCAATTAAGTTCAGTAGAAAGTAAAGTAAGTAGTCTGGAAAAAGAAATTAAAGATATAGATCATAATCTTACAGTAGATTATGACGCTACCATTGCAAAGGATAATTTTTTCGAAGGCTATCAAGCCAAAAAGAAGAAGCTGGAAACATTAATGCAGAACTGGGAGACGCTAACCTTAGCTATTGAGGAATTAGGGTAGCCTGACATAGGATTTTGATAGTTTTACAACATTTTTAGGCTATTTCACAACAAATAGGGGTAGGTCAACGATAAAATTAGATTTTTTAGCGTTATTAGTTCAAATTTGTAGGATAATTCCTAAATAAGTGAATTTATCAATCCATAGTCATATGAAAAAACTATACTATATAAGCTTTTGTTTTTTGTTTCTGACAACAGTTAGTTTTGCAGAAGTATCTAAAAAAGAGAGGAAAGCGCTAATTGATCTGTATGAATCTACGAACGGCAATCACTGGGTCAAGAAATGGGATTTAAAAACTCCGGTTTCTCAATGGCAAGGTATTACTGTTGAAAACGATAAGGTAGTAGAGGTTAATTTATTCCATAATAATTTAATGGGATCAATTCCTTCGCAAATAGGAGATTTACAAAATCTTAGAGTCTTGAACCTAGCTTTTAATTCGTTAACAGGTGAATTGCCTAAAGAAATTGTCCATCTTTCTAATTTAAAAATATTGAAGTTAGAAATGAATAGGCTTAACGGTGAATTGCCGGAAGAAATAGGTAGTTTAATTCATTTACAAGAACTTTCTGCTTTCAATAATTTTTTTACAGGTGAAATTCCTGAGACCGTAGGTAACTTAACAGAGTTAAAGGTATTAAATCTTTCAAGCAATGAATTTCAAGGAGATATACCTAGCTCATTAGGGGCATTATCTCAATTGGAAACTTTAGGCCTTTTTGAAAATAGATTAGAGGGTGCTATACCCAGAGATATGGGTAAGTTGAGCAAATTGAAAGAATTGGTATTGGCAAATAATAGGCTTATAGGTGATATACCCAATGAGTTTGCAGATTTAGCGAGTTTAGAAGTATTTCAAATTCAAAATAACAATTTTAGTTCGTTTAAAGCCTTAGAGTTTTTAGAAACCAAGGAGTATTTGGTTTTTGATTATGACAAAGATGATAGAAAGTTAGAGTTTAAAGATGTCAATTTTAGTAAAACTAGAATGGCAGATACGAAGTTCGAAGATATTGAAGAGTAAGAGTAGTTTACACTTTTAGTTAGTTTGGTGAAAAAAGAGATGTTGAACAACATCTCTTTTTTTTGTTATAAGTGCAATACTATCAGTGGTATATCATAAAAATAGTTTTTGCACGTTATAATAAAAGTGAATTTTATGCCAGTATTATTTTTAATAAAAAAGAGCATGGTATGGATGCACTAGCCCAAATAAATTAATTTCTTCAGTATGAAATATGTTATTACCTATATCAGTTTAGTTTTTGTTCTGTCCACAAGTTTTATAGTCAGTGCTCAAATATCTTCAAACGAAAAACAATATTTAATAGATTTTAATAAAAGTACCAATGGTGATCATTGGATAAATAAATGGGATTTAACAGCAGACCCATCTACCTGGTATGGTGTAGAGATAAAAGATAATCATGTAACGGCATTAAAATTATATCGCAACAATCTTACGGGGTCCATACCAAATGGAATGTCAGTTTTGTCGCATTTAAAAACATTGAACCTTGCTTTTAATGTATTGGAAGGTAATTTGCCCGAAGATATATTTCTGTTAGACCAGTTGACCATTATGCGTTTAGAGATGAATAAGTTGACAGGTGTTTTACCTCAAGATTGTTCTAAAATGCAGCAATTAGAAGAGTTGTCCATGTTTAATAACTTATTGCAAGGAACTATTCCCAACGGTATTGGAGATATATTAACATTAAAATCATTAAACCTTTCAAGTAATTATTTAGAAGGTAACTTGCCTAAATCTATTGAAAACTTAGATAAGTTAGAAAGGCTTGAGCTTTTTGGTAACAAGCTAGCAGGTGTCATTGAGGTTGATCTAGGGCGTTTGGTAAATTTAAAAGAATTAATTCTTTCATATAATAAGTTTCAAGGAGATTTGCCAAGTGGTATGGCAACTTTAAACAATCTAGAGTTTGTACAGTTGCAGGGTAATGAATTTAGGTCATTAAATGTATTGTTAAGAATGCAGAGTTCAAAACTGGCGGTTTTTGATAGTGATGATGAGTTCTTGAATATGAAGTTTGGTACTACAGAAGCAAGTAGAACACGTATTGTAGATACTAAATTTGAAGACGTAAAAAGAAACTAAACAACAATAAAATACCTAAAAAAGGGAATGCCATAGCATCCCTTTTTTTATTTTGACCAGTCTCATGCAACAGTTTTTTATGATTACTTTAACCATCAAGACGTTTAGTGTCAGAAGTGTTTTTTTGTAGTTTCGCCAATGATAAATTGATTTCCAAAAGTTTGTAGTTAAATTCTAATTAAAATATAGCCGCTGTTTTAACAATATTTTGATGGTTTTGGTAGATAGTTAATACTGATTAGACGTTAGTAATAAATATTTATTTAAGAGATTAAATCTTAAAATGTAGGAGTTCATATTCGGTTTAAATAGTTTGAAGGCTATTGCACTACTGAAATTAATGGAATTCTTTTAATTCATATACACCTAAAGGATTTGAAATATTTTTGATCCAGTGTTTTTGAAATACGCTTATAAATTTATTAAAATGCGAAAAATTATTTTTACCGTACTAGGTATTTTGCTAATAGTAGTATCCTTTTTTTTAGCGGGATATATTATTGAAAGTAAGAAAACATTTAAACCAAAATCAGAGAAAGTAGTCAAAACAGTTTTTACTGAGGTAGTAAAAAATGGTACTGTACCCATTATAGTTTCTGCAAACGGTAATTTAATTGCTAAACAGCGTGTTGAATTATATGCTGAGGTTCAAGGGGTATTCAAAAAAGGAAGTAAATTGTTTAAAGAAGGTCAGGCTTTTCGTCAAGGAGAGACTATCATCAATATTGATGCAAATGAGTATGCTGCAAGTGTACAGTCTGCAAAAAGTAACCTTTTTAATCAATTAACGGCAGTAATGCCCGATTTACGTTTAGACTACCCAGATATCTATTCTAAGTGGCAAGATTACCTTTCTAATTTTGATATGTCTAAAAGTACTCCGGCACTGCCAAAAATGGCTACCGAGAAAGAAAAGTTCTTTATATCTGGTAGAGGAATTTTAACGAGCTATTATAATGTTAAGAATTTAGAGCAAAGATTAGCAAAATATCGTATCACCGCTCCGTTTTCAGGTATTCTGACAGAGACATTGGTTACTGAAGGGACTTTGGTTAGGTCTGGTCAGAAGTTAGGTGAATTCATCAATACGGAAGTATATGAATTAGAAGTGGCAATTAGCAAACAATATACGGACCTATTGAAAGTGGGCGAGTCTGTAGAACTGACAAATTTAGATGATAATAGTACCTATAAAGGTAAGGTAACAAGAATTAACGGTAGTATAGATCAGTTAACACAAACGGTTAATGCCTATATAGAAGTTGATGATAAGAATCTAAGAGAAGGCATGTATCTAGAGGCAGATTTAGATGCTAAAAAAGAAGAAAATGCTATAGAGGTAGATAGAGGCTTGCTATTGCAGGGCAACCAGATTTTTATAGTTAGAGACTCGGTTCTTGATAAGATAGATGTAGCTCCCGTTTATTTTTCGGATAAGCGTGTTGTATTGAAGAATGTGCCGGATGGCGTTACTATAGTCTCAAAACCTATTAGTGGAGCCTTTACGGGTATGGCTGTAAAAATATATTCTGAACAACCAGAAAACAAGAAGGAATAATGCGTAAGCTGATAGAATATTTTATTAGGTATCATGTTGCCGTTAACGTAGTTGTAATTTCGTTTGCCTTATTTGGCATCGTTGGTGCAAAAGCATTGAAATCATCTTTTTTTCCTCTAACGGATTCTAAGAATATAGCTATTACCATTACCTATCCGGGCGCATCGCCACAAGAGGTAGAAGAGGGTATCGTTTTAAAGATCGAGGACAACTTAAAAGGTCTTGAAGGTGTTGATCGTGTAACCTCTACTTCTAGGGAGAATAGTGGTACCATTAATGTAGAGATTGAAAAGGGCGAGAATATAGATTTCATGCTTTTAGAAGTAAAGAATGCGGTAGATAGAGTTCCTACGTTTCCTACAGGTATGGAGCCATTGATAGTGTCCATTCTAGAAACTGTTCGTCAAACCATATCATTTGCTATTAGTGGTGAAGACATCCCATTGGCAACTTTAAAAAGTGTAGGTAGGGATATTGAAAATGATTTAAGGGCAATGAAAGGAATTTCTCAAATAGAAATTTCCGGGTTCCCAGATGAAGAAATTGAAATTGCCGTTAATGAAAATGATCTTTTAGCATATGGTTTATCTTTTTCAGAAGTAGCTAATTCGGTATCAAACGCCAATATTTTAGTAACGGGCGGTAATATTAAAACAGATGCGGAAGAGTATTTAATACGTGCCAATAACCGATCGTACTACGGCAGTGAATTGGGTAATCTTGTGGTACGAGCAGATCAATCAGGGAATGTCATACGGTTAAAGGATGTGGCGATTGTTAAAGATCGTTTTTCAGAAACACCAAATGCAACGTATTTTAATGGTAACTTATCAGTAAGTACTACAATTACCAGTACCAATAATGAAGATTTAATTGCGGCTGCAGATCAAGTAAACGAATATGTATTAGAGTTCAATGAAAAGTATAATAACATTACATTAGACGTTGTTTCTGATCAGTCTACCACACTTAATCAAAGAACACAGTTATTAACGGAGAATGCCATAATGGGTATGGTATTGGTCCTCATATTTTTGTCACTCTTTTTGAATACAAGATTGGCGTTCTGGGTAGCTTTTGGTCTGCCAGTTGCCTTCTTGGGTATGTTTGTGTTTGCAGGTTTCTTTGATGTGACCATTAATGTACTCTCCTTATTCGGGATGATTATCGTTATTGGTATTCTGGTAGATGACGGTATTGTAATTGCCGAGAATATATATCAACATTATGAAAAAGGGAAATCTCCTGTTCAGGCTGCGGTAGATGGCACAATGGAAGTATTGCCTCCAATTATTTCGGCAATTATTACAACTATTTTAGCCTTTTCCATATTCTTGTTCTTGGATAGTAGAATTGGTGAATTTTTCGGCGAAGTATCGGTAATAGTAATCCTGACCTTAGTAGTGTCGTTAGTAGAAGCATTGGTAATTTTACCAGCTCACTTGGCACATTCAAAAGCACTACAGCCAATAGATACCAAACCAAAGAGTGGGTTTGCAAATGCTTTTGCCAAATTAAGGGTCATCAATGAATTTGGTGATAAACTTATGGTTTGGATGCGTGATAACCTCTATACACCAGTACTACGTTTCTCAATGAACCATAAAATATTCATGTTTGCTGTATTTGCATCGGCATTTATATTAACATTAGGGTCTGTTGGTGGCGGTATCATTAGAACGGCATTTTTTCCTAGAATTGCCAGTGATAGGGTAGGTATAGAGTTAGAGATGCCAAACGGGACCAATGAAAAAATCACAGATTCAATTATCTCATTAATAGAAGAGAAAGCCTTAATTGTCAATAAAGAATTGACAGAGGAGTTTATGGAGGGGTCAGATAAGGATGTATTTAAGAATGTGATCAGAAGATTAGGGCCGGGCTCATCATCAGCTGTATTAACGATCAACCTGTTACCTGGAGAAGAAAGACCAGATGAGATTTCTGCGGATATGGTCACTAGTAGGTTAGAAGAATTGGTAGGTCCGGTTGTGGGTGTAGAAAGTTTAATTTATGGTTCTGGGGGCAACTTTGGCGGTTCTCCGGTTTCGGTATCACTACTTGGTAATAATATTGAACAGCTAAAAGCGGCTAAGGTAGAGTTAAAGAGCATTTTGACCAAGAACTCTAGGTTGAAGGATATTGCGGATAATGACCCGGCAGGTATTAAAGAAATTAGATTAACCTTAAAAGAGAATGCCTACTTATTAGGCTTAGATCTTCAAGCCTTAATGACCCAGGTTCGTGCAGGTTTCTTTGGGGTACAGGCGCAACGTTTTCAGCGTTCTCAAGATGAGATTCGGGTTTGGGTGCGTTATGACAGGGAGGAGCGTTCGTCGATCTCTAATTTAGACGATATGCGAATTGTAACACCGTCTGGTGATCGAGTTCCGTTAAGTGAAATTGCAGATTATACTATTGAACGTGGAGATGTTGCTATTAACCGTTTAGAAGGTAGAAGGGAAATTCAGGTATCTGCCGATATGAAAGATGTAAAGGATAGTCCAACGGAAATAATGACAGAAATCCAGAATGTACATATGCCAGAGATACAATCCAAATATCCAACGGTAAGCGCATCCTATGAAGGTCAGAATAGGGAATTGGATAAGTTAACGGGCTCATTGAAGTTGGTAGGTTTCACGGTGCTATTGCTCATTTATATCACCATCGCATTTACATTTAGAAGCTTCAGTCAGCCATTAATGCTATTGTTATTAGTGCCATTTAGCTTCACGGCAGTTGCTTGGGGCCACTGGATCCATGATTTTCCGATCAATGTACTATCCATATTAGGTATCATTGCTTTAATAGGTATTATGGTGAATGATGGTCTTGTGCTCATTGGTAAGTTCAATTCAAATTTACGGGAAGGTATGACCTTTGATAATGCCATTTTTGAAGCAGGAAAGTCAAGGTTCAGAGCAATTTTCTTAACATCGATAACCACTATAGCAGGTTTGGCGCCTTTAATGTTAGAGACCAGTAGACAGGCACAATTCTTAAAACCAATGGCTATTTCTATTGCCTATGGTATTGGTATTGCTACGGTACTTACCTTATTGATGTTGCCATTGTTCTTATCCTTCAGTAACAACTTAAAATCTCAGAATTTATCATTGGCATCTGGTCATAAGATTACAAAAGAAGAGGTAGAAAGAGCTATAAAGGAAAGAAAAGAGGCTCATCATTTAGAAGGTCATTCGCAAAAAAGCATTGAAGGTGGCTCACATCCACATAAGAATATAGATAAGTTATAATGAGTAAAGTAAGATTCATCATATTATTGGTATTGCTACCGGTTCATGCAGTTTTAGCGCAAGAGAGAACACTCTCTAAAGAAGAAGCTGTGGTTAAGGCTTTGGAGAACAATTTTGGAATAGAGATAGCTAAAGGTCAAGTTGCTATTGCAGAAAATAATGCAAGCGTTCTAAACTCAGGGTATTTACCAACGTTAACAGGTACTGCAAATGCCACATATAACAATAACGATACAACTACGGAATTTCCCGGTCAATTTAATGATGACGGTAGTGAAAGGGGCAATATTTCTATTGATGGCGCAGAAAGCCAAAGGTACAGTACGGCATTAAACCTAAATTATACCTTGTTTGACGGTTTGGGGAGGTTCTATAATTATAAAAGATTAAAAGAACAGTATCAATTAAGTACGTTGCAAGCCCGCGAGACTATAGAAAATACCATGATCCAAATGTTCACGGTATATTTTGAAATAGCTAGATTAACGGAAAATAAAAATGTGCAAAAGCAAGCCTTGGAAATTTCTAGGGATAGAATAACCAGATCGGAGTATTCCTTTGAATACGGACAAAATACAAAATTGGATATTTTGAACGCTCAGGTAGATATGACCAATGATAGCATCAATTTATTGAATACAGAGCAGCAATTGGCAAATGCAAAGCGCGATTTAAATGTGGTGCTAAATCAAGATTTAAATTCGCAATATGCGGTAGATACAACAGTGGTATTTATTCCTAAATTTCAAATAGAGGAATTTATGGAAAAGGCTATTGCCAATAACGTAGCGGTTTTACAGACCAAAACTAATTTAACTATCAATGCATATGATATTAAGGTAAGCAAATCTGGTTATCTGCCAACCATAGGCCTAACGGGTTCTTACGGATGGAACAGAAACCAAAATGCACCATCGGCTTTTTTGACAGGAGCTGTTTTTCCTGGCACCAATTCTAATGTAGGTAACTACTCGTTGGGTGCTAGTCTTACTTGGAACCTCTTTGATGGTGGTAGCACTACGGTAAGTGTTAAGAATGCGAAGATTACATATGCTAATCAAGAATTGTTGCGCAAGCAGGTAGAACTAGAAGTTAGTAGAGACATGCAGAATGCGATGGCATTGTATGAGAACCTTTTAAAAATATATCAAATTCAAGAACAGAATGTATTTACCAACCAGAACAATTTTGAGCGTTCTAAAGAGCAGTTTCAACTGGGTAGTATAACATCGATCGAGTTTAGACAGGCACAGATTAATTTATTGAATGCACAGACCAATAAGAATTTGGCTAAGTACGATGCAAAATTGGCAGAGCTTCAATTACTACAACTTACAGGTCAATTATTAAATATAGAATTGTAAGAAGTAGGTTAAAAGTTTTTAATCTCGATGATCGAGTAAATTAATTAAGGAAAAATGTATAGCAATAGAACAAATGGCGAGCTTATAGAGATTCTGGACCAACATGCATTGCTCACTTTTGAGGCACAGTTAAGTTTGCTAGATGAGCTAAAGCAACGTGCCGTTGTAGTTGATTTAAGTGGTTTAGAAGCTACAATTGCCAATAAGCGTGCTGAAATCAACAATCTAGAATATTTAAGGGATTTTGGGTTTCAGGCAAATAAATCAGCAGACGGGTTGGTGGTAACCAGAACACAAAAGGCACTATTAACAGATGTGTTGGCTTTAATTGTAGGTCTCTTGGTATTCATGTTAGGTATTTATGGCTGTATAAACTTAGTATATACTTTTATAAACGGTGATGAGCTAGATGTATTTACGTTGGCATATAAGTTTGCCATGGCTGCTTTGATTTTTATAGGTATTAGCTTTTTCAGCGGCTTGCAACGTTTGTTTGATTTCTACGGATTTGAATTGCGTAAACTCAACGGGTCGGTAACTTTAAAAAAACGTTTTGATGTAAAGTTAGAGGAGGTCAAAGTAAACCCAGCGGACATTCATTTAGATACGGATCAAGACATACTTTCTTTAAAATTGGGTCATGATACTATTTTCACTGCCAATGGCGGTAATTTAATACAGTCCTTAACTTTAAAGGAATTAGCCAACGAATTAAAAGCATAACCAGTTACCATGTTCGAGCATTATTTTCAATGTCCGTATTGCTGGGAAGAAGTATCTATGCTTCTGGATCCTTCCGTTTCACAACAGACCTATGTAGAAGATTGCGAAGTGTGCTGTAACCCAATTGAGGTGACGCCGCAGTTTCAAGAGAATGAACTCACCGGTTTTAATGTTCAGAATATAGAGCAGTAGCTATTCGGGTATGGCGATCTTGCCACCAAAGGTATCATCCTTATCCACAGATTTAGGATTGCCATAAACGGTAATGGCTCCGCCGGCCTTCACTTTGGCAATAACAGCTTCACTGGCATAGACCTCGGCACTACCACCAGAAAGAACAATAACGGTGCTATTCTTTGTCTTTAGACCTTTGTTCAGAAGTTTGCCACCGGTATTGATCATCACTTCTTGGTTGCTACTAGTACCCGATAATTTAATTTCACTACCACTAGTACTTTTTGCGGATACATTATTGTAGGCAATGTTTAAGGTGATGGTACTGGCATCTTGCGCCTCTATTGCCAAATCAGTACCAATGACTAATCCTGTAGAAATAATTCTAGAGTTTTTGTTCGCATCTATAACTGTTAGAGCTTCGGTATAATAAAGTTTAAGATTTAAAATGGAACTTAAAACAGATTCTCCTGAGCACATTTTTAAGCGCAAACGACCGTCATTTTCGGTGATACTTAAATCCTTTTTATTCTCATCGGCAATTTCAATTTTATTTTCTTCCCCTTTTACAAGGGTAACGCTAATTCTATCGTACACTCTAAGCTCTGTGTATTTCGCTATAGGTATAGTTGCGTAGTTTTGGGCAACAGCGGTCAACGTAGAACATAAGATAAACGAAAGGAGTAAAAATGATTTCATGTAGTATTGGCTATTTGGTAGTACAAAGTTAAGGTACAAATGACTGTCTACCACAAAAGGGCAGAAGTGGATTTTACTTGTGATATTATTTTTGATTTTTAAAACTAATAGGTTCAAGCAAAACACATGGGCTGTTCAATTGTTTTTAAAAGGAGCCTAGCAGGCTTTCAGAAATGTAAGGAGAACAGGTTTAGTATATGCTTCCATACAAACTCCTTTTTAAAAGTTAAATAAGGTCTTAAACAGACATAGGTTTTGCAGTTTTGTTATCTTAAACAAGCATT
The DNA here is from genome assembly GCF_900155985.1 of Maribacter ulvicola. Classification (GTDB taxonomy): domain Bacteria; phylum Bacteroidota; class Bacteroidia; order Flavobacteriales; family Flavobacteriaceae; genus Maribacter; species Maribacter ulvicola. The sequence continues at coordinate 94,809 of NZ_FTMA01000004.1, forward strand.
TTGCACATTGTTTTATTTATGAAGAAGAAACATCTTTTAGTAGCCATTTTTGTTATTGTCGGTATAGTGGGTTTTGCTGGTGTACAATACTTTCCCACGGCAGAAAGTGTGGTTATACCTGAAACTATAGATTCAGTTGCTTCACGTAGAGATCTTCGCAGAAGTTTTTTCGATAAACGAGAGGTATTAGTGGTCTATGGCGCTAAAGATTCAGTATTACTACATCAATATAAAAATATGCTTGAGGAGCTTTCTAAGCTAAAAACTACCCGTTCATGGCGTAATGTTAAAGTAAGCCATGTAAATGTAAATGAGGTCACTAAAGAAGTGCTTAAGAGTTCAATCATATTTTTGGTAGGTGCTGTAGATGAGCATCCGTTGATTAAAAAATATTTGGGTGATACTCCTTTTCAGGTATCGTACTCGGAAATTAAGATAGGATCCAAAAAAGTACCTAATAACAGTTCGGTATTGGGGGTGAGTTTTTATCCGAGTCCTAAAAACCCAAAAATTCCTTTTAGCTTTTTGACAGGTACCAATGCCCAAGAAGTATTTTCATTATTTGAAGAAAAAGTAAGGGAAAACGGACTGGCATTCTACCGACAGAGTTTGGAGTATGAAGTATATGAGAATAAAGAGCGGTTGGTTATGGGCAATTTTAATGCTAATTGGGGAATTGAAGCTTCCACTTTTTTCAATTTTGCTACAGGTACCAGAGTATTGTTAAATACCAATGAATTTAAATTCAAAGACCACCAAAAAGCCATTCAAGAAACAGATATTCCAAATCTAGAAGCGGCGGTTAAGGCATCAAAAACGAAGATTATTAATTTTGTAGGTAGCAATAACGTCCCCAAAATCACGTATAATTTTTATACCGGTACTGAAGAAAAGGGCTTAATGACAGGTAATACCGATCATTCTACTTTTGATACGGTTACAAATTCTGTTCACACCATAGTCAATAAAATTTATGCCAATAATAATATAGGTAGGGATAACGCTTTGTTACTACACCACCTAGTTGGTGAGAGCAATAAAAATAGCATCACATTAGGGCTGCCCATTTATTTTACGGAAACCTGGCAAATGAAGGGGTATAAATATTGGGCTGCAAGATTGGTAGAATCTGAGAATACGTTTACGGTGTCAGAGTTATTGAATAATTCTTTTTTAGAGATGGAATCTTCACTGATCAGGGATTGTATGGCAGGTGCGTTCACGGATTTTTTGATGACAACTTGGGGGAAAGATGCATACTTAAAGCGTTATAATACGGTATCATTAACCCAAGGAGAAGAAAAAACGCTAGAAATAAAGTGGCAGAAGTATTTAGCGGAATTACCAAAAGCACATCCGAAGAAAAAAACGGAAAAGAAAAAGTTACCCTATTTAAAAGGCTTCAATTTTGCACATGAAGGCTACGGTATTTACAATGGCTATGGTTCTAAAAAGGCAACAGAATCTTTATTGAAACAAAAGAATATGGGCAGTAATGCTATGGCAATTGTGCCGTATACGGGCATTAACGAAATCAACACACCTACACCCTTGCACTTTAGTAATAATGCTGGTAGTGAGAATGATGATGCCGTGGTGCATGCGGTTTCTATGGCAAGTGATATAGGTATGTATACATTGCTAAAACCCCAAATTTATGTGGGGGGTAGCTGGCCGGGCGGTATAAATATGCCTACAGACGCCCAATGGAATAAGTTTCATGATTATTACTACAGGTGGATCCGCCACTATGCATTCTTAGCAGAAATTTATGAGATAGATGCCTTATGTCTTGGGGTAGAGTTTACCAAAGCCACATTATCACAGCCCGATGCTTGGCGAGCTATGATCAAAAAAACACGTGCACTGTATTCTGGACAACTGACCTATGCCGCCAATTGGGGAGCAGAATTTGAGAAAATAGAATTTTGGGACGATTTAGATTTTATAGGGTTGAACTCCTATTATCCGTTGAGTAAAAAAGATGAGCCTACCAATGAAGAATTAAGCCTTCGGTTCAATACGGTAAAAACGAAAATTAAAAAGGTATATGATAAATTTAAAAAGCCTATCGTATTTACAGAAATAGGCTTTAGAAGTGTAGACACTCCATGGAAGAATCCGCATGCAGAGGCAGATGAGACTATTAATGAAGAAGCACAACGCAGGTCTTACGAGATTATTTTTAAAGGAATACAGGATGAGCCGTGGTGCCAAGGTATACTTTGGTGGAAATTTCCTAGCTATATAGAATACCGTGGCGAGCATAACAATGCCTTTACGCCCAACAATAAATTAGCAGAAGAAACAGTGCGTAATTGGTTTGCCAAATAGGTAGGCGTTCATCTGCTATGCACTGAACGTAATGCGGTCCGTAAGGTAAAAGCATTTGACTTTACCTGATAACCAAGATTTAAATGCTCCTAAGCTTGCCTCAATATTATGTGTCTGTATTACGGAATAGTACTTATTTCGTTCAGCCTCCATTGTCCGTCCTTGATTTTTATAAATGAGAAGTTATGCTGACCACCTTCAAAGAATGCGGTAGGTAATGTAGTAGTGACCAGAATATGGGCGTATGTTTTGCCTTCTGTTACTTCTCTGACAATAATCGTTTCATTTTCTTGAAGGATGTTTATGAATTGGGGATTAAATAGAATGTCATAGTCATTGGCTATAAAACTGTCAATGGGTATATAGATGAGGTTATCATAAATTTTATTATAATAAAGGGCGTCATTTTCTCGTAATAAGCTCATTTTTTTCATCTCGGATGGTGTATTCTCCAAACAATCATAACAACGTATTGTCTCACCGGATGCTTTTTTAAAGGCCACTTTATCATTTATCTCTAAATCTCTTAGAAATTGAGACCACATTTTCGACACTTCATTATTGGGCAGTTGCTTTTCTTGTTTGCATGAAAAAGAAGTAATAGTGAGTAGAATAACAAATACGTTGAGCGTCAATTTCATAAAGTACTCTTTTTTATTTTTTGCTAAAACTTGTAATAAATTGCCTAAAAATGCAACTTGTAGATGAATTTGACCATCATTTTACTTCAAAATAGGCAAAAGCGCCAAAACACCTGAAAACATACAAAATGAAATTCTTAAAATACTTTTTATTGATTATTGGAATATTAGGTTTAGTGGCAATACTATTAAATGGCCTTTATTTTAAAGATGCCTCTAGTAGTAATTTGGGTAGCTTTATTGGCTATATATAGCCCTTCAGATTCAAAAAAATGATAACCTGGCTATGTTCAAAAACGAAAACCCTTTAACGTAATGCGCCAATGCAACACGAAAGAAGCTCAGTGATATTAAGAACAAAACAAGAACCAGCAAAGCGCATAAAGCAAGCGAAGAGCGTATATCGCGGAGCGAAAATCCACTAATTCACTAGCAAACTAGTTCACTAACCACTAACTACTAATTCACTAACTAACCATCTAATCATCAATCTCCGCATCTGGTAACTCCAAAATTGTTGATGTCGATAACGAGTTTCCGGCGATTCCTTTTATGGAACCAAAGAGCACGTTTATATTTTCTTGAACACCCCAAATTTGCTTCTCCCTAACCGCAAAATTCTTATAGGCCGCTTTCTTTTCATAGTTCAGTTGTTTGATCATAGCATCATAGTTTTCAATAATTCTATTAATATTCTGTACAAACTCGTTACTGGTCAGGTAAGAATAGAGGAGCTCCATTTTATCGCCCTTATTTTCATCAGACGATTTAATGGATTGAGTTTTTAACAGTAGTTCACGCAATACTAGAGACACACTTTTCACCTCATTAAATCCGCAGATCCACACGCCGTTTTTCTCTCCAAAGCGTTCCATATCTGGTGGAAAAGTTTCCGTTACGATTACCGCAATATCAGCTTTGCAATTGATCTGGTCCTGTTTTAGTTTATTGATCCAATCGTTAGAAAAGTTTTTGGTACGCTTACTCTCATAAACGATAGAGCCACAAGTCTGTTGAAGCGAGTTGATTACGGTCTGTATACAATCTGCACCACGAATACCTTTGCCTACTTCATCAATAGTATCAAAGGGGTAGGTGTTTCGTAACAATTCTTCAAGAGCCAGTTCCTGAATTTCACCCTGCATTTGCATAGAACCTTGCTCGGCTTTACGCTTCATTTCATCAATAAGTTTTCTTTGGTCGTCAAGTTGCTTTTGGTATTCCTTTTCTTTTAAGGCCATAGCCTCGCGTTCTTTAGCTTTGGCTTTTTCCTCAATAATGGTTTGTTTCTCTAGCAGCTCTTTCTGAACGTTCATTTTAAGGTCCTCTGCCTTTTCTTTTAGTTCATTTTCACGTTTCAGTAAATCGATCTCGTGAGAACGCAAGGCCCTGTTCTCCTCTTTCTTTTTTTCGTTTTCCTGTTGCAGGGCACGAAGCTGTTGCTCAAAAGATTCGTTCGTCTGCTTTTGTATTTTTTCGGATTCTTTGGCAAGACGTTGTGCTAGCTTCTCTTTAAAAAGCTCGTTCTCTTTTTCTTTCTTCTTTTCGAATTCTTCAACTTCCGCTTCAAGTTTTCTACGTTCCTTATTAAATATTTCTGCCTGCTCAGCAACCTTACGTTCATACTCCGCTTTAAAATGTGCCTGCATTTTACCGGAAAGTGCCTCTTCAACATCAAACTCATGAGCACAATTGGGGCATTTAATCTTATCTACCATTTTCAAAAATCATTTGTAACTATAAAAATACAGAACCCAAATTAGGCATACAATCTTTAAGCGATAATCGCAATGTAAAAATGCGCTACTATTTCTGTGAACTGACAATTGTCATAGATTAAAAAGCGGTTAGAATTTATTTTTACATCAAATTAAATGACCAACTTATGACGCTATTAAATCTTCCTTTAGTAAACTGGGGACACGGTGTAATTTTAATCTCCATTTTTGGGGTGGTTTGTCTTGGGCTAGTACTTGTAGTATATAGCTTAATGAAAAACGACAAGAAGAAGCAAGAGTAGTATTTTTAGGCTACTTATTGATACAGTACATACCGTGGTGGCGTAAGTCCGTTAAGCCGCATAGCAACTAACATTTGCCCTCTATGGTGTGTAATGTGGTCTGCTAAAAGCATGCTTATTTGCCGTTTAGATCGCTCCAGACCAAAATAATCTAAATGGTCATCTAGTTTGTTGGCATCAAATTCCTGTAATAGTTTAATAGCTTCACTAAATGTTTGATCAATACGTACCATCATTTCATCCTTTGTTTTGTTGGCAGGTTTAAAAATGGTATCCGTTTGGTACACGCGAGCCTCACGACCACCTAAAAGCGATTGACTATGCCAATCTAGCGCAAAACCAATATGCATTAAATTTTCGGAGAAACTTAAAGATTCTGGGGTGACTTTATAATCATATTTTTCTTCTGGCATCATGTCAGCGACCAATAATAAGTATTTCCGGGAGTTCTCTAAACGCTCCACGAAATCTGATAAGAATTTGTTTTCTTGAGCTCGTAACTGGGAAGAGGTTAATAGAGACAAGGTGATGATAATGATATTTTTCATGTTGATTGATGATTTAATGAATACTACTAATTTACTCTATTTGTTGCACTGAACAGCCATTTTTGCGCTCTTCTTGGGATACTATCCAAGCATTGATTACTTTTTGGTCTAAGTCATTTTTTTCATTTGGCACTACTAGGTCTATAGTTGCAATACATTCTTTAACAATGGTATACGTTTCATGTTCCAATAAATAACCGTTTACATACACCGGGTTGTTCTCTTCCAAATTAAAAAAAGCATTGAGATCAGCTTGTGTTTTAGAAGGTATCTTCTTTCTTAGTTGTGCAAACAAAATACCATTTGCCGTTAGGTTATAAAAATCATGAGACGCTCTTATAGGTTTATCCTTTATCACTGCTATTTCTTCAATATCTTCCTTTGAAGTGAAAACATTTATATTGACGATAATATTCGGATCAACCAAAAATATTGGGCAATGGATCTGTGTTGCTTGCGGAAGGTTATTGATTCTGTTTTGGGCTTAGGCGATAAAGGAAATTAAGAAGAAAAGGATTATGGTGAGTGGCGGTTTCATGGTAGATGTAACGGTTTGAATGAAAATTGTAAGTGATTAAAATACAATTACCGTCCGTTCTAGCTCTTAGCCAAATTTATAATTTTAGTATAGCCTTTTTATTTGATCGTCAAAGTGTAAATGTATTGGACTTTGTAATATGTACGATATTAGGGTTTCATACTTATCCTTTATTATTTTTATACCTTATTATGGTGCGTATTTTATTCATCATATCGGAAAGTTTTCTCTCCTTAATTCACTTTTTTCTTGTTCGTTAAAGTTCTTTCTAATCATTTCTATTCTTGTCTGGTTTTCCTTTTTCTGTCGTATCCAATGGTATAAATTTCCAATTATAGATTCAGGCAAAAACCAAAGACCTTCAGGGTTAAGAGTTTTGTTGTAACGAAAGGATTTCCACTCATCTGTTCTGTCTTTTTGTCGGGTTCTAATTCTACCCAAGGGACGTTCTTCATCAAAAGCCAAGTACCAAGCATCAACAATGTCTTGTTGGATTTCGTCAGGTAGTTCTTCAATCCTATCTCTTAATGCACTATTAAATCTGTTTTGGAAATTGGCTTTGTTAGGGTTTTCTCTTTCTAAAATATCGTTAATAAATCTTGTTGCAGTATCTATTGGAGTTCTGCTTTTTGAAGATAAGTCTAGAATTTCATTTATCCTCTTCATTATGTCTAATTTCTTTCCTGATTTATTGGCTTTTTTGACTCCTTGTATCCAAGTTCCTAGACGAATACCTTTATATTCATAACGTTGACTTAATCCTATATTTTCTCCTTCATCAACTGCTTCTTGTAACAACTTTAACTTAGTGTCATTTTTCCATTCTTGCCATAATTTATGTGCATCACCAAAATAAAATTGCTCCTTTTTTAGAAAGTTTTCGTGGTCAATTGGAAGTATTTTGTTCTTGTAATATAATTTTTGTTTTAAGTACCAATTATAAAGTGAAGGATTCTTATAATCTCTTGGTACTGTTACGCTATATTTTTCTCCCTTATCACGATTTTCTGCTTTAAATTCTTTAAATAACTCAAAGAAATCAAGCCAAGAGTTTAAGTAATCTTGAGTTATCGCTGGGATATAATTCGAATCATAATTGTTTGAAAAAGGTTTTGATTCAATTTTACCAAAAGAACCTTTATCAAATTTTAGTTTCTTTCTTTTAGCAAAAGTTTCTTTATTCGACTTTACAAATTCAAACTCAGCATTTGTTTTCGATTCAGGCCATATAAACCCTGATTCTTCCAAGTCTTTTAAAACTTTTTGTGTAAGTTTTAGTACGTTCTTATCTGTACCATTCAGAATAGGCTCGAAATATTCTTTAAATTGTCTAATTAACTTTTTACCTTGCTGATTAGTCTTTGAGAATTCAAAAAATGTAGACGCTTCTATATTGTCAAATAGACCAAAACTTGTTAAGTTTGAAGAACCTGTAATAAATCGATAATTATGTTTTCCTTGAAAAAAATAGATTTTGGGATGAAACATTATTTGGTCTTCTGTACAGAAAATCCAAGTTTCAATATTGTTATCGATTAAAAACTGAAGAGCTTCTCTAGAAGTCCCTTTTGGTACAATCCCAAGATAGAACTTTAAAGACTTAAACTTCTTTGAAGCTTCAAGCAGTTCTTTCTTAATTCGGTTAATCCCTGACATTTTTGTAAATGCAGAGAATCCAACAAAAGATGAGTAATCATCATTTTTAAAGGAATCAATCATAAAGTGTCCAACCGTATTGGTATGGTCTTTATGAAGTCCGTGACCTAAAAATTCTACTCTCATTTCTTTTTTTTATATGTACTACAACGTATCAGTAAGTTTACAAATACACATATTCATGAATATTTAGGTAATGTGTAATGGTTTCGTCTAAATTGCTGGGGTAGTGCACTTTACATGACACTGCAATATAAAGAAGTTACGGTATGTTTTATTACGGGTTTCCGTAAAACGGTCAGAAAAATTGAAAGTGATTAACTGCGCTGATTATGAGAAGATTATAATTGAGAGTAGAGCGTCTAAGAATCCAACCCTTTGGTCCCCTCACAAGAGGGGAGGTTTTGGTTTTTGTTTGCAATTTTTTTGGGTTGAGAGATTTGTTTCTTTAAAAGTTACTTCGTCTATTTTACCTTAAATGTTTATTCAAAGTCAGAAACTGTTCCCCTCTTGGGAGGGGCTGGGCGGGTGTTTTAGGTTAGTGCGCTGTTTTAGCAAATTAATTTCTCATTTCGGTTACTAACTGTTTTGTAGCATTTTTTATAAAAATTTCTAATTCATTTCTTTCTACTCCTTCGTAACCTTTTTTATCATCATTTGCTTTCTTCTCCCTCTCTCTTCGTAGTTCGCTCATAGATTTAGAAATTACACACCCGTTTGTGCATGGAGTGTAATTAAATTTATAAACGCCGGCGAATTCATTTGAATTTATCACAACTACTTTGAATTCAACCGATGCCCCATATTTTTGGTAAGAGTGTGACAATTCAATTCTTTCTCGATTTTTTTGGTCATAATATTTATTAGTTTCATACATGACTTGAGGATTTAATTTAGTTAATTCAATAATTAAGTCAGTATCAGATTTTTCTTTAAGTTGTTTATAATCAATATTATTTTCATCATTTTCTATAATCTGATTAAATAGTTGTCTGTCTCTAACTATAAATCCACTTGATAAAAGTTGATTTTCGATTGCATTAAAAAGATAATCATTATTGTCTTCTTCTGTAACGTTCATTGAAGATTCATTAACTCTTAAAACAACTTTTGGGTTTTTGTTTTCATTTAAAAAATGTTTCAATGATTCTGTTCGTATGATATCGTCGTCTTTTTGAGAGAACTTAAGTGTCTTAGTCACTGCGCAGTTTGTAAGGAGCAAACAGGAAAGAGCTAATAAATAATAGTGATTTTTCATTTTAATTTCTGTTTTAATAGTTTCAATAATATTTATGGATATAAGCACCGAAATAGATTTCAGTGTTATTTAGACATTTTGAAAAAACTCAGTAAAAGGAGTTAATCTCTTTTGTACCCGCAAAATAAAGACCTTCAATTTGCATTTTCTTACGGGTTTCCGTAAAACGGTCAGAAAAATATTTAGGTTGCCTGCTATGGGGCGTGGAGGTTTATAATTGAGAATAGAGCATCTAAGAACCCACCCCTTTGATCCCTTCACAAGAGGGGATGTTTTCGTTTATGATTGTGGGTTTTTTGCTTGCTTGGGAGTTTCGTTTCAACAACAGCTATTTGGTATGTTTTATCTAATTAATATCATACAGGTCAGAATCTGTTCCCCTGCCTAGAGTAGAGGTTTTCGTTTATGATTGAGGATTTTTTGCTTGCTTGGGAATTTGGTTTTTATAGGAGTTACTTCTTCTTTATCTAAAAAGCTTATTTCAAGTCAGAATCTGTTCCCCTCTCGGGAGGGGCTAGGGGTGGGTTCTTTATTCTATAATTTCATAGTCAATACTAAGTTTTCTAAAAGCTCTTAAAGCTGAACCGGAGTTTTTATCGCCGATTTCAATATCTACCGCATCACCTTCTAACAATATATCTGTAAGTTCACTGGCGAGCGAATCACTAATGTTCAATGAAATCTCGGAAATACATTGCGCTATCGCTCTTTTGTCCGGTTTTGCTGCATCACATGATAATAAGTTTAATTTCATAGTTATAATTTATACATGCAAGATACCAGTGTTGGGAGAGGTAATGCGTATTGGTATGTAATTATTCAATTTTGGTCATCTATTGTTCCCTTTTTTTTTTTGGGAGGGCATCGGGCTAGGTCATTTGTGAGTTGGAATAATGTATGCATAATCGTGTTTTAGAACTTGGTGAGGGCTACTTTGTTTTTAAACCCTGAACACCTACGAACCCATCCCTTTGGTCCTCTCCCTAGAGGAGAGGCTTTCGTTTCTGATGTGAGTTTTTTAGCGAGTAAAGATTTTGGTTTATAAAAATGTTACATCGTCTATATTACCTTAAATGTTTAATCAAAATCAGTATCTGTTCCCCTCTGAGGATAGGCTAGGGGTGGATTCTTGTTCTAATTTCTCAATTAATTGTTTTAACTCATTAATAACTAACGGCAAGTTATTTTTTACATCAGTATCTAAAAACCTTACAGCAGTTATACCAAATGATTCAAGACGAGTTTGTCTTCGTTTGTCTTTTTCTGGATGCCCTGGCTTAAAATGAATACTGCCGTCTACCTCGATTGCTAGCTGAAGGTCTTTGCAATAAAAGTCAACAATATACTGGTCAATAGGTATTTGTCTACTAAACCTCTGACCCAAGTTTCTACCTTTAATTTCTCGCCATAGGGCAATTTCACCAAAGGTCATGTTGTTTCGTAATTCCTTAGCATACACAACTAAATAAGGATGGTATGGTATAATCTTTCTCATCTTTGACACTAACTCGTTATTCCTTATTTAAATAGATAGTTATGGGTTTTGTGTAATTATTACTTGAATTTTATTTTTCATTCTTATAAATAATTCCGTTTTTCATAACAAACTTCACATTCTCTAAAGTAGAAATATCATCAATAGGGTTTGCATCTACTGCAATAATATCTGCCAGTAAACCTTCTTTAATTTCGCCACGATCAGTAAGTCCTAGCATTTCTGCACTATTTGTGGTGGCGGTTTTAATTGCTTCTTTAGCGCTCATGCCGCATTCCATCAATGCTGTGAATTCAATGGCATTTTTACCGTGAGGTATAATAGGAGTGTCCGTACCAAAAGCAATTTTGACATCTGCTTTTATAGTTTTTATAAGGTTTTGTTTGGCAATAGGCATTACATAGTTTGCTTTGCCTGCCATTACGGGATCCATTTTATCTATCATAGGTTCTATGATAGTAGCTAGACCTCTTGTTGGAACTAAATACACACCTTTTTCTTTCATTAGTTGAATGCCTTCATCATCTATAATTGATCCGTGTTCAATAGAATAGACACCAGCTCTTATTGCTTCTTTAATACCCTAGGTACCATGTGCGTGGGCAGCTACTTTAATATGATGTCTAGAGGCTTCATCTACAATGGTTTTCATTTCTTCGTTGCTTAGCTGTTGAGCTCCGATGGCATCTTCCATAGAAAGAACACCTGCAGTAGCATGCATTTTAATAAATTTCGCACCATGTTTGATTTGATATCTTACAGCCTCAATAGCATCATATTTTCCATTGATGATTCCGTCGTTAGGTCCGACAGTTACTAATCCTTCAGCTAAACCCAAAGAAATATCACCGTGTCCGCCATTTATAGAAATCATATGACCCGATGGAATAATTCTAGGTGCAGCAATCATCCCTTTGTCTGAAGCTTCGGAAACCGCAACATCGATAAGTTCTGGAGTAATATGTAATTGCCCTATACTTCTTATTGTAGTGAAACCTGCCATTAGTGTTTTTTCGGCATTGACCACAGCCCTAACAGTTCCTTGACTAGCACTTTCTTTATAGACATAATCCCAACTACCTTTAAAATCGCCATCTAAATGCACGTGCATATCCATAAGCCCCGGTAATAGTATCTTGCCCGTTAGATCCACTGTTTGAATACCTTTAGGTAGGACCTTCGGATTAATGGATTTTATAACTCCATTTTCAGTATGAATATAAGCAGGAGAGATTATTTTACCTGTTCTAACATCTAAATACGAATCTGCTTTGATCACTATAGATTGGGCATGAATAGAAATTATAGAAGTGAACAATAGTACTAGTAATAAGAGGTTTTTCATTTGATATATTTGATTTTGATGGTCTTTGTTTGAGCTGGATCATTTTATATGAAAGTAGTGAAAATTAGTTGTTTACGTTGCTTTTTTTATTGAATAAGTATGTGAATATTATCGCAGCACCCACTCCCTTTGTTGCACTCTCTTGAGGGGCTAGGCTTGGGTTGGTTGTTGGTTCCAAAGATTATCAAAAACAAAAAAAACCGCTTTAAAGAAATGTCTTTAAAGCGGTTTTAATATCAATTGATGTTTATCTATTTATACAAAGAGCAAAATAATGGTTAGCACAATACCACCTAACGAGAAATACAGTCCTTTTTTAAACACGGTAGTTTTTGGCATAAACCTCCAAAAAAATGAGACTACGAAGAATAATAGTGATAGTCCGAAAAATATGTTTAGAAAATACACGGGACTATTGGTGGTTACCTTGTGTAGGTGTTCCATTTTATCTAAAATAAAAGGAAGCTCCATCTTTTTTGTAGTAGCTTTACCGGTTGCAGTATGGTACTCACCTTGTTTAAGTAAATAACATCATCTTCTATTTTCTCGGGTTTTACGCCTCCTTTAATTCTTAATGCCCTACTAAGTTCACCAGCTTCTAAATTTGGCTTTAACTGTTGTTCTATGATTTTTTCGCTTTTTAGAAAACCTGTATTTCTATAGATCATTATAATTCGGCAAATGGAATACATTGCCATTATACCAGCTTAAAAGAAGCCTAGATAAGGGTGAATAATTCTCATGCGTAAACTTGTGGTCATTCGCATTCTATATTTTTTAATCGTTGGTGTTCTATGTGCAGAACAGCCATCTATTTTTAGAAAGGACTGGGACAGCTTTTGTGATAAAAGGTTTAATGGAAAGTACCTAAAAAAGAAAACCCCAAAGAGAAAAATCTCTTTGGGGCTGTCTCCGTTGGTTGGTTGTTGTATTTATTTAAAACCTATTTCTTTTAGCCCATCATGACTAATTTTAATAGCATCTAACGGTTTTAATCCGTCAAAAGTCCTATCCTGTTCAACCATGTAGTATTTCATACCTGATAGCGCTTTGTTAGCCAATATATTTTTAAATCCAATAGACCCTTTGCCAACAGGGGCAAATCTACCTTGCTCATCCATATCCTTAACATGCCATATTTTAAAACGACCTGGGTATTTGTTGAAATAGGCAATAGGGTTGGCACCAGCTTTAGTCACCCAGAATAGATCCATTTGAAAATTCAAGTATTTAGGGTCTACGTTTTCTAATAAATAGTCTATTGGAACAATACCTTCCGCGTTTTTCTTGAATTCAAAATCATGATTGTGGTACAATAATTTTAATCCTGCCTTATTAGCTTTCTCACCTAATGTGGTTAAGATTTTCGCGAATTCTTCTAGGGTACCGGTCATTCCCATTGTTCTGTCTTTTTGGTTATAAGAGAACATGCCCATTGGAGGAATAGGAACTACAAAGTATTTAAAGCCAGCGGCTTTGGCATCGGTCATCATTTTGTCTGCATTGTCTAAAGTTACAGCGCTTTGGTGGGTACTAATGGGTTTTAATTTAAGGGACTTCAATAGATCCTTGAAATCTGCCGGAGTCATACCATAATATTTACCGTCTTTATAACCTGCCGCTTCTATATTTCTGTAGCCTGCTTCTGAAACCGCTTTTAAAGTTGCTTTGGCATCTGTGCCCATATCGTCTCTAACGGTGTAAAGGGCTAAGCCGCCAAGTTTTTTTTGAGCGTAAGTGGTGACCGTACCGAACATAAAAGCTGCGAGAACGATACATTTTAAAAAATTATTACCTGTGGAATTTTTCATTATTGTTATGTTAATTGAGTGTGTTCGTTTTATTGTTTAAAACTGTAGAGATAGGGAGCTTTGTGCGCCTTACCTTCAAACAGTTTTTCATGACGCTCCAGAATATCTAAGGATAACATTTTACGTTGAAAACTGGTACGCCTTAATGTTTGGTCTAAAATAGCTTCAAAAACTTGTTGTAACTGCTTCATTGTAAATTTTTGGGGAAGGAGATTCATACCGATCAATTTTTCACTAATGTTATTGCGAAGTACCTCTAATGCTTTTTCTACAATTTCGTTATGATCCATCATTAATTGAGGGACATTGTCAATGTCATACCATCCAATACTATCTGAAAATTGATCAGGTTTTGGTGTTACATCCTCATAATTAATGAGCGCATAGTGACCAACTGTTAAAAAGCGTTCCATCATCCATTGATTCTGCTCCGTATTATTATTACTTTCTTTAAGAATACGCTCAGTTGCCAAGGGATCTGTTCTGTTAGGCTCACCAAAGACTTGAAATTGATCTAAATAAACATCGGTTAATCCTGTACGCTCTTTAACTCCTTGATTAACAGCGTCTTTTAGGCTTTGGTTTTTTTTGATATATCCTCCAGGGAGAGCGAACAAACCGGTGTTCTGATATTCTAGAATAAGTATTTTAAGAGTTTTGCCATTAAAACCAAAAATGACGCAATCATAAGAAAGGTTTGGGATTAAATTCATATTTTCCGAGCCTTTCATTGTAAAATTGATAATTTTCTCATCTATTTATCAAATAAAGCACAAAATTCAATGCAAGCAAAGAATTATTAATATAAAATGAGAACGTAAATAAAAAGTGTTGCTATTGTAAAAATTAATCTACAAAGGCAACACTTTAAAATATGGAGTGAACTTCAATATTAAAGCTCTGAAATATAAATATTTAAGGGTTTATTGGTCATGTTTAAAATACCAAACATTCATACTTTCCATAACATCTCTCACCAAACAATTGTTAATTAATGTACCTGCTAAAAGAAAACCATGTTTACTGAAGGTAATATTAAGTCCGTATGAAGTTGACCTCACCATTGAGTAAATGGTTTTACACCCTAGCTTATCCATATTGTTTTTAATGTCCTGTACTAAGAAATAAGAAAGATTTTGCCCCCTATAATCTGGGTGTGTCACAAAATCAACAATCTCAACGTTAGATTCACGCGCATTTACGGCAAGAATTGCCGATACCAATAATTCCTCATTTTTAAAAAGACCGTAAAATTGATGGTTTAAATCTTTCAGCTTAGAAAAATACGCTGCATTTTTAATTTGATGCGGGTGGTATTTAAACGCCTTCTTGTGCAAATCTTCAAGAGTATGGAAATCTGAAGTAGGAAGCTCTTTGATTTCCAGATTCTCAGGCATTTGAAAATAAGAATCTGTGGTAGATTTATTGGCAGCTTCGGCTATGGTCTTAACCGTTTCAATGGTCTTTAAACTTTTTACATCATTTGCATGACGCTCTTCATTGGTGTATTCTGCAAGAAAAAAACCATCAATAACGCCATTGTAAAGTCCTGGGATTTTAGCCTCTACCGTAAATCCTTTTGATTTTAAAATGTCTACATCTTTTTCAGAAGCTTTGCCCAGAATTTTTTCATAACGCTTTTTTAAGGCAAGGTCTTTCATTTTTAGAAGCAGATTATCTAAATCAACATTTTCAGCTTCAGAAAAATAGATGCGTTTATGCATACTGCCATGATAGACAAGTGCACCGTCTATGTTTTCAATTGTTTCGAACATAAATTTCGATTTTCTAATGGGGAAGTCGGTTAGTTAATCACGAATTTGACCATCCCCAAATACATAATATTTATTGGTAACCAATTGTTTTAAGCCCAACGGACCGCGGTGGTGTAATTTATCTGTGCTAATAGCTAACTCTGCACCTACACCCATTTGTCCGCCATCGGTAAAACGCGTTGACGCATTTTGGTAAACGGCGGCACAGTCTACCTCTTCCATGAACTGCATGGCGGTATCTTTATTCGATGTCATAATGGTAGCGGAATGTCCCCCGGAATTATCGTTTATTTTTTCAACAGCTTCATCTAAGGAATCAACAGCGCCCAGGCAGCATTTCATGGCTAGAAATTCTTCTTTCCAAATGGCATCATCTTTAATTTGTGGTGCATCTGTAAGAATTGAATTAACATCTGCATCCACTAAAGTTTCTACCCCTTTGGCGTTTAAAAGTTGATAAATATCTGTCAATTTCTGTTCGTAATTTTCAATATTGGCATTGATCAATATTTTATCCAAGGCATTACAAGCCGATATTTTTTCGGTTTTGGCATTCATGATGACTTTCACACTTTTTTCCCAATCTGCTTCTTTGTCTACGAACAAAAAGTTGTTACCTCTACCACTAACAAGCACTGCACATTTGGCGTGTTCCTTTACAAAACTGATTAATCTTTCACCACCTCTTGGTACAATAAGGTCAAGTTTTTCTGTAGGATTTCTTAAAAATTCTTGGGTTTCTTCCCTGTTCATGGTCAATTGCTGAATGAACTTTTTTGAAAGTCCATTTTCTTCAAGGGCCCTATGCCAAAGATCTACAAGAATTGTGTTGCTATGCAAAGCTTCTTTACCACCTTTTAAAAGAATCTTATTATTGGCTTTAAAAGCTAGTACCGCAGCCTCTATAGTTACGTCTGGCCGAGATTCATAAATAATCATGATGGTGCCAAAGGGTGCGGTTTTATTGGAAATATCCAAACCGTTTTCTAAAATCTTGGTTGAAATAGTTTTACCTACAGGATCATCTTGAGACATCACTTCCTTTATAGAACCGATCATGCCATCAATTTTGCTATTGGTAACGATAAGTCTATCGTACATGGCTTGATCTTCTTTTTTAAAAAGATCTAGATCTTTTTTATTTGCTTTGAGAATGCTACTTCGGTTGTGATCCAAAAGTTGCATCATACTATTCAATACCTTGTTCTTTATTTCTGTTGAAATTAACTTCATTATGCTTCTGCTTTTTCTTCTAGGGTCACTTTAGTACCCACATTTTTTCCTTCTATGATATCAATTATGGTACGGTCTTTTTTGCCATTGGCAATGTACGTTGGTATATTTTTCGCTGCAGCTTGTTGGGCATAGTCTAATTTAGACCCCATACCACCACGACCCTCGCCAGCTTTTTTATTGCTATCCTGAATAAATTTATCTAAATTTTCTTCAGGGTTTACATGTGCTATAAGATCACTGCTTTCTGCATTGGGGTGCCCGGTATATAGTCCGTCAATATCCGTTAGAATAATCAACTTATCCGCATCAATAAGCTGGGCAATTAGACTGGCAAGCTCATCATTATCTGAGAACATGCTCATAGTGACCGATACGGCATCATCTTCATTTGCAATAGGTATTACGCCTTCAGACAATAAACCTTCTACACAATTGATCATGTTCTCTCTGTGTACACCAGGAGTAAAATCTCTTTTTGTGGGCAATACCTGTGCGCATTTCATACCATAATCATGAAAAATATTATAGTATAAACGCATCATACGAGGTTGCCCAATGGCAGAATAAACCTGTCTGCGCTGGGTGTCGTTTTCAATACTAGATGCACCCAGCACTTCACGCCCCGCAATTACGGAACCTGAAGAAACAAGTACGGTCAAAATATCCTGTTCATATAATTCTGCAATCTGTTGTACCAAATTTCGTAACACCGGTCTCACAATACGATTGTCCTTGTTGGTCATTACGTTGGTGCCTACCTTTATTACAATTTTCTGTTTATACATGTACTTTTTCTTTTCCAAGTTCAACTGCACGTTCAAATGCTGCGAATGCTGCTTCCTTGATTAACTCTCCAACATTGTTGTTTTCCATAGAATCTAGTGCTGCACGTGTAGTACCGCCTTTACTGGCTACTTTGTCCATCCAAGAATTTGGGGAAAGTTCGTTTTGATTAAAAAGTTCAATAGCTCCCGTGAACGTTTGTGCTACCAATACCTTGGAAACTTTTGGGGTGAATCCCATTTTTAAGGCGGCCTCCATCATACTCTGCATAAAGTAGAATACATAAGCTGGTCCGCTACCAGAAATACCTGTAGAGGCATCAATAAAATTTTCGTCACTGACCAGTACGGATTTCCCGGTAGTATCCAATAAACTTTCTATGGTCAATAGTTCAATCCTGGTCACGTCTTCAGAGGCAACAAAAGAAGTAAGTCCTTTACCTATTTGAGCGGGTAAGTTGGGCATGGCGCGCACAATTTTTGTGAGCCCCGTTAAATTTTTGATGGTTTCCATAGTAACCCCTGCCATTATGGAAATAAGGATTTGTCCAGGTTTTACAAGTGAATTTAATTTTAAAAATACACTCTCTGCATGATATGGTTTTACGGCTATAAAGATGATATCTGCCTCAGGGGCACATTTTTGTAAATCATCAAAAGCATCAAATTGTGGATTCTCCCGTAACTCTTCCAGTTTTTCTTCAGAAGTGTCGAGCACCATAATATTTCTTTTCTTAAGTAATTTTGATTTGGACATGCCTTCTGCATACGTTAGGCCCATGTTCCCAGCCCCTATTACTAATATTTTCATGAATTCAGTTTAAATTATTGGATATTATATGTTTGATTATGTGATTAAATAAATAGCATTTTCTCAATAGCATTATTTTTACGCCTATGGTAAATTTGTCTGTAGGTGTGTATGGTTTTTATAGGAATACCCATAAAATATTTGGTAATGGAGGTCACCTTTGCTTTTTTGAGTGCGGTTTGGGTTCTATATAATTCTTTAATATTGCTTTCTCTTTTGATGTAAATAAATTTCATGTAATACTATTTCAAAAAGTAACATAACATAAGTACAGGCAACTCCAAATTAGAGTTGTTAAGCTTGTGTTATACTATTTTAAATGATGTTAATAATTAGTTATGTGGATAATGTTCGGTGTTGTAGAATTAAGGGATTATAGGTAGGCGCGTAGCATTTCGGTATTGGAAGTTCGGCGTAAAGATTTTAGGCCTTTGTCCTTAATTTGGCGCACACGTTCTCTGGTAACATCAAACACTTCACCTATTTCAACCAAGCTCATGGCAGGCTGGTTGCCTAGACCAAAGAATAGGCGTAAAACATCGCCCTGTCTTTTTGGGATTTTTCTCAAAAGTTGGTTGATATCGGTTTCTAAAGATTCTGCCATAACATCTTTATCAGGGCTATTTGGTGTTGTAGATTCTAATACGTTATGCAATGATGAAGATTCACCTTCTTTAAAAGGGGCGTCTAAAGAAATAGACTTGCCAGGGTTTTGCATAGAGTTTTTTACTTTTGAAACGCTAATTTCTAATTCTTTGGCAATCTCTGAAGCACTAGGAGGTCTTTCTTTGGCTTGCTCCAAGGTGGAATATACTTGATAGATTTTGGTGCTAACGGCAATTTTATTTTGGGGCAGGCGAATCATCCTCGATTTGTTGGATAACGCTTGCAATATGGATTGACGAATCCACCAAACAGCATAAGAAATGAACTTAAAACCCCTGGTTTCGTCAAAACGTTGTGCTGCTTTAACCAAGCCTAAGTTACCTTCGTTGATTAAATCTGTTAGACGTAGACCTCTGTTTTGATATTGCTTTGCAGCAGAAACCACGAACCTTAAATTGGCACTGACCAATTTATCTAGGGCCTTTTGATCACCTTCACGAATCTTTCGTGCCAATTCTACCTCCTCATCTGCAGTAATTAAATCTATTTTACTGATTTCTTGGAAATATTTTTCTAATGACTTGGCATCTCTGTTCGTAATTTGTTTAGTGATCTTTAATTGTCGCATAGAATACTTTAAGGTTAAACTATAACATAGTATAATTTTGTTAAAATGCAAGAAAATGGCGAATTTTATGATAAAATTGACTAATTTAAATGGTTTTTGCTCGATTTTGAACAGAAAGGAGTGGTTTTTGAAAAAAAGATAGATTTGGTAGTTTGGTTTGAAATAAGCTAGAATTATTTTTTATTCATTTGAAGTGGATACTAAAACCGCAATTCAATTTTATTGAGTTAAAAATTTCTTCTCCAAATTGTTTAATTTGTAAAAACAACATTAATTATGCAATTCAGGGGTAAGTAATAGGTTGGATTTTTTGGAGATCCGTATATCCCATTTTTTTAATTCTAAGTTTAGACATTTCAATTTTACATTTTTATGAATAAAGAATTTCATTTTCTTGATGATGGCGGTGAAATGGGCAGGTTAATGCGAGAAAAAGATTGGTCGCTTACACCGTTAGGTACACCAGATGGGTGGCCGCAGAGTTTGCGAACTACATTGAATATAATGTTGAATTCACCTTTTCCTATGTTTTTGTTCTGGGGAGATACTTTAAAAAGTTTTTATAACGATGCCTACAGACCAATTTTAGGTGTAGATGGAAAACACCCTAAGATATTAGGTTTAAACGGGGCGGAAGCCTGGGAGGAAATTTGGGGTGAAATATACCCCATGCTCAAAATAGTTCAAGTAAAAGGAGAGTCTATTTGGAGAGAAAATCTGATGATTCCTATTCATAGGAACGGTAGATTAGAAGATGTCTATTGGACATTTAGTTACAGTCCTGTTAAAAATGAAGTAGGTGAAGTTTCAGGTGTACTGGTAATTGTTACAGAAACGACAGAAGCCGTATTGGCAGAAAGACGATTAAAGGAAAGTGAAAGACGATTTCGAGAGTTGGCAGATTTATCTCCTGTATGGATATGGATTACCGATAAAGAAGTAAACGTAAAATATGCTAATAGGGCGCTGTTAGATTATATAGACGTAAAGCTAGAAGAATTTACAGGTCAGATTTGGTTAAATTTAGTACATCCAGATGATATTGACTTGGTCTTTGAAGGTTTTGGAAAGGCAGCAGAGGAAGAATCTGGGTTTACCTTGGAATACAGGGTTAAAAATGCAGCGACTAAAAACTTTGAATGGTTTAAAGTGCAGGGAGTGCCAAAGTACGAGGAAGATGTTATGGTAGGTTTTATTGGTACTGCTATGAATATCGATAACCAAAAATCTTTTGAGGACCAGTTGAAAAAAGAAGTGAATATACGAACCAAAGAACTTGCGGATAGTAATAGCAAATTAGAAGCAATGAATAAAGAGCTTCAATCGTTCGCTTATATATCTAGCCATGATTTACAAGAACCCTTACGGAAAATTCAAATGTTCGCAGAAGTACTGATGGACAATGAATTTGACAAGTTGTCTACATCTGGCAAGGTAAAATTTGAGAAAATACAATCAGCTGCCAACAGAATGCAATCGCTCATTAATGATTTACTGTCTTATTCACGGACAGATACTGAAAAAAGGGTGTTTGAAGTTGTTGATTTAAAGGAGCTGGTAGAAGATGTAAAGAACGACTTAGGTGAAGAACTTAAAGAAAAGAAAGGCAATATTACTTTACTGCGGTCATGTAAATTAGAAGTGGTGCCATTTCAATTTAGGCAATTAATGTATAATTTGCTGTCTAATTCAATAAAGTATTCTAAAAGTGAGGTTCCACCAAAGGTAACCATAGATACAGAAATTATTACCAATGCAAAATCTGTAGATATCAGTTTAAAAAATAAAAAGGAATACGTTAAAATAACTATTACTGATAACGGTATTGGATTTGAAGAACAATTTGCAGAAAAGATTTTTGAAGTATTCCAACGTTTACACTCCAAACAAGAATATATAGGTACTGGTATAGGTTTGGCAATTGTAAAGAAAATTGTTCAAAATCATAATGGGATCATTAGTGCATCGGGTAAATTAAACGAGGGTTCTGTTTTTGAAATCATAATGCCAAAAAAGCAATAGAAGGGTACGGTACTAAGTCACTATTGTATGCCCATCTGTGAATGGTAATTCCTAATTAAAGTACTTGCTGGTAATATTCATTTCTATGAAGCAGATTAATAAATAATCAGAAATTTTTGTAAGAATACAGTTTAGAGTTAACCCCAGTTTTTTTAAGGATATTTCTTACGCTTTTTACAATCTATTTTTGGTTTATGAATACTGTAATAACAAAATCGGCAGGTATGGGGGCCATCATAAATGATGGTGCCGTAACCTTTAGAGTGTGGGCTCCGCATGCAGAGAAAGTTTTCGTTGGTGGAAGCTTCAACAACTGGTCTAAGAATGAAATTTTGCTAGATATGGAAGGTAATGGTTATTGGTCCGTCATTACCGAAAAAGCATCGGAAGGAGATGAATATAAATTCTTTATTGAATATGAAGGAGAAGTTTTGGCAAGAAATGACCCTTACGCTTTTGAAGTGACCAATAGCAATGGTAATTCCATCATAAGAACATTAGATTTTAAATGGGATGATGAAGAATTTAAAATGCCAAGTTGGAATGAGCTGGTAATTTATGAATTACACGTTGGTACGTTTAATCGTTCTGCTCCAGATTGCGTGGGTACGTTTGAAGATGTTATTGCCAAACTAGATTATTTAAAAGAATTGGGTATTAATTGTATTGAGTTATTACCTGTTACAGAGTTTGCAGGCGGAATTTCCTGGGGTTACAATCCTGCACATCCCCTTGCTATAGAACAAGATTATGGCGGTCCAGATGCTTTTGCAAAATTGGTCAATGAGGCGCATAGAAAAGGTATAGCCGTAATAATAGATGTGGTTTATAATCATTTTGGTCCGTCGGATGTAGATTTATGGCAGTTTGATGGTTGGAGCGAGAACGATAAAGGCGGCATTTATTTTTACAATGATCATAGAAGTACTACTCCTTGGGGAGATACCAGGCCAGATTATGGAAGGGAAGAAGTACGCCGATATTTACGTGACAATGCCTTAATGTGGATAGAAAAATATCATTGTGACGGTCTTCGTATGGATGCTACCTCATACATACGCTATGAAAATGGTGGTTTGGGGTATGATACTGAAATTGAAGAAGGTAATCTATTAATGCGCGATATCAATTCTGAGATAAGAGAGAAGTATCCGCATGTATTAACTATAGCTGAAGATTTAAAAGGAGATAGTAGGGTAACTGATGCAGTAGAGCACAATGGTTTGGCCTACGGATCTCAATGGGATATGAATTTTGTGCACCCCGTTAGGGAGGTCATTGAAGACACGCATGATGATAGTAGAGACTTACAAAAGGTAGTTGATGCTCTTAAATTTAAGTATGGTAACGATGTGTTTTCCCGTATAATATATACGGAATCTCATGATGAGGTGGCCAATGGTAAGGCAAGAGTTCCAGAAGAAATACAGCCGGGAGATGCAGAAAGCGATTTTGCCAAAAAGAGAGCATTGCTAGGTATTGTTTTAACATTGACCGCACCAGGTATACCTATGATTTTTCAGGGACAGGAGTTTATCGAAGATGAATATTTTCAAGATAGCAAAGGTTTGGATTGGGTAAAGCAAAAAACACACAAGGGTATAGGAAATCTTGTTAGTGATATTATTAAGTTAAGAACAGGAGAGACAGAAGGTGGTAATGGCTTAAAAAGTCAGCACATAGAAATCTTACATGTTAACCAGAAAACAAAAATACTGGCCTATACCAGGTTTGATGCCAATGCCCCAACACAACCGGTGTTGATTGTTTTAAATTTCAGCAATCAAGATTATGAAAACTACGGCATTGGACTAAATGAAAATGAACCTTTTAATCTTATGATAAATGCAGGGAGTAAAATTTATGACCAGGCATTTTCAGCGTTATCCGTGAGTGATGTAGCGGTTGTTGAAGCTCATACAGATGCAAAACCGTGGACAGGTAAGATCAATATACCGGCATATGGAGCTTTAATTTTTACAAAATAATCAAAATGTAAAAATTTGGACGTTGTATGGGATATAGAAAAAATCATTTCTGTGCTTGGCAGGCTTGCGTAATAGTAATTGCTAAATAAGGATAGTTAACTTGTCTTTAATGACTGTGTAAGAATTATTTGTAAGTTAAAGCTTACAAATTAAAAATTTTTTTTAGTTGAGGTTCAAAAGTGGTAATATTTTATTGTATTTTGTTATATAATGTATGGTTAAAATAATAATTTTACCATTGTAAATGTGGCCAACTAATTTTGATGAACTAAATGGAATATAGTTTCATATATAGCCCTGAAAAAATGGTTAATGAGGTATTTCAAAGAACAATGGTCGCTGCAGGTGTTGATTTTGAAATTTTGGAAGACAGCACTATAAAGTTGTCCAATAGTGTAAGTGATGAAAAACTTCAGGCTATCATAAAGGAGCTTAAAGATTTTGGAATAAAAATTCAGACGAAAGAAAATCGTGATGTCGTTGAGGAAATTAAGATTTACATAAAGAAAATGGTTTATGAAGGCGATATAAGAAATGTAAAAATGTCAGAATTACTTTCTAATCAATTGGGTTTTAGTTATCCATATCTTTCTAATTTATTTTCAAGTAAAACATTCACCTCAATTGAGAATTTTTATATTTTAGTGCGCATTGAAAAAGTGAAAGAGTTAGTGCTATTGGAGAATATAAGTTTAGGAGAAATAGCTCATGACTTAAATTTTAGTAGTGTTCCTCACTTATCAAATCAATTTAAGAAAGTAACCGGGTTAACCATCACTCAATACTTGAGGTTTAGAAAAAAGTAAGAAGAACGGTTCTTCTTCCAATATATGAATAGTGAAAATGGATAAATTAAAAATACTTCTCGTCGATGATGATGAGGACGACAGGCAGTTTTTTGCAGATGCATTGGAGGGAATTGAGCTCAATACAGACCTGCATCAATTAGAGAACGGTAAAAGTTGTATGGAATTCTTGCTTAAGGATACAGACAATACCCCTGATTTGGTTTTTCTAGATTTGAATATGCCAATAATGAATGGGTTTGAGTGTTTAGAGGCAATAAGACGTACACCACATTTAAAAGATCTATTGGTAGCAATTTACTCTACTTCATCGGCAGAAAGAGATATTGAAGAAACTTTTGAAAAAGGCGCTAATATTTATATAAAGAAACCTTCTAGTTTCAGTGAGCTAAAAAAGTCATTGAAACAAGTGGTTAAAATGAACTGGGCGTATCATCTAAATGATTTCAAAAAAGAGAATTTCTTGCTAAAAATATAAGCTGTTCGCTTTAGGTATACTATTAAAGTTGTTTCGTTAGGAACAACTTTTTTTGTTATAGCACCAAGCAAATTGTATTATAATTGGTTATTTCGCAGTACCTTGACTAAGGATTGAAAAGTAGTATTGTATGAAGTTTAATGTAGCAGATGATATTTTTAGAAAAATAGTTGATGACAGCGATACTGCTATACTATATGCTGAGCCTTCTACACCAAAAGCTGTACATGCCAAAGAATACCTTGTAAAGTATTCTAACCAAAAGGCACAAAGCTTCTTTTCCATTTTTCCAAAAAACATTGAAAACCACCCTTTAGAAGAACTTGTTAATTATGACGAACTTTTAATCTTAGCCAATAAGGTGCTGGAAACCGGCTATGATGAGAATTTCAATATCATAGTCAAAGAAGCTGATAGTATACTTAATTATCATGTTAGAATTAAACCTTTTAGTAAGGGGCTGTTGTTTGAACTGGCTCAAATAAAACCCAAATTTATAACTGATAAGGAATCTAAACTTCCTTTGGGCAGTGCAAAGTCAAGAAATAGAGAACTTGAAATTTCTAACCTTTTTGGAATTCGCGTTTTAGATAGTAATGATAGTATTATTTGCTATTTAAAACCCATATTTAATATAAAGGGTGCAGTTGAAGATTTCCGTATAGATTATATTAATAATCGAATGCGTGAAATAGCGAATGACGATTCGGCTTTCATTGAAGGTCAAACTATTTTAGAGTACTATCCAAAAAACGCTGAGAACGGAGTTCTTGAAATTTTAGCAGAGGGTTATATATCTGGAGAAAACAAGGAATATACCAAAGAATTTATTTTTAATGAAAAGGCTGTTTGGTTAGCGACAAAGGCGGTTAAAATGAATGATGGTCTCATACTCTTCTCAAAAGATGTTAGTCAAGAGAAAAAATATGAAGCACAATTGTTTTTGCAAAACAGGTTGCTCTCAGAAGCAGAACGTGTTGCCAATATTGGTAGTTTTAGATGGAATTTAGCTAAGGAGCACATTAAATACTCAGATAATGTATACAGGTTATTTGGCTACGATCCAAATGAGTTTGATGATAAGTATGATCGCTTACTTACGTTTTTGCATCCAAATGATTTCGAGAAAGTAAAATCTAGTTTTAAAGAAGCTAGAAAGAATAAGTCTAAATCTGACCTTGTGTTTCGGGTATATACTAGGTCACAAGAGTTACGATATATGAATACTATTGCCGAATGTTATCAAAAAGAAGGTAATTGGTATATGGTTGGTGTAATTAGAGATGTAACCAAGCAAATAGAGGCAGAGTCTATTCTGCAGATAAAAAATGCGGAGTTAAAACGTACTAATGCAGATTTAGAAGCATTTAACCGTGTAGCAAGTCATGATCTTCAAGAGCCGTTACGTAAAATTCAAATGTTCGTTAGTCGTTTACATGAAGAAGAAGAAGGGCGCTTAGGCAAAAGGTCACAAGGGTATTTATCTAAGATCAAATACTCTTCTGATAGAATGCGCAACCTAATTAATAATTTACTATCCTATTCAAAAGTAGATGAGGTTAGTGAGCAACCAACCAGAGTAGACTTAAATGATGTTCTCAACAATGCTCTTGAAGATTTGGCGGAACGAATTAATGATTTAGATGCTCAGATAGAATCAGTAAGCCTTCCGGTTGTAAATGGCATTCAATTTCAGTTAGAGCAATTATTTGCCAACCTAATAGGTAATTCACTTAAATACATTAAAGAGGGCGTTCAACCTAAAATTAAAGTAATAGGTAGCATAGTTAATGGTAATAAATCAGAGGAAGAATCCTTATTGTCTAACATTAATTACGTAAAACTACAATTTATTGATAACGGTATAGGCTTTGAAAAGAAGTACCAAGAGAAAATTTTTGAAATCTTTCAACGCTTACATGGAAAAACAGAATTTTCGGGTACTGGTTTAGGATTATCTATATGTAAGAAAATTGTACAATCCCATAACGGCGCAATTACGGCAAAGGGTGTATTAAACAAAGGTGCAGAATTCACGGTTTACCTTCCTACCTTACTATAATAAAGGGTGCGTTATATAATTTCATCAGCTCTTCTTAAAATTGTGTAACAGCTTTTAAAAATGTTGTAACACATTAAAAGGACATTGGCTGCATCTTTGTATCAACAAAAATGTAAGCCTTTATGAATAATCTTCAATATGCCAGGGTAGGTGCTGTAAGAAGCAAAGACTCATATGACCAAGCCACAAATGTACAAGATAGTAATTCTAGTTCGTCAGGTGCTTTTAAATCGCAAGAGGCTACATTACATAATAACCATTTAAATAATATATCATGCAAGTAGTCCATAATCAATTAAGTTATTTCAATAGTATTTTAGGAGGAAGTATATCTAGTTTTCAAGGGGATCGTATTCTTCAATATGATAATGATAAGGGAACTGGTAGAATACAAACTGTATCCCTGGGGTCTGGAATCTCTTATACGGAATATGATATGGATTTAAATGAAGATTTTAGTTTCGATTTAAAATTGGATGAAAATCGTAGTTTATACTTCATTTACTGTTTAGAAGGTAATTTTAGATTTTCAAAAGGAAAAGAGAATAGCAAGGTAGAAGCTTTACAAACTGTTGTTGTAGGAGGTTCTAATGAAACCATCAATATAAAATTAAGAGCGGCCACTAAGTCAAACTTATCCATTATCAAGGTAACACAAGATGGTCAGTCTTTAAGTAAGAATATAGATAATAACGAGTTGTACGAGCAATTGTTCTCATCGTTCGCAACTGAAAATGGTGAAGCACATATTGGGACTTTTAACCTAAAGATAAAAGAACAATTATTGCAAATTAGATCAATTACCCAGGTTGGTTTAGTTAGAAAACTTCTTATTGAAGGAATTGTAAACTTCACTTTGGCATTAGAGATTTTACACTGTAAGCAAGATATTGAGAACAGTGGTCAGGTTTCTAGTATGTTGACCAAAAAAGAGCTTTTAAGAATTGAAGAAGCTGTAAATGCAATTAAGAGAAAGCCAGAGTTTCCTTATACGGTTACAGACTTAAGTAAAGAATATGGACTGTCACCAACAAAACTACAAGAAGGTTTTAAAGTGATGGAAGGTACTACGGTTACCAATTTCATTAGAAATGAAAGATTGATATTGGCCGAAGAATTAATTCAAACATCTGACATGAATATATCAGAGATTGTATACTCTATAGGATTTACAAGTAGAAGTTATTTCTCTAAGATCTTTAGAAACAAATTTAAGTGTACCCCTAAAGCATACTTAATGAATATCAGAAACGTATCACTATCTGCATAATATAAAAATATTCAGAAAAGTTTAAGCCGGCTCATTAGAGCTGGCTTTTTTTATGTTTTAGTTCAGCATAAATAAGCTGGAGCTGTAATTGAGAGCGTACGTTTTGTTGGTGGGTGTTTAGGGGTAAGTTATGCTAAAAAGTGTTGGCAAGTCAGTGAAGAAGCTGTAAGACTTTTAAAATGTAAGCATAAATCTAATAGGATGAGGGTAGTTTAGTGGTGAATCTTAAATGAGAAAGAATGTAAGGTGCTAACGGGGAGTTTTAAATAGAAATTACGAATTCACGATCCAGCTTACTGACTTGTGCAGCGTTTACATATCTGAGACATTTATGTAGCAGTGTTTTTAATTGATTGTAAGAAGATGGTTTTTGCAAGTACAGAGAAGCACCCATTTCGTTTAGGCGATCAATTTCTTTTGGGTGGTAAGATGTGGAATAGATTATCACCGGAGTATCTATATATATTTCAAGGTCACGAATATCTGCAAGACATTCAAATCCGTCCATCATGGGCATCTTTAAATCCAAAAAGATAACGTCTGGTTTATCGTTAGTGTTAGCTAGCAAACCAGCCATTAAATCTACTCCATTATTAAATTCAGATACTTTGGTCTGTATTGGGATTTCTCTCAATGCATCAGAAAAGAAAGTTCTGTCGTCGCTATCATCATCAGCTAGGAAGACATTTAGTACAGTTTTGCTCATGGCAGTTAAAAAATTAAACTCTAAA
Source organism: Maribacter ulvicola (assembly GCF_900155985.1). Classification (GTDB taxonomy): domain Bacteria; phylum Bacteroidota; class Bacteroidia; order Flavobacteriales; family Flavobacteriaceae; genus Maribacter; species Maribacter ulvicola. The sequence continues at coordinate 123,650 of NZ_FTMA01000004.1, forward strand.
TATGTTTTTCAAGGAAACTTGAATTAAAAATATAAATCAAAATATAAGAGCAAGGTAAAAATTAGGTGTCTAACCGTATAATGCGATTAGTTTTAAAAATAACTCAATACCCAAAAAAGCTTTGCTCATTTAAGTATACACTTCGTAATACAACTGTTAATCAACATACTTTATTATTGCAGTTCCTCCTAAAGTGTTATTTCTAATAGATTCAATAGTTCTTTTTAGCGCATTTGCCAAGGTGTTGAACGAGTTTGGTTTGTGTAGGTATCTATTGGCACCAATTTCAAATAAGTCTGAAATGCGATCTATATTGTATTCGTTAGAAAAAATAACCACTGGTATATGATCGAAATTATTTTGATTTCTAATATTCACCAATGTTTCTTTGCCATTTAGTTTTGGCATAAATAAATCTAAAAAAATTACATTTGGTTTTAGGGAATCGTTATTTAAAAAATGAAGTAATTCAATACCATTGTTAAACATGGTTATGTTCAAATTATCCTGTAAACTACTAATAGCTTCGGTAAAAATTTGTTGATCATCGGCATCATCTTCGGCCATGAATATGTGGAAAATAGTATCCTCTTTCATCCTGTTCTAGACTTAATTATCCTCCAATAATTTCTCCACCGTTAATATGTAAAACTTGGCCTGTCATGTAACTACTGTCAATGCTTGCAAGATAAACATATGCCGGGCCAACTTCGGCGGGTTGCCCTGGCCTGCCTAACGGTACATCTTTTCCAAACTTTTCTAAATCCTCACCATTAAATGTCGCAGGTATTAAAGGAGTCCAAATGGGTCCAGGGGCTACGGCATTTACACGAATACCTTTTTGGGCCAAAGATTTAGATAAGCTTCTGGTAAAAGAGACTATGGCACCTTTTGTGCTAGCATAATCAATAAGATGTTCAGACCCTCTATATGCAGTAACCGAAGTGGTGTTTATTATAGTGTCTTCTGATTTTAAATACTTTATCGCAGCTTTTACCATATAGAAATATGGAAAAATATTAGTTTCGAAAGTGGTGCGAAGATTTTCTGTTTTAATATGTTCAATATTATCTTCAGGAAATTGCATTGCTGCGTTATTTATAATACAATTTAAACTGCCAAAACGAGTAATGGTATTTTCTACCGCTGAGATACAAAATTGTTCGTTCTTAATATCTCCCTTAATTAAAAAACACTGCTGTCCTTCGTTTTCAACTTCTAATTTAGTGTGTTCAGCATCTTGTTCTTCATTGAAATAAACCAGGGCAATGTTAGCACCTTCTCTTGCAAAATGTACAGCTATACTTTTTCCGATACCACTATCACCACCGGTAAGAAGTACGATTTTATTCTTTAATTTTTCACTCCCTTTATAGCTCTGACGTATGGTTACAGGTGTAGGGTGCATTTCATATTCGTTGCCAGGCTGTTTTGTTTGAGCTTGACTTTTATCAACTGTTATATTTTTCATATGCTTAGTTTTTATCATTGCTAATTATGCAGCAAGCTTTCTACATTCTTTGGCACATTCCAAGCAGGATTCTGCACATTTTTTACAATGTTCGTGGTCATGTTGTTGACATTGTTCTGCACACCACTCGCAAATTTCAGCGCAAAGGGCTGCTTGTTTAGATATACTTGGGCTGTCCGAAATCATTAATTTTATAGTAGTTAAACAAACGTCTACACATTGTAAACAGCAATTGGGGCAATCATTCATACTTTCTTTTCCGGTCATTTGAACTAGGCAATTTTGACAATCAACAAAGCACTTTTGACAAGCGTCTATACAGTTTTGATATATGGAATTCATATGTTTAAATTTTAAGATTATAGAATTTTTCTTCTATGAAGTTAAAATTTGTGATCAAATGTAATTTGCTCTTTTAATGAGAAGTTGTGCTTTAAAGCAAATGAAGAAAGATTACAGCTAAAAGAGCACGTTAACATCGCAACCAGAATTTAAACAGAATTAGCTTTTATAGCATTAATTTATTCTCTTTTTACGTCTTTCATAATCCATAAATCTAATGTAGTATCATCTTTTTTATGTAATACAGAAATATCACCGGTAGTTTCAAAAACAACAGCTTTAATTTGTTTGAGGTCGGTAACATTGGCTTCTCTCAATTTAGATCTAAGATCGCCTTCGGTTACTCTTGCCTTTCTTAAGTTAGATGAGATAATTTTTTCACCGTCCATCAATAATAATGGAGAATTATCTACCAAATTTTGAACCGTTTTGTTTCTGCGAGCTAAAGCAATAGTTATCTGTAGTAAATACACCATTATTAAGCCTACAATTCCTTCAACCATTTTTACAGATGATGATAGAATTGTAGTAGCAACAATAGAGCCCACGGCTACGGTCATGGCAAAATCAAAACTTGACATTTTTGAAAAACTACGCTTACCTATAATGCGCGTAAGTATAATTATAGCCATATAAATGCCAATGGCACTGGCAGAAATAAGCATTACCGTTTTCCACGAAGTATTAAATAATTCATTCATGCTAATATTATTTTATGATAGGTAGATTCAGGATTAAAGTTGAACAAAAAAAACAGGACCTATTTGTTCATTAGAATCAATGCTTAGCCCACATCACATTTCTTCACTTAAGTTTTTAAAATTTTTTTTTTCTGTAGTTGAGAATAAGGACTAGCATAGTGATATTCAATAGCGTAGAAATGCCATTAGTAATGATGATGGGGCTATCTTGTTTCATGAAGCCGTAGACGGTCCATAACGAGACACCAATAGTGAGCACCAAAAACATTTTAGGTGAAACATCATCTACTTTTTTGGTTTTCCAGGCCTTTAGAATTTGGGGTACTGCAGCAATTGTTGTGAAAATACCTGCAAGTGTTCCAATGATTTCTTCCATAATTGCCTTGGTTTTTAGTAGAATAAAACTACTATCTTTTAATGAGCACTGTAAGTTATTCTTTTTTGAAACTAAAATTAACTGGGCTAGTTAGCTAAAAGTAGTCCATTACAAATAATTCTTGGTTCAATTGAATTGGCGTGTTTTTTTGGAATATATTTTTTCTAATTTACTATTTCATAACTATTTAGATGAATATTCAACTATGACAATTTTTACGATATTTATTTCAGGTATTATAGGAACCACGGTAATGACGGGTTTTAGTCATCTAGTAGAATTAATTACAGCGTTAAAATTTAACGAGGCGCATCTGCTTAATAGTTTTATAGATAGATCAAAATCATCAACTTCCAACATTGCTAGAAATCATTATTTAGGTTGGTTAATTCATTTTTCCATAGGTATATGCATGGCGGCGGTACTTTACTGTTGTTATTTTTATATGATTGATAGCGTTTTAGTGTGGTCTGGTGTGTTTTTAGGGTTTGTATTGGGAGTTATTGGTGTTGCGGGCTGGTCAATGATGATAAGTGTACATTCTAATCCCCCTAAAATTGAATGGAATTATTTTTTCACTCAATTAATTATAGCGCATATAATTTTTGGAACCACGGTAACATGGCTTCTAATAAAATTTAATTTTAGTACCTAAATAGAAAATGAAAAACAATTAAGGATGAAAATTTCAGGATACACAAAACGAGCAATAATAGGAGGTTTAATTTCATTAGGTTTTATAGGGTTAGGCACTTTAATGCTTGGTAATTTAAGTGGTTATGAAGCTAAGGTGTTGATAAAATCAAGTTTAACCGGTTTAAATACGTTATGTAACACTATTGTATTGGCATCAGCTACAATTCTAGCATTGATGCTTACATTGTTGGGAGTAAGTTCAGGGACCAATTCTAAGTTGAAAAATGACCACTATATGCATATAATGCAAATAGCGAAATTAGATACCGCAATATTTATTGCGTCACTGCTGTTTTTCTTGGTTTTTAATCTACCGGTAACTGAAAGTGATAATATACCAGCAAACTATTTTGATGCTATTTACTATGTTACCATCACTGTCAGCGCTATATTAAGTTCCGCTTTAATAGTAGTGGTGCTAATGCTCTATAATACCATTATAAATATTATAAAAATAATAGGGTTAGGTAGGACCGATCATCCTCTTATTAAAAATGCAGATGACGACTAATTTTTAGAGGTCATCCTTTAAAAGGGAGCACATTAATTAGGCTACTTAAGAATTTACATAGGTGGTTCTGAAATCATAGTTTTTATCTTCTTCCAGAATTGTTTTGAAGTAACATTTGTAGGTTCAATGAGGTCGGCCATTAAAATTAAATTTCTTTTAAATTGCTCGTACTCATACTTAGTGGTGTTGTTCTCGTCAATGGGGTAATAGGCCATTCCCCAATTAGGAAAAGTTCTCTTACTAATTTCGTCATCAGAAAAAAGCGTGACGTTTTTATGGCGAGGGTCTATTTTAATCTTATCATAAAGGATTTCAATTTTAGTTTTGCTACCCTCTAATAATTGCACGAAGCCACCTTTATAATATATAAGACAGCCGGTAATGTCATCACGTTGGTTGTTTGCACGTGCCTTTTCCAGTAGTTCTTCCATTTCTGCGCCCGTTATTTTATGCGTAGCAACAGATTCATAGGTCAATGTATACATCTAAAAAGAAATTTGGTCTAATCAGGTAAAAATAATAAAAATGTGAAAAAATGAAAGAGAGATTTAAAAAAAGGGATGGGTTGAATAAGAAAGGAGTAAAAACAAAAAAGCCCCTAGAAGGGGCTTTTGAGTGATCGCAGGAGGATTCGAACCTCCGACCGTCTGCTTAGAAGGCAGATGCTCTATCCAGCTGAGCTATGCGACCGACACCATTTTTTCAAATGTGGGTGCAAACTTAGTGATTTTTATAGACTGGTAAAACGAAAATCAATAAAATTTTTAATATTTCTTTTAAAGGCTAAAATATGGCTACGAATGACCTTCGTATTGATCGAAATTTTCCCACAATTGATCAAGAACTTTGTAAAAGATTTCAAACTCTTCCTTAGTGATACCCAGCGTACTAACTTTTCTCAAATCAGTAATAAAGGGCATTACTTGTTTTATAAGTGCAGAACCTTCATCGGTAATTACTAGTTTGTATCTTTTCTGATCATCCCTAAATCTAGACTTCCGTAAGAAGCCTTTTTTGCATAATCCGCTTATAACTCTAGAAGTTGTTGCCCTATTTCTAAAATTAGATTTAGCAATATCTGCCTGTGAAGCATCTTTGCCTTCTAAATGCACACGTTGTAATATTACCCATTGTTCAATGGTCAAATCAATATTATTTTCTGCAAATACTTGTAGAAAGGTACTCTGTACTTTTTTTAATGTACGATCAATATATACGCCGAAGCCCTCCGTCCTGTCCATAATCCTATAGTTGTTCTTCCAAAAATACAGGAGTTTATCGTTAAAATTGTTGTTCATGCAACAATATTCGAAAAAAGTTGTATTTTTACTACAGATAAAATGGTCCAAACTACAAGGAATATGCAATTAGGTTTTAAAAAATATATATTAGAGGATAGCACCTATAAAGGTGGTGGTAAGAAAATTGTAATGCCAGATGGTATTGCTGTACACAAGCTTTCATCTAATGAGAATCCGTTAGGATATTCGCCAAAAGTAAAAGAAGCCTTAGCTAATACACTAGATGATTTAAGTTTTTACCCAGACAATACAGATATAAGATTACGAGAAGCTTTGGTAAAAGATTTTGACGGCGCCTTAGTTGCTGACAATTTTATCACTGCCAATAGTGGCTCAGAAATTATAGATATGATCTCTAAGGCATTTTTAAATGAAAATGATGAGGTAATTGTGAGTCAGCCCTGCTTTCTACCGTATACTGCTTTTACCCGTTGGATGGGGGCAAAGGCGATCAATGTGCCCATGACCGAGAATTATGATTGTAATTTAGACGGTATTCTAGAGGCTGTCACAGATAAAACAAAGCTGATATTTCTGGCATCGCCAAATAACCCGTCAGGAAATTATATTCCAATGGAGGACTTAAGAAGCTTTATTGAAAAATTACCTGAGCATGTAGTGTTGGTTTTAGATGAGGTATACAGACATTTTGCCGAAGCTGAAGATTACACATCAGGCTTGCCATTTGTAGTGGAGGGTAAAAATGTAATTGCAATAAACAGTTTTTCTAAAACATATGGTTTAGCAGGTTTACGAGTAGGTTATTGCTATGCCCCTTTAGAAATTAGTAATTATATGCGTAGAATTTGCAAGCCTTTTTTGTTGTCTACAATGGCTTTAGAAGGCGCAATTGCAGCTTTAGAAGATGTAGATTTTGTAAACAAAACGGTAGCCTTGGTAAAAGAAGAAAGAAGGTTTGTTTTGAACGGACTTGATGCTTTAAACATAAAATACTGGCCTGCGCAAGGTAATTTTGTACTAATAGATCCGCCGATCAATGATATGGAGTTTACTTCGTTTTTAGAACAACGTGGTATCATGGTGCGTCCGGTAGGTAATTTTGGAGCTCCGGGTAAGGTTAGAATTTCATTTGGCGTAAGAGAAGCGAACAGAGCACTTTTAGCAGCGCTAGAAGTATTGATGAAAGCGGAAACAACGACAGCTTAAAAAAATTTAACACATATGTTGCAGAAGCAACAATAAACGAAATAAAAATATAAAACCCAACAGTATGTCAACAGCAACAGCAGCACAAAACGATCACAAAGAGGCACAAGACTTTATGCCTATTAACGGTACGGATTATTTAGAACTTTATGTAAGTAACTCTAAGCAAGCAGCACATTATTATAAAACAGCATTCGGTTTTAAATCTTTAGCATATAAAGGTCTAGAAACGGGTAGTAGAGAGTTTGAATCTTATGTGGTGGAGCAAGATAAAATTAGATTGGTACTGACCTCTCCGCTAAAAAGTGGAACAGATGTAGGTAGACATATAGACAAGCACGGTGACGGAGTAAAAGTTACTGCACTTTGGGTAGATGATGCTACATATGCATATCAGGAGGCTATGAAAAGAGGAGCCAAAAGTTATATGGAGCCAAAGACAGAAAAAGATGAGGATGGTGAAGTGGTAACTTCTGGGATCTATTCTTACGGTGAAGTAGTTCACATTTTTGTGGAGCGTAAAAATTACAACGGTACATTTTTACCAGGGTATAAAAAATGGGAAAGTGACTACCAACCAACTGCTACAGGGTTAAAATTTGTAGATCACATGGTAGGTAATGTTGAAGAAGGAAGAATGAACTTTTGGGTAGATTTCTACGCCAATGTTATGGGCTTTAAGCAAATCATGTCTTTTGACGATAAAGACATTTCTACAGATTATACGGCTCTAATGAGTAAAGTGATGAGTAACGGTAACGGGCGTATTAAGTTTCCGATCAACGAGCCGGCACCAGGTATGAAAAAATCTCAAGTAGATGAGTATTTGGAGTTCTACGAAGGTGAAGGTGTTCAACATATTGCTGTAGCAACAGATGATATCGTAAAAACAGTTTCAGATTTAAAAAGTAGAGGGGTGGAGTTTTTGACGATACCGACTACCTATTATGATGTATTGACGGATAGAGTAGGTGAAATTGATGAGGATATTGAGTCACTAAGAAAACTAGGTATTTTGGTAGATCGTGATGATGAAGGGTATTTATTACAGATTTTCACGAAAACGGTACAAGCAAGACCAACAATGTTCTTTGAAATCATTCAACGTAAAGGAGCTACTTCTTTTGGAAAAGGAAATTTCAAAGCATTATTTGAAGCTATTGAGCGTGAACAAGAATTAAGAGGAACTTTATAAGTTCAACAAATTTCTTGCGCATTCAAGAATAGCGTATTTTTAAGAGTAGAGTATGAACTAGAACAACGAACGTATATGCCTATATATCATAAACAGGGAGCGTTGCCACCAAAAAGGCATACGCAATTTAGAAAACCAGATGGTGAATTGTACTCAGAGCAATTGTTCGGTACTATTGGCTTTGACGGTATGTCCTCTCTTTTATATCATCATAACAGACCAACAATGGTCAAAGAGATATTGAAGAGTACAGATGTTTCTCCAAAAATTGCTTTAGAGAAGAATATACGTTCGTTGAAACTAGTGAGTTTTAACGCTCCGCCGCAAGATGATTTTTTAGAAGCAAGAGAGCCACTTTTGGTCAATAGTGATATTGTGATCGGAGTTGCGGCACCTAGAAAATCGTTACTAGCATATTTTTATAAGAATACCGATGCCGATGAAATGTTGTTCATTCATAAAGGTACTGGTACATTAAGAACCATTTTTGGGCAGATTCATTTTGAGTATGGCGATTATTTAATTATTCCTAGGGGTACAATTTATCAGATTGATTTTGATGGTGAAGAAAATCGTATTTTGTATGCGGAATCGTATTCACCAATTTATACGCCAAAAAGATATCGCAATTGGTTTGGGCAGTTATTGGAACATTCTCCGTTTTGTGAGCGCGATTATAAGTTGCCACAAAATTTAGAAACTTTTACAGACACCGATGAACACTTGATAAAAGTAAAGAAGCAAGGTGTTATGCATGAAATGGTCTACATTGGGCATCCTTTCGATGTTGTCGGTTGGGATGGTTATAACTTCCCGTACGGATTCTCTATTCATAATTTTGAACCCATTACAGGAAGAATTCACCAACCGCCACCAGTGCATCAGACTTTTGAGACGAATGCTTTTGTCATTTGTTCGTTTGTGCCAAGGTTGTATGATTATCATCCGCAGTCCATACCGGCGCCTTACAATCATTCAAATATAGATTCTGATGAAATGCTGTATTATGTAGACGGGGATTTTATGAGTAGAAATGGTGTGCAACCAGGTAATATATCCTTGCATCCCGCAGGTATACCCCATGGTCCCCACCCAGGAGCAGCAGAACGAAGCATTGGTCAAAAAGGATCGGAAGAATTAGCGGTAATGATAGACACCTTTAAGCCGTTGATGGTTACTGAAAATGCCCTAAAACTAGATGATGGCGATTATTACAAATCTTGGTTAGAAAAATAAAACACACACACTTGACAACACTACATACATGGGTTTCGGTACCCAAAAATTCAGATTTTTCTATCTATAACCTTCCTTTTGGTATCTTCTCTATACATGAGCAAGCATCAAAAGCTGGTATTGCCATTGGCGAACAGATTGTTGATTTGGCAGCAGTATCGGAATTGGGTTTGTTAGATGTGGATGTAAAATATTTTAGAAAATCAACCTTAAATGAGTTTATTGCGCTAGGAAAGAAAATTACCAATAAAGTCCGGTTGGATATTCAAAAGTTGTTAACGATAGAGAATTCTCCGCTTAAAAATCACCCTGAGGTTTTTGTATTACAGAAAGATGCCAAAATGCATTTACCGGTACATGTGGGCGACTATACCGATTTTTATTCCAGCATAGAACATGCTACCAATGTGGGCAAAATGTTTCGTGACCCAGAAAATGCCTTGTTGCCGAATTGGCGTCATATTCCTGTAGGGTATCATGGTCGTGCATCATCAATTGTAGTCAGTGGCACAAATATTCACAGACCAATGGGGCAGGTGAAAACTAACGAAATGGAAACGCCAGTTTTCAAAGCCTCTGGGAAATTGGATTTTGAATTGGAAATGGGGTTCGTAGTTGGTAAAAGTACAGCACTAGGCGAACGCGTTTCCACTAAAGACGCGGCTGAGCATATTTTTGGCTTGGTATTGTTCAATGACTGGTCGGCAAGAGATATTCAGAAATGGGAATACGTGCCTTTAGGTCCTTTTTTAGGAAAAAGCTTTGCATCATCTATGTCACCTTGGATTGTTACGCTAGAAGCCCTAGAACCATTTAAAGTTCAAGGTCCGGAACAGCAACCGGAAGTCCTGTCGTATTTAGCGTACGAGGGAAATAAAAATTATGATATTCAGTTAGAAGTAGCAATGTCTTCATCAACTTCAGATGAAACTATCATTAACACATCTAACTTCAAATATATGTATTGGAATATGATGCAGCAATTGGCGCACCATACCGTAAACGGATGCAATATTAATGTAGGTGATGTCATGGCGTCTGGAACCATTTCAGGAAAAGATGAAAGTTCTTACGGCTCGTTATTGGAAATCTCTTGGGGCGGAAAAAAACCACTTGAATTAAAAGATGGAAGCAAACGTACATTTATAGAAGATAATGATACAGTAATTATTCGAGGGTTCGCAGAAAAAGAAGGTAAGAGAGTAGGATTTGGAGAGGTTAGCGGAACCATTTTACCAAGTAAATAAAATATACAATCCACAGTAGAAGATTATAGTATGTCAAATAACGAAGAAATTAATTCTATAGATCCAAATAGCATTTCTCAACAAGAATTACACGGGTATTTATTATCTGCCGTAGCGCCAAGACCTATTTGTTTTGCTAGTACTATTGATAAAGAAGGGAATGTGAATCTGAGTCCGTTTAGCTATTTTAATCTCTTTAGTGTAAATCCGCCAATGATGGTTTTTTCACCTTCAAGAAGAGGTAGGGATAATACCACTAAACATACCTTGGAGAATGTGTTGGAGGTAAAAGAAACAGTGATTAATATTGTGAATTTTGATATGGTAGAGCAAATGTCATTATCAAGTACCGAATATGGTGACGGTGTAAATGAATTTGTAAAAGCAGGATTTACGCAAGTACCGAGTGATAAGGTTCAGCCACCAAAAGTAGGAGAGGCTCCCGTTGCATTTGAGTGTGTGGTAGATCAAGTAATTGCATTAGGTGACGGACCGGGAGCAGGTAATTTGGTGCTAGCCAAAGTGGTTCAGATTCACGTAAAGAAAGCCTTTTTAGATGCCGAAGGAAAATTAGATACTCCTAAATTAGATTTAGTAGCACGCATGGGGGGAAATTGGTATTGTAGAGCTAGCGGTAATGCTTTGTTTGAAATTCCAAAACCAATACGCACCCTTGGAATAGGAGTTGATATGCTGCCAGAAGCTGTACAGAACAGTATGGTGTTAACCGGGAATAATTTAGGAAGATTAGGCAATTTAGAGCAATTGCCGACAAAGGAAGAAATTGCAAAAATTGCGGAACACCCTGAGGTAACATCTATTTTAAACGGTGAAGAAGATATTATTGCTTTGCACAAGCTAGCGCAAGAATGGTTGGCCCATGACAAACCTGAAGATGCTTTGGCCTTGTTGCATTTATAATTTATAGACTATCTGGCTCAATATGAATTAAAATATGCTCTAAATTAGGGATGGTTTCATTTAAATAGTCTTTTAGGCGATGGGCAATATCATGACCTTCAATGACAGTTATATTGCCATTTACCATAGCATGTAAGTCGACATGAAATTTCATTCCAGCTTTACGAATAAAACATTTTTCGGTACCCGTTATACCAGGAACCTCTAAAGATTTAATACGTATCTCTTTTAAGAGGTCATCATAACGTTGTTCGTCCATTATTTCTCCTAAAGCAGGTCTTAGAATTAGGTAGCTGTTATACAGGATAAATCCTGATGCCATAAGGGCGGCCCAATCATCTGCGGTTTCATAACCTTTGCCAAGTATTACGGCAATAGAAATGCCGATAAATGCCATTATAGAGGTAATGGCATCACTTCTATGGTGCCAAGCATCTGCTTTTAAAGAGGTACTATTGGTTTCTTTACTTTTTTTAATAACGATACGGTACGAGGTTTCCTTCCATACGATTATCAATCCAAGCACAATTAACGTCCATGGTTTTGGTACTTTATGCGGAGTCTGTATGTTTTCTATACTTTCATAAGCGATTATTGTGGCAGAAACCACTAAAAATGCGACCACTAAAAATGTAATTATAGGTTCTATTTTTCCGTGTCCGTATGGGTGGTTTTCATCGGCAGGTCTTTTGGCATATTTAAAACCTAAGAGTATCAGAACTGAGGAGAAAATATCTGTGGTAGATTCAATGGCATCTGCAATAAGAGCATAAGAATTACCAAAAAAACCGGCAAAACCTTTGATTAAAGCTAGGAAAATGTTGCCGATAATGCTGAAATATGTGGTTTTAATTGCGGTTTGCTCAATGCTCATTTAGCAAAGGTAGTATACTAATATACTCATGGTAGCTTTTTAATTTCAATTTAAGTTTTTAAATACTTTATAACGCTTGTTCATACGCCCCCTTCAGCCAAGAAACTAACTCCTCATTAACTTGGCTAGTATCTGTTAGTTGTACTCGGTGGGTGCACATACTGCCAAAAGGTCCAGAATCTTCTAGACGGTCCGTGGTGGGTTTATCTTTAATTTTGAGACCTAAGTCAATTCTTGTTTTCGTAGCTGGTTTTAATAATGCGAATTGCTTTTTTCGAATAATACTAACGGTAGTTTTCTTTGGAGTAATCGTAACATCATCACCAAATGTCGTCACTGTATTTAAAATAGCGTCGTAAATAGGGAGTAAGTTTTCCTTGCCTTTATATTGTAGTTCAACAAGGTCTGCTGGTGTATTATTTTCTTCTTTAGATAAGGTGACAATTGTGTTTGCAAAGCCATGTGTAACTCCGTGCTCCTTCTTTAGAAAGTTGACACCTTCAGAATGTTTAGCAAAAGTTTTTGTTTTGAGAATAGACGTCCATTCGCTTAAAGATTTGCCTGTTTTCTCGGGCATATTATCAATCATGGTTTGCAGTGCCTTTACCATATTCTTAGGGATTGGTTGAGAACATCAATTTACAAAAAAAGTAGTTTTTTCCAATACTTGAAGGTAAACGAAAATGGCAACTTTCTTTTAAGCACTAGATGTTTACTATTCACATACTAAAATGGTTGATTTTAGTATTCTTTAATTAGCGGACAGTTTATAATTATTTGTTCGTAATAAAGTTTTGTGCAGATAGCACATCTTATTTGGTTATAGGATTGTAGTACCAGAATTGAGCAAGAGTATTTTGCCTATTCACTAAAAAAGAATTCATGTAACTCTATTAAACTACCTCGCTTTATTTGAACTAAATCTCTGGTGTCTTTAAGAAAAATACCTAATGACTTTTCATTGTAAATAAATTTCATTTCATTAGAATAATCAGTAACAACGTACATATCTCCTGTAAGTTGATAGAAGGGTATTGTTAATTTGCTTTTTAATTTTACCCCTTTATTAACAATTTTTCCTTCCGTTAAAGTTGACCGTATAAGGTGGTTGTCTTTTTCGCCTGAAGCTACTTTTACATAAGATACCATCATATTGGTCCATTCTGTTTCATCTATTAAAAACCATTTTACCTTATTAAAATCTATTCCATATTCATTGATCCAACCGTGACTTGTAAATCCTAGTAATACTTGTTTTTTACCGTCTAATTCTGGTTTGTTATTGGGTGTAAATTCTTGAATCTTAAAAGTGATAACCGATGTCGATGACATATCTTTAAGTTTCTTTCCTTGAAAATCAACTGTTTTAAGCGAAAAATTATTAATGTTCGGGTTGTTTGCCAATAACCATTCCGTAGCTGTAAGTTCAGCACGTTCTTTCATTTGCTCAACAGCTGCTACGCCTGCACCTATTGCAGCTAGGGCTCCTACGGCACCCGCTATTGCGACACCTTTATCTTGTGCCGTGTTTTTGTTAGGAATTAAAATAGAGAGAATAATTAAGAAGGGAATTAATTTTTGCATGATTTATTTAAGTTGGATTATTTTTTTGATAATAATAGGCCATACCCACCAAATCGGATAGTTCCCCCGAAATACCTTTTCAGTAGGATGGCCATAGCATTATATATAATTATTTGTGGTTGGTATTATTAACTATTAGTAAACAGTTTCAAACCTAACACCATAAAATAGATTTTCATTACGGTTTCCCGTAAGTGACGGTATTTATTTTAAATTAGGCCTAAATCCTTTACAATTGCTACAAGGTGTATGGCATTATTTGCATTAAACTTAATACGTAGTTTATTCAACCGCTTTTCAATAGAGCTTAAACTGGCAGGAGAAATATTTTCCTTCCTGTATAACGCACTAATTTCATCTTGTGACAATCCCTTACTTAAATTTTCTAAAAGCGAAATGTCATAGTCGTCAATTTCTAGTTCGTTTTCACTGCTAAAAGCATTAGAAACTTCAGGAGATAAAAATATACCGTCATTTGAAACTTCAGTAATCGCCAAGGTCAAGTTTTTTAAACCTGATCTACTTTTACAAACATAGGCATCTATATGTTGTTGAATAAAAAGAGTACGCACGGCCTGAAGTCTGTCTTCAACAGAGTATACAATTACTTTTAACTTTGGAAAATCTGCCTTTAATTTTTCAACTAAGGCCTGACCTGAAGGATATTTTTGAGACCTATGGTCTTCTTGGAAGGAAAGGTCAGATATTACCAAATCAAATGGGTCACCATCTATATCAGCTCTAGTTACTTTCAAGTATGCATCATCACAATATTGTACTTGGTCAATTTCTTGAACACCTAATTCGGTCAGTAATGAAAATACACCTTTGTTGATGTCTTCCATATCTTCCGCAATTAAAACTTTTTTGAACATGCCTTAAATTATTATTGATGCCTTAAAGCCATCACCTTGCTTAGATTCAAATTTAATAGTTCCATTTAAAGAAGCGATACGGGATTCCGTATGTTGTAGGCCATTTTTTTTAAAAAGATCACAACCAACGCCATTATCACGATAAATTATGTGCATTTTAGATCCTTCTTTTTGGAAAACCAAGGTAACAAAGGTTGCTTGGCTATGTTTGCGCATATTGGTCATAAGTTCTTGTAAAACCCTATATATAGCGGTTTTTTTAAGTTCAGAGATGTTTTCCCATGGCATTTTAGAAAGGTTTCGGGTAATTACATTAACATTGTTATTCTTATAACCAAGCAGTAAATCATTTAATTGTAAACCAAAGTCTTTTCTTAAGTCAATTGCACTATTTTCTCGAGAAATGTCTCTTGTTTTGGTATAAATTTTTTCCATTTCGTCCAAAATAGTATTGTCAAGGTCTAAATTGTTCTCAAGAGAAGTCATTACTTTATACATATCGTTAGCTACTTCATCATGTACTTTTTTAGCAATTCTAGTTTCGGTTTTATAGATTTCTTCAATTTTAGCTTTGCGATATCTGTTTCTATAGATAAAGTAAGAACCTATTAAAATCAGAAAAATAATTAAAGCCAGTGATTGGTAAGCCAATCGCTTACGAGATTCAATTTCCTGAAGCAGAATACTGGCTTGGGTTTTCTTTTGTTCTTCGGCAACATTATATTTTAGAAAAGCATTTTTGTTTTCTGCAACTTGTTTTGCATTGGCAATACTATCTGTCAGTTTTTTGTATTCATGAATTAACGGATTTTTGTCCATATTCATAAGCGTAGAGATGGCATCTAGTTTGAAGGAGCTACTATTTATTTTATCTGATAGAGCTAAGGCCTCTTTGGCATATGCTACTGCTTTGACCGTGTCTTTTCTATCTAAATAGTATTCAGCTAAATGGGTATTGCTTGCATGTAGACCAATGAAATCATGGTTTTTTTTTCGTAACTGTAAAGCATACTTTAAGTTGGGTAAACCTTCTGGTAGATTTAATTTTGATTGTACATGGCCTAAATTATCAGCTACTAACCCAATTTGATTGTCATCTTTTAGTTCCAAACGTTTTGCAAAAAGGAAGGAGTGAATAGTTAGGGCGCTTTTGTAATCATGTAAATCTTTATATATATTGGCTTTGTTATTTAGAATAACCACGCTGTCCTTTAATTTGTTAGCTATCGCTAAAGCCTTATCAAAAGTTTTTATGGCTTCTTTAGGATTATTGGAAGTTCTATAAATTCTACCTAGCTGATTGTATAGCCCAACTCTTGAGTTAATTAAAGTGTCTTTTGAAGACATGGATTCAATTAAGTTAATAGCTTCTACAACATGGTTTTCACTACTAAAGTTATTTCCTATTTTAAATTCTGCAATGGATAGAAGTCTTAAATCATAAATAGCGTTTAAAGTATCATTTAGTTCTAGGTCTATTTCTTTTTTTCTTGTGTAATAATGAATCCCTGACGGTAAGTCTTGTGGATGAGCAGGCTGTAAAATGGCTTGTCGATATAATCTAGAACTATCAGAAGATATTTGTGCTATTGCATTTAATGACAAGAAAAAAGTCATAAAAGCGAAACAAAGAAAGTGTAGGAGGAATGAAACTTTTTTGTATTTCATTCCTCTAATGTAGAAACTTTTTAGGTAATATTATTCTAATATGGGCTTAGTTCAGCTTCTTTAAATATATAGCTCTGAATATGAATTAGTTAATTAATTTGGGGTTAAAAATTGATATTAGAAAAAAATGAAAGAGCACAAAACCATAGCGTAATGCTTAAGTTTAAATGCTCTTTACCAACTAACAACTTAAATATGCACTTTTAATATAGGGCACTCTATGGTTTAAACCATGCAGTGAAACCTTTATACTTTATGCTCTCAGTTTTTTAATTTTCGCCAATGTATCTTTTACCAAAGTTTCTAGACCTGCATAATCTTTATTTGCTAAAATATCTTTACTAATCAATTTTGATCCCATACCAACACAAGTAACTCCGGCATCAAACCAACCTTTTAAATTGTCCTCATCTGTACTAACACCACCTGTAGGCATAATGCTTGTCCAAGGTTGAGGTCCTTTAATTCCTTTTACAAAACCGGGTCCGTAAAGAGAACCAGGGAATAATTTTACTATTTCACATCCCATTTCTTCGGCCTTATTGATTTCGGTCAATGAACCACAGCCGGGAGACCATAACACTTTTCTACGGTTACAAACTATGGCAATGTCTTCTCTTAAAGAAGGGGTTACAATAAAGTTTGCGCCTATTGACATATAGTACGAAGCAGCGGCAGCATCGGTGATAGATCCTACACCCATGATCATACCGGGTAAATTTTTTATTGCATACTTGTTCAATTCAGAAAATACTTCAAAAGCGAAATCGCCACGAGCGGTAAACTCCATTAAACGAGCACCACCATCATAACAAGCTTGTAAAATCTTTTTACCTAACTCAATGTCTGGGTGATAGAATAAAGGTACCATACCAGATTCCTTCATTACATTTGCTACTTCTATTCTTGAATATTGTGCCATTTGATTTTTTTATTTCTCGGTTAAAATTTTGTTGAAATCGTAGTCTGAAGGATTGTCTACATATTTTTTTGCGTCCTCATAATCATCTTCACCTACGTAGAATAAATTTTGAAAGCATAATTCTGCCAATTCAGAATTGATATTGACCAAGCGAGGAGCTATTTTACCATTCTCATCTTGAATTTCCGATAAAAATAATGGGGTAATTTCGCCTCTAGAATTAGCAGTGACCATACAGCCACTTTTGCCTTCGTCAAATAATTTTTTTACGCCAAGACCTAGAACCGTACAAAGGGTAAGGTCAAAACCTATAGGTCTACAGCAGCGTAATTCATAGCCTAATTCTACTGGTCTGCTTTTAATAGCTATACCTAGCTTCTTTAGTTTCTTTTGAACAAGCATATTAAAGATATGCGCCTTGCTAACATTCCCTAATTCAGGGTGCCCATGATCGTCATAGGTGAATTTAATTTCACACTTATCCAATTCAGATTCTGGCATATTGTGGAAAACCCCTTCACTAATTAATGCAACACCGTAATGAATACCTTCAATATTACGTTTGATCATGGATGAAATAACCATACGAACCACCTTGTCAAAAGTGATAGAGGTGCGATCAAACATTTCAGGAATAATCATCATTGGGTAATGACAGCTTGCCGCAATACCAAAAGCTAAATGGCCTGCAGATCTACCCATCGTTGACATTACAAACCAGTTTTGGCTGGTACGTGCATCTTCATAGGTAGTATTACCAATGCGTACACCTTCATCCTTTGCAGAATGAAAACCAAAAGTTGGGTTTCTATCCGGTAACGGTAAATCGTTATCAATGGTTTTGGGTACGTGAATATTAGCTATAGAAATACCTTCTTTCTTTAGATAACCGGTAATTCTGTTGGCAGTAGAAGCAGTGTCGTCACCACCTATACTTACCAACAGTTTTACATTGTTATCAATAAAAAGGCTAGTGTTTAGCTTTTCGTTTTTAGGTTTAAAACGGCTCATTATCAATGTTGAGCCACCCCTACTAAAAATCCGGTCAGCATGGAAGAAATCAAATTCCTTGATTTGCGGATTTTCATCGAAAATTCCCTTAAATCCTTCATGCAAACCTAAAACGCGATAATTATCTTTTAAGAAAGCCTTTGCCACGGTACTGATTACGGTATTTATACCCGGTGCAGGTCCGCCACCGCAAAGAATTAAAACAGATTTTTTCGACATTTTTTTATTTTAGAAGGTCTAAAGTGGTTTTCTAATTATCTAGCAACTCTACCAGAAGCATCACCGCCCATAAGTTTCTCAACTTCAGAAACCGTTACAAGGTTGGCATCACCTTTAATAGTATGCTTTAAACAAGATGCAGCAACTGCAAAGTCAAGTGCATTCTGGTCATCTTCTGGGTATTTCAATAATCCGTAGATCAAACCACCCATAAAAGAATCACCACCACCAACACGGTCAACGATATCGGTAATTTGGTATTGACGGGTTTCGTACATTTTATTTCCATCCCAAAGAACGCCTGCCCATGTATTATGAGAAGCAGAAATAGAACCTCTTAATGTTGTAATTACCTTTTTAGCTTTAGGGAATTTTTTCATCATCTGCTTACATACAGATAAGAAAGCTTCGGCTTTAACATCGGCACCATCTTTATGAACATCAAGACCTTCTGGGTGAATTCCAAAATGCTTTTCAGCATCTTCTTCGTTTCCTAAAATAATATCACAGTACTTGGTTAATCCTGCCATAACTTTTTCTCTATGAGAATCGTCACAGTATGTCCAAAGTTTAGCTCTATAATTTAAATCTGTAGAGATTGTAATTCCTTTTGCACTAGCAGCTTTAACAGCTTCTAAACAAACATCTGCAGCTCCTTGAGAAATTGCAGGTGTAATACCTGTCCAATGAAACCATTCAACACCTTCGAAAACAGCATCCCAATCGATCATTCCAGATTCTATTTCTGAAATAGCTGAATGAGCTCTATCGTAAACTACTTTACTACCTCTAGATACTGCTCCGGTTTCTAAGAAATAGATTCCTAAACGATCACCACCGTAAACAATTTTATCTACGCCAACGCCTCTTTTACGCATTTCCATCATCGCACATTCACCAATATCATTTTTTGGTAATCGTGTAACGAAATCTACAGGAACACCATAATTAGCTAAAGATACAGCTACGTTAGATTCTCCACCTCCGTAAACTACATCAAAATTATTAGCTTGAGAAAATCTTAAAAATCCTTGAGGTGCTAAACGAAGCATGATTTCACCGAATGTTACTACTTTTTTCATGTTGTATTATAAGTTTAATAAGTTCTGATTTACAATTGGTTTAATCGATTAACCACTTTGGGTAAAAAATAACCAAAACAGACATTTTTTGTTTAAGTTAATTAAAGTCTTACTTTTGGTTAATCGATTAAACAAATATATATAAACTAATTGAATAAAAAAAGAACAACTTTAAAAGACATTGCAAATGTTTTAAGTATATCTACTGCAGCTGTTTCGAAAGCTTTAAATGATGATGCACGCATAAGTGTAAAAACCAAGAAAGCCGTAAAACAGGTAGCTAAAGAATTAAATTATCAACCTAATCATTTGGCAAGTGCCTTAAGAAAAGGAAAAAGTAAGTTAGTGGGTTTAATAGTGCCTAGAACTAATAGCAATTTCTTTTCTTCTGTAGTTGAGAATATGGAGGAGGTGCTTAATAAAGCAGGGTATAACATCATAATAACGCAATCTAACGAGTCATTTGAAAAAGAGTGTGACAATATTGATACCTTACTTTATCTACAAGTAGATGGTATTATAGCATCAATGGCAAATGAAACGGTGGATCTATCATATTATGAAAAAATAAAGTCTAATGGAATCCCCTTAATTCTGTTTGATAGGGGGGAAAACGATCTGAATGTCGATTATGTTGGTATTAATGATTATGACAGTAGTCATAAGATTATAGCGCATTTGGTAGCACAGGGCTGTAAGCGTATTGCACATATAGGCGGTTATCGTAGAACGCGAATATTTAATAACAGAATACGTGGTTATGTAGATGCCATAAAAAAGCATAACCTGCCACATGATGATGAGTTACTAATAGAAAGTGGTTTAACCTTGGAAGACGGTAGGCGTCAAATTGAAAAGTTACTGGCTTTAAAAAATAGACCCGATGCTGTTTACGTAGCAAGTGATTATGCTGCTTTAGGCGCATTGCAGGTTTTAAAAGAAAGAAATATTAAGGTTCCTGAAGAATTAAAATTGGTTGGTTTTGGTAATGAGCCGTTTACTTCTTTAGTGACACCATCAATTACAAGTATAAGTCAGCACAGTAAGCAAATTGGAAAGTTGGCCGCCCAAACTTTTTTAGGTTATGTGGATAAAGATGTGGTTGAGCAGTCGTTAAATAAAATAATTCTAGATTCAGAATTAATCATACGAGATTCTTCTAAATAAAAAAAGCATTATCATGAATTCACGATAATGCTTTTAAAAAGGTATAAATATTTAATTACTAAATTCCTAAAGCTTGACCGCCACCAATTTGTACAGTTTCTGCGGTAATGAAAGCAGCATCTTTACTAGCTAAGAAAGAAACCACACCGGCAACATCTTCTGGCTGGCCTAGTCTACCTAACATGATGTTATTTGCCCATGAAGCAAAAACTTCTGGTTTCGTAGCTTTAATTTGAGCATGGAAAGGCGTATCAATAGTACCGGGAGATACTGCATTTGCTCTAATACCATATTCAGCTAAATCTTTTGCTAATGCTCTAGTTAAGGCATGAACTCCTGCTTTAGAAGTACCGTAAATACCAGCACCTGGTCCACCGGCTGTCCACCCAGCATTAGATGTATAGTTGATAATTGATGGGTGTTCACCTTTTTTAAGGTAAGGTATGGCAGCTCTAGAAGCAAAGAAAGCTGAATCTAGGTTCAGTGCCATTACCGATCGATAAAATTCAGTAGTCATTTCTTCAAATCGAGCTCTACCTCCTAATCCACCTGCATTATTTACAAGCGTATCTATTTTACCATATTTTTCACCTATAGCTTTAATGTTTTTTGCTACAGCTTCTTCATTGGTAACATCAAATCCTAAATACTCAGCAGTAATACCTTCTGCTGTAAGTTCTTTAATTCGATCTGCACCAGCTGCGTCATCTATTCCATTTAAGATAACGGTATACCCATCTTGTCCTAATCTTTTAGCAACTGCAAATCCAATTCCGCCAGTTGCTCCTGTAATTACTGCTACTTTTCCTTCTGTACTCATGATATAATTTATTTTATCTATTCTTAATTCAGTTTACTATTATTTTTTGGTGCTTGGGATATATTTTTTTACGGGTTCAACCTTTTTAATCAAAACCAAAACAGCAAGAACACCTAAGACTACTGCTATGCATATAGCGATAAATGCCGGGGTATAAGAGTTGGCTGTAATTTTACCTACAAACCAGTTCATGATCATTGGTGATACTGCTGCCACTGTACCGGCCATACCTGCTAGGGTACCCACAGAAGGTCCGCTAAACATATCACTAGATAGCGTTTGTATGTTGCCAATGGCGAATTGGAAACCAAATAAGGCTAGACCTGCAAGATATATGAAGGTCATAAAATTATCTTGTTTTACTAGGGTAATGATACCCACAAAGCCCATAAGGATGAGGATTGCCCCAAAGATAATTGTCGCTTTTCTTGAAATATCTACAGAATATTTTTTCATCAATTCACCACATACCATACCGCCCGCAATACTTCCGACTGCTGCCATCAGATATGTAATCCACATGGTATTTGCAATCTGTTCAATGCTTAACCCAAATTTATTATTAAGATAAATAGGCATCCATGCAGCAAAGAACCACCAAATTGGCTCAATGAAAAATCTACATAACAAAATACCCCATGACTCTTTGTAGCTAAGAATAGCACTTACGCTAAGGCTTTTCCTTTTAACGCCCGTATCTTCATCTAGAATTCTGTCGGAAAGGATCAGTTCTCTTTCTTTGTCTGTAACCCAAGGGTGCTTCTCTGGCGTAGATTTATTTAAGAACAACCAAGGAATAACCCATAGTAAGCCAATAGCACCTAAAATAATGTAAGTGGTTTTCCATCCAAATTGAGCATATAGAAATACGATTATAAAAGGTGCAATAACGTTCCCAATAGATGCACCTGCATTAAATATGCCTTGAGCAATGGCTCTTTCTTTTACGGGAAACCATTCTCCATTACTTTTTACCGCACCGGGCCAATTACCTGCTTCTCCCAAGCCAAGTGCACCTCTAAAAATAGATAGGGACACGATACCGCCGGCAAAAGCGTGAAGTACAGAGGCCACAGACCATACAATAATAGAAACGGTAAAGCCAAGTCTTGTTCCTATTTGGTCATATAGTTTTCCTGAAGCAAATTTACCAATGGCATATGCCGCAAGAAATATGTTGAACATAAAGGCATAATCTGCCTTGTCCATGCCCAGGTCTTTTCCCATTTCCGGCCAAAGTAAAGCGAATGCAGTTCTATCGATATAATTGATAACTGTTGCTATAAAAATAAGCACAATAATCCACCACCTTAATCCTTTAATTTTCATAATTCTGTGCTTTTTTTGGTTTAGTTTGTTGATGAAAATAGTTCGTCTTGATTATTTTAATAATCTAAAAACACTTTGATTTTTCACTGATTTCTTTGTCGATATACTATCGTTCTACCTTTAAATGTTATAACAATACTTATAAAGTTCCTTGAAGTGAATTTTCATCATTTCTTTGGCCTTTTGAGTATTCTGCTCTTTTATAGCTTCAAATATGTCTTGATGTTCTCTTATTCTTTTTGGTCCTTGATTCTTATCACAAACATGATACTTCTCAAAATTGTTGATAATCTCTGGCGTTATAATCAACATCATTCTATTAATGGTACTATTTCTACATGCCTGTGCAATAGCTAAATGAAAAAGCAAATCTTCCTGAACGGCGTCTTCATTGTTCAGTACTTTTTCTTTGTAAGATTCTAAAGCCGCTTCCATCTTTTTTAAATCGTCATTAGTTCTTCTTTGTGCTGCCAGTCTTACGGTTTTAAGCTCAAGTAAAATTCTTGTTTCAACCAGTGATTTAAAATCTGGATCTTCTAATCCAAGAATATCATTCATCATACCGTTCATGGCAACAGGACCAATGTCTGCTACAAAAGTTCCACTTTGCGGTTTAGATTTTAATATGCCATAGAATTCCAGTTTCTGAATTGTTTCACGTACATTTCCTCTACTTACTCCAAAACGCTCAGATAACATACGTTCTGAAGGTAATTTATCGCCAGGTTCAAGATTTTTGTTATTTATTAAATCTCGAATGTTTGCAATAATATTATTGTGGAGTTCTTTGTGTTCATTTCTTGTTAAGATTTCTAACTTCATATATCACGTTTAATTACTATTATAAATTGGTTAACCAGATTGGTTTGTCAAATTTATAAAAATAACTGTGTTATCAAATTTTTCAAGAGTTTAATCTTAGAAACTTTACTTGAAACCTGAGTTAAGAAAGATTAACTGGCTTTCTCAAAAAAGCCAGCAATCTTAAGGAACCAACTCAAACAACTTTCTTTAAATAATGCTTTAATTTTTAATATAGATATATTCCATAAGTTAATGCATGAACTTACAGATTGTAAAAATCAAAGCGTATAAGTTAATACCCTGGGTTCTGTGTAATAACACCGTCAGTAGCAAGTATTTCTGAAATTGGTATTGGAAACAAATGGTAATTAGTACTAATTGTTTCTCCCATTTCTGCATCAACAGCGCCTGTTCTTACTAAATCGAACCATCTTTGTCCTTCAAAAGCTAACTCAAGTCTTCTTTCATCAAGAATTACTTTTCTAACTTCAGCTTGTGTGGTAGCTGTACCAACTAAACTAGTTAAACCAGCTCTTGATCTTATTGGATCTAACAAAGCAAGTACATCATCAGCACTAGAACCATTTTCATTTAATGCTTCGGCATATAACAAAATAACATCTGCCAATCGAATCTCAATCCAATCGTGTTCACCTCCTAAACCACCTTCTTTAGGAAACTTTATAGCAGTTGTACCATCTTCACTAAGGGTTACAGCCCTTCTTAAATCAGTACCACCACCGTTAGCATCGCTAGCATCAAAAGCAGCTACTAAATCGGCATCTACTGGTAAATCAGATTTTGAATCATCTCCAACAAACCAGTTCCAGAAGTCAGAACCAAAAGAATACTCGTCTACTATAGAGCTTGATACTTGCGTAGCATATATAATTTCAGAATTACCTACTTCGTTTTCAGCTCCAAAAACTTCATTGAAATTATCTTTCAAACTAACATTTGTTGCATTTACAACTGCCGCTAATAATGGTGCGGCACTTGCATAATCACCTTGAGCTGCATAAGTTTTACCTAATAACCCTTGAGCTGCTAATTTAGAAGCTCTTCCATCAACAATTTCAGTACTTAAAACTGCTATTGCATCATTCAAATCAGGAATAATAACATTATTGTAAACATCAGTTGCAGGCTGTCTAACCAAAGAAGCAGTATCTTCTATACTTGGAGAGGCAGATAAATTAACCGTGACATCACCAAAAACTTGCACTAATTTAAAATATGATAAAGCTCTTAAAAACTTTGCTTCACCAATTTCTACTGCGTCCGTGGAATTTTCAATTACGTTATTGGCAGATAAAATTGACTTATATGCCGCTGTATAGAAAGGGCCAAAAAATGATCTTCCATCGTTGTTAATTCATTGTCATAGACATCAAAGGCCGTATAGGGCGCTTCATCCATTAGAGCATTATCAGCTCTAAATTCACCCATTATTGCCATTGGGGTTACAGTACCAAGCTGGTAATAATATGCTGCATTTAAAACTCCTTCAAAATCAGTCAATGAATCTGAACTCGCAATATTAGAAGGAAATTGATCTAAATCCCTGTCACATGCTGTTGTCAACAACAATGACCCCATTAATAATATATATACTTTTTTCATTTTTACTTATTTAAAAATTAAGATTCAAACCTAATGTAAAGCTCCTAACAATTGGACTAGCACCAACTTGTGCACCGTATGTTGTTGGACCTAAATAATCACCACCTGTAGTCTTTACGCCTTCAGGATTATACGACGTATAGTTATCAGCCCATAAGTACAATAGATTAGTAGCGGCACCGTAAATTCTAACAGAATTTAAACCCATTTTTTCAGTCACATCTGAATTAATTGTATAGCCCAAAGTTAAATTTCTAAGTGCTACATACGAAGCATCCTGAATCATAGCATCTGTTTGATTTCTATTTCGCTCGTAGTACTCTCCATTATGATCAGCGATCCCATCACCGTTAGGATCTAAGCTATCGTAATCTAATCTACCTCCCCATTGAGAGCCATAATAAAGAGGATCTATATTATATACTTCAGCTCCATGAGAACCTTGAAGTTGAAATGACATATCAAAATCTTTATATCTAAAGTTATGAGACATACCCCAATAAAAATCCGGAGTGTTTTGTCCTATTTTCACTAAATCACCACCGTCTTCAACAGTTTTAGTTCTATCAATTACACCGTCATTATTCTGATCAACAACATAAGACTCACCAGTTTGGCTGTTAGGATGTCTAGATCCATCTGCAAGATATTCCATTTCAACATCTCCGATAGTTTCTAACCCCCACATTTCACCAATTCCACCACCTACATAGTTTCTAAAGACAGCACCTCTACCACTTTGCCCAAAGATTACCTGAGGTAATTCAGTTAAACCACCTAAATCAGTAATTTCAGTTTCAACAGTAGATAAATTTCCATTAAAACTCCATGAGAAATCATCATTACTAATTGCATTAACGTTTAAGACAAATTCCATACCTGAACTTCTTACATCACCAGAGTTAAGTACTATTGAAGTAGTACCCAAAACTTCAGAAACACTTTGGTTAATTAAGATATCTTCAATATCAGAAGTATAGTAGTCTATACCTAATCTCACTCGGTTATTAAAAAAACCTAAATCAACACCATAGTTTGTTTCAGTGTTTGTCTGCCAAGTTAAATTTTCATTCGCTACGTTATTAGGAATTAAATACCCCGTTCCATATAATGTTGCTTGAGGCTCTAAAAGGCTTAAAGCATCGTATGATCCTAAAAAGGAAGTTGTTCCTAATGAACCGGTACTAAATCTTAGTTTTAACTGACTCAAAATTTCATTATCCTCTAAAAAAGATTCATTATGAACATTCCAACCTAAAGATAATGCAGGAAACGTAGCATACTTTTTGTTCGCACCAAAACGTGAATCACCATCTCTTCTTACAGAAACTGAAGCTAAGAAACGATCATCATATGCATAATTAATCCTTCCAAAAACACTTTCTCTCACTCTATTTTCATCACGTTCAGTTACCGTTATATCTGCAGGGTCAAACAAGTTGAAATTAAGAATAGCAGTATCTGGCACATTAGCGCCCGATAAGGCTGTTCCTTTGAAATTGGTAGATTGAAATTCCACACCTGCTACTGCAGAAATGTCATGCTTACCCAATACCTTTGCATAATTTAAAGTAGTTTCACTTAAAACAGAAGTTACTTTTAAATCAGTTTGATTCATAAATGTTTGAGAATCTCTTGCTCTTGAATCAAATCCTAATAATCTATGATTATAAATTTGAGTGTCTGTCATATCTCCACCTAAAACAGTTTTAATATTTAAACCGTCAAGGATACTATATTGAAGATAACCAGATACGTTACCGAAAAATGTTTTTTCCCAACTATCTGTATTATCCAGCTTTGCTGCAGGACCAGCATCACCAGAACCTCCAATACCATTATTCGCTCTACCATAATGCCAGTCTTGCGCTGCCATTCCTGGCTCTAAAGAATATATACTATTAGCCTCATATCCTGAACCTCTATAACCATTATCGAAAGCAGCCAAACCTAAAGCCTGCGCTTGTTGATCTAAATCCTGTACAAAAGCAATAGACTCTGAAGTATGGTATATAGGATGAACACCATAAGATCTTAAAAGGTCTCTCATATCATGACCCAAAATATCTCTTTTAGAAGTAAACCCATTAAAATTTACTCCTGTTTTAAACTTGTCACCTAACTTGGCATCAACATTCAAACGAGCATTCAATCTTTCAAAACCTTGTGTAATAACAACACCTTCCGCATTTTGATACCCAATAGAAGCAAAATAATTTACATCATCAGTTCCTCCGCTCATATTGAAATCATGACTGGTTGTAGTACCATTTTGAAAAAGCCAGTCTTCTGGACTTATAGCTCCAGGAGAATCTTCATAAGCACTTAATCTATATTCTAAAAAAGCAGGATCCTGAGTAGCAACAGTACTACCCCAATTACCAGCAGCAATCTCTGCTCTTGCATGAGCAGCCCATTCTGGACCAGATTGAAGGATATTGTCTCTATACTTACTTGAAGTACTCGTATAAGCATTATAACTAAAACTAGCCTTACCTGATTTCCCTTTTTTAGTAGTAATCAAAATAACACCATTTGCCCCTCTAGAACCATAAATTGCAGCAGAAGCAGCATCTTTTAATACCTCTAAACTCTCAATATCATTTGGGTTAACTGATGCTATACCTCCAGAAATAGGATAACCATCAACAACAATTAATGGATTTGATGCACCTGAAATAGATGATGCAGCCCTAATTTGAATCTTTGGATCCGCACCTGGCGCACCGTCTTGATTCTGAATTAAAACACCTGGCAACTTTCCTGCTAAAGCATCATCAACACGAGTGGCTTGCACGGCAGCAACGTCATCGCCACCAATTTTTGCAACAGCACCTGTTAAGTGTGATTTTTTCCGAGTACCATATCCTACTACTACAACCTCTTCAAGTTGGCTGGCATCTTCGGCAAGAACAACATTTAAGGTTTGTTGACCTGTGATATTAATTGCTTTAGTAGCATATCCTATTGAAGAAAACTCTAAAACATCTCCGTTAGAAACTGTGATGGAGAAATTACCGTCAAAATCTGTTGAAGTACCAGTGGTAGTATTTTGTATTACAACATTGGCACCCGGTACAGGCATACTTGTTTCATCTGTTACTGTACCGGTTAAGGTATACCCGTCTTGTGCGAATAGAGATATGTTGAGAAACAACATCATCACTAATCCTAATTTTGTTTTGAAATTCATTTGTAGTCTTGTTATGTTAATTAAGTCTGATTAAAGTATTCTAAAATGAAAATTGAGTGTTGTTTCATTTTTAGTATGTTACACTTTGTAAGTCTTTTAATTTAGACGTAGGTGTAAACCGTTTAGAAATCCTCTTACTTATTCATAAGAAATTTTAATGCAAGTGTAAAATTGTTTTTTGTCATGGAGTTAGAATTAAAATTAAGTTCGTAAAATTTTAAGTAAGCTGTTATTTTGGTTATCCAAACTGGTTATCCAATTTGGTTTACCAAATATATGTTATTTATTCGTTAAAAAAAGAGAAAACTATATTTTAACAACTTAGCCATGCGGTGAAATTTTAAATTCCTCTTTTAAGCCCTGTAAATATTGAGAATATGATATTCTGTGAATAAATATTTTTTTTTTAAAGTGATGAATATTTTTAGCTGTTTAGAGTACATTTCTGTTTAAAATTCATCAATAAATCGCAAGATTTGAATGGTTTTCGGCTCTAAATTTTTAAAAAATCGTTTGGTTTTAGGATAGAATAAATGAATTCAACATTTTGATTTTCATTGGTTTCTCAAGTTTTCAACCTATTTAAACTACATTGTTATAAATACGGATTTTGAGCATTACGCATGAATATCTTTAAGACAATTTTCTAACAGAGTTTGGAGAACTTATGAAGGAGGAGCGCTAATAGATAAAAGGAAAAAAGATACTCCAGAAGTAGATGGTAGCATGCCAGAAGAATGGATTATGTCTACGGTAACAGACAGAGGAAACGGAAGACCGGAGAATGAAGGACTTTCTCTTGTGGAGATTCCCTTAGGGATTCATTCCTTAAAGGAACTAGTGGCTTCTAACAAAGAATTATATGCTTGGTAAGGCATTAGCGGATAAATTTGGGACTACCGGAGTGCTAATTAGAATGCTTGATTTTAAAGAACGACTAAGCATACAAGTATATCCAGAAAGAGAATATGCCAAAACCAAGTTGAATTCCGCTTTTAGTAAGATGGAGTCTTGGTATGTTTTAAATAAGTGTAAAATAAATGGCGAGAAAAGTGTTATTTATACGGGCTTTAAAGAAGGCATTACAAAAGCATAATGGGAAACTCTTTTTGTAAATCAAGATACTGCGGGTATACTTAATAGTCTTCACAAGATAGAAATGAACCCCGGTAATGCTTACATGATTTATGGTGGTATGCCACACGCCATTCGTATTGGTTGTTTTTTAATGGAAGTTCAAGAGCCAACAGGTTACACCATGTGGGTTGAGAAAGTTACTCCCGCAAGATTAACAATTTCAGATGAATTGATATATCTGGGGGTAGGGGAACAAAATATACTAGATTGTTTTCATTATGAGGGCTGTTCGTATGAAAAGGCAATAAAAATATCGGAAGGTTTCGCTCAATTACCATTGATGAAATGGCATCTTTATTTTCCTTCTTTACATCTTTTAGTCCCCAATGTTGCTCTTGCACTAAATTACTTCGAGAAGCTATAAAAACACCTGTCATTGTAGTACCAACTATTCCTGCAATTACTAATCCGTTATTATCATCTTTGGGCAGTTCAGGAAAAAATTCGGTAATAGAAGTACCTGTTTCCTTAAAACCACCATAAAGCCCAAGAAAGGTTAAGACCATACTTAGCACCAGATACAACCATAGAGGTAACACTACCAGTACCTACAACATAACCGATAATAAAAAATGCTGGGCCAAAATCTTTAAGACGTTTTTTAAATTTTCCTAAAAAGGATATATTTTCTGTTGTCATAAGTAGTGATCCAGCATTTGAAAGGTATAAAATAGTAGTTCAAGAACTCTATTTTTAACTGTGGGTTTCAGCTAAAAGCAGAGGTGACTTTATTCTTTATCTCCAAAATAAGATGGGCCTACGCCACTTAAGAAATCTTCTCTTACAGGGCTAAAAGTGTCAATTAATTCACCTTCTTCCAGGCAAACTGCACTATGTAAAAGGTTTGGTTCAATGTAAACTCCGTCCCCGGCTTCTACAATTTGCTTTTCACCGTCAATTACAAATTCGAATTTTCCAGAGACACAATAGGTAGCCTGTGTATGAAAATGTTGATGAGGTGCACCTAAAGCTCCTTTATCGAATTTTACTCTTACCATCATAATTTGGTTGTCATAACCTAAGAATTTTCTTGAAACTCCTCCGCCAAGTACTTCCCACTCCATGTCTTTTGTAATGACGTACTTTTCGCTAAATCTCTTCATAATATTTATTTTTTGTTTCTATTTAAAATAATAAGAACCAGACCATTCGTAATTCTTATCGTTTATTTTTACCGTATGTGTTGCTTCTTTTGAAGCATTTGTATTTGCTATTATAAACAATTTGTTGGTTCCTTTAACTGTAGTTATTGAAATGGCGGTATAATCAGTATTATCTAATATAATTTTTATGGCAGAGATAGAACTATTGGAGTTTATTGCAGATTCAGAAACCGGACTGTAACTACCGTGTGCTTCTACAGTTGAGACAAAAAGTGTATTCTCAGTATTTTTTCTGCGGATAATAAAACCAGCTTCTCTTCTTAAATTAAAGTCAGGGTCATTTGCACCTATACGCACAAACTTTAATTCGTCATCTTGTGAAGTCGCAGAGGTTAAAGTATAAAATTTGCCATTAGCTAACCAGCTTAATTTAGTGTTTTCAACTGTGGGGTTACCAGTAGCTTCTGACCATAAATGTTGATATCCATTATCTTTTCCTAAGGGTTCTAGTATTTTGGGAACCTCATATTCGAAGTTGGTATGTAACACTTGCCCCATAAAGTAAAAAGGCAGATCATATTGATTGGTACTATCAGATTTAACTTGTAAAATATCTAGCATAATTGGCTTTTCAAATTCTTCATCTTTTATGATGGCCATTGTTCTATGCATTTCCGTTCCGGGATATGCATTTGTTTCTATTGCACTAACAATTTGTATATCGGCATTAGAACCATCAAAAAGATACAGGTCTGGATGGTACTTGCTACCAATGTCAAATTTGCCTTGATAATGAGATTTTTCATTTTGTACCAAGGTATTATGGGCAATGGTTTGCTTGGCCCAAGTTTTATTTTCCTTTAAATAATTTCCCCCTCCTTTTTGTTCAATATTAACAAACCGGGCTAAACCGTAATCTTGTAATACCTCATCTCCATTTTCGTAGTAGGAGTATGATAACTTATCATAGTGACCATGGCTTGAGCCTTGGGCCGCGTATTTAAAAACAAGTTCTAAATCATTACTTCGTAAAATACCCACACCACCTTGTTTTCCGTTAGGACCGTCAGATAAATTGATTGATTTTTTATTGAATGGTTTTGCTTCTCCATTTTTTACACCAAGCGCTACAGCCAAACCAGAATCGTCTAATAGGACCTTATTTTGTTTTTCTGCAATACTTAACAATCCGGGATCCTGACCTCCAAAATAATACGAAATATCTACGGCAGTTACTAAGGCATCATTGTAATAAGACATTCCTTTTTGACCATCGTTAAGAGGAAAGAAATCTCCATCTGCATCAGATAAATTTAAAAGTGCGTTGATAGATTTTAAAAGAACACCGTCTTTGTATTCAAAGATTTTCAATTCTGGTTTTACATTATGCAATCCTTCTGCGAAAATCAAAAAAGGATACATGGCATAGCGTTGGTAATATGGACCTTCATTATAATATCCATCTGGTGAAAAGGGCTCTTCTATATTCGCTAGAAATCCGGCTTTACCTTCTTTATTTATGAATCCGCCATCATCATCTTTTGCGGTTTTGTCCATTTCTAAATTTGGAATACCATATAGAGCACGATCAATCAACTCCTTATCGTTCATAACCAAACCGATCATACCAACAGCTGCATTACCCCACGTACTGTGGTTATGCACTCTTTGGTAGAACTGCGGGCTATCAACTGAAATGTGATCCGCAAAAGGTCTGAACAGATTTTTCTCTAACTTTTTTCTTTCGTCGGCACTTAAGTAATTATAGATACAATCATACGCTTGGCTAACGTAAACCAACCAATTAGAATCGTTTAAACATTGCCAAAATAATTTGCCTCTAGCATAAGACCTTGTTTTGGGGTGCAAGGGTAATGTTTTATACATGCCTTCATACTGCAAAAGCATATCTTTTACGTACTTCGCATATTTTTCATCTTGCAATATTTGATATAAGGCTCCCGCTTGTTGCATTACGATCATGTTACGTTTGTGACGTACATGGGTATATCCACCAGAATAATCTTTAGGGATTGGTGTAGCTATGCCCAAAGCCATTTCGGCATCTATTTCTTCCTTTAGCTTTTGAAGCGATGCATCAAATAAGGGAACGTTGCCAAGTTCTGCTCTAATTTTTGCAACACCGTCTTTTGTGAGGATTAGACTTGGGTGCTCTTGTGCAGCTGTACTGAGTGTTACCAAAATAACACAAATAAATAGCTGTATTGTTGTTGAATTTTTAATCATTGTTGTTATTCGTTTTTTAGTAGCCCTAAATCTGTACCATCAGTACCTTTTCCTTTTAATGGCGAGTCTGAGGGTAAGGTGTAGTGGCCGTTTTTAGAAAACGTAAGGTCAAGCTCCCACTGGTTTTCTACTTGAAATTTCTGATCGCCGGTGACCCTTAGTTTTTCTGAATTGCTCAAAGCATTATTGAGAACTTTGACAATTGGTTCACCGACTACCAGATGCATGCTAATGGTCTTGCTATCTTTAAAAATATTGTTTTTAATATCCGTTTCTTGAACGCCATATAAGGAAATGGAAGCTTTATATTTATTTTTAGAGCCATAACCAACATGATCAAATACATTGTGCTCCATTTCTAAAAACGGTCCAAAGGTACTTTCGTCCTTACCACCTCTGTACAATCTTAATGCTGCACCTTGTAAGTCGTTAATGGCATTGTTCTTCATAATAAAATACTCTACGTTGTAAGCACCTATGTCATCGGTTTCTTTATCTAAGGCTGCAATGCTGCCAGAAATATTCTTAAAACTAGAGTTTTGTATGCTGATGGTATCGGCAAAGGTGCCTTTAGAAACGCGCAAAACATCAAAAGAGTGATTAACCACCATATCTTTAAACTCGCATCTATCAATGAATAATTTATAATTATCTATCATAGATTTCTTACTTGTACTAATAACAGAATTACCTGCGTAATCTGGAGATTTGGTGCCGTCAAAAGTGATATTTTCAAGAGAAAGGCTACCGCCATTCTCAATTTCAAAAGCCATCATTCTTTCAAATAAGATGGTCGCTTTTTCTTTGCCTATGGTTTTAAAAGTTAGGGGGTGGTTAATTTTCACCGCTTTGGTCAATAAGTATGTGCCACCATCTTCAAGAATGATGATATCACCTGCTTTCGTTTCTTTTACTTTATCATATAAAGTATTGATACCTGCAGGTACATTAACAGTATTGCCAGAATTTAATGCAATAGTATGATCTGCTTTTGAGTACCATGATGCTCCCGTATTTTCTTTAGTAGCAATTTTGGGACTGATAGCTATTTTGGATTTTATTTTGCTTGAAGTAGGAATGGGGAATCCATTTTTATCATTAACCAATTTAATTTTGGCATTTTTAAAACCATCTTCAATACTAGTTGTTGAATTTTCACCAAGAATATTGTTCTTAAACGTTATGCCGCTAATGTCGTCGTCTATAGAGAAAACATCTTTCTTTATATCGTTGTAGATGATATTTTCTGAAAATTCTGAAGTTCTTGGTGCCTGACTTCTTTCGGCATCGCTACCTGCACCAAAAAGAATATTATCGCAGTTTACAAAAGTGTTATTATTTACTTTAGAATCGATTACGGGTACATACCTATTTGGTGGTGAATTTGGGACACCGTTCATCATCACAAAAGCACCTCTAAAACGATAGCCGGTTAAACCAACATGGTAGTTGTTAATTACTGTTTGTGTTTCATTGATAACACGAATACCGCCAGTACTTGGTTTATTATTACCAATAAAGACATTGCCGTCAACCAATGTTTCGTTACCATGGCGCATGGTCAATGTACCTGTACATTCAAAAAAAGTGTTGTATTTGAAAGTGTTGTTACAAGATTTGTTTGAGATGATTTCATGTTCACCGTTAGTTCTGTCAAAATAATTAGATTCTACTAAGGTGTTCGATTTTTCTAATGCATGATGACTGGTGCCTATTCTTAAGGTTTCTCCTCCATTGTTCCCATAGGTTGGTCGAGGTCCAAAATAATTATGATCTATTTGATGGTTGTTTGCTCTACTATCTTCGGTATCCAAACCAACGATCATGGTAACACCCAGGTTCTTTTTGCCTGCAATATGGTTATGGTCAATTCGGTTATTTTTTCCGTAAATGGTAATCCAATAATCTTGTACTTGGCGCTCAGGGTTATTAAAGTTATCAATTACACATTCGGTAAGACGAGAATTATTTGCCATTTGTTCCCTGCTTTTTCTGAAAGAAATAACAGCGTTGGTAGGGGTATGGCCATTTTTGAAAACAAGACCTTTAACGATTAAATGATCACCTGCAATTCTAAGGTTAGATGCTCCGGATAAAATTACTTTTCCTTTTTCTTCCGCTATTAGTGTGATAGGTTTTTCTGCAGTACCATTCGCTTCAAGGAGTAGTTCAGCATCCATCCAAACACCATTGGCAAGAATGATGCTGTCACCAGGCTGTACTTTCTGAAGCACTTCAGTAAATTCTGCAACATTTTTTACAAAATGGGTTTGCTGCGGTTCAGTAAATGAATATGCTAGGCATGCAAAAACAGATAAGAATAGAAGAAGATATCGTCTCATAAAACAAAATTGGTTAACCAAATTGGTTGACCAAAAATAAGAATATTTGTAAGACTAACAAATATTTAACACCATATGGATGCTTATTAATTACAAATCGATAACTGCTTGATTACGAAATCGCTAATTCAGTAAATTTTAAATAGGATAGAATTTACGTTCTGATTAGAGTTGAAACCCAGCCAAAAATGTTGATGTAAGTGGACTAAATATTACTCATTAGCTTATCTAGTTGAAGAATATATTTAGCTAATTTAAACCGGTTATTAATCTACGGGTAAAGTTCCTGCACCTAGACTAGCTTCTCTAAACCACACTTCTGCATAATCGCCATTGGCATATTGCTTTGCAATATCGCCCCCATAAGTATCGGCACCAGTACTCCATACGATATTATCTTTAGGAGATTTACCATTGGTCTGGTTGTAAGCTCCTTGTTTAAAATATTGAATCTCACCAGCATATGCATTTTCGCGTTCTAGACCATCACGACCTATTGAAGCATATAATGTTTTAATTTGCTCAGGTAAGGTTTTAGTAAATTCAGACGCCAATAGATTTTTGGTGAACCTTACGGTTTCATGACCGTCACTTGTAAAAGTTAAGTACATAATGCCTTTATAAACATTGATTTCATAGCTGAACTCTTCGCCAAGTTCAATACCGTTTTCAGGTTCTTTTGGAGCGGTTGTTGCATCGGATCCCACAACGGACATATCATTGCCCCAAACAGCCGATGAGTAGTCCCATCTTTTTGAATTATCACCTTTTGTGTTTATTTCATAATTCCAGAATACAGAGCCTTTGGTATGCCCTGGAAATTTTTTGTAGAATATTTTTAGGGGTTCATTTTCGTGACCCTCATCACTATGTATTTGTCCTATCACAACGGCATAAGAAGCGGCAACTCTAGCATCCCCAGAAGTAGATACATGTTGTACTTTTAATGTGCCGGTCAGTTTTCCGCCAGTTTCAGGAATCCAATTAGCTTTTTGACCTAGCTCTGTTCTGGTATTACTAGAGGTTCTTGAGGTAATGCCACTGTTGGGGGTTTTGTAAACTATCCAATCCGTATTTCGATCATTGGCAACATAAAAGAAATCGTCTTTAGCGTAGTCTTTAAGGTTATCCTCATAAGTACCATCTCCTAATAGAATTTTCCACTCTTCCATAAACGGAATGACATCGCTAGGATATTTTAATGCGGTGTTGTTTTCGTCTGTAGATGCTTCATTAGTGGTCGAAGATTTTTTAGAATTGTCTTTACAGGCAAATAGTGTTGCTACTGCAATTAGGGTAACTATTGATTTTTTCATTCGTAATATTTTTTTTGTGGTATTAGTACATAAGTTTAAGGGGAAGGTTTTCTTGTACGACCAGTTCTCCAGAATTTTTTATTTTGTTGTTAGAAGACCTATTGTTCTTTGCTCCCCATAGACGTGCAACTAATTTTACCGGATTGTCAATGAATTTATTATTGGTAAGATTTACATTGACAATGCCGTAAGTATTAAGAAGTAAACCTTCTTCAGCTTTTGATCCAGAATTTGTAAATGTACTATTGGTCACTATTAAATTACCGCCAACGGTAGATTCGTCATACCCACCTCTATAGTAATCTATGACATTATGGGAAATACCATCAAATAGGCAATTGTCAATGATTATGTTTTCGGCATTATATTCCCCTTTGTCATCGGTCTCTTCAGACAGTTCAATTCCGTTTGCACAATTTTTAATCTGTGTAGAAGTAAAGGTAATGTACTCTGAAAACGACCGTTTATATGCTTTTAAAACAAAGGCGAAATTAGAGATTTCACAATCAACAATGTTTAGATTATAAAGGCTGGACATATTGTTCTTTAGACTAGCGAAAGCATATTGTACTTTATTGCCTACGAGTTGAATGTTTTTAAGTGTAAGTTCTCCTTTCGGATTCATTTCAAATGCCGGAGTTTCAGATGCCCCCTTGTATTCAATAATTGCTTTTGCATCAGATGTAGTAGCTAGAATCGTAATAGCTTTATTGATTTTTAATGGGGAATCTATATCGTAACGTTCAGCAGATAACACAATAGTGTCTCCACTTCTTGCAGTTGAAATTGCACTGATAAGTTCGTTACTAGAACTAGCTGAATGTGTTTTGGCGGATTCGTTCTTAGAAGCTGCGTTAGAATACCAGTCGGTGCCATATTGCGAAACATCCATCATATCCCTTTTATTAACAGGCTTACCTACAACAGCACCAACCATATTTTTGTCAGCTCTAGAATTACCGAATAAATCTGCCGTGATCTGGTCAAATTCAAATCCATTATAAAGTTCAAAGTTTGATAGCGAATTATCGGGCATTAAAATATCACCATCAGCTATAGAAGTACCAAAATCTTTTTGCGTAAGCCCATCAACAGTTTTAAAAATACCACCTTGATTGTTTATGACATTGCTTTTAAATCTAATACCGTCTATAGAATCATGTCTAATGATAGGTTGCTTATCGCTTTTGTCATTATAAATAAGGTTATTTGCTACTGTAGTTCGTAAAGGTGTTGCAGATCTAATTTCAGATTTAGGTAAGTTATCTTTTTGGTCCGTATTAGAACCTACACCAAATTGCCATGGCGACACACAGTTGACCCAAGAATTATTTGCTACAACAACATCTGTAACTTGTAGGTATCTATTTAATGGTGATTTTGGAATTCCGTTCATTACGGCAAGCGGACTCCTAAATGTTTGTCCCTTTAAATTATAGAAGTAATTGTTGGTTACCCAATGTCCGGTACCAATTAAACGAACACCGCCTATTTTTTTAGAATTTTCATCCCCTATAAAAACATTACCATCAATAATACAATAGTTACCATGTCTTGTAACCAAAGAACCTTCGCTTTTATAAAACACATTATTTCTGAACTCATTGAAATTGGTTTTGCTGGATATCACTTCTACCTCGCCATTACAATGATCGAAAAAATTGTTAGCGACCAAGGTGTGACTAGGTGCCATTGAAGTAAAGCTATTACCAAGTTGTATGGTTTCGGCACTGGGTCCGCCTTTTGGGGGTCTAGGACCAAAATAATTATTGGTAATTTTATGGTAGTTTTTTATACTGTTATTACCTGCCAAATCAACCCTAACTGTAGGTCCTCTATTAGATTTCCCTGCAATGTAGCAATGGTCAAGCTCGTTGTGTCGACCTTTGAACAATACCCATAAATCTGTTTTATTTCGTTGAGATTTGTTAAAATCTATAATGGCACTGTTGGTGATTTTACAATGGTTAGCAACCGAATCTTCACTAATACCAAAATCGATAACGGCAGAAGAAGGAGACGATCCATTGGTAAAATGAAGACCATTAACGTTTAAATACGCACCGGCAAGTTTTAAATCAGATGTTCCGGTAATTAAAACCTTGCCAGGGGTTTTAGCCCGCAATGTAATGGGTTTTTTCTCAGTACCATATGCCACAAATTTGATGTTTATATCTTTCCAATTTCCATTGGTCATAATAATGTCATCACCGGGTTTAGCTTCGGATATTGCGGTATTCAATTCGTTAATGTCGTTTACGGTAATAGCGCGGCTGCTTGATTTTTCATCACAGGAGTACAGGAGAAAAATAAATGCTAACAATAAGAAACACTTTTTCATTGTATATATGTTATTAAATAGGTTTGAAACTAAATGTAAAAATTAGGACTATAATCTTTCTATTGAGTAAACCAAATTGGTTAACCAATTTGGTTTACCAAAAATACATATATTTGTAAGAATGACAACTAATTAACACAAAACCTATTGATAAAATATAAAAGAGATAGTGAAAATGAGAGAAGATAAAAAAGGTATTTCTAGAAGAAATTTCGCAAAAAAGTCGGCCATGGCATTGGCAGGCATACCATTGGTACACTTGGATAATGGCTTACTAAAACCAAAGTTGGCTGCAGATGATGCCATTGAGGTACACCTTTTTTCTAAACATTTACAATTTCTTGATTATGACGATATGTCTGCGGCAGCCGCAGACATAGGATTTAATGGATTAGACCTAACAGTGCGCCCAAAAGGACACATTCTGCCAGAAAAGGTAAATGAAGATTTACCGGCAGCAGTAGAAGCTATGAAAAAATTTGGGTTAAAACCTAAGATGATGACCACTAACGTTTGGGATATTAAAGATATTGATCAACAAGAAGTATTGAAGACAGCTAGCACATTTGGTTTTGAATATTATCGTACAGGTTGGTTAAGCTATCCAGAAGATACCTCTATTGATGAAAGTTTAATTCACTATGCAAACCAAGCCAAAATTTTGGAAGATTTTAATAAAGAATTAGGACTTATTGGTTGTTATCAAAATCATGCAGGTAATCATGTTGGGGCACCTATTTGGGATCTACCTACAATTTTTTCAAAAACTAACAATGAATTTTTAGGATGTCAGTATGATATAAGACATGCCGTTGTAGAAGGAGGTAAAAGTTGGGAACTAGATTTACGCCGTATTCATTCATACATTAAATCTATCGTTGTAAAAGATTTTAAATGGGGTAAGAAAAATGGTTCGTGGCAGCCTATCAATACCCCTTTAGGTGAAGGCATGGTAGATTTCAATCGATACTTTTCACTACTTAAAAAATATAAGGTAAAGGTTCCTATTTCATTACATTTAGAATATGATTTGGGTGGGGCAGAACATGGAGCTAAGAAGATTACAATGGATAAAAAAGAAGTATTTGCTAAGATGAAAAAGGATTTGACCTATATCCAAGAGGCATGGAAAAAAGTGGAATAGCATAAATTTTAGATAGTATACAATGACTAAAATGGCAAAGGCAACAAAAGAGAAATTAAGAAAAGTAAGTACGGCAACCGTTGCAACTTGTTTATTTAAAAAAGGACTGAAAAATCAGTTTATACAACACGTAAAACCATTAAAACTAGGCAAGCCTACTATGGTTGGGGAGGCTTATACCTTACGTTACATACCTGCGCGCGAAGATTTAAACCCTATCACTGTATTTAGAGATCCTGAGCACTTACAAAGAGTAGCGGTAGAAGAGTGTCCACAAGGGGCTGTTATGGTTATTGATAGTAGGCAAAATGCTAGAGCGGCATCTGCAGGATCAATTTTGGTAACAAGGCTTATGGTAAAAAATGCAGAAGGTATCGTTACTGATGGTGGATTTAGAGATTCAGCAGAAATTGCTAATTTGGATTTTTCATCATATCATAATAGACCTACCGCGCCTACCAATTTAACTTTGCACCAAGCTATTGCCATAAACGACCCTATAGGTTGCGGTGATGCAGCTGTTTTTCCAGGTGATATTATACTTGGTGATGATGACGGCGTAATGGTAATACCTGCACATCTTGCGGATGAGGTTGCAGATGAATGTATACAAATGACAATGTATGAGGAGTTTGTAATAGAACAGGTTCAAGGAGGTAGGGCAGTAATTGGTCTGTACCCTATGGTAGACGAAAGTATAAAGGCGGAGTTTGAAAAATGGAAGTCAAAAAGAAACTAATAATTTTGATATTATAAAGAAAGGTGGACAATTCTTTAAAGAATTGCCCACCTTTTTATTTTTAGATTATATAAAAACGATATTATTCACCACCTCTAGCAGGGTAGTCATTTTTGTTGACATAATCTATTGCATTTAAAATATCGTCCCAATGAGGTCTGGCAAATGGCATAGTCTGTATAGCACTCGCATATAAAGTATTATCAGGTCTAATTAAGAACAAACCAGGTTCTGAAAATACATCGGGTTCTTTTTCAGATGTTTTTTTGGAAACATATAAACCCCATTCCCTTGCCGTTTCAATAGGCAAATTGTATCCCACAGGTAATTCTGGAATGTCCCATTCTTTACCGGCTTTTTTTGCTCGTTCTTCACTATCACTACTAATAGCAATTAAGTTAACCCCTCTATCACTAAAATCTTTTAATCTTGTAGCAAGATCTTCTAAGTAATTTTTACATACAGGGCAATGCAGTCCTCTATAGAATACGACCATAGTAAAAGATGTACTGTCTTGGTCATGTAAGCTCCATTGCGTATCATTAATTAAGGATATTTTTAAATCAGGTACTTCTGATGTGGGTTTTATCATAGTTATATTATTTTATAATTAATATTACATAAAGGTATAAGAGGTACTTATTATAGATTTGTTGTATACCTTTTAGTATTAGCGCAATACGTGATTAGAGCAGGTTTTTAATTATTTTCTGCTAACCATTGTTCGTATTTTGCAAACTGTGAACTAGATAAAATATCCTTCAATTGACGTGTGCGCTCACTTTCAATACTGCCTAACATTTCTCCGCTTGCAGTATTGGCTTGTTTGTCTTTAAAACGCCTCATTGCAGAAGTAAAAGTGCTCATTTGTTCCTCGCTCATTTCAAGCTTGGAAAACATGGTAGCATATTCACTTTTTAAACTGTTTGACCTATTTTGAACTCCTATATTGCTCATAGCACCAGTAGAACCGTTTACTTGCGTTGCAATTGTATGCTGTGTCATGGAAGAAGAACTGTTGTCCGTTGTACTGGCATTAGGTTCATCCTGAGCGGTATTTACTTGCTCGGTTGACTTTTCTGTAATAGAAGGCGTTTTTTTAGTGCTTGAACATGATGTCCCAACAAATGCTAGGGTTAGCATTATTATAATAGTAGTTTTCATGATTTTCATATTTTAAGGTTCTTGACGAAAATTATGTTTTTAAATAAATTACAATAGACGCAATCCCATTTAATATTGACTCTCCAGATCCAGTTGTTATTTTTTATCATATGAACTAGCTAAATCCACAGTTATAGTTAAGTAAAGAACAGTGATTAGGGAAGCTTATGGTTTTACAAGGTTAAATTAGCTACACCACATAGGGCACTAGCTATTCTAGGAAATATAATATTAGGCTCATCTTTCTAGTTAACTACCTATATGAAAATTTTGAACCTATTATAGTAATGTTTAGCCATGAAAAAGATACCTTAAGTCTATGGGGTGTACCTAGTCCTGTCTTAAAAAAGGTTCTGTTAGATGCCTTAGAATTTACTAAGAAAATTAGCGCACTAGAATTTTAACTATAAGGTATAAAAGAACAAAACCCTAATAATTCTTGTCTCTAAAGTTTCGCATTTAAAATTAGTACAGATCACCTCTGTTATCGTCGGTTGATAACTTAGAATTATTAATTATTAAAATGAGTTTAAGTAAATTGTGGGCAAATTTTTCAGAATATTCATTTAGGTCTGTTAAACATTCAATTCTTTTTAAATCTAGATGTCTCTTGCGAAACTCTAATTCAAAATGTTCGTTTTCAAATTCAATAATGGGTAGAACATCTGTAAGTATGCTATACACTTTTAAAGCTTTCCCTTTAGTGTAATAATCGAGCTGATATTGTTGTAGTACTAATAAAAGTTCATTACAATTGTTAAAAGCCATAATATATCTAATAAATTAAAATATAGACCGTTTATTATTTAACGCGCAAAACTAAACGTAAGTATTTTACTACATATATTTATTTTACATGAAGTTTATTTGCGAAAAAAATGCTATAGAGTTATTATTCAATTTTATTGGCAGAAAATTATGTGATTTTAGTGCATAATTTTGGTATTCATACTGGTATTATTTAAAATAATGAAAAATTTAAGAATATATATTGCGGATGATGATTTTGATGATCGAGACTTTTTTATGGAAGCACTGAACAGTGTTCCTATAAAAACTGAAGTTTCTCAGTTTGACAATGGCGTTGATCTAATGGATAAATTATTCTCTGACGTTACTCTGCCACATGTCATATTCTTGGATTTATATATGCCTATTATGGATGGCTTTGAATGTCTTATGGATATTAGAAATTTCAAAAAATTCAATACCATTTATATCATAGCATATTCTTCCATTTATAGAGATAGAGAAGTAAATCAACTTAAGCAAGATGGAGCAAATCAGTTCCTAAAAAAATCTTCTTCTTTCAAGGAACTAAAAGAGTTGTTGTTTAAATCTTTAACAGCGGTATCAGACCGGAATAAACAAAATGAATCCAAAGCTGATTTTGTGGTATTAACAGGGTAATTGAGGTCTATTGCTTTTTCTAAATAATAAATTTCTTTAACTTAGATACCAAATGTATCCTTCAATATATAGTTCATGATAAATATTCTAAAAAGCCTTTTGATCATCATAGTAATGATGGCTAGTAATACTGAAATATACGGACAGAAAAAATTAGCCCAACAGACCGTAATTGATTTGCAGAAAACACCTAAATATGCATTTACACTTACTACAGAAAGGCATTTTAAGGGAGTGTTAAGTATGTATGACCTTTTGATAGAAAATAGTGTTAAGATAGAAGAATACGAGATTATAGTTAAAGGTAAAGTGGTGACCCAACTTGTAAAAAAATCAGAGTTGGATAAGGTTTTTCAAAAGTATAAAGGAAAAGTAAAAGTAAGTGTTTGTAGTGTTGCCATGGAAAAATTGGGTGTAACGGAAGAGATGTTGTTTGATGGTCTAGAGGTAACCCCAACCGCATCAGTCCGTATGTTACAATTACAAGCCAATGGCTATAATACATTGACGTATTAAGAAAACAATTCTAACAGGAATTACATTATTTCTTCTAAAAAGTACGGTTTTCTGTAGGGTATGGTGATAACATCAATTTTATCAAGAGTAAATAATAAGCCGCTAAACACAGTTTAAGCGGCTTATTATATTATGGTTGTTTCTGTAAACAATTTCTATATTTGCTGGGCGAAAACCCAAACCTAAATCTATAATAGTTAACACCTAAAATGAAAGTCTGTATTGCCGAAAAGCCTTCTGTTGCACGAGAAATTGCTTCTGTCCTTGGAG
Organism: Maribacter ulvicola; assembly: GCF_900155985.1. Lineage (GTDB taxonomy): Bacteria > Bacteroidota > Bacteroidia > Flavobacteriales > Flavobacteriaceae > Maribacter > Maribacter ulvicola. Next base: position 167,714 of record NZ_FTMA01000004.1, read on the forward strand.
CAACTTCTAAGCATGACGGGTATTACGAAGGTAATGGCTATGCGGTCACCTATACTTTTGGACATCTCTGTACGTTAAAGGAACCAAATGATTATAAACCACACTGGAAAAGTTGGGATTTAAATAATCTTCCTATGCTGCCCGATCATTTCCAAACTAAAGTTTCAGGAGATTCGGGTGTTCAAAAACAGTTTAAAATTATTAAACAGTTATTTGACAAGGCAGATGTAGTTATCAATTGTGGTGATGCTGGCCAAGAAGGAGAATTGATACAACGTTGGGTATTGAACGAGACAGAATATAAAGGCAAGGTAGAACGACTGTGGATTTCTTCTCTTACCACCGAAGCTATAAAAGAAGGTTTTAAGAATTTAAAGCCTTCTACAGATTATGATAATTTATATTACGCAGGTTTTTCCCGTGCAATAGGCGATTGGTTATTAGGCATGAATGCCACTCGTTTATATACTTTGAAACACGGTGGTTATAAACAAGTATTATCTGTAGGGCGTGTGCAAACGCCTACCTTGGCCATGTTGGTCAACAGGTTTAAAGAAATAGAGAATTTTAAACCACAACCTTATTGGGAGTTGCAGACCTTATACCGCGAGACCTTATTTAGTTATGAAGAAGGGCGTTTTCTAAAAGTAGAAGATGGGGAGAAATTGGCAAATATTGTAAAAGAACACGATTTTGAAATTGTTTCTACCACTAAAAAAGCAGGTAATGAATATGCCCCAAAGCTTTTTGATTTAACAGGGCTACAAGTCTATTGCAACACAAAGTTTGGTTTTAGTGCAGATGAAACTTTAAAAATCGTACAGAAGTTATATGAGCAAAAAGTGGTCACATACCCAAGAGTTGATACCACATTTTTACCCAATGATGTATACCCGAAAATACCGGGGATACTTAAAAACTTGACCAATTACGATGCCTTGACAAAACCACTAGATGGTAAAAAATTAAAGAAAACTAAAAAGGTTTTTGATGATAGTAAGGTAACCGATCACCATGCCATCATTCCAACAGGTCAACAAATGAATCTGCAACACAATCAGCAGCAAGTTTATGATATAATTGTCCGTCGTTTTATTGCAGTGTTCTATCCAGATTGTAAGGTTTCTAATACCACTGTAATCGGTAAAGCTGAAAAAGTAAATTTTAAAACCACCGGAAAAGAAATTATAGACAAGGGGTGGCGTGTAGTTTTTGAATCTCCTAATTCTACCGCAAAAGAACCTGGGATATTACCAAACTTTAAAAAGGGGGAAAAAGGACCGCATGAACCTTCGTTTCTTGAAAAGCAGACAAAACCACCAAAACAATATACAGAAGCATCGCTGTTGCGTGCCATGGAAACGGCAGGCAAAAAGGTTGAGGATGAAGAATTGCGCGAGCTAATGAAGGAAAATGGTATAGGCAGACCTTCTACACGTGCCAATATTATAGAAACCTTGTTCCGTAGAAAATATATTAAGCGAAACAAAAAACAAGTCATACCAACTGTTACAGGTATTCAGTTAATTGATACCATTCAAAATGAAATGCTGAAATCTGCCGAGCTTACAGGTAAATGGGAAAAGCAGTTGAAGGATATTGAAAAAGGTACTTTTAATGCTGGGAGCTTTATTAAGCAGATGAAGCTGATGGTGGATCAATTGGTTTACGAAGTACGAAGTGAAAATAGAAAAGCAAATATATCTGCGGTAAATAATAAAACAGTAACGACAACCAAGAAAAAGACGGTTGAGAAATCTAAAGGATTGACCGCGACGGTTTGTCCCAAATGTAAAAAAGGAACCATCCGTAAAGGGAAATCTGCCTATGGTTGTTCTGAGTTTAAGAAAACCTGCGATTTTGTAATTCCGTTTAAGTTTGAAGGTAAAACTATTTCAGAAAAACAATTGATAAGGCTATTTCATAAAGGTTCAACTATTAATTTAAAAGGTTTTAAGGTAAATAATACCTCTGTAGAGGGAGTGGTAAGATTTGACGAGAATTTTAATCTGAAATTAGAACCAAAGAAAACTAAAGTTCAGTCAAAGCCTAAATCTCTAGAAAATAGCTGTCCAAAATGCAACAAAGGCACTATCGTGAAAGGGAAAACGGCTTATGGTTGCAGCGAATACAAATCAGGTTGTGATTTTAGATTTAGTTTCAATGCTATTCGTGAACAAGCACAAGGCAGACCGCTGACCAAAGATTTAGTTAGTAAATTATTTAGGGGAGATTAAAATTCATTAACAAACGCCATTCTAAAAGGATACATTTTTTTCGTTTTTGAATAATATTAATTCATGACATAAATACTGAAAGTTAGGAACTAATGTAGTATTCTTGATAATATCCTAAACTGAATGGTTTAAAACAATAGTAACGATAGAACTAAATAAGCCATATTAGATTTTAAAATATTTTGAAAATGACCAATGGGTATCAAGTAGACTCATAGCATGTTAACTGTGGCCATGATTCTTTAAAAGCACAGCAATATCACTTTTAGCAACTTAAGTATTTAATTGCTAAAAGAGATGCTTAACCTTCTTTACAAATTTTATAGGTAAATTATATGGAGGGTATCTTAGGGGCGCCTCAAACCAATTCGATTTTTTAATGATACTCTTATGATGAGAAAACAGATCAAAAGACGCCTTACCATGATATGACCCTATGCCGCTGGCACCGACCCCTCCAAAGGGCAATTTTTTATTGGTAATTTGAATAAGGGTATCATTGATTGCACCGCCACCAAAACTATATTTGGCGATAATTTTTTTCTGAAAAGATTTTTTGTTGGAAAATACATAAGTAGCCAATGGTTTCCCGTAGTTATTGATATGCTTTTCAATATCGGCTTCCGTTTCGTAAGAGATTATAGGAAGTATAGGTCCAAAAATCTCACCTTCCATTAATTTGCTTTCAAGTTTTGGTTCGTTGACCAAAGTGGGAGATAGGTAATTATCCTCATCATTGGTTTCGCCACCAAAAAGAAGTTCTTGTCCCTTTAGCATTTGTTTTAGCCCTAAATAATGGGTATGGCTTACAGTTCGTGCATAGTCGGTGGATTTTTCTATATTTTGACCATAAGAATCGGTAATGCTTTTTTTCAAGGCATGGACCAATTTGTCTTTTACCGATTGGTGTACCAAAATATAATCGGTAGCGATACAGGTCTGGCCGGCGTTTAAAAACTTGCCCCAAACAATACGTTTGGCAGCTTTTGAAATAGAAGCTGTTTCATCGACAATTGTTGGATTTTTTCCTCCCAATTCTAAGGTTACGGGAGTTAAATGTTTTGCTGCACTTTCGTAAACAATTTTACCCACGCGGGAACTTCCCGTAAAAAAAATATAATTCCATTTTTGGGCTAAAAGTTCTTGTGAGGTTTCTACACCACCTTCAATAACGGTAACATGTTCTGGTTTAAAGCTTGCCGTAATAATTTCAGATAAAATTTTTGCGGTATTAGGGGTAACTTCCGAAGGTTTTACTACAGCAGTATTTCCTGCAGCAACCGCTGCTATCAAGGGCGCAATAGCCAATTGAAATGGGTAGTTCCAAGGTGCAATAATCAACACATTTCCATAAGGTTCTTTGTAAATAAAATCTGAAGAGGGCCAATTCATTAGGCTTGCAGAGACCCGTTGAGGTTGGGCCCAAAGAGACATTTTTTTCAATGTATGCTTAATGTCTCCCAATACAAACTGTGTTTCAGCGGCTAAAGTCTCAAATTTTGGTTTTTTAAAATCGGCGTAAATGGCATCACAAATGTCATCTTCTCTCACAATTATTTCTTGCTGAAGTCGCTTTAAGGCCTTTTTTCTAAATTCTACATCCTTTGTTTGTTGCGTATTAAAGAAATCACGTTGTTTTTGTAGTTGCTGCATGTGTAAATATATTACTTCCTATTATTGAATGGTAAAACTACTGAATAGTAAATATTTCCTATGAGCTTGTGCATTCCTAGATAGGTGCTATAGGGTAAATAATATGTACTACAGGAGTCTTGAAACATTTCCTATGGTGAACCCTTGGTGTTAAATTAAAATTATAAGAGCTGTAAAGAGGGGTTACCGACTTGAACACTTAAAGCGCTTCAAACGTTAAGTGCAGAAACAAGGTAGGCTTATCAAAAACCGAGGGTTCTGTATGTATTCCTAAGGCTACATTCATGGTAGTTTCGTTTATTTCCTTTAAGATAACAACATTACTGTAGTCTTTGAAGCCTAAATATTCACCTAGGATCAACTGTCTTTTTTCAGTAAACTGTACGGCACCAGTGGCGGCATCTATGGTAAAATCATCCTCATAAAGTTCCCACGTTGCATTGGTTACAGGGGTATAAAGCACGGTTGCCAGGGGTACGTTGTTCACATCTGCGGAGACCGCGGTGATATGCTGCCCCTCAAAAATGCTGGCGTAAATAATTCCCATCAAGCTTTGGCCATCTTTATTATCTACCTTGTAGGTGCCATCGAATACAAAAGTAAATGTGTCATTATAGGAAGAACCTAGACCAACGGCATCCAAAAGATTATCGAAAGAAGGTAATAAAATGCCCAACCCGTCATCAATAGGTCCTGCACCTTCCTTACCAGCGGTATAAGCTTTTTTTAGTCGCCAAGATTTCCCATCGGGTTTGGCAGAACCTCCGGTAAGTAATAGATCGAACGAGGGAGAAATGGTTACTTGTTTGGTTTCGCTAAAACTACCGTTAGCGCCGTTTACGGACATTACAACATCAAAAGTTCCCGCCTTGGTATACGAATATACAGGATCTTCTTCGGTACTACTGCCACCATCGCCAAAATCCCAGGTAATAGAGTCGGCGTTGGCTACGGTACCATTAAAGGTTACTTGAGTATCTTCTACCAAGAATTGAAAATCTGCCAAGACCATAGGCACTTCCTCGTCATTGCTGCATTGCAGGAACAAAATACCTAAGATAAAGAGGTAGCAAGTTTTTATTTTTTTCATTTTGTTTATTTTTATTGCGTTACCATTAATTGCTTCAATTCTTATCCCACCAAACCGGAGTATCAATGCGATTGGGACCTTGATTTGCAATTGCCGCGGAAACATTAACATAGTTAGAATTCAGTTCAAAAGAAGAATATAAAAAGCGTGTGGGTAGTACGCCATTTGTCACGCCTTGTGAAAGGTTATCTGCGGTGCGTTGCTCAATAACAGGGTATCCTGTACGCCGTATCTGTGTCCACCCTTCAAAATAATTTGGAATAACCGCTAACCACAATTGTGTGCCAATCTGTTCCTCATTGTTTACACCAGATAAACTTGCGACCGCAGAGCCCATGAAAGTTTCAATATCCGAAGCGTCTATTTCCCATTGCCCTAGGGCGGTCTTGATACCTTGGCGATACATTTGGTTTGCCACTACTGCATCTTCATCATATACTAGGGCCGCCTCTGCTCTAAACAGCCAAGTTTCTGCTGCACTTATAAGATAAATTTTACTATTGGGGGAAGACAAAGGAATACCAATATCTGATTTGTCCGCAAAATTGGAGGCACCAAAAGCAGTATCGTCCAAGCCATTCACCATTCCGGAATAGGTGCCGTTACTATTTTTACTTACAAAAACAGATAATCTAGGATCTGCCGAACCCTGTAATTGATCAATCAACCTTACGGACATTTTAATTGAAGGAAACCCCGTGCGATTATTAAACCAAGCATTACCAGTACCTTCGGTTTGGATGATGAACGCATTATGATCATTGGTTTCCATCAAAGGAGCGGTGAGACATTGGGCAACCGTGGCCTTTGACAGCGCATTGTCCGCAAAACGTATCCGCATTGCCAATCGCAACCGTACACTATTTGCAAAACGTACCCATTTTTCCATATCATTATTGAAAATGGGTTCTGAGTTAGGGTAGCCCAAAGCGGCATCTGCACCTTGTAATATTGAAATGCTAGATGTTAAACGGGCAATTAGGTCCTTGTAAATACTTTCTTGGGTGTCATAAGAGGGATGTACTATATTTTCGGTTTTTCCTTTTCCTCCTTGAGTATAAGGTATATCGCCATACGCATCGGTAGCCTTGGCATAGGCCAATACCGCAATGACATTGGCCATGGCATTACGAACGGGGTTCTGTGTTTTGGGAGAAGAGGTAATGGTCAATACTTCTTCTATGTGCCTAATGGCACCTCCGTAGAGTCCGTCGAACATGGCGTTGTAATTATTGTCGAAACCATCACCATATTGATCTGGAATTCTTGCCGTACTTCCGGCAACAAAATAATGCCCGTAGTGGCCTGCAAACCGTGAGGCAGATAGATCGGTGGTTTCTAAAAACAGGCTTCTGACCGCTTTTGTATATAGTGCGGCATCATCAATTGTGGTTACCGCATTAGGGTTACTGTAAAGGTCGTCTAACCGTTTTTCACAGGAAAATAGTACCGTAGCGATGATAGTTACCACCGCGATTTTTCTTGAAATGTGATATCGATTTTTCATGATGGTTTGTTAAAAGTTAAGTTTAAGGTTTAGTCCGTAACTTCTTGTAGACGGTAACGAAGAGTGTTCAAAGGCCGTTCCCGTAGGTCCACTGCTGTAACCTGCTTCGGGATCAATATCACCTGCCGCATTATATAAAAAGAAAAGGTTACGCCCAATGGCGGACAAACTAGCGGATTGTATAAAGGTATCACGTAGTATAGTCTGTGGAAAACTGTAGGTCAGCGTAACTTCACGTACTTTTACATTACTGGCGTCTAAAACTTGATCTTTAGACACTTCATTGCTGAAAATATCAGTAAACTGTTTTAAGAATGCCGGTGCGGCAACTTCGTTCTTAAAGCCTGTATTTTCGTTGATACCATCTTCAATGATACCATTTTCCCTACCTACAAGACTACGTTTGTCAGTTCCAAAGTAGGTACGGTAGGCGCGACCGTAAGAATAGAATTCCCCGCCTTGTTGTACACTGATCAAAGTACTTAACGATAAATTCTTAAAGCGGAAAGTATTACTGATGCCACCAAACCAATCAGGGTTTATATTTCCTAATAAAATACGCTCGCCCCTTTGTGTAAGACCGTTATCGGTAATAAGTTTTCTTCCAAAATTGTCCCTTTTGAAATCGTTTCCGTATAGTCCGCCGAATTCTTCACCAGGCCGTGCTTCTACTGAAACCGACCAAAGTCTTCCTAGTTCAATACTAGAGAGCCCTTCGTTTAAAGATGCTACAAAAGAATTATTTTTGGTAAAGTTTACCCCCAAATTCCATTGAAAATTATCGGTTTCTACAGGAACGGCATTCAGTTGTACCTCGATGCCGTTGTTCTTTATATTTCCGGCATTGACTACCACAGTTTCAAATCCGCTTGCCCCAGAGATAGGAACCGCTTGAATCTGATCTTTTGTATTCGTCTCAAAATAAGTGAAATCGAGCATCAATCGATTATTGAAAAAACCTAGATCAGCCCCAATTTCCCAAGATTTTGAAGTTTCTGGCCTTAAATCAAAAGAAGGCAGACTACCGGGAATTGAAGCCACGGTATAGGGTAGTGTTACCGTTTGGTCCACATTGTAAAAAGCTTGGGTACGATAAGCACCGGTATCATTGCCGACTATGGCATGTGAAGCTCGCAGTTTTCCTTTACTGATGAATTTAGGGTTTAAACCAAAAGCTCGGCTAAACAGAAAACTCAAGTTTTCGGAATGATACCAATAGGAATTATTGTCCTTTGGTAATGCAGATGAATTATCGTTCCGTAACGAGGTGTCAAAATAAAGGTAGCCACCCCATTGAAACTGACCCAAGGCATAATAAGATGTAATCGCTTTTTTGGTAATGCTTTCGCTACTAAAAGAATTTTTGTAATTACTGATATTATAAAAATCACGCACTTTGCTATCAAAACCATTAATATACTGGTTATTGAATGCCTCATCGCGGTGCATGGCACCCACACTGGCCGTCAATTTAAACCCGCCAATTTCTGCCTTGTAGCTCGCTAGCATATCAGAATTCCAAATTCTACTTTTTCCGTTGTTATGACTGTATTCTCCAAGTCCGCTTTTAATGGACTGCGCCCCTCTTGCACCGTGGCTGGTATAATCAAAAACACGGTAGTCCATACCCGTTCTGGCGGTAAGAGAGAAATTTTTGAACATTTTCCAATCTATGGCCAGCAATCCTTGAAAACGGTCGCGGTTATCTGTATTGCGCAGATGGTTCAGGGCCCAATATGGATTGTTAAAGGTGTTGTCTAAATTCCATTTAATTTCTTGGCCTTGGGCATTGATGGTATTGTTACGAACATCTGTCAGACGAATGTCACGCGGCATCAGAGAAAGTTGTAAGGCTGTATTCCCGTTACCTTCTGCCAAATCTGGACGGTTTTCTACTTTTGAAGTAATAAAGGTCATTTTACCGTCAATACTGAATTTATCGGTCAATTGAGATCTACCACGAATATTAAAGGTTTGTTTTCCCAAAGTATTATTACTGACAATGCCCTGAATATCTTCGTCGGTAATTGACATTCGAAAAGAAGTTTTGTCTGAACGACCTTCAAAAGCGACGGTGTTGGCAATGGAATACCCTGTCTGATAAAAATCTTTATATGGATTTCCTTGTGGAGAATAGCTATCTGTTTGTCCCAACCAATTGGTATATGATTGGCCCTCTAACCGTGGTCCCCAACTCCATGAAAACGGATAATCCAATACGGGTTTCCCATCTGCGTTGATGGGTGCAAAATCATTAAAAAACCCTGTCCCGTACTCATTTTGAAAATTAGGGGTAAGCATTATATCGGTGAACATAAATGTAGAACTTAAGCTAACCCCAATGCCAGGTCTTTTATTACCGGTTTTTGTGGTGATTAAGATGACACCATTAATACCTAAGGAACCATAGGCGGCAGAAGCGCCTGCACCTTTGAGAACGCTAATGGATGCTACATCATCTGGGTTGATATCGGAGAGCGCATCGCCGCGGTCTACCCCGCCACCTTGCCCCGTACCGCCACCGCCATTATCAATGGGGATACCATCAATGACTACTAATGGTCTGTTGTTGCCGCTAATAGTGGTAATGCCACGTAAAACGATACGGCTAGAACCGTCGACCCCGGTATTGGATTGGGTAACCTGAAGACCCGAAACTTTTCCGTTCAGGGAATTCATTACGTTATTTTCACGAACAACATTTACCTGTGTTGCATCAACTTGGGAAATGGAATAGCCCAGTGATTCTTTGTCTCGTTCAATGTTCAGGGCGGTTACCACCACTTCATCTAACTTTTGACCATCTTCTTCTAGCCTAACATTGATAATCACTTGCCCTGTTACGGGAACTTCTAAGGTTTTAAAACCTAAATAGGAAAATTCAAGTATGGCATCCTCCGCAACGTTGTTTAAGGAATAATTACCGCTGAAATCGCTCGTAGTACCAGTGGTAGTTCCTTTTACTAGAACGCTAACGCCCAATAGGGGTAGGTCAGAATCTTTTTCTAGTACCGTACCGGAAATGGATGTTTGGGCCATGCCTGATACAGTAAAGACCATTGCCGATAACAATCTTAATAGGTTTTTCATATTGGTTGGTTGATATGTTAGTATTTCATTATGGGTTTAATGACGTTGTAACCTCATCTGGTTTCATTGCTAGAATATATTCTGCAACTGCAATTTTTGCGGCGTCATCGAGATAATCTTGCGGTGGCATTTCAGGATAATCTTCTCTAAGGTTTTTAGGGTTGTTAATATAATTGACGATACCTTGAGGATTGCCGTTGTGTATTGCTTGTATAATTTCTGTTGGAGGACCGATCAAGCGGTTTCCAAAAGCATGACAGCCGGCGCAGACTCCGTAATAGGTAAGTTCGCCCAATTCAGCTTTGCTTACTGCTTTTATGGGTACAGGTTCTGGTAACATTAAAGTACGTACATCTTTTGTGTCTGTAATCTGGGCTGGCCCCCAATGATCGATGCCAAACGTGCGGTATTTGTTCTTGTCCCTAATAGTTCCAGAGCCATTTCCATAAGCAAAAATATCAGGACCTTTAGTCTCTAATTGGGTCAACATAATTGCCTTTAGTTCCCCAGTGGTTTCATTGCCATTATCAAACATGATATTATCTAAAATAATAGTACGGTCAGGGTTGCCCTCAGAATTGGGATCATTGGCTTTAGGAGCACCTGTTGCCAAATCAACAATGGTAACACCGGTATTATTGTTACCTGTAATGATATTGTTTTCAAGGATTACGTCATCTGCAGCCATAATAAGAACACCTGTTCCTGTTGGAATTCCAGCGACCGTAGATCCGGGGGCACCAAAATTTGGTGTGTTGTTATTTACCACGAAGTTATTGCGAAAGATGACATCAAAAGTCGTTTTTATGGGAAGTCCCGGGGTAACAAATGCCAATAGTCCGCCTGTATTATCGTGTACATAATTGTTCTCGACCAAACAATGTCTTGAATTTTCAATTTCGATACCGGCGACACTATTGAATGTTTCGTTGTGGAGAACATCAACATTATCGCACATGCCTACATAGATGGCAGCATCTGCGATTTCACTTACTACATTATGTTCTATAAGTCCGTTTTTGCCAAATTGAGGAAAAATGCCATAGACGCCGGTATCAATGATCCAATTGTTTCGGATAACAAAGTTATTACCGGCCTGCCCCATGATACCATTGCCTTTATAATCGATGATTTTAAAATTTTCGATTAGAATTCCGTTTCCGGAATAGAGAAAAGCATCGTTTATTTTCTTTTTACCGTCTAAGGTGGGCCATTCACCGTCTATGACGATACCTTGCAGTGCAATATTGTCTTTATCTATATATACGTTTTCGGAATAGGTACCGGGATAGACTCTGATTAAATCTCCAGGATTGGCATTTTTAACGGCTTCCTGTATGGATCCGCCACTTTTTACTTCAATAATTTTCCCGTTATAAGAATTTGATTGAGCAATTAAAGTGTCGTTAGTACTGCCCACGTTACGATAGGTCATACCCGGCGGTATGGGAACCGTTGCCTCGCTGTTATCTGCAAAATAGTTTTTTCCAACTAAAATTCCGATAGCCAATAATGCAAAGGCACCTAAAAATTTAAAAATTGTTTTCATTGTGTTGTTTTTTTTATGTTGATGGTTGTAGTCCAGAGGGTAAACGTTCTGGTATTTGTGGGATAAATGTTTCGTCTGTCAAAGTTTTTAAGAAGTCTACCAATCTATCCAGCTCGTAGTTAGACAGTTCGGGTTCCCAAATATGCCAATGGATAATTAGGTTTTCATCTTTTGGAACGGCATGACCACGACCTTGGGTATAGAACTCCACCGTTTCACGAAGGGTTTTAAATTTGCCGGAATGCATATATGGTGCTGTTTTGGCAATATTGCGGAGGCTTGGTACCTTAAAAGCGCCCCTAAGGGTGGTATCTTTAAAGGGTACTTGTGCCCCTGGATCTAAGGGCAGTCCGTTAGGTTCTGGAGATCCAATAACGGCAAATTGCTGGTTAGTGAAAAGGGGTGGTGTATGGCATTCGGCGCATCGGGCCACAAAAGAACGAAAAATGTTCATGCCTTCAATTTCATTTGCGTTTAGGGCTTCGTGATAGCCGTGCGCATAATGATCATATTTACTGTTCAATGAAATCAAGGACGATTGAAAAGCAGAGATGGCGGTATATATTTCATGCAATTCAATTGCCTCGTGTATTTTCTTGTTAGGGTAGGCCTCTGCGAACATTACCCTATATTCCTCTATGGCGTTTAAGCTCTCTAAAAGATGTTTTGGTGTATTGTTCATTTCTTCTGCAGCAAACAGTGGTTCTTGCATTTGTTGTTCTAACGTGGTTGCACGACCGTCCCAAAAGAGTTTTTTTAGATAGGCAACATTCCATAAAGTAGGAGCGCCACGTTTTGTTTTCTGACCATTGTGGCCAATACTTGTAGGCAGACCGTCTGCAAATCCTTTTTTGGGATCATGGCATGTTGCGCAAGAAACCGTGCCATCGCCAGACAAAACAGGATCAAAAAAGAGATAGCGCCCTAAATCAATTTGCTGTGGAGAAAAACCATCACGAATTTCGGGCAGCGACGTCTGTAGGCCACCTACGCCATTATCGTGGGGAGAATCATACTGTTGGTAGAGGTTAACAGCAATACATTGGTTACTTGAGTTTTTCTTAAAACCAGGTGGACATTGGGTCTTTAATTTTAAAACGGTTACATAGGATTGGGAAACATCCTTTGAAATCAAGAAAAGCATGATGGCTATCAAGAAAACTCCTGATAGTCCTGATTTTAATACCAAACTTTTTCTTTTCATAGGTTGTGCTGAACGTTCTCAGTTTTACTATTTCCGAAGTAGACATAGGAGTGCGTTCTTACACGAATAAATAAAGAATAAGGGAAAAGTGTAGGTTCTTTGGGGGCTTTGTGATGAAAAGTAGCTATACTGTGACTAATGGGACATGTTCAGCTGAAGGACATCTTCAAAAGTATTTTTATAACTAGAGGAGACAGGTAATTGTTCAAACGGTACGTTTTGTACTATTAAGGCATAACCTTTACGAGTTCTTTTGAATGATGCGATATGTGTTTTATTAACAATATACGAACGGTGGGTTTTAATAATATTGGGATTCTTTATTTTTCCTTCTAGTTCTTTTAAGCTCATGCGAACAACTTCCTTAGCGGGAGAGTTTCCTTTTAAATAAAAAATATCGAGATAATTTCCGGATGACTTTACATATAACAGTTGATCATACTTAATAGCTAAGATCACTTTGTTATTTTCTCCTGTAAGAGTTAACATTTCATCCTCTTTTTTTGTGTCATATGAGGGTGGGTGCTGTGCCAGTTCTTGAAAAGATGAGAATTTATGTTGTAATCCTAAATACCAAACAAAAAGGAGGTAGGGACCTAACATTAAAAGGGTTACATGTTTAAAGGTCAAATAATACTCAGCCAGTTTTTCAGGGAAAGTATTGAGATCGGGGCTATAGAAAAAGTATATGGACGACGTAACCAATAATAGCTCAAAAAAGCACCATAGTATTAGACCGTAAATCTTGAAATTTTGTAACCCGAAAAGGGGTTTTAACACAAATTGACTACATAAAAGAATAGCACCACCAATAAGTACATAGTTTAAATAGAGCTCTTCAGCCCAACTGTTCATGTTAAAAGGGGCATATACCATTAAGAAAATAAAAACAAAACCTACCAGAAAACCTATTAGTAGGAGTTTACTTTTGGGAGTGGCCAAAAACAATATTTCGTGTTGGAAAAACTTTTTAAGATTCATGAAATGGAGTATTCCACATCAATTTAGCAAAAAAAAATATAGTGTTTCTGCTTTCCTTACTTTCTTCATAGTTTATACGTGTAAAAAGAATGAAACTCATGTTACTTTTGAAGTGGAAGTACTGTTTATGAAATTTTAGAAAAAAACAGAAATGTGTAAAAAATAGGGTAATCATTTAAAAGAGGATGCTAGTTCCTTTTTGAGAAAAATAATTTAAGAAAGAAAGGCGACAAAGATGAAAATGCACTTTTAATTTTATCTTTCACCTAATAAGTTTGCTAAGCAAAAGTTGTGGAAACTAATAATATCAGTATTCGTTATTCATGTATTCTGAAGGAGTCATCTCAAATTGTTTCTGAAAATTACGGCCAAAACTTGTGGCCGAATTGTATCCTACTATTTCGGCTACTTCAAAAATTCTATATTTTCCTGATTTCAGAAGTTCTGCCGATTTTTTTAATCGAGCAATATTAATAAGTTCGTTTGGGCTAAGGTTAGAGATGTCTTTTATTTTACGGTACAACGTAGACCTACTCATATTCATGATTTTGGCCAACGTTTCTACATTAAGATCACTGTCAGACATGTTTTGATAAATTACCTCATCTAATTTTTTTATAAAGGTTTCATCTGTTTTAGTATTAGCTATGCTCTTAATATGTGCTAGCGGAGAACTGGCATAGTGTTCCAATATGTTTTTGCGATTCTCAATAATGTTGGTGATGTGTACGTTAAGATGCTTAATTGAAAACGGCTTCTCGATATAAGCATCTGCACCAGACTCCAAACCTTTCATTTTGGCTGACATTGCGCTTTTAGAGGTTAGCAAAATTACCGGTATATGGCTGGTTTCGAGATTGGTTTTTATTTTTTTACACAAAGTAAATCCATTAATACCAGGCATCATAACATCACTTATCACCAGCTGAATATTATTTTCTTTGAGCAGATCCAGGGCAGCCTCCCCATTTGAAGCTTTCAGCACAATATATTTTTCCCTTAATTCTTTGGCAACAAATTCTAAAAGGTCAATACTATCTTCAACTAACAAAATACAATTACTATTAGAAACAAGAGTGGTATTGTTATTATTTGGCTGACGTTTATGGGTGTATTTTGGTCTTAATCTAAACTCTCTTTCTTGATGAATAGGAAGGACTAAAACAAAGCAGTTCATCTTATTGTCATTTGTATTTAAATTTAGACAACCATTGTGCATTTCTGTTAAGGAACGGGCTAGGGCTAACCCTATTCCTGATCCTGTTTGTCCTTCTGTTCCAGTAGCTCTATAGAACGGCTCAAATATGCGCTCTTTTAATTGACTGGGAATAAGAGGTCCGTCATTTCGTAAAATGATTGTTACATCCGTTTCATTGGCAATTAGATTAACATCTACCATTTTGTCTGCATACTTGAAGGCATTACCAAATAAGTTGCCAATAATTTTTTTAAAAGCCTCTGGGTCAACACAAGCAATAACCTGCTTATGTTCTGATCTAAATTTAAAATTTACTTGTTTGTCTTGTATGGCCTCACCAAACCTTTCATGCATATTATCAATTAAATCTGATATGTTCGTTTCTACAAAGGTTAAATCAACTCTTTCAATTTCAGTTTTTCTAAAATCTAATAATTGATTTACAAGATCTAAAAGATGATTCGTGTTTTTTTTGATAATTGTAAGGTTATCTTTGACATCTGGTAGTTGATTTAACTTTTTTATCACTTTTTCAAGGGGGCTTTGAATTAAAGTTAATGGTGTTCTTATTTCGTGAGACACATTAGTGAAAAATTCTATTTTAGCTTGGTATATTTCCTTCTCTTTTCTATTGTTTAATTGTTTTATTTTTTCAGCATTATTAGCCTTAATTTTTCGAGCATAGGTTATGAACCCTGCGAAAATTATGAATCCAATAATCAATAAATATAAGATATAAGCCATCTTGCTTTTCCAAAAGACCGGTAATACTTCAATTGCCAGTGGGTGGGTTTCTTTTCCCCATACGCCACTACTATTTTTTGATTTTACAATAAATTCATAGGTGCCAGGCGCAAGTTCCGTAAAGAAAACCTTATGATCTTTTTTAAGATAAACCCACTTATCGTTTAAGCCTTTCATTTTATACCAATATTCTGTGTTTTCTGGTGCGGTATAACTTAATGCCGCAAATTCTAGACTAAACGAAGCTTGTTCTGGAGTCAGTTTTAAACTTTTAAGAGAAGAAATAGATTCTGTAAGCGTAGCATCTTGTTGGCCAACAAAAACATCTTTATTATTTATTTGCAGGCTTGTGATATATATAGGGGCACGATAGGTGTTTTGAGTAAATTCTTTTGGATTAAAGCTGATCATTCCATTTACGCTTCCAAAATACATAGTACCGTTCTTGCTCTTATGTGCAGACATATAGTTGAAATTGTCACTACTAAGTCCATCTGCTTTGGTGTATATCTTTTTTTTACCGGTAATGGGATTGAAATTCACCAAGCCTTTAGAAGTACTTATCCATAAATTACCAGAATCATCTTCTAGAATAGTATAGAAAACATTGGAAGGGAAACCATTTTGTGTGCCAAACCTTAAGAAGGTATTATTCTTGGAATCAAAAAGGTTGAGCCCATCTTCAGTACATATCCAGATGTTTTTTTTAGAGTCTTGAAAGAGGTAATTAATGTGATTGTTAGAAATACTTTGAGAATTTTCTGGACTATAGGAATAAACCGTTTTTTTATTTGTTTCTGGATTAAATGACATTATTCCGCTAAAATAGCCTCCTGTCCAAAACACACCCTCGTCATCTTCTAATAAACAATAATAACCCTGATTTGAAGGAAAAATATCAAATGGTATAAATTTTTTGGAAACACTATCAAAAGTTTTTATTCCAACCGTGCTAATGTAGTATAATTCATCATTCCTCCCTTTATAAATAGCATATACAAAATCACTAGAAATACCGTCATCCCTACCATAATGCTCAATGATGTTGTTTGTTTTAATATCAAGTACATCTATTCCATTTTCGAACATACCAATATATAGTTTGTCTTCATTAGGGTACAGGGCATGAATATTATAATGGGAAAGAATCCCTTTTTTATCTTTTTCTTGAGAGGTAAAGTTGGTAAATATATTGGTGGTGGGATTTAATTTATTAAGCCCGCCATCTTCTGTACCTATCCAGAGGTTACCATATTTGTCTTCACAAATTTCTCGTATAGCATTTCCGTTTAGTGAATTTTGTGAAGATTTAGGGAAGTATTTTTTAAATGGAGTATATTGTTTAGGTTGGTAATTGATTCCACCAAAGTATGTGCCTGCCCATACCCCTCCTTCATTATCTACCGTTAAAGTATAAACGGCATTATCGCTTAGGGCGTATGGGTCATCATAATCTTTTGTTAGATTAATATATTCTTTAGTGAGCAAATCATAAATATGAATACCGGACTCTGAAGCTACCCATAGTTCATTTTCTCTTAAAGTAAAATCTCTTACATGGGGTTTTTCAGAACCAAAAAAGTCTACATTTTTAGATTTTTTGGTGTTGATGTCAAATGATACAATGCCATGATTAGAAGTGCCAATCAGAATTGTTGCCGGGTCAATTGAAAAAATTTCATTGACAGTAAAGGGTTTTTCATTTGTAGAATTTGTAGTGTGTTTAAAAGCTTCAAAATCATCTGTTTCATAATTGTAATGATAAAGATGAGAGTTTGATGATGTCCAGATATCATCTCCTATTGTAAGGACATCGGTAGCATAAAAATAATCTTTTGGTAAAAACCAATGGCATTTCTCTTCAGATAAATTATATCTTACCAATGTACCGTTGGCAAGAAACCAGAGGTTACCTTTAGAATCTCCGGTTATTTCCCAAATCTGACTATTTTTGGTGCCTTCAATGAAATGAAAATTTTCATTCTGCTCATTGTATATATATAATCCGCTGGCAGTACCTACCCAAAGTTTTCCTTCATATTCATGTAAACTTAAAATGTAATTACTATTAAGGGTATTTGGTTGTTCTTCATCTCTTTGGAACAGTCTAAAATTATAGCCGTCAAATCTATTGAGTCCATTTTTGGTGCCAAACCACAAAAAACCTTTTTTATCTTGAAGAGAGCTCATTACCGTATTATGAGACAAGCCATTTTCAACCATATAATGATCAAAGTAAATTTCTTGCCCATATGTTAGAATGATGGGGAGAGTTAAAAATAGTAAGCTTAGTTTAATCTTTTTCAAATCGCTCGAATATCGCTATAATTTAATAAAAGGGACCTTACAAATCATCTCATTGACACGACTATTTGGTTCAATTTAAGTATGTCACAAGCAATATTTCTTTGTAGCACATTATATATGAAACAATTAAAACAGTTTATAAAGTATTCTTTTTTATCCCCTTGATAGAAAATTTTAATTAAGAGAATAAAAATGATTTTAAAAGAGAGGGCTTAGTTTAATGTCCATTACTTAAAACTTGGAAAACGGTAGGCAAGCCATTACGTATCTAGAGCCTTTCAATACTATAAAAAGAGAATAGAAGGTATTTTAAGTATAACCGGAAAAACGACTACTTAGTTTAAAATAAAATAGAGCAGAAGACCTATAGCTTCGTGAGTCCCTAGGTTTTATTGTTCTAATATATAAGTTTCATTCATAGCGTATTTGTCTACTGCTAATGTTTTAATGTGTTACAAGGCTTAAAATAGCAATTTCGAATCATTTGTACTAGATAATGAGACGTATTGAATAGAGGGTCGGAGCTAAAATTATTTTATTTGAAACACGGTTGGTCCGTTGATTTTTTTTCAGCTTTTATAAAAGAAGAACCTCCTTTAAGGTTACTTGGAGAGTTAACTATGGTAAATAGAAATTTAGGTATTCCTTTTGGTTTTGTGAGACTATATACTATATACTATAGAAGAACGCTTCTATATAAATGGTAAACAATAACAATATAATAAGGCTATGATAATAATGAGATGTTCAACGGTATACAGAAATGGGATAGTAAATAATGAGGTAACCGTTGTGGTAGGTAAATAGGGTTAAGTAATGTCAAAGTGATTTCTTGAAAATAAAAAAAAACCATTTACCTAATTAAAGTATTAACTAAAATTAAATGAATATAGTAGTTGCACCAGATTCTTTTAAGGAATGTCTTTCATCGAAAAAGGTTGCCAATGCAATCTCTAAAGGGGTATTAAAAGTAATGCCGAACGCAGAGGTGTTTGAAATTCCAATTTCCGATGGTGGTGAAGGGCTTCTTGAAACAATATTATCAAATACAGAGGGGAGCTTGGTTGCTGTAGAAGTCATGAACCCTTTGTCTATCTCTATAAAAGCAACGTATGGTATTCTAAGAGATAACCAAACCGCAATCATTGAGATGGCAACAGCCTCTGGTCTTGAATTGCTTACCGAAGAAGAAAAAAATCCAATGGTAACAAGTACATATGGTACTGGTCAATTAATAAAAGATGCTTTAGATAAAGGATGCACGAAAATTATAATTGGACTAGGGGGAAGCGCAACGAACGACGGCGGAACCGGACTTGTAAAAGCCCTAGGTGGTAGATTTTTAAATAGTAGAGATGAAGAATTGACGGAAGGCGGGGGTGGTCTTAATCAATTATTTCGAATTGATGTTTCAAATCTTGATAAGAGAATTTTAGATTGTGAAATTCTTGTTGCTTGTGATGTCTCTAACCCTTTAACAGGCTTTAATGGAGCTTCTTGGGTGTACGGAAAACAAAAGGGCGGTTCAGATAGAGATATAGAACTTTTAGATAAAAATCTAAGTCATTATGCAGCCATTATAAAAAGAGATTTAGGCTTGGATATTTTAAATGAACCAGGTTCAGGCGCTGCCGGCGGAACCGGTGCTGCATTGATGGCTTTTTTAAAAGCAGATTTAGTAAATGGAATTGAGTTGATTCTCAAAACTATTGAAATAGAAAAATATATAGAAAAAGCAGATTTAGTACTAACAGGAGAAGGTAAAATTGATGAACAGACCTTAAGCGGGAAAACTATTATGGGCATTGCTACTATGGCAAAGCAGCATAATGTGCCAGTAATTGTATTGACAGGTAAAGTTGGAGAAAATATTGAAGAGATATACAAAATGGGAGTTTGCGGTATATACTCAATTGTAAACCAGCCCATGAAGTTGACCGATGCCATTAGTGGAGCCGCTAACCTTATTGAAGAATGTACTATGAATATAATTGCTACACTACAAACTTTTAGGACCATCCTAAGGAAAAGAAACAAGGTTCTCAACCCTTAATGAATTAAAATGGCAATAGAATCGAATAAAAAAATACGGAATGGCCACATAATGGTTATGATAGGTTGTTTTGACACCAAAGAGGTAGACTTTGAATATCTATACGCTTGCTTGGTGCAAAAGGGTGTTGAGGTTATTAGTATAAATACAGGAGTTTTTGGAGAAACAGATTTGTTCCCTGTGAATTACAGCGCAGAAAAAGTTGCTTTAAATGGGGGTACGAAACTTTCTGAAATACGTAAAAACAAAGATCGTGGGTCGGCTATTGATATCATGGGAAAGGGGGCGGAAAAAATAGTCACGGATTTAGTGATTAAAGGAAAGGTTAGTGGAATTATTGGTATGGGCGGGGGCGGAGGTACGTTTATAGCACTAAAGGCAATGACGGCGGTCCCTTTCGGTATTCCTAAAATATGTTTAAGCACTTTGGCAACAAAAGACCTTTCCCAAAAAGTGGGAGTTAAAGACATTGTCTTAATCCCCACTATTGTTGATGTTACAGGACTTAATAAAATAAGTACCGTTTTAATTAGTCAGGCGGCAGGAGCTTTATGTGGTATGATGTCAACAACAATTCAACGAAGTCAAGAGGTTAAAGGTAGTATTGCCATCAGCGTTTTTGGTAATACGACTATCGCTGCTGATGCATGTACACGAGTGTTAAAGTCTAAAGGTTACGATGTTCTTGCTTTCCATTCCGTTGGTAGTGGAGGTGCAGCTATGGAAACACTAACCGTTGATGGTGTTTTTGATGCAATACTTGATTTAACAACCACTGAACTGGCAGATGAGCTCTGTGGCGGAATTTGTAGTTCGGGTACGGATCGCTTGACTGCTGCCGGAAAAATAGGTATTCCCCAAGTGGTGGTGCCAGGGTGTATTGATATGGTCAATTTTGGACCGCTAAAGACAGTGCCAGAAGAATATAAAGATCGACAACTATTTAGTTGGGCTCCAGATGTTACGTTAATGCGAACCAATGCAGAAGAAAATAAAGTGTTGGGAAAAATAATTGCAGAAAAATTAAATTCATCAAAGGGTCCGGTAACTATTTTATTACCACTAGGGGGAGTATCAAAAATAGGGGGTATCGGAGAAATATTCTATGCTCCTCATATAGATACGGTCCTATTCGATTCAATTCGTGAAAATTGCAAGGAATCAGTGAAAATAGTAGAGGTAAATGCTAACGTGAATACAGTACTATTTGCTGAACGTGCAGTCCAGCAGCTTCTGGAATTATTAGCTTAAATTTTACTTAGGACAAACAAAATATTGGAAAGTAATTAATTAGAGATATACGGTGATGGAAAAAAGTACAATAAATAAAAGTCGTTTACTATTTGCAAGTTTTTTTACAATTGTTGCCGGTGGTGTAGGCTTTGCCGTAAGGGGTTCAATTTTGGTAGACTGGGGAAATCAGTTTGGGTTTACCATGACAGAATTGGGTTCAATAACCGGTGGTGGTTTTGCTGGGTTTGGGATCATTATCATTCTATTTAGTTTAATTGTTGACCGTGTTGGCTATAAACCACTTTTGATTTTGGCCTTTTTTGTTCATTTTCTCTCATTGGTAGTAACGGTAGGTACAGTTTACATATTTAATTCAATGGGGCGTGAAGCCGCTTATTGGTGCCTGTTTTCTGGTACGTTTTTGTTTGCCGTTGGTAATGGTATATGCGAATCGGTAGTTAATCCTCTTGTGGCAACATTATACCCAAAAGCAAAAACGCATTACCTTAATATACTACATGCAGGTTGGCCTGGCGGTATGATTTTAGGAGGTTTACTTTCTATCGCTTTTCATAACATTTTAAGCTGGGAAGCTTTAATGAGTTTCTTTTTAATTCCTGTAATCATCTACGGGGGTATTATTTTTAAAGAAAAACTGCCCTTGTCAGAAGCAAAAGAAGCAGGTATATCTTATAAGGAAATGTTCCGTCAATTTGGTAGACCCTTGTTATTGGTGTTAATGTTACTAATGGTATTGATAGGATATGTGGAATTGGGTACGGATAGTTGGATTCAGAATATAACGGGAAACATTCTTCATAACCCAACAAAAGGAGTACTTCTATTTATTTATACGTCTGCTTTAATGTTCATACTCCGTTTTTTTGCAGGCCCTATAGTACACAAGATATCTCCATTAGGACTCTTATTTGTTTGTTCAATATTAGGAGCAATAGGTTTATACATATTGGGTAACGCTACATCTGGCTTGATTATGGTTTTTGCGGTTACTATTTACGGTATAGCAAAAACTTTCTTTTGGCCTACCATGCTTGGCGTTGTTGGTGAACGCTTCCCTAGAGGCGGAGCCGTTACCATGGGTTTTGTTGGCGGCGTAGGAATGCTTTCGGCTGGTCTTTTAGGAGGTCCCGGTATTGGCTATAAACAAGATTATTTTGCTTCAACTAAAATGAAGCTAGAAGCACCGGAAGCATATGATAGGTATAAGGCAGATGATAAAAACAGTTTTTTATTCTTAACACCAATTAAAGGTTTAAACGGCAGTAAGGTTGCTATTATTAAAGATAATGGAGAACAGTTACAAGGAGATATTGAGCGATGGGAAAGTACTGGGAAAGCCATTGAAGAAAATAACAATCTTAGTGAATTACAGACTTGGTGGGTCAACGCAAAGCCATATGCTTTAAAAGATAAAGAACCTGTAGAGCAAGCGGGCTTTTATGGAGCCGGTAAAGCATTAGAGCTTACTGCCTTCATACCGATAATTATGGCAATAGGCTATTTTTTACTCATCTTATATTTTAAAAAACAAGGCGGGTACAAGCAAATAGAGATTAAGTAATAAACATTTATAAATTTAATATAGAATAGTATGCCAAATCCATGGACGGGTAAAGGAAACCCTTACACAAAACAAGAAGTTAGAGATAGGTTGCAAAAGGTAGTCGATAAAAAACAAGCGATAATAGCTGCTGGCGCAGGTACGGGAATTAGTGCAAAATTTATAGAAATAGGAGGAGCGGATCTTATCATAGTTTATAATTCTGGAAGATTTAGAATGGCAGGTCATGGATCTACCGCTGGTATGATGGCCTATGGCGATGCAAATGCTGTTGCTATGGAAATTGGCGAATTCGAAGTACTGCCCGTAGTAGAAGAAATTCCGGTAATTTGTGGAGTTCACGGCAGTGATCCACGCAGAAGAATGTGGCATTTTCTAGGAAAAGTCAAGGATATGGGTTTTTCTGGGGTGAATAACTTTCCTACACATTCTATCATTGACGGCCATTTTAGAAATGTTTTGGAAGAAACAGGTATGAGTTTTCAAAAGGAAGTTGAAATGGTGAAGTTGGCAACAAAAATGGACTTGTTTTCCATTGTATACGTAGCTAAACCAGAAGAAGCTGTACAAATGGCAGACGCAGGAGCCGATGCTATAATAGCACATGTTGGTACTACTGTTGGCGGTTCTATAGGTGTTACAGGAGCAACCGTAGGTATAGATGCTGCATTAGAAAGAACACAAGCCATTGTCGATGCGGTAAAACAAGCAAATCACGACACATTTTTCTTAGCACATGGAGGTCCAATAAATACTCCGGCCGATGTTCGCTATACCCTTGATCATACAACAGGTCTTCATGGTTTTGTGGGTGCTTCTTCGTTAGAAAGAATGGGCGTAGAGGCTTCATTGACCAATTTAACAAAAGAATTTAAAGCGTTAAAACTGTAGTATAACCACCCAGAAATCTAAATAAAATATGTCCAATACCTGGAAGTTTATAAATAAAGAAGATATAATGTTCGAAAAAGCTTTCGGGCGCAATCATTATTGGCACTACCATCCTAATATGATAAAGAGTGCTGGGTCTTATATGGTGAAAGTAGAGGTTTTAGAAGGTGACGGACATGACTTTCATAGACATCCGGAAATGCATGAAATCCTATATATCCTAAAAGGACAAGCTGAGCAATGGGTAGAGGATGAAATGCAGATTCTTGATGTTGGTGATTCTGTCTATATAGATGCAAATGTTGTACATGCCACTTTTAATGCCGGTAAAGGTAAACTGGAGTTTCTGGCAGTACTGTCCCCGCCCCAAGGGTGGGAGGCAGGCACGATAGATGTAAGTCAAGAAGAACCTTATATAAACTACAGGGCTAAGTAAACGATAGCGATATAAGAACAACGAATCTGATCGAGGGAATAACTAAAAAAAATAAAGTCTAAAATGAAAAAAACGAAATCTCCTTTACTGCTAATGTTTTTTGCGGTTCTATTTTTTTTCGCATGCTCCGGCGAAAAAATGCCACCACCACCTTTAACATATACAGGGAATAATCCTAAAGTACAAGTCCCATTAAGCCCAGAAGATTCACAGAAGCATATACAATTGCCCGATGGTTTTACGGCAGAACTTTTTGCGGCAGAGCCAAATATCATAAACCCTATAGCTTTCACTTGGGATGAGCGAGGTAGGTTATGGGTAATTCAATCTAAGGATTATCCACATGAATTGGCAAATGACGTAGGTGGAGACCGCATTACTATTTGTGAAGATACAAATAGCGATGGTAAAGCAGATAAATTTACTGATTTTGCAACTGAACAAAGTTTGTCTACAGGTATTGTTTTGGTCAAAGGTGGGGCTATTGTTGCTCAAGCTCCAGACATGGTTTTTCTAGAGGATACCAATGGTGATGATAAAATGGACAAAAGAACAGTGCTTTTTAATGGTTTTGGGACCTACGATACGCACGCAGGTCCATCAAGTCTACGCTACGGAATAGATAATGCCATTTGGGGAGCGGTAGGCTATTCTGGTTTTGAAAATAAGTTTAAGGAGAAGTCTGTTAAGTTTACAAGAGGTGTATATCGCTTTGGAAAAGACGGTTCTTTTTTAGAGCCCATCGGTCAATTTGATAACAATACCTGGGGTATGGGTTACAACGAGAATTTTGAGATTTTCGGTTCAACGGCCAATAATAATCATGCGTGTTATGTGGGTATTCCTTTAAAATATTATGAGTATTTGGATAAACTGCCTTCATGGGCCATTAATGCAGATTTTATTCAAGGGCATTATGAAATTAATCCTGTAGATACCATTCCGTTACAACAGGTTGATGTAAGAGGCGGATTTACGGCAGCATCTGGCGCTAATTTTTACACCGCAAGAAATTATCCTGAGAAATACCAAAATCAAATGTACGTTGCAGAACCTACAGGTCATCTTGTACACACGGCCAATATAGTAAAAGATGGAGCAGGTTATAAAGAAGTAGATGGAGGTCATATTTTTGCCAGCACCGATGCTTGGACTGCACCTGTTTTTGCTGAAACCGGACCAGATGGAAACCTTTGGGTAGCGGATTGGTATAACCCGGTAATACAGCACAATCCTGATAAAAGAGGAATGGACAATCAAATTTGGAATGCGGATAAAGGAGAAGGAAACGCACATATTAACCAATTAAGAGATTATGGGCATGGTAGAATTTATATTATAAAGTATCATGATATTGAAAGTTCAGAGATTACCGAATTAGATGCTACAGATGACAATGCTTTATTGAATGCATTACAAAGCGATAATTTATTTTGGCGTACAACATCACAACGCTTAATTATAGAAGGGAATAAAACAGGACTAATTCCTGATTTAATAGCATTGGCAAAAGATGAGTCTAACACCGATAAAAATGGATTGAATGCCCCTGCCTTACATGCACTTTGGACGCTGAATGGTCTTGGTGCTATTAACACGAATAATCCTGATGCTGATATGGCGGTAGTTAATGCCTTAACCAGCCGTAGTTATGCGGTTAAAAGAGCTGCTATGACCCTTTTACCGGAGACGGCAGAAGGTGCAGAGTTATTAGCAAATTCTGGAATTTTAACTGATGCGGATACACAATTACGACTTGCGGCAATTTTGAGAGCAGGTGAATTACCAGAATCGGCATCATTATATACAGAAATGGAAAAGGTTTCTAAAGATGCCGATAATTCTTCTGATAAATGGTTGAATGCAGCGATCAAGGTATATTTTAGGGAATTAGATCATGAAGAGGTAGCGGTTACTTCAGTAGAAATGTTAGAGGGGCTAGGTAAAGAAAAAAACACTTGGAACTATACAGAAAAAGAACCGGAAATCAATTGGATGGCTGTTGACTTTAAAGACTCTACATGGAAGAAAGGACAAGGAATGTTTGGGGGTAATGATGAAGAGCGAATAAAAACGAAGTGGACTACTAAAGAGATTTGGTTGCGTAAGGAAATAACAATTGATCATGAGATTGATGAGCCAGTAATAAAAATAGCTAATGATGACGATTATGAGCTTTATGTGAATGGAGAACTCTTAATGGCCGAAACAGGTTCTAATGCCAGCTATAGGTACCTAAAAGTTGATAAGGACAAAAGCGGTTTTTTCAAAAAAGGGAAAAATATAATTGCTGTTCATTGTAAGAATACTGGCGGTAATCAACATATTGATGTTGAAATTGGCAAAATTGGCAAGGCAAAAGTAGATGTCACTTTTGATCTTAAAACGGTGAGCCAAGAAATGGCTTTTGATAAAACAGAATTAAAGGCTGTTGCAGGACAAACCGTAGAAATTAAATTGGAGAACGTAGATCAAATGCCACATAATTTGGTAGTCATAACTGCTGGAAGTTTGGATGTTTTTGGACCTACGGTAGATAAATTCGTTACTACACCCAATGCAGAAAAAATGGGTTACGTACCAAATTCTAGATACGTCTTAGGAGCCACCAAAATGTTGAATCCTAATGAGAGCGGTTCTGTAATTTTTACATTGCCCAATACCCCAGGTACGTACCCTTTCGTATGTACTTTTCCTGGTCATTGGAGATTCATGAAAGGTGTTATTATAGTAACTGCACCAAAATCTGAATAAGGTATAGATTGTCAATCAAAAAAGTAAAATCCTAAATTAGAAAGAAGGAAGAATTGTAAAATTTATTAAAATGAAAAAAGTAGCAATTTTATTAGTACTAGTAGGTATGGCTTTTGGGTGTAAAGTTCAAGAATTACCAAAAGAGTATAAAAACGATGCATCGGTCGGTTACTATATATCCGGTAAAAAAAGAGCCACCAAAATTGCTGTTACAGGCGGCAGTGGCTCACATGATTTTTTAAAATATTTTGGAGAGGCAGATGGGAAAATTTTAAGTCAAAATGGAAAAAATACTGTGATTTTTACTCAAGATCCAAATGAAATGGATGCTTTAATACCAGTTATGGACATATTGATGCTTACAAATAACCAACCCTTGCAAAAGGTTTCTAAAGAAGCTATTTTTTCTAGGGTGAATGTCGGTAAGCTAAACTTGTTAATTTACCACCCTAGTACGTGGTATAATTGGAGTGATTGGCCAGAATACAACAAACAGCTTGTTGGTGGGGGGTCTCGTTCACATGAAAAATTACAAGAATTTGAAGTAACGGTTGTAAAACCTAACCATCCGATAATGAAAGGTGTACCGTCTAAATTTAAAATTGTGGATGAACTATATCGCTGGGAGAAAGATGCTGATGCAGAGATAGAAGTACTTGCCGTAAGTAAAGGATTGGAGTCAGGTGAAGAATACCCTTCTATATGGATAGTTAAACATCCAAATGCAAAAATAGTAGGTAATACTTTGGGGCATGATGCCGCCGCTCATGAAAATGAAGCCTATAAAACAATATTGGAGAACAGTATAGAGTGGGTCAAGTAGCATATAAATAATCATGTGTTTTACAATCTATGAATAGATACCACGTAAAACATATGATTATATCAATTTCAACTATTTGTTTAAATAGGTTAGAATTTTACGTCAACTTGCGTTGAACAAGGGATTTGAAGTTTTCACCAAAGCGTAAGCTATTTCATTTGAAGCAGTTTTTGGCGTTGAGCCCTTTTATGACCTCCTCCCATATGTAGTATACGTATTAAAAAATGTGTGGAAATATAGGACATAAAAAAACGGTTTAGTGAAAACCAAACCGTTTTTAAACTTAGTAGCGGGGACTGGACTCGAACCAGCGACCTTCGGGTTATGAGTTCAAGAAAATTCCTACGCTAAAAAATTAACTAATTGATTATCAGTAATTTATATTTTTGGTTTTACCGAAAATTGCTTCTCACCGTATGCGGTAGCGTATTCGGTCTTATTTAAGGTGAAGATAATAAATACTTAAGGAGAAAGAAAAATTGTTGAATTAATCTTCTAATTTGAACTATTCGTAGTTAATGATTCAGCTAAAACTAAAGCGTTATAAACATTTACTACGCTTCCTGTTTTGGAAAGTTCATTGAAGGGTATTTTAATGTTGTTATCCGATGAGTCTTTCATAGAAACTTCTATGTTGTATTGGACTCCAGTTTTAAGAAGTATGTCCTTTATTTGATGGGCTTTTAATTTAGGGTAATAGCATTTTATAATGGCAGCTGATTTCGATACAACTGCCGCAGCCTCAGATGTGCCGCTTCCATAAGCGTAATCTTCATTTTTGATGGAAGTAGCAGTGTATATTTCTTCTCCGGGAGCAAAAATATCTACCTCGGTTTTACCATAGTTTGTAGCAGGATGAACAAAGGTGCTGTCTAGAGTGTAATTTGAAGTTCCAATTCTCATAAAGTTATTAGAGATTTCTGTATGACCGGTAGGGGAGTTGTCATTAGGATATCTATACTTTGGTTCAGCATCTAGATCAATACCTACATTGCCAGAAGAAACAACAATCAGAACATCTTTAGATTCAGCATACTTAATGGCATCATGTACCCAATCTTCATGAAGAGAAAAGTATTTTCCAGAACTGATGTTAATGATATCGGCACCATTGTCAGCTGCATATCTAATTGCTAGCGCCATATCCTTGTCGTTCTCTCCACCCAAACCGGAAATAGGCAATGGCATTATTTTTATGTGTTTCATAATATCTTGAAGTGATTCTTCTCCAAAAGAAGAAACAATTACACCTGCCATTTTTGTACCGTGGGTGAGTATTTCGGTATTATGACTAACGTTGCCATTACCATAATTTGTGTCAATTAGGTTGTTTAGATCATCACCTATGATTGCTCTATCGTCGTAGTCGAAATTTAATTGGATAGCGATTCTTTTTTCAGCTTTTAGCATCATGTTATCTACGTAAGAATCATCAACATTCTCATCTTGGTACATCTTATGCAATTCAATGACCTCTGCCATCTTAGGGTTCGATGATAAAAGACTATCTAATTTGGTTTCATTAATTTTTTTATCCGGGAAGAAATTACTCAAGGTTGTTTTTGTATTGTAATACAAACTATCCATTTTTTTAACTCCTAATAAATTTTCTTCAGCATATTCCATCCTTTCATTATATACTTTTTGCGCTCTTGGGAGTTGACTAGCCAACTCAGGTCTTAATGGTATTCCCATCTTTTCTGCAATTAAAAATCTGGTAAACTCATAGTGCATGAATATGATATTTTCATTTTTAGAATTGCCTATAAAATTCCAGCCATGTATGTCATCAATGTAGCCATTTTGATTATCGTCAATATGATTTCCTGCAATCTCATTAGTGTTCTTCCATATATTATTTTTTAATGCTTTATGGTCAATTTTGATCGGCATATCTATTACGGCTACAATAACATCAGTTCCTTTTTTATTAGTAAGAAGTTCCTCCGTTGCCCTTAATAGACTAATGCCAGGTATCGTATCTTTTTCAATATCTCTAATTGCCCAACTTTTTAGTTGGTTTTTCATTCCCTCTTTAGACTTTTTTGAACTTAAAGCAATGGTATGTGAACTATTTATAATCTTAGTATTATTTCTTGTACATGAGAGCGTGAGTAAAGTAAATAAAATAATAGCTGTTATAGTTTTCATAGGCGTAAGTTAAAAATAACATGAGTAGATTATAGATTCTTTTTAACAAATGATGTCACTTTCTATCTGATTTTTTGATTAATTTCAAGTTCAATAGTTTTCTTTCACTTCCTATTTAAAAAAAAGCTAAATCGAGATAACAAACATTAAGAGGAAATAGTTATGAGTTACATGAATAAATTTGGTGCTGAAGATTTAGATTATCTTTTACATCATGATGAGGGATTAAAATGTTGGCAAACAGATTATAGATTGTTAAGAGAACGCGATGAGGAATATGATACGCTAATGTGGTTGGGTGGTATGATTGATTTTAAGAATTTATGTGAATTAGATAAGCCTAAACAATTACCGAGACAGCGCCCATTGTTTACTTAAAATAGTTTGCAAGAGCATTATTACCTTAGGTCTTTGTTATGTAAAAGCGAAATGTTTTCAGAGATATTTTCACTTCTTTAAATTAACGGGTCCAATTCATTTATTTTGGAAGTAACCCATTCCATCCATTCTTCAGTTTCCTCATTAATATTCCCTTTAGAGATTGCATCTTCTTTTTTGGCTTCCATAAATTTCCTTAGAAGTTCTGCCCTTTGCCAATTTTCTGCATCTGTATAAAGTTGTAGCTTTCTTTCTTCTTCTATTTTTTGTAAACGTTCCAATTCTTGTTGTTTTTGCTCTTCTAAAGCACGCTTGTTTCTAATGATTTCATTTTTTATATGGCACTTATGCCACATGGTGCAATCATTTTCTATATAATCAAGAATTTTTGGAATTTGTTCTTCAATTTTAATGTTATCGGTATCTAGCCAACTCTTTTTGTTGGTATACCCTGTTTGAAATTCTAGTTTATCACTTTTTACAAAATCATGAGTACTCCATCCTCCCTCTGTAATTCTCTTTTCACGATGGTATTTCTGTCTAAGATTTATTTGAATGGTTTGATTGTAAAGTTCGACATAACATGTGCCAAGATTAAACTTAATATTTATACCTCGTAATTCTGCATTCGCTATAAAAATGTTCATGAAGTTTAGAGCTCTTTTTTGTAGCTTTTTATCAGTATGTATGGGAAGTATATCTTTTTGTCTTTTATATTGGGTTCTAACAACTGAATCTCTATAAGATTTTGTAATTGTTAATTGCTGCTTGGTTTTTACTACTAATGGATGTTTTTTCTTAGGAATTATAATCTGTGGTTTTATTTCACGATTCCTCTGGTTTTTTTCAATTCACTTAAGTCAATCTGTTTACTTTCATCAACCTCTTCGGATAGAGCAATATTAGTAACATGCTTGCCAAACCTTAGCTTAGTCCAATAACCCAACTCAGGTAATGGTATGTTATTTTCAGTACACAATTTTCTGAAAGCTAGATAGTCTATGTCATGTTCTTTACATATTTGTTTTATTGGTGTAGTCCATACCAATTCATATAAGTTTTTAACATTCATGATTATACTTTTATATTGTACGGTTAATTGAGTGCTATTATTTATTCGAATACGATTTTCGACTTTAGCATATATGTGTGAATTTTCCCTTATTTTTAAATAAGTAATTAAAGTATTTACCTCTGAAATAAATCGATTTTAAAACAATTTTAAACTATAGAAATATGAGTGCTTCAAATTCAATCAAGAATATAGAAAGTAAATTAGACTTTGTAATAATAGGAGTTCTATTCTTTGGTGTAATAGCATCTGTGTTATTGACCATAAACCTAATTAATTAGGTTAAAAATCTCGATTCTCTGGATTGTCTAAAAACCTGTTTAAAATATCCCTAATATGTTTAGGTTCTTTGTGTATGGGTTTGTTATTGGCAACAATAATGTCAGAGGTTGGAGTTAAGGTAAACCAGGCATCATCGTGAGATCTGTCCCATACTCCGTAAAGACATTTAGTATGTTTTTTTATTATAATGTCTTCTTTGAAACTTATGGTTCCGCTGAAACGTGGTGTGTTACTGTTTCGATAAGACCTATTGTTTTCCAGTAAAAAACTTAATCTTGACCAAGAGCTTGTATCTTGAGTGATATTCTCTAAAGTTTCTTTGTTTAACCAGTTCATAAGAAGATCCTCAAGTTTATGAGAATAGCTGACAATTAAATATTTCTCAACTATGTTTTCTTGAAGATGAATAAGACCTAGCAAATTAAATTTATAGAAGACCTCATAGTTTTCGCCATGATTTAAGAAAGATATTTTTTTGATTCCTTCTCTAATGAAATGAAGCATGAATCGAGCTTCCTCTTTATTAAATTGTGTTTCTTCAAAATGTTCAACAGCGGCATTTAATTTACTGTAAAGTTCATTTTTCTTCTTCTCTTCTTGCTCTTTTTGTTCCCGTAATTTATTTATCTCTTCTTCTATTTTTAGTTCTTCCCTAATCTCACAAAGCTCGCAGATTGGTTCATCCTTAAGAATCTGTAAAAAGTTGGACTGAGAATACACTTCTTGTTCCAGAATCATATCACATGTTCTACACTTGTATTGTAGTTCTACATATGAATATTCTTTTACCACTACATAGATGTCATGAATTCTCAGTTTATTCTCGGTAGATAGCTGTTTTGGTTTATTGGGGAAAATGCCATTTTCAAAAACCCAATAAGTATTTAGTAATTGTAAAGTTGGCTTGTCGGGATTATTCTTGATAATAATCGAATAGTTAATTTCTTGAGAGTTGTCCATAAAAAAAGCGTGGAACTGAACTTGCTGACGTCAGAGGTATCGCCAGACACCCAACAACCAAACAAGGACAGCCCACGCAGTGGCGTGGGCGTCAAAACTTTGATTGAGGTTGTGAGATGAAAACTGGCGATTTTCTGACATCCAATCAAAAGCGAAACGCTTTCGTATATATTTTAAAAGTTCTTTATATTCCTATTTTAGATTAATTATTGTTATTAGAATCCAAATTTACTGAATATAAATGATTGGTAATTTAAAGGTGTTTATTGATTTGTTTCTTTAAATACTTAGAACAGTTTATATTTAACCGTGGTTAAGAAAGTAGTGTATATAGATATGGATGATGTTCTTTGCAATTATAGCAAAGCACATGAAAAGGCATTGATAGAAAAACCGGAAGTTCTATTCCCGCAAAGTCAGCCTGGTTTCTTTGAGAATTTAGAGCCAATGAAAAATGCAATCGAATCTTTTCACTTCTTTTTGAAAAGCGATTATTTTCAGCCATTTATACTTACCACACCTTCTATATTGAATCCTTTATGCTATACAGAGAAAAGACTTTGGGTAGAAAAGCATCTAGGTTTAGAAATGGTAGATAGATTAATTATTTCTAATCATAAAGGTTTATTAGTGGGTGATTATTTAATTGATGACCATAGTGATGGTCGTGGTCAAGAACACTTTAACGGAACACTTATACAATTCGGTCAATCTGATTTTGAAGATTAGGAAGCTGTGATATGTTTTTTTCTGAAGAATTGAAAAATATTTGAGAAGTAAGAATCGGTAATTAATTTTTAATTTAGGTCATTTACAAAACTTTAACTTTTATAGGTAACAATATCATTAACTTTTTATGTGTTAGTATAGGATATTTACTCATAAATAATTTTCTATGGCTAATAGTAAACACGCACACTTGCGGTATAATATTTTAGATGAGTATTTTAGGAAAAGAGCTTATTCATTTGAAGATTTATTAATAGCTCTCAATGCAGCTCTTGAAATTCATTACCCAAATGAGAGTATCTCTGTTAGAACACTTAGGGAAGATTTAAAGGTATTTCGAGATAATATTAATGGCTTTGCTGCTCCACTTCCAGAAAAAGCCAGAATATTAAAGTATTCAGATTCATCTTTTACTATTGCAGATAAACCCTTACTGGATTATGAACAATATTTAATTGATGCTGCTCAACAATTACTTCAACGATTTGAGAACCATCCTAAATATGATAGGCTATCAGAAGCATTATTAAAGTTTCAAGAAGAAGAGCAAAAGCAAAAAAATGATAATATCAATATTTTGTTTTATGATCATAACGATGAATACAAGGGAATACAGTTGTTGAAACCAATCTATCACGCAATTAATAATAAAACGGTCTTAACTATAACTTATAAAGGATTTAAGGATAAAGAAGTAACTACATACACGTTCCATCCACATGTTTTGAAAGAGTATAATAATAGATGGTTTGTATTTGGATTTAATGATACCAAAAATATTCAAAATTGGAGTATTCCCTTAGATGAGCGTTTAATTGATTTCACGAAAAACAACGATGTAATTTACGTAGAATCAAATACCGATTGGCATTTGTTTTTTAATTCTATGGTGGGTATTGTTAAGCCCTTAAACGCTATAAAAGAAAGGGTTGTTTTACGTTTTTATAATGGTCGAGAAGAATATTTTAAAACCAAACCTTTTCATTCAGGGTATGATTTGTTTTTTGAAAAAGATAAAAAGAATCAGGTTTGGTTTGATACAATAATTAATAGGGAGCTTGTCCAACAAATATTATCCTACGGTCAAGACGTCCAAGTCTTAGAGCCAGAAATTTTACTTATTCAAGTAGCACAGCAAATTAAATCCATGAATAACCTCTACAATTCTTAATTGTGCAATTACACCGCATAGTTATTTTAGTTCTTTACATCAGATTTTTAAAATGAAACAGACTGCTTTACGGTAAACCGTAATCAAATTATATTTTTCTAGGCTACTTTAACTAATTATTAAACTTAACCAAAATAATCTATGTCATTTTTTCAAACCCTAACGATATCAAAAAACAGTGATCAAGATAAAAAACAAGCTTTATGGAAATATGAGATAAGTGATGAAGATTTAGATAGACTTATTTCTACTTTAAAATATGGGAAAATTTATAATATAGACCCTAAAGACGTTTGTTTATACTATGCTGTATGGTGGAAAAGAAAGTATAATGGTGGTATACCTAGTAAGCAAGAAATATTTGAATCTATTGGGGGTAATCTTAAATATAACCTGACGAAGGAAGAGTTTTTTAAACTTGCTAAAATAGGTGCACGACAGCTAGGGGTTAAATGGATTAAAAAACAAAATACACTTTATTTTAAAACATTATTGTTGCAAGGCGGGTTGCCATTAAAGCATATTGCTGAAAATAAAGGTGTTTATAAGGTTTTTTTGGAGGCAGTTTTAGAAGAGCAACCAGAGTCTATAGAAGATTTTATATTTAAAAACCATATCATAGATTTATTACCTAAATCTAGTCAGAATGATACTATTTATGAAAATTGTTTTGAAATAGTAAGATCTATTCTGAATGATGATGGTGCATATGATTCGTTATTTGAAAGTGAGGAGTCGTTGAAAGAGATTTCAACTGCTTTAAAAATTAAACGGAAATCTTTAGTCAAGAAGAAGAGACAATCTAAGCCTAAGAATTATTGGTTATTGAGTTTTAAAAATGATACGCCAAAAATTACACTAAGACTGGGTTTCGCAGATTCTTATTCAAAGGAAGCTTTAAGTGATATTTTAAGATTTGAACCTACCGATAGAAATTATCAATTCTTTATGGATGATAATTTAATATGTGTTTTTCGGAAAATGGCTAATGGTAAATATAAAACGGATTGGTACAGCAATCAAAATGAAGAGAGAGATGTTTTAGAAGGTATCCCTTATACTTATGTCGTTGGAAATGAATTGAAAACTGAACTTCCTGAATTTATACAAACTATACCCAATTTAGATGAACCCAGTTTATGGTCGAGGTTTAATGACAACGAATGGCGATTGGTAAAAGGGTATACTGTATCGAATAAAGATGCAGCTATACTTTACCCAAATACTTGGAAATGCTTTTTACCTGCAACCAACATTTCTATTTACGATAAAATTCTTTCTTGGGTTTCATTTGAAGGTGAAGTTGAAATTCAGAGTGAGAATGAAGAAAACACCTATATAAGTGGTGTGGATTCATTTGATTGGATTATTGAAAGTAAGCGCCCAAGTTGGATGTTAAAATCAAATTTAACCGTTACCCAGGGTCTTCCTAAAATTCTCTTATATGATGATTCTGGTTATGATATAAATAATTCTCGTTTTACAACTTTTATTAAAAGGCATAATAGTAAAGAACAATGGGAAAGTCTTAGTAGAATAAAAAACATTTCAAAAGGTTGTTATGATTTAAAAATAGAGAAAGATGGGGTAATTGCTCATGACACTTTCTTCAATATTGGAAATTTAAAGGCTAGATTTTTGGAGCAAACTATTGATACTGCTGTAGTCGATTTCACTAATAATGATTTTTATGAAATGAAATTAAGTGAGACAGATTTGGTCGAAATAGAGCAAACTGAAAATCGATATTCACTGAAAGTAAATAAAGAAAAGTTAAAAATACCTTCAATAATAAAAGGTTCTTTTGGACTTTCTAATAAAAAGAAATTGTTTTTCGATATGCGTTCTCCATTTCAAGGAATGGCTATCACTGATAGTGATGGCGGAATTATTGATGAGAACCAGCCTTTGTCTCTTGCTAATCTTTATGGACTTAGAATACTAAGTACTCCAAAAAGAGAAACCTTGTTAAAGCTTAAGAATAGCTTAAAACCAGATGTGAAGATTACAAAGGAAATCAAAGATTCAACACAGCCATTAATAGCTTATAAAGATGAAATTGTTAGGCTTTTATATTTAGCTGACGTCATGAATCATGAAAATACGGTTACTTTAGAATTGTCAGAAGGTAGCTATAGAAGGACTTATCGAATTTCGGGTTTTAGCCACACACTAGATGTTAGCAATCAATTAGAATACCGTGTAGATGTATTTAACTCAAGTGATAAATTAGAATTATATGCTGTAGCTCTAAATTGTAATTCTGAAAAAATTACACCAATTTCTTTAACTAAAATAGAAAGTGGTTATGAAATCCCAACATCTATTGAGTCTAACGAATTAATAGTGTTCTCTTCTAAAATAGATGGTAAGCAATTGATGCCAAGATTTGTTAGAACTACTGAATTTTACTCGGGTATTGATAAGGCAGAAAGAATTGAAAAATATCATACCAATCTCTCTTCAGCGGGCTTTAGCGATGAAATTTGGAAAGAAGTATTGTCTTATTTCAAAATCTGTATAGATTTTGATATCCCATTCTCAACCTTTGACCAATTAAGAGCAATTTCTAGAAGTTCAAATGTGGCGTCAAGGGCTTTTCTTTATTTGGGAATTAATCATCATGACCCCAATGAATATATCCAAAATGTTATTCCAGAGATGGAGAAAGATTTAGGTTTTTGCTTTCATTGGATTTCAAAAATAGATTGGGGTAATGCTATAGAAGAAGTTAATGAGCTTACTGGTAATAACTACTACAATCATATTCTAGAACTTCTTTCATCCTATTTAAGTTTAAATGGTCAGACGAAACTTTTTAAATTTATTAGCGGAGCCAAAATCGAGACTAACAGTATTTCCCAAAGAGATATATTAGATCTTCGTCAGCAATTAGGTGAAAGAGTTTTAAAAGAGCTTCCATATCACAGTCCTAAAATTAATAGTACTTATAGTGTTCAAATTGAACAGCATAAAGCAGTAAAAGTATTATTGAGATCACCAATTGCAGTTGCAGAATCAATTAACAATATTGAAAATGAGAACCCTATATGGGGAGGTGATGACTTTAGGGATGTAATTAGGAGAAACATCCAGTATAGCCAATATTTGAAACCAGATTTTTATAATAGTATCATTTTACATGTCCTTAACAGAAACTAAACCTATGAATTTCAAAGACTTTTATTCTAAAACTGAAAATAGATTAACCGATGCAATTCTCTCGCTTTGGGCTACAGGAGATAAAGAAATGCAAGACTATTTTAGATTTTTACTTTCGCAAGAACCAATTATGGCAGACGCGGTTTTTCAAAATACTTTTCCGTGGGAACAAGGTAAAATTGAGTTTGGAGAATCTGCAGGAATATTTAATCAAGAGTTTGTAAATGCTTTAGACGCTATTAAAGACAAAGATTTTAGATTCCCAAAGGACAGAAAACCATACAAACATCAATTAGAAAGTTGGAAGATTCTTCTGGATAAAAAGAAATCGATTGCGGTTACTACCGGAACAGGTTCTGGTAAAACGGAATGTTTTATGCTACCCGTTATACATGATATTCATGAGAACTGTAAAAATCAAGATGGAGTAAATGCTATTTTCTTGTATCCTTTAAATG
Organism: Maribacter ulvicola; assembly: GCF_900155985.1. GTDB lineage: Bacteria > Bacteroidota > Bacteroidia > Flavobacteriales > Flavobacteriaceae > Maribacter > Maribacter ulvicola. The sequence continues at coordinate 205,409 of NZ_FTMA01000004.1, forward strand.
CGTTGATAGCTAGTCAAAGAAAACGTATGCACGCTTGGTGCTCTGCTCTAGATGGAGTTAAGTATGCGCTGCTAACAGGTGATACACCAAATAAAGAAAGTAGTAAGGATAAAAAACAAAAAGCGTTACCAGAATTAATTTCTAGAGAACAAATTAGAGCAACACCTCCTCAAGTTTTGTTCACAAACCCAACAATGTTAGAGTATATGTTGGTTCGTAATGCAGATGTGCCAATAATAGAAAAATCTAAAGGAGCGTTAAGGTGGATATTATTAGATGAGGCCCATACTTTAACTGGTTCTAAAGCCGCTGAAATTGCCCTGCTAATAAGACGTGTTGTATCTGCATTTGAAGTGAATATAGAGGATGTAAGATTTGCAATTACCTCAGCTACCGTAGGTAGTGGAAATACAGATTCTCTTAAAAAATTCATGTCAGATTTATGCGGAATTTCTAAAGATCAAATTGAGGTTATTACAGGTGAACGTGTAAACAATCAAATTGTAGATCAAGATATACCTAGTTTGTCTCCTGTGTTATCTAAAAACAACATAAAACTTCTGAGACAAAAATTTTTAAATAGTAAAGCGATTTCTCAAAGTGAAATAGGTAAAGATTTTAATGTTTCCAATAAGTTAGAACAGCTTGCAATAATTGATACTCTTTCAGAGCATAAGGTAAATAATGAAAATTTACTTCCAGTTAGAGGGCATTTTTTTACGAGAGGAATAGGTGGTGTCTATGTTTGTACGAACAAAAAATGTGATAAACATAAGGGAGAAAAACCTAATAAAGCTATGGGTACCATGTATACTATCGCAGGTAAAAAATGTTCTTGTGGCCATCCTTTATTAGAACTTATTGCATGTAGAAGTTGTGGTAATATGATGATGGAGGGAGAAAGAGTTAAAGGAGCAACTCCAAAATTAGATAGAATAAGACAAAAAGCATCTTTAGGTTATGAAGCATTTAGTGTAGAAAATGAGACTGATAATGAAGACGAAGAAAAAAGAAATGATGAAATAAGAGATAATGGGTTAATTAGACTAATTAATAGAGATCAAATTAATCAAGATATTGATTTAACTCCCTGTGGTATTAACAATGATGATACTATTGATTATGGTAGTGAAGATTTTTTCATGACAGATGATACTCATTGTCCTCATTGTGGAAATCAAAATGAGTATCCAATTCATTTTAGAATTTCATCTGCATTTACCAATAGAATTCTTTCAGATATAGTATTGGATCAAACTGAAGTTGCAGAAAAGCAAACGACAAAAACTCTTTATAAAGGAAGAAAGTATATTTCATTTACTGACAGTAGACAAGGGACGGCAAAGATTTCAGCCTTAATTAATATTGATAGTGAAAGCGATTGGATTCGTTATCAAGTATATCATTACCTCTTAAAAAAAGCCCATGCTAATAAGATTGATTCAAGTAGAAGTGAATTACTTTTAGAGAGAGCTAAATTGGTAATAGATCTTGAAAATACACTTCCATTTAGAAAGATAAGATTACAAGAAGATATTGATGCAATTGATGCCGCGTTGAAACAAAGCGGTAACTCATCAAATTTATTAGCTAGTAGATCTTCATGGAGAGAAATTGTTGATTTTATTAAAGAGAAAGAGGATTTTAAAACATTATTTAAAAAAGGAGCAAGAGGTAATAATTTAGCAATTGAGAATGAAGCATATGCTAAATCACTATTATATGACCAATTTGCAAGAAGAATACCAAGAGAGCGATCTTTAGAAAATCTTGGTTTAATAAATATCGTTTATCCAAGTCTTGATAATCTTCAGGCACCTGATATAGCTGTAAAAATGGGGATTGATAATACGGAGTGGGTGGATCTTTTAAAGATTGCTATAGATTATATAATTAGATATAATTTTAACATTTTCTTCGATGATGCGATGCGGGTATTTACCTCTAAGTTTTACCGTTCAGATTCAATCTATCCTTCAAATAATGAAATTGTTAATGCTACCAAGTGGAGATTATATAACCCTCAGTCCATTGCTCAATCTCGTTTGGTTTTATTGATTTGTGCAGGATTAGAATGGCATGATAGAGCTGAAATTAGTGAGGAAAGAGAAGACTTGCTAAATGAATTACTTGAAAAAATATGGAGAACACTACAGCAAAAGGTTTTAAAGGAAGACGGGACTGGTTTTAAGCTTGATTTTTTTGAGAGCACCAATTTTGAGATAGCAGGTAAAGAGTTTTTATGTCCGGTAACGAATAGATTAATAGATAAAGTATTTAGAGGTTATTCCCCGTTGATTAAAGGTAATTTAGAGTCAAATAATATTGATAACTATAAAATAGATGAGTCTAAGAATTATGAGTTTCCAGTTTATTCTAATCCGTTTCATAGAAATGAAGAAAACGATACAATTACATATGAAGAAGTAAGTCTATGGTTAGAAAATAATAGTCAAGGGGCTAGAGAGAAAGGACTTTGGAATAACCTGCACGAACGAATTTTTGATTATTCTAAATTATATTTAGCAGGTGAGCACTCAGCTCAGCAAGACAAGAGAAGGCTTAAAGAATTAGAAGAGCAATTTGAGAATGGAGAAATAAATGTTCTAAGTTGTTCTACTACCATGGAGATGGGTGTAGATATCGGCGGTATCTCAGCTGTTGTAATGAGTAATGTTCCGCCTATGCCAGCAAATTATCTTCAAAGAACTGGTAGAGCAGGGCGTCGTTCCGAGAATAAATCTCTGGCTTTAACATTTTGCGCTCCAAACCCTATTGGTCTGCGTACTATGAATAATCCAAAGTGGGCGCTAGAGCATAAAATAGCTTCACCAATTCTTGCTTTTGATAGTAAAAACATAGTTGAGAGACATGTAAATTCATTATTGTTCGGCTTTTTTGTTAGGTCTCAGCAAAATACCAATAGAGGTTTAAACGTAAAAGAGAATATTGAGAAGTTTTATTATGAAGATACACCAAGCATAGCTGAAAGTTTTCTCAATTGGTTAGATGGAGATGAAGTTTTACAGTATAAAAAGGAGCTTAGTTATATTGTTAAAGACACGCAATTATCAGAAGCAAGTTCAGAAGAATTAATTTCAACTGTTAAGGATAATTTTAACCGAACTATAATTAAAATTAGAAGTCAAAAAGAAGGCTTCGAAAAGAAACTTTCAGAATTAAAAAAGGAGTTTGGAGATTCTAGTCCTGCTTATAAAGCGATAGGGTACAGAAAAGGTCAATTCTTACAGAAATTCGTACTTAATTATCTAGCAGAAGAGAACTTTTTACCAAATGCAGGTTTGCCAACAGGCATAGTTGATTTCGAAAAAATCACCTTATCAGATTTGCAGAAGAGTAAAAGCAAATTTAAATCCAATCCAAGTTATACCATTTCTAGAGCTCTTACAGAGTTTGCTCCGGGTAATAATATTCTTATTGATGGGCTTAATTATAAGTCTTCAGGAATTGTGATGAAAAACAATTGGGGGCAAGCTACAGAAAGAAATGTTATACAAGGTTGCCGAAGCTGTGGATACCAACGCACAGTTGATTTAGAAGAGAAAGTAGGGGATAACTGTCCAGAATGTAACGCGGTTAATTCTTTTAATGGTTTAGATTTAGGGGAAGACAGAAAGTCATATACTGAGTTAGTTGAACCTGCAGGATTTTCTATTGATTTATTCAGTACTCCAACAAGAGTTATTTCTGAAAAAAGTAAACCTCAATATTTAGAACCTCTATTGTTGAATATTAAGCCTTGGGCTAAAGATCAGAATCAATTCATTGATTTTAGAACTAGTTCAAGTGAAACGGAAACCCAAGTACTATTTTATAATACAGGAGAAGGCGAGGGGTATAGCTTGTGTCTAGATTGTGGAAGGGTCGAGATGTCTACGGAACGTTTAGAAGATCATAAACGTTTGAGAGGAGGAAAAGATAACAATGGTGAAAGCTTATGCTCTGCACAAAATATACGAGAGCATATAATTTTAGGAAGTAGATTTAATACTGATTTTACTGAAATACGCCTAAAAAATAAAAATCAATCATTCGTTAATGATAAAATGCTAGCATATTCATTAGGGGTGATTTTTAGTAAGTCTCTTGCTGAGTATTTGGCTGTAGAAGAATCTGAATTAGGTTTTGGTATTAAACAATACAAAGGTTATCAAACCATATTTATATATGATACAGCAAAAGGTGGTGCCGGCTACGCATCGCAATTCAGGTTGTATGCAGAAAAAATATTGAATCTTGCATTGCAAGTTTTAGATAATTGTGATTGCCAAAATGCATGTACTAAATGCATGATAGATAGAAGTACACAATGGCATATTGAAGATTTGGATCGTCATTTGGCTATTGATTGGTTGCGTGCTGCACTAGAAAATCAACTTCCTAAAGATTTAGATACACCTAATAATGATGTTAGTTTGGTCTTTGGTTCTATGCATGATGAACTTAAAAGACTTAATTATCATTACGGTATTAAATCAATTAATATTCATGTTAACAATACAATTTCCGAATGGGACATTGAAAGTTTAAAATGGTTAGAGGAATTAAAGAGAGAAAGAATAGTTGTCAACTTAATAGTTGAAGGTAAAATTAGATACTCAAACAATCAAGAGAAAATCTCAGTACACTTATTATCTTATAATTTTAATCTAAAGCAAGGTATAGGTAATAAGCTTAAAAACTACGCGATTCATGCATCTGTAATTTTGCAAAATAACAAGTGTGTTGGTTATATTTCTAATGAAGGCTATGATAGCTTAAGTCCAGAATGGTCTGTAGATCTTAAAGAAAAGATTTATAAAGTTGAAAATTTCATATCGTTGGATCATGCTGGTTATGTAGTGCCAAACTTTTCAACCAGTAATTTATATGAATCTAGAATTAAGGGAAATCTACCTAGAAACAGCCAAAGTAATGATGTAGCGTTGTTAATGTCTGAAAATCTTTCAAATTTTAAAGAAATGTTGTCAAAGGTAAGTGGTAAGAAATACCAGGTTTCTTATTTCGATAAGTATAATCAGTCCGAGTTTTCGTTACGCCTAATTTTACAGTTTATAAATCAAATCAGAGAAATCTGGTCAATAGAGGTTTCTCAGTTCAATGTGCATTTATCTAAAGCAGATTTTAAAAGCTTCAACTATCCAGAGTATATAATCCACAATTATAAAGAACTTGATGATTACGTATATGATCTTAAGGAGCTTTCTGCAAATTTTGATTTTGCTATCGATTTTAAAGAAGAGCGACGATTACCTCACTATCGTTATTTTGAGTTTAAATCAGAAGAAACATCATTTAGTATTAGAATAGATGCTGGTATCGCTCACGGTTTAAAACCAATAGATAGGTTGACATCAAATGATATGAAAATGGATAATCAGGTGTTTGAGATAAGAAAAGATGTAAGTCATGATATCATTTATAACATTAGTATAGATTAATGCAGCTGGTTATAGAGTGCGGTTATTTTGCACACTTTATTAATAAATTTGATCAAGTTAAAAAGTAATAGTTTTTATCATGAATTACCCATTAAATATTCTTCATCCTCAAGAATTAGAAGTTCTTTATAAAATGTTTAATCTTCAGAAGAAAGAGGATAAGAAACAACGTTTAGAACTAAAATTATCAAAACTTCTTTTACCAGCTAAAGGACTTTTTCAAAAGGGTATGGATTATCCTGAGTTTTTAAATAAAATAGCCGAGAAGAATAAGATTAAGTTCTTAAAGACTGATTCTATTTACGAAAAAGAGTCCACTCTATTTGTAAAGTTGTTTTCTAATAATTTCAACAATTTATCTGAAACTGAAAAAAAGCATTTTCTTAACGAACTTCAAGCTAAGGGGCTAACTAAAGATCAGGTTGCTTCTATAACAGCATTATCTACTATCGGTGCTGCTCAATTATCAGGTTTTGGTGTGTATTTGTTAGCATCTTCAACTGTAGGTGCTCTAAGTTCAGCGCTTGGGGTGGCACTGCCTTTTGCTTTTTATACGGGTATGTCAAAAGTAATTAGTATTGCTATAGGTCCGGTTGGTTTGCTACTAGCGGCTTACCCAATTTATAGGTCCTATAAGGGAGTTAATTCTTGGGATGATTTTAAAAATCGTTCTAATGATCATTATTCACTTCTTCTTAAAGAGGGTGGTTCTCTAGTACATGGTAATTATGAACATGCTGAAACTGTTTTTAATTACTGGGCTGGACTTAGAATAATGAAAATTCATGAAAAAGAAATAGAGATATCCAAGAATGAAAAGAGTATTGAGGAATTAACTAACAAGAAGGCAAAGGTATCTCTAGAAAAAATAGACATAGATTTAAAGATTGGCACATTTGATGAAAAAATCACATCAGAAGAGCATGAAGTTTTATTCTTGAAAAGAAAAATTAGTGAACATGAGAATAAAATTGAGGCTTTAAAAAAAGAAAAATCTGGAGTAAGAGGTAAGCAAATGACACTGGATAATTATATAGCTAAGATGAAAGATGAAATACGTGAAAAAGAGTCAGAGATTCCATTACTAATATTAAAGATTGATGAATTAAAGAAATAAAGCATATGAAAGATTTTAAGCAACCTATTAAAAGTATCAGTGACTGTTTTACCCCAGAATTGACAAAACAATTCCAGATTGAAATGGATGCTGCGATAAAGAAAATAGATATGATTCCAGTGCTGGCTATTCTTGAAAAATATCAAATAGCTCATTTTCAAGATTCAATAGACTTTGTTGAAGCGCTTAGACCTTATATAACTGGGTGGCAGAAAGAAAATGAAGGTTCTAAATTGTATAGCGATGTAACCACCTCTGAAAGTAGATGTATTGCTTGTGAATATGGAAAGGGAATGGTTATCTATGAATTTGAGTTCATACATTCGTTAGCCCCAGAACCAATGAATAGAGTGGTATATGGAAGAGACTTCGGAATACTATTCGATATTAGAAATGAAATTCTATTTGAAGTACGAGTATGCAATGCTTTTTTAGATAAAAAGGAAATGAAATTATTGTAATAGCACTATTGATGTTTTAAAAATAACATCCTCAATTAGGTAAAAGGGGGCTGATTAATAGAGAAATTATCTTGTAATTTATTAGTTATTGATTTAGATAATCAATAACTAATAAATAGGAAAGGATGGTAATTTTGATATAGTCTAAGAAAAAAATAGAAAGATTATCCTTCTCTTAATTAATTTTAATCAACTTCCATCCCCAGGCATCTTTTTTCTTATTAAAAGATAATAATGCAAGACCATCAATTAAATCATTGTTATTTAATTTATGATTATTAATAAGATCAGGGGAAACAAAAACATCATCTATAAAACCAAATCTTTGACCTTCATTGCGCCTTAAAACGTTATTAATTGGTTTAACTATATCTAAATCGCCTAAATCCTTTTCTGTACATTTTTCAATAGATAAAGCCTTGTAAAAGCCCTCTTTTCCTATCGGTTGAAGCCTTACAACTAATATGTCACCTATAACCGGCTTTTTTAATAAATCTTCATAATTGAAGAAACCATGATAGGTTTTACTCTTGATAAAATTGATAATCTTCTTATCGCGATTAACAAACTCTACTACAACCTTTTCAGTAGGCACATCTTGGAATAATATTTCTTCAGCCTTTTTGAGATGTTTGTTGTAAAGAATATTGTTATCCTTAAATGTGTCATTATTTGTATACCAATCAGTAGTTATCCATTGTGATAATTGATTATTTATTTTCCACCCATGCTTTTTACGTGTTTTTATAATTTTACTAATTTCAGTCTTCGCCTCTTCATAGAGTTCTTTTGAAACAAGTAATTCTGCAAAATTTTGTCTCGTTTTAACAATAAAATCTTCTCTGGTTTTTAAACTCAACGCTTTACAATAACAAGCAAATTGCATCTCAGTATCTGTTTCGAAAATTTCTGCCATTAACTCCCAAACCCAAAAGTCATTGCGTTTTTGCTTTGCAAAAGGCAAGAATGCTTTTAAAACATTGTCATCTTCTCCGAGAGCTAATAGTAGTTTAGCCTTAAAATAAGGTGGATATTGGTACGTTGGATATTCTTCAATTATCTTGTCTAATTTAGGTAAATAGGAATTTATTTTATCAATATCAATTCTTTTTTGTTTTCCATAAGCATCTAATGGTTCACCTTCAATTAAACATTTCGAATATGCAATATATGCCTGTTCTGCAAGTGCCATTATTTGCCTGCCATTATATTGTTCTGTAGAATAATCCTCAGGACGAAAGTTCTCAAATCCCCACCAATCTGAAAACTCTAGATAACGAGACCAATTTTGGTAACCTTTGTGAAATGATTTATATAGCAAACTATAACTATCTGAAGGTTTTGTAAAATGAAATTCTTTTACAATGTCAAACATTGTATTTATCTTAAAATAGTCAACGGGTTCGATTTTTTGAATTTTAAAAATAATACTTGCTATTTGCCACGCTGCATTATCAAAAATCATAACCTCGTTCTCTAGAAGGTTAAGACCTTTTAATTTGTTTAATATCCCAATAAAATCATCACAATTAAATTCAGTAGCGTATTTTTTTAGATATTCATAATAGACCCAGCTAATATTTCTTTTGCCCCAAATATTATCTGGTTGAGCTTCTAACTCAGATTTTGCCATAGTAAGAGCCTCTTCTAACTTACCAGCTTGTCTTAATTCTTTGATTTCTTTAGATGGCATAATTAGTAAGTTTTTTGATGAGTGAATTTAATTTTAAATCATTTTCAGACTGAAAGGTTTTAGGCATAGCTGTAGAGAAATTACCATTGCCTTTAAAATAAAACTGTATGTATGAAAATATACTATCAGTTCGTAAATAATATGTCACATAGTATTTATCAAGTTGTTCTTCAATATTTGTAATTGAAATATCTAGTTCAGCACATGATTCTCGCATTACCGAATGTAGAATTTCTAGATGATTTAGACTTGGTTTATAATTAACATAGTAAGTACTATTTTTTTTAGTATTGAAAACCTTTTCCAATTCTTCTTCTAAAGGAGTATTTGATGAATTTTGAATTTTGAAAGTATCTATAAAATGTCCAGATTCTTTATGACTGGCCTGAATGAAATACTTTATGTTTTGTGAATCAATCACAGTGTATCGTTCTAAATAACCAGAAGTCTCTACATTTGTAATTTCAAACGACTCTTCCTCTAAAGCCTCCTTAATTTCCCAAAACTTCAAGCTCTTACCCTTATGATGTTCTGAATTATGAAAAGGAGATGTGTTAACATGAGTGAGAGATAAGGCATTTTTAGGAATATTATTAACTGAAACGACTTCTGAAAATTTTAGTTTACTAAAGTTTGTAAATTGAGGTGGATTTATTGCGTATAAAGTGTTTACAGCTCTTGTGGTAGCTGTATAACACCATCTCAAGGCATCGTTATATAAACCAATGCGCCCAGAATAGTCAACAAATACTTTATCCCATTCGCCACCTTGAGCTTTATGGCAAGTAATTGCATATCCATATTTCACTCTTAATGCGTTATAATATGGGTCAGATTTAAGTGCTTGTTTAAATTCTTCAGAACCTACTTTGTGTATTTGAAGACCCGATTCTTTACGTCTATCCTGTTCCTCATTAAAACGCATTACGAAATTGATGTACAATGCTTTGGTCATTTCGATTGTTAAATCTCTATCTATCGAGTTTAGCAAGGTTTCTATGATATAGCATTTGATTTCCCCGTCGTAATTTGGGATCCGAATAGTAATCTGCCTAAAATTCAACGAAATGGTGACTCTAACTTTTTTTCCGTTCTTTACCGCCCAAACTGGAGCTGAAAGTGTTTCTGTATTTTTATCTACATCTATTACTTTAGCGATATCACCATTATATAATTCAGTTGAATAGGTATGGTAGTTGTTGTTATTGATTAAAACCAAATCTCCAGAAAGAATATCCCTTTCGTTAGGGTAAAGTGCTTCACGAATAGCATAATTGTAATGGTAGCATTGCGCATTCGAGAATGATATGATGACCCCATCACCAAGTTCAGGCTGAGGATATGCATTTATGAATTTATCAATAATATCAATATTGGTTAATTCTATATAAGATTTGTCATCAAACTCCAGTTTTAATTCATTTCTATGCTCAGCATTCAAAACATCTCTTATTTGAGTAGCATTTTTTAATATTAGATTATTTTCTTGACGTTTAATTTCTGTTAATACTTCCATCTGAACGGAGTATCCTAAGTTTTTAAAATACTCCAAATCCAAAGCATATGAATTATTGTCGCCTACTGGTGCTAGCTGCGCAGGGTCACCTACAAAAATGATTTTATTGTTTTTATTGGAAGAGAAGGCATAGTTAAGTAAATCATCAAGTAGAACGTTAGTGCCAAAATCAAAAAGCTCATTTTTAGACTCTCTACTTGAAATCATTGAAGCTTCGTCAATGATTAAGACTTGCTCGTTTTTATTGTTTAAATCAATGGGAAAGGAGTATTTGATACTATGATCTGCAACTTCATCAGAACCAGCATTTAAGGTCTCTAGCTTTTTTAAATTATAAATGACACTATGTATGGTTTTACCATCGTCTGTTTTATCCCTTAGTATTTTTGCAGCTCTACCGGTAGGTGCCATTAATTGAAGATTCTTCTTAGTACTTTTCAAATATTCAACTACTCCCTTTAATAGTGTTGTTTTACCACTACCAGCATAACCTTGAAGAATAAAAATACTATCATCACTTTCAAAAAACCTAGATAATTTTTCTAAAGCATTTTTCTGATCTTGAGTTAGGTTCAGATTTTTGAAATGGGTTAGTAGTTTCATGCTTGTCTCTTAATAAATTATTCCCTTATTCCCTTATTCCCTTATTCCATTAGTAGCTTTCAAACATAAATTGAAAATCAACATTAATTCTACTTTTTTAAAATAACTTTTGTCATTATGGATGTAATCATTTCTCCAATTTTTTACACTATTTAAATTCTTAATATCTACACTATTTAAATTAGCTATTTCGAAATAATCGATAAAAATACCGGCTAGACTATTAAACCAACTCGGTTTGTCTTCTCTTTTATCTTTAATGAATTTGCCTTCATTTATTGCTCTGCCTTTTGAAAAATAGTACTTGTTCATCTCTATTTCATCAAGACCTAAAACAATATTGAGATTCTTATTTTTTACATAATAATTTTTAAATTTTTCTAAATAATTATAACAATTTAAAAAAACAACATCTAAGGTCATGGAATCTAAATGGCTTATATTGAGCGAAGAAAGCTTGATTAAATCAATCTGTATTTTGCTATCTTTTATAAAATCCATATAGGGATCTTTATCATCAATAAATTCATTTACTAATCGTCCTTTTATGGCAGAACAGATACTTGATATTTCTTTTAAAAACTTTCTATCTAATGCGGTATTTATTGATTCGATAAACTTTGTAATAGTTTCATAGGAAAAATTATCATCAGCACTATTCTCAATACCTTCTTTGATTATAAAATCATCTGCTCCTTCTTTTAAAAGAGCTTGAAGGTTCCAAATTTTATTTGTTGCCGAAAAAATAATTACTTGAATTCCTGGATTTATTTTCTTGATTTCTTTCAAGATTTTAAATCCAGTCATTTCATTAATGGATTCAGCAGTGAAATCTGAAGGATGAATACGCAAATCCAAAATCACAACGTCAGGCAGATCTTTTATTTTTAAGACTTCCTCTTTACATAACTTAATGATTTCTTCTTGTGATTTATGACGCAGTAAATTATCATCTATGTAATGAAAATCTATCATCTTAGGGTTATTATCACATAAAAGCGTACAGAATATTTCGTACCATCCTTTATTTGCTTCATCATCAATTAATAAAACCTTTCCTTTATTTTTAAGTCCTAACTCCAAAGAAGTTCCAATATCTGATTGCTCTATTTTATTAACTGCTATTAGATATTTAAAATATAAATCTGTCGAAACCGTATTGTCAATTAATCCCAATTCTTCATTCTCATCGCCTAAATTACCTAAAGCTTTTGACCATTTATACATAGCCCATTCATTTGTTAGGCTATGATTCGATTGGTGACTATCAGGTGGTTTTATTTTTATTCTTGAAAGGAATTTATTGTATTCAGAGAAGCTCAATGAAGGTTTGTTATCAGTTCTCCAATTATTTATTATCCATTCGTACTGTTGCTCTAATTGTCTATATTCGAATTTTGTTGTGCTAAATGTTCCTGAAGAAAAAAGAAAACTTCCATAATCAGATAGTTTAGCTATTTGCTCTTTTGTTTCGTGAGCTATAAAGACTATTGGAATAGTTTTGTGATTAAACTCATCGGTTAATCTTATGTGTAGGGCTATCCTTAAACCAGAAAGTTCAAGATAATTATTCGTCGATAAGCTGTAGGGAATAAATATTACATTAAATTTTTCACCTTTAAAAGCTTTGTATAATTGATTGTGTGCTTCCTTATCAAATGAAAAGTCATATTCCAGTATTTTTGCTTGTCCAATATCAAACTTCAATTGATTTTTGAAGTTATTGATTAAAATTGTTGGTAGATTATCATTGTGAATGAGTAGTGCGTTCATATTGAAATAAATATTTTATCAATTGAATTGTCAATATTTTTAATTTCGTCTTTTATGGTTTGCCCGAGGGTAGAAATCTGATCTTCTAACTCAAATTTCACCTCATTATTCGGCTCTGCATCATATCTCGTTTTAAGCTGTCTATATCTAAGTAATACTTCTAATTTCCATTGATCACCATAAACTAATTCTAATAGACTTACAATTAAGCCGTTAGAGTAATTTTCTAAAAATTCTTTCAGTCTATCGGTATATAAATTAGAAGAATTAATTGATAAAGATTTAAATTCCATTGTTTGATATAGAACTTGACTTAGACCACCACTAAATAGTATCAAGTCGATTTGATTTTTTTTACATAATTCACGTAAATTCGATAAGCCAATTGGCTTGAGAGAAGACTTATGTACTATTACTAAATTATAGGTGTTAAAACCATTTTGCTCTTTAGAATTTAAGACATTAAGCCACTCCCTACATTTATCTTCACTTGGCATGTTTAAATAATTCAAACTATTTAAATAAGTAATTTCATCATTATTGAAAAATTGTGCTTGTCTGCCTGGCCTATCTTCTATCAGTAATATTTTTTTCATCCAACTAAAAATTTTAAAATAAACTTAAATCCACCTGAATCTTTAATGTTCTTTTGAACATATGGCTTCCATTCGTTTGATTCTACTTCATCATATAAATAATCGATACGTGCATATAGAAGATTTCCATCGTCATCCTTAAATCTTGATTCTATAGAAAAGTCACATAAACTTAATAGTGTTGTCCTTAAAATTGAAATGTCACCAGTTTTTTCAGCTATCAGTTTTGGGTGATGAATATGCATATCTGAATATGAATTTAAATGAAGTATTTCTAATACATAGAGATTTTTATCACAATCTAGAGTACAAGAAATATTTATAGATTGACTTTCTGACCGTGATTTTATCATTTTAAATATTCTAGAAATTGCTTTTAGTATGTTTTCAGTATTGGTGTAGAAAGAACATCCTTTTAAACTATCTAGTTGAGTTTTATTTACATTATGATTGGGTAGATTTTTTTGCAATTCTGTTTTTACTCCTACCCAAAAACTATTTTGTCGAAATTCTATTTCATTTTTAAATATATTCACTACATCCTCAAAGGTTTTTAAAGTTTTTCCAGGGATATTTGGAACTCTGTCTTTTGGAAGTTCCATTGTTAGGGGAGTAGATGCCATTATTCCTTTGCCATCAAAATTATTCTTACAAAATGATTTAACATCATTAGGATATTGCCATCCTAGACCAATCTTATATCGCCCCCACCCAAATAGTTTTTCACCTGAAAGCTCAATTTTCGTAGGTTTATTCTGAAACAGAAAAGGATATATTTTGTTCCAATATAAATCTGTACTATACTTTTGTAAGCTATAAAAGTCATATTTTTTATGTTCATCCATTAGACCGCTAATATAATCCTGATAGGAGTTATATAAGTCGTCATCCCAGGGATGTGTGCTAAATTTAATAGCCGTATTGTCTATAGTGAAATATTGCAGCCATTCATTTACTTTTTTTGGATTATGAAATTTTTCCTTCGTGTTTAAATATTTATTTGATACTCTATCCAGGTTAGTATTTGAATAATCCTTATTGTGATTAGAGAATCTGACATTACTCTTTTTCGCTCTCTCTTCATCAATTAATGTTTCTCCATCGTTTTTAGCTCCTTTAATATTTTTAACATGAGCTCCCTGCATTGTTATCATATTTTTATCAAAGAAATCAATAATATCCTGAGTTATATCTTCTGGTATAATGTAAGTATCTCGAGATATTTCAATTTTTTCATAAATACCTTCATTGACGTTTTTTTGTGCTATTAAAAAAAACATCTTATTTACAATTTTTTCTATGTCCAAATTACTTCGGTTTGCATGATTGTTGTAAATATTTTCTAATAAAGAAGTTTCAAGGTTTTTAGGAATATAGATATTTGAAAGTTTTTCCTTTTTATCTTCTAATCTTGTAATTCGAGGGTCAATCTCTCCGTTTTCTTTTTTTTTGCAAGTATACTCTAAGGTGTTTGAATATTCCTTTATAAATAGTTTGCTTTCAAACTCTTTATTCTCGCCATTTATCGCGGTATGTTTTTCTATTCCTTCAGTTAATATTTTAAAACCTTCATCACCAATTGTTTTTTTAGGGATACTAGTTGCTGCGTCAATTAATATTTTAAAGCCTTCATCACTGATTATTTTTTTAGGTTTACTAGTTGCTGCGTCAGTTAATATTTTAAAACCTTTATTATTACTTACCTGTTTAGGCTTGTTATTTTCTATACCCAGAAGTGTCATAAATTCCTCATCTGAGTATTTTTTATCAGTATTATCAATTTTTGTAGAGGTAATACCTTTAGATGGTGTTTGTGCTTTTTTTCTAGAACTAACCTCTCCATTTACACCGACAACTATGTCGAAAATATCCATTACTTCCTCATCATCAGTTAATTGTTTTGGTTGAATTTCATCAGCTAATCCAATTTTCTCTTTTATTAATTGAATCTCATTCAGTATATGTTGCTCATTACCTTCTACTCTTGTCAATTCTTTTGTTACAAGTTTTAGTACACGCTCTTTCTGCGAAGCTGTGAACTTTTCTTTTTGTAGTAGTTGGTTTATAAAACTGAATTTATTCACAAGTCCTTATTTTATTTATTATACAATTCCATTGCTTTTTCAATACCTTGGTTTTCCCAAACTTTTAGTATTTGTTCTAACATACTTTCATTTTGTAATAATAACTCAAATCGAGAATTTAGCTTAATGAAAGTAGAATCAAACGGACCTTTAACCATTTTTAAGTACTCTAGTTTACCAGTAATTACATTAATGAAATTAGGCTCACTTTTTTTGATATGACCTCTATCTAAAATGTAATTTTTTTTGAAAATTATCTCCGCTCTTTTAAAACCATATTTCTCCCAATAATAAAGCCACATTCTCAGGTTTTTGATATATCGTCTACTTACGTTTACCTTTTCATTAACAATTAGCCCAGTGACTTCCTGTCTATATCCAGACTGTTGTAAACGAGTTTTCTTTTCATTAAGTACCAAACCTTGATCTTCGGTTATAATTCTGAGTAACTCTTTTTGAAAGTCTTTTCTTTTGAAAACACTTACTTGTGATGAAAAGGTAATATCATCAGCATATCTAGAGTAATTGATCTTAAATTTTTTAGCTAACCCGTTTAACCTGCGGTCTAAAGTGGAACATAGAATATTAGATATAGTAGGGGATGTAGGAGCACCTTGTGGTAAAACTATTTTTAAGTTATCATCTACTTTAAATGGGTGAGTGCATAGGCAAGATAAAAGAAAGGCAATAGGCTCTCTATCCTTATTAAGATTAAATGGCTTTTGCATAAAGCCAAGTTTCACTCTGTTTCTGTCAAAAGAATGAAAAAAGTCTTTTAAATCTATATTGTAAACATAATGGTTGCCAACATGGAATTTTGCATTTGTAACTACAGATTTGTTAATTACAAATCCGGTTGCTTTATGATGTGGTTCCGATATACATTGTAGCACAAAATTTAAAGTTTTTAAAATAGACTTTAATCCTTTTACCGGAGCATTTATGGTCCTTGTACCTCCGCTTTTTTTGTTAATTTCAAATGAAGTGTATCTTTCAGTACAAAAAGCAGGATTAGCATAATAAGCTAAAGTTGATTCTTTTAAAGTAAATGCGTCTTCCCCATATAATAATACGTTTGCTACATTAAGTAGATTTACCAAATCTTCTTTAGTAGAAAGAGAATTAAATTTTTCTCGTATTAACGCTATATCTTCTTTTGTTGTTTTCATTATTAAATTAATAAAGCTCTTGAAACCCAAACCTTTTATTCATTTTGTATGACGATTGAAAACCTTAGTAGCATTCAAGCCTTTAAAAAAAAATAAATTATATGAACTGTAAATGAAATAATGACAATGTTATCAAAAACATAAAAGTCTTTTCTTTATTTGCCATGTCTATTTACAATTAACAAATAACATTCATCCTATATTTCTATAGGATTATATGCCGATTATTGCCTTTGAATTAATCATCAGGCCAGCATATGCTTTCAATAATTTCAGTTTGGGTTTTCAAAGAACTTTGCAAATATTACTATTATGTGTGCAATATATATGCACTTATTTTTTAAAATGGTTTTGTTTGTTTTTTTTGTATTAAATCAACTGGATCAAGCTGCAAAACCTCTACCTCTTTCTGCTAACTCATAAAAATGCTGAAAAATAACATCCGTCTTTTCTGCGAATATGTTTCTATCATAAGACTGTGGTAAATCTTTATTCAAGATTTTCTTAATTTCCTGTCTTACCATTTCTTGAGTGGCTTTTTCCTTATGCCATTCTTGGATTAAAATTTTGTTATCGGCATCAAATAAAATTACTAGTAACTCAGCAGCTGCAAGTTTTACATTTTTTTCTTCTTCTTTAGTTAATTTTTCTTTCTTTAATAAATCAAAAAGTTCTTGCTGCTCCTCGGTCATCCCACTTTTTGCAGCTCGTTCTTGTTCTTCAGACATGCTTTCAGCGTGCTTCATCAAATCTTCGTAGGCCTCTTCAATAGATAAGCTGCCAGAATTATAATCTTCTATAATTTTTTCAAAACGTTCTAAAAATGACCCTCTAGTTTTATTCTGAGCTAACATTTGTTTTAGCTTAACTTCCATTAGTTCTCGTAAATCAGCGAACTGAATATTCTTATGCTTCTTTTCGGGAAACTCTGCTCTTAACTTACCAAAATCTAACTTACTTAAATCTATTTTAGTAGAGTTGTCAATTATATAATCATGCGTTTGATCTTGTAAATCTCCTTTCCCAACTACACTGGAGTCTAATAAAGTATCTAAATTTTTCTTAGCCCTTTCTATTGCTTCATCTTGATCAACATGTCTGTCAACTACATTACGTAAATATTCAAATACATCCCTTGCTTTCTTTACTTGAGGATACCCATATATTTCTGGTTTTGCTGAATCGTACAAGCTTACAATAGTGTTTACAAATAAACCTAACTGCTTCTTATATTCATCTTTTTCAAGAATTATATTTGCGTATTCTTGAAACAATTCAACTTCCTTAAAACCTCTTTCTCCTAAATTTAAAATGGCATCAATATCCGCACCTAATCCTTTGCAGTATATTTTTGTTTCTAAAATTGCCTGATCTAAAAGCGCCAATAAATCCTCAAATTCTTTTACAGGAAACTCATCTTCATCATCTGTTTGACTCTTTCCTTGAGTTCCTTCTGCATAATCTGCTAAGGCTTTTTTAAGGTTTCTAAATACTCCAAAATAATCTACAACTAAACCATTCTTTTTGCCTTCAAAAACTCGATTTGCTCTGGCAATAGTTTGCATTAAGGTATGATTCTGCAATGGTTTATCTAAATATAACGTAGATACTGCAGGAGCATCGAAACCGGTTAGCCACATTGCGGTCACAAAGACTATACGGTATTGACTGTTTGGGTCTTTAAAGTAATCTTCAATATTACGACCATCTTCATCAGGATGATCCATTAGCTTTCTGTGCGGTGTAATATTAAGTCCTTCTTTCTCAAAAATCTCTTTTTCCTCTTTGTCTGAACCTTCCTGACTAACCACTGCAGACATTTTACTTTCTTCCATAAAAGTAATTGCTCTTTTGTAGCGTTCTTTTATTTCAGAATCCTGTTCTCTAGCAATCTTCTTTCTTAAATCTTTAATTTCTTCCTTTTGAGCCAATTGCACAAACTCATACATTCTAACTGCCGTAAACTTATCTATACAGACCACCATTGCTTTCATGGGTTTACGATCTTTTTCATCATTAAGAACATCCAGTCTATATGGATAATGTTGTACTATGTGTTTTGCAATTTCCTGTAAACGGTCTTCTCGACGCACTACTTGAAGTAAAGTTGAATATTCTCTATCAAGTTTCTTCTTTTGCTCCTCCGTTAGATTTTCATTTTCTAAAATTTCAGCAGCTTCGCCTACTAAGTCCTCATTAATTTGATCAACCCTAGGTACAGATTTTTTATAGTATAAAGGTACGGTAGCCCCATCTTCTATACTTTGAGCAAAATTGTATTCTGAGACATAAGGTCCAAACCAATCTTTTGTTAATGCGCTTCGTAATAAAGGAGTCCCTGTAAAAGCAATATACTGTGCATTTGGCAAGGCAATACGCATATTTTCACCATATCCTTTATACTGTGTTCTGTGTGCTTCATCAACTATTACAATCCAATTGTTACGATCTGTAAGTTTTGGATAGGTTTTCCCTTTTTCAATACCGAATTTATGTATTAAACTAAATACATACGATCTATTAGACTCTAAGTATTCTCTTAACTTGTTTCTACTACTCGGTCTATAATAGTTCTCTTTTTGTTCTTTGGTTTCTAATACAACTTCTGTCTCTTGAAAGTTCCGATAAATCTGGCTATCTAAATCTGTTCTATCCGTTACAATTAGAAACGACCAATTACCAGGTACTTTACGCTCTATTTTTTGAGAAAAGAAAATCATGGAGTAGGATTTTCCAGAGCCTTGTGTGTGCCAAAAGACTCCTAATTTTCCTTTTTTATCTTCTTTGTTTAACAAAGATTCAATGGCATTATTAACACCTAAATATTGATGGTTTTTAGCTATAATCTTTACTTTGTTTTTATGATACAAAACAAAATTTTCAAAGTAATCTAAAAGATTAGCTTTTGTACATAAACCTTCTCCAAACAATTTTAAGCTTAAACGTTTATTAGATGATTTGCTTTCTGCCTCTACTTCTAAACGTGTTAGCTGACTGTTTGATATAGCTGTATCCTCCAACTTTACCCAAGAGAAAAAATGCTCCCATGGTGCATTAAATGAACCCACACGAGTTTGAATTCCGTTTGAAATACATACAAACATATTGTACCAAAATAACTGTGGAATATCTCTTTTATAACGCCTAAGGTTAGTATCATAACCTCCTTTTACTTTTTCGGTGGCATTTTTAAGCTCTATCATTACCAAAGGCAAACCATTGACGTATAATAATAAATCTGGTCTTCTAGTAATATTACTTGTTTGAAGATATTCTATGCTTAATTGTGATACAACTAAAAAATCGTTGTTTTCTTCATCCTCAAAATCTAAAACCTGTACATAGCCATTTACTTCTCTACCTTCCTTATTCTGATAAGAAACCGGAACACCCTTTTTAATTAAACTATAGACTTCTTTATTAGCAATTACAGGCGTTAAGCTAGCTCTACTTTTAGATAACTCATCAATAGCAAATTCAATACTTTGCTTTGGCAAGTCTGGATTTAACCTTTGTAAGGCTGTTCTTAAATCGTGCTTTAAAACAACATCTTTTAAACTGTCTCTACCAATAAGCTGTTTCTCCCAAGCATTTATGTGGGCATACCCTAGCATTAATTCAAAAAATTGAATATCAGCTTCTTCTATGTGTGATTCGTTTAAAAATGCCATTTATTTAAATTTAATTTTATAACCATCAGCTTCTACTAAAAAACTATTATTATCAAAAAAAGTATCGTTTTCAGAGTACTTAAAAATACTTTTCAAGTATTTAAATTCCTTATTAGCATCCAATAAATTAGTAATTAGTAAAATATCATAATTATCTTTGTTTAAATGCCCAGTTAAAACTTCATTGTTACTAATGTAAAATCCTTTTTGTGAAGTAGTTGTGCTTTTTACTTCTACGTATCTTGAAACACCATTCTTTACACATTCAAAATCGTAACCATAACCATCTTTTCCACCTGAAAAACCAGCTCTAATTGCGTTTTCAGACTTCCAATAGACTTTATCATATTCTTTTTTTAATAACTCAAAAGCATACTTCTCTCCAATAAAGCCTATATCAGAATTTGGTATTGCAGAGCGACCATTATTATTGTTTGATTGCCTTGGTTTCTTGTTATTTTTCCGCTTACTACTTTTTTCAGTTTTTTCAGGGTTATAAAAATCAATTTCTAAATCTAATTCTTCTATATTTTTTTCAATTTCTTCAATTAGAGTTTGATCATCTGCTATATCAATTTCAATGCTTTCTTCTGATAATTTTACCGTTCTTCTTTCTTTTTCTTCATCTAGATACGATGATTTATAATCACTAAAAGCGTCATCCAACATTCCAAAATATACCTTATTCTTAAACTGATTATCATATTGCTTAGAAAGGAAAAAATCTGCGTTGTAGATATTTTCTTTTTTTAAAGCATTTTTAAGTTTAACCAAATTGTCTCTATAAATTTTCTCTACATCTAACGAGGTTTCTGTTGAAATATCAAATCCACTTAAATCAAACACCTCTATTATAAATTTAGAGTAGAGCTCATTTAAATCGACAAATAAAGATTCATCGATTTCAATAAGTGATAAATCAACAGAATTAAATTCCTCTATATCTCCAGAATAAGATTTATGAAAACCTTTAGAGTACAATTTAGCTTGATACTTCTTGCATCCTATTATATGTAGGTTGTAAATTTTATTTAAATAAAACTCATAGAAATCTAATTTAAATTTAGAATATCTATTAAAGTTTATTAAGTCTATCCCAAGACTAGAAAACAACTGTTTAATTGGTTCATAATTTTCATATCCTTCAATTTGGTTGTAATTAATTTTACGATAAATATCAAAAAACACATCCCATTTTATCCTATCACCAATTAATTTATAAATCTCCTTTTCGTCTTGAAGTTCAATATTTTTAAACTCTAACCTACAAGCTTTTAAAACACCTCTCCAAAATTGTTCTTTAACGGAAAGTGCACCTTTAAAGTTTTTTAATACTTCGTTTTCTAATTCATGAAAGTTTGAAAATTCTCTAGTTAAGATTTCTTTCCATTTAGAATGACGTTGACCAATAATTAACATGAAATCTTTTCTGTTTTCTGTAACTGCTATTGCACCACAAACGATATCTGCTAAGGTTTCTGTAAATCTGTAATCATGCTTCAAGTCTTGGTAAGACCTAATGGTTGAGGATACATGTATGTAGTATGTTTTAGACTTTTTCTCATATACATATTCATTCTGCTTTAAGTTTAAAGATTGTTTTTTACCATTTAACTCAAAATGAACAGTAGAACTTTTACATAATTTTACTTTTAAACTTTTTAAATCTCCAAGTTCACGATCTTTTTGCTTCTTTTTTAGATTTTTTTGGTATCTGTAAATAAAAAACAATGGTTTCAGTTCTTCTAATTCTTGACTAAACTGCTCATTTAATTCTTTATTAAATTCAGGTTTAACAACTTCAAATTCAATATAGTCAATTGGTTCTATCCCAAATAAATCTTTAATCCTTGTATTACCAACTCTTTGTCTTACTTTTGACACTTTTAGTTTTGAAAGCAAATCTTGACTATGATTGGGATTTAAAACATAAGTTGCTTCTTTAACCCTTACATATTCGTTTTTACCATCAACTTCGCAAAGCACATAGCCATTTTCAAGGTAATAGTCCCTTTTTTCTATATCCCAATTAAAGTTCTTAGGTAAATTTTGGGTTGCATCTATAATTGAATTATACAATACCGATGCAGAGCTAGACTTCTTATCAAAATATCTATGATGTTCATTTAAAAAACCATACATAACATCAATAGATAGGTCTTTAAAACTCTCTTTTACACCTAATCTATTTAAGATTAACTCTATTTGATCGGTCTGAATATTATAGTAATCAAATACTTCTGCTTCGTAATTTATTTGTGGTGAATGCACTAATGGTGATAAGTTTCCACTATTATCAACACATTCTATTGGTTTTACTTTTAAACCGTCATCTACTGGTATGAATTTTTGAGACTTTAAGTAAAATAAAATATAAGATTTTATGTCACTATCTTCAATGTATCGGTGCTTTCGCACTTGGTCGAATAAAAACCAAAATTCAGCTTTATCAAAATCTAAATCACGAACAATACTTTGGTATAAATCTTTATCAACTAAAAACCAAGCAAGCAAATATTCTATATCTGTATTTTTAACGATACTATCAAAATTATCATACCAAAGAACTTTTAAATCGTGTCCGTAAGTTGTTTTAATTACTTGATTGGTTTCAAATACTTTATGATCATCTGGTAATGAATAGGGGTATTTTAAACTATCAAAAACATGATGGACAAATTCAAATTTATTAGGAATATTATTGTTTTCTAAAACAACTTTTCTAGGTTGATCTGCAACACCTATCCATTTGAGATATTTTTCGATTTTTGAATGAGAATGTTCTTCTACAAAGGTCTCAAGACTATTTATAACAAGTGAACCAACAAATAAATCCTTACTGTTTTTTACACTTTTTAGAAGTTTATGACATAAATAACCAGCATCGTATTCTTTACCAAAATACAGTGAATTTGCCGAAACTAATTTACCATTTCTTGTAAACAACAATGGTGAAGGTAAACCTTGAAAGAAACTAGTTTTATTAAAATCATCTTTAAGACCATCATAAATATGGAATAGTACTTTGTGCATGCTACCTATAATAGCCTTCTTATCACTCGACTCATTTTTCGCAAGCTTGTGTGATGCAGAGATCACCTTTCTTGCAACAACGGTCATTGAATACTCATCTACACCAAAGACACGTAGTCGTGTCGATAAATCACGAATATCTCCACTAATTTGAGTTTTTAGTAACTCCGTAAAATCTTTATCTAAAAATTGAAGCTCTAGTTCTTTAGGTAAATCATAAATTTCACCCTTGGGAGGTAAAATCATTTCTTCTTTACCTGTTTTTATAACCTCTCCTTTTGTATTTATTAGTAAGTTAGGAAGTACAGAATCTTCTTTAAAATAAAAGTGCTTGGTATGTTCACTTAAAATTGAAACCCATTCTACTTTTTGGTCTATAGTAAAGCCATCTTCATCTACAATTTTATTTATACGAGCAGTGAATTCTTCTTGGTAATAGTTTAATTCCCCTTGTTCTTGCCATAGATAATTTACTATAGCTTTATCTGAAGTTGATTTTAAAAATCCCTTAAAATCCGAATAGTAAGTTTCTGGAATTAAATGGTCAATTTTTATTGCATAAAATATAGGTTCATCATCAAGGGTGATATATGTATTGTTAATGGTAGGAAAAATAGCAGCCTTATTAATTGAATCTTTAATCAAATCATTAAAGTCCCAAGGGGATTCAAATAATGACGAATGTTTATACTCTTTAGGGATTAATAATCTTAAAGCATCATAATTACTTTCTTCACTTTCAGTTAGTTTTAAAGCACAATCGACTAATAATTTGGCTAATTTTTTAATTAATTGAATATTGAAATCATTTTTATCTCTTGCCAAATGATTTCTATCAGACTTTAATTCAAAAGAGCCATGTGCAATTACAGGATAGGGAAAATCTACTTCTGTTCTAAAATATGAGAATAGCTTATTAAACCTTACATCTTCATTAGGGTTATACGCTATTTTAAGCTCATAGTTTTTAGTTTCTTCTGTGCCTTCAATTGTTCCCTTATCTTCTAAAATATTCCAAACCCATTCGTTACTTTCTTCTTCTAAAAGGTCTGTTCGTAATAGCCTAATTTTATTGTTAGATAATACTACTTTAGAAATTATAAAATGTTCTGTTGGTGTTTGTACTTCTAATTCTTCTAACTTATTTAAAAACAATAAGATTTCAGGAACTATATCAACTTCTATTTGTTCTAAAATATCGTCATAAACATCCTCTTTTAAGGTAAGCTCTATTACGGTATCAAACTCTTTTTCTTTCTTTTTAGAAGTATCATTTTCAAAGTAGGGACAACGCAAAACCGAAATTGGAATTTTCGTTTTGGTTTTGCGTTCAAGCGTTTTTTTTATTTCTGGATTTTCAGTAAGCAAATCATGTAAAAAAGCTTTTGCATGCTGCTGTGAAAACTTTAAATGTAAATCATAACTAGCGATGTAAATTTCTTTAGACCAGTTGAGAATAGAACGAAAACCAAGCCCTTTTTTACCCACTTTGTTTTCCTCCATAGTTTTTGGACTCAAATCGCTATACATTAGCGATTCTACTCCGCCTAAAGAAAACGGGTTACCATTATTGGCTATGATTAAACTATTTTCATCTACCTTAATGAATACTTTCTTAGCCTTTCTCGTATCGCTCTCGTCATTGGCATTCTGTATCATTTCTAGCAGTTGTCTGCCATTGTACTCCTCTATATTTTTATTTTCGTTATTGTAATCCTCAACAATACGTAAAGGCGCTTGTAAATATTCTTTACGCCTTAATTTAATAAGGTCTTTTATTGCTGAATTGTCTATAGGTGTAATGAGCAGGTCTTGCATTTGCTTACAATATTTTATGAGGCTCCGCAGCCATATTCATTTCTTCTACTTCCAAACCCTCTACAGACAACTTACCACTTATTAATCGTGGTAATAATAAATCTCTGGTTTCTTGAAGGATTTGATTTTTCTTTAAAAGAAGAATTATTTCATCAAAAAATGATTTAGTTATATCTGAAAACTTTTCTAGTAATTCATCTGGTGGAGTGATAAATTTTAATTCTGAAGTATCAACTGGACTTAAGTTTTGTTGTGCAGCTCCGTTAGAGTAATTTTCTAATGTCTTTCTTAAGAAATCACTTCTAAAGAATAAATACACATACTCAAACAAGTCTTCAGTTTTAGGTTTCAATTTTGCAACACGCTGATTTAATAAATAATTATCTCCGTAAACCAAACAAATTCTACCAATGTTCCCAGTAAGTGAAAGCAAAATATCTTTGTCCTTTAAAAAAATATCATCCTTTATATTTTTAGGTAACTCTTTAATATAATCTGTAGTTTTAGTCACAAAAAAACCGTTCTGAACATTTTTAATCGTCACTAAGCCATAATCTCCATCTTCTTCAAAAGATTCAGTTTTAAAAGCATAACCTGAAATAATATCTACAATATCTTTAATTGGTTTCTTCTCCCACCCCTCAGGAATAGCACCTTTCGTACCGTGAGCAACTTTCTTACCTTCTTTATCTAAAAAGGTAGCGTCTTTATAGCCAGGAAAACGAAAACGTACAAACCACTCTTTGTAGATTTCTTCAGCCATTTCTTCTAGTAGCTTGATGCGTTGGTTGTTGTTTTCTATTAAATCATCATAAGCAGAAAGGATAGAGGCTATTTTTTTTTGGGTTGGTAATTCAGGTACAGGTATTTTAATGTTTTTTAAAATATCTTGATTCAAATTATTAATATTTGCTCCGTTACCAAATTGAGAAAGTAAAGCTCTAAATAATGGACTTTTAAAAACATATAAATAAAAAAACGAGTCAATTTTTATATCTTCTTTAAATCGCAACCTTATACAAAAAGCGGAATAAGTCACTTTTACATCATTTGGTAAGTTCTTTATATAAATAGACCTCCCAATAAGATTTTTATTACCATTTGAACGTACAAATACTATATCACCTTTTTTTAAAAATGATTCTTCGTGCCATTTTGAGGCAGCATCAAGCTCTCCTAAAAGTGAGTAGTCAGGATACATTCTATCTTTAAAATCAGAAACATTGATAACTTTTATTCCTTCTCCAAAAGAAGAGTTGTCAAAATTTACTCCATTTCTAAATTCTGCAATATTACCTAATGGAATTGTTTTCCAATTAACCATTGATTATATGATTTAAAGAATTAGCAATACTTGTAAACCTTTCTTCTTGAGACTTAGATAAGCTTTCCAAAAGTCTTTTATTATTGGTCAACTTCTTAATGAATTCTTCTTTTGTAATATTATCATCTTCAATCTCAACTCCAACATAACGACCTGCATTTAAAGAATAATCTTGTTCTTCAACATATTCGGTTCTATCAGCCATTTTACATAAACCAACAATGTCTTCATATTTTGCATCAGGAAAACGTGATTGTAACCAATTAATGTTAGTCACCCAATACGCAGCTTTCTCCGTAGCTTCTATATATAATTGTAATGCTTCTTCTAGGTTTTTATCGGCTTTTACTAAATCGTAATTACTCCAAACCTTATCTGTTTTAAGTTTCAGGTTTTTATCGGCTATTTTATACAGTTCTAAAAGTGCATTAACATCTTGTTTTAAGGCATCAGTATCTAATTTATGCTGCGTAACATGCCATTGTAAATGTGCTGCTACTTCCAATTGCGCTTCGTTATCCAATGGCGTGTTCTCTATTGGGTGTGCTAAGTTGTTTAAAACAGTTTCGTTTGTTATAGGTTTTGTTATTTTGAAACCCTGTACTAGATTTAAGAAATCAGTTTCTTTTAGCGCTTTTATTTTTGCTGGTGTGCGTTTGCTGTCTTTTGTTTCTTCAATGTGCTTTTTCAAACTATTTACCACCTTCTCAAGTTGTAAGACTAACGTTTCTTTTGCTGGTGCTATTTTATTTTCAGCTTGGTCTGCTGCTTTTATATAAGTTTCAATTAACTGTAAATAGCGGTTAGTTTCACCACGATATAAACGGACAATAGCAGCTAAATTTTGTTGATTTTCTGGTGTCCATTCTCTATGTGCTCTGTCTATTTGGTTATATACATTACGCGCATCTAAAAACAATATTTTGTCTTTGCGCTCTGTATGCACTTTTTGCTTATCAAAAAACCATAAAGTAGCAGGTAAAGTCACCGTTAAAAACATATTGGTTGGCATACTTACCATACAATCTACAATACCAGAATCTACGATGTTTTTACGAATGTCGTATTCAGAATGTCTAGCATCACTTGCAGAGTTAGGCATAACAAAACCTGCACGTCCGTTTTTATTTAAAGAGGTAGCAAAGAGTGAAATCCATAAATAATTGGCATCGGATATTTTATCGCTTTTCCCTTTACTTTTAGGTAAGCCAAACTCATAAAAACGTTTATCATTTTTTACAGTACTCTCTTTTACAGACTTCACATTAAATGGAGGGTTAGCCATGACAAAGTCGAACTTTTCATAGCCGTCATAAGGGTCGCTATCGTAAGAGTTAGCTTCAGTAATTTCGCCACGTAAATTGTGAACTAATAAGTTCATTTTCGCCAAACGCACGGTTTCGCCCATATATTCTTGTCCGTAAACGTAAATATCGTTTAGGTCGTGACCTTCGTGTGCTATGAAATCGGCAGATTGTACAAACATCCCACCAGAACCACAAGCGGGATCGTAAATTTTACCTTTGTAAGGTTCTATAACTTCAACAATAAAACGTACTACAGACGTTGGTGTAAAGAACTCGCCTCCTTTTTGTCCTTCGCTCATGGCAAACTTGCCTAAGAAGTATTCATATATCTTACCAAATATATCGCCAGAAGCATTTTTAGGAATGTCTGAGAATGATTTTAGTAGTTCCGGTAGAATATCATCCTTCTTCTTTTCGATATCAAAATAAGCCTCTGTAGGCAATACATCTTGAAATTTAGCATCTTGGTAATTTTCAATGCCTTTCATAGCATCTCGCAAAGCTTCTGCTCTTTTGTTTCCTTTTAGATTTAAAAGATAATCATACCTAGCATCATCTGGCAAGTAGAAACCACACTTGGCTAATGCAATTTCTTGCATAGTACGTTCCATTCTAGTGCCTTTATCCTTTTGATATTCTTTTAGAATTTCAGGTTCGTGCTGGCTGTATTTATTCTCGGCAAACTTTAAGAAGATTAACCCTAATACTGGTACAGCATAATCAGATGCTTTTAATCCGCCATGTGCACGCATTGCATTTGCAGAGTCCCAGAGTTTGTTTTCTAAATCTTTTAATTGATCGTTGGTCATATGCTATTCTATGAGTTTTTTAACTCGTTTTCTTAGTTCTTGTGTTCTATTGTCTGTGTATTCTTCTATTTCTGCAGTAATTATAGCTGTTTCTTTTAAACTATGATTGGTTACTAAATGAGGTGGAATGAACACATTTTCGGTTCCATCTTCTGGTTCTAGAAAAGCAAATCCCTTAAAAGCATGAAAATTAATTACTTCTCCTTTTTTGATATTACTTATTGTTTCCTCTTTCGTATAATTAATTTTAAACCAATTCTCTTTTTTTGGATTACTATCAACATGTAATTTAAACCAAACTATAACATCTAACAATTGGTATAGTATACTTTGAAAAAGATAAGGGGTATTTAATGATTTAGTATGTAAATCTATTTTAGACCTATGAGATCCATCTTGTGTGGCGGATAAAATATTCCATAACATAGTAGAGATTTGTACAGGTATATGCGTTTCTTCATTATGTTGATATCCTCTTTCGGTAAATAATTCTCCCTTATGATTTTTGCCAGATAAAAACTTACTGGTTTCATTTATTGCAATTGAAGGTGTTATAAATTCATTTGGTAATAATTGAAACTTGTTAAATGCAATAAAAATATCTTCAACTATTTTTCTTATTGTATTGAATTGATTTTCAGTATTAAAATGACTTATGTTTAAAAACAAGCTCAATAAGTCTATGCTTGCATTTTCTCCAATATACTTTTCAGTACATACTTCAAAAACCCGTTGATATTTATGTCGAATTTGAGTATCGGGTTGTTTACTTGCTTCTTCCTTAATTGCTAAAAATAATGCTGCATTATCCTTACTCTTCATAAAGATGGTTTCATCTGCCAACATTTCTCTTGCGCTAGCATGCTCATCCTGGTCTATATACCCTGAAAAAATAAAATAGGGTATTTTTTTTCTGTCAGATAAACTATTAATTCTTTTTATAGAATTAAATAACCCAGTTAATGCTGCATTTTCATCTTCTGATTCATTAAATACCATTGCATCTAAAATAACTGCATCATAGTGTTCAATTTTGTCAACCAACTCTTCCATGCCTTTCTTGGACGTTTTGTAATAATTTACATCTAATCCTTCTAGATAGGCAGAATCTAGAAAACCATCTTGCTTTTCGGCATCATCATCAATCCATAGTACTTGATATCTATTCATAACTTAAAGCGTTTCCAGATTAAATTTAAAATTATAACCAACAGGGAAATCTGCTGTGGGTTCATCGAATACGGACATTATGGCTCCAAAGTGTTTTGCAATTTCTGATACTTTCCAAAGCCCTATACCTGTACCTGCTGTGATACCCGCTTTTTCTCCTTTAACATCAAATTTCTGGGCAATTCCTTTAGGAAATGGCTTTCCGTTATTCTCGAAGTTAATTTCTAAAAAATCATCAATGAAGGCAATGGTGATTCTTAAAATGTATTTCTTATTATCATCAACGAAACCATGATTAATAGAGTTCTCTAAAATATTATTATAAATTTCTTCGAAATCATTTTTAGAAATACTTATGAGTGGTTCTCTGCCCTCAAAAGAGGTTTTTTCAATAATAACCTCTACTGTAAATGATTCATTCTGAATACCACGTTCTTTACATTCTTTAATAAATTTTGCAGGGTTTATTATTTCAGCCACGTCATACTTTAACTCATTGGTAATATTATCTACATAATAAATTACCTTACTTAAACTTTCTTGCAAACGGTGAAAACGTTTTTCTACCGTAACCCCCCTTCTAGGGTCTATAATCTCATCAGACTTTAAAATGCCATTGTTAAGCTTCATCATTTTAGTTAAAACATCTGCGGATGCTTTTACATTATTTAGATGTTGCATGATGTTATGTTTTTTAGAGCCCAAATCTTTCATTTGAGCTAGCTTAAGTTTCGCTATCTCTTTTTCAAAACCTAAATCTTTTGCTGCCGATTGAAAACGTACTTCACGTTCTTTTTCAATAATTTCTTTTTGTTCTTTAAGAGATGGTGGAATTGAAATAAGAATTTTCAAAAGATCTTTGCGACTAATAGTTCGCATTACAGAACCCATACTATATCTTTCTAATTCGGCCTTAATATAGTCCTTGTGTAGTTCAGCAACTAAATAGTCCATATCCACTCTGTTTTCATCTACTTTAAAAGAATATATAGCATTTACGGAATAGGCAACTTTCTCAGTATTTGAAGAATAGAATGTTGGCTTAAGGTTCGTGCTTAATTTAGAAAGTAAAAGCACATCATTCTGTAATATACTATAATTAGGACTTTTACCTACTTCAGATAGGTTATCAGTTTTAAGTATATATGAATCAGGATTAGAGGACAGATCTTTTATACTAACCTTCTTAATATTATCCTTTAACTTGGATTTTGTTGGGGAAACATATGTTAATATTTCACCAAGTGAAACAATATTTCCTGGTTCGTGATCTAGTTTTACTGTAGATAGATAATCAAGATTTAAGTATCGTTGAGGTGTTAGAATATAGTCGTTTTCAGCGATTCTCTTTATATCGACAGAATTGGAAAACCCTATACTACTTATTTGAGTTTCACCTACTTTCCATTTCGTATAGTGGGTAACGATTTTTTGAATACTATCTTCATTTAATTCACGCTGTCCTTTATTAATCATTTTACCTAGATCAGAGGCATCAATTAATATTACCTTTTTATTGAGAGGTTTTTTTTTACTAAAAATCCAAATACTTGAGGGGATACTGGTATTTGCCAAAAGCCGAGAAGGAAGAGTAATGATTGCCTCTACTAAATCAGCTTCAATTAAATTCTTTCTTATTTCGCCATCTTTGCCCCCTCTAAATAATGTACCCACATTGAGTAGTAAGGTCGCTTTACCCTCATTGTTTAAGTGGGATAAAGCATGTTGAATCCATGCAAAATCTGCATTTGATTTTGGTGGTAGACCAAATTCAAATCTTGGGTCAGAGGAATTTAATTCGTTTCCCCTTAGTCGTACATTAAATGGAGGATGCATTATAACAAAATCAGCTTTTAAATTAGGGAAGCTGTCATTAATTAAAGTGTTGGCTGAATCTCCAAATTGAAATATATTTTTTTCGTTAAAGGCAAAACGCAGTTTAGCAATAGCTAATGTTGATGAGTTATACTCTTGTCCATAAAACTGAAACTGATTTTCGGAATAGTTTTCTTCTATACTAGAGAAATAACCTCCTATGCCGCAAGTAGAATCTAATACAGTTCCTCCTTTAGGTTCTAACAATTTTGTCATTAGTTTAGAAACAGAATGCGGTGTTGTAAAATCGCCTCCCTTTTTGCCTTCGTAATTTGCGAAATTAGCGAGCAACTTTTCAAGAATATCTGAAAAGCTTAATTCAATCTTTTGAAAATCAATTTTTGAAAAAGTAATAAATAAATGATAGAGAAATTCCAGTTGCTGTAAGTGATTTCGATTAGAATTAAAATTAAAGTTACATACAGTGTTACGGATTTGGGAGTTGGCATTTTCTAATAAAAAAAAAGCCTTATTTAATTCATCTTGTAAATAGGGGGAGCCTACCGTTGAATATAAATAGGCCCATCTTGCATTCTCTGGTATCTCTATGACATTATATTCTTTAGGTTTATAGTTGTCATTTGCATACTTTAAAAATAGCAGAGAAATGAACATTTCTTTCATGCCTTCAATATCTCTATATCCTTTAACGCTATTTAAAATATCTTTAAGCCTATTATCCAATTCACTCATATACTAAAACTTCAATTATTCAATTAATTATACAAATATCAATAGAGTGTGTGCAGTCTTTCTGCATTAATTATAAAAGGATATGTTTTTAAGTAATCGTTGTTTAATCGATTCTTGGAAATGATTGGGGGAGATAACTATCATTTCTTCCCCAAAAGAAAGAATAAGTTTTTCCAATTCAAAGTTGGGAACTACTTCAATTGAAATATAAACATAATGATTGTCTGAAAGCTTTTTCTTTTGCGAACCGTGCAAGGGTTTAGTTTCTATATAAGGCCATAATTTTTTTGTAATTTTTAA
The DNA here is from genome assembly GCF_900155985.1 of Maribacter ulvicola. Taxonomy (GTDB): domain Bacteria; phylum Bacteroidota; class Bacteroidia; order Flavobacteriales; family Flavobacteriaceae; genus Maribacter; species Maribacter ulvicola. Next base: position 237,883 of record NZ_FTMA01000004.1, read on the forward strand.
TTCAATAATTTCTGGGTTACCATCATTTAAGGTAACGCCTACAACATCTTCAAAATACTCTTCAAAATCAATCTCAGTTTCTACATAAGACATATCAACTTCATGAATTTCGTTAATTCTATCTAATGGATAATTAGTTAGTGTCTTATAATCTGGGTTACGACCAAAAAGGAACCATCGAGAATTAAACTGTTTAAGGTGGTATGGAAAAATAATAGAGCTAAACTCATCTTTACCAAAAGGTTGATAGGTGATTTCTAAGCTTTTTTTATGATTTATGGCATTAAAAATGGGGTCTAAAAATTCTAAGCCTTTAAGAAATGGGTTGTTTTCAAAAGACATGATATGATTTTCTTTATCTTTTAAAAGAAAGGTCTGGTCTAGTTTTGGAAGTAATTCGTTTACCCACTCAAATTGAGGCATACCCTTAAACCGTGTCAAAACCATCATTGCAGACTTTAACTGTTCAGCCTCTAATTCATTAATAGGGTTCTTAGTGATAGAGAAAGAGGTGTCTATATACTTATAAAAAGTTCTTCTACCTTCTTTGGTCTTTTCTAATTCTATTGAATATCCTTGGTTAGACTCCATGAATCTAATATCTTCATAAAGCTGCCTTTTTTTTATACCGGTAGCATCGGTATTATATTCGAAAAGAGCATCATTACAAATTTCCAATAATGCATTAATATCATAACGACGACCAGGGTTGGCAAAGCACTTGTCAAGTGCTTGGTATCTAATAAGGGCATTTTTATTTATAGGCACATTAGCTATTTTAAACTAAATTAAAAATTATGTGCAGAATACCCGCACATATAAGTTTATGTTTTAAAAATAAATTTTTAGAGTGATATCATTTTATGAATCAAATGCTTTAGGATAACGAGTTTATGCAATTTAGATGGTTTTAATTGATTCACTTTACGGTTTTCCGTAAGTGCTCTTTAATATTATTTGTCAGGGAGAACTCAAATGAATTTATTGGTTTTTTAAATTGAGAGATTATTTGTGCAGATTGGGTGCACGTATTACCCATAGTTTTACAGTGTTAATCTTTTAAACCTGTACATATGACTGCTTATCAAAATCACTGGGATGCTGAAATTGAAATTTTATTAAATCAACTGGATGCACCAAATTCTTTAACTGAAAACATCGCTGATACTATTCATAATTCTAAGCGGACGGGGATATTTCCTAATCAAATAATTAATGCATTACGTATTGGGTTATCCCTAAAGGAAGGAAATCAAAATATGGCTTTTGTAGCTTCTATGCAAAGTGGTAAGTCCGGGACTGTTTACTTCTTGTGTAATTATGTTTTGCCGGCTATTGGATTGGTTAATAAATATGAGTCTATTTTATTTGTAACAAGTATGCGTGATACGGATTTGTATGATCAGAACTGTAGAGTTTTGCACAAGGAATATTATGATGCCTCAACAGGAGAGATTAACCCGTCGAATATTAAGGTGATGAAAATGAGTGATTTCTTCAATCATCCAAATCCTCATAAGGTAGTTAATGAGTTTGACGTACAGTTGATCGTTAGAGATGAAGATCAGTATGGTTGTGGAGAAGAATCTAGTTTTCAAATGGCGTTTTTTAGCGAATTAAGAAGAAGAATGCCAGATATAAAACTTTTGGCTGTTAGTGCTACTCCGTATGATATTTTGGATGCGCAATATACAGGTACTGCAGATGTTGATGTTATCGTTGGTGTTAGACCACCGGAATATTATGGCATTTCAGAAATGTTGGAAGATGGTTTAATTGAAGATTTGCCAGAATCTTTTAAACCGCTACAGTCTCAAGAATTAGATGGTGACAAGGTGTATAATGCACATCCAAAGGTATTGTCTTTAATGAACCATCTTTGTGGGTTTGATAGTGGATTGGGCATCATTAGAGAGTCGAGTACGACCAGAGCATTGGAGCTTAGAAATCTTTTGAAAAAAGATTTTAAAAGGCAATGTGAGGTAATTGCCATTGGATCAAATTCTTCATGTGATTTTGGCATAAATGAAGGCATTAAAGAAATATCCAGCTTAATAATGAAGCGTGGAAAACGAGTTGTTTTAATAATTGTTCAGGCATTAACTGCCGGTAAAGATTTAGGTCTCCTAAAAGAAAAGATTCGTTTTGGTATAGAGCCGAGAGATCGTCAATTGGCAAATGGAGCCCAAGGAATTACCGGTCGTTTTTGTGGGTATCACAAAAACCGTGATTTCAAATTACTTGCCAGTTTACCATTGTTAAGGCATTATGCACAGTTTGAACAAGATTGGGAAATATTTGCAGATGAGGTATGGAGAAATGAGTTGTATAATAACAACGTGAAAGGGTTGAGTACCCATACCAAATTTGTTAAAACACTGTCTGAAGGAATGTTTACTCCAATTGTAAGTATTGAAGAATTGTCCTATTCTCAATTAATAGCAGATGGAGGAAGAGAGAAGCTTAGTTTTATTGACGATGATGCTTACGATAGACTTCTCGCTTATTTTGAGACTACCTTCTATGAGGTTTCTACAAAAGGTACTCGCTTTAAGCAAAAAGGAATAACCGTTCGTATAGCGTCAAGCTATAACCAGAGTAGTAATAGAGTTTATAGAAACTGGGATTGTAATTTAAATAATGATTTCGGTAGTGTGTTCTTTAAAAAGAATCCGTACGAGTATGGTATTTTAATTAGTAATTATCCAGAAAGTGATGAGCGTAATGCATCTGGATTTACCGGCATAAAAATCTTGCGTTCCGGCATAGGAGAATGGAGAAGTCAAGAGACTAACGTTCAGAATAATTCCATGTATGGTGGAGATAGTGATGCAGCTTGATAGTTACTCCAAGAAAATTTTGAATTAGGTTTAATTATTTTTTTCAAAATTCCTTTTATGTGATTTTTTAATGAGTCTGGTCCTCGCCCAGACAATGGAAAAAGCTTGGAGGCAATAATAGAGTATTTGGCTAATAAGATAGTAACTGTGTATACTGGTAATTCAATTTTATTTACTGAAGAATGATGAAACTTAAAGAGGTTTTTTTAATAAATACTCATCTGCTTTTTCTTCAAGCTCTTCTCTTGTTAACTGCCTACTATACTCTAACCATTCATCTACCACCCTTTTTTGAAAATATAATCGCTTTCCTTTTTTAATGAATGGTATGGACCGTTTGTGTACTAAACCATAGATTGTATAAACAGACAAGTTTAGATATTCACCAAGTTCTTTAGCAGTCATTGGTTTATTGTCATTATACTTAGATTCATTTATATTTTGTGAGATTAGTTTATCCAATAATTGCTCAATTCGTTCCAGGCGCTGATTTATTATTTCGAAAGGGTTTTCCATAGTTTAATAGATTTTGAGTTTTATAAATCAATAAAATTTTCAATATGAAATATAACTTAAACTTATATTTCGGGATGTCATAATGGTTTTTGTTATATTCTGATTATCAGTAAATTATATTTTGTTTTAAGAAAAATAATTTTAAGTTTACGACAGATTAACTAGAAATGGATTACAAGAGATTAAATTACAATAAGCCTATTGATCCCACTCCTTTTGTAAAAATGCTCACTAAAGAACAGAGAGCCTCATTTGATAACGGGAAAATTCAATTACAGCCAAAGCAGCTTAAGGCTTGGATAGCTGAGCTTTATGCTTACGGATTGGTTGATACTAAAAAACCGGGGGTTGATGATTACCCTTTGTACATTTCCATAGCATCTAATAAAAATAAATTATTGAAATATGTCAAACAATTTTCTCATCATTTATTAAATAATCTTGATGATGATAGAACTGAAGATTTAGCGTCTTTAGCTAAACTTAAATATAACATTCTAAGACCCTTTTCAAATCATGGACTTTTGAATTTTGTTGATGAACAGCTTTTAGATGTAACATTTTCTTATCGAAAATGGGAATTCGGTCAGTTCATTCTACAAGAATTAGAAAGAAATGAAATTGATAAAAGTGTATTAGATTTTGTTGATGAGGGGTTTAAAAGTTCCGAATTAAATTTTCAAGATCAATTATTTAAAATAATGGACCATTTTAATCGAAGCCTCAGATTGTCTGAATCAGAAAAGGTTTTGTCGACTATGATCGTAAAGAGTAAGGTTGGTCCAGAAAGGATGACAATGGCTGATTTTTTATTGATGGGGGATATTTTTCAATCATATTTAATTGCGTATTCCAAACGAATTAAAATTATTAATAGTGAGATGCAATATTTGAAAAATAGGAAATTGTTCATTAAGGATAATGGAAAAAGAAGGGGACCTAGATTATGAATAATTTTATTGAGAAATTAAAAGAAATGCAAAAAATGCAAGATGATACTTTTCATTTAGATGGGGAATATTATTCAAAAAAGGATATACAAAAAGCTATAAAAATAAATCGGTTTTTTGGAGGACATAGCAACGGAAAAATACCTTTATCTCAAAAGCGTGCTTACATGGTTATCATACACGAACTTTATTTTGATTGTGATAAATATCCGGATGATATAGAGAGTCAAAGAATTTATGCAAGAGCATCTCAGCGGTTTAAATTCTCTCATCGTGAAAAGAAAACGGTTATTGATGTAGAGCGTTACCATCCTAAAGATCCGTGTCTATATTTTGAAGATAACGGTTTTTCAAAGAGGCATTACCGTGATTCTGTAAAATTTCTTTTGGACGATCCCAGAAATATTTTTGAAGTTACCAGTGCCATTCCTTCCCTTGAAGCTATTTATGAGGACGTTGTTCTTTGCTCTTAAAATTTACCGTACACATTTCTGTGTACGGTAACCACCATTTCCGTTTTTAGTAAGTCATAAGTTTGTTTCAAGTAAAACAGAGGTCACGTAGCAAGCCATGTTTTTGGAAGCAAAAACTGCTCACTGTGTTCGCAGGCTTGTTGGGTATCCTCCCCAAACCCCTAGAGTATGGCACGCCCAGAAAAAGATATTAATGACTTAAAAGCGATCAAGATCAATCTACGAATGACGGTCCAGGATTATTTGACCGTCTGTGAAAATGCGAGTACCGTAGGTATAAGTATTCCCGATTTTATTCGTAAACGATCAGTTGGCAAACCGTTGCCCAGAACCAGAATTTCTTCAGAGAACAGAAAGCTGTTTATTGAACTTTGTCGGATCGGTAACAACTTAAACCAGCTTACCAAGAAAGCCCATTTGGGTGGTTTCAATCCCGATGATCTTAATTCACAATTGAATTTACTGAAGTCCACTTTGGCGGAAATCAAACAAGTAACCTTGAGGTCATGATAGCCAAACAGATCAAAGGAAAAGACTTTTATGGCTTGATCGTTTATCATGATAAAAAGGTGAAAACAGGCAAAGCATATGTATTGGATTCCAATATTGAAATTGGCAAACCTGTGGATATGACCAAAGAGTTTAATGTGGTACGACAGTTAAGGCCCAATCTTGGTAAAGCCGTCTATCATGTATCCTTAAATCTTCCTCCAGGAGATCAGTTAAGCGATAAGGATTTTTCATCCTTGGCAGATGATTATTTAAAAGGAATGGGTTTTGAGGACAATCAATATTTGATATACATGCATATAGATCAAGAACATCAACACTTACATATCATAGCGAATAGGGTGATGTTTTCAGGTGATGTGGTTTCCGATAGTGGAGACTACAAAAGAAGCCAAAAACTGGTCAGGGAATTGGAACGGAAATATAGATTGACCATCCTGTCCGATAATTCGTTTAGGGAAAAGGCGGCACTCACCCAGAATGAAATTGCAAAGGCGTTGCGCACCGGCGATATTCCTGTTAAAAATTTGCTTCAGGAAAAGGTGAAGGTAGCCTTGAAATCGGCAAGCAATGTAAAAGAGTTTGTCGTTAAATTAAATGAGGTAGGTGTTTCGCCCCAATTCAATACCAGTAAAAGCACCGATAGGGTAATGGGTGTTTCCTTTAAGTACAAAGACATTATTTACAAGGGAAGTACCCTTGGTAGAAAATTTTCATGGAATAACATTTTAAAACAAATAGATTATGAACAAAGCAGAGACCGTACAATTATTTTCAAAACTAATTCAGCAGAACGAGGAAATAAAGAAGATTTTAAAAGAATTACATGGGAGGCAGGGGTTGCTCAATTCAGCCAATGGAATAACCCATCAATATCTGCAAATTATTATAGCCGGACTAAAGAATTTGAGTATGGGTCAGAAAGCCCTCAAAAAGTAAAATTGAGGACTAATCCTAAAAGTACTTTCGAATCAGATTCTAATATTACGAAGTCTGAAAAGGTATCAAAAAGCCCTTTTAAAAAGAGTTTTAATAAAATAATTCCTCCTTCAAATTATCCAGATTCTATTCAGGTAAATGAACAGTTAGCGGATATTGACCGCAAAAAAAGAAAAAAGAGAGGAAGAAGATTATAAAACATGGGTTTGGCGAGCGACAAAATATTGAACGTCCTTTTGGACAGCCTTTCCGTTGAAGAGCTAGAGGCGGCCTTGGCCCAAAAAAAAAGGGTCAAGTCCGCCATGCCCAAACCTATGACCGATGATGAGGCATTAGGTGAGTATTATCGCCGCCTGATCATCTCGCGAGGAATTCTCTTTCCGAAAAGCTCGTGAAATTTATTTTAAATAAGTACTGTAATCCTCCGGCAGCTCTGCGTCGATATCCCTTAGATATGATACCAGTGCCTGTAAGCTCGAGTGTCCCGTGATCAACATGAGACGGTCATGGGTTTCCGTGCGGGAGCATTCGATGCGCATTTCCCTGTACAGTTTTGTGATGAAGGTATGCCTGAAAGAATAAACGGTATGGTCCTTCCCTAATCGGTAGGTTTCTCCCGTTTTTTCTAAATGTACGTTGTAGGCATCCTTTATCTTTTTAAATCTCTTGGAAAAATAATCTCTCTTATTGACCTCACTGGTAGTCCAAGGTCCTACACCTTCAGGGGTTATTAGGTAGTCCTGTGCATTGCTGAGGTCCAATTTCTCCAATTCTTCCAGAATGATATTGGGGATGATCTTTGTCTTTACCACCTTGTTCTTCGCCTTAACGTATAATAGATTTTGTTCCAGGTTCAGGTCGCCAACTTTAATTCTGCAGACTTCTATAGGTCTTAAAAAGTTATAGGAGACCAATTTTATGAAGAGTAACAATTGAGGATCTTTCTCTGATAGGAACTCATAAAGTTCATCGACCATTTTTAAGGTATAGGTCTTGTTCCTTTTAGGATTGGTCTTAAGCGGTTTTATACTCTGAATGAAATTCTTCGGTATGATATCGTTTTCCTCCAAAACGGTAAAATGAGCACTAAGCACCGTACGGGTATTGTTTCGGTTTCGGGCGCTTGAAGTTTTTAATATGGAATTCAGATACGCATTGACGACTTTCTTGTCGATACTTAAAATACTTCGTTTGAGCAGTTTCCGTGAATCCAGATATTTCTTAAAACGTTTGAACCTACTTTCATAATCCATTATGGAAGTAGGGTTCAGCGTTTTTATCTTTAGGCTATGGGCAAAGTCGAGAGCACTTTCGGCAGTATACTCCTCTGTTTTCATGTTCATTTCACCTTCATAAGGTGAATGTCCGTCCTTTAGCATTTCGGAAAGAATATCCTTGAGAATGTTCAATTGAGCGAGCCTTTCCCTTTTCGTGTGAAATCTTTGGTTGATCTTTGCGTAGACGGGTGTTTGGCGTGTCATCTTTGGTTCTCCGTTCACATCTTTTTCGGTAGGGTGCTCGTATGAAAAGTAGACGTACCACCTTTTGGAGAGGTCAAAATTCTCTCCACCGTGATAAATTTTAGGATCTGTATATTTCTTCTTCAAACCTTCGCTGTATGCGGTATCGTATGCGGTTTGTAAGGTATCAAAAAAATAACCCATTGACAAAAGATTTAGAAATCTGATAATCAATGGGTTATGTAGTAGCGGGGACTGGACTCGAACCAGCGACCTTCGGGTTATGAGCCCGACGAGCTACCTACTGCTCTACCCCGCGATATGGGTTTTTATCTTACTTGTTTTTCAACTTCAGGTCATTACGCTGACAAGATAAAGGTGTGCTACTATTGGTAGCGGGGTGCAAATATACAACACATTTTCTCTATATTCAAAACTTATTTAAAGAATATTTTTTAAAATCAATTTCTTTTAAAAAACATATAATCCATAACTTCGGTTTTTTTAATTTTATGGATACAATTAATGACTTTATAGCCAGTGCGCTACCGTTTACAGAATGGCCCATGTTTCTTTTATTGATAGGTGGCGGACTCTTTCTGGTTTTCTATTCCAAATTAATGCCCTACCGTTTTTTTGGGCACGCTATTGCAATTACAGCCGGTAAATATGATAACAAAGAATCAAAAGGTGATGTAAGCTCTTTTCAAGCGTTGTCTGCCGCCGTTGCGGCAACTGTTGGTTTAGGGAACATATCTGGTGTTGCTATTGCAATACATGATGGAGGACCAGGAGTTGTTTTTTGGATCTGGATGACCGCATTAATAGGTATGTGTATCAAGTTTTATTCCTGTAGTTTAGCCATTATGTACCGTGGGACGGATTCTGACGGTAGGTTGCAGGGTGGTCCCATGTATTATATCACAAAGGGATTAGGAGAAAAGGCAAGACCATTGGCTATATTTTTTGCTGTTTGTGGTCTATTTGGTTTTTTAGGTGTTTTTACGGCTAATCAGTTTACAGAAACTTTTATGAGTGTGGTTGATCCTGGGGCAACAATTATAGAAATGAGTGATGAGAATTGGAAATGGTCTATTGGTCTGGTATTAGCGGTAGTAACCTCGTTTGTAATTTTCGGCGGACTAACAAAAATTGCGAAAGTGGCTTCTGCAATAGTACCCTTTATGGTAGCAGTCTATTTAATTGCCGTAATAGCAGTCATGGCAATGAATTCTGGTCAAATACTACCCGCCTTAAAAATGATATTTACAGAGGCTTGGAACTTTAAATCTTTAGCTACAGGTGGGTTTTGGGGATTGGTTATAATTGGTGTTCGTAGAGCTATGTTCTCAAATGAGGCAGGTCTAGGTAGTGCGCCAATGTACCATGGGCAATCTAAGAATGATGAACCTATTCGTGAAGGGTTGGTGGCCATGTTAGGTCCGTTTATAGATACCATTCTAGTTTGTACATTTACAGCAATTGTGATCATATTAAGTGGCGCGTATTTAGAGGATTCTAGTGGAATTGTAATGACCTTGTCGGCATTTGAAAGAACCTTATTTGGTTGGGGAGATATCTTGCTAATGGTCATTGTTACGGCCTTCGCGTTCTCAACCTTATTTACTTATTCCTATTATGGTGTAAAGTCGTTGTCATTTTTGACCAATGCCAAAATTGGGAAGTTATATAATTGGTATTTCGTTATTATGATTGTCTTTGCCGCGGTAGCATCATTGGAGTTGGTGAAGAATTTAATTGATTTGTCTTATGCACTAATGGTGATTCCGAATATGATTGCCGTACTTTTGTTGGCTCCAAAGGTAAATGTAGAATTGAAGAAATATATATTAAAGTTTAAAGATGGTAGATCATAAAGCAGGCTTCGTAAATATTATAGGTAATCCTAATGTTGGTAAATCAACGTTGATGAATGCTTTTGTGGGTGAGAAATTATCTATAATAACATCAAAGGCGCAAACTACTAGACACCGTATTCTGGGAATTGTAAATGGAGATGACTTTCAAATGATTTTGTCAGATACTCCTGGTATTATTAAACCGGCATATGAGCTTCAGAGCAGTATGATGGATTTTGTAAAATCTGCTTTTGAAGATGCCGATGTACTTTTGTATATGGTAGAGATAGGGGAGAAGGCATTAAAAGATGAGGCTTTCTTTGAGAAAATCAAGAATAGTAAAATTCCGGTTTTGTTACTTTTGAATAAAGTGGATACGGCTACTCAAGAATTATTGGAAGAACAAGTGCAATATTGGCAAGAGATGCTGCCAAGTGTAGAACTGCATCCTATTTCTGCATTATCTAATTTCAATGTTAAAGGTGTATTTGAGCGTATTATTGAATTGTTGCCTAAATCACCGGCATATTATCCAAAAGACCAATTAACGGATAAGCCAGAGCGTTTCTTTGTAAATGAAACTATCCGAGAGAAAATCTTATTAAACTACAAGAAAGAGATTCCGTATGCGGTAGAAATTGAAACGGAAGAATTTTTTGAAGATGAAGATATTATACGTATGCGCGCAGTAATAATGGTGGAACGCGATTCTCAAAAAGGTATAATTATAGGTCATAAAGGTTCGGCTTTAAAACGAGTAGGTGTAGAGGCAAGAAAAGACTTGGAGAAATTCTTCGGTAAACAAGTGCATATAGAATTATATGTTAAGGTGAATAAAAATTGGCGTAGTAATGCCCGTCAATTAAAACGCTTTGGGTATAATAAATAAGTGAAATTAGGTGTCGTTCAGTAAATAGAACAATTTTGTTCGTTTTTAGTGTATCGTATAAATTCAGTCATTTTTTTGAACGCTAGTTGAAATCAATTAATTCTGATTTCCTTTATTTTTTGTCTTTTCAATAGTATTATTATCTCATATTGATTTTTAACTCTTACTATTCAAAAGAATATCCTATTTTTGTTTTATCGACAAACAGCCTCAATACTTCGATGAAATGCAAAATGTAATTATTTTTGGAGCCTCTGGGCACGGTAGTGTGGTCTTGGACTGTTTGGAGAAAGAGGGTAGATACAATGTTATTGGTTTTGTAGACTCTTTTAAGAAAAAGGGAAGTAGAATTAATGGATATCAAGTTTTAGGGAGCGAGGTTGATTTACCTTATTTAATAAATAGATATCATATTGATGGGGGTATTGTAGCAATTGGTGATAATTGGACAAGAAAATTAATTGTAGATCGCATTTTAAAAATAGCACCGAATTTTAGTTTTATAAATACCGTGCACCCAAATGCTGTCCTTGGGAAAGATATACTAATTGGCTGTGGAAATGTTTTCATGCCGGGAGCTATAGTAAATGCGAATTCCATCATTCATGACTTCTGTATAATAAATACCAATGCCTCTCTTGGTCATGATGGTATTATGGACTCATATTCAAGTTTGGCCCCATCAGTTTGTGCAGGTGGCGGATTAAGATTAGGAAGGTATTCCGCTATTAGTTTAGGGGTTAATGTAATTAATGGTATTGAAATTGGTCAACATTCGGTTATTGGAGCTGGCTCTCTGGTGGTAGATCATTTTGGGGATAATATTATGGCCTATGGTTTACCCGCCAAGATTGTTCGCGTAAGAGCCGTTGGTGAACCATATTTATCAACTCATAAGAAGTGGCAATCTTGTAAATTGGAAGATTTGGATGAAATCCAATCAAATCTCTCTATTTAAGATATATAGTGTAGTTGCCACTTTAAATATTACCTTTGCACCAAATTTAAGCTATGGGTGCTATTGTTGCCATTGTAGGGAGACCTAATGTAGGAAAATCAACTTTTTTTAATAGATTAATACAAAGACGCGAGGCTATTGTTGATGCCGTTAGCGGTGTTACACGTGATCGTCATTATGGAAAAAGTGATTGGAACGGTAAAGAATTTTCAATTATTGATACCGGCGGATATGTTGTAGGTAGTGATGATGTTTTTGAAAAAGAGATAGATAGGCAGGTAGAACTTGCTATAGAAGAAGCAGATGCCATTATATTTATGGTTGATGTAGAGACCGGTGTCACTGGTATGGATGAAGATGTGGCCAAATTATTAAGACGCGTTAAAAAGCCTGTTTTTTTAGCGGTTAATAAAGTAGATAATGCCAAAAGAGCAGAAGATGCTGTTGAGTTCTATTCATTAGGGCTGGGAGAGTTCTATACATTGTCTAGTATTAATGGTGGTGGAACAGGGGAATTGTTAGATGCTTTGGTGGATAAATTGCCAGATGTAGAGGAGGTGGAAAGTGAACTTCCAAGATTTGCCGTAGTTGGTAGGCCTAATGCAGGAAAATCATCTTTTATAAATGCTCTTATTGGAGAGGACAGATATATTGTAACTGATATTGCCGGTACCACAAGAGATAGTATTGATACAAAGTATAATAGATTTGGGTTTGAATTTAACTTAGTAGATACGGCTGGTATTCGCCGTAAGGCAAAGGTGAAAGAAGATTTGGAATTTTATTCTGTAATGCGCTCGGTTAGGGCTATTGAACATTGCGATGTTTGTATTTTAATGTTAGATGCAACAAGAGGGTTTGATGGTCAGGTAGAGAATATATTCTGGCTTGCTCAGCGTAACCATAAAGGGATTGTAATTCTAGTGAACAAATGGGATTTGGTCGATGACAAAGAAACCAATACCATAAAACACTATACCCAAAAAATTAAAAAAGCTATTGAGCCATTTACGGATGTACCAATTCTTTTTGTTTCTGTGTTGACTAAGCAACGTATTTTCAAAGCAATAGAAACTGCTGTTGAAGTGTATAATAATCGTAATAAAAAGATTATTACGCGTAAGTTCAATGAAACAATGTTGCCTATAATAGAGAACTATCCGCCACCGGCGTATAAAGGTAAATTCGTTAAGATAAAATTCTGTACGCAATTACCTACTCCGTATCCGCAATTTGCATTTTTCTGTAACCTCCCTCAATATGTACGTGAGCCGTATAAGCGTTATCTAGAGAATAAAATTCGTGAAGAATACGATTTCTCTGGAGTACCTATTACAGTTTTCATGAGAAAGAAATAATTTTGGATAGCGTAGAGGTTTTAAAAATAAAATACTCTAATCTTTAATTAAAGAAATTATAAGATGACCAAATATTTTGCGAAGCAGAATTATTTGGTCTTTTTTTTTTGTTTTAAATCAACAAACAACACTTGTGCTGAGCGTAGCCAAAGTAACCAACTTACCATCCACCAGAAGCACCGCCACCGCCAAAGCCGCCACCGCCGAAACCTCCTCCAAATCCACCACCGCCGAAGCTTCCGCCTCCGCCGCTACCGAATCCGCCATTAGAACCACTTGAACGCCCCATGTTGCTGAGAATAATCATGTCCCACGGACTTAGCCCTCCGCTTCTTCTTCCGCCGTTACCATCGTTGTCGTTGTTTTTTCTGCTCCAGAAAATGAACAGAATTACTATGAATATGATAAAAGGTAGAAAAGATGAGAATGGAGAACCGCCGTTATCGTCAAAAGTTCTGTCTTCTTGAAATTCGCCGTTTAATACTTTAAAAATTACATCTGAGCCCTTGTTTAGTCCCCCGTAATAATCCCCTGCTCTAAATTCAGGTAGAATTACCTTTTCTATGATTCGTTTAGAAAGGGCGTCTGTTAGTGAGCCTTCTACTCCGTAACCGGTGCTAATATCTACTTTTCGGTCGTTTTCCGCAAGAATGATAAGGATTCCATTATCTTTTCCGTCTTGCCCGATGCCCCACTTCTGTCCCCAGTTGGCTCCAAGGTAATTAATGTTTTCTCCATTGGTACTCGCAATGATTGTAACTACAATTTGGGTAGAGGTGCTATCGGAATAGCGAACTAGCTTTTGGCTTAAAGCTACCTTTTGTTGGTCGGTAAGTAGGTTGGTGTAGTCGTAAACACTAGTTTCTAATGCCGGTTTTTCAGGTATCTCAAACTGACTCCATGACGGAGTGCACCAAAGTATAAGGATTACAAGGCTAGCCTTTAGATATCTCATTGCTTAATTCATTGGTGTCATCAGAATGCCAGGGAAAATGACTTCTTAGTTCTTCGCCAGCTTTTAAAACTCCGGCAACAAGTCCGTCCTTAAACGCTCCTTTTTCAAAATGGGTTTGAATGCTGTTTCGTGTAGTTTGCCAAAAGTCTTGGGGTACTACATTGTCTATACCTTTATCTCCACAAATAACAAACTTTTTGTCATGTACGGCTACGTAGATCAATACTCCGTTTTCTTGCTTGGTGTTATCCATTTTTAATAGATGGAAAACCTCTTTAGCACGCTCATAATGGTCTTTACGGGTATGCCCTTCTATATGTACTCTAATTTCACCAGAAGTATTCTTTTCTGCAGTAAGAATAGCATGTACTACCTCCTGTTCTTCTGTTGCCGTTAAAAAATCTTCTACTTTGGACATATGGTGTTATTCGAAATCAAAATCTACATCAGGTGCATTTTCTGAACCGGCATCTGCTTTGTAGTACGCTAATTCACCAAAGTTAAAAATACCGGCTAATATAGAATTCGGGAATTTTTTAATGTGTAGGTTGTAGGGTTCTACGGTGGCATTGAATCTGTCTCTAGCTACGTTAATTCTATTTTCTGTACCCTCTAATTGAGATTGAAGCTCTAAAAAGTTCTGATTTGCTTTAAGGTCAGGGTAGCGTTCTACGGTCACCAATAATTTACTTAACGCACCACTTAATCCGCTTTGAGCTTGATTAAATTGTGATAATTGCTCTGGTGTAATATTGGTAGGGTCAATACTTATTGAAGTTGCTTTTGCTCTAGCTTCGATTACGTCTGTCAACGTACCTCTTTCAAAATCTGCAGCACCTTGTACGGTTTTTACTAAGTTGCCAATTAAGTCGTTTCTACGTTGGTAAGCACTTTCTACATTGGCCCAGGTTTTGGTAGATGTCTCTTTTAATGCTATGGCGGTGTTGTTGAAGCCAACACCCCACTGGTATAGTCCAAATGCTATGACAACAATAACAATTAATGCAATTAATCCTTTTTTCATAATGGTTGTGTTATAATTGGTCTTTGATTTTATTTAGTTCAGCTTTAACACGTTCTAACTTTTGAATGATATCAAAATTAGAAAGTGTTTTCTTTTTTTCTTCTTTTAAGTGGGTCTTGGCGCCATCTAGGGTGAAACCTCTTTCTTTTACCAAGTGGTATATTAATTGAAGGTTTTTAATGTCCTGGGGGGTGAATTTACGGTTTCCCTTTGCATTTTTTTTAGGTTGGAGCACATCAAATTCTTTCTCCCAAAAACGAATTAGTGAAGCGTTTACACCAAAGGCGCGGGCAACCTCGCCAATACCATAATATCTTTTTTCAGGGAGTTCTATCTGCATTAATCCAATGATTGATTTTCTTGATTAGCAAATTTCAACATGTTCTCGAATTCTTCTGGCGACAAACTGCCGTAATAGAAATTCATAGGGTTGATTCTATCATTATCCTTCCATACTTCGTAATGTAGGTGAGGCGCTTCTGATCTGCCTGTGCTTCCTACAAATCCTATAAGATCACCTCTTTTTACTTTTTGACCTTTCTTGACATTGTACTGGCTTAGGTGAGCGTAAAGACTTAAATATCCATAACCGTGTTCTATACGAATATGTTTTCCGTAACCAGATGAATTATTATCGGCTCTACTAATTTTACCATCACCTGCGGCATAAATAGGTGTGCCCTTTGGAGCGGTAAAATCCATGCCATAATGCATTTTTCTAGCTTTGGTGAATGGGTCGGACCTCCATCCATAACCGGAAGCCATACGTTTTAGGTCTTCATTATTGATAGGCTGGATAGCAGGTATCGACATTAATAATTTTTCCTTCTCTTCTGCCAGTTTTGTAATTTCATCCAATGATTTAGATTGGATAGCCATTTGTTTTTTTATGATATCTAGTCTCTTGGTTGTAGAGATTATCATTTCAGAATTATTGAAGCCTTCTAAAGATTTGTAACGGTTAATACCTCCAAAACCAGCTTTACGCTGTTCATCTGGTATAGGATTAGCTTCAAAATATAGGCGATAAATATTGTTGTCTCGATCTTCAATATTGCCTAGAACCTCTTCAATTTGTTCCATTTTCTTATTCAGTAGTTCATACTGAAGCTCATAATTTTTTACTTCACGAGAAAGTGAAAGCTCTCTTGGGGTATTTACTAAATTGGTGTTTAAAAGTAAAATAAGTGCTAAAAATCCAAACAGGCATGAGCCCAAAATAAAAAAAGCTATATTTCTATAACGTTTAGATTTTTCGGGTTCTATTTTACGGTACGACAGCGTGTCTGGGTCGTAATAGTATTTTACCTTAGACATGAATGTTATTTATCCTATTTTTGTTTTTTAATTATTAGGGAACAAACAAATATAAAGATAGTTTTATATAAACCGTTACAATTTGTAAAAGCTTAGCATTTTAGATGAATTCCAAAGATACAAGAACTCAATTTCTGAATTTTTTCAAAGGTAAAGAACACAAAATAGTGCCTTCTGCACCAATGGTCATTAAAGATGACCCAACCCTGCTTTTTACAAATGCGGGAATGAACCAGTTTAAAGAATACTTTTTGGGTATAAGCCAGCCTAAAAGCTCTAGGGTGGTAGATACTCAAAAATGTTTACGTGTAAGCGGTAAGCATAATGATTTAGAGGAGGTAGGTAAAGATACCTATCACCATACGATGTTTGAAATGCTGGGTAACTGGAGTTTTGGCGATTACTTTAAGGAAGAAGCCATTACCTGGGCATGGGAATTATTGACAGAAGTTTTTAAAATTGACAAAGACAGTTTATATGTATCTGTTTTTGAAGGAAGTGATGATGCCGATCAATTAAAATTAGATACCGAAGCTTTTAACCTTTGGAAAGGTATTGTGCCTGAAGATAGAATTATCATGGGTAACAAGAAAGACAACTTCTGGGAAATGGGCGATCAAGGTCCGTGTGGTCCTTGTTCAGAGATTCATGTAGATATTCGTTCCAAAGAAGATAAAGCAAAAGTTTCTGGTGCAAGTTTGGTCAACCAAGATCATCCGCAGGTAGTAGAAATTTGGAATCTTGTTTTTATGCAGTATAACCGTAAGGCAGATGGTTCATTAGAAAATTTACCGGCTAAACATGTAGATACCGGTATGGGTTTTGAGCGTTTGTGTATGGTGTTACAGGGAGTTCAAAGTAATTATGATACTGATATATTTACGCCATTAATTAGAGAAATAGAAACGATTACAGGTTCTGGTTATGGCAAAAATGAAGAAATAGATATAGCCATACGCGTGATCAGTGATCATATACGTGCCGTAGCATTTTCTATTGCAGATGGTCAGTTACCAAGTAACACAGGTGCAGGTTATGTAATAAGAAGAATTTTAAGAAGAGCGGTACGTTACGGTTTCACGTTTTTAAATACCAAAGAGCCTTTTATGTTCCGTTTGGTTAATGTACTTACAGACTCTTTGGGAGATGCATATCCAGAATTAAAGGAGCAGAAACAATTAATTGAAAACGTAATTAAGGAAGAAGAGCACTCTTTCTTAAAAACTTTAGATCAAGGTTTGTTGCTTTTAGATACGATTATAAAAAATACCAAAGGAAAAACTGTAGATGGCGGAAAAGCATTTGAGTTATATGATACTTTTGGATTCCCTATAGATTTAACAGCTTTGATTCTTAGTGAAAAAGGATATCAATTAGATGAAGCGGGGTTTAATGCAGCCATGCAAAAGCAGAAGAATAGATCAAAGTCGGCATCTGAAATATCGAAAGAAGACTGGGAGGTCTTGCAAGATGATAACGAACAAGAATTTGTTGGTTATGATATGCTAGATGTTGAAGTGAAAATTACAAAGTACCGTAAAGTAGTTTCAAAAAAAGACGGAACACAGTTTCAATTGGTATTTAACCTAACTCCATTTTACGCAGAAGGTGGTGGTCAAGTAGGTGATAAAGGTTATCTAGAAGATACGCATGGAGATGTAGTGTATATTACGGATACCAAGAAAGAAAATAATGAAATCATACATTTTGCTAAAAATCTGCCAAAGCATTTAGGGGAAAGCTTTAAAGCGGTGGTTGATAAGAAGCAACGTAGCAGAACAGAAGCAAACCATACGGCAACGCATTTGCTACATCAGGCTTTGCGAGAAGTTTTAGGTAAACATGTAGAGCAAAAAGGATCTTCTGTTCATTCTAAATATTTACGATTCGATTTTTCCCATTTCTCTAAAATGACGCCAGAAGAATTACAAGAAGTAGAGAGTTTTGTAAACGCACGTATAGATGGACATTTGCAACTTCAAGAAGAAAGAAACGTGCCAATGAAATCTGCAATTGCAGATGGTGCAATGGCATTGTTCGGTGAAAAATATGGTGATGCGGTGAGAACTATTCGCTTTGGACAGTCAATTGAATTATGCGGTGGTACACATGTAAAGAATACCGGTGATATTTGGCAGTTTAAAATTAAGTCAGAAGGGGCCGTTGCTGCCGGTATTAGAAGAATAGAAGCAATTACAGGAGATGCGGTCAAAGATTTGCATATAGATAATGATAAATTGTTATCAAAGATAAAAGTGGTTTTGGGTAATACTCAGGATCCGGTAAGGTCGGTTTCAGGTCTTCAAGAAGAGAACAATAACCTTAAAAAACAAGTAGCCGAATTGTTGAAAGACAAAGCGAAGAACTTAAAAGGAGATTTACGTTCAGAGCTTAAAGAAATAAACGGAGTACAATTTTTGGCAAAGAAGATTGATTTGGATGCTGCGGGCATAAAAGACCTAAGTTTTGAAATGGGGAGTAACAAGGATAATTTGTTTTTACTCTTTGGTACGGAGCAAAATGGTAAAGCATTGTTGTCATGTTATATTTCTAAAGAATTGGTAGCTTCGAAAGGGTTAAATGCCGGTACTATTGTTCGTGAACTTGGTAAGTATATTCAAGGTGGTGGTGGTGGTCAGCCTTTCTTTGCAACCGCAGGTGGTAAAAACCCTGAAGGTATTAATGAGGCTTTGGCACAGGCAGAAAGTTATTTGGGGTAGATTATTTTAATTATTTAAGAAATTCAATAGTTGATAAACTTTATTAGTATGAATCTCTTGACTAAAATACCCTTATCGAAAGCTCAAAATCAAATTGACTATTCTAGTCAGCTATTGATTTTGGGCTCTTGTTTTTCTGAAAACATTGGGGCAGAATTAGAATACTATAAATTTCAGGGATTACAGAATCCGTTTGGGATATTGTTTCATCCCTTGGCAATTGAAAAACTGATTCAAAAATCTGTCAATCAAGATTTATTTACTGAGGAAGATGTGTTTAACGAGAATGAACAATGGCATAGTTTCGATGCTCATTCCAGTTTAAGTAACCCATCCAAGGAACAAATAATTATAGATTTAAATGGGGCGTTAAGTTCTACTGCTGTACAATTAAAAAAAGCCAGTCATATCATCATCACTTTGGGTACAGCGTGGGTGTACCGCAATACGTATAGCAATCAAGTAGTCGCAAATTGCCATAAAATACCACAATCTAATTTTACGAAAGAGTTATTGAGTGTTGAAGAGGTTGCAGAAAGTTTAAAACGCTTAGTCACTTTGGTACGGTCTGTAAATTCTTCAGTACAGTTTATTGTCACGGTATCACCCGTAAGGCATTTAAAGGATGGCTTTGTGGAAAACCAAAGAAGTAAAGCACATCTAATTGCTGCAATTCATAAGGTCTTGAATGAGTATATTTCTTATTTCCCCAGTTATGAAATTATGATGGATGAGTTACGGGATTATCGTTTTTACGCTAAGGATATGATCCATCCTAATGAGGTAGCAATAGATTATATTTGGGAGAGATTTGTTGAGGTTTGGATTGATAATGCCATTTCTGGCACAATGAAAAAGGTTGATGAGGTTCAGCGTGGTTTGCAGCATAGGGCTTTTAATCCTAAAGGTGAAGGGCATCAAAAATTTTTGACATCACTAGTAAAGAAAATTACGTATTTAAAGAAAGATTATCCGTTTATGGATTTTAATATTTAAAAAGCATGAGAAAATTTGTAGCAGGCGTTTTAATCACCTTGGCAATTGTTTTCATTGTTCGTTCTTGTGAAGACGAGAAAGAAGATAAATCTATTCTTGAAGAAAACTCCATGCTCATTCAACAAGAAATCACCAATGTTTCTAAGTTGGTAGTAACGGAAGGGCATTTTGCTGAAGTGTATAATTATAAAGATTCAAAAAAGCTTTTTGGCTCTTTGTTACGAGCAGAGAAAAAGGCTTTTGTGGTGGTAAATGCAGATGTAACGGTAGCTTATGATTTAAGTAAGATTGAATTCGAAGTTGATGAAGCAACAAAAACCGTGAAAATTAATAGTATACCCGAAGCAGAAATTAAACTGAATCCGGATTTTGAATACTACGACGTCACCGCAGATTACCTTAATCAGTTTGATGCAGCCGATTATAATAAGATCAAGAAAACGGTAAAGGCTTCTTTAATGAAAAAAGTAGAAGCTTCTGCATTGCGCAGTAATGCGGAAAATAGGTTGATCAGTGAATTGCAGAAATTCTACATGCTTACCAATTCCATGGGTTGGCAATTAACGTACCAAGAACAAACTATTGAATCTTTAGAAGGGTTGCAAGCGATTAAGCCAGTGATTTTACCGTAGCTAATTCCAATCCGTCATCTATTAATTGACCTAAGTTAGGTTGGTCTAGTTTAATGGTTTCAAGATGCAGTTTAATGTTTTTAGCTAGTGTTTTTTCATTGCTTAAAACGGCCAGTTCATATATCTCAATAGGCAATAACCAGTCTTTCGGATATTTTTCTTGTATGACCTCAAAAACCTTTGTTCTAGAGATAATAGTATTGTTTCCCTCTCTAAAATCTCTAATTAGTTTATAGTATGATTCAAGCTCAGAATATGTGTCATTAGAATTGTTGTAATTTCCTGAACTTAAAGAAAGGTCTAACAGGTCAAAACTATATAAATCTGCAGGACCATGATAGGCAGAAACAATCTCTTCTCCAATGGCCATATTGTACAATTCTTCGTCCGATTCAAAAAGAGTTAGTCCGTTATGTGTTACTCTGCAGTTCTCAAAAGTGATTAAAATAATGCGTCCTTTTAGATTACGTGTGCCGGTAACTATTTTTCCGGTAACATTAATTCCGCCGATAAAATCTAGCGAAATAACTTCTCCTTCATAAATTTTATAAGCTTTAAGGTCACGCGGACTCATATCTTCTATTGGGATATTGATGCCTTTAAGTCTACCGATAGGAGAGCCAAAACCGGTTTCATGCCGATTAATATCTTGACCTACTAATTCTTTTTCTCGGTATGCCAAGGCAGATTTTCCCTCCGTTTGAAAATAAATAGGTTTGCCATCATGGGCAAGTAATGATTTAAAATTGCCAGATACCTGTAAACCGGTGCTTAGCTCAATAGTGCCTAATTCTTTAGAATTTATAAGTTTTTGTAAACCTGTAAGTCCACCTTTTCGTAAGGCCATAGTATTAGCAAAGTCTTCTAGTACCTGACTTAAAAAGGCAAAATCTGGAGTTACGAATAGTTGCGGTTGTTTTTTGGTAATATCAAAAGATGTTTTTGCCGCCTCAATAGAATAAGGCAGTTTTTTTACATTGTCGGTCATACACCACTGACTTTCCCCTATAGAAGATAAAAGTCCCGCTCCGTAAATTTTAGGATCTTCTAAGGAGCCTATAAGCCCGTATTCCACTGTCCACCAATGTAGATTTCTAATGAGAGCCATCTCACTAGGTTCGCCCATATTATCTTGAAGGAATGCTATGTGCTTCTCAGCTTGTTCAATTTCGTCTAAAGGAGTTCCTTTGGCTTCTTTGATAATGGACAAATGACGTACAGCTTCATAAAGCTCAAAGTCTTTTGCGCTAGATATAGCTTTACAACCTATTTCCCCAAAGCGTCTTAAATAGGCTGCATATTCAGGATTGGCAATAATAGGGGCATGACCGGCACCCTCATGAATAATGTCTGGTGCCGGGGTATAGGCAATATTCTCTAATTGACGAATATCTGAAGCAATTACAAGAACATTATATGCCTGAAATTCCATAAACGCGGCAGGGGGGATAAACCCATCAACCGCTACAGCAGCCCACCCTAAATCCTTAAGAATACGGTTCATGCCATACATATTAGGAATATGGTCTATGGATATACCAGTTTTGCGTAAACCTTCTAAATAAGATTTATGGGCAACTTTACTTAGATAATCTACATTCTTACGCATTACATACCGCCACACGGCCTGGTTGATAGGGGTGTAGTCCTCGTAATTTTGAGGTTTAATGTACTGTCTTAAATGCCTTGGAAGCTTATCTAAAATAGGATTGCTTTCATATTCAGATGTATTCATACAATTAATTTTCTTGTGATAGACTCATAGTATTTCTATTAAATATATAATTAATAGACCAATTAATTGTTAATATTATCTATATTAGGAAATATATCTTTTGTAAAGTGTTATTAAAGGAATAAGTTCTTTTTTGTTGCAGCTTGCAATTGTAAAACAGGAAAAAGTTATGATGGATAAACTAGATGATATAGATAGAGCGATATTAAGAATATTACAGAAAGATGCTAAGACCGTAGCTAAATCTATTGCAGAACAATTGGGATTGACCAAAACGCCGGTTTATGAACGTATTAAAAGATTGGAACAAGAAGGGTTTATCAGGAACTATGTAGCAATTTTGAATAAAGATAAGATTGAAGAAAGCATTACGGTCTTTAGTTTTGTGTCTTTAGAGGCTCAAAAAGGAGCCATGATGGATGATTTCTTTGAGCAGGTTATGAAATACCCAGAGGTTGTTGAGTGTTTTGTTGTAGGTGGCGAATTTGATTTTCATTTAAAAGTTGTCGTTAAAAATTTAGATGCTTATTATAATTTCGCAAAATTTAAAATAGCATCTCTACCAAGTGTAGGTAATGTTAAAAGTGCATTTGTTTTAAACGAGGTAAAGAACGATACTCATTTTCCGTTACTGTAAATAAAAAAGGCTTGCAGGTGAATTCATCTGCAAGCCTTTTTTTTAAATCTATACTCTCATTATTTCATTGCAACCGCATTAGGTGGGTATTGCTCTAAAATTTGAGAAACGAATTCTTTAATACGTTCTTCTTTTTTGGCTATATTTTTAGTGTTTGAAAGTGTGCCTACACCTTTACCCTGCCATACCAGTTCACTGGTTTTATTATCTATAAGGTCTATATATAGAGATCCTTGTGTGCTTGCACTAACACTGGTTCCACCTCCCCAGCCAAAACCGGGTCCCCATGAGTAAGGATTGTAACCCCATCCCCAGGCGCCGCCCCAACCATAGTTGTTATTGTAAACATCGACTCTTTCTTGTTCTTTGGTGAAAATACTTACCAATAAATCGGGATTTTTAGATTTCACAAATCCTCTATTACTCATTTCAGTTTCTATGGCACGTAAAATTCGTTTCTTGTCTAAATCTGATATTTGTGCCTTGTCTATGCCTGTTTTATAAAAGGCATAAGATTTATAACCGTTAAAATCTGCTTTTTGATCATAGTCAGAAAGTACGCTAACCGATGAGCAAGAAGTAATAAAAACTAAAAGAAGCAGTGGTAAGCCAAGTAATTTAATGTTTTTCATAACGTTATATGTTTTAAGTACCAATTTTTTCTAAAAGAATATTCACAAATACCATGCCGAGCTTTGTTAAATACTATTGTGTATTTGTTTTAGGGTCATAGCCATAAGGGCAATGTCTACAGCCACTTTCACAGCAATATCCTCGTTTAAGGTGAAATTGTTTCGTAAATACTCTAAATCCATTTTCGGACCAGTAAAAATCACCTTCCTCAATAGGGATTATTTTTTTCATGTAATCAGTGTATCTTAATGGTATAAAGTTACTTCTTTCTGTTGATAACCTAAGGAGTAAGATGTTTAGAAGTTAGCTATAAAGGAGGTTTAGCCAAATTTTGACCATTTAACGGTTTTGTTGGCAACAAAAACCCGTAATTTTCTTACAACCCATATTTGGCTTTATCTTTGTAATGGCATCATTAAATTAAATCTATGATATTGATTTTTAGACACTTCTTTTATAAAAATTACGTAGGGCTATCACTATGGCCTTTTATATTTTTGAAAAATGGAAGTTTAAAAAATGATGATGAGCTTATAAATCATGAGAAAATTCATTTGCGCCAGCAACAAGAATTATTGATTCTTCCTTTTTACCTTCTCTATTTAGTTGAATGGGCAATACGTACTATTTGCTATTTAGATACTTACAAAGCTTATCAGAATTTAAGTTTTGAGCGCGAGGCCTATATCCATGAAAATGATATGGATTATCTATCAAATCGTAAAACGTTCAGCTTTATTAAATATCTTTGGCGATAAATTCGTCCTACTTGCAAAGCATCAATCAACTTGTTGAACATCCTTTATTAGCAGAAAAGCAAGTAAGTCTTGTTATAAAACGTGAAGATGTACTTCATCCATTTATTTCAGGAAACAAATACAGAAAACTCAAGTACAATTTATTGGCTGCCAAGTTAGAAGGTCAGCATACTATTTTAACCTTTGGCGGAGCATATTCTAATCATATTGCCGCTACTGCTTATGCCGCAAAGGAAAAAGGGTTTAAATCGATAGGAGTTATACGTGGCGAGGAACTTGAAAATTCTTGGCCAACGAATACCACATTAAAAAGAGCTTTTGATGATGGTATGCGCTTTAAGTTTATAAGTAGAAGTGATTATAGAAAAAAAGAATCCACCGTATTTATTGATGATTTACAAAATGAGTTTGGGCACTTTTATTTAGTACCAGAAGGGGGCACAAATGATTTGGCGGTAAAAGGATGTGAAGAAATTATTACCCAAGAAGATAAAGAATATGATATTATATGCAGTAGTGTGGGTACTGGAGGAACGGTGTCTGGATTGATAAAGTCTTCTTTTTCGCATCAAAAAGTATTGGGGTTTTCTGCGTTGAAAGGCGATTTTTTAAGAGATGAAATTGAAAAAATAGTGGACAATAAACGTTGGCAACTGCTTACCAATTATCATTTTGGAGGTTATGCAAAAACATCCAATGAACTAATACATTTTATAAACGCATTTAAAGAGGCAACGGCTATACCCTTAGACCCTATTTATACAGGAAAAATGATTTTTGGGTTGTTCAATATGGTCAAGCATGATACTTTTGCGGCTGGAACTAAAATTATGGCAGTACATACAGGTGGTTTGCAAGGTATAGCTGGTATGAATAGTGTGCTGAAAAAGAAAAATTTACCTTTATTGAATATATGAAAAAGATAATTTTATTGGTTTTAGTAATAGGAATTGGGTTGTTATCTTGTAAATCCAAAAAAAGATATTCAGATCAATTACGTACCAAAAATGTAAAGACAGAACGTAGAAACTCAAGCTCAGAAACCTCTAAGAAAGGGGGTAGTGCTGATATGCCGGCCGAGCCCTCTAAATTTGTTCGTTTTACCATAGATTCCCCATCAGATTATATAGACACATTTGCTGAAACCGCTCAGTTAGAAATGATGGGTTACGGTATACCGGCAAGTATAACCTTAGCACAAGGACTTTTGGAAAGCGGTAATGGAAAAGGGGAATTGGCCATGAAAACCAATAATCACTTTGGTATTAAATGTCACAAAGGTTGGGAAGGTGATTATGATTTTCATGATGATGATGAAAAGGGAGAATGTTTTAGAAAATACAATCATCCCATGTATTCTTTTAGAGACCACAGTATATTCTTAACTACACGATCTAGGTATGCCTTCCTGTTCAATTTAAGACATACCGACTATAAGGGGTGGGCTAGAGGCTTAAGAAAGGCAGGATACGCTACTGATCCAAAATATCCGCAAAAACTGATCTATTTAATAGAAAAGTATGGTTTGGATAAGTATGATAGGCAAATCAAAAAAACGGACTATAAAGATAGACCGGTTGTTACAAATGATTTAAGCAACGTGCATACGGTACAAAAAGGAGATACGTTGTATTCATTGTCCAAAAGATATTACATGAGTGTAGATGAATTAATGAAGTTAAATAATTTGCCCAATACGGACCTGTCTATTGGACAATCTATTAAAGTCAAAAAATAGTAAAACCATTAAGAGTATGATTTATCAAAGAAGTAGCGCCCTGTTTGCAGAGGCAAAGAAATATATACCTGGCGGCGTAAATTCTCCCGTACGTGCGTTTAAAGCTGTAGGCGGTGATCCAATATTCGTGAAAAAAGCGAAAGGAGCGTATTTATATGATGAGGACGGTAATAAGCTAATTGACTATATCGCATCTTGGGGACCGTTAATTTTAGGTCATGCCCATGAGCCTGTAATCAATGCAGTGGTAGAAAAAGCTCAAAACGGGACATCGTTCGGTATGCCTACAGAAATTGAAACAGAGCTAGCTAAATTAGCGATATCTATGGTGCCGAACATGGATAAGATCAGGTTCGTAAACAGCGGTACAGAAGCTTGTATGAGTGCGGTACGTTTGGCAAGGGGCTTTACGGGAAAGGATAAAATCATAAAATTCGCCGGATGCTATCACGGTCATTCAGATTCGTTTTTGATTCAAGCGGGTAGTGGTGCGGTTACTTTTGGTAGTCCTAATAGTCCCGGTGTAACTCAGGGTACTGCAAAGGACACACTGTTGGCAGATTATAATGATCTGGCAGGAGTGAAGGCATTGGTTCAAGCAAATAAGGGAGAGTTGGCAGCAATTATCATAGAACCAATTGCCGGTAATATGGGGTGTATTGTACCTGCGGATGATTTTATGAAAGGCCTTCGTGAATTATGTACGCAAGAAGGAATTTTATTGATTTTTGATGAGGTAATGACCGGTTTTCGTTTGGCGAAAGGCGGAGCTCAGGAAGTCTTGAATATAAAGGCAGATATTGTTACTTACGGTAAGGTTATAGGTGGCGGATTGCCAGTAGGTGCCTTTGCTGCAAGAACAGAAATTATGGATTTTCTTGCACCGGATGGACCCGTTTATCAAGCAGGTACGTTAAGTGGAAATCCGCTGGCTATGAGCGCAGGTTTGGCTATGTTGACAGAATTGAACAATAACCCTGAAGTATTTAAAAGTCTTGCTGATAAGGCAGAATACCTACACAAAGGCATTTCTGAGGTACTGATCAATAAAAAGGTAGCACACCAAATTAACCGTTACGGTAGTATGATATCTGTACATTTTACTGATGAGGCTGTAGTGGATTTTGCTTCTTCCGCAAAAGGTAATAATGAAACATTCAAGAAGTACTTTCATGGCATGTTAGAGAGAGGTGTTTATTTGCCGCCAAGTGCTTTTGAAAGCTATTTTTTAAACGATGCTCTTAGTTATGAAGATTTAGATGCGACTATCAATGCCTTGAAAGAAATAGAATTATAGATTTAGCATTTATTGGTATTTAAATTAAAAAGAGTCCTTGGTTAAGGACTCTTTTTAATTTAAAGGTTATTCTCTAGCGGAATGTTTTCCTTTTCTATCTCGTTTGTTTTTACCATTACCACGCATTTTTCTTTTATGGTTCATTTTCTCCCATTTTTCAAATTGCTCATCATTAAGAATAGATTTCATTTGTTCTTTACGTGCAATTTGATGGTCTAAACGTGCGTTTTGCATGGCGTATTTTTCATCTGCGGTCAAAACTTTTTTACCCTCTTTCTTATGGGCTATACGTTCTTCCATTTTTGCTTTTCTAACTGCAGCTTCTTCAGTAAGTATAGTTTTTACTTTAGCTTGTTGCGATTTATTTAAATCTAATGCCAAGGTCATTTTTTTTGTTTGGATCGTAGCTACTTGTTCAGAAGTTAAATTCCTCATATCACCTCTTTTTTCATTTCTGCCATGATCTTGTGCCGTTGCTGTTATGCCAGCCATTACTAAAATGGCCATTACTAGTTTTTTCATGTGTGTTTTTTTTGTATTTACTTCTTTGACATGAATTTTACAGTTTGGTTTAAATATGGATGTGATTTTAATAAGGATTTAATTACTTTTTGAGTGTTTTGACAATAAAAAAGCGCGGCTGTAGGGGCCGCGCTTTAAGTAGGTAAGTCTTTTTAACATTTTAATTTGTCTGTGTTCTTCCCTCTATGGTTTTGTAAGGGTTGATAACAATGTCGGCTTCTTGATCATAAGTGTTAGTTACAATTTCCTCTTTTACTGTTTCATTTGTACTGTGATGGTAAACGATAGAAGCACAGATGAAGCAAGCCAAGTAAATAAGACTTTTTAATTTGTTAGTCATGATTTGGGGGTTTTTAAATTCAATACTAATCTAAAAAACAATAACACATGAAAAAGCCCATTGTTGTGTAATGGGCTTTTTTTGATGTCTAGAATATTTAATGTGTGGTATATACATTTCATTCATCGATGTAATTGGTTTTTAATCGATAGTGATGAAAATTCAATTCTTACAACAAGTAATTATTTAGGGTCCAAAATGTCGTTAATACGCTCAGAAACATCGTCGTAATGATATTTTGTCATCATATCTGAGGTTCTGTTACGTGCATTTCTAATAGCTCTTTTTAAAATGTTCAATTCTGCCCTGGCTATGGATCTAATATCAGATTGGCTAGTGTTGACAACTGTTGATTTTCTGTAGCCACCAAAATCAGAACCTTTAGATTGATTACCTGCTGTTAACAAATATGCTAAGCGATCTACATGAGCCTTTTGCAAGTTTCTTCTATAGGTGTCAACTGGTTTTCCGTTTTTAGCTTCGGCCCAAATTCCTTTTCTTAATTCATCCATCATTTGGGTTAGAGCGTATGCTTTTTGCTTATCTACCGTCTCATATTCTATGAGTCTGGCCATTTTACCTAAGCTTAATACATTGTTTAATGTACGCTCTTGCATAGATCGCATTTGCTCTAAAAATCCGGAATACTCTGTACGGTCTAAAATATCTTGATCCAGCATCCACATTGGGGTGTTAAATAGTTGTGCATGAAGAAAAGCCATAGCCCTTTGTTGTTTCTCTTTTGGTACGGCAGTATATACAGCACCCTCTTGGTCATAGGTCTTATGATTTTCATAAACACCACCAATGTTGTTGGATACGTGCCCCATATACCTATTGAATTGAGAAAATATTTGTCCGTAAAGCTTATCTAGGTCTTCGTAATTTTTTCCATCTTCGGCGGTCCATTCAATTAATTTAGGAACAATTCTTTTAAGATTTGCTATGCCGTATTCACTAGCTTTCATGGCATCATCACCTAAATCCTCGGTTTGCGAACTAGGATCAACAATATCACCAACTTGTTGGTGTCCAAATCTATATAAAGGATCTCCGGCATGAGCCATAATCCATTTGTCTAAGGTAGATTTTTCTTCTTCTGCAGAAGTGTTTAAAATAGGTTTATATCCCCATTTAATGGCATACTTATCATAAACACCAATATCTGGCATTAAGGCCACGCCTTCATCTCCAGGTTGCGCTATATAGTTAAAACGCGCATAATCCATAATTGACGGTGCTGTTCCATATTTTTTGGTAAATGTTTTAGATCGTAGCGAATCTACAGGGTAGGCAACACTACTCCCCATGTTGTGTGGCAAGCCTAAAGTGTGCCCAACTTCATGAGACGATACAAATCTAATTAAGCGTCCCATAACGTCATCGTCAAAAGAAACACCTCTAGCAGCAGGGTTAATAGCTGCTGTCTGTACAAAGTACCAGTTTCTTAAAAGCGTCATTACATTATGGTACCAGTTAATATCAGACTCCAAGATTTCACCACTACGTGGGTCACTAACATGGGGGCCGTTTGCATTTGGTATAGGGGACGCTAAGTAGCGAACAACAGAATAACGTACGTCTTCAGGAGACCATTCTGGATCTTCCTCTTCTGTAGGAGCTTCTTTTGCGATAATTGCATTTTTAAAACCTGCAGCTTCAAAAGCAACTTGCCAGTCCTCTATACCTTGTTTAATAAATGGGATCCATTTTTTTGGTGTAGCTCTATCTACGTAATAGATAATTTGCTTTTTTGGTTCTACCAGTTCACCATTCTTAAATTTTTCTACATCTTCATCTTTTACTTCAAGACGCCATCTATCAAGAAATTTAACTGTTTTGCTTTCTTGTGCCTCTAGGCCATAATCAACCTGACCTCTGGCAAACCAGCCTACACGTTCGTCAAAGAATCTGCGTTTCATTTGTTCCTTGGGCAATAATATCATGGAATTATTGATTTCTACAGAAATAGAACCTAAGCTAGGGTTACTAGGGGCGGCACTTGCAAAATATGTTTTAATATGACGTACCTCTACATTTAATGGGTAGCTTTTGATAGATTCAATATAACCTCTACCTTCATCTAAACGAGAAACTTTATATTGTTTACGATACTGTTCTGGCATACCAAAAGCCTTGGTATCTTTTGAAAAAATATCGTTTACTTCGATTACAGTTGTTGGGTTCAATGAATCTTTTTTGATCGCTTTTATATCAAAGGAAAATAAAACAGGTTCAAAGTTTGAATTCATCACGGCTTCGTGAACCGGTAAAGAGTCTGCAGCAACAACATCATGAGATACTACACGAAGTAGAACTTTTTTATCTTTCTTTTGCCAACGTAAAACCTGGGTGTTTATTTTTCCGCCACCAAAGCCAATGCCTGATGCAGTTTTAGAAATACGGCTAACCATCAACATTTCTTTGTTGAAAAGAGAATCTGGAATTTCAAAAAAGTGGTTTTCGTTTACTACGTGGGTAGTAAAAAGTCCGTCATCACTAACGGCATCTTTTGTGATTACCTTGTTATAAGGTTGAATTTTGTCCTTTGAAGGTTTACTGGCTTCTTGTTCGGTATTTTTTTTCTTCTTTTTAAAAATTTGTGCTTCGGCATTTTGGTAGCCAAAAACACATAAAAATAGCAATAACTTTAAAAGTAATTTTCTTTTCATTTGTAAGTGAGTTAGGTGATCCTCCAAAGATTGAAATAAAATTTGGAACAAATAGTTAATAATTTCTTAAGGGTAGATGTAACAATGCTGAGGGAAAGGCGTCTATTAAATAGGAATAAACATTTTTTCATTTCTGAATTAGTCGATAATAAAGTCTTTGCAACTGCAAAGGCTTTATTTTTTTTGGTTACTATCTTGAGCAATAAGGATGGTATAAATTGAAGTAATCCTATTTCTACAAGTTCAGTAACAAGATTATGAGGACTACCTTTTTGTTTGATTTCATGAACTTAAACGTAACCCGTGGCTTATACGAAAACTTTTAATGGTTTAGCCATATATAGTAAAGCATAAAATCACTACTACTGGTGATTGAGAAGGGAGTCTGTATTTAAATTATAGGCATATCTAGACCCATTAAAAAACGACAGTTTACAAGGAACAGAAAAGATGCTATATTATTCAGCCGCCGTCATAAACAACATTGGGATATGCAATAAAGAAGTGGTAAGTAAAATACTAAGATTTCTTAGTCCCGATAACTGCTGCTAAGTCTACTAAACCGGTAACAGAAAACTCTTTTGTTAATGAGCGTCCGTCACCAAATACCCATTCAAAGTGCAACTACTATTAGGGCATCTACATTTTTTGAAAATCAGTACAAAGAGTAAAAAAATAGTGATCATTAATAGGAACTATACACAGCGTTATTTTTCTGCTTAAATTCATGCTGGCTGGTTTTGCCAGCTTCAAAGCTGCTATTTTTTTACCCTTTTGAGGAACAGTTACTTCAATATTTCAACAAAAAGAACATCGCTCTCTTTGTAGATTTTAGCTAATTGCTGCTTTGTGATACCCTTTATTCCTTTATCCCAAGCTTTGTTGCTTAGATCAGATTTAGTTTTTAAGGAGTCAAGTTCCATTTTCTTTTCAGCCTTAAGAATGTCGAAAATTACTTTTTCATTATCAGACAATTGAAGTGGTTTTTTCTCAGGTCTCATTTGTGGGAAGAACAATACTTCTTGTATAGATGCATTATTGGTCATCAACATCACCAAACGATCAATACCAATACCAATACCAGAAGTTGGGGGCATACCATATTCCAAAGCTCTTAAAAAGTCTTGGTCAATGAACATAGCCTCATCATCTCCTTTTTCAGAAAGTTTCAATTGATCTTCAAAACGTTCTCTTTGATCAATAGGATCGTTAAGCTCAGAGTAAGCATTGGCCAATTCTTTTCCATTTACCATAAGCTCAAAACGCTCTGTCAATGCAGGGTTGTCTCTATGCTCTTTGGTTAACGGACTCATCTCTTTAGGATAATCTGTAATGAAGGTTGGTTGCACATAGAAGTGCTCACATTTTTCACCGAATATTTCATCGATCAATTTTCCTACACCCATGGTTTCATCAACCTCTAAACCTAATTTTTTAGCAGTTTCGCGAAGCTCATCTTCTGGCATACCTGCAACATCATAACCAGTATGTATTTTTATAGCTTCAAGAATTGGCACACGAGCGTATGGAGCTTTAAATTCAATTTCGTTTTCACCGACGGTAACTTTTGTAGTTCCGTTAGAATCCATCGCAATTTTCTCCAATAATTTTTCTGTGGTATCCATCATCCAGTTGTAATCTTTGTACGCAACATACAATTCCATTACGGTAAATTCTGGGTTGTGGGTACGGTCCATTCCTTCGTTTCTAAAATCCTTAGAGAATTCATAAACACCATCAAAACCACCAACAATTAGCCTTTTAAGATAAAGTTCGTTGGCAATTCTTAAGTACAAAGGAATATTCAGCGCATTATGATGCGTTAAAAACGGACGTGCAGTTGCACCACCAGGTATAGGTTGTAAGATCGGAGTCTCTACTTCTAAATAACCAGCCGCGTTATAAAATTCACGAATACTATTGGTGATTTTCGTTCTTTTAATAAAGTTCTCTTTCACCTTTGGGTTCACTACCAAATCAACATAACGTTGACGGTAACGTAATTCAGGATCATTGAATTCGTCGTATACTTTTCCATCAGCATCTTTTTTAGGAAGTGGTAAAGGTCTTAGCGATTTGCTTAACATGGTAAATTTCTTCACCATAATAGTTTTCTCACCAACCTGAGTAGTAAAAAGTTCCCCTTTAATACCGATGATATCACCAATGTCCAACAATTTCTTGTAAACATCGTTGTACAAGGTTTTATCCTCTCCCGTACAAATTTCGTCCCTATTGAAATACACTTGAATACGACCAGTACTATCTTGAAGTTCGGCAAAAGAAGCCTTACCTTGAATACGACGAGACATAAGTCTACCGGCAACAATTACCTGTTTGCCTTCTTCATAATCAGATTTTATACTTTCTGATGTGGAATTTACAGGATATAAAGCAGCAGGATACGGATTGATACCCAGTGCTCTTAATTTGTCTAATTTCTCTCTTCTGATAAGCTCTTGCTCCGATAATTGCATGCCGTCGTTTATTTAGCTGGCAAATATAATCGATATGTCTTAATCTTTCAATCTTGTAGACACTAAAGGATGGCGTCTTTATATATTTATTTTAGAAGAGACTCCGTAAATATACCTTTCATCTTAGTAGTGAAGTAAGGCATTTCTATCCTTTTATTAGATGTTGCTAATTTAATAGAAAGTAATCCTTTTGCTTTTTAAGTTAAATTTTATGTGTTAGTCAAAATGTAATGATGACGTATAATTGGGGACATACTCGTGTTGCGAAATAATTTTTAATATGTCTTCTTCTAAGGTTGTAACAGGTGTTTCAATGATTCTGTTTAATTCTTTGCCATTTTTGTAAAATATAAAGGTAGGTACTCTACGGATGTTTAATCCCCACTCTTCACCTTGCGGACTTTTTTTATAAGATACCTTACGTTTGTCTAAGGCCACAATTTTTAAGTTTTCTAGAGGGAAGCCTGCAGATTTTAGAATTTTCAAAAATCTAGGTACTTCCCGTTTACTATCGGCACACCATGTTGCCATGAAGATTAAAATTTTGTAAGACGCTATTTTGCCTTTAAATACATCAATTTGATTTTGGTCAACTTCATAGTTTACAAAGTTTTGTTCATACCATGATTGGTAGGTGTTTGTTGAGAGTGCGTCTACCGTAACTTCACCTAACAAAAAAGGTTGTTGGTTTTCTAATGTGACCTCTTGGTTTGGGTTTTGGGAGAATGTAGAAACCGTGTAATTTAGAAATAAGATAATAATAATGACTGGAAATTTCATGATTTTAGGTTTTAGATTAGACCTGAAAATTCTTGAAATTGTTAAAGGAAAAGTGTTCTTTTTGGGTGGAAATGGGTACTAGACCCTAGGTGGAATTTTAAAAATTTATCGATAGCGTTGTTTTATTTCATCTCTTGAAGTTATATTTAATTTCTTGTAGATATTGTTTATATGGGTTTTTACGGTGCTAACGCTTATGAACAAAAGAGCTGCAATTTCTTTATTGGTCTTGTGTTCCAAAATTTGTTGAACAACGGTATTTTCTTGTTCGGTTAGTTTCTCTAGAGACTTATTTCGTATGTTGATTGAATTTTTTCTATGTCTTAGAATTAAATAGCCGTTCAACAAAATAGAAAATAGAAGCAGTGTAGGGAGCAACCATTTCCATAAATTAGAGTTTAGAGAGTCTCTATTGGCTAATTGCTGATCTGCAGCTATATCATTTAAATATAAATCTGTAAATAACGCATTTGGATAATTGGATACTAGTCTCTCCCCAAGTTCAGTGTAATAATTGGTTCTGGTAATATCCTTAAGGTAGTATGAGTAGGTATCATTCCGTTTGTCCGATAAGAAATTGTAAATATAAAGTTCTGCCAAGGGTTCGTTTAAATGTTCTCCAAATTCCTGTAAAGCTTTGAACCACTTTTTGGAATTTAGTTTTTTATTCGCATCACTTCTAAATTCATTAAAATTAAAAGCCATTTCCTCCTTTAAAACATCAATATTTAAAAATGCGGCAGATGAATTGTTGGTAGAAATTATTTCACAAAGTGCTTCGTTGGCAAATGAGGTAGGGAAAGTAATGGAATCATTATTATTAGCAATGAAAAGAATACTTCTACTATATTCACAATATCCAAAAAAGTGTTTTGTGTTAGATTTAATTTCATCACAATCGTCTAAGTGTATTCTATAAGTTCTATTTTCTTGAATAAGATTGTTGCCAATGAATTTGAAATATCCTAACGAATCTGTAGTTGTTTTTTTAATAATCTGCTCCGTCGATATGCTGCCAAACTTTCTATAATCTTCAATAATAGATAGGTAAATGGTTTTTTTACTTTGCTCATCAGCAATCTGCCCTTCAAAATTATATTGAGATGAACCTAGAAAACAGGAAAAGAGAATAAGAATTAAAAATACTGTCTTGATCATAGCTAGAGTTCTAGTCAATAAAATTAGCAGATTTTGTAACAAAGTATTCAAGATTGCGACCTATAAGGTACATCAATCAATCAAAATAATAATCAAATGAGTTTAATAAGAGTTTTACTAGCCATATTTTTTCCGCCTTTAGCTGTTCTAGGTAAAGGTTGCGGTTCTTTTGTAATTGTTCTACTTTTGACTTTTTGTGGATGGGTGCCAGGTGTAATTGCTGCATTGGTCATATTGAATAACCCTAATTAGAACCTAAAGACATGAGATTTTTTAAAATTCTAGCTGTTATTTCTATAACAGTAGCTGTTGCTGCCTGTAATTTTACAGAAGAAATTTACTTCAATGAAGACGGATCAGGTAAAATGAGCATAGCTTTTGATGGTGGTGAAATGCTACAAATGTTGCCAAAAACAGACTCTACGGCATTAGACAAAGCAATAGATTCTACTATAGTCTTTAGAGACTTGTTAAGAGAAAAAAAAGATAGTATAGCGCAATTGTCACCAGAAGAGAAAGCTAAACTAAAGAGATTGGAACCTTTTAGTTTGCATATGGTAGTTGACCCTGAAGGCGGAGTCATGAATTTTAATATGTTTACCGACTTCAAAAAAGTTTCTAATGTAAACGATGCCTTCAATGCTTTTCAAAATGCAAGTTCGGTTGGTCCTATTGCAGGTGGTAAAAGAATGCCTGGTGGTGCTACAGAAGAAACAACGATCGTTAATTATAGTTTTAAAAAGAACACATTTAAGCGCGAGACAGTTATCTTAAATCAAGAGTTGTTTGAACAAAGTATAGATAGCTTGGCAAGTGCAGAAATGTTTTTATCTGGTTCTACGTATACGTTTAAGTATCATTTTCCAAGACGGGTAAAGTCTACCAATATTGAAGAAGCTACTTTTTCTATGGATGGTAAGACCATGATTTATGAAGTAAATTTTTTGGCTATGATGAAAGATCCAGAATCTATGATGATAGAGGTGGAGTTAGAAAAATAGGTTTTTGCTTTTCATATCTTTGTAGGATGAATAAGAAGGTGCAAGTACAAGATTTGGGTCTTAAAGATTATAAAAAAACTTGGGACTATCAAGAACAGCTATTTCAAGAAACCCTTGATCTTAAAATTAGGAATAGAAGAGAGGAGTTGAATTTAGAAACTCCAAATCATTTTCTGTTTGTAGAACATCCGCATGTGTATACGTTGGGTAAGAGTGGAGATATCACTAACCTTTTGGTAGATGAAAAAGTCTTGGTAGATAAAGGTGCTACATTTTATAAAATAAATAGAGGCGGAGATATTACCTATCATGGCCCTGGACAAATAGTAGGTTACCCTATTTTAGATTTGGACAACTTCTTCACCGATATACATAAATATCTTCGGTTTCTAGAGGAAATGGTCATTCTAACTTTAGACGAGTACGGAATAAAATCTGAACGTTCACCAGGAGAAACGGGTGTGTGGTTAGATGTTGGTACATCGTTTGCACGAAAAATATGTGCTATGGGAGTGAGAGCATCACGTTGGGTGACTATGCATGGTTTTGCATTAAACGTAAATGCCGATTTAGGATATTTTGATCTGATGATCCCATGTGGAATAAAAGGGAAGGCTGTTACCTCTCTAAATGTAGAATTGGGAAAAAAGGAGGTAGATATGGAAGAGGTGAGGCAGAAATTATTAAAACATTTTCAAGTGCTTTTTGAAGCCGAAATAAATAAAAAAACCGAGGTGTAAGCCTCGGTTTAAATAGGTATATGTTTAAGTTGTTATTTGCTATGTGCCGTGAGCAAAGTACTGCTCATGACGTCTCCATTTTTCTTGTAGGTCTCTTGTTTGACCATCCCTACACCTTCGGCAAGCCAAACTCTTGAAGGGTACACTTGGTTTACCATCATCATTTTAGAACGATTTTCACTGTATAAAACATAACAGTCGAAAGTGCCGGCAGTAGTAGTGACACTTTCTTTTTTCTCTACCTTTCTATTTGTCACATCAACGGTCATATTCATATTTATACCGCTCATGCTTATTTTCATGGCAACGTTAGCATCTTTAAGGTTTTGGCCAACACTAAGATTATTGGGTATTTCAATATCATTGCCAGATATTTCAATGTCCATATCTCCATACTGTTCCATCATATCTTTAGGAAGCAATGATTCATAATCTAAGGTTACCACATTCCCGGTACAGGTTAAATTGTAATCTGTACTATAGGCATTTTTACCTTTACCGTCAGTCATGTTGATAGCCATTGTGGCGTTTGTGGTGCCCCCAGAATTAGTAGCTTCTACGACCTCATATGAACTTATGCCTTGAACTTTCCCCTTTTTATTATAGTTGGTGTATTCCATTGAAACACCTTTATCCATTGGATAGAATTTGCTGCAATTGTTTTGAGCGGTAATTGTAGATGAACAAATAAACAGAGATAGTAAGAGAATTAAAATAGTTTTCATTTTTAAATAGTTAAGATTCTGAAATTTAGCTATTTAAAAATAAGGTATTCAATGTGTCTTTTTGGATAATTTGTGTGAACGGTACATAAATATTTATGAATTCAACTTTCTTATGTGTTATCGTATTTTTAAAACTTTAATACTGTTATCCTGGTCTTTATAAACGAATTCTGCCTTCTTGTTTAAATTAATATCTGCCATATCAATACTAGAACTGCCATATATTGGAAAATTAGGAATGGACTCGGCCTGACTGTCAAACAGATATATTTTCTGATTCTGAATATCGGTCACGGATACATAAATTTTATCATTAAGATAGAAAATGATAGGTTTAGAGTATACCCCTAATTCCAGTTCTATTTTTTTGTTGCGAATCTGCAAGGTATTATCGTTCATGATAGCTAAGGTTCTTGAGGTAGCATCCATACCATGGTCTTTAGCGAGGTTTAAGTTACTTGAAGATATTTTGCCTTGAGAATCAACTTGAAATAAAATACCATCAATAGAAGTAAAAGTGAACTTATTTTGATGCAGTTGTATATCATTATCAGAAAATGAGAATTTATCTTTTACGCTTACTCTAGTTTTACCAACTCTATTGGTGATTTTTAATTGCCCATTGTCAAGTTTGAAGACTAGGTAATCTCTTTTCCCTATTCTAAAATGTTGCGGGGCATCAAGAATATTTGCTTCTGCAGTATGGTAGGTAAAGCCTTTTACAATATCCCCTTTACTGTTATACATGAATACTTTTTTTCCTTGAGTAACCACTAATCTATAGTTTTTATTACCCTCATAATCAAATACAGCTAAGGGATTTAAGTTACCGCCGGAATATTTTTTAGTAAATGGATTAACTGCTTTACCGTTTCTATCTAAGATTAAAAACTCATTGTTAGTGGTAAAGGCAAACTGTAGTTTGCCATTTTTAAAAAGATCTACTTGATGAATTTTCCCTTGTACAGTTCCATTAAGTTGTTTTTTCCAAAGCGTTTTACCGCTGTTAGAAATCAAATAGAGGTTATTTTCTTGGTCCTGGACCAGGATTTCCTTTTTTCCTGAGTTGTGGTTAGTTACAAATTGAGGTAATGTTGCCAGGTCACTATCTAATAGGACTTCAAATGCAGAAGAAACTGAATTCTGTTTCTCTTCTTTCGTATTTTTTTTGATTAAGAAATTGATGTGAGAAAAATTAGCATCTGCAATTATTTGTGAACCAACTAGATAGTCGTTTAATTTACTCTCTTGAAAAGATGCTCCTAAAGTCTTAGAGACCGATTTGTTCAAGAGAGAAACAAAACCTTTCAAATTAGATATAGACAACACACTAGAAGATGAGGTCAGATTGTTTTCGGCGTTTTTAAATAAAGTAGTCTGATCAAAAGTGTCTCCCGTTTTTATTCTGGTAATTACAGATGCTAACGTACGCTTTGATTGGGAAAAGAGAAATGTATTCTCTATAATAGATGCGTATTCAAATGCATGTTCTCCTATTAAAGGACTTAAAGGAGAGAAAATTTTAATATTAGGTTTTAATTCCCAGATTTCATGACCGCTAAATTCTTCCGTAGCTATTTTTTCTTCATTAATATAGTCTAATAAAGTGGCGGTACCGTAAGTTCTCAGAAACAAAACAGATTCATTGTCGTATTCGGTAATCCCAATTTCTTCTACTGTATGAAGTAATGAATCTAAGTTTGTGGCTGAATGACCGTTCAGCGTTTTGTTTTGAATATATTTTTTGAAGTCATCTATTCCAAAAGATGTATATATATTAGTACTACTTGGTGAAAAGTTCCATGTTTTGTTGAGAATTGGTTTGGTGTCGTTGAATAGGTTGAGGAACTGATTTTTATCTGCTTTAGATGCGGTGACGCCATTAAAAAGAATTTCAGAATCGTTTAAGGTTAAATCAAGTGATATCCAACTTGTAAAATTCGAAAACCCTTGGTTGTCAGTAAGTAATTTATCAAATAATAGTTTGCCTTTCTCGACGTCTACCCAAATATTTGCGACTTTTTCACTATCGGAAACATTATAAAATTGTTGTAAAGATTCATTTTTGATAGGATTATCAAGAGAATTGATTATATTTTTTAACAAAGATAGAGAAGAGCAAAATATCCAATGTTTATTTATAATTGTACTGTAGAAAGTATTCTTTTCAATTTCGTATTTGGTGATGTTATATTCATTTATACGTAGCGTTTGTATGCTTTTGTTGTTGATGTTATCAGGTACGGTAAAGTTTAAGCTGTCTGTTGAAATATAGGTAAAATCTAGTTGTAGGCTATCAGCGGATAAGGCTAGTAACCCTTTCGTCATATTTGTAACATGTTGAATAGGCGATATGATGTTTTTTATAGCTACAAAAGGTTTTTTTGATGCAAGGGAATTGTAAATTTCATTCGTAGAAAGCTCGCTGCTAAGCCTTTCAAAATCATTTATTTTAAGTACTAAGGTGGCGTTGCTTGGAGCTAGGTCTAAGATAGAATTCTCAGATTGTTTCTCGGAAGTACAAGATGTGCCTATTAAAATAATAACTAAGGATAATAATGTAAGCCTCATGCGGAAAATTTGTGCAAAGTTATACTATTTGTAAAATAAACTTTAGTTGTCAGGTAAAAGCTTAAAACTCATTCTGTGGTATTTAGTTGGGCCATATTTTTTAATGGCAGCTCTATGTTCTTTAGTAGGGTAGCCTTTGTTTTTCTTCCAATTGTACATGGGATATTCTTCGTGTAATTTTAGCATATAAGCGTCGCGTGCGGTTTTGGCTAGTACTGAAGCTGCAGCTATGCTCAGATATTTAGAATCCCCTTTAATAATACAAGAATGCGGTATGTTTTTATAGGTTTTAAATTTATTGCCGTCAACAATAATATGTGCTGGTTTTTGAGACAATTTGTCTATAGCTTTATGCATACCTAGAATAGAGGCATTTAAAATATTAATATCATCTATTACTTTAGGTTGAATGTGTACTATTCCGTAGCAGATACTTTCATCTTTTAAAAGAGGCTCTAAAAGGGTCCTTTTAGGTTCGGATAAAAGCTTTGAATCCGTTAATATTGAATTTTCGAAAGATTCAGGTAATATTATTGCGGCAGCGGTAACAGGACCTGCCAAGCAACCTCTTCCAGCCTCGTCAGTACCCGTTTCGTTAATATTTTTGTAAAATTTAAGAAGCATTATGTTTTTTTTAACTTAAAATTTGGAATTTTAAAATGTGATAAATTGTTAAATAATTGAGAATATTTTATTAAAATCTAACATTTGAAATAAAAATAATAATAATAAGTGTTTTTTTAACATATAACATTTTTGAGTTAAGATAGCTTTTGGAATACTAAGCAAAATTTTGGACTTTTGGCGCAAGCTAATTCAAAAACAAATTTTATGAAACAGAAGTTGACGTGGATGTTGACACCTTTATTGGTGCTCTTCATGACATTTTCCTTTGCACAGGAAAAAACAGTGACCGGTGTTGTAACCGATCAAAGTGGTTTGCCTTTACCAGGGGTGTCGATAGTGGTTGTAGGAACAACTAACGGTACGCAAACAGATTTTGATGGTAACTATG
This sequence comes from Maribacter ulvicola, assembly GCF_900155985.1. Classification (GTDB taxonomy): domain Bacteria; phylum Bacteroidota; class Bacteroidia; order Flavobacteriales; family Flavobacteriaceae; genus Maribacter; species Maribacter ulvicola. The sequence goes on from NZ_FTMA01000004.1 coordinate 279,078, forward strand.
CCATTAATGTTAATCAAGGTGAAAAATTAAGGTTTTCTTATTTAGGTCAGAAAACGGTAACAATGAGTGTTGGTGGTACCAATACTATAAATATACAACTTGAGGATGACGCACAGGCTCTTGAAGAGGTAGTGGTTACTGGTTTTGGTAGTGTGTCTAAAACATCCTTTGCTGGTTCTGCAAAAATTGTAGTAGGTGAGGATATATCTAAAAAGTCCTTTACCAATGTGTCTCAAGCCTTAGCAGGTGAGGCAGCTGGTGTTGCTGTATTTAATACTTCTGGTCAGCCAGGTAGTACTTCTACGGTAAGAATAAGAGGATTCGGTTCTATGAATGGTAGTCAGGCTCCTTTGTACGTTGTTGATGACGCACCATTTGGTGGAAGTTTGAACGATATTAATCCAAATGACATTAAGTCGGTTACGGTGCTTAAGGATGCTTCTGCTACATCATTGTATGGTGCAAGAGGAGCTAATGGTGTAATCGTAATTACTACAAAAAGAGGTAGAGATTCTGGAAATGAGATCAACGTTTCTATTAAGACGGGAACAAACTTTCAGGGTATTGGAAGGTATGAAACTATTAAATCGCCAGAAGAATATATTGGTGTTGCTTGGGAAGGTATTTATCAAAGAGGTTTGTTGGAGAATAATGGTGATGCAATAGCTGCTGTAGATTATGCTAATGCAAATTTATTTGAAAATGATGGTAATGCAGATGTTTCAGATATTTCTCCAGTTTACAATATGTGGAATACTAGTGATAGTGGTGTTGTTGGTGTGTCGGAATTGATTGATCCTGCAACTGGCAAAGTTAGATCGGGCGTATCTAGAAGATATAACCCAGAATTATGGGAAGATTATGCTTTTCAGAGTTCAAACAGAATAGAAGGTAATGTTTCTTTGTCTAATAGTAGTGAGAATTCATCAGTTCGTACTTCTGTTGGTTTTATAGATGATCAAGGTTATGCAACAAACACGGATTATCAAAGGTTAAATGCACGTGTATCTGCTACAAATAGCTTTGGAGATTTCATTAAAATGAACACTTCAATAAACTATGCTCAAAGTGAAACGAATAATAATGGTACTGGCGAGAGTTCTTCTTCTCAGTTTTGGTGGATAGATAATCTTCCATCAATTTATCCTTTATTTACTAGAGATGCTGCCGGGAACAAAATACCGGACCCTGTTTACGGAGGCTTCTTATATGATTACGGTTTAGAAGATGGTCGTGGTTTTGGTTTTGCTACTAATGGTGTAGCGGATGCTGTCTTAGCGGTAAATAGATCAAAAGATAATTCTGTAAACTTTAATAATGATTTAAAGATTACATTAGTTGAAGGTTTAACTCTTGAAAATAACTTTGCGTATCAGTACTACATGAGTGATGATATTAGTTTAGATGAGCCTTTTTATAGTCCTGCCAAGGGTCAGGGTGGTTTGATCAGTAGGTCTAGATCTGAGACAAAGAACTATACGATAAGAACGGGTCTTAGGTATAAAAAAGCTTTTGATGATATCAATTTTAATGCATTTGTATCTCATGTGGCTACTACCTATGAATTTAATTATTTATTTGCTGAACGTGCTAATTTAGTAACCAGTACTGGTGTCGATATTTCTAATGGTGTTGTGAATCTTCCGGGTAACGGTTATACTCGTGATGAACGAACAGAAAGTTATATAGCAAATGTAACTGCAGATTTGTCGAGTAAATACTTCTTAAATGCAACATATAACAGAGATGCTTCTTCTAGATTTGTGAACAACAAATGGGGTAATTTCTATTCTGTAGGTGCTGCTTGGGTGTTGACTCAAGAAGAATTTTTATCTGATTCAGGTTTCGTAGATTTCTTAAAAATTAAAGGAAGTTATGGTGTTCTTGGTAACTCAGGGGTGCTTGACAGTAATGATAATGATTACTTTTATCCAGGGTACAATCACTATTCTGTAAATAACTTAAATGATAATATTTCTTTAGCTTTTGCTACAAAAGGAAATCCTGATCTTACATGGGAAAGTTCAAACCAATTTAATGTTGGTGTAGAATTTGAGCTTGCAAATTTTGTAGAAGGTTCTGTTGAGGCGTATAGAAAAAATACAACAGATATGTTCTTTCAAAGAAGTGCTGCGCCTTCTAATGGTTTTGCCAGTATAAGGGTAAATGACGGGGAGATGTTAAATTCAGGTGTAGAATTTGATTTGGATTTTAAACTAGTTCAAGACGAAAAGTTTTCTTTGAGTTTTGGTGTTAATGGTGCTATGTTGAATAATGAGTTAGTAGCAATGCCTATTGATCCTACAACAGGAGAAGAGCAAAAATTCAGTCAAAGTGGAAGTTTTGGTCGTACGGCAGGTCGTTCGTTATATGATTGGTTTATGCCAGTTTATGCAGGTGTAAATCCAGCAAATGGCGCGGCATTATGGGAGCGTCACTATGATGATATTGATGGTAACGGTACTTTTAGTACTGGTGACGTTAGTATTCTTAACTTAACTAGTTATACCAATGATAATCCTAATGCTAATATATCTCAAGATTTAACTGAGGTTTATGCAGAAGCTACAGATAAGTATGTTGATAAAACTGCAATTGCTGATGTTCAAGGTTCTTTCAGATTAAATGCTAGATATGGTAATTGGTCATTAAGTACTTTATTCAACTATTCTCTTGGAGGGTATTCTTATGATTCAGCTTATGCTAATTTGATGGATAATGATTACGCAGGTACTAACAATTTCCATGTAGATATTAGAGATAGGTGGAAAGCTCCTGGTGATATTACCGATATACCAAGACAGGATGCTAAAACTCAAATACAGCAAAATTCAACATCTACTAGGTTTTTAACAAAATCGGATTACTTGGCTTTAAACAATGTTCGTTTAGGTTATGCATTTCCTAGCGATGTGGCTAAGCAGATAGGTCTAAGTAAATTAGATTTTTATATTTCTGGTGATAACCTAGCATTCTTTTCTAAAAGGCAAGGTTTCAACCCTTCTACTGATGTAACCGGTGGTTCAGATGTATATCGTTACAATCCATTATCTACCATCGTGTTAGGTGTTAACTTAAACTTGTAAATTATTATGAAAATAACATTAAAAAATATTGTTTATACTGGGGTTTTATTATCATTTATTTCATGTGGTAAGGATCATCTAGAAGTATATCCAACAGAAACGTTGTCTCAGGAGCAGGTTACAGAAGCTGCTACTGTTAACCCAGATGTTGCAAAAGCTACCTTGTTTGGTATTTATGAAAATTTGTATCGTTTAGGAAGTGGAGGAACTGATTCTCAAGAAGATTTTGGGATTACTACTCAATATATTCAGTTGGATATGATGTCTGCGGATATGGCTCATTTAGGTAAGAGTTATAGTCGTCAAGTAAGTATCTCTGAATTGACCGCAATGGTTGATCCAGATTCTGATTACAACTACAGACCTTGGAGGTTTTTGTATAGAATAATTAACTTGTCAAACCTAGTAATTGATGGAGCTGGCGGTAATGACGTAGTTCCGGAAACTGAATCTGGTAAGCATACTATTGGGCAAGCAAAAGCTTTAAGAGGTTACGCATATTACTTTTTGACTCATATTTTTGTAAATGACATTAGTGATTTGTCTAAGCCTGTACTTCCTCTGTATACGAGCGCAGAACAATTAGATCAGCCTAAGGCAACAGTACAAGAGGTGTTCGATTTTGTAATAGATGATTTAACAGCTGCTGAAACATTATTGGAAGGCTTCGTAAGATCAGAAAAAATTGAAGTAAATCAAGATGTTGTAAGAGGACTTTTGGCTAATACGTATGGTGCTCTTAATAATTGGTCTAAAACAGAGGAATATGCTAAAAAAGTGATAGATGCTGGTTATCCGATTATGACTGCTGACGAGGTTGCATTATTGCCAGGTGAAGACGGTAGTGTAGGAGGTTTCAATAATATTAATGTTATGCCTAGCGTTATGTGGGGTATTGATATTACACCTAGTCAAGAACTAGCTTCTTTATTTTCATGGTGGGGTTTTATGGATTTTTATAGCTATAGCTATGCTGCCGTAGGTAACCCAAAAGGTATAGACGTGTCTTTACATGCTAACTTTAGGTCAGATGATATTAGATTGAATCAGTTTAACTCTAATTTATATCCAACTGGTAAATTTTATTACCAAGGAGCTCAGCTAAATGATTTTGAAAGTTTTTCTGGACCTCAGGTAAATATCGACTCAGATTCTCATTACATGAGAGTTGCTGAATTTTACTTGCTGCATGCAGAAGCAGCTGCAGAAAATGGTAATGATGCAGCGGCAAGAGCTAGTTTGAAAGCGTTGTTAGACCTTAGGTTAGATGATACTTCTTATATCGATGCGCTTTCAGGAGTTGCATTGGCTGAAGAAGCAGCTTTACAGGCTAGATTAGAATTATGGGGAGAGGGTAAGTCATACTTTATTATGAAAAGAAGACGAGAGACAAGAACAAGAGGAGCCAATTGGTTAGATTTTGCAGGTGAATCCTTTTCTCATTCAGATGAGCGTTTGACTTATGAGATACCGCAAAATGAAATTTTGTTTAATAGTAATTTGACAGATCAAAACTAAAAGTTAAACAAAGAAAATCTAAACCTTGACTATTAATGAATCTTGATATGTCAAGGCTTAGATTTATATATTTCATAAATAAAAAACTCATATTAATAATGAACTTGACTTTTAAGTTCTAATAAATTATAAAACATGAAAAAACTAACTTATTTATTAATGCTTTCGGTTTTCATGGTTGTTTTCACAAGTTGTGAAGAAGATGATGATGTGTCATTGAACTATGTTGATTTCCAGGGAGTTTCTCCGTCTGTCATAATTGATATTGACGGTAGTACAACACAAGATGTAGCGGTGTATACATCAACTACTTCAGGTTCTGATAGAACATTTAATATTTCTGTTGATGAGGCCTCAACTGCTGCTGTTGGGTCATATACTGTTCCTAATTCTGTGACGGTGCCTGCAGGTTCTAATGAAGGAATTTTGACTATTGCATTAGCAGACGTAGATTTAGGTATTGGTGTTAACGAGCTAATATTGAATATTGAAAAATCGGATGATTATTATTCTGGTGATTCACTGTCTTTGACCTATATTCAAGCGTGTATTGAAGTTGTAGCGACTATCAATATTAATTTTGATGCTTATGGTAGTGAGAGTGGTTGGTCTATTGAAGATTCTTTAGGTGGCACTGTTGCTTCTAGTCCTGAATACGAGGATGGTCAAGTTTCGGCCTCGGAAACGGTAACACTATGTTCAGGTAGGGATTACACATTTACATTTACAGATGGTTATGGGGATGGAATGTCAGGTTCTTACGAATTGGTAATAAATGGTGAGGCAATAGTTTCTGGCCCTAGTGCTGGTTTTACTACTACCCAATCAAATGATTTTGATACAAAATAGAATTTATAACAGCAAAATTTAAATGCTGTTATAAATGTATATTATATAATTAGAAGCTGAACAATGAAATCATTGTTCAGCTTTTTTCATTTGGAAGGTTAACAATTTATTAACAATTAGTATATTACCTTTATTAAGTTATCATCATAATATTAAATATGAAACGAATATTTTATATAATTTATCTTAGTTTGTTGTTTTGGGCTTTAAGTTGTTCTTCTGATGATGTTTTTAGTAATGGAGCACAGGATGAAGTTGAGCAGGTTGTTATTGATGAAGAAGATGAAACAGTACCCAATATTCCAGATGAAATTATTTATCCCATTATAGGTGAGACCGGGCAAATTTTGAATCATAATAGAAATTTATCTAAAGAAGGGTATGTCTTAATTAATGAAGCCACTGATGATCGTGTCTATTTAATGCAAAAAGATTCAGCTGTAATAGTTCATGAATGGCAGTTGGAATTTGGTCTTGGTAATGATGTTGAATTATTGCCTGATGGTAGGTTGTTGGCTTCGTTGGGTGTAGAAAAGCCGAGTTTTAGCTTCGGTGGATTTGGTGGTATTATTCAAATTATAAATCCTGATAGTTCAATTGATTGGGAATATACATTGGCAAGTAAAGAACATTTAATTCATCATGATGTTGAAATGTTACCCAATGGAAATGTATTAGCTATTGTTTGGGATCTAAGGACTAGAGATCAGTTGGATGAAATTGGTTACTTGGGCAAACAAGAAAAAATCTACACGGAGTCCATAATTGAAATTGACCCAAATTCAAGTGAAATTGTTTGGAAATGGGACTCTTGGGATCATATTGTTCAAAATGTTGATGCCTCTAAAGTGAAGTACGGTTCTATTAATGAAAATCCCCAATTAATAAATATAAACTATGTTGATATGTTGAGGAATGATGAAAACCCTGATGGCGATATTATGCATGCTAATGGGTTGGATTATGATGAAGATAATGACCTTATTTATTTAAGTGTAAATAATTATAGTGAGATATGGGTGTTGGATCATAGTACTACCGCTAGTGAATCTGCAACAAGTAGTGGTGGTAATTATGGAAAAGGTGGTGATTTAGTTTATAGATTTGGTAATCCAAAAACTTATAATAATGAAGGAGACAGGCTTTTTTATAATGTGCATTTCCCAAATATTTTGGATGAAGAAGTCCCTGGAAAAGGAAATATATTAGTCTTTGGAAATGGAAATGGAGATTCTCAGCAGTCAGTAGTTTACGAATTTATGATACCTGATCAATTTAATCTGCAATCTAATATGGATAATGAATTGGATGTAGTTTGGGAATATACTAGAGATGGTTTGTATGCGCCTAGAGTATCCGGTGCAATCCGTCTTGATGATGGAAATACGTTGATTACATCTGGCACTTTTGGTGTTATAGAGGTTACAAATAACAAACAGGTCGTTTGGGAGTTTCAAGGAAATGGGTTTTATTGGCGTGCATATCATTATAATTATGATGCTACCGCAATTTTATTTTTAACTAAATAAAATGTAGGGCCTTCGGTCTTTTTGCAAAAGTATTTTGTTCAGATGATATGTTCTTACTTTTGTTATGTTGACATGAAATTCTATATTATAATTTTTCTAATGTACCCATTTTTATGGGTCAATGAGTTATAGGGCGCTAGGTTTAACCCCCTTAAATTTTCACATTTACTTAGCAACAAAAAAATTAACTTTGCAAGGGTAACAAAGCTTCATGAAATATATTATTCTAGTTTTATTCTGTTTTTCAACTTCAATGTTGTTAGGTCAAGATGTAATCGAAAATTCTGAGAAAAAGAGTGCTGCACTTCCGGCGACTCAAAAAACAAAACCAATAAGTCCCAAAAACAAAATAGAAAGTGACTCTATAATTTTGACTATAGAGGATTATAAGATTATTTCTTTTAAGAGAGATACCACTTTTTTAGATACCACCTTAACTATTCAAAAAGAATACAAGTATAATTACCTACGAGAAGATGATTTTGAATTGATGTCATTTGGTAACATTGGCCAAGCGTATAATGAATTAGGGGTAAGTTTCGAAAGTATCAGTAGCTATCCTAGTTTGGGGGCCATTGCTAAAGACCGTAAGTATTTGGAGAAAGAGCAAATAAATTATTACAATGTAGCCACTCCCATGACGGAGTTGTTCTTCAAAACTACTTTGGAAGAAGGACAATTGTTAGATGCAAATTTGACTTTTAATACTTCTAGGAGGCTAAATTTTTCAGTTGGGTACACCGGCTTTCGTTCGCTGGGTAAGTATAATAATACGCAAATAGAATCTGGTAATTTTATTACTACCACAAATTATTTGTCAAGAAACGGCAGATATGCATTAAGAGCCCATATCGCCGCGCAGAATATTACATCGGAAGAAAATGGAGGTCTGTCAGAAAAAGAAGATCAATTTGAATCTGGAGATCCGGATTTTATTAATAGACCAAGGGTAGATGTGTATTTAGATAATGTGAAGAATAAGATTTTAGGTAAAAGATATTACCTGGACCATAGCTACAAATTAGTTAGAACTCAATTAGATTCAACTAGATTTGAAAAAACATCTCTAGCTATAGGTCATACTTTTGATTATGAAACCAAGTATTATCAATTTGTAGAAGCGGCTCGTGATACCTTATTTGGTGATGCCATTCTAAACGCAATAGATGATAAAGCAATTTTAAAGACCTTTTATAATGAAGTAAATGCTGAATTCTACAATAGAACTCTAGGTAGGTTAACAGGGGGTGTTACTATGTATAACTATGATTATTATTTCAATAGTCTTTTTATAAAGGAAAATGGAACCATTATTCCTAATAGATTAAATGGAACGGAATTTGGAATAATGGGTAAATATGAAAAACGCATAGGAGAATTTGATTTTCAAGCAGATTTAAAGTATAATATTTCAGGAGAATTAGCGGGGAACCTTTTTAACGCATCTGCATCTTACGTTATAAATGAGAAGAATAAATTGCGATTCTCTTTGCATACCTCTAGTAGAATGCCAAATTTCAATTACTTGTTATATCAAAGTGAATACCTTAATTATAATTGGGATAATAGTGAAGTGTTCAAGAAAGAACGTGCTAGTAGTTTAAAAGGTGAGTTGCTTTCCAGAACATGGGGTAATCTAATGGTGAAGTATAGCAATTTAAATAACTACACCTATTTCGCTCCAGTTTCTGATGTTACTATAGGTGATAATATGGATAATGCATTCATAAAACCTTTACAAGAAGGTAATAGTGTTTCTCATTTAAAGGTTAAGTACGAAAAAGAATTCAAGATGGGTATGTTTGCATTAAACAATACGGTCATGTATCAGAACGTAACTCAAGATGCCCAAGTATTAAATGTTCCTCAACTAGTAACTAGGAATACCCTGTATTTCTCTTCTGATGTGTTTGATAAAGCAATGTACCTGCAAACAGGTATTACGTTTAAATATTTCTCCAGTTATAGTATGAATGGTTATAATCCTATCCTTGGAGAGTTCTATGTGCAGAATAAAGAAGAGTTGGGCGGTTACCCTTTATTGGATTTCTTTATTAATGCCCGAATTAAACAAACAAGGATTTATCTGAAAGCAGAGCATTTTAATGCTTCTTTTTCTGGCTATGACTATTATGCAGCACCCAATTATCCTTATCGCGACTTTGTTATACGCTTTGGTTTAGTGTGGAATTTCTTTTCATAACCTTTGTGGGCTGGGTTGTAAAACATTGAAAATAGTGGTGTTAGAAACAGCAGTTATCGTAAGTAACTGTTTGTTAGCAAAATACGTTTACCACATTTTATTTCAAGTGTAACCATCGGTAAACCATGCAGTTAGTCCGGGGTCAAAAAATCTTTCATTATTTTCTTCAAAAAAGGCTTGTGGTATTAAGAATAGTGTGTACATTTGCACCCCGCAAACGAGGAAAACGAAATTGGAATCGGGCGTCGGAAAAAGGTTCATATATATGTTGATTTAAGCTGAGAAAAAGAAAAAAATTTTTTTTCAAAAAAAAGTTGTCAGGTTAAAAAACAGTTGTATAT
>NZ_FTMA01000008.1 GCF_900155985.1 Maribacter ulvicola
ACCGTCATCATCGGAATCTGGGTCGTTGGGGTCCGTAATCTCCCCGTTCGGATCGGCCGTGGTGGCAAGGTCGTCCACGCCCGTGGTTTCCTCGTCATTGGTAAGACCGTCATTATCACAATCTGAAGTTCCTAGCGGGGTACCGCCCACGGAATCACAATCGTCGTTAGGATCTGTACCATCTATGGCTTCCTGTCCATCGGAAATACCGTCATTGTCTGAATCTAATGGATTTAAGGTTAGTGTTGCACAACTAATCTCCCTGATACACACATTATCATCATGAGTAATTAATACACAATATTGATTTCCATCATCTGCTAAAGCGGCATTGAAGCTATAACTTGAACCTGTTTCACCTGGAATAATTGTTCCACCCATATCTGGGTTGCCATTATACCATTGGTAATTAAGACCTGAATCTGCATTTCCCGTACTACCGTATACGGGGTTACCAGCAGAATAACTTGTAGCTTGATCTCCTGTTGCTATAACACTAAATGTTGTAGAATCACCATCATTGAAAGTCTGGTTGCTTGGCGGTGTACTAATTGTTACTTTAATAGCTTCGGCTTCGTTACCTGTTACACCATTATAACCTCCCGTACCACCTGTTACTAATCCATCACTATTAAAACCTGTCCCATCTAATATCCCATCCGCAGGCGCTACATCTACTCCCCCAGATTCAAAAACATCTAGACAACCATCACCATCACTATCCCTGTCTAAATAATCTGGAGTACCATCATTATCTGTATCAGTTAAACAAACAGATTCAGCTATTTGTAACCGTTGTCCATCATTATTACCTGTTATATTTGACACATTGATTACGATTGTTGTATAAGTTCCTTGTACTTGTACAGTTCCATAAGCGCTACCTATCTGATTGGCCAAATTACAATCTGGAGCAGTTACGCCATTAGCATTATTTCCATCTGAAACCAATGTGCCAACTACCGAAAAATCTGCATTTCCTGATAATCGGATTAATGAAATTCCAGGAGTTGGTGCAAAATTCCAAGTAGAATAATCTGTACCACCCAAATGGAAATTTAAGTCGCTCACTGATTTACTAAACGTAATAGTTAATGTACCAGAAGGCTCATTTGCTCTAATATTGGTTCTAGCATGATCTGTATTGGTTTCTGCTCCTGTATAATTACTTGTGGAGAATACACATTGATCATTATTGCCATCTACACCATTAAATCTATTATTGGTTCCGCTTAATACTGCGGTGTAGGTAGTTCCACTAGGTAGTACACCTGTAAATGTTTGATCATTAACAAATGTCATTTCTGAAAATAAACTACTAGTACAACTACCTTCTTCTATATCTAAAACCCCATCATTATCATCATCTTTATCACAAATATTATTAATACCATCTGCATCTGGGTCGTTTGCGGTTACTATACCTGCTGTTGCTCCATCTGTACATGGGTCTTGTGATTTTACTTCAGAAATAAAAAAAAGTAAAAATATAATTGACACTATGTTTTTTAAATGATGTTTAAAAAGAAAAATAAAAGTAAATTTTAACATTAGATGAGTTTTTTTAATTCAATAAGCTATCTTCTTAAAAGATTAGCATATAAAAACATTTTTTTTAAGCATTGAGTCCTATATTATATAAGAAATAAACCAGCTAATGTTTTTAAATACTCTAAATATATGACACCATGTTTAAAATAGAGTCACATATTGTTAGATAAAATTATGTTAATTGAATTGAGGTGTTATTTTTTTAATAAATGTATGGGTAAGAGTGTAATTTTTAGAACTTTTGTTGCTATTCTCTATAATTTTGTTGTAAATCCGTTAAGATTTAATATCTGTATTTTCCTACAAAATGAATCTATTCCCTTTTAGGCAAATATTTATATATTGCCTTGTGCTCATTAATTCTATCGTACTTATTTATTGTTTCAACCTAATGATTAAAAGCATTCAATGATTAATTAGCTTACCAAATATGGTTAATGTATAGGAGTATTGATGGGATACATTGAAAGCACATTTATTGATAAAAATACCTAACGAGATAGTTATCTTTTATGGTTATTGATTTTGAAAAATCCTTTTATAACATTAGTTTAATTTAAAGATTTGAATATTGTAAATTATTCTAAGCAGGAAAAAAATATATTTTCACTTAGATATTAGGTGTTTATTTAATTGAGAAAGGCGTAAAGACCACCAATTATTATAATACCGGAAAACGTATACCCAACTAGTTTGCCGGTTATTTTAGATCCTTTAAATACGGAAATTCCCAATTTTACAAGCATATTACTAATGACGGCGGTGACTATAACGGATGAAGCCAGCTTTATTTTTTCAGCATCCGAAGCAAAATTGGCTAGGCTTATAGTGATGGCATCAGTATCTGCTAAACCGGCAATTAGCGCGGAGTAGTACAATCCGCTTTCTCCAAAAAACTGATTACTGTAAAAAACGGCAAAAAGTATGACCACATAAATTACACCGAACCCAATGGCATTAAGTAAATTCATAGGATTACCTAGCTTAATATTTGTATCGGGCTTATTGGTATCCTCTTTAATTAGAAGTAGGGAAACTACAAGGCATGTTATTGAAAATAAGGCAAATGGTATGGCTACATACTTAAAAAGTGCGGCATTGAAGATAAAGGTCAATAATGCGAGTCTTGGAAACATGATAGCCGAAGCAATGATAATACCCGCAGCATATTTTCTAGAAAGTTCAGGAGATTCTATACTGCGAGAAGCATAGCTCCAAGTTACTGCAGTACTAGAAATGAGACCGCCAAGAATAGCGGTTAATAGAATTCCCTTTTTGGAGCCTACAAATTTCACTAAGAAATAACCAATGAAGTTTAAAAAGGATACAATGACAATGATAGACCCGATCTCAAACGGATTTATCAAGTCATTAGGTCCGTAATTCTTATTGGGTAAAAACGGTAAAATCAACAAAGCGATGATAGAAAATTTTATTAGCGCAAAAAGCTCGTCAGAAGTAATATTTCTTATAACAGTATGAAAACGGGTTTTAAGAGAAAGTAAGGTTACAATGATAACTGCCGTAGCAACTGCATTTCTATAATATTCCGCAGAAACCATTAAGCCTAAAACCACAGTGGAAATCAATGCAATGTTCGTAGTAAAGCTACGCTCGTATTCTACGGTTTCTTTGTATAAATGATTGAATCCTAAAAAGAAAATAAAAGCGCCTAAACCAATAATAGGTAGCCAGTTAGAGTAGATTTCAGTGAGGCTGCCCAGTGTAAAGCCTAAAATAGCTACAATGGGGAAAGCGCGTATGCCGGCAAACCCTTTGTCTTCTTTTAAGTTATTATATTCTCTTTCCAGTCCTAAGATCAGACCAATGCCCAAACTAATGAGTACTCCTAAAATATAAGGATCTAAGACGTTAAATATTTTTTCAAATTCACCCATGTATTCTTTTTCTAAAGCTGATTGTTTCTAAAAATTGAGATTACAATGTAGAACCCCAACAGGGCAGATAGAACAAAACCTATGGCTCCTAACACCGGAATACCGTTAATTAAAGGAGGCATTTTTGCCATTACCAGTAAAGATGAACCTATAGAAAGCGCAGCAATGATTACGGCAAACACCAAACGGTTTACAGCCTTACTCGTTGCTGATTGAAACTCTTTAAGACCCTTGTGTTCATGTACAATTTCTAACTTACCTTCCTTTATTTTTTTTAGGATGGTATTAATATCATCTGGCAAAGTATCAACTAGGGCATTAACATCTTTAATACGGTTCAGGTTCTTTTTAAATAAGTACTTTAAGCTAAATTTCTTTCGCAAAATTTTTGCGGTGTAGGGCTCTAGATTTTCAGTGATATTAAATTCAGGATCTAATTTCAGTCCAACACCTTCAATAAGAATGATACCTCTTATCATCATGTATAGGTAGTGGGGTATTATAATTTGATTTTCATATAAAACAACTTTAAACTGAGATAAGGTATCGCCAAGTTTAATGTTTTGTATAGCGGTATTGCTTACCCCTTCAAGTAATTGATAGAGGTCTTGCTCTAGTTTTTTATAATCAGGTATGTTGGTGCTTATAGCAATCTTTTCAAGTAAAGTAATTATTTTTTTAACGTCTTTATTAAGGAAATGGAGTAGTAGGTCGTTTATAGATTCCTTTTCATTGGGTAGAACAGTCCCCATCATTCCGAAATCCAAAAAGCATATTTTTTCGGTTTCAGAAATTATAAATATATTACCTGGATGTGGGTCTGCATGAAAAAATCCATGATCTAAAATCTGTTCAATATAAAGGTCTACACCAATTTTTGCAACAGCTTTGGGGTTTATGTTGGCTGCTGTCAATGCTTCAATATTAGAAACTTTAATACCCTCTATAAGTTCCATACAAATAATCTTATCTGTAGAGAGTTCCTTATAAATTTCTGGCACATGAATAAACTCATTGCCTGCGAAATTTTTAGCAAAACGTTCGGTATTGCCTATTTCTCTTGCAAACTGAAGTTCTTCTTTTATACTCCGCTCAAAAGATGCTATAATGCGAATAGGTTGATAAGCTTGCGCGTGCGTGCTATATTTCTCAAGACTATCGGCTACCTGTTTCATGACCATTAAATCAGCTTCAATAACTGCTGTAATATGAGGTCTTTGAATTTTTAGGATAACATCTTCGCCGTTTACAAGTTGTGCTTGGTGTACCTGTGCTAAAGATGCTGCAGCTAAGGGCTCTAATTGAATGGTGGCAAAATAGCCAAATTTTTCAATTCCTAACTCTTCTTCAACTGTAGCTAAAACATCAAAGTCTTTGAGTTTTGGCACATGGTCCTGCAGTTTCTCCAATTCCGCTATAAGCTCAAGCGGTAGCATGTCTTCTCGTGTACTAAATATTTGTCCCAGTTTTATATAGGTAGGGCCTAATTCTTCAAGTACCATTCTAATACGTTCGTATTTAGAAAAGGATAAATTTTTCTTAGTATCTGGATGGTTTTCCAGATACTTTTTAGGAATTAGTTTCAAAATAGGACTTTGAGATAACACATCTTCAAAACCATACTTAACAAGTATATTGAATAAAGTAGCGTACCGCTTTATTTCTTTTTGCGTTGGAATTCTTAGTATGGCCATGTAAGATTACTCTTTTTAGAAAATAGATTTTGTAAGCGGTGATAATATGATGGTTAGTACGGTTTTAATGTTCATATAGAATTTTTATGCTCGTCTAAATAATGATCTAGCAATTGTTTTAAGCTTTCTAGGTATTCTTGCATTACCTCCTTGTCCATATGTGGATGTTCACTCATAGGTAAGGTCATTGGATTTTCGTCTAACGAACGATATAGTTCTGGATAGTTAGTTTCTATGTTTGTAGTTAAAGCTGTAATCTCATTTAAGATTTTGTGTAATTGTTTCATAGTAGTATTTTAATTATTTAGTTAGCGGTAAAACTAGTAAAGGAATTTTTGTCTTTTCACTTAGACTTTTAATGATATTTTCCCTAAAAAGTTGTTTAAAAAAACCATGTTTAGTTTTTAATATGACCATGGTACCTAAACTTTTGTATTCTTTTTCAATTAGATATAGCGTATTGGCAATATTGTCCTGAAGTTCAATTTCAAAAAAATGGTGCTTGGTTGCTTTTAATATATTTCTTAATAGTTCTTTGTTTAAGTGCTGTTCCTCGTTCAAAGATTCTTCTGTTTTTACATGAGCGATGTTAAGGGTAGAACTAGTTAATTTAACTAGCTGTATAAGTGGGTTTAACTCCGTATTTGTAAACGTATGCTTGTAGTCGGTCGCAAATACAATTTCTTTTGAATTAGCGTTCTCATATTCTGGAGGTACAATTATCAAAGCTGAATTTTCTAAGTGTTCAATAAGACCTAAAGCGTTGCTGCCAATAAACAGCTGAGTAAGGCTAGAAGCCCCTCTTGTACCAATAATAACAAAATCTGCATTGATGATATTTTGAGTCTGGTTCGTTAAATTTAAAACCGATTCTGTTTTTAAAATTCCTTCAAAATAGAAGTCTTGATCTTCAGTTTGCAGTTCTAAACTTTTAATTAAAATATCTAAAGATTTTTGAGTAGCAGATTTAGACATAGAAGAAGAAGGAGCATTATGATAGCCATGAAGAATGTAAAAGGTACACGTTTCGTTTTTAAAAAGGTCAAGAGCATACGCAATAGCTTTTTGAGCGTTTAAAGAGA
Organism: Maribacter ulvicola; assembly: GCF_900155985.1. Lineage (GTDB taxonomy): Bacteria > Bacteroidota > Bacteroidia > Flavobacteriales > Flavobacteriaceae > Maribacter > Maribacter ulvicola. The sequence continues at coordinate 6,226 of NZ_FTMA01000008.1, forward strand.
AATCTGTTGGGATAATAACTTTTTTCATTGTGGATAAGCTTAAGGTTATAAATAGTCTACTATTCTTAATCTAGTAAATACATAGTTTAAATTAAGCGCTGGTCATACCTAGTCGTCTCACCATTTCTTCACCATCAATAACGTGTTCTGTAATGGCAAAGACTTCTTTTCGGTTTGTTCTAAATTGTTTTACAAAAAGAGTAAGGTCATCTTCAAGTTGCTCATGTTCTGTTCTAAAAGTATGAGAATCATATGAAAACGGGTTATCTATTAATTCAGCTAAATGATGCAAATGAGTATCAATTTGTTTTACCAATGTATCGCACTTCTTATCGGTATCAATAAGACTAACTTCAATTTCACGAACCATATCAATATTGTCTTTCTTAGATATCCACATAAAGTACTTATCTATTAAGTGATGTAAGAACTTCAGGTCTTCATTGTAAAAAGCCATATCTGATTTCCAATGCTCGGTCAATACATAAAGAGATTTCCAGTCGGCTTCATGAATATAGTTGTCTTTAGGTCTATTTCTAAAAGTGCTCATTTCTTTATGTTTTAATGAAAGTATAAAGTTATAGGCAGAAGCATTTAAAAATTATGACCAAAGTCATGAATACTATAAAGAGGCCTACAGTTTGTAATTTTTTAAGGAAATTCATCTATTAGCAAGGTATGTTCTTTAGTGATTTAAAAAAAAATGGCGGACATGATGTTTGTCATGTCTTTTTAGTTTGGTAGTCAGTACTTTAGATAAAATAATTAAACATTGATTCCGTGAAGACTATACTGTACTGTACCGATTATTCTGAAAATTCTATAGCAGCATTGAAATATGCTTATCATATGGCTAAACAGATGAAAACCCGTTTGGTAATTAGTCATGTATTTGATTATCCTACTATTTTGGGTACAGATAATCTCGATGAACCTTTTCCACATCTGGACGAAACTGCCCATAAATCACACAGGTTTAAACTTGAGGAATTCTGCGATGAACATTTGGGTAAATCTTGGCAAGACCCTACTATTATATTGGAAGCTTTTGAAGATAAATCCGTGGTACATGGTATAATGGCAGTGGCTGTAGAATGGCATGCATACTTAATTGTATTAGGTATTAAAGGAGGAAGCGCTATTAGGGAAATGATAATGGGAAGTAATACCAAACATTTAATAGAAAAAGCTCCTTGCCCAGTGTTGAGTATTCCTTCAGATGCTTCCTATATGCCAATTAAGAATATAGTCTATGCAACAGACTTTGAAGAAGAAGATGTATATGCCATTCGTAAGTTGGTAGAAATGGCACAACCATTAATGGCGACTATAAATGTGGTTCATATTTCTACAAAAGATGAATACAAAGGAGATATGCAGCTAGAATGGTTCAAAGAGATGCTTGGCGAAAAAGTTACTTATGAATTAATTGAATTTAAATTATTGTTTACAGAAGATGTTTTTGAAAGCCTTAGAGTTTATTTAGGTGATACAAATGCAGACTTAGTTGTGATGTTAGAAAGAGCCCATAAGGGTATTCTAAAAAACATATTTCATAAAGATTTAGTGAAAAAGATGGAATCGTATGGTAGGGTACCTCTTTTAAGTTTTAGGGGATCAAATCATCAATTATTTTACTTTAAACAAGCACTTTAAAAAAAGTAATCATGGCCAGAAGAATATATAGTATAATAATAGTAGTTGCATTAGCATTAGGTTATTACCTGTTCTCAATTAGAGACACACATTCAAAAGTATATCTAATTACAGTTTCGGCAATAATTTTCACCTTATTTAGTATGGGTATTCACGGTTTATTAGCCCATTCTTTAAAACCAAAGGTTAAAGGAGATATTATAATTTATCCTTTACTTATGGGAGTTTTATGGGGAGTGTTGTTCTTTTTGTTTGTATTCGTTTTTCTTCCCATTTTATGCCCAGATTTCTTATTGAAAATTTAGTTGAAACTTTCAGTAGTGTGTTTTTAAACTGTAAAAAAGTTAGAAAGCATAATTTGGAAAAGTTTTAAAATAATATAGAAAGAACCTAGAAGAAAATCTCGGTTTTTTATGCTCAAAACGTGTTTAACTAAATCTCAATAGATTGCATAAGTAAAAGATAATCGAGTTTTATGAGTTGATTTTAATAAGCATGATTTTACTCATATAATATCTTTAAGATTTGCTGTTATTTTGAATTATAATAATCTGTAATTCATGCGATATCTCTTAATTAGTTTAGTATTTCTTGTTTTTCTTTCTTGTGGAGATAAACAAGAAAAGGTATTTCCGCAAAAGTCTGAACTTGTTTCATCTGTTTATGCATCTGCTATCATTCAACCAGATAGTATATATAAAGTTTATGCAGTTGTAGCAGGTATTTTAGAAGGTAATTTGGTGGAAGAAGGAGAGCTGGTAACAAAGGGCGATGCCATCTTACAGGTGAATAACCGCACTCCTAAATTGAATTCAGAAAATGCCTATTTGACCCTTCAACAATCCAAAGAAAATATTCAGGGAAATGCCGCTATTTTAAAAAGTATAAAAGATGATATTTATGCAGCGGAGTTAAAATTTAAAAATGACTCCATCAATTTTACTAGACAGAAGCGACTTTGGGATCAGAACATAGGCTCTAAGGCAGAATATGATAATCAAAAATTAGCGTATGAACTTTCAAAAAATCAATTAAACCAGCAAAAGTCTAGTTATGAAAGAACAAAAAATGATTTAGAAACAGCTTTACAGCAAGCAAAAAACAGTTATTCATCCTCAAAGATTATTGCAGAAGATTATACTATTAATAGCAAGATCAACGGTAAGGTTTATGCATTGTACAAAGAGCCTGGTGAGCTGATCAATACCTTAGAACCGTTAGGTGCAATTGGCAGTGCTACTAATTTTAAAATAGAAATGTTGATTGATGAGGTAGATATCATTAAAATTAAATTAGGTCAGATAGCATTGGTTACCTTAGACGCATACCCCATGGAAGTTTTTAAGGCTACCGTAAGCAAAATATATCCACAAAAAGACGAATCTTCACAAACGTTCAAAGTAGAGGCGTTGTTTGACAGTCCTCCAAAAGTATTATATCCTGGTCTTGCCGGTGAAGGTAATATTGTAATATCTAAGAAAGCAGATGTGGTTACCATACCTAGAGCATATTTAGTGGACGGTCATAAAGTAATAACGGAAGACGGTACGGTTACGGTAGAAGTAGGCGCCGAAAACTTGGAAAGGGTTGAAATTATTTCTGGTATTACCGAAAATGATTTGATTTTAAAGCCTGTAGAATAATGAATTGGCCGGTTATATTAAATATCGCCAAAACACATCTTTTAACCAAGATGAAATCTACCGCCACCGCAGCGTTGGGGGTTACTTTTGGTATTGGTGCTTACATTACCATGGTTAGCTTTATGACCGGTCTAAACGATATGTTAGATGACTTGGTTTTGAACCAAACTCCACATATTCATTTGTACAATGAAATAGAGCCTACAGTAGATCAGCCGGTTTCCTTGTATGAAGAATTTAACAATTCAGTACAGATGATCAGCTCCATTAAACCAAAAAGCGGACAAAAAAAGATACACAACGCACTGCCAATATTAAATCATTTAAAACAGATGGATCAGGTAAAAGGAGCTACGGCACAAGTACGTGCACAAATCTTTTACTTATCAGGATCCATAGAATTATCAGGTAATTTGGTAGGTGTAGACATTATGGAAGAAACCAGGCTTTCTAATATGCGAGATTACATCATAGAAGGATCGCCAGAAGCTTTGAACAATATGGAAAACGGAATTTTGCTCGGTTCTGGTCTAGCCAGTAAAATGTCATTAAAAATTGGAGATAGAGTACAGATAAGTACAACCAGAGGTGCGGTGTTTCCACTGAAGATAGTAGGTATTTATCAAAGTGGAGTGGCAGATATAGATAATTCTCAAAGCTATGGTAACTTAAAAACGGTACAGCGAATTCAAGGAGAGGCGCAAAACTATATCACCGACATTAATATAAAATTGAACAATATTGAAAAGGCACCAATGTTGGCAAAGGGTTTTGAAAAACAGTTTGATGTTACCGCGACAGATATTAATGAAGCAAATGCCCAGTTTGAGACCGGTACCAACATACGAAACCTAATTACCTATGCAGTATCTATTACGCTCTTAATAGTAGCAGGTTTTGGCATATATAATATTCTAAACATGCTTATATATGAAAAGATGAAGGATATTGCCATTTTAAAAGCCACCGGATTTTCAGGAAAAGATGTGCAGTATATTTTTATGAGCCAGGCAATGATCATAGGTGTTGTAGGTGGTGTTTTGGGGTTGATTTTAGGTTTCGTATTATCTGTTATCATTGACGGTGTTCCTTTTAAAACAGAAGCTTTACCAACAATGACCACTTATCCGGTTCATTTCAGCTCTAAATTCTATGTTATAGGAATTGTATTTGCACTCATTTCTACATTTATAGCGGGGTGGCTGCCATCTAATAAAGCCAAGCATATTGATCCGGTAAAAATTATAAGAGGTACTTAAAAAATAATGAATGGACATTGTATTAGAAGCAAAAGATATAAATAAGCACTTTCATAAACCTAAAGATTTTCATGTTTTAAAAGATATTTCCTTTAAAATATTTAATGGGGAATTTGCTTCTATTATGGGAAAATCCGGTTCTGGAAAATCTACATTGCTCTATATTTTATCAACTATGGATACCGAGTATACTGGCGAATTATTATTGAACAATAAGTTAGTAACGGGTTTGTCCGCATCAGAATTATCGCTGATCAGAAATGAAAATATAGGTTTTGTATTTCAGTTTCATTATTTGTTATCAGAATTTAGCGTGATTGAAAATGTAATGTTACCGGCAAAAAAACTAGCTCGTAAAAGTCATCAAGAAATTGAGCACGATGCTATGATGAAATTAAGAATGTTAGGCATAGAAAGTTTGGCAAAGCAGAAGGCATCAAGAATTTCTGGCGGAGAAAAACAACGAGTAGCCATTGCTAGGGCATTAATTAACAATCCGTCAATACTTATGGGTGATGAACCTACCGGTAATTTAGATAGTTACAATTCTGACAATGTTTTCAATATCTTCAAACAATTAAAGGAAGAAGAGGGGCTTTCGTTACTAGTAGTTACCCATGATGAGGACTTTGCCAAACGAACAGATTACATCATTCAGATGGAAGATGGCCGTATTGTGGGTAAATCCAGTAACTTGTAAAAATTCACAGATGCATCCTTTATTAAAAGATAGTAAAAGAATGTAGTGTGATATTAAGAATACGAACTTTATGTGGACTTCAATTTTTATTGGTATTTACGTAATAGTAGCATTGTCAATAGTATTGTCTATTCTATTATATGGAGCAAAGCCTACAAAAAGTCTGGCATGGCTCTTAGCTATTTTTGCGCTGCCTGTGGGTGGTATTTTTCTTTATTTGCTATTGGGTAGAAATAGAAGGAGATATAAACTTATTGAGCACCAAAAAGATTTGTTCCGTAGAATGCCAAAACCAAATACCGATCAGATAAATGAATTTGACGGCAGATATGGCAAATTAATGACCCTAAGTTATAAGAATTCCCATTTTCCGCCCACTACAGGCAATGAGTTAAAAATTTTAAAAGATGGCAGAACAACTTTTGAAACCATATTTAGTGCATTGGAAGCAGCTACCACAAGAATTCATATACAGTATTATATATTTGAAGAAGGAGATTTAGCGGATAGGTTACTGGGGTTATTTCAGGAAAAAATAGCCCATGGGGTAGCTGTTAGAATGATATATGATGGTATTGGCAGTTTTTCGTTAAGTAAGAAATACCTAAAAAAACTTTTACAAATAGGAGTAGAAGTATACTCTTTTATGCCTTTTAAATTTGGTAGGTATTTTTATTCTTTGAATTTTAGAAACCACCGTAAAATTATTGTGGTAGATGGTAAGATTGCTTTTACCGGAGGCATTAATGTTTCTGATAAATATTTAAAAGGTCAAATAGGGTTGGGTAAATGGCATGATATGCATTTAAGACTTGTGGGTGAAGCCGCCACACAGCTAGATCAAGTTTTTATGACAGATTGGTACTTGGTAAGCACAAAGTTGTTAAAGCCTATACCATTACCACAGAATGCTTTTCAAGTGCCTGTAGCAAATGAATTGGTGCAAATTGTTGCCGGTGGTCCAGATGATGATTTTCCGGTGTTGGAACAAACCTATTTCTCCATGATAAATATGGCCAAAAACTATATTTATATTACCAACCCATATATTATACCAGGTCAGGCATTGGTAAGGGCATTACAAACGGCCGCTTTAAGTGGCGTGGATGTAAGGTTGTTGGTATCTGAAAAGATAGATAACCAGGTGGTAAGTTGGTCGGTACGATCTTATTTTGAGTTGTTCCTGAAAGCGGGTATAAAAATATATCTTTTCCCAGACGGATTTTTACACAGTAAGATAATGGTGAGCGATGACGCTGTATCCTCTATTGGTACGGCAAATTTAGATGACCGTAGTTTTGAACAGAATTACGAGGTCAATGCTATTATGTATCATAAAAAAATGGCAAAGCTCTTAAAAGAAGACTTTTTAAATGACTGTAAAATAAGCAATGAGTTGTGCTATAATGACTATATTAAAAGGTCTTGGGGCAAAAAGCTAAAAGAAGGTGTTGGTAGAGTATTAAGTCCGTTATTTTAAGAAGACCAATATTTACTCGATTTGCGAGGTAAATACCAAATCTTGATCTTCCATGGCAACAATAATCATTTTAACGTAATCTTTAATAGCCTTATCTATATTGTCAGGCTCATTGATTTCGATAATTCCTCTCCAAATCATAGCTCTTTCTTTACCTTCACAAATGCAATATAAGGTAGTTTCTGCATGGTAAATAGTATATTGGTCGTAGTAGTTGTCATCATAATAAATACCTTGGTGTTCTAAATAATCATCATTGAATCTAGACTGGTGGTCATCCCATCTAGTAATAGATTTTACAAATTTCTCGCGACTTTCAGACCCTATAATTTTTGTAAGTAAAATAGCGTCAAAATCTTTATCTAAAAGGCTTTGTTCCACATCGTCTAGTTCTTTTTCTGTCTTACGGGAATCGGTCAGCGACAGGTCGAAAATATCGATACTTCGCCATGCTTCTACATCTCTACTAGTAAATTCTTTTTGTAATTTGGTTTCAAAGTCATCTCGTGTATCATCATTTTGCGCCATACCAACGATCAAAACTTTGTTGGCATTGAATATGACGATATCTGGGTTTTTCCAGTTTTCTACTAAACTAATAGAAGAACACCCCGTAAGCATCAATGATAATATTACAATTAACTTTTTCATAAAGCAGTTATATTTATTACTAATATTTTTCGAAGATACTATTTTGAAAAAGCAGTAGATATGACCATTATCAGTTCGTCTAGATGTAGAGAAAGGTGAAGATACAGTCTATAGAAGCAAATCTATGGTTTCTTCTAACTTCGGTATATGGCAGTTCCACCCTTTGGTATCTCTTATTTTTACTTTAAAAGCATCTAATGCCCCTGGTTCACCATGAATTAGAAAGACATTTTCAGGTATATTTTTAATACCATTGATAAAATGAAGAAGTTCTGCTTGGTCTGCATGCGCGGAAAGGCTTTCTATAAAATGAATACTAGCTTTTACAGGGTAGTATTTACCGAACAGCTTAAGTTCATGTGTACCCGCTAACAATTGCCTACCTCGTGTACCTTCTGCTTGGTAACCAACTAATAGAACTTTTGTTTTAGGTTCATCTATCAACTGTTTTAAATAGGTGAGAACGCGGCCGCCCGTAACCATGCCGCTACCTGCAATTACAATTTTAGGTCTTGGGTCGTCAATAGTTTTCCAAGTATCCGCATAAGATGATGTAATGGTAAAGTGATTGCACATAGCTTTAAAATCATGTTGGTCAAGCTTATGCCAATCTGTAAATTGCCCAAATACATCTAGAACATTGCTACCCATTGGGCTATCTATAAAAATAGGTATGTTAGGTATTTTGTTCTTTTTATACAAATCCCAAAACAAGAACATGAGCAATTGTAATCTTTCAACGGCAAAAGAAGGTATGATCAATGTGGCTCTGTCATTAATGGTTTTTTGAACCAAATCGCTTAAAATTGTAGTAATGTTTTCTTTAGGATGTAGTTTGTTGCCATAGGTACTTTCTAAAAAAAGATAATCTGCCCATTCAGGTCTTTCCGGTGGCATTAAAAGTTCATCGTTCAACCTGCCAACATCGCCAGAGAAAACGAATATTTTTCCAAATATCTCCAATTCAATAAAAGTAGAACCAATGATATGCCCGTTATATCTGTATTTAAATCTAATGTTCTCTGAAAGCTGATTCCATTCATCTCTTTTTCTTCCTGAGAATAATGTAATGGTTTTTTCAGCTTCTATAATATTATAAAAAGGAAGTGCTTTAGGGTGTTTGGAAAAACCTTCTTCATTTGCCTTTTTTGCTTGCTCCTCTTGTATTTTGGCACTATCAAGCAAAATAACACGTGCAACGGCTAAAGTAGGGGAAGTACCTATGATGTCTCCGTTAAAACCTTCTTTTACCAACCTAGGTAAATAGCCGGTGTGGTCCAAGTGACCATGTGTTAGCAATACCACATCTATTTTACCGGCGTCTATAGATAAGGGCTCCCAATTTTTTTTACGTAACTCTTTAAGGCCTTGAAACATGCCACAATCTATCATGATGTTCAGTTCAGGAGTTTCTAGATAAAATTTAGAACCTGTAACCGTACCAGAAGCACCTAAAAATTTTACACGTACATTTTTCATGTTATTAAATTTTACAAAGTTCTGAGATTTCGTCTAAAATTTTTGATTTTCGTTCGGTAGAAATACCAAGGTGATCCAAGTAAAATTTGTCTTTTATAAGTTGTCTGCACAGTACCACATTTCTACTTAATAGAAATTGTTTTTCTCTTTTAGATAACAAGCTAGAAACTGTAATAGGGTAGAGCCCAAGCCTATCAATTCTGTCTTTTAGTCCATCGTCTTTTGGAAAATCCCAACTTAAAAGATAGAGGTCTGCACATTTACCGTAGGTTAAGGCATCTTCAGTGAATCTGGTGTTGGTAACTACCCAACCTTTTTGTAATGGTTTGTTATTGGTATTTGTGACCCAATATGCTTTTACATCATTATACCTAGAGTGTATATAAAGGGGGATTTTAACGTTGCAATTACGGCCTTCCTCATTATGAAATTTACATTCTATAAGAGTTGCCGTACCATTTTTTTCTGCAATTACATCAATTTCATGGGTAACACAGGCTCCATTTAATATGATATCTACGTCAACTTCATAACCTGAATATTGTAATATAGCGGCTATAAAACGTTCAAAGGGAAAACCGGTTGGTCCCAATTCATAGATAGCTTTCTTGAGTTTGTATTTAGAAGCGAATACAGATTTGTTCTTTTTTAGCAACGAATACGCTCTATTATAGATTTCATTAGAGGTAATGCCTTCAAAAAGCTCATCATTGACTTTGCTTACAATTTCTTCTACCAGTTCATGGTTTGCACCACTATGCTTAAGAGAATTACGCAGTTTATCTAATGAAAACTTCATTTTTTTCCCTGAAGATTTAATGATGTCAATAGATTCTTTTCTGTTCATATTATTTTTTTATATTAACATTAAGTGATGGTACTTCTAGTAATTGTAAGGTAGTAGATGCCAATGTAATTTTACCATCTGTTTTAGAGATAGCTTGTTCTATATGTTGAAATAGCGTGTGTTTGGTATTTCTTCTTCTTTTGTAATCTGTTATATATCTTAGATTTAATTGAATCCAATTATCGGTTAGGTTCATGGCTATGGTAGGTTCTATAGTAGCATCTTCTATATAATAATGAGCTACCATTTGTTGCCATTTAACTTTGGATTTTTCCGTATAATCAGACAGAAACTCGGTAGCCGTTTGTAGCATTATTTGTTTAGCAAGTTTGGTATCTGATCCGTAGGTAATTAAAATGTTGAGTTCATCCCAAACGAAAGGAAAATCAATCGAGTAATTTTTTATAGGACCTTTAAAAACAAAAGCATTACTAATTTTTACAATTCTACCCGAATAGTTGTCGCTGCTAACCCATTCTCCCATTTCCATAATTGTGGTGTAAATACTATCAATATCAATAACATCGCCTTTTATATTATTTATTTCTATTCGATCACCAGGTTTATATACTCTAACAAAAAAGATATAGAAAGAACCCGCGATGCTTAATATCAATTCTTGCAATGTAAAGGTGATACCAGCGGTAAATAAGCCAATGATTATGGTGTAATCTTTTACACTATCTACTGTAAATGCCATTAGGACTAAAAAAACGATGAGCACGTAACCAACAATCTCAACCCCTTTTTGGGCTTTATATCGTATAGAAATATCTTCAATTCTTTTTTTAAGAGCTTTTCTTATAAAGCTGATAATAAAAACAATGAACAATATCCAGGCAACTAATTTAATTGTCCCAATTAGTCTAGAGTTCTCTAATAAACTTGAAAATATATCCATATGAATTTCTTAAAAAAACCGCCAACGAAAAGAAATCTATGACGGTTTAATTTTAAATACTGAAGAAGCAACTATTGCTTTTTGAAAAAATCTCTAACATAGGCCTTCTTTTGATTTATTGTCATGCTATCTGTTTTTTCTACAGCTTTTAGTTTATCAAATGTTGATTTGTGATACTTTTCTAGCTCTTTTTTAAACTTTTCATTAATGTCTGCCGGACCAAAAATCATTAATTCATGACTATTAGTTACTGCTTCAACAATAGAATTAAAATAGTGTTTAAATTGATATTTTTCTTTTTCAAGATATTTTCTGTCATGAATAACATCTTGTGTAGCCCCTGATTTTACACGACTGCCACCAGTACCGGTTTTATTGTAAAATTCAATATTAGAATGTATGGTTTCTACAGTTTCCGTATCTTTTGTAAGACGTACAATAAATGCTTGTTTACTATCCATCCAAATGCCAATTTTGTTCATAATTTTAGTTTTTAGATTTGTATTTAATGTAGTGCTAGAATAGGTACATTACTGTCATAACCTATTTCTTTAATCAATGGTCTAGAGAAAACATTACTAAAAAAGAAATGTTTGCGGTTAATGAAAGACACCATATCGCTTTCTCTACTTTCAACAAAGTTCTGTATTCCCTTGCCCAAATTCTTTTCGGTTAGCGTATGAAAGTGATGCGGTGTTTCTCTTAAAATTGATGAAAGCAATTGTTTATTGGTCAATTGAGATTGGGTCAACTCTTTTTCCTTTTCCAAATGTAGAATGGCAATCTCTGCATTATGCATTTTAGACAATTCTATTAAGTATAGAAACACTGATCTCTTATAGGTATCTTTATAGTCTGTTGGAAAAACAATTTCTTTTGGTGACAGGAAAGAAACATGCTCAGGTATTGCCAGCACAGGGCATTCTCTTATTTTTTCCATAGCCATTACAGTATTACTACCAAATAGAGCACCTTTTGATCCGGTAGCGCCTTTGGTGCCCATGGCAACCAGATCAATATCTTTTTCAGCTATAATTTTCTTTATGGCTACGGATAGAAAACTAGATGTAGAATGGGTGTAATAATTATGCTTTAGGTTATCGGAATGTAGTGTTACAGCTTCTATTAGTTTTACAAAGTTCTTTTCAGAATCTTGTTTTGCCTGTTCAAAAGCAGCGCTACCTTCCTCTGGTATATTTAAATTGTTAGTGGTATACTTTTCAAAACTGAAAACATTTAAAAAATAGAAATCACAATTTAGTTTGGCATACAAATCAATTGTATATCTAATGGCATTTAAAGCATTTTTAGAAAAATCTATAGGTATAAGAATACGCTTGTTCATTATAAAATGATTTAGATTGTTCAATAAATATATACTCTAATGAGTTGATATACTATGATTTATATCAGTCGTTCACTGGTAAAATCAGAAACGGTATTGTAGCATAAATACTTAGATCCATAATAACAGGTTCATGTAGAAAACGTTCAAAGAATTTTCGTCTGTGATATGACATTGCCAGCATATTAATTTTTCTTTCGGCTATAAAGTCTTGAATGACATTCGCCTTATCTGCATAATTCCAGATTTCATCATAACTATGTGGGGTATTAAGCAAACACTTGTCTAATAATTTTTGGTTAGATACCTGTTTCGGGTTCTTTATTTCCTCTTCATTGATATGCAAAACGGCTATAGAGGCAGCTGTGATTGCAGCGATATTCAATAGCATGGATAAAGTAGCTTTGGTACATCCTTTTTTATAGTCTGTCACAAAAGCTATTTCCTCAATAGGATTAAATGTAATCTCTTTAGGTATGGCCAGAATAGGGCATTTGGTAATCGTATTTGCAATTTTAATGGTATTACTGCCCATAAATAGTTCTTTAGCGCCGGTTTTGCCCTTGTTCCCTAGAACGATAAGGTCTATATCATGACTATCTATAGTTTTTGAAATTACTGAAGAAAGAGTGCCTTTACTTGAAATGGTATTGAATTTGTGCAGTTCGTTTCCGGTATCCAAAACAATCTTGTGTACAGTTTTAGTTAAGTTCTCCGTGGAAGAAGCTTGTAGTTTCTCCATTTCTTTATGACCAGGTAATATGGTGTTTTTAGCACTAATGACAATATCATTATAGGCGTGAACTATATGAATTGTACAAGGTGTAGTGGCAAAAATCTGTGTGGCATAATAAAGAGCATTATATGCCTCATTAGAAAAATCTGTGGCAACAAGTATATGTTTAATTTTCATAATTTTTATTGAGGAATTACTAAGAAGGGAACCGTTACATGAAAGCCAATTTTCTTTATTACAGGCTCAATAAACAAGCGTTCCAAAAAGGTATGTTTGTTTTGTACCATTACCAATAAATTAATCTTTTGTTTTATCTGAAATTCATTAATTGCGGCGATAACCTCGTTACTAGGGACTTCATGAAAAAATCCGCTTTCAGATAGTACCTTGGCCAGTTGGTTTTTATTTTTTTCTTGAACTGGAGTTAGCTTATTTCCCGTATACACATGCATTACATTTACCTGCGACACGTGCGAGTTGGTAATTTTAAGTAGTTGGGACAAACTTTCTTTATTTAGCCATACTTCAAAATCATTAGGAAAAAGTATTTGTTCTGGTACTTCATATTCAAAGCCCGATGGTATTACAAGAACCGGACATTTGGCATTTTTAATCACATGAACAGTATTGCTGCCCAATAGTATTTGTTTTGCACCAGTGGCACCCTGGGTTCCCATAACAACAATATCTATATTCTCCGCTTCAACAGTTCTGGTAACCTCGCTAGAAAGAACGTTTAGTGCAGAATGTGTAATAAACGTATGTAAGGGGTTTTCAAATTCTTTTTGTAACTTTTCTTTAAGGTTTTCTAGATTATCTTGAGAGTTTTGCTGCACAATATCGCCAAGACCTATTTGAGCAGGACTACCCATTAAGTACTCTGTATGGTACACTGGCGGCATATAACTGTTTAAAAGATAAAAAGTACATTTTAATTCTTTGTACAGCGTAAGTGCATAGTGTATAGCCGTTAAAGAATTTTCTGAAAAATCGGTAGGAAGTAAAATACGTGTCATATTCTAAATTTTGATAGATTAAAATTAACCACAGAAAATTAGAAATTGTATGATATTCGTCATCACCATAAAGTTTATTAATAGCTATTATTAAGTAGTAAATACAGACCGATGAAAAAGAAGTTTAGAAAAAGTATAGGTTCAGATACGCCTACACTGGTGTATTTTTATGCCCCATGGTGTGTGCCATGTAAACTAATGAGGCCAGTAGTAGAACAAGTTATTGGAGAATACCCAGAAATATTAAATTACATTGAAATAGATGTAGAAATAAAAAAAGGAATTGTAAAAAGATATAAAATAAAGGGCGTCCCAACCTTAATACTCTTTCAGAATGGAACACCACTTTGGCGTCATACCGGTGTAATACCGATTGAAGATATAAAAATGACCCTAAAAGAGCATATTTAAGCTTTATTAAAGCTAGTATTAGTAATACTACTCATGTATCACTAAAAACGGCACCTTAGTATGATAACTGATTTTTTCAACAGTAGGTCTAAATAGAATACGTTCCAAGAAATTAAGATTTTTAGCGACCATAATAAGCATATCTAAATTTCTGCTTTCTGTAAAGCATTGAACAGATTCATCAATGTTTTTACCGGTAACCTCATGAAAAGTACATTTAGTTTCTTTAAAAAAATCTAGTAATAGATTTTTTATTTTACCTTGATTCTGAGAGAGTTTTTCTCCCTTACTAGAAATATATAATAGGCGTAAAGCAGATTTTTTTAATAGGATTATATCTTTAATCGTATTTAATATGGTTACATCATAGGCTAAATTTAAATCAGAAGGAAACCCAATTTCCTCAACCTTTTCATAAGTAGCATTTTCAGGTACGGCCAACAGTGTGCATGGCACTTTAGTAATAACATTACCGGTATTACTACCTATAGAAACGGATTTTAAACCAGAAGCTCCTTTTGTGCCCATTATTATAAGTTCAATATTCTTTTTTTTAACGAAATCCTTAAGTTGATCCGTTAAAAAACCATAGATAGCTTTAAAATGAAATTCATGTTTAACATTTAATGGAAGATGCTCTATTTTTTTGCTGAGCGTCTTAAGTTGTTCTTTACTTTCTGCTAATAGGGTGTCTTCTAAAATATCTGGTGCTATGTACATTGCGGCTTCACCACTTACATTAGTATTAATTGCATTAATATGAACAATATGAAAGGTACAGTGCGTTTTTTCAAAGAAAGAAATACCATATAATAATGCATTCCACGCATTATCTGAAAAGTCTGTAGGTATTAATATATTTTTCATTGTAATAGTTTGATTATTAGAAAAGTAGAATTGTTATCGTGGTAAGAATAAAACAGGAATTTGCGAATGAAATGCTATTTTTTTAACCACGGCCTCACCAATTACTTTCTCCCAGAAAGTGTGCTGGTGCCTTAGAATACTTAAGAAACTAGCATCTTTATCTTCAGTATACATATCAATACTCTTAGAGATATTTACTTCAAATGGTATGTTCGTAAATTTTAGGTCAAATTCAGATAACCGTTCTTTTAAAACTTCTTTATGCGCTTCTTGATATTCGTTTAGATTAAACTCAATGGCAACGTGAACTACTTCTATATTGGTGTTCCAAAGTTTGGCAAGTTCAATTATAGGGTTAAACAAGTTTTTTCTGAATGTAGCAGAAAAATCCGTAGCAAAAAGCACAGACTTTAAACTTTGAAAGTTATACCCGGTGGGCACCACTAAAATTGGTGTATTTTTTATCAGGTTTAATACTTTTACGGTATTACTGCCCAAGAAAACCTCTTTGGCACCCGTAGCACCTTGTGTACCCATTATCATTAAATCGACATCATTAGTATTTAGAAACGATGCTGCCGAATCTTCTAAATTACCCGGTTTGGACAATGTTGTAAATTGATGTTTTGGATTTTTATGGTTTATTTTTAAATATGAAAGCACTTCATCAAGCTCTTGGACCGAGTATTTTGACAAGGAATCATAAATAACACCCAGTCGTTGTTGGCTTTTAGAGCCCATTAAATTTAATGGTGTTGGTTCATAAGCATGTAGTAAGTAAAAATGACAATCTACTTCTGCATATATTTTTAATGCCGTGAAAATTGCGTTCCAAGCATTATCCGAAAAATCTGTAGTAATCAATATCTTTTTCATAGCCATATCATTTTATTTAACGGGGAAGATTTTGCATAACCAAAAACGGAATGGTAGAAGAAAGACCAATTTCATCTATGGTAGATTGGTAGAGCATATCTTCTAAAAAGGAATGTCTAGAATTTACCATAACCAGCAAATCCATATCGTTTTCTTTAATATATGTTGTTATTGCCTTTGCTCTATTGCCAACACCTATAGTGACAAATGATAACCTGGCATGTGGCAAGGACTCTTTTAAGAACTTTTTATTATCTAATTGACGGAGACTTAAGTCTTCAAAATCTGATATATATAAGCTGTGCACTTCTGCTTTAAATTCTCCGGCCATAATGTCCAGTAATTTCAACTCACGTCGTTTATAGGGCAACATATAGTTACTAGGAAATAGTATTTTCTTAGGCTGACTATAACTATATTGGTCAGGAACAGCCAAAACCGGACATTTTACATATTTAAAAACCTGTAAGGTGTTGCTGCCAAATGTGATTTTTGAACTAGCAGTTTTACCTTTGGTACCCATTATAATGAGGTCTATATTTTTTGAATCGGCAAAATTATTAATGGCATCTACCAGAGATTCAAAAGCACATACGGCTTCATATTTATGTAAAGGGTTGTGAGTTTTTGTTTGGGTTTCCGTTACAAGCTCATTTAATTTATTCTCAGCAGCATCAGCAATCATTTTCTTCTGTTTATCAAAAGTTTCTGCATCTACATTATGATAGGGTCCGTAAACATCATCTGCATAGGCATGAATAAAATAAAAGTTAGTACGCTCGCATTTAAAGACATTAAGCGCATATGAAATGGCGTGATCGGCATTGTTGGAGAAGTCTGTGGGTATGAGAATATTTTTCATAGCTATCTTTTAATGATGTTTTAAAAGTATAGGAGTGTATAAGAATATCCTATGATAAATATCATGCGCAACTTGCAATCAACTAAAGTATGTATGTTTAGGGATCGATAAAAAGAATAGATAAGTAATTTAACTTATGAGTTAGCTACCAAAATGTGATAAGCATTTAATGGATCAAATTATTTATAAATAGATAAGATTAGTGAAGACTGATATTGGTCATAGTAATTTATAGTTCAACAAATTACATTTATTGAAACATATTAAAATATAGAAATTATGAAAAGAATATTAATCTTATGGGTATTGGCACTTATGGTGAGTATGCCTATTTCTGCACAAATTTTAGATAATTTAGATGAGATTGCACCTTTTAGTGAAGGTCTGGCGGCAGTACGTAAGGGCAACCAATGGGGCTTTATTAACCAACAAGGAGAACTGGTCATAGATTTTAGAGGTGATGTTTACACAAGTACACAAGTAGATCAATCTAGAACAGATGTTTTAGGTATAAAATACCCAATGTTCAATGAAGGATTATGTTTAATACAAAGCACTGTTGAAGATGGTGTACCGGTATTTGGGTTCATAGACACATCTGGAAAGGTGGTTATTGAACCTCAGTTTTTAAATATATTTCCTTTTGAGGACGGGTTTACCACTGCAGTGTTATTCGACAAGAGCTTTAAAGGTGAAAATGAATTTAAACTAAAGATATACGAATACAAATTTTTTGATGTAGGCGTGAGCACTACTGGTGAGATCACTGATTTTTTTGAAAAAAGAGACCATATACAAATGACGAGGAAAAGATATAAAATGCCGGAAATTGGAGCCAAAATGTTAACTAAGAATTTAGTGGCTACCCATAAGTTAGGTCAAGGCTGGAGTATTGATAAGCTAAGTGTTAAAAACTAGTAACTATGAACAGATTAAAAGATAAAGTAGCTGTAATTACAGGAGGTACTGGCGGTATAGGTATGGCATCGGCAAACCTGTTCTTGGCACAGGGAGCAAAGGTAGTTTTAGTAGATAATAATCAACAAGCCATAGATGAAGCTATTACTGGTCTAAATAATGAAAATGTTTCCTTTTTTAAGGCTGATGTATCTAAGAAAGAGGATACTATTAAATTCTTGAACCATACTATGGCAATATTTGGTAAGATAGATGTATTCTTTGCCAACGCAGGTATAGAAGGCATTGCAAGTCCCATTGCAGAATACCCCGAAGATGTGTTCGATAAGGTAATTGCCGTAAACCTTAAAGGAGTTTGGTTGGGTTGCCAATATATTATTCCTAAAATGGAAGCAGGCGGCAGTGTTATTATTACGTCATCTGTAGCCGGTTTAAAAGGATTTCCGGATTTAGGGGCTTATGTTGCTACTAAGCATGCTGTAGTAGGTATAATGCGGGTTGCGGCAGCGGAGAATGCTGAACGTAACATTCGTGTGAATACTTTACACCCGGGTCCGGTAGATAATGATATGATGCGTAGAATAGAAAGTAATATGTCTCCTCATAGTCCAGATATTGTTAAAGATGGTTTTACGGCTACAGTACCGTTAAATCGTTATGCAACCTCAAAAGAAGTAGGGGAGCTTGCCTTGTTCTTAGCTTCAGATGAAAGTAAATACATTACAGGTTGTACCCATATAATTGATGGGGGTATGCTACATGCTTAGATTTCAATGAAACTATTTTTTTGTAAACTTGATTGCATAAATGACCACATTTATGCTGTCAAGTTTTATTTTTGAAAACAATACCTTATAAAATAAACGAACATTCATGACTATTCATAATTTAGAAGACCAAAACTCAGTTCTCAATCAATTTATTTCAGAAATACGCGACTCAAAAATTCAAAAAGACTCAATGCGATTTCGTAGAAATATTGAGCGCATAGGAGAGGTGCTAGGTTATGAGTTCAGTAAAGAACTATCATATAGCTCTAAAAATGTAGAAACGCCGCTTGGTAGTAAATCTATGCATTTGAGTAAAGATCAAGTGGTTATATGTTCTATTTTAAGAGCAGGTTTACCATTGCACCAAGGACTTTTAAATTATTTTGATGCGGCTGAAAATGCCTTTATATCTGCGTATAGAAAACATGAAAACAACGAAGATGATTTTGAAGTAGTGGTAGACTATTTTGCTACACCGTCATTAGAAGGTAAAATATTGGTGCTAACAGACCCTATGTTGGCTACGGGCAGAACTTTAGAAAATGTTTTAATGGGGTTAAAAGACTATGGAACACCAAAACAAATTCATATTGTATCAGTGATAGGGGCTATAGCAGGTATAGATTATATAAAAGATATTTTTCCGGCAAACACTCATTTATGGATCGCTACAATTGATCCAGAACTGAACGCCCGGGGATACATTATGCCAGGTATAGGAGATGCAGGTAATTTAGCTTATGGTCAAAAGTTGTAATTATAGAATTTTCTTAGAACGCTTAATTCCTTTTACAATTTCATACCACAGTACTGAAATAGCCCCAATGAGGATCGTTGTTCCTAATTGAGCTATTGATAAGGGTTCAAATTCAAAGAAACGGGTTAATACGGGTACATACAATAATGCTAATGAAAGTATGATGGTAAGACCTATGATCAACGGAACTAGATTATTCTTGTATTTTAAGGTGGTGCATATGGAATAATAGAAAGATCGATTCACTAGCGTTAAAAAGATATTGGCTACAATGAGTACCATAAATACCATGGTACGGGTTGTATTTTCAGAAACCCCGGTAGACACAGAATATTGATAAGCTACCAAAGCACCAAAAGTAATAGCGAAACCTTGGACAACACTTGTAGTGAGTTCTTTGTAATTAAAAAAGGTAGAGGAAAAAGGTCTCGGTTTTTTAATCATCAAGTTTTTTTCCATAGGTTCGTTTTCAAAAATGATAGAGCAGGTAGGCCCCATGATCAATTCTAAGATGATAACATGCGATGGCGAGAATATATTCGGATAAATCCACCGTAACGCTAGTGGAATAAATACGGTGAGAATGATGGGTATATGTATAGAAATGATATACTGAATTGCTTTTTTTAAATTGGTATATATTTTTCTGCCCATTGCCACCGCAACTACCATTCTAGATAGGTCATCGTCAACCAAAATAAGAGAAGCGGCTTGTTTGGCAATTTCAGTACCTTTTTTGCCCATGGCTATACCAATGTGCGATGCCTTTAAAGCTGGGCCGTCATTTACACCATCGCCCGTCATGGCAACGACCTCGTTATTCTTCTTTAACGCATTTACAATTCTCAGTTTCGCATCGGGGAACATTCTTGAGAATACGTTGATATGTTTTACTTTTTCTTGTAGTTCTAAATCTGTAAGCAGCATTAACTCATCACCAGAAATACATTTTTCATATCCTTTAAAATTAATTTGTTTGGCAATTGCCATAGCCGTATTTGCATTGTCACCGGTTACCAGTTTCACTTGTATACCAGCACTGTCAAAGTCTTTTAATACTTGTGCAATGTTATCTTTTGGTGGATCGTAGAAAGCGATAATTCCCTTAAAATCAAATTTAAAATCTTGTTGCTTTTTCGGGTATTTTTCTCCTTCAAATATTGCCCTGCCAACCCCAAGCATTCTATACCCGTCTTTACCTAATTCTCTAAGTATATTTTGAATGATTTCAATTTCAGACATAGTCAGGTTAGATACGGCTATCATAGCTTCTGGAGCTCCCTTAGCGGCAATGATTTGTTTGCCATCTGTATTTTGAAAGACATGGGTCATCATAGGTGGCTTACCACCTAAAGGATATTCATGTACCATTTTATAATTTGGGCGCTCGTCATTATCGGTCAATTTACCGTACCAATTGTGTATGGCTATTTCCATGGGATCAAAAGGTATGGGTTCACTTGCCCACATGGCAGTTGTCATCAACGCTTTCTCCTTACTGCCCAGTATATCTTTAATATTTACAATTTTTCCGGTATTTAGTGTAAACAGTTTGGCAAGTACCATTTTGTTCTGTGTAATGGTACCGGTTTTGTCTGTACAGATTACGGTGGCACTGCCCAGTGTTTCAACAGTTTTCATTTGCTTGACCACAATGCCCATTTTCATTAATCGCCATGCACCCAAAGCCATAAAAGTGGTAAAAGCTACGGGTATTTCTTCCGGTAAAATACTCATGGCCAAGGTTAGTGCTTTTAACAAACTATCTAGTATAAAGCCAGAACGCATGTAATTGATACCCCAGACCAATAGAAATATAATGCCTCCCCAAATCGACATCAGTTTTACGAAATTGAAAATCTTAAGTTCCAAAGGTGTTTTCTCTTCGGTAATGTCCTCAAGGCTTTTACCTATTTTACCAAGTTTGGTCAAGTTTCCAATAGCCGTAATCCGTGCAATTGCCAATCCGCTAGCAACGGTGCTTCCTGTGAAAATTAATGGTTCTGGACTAGTGGCATCTTTATAAACTGAAAGAGATTCACCGGTTAAGATAGATTCGTTAACAGAGAAATCGTTAGAATGTACAATGGTACCATCCGCAGAAATGGTAGTGCCTTCTTCAACCATTAAATAATCACCAATAACAATATCTTGGCTATCAACTTCTAAAACGGCACCAGAACGTATGACTTTGCTTTTAGGGTGGGTAAGGTTTTCGAGATTCTCCAAAGCCTTTCTACTACGCGAATCTTGATATAAGGATATGGATCCAACAAGAACAATAGCAGAAGCTAAAAAAACACCATCGCCATAATTACCGGTTATAAAATATATAGAAGAGGCAATTAACAGTAAAATAACCATGGGCTCTTTGGCAATGCTTTTTAAGGCATCTAAAAAGCTGTTATCTTTCTTATAATTAAAAGTATTTGTTCCATGTGCTGCACGAGAGTTGGCAACCTGCTCTTTGGTTAGTCCTTCAATTCCAAAATCAGCAGGGTTGATCATACTTTTAAAAGAGTTTTATACTTATGTAGTTGGTTGTTTATTAGGTGCTAAGGTATTTTAAAAGTTTATCTAGCCTACTGACATTTATCATATGAATTATGCCCGTAAGTTTGCAATTTTATAGTGTAATAATCTTAAAAGTAACCTGTTATGGAAACCGCTATGCATGATGTAAAAATAATAATGAAGGAAACATATTCTAAATTGGTGTCTTATAAGCGTAAAGAGAATAGAGAATCTTTTAATAAAGAATTACTACGTGTTTTACCCAAAATTTATCGGTATGTATCTAAAAGGCTAAATAGTGCCGTTGCAAATGGTACATTAAACAAAGGTATGTTCAACCCTAGTGATTTTACAGATCAGTTGTTCATTGAAGTTTATGATAACATTGATAAAATTAAAAGTGAAAATGAACTGCATGTTTTTCTCTTTAAAAAAGTAGATGAACTATTGGAAGATAGTTTGGTAGAAGAGGAGTTTGATTATGTTTTCTTTGATAATATTGATAATTATTCTAAACCGGAGTGGGACGCTATGGAAGAAAACTATACCCAAGACGGCGATGGAGATTTCCTACTTTTAGAAGAGTTGGACGATAGTTCTTTAGATAAAAGCGATTATACATTGGACCATGTTTTTATCACAGATGAAGAAAAGAAATTGGCAGATAAGCTTGATGCATCTCTAGATAAGGAAAGAATATATAAACACATACAATTGGTTTTGGATAAGATGAATATACCAATGAGAACGGTATTTGAACTCTTTTCTAACGAAGGCTTAACAACCCAAGAAATAGCCGATATACGTAAAACCACATTGGCTCAGGTAGAAGAATTATTAGCTTCGGCAAGGCAACTGCTTAAGAACAGTTTTGAAAAAAGATTTCTTATAGATAGCAATTAAAAACAAAAATGCCCTTACAACTAATTGAGGGCATTTTTTATTTAGTGTAATTAAAAATGGTTTAATTATTGTCCCTTAACTTACCAACCAATTGATTAATATGTATACGGAAAACTACTGACACCTCTTCGGTATCAATTTTCGCAGAGAACTCACTTATATACTTTGGGTGTTCATTATTATTTTCCGCGATTACTTTTTTAACTCCTTCAGAAAATTCATGCAATATATGTTTTGCATCAATACGAGAAAGTTCTTCAAAAGTACCTTGTATTAAAACAGATTTCCAATTAGAAATAGAGCTTATCTCGTCTACTGCTAGGCTAACTGCCGTATTTTTCCTCATTTCTTGAATCTTGTGCCCTTCAGAAGCATAGCTAGTTATGGTGTTGGTTTCTGAATCGTAGAAATACGTAATAGGTACAATATGTGGATATCCACCAGAAATATAGGCTAGTCTACCAATGTAGTTTTGTTCTAATAAGGTTTTGCATTCTTGTTCATTTAAAGTTCTTCTCATGACCTATTGTTGTTTGTTGATGCGATAAAAATATAAATCATTGAATTGGTGATACATGATATTCGTCAGTAGTAGAAAAACGATAGTTGGCAACGAATTCTAGTTTATACACACCGAATACTAAAAGGCGCCGGTTTTACCCGTAGTTCACGGTTAGATTTGACTTTAAATAAAAATAACAATCTAAAACTACAATTATGAAACTACTTTTCACCTTTTTACTGTGTTGTACCATCTTCACAGGCTTTTCTCAAGATAATGATAGCCCATATTTATTAGTGTCAACAGAAGATGCTAATATTCCTTTAAAGTCATCAGAAACTACTGTAAATATATCTGGCACTGTTGCCCATGTTCAAATTACTCAAGTATATCAAAATAGGGGTGCGGGGGCTATAGAAGCCAAATATGTGTTTCCACTTTCTACGCAAGCAGCGGTTCATAAAATGCAAATGACTATTGGCAATAGAATTGTAAACGCTAAAATTTTTGAAAAGCAAGAAGCTCAAGAAGTTTATGAAACCGCTTTGAGCGAAGGCAAGCGTGCAGCGAAGTTAGACCAAGATAGACCCAATGTTTTTAAAATGAACGTGGGTAATATTATGCCTGGCGATGATATTGCCATAGCTATCTATTACACAGAAATATTGGTACCTGTAAATGGGGAATATCAATTTATAGCACCAGGTGTTGTAGGTCCTAGGTTTACGGGAGAAAGCGCTACAAACGAGGATAGTTTCAATATGCCGTATTCGGCGAAGGGTATAGCCGATAGTTTTGAGTTTAATATGTCGGTAACCTTAAATGCGGGCATGATCATTCAGAATATTAATAGCAGCAGTCATAAAGTAACGGTGAATCATCCTAATGCAAAAACCGCAGAAGTCTTTTTGTCAGAAGAGAATGAGAATCCGTCGAACAGAGATTTCATACTAAATTACAACTTGCGAGGAAATAAAATACAAACGGGATTATTGATGTATGAAGGAGAAGATGAGAATTTCTTTACCTATCAAATGGAGCCAAGTAAAACTGTGGAATTAGATGATATACCGGCACGTGAGTATCTTTTTATTGTAGATGTATCGGGTTCTATGAACGGCTATCCATTAGAAGTTTCTAGACAATTAATGCGAAATCTATTGTGTAATTTACGAATGAGCGATACCTTCAATGTACAGTTATTCGCTTCTAGTTCAACTATGTTTAGTTCCACACCAGTAGAAACGACCGAGCAGAATATTGAGGCCGCCGTTCGGTTTTTATCCGATGGACAAGGAGGTGGTGGTACTCAGTTGCTAAGTGCATTACACGAGGCATATAAATTACCAAGAAAAGATATGGGCAGTGCGCGTTCTATGGTCATTATTACTGACGGCTATGTAAGTGTTGAAAAAGAAGCGTTCGAGCTGATTAGCTCAAATCTAGATAAAGCCAATGTATTCACATTCGGCATAGGTTCTAGCATCAATAGGTATTTAATAGAAGGTATGGCAAAGGTTTCCAATAGTGAATCTTTCATAGCAACTACCTCAGAAGAAGCTGCAGAAGTAGCTAAAGATTTCGCAAAATATATTGCTACGCCAATATTAACGAGAGTAAAAGTAGAAGCAAAAGGTTTTGATATGTATGACCTTGCCCAAAAGAGTATACCAGATGTATTTGCCGCTAGACCGGTGGTTATTCATGGAAAATATAAAGGCAAGGCAGAAGGCAAAATTATCGTAACCGGTTACCAAGGCAAGAAGCGATTTAGAGAAGTCTATAATGTATCTGACGGGCATTTAAGTAAGCAGAACAAAGCATTACGTTACTTGTGGGCAAGAAAGAGAATAGCGGAGTTAGATGATTATAACAGTTTGTTCAATGAGGATGTAAAAGATGAGGTTGTTGCATTAGGACTTAAATACAATTTGTTGACCAACTACACCTCTTTTGTTGCGGTAGATGAAGCCATAGTAAATGAAGATGGAACGCTGACAAAAGTTAAACAGCCGTTACCAATGCCAAATAATGTAAATAATTCTGCCGTAGGTGCAGAAGCAGCCGTGAATGAAACTAGCAAATTTAAGCGCTCTTTTACCATAGATTTTGAAAAAGAACTTGACAAGAATGTAAAAAGACAGTTGACGATAGAGTTCAAAGTGATGTATAGTAAACTGGTAACAAATTACTTAAAAAAGTATGAAAGCTTACGCATAAAATTCAATGCAGATGGTAAAGTGATTGGCATAGAAAAACTAGAAAACGGTCGCTGGACTGTTGATGAAAGCATGCTATTGGAATTTGAGAAAATCGGTTTAAAATCCGTTAAAAAAGAAATGTCGTTAACGATAAAAAAGTAGGTAGTTAGTTTTGGTTAGTTGGTTCTCCTTACGGAGAAGAAGACCTGTAAGATTTCTATAATCTTGCAGGTTTTTCTTTTGTATTACTTATGAGGGAAGAGCTATAAACTTAATAAATATGCACTGTTCAACGAATACTAGATGAAGAGCTACGAATACTAGAACACTGCCCTAAAAGCCCTGTCTCTACTGTAATTTAGAAGTGTAGAAAGAAATTAACTAAAAATATTATCATGAAAAAAATCATCCTTTTAACCCTAATATGCTGTGTTTTTGTAACCAATGCACAAGAGTTTCAATTAACCAATAAGTACGATGTTACCAATCAAAGAAGTATTGGTCAAGAAGAGGAAGATACCTGGGCGGTAGATGTCGTAGTAACCAACAATCCAGAACATCCTTTTGCAACATTATCCATCGCAAATTTCGGTTTGTTAGATGAAATGAGGATTTCGGTTCTAAAAGAGCCGTCGTTGGAAGGCATTACAGAAGTAGTAAAGATTACACTAGAATACAATGCCTGTTGTGCTAGCACAGAAGAGTTCTATTATTTGGTAACCAATAATGATTTCATCGCCTTGCCAAGTATTAAAAACGAGTATGCCTATGAACCTATTTCAGACATACACTATATATTTCCTAATCAATCTTTTGGCAAAGAAGGAACCATTTTAAGAGCCGTATTGCACTACACAGAAACATATACGGTCAAAGACATTAAAATTTTACGAAGCATTGCTTGGAACGATGATGATTTTGATTCTGAAGATCCTATAATAGCAATTAATTATTAATAACCCTTAAAATATAGAAACATGAAAAATTTAAAGAAAAGTGCCTTATTCCTATGCTTATTCGCATTTGTAAACATCTTCGCCCAAAGCGTGGATCAAGTAGAATTTGAAGTAATGGACAATGAAATTCCTGCTGAAGAACTAACATATGAGTATCTATTGGCACACAAAGTATTTCTTCGCGAAAAGCCATCGGTACGCAGTAAAAAAGTTACATTACTTAATATCGGTACTAAAATGGTATTGTGGGAGAAGAGTTTGTATGCAAAAGAAATAAATGGGATCAGTAGTCACTGGTACCGGGTTACTACAGGTAACGAAACCGGATGGGTTTGGGGCGGTATGATAGCTCAGAAATCCTTTGGGAGTATAGCGGACAACCAAGTGAAGTTTGTGTACGGTTATGAAAGCAGTGCCAAAAATGAAGTGGGTGTTACCAGAACAAAATACCAGTTACGTGCCTTTAAAAACGGACAACAATTAGATAAAATAGTTTTAGATAGTCTTTCTGCCATTCCTGTATATATAGAAAACCATGGTAGCCTTGGCTTGTTCAATGTAGAAGATGTTATTACAGTAGATTTAGCCGATATGGAAACAGGTTATCAAGTAGGAAAGAGTTATATATTTTGGAACAATGGTAGATTCAAAAAAGTAGCGGACTTAATAGATTATGCAGATGCAAATTATTTAAAGACAGAAACTTTTGTTTTTCCGTCAGATATGCAAGGTATCAAGAGTACTATTTTATTAAAAACGACTATTACAAAGAATATTAAAACATTAGATGATGCGCTGGCACAGAATAATGTAGAATTCATTACCACTCCATACCTATGGAACGGATCAAAGTTGATTAAAAAAGAGGAATCTCGTGAGATTAAAGATGGTGCTGTTGTAAGTATAGACTTTTAAAAAATAGCTATGAATAAGTATTTAATTATGATATTGGTTTATGTGTTAATGCTAGGTAGTAAGAAGCCGTTTCCGCAGCAGTTGGGAGCGGCACTTGCTTCACCTACTCAAAAAGAAGTAGTAAAAGAATCTATTGTTTTTATTGCTGGTTTTGATGAAAGTGATAATACCTATTATAGTAATGCAAGGCAGTATTTTAAAAATCAAGGAATGCCCATTGTAGACAGTCTATTTGCCCTCAATGAGATTATAAATTATTTAAATAGTGCAGGGGAGAACCAAATTAGATATAATGAAATTCATATTGTAAGTCATAGTAATGCCTGGTTGGGCATGTCATTAAAGACAACAAAAACCGGAGAACGCATCACCGTATCAGCCTTACAAAACGCGGCGCAAGAACATAGTATAGAAAAGATATGTGAAAACATAACGAGTAGTTCTAAAATCATTTTTCATTCCTGCGGACTAGGAGAAAATAAAGAATTGTTACAAGAATTAAGAAGTATTTTTGATGCCAAAGAAATTGTAGCATCGCCCTATTTTAATGTATTCGGAGGTAAATATGCAGATCACTATTTAGCAAATCCCTATTATGGTTATTACCCAACAGCAGAATCTTTGGGTCCCGCGCATCTTGCCAAAGAGTTCAAACAGGCATATCCAACGGTAGATATTGACTGGTTTACGGCACTAAAAACTAGAAGAGAATCTTCTTTTGGTAAAGCCTATAGTTTCAAATTCAATATTCCGGTAGATTGGGAATTTACTTTTGATAAGGTTAATGATATCCCTACTTTAGAGGACAAAGAAGCAATTATGGATTGGATTTCAGAATCCCCGGAAATGGCTGAGGTATTATTTAAGTTGAACATCCCAATAGAAAAGTTTAGATGGAGAAGTACTATCAAAGAAAATAAATTGATAATAAAAGGAAAAACGACCGTACTCTGCGTATTGGCACCTATTTTGCAGCCTAATGATGCCAGCGAATATCAAAATGTTAGGGTAAAAGATCGTACTTTATATCAAATATTATAACTAAATCAACGTTTCACAAGCACAAAAAATATATTTATTATTGAATTTACTCATTAGATACGGTCTATTTCTATTATCTTTTTTTGGGACAATGCACCTAGCTGCACAGAACAATCAATTTAGATCCTACAATATTGCAGACGGTTTACCACAATCAGAAGTACATGATATTTTACAAGATGAAATAGGGTACTTATGGTTAGGAACACAAGGGGGAGGGTTGGCAAATTTTGATGGGGAAACATTTGAAGTTTGGAATGAAAGCAATGGCCTACTTTCTAATTATATAGATGCCTTGTATACCAGAAATGATTCTCTTTTTGTAGGTACTATGAAAGGACTGTCAATCAAAATAAAGAACAATTTTGTAAATTACAATACGCCTCAAATTCTACACATGTACTCCTCAAAAAAGGGTTTGTTTCTTGCTACTAAAAAAGGCGTTTATAACTATTCTAAAAACACTACGGTCAAGAAGGTTTCTATACATGAAGAAATAGATAAAAGTGAAATAAATGCTATTATTTTTGATGGTAATCATTATTGGTTAGCTACGAATGAAGGCTTATGGAAATTGAGTGAATTAAACCATACTGCCACTGACATCATCAAGATTGAAGAAAATAATTTTAAGTCGGTTGTTTATCATAATAACAAGATTATTGCAGCAACTTTTGATGATGGTGTATTTGTAATGGATGTTGATAGTTTAGCTAATCGGTTTTTAATGCCAGAACCTTATCGTATAAATGCTATGTCTATTCATAATACAGATGAATTATGGATAGCAACTGATAATGATGGTATTACGGTTGTGGAAACTACTAAATTCGATGAGGTGAAGAGGTTAAATAAATCTACCGGTTTAGTTACCCCACATATTCGAAAAATAATTGATGATGATAATGGAAACCTGTGGATAGCAACATCTGTTGGCGGACTTTATAAATATTTTCAAAATGATTTTAGGCATTATGATCAACGCTCAGGATTAAGGGGAAATAGAATTTATGCGGTACATAATGCAGCAGATGGTTTATGGCTATCTAGCTCAGAGGCCGGACTAACAAAAATTGACTCCCTAGGTATTCATCCATTACCTAATGACAATTCTTTTTTTGATAAAAAAATAAAGACAATAACCAGTGATTCTAAAGGCAATATTTGGGCAGGATCAGATAATAGAGGGCTTTTATTTCGAGAAACTAAAACGGTAGATAGTTTGGTATTCTCGTCAAGCGAAACCTTTTTAATACAAATAGATACCGTTTCCGTAGAAAGAACCACCAATCATATTATTGATGAAAGCAAGGGTTTTCCATCAGATTGGGTGCGTACCATAATTGCTGAAGAAGATTTTACTTGGGCAGCTACGTATGGCCATGGAATCGTTAAATTCAATTACTATTCAGATAGAGATAGTTTGGTCGTCAGAAAGACCTTTACAAAGCAAAACGGTATTAAGGATATGTCGATTAAAGGCATGGTAAAGGCTCCAGATGCTAAACTGTGGTACTCCACACAAAATGGACATTTGGGTTATATAGAAAATGATAAGGTCACCAATATTGAAACAGGTTTGGAACAACAAACCGCGATCGGTACCATTTTGTTCCATGATGATACCATTTATTTAGGTACTTCTGGCAAAGGTATTTGGTATGCGAATAGTACAAATCCTGAGAATTTTCAACAATTAAAAGGTGCTAAAAACATTTCTTCAAATAATATTTATCAGCTCATTTTTGATAACCAAGGTTTTCTATGGGCAGGTTCTGAACGGGGTGTGGATAAAATTGAATTAAATAGCACCAACCAAATAGTAGATGTATATCACTTTGGAAGAAATGACGGATTTTTAGGTTTAGAGACTTGCTTAAATGCCGTTGATAAGGATGAAGAAGGCAATTTGTGGTTTGGGGCCATTTATGGCTTAACTAAACATATGCCCAGTAAAAAAAAGAAAACAGCTGTACCACCATCAGTTTATTTTACGGGAATAGAGGAGCGTTATAAAAATATTGATTCGCTGGTTTTAAAAGACTGGACAAACAGTAAAAAAGTACTACAATTAACTCCGGATCAAACGCAGATAGGTTTTTCCTTTAGAACGGTAGATATTGATCATCCCAATGCCATAGCCTATAGAACCAAATTAGACGATAGCGATTGGAGTCCGTGGGTAAAGGAGAACAAACAAAATTTTGCGGGACTGGCTTACGGAGCCCATACCTTTTCAGCACAATCTAGAAATTACAGATGGCAAGAAAGTGAGCCGATTACATTTAGTTTTTTTATTGATAGTCCGCTTTACCAAAAAGACTGGTTTCAATGGTCGGTTTTGGCATTGGCAGTATTAATATTATTGGGAATAGGCTTGTTTTATATACGTAAGATAAAAGCAAAAAGCAAAGCGGCACAAGAGCAGTTAAAAACAAAGAATTACCTGCTTACTTTAGAGCAGAAAGCATTGCAATTACAGATGAATCCGCATTTTATATTCAATGTATTGAACGGGGTAAAAGCCATGGCAGGCAACAAGCCAGAAAAGATGGATGCCACTATTAACAGTTTTGCCATTTTGCTACGCGAAACCTTGCAGAACTCTAGAAAAGAACACATAAGTTTAGACCAAGAAATAAAGGCATTACGACATTATGTGGAAGTAGAACAATTAATGGCTCAGAAACCATTTGAATGTTCTTTTAATGTAAACACCGATCCCGATGCCGAAGAGATATTGATTCCGCCAATGTTGATTCAGCCTTTCGTTGAAAATGCCATTCGCCACGGAATTTTAAAAGGGGAAAGAGCGGGAGAATTGGAAATAGCCTTCACCACCACAAAAAGCCATTTACAGTGCAGTATTATTGACAACGGAATGGGTATTTTTAGATCGCAGAACGAAAAGCCAAAAACCGACCATCAATCTATGGCGTTGACCGTTACCAAAGAGCGATTAGAATCCATTGCCGGTAAAAATACCTTGCAAATTAGTGAGATTAAGAATGAGGACGGTAGCATTGGCGGCACCAAAATTAGCTTTAAAATACCATTACTAACAGATTATTAAAGACCTATGCATACAGCGATAATAGTAGAAGATATGATTGACGCCTTAACTCTTTTAAAGCGGGATATTGAGACGCAACACCCA
Source organism: Maribacter ulvicola (assembly GCF_900155985.1). Classification (GTDB taxonomy): domain Bacteria; phylum Bacteroidota; class Bacteroidia; order Flavobacteriales; family Flavobacteriaceae; genus Maribacter; species Maribacter ulvicola. The sequence continues at coordinate 37,589 of NZ_FTMA01000008.1, forward strand.
GATATAGAAATTATCGCAACGGCACAGAGTGTAGTGGAAGCAGCAAAAGTGCTACGTAAAAATCAGCCCGATATTCTATTCTTGGATATTATGTTAGGTGACGGTACAGGCTTTGATATTTTAGAAATTTTCCCCGATTTAAAATCGAAAATCATATTCGTAACCGCAAGTGATGAATTTGCGATACGTGCATTCAAATTCGCAGCCATAGATTATGTTCTAAAACCCTATGCCAACGAAGATTTAAGTATGGCAATAGCTAGGGCAAAAGAGCAGTTGCAGCCTAATAAAGAGCGTTTGCAGATTTTAAAAGAAACCATTGCCGCTCCGGAGAAAAAGCCTAATAAGATATCGTTACATACCTTGGACCAAATTATCATTGTCAGCTTAGATGACATTATTAGGTGCGAATCTGATAGTAACAACACTATATTTCACCTTCAAGATAAACGCAAGATATTTGTAACAAAGACCCTAAAATACTTTGCCGATTTATTAAGTAGTCACGATTTTATTCGTGTACACCAAAGTCACTTGGTCAACTTACAATGTATTAGTGCCTATATCAAATCCGATGGCGGTTATTTAATGTTGAAGAATGGGGAAAACGTACCAGTATCTGTGCGAAAGAAAACTGAGATTATTGAGATTTTGGATAAGATGCATCGGTAGGGGAATTGATTATGATTACTTTAAAACTTATAAACATTTAAACTAACTTTCAGCATTGACAGAAACACTTCATTTAATTTCCGAGATACTAAGAGTTGATATAATCATTGTATTCGGGTTTTACACTATAGTATTCTTTTAGGTTCGAAACTTTTCGAAGTATAAAGAATTCTTGAATGACTTCGATAGAACCGCAATTAATTTGGTCATTTTTTCAGGTATAGTTTTTGGGATGTTATGGATTATTAGACTTTTTGTTTCTTACATAGGGATAGAAAACGAGATGGACAAAATAGCTTTTGTTCAAAGATTAACTGGTAAGTACTCGTATGGAGTTTGGCTGCAGCCATTATTCTGGTTATTGTTAAGTCAGTTATTATGGTATAAAAAAATAGCAAAAAATATTTTTTATAGATTGTTCCTTAGCCTAATGTTTTTGGTATCTTTTGAAAGAATGGTGGTTATTGCAACTTCATTACATCGAGATTATTTGCCGAGTGACTGGAGCTTAGGATTAAAACCATTACAGATATTAATTGGAATACTATTTAAAGTATTAGTTTTTGTGATAATAACCGGATCGATATATCTGCTACTGCTTTGGAAAAGAACATTTCGTAATAATACTTAAATTATGTTTTTGAAAAAAACTCTAAACAATTTTTCAATTCACCCTTCCATAAAACAAAAAATCACTACCCCTATTTTATATTTTTCTCAAAAGCGGTATGGAATGTTATAATTTATGTTAAGGTTAACATAATAGTTTCAAAAGCCTAACTATTTTTAGAGAGCACGAATTCAGTTACATATTTCAAACTAACCATTAAAAGGGATATTCGCGAGTTGTCCTTATTTCATATGGCAAACTTAGAAATAGTAGTTTTTCTTAAAGAATTTGCTTACAATATTGAAACACTATAAAACGAACACATGAAAAGAAGAGATTTTGTACAGTATGCCGGGTTGGGTGCCGGAGCATTGATGATGCCATCATTATTGCTAGGTAACGACATCCCCACAGAGGCACTACTAGAACCGGGTATGGATGCCTTGGTGAAAAAAAACATGGCAGATGTAGCTTTAAATACCGCTAAGTCATTAGGCGCCACGTACGCAGATGCAAGAATTGGCAGGTATTTAAATCAGTATGTTTTTACAAGGGAAGACAAAGTTCAGAACGTGGTAAATACAGAATCTTTCGGTATTGGTATTCGTGTAATTGCTAACGGTACTTGGGGTTTTGCCTCTACCAATAGTGTTACTGCAGACGGCATTAAAAAAGCAACGGAGCAAGCGGTTGCAATCGCCAAGGCAAATTCTAAAATTCAAAAAGAACCGGTAAAGCTAGCTCCCGTAAATGCATACGGAGAGGTTTCTTGGAAAACACCGATCAAGAAAGATTTTAAAGAGGTACCTGTTTCAGAAAAGGTAGATCTTTTATTAAGTGCCAATGCGGCCGCTTTGGATAACGGAGCAAACTTTGTGAACTCCGCCTTATTCATGGTGAACGAGCAAAAGTACTTTGCATCTACTGATGGTTCTTACATTAATCAAGATATCCACCGCTTGTGGCCAACCCTAAGGGTAACGGCTGTAGATAAGGCTGCGGGTACTTTCAAGACCAGAGAGAACATGAGTGCTCCCGTAGGTATGGGCTATGAATATTTAGACGGTTTAGAATCCGAGAAATTAGAAGGTCCTGCAGGATTGCGTTTATATAGAAATAGCTATGATATGGTAGAAGATGCCACTATTGCAGCAAAACAGGCAAGAGAGAAACTAACCGCAAAATCGGTAGACGCCGGTAAGTACGATTTGGTATTAGAACCTAATCACCTTGGGTTAACCATTCATGAATCTGTGGGGCACCCATTAGAATTGGACCGTGTATTGGGTTATGAAGCCAATTACGCCGGTACAAGTTTTGCCTCTCTGGATAAATTAAAATCGGGCAATTTTAAATACGGTAGTGATATTGTAAACCTAGTTGCAGACAAAACGCAAGTTGGTTCTTTAGGGGCTGTTGGATTTGATGATGAAGGTGTGAAAGCCAAGAAGTGGGATTTGGTGCGGAACGGAGTATTGACAAATTTCCAAGCCATACGTGACCAAGCACATATGATCGGTGAAGAGGAATCTCACGGTTGTTGCTACGCACAAAGTTGGAACGATGTGCAGTTTCAACGTATGCCTAACGTTTCCTTAGAGCCGGGCAAGGAAAAGTATTCTATTTCTGAAATGATTAAAGATGTGGAAAAAGGTATTTACATAGCGGGTCGTGGATCGTATTCTATTGATCAGCAACGTTACAATTTCCAGTTTGGAGGTACTGTTTTTTACGAAATTAAAAATGGTGAAATTGTAGGCATGTTAGAAGACGTAGCATACCAATCCAATACCCAAGAGTTTTGGAATTCATGTGTTAAAATTTGCGATAAGGATGATTACCGTTTGTTTGGTACATTTTTCGATGGTAAAGGGCAGCCTTCCCAGGTGAGCGCTGTATCTCATGGTAGTTCTACTGCCAGGTTCAATGATGTAAACGTAATTAACACTGGTAGAAACATTTAATTGTTTCACGTAAAAAAGACAACAATGGCAATTTATACAAAAGAAGAAGCAAGAAAAATATTGGAGAAAGCATTGAGTTTTTCCAAAGCCGATACCTGCGAAATAAATTTAAGCGGTAATAACAGTGGCAATATAAGATATGCACGAAATACGGTATCTACATCTGGGTATAGTTCTAACCAAAGTTTGGCGGTACAGTCTAGTTTTGGTAAAAAATCTGGAACGGCAACTATCGATGAGTTCGATGATGCATCGTTGGAAAAGGTGGTGAGAAGGGCAGAAGAGTTGGCACAACTTTCTCCTGAGAATCCAGAGTTTATGGAACCTTTAGGTCCGCAGATGTATGATGAAGCAGTAACGTACAGCGAATCAACAGCAAATGTAACTCCGGAATACAGAGCAGAAGTCGCCAGCAGCAGTATTGTTCCTGCAGATGCAAAAGATGTTACGGCAGCAGGTTTTTTAAATGATTCCGCTGGTTTTAGTGCCATGATCAATTCAAAAGGATTATTTGCTTACAATCAATCTACAGATGTTGATTTCACGGTTACCATGCGTACCAATGACGGTACCGGTTCTGGTTGGGTAAAAAGGGATTTTAATGATGTAGATAAGTTTGATGCTGATGAAGCGGCAAAGACCGCAATCGACAAAGCAGTGCTTTCTAAAGAGGCAAAAGCAATTGAGCCAGGTAAATATACGGTGATCTTAGAACCAGCTGCTTCGGCAGATTTGTTACGTAATATGTTTCGTTCTTTAGATGCACGTTCTGCAGATGAAGGTAGAAGTTTTATGTCCGCTGCAGATGGTAAAAATAAAATTGGGGAGAAAATAGTTGACGAACGCGTTAATATTTATTCAGATCCATTGAACCCTGAAGTGCCAACATCAACTTGGAACGGCGAAGGGCAACCCATAAAAAAGACAAGCTGGATTGAAAACGGAGTCGTTAAAAACTTGGCCTATGATCGTTTCTGGGCGAAAGAGAAAGGTGTTGACCCGGTTCCTTTTCCGTCGAATGCGATTATGACCGGTGGCGATGCAAGTTTGGAAGAATTGATAAAGAGTACAAAAAAGGGAATTCTGGTAACACGTTTATGGTACATACGTAGCGTTGATCCACAGACCTTGTTATATACGGGATTAACAAGGGATGGAACGTTTTACATTGAGAACGGAAAAATTAAATATCCTGTAAAAAACTTCAGGTTTAATGAGAGTCCGATCATCATGTTAAACAATTTGGAAACCCTTGGTAAGCAAGTGCGTATCAATGGTAATCTAATACCTTATATGAAAGTGCGTGACTTTACGTTTACGAGTCTTTCAGATGCCGTATAATTGATATTTTGATGAGGTAAGCTGGTTGTTTGTGTTGTATCACAACAACCAGTTTTCTTTTTTCAGAATGAATAAAAACACAAATTAATTGCCCTTGAGCAACGAATTTTTCTTTACGAGATTACAGTATGAGTCCGGCGATTGGGATGTGGATCAGCGCATGCCGTCCAATCTGTTGAATTCATTGGTGGAGTACACCACTTTGAAAGTAGATACACGAGAGAAGATAATCACCTTGGCAAGCGATGATATTTTTAAGAGTCCGTTTTGCTATATCTCAGGTCATAAGTTGGTAGAGTTTACCAAAAAAGAACAAGAAAATTTTGAAAAGTATGTACGAAATGGCGGCTTTGTTTTTGCCGATGATTGCAATCATGACATAGACGGCTTGTTTGCCAAATCTTTCGAGCGGCAAATGGAAGAAATATTTGGTCCGTCCGCATTAAAAAAAATACCCAACGACCACGAAATCTATACCATATTCTTTGACTTTGAAGACGGTCCGCCCACCACATCGCAAGAATTGAATGGTTGGGGAGATGATTTGGTCCACGAGTATCTAAAAGCCATTATAGTAAACGGTAGAATTGCAGTACTGTATAGCAACAAAGACTACGGTTGCGAGTGGGATTACGATTTTAGAAACAAACGTTGGTACAAAATAGACAATACACGGTTTGGGGTCAACATTGTCATGTACGCCCTAACCTCATAAACACATTTTTGAATGGATAAAGAATTACAACGTATTGCAGATGAGGTAGAAATGCTTTCCGGTAAATTGAGTGCCCTAAAGCAAGAAATTGGAAAAGTAATTATTGGGCAAGAAGAAACCGTATCTCAATTGCTGATTACGTTTTTAGCCGGTGGTCATGCTTTGTTAGAAGGCGTACCCGGTTTAGCAAAAACCTTAATGATCAGAACCTTGGCAAATGCGATCGATTTAAAATTTAAGCGTATCCAATTTACGCCAGATTTAATGCCTTCGGATATCATTGGGACCGAGGTTCTCGAAGAAGACCATACCACAGGTAAAAAGTTCTTTAAGTTCAATAAAGGACCTATTTTTTCTAATATTATCCTGGCGGATGAAATTAATCGAACACCGCCAAAAACTCAGGCGGCATTGTTGGAAGCTATGCAAGAGTTTGAGGTTACCTATGGCGACAAAACATATCCTTTAGATAAGCCATTCTTCATTCTAGCAACTCAAAACCCAATAGAACAATCAGGAACGTTCGTTTTACCGGAAGCACAGCAAGACAGATTCTTATTGTACATTAAAATTGGATATCCTACTCAGAAAGATGAAGAAGCCATTTTAAAAGCAACTACGAGTACTTTTAAAAAGAAACTGAACAAGGTAATTTCTGGTGATGATATCGTACGGTTACAACAGTTGGTACGCGAAGTTTCTATAAGCGATGCACTGATCAGTTTTGTGAGCGATATCATTCGTGCGACACGACCAGAAACTACCACCAATGCTTATGTAAAAGACTGGGTAGATTGGGGTGCTGGTCCGCGCGCAGGTCAAGCAATGATCTTAACGGCAAAGGCTAATGCCTTGTTAGAAGGTCGTTTAGCGGTTACGTTAAATGATATTAAAAGTGTAGCGTTGCCAGTACTTCGCCATCGAGTGTTGGTGAATTTCAGGGCAGAAGCAGAAGGCATCACTTCAGATAAAGTAGCATCACATTTATTGAATACTATCCAAATAAAAGGCAAGTAAATACGCTCCATTATCGAGTATATGGCAAAACAGGACTATCACGATTTATTAAAACCAGAAGTCATCAATACGGTTGAGGGACTCTCCTTGATATCGCGCATTGTGGTAGAGGGTTTCACGTCAGGTTTAAATAGAAGTGCCAGTGTAGGTCCTGGAATGGAGTTTAGTCAGTACAGAGGATATCAACCCGGTGATGATTTACGATTGCTAGATTGGAAAATGTTGGCACGTTCCGGTAGGTATTACATTAAACAATCGGAAATTGAAAGTCAGGTGACCATTAAGTTCATCGTAGATGCCAGTGCATCTATGTTGCATAAAGAAGCGGAACTTTCAAAAGTAGATTTTGTAAGGGTGCTGGTGGCAACCTTGGCATATATGGCACACAAACAAGGTGATGCTGTGGGGCTTTTTGCCTTAAATGAAAATGATGTGATCAGTATTTACCCCAAGGCAGATAAAAAGCATTACAACAGATTATTGCTAGAACTCATCAATCTTTCTAATTCGGGTAAATGGCCAGAAACCCATATTTCAAATAAACGCATACCGAATAGAGGCGGTAAAGAATTGGTTTTCTTTTTGACCGATATGTATGAGACTAGCGAGGAGATTTCAAAGTTTATAAAAGGATTAAAATCTGCCAGAAACGAAGTTGTGGTATTGCAAGTTATGGGAGCGGCAGAAATGGATTTCAATTACGGTTCTAATATTACTTTTGAAGATTTGGAAACAGGAGCACGTGTAAAAGTAGATACCGAAAAAGCAAAAACAGAATATTTAGCTGCTCTTGAAGCTAGATTGAAAAGGGTGAAAGATACATTGCTATCGAACGGTATTGATCACCATGTCTTTCGTATGGATGCACCTTTGGGAGAAGCATTGCAATTATTTTTAAAACAACGTAAAAGACTCGGGTAATATGTCATTCGCGCAACCTTCATATTTATGGGCTTTATTGGGACTTCTAGTTCCTATAGCCATCCATTTATGGAGTAAACAGGAGGCAAAGACCATAAAGATTGGTAGTGTACAGTTGTTATCAGAATCAAAATCGAAACAATCTAGCAGCATTCAATTGAATGAATGGTGGTTGTTAGTATTGCGCATGGGGATTATTTCGTTACTAGTTTTGTTATTGGCAAAACCACAATGGCAAACAAAGGTTAAGAATAGTGAGCTTACTTATATTATGGAACCTGAATTGGTAAGGAATGAAAATTTCATGTCCCGATTCAATGCTTTGAACGAAAGTCAAGAAATAAGACTATTAAAGAAGGATCTACCTGTAAGAAATGAGGATGAACAAATAGCAAAGACTAGTGCTGTTCAGGATTATTGGGCATTGGCATCTGAAATGGATGGTTTAAACACTGATAGTATTGTAGTCTTTACAACGGGATTTGCAAGCGGATTAAAAGGAGCAAGACCAGAAACCAAGAAAAAAATTAACTGGATTGTTATCGACTCCGCCTTATCAAAAAATCATCCATTACTCGCCTATAAAAAGGATGACGGATTTCAATTGTATACAGCTTGGAGTACTCCTGATGCAACAAAGATTACTAGTAAAACGATCACCTTAGGAGAAGAATATGCACTTTCTTCCGGTGGCGATAGTCTGGTGATTTCAAGATTCAATCCGGCCCAAAAAGTACCTGTTGTCAATCAAAACACTATCGAAGTATCTCTTTTTTATTCCGATAGTTTAGGGGTTGATAAAACGTATTTGGAAGCATCCTTAAAGGCACTTTCTATGTATTTAGATAAGGAAATCAAAGTAGCCTCTCAGTTGGACACCGAAATAGATGAAGACAAGGAAGCAGATGTCATCATTTGGTTAAGCGCTAAACCACATCCAGAAACGACTCAGAAGCTACTAGTTTGGAAAGAAGATACTAAGGCGCAATCTATCATAATTGCAGGGGAAGATGATAATACCTATTATTTGACCAAACGTATCAACCCGGAAAACGCAGTGTATGAACGGTTAACAGAGAAGTTGTTAGAAGTTCTTAATGTAAATCAGGAGGTAGAAGAATTGTTGGCTGAGGTGGATCATCGTTCGGTAACAACATCTGAACTGGAAACCATGTATGTTGCCAATGACAAGAAAGAAAAGCAATTGGCGAGCTGGAATGTGAATCCGTATTTATGGTTAATGCTCCTAATATTGTTATTGGTAGAACGTTTCGTGGCATATAAACGCAAACAATAATGGAAACGGGCAAACTACATTTGGTGAAGTTTCAAAAGCGATGGCAGTTGTTGTCATATGCTGAGGCTTTTTTGTACGCTTTGGGCATTGCCGTACTATGCTATTTTGTAACTAAAAATCTCCTAGTTGGCTTAGTAGCTTTCATGGTAGGATTAGTAGTTTCTATATTGCTAAAAAAACCATGGCAGCATAATTTATATACCATAAGTTCATTTATAGATGCCCATGTTTCAGAAGCATCTTTCAGTACGGGATTGTTATTACAACCAGAAGATTCCTTGTCTAATTTAGCTAAGCTACAACGCTATAAAGTAGCGGAAGAATTGACTACAAGTTTAAGTAGAATAACTCCGCCAAACGCTTTAAAACAAGCTTTTTTAGTGATGCTAGGCTGTATTGCTCTTGGTTTTATATTTCATAAGTTAAATGTGTTTAGTGGCGTTGATGAGGTATTGGACAATCCGAAGGATTCAGAGCAAATTCAGTTCGTGGCAACGGATAGTGTACAAGCTGAAAGCAGTATTCCGGCAATTGAGAAACAGGAAATCAGGGTTGCTTATCCGTCATATACAAGATTGGGAAGTAAAACTACTACAGATCCAAATATTAAAGCAGTTACAGGCGCTAACATTTTATGGAAACTTCAATTTAATAACACGGTTATTGAACCCGTTTTAGATTTGATGGGCGAATTAAAACCTTTGCAACAAGTTGGGGCTGATTATCAAATTCAGTTGCCTTTAACATCATCGGGATTTTATAGTTTCAAATTTAAAAATGAAGAAGGAACTGAATTTACATCAGACTTATTTTCGTTGGAAGCGATACCTGATAATCCGCCAGAAATAGAGATACTTGATCTGGAGCAATACATGTATTTTGACTTTTCAGATAAAAAGATTGTTGAACTACAAAGTGCAATAACCGATGATTTTGGAATTGATGAAGGCTACATTATTGCCACAGTGAGTAAGGGTACTGGAGAATCTGTAAAATTTAGGGAAGAGAAGTTAAATTTTAAGGAAACCATCTCAAAAGGAGCCAAATCTATACGAGCAACCAAAACGTTAGATTTAAATGCCCTGAAAATGGAAGTAGGCGATGAGCTTTATTTCTATATCGAAGCCTTTGATGAAAAACAACCAAAACGAAATGTAGCGCGTAGCGAAACGTATTTTGCAGTTATAAAAGATACTATTAACGAGCAACTTGGCGTAGAAGGAACTTTGGGTGTGGACCAAATGCCAGATTATTTTAGAAGTCAGCGACAATTGATTATAGATACCAAGAAACTAATAAAAGACAAACCGAACATTACGAATACCGAATTTAAGTCGAGAAGTAATGAATTGGGATTTGACCAAAAAGCATTGCGTTTAAAGTACGGCCAGTTTATGGGCGATGAATCTGAGATGGAAGAAGCACCCAGCGGGATCGAAAGTCTTGAAGAAGGTGAAGACCATGATCATGCTGAAGATCAAGAAAGTCCAATAAAAGAATTCATGCACGACCACGACGGTGATAATGAGCATAATCTGGTAGAACAACATGAGCATGAGGGTGATACCAAAGAACCCGAAGACCTATTGCACGACTATCTTCACAATCATGATGATCCTGAGGAATCTACTTTATTTGAAGAATCGTTGAAAACAAAATTGCGAAAGGCATTAAATATTATGTGGGATGCCGAATTACACCTACGATTAAACGAACCCGAAAAGTCATTGCCTTTTCAATATGATGCCTTAAAATATATTCAAGAAATAAAGAACAGTGCCCGTATTTATGTACACAGAATAGGTTTTGACCCGCCACCGATTAAGGAAGAGCGCCGACTTACCGGTAAAATAAAGGATATTAAAAATTACAGTAAAAATGAGACTATTATGGCAGAACGACCTTTTAAAGCCATTGAAAAGTCGGTTAGTCGTTTAGAACAATTGGTGCATAGCGAAAGTGATTACCATGAGTCGGATAATACTCTTTTTACCACTGCAGGGAATGAGTTGGTACAATTAGCAATAGACAACCCTGGGAAGTATTTACAGGTATTGCAAGGGCTAAAAAGTATGGAGAACAACACCGGTAGAACAAACGCAAACTATAGGTTTGTGCAGAAAGGATTGTTGTTGGCATTACCAAAAACACCACAAATACCAGGAGCTGAAAAGGCATATACAGATGAAATCAATTCACTATTTCTAAAACAGTTGGAAGTGTATGATTGATGGTTTCTCATTTTTACAGCAAGAATTATTGATACCCATTTTATTAGGTGGTCTGCTGGTATTTGTAGCTTTCGTTTTTAAAGAATGGAAAACACGAAATAGGGGCAGATTGGTATTAAATACTATTGTGGCATTCCTAACGGTTCTTGCTTTAGTCTTCATTGTTTTGGAACCAACACAGGAGGTGAAAATGCAGAACAAACAAGGACTTCTCTTAACTGAGGGCTTTAGTGATAATCAGAAAGATAGTTTAGAAGCGATTTTCAAGGGTATTCAGCCTGTGGAATACAATTCTAAGAAATCAGTTCGTAAGGCTTTGGATTCGCTTACAAGCGTGATTATAATCGGTAATGGAGTAGAGCAGTTTGATTTCTATGCCTTTGATAGCATTCCTACAAGCTATGTACCTAATGAAATTCCGTCAGGAATTACGCAGTTGAATTTTACTGATCAACTTGTTTTAGGCGATGAATTACGGGTTAAGGGAATGTACTCAAAACCAAAGTTAAGTACTCAGTTGTTATTACAAGATTCACGTGGTAATGGTTTGGATTCTATATCTTTTGAAGAAAGTTTAGATCATGATTTTTCACTGAAAACAGTGCCTAAGGCGAGTGGTAATTTTGTCTATCAATTAGCCGAAAAAGATAGTGCAGGTAATTTGTTAGCATCTAATCCGCTGCCAATTACAATTCGAGAAAAAGAACCGGTAAGCATCTTGATTGTAAACAACTTCCCCACGTTTGAAACGAAATATCTAAAGAATTTTTTAGCCGATGCCGGTTATGAGGTAACCGTACGCAGTCAGCTTACCAAAGGCAAGTACAAGTTTGAATATTTTAATACCAAGGCATCACCCGTTTATCAATTTACGGAAGAATCTTTAAATCAATTTGATGTCGTTCTTGTAGATACGGAAACCTATTTTAATTTTAGGAAATCTATAAAGAATCGTTTTGAAAATAGCATACGTGAAAACGGATTAGGGTTGTTTATTCAGCCCAGCGATTTGTTATTTAATCTCGGTGCAAACACTTCATATTTTAATTTTAAAAGAGATGGTAGCAATGAAATTCAATTACCGAATACTAATATTACCGTAGAAAAATACCCATTCAGGTTTAATGCTGCATTTGCGGTAAATTCTATCAATGCCAATGAACCTGGTAATTTATCTTATTACAAACAATTGGGCTTGGGTAGAGTTGCCACTACAACATTGTTAAATAGTTACCAGTTGTTGCTAAAAGGAGAAGAACAGGCATATACAAAAATATGGACCCAAATTTTAGATAAGATTGTAAAGCAAAAAGCAATAGCGGTGGAGTGGCAATCACAAACGGAATTCCCTAAAATAGGAGCACCTTTTAATTTTGCGTTACGCACAGGCCTAGAAGAACTATCCGTCAAGAATACAGAAGGAAATCGTGTACCATTGCTTCAAAATTCAACAGTGCCCTTTAAATATTCAGGCACTACTTATCCGAAGAAGAAAGGGTGGAATTGGTTAAAAATAGAAGCTGACAGTACTTTGCAATTTTCCTATTACGTGTATAAAGATAAGGATTGGGAATCTTTAAGCGCATCAAAAAACAGGGCTGCCAATGCAAAGCAATTTGGTACGGAAATAAAGGAAAATAGGACAGTTATGGTAAACCGCCCTATCTCTCTACTATTATTTTATATACTATTTCTATTGGGCGTTGGATGGTTGTGGTTGTCTCCAAAATTATCCACCCAAAGCTAAATCAGTTTCAATGGGGTAGTTTATCTTTTATGACACCGTAAACGAAAGTACCTAAAACAGCACTTGCAATAACGACTAAGATGGAAAAATAACCAGCACCGGCAAGTACGTACATTGGTCCTGGGCAAGCACCGGCTAAAGCCCAACCTAGCCCAAAAATAATACCACCAATTAGATAACTTGTAATGCCCTTTTTCTTTGGATGTAAATTCATTTCTGAACTACCAATAGCTTTAATCTTATATTTTTTGATGATTTGTATGCCAATTACTCCTAAAACAAGAGCAGATCCAATAATACCATACATATGGAAAGACCCAAATTGGAACATTTCATAAATACGAAACCAAGAAGCAGCTTCAGATTTGTACATGATAATACCGAAAAATATACCTATGGTCAAATAACTTAAATACTTCATATTAGCTAAAAATTAAAGGGAATATAAGGTGAATCATAACTAAGCCGCCAATAAAGAAACCGATAACGGCAATTAAAGAAGGCAACTGCAAATTACTTAGTCCGGATATGGCATGTCCACTGGTACAACCACCGGCATAACGAGCGCCAAAACCAACCATGAATCCGCCTAAAATTAAGACAGCCAAAACAAAAGGATTAGAAAGATGTTCAGCAGCAAAAAGTTCTGGTGGTAAATAAGCTTCACCAGCACTTTCAATTCCGTAATCCGTGGAGAGTTGTTGTGCAACTTCAGGATTTATTTTTACGGTATTGTCAGACATAAATTGAGAAGCAATAAAGCCACCAATAACAGCGCCAACAACTACAACTAAATTCCAGCGTTGGGCTCTCCAATCAAATTTAAAGAAATCGGAGTATTTTGCCGCACCACCAATAGAACAAATGGTTCTAAGGTTAGAAGACATTCCAAATTGTTTGCCTACATAAAGCAGTACAAACATGGTAAGGGCAATTAAAGGACCGGCAATAAACCATGGCCAGGGATCGTAAATCAAATTCATGCTATCGTTAATTTATTTTCAAAACCTTTAAAGAAAAGGCAAAGAAAATGAATCTTATGTAACTTTGGTTACATAAGATTTTAATTAACGGGGAATCTATTATTTTTTTACACCTAATTTTAGAAGAATAGATTCTAATAAGCACCATTTGGTAAAGGCAGACTGAATAAGGTTAACCCCTATAAATACAGTAAACCATAGCCAATTTATATGTACATAAATTGCCATTACAACGCTTAGTAAAACCATTGTACCTACTATAACTCTGAAATATGTGTTTAACATGTTAATTTTATTTAAAATTATTATTTAAAGAGTGTTATTGTTAGTTTCGTTCACATTAACCTCTGGATAATTTTTCTTCTCAATCATATAATACACCAATGGTACCACCAATAATGTAAACACAGTAGATACAATAGTACCCCCCATTAAAGAGATAGCTAAACCTTGAAAAATAGGATCAAATAAAATAACGAAGGCGCCAATGACAACGGTACCGGCTGTTAGTAGAATAGGGGTGGTACGTACCGCACCAGCTTCAATAGCAGCTTGTTTAATTGGTACGCCTTCTTCTAATCTAAGATTTATGAAATCTATTAGCAGTACTGAATTCCGAACCATAATACCTGCAAGTGCAATCATACCAATGAAAGAGGTTGCAGTAAAAAACGCTCCCATGATCCAGTGACCTAAAATGATACCAATTAATGATAATGGTATGGCAACCATCATTACTATCGGTGCTTTAAAGTTTTGAAACCATCCTACGATCAAAATATAAATCAATATAATAGCACCTAGGAAGGCAATACCTAAATCACGAAAAACTTCTAGCGTAATTTGCCATTCCCCATCCCATTTAACGGTAAAGTCATCTTCAAACTCAGGTTGCCCTAAGTACATTTCGGTAACTTGATATCCCTTAGGTAAAGCAATTTTTTTAAGCTTTTCTTCCATACCTAATATCGCGTATGCGGGACTCTCCAATTCTCCGGCCATATCTGCCATTACATATACCACACGTTTTTGATTTTTGCGGTAAATACTCTTTGCGCTTATGGTTTCTTTAATATCTACTAAATCGGCAATCGGCACCATGTTACCCTGTTTAGAGGTAATTTTCAGTTGTGAAATATCTGTAATAGTCGATTTTTCTTTTTCATCTAAAGCGAGCACCAAACCAACTTGGTCTATTGCATTCTCATCATATAAATTTGTGATTGCTCTATTTGATAAAGCCATATTCATGGTATAGGCAATTTGTTGTGGTGCCACGCCATAAAGCATTGCTTTCTCTTTATTGATTTCAAACTTATACTCCGTTTGGTCAGCTTCTACTAGCCAATCGATATCAACAACATCATCAGTGTTTTTCAAGATATCTTGTACACTATTTGCAATTTTAATCTGTTCCTCGTAATCTGGTCCATAAACCTCGGCAACAATAGTGGATAGTACAGGAGGTCCTGGCGGAACTTCAACAAGCTTCACATTTGCGTTGTATTTCGCTGCTATCTTTTGGATATCTGGTCTTAGTAAACTCGCAATATCATGACTTTGAGCAGAACGTTCATCTTTATCGACAAGGTTTACCTGAATATCTGCCATATTACTACCTCCACGTAAATCATAATGACGTACCAAACCGTTAAAGGTAATAGGGGCAGAGGTACCTACATAGTTCTGGTAATTTACAACCTCTGGTCTAGTAGATAGATATTGAGCAATTTCTTGAGCAACTACACCTGTACGTTCAAGGGTAGTACCCTCGGGCAGATCAATGACCACTTGAAACTCATTTTTGTTATCAAAAGGCAACATTTTAACAGCTACAGATTTTGTAAAGAACAATACCATTGATCCCAATAGCAGTAGAAAAGTCAATCCTAAAAATAACCAACGTTTGCTTTTACTTTCAATAAGTGGGCGTTCATATTTATTATAAATTTTGTAGATAAAGGTATCTTCTAAAGGCTTTTCTTTCTTTTCAACTTCACCTTTTTTATCTTTTTCTCTCAAGAAAATATAGCCCAAATACGGAGTAATGGTCAATGCTACAAAAAGTGATAATGTCATGGCAATAGAAGCTCCAATAGGCATAGGTGCCATATATGGTCCCATAAGTCCAGATACGAATGCCATTGGTAATACAGAGGCAATTACCGTAAAGGTTGCCAAGATAGTTGGGTTACCAACTTCGTTAATGGCATAGAGAGCCGCCTGTTTAAAGGGAAGGCGTTTCATTTTAAAATGCCGGTGCATATTCTCGGCTATAATAATGGAATCATCTACCACAATACCCGTCACAAAAACTAGGGCAAACAAAGTAATTCTGTTTAGGGTATAATCTAGCATATAATAGCTAAGCAATGTTAGAGCAAATGTGATTGGTACGGATAAGAATACCACCAAACCACCACGCCAGCCCATAGCCAGCATCACAACTAAGGTTACCGCTATAATAGAGCCAATTAGGTGTAGTAAAAGTTCAGACACTTTATGAGATGCGGTTTCACCATAATTTCTGGTAATTTCTACATGAACATCATCAGGAATTAACGTAGTACGTAAGTGTTCAACTTTATCAATAACGATGTCGGCTATTTTCATTGCATCTGCACCTTTTCTTTTTGCTACCGATATAGTAACGGCAGGGTATTCAGATTTGTAATCGGTTATCTTATCGCTTGCCTGACCAAAACCTAAAGAAACATAACTTTGAGGAATTTCTGGTCCGTCGATAATACTGGCAATCTGTTTTAAATAAATAGGTTGATTTTGTTGAACTCCAACCACAAGGTTTTCAACATCTGTAACCGAAGCCAAAAAATTGCCGGTACTTACTAAGAACTCCGTATCATTTTTATCAAAACTACCAGAACTCAATTGGGCATTGTTCGCCTTTATCATTTCAGAAACAGATAGAAAATCTAATCCGCTGGCAGCTAATTTATCTTTATCTAAAACCACGCGTAATTGGCGGTCTTGATTTCCTATTTTATGCGTAATAGCAACATCATTTACTTTTTTGATTTCACTTTCCAGTTCCTGTGCCATTTGGCTTAACTGATACCCATCATAGTTTTCACTCCAAAGGGTTAATCCAAGCATAGGTACATCATCAATAGCACGGGTTTTTACCAACGGAAAGGTTACGCCTTGCGGCATAATATCCATATGCTTATTAATTTCGTTGTACAGTTTCACGAAAGAACGCTCAATATCTTCGCCTACATAAAACTGAACGATGACCATACCTTGTTCTTTCATCGATGTAGAATACACATATTCAACACCTTTGATGTTAGAAATTAATTTCTCTAAAGGTTTAATAATACGCGATTCTACTTCTTCAGGACTCGCACCAGGGTAGCCTACAAAAATGTCGGCCATGGGCACGTCAATTTGTGGTTCTTCTTCCCTCGGGATCAAAAACGAACTGTACACCCCAATGACCATGAATACGATCATTAAAAGTACCGTTAACTTGCTGCCTATAAATAATTTGGCAATTTTACCAGCTAAACCTTCCTTCATTATTTCTTTATTTTATTTGTGTGTTCCCCCCTGAAAAAGACAGGTAGTCGGGCTTTTCGCTTTTACTCCTCGGCATAAAAAATGCCTGTGGGGTAACCGCTACAATCCCTAACCCAGACTCGTTTATTGATTTGAGATTTTGGCGCCGTTGAATAATTTCCCCTCAGCAGAAACTATATATTGCTCGTCTGCCGATAGTCCAGATAATACTTCCACTTGATCACCAAAGGTTCTGCCCAGTCGTAACCATCGCAGTAATGCAGTATTACTTTGGCTTACGGTATATATACCAGAAAGTTGCCCTTTTTTAACTATAGCTTCTACTGGAATCATAACGGCAGAACTTGTAGTTTTTCTTGCAATAGGAAACTGTACGGTAGCGTACATACCAGAAAGTATTTGTACATCGGTTTTATCTAAAATGACCTTTACCAAGTATTGACCACCTGTGTTCTTAGAAGAAGTACTTACTTCGGTAACTTTTCCTTTTATACTTTTATTCAATGCTTTGATTTGTACGCTAACTTCGGTATCATTTTTAACGGCAAGAATTTCAGATTCAGGTACCATGGCAAGTACTTGGTAGGTGCCAGGAGCTTCTACTTCTAGCAAAGGCATGCCCGGGTTGGCCATATCGCCAGCGTTAATAAATTTGTTGGTAACAACACCGGTAAACGGAGCGCGAATATTCGCATAGCCCATTTGGGCATTGACACTGTTTTTCATTTGCTTGGCAGATTCTACTCTTGCTTTTGCCATATTGTAATTGGCGGTAATATCATCTAGCTCTTTCTGCGAAGCACTATTCTCTTGAAATAATGTAGTAAAACGATTAAAGTCTTTTTCTGCATTGGTATAGGCAGCTTCAGCTTCGGTAATACCAGCATTTACCTGCGCTAATTGCGCAGAAACATCTGCATTATTAACACTCATTAATAATTGACCTTTATTTACGTTATCACCAACACCTACATAGATTTTGTCTACGTAGCCCATCATTCTAGTACTGATATTTGCACTCTTGGTAGCTTCAATTTTACCGCTAACCGTTAAAAACGGACTACTACTATCTTCAGAAACAGTTTTGGATTGAACGGCTATTGCAAGTGAATTATTGACTAACGCTTTTTTATCATCGTTACCACAACTAGAGAATAAGATTGTAGCACTTAAAATAGCTGTGATTATATATTTTTTATTTTTCATCTTTATGAATGGTATTAAGTGATTGTAGGATCTTATTCTTTTGTTAAAAACTGTACATACGCCAAAGCGTAATTGTGTTGAAAAATTGTAGCGTAATATTCTAATTGCTTTTGAGAATATTGTGTTTCAGATAGTAATAGGTCAGTAGTTTTTTCTAAACCTTGCTTAAATCTATTAGTACGTATACGTAATGATTCTTCAGATTGTTCTAGTGCCAGTTTTGTTAGCTTTAGTTTATTTTGAGCATCTTCAAAACCTCTTTTTGCTTTATTAAGTTCTAATTGGCTTTCAGATTTATACTGCTCTAATTGTAATTTGGATTTATCGTACTCCGCCTTGCTCTTTTGAGATTTACCAAAACGCTTACTACCTTCAAAAAGGTTCCATTTTAATTCTGCACCAAATAGGTAACCTTGGGCTTGACCTTGAAAAATATCATCGTCATGTAACTCGTAAGTGCCAAAAGCATTTAAACGAGGTAAGAAAGCCATTTGGTCTGCCTTATGCATTTGTCTGTATGCTTCGGTAGCAGAATTCATGGCTAAAATATCCTTTCTGTTTTCAGATAAGTTAACGGTCGTTGTACTAGAATAACTAGTAATTGCCAGTGAATCTGAAGGCTGTAAAATCTCATTTTCATCAGCATTCATTAATACAGATAAATAGTTGCTCGCATTTAGAATGTTACTTTTTGCGTATTGCAATTGGTTATCGATTTCGGTAACTCTTACTTCTACAGAAAGAACATCAGATTTTTGTAGATAACCTTGCTTGTAACTATTGTCGGCAATGCGCTTATTTTCTAAGGCGGTTTCTTTAGCTTTCTCTAAAACCGTAACGGTTTTATAAGCAAGTTGTAATTGCATATAAGCCTTTTCTACCTCAAGGGCTAAGTAATCTTCTGTACGACCAGATTGTAGTTCTGTAGCGGTCAGTTTTGCCTTTGCCGCTTTACGCTGGTAGATGCCATCGAAGTTTATCAATGGTTGTTGTACTTCTACTCGAGTTGCATAATCTTCTATTTGACGTGGGTCATTTAATACATCAGGATTAAAGTCTGCAGCAGTCAAAATTTCTTGATTAAGTTTAGAACCAAATGCCATTAATGGGTTAGTGGTAGCAATACCAGTATGCGATACACTAATGTTAGGCAATAAAATAGCATTGGTCTGATTGAAATCACCCTTGGCAACTAACACATCTTGTTCAGCCATTTTCAGTGTGTTATTACTTTCTTTTACCCTAGTAAGCACTTCATCTTTTGAAATAGATTTTACTTCTTGTGCCAAGCCAGAATAAAAGACGAACAACAATATCCATCCTAATTTATATTTCATGGTATTCATTTATTTGAGACAAAATTAGAGTAGTAAAACAGCCTGCACAGTAACTAATGTTACCGAAGGAAATTTCTTTCTCAAAAAAACAATTATTTAAAAATGAAAAGGCACTCTTTATAAAGAGCACCTTTTACTACTAACTGAAAAATAATTGTAAATTCAGTTTACTCTTCTGGAAATTTTACAAATGTATTTGCAAGTGAACTACTCATTAAGCTACCGTACAATGTGCTATTTAGGGGTTTTGATGTTATAGCTCAAGTATCACTTATGCAGCCAATTTTGGAGATAGTATAGGTAACCAGCTATAGCACAGATGACTATGCCTAAAGCGGTAAAGAGAAGTGTTTTCTTATGCGTTAACTATTTGCTTTTCTAGTACCGCCATGACCACCGGCAACAACCAACATTATTTTGATACTCAACCAGATGAATTTGAAAAATTGGATGATAGGATTCATCATAAAAAAGCGCTTAGATTTCGATATTCTTTGTGTCATTTTTGTAGATTTTAAATGTTATTCTTTCACGTTTTAAAGATGTGGAACTTGAAATTATTCCGGAATTAGCCACCAGAAGGGCTTCATTTTTGCTTTGTATATAAAAGCATAATGCAGCGCAAATTTTAACCAGTGACCAGCTAAACCTATTTCTCCAAAGGTTTTACCTAATTTACGACCTTGAGTATTGGGGTATTTGTTGTAATCAGGTACAATGGGGTAGGTGGTAATACTCACGCCACTACCTTTTGTCATGCCATAACCTGCAGAAGCAATACATGCAGCACCCATGTTGCCTAAAGACCCTTTATGATGTAAATCTTTTTTTCCGTTAATAATATCGATAATATTATCTGCGACCAATTTTGCGGTAATACCAGAAGGCATACCCGTACGGGGTGGGGCAGGAGAAATAGAAGTACCATTTTTGCTTACTCGAGGTTTTGATATAGCATGTGGAGGCGCAAAAGCTATACCAGGGGCAAAAATATTGTTGTATGAAGGATTTTGATAGGTTTCCGGCCAATCTTGTACGCTCCATTCTTCATAGGGTTTTGGTGTGTAATCTGCGTCAACAAGCATAAACCCTTTAAAAAGTTTTTCGGTAATATCTTCGTTATTCTTATCAAAGGCTTTAAAACCATGACCAGAAAATGCAGGTATTAACATGGCAAAGTCATATGTTTCAGATTTATACTCGCCATCTAGTGTTTCATAATGAGCTATGCCATCTTCAATTTTGTTTACTCCGGCGCCAAGAATCCATTTAATACCACGGTCTTCAAAAATCATTTCAACCATTTCGCTAGATTTCATGATGTTGTCTCCATAACTAAGTAGCACACCATCCATACCAAAATCGCCTAACTGATATTCATTGGCAATCCAAATAACTTCAGCTTGGTCACGTACATTATGTCTTCTAAGTTCTTGCTCTACATTTAAAATATATTCAAAAGCTGCGCCTTGGCAAGTAGATTTTGCGTGTCCGGTACCAATTAAAATTTTAGCTTTCTTACCCTGTTTCATTTGCTGAATCAAATCATCTAAAGCATGCCATGCGTGTTCTGCATGACTATAAGTACATACAGAGTAGGCTTTATTAGTGCCAGGATTTAGACCCTCAGTCATATCAAAGGCTAGTTTTGGTCCAGTAGCATTTATGAGGTAGTCATAGGTGACATTTTCGGTATTTCCTTTTTGTTGACCATTAACGTATTTAATCTTTACGAACGCACTTTCAGTTTCTGCATCACCTTCTGGGTGAAATGTAGTCACAAGCGCTTGTTTAAAATTTATATTTTTTTTCTTGTATAATGGAGGCAAGGGAAATAGAATTTGGTCAGACTTCATACGACCGATACCAACCCAAATATTAGACGGAATCCATTGATAATTACTATTTGGCGAAACGACTAATACTTCATGTTCTTTCGATAATTTTCGACGTAAATGAGCTGCTGCAACATGGCCAGAGATTCCTGCACCTAGTATGACTATTTTTGACATGACTTTAAGCTTTAAATTACAAGCTAAGGTCTCTTTTTAAAGTAAGTCTTACAGTAACTTTTGTTACATAAAAAGTTTAATAATATATAATGTGGTAGTGCTATTGGGCTAAAACAAACAATTATTTAATTGTTTGATATTGTGTCTTTTATGTTTTTTTTTGGGGTTGGATTAATATTGACATCTTTAAAGTAAATAAATCAAGGTAAGTTGATCAATATCATATTTTATTTTGGGATGAATTTTTAGTTTTGCCCAAGAAATTTAAATGTATAAATTATGAGGGATAGTTCTAATACCATAATCTATATAGTTGCGGGTATAATACTGCTTCATTTTGTAGTAGGTTTTGTTTGGCTGATATATAAAATGAATAATAAGAAAGATAATTAGGATTTTTCGTTTATGATTTATTTAACTTATTATAAACCATTTTAGCTAAAACAAGACCTGATGCTCCTCCTATAGCAGATACTACTAAATTGGTTATTAGACGGAACCCATCAAAATCTCCATTGTTCATTATTGACCACGGATTAAAACCTAACCTACCAAAAGTCTTAATGAAAAGGATACTTCCAAAAACCCCAACAATTGTATTGCCAATAACACCATACGAGTATTTCTGAATGAGAATGCCTGTAGCATTTGCGGCAATAATCCCTATAAGAATACTGATTAATGAAATTAATGTACCTGTCATAATTTTTTCTTTAATCTAATGCCCATAATCCATATGGTCTATTTTTCCTCCCATTAACCTTTTTTGCACAATGAAATAGATAATTAATAAAGTGAACCCAATAAAACCCCAAGTTAAAGCTACAGATAAACCATAATTAGCTGACGCTGTATTATAAATGGTTAAAGGCTCGTTCACTGAATTTACTGAAGGTAAAATTACAGGAAACAAAGATGCTAATGACGATGTAATTCCGCCTAATATCAGTAATGTAGAGAGAGCAAAACCATGTATGTCTTTCCTTAATTTTTTGATGAAGAATAAGCCAATGAGCCCGTTAAGATAAATAAGTGGAAAAAATATTAAATAGGGTTTTTCCTTAAAATTATCTAACGAATTAGGGTTAACTATTTGCCACACTACTAAAGAAAAAATGGTTAGTGCTGCAAGCGCAATATTAAGTTTAAAGATGATATTTTTAAGCTTACCGTTTATGGAAGAATTGGTTTTAAGAATTATCCAATTTGCACCATGAATAGCTAAGGTGACTACAGAAATTAAACCGATAATGATCGTAAACCAATCTATTATTCCTGGATGATCTGATAAAGGGCTAAAGCTACTGTTCCATAAAGGCAAGAAAAAATAATGTCCTTCGTATACCGACACTCCATCTTCAACTCCTCCTAGGTTAACACCTCTAACTACATTACCTAAAGCAATTCCAAAAAATAAGGCGAGTAGTAAACTGGAAATTCCAAAAGATTTATCCCAAATATCTTTCCACATTTGAAAATGAAATTGACCTCTAAATTCCAAACCTATAGCTCTAAAAATAATGAGCCATAAAACAATTATTAATGGTAGGTAAAAGCCACTAAATACAGAAGCATAAAAAGTAGGGAAAGCCATAAATAGTAGACCTCCAGCGGCAACTAACCAAACCTCATTAGAATCCCAGAACAAACCCGCAGATTTTGCAATGACTTCTTTGTCCTTTTCCGTTTTTGCAAAAAATAAATGAATGATTCCTGTGCCAAAATCATACCCATCTAAAATGAAAAATACCGTTAAAACTATAGCAATTGCTATGAACCAAAATGTTTCCATAATTTAATGTGTTTGGTGCTTAGGACCTTGATTAATTGTTTTACCCACTAAGACTAAAAACAAAAGTCCTAATAACATATACAAGGCTACAAAACCAAGTAAAGTAAATAAGGTGTTACCTGATGAAACTGTAGGAGAAACCCCTTCGGTTGTTCTTAATAAGCCATAAACCAAATAGGGTTGTCTACCTAGTTCTGCCGTATACCAGCCAGTAAGATTAGCTATGTATGGGAATGGAACCAAAAACATAATAGACCAAAGTATAGCTTTTGATGTGTAAAGTTTATTACGCCATAATAAAAAAGCAGCCAATGCCATTATAGCCATAAAAACGGTGCCTAAACCAACCATTATATGGTAAGAATAGTACAAGGCAGGAATGTTATCGGGTAATTCTTCTTCTTTAAATTTATCCATTCCTACTATTTGCCTATCCCATTCTTGATAAGTCAAAAAGCTTAATATATTCGGTACAGCAATTTTATTATCTAGTTTCTTTTCAACCATATTAGGTTGTCCAATAAGCACAATTTCGGCACCGGCCTCTTCAGTTTCAAAAATACCCTCCATGGCGGCAAAAGCTGCAGGTTGATATTTAGCCACATTTTTGGCATTCCAATCTCCCGTAGGAAAAGCAACCAAAATACTAGACACTAAACCAAATATCACTCCGGTTTTCAAAAACAGTTTACCATGTTCAACTTGCTTATTTCTTAGAACATAAAAAGCACCGATACTAGCTACAACAAAAGAAGAAGTAACAACGGATGCTAATTGATTATGTAAAAAAGCAGGTAAGAGCCACGGGTTGGTAAATAGTGCAGAGAAGTTTTCTAAAACGAATTTACCGTTTTCTAATATTTCATATCCAACGGGGTGTTGCATCCAAGCATTGGTCGCTAATATGAACCAACCACTTGCCCAAGACCCTAAGAATACTAGAAAACCTGTTAATAGGTGGAGTTTTTGCCCCATTAACTTTTCACCAAAAATAAAGAGCGCTAAAAAGGAAGACTCTAGAAAGAAAGAAAACATACCTTCCATAGCCAAGGTCTGACCGATAATACCACCTGTAAGTTCAGAGAATTTTGCCCAGTTAGTACCAAATTGAAATTCCATGGGTATGCCGGTTACGACACCCATGGTAAAGTTGATGGCAAAAATTTTCATGAAAAATTTAGCCGAATCATTATATTTTTCAATCTTATTTCTAAGGTATTTCCATTTAAAATAGACTATCAATAAAGATAGGCCCATGGTTAACTGAGGAAATATATAATGGAATGTGATAGTAAAGGCAAATTGCAATCTATCATAAAAAATCATGTCTTCCATAGTCTATATATTTTATAATATCTAGTATGATAACAAAAGTAAACAACACCTGATTTTTAAAGGTAACCAATGTTACATATTTGAAGAAAAATCAAAATTAAATAAGTATTTAAACCTAAATTGAAGAGCTTATAGAATAATGTATTTAAATTCTTATTTAATACTATGTATTTATGGGCAGAATTCTCAATTTACAAAATTTGGGGCAAAGAAAAATCCCTAGAAAATGTATGAGCAAATTCTAGGGATTTAGAGATATCAGCGTTTGACTTAGTCTTTATATGCAGACAGCATCCAAACTAATTTTTCCTGTTGTGTAATATAATCGCTCATTAAAGAAACGGTACCTTCATCTTCTGCCTCAGCAGCAATTTTAAGGGTAGCTCTTTCCTTTTTCAATAAGATACTTAGGCTCTCTAAAATATTGTCTACAGCCTTGTCGCCATCTACAACATTTTCGCTGGCTTTAATTTCAGAATGATCAGTATACTTTGTGAAAGTGTGAATAGGAGTATTGCTTAGTGTTAGCACACGCTCCGCTATTTCATCGACCTTGATCAAAGCATCATTATATAACTCCTCGAATTTAAGGTGAAGTTCAAAAAACTTCTTTCCTTTAATATTCCAATGAAAACCTCTTAGATTCATATAGAACATTTGATAATTAGATAGTAAATCATTTAAATGATTTGCGATATCGTTAGATTCTTTTTTATCTAGACCGATATTTGATAAATTTGAATTTGTCATAATTTGGTTTTGTAATTGTTTATTTTTTCGCTTAGGTCGTATACCTCGGTATTATGAATTTGTTTTGATACAATGCTTGATCCTGCAGCACTTCTATAGCCGCCAGCACAATGTATTACAATTGGTTTGTTCGTCGGAATTTTGTCGATAGCATTACGTAATTCATTTAAAGGTATATTAATTGCGCTATCAAAAAAATGACCGTCATTGAATTCACTTTTGTTCCTAATGTCTACAATGGTATAATTTTCTTTGTTTTTATCAAAATCGGTAAAATCAAATTCATCTTCTTTTTCATAAACCTTGTGTAATGTTAAAACAGCTTTTACTTGACTTTCATAACCTATTTTGGCTATTCGTTCAAGTAATGCTTGCTTGTCATTTATGCTTGCCACGACAATATAGAACGGTTCTGAAGGTTCAACAATAGACCCTAGCCAAGTTTCAATTTTATCATCAATATTTCTAGCCATGATATTAATGGAATTTGGTAAATGATTTTTCTTGAATTCTGCCTTATCTCTGGTATCTATGACCAAAATATTCTTTTCAATTTTGAAAGCTCCTATTTGTAAAGGAATTTGAGAAATAGCGTCTATATTATTTGGAGCACCTGTTTTATTGATAGCTACATCATGCCCAAAGTAAGATGGAATAAAAGGCTGGTCTTTTAAAATATGGTCAACAAAATCTTCTTCAGTTAATGTTTTAAAAGCCCAATTTCCCATGCGTTCATTCCTCAAAGTACTAGAAGAATCGCTACTCATATTCTTACCACATAAAGAACCTGCACCATGGGCAGGGTAAACTAAGGTGTCATCTGAAAGATGATTGAATTTGTTTTGCATAGTGTGGTACATGTCTTTTGCCAATTGCTCGCGTTTAGCTTTCATGTTCCCCGCTTTTTCCCTTAAGTCTGGT
This sequence comes from Maribacter ulvicola, assembly GCF_900155985.1. Taxonomy (GTDB): domain Bacteria; phylum Bacteroidota; class Bacteroidia; order Flavobacteriales; family Flavobacteriaceae; genus Maribacter; species Maribacter ulvicola. The sequence goes on from NZ_FTMA01000008.1 coordinate 63,980, forward strand.
CTACCAACATCTCCAATAAATAAAGTATCTCCGGTAAACATTGCTTGTTTATCGTCGTTACCTTTTGCAACAATGGTAATACCGTCTGGTGAATGCCCAGGAGTATTAATTGCCGTAAAGGTTACATCATTCATTTTAAGAGTAGCGCCATCATCAAATGTTTTATGCGGATAATCAGCACCTACCAACTCACTCACATAAATTACAGCATCAGTCTCTTTATGTATTTGTAAATGGCCACTAACGAAATCAGCATGAGGATGCGTCTCGAAAACGGCAACAATTTTAGCATTGTTTTCCTCGGCAAATTTATAATATGGTTCTGGATCTCTAGATGGATCTACTAAAGCCATTTCATTGCCACTTAAAATTGCGTATGAATAATGAGCCAACGGTTTATCTTCAAATTGTTTAATTATCATAAGAACAGTTTTTAACGATTAAAAAAGAATCGGTTTTGAAAACTGTTCAAAACCGATTTCTATATAATTATATAGATTTTTTGGCAAGGTACCAATCGACTTTCTCTAAAGTATCATCCTCCAATCTAGCGTTAAGCTCATCTAAAGTTTTTGGAGGGGATACAATAACCTTATAACCTCTTTTCCAATCTAAGGGCATGGCAACTTTATGTTTGTCAGAAGTTTGTAAAGCATCTAATGCACGAAGTATTTCATCCATATTTCTACCTACGTTTAGTGGGTAATACATTACCAATCTTATTTTTTTCTTAGGATCGATAAAAAATACAGCTCTTACTGCAGCTGTTTCACTTTCGTTAGGTTGTAACATGCCGTAAGCTTTTGAAACCTTCATGTCTAGATCAGCAATAATCGGGAAGTCGAAATACACTCCCGTATTTTCTCTTACATTCTGTACCCAACCTAAGTGTGCGTGAACACTGTCTATACTTAAACCTAAAAGTTCAGTATTAAGTTCATCAAATTCACTTTTACGAGTTGCAAAGCCGCTCATTTCTGTGGTACATACAGGTGTAAAATCAGCAGGATGCGAAAACATGACAATCCATTTGTCTTTTGCAAAATCAGACATTTTAATTTTTCCCTTAGTAGTAACTGCTTCAAAATCTGGAGCCATGTCACCAATTCTAGGCATAGAAATCACTTGTTCCTGTATATTATTTTCGTTATTAATAATAAGTATTATTTATAATTTTTTTAATTTATGATAAAATTAAGTTATGAATAGCGTTTGTAATGTAACCTTGGTTACACACATTATTTTTTAACATTTTTTTACAAATACAAGCAGGTATAACCTTTTAGAATAGCTTTGATAAATAAAATGTAGTGTTACTAAGATTATGTTAGTTATGTGACTAATGTCACATTTTAAACCAACATGGTCATTTAATTTTGCAGCATGAAGTTGTCAAGCTTTACGATAGCAATAATGTTCACTTTCATTTCTTTGGCAAGTAGTTTTAAGACTGCCAGCGTTATGAGCTATTATGCTGTGTTTACAAATGATTTCGTAGAGCGTTTCTGCGAGAATAAAGAACGACCAGAATTAAAATGTGATGGTAAATGTGCTTTATCTCAAATGTTATCTCAGAAGGCTGATGACGAAAAAACACCAATTAATTTAGACTTGCTTAAAAACGAAACAGTATTTTTTATTGGATCGTTGACTACATACGAGTGTGTACAACTATCTAGAAAAGTGTTGCATAATGTAAAGTATCGTGTGCTTTACGATTTTCATTTCTTTGAGCGTATCAAACATCCGCCAGAAGTTTAAGGTTTTTACTTCAATCTATTGTATCTAACGCCTATTTAATAGGAAGTTGGATAGTATTTCAATTAATTAAAAATTTAAACAATGAACCTAAAATATCTTTGGGTACTAGCGGTATTATTATCGACACCCTTACTTTACGCACAAAATTTATCAGGAAAAATTATCTCTGAAATGGACCAGCAACCGCTTGATGGTGCTCATATTCTAGCTAATAACGGATTAGCAACATATACCAATTTTGATGGCGATTTTGTTCTGAAAAATGTAGAAGAGAATGTAATCTTGACCATATCTTATGTTGGCTATAAGACCGTAGAATGTCAGGTAATTAACATTAATTCCCCAATAGTAATCACCTTACAAGAAGCGCCTATTGCTATTAACGGAGTTTTAGTGACAGGAAATATGAAAATTGATCCGGTACTTACTTTAGAGACCAATGATTATGTCAAGAGAATAGTTCAGCCTAGAAATGTAGCCGATCTTTTTAATGATGTTAATGGTTTTTCGTTGATTAAAAGAGGTAATTATGCAATTGATCCTAGTTTTAGAGCAACGCAATATGAACAGTTAAATGTGCAGTTTGATGGTGGTACAAAAGCTATGAATGCTTGTCCCAATCGTATGGATCCCATAACTACCCATGTAATACCAGAAGAAATTGAAAAAATTGAAATAATAAAAGGACCATACTCTGTTAGATATGGTGCTACTTTTGGTGGTATCGTTAACATGGTAACTCAAAAACCGACTGTAGAAGATTATGGGCTGCATGGTAGTGCAAGCGGGGGTTATGAAAGTAACGGTAATTCTATGGTCTCCATGGCAAGGTTACAACAGGCAACTGAGCAATATGATATAGCAGGTAATATAGGTTTTCGAGATTTTGGTAATTATAAAGATGGTAACGGTACAGAAATTCCGTCTTCTTTTAGAAGCTTTGATTACGGAATTAAAGCGGGTGTCAATTTTACTGAAAATCAAAGACTACAAGCGCATTGGCGACAGTCTTTTGGGCGCGATGTTTTGCATGCCGGTTTACCCATGGATACTGAAGAGGACAACAGTAGTATTCTCTCTTTAGATTATAAATTAGGTAGTCTGCTAGGTCTTATTGAAAGTATAGATTCTAAAATTTATTATAGCTATGTAGATCATGTAATGACTAATTACAATAGACCAACTTTTATGATGACATCTGCGATTTCTGCTATTGATGCTACCACGGCAGGTGGTAAAGTAGAATTAAAATTAAAACCGACAGACAATCTTGCGCTATTTACGGGTGTTGATGTTTTGCATATTGCACGAGATGGCAATAGAACACGATTAGTGAAAAGAAATGCTATGGGAACTTTAGATACACCCTTAACATTTGAAGATAAGGTATGGCAAGATTCATATATAAATGATATTGGTTTTTTTGCAGAAAGTAAATACCCCATAACAGAAAAAACCATGCTAACAGCAGGTGTGCGTTATGATAATGTTACTTCTGATGCTAACGATCCAGAAGCTGACTTTGCTGCTTTATACACTGACCTAGATAAAAGAACTGAGCATAATTTTAGTGGTACAGCTTCAATAAAATATGTGGATTCTCCACAATTTATTATGGAAGTGGCGTATGGTCGTGGTGTTAGATCTGCAAATATGATTGAACGTTTTATCAATCATTTTAGCGTAGGTCAAGACGCGTATGAATATGTTGGTAATCCTAATTTAGAGGCTGAAGTAAATAATCAGCTTGAGGTAGGTTTTAAAGGGAAGATGCCTATTTCAGAAAATACTTCAGATAGGTTCAGTTATAGTACTTCTTTCTATTACTCGTTATACGAAAATTATATAGTGGCTATAATAGACGAAACGCAAACAAGAAAATTCATGCCAATGAACCAGCCATCTAATGCAAAGGTTTTTAGAAATTTAGATGATGCATATAAGACAGGTTTTGAAATTATGGCAGGTGTAGACTTTTGTAATCATTTCAATTTTACAACGAAACTTGCTTATGTATATGCTAAGAATAATGACTTAAATGAGTCATTACCTTTGGTACCACCTTTAGTTACAAGATTTAAATTGGGCTATGAAAAAGAAAAGTTTTGGGTAAATGCAGAATATAGACTGACTACAGAGCAAGATAATATTGCGTTTTCTTTTGGTGAACAGGTTACACCAGGTTATGAAATAATGGATTTACGTTTGGGTGTAATACCAATGAAAAACCTAACCTTAGGCGTTGCGGCATTAAATGTTTTTAATAAAACATATAGTAATCACCTCAATTTCGCATTTAATAATCAGGCAGATTTTGGAACAGAACCCATTAATGACCCTGGAAGAAACCTATCGGTTTTTGTTCAATATGAATTTTAATAGATGAATATAAAAAAGGGACCAAATATGGTCCCTTTTTATGCTTTAGTACCGGTAAAACGAATTACCGAAGCATCACCATTATGGTAAAGTCCTTCATTCAAAACTATTTCCTTTTCTTCTAAAATTTCAAAATTTATTCCATTAAACTCATCTTTCACATCATCAATATTATAGAGCATGTCTATATTTTTTGGTCCGCCAGAAGGTTTTCCAAGTTGATTTTTAGAGAACGCCTCAAAAATGATATGTCCGTTCGGTTTTAATGATTTTAATAGATGTTGGTTTGCTTTCTTTCTAATAGCTGCAGGAAAATGTACGTAACAGAAGGCGATTACATCAAACTTTTTAGTAGTATTAAATTTAAGAGCATCAATTACTTGATAATTCAAGTTCAAATTATAAGTAGCTGCTAGTTTTTTAGCTTTAACCATTGCAGATTCACTAAAGTCGAAAGCTAAAACTTCCCAACCTTTAGATAGTGCATAGACGGCATTTCTACCTTCGCCTTCAGCAGGCAGTAAAATAGAACCTACTTTTAATTTATCTAATTGTTGTTTAAAGAATACATTTGGTGCGTTTCCGTAAGCATAACTTTCTTCGTCATAACGCTGGTTCCAAAAATCTTTCATGTGGTAATTATTTATGGCATAAAAATATATCCGTCCATTTGGTAATTGGCAAGTACCATCATTGCAGAAAGACCCAGCTCTGTATGTTGGTTTAAATCTTCAGCGCCAATACCTCTGGCAGCTGTAGCTTGGGCACAAACATAAAACTCCACACCATATTCTTTTAGAAGTTTAATTACTTCTGTATTAGGGTTTGGTTTTTCATATTTAGCCCTATATTTTTCGTCGTTTAATGCCGTAAATGTGGCACCACCATGAATAGCGGCAACAATATTAACTTTGTCAGCGGTTATACCATTAGCACCTAACATATTTATTAGCCGTGCTATTTTAAAATAACCAATATTTGAACCTTCCATTTCACGATCATCTTTTAGGTCAAAAACGATATTGTATTCTTTAGAAGAATCTGGCATTGTAGCCAAATTTTTGAAATCTTTAATTTTTCCGTAACCATCTATTACAGGGGTCGTCCATTCTTGTGCAGAAGTTAATTGTAATGTCATAAGTATAATTAAAAGTAGAAGTAATTTTTTCATGTGCTCGTTATATTTAAAATAATAGTCAGGCTATTTAAAAATTATTGCGTTAAAGAGTTACTAATGTCCGTTTTTTTTTAATTTAATAAAAATAAGTTTAGGTAATTAATGCAAGTGTAACCTAGGTTACAGTAAAAATGAAGATATTATTACAAAATGGTTATTTACTTTAGCTTAAGATGATGTTCTATGGATGATTTACGAAATGTGTTAAAACTATTCATGATAGTTTTCGTTTTAGTTGGCTTGATATTTTTATATCTTTTTAAACATGAGCCCAATAAAAGTAAAGACATTTTAACTGAAACTGAAGAAGTAGTTGAGGAGAAGGTTTGGCAACCTAAAGATGCTATTTCTGAAATAGAAAATATGCCTTTAGAAGTTAAAGAAGGATATTACTTAATTGCTAAGACTTCAAAGTTTATGGGTCCTGGGGCAGAAAAAGCTGAAGACAGGTATAGCGGTAACAACTTGGCATGTTCCAATTGTCATTTACAAAAAGGGGCACAGGCAGGTTCAGGTTCATGGGTAGGAATTTTAGAACGTTTTCCACAATTTGGCGGAAGAGGCAATAAAGTGGGTACTATTGAAGACCGAATTAATGGTTGTATGGAACGTAGTATGAACGGTAGAATGCTTCCGCCAGATTCAGACAAACTTGTGGCTATTGTTGCCTATATGAATTGGTTGAGTGAAGGAGTACCTGAGAGCAGGAAAGCGGAGTTCAAAGGCTATCCAAAAATTAAGATTCCAGATGAAAAGGTAGACTTAGCTAAAGGTAAGGAAGTGTATACTAGGGAGTGTATTAGTTGCCATGGTAATGATGGAGCAGGGGTTTTAAGCCCTGTAGATAATAGCAGCTATACCTATCCGCCATTATGGGGAAAAGATAGCTTTAATGATGGCGCTGGTATGCACCGTGTAATTACAGCTGCTGAATTTATAAAAAGTAACATGCCCTATTTACAAGCAACCTGGGAAAACCCTAAACTGACCGATGAGGAAGCCTATCATGTAGCTGGCTATATCAACAGTTTTACCAGACCTCATAAATTAAATACAGAGAATGATTACCCAGATAAAAAGCTAAAACCAGTATCTACACCGTACGGACCTTGGGTTGATGATTTTTCTCCTGAACAGCACAAATACGGTCCTTTTAAACCCATAATGGATTTGTACAAAAAGCAATATGGTATTTTAAAGACAAAATAGTATTGCAGGTAACATCAATTCTTTATCAGAAAATATTTGTATTAACTTTAACACGTTTAAGTAACAAATGTTACACACGGTGATGGTGCTTTACCTTAATTTCGTCACTGCATTGAAAACTAATACAAACATAGCGTTATTACTTAGCTTTATCTTTTTAGCAAAACTTATTGCTATAGAAGCAAATGCTTTGAACATTATATTGGGTGAAAACGTAATAGCTTTGGTAAAACCGAATTGTAAAAAGAAGAACACGTTAAGACCAACCAAGGATTCAACATATATTTCGGCAGGAGTTTTATTGGCTGATAAAGTTTTAGAAATAAATGAATTTTGTAACTCTCAGTTTAGTCTAGAGTTGTTTACTTGGAGTACTAATAATACAAAACCGTTTAGGGTTATCAATGAACATTTTTCTTCACGTCTAGATTATCGCTATTTGGATATAGCTTTTCCACCACCTCGTTTGGTTTAAGTCTTTATTGCATTTAGATTAATTTAAGTCGGTGGCCATTCATTGTTTCTAATACCTAATAATCATGGTAGGAGCTATCTTTCAGGACCATCGCAAAATCAAGTTTTTTAAACATATTATTAATGACGACGAAAATTTTAATAAGTCGCCGTTCCATACAGCTATTACGTGTTTTAGTAAGTGGTATTTTCCTGATAGCAGGAATTAGCCATTTACTAAAAATAGATAAAACGGTAAAACGTATAGAGATGGCCAACTTTGGGAGTATTGCCTATTTTTTTGGCGATCCTCACTGGTTAGTGGTGCTCTCTGGCATGGTTATGATTACGGCAGGTTTTTTATTCTTAATTGGATACAAAACAAAGTGGGCCGCTATGGTATTATTGGCGGTTTTAATACCCATAACACTAACAATTCAAGTAGGGCAAATAAGCACACTTGGACCATTATTTAAAAATATAGCAATTATAGGGGGACTCCTATTTTTTATACAAAATGATACCGAAAACTTTTAAAATAAATTAAAATGAAAACATACATATTTAGTTCATTGTTAGTAATGATAATGCTATTCAATACAACAAATACAAAAGCTCAAGACCTAGATCGTAATAAGAATAATTATGTGGTCTTAACCAAGAAAGTACCTCAGTTACAGCCCATAATCTTAACGGCCCAAGCACTCAAGGCCGAGGAGGGTGATAAATTTGGCGATTTTCAGGTAATTATTTGTGGGCCACTTATAGGCGAAATAACAGATACTGAAAAAATGGGCAACTTTATTGAACAAGCACAAAAATTTAAAGTACAATTGCTTGCGTGCGGATTTTCACTTGATAAATTTAAAGTGGATAGAACAAAAATTCCAAGAGAAATCAGGATTGTAGAAAACGGTATTCTGCATAATTTTCAACTTCAGAATAAAGGATATAAAAGCGTAAGTCTATAATTATGAAAAACTATAAAATCAGCATCTTAAAAGCTAGTATCTTTTTAGGTGTTATACTATTTAGTGTAGCCTGTAAATCAGGAAAAAAGAATCTATTTGATAATAATACGACCAAAAATGACACTTTAAGCATTACAGTTTTACAAACTGCCGATATTCATGGGCAGATGGATATACACCCGGAATTATTTTGGGAAGATGAAAAAATTGTCTTTAAAAACCGGGGAGGTCTTGCTAATATAAAAACACTTTTTGATCAAGAACGTAAAGCAAACCCAAATAAAACCATAATTGTAGATGGTGGAGATTTAATACAAGGTAGTGGTTATGCAGCACTATCAGAAGGTAAAGTCATGCAAGATGTTGTTAAAAATATGGGATATGATGTTATTATACCGGGCAATTGGGAAGTTGTCTATGGCAAAGATGTGATGAAGGAAATCATGCGAGGTTATAAAACCGATGTCATTGTACAAAACATGTTTAATGAAGACGATGAACAACCATTATTCCCTGCCTATGCCGTTAAAGAAATAGACGGTATTCGTTTAGGTTTTATCGGTATTAATGATCCAGATGTTCCTGTGAGACAAAACCCAATATTTAGCAAAGGTATTGGTTTTAGCGGTCTTGATGGTAATTTAAAAAAAATGGTGGATGACATTAAGGCCAAAGAAAATATTGATGTCCTTTTTTTGGTGACGCATATTGGAATATTTAAACAATTAGAATTGGCTAATAACCCAATAGCAGAAAATGTAGACTACGTTTTAGGTAATGATACGCATGAACGCGTTCGCGAAATGATTGAAGGCAAATACGCAAAAATAACTGAACCAGGTGCTTTTGGTTCTTTTGTGGGAAAGCTAACCCTTCATTTTGTAGACGGTAAATTGGTTGCGGACAAGTATAACCTAATAGATGTAGATCCAGAAATATATCCTGCAGACAAAACCATTCAAGCACTTGTAGATACCAAAAAGGAGCCGTTTAAAGAAAATCTAGAAACCATTGTTGGCTATACAAACACACCAATTTATAGATATTTAACTGTTGAAAATCCTATGGATAATATGATTACTGATGCTGCCCGATGGAAAACGGGAGCAGATATCTCTATTTCAAATGGCTTTAGATTTGGAAATCCAATTGTACCACAAGACGAAAAACCAGCTCCTATCACAAGAGCTAATTTATGGAATTTATTGCCAGTTAACGAACCAATAAAAACAGGAAAAGCGACTGGTAAACAAATTAAAGATTGGTTAGAAAAAGAAATGCATAATGCTTTTTCTCAAAACCCAACGGAACGTTTTGGCGGTTGGCTTGTTCGGTTTTCTGGTATGAAGGTCAATTTTAATAGTCAGAATGAAAAAGGTAAACGAATAAATACTATAACGGTAAAAGGAGAACCCATGCAAGATGATGAATATTACACTATTTCTGCTTGTGTACGGCCAGGTGACCCAATAGATAATTTATGTAGAATGGCAAATGTTAAGGATGTTGAAGTTAAAGACTATACCATTCACGAAGCAGTAGAGGACTATTTAAAGAAGAATTCACCGGTATCTCCAACTTTGGAAGGTAGAGCATATTGCGACTACCTTGGCGAGTATTCTTTTTCAACCGTTCCACAAACCGATTATAAATTTCATTAGAATAGGATATTAATTGTTTTAAATGATAGATAGCAATAGAAGGTGTAAGTTTTTTTATGTTGACTAGAAACTCATTTCTTCTAGAAATTGCAACTGTGTACAGATATTTGAAAAATAATTGAATGAAAGTCCTTTGTATTTGAAAGAATTGATTCAAATTTTTGATTTACAGCACTATAAACCTATAGTTATCAAATAAATAATGGATTAAAGAAGGTGAAAACAATATTTTTCTGAAGTAAGAATTGGATTTTGACAACAGTTTTTGTTAAATTTTACCTTGCCGGCTTATCCATAGTAGTCATAATTTTGAACAATAGGGGTATAATTGGCAATTAGTTTAATGAGGCTGAAAATGAAAAATTGACACCTAAAAAAGAGGAGCTATCCTAAGATAGCTCCTCTTAATTTATACATTTGATCCTTTCATCATTTTATTCCAGTACAAGTAGGGGAGTCCGTATTTTTTAAGCATCCATAACCTCCAATGTTCTTTAGAAGAGTCGTTAATTAGCATTCTCTTCAACTTAGGGTCTGGCGTAAAGTTGTTATCATAATCAAATTCTGCCAATACCATTTTACCGTAATCGGTAACCAGTGGACAAGATGAGTAGCCATTATATGCTTTGGTTCCTATTTTATGGGTTTTTATTAATAAATCTAGATTGTCAACTACAATAGGCACTTGTTTACGTATGGCAGCTCCTGTTTTTGCTGTTGGTAATGCAGCTACATCACCAAGACTAAAAATATTAGCGTATGTATTATGCTGCATGGTTTTATGATCTACATCTAACCACCCGGCGGCATTTACTAGGGTAGATTCTTTTACAAATTTAGGAGCAACAGAAGGCGGTGCGGTATGCATCATATCATAATGAATACCATAGCGATTACCATCTACCGTTACTTTCACATCTTTATAATTGTATTGAAATTTCTCATCTAACTTTAATTCATCCATTTTATTGCTTGAAATTACAACACAACCACCAGCAGTAATTTCTTGCCCCATTTCATACCAAGCAATTTTTTTATCACCATCTACCGCAACCAATTTATGGTGAAATCTTAGGTTGATATCCTTTCTATCTACAACCTCCATTAAGGTCTTGGCAATTTTCTTTACTCCGAAAATGACAGTTCCACCCGTAGCAAAAATGACATCGGTTTTCTTTCTAACCCCACTTTTTCTAAAGTGGTTCTCTGCCAAATACATTATTTTTTGTGGAGCTCCACCACATTTAATAGGTGTTGTGGGTTGGGTGAACAAGGCGGTACCACCTTTAAAGTTTTTAATAACGTTCCAAGTATGATTAGGGTCTGTATAATTACTACAAACCACTCCTTTATCTATAGCTTCACCTAAGCCGGGTACTAAGCTAAAATCATATGCAAGACCTGGTGCAACTACTAAATAATCGTAGGTAATATCTCCTTTAGATGCAGTGTGTACAATATTATTATCGGGGTCAAAACCAGTAGCTTTATCTTTTATCCAAGTAGCATTTTTGGGCATAACCGATGACATAGGCCTAGCCGTTTTTTCAAAATCATACGTACCGGCACCTACTAAAGTCCATGCCGGTTGGTAATAATGTGTATCTGCCGGTTCAATAATTGCGACATCTTTTGCTTTTTTTTGAGAGATTAGCTGCGCAGCCACCATAATACCTGCCGTACCACCTCCAATAATCAATACCTGATGATGTGAACTCATTTTGTTATTATTGTTTATATCAATACTATAAATATAACGGATATAAAATATATAATACGTAACTAATGTTACATAAAAATATCAACAAGATACCTACGGATTGAGTAGTAGTATTCTAGCGGTAACCTTACTTTTTTATTTTACAAGTATTTGCACCTATTAAAGTGTACAATGGGCAAAAACTTACGAAAGAAGTCAATATAAAAATACCGGCAACGGCTAATACAATATAACCTAAAGCACCGGTTACGGCACCTGTAAAAAATGCAATTAGAAGCACCGCTGCAATAATATATCTTATGAATTTATCTGTAGTTCCCATATTTTTTTTCATAACACTTGTTTTTAATAGGTTTCTGTAATGTTGGCAATCTTTAGTAGACATATTAAACAGAAGATCTAGTTGATAAATCTTAGCCTTTACCAAAGTACTATAATCTAAGTACGTGGCATATGACATTGGTCAGCTTAAAATTAATGGTGAAACATGGTTTCTAAAGTAACTTTGGTTACAACGAGACCATTATTATTATTACAGTATTTTTGCAAAAAGCAATAGAGGAATGGAAGCATATGTAGAAGCATTTTTTAAAGCGATAACGGGAACATTAAGTTGGACATGGAAATCCATCATTTTCGATGTACCCTGGTATCTTAACTATTTCTGGGGACTCATTTTAATATCACTTATTGTTTGGGCACTTGAAATCTTTTTCCCCTGGAGAAAACAGCAGGGTGTTTTTAGAAAAGATTTTTGGTTAGATGGCTTCTATATGTTTTTCAACTTCTTTCTATTTGCCATAGCCATAAGTGGCATATATAAATTGTTGCAAGTGTTTTTTGAAGATATAGGTGTAAAGGCTGATAGTTTAGCCATTATAGATACCTCTAGCGGGCCAATGTGGGGTCAACTATTGTTATTTTTTGTGGTGTTGGATTTTGTACAATGGTTTACCCACACGTTATTGCACAAATATGCTTTTCTATGGAAGTTTCATCAAGTGCATCATAGTGTAAAAGAAATGGGTTTTGCAGCTCATTTACGTTACCACTGGATGGAGAACATTCTTTATAAACCTTTAAAAACTTTTGGTGTAATGATACTAGGCGGGTTTGAGCCAGAACAAGCTTACATAGTACATTTTGCAGCAATTGCCATAGGACATTTTAATCATTCTAACATAAAGATTACTTGGGGACCATTAAAATATATTTTAAACAACCCTGTAATGCATTTATACCATCACGCGTATGACTTACCACCAGGTACCTATGGTGTTAATTTTGGTATTAGCTTAAGCTTGTGGGATTATATTTTTAAAACCAATTACATACCAGAAGAAAGTGGTGATGTAAGATTAGGTTATCCAGGAGATGAGGATTTACCACAAGGGTTTTTAGGGCAGTTATCGCATGGTTTTAAAACAAAGAAGAAGTAACGGTTAATCACTTCTTCTTAAAGTTTCATTATAATTTAGTCAGATAGTTTACCCGTGGCGCAGCTTACAAAAGACTTCGCTTTTGAAAAAACGGAATTATCTTCATCAATACTAGGATAGCCAATAGATTTTAATTTGGTTTTTACTGTAGTAATATCTTCTTGGTTTATAGCATTAAAAGAAACCGAAGATGTTTCAACATTTACCGATACATTGGTAACATTGGAAATTTCTTCTAGTTTTGATATAATTGTTTTGGCACAGCCACCACATTTTAAATTTTGAATAGGAATTATTGATGTCATATCTTATTTATTTTGTTCCTGGTTAAAAGTTATACTCCATATACCTCTAACTTCATTCTCTTTATAACCAGTAGCCTGATCATACGGGTATTTGTCATTCAATAGAAGGGTAACTTTTGGATCTATATTCGTCTCTGGGACTCCATGACAATTTAAGCACATGGTATTGGTAATAATAGGGGTATAGAATTTAGTAGTTCCGTTTTCATTCATTAATATAGGTTGGTAAGACTCGTTGTTATTAATTTTTGATTTAAAAAATTCAATATACTCAAGCTCTTCTTTGTTTGCCTGGTTGTTGGTATTTCTAGGTTTGTCACTTACCCTTCTAATTTTTGCATTGTGCTCAACAGCCATGCTATCTGTAAGTGGGTACGCCTTTTCATTACAAAATTCTACAGCACCTACAGCACCGCTTTTTTGTAAACTGGCCATTAGGTTTTTGCCTAAAACTTTTTGGGTACTCTGGGCATATGATTTTCCTTTTTCGAGAAGAACACTATCATTAATAGTAGCAATTTTGCTAGTTTCTATAGTATTTGTGGTCTCTACTTTATTTCCATCTTTTACTTTTGGCGAATCTTTACAGCTTAGCACCAAAACAACCGCTAGTAATAAAAATATCTTTTTCATGAGTATAAGATTAATAGTTAATTAAAAGGTTTTTAAGATCCATGTTGTTTTATTGTAATCTACTTATAATCAGTTGATTAATAAATACGAAGTATGTACTTGGTTTAATTCCAAGAATTATATCCCCCTTTTAAATCATATACTTGTGCAAAGCCCATTTTTAATAATTTGTGAGCAGCCTTTTGGCTTCTTGCTCCAGATCTACAGTAGACATAAACTGGTTTCTCTCTATCTAATTTTTCAAAATAACTATTGAAATTTCCAGCATTGAAAATATCAACGTTTATTGCTTTTTTAATGTGACCGCTATTGTATTCAGATGGTGTTCTAACATCAAAAGGTTCAATGTTGTTAGTTACAATTTGCGTTGCATATTCCTTCTTGTTCAGTACGGTGATAGTACCTGTAGCTTCTTGAGCTTTTTTACCAAAGAGTGCGCTTAAAAATGACATAGTTTTTAGTTTAATTAAAATTTAATAAAAGATCGAAACAGTCTTGATATTTGACCGTTTCTTTCAGTAACCAACCAATAAAAAAATTATAAGGTAGTAGGGCAAACAAATTCAGAAACGGAAACACCAGCTTCTTTAATTGCTTTAAATCCGCCTTTTACATCTATTAGATTATGTATTCCTCTACTTTTTAAAATAGAAGAAGCAATCATGCTTCTGTATCCGCCCGCGCAATGCACGTAGAAAAGTTTATTACTAGGAAATTCAGCTAGATGATCGTTTAAGAAGTCTAGCGGAGTATTCGTTGCATCTATAATATGTTCAGATAAAAATTCAGATTCTTTTCTCACATCAAAAACAGGAGCATTTTCAGTTTCAATTGCTTTTTTAAGTCCGTCTGCATCAACCTGACTGACGGTGTCATACTCCATGGCCGCTTTTTTCCAAGCATCGAATCCGCCTTTTAGGTATCCTAAAGTACCGTCAAAACCTACTCTAGAAAGTCTAGTTACGGTTTCTTCTTCCATACCAACGGGAGCTACTAAAAGTAAAGGTTGTTGTACATCTGCAATTAAAGCACCTACCCATGGAGCAAAACTACCATCCAATCCAATAAAAATGGAACGAGGAATATGGCCTTTGGCAAAATCATCTTGATGACGAACATCTAGAACTATAGCACCGGTTTCATTAGCGGCAGCTTCAAAAGCATTCGGCAAAAGTGCCCTAGTACCACGTTCTAATACCTCTTTAATATCTTCATAACCCTCTTTATTTAGTTTTACATTTAAAGGGAAATATTGTGGTGGCGGTAGTAATCCGTCAATTACTTCGTCAATAAATTCGTCTTTCGTCATATCTGCACGTAAGGCATAATTCATTTTCTTTTGGTTGCCCAAAGTATCTACCGTTTCTTTCATCATATTCTTTCCACAAGCAGAACCGGCACCATGAGCAGGATAAACGATGACGTCATCTGCCAAAGGCATAATTTTTTCACGAAGACTATCAAATAAGAATCCTGCAAGGTCCCGCTCTGTCAATACGCCCATTTTTTGAGCAAGATCAGGTCTGCCAACATCACCTAAGAACAAAGTGTCTCCACTGAAAATAGCATAGTCTTTTCCTTTACTATCTTTTAAAAGATATGTAGTACTTTCCATAGTATGACCAGGAGTGTGCAAGGCTGTAATAGTAACGTTGCCTATTTTAAACTCTTGGTTATCAGTAGCAATAATGGCATCAAAAGATGGATTAGCTTTAGGGCCGTATATAATTTGGGCACCCGTTTCCTTGGCTAAGGTTACATGGCCGCTTACAAAATCGGCATGAAAATGCGTCTCAAAAATATACTTGATCTTCGCATTATCTGCAGCAGCCTTCTTTATATAGGGCTGTACTTCGCGTAGGGGGTCAATTATGGCAACTTCTCCATTACTTTCAATGTAATAAGCCCCTTGTGCAAGACAACCAGTATATATTTGTTCTACTTTCATAATTTAATGTTTAATATTGGTACAAAATTACATGTACATATGCTATTGCACAGTAACTTTGGTTACACTCCCTTTTTATACATAAAAAGCCTTGTTGAACGCAAGGCCTTTATTGAACCTGAACTACTCGGTAATGGAAATTAATATACTCGATTGCCCGTGTTGAAATCTAAATGAAATTTTAAAACCAAAGCTTCGCAGGCTGGTCCCAAGGTAATTTATTGTTTATAACAGCGTTGATGGGCAAACATATTCTGATTTTGGTACCGTTGTTTTTGAAATAGCTTCAAAACCTCTTTTAACATCGGTAAAATCTTTCCAACCTCTTTGTTTTAAGATAGATGCGGCTATCATACTTCTATAACCGCCCGCACAATGTAAAACAAAAGGTTTGTCTTTTGGAAACTGAGATAGATGCTGGTTGATTTCATTCAATGGAACGTTGATGGCCCCAACCACATGTTCAGAATCAAATTCGCTCTTTTTTCTAACATCAATGATTAAAGGTTTATCGGTTTTATATTCAGTTTCTAATTCATCGGCATGAATTCTTTTGCTTACCTCAAAATCTTTCCCTGAATTTTTCCAAGTATCAAACCCGCCATCCAAGAAACCTACGGTTTTGTCATAGCCAACCCTTGCCAATCGGGTAATGGCTTCTTCTTGTTTATCCTTATAGGTGACCAGTAAAATTTCTTGTTGAATATCGGGTATCATTTCACCTACCCATTGGGCAAAACTACCTTCTAGACCTATATTAATACTGTTGGGAATAAAACCTTTTGCGAAATCTTCGGCATTTCTTGTATCTAAGACCAAGGCACCTGTTTCATTGGCAACAGTTTCAAAAGCTTCTGGTGAAAATGGGGTAGTGGCCCTATCCATAATTTTATCTAAAGGTTCATAACCCTTAATATTCATTAGAACATTTTTAGGGAAATAACCTGGGGGAGTGGTCAATCCTGTCAATAGTTCTTTAATAAATTCTTCTTTGGTCATATCTGCCCGTAACGCATAATTCACTTTCTTTTGATGTCCTAAAGTATCGGTAGTTTCTTTACTCATCATTTTACCGCAAGCAGAGCCTGCACCATGATTTGGATATACGATCAAATCATCGTTTAAGGGCATAATTCGGTTTCGAAGCGAATCGTATAAATAACCAGCTAGTTTTTCTTCGGTTAGATCCGCAACCACATGTTGGGCAAGATCAGGTCTGCCCACATCACCAATGAACAAAGTATCACCGGTAATAATACCATGTTCTTTTCCGTGTTCATCAATTAACAGATAGGTGGTACTCTCCATAGTATGTCCTGGTGTGTGAATTACTTTTACCTTATAATCACCTACTTCAAATATCTGATTGTCTTTAGCCGTCGTAGCTTCATATGCAGGTTTTGCACCCGGACCAAATACAATTTCTGATCCTACCTTTTTCTGTAAGTCTAAATGCCCGCTCACAAAATCTGCATGAAAATGCGTTTCAAAAACATATTTTATTTTAGCATTGTCTTTATGGGCACGGTCTATATAAGGTTGTACCTCGCGTAAGGGGTCAAATACTGCGGCTACTCCGTTACTCTCTATATAATAGGCTGCGTGAGCCAAACATCCGGTATAAATTTGTTCTACTTTCATGTTGCTGTAAGTTTTAGTTAATACTATAAAATTACCTTTTGTGAAGCGGCTGTACAGTGACATTAGTCACATAAGGGAAATTTCTTAAAAGAATTCCATATAAAAAATAAAGGCGGCCATTACGAGTATAAAATACCCGAAACCTTTTTTTAGTTTTTTACCATCTATGAAGTTGCTGAGGTAGCTACCCATAAAAATACCTACAAAAGATAGGCTGGTAAAAATGGCTAAAAACTTCCAATCGATCAGCATGGTCATAGCATCACCCAAGAAAAAGCCCATTAAGGATTTTATGGCAATTATTATTAAAGAAGTACCTACGGCAACTTTCATTTCAACATTTGCTAAAATGACCAATGCGGGGATAATTAAGAATCCGCCTCCTGCACCAATTAGTCCCGTAATACTACCAACCAATAATCCTTCCAATAAAATTAAGGGGTAGTTATATACCACTACTCCGGTATTTGCAGTATCCTTTTCTTTTTTTAGCATAGCGTATGCCGCAGGAATCATTAAAATGGCAAAAAGCCCAAACATGGCCATTCTACGTGTAAATTGAAAATTATCTATTTCGAATAAAACATCCGGCATTGCCGGTACAACATAATATCTTACCAACGTTACACCTAGTATTGCAGGAATACCAAAAACGATTGCGGTACGCCAATCTACATAACCTTTTAAGTGTTGTTTCCAGCCACCTACCAAGGCACTGGCGCCAACTATAAAAAGGGAATAGGCCGTAGCGGCTTTTTCATTGATAGAAAAAAGATAAGCTAAAACGGGTACGGCAAGAATGGAGCCGCCGCCGCCAATGAGACCTAAGGATATACCTATAATTAGGGCACTGATGTAACCAAAAATATGCAAGATTTCCATGTAATATATTTATATATTACAAATGTAAAGTGGGGTATAAACCTGTGCAGTAACAATGGTTACAGAAGTATTATAAATCCAGAATTTCTAAATAATTTCGGTGAAGTTTTATTTTTTTCATTTCTTCCAGTTTTTTTAATAGTCTAGAAATCACTACCCTAGAGCTGTGAAGGTCATATGCAATTTCTTGATGGGTGCTATGAATAATATCGTCTTTTGTAACCCTGGCCTTTTCTTTTAGGTAGCCAATTAGACGTTCATCCATTTTTTGGAAAGCAATATTATCTAAGGTGCTTAACAGTTCGTTTAACCTAACGTGGTAGCTATTAAATACAAAGTTTCTCCAGGATTTATATTTGGCAGTCCATTCTTCCATTTTTTGAATGGGCACCATAATCAATTTTGCATCAGTTTCTGCAATAGCTCTAATTTCACTTTTATTATCGCCCATACAACAGGCCATGGTCATAGAACAGGTATCTCCTTTTTCCAAATAGTACAACAGTAATTCATCGCCATCTTCATCTTCCCTTAAAATCTTAATAACACCAGAAATCAATAAAGGCATACCCCTAACGTAATCACCTATTTCCATAAGTTTATATCCTTCAGGAACTTCTTTAAAGGTACCTACTTGCACAATTTCATTGATAAGTTCTTCTTCAAAGATTTTTCCGTATTCGGTCGTAAGGTCTTGGATCATGTTATTTTGAATTAATTTTCTGTGCTATTTCCTTATCAAAGTTAAAAAATATATTTGCCCAAATAGATTTGGATACGGCTGCGATCCATGGCATTGTTACCACTAGTGCTGTAACTATTATTATAAACAAAGTACCAATAGAAAGCGCTAAGCCAAATAACAAAGTTAATACGTATGCCGCTACAGCTACGGCAATACCTACGCCGTAGGAAACATACATAGATCCAGTATAAAAACTGGGTTCAATGCTATATTTTAAATGGCACTTTGGGCAACGTTCCTTAACCTTGTTGAAATTACTTAATTTATAAGGATTTGCCGTAAAAAACTCACCTTTATGACAACGTGGACACTTTAAAAAAAGAATACTATATAATTTGGAACCTTGTGGTAACATGTATTTAGATTTTGTATCAAAATTATTGGATCAAACTTTTGAATTTGGTAACATAAGTTACATAAGCGGGTTTATGACTCTTTAGTTTTACGAGAAAGTTATCTTTTTTCAATCTGGCTTCAACTGATATAAATCATATTTTTTACTGGCAATGACGTGTATGTTTGTCTCAAACAAAATTTATATGTGTTCGCTTGTTCAAAAATACAATGTACCAGGACCTAGATATACTAGCTACCCTACCGTTCCTTTCTGGGATATAAATACCTTTTCAGGTAAGAAATGGGAAGAGACGGTCAAAAAAAGTTTTCACGCTAGTAATTCTGTAACCGGTATAAGTCTTTACATACATTTACCTTTCTGTGAAAGTATGTGTACGTTCTGCGGATGCCATAAACGTATTACAAAACGGCACGATGTGGAATTGCCTTATATAAAATCTGTTTTAAAGGAATGGCAGTTATATAGCGTAATGTTCGATGAAAAGCCAATTATTAAAGAGTTGCACCTAGGTGGTGGTACACCAACATTCTTTACCCCAGAGAACTTAAAATACCTAATTGACGGTATTTTAAGACATGCAAATAAAGCAGATGGTGCGGAGTTTAGTTTTGAGGGGCACCCTAACAATACTACCAAAGAACACTTACAAGCTTTATATGACGTTGGTTTTAGAAGAGTAAGTTTTGGAGTTCAGGATTATAATGAAACCGTACAAAAGGCAATTCATAGAGTTCAACCTTTTATAAACGTGAAAAATGTAACAGATTGGTCTAGAGAAATAGGTTATGAATCTGTAAGCCATGATATTATATTTGGACTTCCGCATCAGAAATTAGAGCATGTTATCAATACGATTGAAAAAACAAAGGAATTAAAGCCTGACAGAATTGCATTTTATAGCTATGCACATGTACCGTGGTTGGCCGGTAATGGTCAGCGAGGATATAGTGATACAGATTTACCTGCGGGAGATGATAAGAGAAGACAATATGAGGTAGGTAAAGAATTGTTATTGAAATTTGGCTATCATGAAATTGGGATGGATCACTTTGCATTGGAATCGGACAGTTTGTTTAAAGCCATGGAAAATAAATCACTACATAGAAATTTTATGGGCTATACTAGTTCTAATACCCATTTAATGGTTGGGTTAGGCGCATCTAGTATAAGTGATAGTTGGTATGGTTTTGCACAGAATGTAAAAAATGTTGAAGAGTATCAAAATTTGGTAGCGAACGATATTATTCCACTTTATCGAGGTCATATTTTAACAGAAGAAGATCAAATTATAAGAAGACATATCTTAAATTTAATGTGCCAGTTTAAAACCTCTTGGAGCGAATTTAAATTACATCTACCACAAATGGATAATATTTTAGAAAGGTTAAAAGAAATAGAGGCAGATGGTTTGGTCGTAATTACGAAGGGTAGTCTTCAAATAACAGAAAAGGGTAGACCGTTTGTTAGAAATGTATGTATGGCTTTTGACTTACCATTACAAAAGAAAAAGCCTGAGACAAGGTTGTTTTCCATGACCGTTTAACTTTTTCTAAAAAATAAGACACCTAATCTTAATAACTGTTTAAATAAAATTATCATGAAAAAAATAATCGTACTTACAGATTTTTCAAAACAGTCAGAGCAAGCACTAAAAGCAGCTGCCGATTTGGCTATAAAGCATGATGTTGAGTTATTGGTTGTTCATATGCTAGAACTAAATCAGGCAATACTATCATCACCGGACGGTATGTATATTGAGCAGACCGTTTTTCTAGTGAAATTGGCAGAAAAGAATTTAAAAGAATTTTTAGAAAAACCTTATTTAGAAGGGATTTCTGTAACTCCGGTCATAAAGCATTACAAAGTATTCAGTGAATTAGACACTATAGCTAAAGAGCATGATGCAGATTTAATAGTAATGGGGTCTAATGGCGCTAGCGGTCTAGAAGAAATACTTATTGGTTCTAATGCAGAAAAAGTGGTGCGTAACGCAACAGTACCTGTCTTGGTCATCAAAGGCGAGATAACTAATTTAAGTTTAGATCGTTTTGTCTTTGCGTGTGATTTTAATGATGATAATCTATCTGCCTTTCAAAAAGCAAAGGAGTTTGCAGAAATGATAGATGCTAGTATGGAAGTTGTATTTATAAACACACCGAACGATGAATTTTTAAGTAATAGAGATGCCTATCAAAAAATAAATAAATTTTTGACTAAGGCAAATTCAGCACAGCAGGTAGAAATTTATAATGATTATAGCGTAGTGCAAGGTATTCTTAATTATGGTAAAACTATATTGGCCGATGCCATTGCAATACCTACTCACGGGCGTAAGGGTATATCTCATTTGTTTAATGGCAGTATTGGGGAAGATGTTGTAAACCATTCAAGAATTCCGGTTATAACATTCAAGATATAGGTAACAATCAAATTTATAAATAGAAATAAACCCAAGGTAATTGCCTTGGGTTTATTTGTTTTATGGATTTAAATACTCTCCAATTTATTTTTTGAATTTTGAAAAATATATAATTCCATTTATCTGATTATGGGGAGTTTTTTAGATAACAAGAACCAATAATTCAATTAAAATCACATTAAAGGATAAAAATGTCTTTAATATGACCTTAGTCATATTTTTTCCTTTTTATCCCACATACATTTGTTCTATTAATAAACCAATAAATAGATTAAAAATGAAAATAGTTTTAAGAAATATCGTGGTCGTGTTATCACTCATGCTAGTGGCATGTGGCGGTAAAGAAGAAAAGAAAAAAGAAGGGTTTAGTGTAGACAGAGCAAAAACCTTAGAAAAGACAACAGAATCACCTGCTGTTACTAATGCGGTATCTGCATCTGAACGCGTAGATCTTGATAATAAAGGAGTTGGTCCTATTAAATCTGTTACGCTATCACCAGAAATTGATGCGGAAATGGCAAAAAAAGGAGAAGAAGTTTATTCCCAAATGTGTATGGCTTGTCATAGAGTCGATAAAAAATTTATTGGTCCAGCACCAACAGGTATTCTTAAAAGACGCAGTCCAGAGTGGGTTATGAACATGATTCTTAATCCAGAGGTAATGGTTAAAGAAGATCCTTTAGCAAAAGAGCTTATGGCTGAATTTAATGGTGCTCCAATGGCAAACCAAGGGTTGACAGAAGAACAGGCTCGAAATGTACTTGAGTATTTTAGAACATTGGATTAACAATGAAAAATGTCTTTACACTTTTTAAAAAAAATAACCATAAATATAAGTACTATGAAAAAATATTCATTTTATCTAGCAGCAATTCTAGGCTCCATACTGTTACTTACAGGTTGCGGTAACCAGAATGGCAAAGCTTCATCAGATGGGGCGCTAGCTTCTAACAATGCAGAGAAAGTATATGTAGCACCTGGC
The DNA here is from genome assembly GCF_900155985.1 of Maribacter ulvicola. GTDB lineage: Bacteria > Bacteroidota > Bacteroidia > Flavobacteriales > Flavobacteriaceae > Maribacter > Maribacter ulvicola. The sequence continues at coordinate 86,663 of NZ_FTMA01000008.1, forward strand.
GAGCACGATGAATTTTACGCTTTTATGTCTGGCGGATATAGCGGTAATGTAACCGTTTATGGACTTCCTTCTGGACGTATGTTTAAGGAAATCCCGGTTTTTTCTCAATTTCCAACCAATGGATACGGGTATTCAGAAGAGACTAAGCCAATGTTAGAAACTTCTTTTGGTTTTATTCCTGCGGATGATTCTCACCACCCAGATATTTCTCAGACTAATGGAGAATTAGATGGTAGATGGCTTTTTATAAATGGTAATAACACACCACGTATAGCCCGTATAGATTTAAAAACATTTGAAACTGCCGAGATTATAGAGGTTCCCAATAGTGCAGGTAACCATAGCTCATCATATATTACTGAGAATTCAGAGTATGTCGTAGCAGGAACACGTTTTTCTGTTCCTATTCCGCAAAGAGACATGCCTATAAAAGATTATAAAGGAAACTTTAAAGGTGCTCTGTCTTTTATAAGCGTAGAACCTGAAACTGGTAGAATGGATATAAAATTCCAGTTGATCATGCCCGGTTTTAATTATGATTTATCGCACCCTGGTAGAGGTAAATCTCACGGATGGTTTTTCTTTACAACTTACAATACAGAAGAAGCCAATTCATTGCTAGAAGTTAACGCTTCTCAAAATGATAAAGATTTTATCGCAGCGGTAAACTGGAAGAAGATAGAAGAGTACGTTGAAAACGGTGGAGGTACAATGGTACCTGCAAATTATACACATAATGTATATAGTGATGAAACGCATAGTGCTACTTCAACCATGAAAAAAGAAGTGTTAACCGTTGATCCTACAAAGGTACCTGGAGCAATATTCTTTATGCCAACACCAAAATCTCCACATGGGGTAGATGTAAGTCCTTCAGGAGATTACATTATTGGTAATGGTAAGCTTTCTGCAGATCTTACAGCTTTCTCTTTTGATAAAATGATTGCAGCAATTGAAGGTGAAAAGTTTGATGGTGAAGCATATGGTCTTCCAATTTTAAAATTTGAGGATGTTCTTGGCGGAACGGTTAAAAGTGGTGGCTTAGGTCCATTGCATACAGAGTTTGATGGTGAGGGTAATGCATATACTACGTTCTTTATTTCATCAGAAGTTGTAAAATGGAAATTAGGCACATGGGAGGTAATCGATAGAAAACCAACTTTTTATTCTGTAGGCCACTGCATGATTCCTGGAGGTAATAGCAGAAAGCCTTTTGGTAAATATTTAATATCGTTGAATAAGATTACAAAGGATAGATACTTGCCCACGGGTCCTGAGTTAGAGCATTCTGCGCAATTATATGACATCTCAGGAGATAAAATGGAGCTTATATATGACTTTCCAACACATGGAGAGCCACATTATGCAGCAGCTATACCAGCATCTATTTTGGCACCTAAATCGCAAAAAATCTATAAACTGGCAGAAAATGAACATCCATTTGCTACAAAGAATGTCTCAGAAGCGAGAATAGTACGTGAGGGTAATGAAGTTCATGTGTATATGGCAATGATTCGTAGCCACTTTACTCCAGATAATATAGAGGGTATTAAAGTTGGTGATAAAGTATATTTCCATATTACCAACCACGAGCAAGATTTTGATGTGCCTCATGGTTTTATGATGATCGGTCAAAAGAATTCTGGTTTGCTAATAATGCCAGGGCAAACTAAAACATCTGTTTGGGAGCCTAAACAAGAGGGTGTATGGCCATTCTATTGTACAGATTTTTGCTCTGCTTTGCACCAAGAAATGCAAGGTTATATTAGAGTCTCTCCTGCTAATTCTAAGATTGATCTTTCTTGGTCTTTGGGTGAGTAGATATAAAGTAAATAAAGTATTCAAACAAAAGCAGGTCGCGTACCAAGACCGATCTGCTTTTTTATTTGGATATCAAGTGATTTCATAATTATTATTTTAAGATACGATAAGATGAAAAAGGCAAGTATAATAATGATTATTGGCTCTTTATGTTTATTGGGATTATTTGCATTTCCACTTTGGAATATTATGCTAGGTGCTCCTCAATATCCTGACCCATTAGGTATGAATATTCATATTTCTGGTATACAGGGAGTTTCTGAGTTCGATTTACAGAATATAGATGGACTAAACCACTATATAGGTATGAAGACAATACCCAAGGCAGATGAAATGTGGGAGTTTAATGTATTTCCCTTGGTCATTATCGGTATGGTATTTTTAGGTGTGTTTCTAGGCATATTAGGGTTCATGAAAAAAGTTGATTACCGCTATTTTTTAGGTTGGTTTATATTAATGTCCATTTTAGGTGTTTTAGGTATGTATGATTTTAATTTGTGGTTAACGGATTATGGTTCTAACCTTGATCCACATGCTATTATTAAAGTAATAAACGAAGACGGAACGCCAATGACATATAAGCCACCACTTTTGGGATATAAAAAGCTATTGAATTTTGATGTTAGTTCAATGCCGGCAATGGGCGCTTGGTTAATGTTTTTAGGCATGTCGCTAACAGTAGTTGCTTTCATGGTTGGGTGGAAAAGTAATAAATCTCAAATAAATCAATAATTTTAAAATTTAATTATACTATGAAAAATCTAACATTTATAGGGGTAATTTGTCTTTTTGTATTAACGGCATGTAATAGTGAACCAAGATCAGTGGCATATGGGTCTGATGGATGCCATTTTTGTAGTATGACCATTGTAGATAAGCAACATGCTGCACAGTTCATGACCAAAAAGGGAAGAAGCTATTCTTTTGATGCTACCGAATGTATGTTGAATTACCTGCGAGATGTAGAACCAGAAACTGTGGCTTTATATCGGGTAAACGACTATACAGATCCTGGGAATTTTGTTGATGCTACAACAGCAACTTATTTAATTAGTACTAAAATACCTAGTCCCATGGGAGCATTTTTAACTGGTTTTTCTAAGGAAGATGATGCTAAAAAGGCACAGACAGAAAATTTAGGAGATTTATATACTTGGACAGAACTCAATGAAAAATTTAAAAATGAAAATGCGTTTTAAACTTTTAGAATCGTGGATTTATAATTCTTTTATACAGCGTTATCAATACTTTGATAGTTAAATTAGTTTAAGGAAACTACTAAAGAGAATTTAAATTTCTCATAATAAAATGATGCGATACCTAGGCTTATTATACTTTACTTTTTTACTTTTTACTACCGCAAGTTTATGGGCAAAGCCTATTACTATCTGTGAGAGTTGCGAAATAAAATCTATATCTGAGGGTGTAAAACGTGCAGTAGATTTTGATACTCTTTTGGTTAAAAAGGGTACCTATAAAGAATTCAATATTATCATAGATAAACCGCTGACCCTAATTGGTGATAATTACCCTATAATAGATGGTGAAAAGAAGGGTGAAATTATCCGCATCATATCAGACGATGTAACGGTAGATGGTTTTTTCATTATCAATGTAGGAACAAGTTATACTACAGATTATGCTGCAATTCGTGTTGTAAAAAGCGATAACTTTCTAATTCAGAATGTGGTACTTGAAAAACTATTTTTCGGTATATATCTTGAAAAATCTAATTATGGTAAAGTCTATCACAACAAGATAATTGGGGATGCAAAAGATGAGTATAACTCTGGAAATGGAATTCAACTCTGGTATTCGCACCACGTAGAGGTAAGCAGTAATATAGTGCAGGGTGCCCGAGATGGTATTTATCTTGAGTTCTCGGATAACATAACAATAAATAATAACAAGAGTACGGGAAATTTAAGATATGGGCTTCACTTTATGTTTTCCGATAATGATATTTATACAAATAATCTTTTTGAAGACAATGGAGCAGGAGTAGCGGTTATGTTTTCAAAGGGAATTATAATGAAAGGAAATACCTTTAGAAAAAACTGGGGTACAGCTTCTTTTGGGGTGTTGTTAAAAGAAATTAATGATGCAGAAATCAGTGATAATACGTTTGAGGAAAATACCATTGGTATTAATATAGAAGGATCTAACAGAATAGATTATATAGGAAATAATTTCATAAATAACGGTTGGGCTGTAAAAGTGCTGGGAGCCTGTTATGCAAATTCTTTTAAGGGTAATAACTTCATGTATAATAGTTTTGATATATCATATGATGGTAAGTTGAACGATAATATTTTTGACGGAAATTATTGGAGCGATTATACGGGTTATGATTTAGATAAAAACGGAATTGGGGATGTACCATATCGCCCTGTAAAACTGTTTTCTTATATCGTCAATAAAACTCCGGAGTCAATTGTTTTGCTACGAAGTCTTTTTATGGATATTATCGATTTTTCAGAAAAAGTATCACCAGTATTTACACCAGACAATTTACTGGATGCTAATCCCTTAATGACAAAAGTAGAATGATTCATATAGAAAATTTACAAAAGAAATTTGGGAAGAATATTGTTCTTTCAGATTTAGATCTAATCATAGAAAAACCTGGTGTATTTGCTATTCTGGGACCTAATGGATCGGGTAAAACTACCTTGATCAAGAGTGTATTGGGTATGGTTGTACCAGATAAAGGAAATATTTCCGTAATGGGAAAACCAATTAAAAAAAATTTTAAGTACCGTAAAAAAATTGATTACTTGCCACAAATAGCCAATTTTCCTGGTAACCTAAAAGTATATGAGCTTATCCGAATGATAAAGGATTTAAGGCAAAGTCCTAGTGATGAGGAAAGGCTTATTCAGCTTTTTAAACTAGAGCCTTTTTTGGATAAGAAACTTTCAACTCTCTCAGGAGGAACCAAGCAGAAAGTAAACATTGTCATGGCTTTTATGTTTAATAGTCCACTGTTAATTTTAGATGAACCTACAACAGGTCTTGATCCTGCATCCTTAATACATCTTAAAAATCTTATCAGAGAACAAAAAGAAATGAATAAAACGGTCTTGATTACTTCTCATATTATGCAGTTCGTAGCCGAAGTGTCAGATATAATAGTCTATTTGTTAGAAGGAAATATCTATTTCAAAGGCAGTATTGAAGAACTGAAAACCAAAACAGGACAAACAGATTTAGAACACGCCATTGCGGCGATAGCAATAGAACCAGCTCATGTTTAAAATATTAAAATATAGTTTTTACGACCTAATCCGTAGCCGTTGGAGCTATGTGTACTTTCTATTTTACCTTTTATTAGGTTTCGTTCTGTTGTTTTTGAACAATGATGTTTCTAAAGCAATCATTACCTTAATGAATGTTATAATTATTCTAGTGCCCTTGATCAGCACCATTTTTGGAATAATGTATTTCTACAACTCAAAAGAATTTACAGAGTTATTATTGGCGCAACCAGTAAAACGTTCTTCTATATTTTTAGGTCAATATTTGGGCGTAGCGGGTTCTTTAACATTAAGTTTAGTACTTGGTCTTGGTATTCCTTTTGTGCTCTATGGACTATTTAAAAGTGATGCTATTTTTGACTTTTCATTACTCTTGGTTACTGGTGCTTTTCTAACATTGATTTTTACGGTGTTGGCTTTTAACATAGCACTCTCCAATGAAAACAAGATTAAAGGTTTTGGATATGCTGTATTGTTATGGTTATTTATGGCAGTTATTTATGATGGACTTTTTCTTATGTCTTTAATTATTTTTAAACAGTATCCGTTAGATAGTTTTTCTCTTGGTGCAACCATCTTTAATCCAATAGATTTATCGCGAACCTTAATACTTTTAAAGTTAGATATCTCTGCACTTTTGGGATATACAGGTGCTGTTTTTAAAAAGTTCTTTGGTACGGATCAAGGTCTCTTTGTGTCCATTTTTATGCTTATATTTTGGACGGTATTACCAATTTGGCGTTTGGTATTCGTATCTAGGAAAAAAGATTTTTAACTTAGTTCCATAAAATGGCGATACAAACAATTAATCTTAAGGTACATACGAAGATTGCTCTTGGGTATTTTGTTTTAGCAGCACTTTTGGGCTGCGTTTTAAGGTTTTTTAAGGTGTTTGATATCCCTGTGACCTATAAGTTTATAGTTCATACTCATTCTCATATAGCTTTGTTGGGTTGGGTATACTTGGCACTCACTGCATTACTGTACAAGCTTTACTTAAGTAAAGCAAAGGTTCATAAAACGTATAGCAGAATCTTTTGGTTTACACAAATTACCTTATTGGGTATGTTGTTCTCCTTTCCGTTTCAAGGATATGCTGCATTCTCTATTATTTTTTCAACTTTATTTCTATTTGCCTCTTATTGGTTTGCTTGGTTCTTTTTTAAGCATGTTCCTCTAGAATATAGTAATGTGCCATCATTAAAATTTGCTAAAGCAGCCATTTTCTACCTACTGCTTTCTAGTATTGGTCCATGGGTATTGGGAGTTGTAATGAAAACGCTTGGCGCCACCTCTATATGGTATCGTTTAGCAATCTACTTTTATCTCCATTTTCTTTACAATGGTTGGATGATAATGGCTCTTATTACTGTTTTGTTATATGCTTTTGAAAAGAAGCACCATATTTTAGCCAAAAGAAGTTTCAATAATATCTTTATAGAATTTAATTTGGGTATTATTTTCTCTTTTTGTCTTTCTACTCTATTTACACAACCTTCAGCATTATACTATGTATTTGGAGGGCTAGGGGCAGTTTTACAGCTTTGGGCATTTTATAATTTAGTAGTTTTCTTAAAGGTAGCTAAAGTGAACAAGGGAAGGATGTATTCTTCACTACATCAAAATATTTTAAAGATAGTAGCAATTCTTTGGGCCGTTAAAATGGGATTACAATTACTAAGTTCGTTACCGTATTTTGCTAATATGGCAGTAGTGTATTTAGATTTTACAATCGGTTATTTGCATTGGACGTTTTTAGGCGTAGTAACTTTAAGTTTATTTCTTTTTTTGGACAATTTTAAATTACTATCACTGAATAAAAAAATGCTCTGGTTATATGTTTTGGGCTTTTTACTTACAGAAGCACTAATTTTTTATAAAGCTATAATGTCATGGCAAGAGGGTACTTTATTCCCAGAATATAGTGTTATTTTGGCAATAGCAAGTTTAGTTCTTTTAGTGGCTGTATTAGGTATTTTATTAAGTAGTAATAGACTTAAAATTAAGCATTAACGATTTTTTAAAAAACTGTTTTTAACGTCTTAAAAAAGTTAGTCCCTCTTCTATGCCTATGGTTAGATCATAAAGGCTTGTATTTTCTAACATATTTTGCAAATCATTTCTCACTTGAACAAATCTATCATGAACGGGACAAGGTTTATTAGCGTTACATTGTTTAAGTCCCAGACCACAACCTTCATAAACTTTGTTTCCGTCTATGGCATGCACAATCTGGCTAAGTTTTATTTCAGGTATTTTGGTATTATCAATTTCAAAACCTCCAGACGGGCCCTTTACCGAGCTAATGATATTGCATCTAGTTAATTGCTGTAAAACTTTGGCAGTAAAGGCTGCAGGTGAATCAATCTTCTCCGCAATCTCTTTAAAGTTTACACGAGTACCTTCTAGCGATTTTAAGGCTATATAAGTTGATGCTCTAATTCCGTATTCGCAGGCTTTTGAAAACATAGGCAAATGTGTGTTAGATTAAAATATAAGCGATATTTCTGAATGAAATCATACGAGTTAGTTTATATCATGTAAATATCAGCAATAAAGATTTTTTAGAATATGAATAATATCATAAAATAAAATTATTAACCAAAAAAAAGGAGCCTAAACTGGGCTCCTTTTCTAATTTTATAAAATTAAATTTCTTTTAGTTACCTAAATGCTCATTATAAAATTTCCAAGCTTGTGTAGCAACATCCCTACCTAACTCCAAACCTGCAATATTATCGGCTTGGATGTGGTAACCGCCCATAACTCTAGACATACCGGCCATGTTTGCGGCTTCCGTAAAGGTGGGAAAAGTTATGGTAACAGGTTTTCCGTAGAAAGCAGTATCAATTTCAGTTAGAGCTCCGGGTGTTAATTCTACTGATTCACCAAAATATTCATCTCCTGTAAATAAGCGTAGTACTTCTGCGCAACTACCACTTATAGTGCTATGACCAGAAGTGTAACTAGGGAACGGTGGGCAAAGAAAAATATCTGGAGAGTATGGTCTCCATTCTTGTCCTTTCATTTCTACGATCCCTACTCCAGGTCCGCCCCAAGCTTTAATCGTTTGGTCTTTGTAATATTCGTGAACTAGTGCATAAGGCCTTGCATAATCATAGAACATCTTAGAGTCCCAAGAAGCTATAAAGGCATCCATAGCGGTTATTTCAGTTAAGAAATACATTTTTACATCTTGATCAAGGGTATGGTTATCACGTCGAGAAACGTCTTGTGCAAATTTTAACCAATGTCCCGCTTGTTGCACAGATTGCGGACCGTCACGCATAAACTCAACCAGCGCCTTATCCTCATCAGATAAGTTAGCTTGTAGGTCAACCACTTCTTTTACTTCTTTTTTTAACTGTTGAGAACCATATATTGGTGGTGGTCCCGGTCTAAACTGATCAGCCGATGTCAAGGTGATCGGTGTTACTTTTTGCCAGTAGGGAGTAAGGCATCCTGGGGCGTATTGGCCACCATTACCATCAGAGAAATATTTAGGCTGCCAAAGATTAATATCGGTATTTTCATCAGCAGTATTAACAGGTTTGTAATTGGTGTAATCGTAATACGGTTTTCCTTTAGATCCTGCTATTGTACCATATTGATTGCTTCCATCATTTTTTCTGGCTTCAATGGTTGCCTTAGCGGCCAAGTTTCCAATTCCTTCAGGAGTGTTAGGGTCCATTGAGGTATTGTCTGGGTCAAGCCCTAATTCTATCATAAATTCTCTAAACATTTCGGTGTCGGAATAATAGTATTCTTTCATAGCTCCAAAAGCGGCATAGCTAATAGCTATTTCCTTGTTAGATATCTTTTGCTCAGCTAAAGGTCTCCTTTCGGCAGCTTTTAAAAAAACGGGAATTGCTTTTTCGTCATAGCGTGACCAGGCATCGAAAATAGAGATAAAAATCAGCCCCAAGTAACGAGAAGTAATGGTAGGTCTAGGTTTAAACTTTTCGGTATCGGAGGCGGTAGCATCTAATGCCATTTTCCCCCATTTATAGGCCATATTATCAGTTCCCTTTGGTTCTGGTACGTAATCTTGGGCAAAAGTTTTTACCATACTTAAAAAAGCAATGGTGAATGTTAAGTATAGAATACGTTTCATAGGTTAGGTTGTTTGTAGAGTTCTTAATATTAAATATAGCGATGTGGGTAAAACTGTAAAATTTAGGATGAAAGAACATTTGTCATAAAATCATGTAACTCATGCATTTGTGGCCTCCCTTTTCTTTTTCCACTTCTACCGGCAAAATAGAGCACAAACCATAGGACAATTAGCATGGTCATGATTCCTATTTGAATGTGATAATTTTTACCTAATGATGCACTTGAATATGCCCAAATCCCTATAATGATAAAAAGGGTAGCAATAACAAAATGGATAAACATAAAGAAAGTCCATAGGGTAGGGTTGGGACCAAAAACACCATATAATTTACAGCTAATATCATCTACTTCATCTATTTCTAAATGTAGTTGTGGCGACCAAAAGTGATGATTTTTATGGTTGAATTTTATAAAAATATGTTCATCTAAGCGCTTGACTAAAAACGAATTTTCTTTCGTTTTTTCAAATTTTCTAAGAACGGTTTCTTTGTTTTTTGGTATATGCAGTTGAAACCTAGGGCGAAGCACTATCTCGTTCGGTAAAGGTTTCATATGAACTGGTTTATTTGGTTATGGTCATTAGTTATGACATTCTATAGCACTTGATGCTACTTGGGTAACTGGGGCCGGCGATACGTATGGTATGCCCAAACCAAGTCCTCTAAGTATAAAAAGAGCACCAATGATTATTACAAATACGGGAATGACTTTTTGTACTTTTTGGCGAACACCACCTTTTAATAAGTTGCTAAAATAAATGGCAGCCGTCATTAATGGTATAGTACCCATGCCAAATAGTATCATGTACAAACTACCTCTTAGAGCATCGCCCATGGCAATAGATCCAAAAAGAGCCATATACACTAAACCACAAGGTAAAAATCCGTTTAAAAATCCAATGGTTAAAAAGGTGTCGGCCGATTTTTTCTTTAATTCTTTTCCTAGCTGATTCTTAACTTTTGATATGACTTTGTAAATTGGCTTAGATAAATTGTATTTATTGAAGGTGTTATACGGAATCAAAACTATCAGTATCATGATGATACCAATAAAAATAGATAACTTTTGTTGTATTCCAAATATTGAAAGTCCCTTTCCTAACAGGCCAAACAGTAGACCTATGATCGCATAAGCCATTAAACGCCCAAAGTGATAGATAAATATCTGTCCGAATTTTTTGTAGTTGTTTGTTCTATCTACCGGAAGCATAAAGGCAATGGGACCGCACATACCAACGCAATGCAAACTTCCCATGAGACCTAATATGAGGGCAGATAATAACATAATTTAAAATGTAATACTCTTTTTATGGAGAAATTCTTTGTTTTCGTGTTCCCAGAAAACTTTTATATCCCAACGACCATCCAATAATTTATTGTCAGGTATGAGCAAATGAGAATCGGATAAACTAATGGGTAAATTAAAATCCAAATTCTTATTGGATGGTCTGTATAGGGAAATTGTACCTTTTACATTGGTATCATCATAGCCCTTTGGAAAAATTACGAGTAAACCCTCTGGAGATTTTTTAATCTCTATTTGTGAAGATGCAGTAGTGGCATTTCTCTCGGCATCTATTTCTTTTTGATAGCCAAGTTCAGCCTTGTAATACTCTTTTGTAACCAAATCATGGTTAGCATTATGGCTGGTAGTCATTGTAATGACAAAAAACAAGATAAAGCTAATAAATGCTGCTATGGCAATAATAATACCGGTACCCCAATTAATCTTCATGATGTTTCTGTTTTAAATTCTATTTATAACTACGTGGAGCTAAAAAGCGAGCCGTAGTGGTCTCAATTAACTTATCATTACTGTACACCCCAATTTTAAGGTTGTTTTTATCTCCACTTAAGACAGATTGGTTTATCTCAATGAACAGGGTGCCTTCTGCCAAAGCTTCAGGAGCTACATCAAAATTCTCATGGCGCACTAATTTAATCTCACCTTTTGGCGATATCAGTTTAAAATGTACATCTTCAACAGGTTTGGTTGTTTTATTAAGCAATTTATACGTATATACGTTACTGATAATATTACCTTCTTTGTGTTCATAAAGCTGCCCCGGAAGCCTTAAAATATTTGCTTCTAGATCATTTCTCAAGAACATCATACCAACTAAAATACCCGTTAAAATAACCAAAACAGCCGTATACCCTTTTAAGCGTGGTGTAAACTTAAACTTTTCCTTTTTGGTAATTTCATCTTCACTGGCATAACGGATCAACCCTTTTGGTAGATTTACCTTTTCCATTATAGTATCGCACTCATCAATACAAGCAGTACAGTTTACACATTCTAATTGCGTTCCGTTTCTAATATCTATTCCCGTAGGGCAAACGTTTACACATTGAAAACAGTCTATACAATCGCCATGGCCAAGTTCTTCACGATCTTCATTTTTACGCCATTTTTTTCTACCGTTTTCAGCTTCTCCGCGTTTATGGTCATAAGCTACAACAATAGATTTGTTGTCTAATAAAACCCCTTGCATACGTCCGTAAGGGCAGGCAATGATACATACTTGCTCTCTAAACCAGGCGAATACGAAATAGAACACACCTGTAAAAATCAATAACGATACCATGGTACTTACGTGTTGAGATGGACCGTCAGTAACGTATTGAATTAAACGGTCACTACCAATAAGGTAGGCCAGGAATACATTGGCTATAATAAACGAAATAATAAAAAATATAATCCATTTTAAAACACGTTTACGTATTTTTTCTGCATTCCATTCTTGTCTGTCCAGTCGCATTTGGGCACCTCGGTCACCATCAATCCAATATTCTATTCTACGGAAAACCATTTCTAGGAATATTGTTTGCGGACACATCCAGCCGCAGAAAATACGCCCAAATGCGACTGTAAACAGCGCGATAAAAACCACTCCAATAATCATGGAAATTACAAAGAGGTGAAAATCTTGCGGGTAAAAAGGGAATCCAAAAATGTTAAAACGTCTTTCAAGGACATTGAACATTAAGAATTGGTTGCCGTTTATTTTAATGAAAGGAGATGCAATCAAGAAAATAAGTAGCACATAGCTCACATATTTACGATACTCATAAAGCTTACCACTGGGCTTTTTGGGGAATACCCAAGCTCTTTTACCATCTTCCTTAATGGTACCTATGGAATCTCTAAAATTATCTTGATCTTGTGACATAGTCTCTCTCTCTTTAAACGCTTGGAACAGTTTTAACCTATCTCTGTACTTAGTTCATGGTAACCGCTGCAGAATCTATTTTTACAGCCGGTATTGTGTCGGCAGGAGCTTCTTGTACCGGTGCATTTGGATCAACCCAGATATCGCCTTCAGCTGCTTTTGGATTTGCCGGTGTAGTGCCCTGAAAAGTTAAAACATAACTAGCCACTTGTGCAATTTCTACAGGTTTTAAGTTTTGTTTCCAGGCAATCATACCTTTACCGTCACGGCCACCTTCTGATATGGTGTGGAAAACGTTTTTGATACCGCCACCAAGAATCCAGTTTTGATCTGTTAGGTTAGGTCCTATACCGCCACCACCATCTGCCATATGGCAAGCAACGCAGTTACTTTCAAATATTCCTTTACCGGCGCTAATATCAGAAGCGTCCGTTAAAAAAACTACCGTATTGGCATCAACAAGACCTTTTGCTGTTTTTTTGTATGCTTCAATTTCTAATTGAGCAGCAGCAACCTCTTGTTCATATTCCATTTTTTGGTTATAGTCATTGAAAACATGAAAACGGAGTAAATAAACTACACCAAATACGATAGAAGCATAGAATAGGTATACCCACCAAGGCGGTAAATTATTATCTAACTCGCGAATTCCGTCATAGTTATGGTCAAGAATAATTTCGCCTTCGGCTTCCATAGGTTTACTGCCCAACAGTTTGTTGTACATGTTTTTACCCCATGTCCATTCCCATTTTTTCTCTTTAGTAGCTAAGTAACGTACCTTTGCTTCTTCATCTAGGGTATTGTAAAGTACATTTTCAATGGCTTGCACAATAAATGCTATTGCTATTAAAAGCAATAGAATAAGTGCCATAAAGCCAAACATCAATGTTGGGTATGTTAAGAAAGCAGGTTTGTCACCACTATCAATATACACTTCCATAAGAATAATGACCAGAAAAAAGGCTACTGTTATTCTTAACCACCAGGCTGTATTGTTTTTCATAATTGGTTGTTTTGTTGGTTATCTTCTTCTAAAGGCAATTCGCTAACTTCTTTTATGTATGATTTTGAGGCTGTAATTACCCACCAAAATAATAGTGTAAAAAACACAAAGAAGATTAGTAATGATATCATGGGGTAGGTTGCTACCCCATCTATAGTTTCCATGTAACCTTTTACAAATTTGAACATGATTTTTTGTTTTAGTTTTCAGATAATAATTCGCCAGTTTCTTTGATCTTAATATCAGTACCTAATCGTTGTAGGTATGCAATTAAGGATACAATTTCACGGTCCCTCATTTCTATAAAGTCATCTCCATTTTCAGCGGCATATTTTTTATCTGCCTCGTATGATTTTGCAAAATCGGGATCACTGTATAGGTTCTTTTCAATTTTCTCTGCCTGTGCATCCATTGAAGCTTTGGCATTTGCAATATCTTCTTCGGTATAAGGAACACCTAGGGTTACCATAGCTTCCATTTTAGCTTGAATATCGCTACGGTCATGTTTATCGCGTATCATCCAAGAGTAAGAAGGCATAATAGAACCAGATGATGTGCTTTGTGGATCATACATATGGTTTAAGTGCCAGTTGTCAGAGTATTTGCCACCAACACGTAGTAAATCTGGACCAGTACGCTTACTACCCCAAAGGAATGGGTGGTCATATACGAATTCACCGGCTTTGGCATATTCACCATAACGCTCCACCTCACTTCTAAAAGGACGAACCATTTGAGAGTGACAACTTACACAACCCTCACGAATGTAAAGGTCGCGCCCTTCTAGTTCTAATGGTGTATATGGTTTTACACTGGTAATCGTTGGTATATTAGATTTTACCAATATAGTAGGTACAATCTGTATTATACCACCGATCAAAATTGCAACGGTAGCTAAAATGGTTAACTGGATAGGCTTACGCTCTAACCAAGTATGAAAAGTTTCACCGGCAGTTCTGCGTTTAGATACGGTAGTTAGTGCTGCGGCTTCAGCTAATTCATCTGCAATAGTACTACCAGATTTAATGGTACGTACTACGTTATAGATCATAACACATGCTCCAACAATATAAAGGCTACCACCTATAGCACGCATCCAATACATTGGCATGATTTCATTTACGGTTTCTAAGAAGTTACCGTAAACCAACGTACCATCTGGATTAAACTCTTTCCACATTAAGGCTTGTGTAAAACCAGCTACATACATAGGTAGTGTATATAGAATAATACCTAAAGTACCGATCCAGAAGTGGAAATTTGCCAAACCAACAGAGAACAATTTGTTTTTGGTCATTTTAGGTACCAACCAATAGATCATACCAAAAGTCAAAAATCCGTTCCATGCTAAAGCACCAACATGAACGTGAGCAATAATCCAGTCACTAAAGTGGGCAATTGCGTTTACGTTTTTAAGAGAAAGTAAAGGTCCTTCAAAAGTTGCCATACCATAACCGGTAATAGCAACGACCATAAATTTTAAAACAGGATCGGTACGAACTTTATCCCAAGCACCACGAAGTGTCAGAAGTCCGTTGATCATACCACCCCAAGATGGTGCTAGTAACATAATTGAAAAAGCTACCCCAAGGTTCTGGGCCCAATCTGGCAAAGCGGAATATAATAAGTGGTGAGGACCTGCCCAGATATATATAAATATTAATGACCAGAAATGAACAATAGATAGTCTATAAGAATATACTGGTCTATTTGCGGCTTTAGGTACAAAGTAATACATAAGCCCTAGGAACGGAGTAGTCAAGAAGAACGCAACTGCATTATGTCCGTACCACCACTGTACCAATGCATCTTGTACACCAGCGTAAACAGAGTAACTTTTAAATGCAGTAACCGGTAGCTCTAGACTATTAAAAATATGAAGTACGGCAACAGTTACAAACGTTGCTAGATAAAACCAGATAGCCACATAAAGGTGACGCTGTCTTCTTTTTATCATGGTACCTATAAGGTTTACACCAAAAGCTACCCAAACAACCGCAATTGCTAAGTCTATTGGCCATTCAAGTTCAGCATATTCTTTAGAACTTGTATAACCCAAGGGTAATGTTATGGCCGCAGCCACAATGATTAACTGCCAGCCCCAAAAGTTGAATTTACTTAGAAAGTCACTATACATACGAGCCTTTAGAAGGCGTTGTGTAGAGTAGTAGACACCCGCATAGATAGCATTACCTACAAATGCAAAAATTACCGCGTTGGTATGCAACGGGCGTAAGCGACCAAAACTTAACCATGATATACCATCGGTTATGTTAGGGAACATGAACATGAAGGCTAACAATAAGCCAACGGACATACCCACTATACCCCAGAACATGGTTGCATAAAGGAAATTTTTCACGATTTTGTTATCGTAATAAAACTGCTGTACTTCCATAATTATACTTGTTTATTTAGTTGGATTTTATTTTTCTAAAAGAAGAACAAAGAGAAAATAGAGATGGGACTCTTGACGCTATTACTAATGTTCAACATATTTTTTATTTATTTCACTCTTTTCATTCTTGCTGGTTTTCACCAGTTCATCTTCAAAAAGCATACGCACTGAGGGGGTATAAGAATCATCATACTGTCCTTGCCTAACCGATACGATAAAAGCGACGAAAAAGATAATTGCCACAACTAGACTAATTGCTAGTAAAACATATATAACACTCATACCTACTTGAATTATTCTGTAAAAATAAGAGGGATGTAAACCAAAGAAAATGACAATTGTCATACTTTAAAAGTTTTCTTAATATTTTTAAAATGAAAATTATGTTTAGGTTATAAAGGTTGGGTGTAATAAGCTGTAAGTAAGCAATTAACTTCAATTTTGTAAATGTGTATTTCGCTAATTAGAATTACTTTAAATACTCATGTACAGCGGAAAAAATGGAGTAGGGCAGAATCAAACTTAATTAGAAAATTGATGTCATATGGAAGTTTGATAACTGCTCTTTGATTATGATAATTTTCTGCCGATAAGGTTGGTCATTACCGTAGTAAAAATAACAATGCTTATAGAGCTCAGTGGCATTAGAATAGCAGCTATTACCGGCTCTAATTGTCCTGTAATTGCAAAATACAGTCCCACGCAATTATAAAGTAATGATAGAATAAAACTCATTTTAATAATACGGATTGCTTTTTTAGATGCCAGTATGTAACCGTAGAGCTGCTGAAATTTAGAAGCATCTAATATGGCATCGCAGGCAGGGGAGAAGACATTAATGTTTTCAGATATGGCAATGCCTACATTACTTTGAGCAAGAGCTCCGGCGTCATTTAAACCATCACCCACCATAAGTACTTTTTTTCCTTGATCCTGTAAAGATTTTATGAACTCTAGTTTGGTTTCTGGTTTTTGATTAAAGTACAAGGGAGTCATTTTTGGCAGCAGTGCTTCCAATCGTTCTTTTTCTCCTTCATTATCACCGGATAGTATGGCCAGATTAATTGATTCTGACATACTTTTGAATACAGAGGAAAGCCCGTCACGATATTGATTTTGAAAAACATACCTTCCTTTATACGCATTATTAGCGCTGATGTAAATAGATGTATCCAATAGATTTTCTGAACTACTTTTACCTACAAAGTTAGCAGAGCCAATTTTCATGTTTATGTCGTCTTTTGAGCTTTCTAACCCTTTTCCAATATGTTCTTCGTATTCATCTAAAGTAATGATATTCTGTTCCTTAAGCAGGTCATATAAAGATCTACTTAAAGGATGGTTAGAAGCTCTTATGGTATTCTTTAAAATAGATTCTTCTTCTGGTGATAAGGGCATACCTTCATAGTGTGCGGTGCTTTTTTGAGAAGTAGTAATTGTGCCTGTTTTATCAAAGATGGCGGTATCTATTTTTGCCAACCGCTCAATGGTCTGGGTGTCTTTGATATAGAATTTCTTCTTGCCAAAAATGCGCAACATGTTTCCCAAGGTAAATGGAGAGGCCAAAGCTATGGCACACGGACAAGCAATAATTAACACAGCGGTAAAAACGTTCATGGCTTTAGATGGGTCATAGTATAGCCAAAAAGCAGTTGAAATAAAAGCAATGGAAAGCACTGTGATAGTAAAGCGTTTTCCAATACTATCTGTTAGGTTTTGAAATGACGTTACCTTATCTGTTTTAAAAACGGCATTGCCCCATAACTGGGTCAGGTAACTTTGAGAAACAGATTTTAAGGCAATTACCTCTATAACACCGTTCAGTTGTTTTCCACCGGCAAAAACCTGCTGTCCAATCTCTTTTGCTACAGGTTCAGATTCTCCAGAAACAAAACTATAATCTACTTGTGCGTTTCCGTATACCAAAGTACCATCAACGGGAATCATCTCTTCATTTCTGATTAAAATACGGTCTCCCTTTTCAATTTCCTGTACCGGTACGGTTTCTTCTTTTCCGCTAGTGGTCAATCTAGTTATGGCAATAGGGAAGTACGACTTGTAGTCACGTTCAAAAGATAAAAAACTGTAGGTTCTTTGTTGAAAGAACTTGCCCAGTAATAGAAAAAATACGAGTCCGGTGAGGGAATCAAAAAATCC
This sequence comes from Maribacter ulvicola, assembly GCF_900155985.1. GTDB lineage: Bacteria > Bacteroidota > Bacteroidia > Flavobacteriales > Flavobacteriaceae > Maribacter > Maribacter ulvicola. The sequence continues at coordinate 104,587 of NZ_FTMA01000008.1, forward strand.
GCTCCCCAAATTAAAAGCAATATCATAAGTACTTCTTAGAAATAAAACCAAAATACCAAGAGCAATGGGTACATCAATATTTAAAAGTTTTGCCCGTAAACCTTTATATGCAGACACAAAATAACTCCACCCTGCATAGAACACAACAGGTAGGGAGAAAACGAACATCATCCATCTAAATAGTTCTTGATATTTGTTCAGCCAATATTCTCCGCCAGAGTCAGCACTAGTACCCAGGTCAAAATATTCGGGAAAAGAAAGAAACATTACATTACCAAAGGCAAAACCGGCAACGCCAAGTTTATAGATCAGACTTCGGTCAGATGCTTTCTTTTTTCCTTCAAAATCTTCTAGTGAGATGTAAGGTTCATACCCAATTTTTGCCAAAAGCAACACTAGGCTTTTTAGGCTAAAATCTTCATTTTTATAAGTAACCCTAATCGTTTTCTTTGGAAAATCTACTTGAGAGTTTGTTACATGCTTGTTCAGTTTGTTTAAATTCTCTAAAATCCAGATACAGGAACTACAGTGAATAGTGGGTATGTATAGGTTTATAATTTGAATATGACCATCATTAAATTCTGTTAGTTTAGCTATGATTTCTTCATTGTCCAGAAAATCATATTTTCCTTCAATAGCCTTAGGTGTAGAGCCTGCGGCTTCTTGTAATTCATAATAATGGGACAGGTCGTTGGTAGAGAATATTTCATAAACGGTTTTGCAACCGGTACAACAAAACGATTTTTCATCATATGTTATATGATGTCTGTCACAAGGGTCTCCGCAATGAAAACATGTATCTACCTGCATAATATTTAACTAAAAGTTATGGCAAAGGTGAAAATCAAACACTTTCTAAAACATGATAATTGTCAGTTTTTAACAAACTAGGCTTGTTTAATTTTGCAATATATTTAAAAATATTGCCATGGAAAATAGATGTGAGAATTGTATAATTAGACAGTTTAATTCACTCCGTGCATTAAATAAAGATGAATTAAAAAAGGTGTCGGACTCTAAAATATCCAAGAAGATAAAAAAGGGAGATACTTTATTTATAGAGGGACAAAAGTTAGATGGTGTTTTTTGTGTTAGAGATGGTGTTTCCAAGTTGTCTAAATTGAGTAGTAATGGTAAAGAGCAAATTGTAAAATTGACCAATAAAGGGGAGATAATGGGGCAACGTTCTGTCATCGCTGAAGATTTTACCAATTTAAGTGCAACTGCCATTAATGATATGGAAGTGTGCTTTATACCAAAGGAAGTAATATCAAACACGCTGAATACAAATCCGTATTTTTCTTTAGAAGTGTTACGTCATATGGCCCATGATTTAAAAGAGGCAGATGATGTTATTGTAAACATGTCTCAGAAAACAGTGAAGCAACGTTTGGCAGAAGCTTTTATTTATTTAAGGAAAAATTACGGAGAAGATGAGGACGGATTTTTGTCATTAACCCTTAGTAGGGATGATTATGCAAACATTGTTGGTGCTGCTACAGAGTCGTTAATTCGTATGATTTCTGAATTTAAGAAAAAAGGATTTATAAAAACAGAAGGCAAAAAGATAGGAGTTTTAAAAGAGGATACCTTACAAGAACTTGCTGACGGTTTTTAAATAATTATTGAAATTGATAAATGTCATAGTTTCCATTCTTTGGGCGTGCTAATTTTAGCATCAAATGAAGAGTTCATTTATGAAAAATATACTAATACCGACCGATTTTTCATCTGCTGCGTGGAATGCTACACAGTATGCCTTGCAATTGTTTGCAGAATCTGAATGTATATTTCACTTTTTAAATGCCTATACGCCAGAAATGCACAGTAACCGCTTAATGGCAGGCAAAGTATTAGATACGGTCAAAGGTTGTTCCGCTCAATCTGCTTCAGAAAAAGGATTGCGGAAAACGCTAGGCCAAATAAAAAAAGAGTATAACAATCCGCTTCATACGTATACTGCTATTTCTACATTTTCAATGCTGGTAGATGAAGTAAAAGAAGTGGTAGAAGAGCATCGTATAGATTATATAATTATGAGTACTAGCGGTGGTGCTGATGATGAAACTATATTTTTAGGAAGAAACACGGTAAGAATACTAAATCATGGATACCAATGTCCTATAATGGTAATTCCGCCAAGGGTTCGTTTTGAAAATTTGCAAGCCATTTCGTTAATATCAGAATATAATCATTTATTTAAGGGAGACGAATTAAACCCTATGATAGATTTGGCTAGGTATTTTAATAGCGGAATACAAATTGCCAGTATGCACAAGCCAGCTGCTCAAGTAACGGAACTACAGCAGTTAAATCATGAGTTTATTACTGAGAGATTAAGAGGGATCTATCATAATTTCTACAAATTAGATTCTGAAAATTCTTTAAAAAGCTATGTTGATCAGACTAATTGCCAATTACTTGTTCTATCTAATAATGCAAATAGTTATTTGAGGAATTTATGCCATGATTATATAGTGGGTAGATCAACATTTTGCTGTCATGTGCCTATATTATCATTACAACATATTGAAAATAACATTAGCATCAATTGTTAACGTTTTTCTTTTTAGCGTAGTTTAGAACGTATAAATCACATTTTTTTTGAAGATTACTTTTGAATAAGGGTAATATGATCTATTAATTCTAAATATCTTTAGCCTCAGATAAACCTTAATTAGTACATAAAGTGAGCGCGGTAAACGAAAAAAAAGTAGCAGCATTAGAAGCGGTAAAGTATGTGGAATCAGGAATGACAGTAGGACTAGGCACAGGTTCTACAGCATTTTTTATGATAGAAGCAATAGGTGAAATGGTGCAAAACGGATTACAGATCAAAGCCGTTGCAACCTCTGATGAAACAGAAAAATTAGCAACTAAGCTGGGGATAAAAATAATCTCTTTGGCAGAAGCAAAGAGATTGGATGTTACCATAGATGGTGCAGATGAAGTTGATGAAGATTTTCAATTGATCAAAGGCGGAGGCGGAGCATTATTGCGTGAAAAAATCGTTGCCCATAATTCTGATTTGAATATTATAATTGCAGATTCCTCTAAAAGTGTTTCTAAACTGGGTAAATTCAAGTTGCCTATAGAAACCATACCGTTTGCTACACAGTTGATTGTTAAAGAATTAGATAGTTTAGGGCTGAGTCCCGTACAACGTATGAACGGTGATGCCAACTACAAGACAGATGAGAATAACGATATTGTAGATATTGATATATGGGATACTCATATAAAATTGACCGATTTAGAGCAGCAATTAAAAACTATACCCGGTATAGTGGAAACCGGATTATTTTTGACTACAACCAATGTAGTAATTATTGGTAAAGGCGAGGAGACTATTGTGAGGAAGAAGTGAGGTTTAGGTATTAAATTACAAAAAGATTAAGGAAGGATATTTTATTGTTTTATTAGAAAATTCTGATACGGTAGCTGTATTTGGTATAGTTTCTCTATAATTTTGGGTACAGAAATAAAGGAAAGTGTTATATATAGCATCTAATAATTTATAGTAGATAATTATGAGGTGTATTTCAAATTTAATACAGCTGAGGTATAGGTGGTTTTAAGAAAACCAGAGAAAATTATATAACTAATTTATTTACATGATGTTATAGGTGTTACCTGCGTGTTTCTTTAGCATGTATTTTTCGAAAACCCTTTCGGGAAGGCTGTTATGGTATTCTATAAGTGATCAAGGGTTTATCTCTTGAATACTATAGAATTATGTTCGTCGAAATATTTTAATTAAAGCCCTATATAAAGTATCTTTGGGGGAGATTTTAGTAGATATTAAAATAAACACGAACCTGAAAAATAATCTAATAATATAATGAACAAGGAACTAGATCAATTAGCAGCCGATAATATAAGGGCATTAGCTGTAGCGATGGTAGAAAAGGCAAATTCTGGACACCCAGGTGGGCCAATGGGAGGCGCAGACTACATGCACATTTTATATTCTGAATTTTTCAACTACGATCCTTCTGATATGAAGTGGCCGTTTCGTGATCGTTTTTTCATGGATGCAGGGCACTTATCCACTTTAATGTATGCTCAGTATTACCTATTGGGAAACTATGCAAAAGATGATGTAGCTAATTTTAGACAATGGGGATCGGTAACTCCGGGTCACCCAGAGGTTGATGTAGCAAGAGGAATTGAAAATACATCTGGTCCATTGGGTCAAGGTCATACTATGGGTGTTGGTGCTGCAGTAGCGGCAAACTTCTTGAAAGCACGTTTTGGAGATTGGATGAACCATAAAATCTATGGTTTTATTTCTGATGGCGGTGTACAAGAAGAAATCTCTCAAGGTGCGGGTAGAATTGCAGGTCACTTAGGCTTAAGCAACTTTATTATGTTCTATGATTCTAACGATGTTCAATTATCATCTAAAACAGATGAGGTAACTTCAGAAGATACTGCTAAGAAATATGAAGCATGGGGATGGAACGTGGTTACAATTGATGGTCATGATCACGATCAAATTAGAAAGGCCTTAACAGATGCCAACGCAGAAACAGAAAAGCCAACATTGATTATCGGTCAAACGATAATGGGGAAAGGTTGCGTAACTGCAGACGGTACTTCGTACGAAGGATATACGGAACTACACGGAAAGCCAATTGGCGATACAGGTGCGGATTATGAGAAGACCTTGGCGAATTTAGGTGCTGATATTGAGAATCCTTTTGATATTTATTCAAAAGTAGAAGAGTACTACGAAGGTATTATCAATAAAAAGAAAGACGATGCACAGGCAAAGAAAAGAGAGATCGATGCATGGCGTTCAGAAAATGCTGAGCTTTCTGCAAAACTAGATGGTTTCTTAGAAGGTAAATTACCAGAATTGGATTTCAGTTCTGTAGCTCAGAAAGATGGTCAGGCAACACGTGCCGCTTCATCTAACGTTTTGGCGTATTTGGCACAGAATGTAGAGAATATGATCGTATCATCTGCAGATTTATCCAATAGTGATAAAACAGATGGTTTCTTAAAGAAGACTAGCGTTTTACAAAAAGGTGATTTCTCAGGGGCATTCTTACAAGCAGGTGTAGCAGAGTTGACCATGGCAACTATGGCAAATGGTATAGCCCTTCACGGCGGAGTAATGGCGGTAGTGGCAACATTCTTTGTATTTTCAGATTATATGAAGCCAGCTATTCGTTTAAGCTGTATTCAAGAATTACCGGTGAAGTTTGTTTGGACACATGATGCTTTTAGAGTAGGGGAAGATGGACCAACACACCAGCCAATAGAGCAAGAAGCTCAAATACGTTTGTTAGAGAAATTAAAGAACCACAGCCACGAGCAAAGTTTCGTAGCATTGCGTCCTGCAGATTCTCAAGAAACAAATGTTGCTTGGAAAATGGCAATGGAAAACCAAAAAACGCCTACGGGACTTATTTTATCTCGTCAAGGGATAAAAGATCTTCCTGCTAAGAGCGGTAACCGTTATGAAGAAGCATTGGGAGCGGAAAAAGGAGGTTACTTGGTACAAGAAGTAGCTGATCCAGACGTAATCTTGATCGCTAACGGTTCTGAAGTAGCAACATTGGTAGCTGCAACAAAATTATTGGAAGAGAAAGAAGGGTTGAAAGTGAACATCGCTTCAATACCATCTGAAGGTATATTTAGGCAACAGTCAGAAGCATACCAAGAAGCAGTGATTCCGCCAAACAAGCCAGTATTCGGTCTTACGGCAGGTTTACCTGTAAACTTGGAAGGTTTAGCAGGACCAAACGGGAAAGTATTCGGTTTAGAGCATTTCGGTTACTCTGCACCGGCAACTGTACTTGATGAAAAATTTGGATTCACCGGTGATCAAGTATACCAACAAGTAGTAGATTTTTTAAAGTAAACGATCTTTAGGGCGTGCCCAAAAGACATTGATAATAAATTTAAAATTAGATAAAGATGAAATTTTTTATAGATACAGCAAATTTAGACGAGATTAAAGAAGCTCAGGATATGGGTATTTTAGATGGTGTTACAACAAACCCATCTTTAATGGCAAAAGAAGGAATTACTGGTGCAGAAAACATTTTGGCGCATTACAAGAAAATATGTGACTTGGTTGATGGTGATGTTAGTGCCGAGGTAATTTCTACAGATTATGAAGGTATGATCGAAGAAGGTGAGAAGTTGGTTAAAATTAGCCCACAGATCGTAATTAAGGTACCTATGATCAAAGAAGGTGTAAAAGCGATCAAGTATTTTTCTGATAAAGGATACAGAACAAACTGTACATTGGTATTCTCTTCTGGTCAGGCATTATTGGCAGCTAAGGCAGGTGCAACATACGTATCGCCTTTCATTGGTCGTTTAGATGATATCTCAACTGACGGTTTAGGATTAATTGCAGATATTCGTATGATCTATGATAATTACGGTTACCAAACTGAAATACTAGCAGCTTCTGTACGTCACGTAATGCATATTATTGACTGTGCTAAAATTGGTGCTGATGTTATGACAGGTGGTTTAAGTTCAATTACCGGATTATTGAAACACCCGTTAACTGATAGCGGTTTAGAGAAGTTCTTAGCGGATTATAAAAAAGGAAATTAAGTCGTAAGATTTAAATTATTGACGCAGAAAACCATCACTGAAAAGTGATGGTTTTTTTGTTTTATATATGTAGGTGTTTAAGACAGCTATACTTACTAATACAGGTATTACCTAACATAAGCCTTACCTAACATAATTTTTGATGAAGGCAATTCTATTGGTTTTAAACTAAAAAGTTAATGTAATGTCTTAATGTATAAATCAATGATCATATTAAAACTTAAAATATTTTATAAATGCCACTAATGAAAATTAATCATTAAAAAATTATGTAATAACTTGTAACAAAGAAAGATAATATGATTTGTTTGTTTTCTAATAAATAGTACTTTTAGAGAAGGCTTTGAAAAATTAAAATTGTGATTAAAAAAATACAAAGCTTTTTCATTCTACTTTTGTTCACTGGAGGCTTATATGCTCAAACTCCTTTTATTCGCAATTTTCCACCAGAAGAGTATAAAGCGCACTCACAAAATTTTGCAACAGTGCAAGACCATCGTGGTGTAATGTATTTTACAAATAACCATGGTGTATTGGAATATGATGGTGCCAATTGGCGGAAAATAAAAACACCTTATGACCCAAGGTCTATTTCTATGGACCGTAAAGGTGTAATTTATGTTGGTTTGAACGGTGATTTGGGATATTTACAACCGGATAGTCGTGGTAGGCTGCAATTTAAATCATTAAGAAATAAGATTCCCAAAGCGCATCAAGATGTTAAAGAAGTCTGGGACATAGTTACTTTAGGAAGTAAGGTTGTTTTTGTAGCTGCAAATAAATTATTTATACTACAAAATGATAGCATTGATGTAATAGAAAACGATGTTAATTTTAGTAGGCCTTTTGTTGTTGGAAATCGAATTTATATTCAAAAAAGAGCAGAAAGCTTATTTAGTTTAGTTGGCGACAGTCTTCGTCTTTTACCGGGGAGTAAAGAACACTTAAGCGATGTTAGTGTACGAGCTATGCTGCCTTACGAGAATGACAATATATTAATTGTCACATATGAAAAAGGGATTTTTATTTTTAACCCAAAAAAATCCGTACTTATCCGGAAACCCAAAGGGTTTGAAGTCATAGATGATTTCCTTATAAATAATAAAGCCAACTGCGGAACATTGTTATACAACGGACATTTTGCCATTGGCACAAATACGAAGGGTATTCTTGTTTTCGACAAAAAAGGGAAAATACAAAACCAGTTTAATAAGCAAAACGGGTTACAAAGTAACGGCATTTATTTTTTGTTCACAGATCTAAACGGGCAATTATGGTCGTCACTTGAAAGTGGAATTAGCCTTATTATGAATAATTTACCATTTTTAAATTATACCGATAAAAATGGATTAGATGGTTCAGTATATTCTATTCAAAAATTTAAAAATAAACTGTATGCAGGTACTTCCAATAATCTGTATATACAAAATAAAGAGAATAACTTTGAAAAAATAGAAGGTACAGGAGGACAAAATTTTTACATGCTTCAAGCAAAGGAAAAATTATTATTGGGAAATAGCCTTAAAGGGATATTTGTTATAAATGATGATCAAGCCTTACAATCGAAAAGTCTTAAGAATATAAGTTCTGCTGTAGCAAAAGAATTACATAAATATCCAAATTATATTATAACCTATGTATGGAATAAAGGCTTAGCGTTAATTGAATATAAAAATGAGCAGTGGGTGTTCAAACATTTCATAAAAGGCTTTGATAAAAATTTACGAAATATTGATGAAGACAACAATGGATATCTCTGGGTAAATGCAAACAATAATTTATATCAACTTCGTTTAAACGAAACTCTAGATAGCATAATTTTTTCAAAACATTATCCCATAGAACAATATCATTTACCAGTAGATTATCTAATGCCATATCGCTTGAATGATGGAGAAATTATTTTTGGTTCGGATAAAGGTATTTATCGATATATTTCTGATGGAGATTATTTTGAGCCACACCCAGACTTCTCTATGCTTACAGAAAGCATATATAATCTTAATCAAGATGCAAGTGGCAAGATATGGTTTGAGGAATATAAAAAAGGCGATTTTACCGAAAAGGGAGTGTTGCAGTTAATTAACGGCGAATATGAAATAATTAAAACCCCTTTTTACAAATTTACGGATATACTTATTTCTAATGATTACTCTCTTTATCCATACTCAGATAGCTTAGTCTATTTTGGTACAAATAAAGGAATTTTAGAATATCATCCCAAGCAAAAAACAAATTACGATATCCCTTTTAATACACTAATTAGAGATGTATTTATTGTTGATAGTTTAATTTATGGGGGTTCTCAAATTGATTCTACCTTAATATCAGATGATCCGGTAATTTTAAAATACAGGAACCATAATCTGTTCTTTCATTATTCTGCTACTTTTTACGAAGAATCAGAAAAGAATTTATTCTCCTATCGTCTTATTGGTTCTTCAGATACCACATGGTCTGCCTGGACAAATAAGCAGCAAAAAGAATACACCAACTTGCCTGAAGGTAACTATATTTTTGAAGTAAAATCTAAAAATATTTATCGAAAACCAGGTGTTAAGGCAGCTTTTGCCTTTAAAATACAACCTCCATGGCAACGAACTTGGTGGGCTTTTTCTATTTATGGAATTATAGCGATCAGTCTTGTATGGTTACTTATTAGAATAAACTCAGCACGGTTAAAACGGCAAAATGAATTGTTAAAACAAACTGTAAAAGAACGCACTGCTAATATCATACAACAAAAGGAAGAGTTATTGGCAAAGAATAACAAACTTATAGAACTCGACCATTTCAAGGAAGGCATGACTGGTATGATTGTTCATGATTTAAAGAATCCTTTAAGTACTATAATTGGTTTATCTAAATCACAAGAAATTGTACAGGCTGGTAATCAAATGTTGAATATGGTACTCAATATTTTAGATGTGCAAAAGTTTGAAGATGCGCAAGTGAAACTACAAGTGGAAGAATTTCATGCAGCAGAAGTTATTAATGATTCAATAAAACAAGTACAGCCTTTATACGAACGAAAATCAATAGAAGTTAAGCAAAACATAAATGCAAAAGCCAATTTGCAAGCAGATAAAGAAATTATAAATCGGGTAATCGTAAATTTCCTTACTAATGCCATAAAGTATACTCCAAACAATGGTTCAATTACAATAAATGCTGATCCTGTTAAGGATACTGACTTTATAAAAATTTCTATTACGGATACCGGAGAAGGTATTCCAAAAGATAAACTAGCATCTGTTTTTGATAAGTTCTCTCAAGTAGCAGTTAAAAAGTCAGGGGGAGTTGCATCAACAGGTTTGGGGTTAACCTTTTGTAAACTGGCTATTGAGGCACATGGCGGAGAAATTGGGGTCGAATCCAATTTTGGGAGGGGAACTACATTCTGGTTTATACTACCAAAGGCAAAGGCAGCAATAGCTAAAATTATTGAAATTGACAATACAACTAATAAAGAATTAGAAACATACAAACAACTTACAGAGGCAGATAGGGCTTACTTGGCTCCGTTCATTATATCTTTAAAAAAGTTTACCGTATATGAGTTTAGTGATATCATCATGATTCTGAATACAATTAAAACAAAAGAGAGCAATGCAGTTTTTAAATGGAAATTGAATATTGAAAATGCAGTGAGGGCTTGTAATGAAGAAAAATACAATGAACTACTAAAATAAAAGGCAATGGGTAAAACTACGATTCTTGTTATAGACGATGAGCAAAGATTTTTAGATATTATAACAAATACGCTTAAAGCATCTGATTATAAAGTTTTACAGGCGCTTAATGGAGAAATGGGATGTATGGTTGCACGAAAATTTATTCCCGATATCATTATCTGTGATTGGGAAATGCCGATTATGAATGGTATAGATGCCATTAAAATCCTTAAACAAGATGATTTGACAAAAGACATTCCTATAATTATGGCAACAGGTGTAATGACCACAGCAGAAAACCTGAACATGGCATTATCTGCTGGAGCGGTTGATTATATTAGGAAACCCATTGATCCAATTGAACTTATTGCTAGACTGAATTCTGCTTATAAATTAGCATCGTCATATGCAGAAATAAAAGTTAAGAATACTAAAATTATGGATCAGTTTAACGAGCTTAAACTTTTAAATGCTACAAGAGATAAATTTTATGCCATCATTTCTCATGACCTCAGGAGCCCCCTCAATGGTATATTGGGACTTACAGATTTATTAGTTAATAACTATAGTGATTATGAAGATTCTGAGAGAAAAAAAATTATTCTTTGGTTAAGAAAATCATCCTATTCTGCATTTGAGTTACTAGAAAACCTACTTTCTTGGTCAAGAATACAAAGAGGGCAAATAAAAATTAATAAAGAAAATCTTAACTTAAAAGAATTAGTTGAAACAAGTATTGCTCCTTATGAGTACAATAGTTCAAAAAAAAATATTGAGATAATAATAAATATCCCACCCCATACTAAGATTTTTATTGATAGGAATTCTTCTATAGCATTTATTGGAAATTTGGTAAATAATGCCATAAAGTTTACTCCTGAAGGAGGGACAATTACTATTAATTATAATGAAAATGATACTAATATTGAACTATACATTATTGATACCGGTGTAGGAATGACTTCAGAAACTATTGGGAAATTGTTCAAGATTGATGAGAATATATCAACCATTGGAACTAATAATGAAAGAGGTACAGGATTGGGACTTATTCTTTGTAAGGAATTCATACAAAAAAATGGCGGTGATATTTCTGTAATAAGTGAAGTGGGAAAAGGCAGCAAATTTATTGTAACCCTTTATAAGTGAAATGATTCATAAAAACATGAAAGTGAATGAATTATGTAAGTAAGTGGAGTAGGTTGCTGTGTGCGTAAAAGCGCATGGAGGGCCGCATACACTGCACTACCATTAATACAGTTCATTTAAACGATGGTTCGTTATAACTAAATTTAAGGCTACTGTAGTATACCAGCATATTTTAATATCCTATTTTCTCATAGTCGTTTTTCAGTAATAGTAGTGTAGGACTTTGGACTACCGGTCATCCTCTCATCCGTGTTCTGCTCTAAGCATATGCTTGTTCCTGTTTTATTCTAGGTTAATTAGATTTTTGCGTTTGCGCTCCAGTGTTTTGCAACTGTTGGTGTAGACGGTTCTGTGACCATTCATCCATCTTTTTAATTTTAGGCTGGATATTTTCTAATCCAAAATTATTCAGCCAAATCTTCTATATGAACCTAAGCATAGCCTACTATAATACCTACATCCTAATGAAGGGTCTTCTCTTTCACCATGTTCCATTAACGCTCAATTTTTTATGGATTCTTCTCCATATAAACCAAATCCTCGTCAAAAAAGTAACGTAGGAATTTAAAAAAGTTATAATCCGTTTTTTCAAAACGATAAAATACAGGACTTTGATCTGTTTCTCTCGTACCTCAATTTTATAGATTTTTATAACCCGCTATAACACTTGAAAACCCTTAAGAACATGAGCTTGATAAAAACGAGCATTAAAGATCATTTTTAGAGACATTGATTCCTACCATTTCGTTGTATTTTTTCATATTTTAACAATTAGAGTGTTTAAAAAGGTTGCGCTAACTATTTCCTTTGTTGGAGAACAATTTCCTCGAATTCCAAATGGTTCTTGGCAACGCAATTAAAAGAGAGGGCTGGTACGTGTAAGAGAGGGTTGTTCCAAAACAATGTATAGTTATCCTCTTTTTCTAGCTAAATTTATTTATTACTAACTACGGAAACACGTTTTGTAGAAACTGAAAAAAAAATTTAGTTACGAAGCCTAATGATATATTAAGAAAATAGATTATTTGAAATAATAAAAAATCAACTTAGGGATAATGATTCACATAAATCAAAAATCACGTTTGATGTATTGCAAGAACAGGGATTTGATGATTCTCAAGTTAGAGAAATCATCGGACAATGTATTATTTTTTTAATTATATGCAAATTAGAGTAAGAGAAAACCAGAGATCTTCTTTAACGTGAGACTTTAAACCTGAAGGATTTCTAAGTCGTACTAATGACAGCCAACATATTAAATTGAATTTAACCAAACCAATTAAATGATAGAATTAATAGTATCAATTTTAGTTGATTTTAGGATAGTTACTAGTAAGGAACAAGGTCTAGTTAACGTTGAAGATATTATAAGTAAATGTGGAGTTGTAGACGATTATAAAGGTAGACAAGAAAAGTCGTCTAGTATACTTTTGAATGCGAGATAATTCATTTTGATAAAAACTAAATTTTGTATTAAATCTTTGAATTTGATTATCTTTAAACGACTAAAACCCATCTAGACAAAATGAAAAATCTATTTCTTTTATTTTTAATTGCTATGCCGTTTTTATCCTGTGAAGATGAAAAGAAGGTAAAGGAACCAAAAGCACAAAAACCAAATATTATTTACATTTTGGCAGATGATTTAGGATATGCTGAAATAGGTGCCTTTGGTCAAAAGAAAATTGAAACACCTAATATAGATGCTTTATCAAAAGAAGGCATGATTTTTACACAGCATTACTCCAGTGCTCCCGTTTGCGCACCAGCCAGATATATGTTTTTGACCGGAAAGCATGCAGGAAATTCTTTTATACGCGGAAATGATGAGTGGACTGACCGTGGTAATGTGTGGAATTATAAAGCCATGGCTAAAGATTCTACCTTAGAAGGGCAGCGGCCAGTTCCAAAAGGAACTAAGACCATTGCCAATTATTTAAAAGAAGAAGGATATAAAACAGGTATAGTAGGCAAATGGGGACTGGGAGCTCCGCATACACATTCTGTCCCCAATGAAATGGGATTCGATTTTTTCTACGGCTTCAATTGTCAACGACAAGCGCACACGTATTATCCTTTGCATTTGTACAAAAATAAAAACCGAGTGCATTTGGCTAATGATACGGTAGCTCCAAGTTCACCTTTTCCGAAAGGACTAGATCCCAACAAATCTGAAAATTATAAAGATTATACACTAACAGATTATGCGCCAGATTTAATTTTTAAAGAACTTACCGGCTTTGTTGAAGAGCATAAGAATAGTTCGTTTTTCTTGTATTGGGCAACTCCCATTCCACATGTGGCACTGCAGGCACCTCAACGTTGGGTTGATTATTACAAAGAGAAATTTGGTCCTGAAAAACCTTATTTATCCGGTAATGGAAATGGCTATTTTTCACATCAGACTCCCCATGCCGCCTATGCTGCTATGGTTTCATATTTTGATGAAAATATAGGTAAATTGGTGCAACAATTAAAAGATGAAGGAATTTATGACAATACGTTGATTGTGTTTACTTCGGATAACGGACCAAGTTTTGCCGGTGGTGCAGACCCAACATTCTTTGAAAGTGCGGAACCTTTTGAAAGTGAGTATGGAAAAGGAAAAGGATTTGTGTATGAAGGCGGTATTCGTGTACCTACGTTCTTTAGCTGGCCAGGAAAGATTGAACCAGGTTCAACAAGTGATCATGCATCTGCACATTATGATATGCTGGCTACTTTTGCCGATATGCTTGCATTTGAAATACCGAATACGGACGGAATTAGTTTTTTACCCACATTATTAGGAGAAGGGGAGCAAACCAAGCATGAGTTTATGTATTGGGAGTTTCCGGAATATGGTGGGCAAGTAGCTATTAGAATGGATGATTGGAAGGTAGTACGTCAACATTTAAAAGATGGTGAACAACCTACCTTAGAATTATATAATTTAAAGATTGACCCCACTGAGCAAAACAATATTGCAGATAGTCATCCTGATGTTTTAGAGCGGGCAGCTGTAATTTTTGAGCAGGAACATACAGAGCCTGAAACTGAACGTTTTCGAATTCCTTTGTTAGAAAACGGGTTGTTAGCCAAATAGGATAATCTTACTTTGAACCATACATATTTTGTACTATAACATGATGTTTTACAAACTAAAAACTTTTCTTTTAAAACATACCTATTTCTATTCGTTAAAATCGGGATATTAGGCTGAAATTTAAAACGGAGAAAGTATATTTAGAGTATGAATAAGAGCGTACAATTTTTAGGGTTAGGAGTATTAATATTGGGATTTGTAAACTGTAAGTCAGAATCTAAAGAAAACAAATTTCAAGATAAGGTAACAGAGAATATTGAGCAGAAAATACAGGTAGTTGAGCATACTGTTTTAAGTGAAAAACCAGAAGAAGTTACCACTCCAGAGGGTATGGTTTGGGTTCCCGGAGCCACTTTCAAGCAAGGTGCCGTTGACAGCGATAATACAGCTATGAATCATGAAAAACCAGCAATTGAGGTTGTGGTCGACGGATTTTTTATGGATGCTACAGAGGTCACCAATGTCCAATTTGCGGCATTTGTAAAAGCAACGGGTTATGTTACGGTAGCTGAAAAGGGTATTGATTGGGAAGAACTTAAAAAGCAAGTACCTGTTGGTACAGAAAAACCTCACGATTCTATATTACAACCTGGTTCACTGACTTTCAAAAAAGCAAAATCGTCGGTACCTAATTTATATGATTTCTCGCAATGGTGGAACTGGACCATCGGTGCAGATTGGAAACACCCTAACGGTCCAAAAAGCAGCATAAAGGGAAAAGGTAATTACCCTGTGGTGCAAGTGTCTTATGAAGATGCATTGGCATACTGTCAATGGGCAAATAGACGTCTGCCAACAGAGGCTGAGTGGGAACTTGCATCTAGAGCAGGTTCATTTGGTACTATATATAATTGGGGAGACGACGCATCGGTCTTAAAGCAAAAAGCCAATACTTGGGAAGGTGAGTTTCCGGTAGAGAATACAATGGCAGACGGTTTTGAATTACGAGCTCCGGTAAAATCATATCCGCCAAATGCTTACGGTCTATATGATATGGCTGGTAATGTTTGGGAATGGACAAGTGATTGGTACAATACCAATTACTACAAAGAAACAAAGGCTAAAAATATGGTACTGGTAAACCCTAAGGGTGCAGAAAGTCCGTTTACGCCAAACAATCCATTAGCAAAAGAACGTGTAATAAAAGGCGGTTCCTTTTTGTGTAGCCAATCGTATTGCGCTAGTTACCGCGTATCTGCAAGAATGGGCTCTAGCATGGATTCTTCCTTGGAACACACTGGTTTTAGAACAGTTGCAACCGTTAAGATGTTAAAAGAAGAGTAAAGAATTCTACTATTCAAAACAATTTAAAAGACGATCTAATTCCACTATTTTTGCTCTACTAATGGGTATTTTCTTATTCTTGATCTCTATGAACTCGTGGTTGTAGCGTTCTACCATTTTCAGGTTAATAATATAAGATTTATGAATTCTTATAAATTTTTTTGCTTCAAGTCTATTGTTAAAACCATTCATGGTTGATAGAATTACATAATTGCGGTCTTCGGTCACCACTTTTACATAATCACCTAAAGCTTCAACATATAATATGCCGTGTACATTAAGCTCGATCTGCTTAAGGTTGTGTTTTACTAGCAATCTACTTTCCGGTAGTTTCTTCTTTATAGACCGTAACTTTTCAATTGCTTTGCTAATAGCAGCATCTAATCTCGCAGTACTATATGGTTTTAGCAGAAAGTCCGTGACGTTAAATTCAAAAGCGTCAAGGGCGTATTTCTGATTTTGGCTAGTAATAATTACTTGCGGGGTTATGGTTAAACCTTTTAAAAATTCAAAGCCGTTCATTATTGGCATTTCTATATCAAGAAATAAGAAATCTATCTTCAGGTTATTTACATGCGCCAAACTTTCAGTAGTAGCGCTAGAAGAATGTAATAGCTTTAAGCTTTTATTTTTATCTATAATTTGTTCTAGAAGCTTCCTTTGTGTGTTAGAGTCTTCTATAATAGCACATTTAAAAGTCTTCATTCAATATTCATATAAGTTCAATTATACATACGTAAAGAATGGGGGAAAGTTCATTTTTCTCTAATTTAAGATAAACTCAAAGTTAGAAAAACAGGTGAAAAATAGTAAATAGTTATCTTCATTACTAATTATCGTATAAAAACTTTTGATAACTATATTGTAAGTTTTTGACTCAAAAACCTACATTTGCTATAGAGAATTTAAAAGAACCACTTGATATTATGTCTGATAAAATAGAACGTGTTAAAACATTGATTATAGGATCTGGCCCTGCAGGTTATACAGCGGCAATATATGCTGCCCGTGCAGATTTAAAACCTGTTATGTATACTGGTATGGAGCCTGGAGGTCAATTGACTACTACAACTGAAGTAGATAATTTTCCAGGATATCCAGAGGGTATTGATGGTCCTACGATGATGGTCCAATTACAACAACAAGCTGAACGTTTTGGAACCGAAGTTAGAATTGGTATGATTACCTCAGTTGAATTTTCAAAAGAAAAAGGCGGTATTCATAAAGTAATCGCAGATAATGATAAGCAAATAGAAGCTGAAACGATTATTATTTCTACAGGTGCATCTGCTAAATATTTGAATATACCTAGTGAGCAACGTTTACGTGGTGGTGGAGTTTCTGCCTGTGCCGTTTGTGATGGTTTTTTCTATAAGGGACAAGATGTAGCAATTGTTGGTGCAGGTGATACTGCGGCAGAAGAGGCATCTTATTTAGCTAACATTTGTAACAAAGTAACTATGTTGGTGCGTAGAGATGAAATGAGGGCTTCTAAAGCAATGCAACATAGGGTTCATAGCATTAAGAATATTGATGTACGTTACAATACCGAAGTTGATGAAGTTTTAGGTGACCAGGTTGTTGAAGGTTTACGTATGGTAAATAACCAAACAGGAGAGAAAGAAGAAATTGCGATCACTGGTATATTTATCGCAATAGGGCACAAACCAAATACTGACATATTCAAGGGACAATTAGATATGGATGAAACGGGTTACCTGATTACACAAGGTAAGTCTACCAAAACTAATTTACCAGGAGTATTCGCTAGTGGAGATGCTCAAGATAAAGAGTATAGACAAGCGGTTACAGCGGCAGGATCGGGTTGTATGGCAGCCTTGGATGCAGAACGTTATTTGGCATCTATTGGCTCTGTTGAAGAAGCAGTGGCAGATAAATACTAGTACGCACATAAAGTATATTAAAGAGCCCAATCATTAGAATGGGCTCTTTTTTTATTCCATTTATTCAGTTAATCTATTCTAATATAGTTTTCAGAGAAGGTTCTATTGCCTTCTTCATCTAAGCTTATTTGACTGAATTTGTCTTCGCCTAGCTGAAGTTCAAAAGTAAATATACGCATGGTGTCCATAGCCTGAATCATTTCATTATCTCCGTATTCTAATGTTTCCATTAATTGGTCGTCTATAATCTTATATGTTCCATAGCCAAACCTGCCAACTTTATCAACAGGTACGTATCTGGTCCACATGATTTTCCCATTATAATACATTTTAACCTGTCTATACCCATCTGCTGTAGGTACGGTGTCAATAACTTGTTGTCCGTCATAATTATAAAAACTCTCTAGCTCCCAAGTACCTTGTATGGTATGCATGTAGTCTTCATTAATAGAATTTGTAGCGGCTGCTGAAACCAATAAGAGCATCAACAATACCAAACCTATAATTTTTTTCATAGTGATAAGGTTTTAGTTAATAAAAGAGTGAAATGTGTACTAAAAAGATACGAAATAAATATCAGAATTTAACAAAAAAAGCATCAATAAATGTAAATAACACTGTGAAAATCAAATCATTGCACTAGTGCCTAGATGTTTGGTCTGTATGAGTTAAGAATGTTGCAAAGGCTTAGGATATCCTGGTTTGTGTGTGAAGCACTTAAAACAATACGACTCATTAAGGCATCATTTTCTGTTGGATACCTAAAATTGGTAACTAGTACATCATTTTTTTGTAGAAAATTGGCAAGCGATTCATTTTGAAAATTAAAGGTAGGATGCCCTTCCACATATACAAAAAGTGAGGTATTGGATAATTTTGATAAAAAGAACTCGGTATTTTTATGCAATTGGTTTCTTTTACTATTGATAAGTTCTTGAGCGTCTTTTAAGGTTGCTAAAGAAGCAGGTGTAGCTGGACTGGCACCGCCAAAAAATGAGGTTTGTTTTAGTAGGTGGAGCCTCCCTGTATTTCCAAATATAGCTCCGGCTTGTATACCAAATCCTTTTCCCAGGGAACATGAAACCAGTAGTTCTTTTGGTGCCAATGATTGTAAAATGCCAAAACTGCCACCGCCATTTTTTCCTGTAATTCCTATTCCATGAGAATCATCTACGACTAGAATTATATCTTTCAGTGGTAGATTTTTAAGGAAGTTGTACTGCGGATAGTTATCTCCATGAAAATCGATACTATCTAAAAAAAGCACCGGTATTTTGTCTGTATTGGTCTCAAGGGCATTTTTAAGCTCGCTCCAATTTTGAAAAACTTGTTGCTGGTTTCTATATAATGCAGAATGGGTATTTGGAGCATAAAATAATTGATAGTCTGTATTACTGAAGTAATCACATACCAATTGCCCGGCTAAATAGCCAGATGACATTGTAATACAGCTTTCGCTACCCGTTAGTTTTGCCAGGTGGGCGTCTACTTCGTCAAAAATGGATATTTTAATATTAGACTTACGGGAGGCACTGTAAGCCGTGCCATATTTTTTGATGTTTTTAATGAACAGCGATTGAAAATCAGCATCGGTCTGTAATCCTAAATAGGAGGTGCCGCCAAAGTATAGGTATTCTTTACCTTTAATGACAATAGTTCTATCAGGAAATTCATTAATCGTAAACATTAATCTAACAATTGAACACCGCTACCGGCAAGTTTAGGGAAAATTACTTTTCCGTCAGGTTCAATATGAACACCCGTTGCAATATCACTTTTCAATAACAAAGCTCCGTCCATATCCACATAATCTAACTGTGGAATTAATTGCGCTATTGCAGAAATACCAACGGTAGATTCGGTCATACAACCCACCATAACGCTAATGCCTAATTCTTTAGCCTTTTTTATCATACGTAGGGCAGGGGTTAGTCCGCCACACTTGGTCAACTTGATATTTACACCACTAAAATGTAGCGCACATTTTTCTACATCACTTGCTACAATACAACTTTCGTCTGCAATTACGGGTAACACGCTATGGTGCATTACTTCTTCCATACCAAACCAGTCATCAGCTTTCAAAGGTTGCTCTAAGAACTGTACCCCCAATTCTTTTAAAAGAGGCGCGTTAATTATAGTTTCTTCTGCTGTCCAAGCACAATTGGCATCTATTCTAAAAATAGCATTGGTATGTTTTCTTAATTCACGAACAATAGCGACATCATTGCTAGTACCTAATTTAATTTTATAGATAGGCCATGGCATTTCTTGCATTTTAGCCAACATAACATCAATAGGTGCAATACCGATGGTGTAGTTTGAAATAGGATATTTTTCTATGCTTGTACCCCAAATTTCGTATAACGGTTTCCCTAGTAATTTTCCATATAGGTCATGAGCCGCCAAGTCTAAGGCACAAATGGCAAAATTTGACAAACCTTTATTTACTAAAAAGGTATGAAAGATTTCAGGCTTAGTGAATTCATACGCTTCAATTTCAGAAGAAATGGCGTTGATTTCATCCATCATGCTCTGTGTAGTAATTTTGTAATACGGATTAGAGGTTGCCTCTCCGTACCCGGTTTTTCCATTTAAAGATAAAGATGCGATCATAGTATCTTGAAAATCATGAGATTCTCTGGAGATACTGAAGGTGTGTTTTAATGGTAATGTATATTTCTTAAGGTGTACTTGCATACCACTAATATACAGATAAGGAAAGGACTAAAAAATGAAAACCCACTGATAATTCAGTGGGTTTTAAAGTTGAATTGATTGATGAATAAATTAGTATTTATGAACGCTACCAGAAACTGATTTGTTCTTTTGAACGGAGGGGTCGCCAATGTAAGAAATATTACCTCCGCTAGAAGCTTCGGCCGTTAAATTATCTGTAACATCTATACTAATATTTGCACCGCTACTAGCATCTGCGGTAGCTACTAAAGTAGAGAGGTCTTTGGCTCTAATATTTGCACCACTACTAGCATCTACGTACACTTCTTTAGCTGTACCTTCTAATGAGATATTTGCACCGCTGCTGGCATCTATATCCATATTGGTTACCAATACATTTGCATTAATTATGGCACCACTACTAGCGTCTACTTCTAACTTATCTGACTGAATTTTATTTTCGGTAGTTAAGTGAGACCCGCTAGATGCAGACAATGACGCTATATTGGGCATGGTTACGTATACTTTTTTGGTTGCTCTGGCAATATTCTCTATACTGTGGATTCTTAATTTTCCGTTTTTAATATCAGTACCTATTAAGTCAATGATATTTTCATCTGCCTCTACTGCAATGTCAAAATCAGCACCCTGGGTAATAAATACTTCTAAACCTTCAGAGCTGGAAACTTCCGTAAACTTACCGGTAATTTCTCTAGTTTCTTCAACAACCACGCCGTTGCCTTTTTCGCCAGATCCAAAATCGCCAAAGTTAATGTCAAAGCCACAAGATGAAAGTAATAAGGTCAAAACGAGTGCTACTGTTATTCTTACTAATGTTGTCATGATTATCTGTTTTTTGATTGATTAAAATGTTATGATGATGTAAAGATGATTGTTTTCTGATTTTTCTTGGATTATTATATACCGAATTGTCAATTTAGAGGTATGAACTGTATTTAGTTGATACTGTCATTAGTATTGACCTTTACGCCGTTTTGATCCAACTTCATTTTAAACGATTCTCCATTATCGTTAACGTCAATGTCAATACCATTTTCGTTGATGATGATTTTACCTTTATCACCATTATCGTTGATATTGATATCTATACCATTTTCGTTGATATTGATGCGGTTAGAGCTGTTGTCATCCTCATCTTCCATTTCAACGAACTCAGGGCAATCTTGACATTCAAGCTCTCCGCTTTCGGTCATTTTCCAGATATAGCCTTCTAGACCTTCCACATCTCTATCCGTATTTACGGTTGTAATCCAATCCCTAGAATTGGTCTGCTCATAAGTTAAAATGGTACTTACCGGCAAGAATATATTAACACGAACCTCTTGGTCTTTAAACTTAGGACCTTGTGTGGTCAAATAATCATTAAAAGAGATAGAATTACCGTTTACTTCGTATTCATAAATAATCTGGCTAGCAATATCTTTGGCTTCCCTATTAGAAGGTCCGTCAGCCTCTTTTCTAACTTGAACACGAACCAAGGTGTCTTTAGATTTACGAATACGGAATCTTACATCATCTGAAACCAAAACCTTATTACCAGCTTCATCGTAAGAAATAAAGGTATCTCCCATGTGCATGTCTTTTTCATAGTCGTACTCATCTGTAGATACCAGTCTAATATTTAAGGTGTCACTTGGGCTCACCGTAGTAATCTCATGTTCAACAGAAGTGCTACCTGTGTATGCGTGTGCTGCAGCTTCTCTAATCCCAAAGATGACCAAACATATAATAGATATCAGCCATAAGCCTAATAATGAGAATTTAGCAACACTACCAATAGACTTCAGGTTATTTACTAATATTTTTAATCCTAAGTACATTAAGAAGAAAAACGGAATACCGATAGCAAAAAATGCCAATAACGATACTACCCAGATGGGTAAGTTGGTAGAGTTAACTACGTTATAGAAATCAATACCGGGTACATGAATGATATCTAAAATACCAACAGTGAACATACCAACAAAAAGGCCTATTAAAGTAGTGGCGCCAATGATAACCAAAAGTATACCAATGAATTTTCCAAAAATCTTAAAAAGGAACATTACAATATCACCAAAGGTGTCAAAAATTGTTTTTCCTCCTTTTTTGACGGTGTCGCCTACTTTTTCATAGTCCACACTTTTTACACGATCCGCTACGTCATCAAAACCCTCTTTAACTTTACGCTCAATATTGCTGATATTGACTGTTTCTCCGCTCATATCTAATTTCTGTGCGGTTGTTTTCGCTTCTGGAATAAGTATCCACAGAAGACCATAGATAAAGATGAATCCGCCCCAAGTGAAAATGGTCAAGAAAATCCAAAGTAAACGAATCCATAATGGATCAATACCAAAGTAATGTGCTAATCCGGCGGAAACTCCGGCAACATATTTCTTTTCGGTATCCCTATATAATTTCTTTACTCTTTCCTTTGTATAAGCAGACTTGGCTTTAGGCTCATCTTCAAATATGTCCTCATCTACCATATAATCTTCTGGTTGCCCCATTATAGCGATAACTTCATCTACTTCTTTTTGAGTGATAACCTGTCTTTCATTCTCTAATTTATCATGAAAAAGTTCGGCTATACGAGCTTCTATATCTGCAATGATTTCATCGCTGCCAGGTGTGTTGGCAAAAGAACGTTTTACAGATTCTAAATACCTACGCATTATATTGTATGCCTCTTCGTCTATATGGAAGAGCATGTTCGCTAAATTTATATTTACTGTTTTGTTCATGATTAGCTGTTTTTTGAGTTGGTTACCAGGTTGGTGGCTTTTCTTAATTCATCCCAAGTGGTATCTAATTCTTTAAGGAATATTTTACCTGTCTCGGTTAACGTGTAATATTTTCTTGGTGGTCCAGAAGTAGATTCTTCCCAACGGTAGTTCAGAAGTCCTGCATTCTTTAACCTGGTCAATAGCGGATAAATAGTACCTTCCACTACAAGCATTTTCGCATCTTTAAGCGTCCCTAAGATTTCAGAAGCATATTTATCATGACCATTTAAAATGGACAGGATGCAATACTCCAAAACCCCTTTACGCATTTGTGCTTTTGTATTTTCTACATTCATAATCTCTTTTTGCTTTTTATGCAGCCCCTCTTTTGGAGGGGATTGCTCCATTGTCTCTGTTGTCTGCATAGGTTAACTGTTCGTTTTTTGTTTGATGAATAAACATCCTGATTGATTTTTTTTTGATTGATTAATAAACGCTTAGGGTGTGATGAATACCCAATATATATAACTGATAATGTTATTTAATAAACTTTATAGTCAAGGGATACTCAAATACTTCCCCTTCATTTGTCTTTATAGTTGCTAAAATGGTATAGACGATATTGATGATAAATAAGGCTGATTGTGCAAGGCCCAAAAGTGCCACAGGAACCATCCACGGACCAAAAAAATCATCGATATTAAAATTAAAATTGATGCTGTTGAAACTATGTACGTTGACTAATCCGAAATTATTAAAGTCAAATATATTAGGTAAAAACCCGCCTAGGAAAAATGGAATGCTTACCATACCTACAAGGATAGAGTAGAGTAGTATGCTAATTTGAAAGTTCAATGCTTGTTTGCCATTGTGGTCTACAAATTCATATTCTTTCTTATTGGCAGTCCATAGAACTAAGGGAATGATAAAGTTGCCGAAGGGCATAAAGAACTTAGAAAACGTACTTGCATGTATAAGTGCAGAGAGGTTTCTTTCGTGTTTTGTTACTGATTCTGTCATGATGTATTCGTTGATGATGATGATTGATTTCAATACTGTGTAAAAGCCAATTACTTTGATTACCTATTAACTTCTTATGCAAATATATGGCTAAAAACAGGTACTATGTAACACATAGTACTAATATTTAACATATTTTTAACATTTTAGAATGGTATAAATATTGATTATTTTTAACAAAACAATAGATAGTATGGCGGTAACAGCTAGTAAATTCAATATGTTCTCGTTTTTTAAGCTACCAGCTGCATGGTGGTGCGGGGTACGTTTAAGAGAAATTGATAAAAAGAGGTCTGTTGTTACGGTAAGGCACAGGTGGGTTAATCAGAACCCATTTAATTCCATGTTTTGGGCTGTGCAAGGTATGGCGGCAGAATTGACAACAGGCGCTTTAATGATAGACCAAATTGAAGCTACCGGTAAGAAAATTTCCATGTTGGTAGCTAATAACAATGCTAATTTTTCAAAGAAAGCAACCGGAAAAATAACCTTTACTTGCGAAGATGGTCATTTAATAAAGGAAGCTTTAGATAAAACTATACAAACCGGAGAGGGACAAACCATTTGGATGAAATCGGTTGGTATAAATGAAGCTGGCGTAGTGGTAAGTACCTTTAATTTTGAGTGGACTGTGAGGTTGAAGCAGAAAAAATAGTTACAATGAGAGAAAGGGTACAGTTTAAGGAAACTCAAAAATTTACACAGTGGTGGTTGTGGTTGATTATTCTTGCACCAATAGTTTTAGCAGTTTTTAATATAATAAGTAGTGTTCTATATGTATTTGGTGGATACTCTCCCGAGGGTTCAGGTAATGTCAGTATATCTTGGATATCAGGTAGAGTATCAATTTTTCAATTCATATTCATACTAATCTATATCCTTACAATTTTATTTTTGGCATTATCTAAACTTAAAGTTGTCGTCTTAAACAATGAAATTAAGATTCGTCATCTACTATTTTTTAAAAAAGTGATTGGTTTAAATGATATATCGAATTATCAAATAACCAATTATGATTTTGTAGGTTATGGTATCAGAAAAACTAAAAAGTACGGTACGGTCTATAATGTAAAGGGTAAAGAAGGAGTCTCCATAATATTAAATAATGGTAAGAAATACCTTATTGGCTCACAAAAGCCAGAACAATTATTAAAATCTCTTTCAAAATAATAAGGCTTAGCTGTAACAAAAGGTTCTTTTCATCAACTTATAAGCATCAATCAAAAACAATATACAAATGAACGCGCACGAAATAGATTACGAGATTTTTGGGGAAGAAATGCAATACGTTGAAATAGAGCTAGACCCGCAAGAGGCAGTTGTAGCCGAAGCAGGAAGCTTTATGATGATGGATACCGGTATTAAAATGAATACCATTTTTGGTGACGGTAGCAACCAGGACAATAGCGTTTTAGGGAAAATTTTCTCTGCCGGTAAAAGAATGTTAACGGGTGAAAGTTTGTTCATGACGGCATTTTTAAATATAGGTCAGGGTAAAAAGCAAGTAAGTTTTGCTTCTCCGTATCCTGGAAAAATTTTGCCTATTGACCTTTCTGAAATGGGCGGTCGTTTCATTTGTCAGAAAGATGCCTTTTTATGTGCGGCGAAGGGAGTTTCTGTAGGTATAGAATTTTCAAAGAAATTAGGTCGCGGACTCTTTGGTGGTGAGGGTTTTATCATGCAAAAATTAGAAGGAGACGGAATGGCATTTGTTCATGCCGGTGGTACATTGGCTAAAAAGACATTGGCTCCCGGAGAGGTTATAAAAGTAGATACCGGCTGTATTGTAGGGTTTACCAAAGAAGTAGACTATGATATTGAATTTGTTGGCGGAATTAGAAATACCGTTTTTGGCGGAGAAGGTTTATTCTTCGCAACCTTACGCGGACCAGGCACCGTTTACATTCAATCCTTACCATTCAGTCGTTTGGCAGGTAGAGTATTAGCATCTATACCTAGAGGAGGAAAAGATAAAGGAGAAGGTAGTATTCTTGGTACTTTAGGCGATATTGTTGGAGGAGATAATCGGTTTTAAAAATAAAATATAACTCAAGTTCAAGGGTCAAGCTCAAATTCAAAAAAAGCATAAATCATTTTGTATTTGAACTTGAAACTTGAGTTTGAACTTGAAAAAAATGAGTTTCAAAAATCAAATAGAATTTCTCAAAGAATTACAAAAAAATAATACTAAAGAATGGATGGATGCCAATCGTAAATGGTACCACCAAGTTCGTGATGAGTATATTGATTGGCTCAATAGTATGAATAGAAGACTATCTGTTATTGATGATGAATACTATGATACGCCCGGTAAAAAGGGCATAAATCGTATTAATAATAATCTAATGTTTCATCCCAATAAACCGGTGTATAAAGACCATTTTGGAGCGGGATTTGACAAGAAGCCAAAAACGGCAGACTTCTATTTTGAACTGGGAATTGACCGTTGTGTTTTCGCAGGCGGATTATGGAGACCGGAGTCAAAAGTTTTACGCAGCATTCGCGATGCCATTGATTATGACGGAGAGGAATTAGAGAAAATCTTAAATAAAAAAACGTTCAAAAGTCGTTTCGGAAATCTTTATGAAGATGTCAAATTAACGAATGCACCTAAAGGCTTTGCTAAAGATCATCAACATATAGCATTACTCAAAAATAAAACCTTTGCCGTATTCCAAGAATTTGATACTAAGGAAACCAACAAGTCTAATTTTGATGAAGAGTTAATAAACGCCTATCAAGAAATGCTTCCGTTTAGGCGTTATTTGAATAAAGCGATTACCGTTTAATTAGTTTACATCTGAAGCCGGAATCCACCTTGGTGTTAAATCTGGCTGTGTCATTAAACTATCTAATGGAAACATAGGTCTTTTAATTCTTTTGTATCCTAATCTATTTAAATCTTGGTCCACTCCACCAGGAGTAAGCGCCATGGTCCAATCGCCGCGCATATCGTACAACTCGGGTACTAGGTAGCCAATTTTTACAACTACGATATCAGCGTTTTTGGGATCTAAGCCTAGATTGGTGAAATCACTAAGATGATGATAAGGCTTCCTCTTTTTAGTTACGATGACATCAATATTTCCAACTTTTACAACCACTTCTATTTCTGCGTTTACATCACCTTCTTTAATGGCAGTAATAGTTCCTTCCAACAATAAAGGTCCAGAAAATCTATCATCTACTGCAGCTCCTGCCTTGGCTTTAATTTTACCGCCAACACCAATTTCCTTTGCCTTTGTCACAAATTCAGGTCCGGGAATAGAAGCATAGATTAAAGACTTTCCGTTTTTAGATGCAAACTCAGGTCTCGCTAATAACTGTTTTAAGGTCCATGTAACATCACCGGCTCCACCAGCAGTGGGGTTATCTCCCATGTCACTGATCATATAGGGCTTTTTGTTGCTAGCTAATGCCAGTTTTAAGCTTTCGTCCAAAGTCGTGGTAGGTGCAACAAATTCAAACTCATTACGTACATCCCAAAAACTTTGTGCTAATTTCTCGGCACCTTCAGCTACTTTTTCCTTATCATCACCGGTTACCATAACAACTGCATGGTTACGTGGTTCATCTGCCCAAGCATAGCCGATCCAAATAGCGGCATCAATAACACCGTCTTGATCGGCAACTGTAGGTACTTTAGCATAAAGGCTTTTACCAGGTTCTATACGTGTACTCGTTTTTTCTCCGGGTAATAGAATTGGTACAGGAACCCACGCTTTAAAAGCAGGTTTCCCTTTACCGTTTTCTAATCGATCAATTAAATTGGTGACGGCTCTCTTTTTAGATTCAATGGCATCTTCATGCGGTGCCATTCTATAACAAGTAATTAAATCGGTATGTTTTGCTAAACGTTCAGACACATTTCCGTGTAAATCCATTGAAGTAGAAATCAAAATGTCATTACCAAGTACTTTACGAATACGAGCAATGAAATCACCTTCTGGATCATCTAAACCAACAACGCTCATTGCGCCATGAATATCAAAGAAGAGTCCGTCATACGGCTTGTTTTCCTCTAATAATTTTAAACTTTTAGTCACCAAAGACTCATAAGCTTCACGGGTTACTGTACCGCCAGGTAATGATTTTCCAACAAGCGTAGGTACCCATTCAGCTCTTTTTCTATTTAAAGAGTCTGGTTGTAAAAATGGATATCTAGAAAAAACAGAATCACCCACTTTTGCATGAAATGCTTCTTCTGTAGAAAGGGCAGGAGAGAAGGTGCTACTTTCAATACCTAAACCTGCAATGCCAATTCTTGGTAATTGTTTGTTTATTTTAGAAGCCTGATCATCTTTACAGGAAGTTGCACAAATTAAAAGTAAAATGGCGTAAGCGAAAAATTGTCTCAAAGTACTTGGAGTTTATGTTAGTACTGAAAAGATAGATAAAAAGAGTTTAAATGTGCAAGTGTTTTTGCTAGATGACATTTTTAAAGCCATTAAAGTAAACGTATAGAATACTGCACTAATTTGTTTACAAATTACATGACGCTAGTTTATCTTTATAATCAAATATTAAATTTAATCGAATTGAAAAATGGAAGCATAAAAGAGGTAGAAAAAAAAGTGTTGTCAGATAATTGGTATACACTCAATAAATATACTTTTAAGTATCAACGAACAGATGGTACATGGGAAAAACAAGAGCGTGAAGCATATGATAGAGGTAATGGCGCTGCAATTTTACTTTATAATTCTAAAAAGGGTACTGTTGTTCTTACAAGGCAATTTAGAATGCCAACGTATGTTAATGGGAATGAAGGCGGAATGATGATAGAGGTCTGTGCCGGACTCCTAGATGGCGATAACCCTGCTGATTGCGTACGTAAGGAAACAGAGGAGGAAACAGGCTATAAAATTAGTAAAGTACAAAAGGTGTTCAAAACCTATATGTCCCCAGGTTCGGTAACTGAAATATTGTATCTTTTTGTGGGTGAATATGATGAAAGTATGAAGGTAAGCGATGGTGGTGGTGCCGAAAATGAAACCGAAAACATAGAGGTGTTGGAGCTAGATTTTAACGAAGCTATGAAGATGGTAGCCAGTGGAGAGATTAAAGATGCCAAAACAATTATATTGCTACAACGCGCAAAAATGAATGCGTTAGTTTAAATGCTGATTTCCGACTATAAGAATATGGAAAACGTCTATAAAGTGGGGTTTGGTGGTGGCTGTCATTGGTGTACCGAAGCTGTTTTTATGTCACTTAACGGTGTCAAAAAAGTAGAACAAGGTTTTATTGCCCCAACTAAAAACCTGATAGATTTTTCTGAAGCTGTAATTGTTCATTTTAATCCTAATGTTATAACGTTGAAAGATTTAGTTGCTATTCATTTAGATACCCATAGAAGTACCAAAAATCATTCTATGCGAGCTAAATACCGATCTGCAATCTATTATTTTGAACAAGCAAATAAAGTTGTTTTACAGCATATTATGAAAGAGATACAGCAAGACTTTAAGTCGCCGTTAGTTACCAAAATACTGCCATTTGGGGTATTTAAGCCATCTGAAGAACGATTTCAAAATTATTATTTTAACGATACGGAGAAGCCCTTTTGTAAAACCCATATTTCTCCCAAAATTAAGATGCTAAAAGAGAAATATGCTAAACACCTGTCAACAATAGTGTAATGACTAATAAGTATCTCTTAGCTTTTGAAGCATTTGTTCCATTCTGGTCCTTACTTCTAAGGTAGAGGTCCTATAGTGGTTATTCATAAAGCTAAAAATTAATGTTTTGCCAGATTTGGTCAAAAGATAACCGCTAAGACAATAATTATTACTTAAACTGCCCGATTTTGCATAGATGTAAGGTTGCTTGTCTCCAACATATCTATTTTTTAAAGTTCCTGAGACTCCGCCAGCAGGGAAGATAGTAAACAGTCGTTCTTTAGGAATTAGGCTATATAGCTTATCTAATACAGCGATCATGTTTTGGGGGGTAAATAAATTGTAGCGTGAGAGTCCAGATCCATCTACCCATCTAGGTTCTTGTTTTAAACTGTTCAGTTCTTTTTCTAGAATATATGTTCTAATAATTTTACTATTCAGAGTATCTTTTAACACAGAACCGGCAACCAATAATAATTGTTCTGCTATAAAATTATCGCTCTCGTGCATCATCCGCTTAAAGAGCGAATCTGAAGCCATGCCATATAAGGTTTGCTTCTTGCCTAGTGGCATTTTATTTGTTAGGCTTACATTTTTGCTCAATAGGTTTGCTAAAATTGCTGTAGTGGTATGGTTACTGGTTATGAATGGGATTTCAACAGTGTCATTAGACTGCGTACCATAAAAAAACGTATTAGAAAATTCATTTCGGTTGTTCTTGGTTGCTAGTTCTAGTACACTATCTTTAAAATATGCAGGAGTAACTTTTATTTTATTACTTGGAGTTACCATTACTACGTTTCCATTAATAGGTAAATTGTTTTTTTCGGGAGAGTAATACCATTGATAATCGTCCCAAGCCCAACCCGGACCGTATTTTTTATCTTCAAAATTGCCAGATGAGTATACTACATTATTATGTTTCTGTAGAAATTTGAACGCTGTTGAATCTTTTAGGTAAGGATGTAAAAATGAAGGATCTCCAGTTCCTTCAAAATATAATGAATCATTACTTTCAACATATTTTAAGGCAGGTATTTGCTTAGGTAAAATTTTGAGCGATGCAAAAAGTGTAAAAATTTTGGTGTTGCTGGCAGGTATAAAATATTTATGGCTATTATGATCGTATATAGTATCCTTGGTTATGGCATCCAATATTAAAACACCCGTAAATTGGTTTTTATACAAGTTAGATGAAAGCTGTTCGTTAAAAGAATTTGATATCATGGATTTCTTAGAACTACAAGCTGATAATAGAACCAAAACCACCCCTAAAAGAAGAAAATTTTTCATGAATTCGAAGTTACGAATTTGGTTAGTTATGAATGCGATAAAAATTTAACATGTAGGTTATTACTTTAACTTTTTGTATGCAATATTACATATGCATTTCTGTTTATCTTTATGCAACAACAAACCTATTAATTTAACAACAACATGTCTAAGTCTATGCTAGAGTATAGTAAAACAGTACTTAAAAAGGTTAGTTTTGATACCTTGCTATTTTGTAAAGAGTTAAAGAAAGCCTTAATGACGTTACTACCCGAAGAGGTGGAAGAGTTAAAAGTCTGGTTAGAAAGTTATATTACAGATAAGCCAGAGTTACATCAAAGTTTAGTTTATTTAAAATCATAATGAAGAGCCACGTAAAGTGGCTCTTTTTTTTAGGCAACCCTTTAACTATTTTGATATCTTAGAATAAAAGAACCATGAATTTTAAGCTTACTATATTCATTTGTGCATTTTAATTCTTGCTTGTGAAAGAGATGATACTAATGATGACACTCCAATAGATAACTCTAGTTTAGTAGGTGAGTGGTTGTTGACAGAATCATATGTGAGTCCCGGTGGTGTTACGGATTGGATAGATGTGAAGGAAGGGTATCGTTACTTCTTCGATGAATTTGGTGGTTATAAAAGAACAGATTTTGATGAAAACCTACTAGATTCAGGGGTATACGAAATTACAGAAGAAGAGTTGTATTTATATTTTATGACCCAAGGCGAAAGAGATACCTTAGGATATAACGCGGATTTCAATACAAGTAAACGCAGACTAACACTATCGCCCTCTTACCCAAGTGTTTGTATAGACTTAAAAAAGAGTAGAACGTTACTTGTTTAACGGACTAATTATTTTTACGTCTTGAAATGCGATAGCTCCGCGAACAATACCGGTAATTACATCTCTTAGAGCTTCGGTAATCTGAACTTTAAGTTCTTTTTTGTGGTAGATGAGACTTACTTCACGTGCCGGTGATGGATCCTTAAAGTATTTCAAATTTTTCTTTTTAACATCGTCAAGTTCCAAGGTATTTAAATAGGGAAGTAGTGTCATGCCTAACCCTTCGTTAGAAAGGTTTATCAGGGTCTCAAAACTTCCACTTTGCAAGCTGAAATGATTACTGCCAATTTTTGGTGCCTTACAAAGGTTTAAAACCCCTTCTCTAAAGCAGTGTCCATCTTGTAGTAATAGAATATCTTCAATGTCTAAATCATCTGGGATAAGCTGCGTGCTGTTTCCTAAACGGTGTGCTTTAGGTACATAGCCAACAAAAGGTTCGTAATATAATGGCCTTTCTGTAATAAAATCAACTTCTAACGGAGTTGCTGCTATAGCCGCATCAATGTGACCATCTTCAATATTTTGAATTAAACTTTCTGTATTCTGCTCTTTTATTATGAGGTTTACCTTCGGATATTTTTGGATAAAATTTTTGAGGAACATGGGTAATAAAGTAGGCATTATAGTAGGGATGATACCTAAAATATAATCTCCTCCAATATATCCTTTTTCCTGTTCTACAATATCTTTAATACGTGCCGCCTCGTTTACAATATTTTTTGCTTGAGCAACAATTTTTTCACCTACTTCGGTAATGGTGATTGGTTTTTTACTACGGTCAAACAATAGTATGTCTAATTCGTCTTCAAGTTTTTGAACCTGCATGCTTAGCGTAGGCTGTGTTACAAAACTTTTCTCGGCAGCGAGTGTAAAATTCTTATATTCAGCAACGGCAAGTACGTATTGTAATTGGGTAATGGTCATGTATAATGTATAAGATTATAAAATTACTAAAAACCATTATTATAACCTATCCAGATGGGGTATTCAGAAGTTAATTTACCATTAAAATCTAAGGGTTGATTTCATATCTTCTTGCTAAATAGAGTACTTAACGTCTTTAAATGTAGGTGCATCTATAGGCATAGACTTACCGCTCATGACGTAATCTTCTTTTGACATACCGTTAATTTCAAAATCCATACGTTGATTGTCATTGATCATGAAGTTTTGAAAATGCAAATTCACCTGATTGTAGGTTTTCAAAAGTTAAGATCAACTCTACTACTTCAGTTTTATTATTGCTAGATTGGAGTCCTTCTGCTTTCATAAAGGTGTTTTTATTATGCAAAGAACTTAATAGGTGTCCTTCACTATTTACTAGGTTTTTGAAAACTGCCTTTAAGATAATGCCATCTTTCTTTTGTGCGTTTATGGTCATTGCAAATTCAGTAAAAATGACTTTTTCATTTTATAAGGTTTTAAGATAAATTGATATTACAAGGATCCCTTTTTGAATACGCTTTTTTAATAAGTGATCAACTTAACTATAGCTATTAGTTACTGAGTTGTAAAAGGGGAATGATAGTTTGTTATAGTATATTATTTTGGACACGGTCTACTGTAATTATTTCTTTTGGTAATAAAATGATTGCGCTTAATTTTAATTGGTCCAAAAATATAACAGAAGTCATAAGCAAAAAGGTCTAAAATAAGATACCTAAATAGAGAAACCTTTTTTACTAACATTTAACAAAAGGAGGTATACCGTTACTGACGCAATTATAATCATTTAGATAATAGATTTCATGTACCTATCCTAAACAGCAATAGGAAATTTGGTAAAAAAACAAAAGGTCACCTGATTAGATGATAGAAAGTTAAAAGTCAAATAAAAATGGGTAGACATAAACAACAAATAATATTACTAGGTCTTACAATTTATTGTTGAGATGAGAAGTTTGATCTATTTTATCTTGATACTTTCAATTTCTAGGGTAAAATCTTCTTCTACACCATTTTTAATAATAATGGCTATTTGAGCCAAGTAATCACCGTGGTAATTAGGTAGTTTTAATTCATCGCCCCTAAAAACGGCTTCCATTTCCTTAAAAGGAATTTCTATAGTTTCCCATTTTTTAGAGGATTTAAAATCATAGCTATAGGTGTGTCTTTGGTGTTCACCAGACTTACAACGGAAAGCATATTTTTTTCCGTCCCCTTTTATTTTAATAACAAATTTAGAAAAAGATCCTACTGGCATCCGTTCTAAATCATGCCTTATTAAACAAAAACCACCATTATTTTTTAAGGAAATATGTCCGCTAAAAACACCATTTCCATCAGGATTAATTTGAATGAGTCCCATAGATAAACCGCCCATAACATCATCATTGACTACCTGCCATTGTTTTGGGTTAGACTTGTTGTTGAATTCAAATATGGATTTTGAGTCATTCATTGTCATGAGTTTTTATATAGACTTTAACAGTTGTAAAATTAAAGGGGAAGAGAATAGCTTATATACGTTAAACACAATTATTTTAGCTTGTTTGCAAGGTTGTTAGGGTAAATGTTTTTTCATCTCGGCTGCTACCGCTTTTTCATAAGCACCTTGTTTTTCTAACTCAGCTATAATTTTTGGATGGTCATGACTTCTCCCTTGAGATAGTTTATTTACAGCTTGTATATCATTGATTTCAATTTCAAAACCTATGATACCGGTTACCTGCCTCATTGTCTTTTTAGACATCTTATCTAATGAAATAGGATGTTCAGATTGTTGCTCATATTTATTTACAAGTGCATGTAATGATCTCAATAATTCATCTGAAGTCTGAATTTTTACCGTGCCATACACATGAACAGCAATATAGTTCCAGGTAGGTACTTCTTCTTGTTCATACCAAGAAGAAGAAATATAACTATGCGGACCATTGAAAATGCAAAGAACTTCATCGCCATCTATAAGATTTTTACTTTGCAAATTCGCCTTTGCAATATGACCGATAAGGACATTTTTATTTGCCGTGTTCTTACTCAATTCTAAAGGAATATGAGTACCCCAGGGTTTGCCATCAATGGCATTGATTAGAATGCCAAAACTATTGTTTTTTAAAAAGTCGTGAATTTCTTCAATATCATTGTTTTTATAGTGTTCAGGTATAAACATAGTCTGTAATTTAATGGGTTGTTGTAAAGGTATTATAGTAATTGTTTTTAGAACCAATAATTTAATGTTATGTACTACCTAAATTATAGGGTTCTTATTATCTTGTATATAAATTTAAAACAAGAATATGCCCTTTATAACAAATTCTAAAGCAAAAGAACAAGTAGATATTTTCTATGAAGATTACGGAAGCGGACAACCGGTAATATTAATTCACGGCTGGCCCTTAAGTAGAAAGTCTTGGGAACAACAAGTTTGGAAAATAGTAGAAGAAGGCTACCGTTGTATATCATATGACCGTAGAGGTTTTGGAACATCTTCTTCTCCATGGGACAGTTATGATTATTCAGCCCTAGCTAGCGATCTAAATACGCTAATTGAAGAATTAGATTTAAAAAATGCCGTAATAGTAGGTTTTTCTATGGGAGGAGGAGAAGTAGTTCGTTATTTAACGGATTATGGTTCCACTAGGATTGCGAAAGTGGCATTGATCAGTTCTATAATTCCTTTAGTAAAGCAAAAGCCGGATAACCCTGCGGGAGTTCCAGAGGATGCTTTAGATGGTATTATTGGCGCATTACAAAAAGATAGAGCGGGCTTTTTGAAAGAGTTTAGCAAAGGCTTTTACAATTTTAAGGAAAATGAAGGGGAAAGAATAAGTCAAGCCCAGTTAGATTATGATTTTACCATTGCTTCATTTGCATCGCCAAGGGCAACAATACAAACTGCTTTAGCATGGATGCATACAGATTTTAGACCAGAGCTTAAAAATGTGACCGTACCTACGTTAATTGTTCATGGCGATGCAGATGCTACTGTACCTATTGAAACTTCTGCTAAACAAGCAGCAGAAGGTATTGAAGATAATATCTTTAAAATAATTAAGGGAGCACCACACGGACTCAATGTTACACACCCAGACGAGTTGAATGAACTATTAATTTCTTTTTTAAAGAAATAATACAAGTTAACGTTTAAAATAAAAAATCCCGATTGTGTAAACAACCGGGATTTTTTTATGAGTTCTAATTGAGATGGCAAGCTTCTATTTTTCTACTGCCAACGTTGCCAAAACTGGTAAGTGGTCAGAAATATGTTTGTTGTTTTCCATTCTATCATCAATATGTAAGTACTCTATAACTCTAAAGTTTTCAACAAATATGTAATCAATACGATTGGTTAATATGCGCGAATGGTCAAAACCACTAAACGTTCCTGTAGGACCATAAAAGGTTTTCTGAGTAATTGCTTGTCCATCAGACAAAGCTTTTTGTAAAAATTGAATAGGCTTTTCTGTAGGGTTTAGATTCAAGTCTCCCATGAATACTACCGGAAGATCATGCGTATTTATTTCCTTGATTTTAGAAACGATCAACTCGGCAGACTTTTCACGGGCTACAGTTCCAATATGATCAAAATGTGTGTTGAAAACCAAAAATTGTTTTTTAGTTGCTACGTCTTTAAACAACCCGTAAGTACAAATACGTTCCATTGCAGCATCCCACCCAACGGATATTTTATTAGGCGTTTCTGAAAGCCAAAAAGTTTCACTCTGTAAAAGAGTATACTTTTTAGCATTATACAAAATAGGGGAGTACTCACCTTTTTCTTTCCCATCATCACGCCCTACACCAATATATCTATAGTCAGAAAGTTGTTCGTCTAAATACGTTAGCTGATGGTGTAGCACCTCTTGCATGCCAATTATTCCAGGGTTATAATATGCTAAAAGATCAACCATGGCAGCTTTACGATCGTTCCAATTGTTTATGGTATCATTTGCATTATCATACTTTATATTATAGCTAATAACTTTTATTTCTTGCCCATACAGGTGGGACATAGCGGTAGATAAAATCAGTATAAATAGGATTTTTTTCATATTATTCGGCATTTTTATATTTTTCAAACCAGGCTAGAACACTGGCAATTTTAGCTACTAAATTACTAGGTCTGTTGGCAATACCATGTCCTGCACCGGGTATACGTACCATAGCTGTTTCTACACCTTCCAATTTTAAAGCGGTATAGAATTGCTCAGATTCCGCAATGGGGGTTCTATAATCTTCTTCACCTGTAAGCAGCATTGTTGGTGTGGCCACATTGGCAACATACATTAACGGAGAACGTCTAAAATAGTTTTCTTGATCTTCCCAGGGTTTCTTGCCAAACCAATATTTAGAGAAGAAAGCGGCACCATCGGCATAAAGTACAAAGCTTGTCCAATTAATAACCGGCTTGGCAACAACGGCAGCTTTAAAACGGTCAGTTTTGCCAACGATCCACGCTGTTAATACTCCGCCACCACTACCACCGGTAACATACAAATTATCGGTATCTACATACCCTTTTTCAATAACGGCATCAACACCGCTCATAAGATCTTCATAATCGTGATTAGGGTAATCATGGTGAATTAAATTCCCAAATTCCGCCCCGTAACTAGTACTACCACGTGGATTACTGTAAAGTACCACATAACCTGCCGCTGCATATGCTTGAATTTCGGCGCTGTATACAGAACCGTAGCTTGTAAACGGTCCGCCATGAATTTCAAGAATAAACGGATATTTTTTATTCGGGTCAAAGTTTGGCGGTGTCACCACCCAACCTTGTATTTTTTGTTGATCATAGGAAGACTCCCACCAAATCTCTTCGGTCTTCCCTAAATCCCTAAAAGAGAAAAGATCATCATTTACAAACGTCAATCTTTTGGAACTTTTTCTATCCGCAACACCTAGATCAGACGGGTGTTCGGTATTTCCTAAAGTATAGGCAAATTTTGAATTGCTGGAAACCGTGAAATCACCGGCGTTATACGGTCTTCCCAAGGATAAGCCTCCAAGACCTTCAACAAGGGTAGTTACCTTACCATCTAAGGTAATATGACCTATTTTTGTAGCACCTTCCGTATCATACTGAAAATAAAGGCCCTTGCCGTCATTTGCCCATTGTGCATTGGCAATATCCCTATCAAAACTTTCCGAAAGTAATTTAGAATTGCTTCCATCGGTATTCATTACATAAAGATTGGTGATCTGATAGCCCTGTAATTTATCATCGTTACCAGTGTATGCAATCATCTTACCATCAGGAGATACCTTTGGTGAACTATCAGGACCATATCTAGAAGTTAAAGCAGAAACCTTAGTAGTTGCAATATCCAAGGCATACACTTCGCTGTTTGCAGGTTCAAAAGCCTCATCAGGATTAAAATTTGCGGAGAAATATAACGTTTTATCATTTTTTGCCCAAACAGGAGCACCATGGTCAAACTTTGTTGTTGTTAATTGTTTAGGTGTGCCACCATCAATTGATAATGTGAAAATTTGGTCATGTCCGCCTTTAATATATCCTTGTCCGTCACCCCTGTAATTTAGTTTGTCAATATAGGTTGGCGGTGTATTCCATTTTGCGCCTTCTGGCTTTGTGGGCAGTTTCACAATAGATTCTT
This sequence comes from Maribacter ulvicola, assembly GCF_900155985.1. Taxonomy (GTDB): domain Bacteria; phylum Bacteroidota; class Bacteroidia; order Flavobacteriales; family Flavobacteriaceae; genus Maribacter; species Maribacter ulvicola. The sequence goes on from NZ_FTMA01000008.1 coordinate 143,005, forward strand.
CTGCTTCGGGCACAAACATGGTAAAAGCCAAGTAACGATCGTCATGAGACCAACTTACTGCACCGGGAGTTTTTGGTGTATTGGTCAATGGAGCAATTTCCTTGGTATCCATCCACATGAGGTATAATTTCATTTTATCATCCGTTTGGTTAGATTTAAAAATGATTTTCTTACCGTCATGAGACCAACGAGGATAGTAGTCGTTCTGGTTGCCAGTAGTTAAAGGTCTGTTTTGTGAACCATCATAATTTACCATCCAAAGATTAGATAAATTTCTATCGGTCATGATATCCTTAAAATTACGAACGTAGATAATTTTGCTTCCATCAGGAGAAATTTGTGGGTCAGAGACATACTCCATATTAAAAATATCCGTCAGCTCAAGATTTGAAGAAACCTGTGCATTTACAGATACCGTAAACAATAAGAGAAATAGTGTTGTGGTAATAATTTTCATAGTGTTGCATTTGGTTTGAAAATGATGCAATGAAGATAGCGAATTACTTAAAAAAATGAACTTCTTGAATGGAGAATTGAGGAAGTATTAACATTCCGTTTTTTAATCCTTTTGTATTTTCACAGCATGGAAGAAAAAGGTTATTTACATCAAATTCATCCTGTGCTTCCTGTTTGGGACGTTATAGAGGCCTTGGATTTTTATGTAAACCGATTAGGGTTTAGAATTGCCTTTGCAGATGATGCTAAAAATCCTAAATATGCAGGTATTTTAAGGGATGATGTGGAAATTCATTTACAGTGGCACGATAAAAAAATGTGGGATGCAGATATAGATAGACCCATGTTACGTATGGTCTCACAGAATATTGAAGCCTTATATGATGAATTTTCTAAGGTAGAGGTTTTTCATGCCCATACGCTACTACGAGAAACAGCTTGGGGTACCCGGGAATTTGCATTTTATGATCCTTTTAAAAACGGATTGACATTTTACAGGGATGTTTCTGGTGCTTAGATTTATTAATTTTAGTAAACTACCTAAGGTCAGGTTTGCAAAATATGGAATAGAAAATTTTATTTAGATTTCGACGCAATTGTCATAACATTATAGCTCTATTATCGAGTAAATTAAAATATAGAAATGAAAGTATTATTTATTGGAGGAACAGGAAATATAAGTACACCAAGTAGTAGGTTGGCCGTGGCTAAAGGAATGGATCTGTATTTACTGAATAGGGGAAAAGCAAAAGTGGAGATTGATGGCGCTCACAGTATCATTGGAGATATCAACAAACCGGAAGAACTTACAGAGCTGAAAAAACATGATTGGGATGTTGTGGTAAACTGGATAGCTTTTACTCCCAATGATATAGAACGAGATATTGATCTGTTCAAAGGTAAGACCAAGCAATATATTTTCATCAGTTCTGCATCTTGTTACCAGACCCCATTGAGTTATCCGGTGATTACGGAATCTACGCCGTTGCATAATAACCTGTGGGATTACTCTCAAGGTAAAATACAGTGTGAAGACCGGTTACAAAAAGCATATCGTGAAGAGGGGTTCCCAATTACTATTGTTCGCCCGTCGTTAACTTATGATACCGTATTACCAATAGCTATTGGAGGATTTAATAAATATAATACCGCAAAGCGAATATTGGATGGAAAAGAAATTATAATACATGGTGATGGAACATCGCTTTGGACCGTGACACATTCCGATGATTTTGCAAAAGGGTTTGTGGGTCTTTTAGGATTACAAACCGCTATTGGCCATGCTTTTCATATTACATCAGATGAGGTATTGACCTGGAATATGATCTATAAAATCCTAGCGGATGCGCTAGGGAAGGAAGCAAAAGTAGTACATATTGCATCGGACTTTATATGTAAGATAGAGCCGTCGTTTACCGGTACTTTATTAGCGGATAAAGCTGAAAGTGTATTATTTGATAACACCAAGATAAAAACCTTTGTACCAGGTTTCAAAGCCACTATTCCGTTCTCGGAAGGTATAAAAAGAACCGTGAAGTGGTTAAAAGATAACCCTGAACATCAAAATATAGATGAAGAAACCGAGGCTAAGATTGAGAATGTTTTAAAGGTTTATAAAGGGTTGTAGCATTGGGGTTAAGTTTTTAGAGTAATTCACATTCCGTCTTCCCCACCCCTTAATCCCCTCCAAGGAGGGGAGGTTTGCGTTTTTGATTTCGAACTAGAAGTGCCTTTAAATCTAGGGTTACAATGTCCATTCTGTGAATATTTTAAAATGTCAGCAGGAGCTATTCCCCTCCCAATAGGGGCTAGGGGTGGTTTTTTGTTTATAAACTAAAGGCTAGTTTTTAATAGGTGATGCTTCAGGAACTATTTCATACAGAACGTTTGCTGCAGCTTCATAGGTATCACCTTTCACCCAAAACGGTGTTTTGGGGTCATTGGCTATTAGTCTACCAGAGAGGACATAGCCTTGGTAAAATTTCAATAGGTATTCATAATCCAAACTATCTGCCTCATCACCGGGTTGGTGGTAATATTTGTTTATTTCATCATTAAAAGCATCAAAACCAGTAGAATAAGTAGGCGCAGGAACACCCTTGCTTGCAAAGCTTACATTGTCGCTACGATCAAATAGGCCTTGTTCAGGAGCAGGATCATCAATAGCTTCTAGTCCAAAAGTAGCAGCACCAGCTACAATATGTTTTTGTGCAGTTGTTCTATTTAATCCTATTACAGTTGCCAATTTGGTATTGTTATACCCGCCACCATCGGTATTGAAACCAAATACAATTTGCTTGAGTGGAAATACAGGATGTTCCACATAATATTGACTACCTAATAAACCTTTTTCCTCACCCGTAAAAAAAATGAATAGTGCTGACCGTTTTGTAGGAAACCTTCCAATATTCTCAGCCATACTTAAAACAGCTGTAGTGCCTATGGCATTGTCTCGTGCACCATTATAAATACTATCACCTACAGCGTCAGGTTTACCAATACCTACATGGTCATAATGCGCAGAATACATAATATACTCTTCTTTTAACTTTTGATCGGTACCTTCTAGAACACCGACTACATTTTGCGTTACTAGGTTTTTTTCTTTTATTCCATCAGTTTCTATGGTATATGATAGCTTTGGATCATTGAACGCATTAACTTTATTTGTTGCGGAATTTACCCAAAGATGCATAAAATCTGGTTTTGGATTTTGTTCATCTTTAGTATCTGGTACCTTAACACTTTCTTCCATGAAATGAGAAACCCTAGCCCACCAATCTTCTTCAAATAAAGTCATCTCTATTAACCCTATAGCACCGTTTTTAATTGCTAATAGTTGTTTTTCTTTATGAGCATTATAAATTGCTCTAGCATCTGACGCTTCTGCAGTGCCTCCTTTTACTATAATCAGTTTTCCATTGACATCTTTTCCTTTGTAATCTTCTACATTGCCAAAATTAAGATAAAGGGCTTCTCCGGAAAGTTCAACCGCTTTTGCTTCCACAGCAAGGGTATGTGGATAGTTTTCTCCATTTATAGAAACCTTAAGCATTTTAGGTGCGGTGGTTTGTATTAAATTAAATTTCTGATAGTAAGAATTAGTGGCAGGATGCGGTTTTATGCCATAGCTGCGTAAGGTATTAGCAAGATAGGATGCGGCAATTTTTAATTCTGGAGATCCCGTAGCACGACCTTTTAAGGCATCATCGGCCAAAAAATAGATATGTCCTTCAATTTCATTTTTATCAACGGTCATCTCAGCTTTTTCAGAATCTGTCTGAGCAATAACGAAAGTGTTCCAGCATAAAGTTATAAGCAGTAGAAAAGGTTTCATAGTTTTCATTTTAATAGTAAGTACTCATGTTAATTTTAAATAGTTCATATCAATGTTTTTAGTAGTGCATGCTTATAGTAATATGATTCTAAGTATTCCATGATAAACCGCTGTTAATAGCAGTTACATAAGACTAATAGCCAAAAACGTAAGGATCTAATTGTTATAAACTTCAATAACTTGTTTTTCCCTTTTTTTGGTTGGTTTCATGCATTAATTGCTAATTAATTTGAAATAAAACAACTGATCTTAATTTTTTACATGTGTTTATTTTTTTAACCAAATGCAAAACAAATACGGGCTACATATTTTAAAGGAGATTAGCAACATATTGTAAATCAGAAAAATAAAAGGGGATTTTACATCCTTAAAGTACATAAATAACTGTTAGGTCGCTAACAGTTATTTATATATTTATAGTTTTTTAGAATTATCAATTAAGATAACAATGAATTCTAAAGGCTTTTTATTCTTGTTTATGAACTTCTAATTCTATTTCAATAAGAAACTCTGGCATTGCCAATTCTTTGACACCTAGCCATGATCCTGTAGGAAAATGTTTGGTGTAAATTTCATTTCTATAAGCTGCGGTTTCTATAAACTTAGGCATGTCTGTTGTAAAAATATTTTCAACCACAACATCATCAAAAGAACAACCAAAGTGCTTTAGAATTTGGTCTAAATCAGCATAACAGTTAACCATCTGTTGTTCAAAATTGCCAACTCCGGTAGGGTTACCATCAGCATCCATACTAACGGCACCAGAAATTTTTATAATGTTACCGATTTTGACAGCATGTGTATATCCATATATGTTTTCAACTTCAGGGCGTAATTGATAATATTCAGGAGTTACAGGTTTAATTTCTTCAATTTCCATATCTTCTACTATTTCTTGTTCTTTAGGTTGTTGATGACAAGAAAGAAACGTAAGAATTACAAAAAGAGGCAGTTTGGCTTGTTTCATTAGGTTTGAATAACTCATGTCTTTTGTGATTTAAAAAATTATTTATTTGCAGCGTCTGCCAGTTGCTTGGTGTCTACAAATTGTTGAAAAGCTATTATTTTACCATCTTTTAACGTCCAAAAATGTGCTACTTGTGCGTCTATCAAAGCACCATTGTCTTTTCGTTTAGCATCATACCTCAATGTGGCAAGTACTTTGTCATCGTACATTACATGAAGTTTTATATTTTTTAAATTAAAATATTCATGTTCTTCTGCCAATTTTGCGAAAACACCATTTAAAATTGCATCTGGACCAATGTAAGGGTTACCACTTGCCAAGGCATTCCCCTCAGCTTCATGCCATATAATTTTTTCATCCATTGTACTTAAAATAGAGGGGATATCTCCTGTAGAAAAACCATTATAGAGTTTTTCTATAATATTTACATTAAGATTAAATACTTTGTTTTTCATTTCATATTATGATTAAATAGGTTAAAAAATAGCAGTAGGTTAAACTGGTTGATTTCAAATACCTTAAGAGACTAATTTCTGTTTGGTGAGCCTATTTTTAGGTAATTATTTTTCGAGCAACGTTCTATTGAAGTAAATTATCTCTGATGAAATTTTACCTTCTTCGTTAAAATCATCATTAATGTGCATAGGAATCACAATCTCTTTTTTATCGGATTTCCGAATTAAATGAAAATTCCACCACGATAGTACGGATCTACCATTTCCCATTTCATATTCTAAATAATCTGGGTAACCTATCATTTCAATGCTGGTAATATTGAAATTATCTAAAAATTCTTGTCTACTTTTCTTTTCTAAGGCTAGTGTATTGGGTTCATTAAGGTCATCGTTTATATTATAAAAAACGGCATCATCTACATAGAAGCTCATGGCTTTGCTTAGTTCCTTATTCTCAAAAGCATATACAGCTTTACGAACGGTGTTGATATTGTCATGATGGTTATAAATGGTACCATTGCTTCGGTTAGAAAAACTTTGTGCCATTTCATTGAATATACCTTCGTTAAAATAATTGATGACTGTCTTAATTTTGTTTTCTTTGGTCACTACAAATAATCGGTGAACGGGAGATGAGAACTTAACACCTGTAACTTTGTGTACTCCTTTTAATAGTTCCCAGGTTTGCACCCATATTTCACCATTTTCATTGTCTTCTTTATATTCGATCGCATCTGGGTATGCCCCGGGAAAATCTGATATAGAGAAGTAATCCAACTCATTAAACCATCTATAAGCATTAGTAATAAACTTTGCTTTTTTGGTTCCTTTATCATTTAAATTGGTGGAGAGTCCGTTATACGCTTTGAAATCACTTGTTAAAAAACTGGCGAGTTTGGTGGTATCGCCTTTAACATATGCCTGGGTAAAATCATTTATAACATCAATAGCAGAATGTTCAATAAAAATAGTTCCATTTTTCTTTTGAGCATAGATGGTAACAGTTGTTGTAAGTACGAGTAATAATAGTAGTTTTTTCATTTTTTTTAGTTTAGATGTTCAATAATTATTTTTAAAAAAAAGTGGCAGACTTAAAACTTTACCTAACAGACGGGCTGTTTTCAAAAACACTATATTTTGATAGCTGTTAGATGTAATTTAAATTTCTCTTGAAACATGCCTGCCTACTTTAATGGTTATTAAAAGGAGGTGATGTGGTTTATTTTAGGTTTTATTGTTCAGTAGAATAATTTATGCTGTGGGGAGTGTATGTACTATGCTTAAAACTTGCAAGACCATAGGTCCAATAAGCTATTTGTTGGCTGGTTTTAATGGGTACAAGTTCCTTTTTGGCTGTGTAGATTGTTCTCTTTTTGTCTAACGTTTTATATAGACAAACAGCATTTGTATTTTCAAGAGCTGTTAGATACTTGTGTAAAATAACTTTTGCCATTGCCCCGTTGTTAAAATTGAGCGAGGTTTTGGTGGTTTGAGCCTTACCAACTATTACTCCAAATATCATAATTGCAAATAAGGAAGTAATTTTAAATCGTTTCATAATTCAGCGATTTTAAATGAATACTACTTTTTGAAATGTTAGGTGGAGAACATTACCTTAAAGAAATCTATATATTGTGCATACTGCAATTGATTTAGGACGGGTAAGACGGTTTACTGTCCCAATAGATAGTTAAATTTACCGGAGCAAGTAACAAGAAGGATGGAATAAATGCGTTTAAAATTAATTTTGTATTGGTTGTGGAGCATGTAAATACCTTCAATCATGTTGACAAAAAGGAATATGTTGGGTATTTAATTGTAATTCAGAACCTTGTGTGGCCTGCAAAAGGTCTGTTATTTATATGTTTATTTAGGTGATAACGGTACTTGGCAACCTTTCCTCTATGATATTGTTTTGCTTGTCTAAGTATACAAAATAGGAATGATTTTCGTTGTTTAACGAAACAGAGGTATGCACTTTACCATCAATAAAATGAATTGCGGAGGAATCATCGCAGGCATATCCATCAGTAAGTTTACCGCTAATTATATTATGGTGATATAGAGGTCTTCTTGATTTTTCAGAATTGTAATGTGGACAATGGCTTTTATCTATGAAGGCCATACCGCCAACAATACTTAGTTCTTTAGGTCTAGAGTCTGTGGTACCACCATTAAACCAACACAAAGAGCCAGCACTGCCTCCGCCTAAAACTACACCGTTATTATATGCGTTTTTAAGGGCGATATCAATACCTTGAGCTTTCCAAATGGCCAACATATTAAGTGTATTACCGCCGCCTACGACAATAGCATCCATCTTAGAGATAACTTCTTCAAACGATTCTTTTTGGTCATAAGAATTTATCCAAACACTTAATACATGAGGAGTTACATTAATTTGAGAACAAACTTCATAAAACGAATCTATATAGTTTTGATCTTCGCCGCTTGCGGTTGGTATAAAACAAATATTAGGTTTTTTTTTACCCGTAGCCTCTGCCATATATTTTAAAAATGGAACAGTATGTCTACCGCTGCCGTAAATTAAGAGCTGTTTTTTCATAATGGCAAAATACTTGATTCTATGGCTGAATTAAAAGTAAATCGTCATCTTTTTATAGCACCTTCTTTATTTTTCAATTTAGTTCATTACTGGTATAGATAGGGTATACCCCAAGTCTTCCATAAAGCTTAACATATCAAAATAACTAGATTCATGTATAATTTTACCGTCGTCATTGAAGGTGAGAATGCTAATGCCTTTAGTATGACCTACTTTCCCGGTTGGGGGAGTTTTTCCAAACATACCGGTATTTGTACCGGTACATTCCCAATTAACATACGATCTATTATCAAAGACGTTAATTTCTTTATCAATTAAAATAATGTCTGGCATAGCCCTGTGCCATAAATGCATAGCTTCAAGTAAATCTTGCTGATTATATGAGACATTCTTACCATTAACATTTCGTATAAAATTCTGAGTGGTACTTGCCCTAATTAGCAAGGTATCATTTTCGCTCCAGGCTATTAAATAGTCTTTTGAGTTTTGTTTTAAAGTTGTACTATTATGCTGAAAGGAGTTTGATTTTTTGGTTTTTTTTGCATGACCGTTGTCTCTACAAGAGATTAGTAATGAAACTACTATAATGAATACGTTTATACTAAAATATTTCATAATAGGCGATGAATTAATTTTATAAAAGTGTTGCGTATACTTTAGGTGATAATTGTTGCATTACAGGTTAAGGGTTGACTAGCGTATAGTTTTTTCAACATGAAGTAATGTATAAATAATTGAAAATCAATTTAGAAAGGGATGAAATATTAAATTGTTTGTCCCAGTATTGATAATTTTTGATCCAGTTAAGAACTGCGTAGAATGTTGTACATTTAATGATTACTCATTTTCCCTCGGTGAGATTCAACGTGCAAAATGAGAATTGCTCATCTTAACATATTTCAATTAATTCTTTTATGGCTTCTTGGGTCAAGCTTAACCTATGGTCAAATAGTTGATTTGAAAGAACCAAATCCCTATAAGAAAGTTTTTATAGAGACTGATAATTTTGGCTCATCGTATTTAGACACCTTAGCACACCATTATAGAAATATGAAAACAGATTCCATTAAGTATTCTATGCTTAATGATCTTAGTTATTATTGGCATACCAGAAATTTAAATACCGCATTGGACTATACTAAAGAAGGGTTAGCTATTACGGCGCCAGCAGACTCATTGTGGTACGGTAGGTTTCAAATCACACAAGGAGCCATTCTTTTAAGGTTAGAAAAATTAGATAGCGCTCAAATGGTTCTAGAATCTGCAAGAGCAAAAGTACATTCGTCTGATTTAGCTTTTCTATATACACAGTTAGGTTACGTTTATGAAAGAAGAGGACAATTGGACAAGGCTGCGGATTACGCATTAAAAGCCATGGAAATAGGAAATCGTTTAAACGATACCAAAGCTATAGCTATGGCTTATAGTGATTTAAGTAATTTGTTTTGGAAGCAAGGTAAATATGAGTCGGGTGTAGAATACGGACTGCGTTCTCTAGAACTTTTTGAAACATGGGGAATTACAGATTTAGATTATGACTTTACCTTGTATGTTACGGGTAATAATTATTTGGCGCTTGAAAATTACCAGCAGGCACGTAAATATTATGAACAATCAATAATCATTGGTGAACGTTATGGTTTTTATAATAATTTAAGTGATGTTTATATTTCATTAGTAGACCTCTATACCTATTTAAACGATTTTAATAAAGCTACTGAAGCCGGTAAAAATGCTGTTAAATATGCGGAACTTTTAGAGAATAATTTTATGATAATGCGTTCTTGGCTAGCAATTGGTAAGTTACAGAACAAACAAGAGAATTATCCAAATGCCATAGAAAGTCTCTTAACCTCAATCAATGTAGCTACAAAAGACTTTGGTGATGCCTATTATTTAAGTAGTGCTTATAAAGAGCTAGGTAATGCATATGCCAACGAACAAGATTATAAAAATGCACATGATGCATTTTCTGAATATGACTCATTAAGAAATGAGGTATTTACGGCAGAAGCGGATCACAGAATATCTCAATTGCGTACAGAATTTGACGTTGCAAAAAAAGAAAACACTATTGTATTACAAGAGGTACAGATTAAGAAGCAAAAGTCCACACAGCAATTAATTACAATTATAGCTTTCTTGCTATTACTATTGTTATTATTGGCGTATAAAGCAATTTCTAATAATCATAAAAAGAATAAGCTCTTACAAAGTAAGAATTCTGAAAAGGAATTTTTATTAAAAGAAATACATCATAGGGTAAAGAATAATTTGGAGATTGTGTCAAGTTTACTGTCGCTACAAGCGTCATTAATTGATGATCCTAAAATTTTAAATGCTATGGAACAAAGCCAACAACGCGTTCATAGTATGGGCATGATTCATCAAAAATTATATTTGGGAGAGCAATTAGCAACCATTGAAATGAAAGATTACTTCATTAATCTAAGTGATTATATCTTACACTCATTTGGTAAAAATAAACACATACAGGTCAATATAGCTATGGATGAACTTGAATTAGAAGTAGATTATGCTATACCTATTGGGTTGATTGTAAATGAATTAATGGCAAATGCATTAAAGTATGCCTTTCCCAACAATAGGACGGGGAGTATTGATTTAAATCTAAGTAAAAATGAAGATGTATTGGTGTTAGCGGTCAGTGACAATGGTATAGGTATCATAGAAGAAAATCTAAAAAAGGGAAACGGGTTTGGTACACACTTAGTAAATTTATTGGTAAAGCAATTAGATGGGGAAATGGTTTTATTGATAGAAAAAGGGACATCTGTTCGTATAGAATTTCAAACCATAAAGGCTGCCTAATGAATAATTTAATAAAAATACTGATTGTTGAAGATGATATGATTATTGCTGCAAACCTATCTGTTCAATTAACAAGTTTGGGATATGAGGTTACTGGTATTATACCAAGGGGAGAGGAAGCCATTTTACATATAAGAGGACAATCTCCCCATATATTGCTAATGGATATAAACCTTAAAGGAAGTTTAAATGGCGTAGAGACGGTAAAGATAATTCAAAAAGAAAAGAACATCCCTATAATATATTTAACAGCAAATAGTGATGACGCTACTTTTGAAAAGGCAAAAGAAACCCAGCCAAAGGCTTTTATAACCAAACCTTTTAATAAATTAAGTCTACAAAGAACTATTGCTTTGGTGGTAGAACAACTAAAGGATATTACGGAAACTTATCAATATTTACCTCAAGTAGAAGTGCTAAACGATCGTATTTTTGTTCGGCATAATGGAAGAATGGAAAAGCTGCTTTTAGATGAAATTTTATACATTGAGGCTGACCGTAATTATTGCGTATTAATTACTTCTAAAGTAAAACGTATACTTACCTGTACGCTTAAAGTTATGGAAGAAAAACTGCCTAATGCTACATTTGTAAGAGTGCATCGTTCTTACATTATTAATTTATCAAAATTAGATGTTCTGGCAGACCGTCATGTAGAAATAGGTAGAAAAGTTATTCCAATTGGTAAATCGCAAAAAATAATTTTAATGCAAAGAATACATACGATATAAGATTAATTTCTGATTTAAAAAATCAATTTAGAACAATTGTTTTACACATAAAAAGCCTCTACGAAATCTATAGCGTAGAGGCTTAATTGTTGATTTATAAAGGTTTGCTATACTTTAATCATTCTTGCGGGAAGCATTACGATTAGAGTTTTTCTTACTTGTATTTCTGTTGTTTTTGCCTCTAAAATTATTGCCGCCCGGTCTATTGCGGTTTTTATTTCGATTGTTATTTCTTGGACGCTGAGCAGGCTTTTCTTCTTGAATGTCATCAGCATCACCATCAGTAAATTGATGTTCTGGCATGCGAGGTACAGATTGTTTGATCAGCTTTTCAATATCACGCAAATATGCTCTTTCTTCTTTATCACAGAAAGAAATGGCTATACCGCTTGCATTTGCACGTCCGGTCCTACCAATACGGTGTACGTAGGTTTCAGATACATTTGGCAAATCATAGTTAACAACTAAGGATAGGTCTTCAACATCAATGCCCCTTGCAGCAATATCGGTAGCTACCAATACTTTCAATGAGCCATCTTTAAAACTACTAAGAGCTTTTTGTCTTGCCGTTTGTGATTTGTTACCGTGTATGGCAGCAGCACGAATACCGGCTTGGTCAAGTTTCTTTACAATCTTATTTGCACCATGCTTGGTTCTTGAGAATACAATTAAGGTATTATCTGGCTTTTCCTCTATGAGGTGTATTAGAAGTTTAGGCTTATTTGCTTTACTAACAAAATAAACACCTTGTTCAACCTTCTCTGCAGTAGCTTGTTCTGGTTTAATAGTAACGCGTTCAAAATCTCCCAGCATTTTTCTAGATAGCTCAACAATATCTTTTGGCATAGTAGCAGAAAAGAAAAGAGATTGTCTTTTAGGAGGCAATTTTGCAATAATTTTTTTGATATCATGAATAAAGCCCATGTCTAACATTTGATCTGCTTCATCAAGTACCACGTGCTCTAAATCTCTAAAAGAAATAAAACCCTGATTCATTAAATCTAATAAACGACCAGGGGTAGCCACTAATATATCTACACCACCTTTAAGTGCATTTACTTGCTTTCCTTGTTTTACTCCGCCAAAAATTACGGTATTACGTAATCCTGTATGCTTACCATACGCAGTAAGACTTTCACTAATTTGTATAGCTAGTTCACGAGTAGGTGTAACTATAAGCGCTTTTATTTTTCGCTTGGTCTGTCTTAAGCTAATACCCTCGTACAACTGGTGTAAAATAGGAATACCAAAAGCAGCTGTTTTACCAGTTCCCGTTTGTGCAACACCTAACAGGTCTTTGCCTTTAAGTAATATAGGAATAGATTGTTCTTGAATTGGAGTAGGGTGAGTATATCCTTCAGCCTCTAATGCTTTTAGGATTGGTTCGGCTAAGCCGAGTTCTTTAAATGTCATAAATTTTTAATAAGCTGCAAAGGTACGGTTTAATGTGGAAGGAATCATTATAGGGTTGTGAGGTAGGTGATTAGTATTTGGTAGCGAGTATGCGCTATTAGTAAAAGGTAATTAGATGGAAATAACAGGTAGATAGTATTAAGTATTAGGTTCAAAGTACAAAGTACAAAGTATAAAGTATAAAGTGGAAAATAGAATAGATGGAAAATATTTTTACAACAATCAACATCAACATCAACATCGATTTACGATTAACGAATAACGAATAACGAATAACGAAGTTTGAAGTTTGAATTTGAACCGGATTCTTGCGCTTGAATTATCACTGAATCTCGTTCAGCGACACTTAAAATCGCTGAGTTGTTTTTGGGTGTAATGTCGTTTATCGAGGAGGGTTTACACTTTGCCCGAACTCTTGTCTACTAACGAGAAATAGGGGTTTTTCAGCGAATCACCATCCGGTAAAACATGGTCTACGGCGTTCTATTATTGTAACAAACGCTAGTCATGAAAACAATAATAACCATCATCTTTTTCACCATTTTAAGCTTCACTGCTCAAGCACAAAACAATACAGCAGATGTAAATGTTGAAACGATGGAAATGAGTATCGTGACGCAAACAATAAACGAAATTAAAACAGCTTCCAATACAGAAGTTGCTCGTTTATACAAATTCAAAAATTCTAGGATCAAAAGAGATTTGTACTTTATCACGAAAGCGAACAAAGCAAAAATGGCTTAAGTTTTAGTGTTTAGTGTTTAGTGTTCAGTGTTCAGTTGCCAGTTACAGTTTACAGTATTGAGTGATAAGTACTAAGTATTAAGCACAAAGTACAAAGTGGAAAATAGAAAAGAGAAGAAAGATTACGAGCAATAACAATTTTGCTTTGCAAAATTTTATTTTCCAACAACCAACAACCAACAACCAACAACCAACAACCAACAACCAACAACCAACAACCATCAACGGACAACCATCAACCAATTAAAGTCCCGCCATAGCAGCTTCGGCACAGCGTTCGCCGTCCATAGCGGCAGAAACAATTCCACCGGCATAACCACCACCTTCGCCACATGGGAAAAGACCTTTTATAACAGGATGTTCTAATTTTTCATTTCTGGGAATGCTGACAGGTGATGAGGTTCTAGATTCTACGCCTACAATATTAGCCTCGGCAGTATAATACCCATGCATTTTATTACCAAAAGCTTTAAAGCCTTGTCGTAATCTACCACCGATTAATTTAGGCAATAAGGAGTGTAAGGGTGCGGAATTTAGACCGGGTTGGTATGAAGTAGGGTTGAGGTCCATAGATAAATTACCTTCTACGAAATCGGTTAAACGTTGGGCGGGAGCAGTTTGTGTTCTTCCGCCAGAAGTAAATGCCAATCGTTCTAAGTTCTTTTGATATTCCAAACCTTTTAATGCTCCAAATTTCTCGTATTTAGGAATGTCCTTATCTACATTAATTTCTACCACGATACCCGAATTGGCATATAGGTTATTTCGTTTTGATGGAGACATACCATTCACGACCACTTCACCAGGTGAAGTTGCTGCCGGAACTATGAATCCGCCGGGACACATACAGAATGAATAAACTCCTCTGTCTTTCACCTGTTCCACCAAGCTATAAGAGGCTGCTGGTAATAATTCGCTACGGTCACCAGAACAGTGGTATTGAATACTATCTATAATATGTTGCGGATGTTCTACCCGCACACCCATGGCAAATGATTTTGCTTCAAGGGCAATGTCTTTTTTATGTAGTAAATCGAATATATCTCGCGCGGAATGTCCCGTAGCCAAGATTACACGTTCCACAGCCATTTCATCAGTGTCGTTTAAAACAACTGCTTTTAGGGCATTGTCTTTAATAATGAAATCGGTCACTTTGGTATTAAAATGAATTTCACCACCATGTTGCTGTATCACCTCACGAATGTTCTGAACAATTTTAGGGAGTTTATTGGTGCCAATATGTGGATGGGCATCTACCAGAATTTGGTCAGTAGCACCATGGAATACCAAACTTTCGAATATGCGCCGTACATCGCCACGTTTAAGGCTACGGGTGTATAATTTTCCATCAGAATACGTACCGGCACCACCTTCTCCAAAGCAGTAATTACTTTCAGGGTTTACTTTATGGTCTTGGTTTATGGCTTTTAAATCTCGTCTGCGATCTTTAACATTATTGCCGCGTTCCAAGACAATAGGCTTGTATCCCATTTCTAAACAACGCAGTGCCGCCCACATACCAGCAGGTCCAAAACCTACAATATGTATGGGCTTTGCGGTGGTTACATCTTTGTATTTAAAGTTAAGCGCTTCGCTTGGGGCAGGTTCATTGATATAAATTGCCAATTTGTAATTAAAGAAAATTTTAGGTTTACGGGCGTCTATAGACTTACGGAGCACTTTAATTTTAAAGGTACCATCTTCAAGTCCCAGATACTTTGCCGTATGAATTTCTAATCCGTTAGGCGTACCTTCTTCCTTTAATGATAATCGCAATTGTACATTTCTGATCATGCTGCAAAATTAAAGTAAAAAATATGATGAGCACGACAGACGATAAAAAATGGTAAAGTGTATTGTAATTACTTCTCTTTAATAGTTCTAAATGTCAAATTTACCCTAGGATGTTTACTTTTAGTTGTTGGCGGTAATCTGTGTAGCCAATTGGTCTGGGTTTCGTCTTTCATAATCAGTAAGCTTCCTTTTTCTAAAACCAGTTCTACTTTTTCTTTGGTTTCTTTATGCTTAAAAGCGAATTTACGTTCAGCACCAAAACTAAGAGAAGCAATAGCACCATTCTTTTTTAAGTCTTTTTCTCCGTCGCTATGCCACGCCATACCTTCGCTACCGTCATGATATAAGTTTAACAAACAAGAGTTGAAGGTTTCACCGCTTTCTTTTTCTACTCTAGATTTTAATTCAAGCAATTCGGTTGTCCATGGTAATGCCAGTTTGGTAGTTTTAGAGTAGGTGTATTGAAACGGTTTTTCACCATACCAAGCCACTTTTCGTTTGGTAATAATTTTCTTTCCAAAAATAATGGCTTCATCATTTTTCCAAGCAATATTACTTAATAATGCATCTAAATACTGTATAGCTTCTTCCTCATTTAAGATTTTTCCAAAGTAGTTGACTGTTCCGCCATAGGGCAGCAAGTTGTTAGTGTGGTCTATTTTAATATCAAACAATTTCATGTTTCTTTCTTTCTAACTGTCCAAAGAACTAAAGTACTTTGTAATCCTTTTAAAAACAAAATCGGATAGTTGATCTCAACAAGATTAGCTATCCGATTTTATTGTAGTATAGACTCTATAAGCAGACCCTAATCACTTTTAAGCAAATTTTTAATGGTCTTGTTCCATTTTTCAATTGACTGAAATTCTCCACTTAGTTGAAAGTTTAATTCAGCGTTATAGAATTCAAAAACGGTGTCCGGTTTATTTGCTTTTTTGGGAAAAAGATGCAACTGTAAACGCTCTGTTATTTTTTCTTTTCTAGAAAAGGTTTTACCAATATTGGCAATTTCACAGGTTTTAATAGTAGCTAAATCTACATACTGCTGGTTTAAAACTTCTCCAGATTTTGAAATAAAGAATACGAACTTTTTATGTGCATCTGTACCTATGGCGTAATGACCAAAAACTTCATGTTCTGTTATTGTACAATTATGCTTATTTGCGATATCATTTAAAAATGACATCATTTGTTTTTCTTTTGTTTTTCTACTTTTGCTTGTTAAAACAAAAGGCATTGCACAAAGTGCAACAGATACTAAACCAATAGCGGCTATTCCTAAATCCATTGTATAATTTTTTAAATATGAGATACTAATTTTTATATGAAGTGAAGATTCACAACATAAATTCATACGTGAAAACTGACTAACCTAGCGGAAAGCCTTTATAAAATGGACTACCAGAAATTATGAAAAGGAAAAATTAAATCGGACTTTCTATGTCGGATTAATAAGTTTTTAGCGTAAAAGACATACTGTTTGTATCTAGAAGAAAATACAACTTCTGTGGTATTGGTAGCATTGCTAAAACTTGTAAAAGGAAGCTTGTAATTGGGTGCAGTTACTTCAGCTACATCAGCTACTGATATTTCAGATTGTTGTGCATGCGGCGATAAAAGCTTGGTAGATTCAGCAAAAAAGGTTTTTTGATCACTGCTTTCGCCTAAAATAGTATTGTTAGAAAAAGGTACCGTATTGGCAGTGCTAAATAACCCGAAACAATAAATTGTAACAAGTAAAAGCATTTTTAATATGTTATGTACACTATTCACTTTAAGCTAAAATATGTTGATTCAATATATCATTGACCTCTTTTAAACTTTCCTCATTATCTAACAGTAAAACCAATATGTCATTAGCTTCAATAATGGTAGATCCGCCCGGTCTTACAAAGGTACCATCTCTTTTGATCATAACAATAAAAGCGGTCCTTGGAAAATGTAAGTCGATAATTCGTTTATTGACCGCAAAACTATTGGGGTCAATAGTTACTTCCTCCATAGCAGATTTTGGTAGGTTAAGAATATACCTATCATTTTCTGCAATAGGTTTCACTTCATCTGGCAAGGCTACATTTAACCATTTTGCAAAGATAGATAAGGTGGTACCTTGAATTAAAACCGAAGAAACCGAAATAAAGAAAACGATACTAAATATGATGTTTGCCTTATCAATACCGGCCAATAGGGGATAGGTAGCAAATACAATAGGTACTGCACCGCGTAAACCAACCCAAGAAATATAGAATCTTCTACCTAGTTTCATTTTAAAGAACATGAGACTAAGAAAAACACTTACGGGTCTGGCAATTAGAATCAAGAATACTGAAATTAATAAGCCTATGCCCAAATAGGGGGTGATTTGAGACGGAAAAACCAATAAACCAAGCGTAAGGAACAATACAATCTGCATAAGCCAAGCCATACCATCGAACATTTTTAAAATGGTCGTTTTATGGATTAAATCTTGATTGCCTAAGTATACGGCGCAAATATAAATAGATAAGAATCCATTACCGCCAACAGCATCTGTAGCTGAAAATGTGATGAACATTAGTGCAATGACTAATACTGGGTAGAGTCCTTCAAAACCTAGTTTAATTTTGTTGATGATAATTTCGCTAAGTTTCCCAAAAGCAAATCCGCCGATACCACCTAAAATCATCTGTTTAAAAAAAAGCGGAATAATAGATAGTATACTTAAATCCTGATTAATAACCAGGGTTAAAAAAGCCAAGGTTAGCACATAGGCCATAGGGTCATTACTACCGCTTTCTAGTTCTAGTGTTGGTCTTAAGTTACTTTTAAGTGCCAAGTTTTTAGAACGCAATATGGAGAAAACCGCAGCGGCGTCAGTAGATGAAACTATAGATCCCAGTAACATACTCTCGTAAATGGTAAAATCTGTAATGTAATAAACAAAGGTCCCCAAGGTAAGTGCAGTAAGCAAGACGCCTAATGTAGAAAGCACCAAGCCTTCTTTTAGAATGGGTTTAACGGCGTTCCAATTGGTATCCAATCCACCAGAAAACAAAATAAAATTTAAAGAAACTATACCTATAAATTGTGCAAGCTTAGGGTCGTTAAACTGAATACCTCCAATACCGTCAGATCCCGCAAGCATGCCAATGGCCAGGAAAAGTATTAAAGTGGGTACACCAAATTTGTATGAAGTCTTACCTACTATAATGCTTATGAAAAGCAGAATAGAACCTACAAGAAGAATGTTTTCTATAGTAAGATTCATTGGCGATCGTTAATCTTAATTGTTAAGCAGTAAAGTTAAATCATTTCTTAAAAAAACAATACAAATGTTAAGGTTTGGTACAAAGTTAACATGTTGTATTAATAGCCAATATTTATAGAAAATTTAATTTGCATTTTCTAAATAGTGCAGTTATCATATTTATTAGATATAATGATTGTATACTAACTGCCACAATTGCGGATAAAGTAAGGGTTGTTTGTGCATCAAAATATAAAGAAGAAATACCTTGACTGGAGGGCGGTAAGAAATATGGGATTAAAATAATGAAGCAAAAACTGATAACTGTGAAAATTAAATGAATTACGGTCAGCCAATTTACCAGCTTTCTATTTAGCCTAATGGCTACCCAGTAACCAAAACCTAGAATTCCGTATATAATAGAGATCAATACTGCTAAATTGATCAACCCTATTACCAAATAGGTGTCATAAATGTTGATGTCGAGTGTTTTATCAGGTTTTAGAAATCCGATTAATAGTATTACGGGAATAAGAATCCATAATACCAAATGTGGTGCTTGGGTAATTTTATTCATTTAATAAATGTAGTGTTATTCTTAAGGTGAAGTTAAGAATTATTAAGGTCATCTTAATTATTATATTTCAACGACATATTATAAATACATTTGCATGTATCAATATATTAAATGCATCATGAAGCTAGAACAAATAGAAAAAATATCTAAGGCATTAAGTGATGTAAATCGGTTAAAAATATTGCAGTACATGCAAAAGAACCAAGGAAAAGTAGCATGTGCTAAAGCTTGTAATTTGTTAGACTTAGCTCAGCCATCTATTAGTCACCATATAAAAAAAATGGTTGAAGCAGGTTTGATCAATCAGCATAAAATAGGTCGTAACTATAATTATACTTTGAATCATGAAGTGTGGGATAATTATATGTTACGCTTACAGAATCTGTAATTTTTTATTTAAATATATAGATACTTTTAAATGTATAAATGAATTTAAGGTATGAAAAAGATTGATTATTCCATATTAGATTTAGCCATAGTATCTGAGGGTACACCCCTTAAAGAAACTTTTGATCACTCGGTAAGGCTTGCACAAGCAGCGGAAGCAGCAGGCTATACCCGTTTTTGGTTGGCAGAACATCATAATTCCGTGGCTATTGGTAGTAGCGCTACATCTATTTTAATAGGTAAGATTGCCGAAGAAACTAAAACCTTACGTGTAGGTTCTGGCGGCATTATGTTGCCCAACCATTCTCCATTAATTATAGCGGAGCAATTTGGTACTCTGGGCATTTTATATCCAGATCGAATTGATTTAGGGCTAGGGCGTGCACCGGGTACAGATCAGTTAACCGCTCAGGCAATCCGATCAGATTTTTATCAGGCAGCGCAATCGTTTCCTTTAGAGGTTGAAAAAATACAACGTTATTTTTCTACCGATAATTCTGAAGCCAAAGTACGTGTTACCTTAGCAGAAGGGGTAGAAGTACCACTTTATATTTTGGGCTCTAGCACTGATAGTGCCCATTTAGCGGCCAAGAAAGGATTGCCCTATGCATTTGCGAGCCACTTTGCGACAACACACTTAATGAATGCCCTGCAAATTTATCATCAAGAATTTCAATCATCGGAGGTATTGGAGAAACCTTACACTATGGCGGGCGTTAATATTATCATTGCAGATACTGATGAAGAAGCAGAACGTATTTCAACATCGCTATATAAAATGATTATTGGTCTATTGACAGGAAATAGAGGATTTATGCAACCACCGGTTACTATGACCCCAGATTTACGGGAACTAAGTCAGAACCCTTCCGTGCAACAAATGTTGAAATATTCTTTTATAGGTAGCAAGGAGACCGTTAAAAAACAAGTGCAGCAGTTTATTGAAGATACACAGGTAGATGAACTTATTGCGGTAACCAATATTTATGACGGTCAAGATCGCATAAAGTCATATAAATTGTTTGCAGAGATCATGAAGGAATTAAATGGAGAGAAGAAGTAACTTCTCTCCATATTACTCTTTTATTACAACGGTAGATTGTCTTTCTCTATTTACCGTAAGTTTGGTTACGTCTGGTCTGGAATAATGCCCAACAGGGTCAAAATTCTGGCGTTCTTCTAGTACCTTATTAAAATCTATGGTAGCGGTAATGAGTCCTTCTTTATCAATGACCGGAGGTAAAACCCATTCCCCATCGGGTCCAGCAATACAAGAACCTCCATTTGCTAAAGTATCTGGACAATTTTCAAGAATAGCGTTTAAGTGCGGTGTATATTCAGGAAAATCTTTTTTGCGCATTAGGCTAGAAACAGAAACGACGAATGACCGCGATTCCCTAGCAATGAACCGCGTAATATCGGTAGTATTAAAATCAGAGCCTGGCCACACTGCAATATGCAAATCTTCACCTAAGCCATACAATGTATTTCTAGCTAAAGGCATCCAGTTTTCCCAACAATTGAGTCCGCCCACGGTAAAGTTTTTTAAGTGGTGCACTCGTAATCCGTAACCATCACCAGGCGCCCAAGTTAATCTTTCTTCATAGGTAGGTTGTAATTTTCTATGCACAGATTTAATATCTCCTTCACTATTTATATAAACAAGAGAGCAGTAAATGCTGTGACCGCCTCTATTTTTTGCACGTTCCATTAAACCTAAGTAAATAGCAATATTATGCTGCTTTGCAAGTGTGCAAATGTCATCTAGCTCTCCCGTTTCAATTTGAATGGAATTTTTAATGTAGTGCGCATGAATCTCCTTTTGAACTTTTGAATTGAATTTTGCACCATCGGTCATAGAAACCCAAAAAGGATAGCCCGGTAAAAGTGCTTCACCAAACACAACCAATTTACAACCATCATTACTAGCTTTGATAATATATTGTTTGATTTTATCAATGGTAGCTTTCTTATTTAGCCAAACCGGAGAGATTTGAGCCATGCCTATTTTCAGGTTGTTTTGATCCGGAGTATCTATAATTTTAGTCATTGTAGCGTAGTTATTTTTTTAAAGATCAACTTTAATGTGTAATATATAAATAGTTGATTTTAAGTCAGTTGCTTAGTTTTTGTTTGGGTTTTATTTGCTATAAAACAGTACTGGTGGTTGACTTTATTTCAAAGGTATTAATTCTAAAGTGTTTTGCAAGTAGCTAGTATACAAACCAGAATTGCCGATGTTTGGGTGGTAAAAAAGCTACATCTCTTCTTTATGAAGAATGAAGAAGGATGAAAGTATATGGATGTACTCGTTGTATAACTTTAGTACGGATGGTATTTTTTTAATTGCGATTAAAAATAGTAGTTGTGCTTTTATAGTAGGTTGTCTATTATAATATTTATTTAATTTTCAACTTCGGTTACCTTGATTCTAGGATTTTCATTTTTTGATTTTAATAGAAATTTATTAAATTCTTTATCTATTAAGTATTTGTCTTTTATGATATAGACAATAGCCACACCATTAATAAATTTAGAACCCTTTCTAAAGCTTAGACCAATCTGCACCTCGCCATTTCTGTTAATATACCCACACTCGCCAAATTTTGTTCCATATGCAGCCATTCCGTCATAAAAGGGCTCTAAATTGGGAACCTCAAATTTAAAATCTATTTTAATTTCATTTTTATGATTAATAAAGCCCCATTTTCCATTGAAATTTACAGGAGCTACCCCTTCAGAGAAATCATTGACATTAGCATACATCAGTGGAATTATTATTTTTCCAGCTTCATTGATAAATCCATATTTTCCATCCTTTTTAATATAGGCAAATCCGTTATTAAAAGCTCCTATTTTATCATATTCAGGTTTTAATAGTATGTTGAAATTTTTATCTAATAGACCATGTTTGTAGTTTTCATTTTCAATAAAGTAACCGTTAAAATCTTTTCTGGTATAGATAGAGTTGAAGGTAGGAGGGGTAATTATTTCTCCCGTATCCCTTACAAATTCAAAAGTATGGTTAGCACTTTTTCTTACTTTTGCAATACCGTTATGAAAAGAAGAAGCCGTGTAAAATATAGCGTCAAAGACCGTTTTTCCTTCAATTGTTTTATACCCATACTTATTGTTATGTTCAAATATGAAAATTTTAGTTTTATAATCGTAAGAAAAAATTCTGTGAGAAAATTTATTTGAAATTGTGTTGCCTTTATAATCTATGATATAATAAAGGTCATCTTCCTTTACAATGATGTTTTCTTTGTCTTCAGGAGAAATGGCGTCATAATTTGGTTTTAAAAACTCTTCTGCTTTTTGATTAACAAGTCCAAATTTGTCTTCTTCCTTAAATCTAAAAATACCTGAAACAGCTGTATATTTCAATTCGTTGTAAGTAGGGTCAATGATCCATTGACCGTCTAAATTCATTACGCCATACTTGCCTTCATATTTAAAAATAATAAAAGAGCCTACACTATAGTTATCTCCAAGTCGCCATATATCATATAAATTATCTTGAAAAACTTTGCTGTAATACGAAATTACATGACCACCTAACCTTTCATATGTAGCTTCTGCTACTATTTTCATTTCATTATTAACCAACCCCTTTTTTCCGTTTCTCTCAAATACATAAACATTTCTATGATCTTGGGAATAGATACTGCCAGAATACAGCAGAATATAGATGATACAAAGTATTAGTTTATTCATTTTATTAAAATTTGTTTCTCTCCATTTCTAATCATTGAACTTAATAAAATAATGCTTCGGGTTACATAAGAATCTGTGTGTTTTTTATCGATAATAGAGATTTAAATGTTCCGTCACTTGCCTAGATACCTAAATGAAATTTTCAATTCATTGGTTAGCGTTTTGTTCTAATGAATAACCACGTTCATGGATAGGAATAATTTCTAAATTGAATACGAGAGTTTCTGTAAGAATATTAGACGTAACAAAAGTGCAATTCACTTTGTTAAAGGCTAAAATAGCAATTGTTTTATTAGGCTAAAGTGTAATTTTCATCTTCTGTTTTCTTTTTTAATTACATTGATTAATGCAGCAACAATTTCACTTTTGGATATATAATTATTTTTAGAGTAAATTAGATAATCTACTGTTCCGCTTTTTTTTATTCGAATAGTTACGTCTACAAAACCAGTTTTTTTTATACGAATACTAGTATCTCCAAAGCCACTTTTTTTAATTCTGACAGAGCGATCACCAAATCCGGTATATTTTAAAACATAATCAGCTTTGAATTTACTTTTTGTAAACCCAACACTGAAGTCTCCAAATCCAGAATCCTTAAACCGAACAGAAATGTCCCCCAAACCGCTTTCCTTAATACGTATAGATTCATCACCAAACCCTGAGGTTTTAATTTTTACTTTTTCTTGACTTACTATAGAATGCGTAAAAAATGATAAGATTAATAATGATATAAATTTCAATTTCATAGTGTTCATTTAATGCTAGCCTGTTTTTAGGGTATAGCAGGTAGGGCAGGGTAAGGGGAAAGACCTCTCCGCAAAGCCATAACCAAGATTTTATATATTTTGATTATTTTATTTTTTGAATTGCAAAACCAAAAGAATGGGTGATATTAAAAAATGCGTCAAAGCCATTTAGAAGTGTACCGCTCCTTTAATTGGTAAGGACTTTTGTATAGCTCAGTTTTTTATGTTTCGCCTTTTTAAGGAAGGTAAGAGTTCCGCATCCGCGTATTTGTGCGCATTCATACCATCTGTTTTTATGATACATTTTTTGGTATTATTTGATCTCATATTTGAGAATCTTATTGTGTTTTGAGTTTTATGTGCTGTAATTGTAAATATGTTTGTTATCAATTAATTACGGGGGTATTTTCAATGTTATTTAATTTGGACTTAATAGTGTAGCTGTCATTTAAAGGAGATCCTCCTAAAAGAATAAAAGGTTATTGTGTACGTAGTTAAGCATCAGTAGTCAATGATTTGCCTGTTTACCATTTGTCAATTCATATTGCCTGTACTCTGTGGGTTTTTCTGAATTTAGTTTTAAATAAAGGCAACCACCAACAGTATTGTATTCATTGAAAAACTACTTGCGTTAAGTAATCTGATTGTGCCATGGTATTTTTGCTATTGTTGGTATTATTTTTAACAGCGCAGTTTGTCATTACCTGAGTAAGCACTTCTAATCTTAGAATTCTTTTCATTTGATAAGTTTTATAAGTTAGATGTCTTTAGTGCAAATAAGTTGCGTCAAAATAATTGCCATCGTCAAAAATGAAAAAAAAGTGTAGCAGAAGTATGGTATTTTAATGCTTGGGCGTTTATTTTAGGAGTGTAGATAAAAAGAATAATCATAAGAAGCTGTTTGCAACGGGTTTTTTCCAATGCTTATAAGAAGAGGGATCGTAAAGTTCTACTATGAACGGCCGTGTACGGGACCCTTATGTACGGTAGTATGAGAGGTGCGCACCGTCATTAGATGGTGGAACCATCCATTAGGTTAGCGGTAGTTTAATTATCTTTAGTTGGTTTTTTTTGAAGATGTTTCATTTTTTTTCCTGTTAACACTTTTGTGTCTACTAATTCAAAGCCTAAATTTAAATATAGTTTTTCTGCTTTTGTGTTATCATCATCTACTAACAAACCTAGTGTCTGTTGATTTAAGTTAAACCTATTAATTATAAAATGTAGCATTTTGGTTCCAATACCTCTTCCTTGGCTTTTTGGATCAACGCCAAAAGAATCAATGTAATGCTCACCTTTTTGCGTTTCATTTTCTGGCTTAAAGTGAAGATTAAAATGTTCACTTATATACTTTACAATAGGTTTTCTTAATTTATCTAATTCAGCACCATCGTAAATGTTTATCGTGCCCTCTATTCCTCGGTCGGTTTCAGCTACAAAACAATTTTTATAAGAATATTGGTTGTTTTCTTTTTCAACAAAGTAATGCAGAAACTTCTTTGCTTGTTTGGAGTTTCTCATCCCTATAAATTCATAGAGAAATCCTTCCATTGCAAGAAATAAGTGTTCTGAGATTTTAACAGCATCTTCTATTTTTGCTTTTCTAATTATCATTATTTGTCAAGTTCTGACCAACGTAAAAATTAGTCTCTGGTTATTAATTGTGTATACTTTACTCAAAATTAATCATTTTTATATCTATTTTATTTATTATCCAATTTACGTAAGTAAGAGGATTTAATTAGAACTAGAGTAATAGATAAGTTGTATGCTGATTTATTTGTGAAACCTTTTATAGGGAATTACCGCCCACGGTCTATTATAACAATAATTGCGGGTTTACGTGCGGAGATTTTCTACAGGGAAATTAGACGTAGCAAACTTGAATCTACCTTTCATTGAACCCAAAAACGAGCTATTATTTTTATACATGGTGTGTGCCGGGCATGGGCATTTTTTGTTAACAGCAAAGTAGATAATTAATTCTAGGGGATGTAATTCCCTTATGGGCAGGGATAATGCCTAGAACCATTAGTAAGTAGCAAGGATGGTAGCCGTGAGACCATATTTGAAGATTATTTGCGATTGAATAATGGGCAAATACCGACTACAAAACTTGGTACCGACCCTTCGGCTATGCTCAGGATAAACCAAGCAAGAACCGTATGCTGTACACAAAGACAAGAACGTATTTGTCATCAATTATAAAAAGAGCGGTTTAGTAATTGATAAGCGCTTTTATGACACACAGAAAGATGACTTTCAGTTTTTAGGTAGACAAAAAAAAGCCCCTTAAAGAGGCTTATAACGATAGTATTAAGTTTCAATTAACGGCTTATAAAACGGTTACCGGTTTTGGTGACAGAATTTTTTGCTGTTTATCTCAATGTTCTTGTGTAAAAAGAAACTAATTTTTCTACAGCTTTATTTACGTATTTTTCTTGGCCGTACCAATCAAAAAATGTTGTCTTCTTAATGCTGAATACTTCTTTAGCTCCTTTAACGGCAATTTTACTAAAAAAATACAGACCAAGCATTCTCGCCAATTATAGCTAAAAATGGTCTGGCATTCATTAAATCTATATGACCACTTGGGTTAAAAAAAGTAACGTCTATTTAAAGACATTGCTGCTCTTAAAAGTTAAAAGGCTTATACCAGTATGCTTCTTTTTTGTGTTTTCATAGTTTTAAATTTTTATACGTCTTGCATGGTGTCTGTAATAATTATTTCACGTAGTAAAACTGCTTGCGGTAATTGGTATGCAAATTTTACTGTTGTGGCAACGTCTGCAGCTGTAATGTTTACGGCACCAGCGTTTTCTTTCCACTCATTGTAGCCATCAATTATAGATTTGTCTGTAGTGTGATCTAAAAGCTCTGTTTTAACCGCTCCTGGTTCTATAGCAATTACACGAACATTGTATGGAGAAAGCTCTAGTCTTCCCGTTTGTGTTAATCCCCGAACTCCAAATTTACTAGCGGAATACGCAGCGTGATTTGCAAAAGGTTGTAAGCCTGCTGTAGACGCAATGTTTATGATTGTTCCACTTTTCCGAGCCTTCATTTTTTGCATAACTGCTGCCATTCCGTTCATTACACCAAGAATATTAACGTCAAGCATTGTTTTCCATTCGGAAGGATCTTGCGTTGCTATATCCCCCAAAAGCATTACGCCAGCATTGTTTACCAATAAATCGGTTTCTCCATATATTGCTTCAGCTTCAGCGATAACCTTTTCAAAATCACTTTTATTGGTTACGTCTAATTTTCGGCATAAAGCATTAGGTAAGTTTAAAGCTTCCATTTTCTCAACTCTTCTGGCTAATAATAAAAGTGGATAACCATCTTTAGAAAATGTTTTTGCCATTTCTAATCCAAAACCTGAGCTCGCTCCAGTAATTACAATTAATTTCTTTGTTTCCATAATATGTCTATTTTTGTTATAATAAATATTGATGATGATTTAAGGTTGTTACCTTCAATTAGCTGTTTTTATTTCGTTTACAAAGATATTTTAGATTAAAAGAGCATCAAAATATCAATTTTTTATGCTTATCATAAATTTTAATTATAATGGAAGAGCGCCTTTTAAGATTTTTTGTAGCGGTTTACGAAGAAAAAAATTTAACTAGAGCATCAGAGTTATGCTTTGTTTCTCAACCTAATATTTCCAACGGAATAAAACAGTTGGAGGAAAAAATGGGAAAGAATTTATTTAACAGACACAAACGAGGTGTAGAGTTGACAAATGAAGCACATTATCTGTATCCTATAGCAAAACGATTGTTAGGGGAGCTTAAGGAGCTACCAGATTTATTTTTAAAACAAGACATTAGCAACCAAATAACTATTGGTGTTGCTGATAGTTTACCACAGGAATATAAGCTGCAGTTTTTTAAAACAGCAACACGTTTAAATGATGCTGTTTTATGGAATGTAACTGATATAGGACGCGAAAATGAAGTGAACTTATTGGTGCGAGAATGGAAAGATGAAGAAGATTTGTTTTTACCGCTTTGGAAAGAAAACTATGTGCTATGTATACCAAACGGTCATCAGCTATTACAGAAAGATGAAATTGATTTGGTGGAGGATTTAAAAAATGAAAACTTTATACATTGCCCATCTTGTGAAGCACACAAACAATGTATTTCTATATTAAATTTTTCTAACCAAACTGTAAATACGGTTGGTAATTGTTCAACTAAAACAGAAACATTAACGCTTTTAATGGCTGGATTAGGTTTAACTTTTTTACCAGAATACTTTATAGATGGTTGGTATGGTTTTGAAACAAGACCGTATAAAGGACCTACTTACTATAGAGAAATTGGTTTAGCATATTCACGCAACAGTCTACAAAACCCTGCTATAGCCAAAATGATAAATTATTTTTCTAAAAATGAATTGAAAGGAAATAAATTTAGTGATTTTGCATCTTATAAAAAGTCTCAATAGTAAAAGTAAGGTTGTAAGCAGATATTGTTCCTGAAGGTTGAACTCGTATAAGAATAGTTGCGGGTTTACGAGCGGGATTTTCCACCAGTGAAATCGGACGTAGTACACTTGCAACGACTTGACCTCCTCCCTTTAAACCGGACCGTTTAATACTAGAGAAAACCGGGCGAATAAATGTTTAACTTTAAATAGATTATTTGCTTATGAAACGATC
>NZ_FTMA01000003.1 GCF_900155985.1 Maribacter ulvicola
GATCGATAAACAAACTTTGAGGGTATGCCCAGAACAGCTTCCCCATGTATCTTGTTCTTGGTTGCGGTACGTTGTTTTAAATAGGTATCCAATAAGCGGAACAACTGTAAGCATTCACTCTGGACATCCGTCAAGGCATTGTAAATAGGAACCTCGTTGATAAGGGCATACTCACATATGGCCTTGGCGTCGCTCTTATCCGTTTTTACCTTGGCAAGTTTCATTTGAATGAAACGTTTGACAGATAATGGGTTTACTACTGAAACTATTACTCCATTTTTGTAAAGAAACTGGGCAAGTCTATAATGATAGTAACCGGTAGCTTCCATAACCACCAATGAACCTTTGGGCAATTCCTTAAGGTATTTCCTGAACCCCGTTTCATTGTTCCTATACTGGTGGCAACCTGCTTTACTACCATGTACATCAAAGACTTCCTTACTGATGTCAACTCCAAAAGTTTCTTTATATTTATTCATAGAAAATGATTTATGAAAGAACCGGCTACTTCTGCTCACAACAACTTGAAAACGAGATCTAAAGTCTCACAGAACTGAACGTGATCTAAGTAGTAAAAGAGAGAGGATTATCAATGTTGTCGAAGTCTAAAGCTTCACCGTGTATAGTAACCTTAATTCTCTCTTTTGTTCTTTCTAGTTATATCAACAATTTACTGAGAATCAAACTTAAGCCGTGTATAATTAATGGCTAGTTCGAGCTTGCTTACGAAAATCCTCGCGTATTTTCTATTTGTTTTTTATTTGCTAAATTAGGTGCTTAAACACGCCACTAGTCATACACAAAACCGTTGGGCATAATATAAAGAAACGATTGAAAACAGAATATCAAATAGTAGTTGACACAAAAAATGGATTATGCGAATCTATAGAATCTTTTAAGAGTTTATTAAACATAAATTCCAAAATTACTCTTTCGGAAAGCACAATCGAATTTGACGAATTACATTTTGAATATAACCTTGAAATAAAAACACTTTCCAGTCAAAATCAAAGTATCTTCCATTTGGAAATATCTATAGACAATGGAAATAGCTATGATATCTATACAAAACTATTAAGATTAATTCGAGAAATTTTAAACAAAGTAAGTCTTTCAATAAATATCTTATGGGATGATTTAAGTATAAAATATAGCGAAGAAGCTTATCCTCTTATCCATAAAACTGAAAATCTCTTGAGAAAACTAATAACCAAATTTATGGTTACGAATGTTGGACTTGAATGGACAAATGACAACTTACCTAAAGAGTTAAAAGATGGTTTAAAAAATGGAAAGAAAAACAGAGCTTCACATTCAAACATCCTTCATAATTCGGATTTTATTCAATTAGCAGATTTCTTATTTAAACCTTACGCCAGTAAATCGTTCGACTTTCTCTTAAACGAATTAAAAAGTCAAAAGGAGAAAAATATAAAAACTAAAGATTTAACTGATTATATACCAAAATCAAATTGGGAAAGATACTTTACAGAAATTGTAAAATGCGATGACCAATTCTTTAGTAAAAGATGGTCAAAACTTTACGAATTGAGATGCTTGGTTGCTCACAATAGTTTCTTTACAGAGAAAGATTTAAAAGAGGTTGTTGATTTGACTTCGACACTTGACGAAATAATTATAAAAGCAATTTCGGAATTAAACAAAGTCACAGTACCTGAAGAAAATAAGGAAGAATTAGTTGAGAATTTAGCAATTAACTCAAGTGAAGTTTATGCTGAATTTTTAGAAAAATGGAAAGACCTCGAATTAGCTGTTATTTCACACGTAGAAAGGAAAAATAAATTTGACTCTGAATTAAAAGAAACAGTTAAAATGAAAATAACTCGACCAAAATTAATCTTAAGTCGAGACAAATTACCTTACAGAAGGAACATAAACGCTCTAATGAATATTAGAAATAGTATTGTACATCAAATAGAACCAAGAGTTAAAGAAAAAACCTTATACAAATACATCGACAAGATGGACGAAATAATTAAGGGATTAAAATAAAAATACTATGCCCAACAAAGAACTTAGGCAAAAAACAAACAAATTCTTCCTTTATCTAAGACAATGGTATTCTAGGCTCATAGATTCTAAAGTCAGATTTTTGAGCTTTTTTCATTCCATGTATCCGCGATTTATCTAGGCAATACGGAAACGTAGGTTTCCTCATAGGGTCTACCAGATTTTGTTATAGAAAAGCTATGTTTGAACAACTTATTTGAGACAGCAATCAATGCCAGTTTCTTGCTCTTCCCTTTGTTCAAGATTTGCTCATACACTTCTCTGCATGCTTGGTTATTAAAAATGAATCTTGGCAACACCATAAAAAGAGCGGACTGGTACGTGCAAAAGAGCATTATTCTTAAACACCTTATAGCTCTCCTCTTTTTCTATGTATATTTTTATGTAATACAATTTATAAAAATACGTTGTATGTAAATAATAAAACGAATTTAAACAATGAATCATATAAATGATTATGCTTTCTTTATAGCCATTCCTGTTTTTATCGTTCTAAAGCTTTTAGAGATTTATATAGGATGGAAAGACGATAAGCAAAATTATCTCACAAAAGACACACTTGTCAATATTAGTTCAGGACTTATTTATTTTTTCATTAGCTTAATTACTAAATCATTCAAATTATTAATCTTTTTTCTGGCATATGATAATCTGAGGATTTTCACCATTGATTATACTATCTGGTGGAGTTGGCTAATTCTTTTCTTTTTAGATGATCTTACCTTTTACTGGGGACATCGAATTGCACATTCTGTTTCTTTTTATTGGGCTAGTCATGTGGTTCATCATTCATCTCAATATTTTAATTTTTCTACTGCTTTAAGGAAGACCTGGACGTATGACGCAACCGGACATTTTTTATTTTGGATATGGTTGCCAATTTTAGGGTTTCATCCTTTACAAGTTTTTAGTATGATCACCTTAAATTTCATATATCAATACTGGATTCATACTGAAAAGGTTGGTAAGTTACCTAAACCTATTGAACTCATATTTAATACACCTTCTCATCATAGAGTACATCATGGCTCAGATTTAAAATATTTAGATAAAAACCACGGAGGAGTATTAATAATCTGGGATAGACTATTTGGCACATTTCAAGAGGAGGAAGAATCTCCAAATTATGGGTTAACAACGAACATTAATAGTAACAACCTATTTAAGGTTGAATTCCATGAGTGGCAAGGCTTACTAAAGCGAATAAAAAATAGCAAAGATATGTTCACAGGAATAAAGTACTTAGTAATGCCACCGGGTTGGAGTCATGACAAAAGTACTTTGTCTACCAAAGAATTAAGACAACTAGAGAAAAGTCATTCTAAAAATTGAAATCACCATAAATACAATTATGCTATACATCATCTAACTACCATTTTTAGAGTCCTTAAATATTATCTTAATATCCACACGTCCTTACAATTTAAGATTCCCTTTAGTGCATGTTCAATAATTCTAATTATGATTATTGAAGGTATTTTTTCACAAAGAAAATATAGGATAATCAACACACATTTGGTATACGGTCGTAAACCGTAAAAGCTACGGTGCACCTATTACACCTCCCTACTTTGTTTTAAAATTTAGTACTTTCATCATTATAATATTCAAAAAGGTTGCACTAATTACTTCCTTTACCCAAAATTCAAACTTCTAATATTCCAAATAGTTCTGAGCAACTGTATAGAAAGAGAGCACGCATGCGTGTCAAGAGCATTATTCTTAAACACGATATAGCCCTCCTCTTTTTCTAGCTATATTTTTATGTAATATAAACTATAGAAATACGTAAAAGTCCGCTTGAACGCAACGCTTTAAATATGGAAGCATCTACTTAAAAAGTTAAATTATGAAACTAAAATTGTTATTTTTAATAGGACTATTGCTTGTCATTCTGTCATGTAATACTAATGATGAAAATCCGAAAACTGAAATTAATGGCAAATACATTGGAATTTTTGAACGAAATGGAAAAAATTCTAATGTGGAGTTGACATTTAATGATGGAAATTGGACTGGTGAAAGTGAAATTGTGAAATTTCCTGCTTTGTGCAATGGTAGATATTCATACACAGCAAATATAATCACTTTCGAAAATGCCTGTCCTTGGACTGCTGAATTTGATTGGTCTCTAATTTTAGGTGGTGAATGGAATTATAGTTTTAATGGAAATTTGTTGATTTTAGCAAAAAAAAATGGAGATAAATATACCCTGACAAAACAGTAAACACATACTTTAACACCCTTACCCAAGCCCTTGATCTGAAATAACTATTATTGCTAAGCCTCTCTACGGGGCTTTTTATACCGCGTTAGAAGTTCAACCCATATTAAAAATGTAATAGTTAAGTACTTTTTAAGTTTTGAGATCAGCATTTCACAACTGATGCCAAGTCAAGTAGGCCTGCACCGATTTATAGATTTTTTTCGTTCAAATTTTAGCTATTTCTTACCTACCGGACAAAGCTTAAAAAGCTACATATAAGTTACAATCACTGGGCAAATCAACAATAATCAACAATGGATTTTTCCCAACTTGTGCCACAGGTAGATCACCTATAATTTATTGCTAATCCTAGGTTACTTTTAAACATTTCTGTGGAATAATTGAAGGTTCATAAAAGTTCACTAATTTAGTTGCCAAACCACGTAACTAGTCTTAATAAAAGCGTGTAGCCAATTAAAACAAACATCATGTCAATATCAAAAGAATCAGAATTAATTGGAATGAAGAAAGTTAGTGAAGTTGTTGGTACTACACTTAAATTAATGAGGGCATATGCTAAGATTGGTATGTCTACTAAAGAATTGGATACTTACGGAGGAAAAATTTTATTAAGTTTTGGAGCTAAATCTGCTCCTTATGAAACTTATGATTTCCCAGGTTATACTTGTATAAGTGTAAACGAGGAAGCTGCTCATGGAATTCCATCTGAAAATAAAATACTAAAAGAAGGTGATTTAATAAATATTGATGTTTCGGCTGAATTGAATGGTTTTTGGTCAGATAATGGAGGGTCTTTTGTACTTGGAAAAGATATTCATAACCACCAACCTCTTGTAGACGCTTCTAAAAACATCTTGAACAAGGCAATTAATACTATCAAAGGAGGAGTAAAAATAGCTGATATAGGATACTTGATAGAAACTGAAGCTAAAAACTCTGGCTTTAAAGTAATAAAAAACTTAGCTGGCCATGGAGTTGGAAGAAGTTTACATGAAGAACCTGAAAATATTTTAAATTATCGAGTTAAAACAAATCAAGAAAGGTTTAGAAAGAACACCACAGTTGCAATAGAAACTTTTATCTCTACAAAATCAACTTTTGCAGTGGAACTAAGTGATGGGTGGACTTTAGTTGGAAACAAAGGTGGTTATGTAACTCAACATGAACAGACAATATTGATTACGGATAAAAACCCTGTAATTCTAACTGAATCTAATGGAATGTGGAACTAAAGTTGGCTACGGTAAACTGAAGTAAAAAAGCTTAGAACATCCAAAACACCGCTATTTCCCTGTCCATAGATTCTAAAATTAGTTTCGTTAAGTTCTTTTTCATTGAATGTATCATTTAATTTTGTAGTCGATATGGAAAGGGTAAGCTTCACCTGTATAAACCGTTTTATTGATAAAGACTTTACCACTACAACTAGTACTTCTTTTTTTTAATATCAAAAAAGCAAATGACACGTCAGTTATTTCTTGATGAATTAAATATCTTTGTATGCATAGTATATCATACTAATTATTATCCCAAATTCATTAAAAGCTGCCCGTTTTTTAAAGGTAAAATCAGTAGCTTCTGCTGGTAACATTATCTAGTAGCGCTTTAATTACAAACAGTATGTTTAGACATCAAGGTAAAAGCAGAAAATTAAAGCACAATCTGCAAATTGCCACTATATTATCATTTGTTGCCGGTATTGTAAATGTTACGGGTTTTTTAGCATACAACCAACTCACCACCAATGTTACTGGGCATTTTGCATTATTTATGAATGATGTTGCCAATTTAGATTTCTGGAAAGGCACTGTTTATTTTCTTTATATTTTCTCTTTCCTTTTTGGGTCATTTTTCTCTAGTTTTCTAATTGAAAAATTTAGAATGAACAAGCGACTTAATATTTTCGTAATTCCTACTGCAATAGAATGTCTTATTCTAATAGCTATACCACTTTATAGTAACGCATTTACAATTTCCCAACCCAATCTAATTGTATGCACCCTTTTATTTGCCATGGGACTACAAAATTCTCTTGTCACCAAAATTTCAAATGCAGTAGTGAGAACTACACACCTTACAGGACTATTCACAGATTTGGGAATTGAACTTTCACAATTATTTTTTCCCGAAAGGCATCCAAATAGTACACAGTTAAAATCTACAATTAGATTGCGTCTTTATATTATTTGTTTCTTTTTTCTTGGAGGAATATTGGGTGGTTACCTCTACCTACGGCTAAATCTAAAATTGAACGCCCTATTTGCTGGCGCTCTTATTTTACTGGCGAGCTTATTTTATGATGATTTTAAATATCAATTGATACGTACCAAAAGAAAATACAACAAGCGTAGTTCATAGATAACAATTAAAAAGTAGCGAACTCATTATAATTTTCAGTATTTTTAGTATTAATACCAGTCCTAATTAAAACTATGAAAATTACCTAAGAGCCATTCTTACGATACTATTTTGGGCTATTCTGGTTACCATTGTCCAAAACTTTTTAATGAGGGTTATTAGATCCATTTACAACTAATGAAATAT
This sequence comes from Maribacter ulvicola, assembly GCF_900155985.1. Taxonomy (GTDB): domain Bacteria; phylum Bacteroidota; class Bacteroidia; order Flavobacteriales; family Flavobacteriaceae; genus Maribacter; species Maribacter ulvicola. Next base: position 6,803 of record NZ_FTMA01000003.1, read on the forward strand.
AAACTATACCTGAACCTATGAAACATCTACTTGCCTCTTTGCTTTTTTCAACACTATTAATTTCTTGTAATACATCCGATAAATCTAAAGCTACTTCTGCAGAAAGTACAGATGCTAAAACGACTACAGAAACAGTTGCCAAAACAGAAAAGCAATTAAAACCTATTGAAACAGATGAAGACCTTATTGCTACGGCATTAATGGCTGCACCTGCAGAAAGCAGAGCCACCAGTAAAGTAATTGGCTATAATATGGCTGGAGAATTTGTTACGCTTAAAGAAGGTGACAACGAGTATATTGTGTTGGCAGACGACCCAAAGAAAGATGGTTTTAATGCGGCATGCTACCACAAAGACCTAGAACCGTTTATGGCAAGAGGTAGAGCTTTGCGTGCAGAAGGAAAATCTGCAGAAGAGATATTCGCAACTCGTGAAGCAGAAGTAAAATCTGGAGCAATCAAAATCACCCCCGGTTCAGCATTACACATCTACTATGGCCCAAATTCAATGTATGATGCAGAAACATCTAAAGTAGACGGTGCAAAATTACGCTACGTGATTTATACGCCTTTTGCCACGTCTGCATCTATTGGCTTACCTGAGACCCCGTCCGCACCTAACCACCCATGGATCATGAATCCTGGTACACACAGAGCACATATTATGATTTCTCCGTTAGCAAATGAAGAGGGAGAAAATTAGAGTTAGGAGTTAGGAGTTAGGAGTTAGGAGTTAGGAGTTAGGAGTTAGGAGTTAGGAGTTAGGAGTTAGGAGTTAGGAGTTAGGAGTTAGGAGAAATTAAATTTAAAATTAAATTCGACCAATAAAACTCAGAATTAAACATTTAATTTTATCGGCTTTTGTACTTTGTGCTTAAGACTAAATACGTCACACTAACTACTCATAACTATCTACTATCTTCGCAGTATGAATACAATTGATATTAGAACGGTAGATGTTGTTCAATATTTACAGCCCTTACGAGAAGGCGGCTCCATGCCTGCCATTGTAAAGGCCGATGACGATTTTTTGTATGTTCTTAAGTTTAGAGGATCGGGACAAGGTAAAAAATCGCTCATTTCTGAATTTATTGGTGGCGAGTTGGCGCGGGCCATTGGTTTAAAAGTACCTGAATTGGTCTTCATGAATCTAGAAGATTCTTTTAGACAAACGGAACCTGATGAGGAAATTCAAGATCTATTGAAATTTAGCGTAGGGCTCAATCTTGGCCTACACTTTCTTTCTGGTGCCATTACATTTGACCCCTTAATTTCTACGGCAGATGCTATGATAGCTTCCAAGGTCGTAGTTTTAGATAGCTTGATCAGTAACATAGACCGTACCGCAAAAAATGCAAATCTATTGTTTTGGCATAATGAATTATGGGTAATAGATAATGGGGCAAGTTTCTACTTTCATCATAATTGGGAGACTTGGGAGAGTCACCTTACCAGAACATTTCCGTTTATAAAAGACCACGTGCTTTTACAACAAGCCACTGCCCTACCTGAAGCTGCTGCTGAAATTCAAAAATTTATTACGCTAGAGAAAGTAACTGAAATAGTTTCAAACATACCAGAAGATTGGTTAACAAGTGAGTCTGATATTCTAAATGCGAATGAAAAAAGAGCAGCTTACATTCAATTTATAACCACTAAGCTATCTATGATTAATGTTTTAGTAAAAGAAGCGGAAGATGCAAGATAGACACACCTTTAAATATGCCATAGTTAGAATTGTACCCAAAGTTGAACGAGAAGAGTTCTTTAATGTAGGTGTGATTTTATTCTGTAAACGAACCAAATTTCTAGATATTAAATTTCATATTGATGAGGAAAAATTAAAAGCTTTTTCTCCGGAAATAGAATATGAGATATTAAACGAATATTTAAAAGCTTGGAAGTTGATATGCGCGGGTCAAGAAACTGGCGGAACTATTGGAAAATTAGATTTAAATGACCGTTTTGGTTGGCTAACTGCTTGCAGAAGTACAGTTATACAAAGTTCCACCACCAGATCCGGACTAAGCACAGACCCTAAAAAAGAACTAGAAGATATTTTTAACAAGTATGTTTTATAATTTTTAAATGATATATAAAAAATTACGCATACCACATTTGATGTTTAGCTTAAAATTGGACGCTAAGGCAATTACCCTTCGTTAATATCCTGTTATAAAAGTAAGTTTAACATGTATATATAGACCTACTTACCACAAAAAATTTCAAAATCACTCTTAAAATGGAATCATTTAAACTTCAATCTATTATTCAAGGCATACCTAAAGCCGAACTTCATTTACATTTAGAAGGTAGCTTTGAACCAGAATTAATGTTCCAAGTTGCAAAGAGAAATAACATCACCCTGCCCTATGATTCAATTGAGTCTGTTAAAGAAGCTTACAAATTCAATAATTTACAAGAGTTTTTAGATATCTATTATGCGGGTGCGCAAGTGCTATTACATGAACAAGATTTCTTCGATTTAACATGGGCATATTTAACCAAGGTACACAGCGAAAATGTAAGGCATGTTGAGGTATTTTTTGATCCCCAAACCCATACCGAAAGAGGTGTTCCATTTGAAGTAATCATTAAAGGAATTCACCGAGCATTAGAAAAAGGTAAAAATGAATTACATATTTCTTACAAACTAATCATGAGCTACTTGCGCCATTTAAGTGAGGAAGATGCTTTTAAAACCTTAGAAGCATCATTACCATTTAAAGACATCATTGATGGTGTAGGTTTAGACTCATCAGAAAAGGGAAATCCACCAAGCAAGTTCAAAAATGTATTTAAAGCATCTGCAATGCAAGGGTATAGATTAGTTGCCCATGCAGGAGAAGAAGGTCCGGCAGCATACATCTGGGAGGCCTTAGACATTTTAAATGTAGCGCGTATAGATCATGGTAATCGCTGCCTTACAGACAAAGCACTGGTTAAAAGATTGGTTGATGAGAAAATTGCCTTGACCCTCTGCCCTACCAGTAATGTTGCCTTAAAGGTAATTCAGAAGATGGATGAGCACCCAGTTGCAAAAATGCTTGATAAGGGAATTGTAGCCACCATACACTCAGATGATCCTGCCTATTTTGGTGGTTATATGAATGAAAACTATTACCAAACTATCACAGCGCTTAATCTAAATTTAAATCATATTAGACAATTAGCCATCAATGCTTTTGAAGCTAGTTGGTTATCTGCTTCCGAAAAGGAAAAACATATCAATGAAGTAAACAATTACTTTGATTCTATCTGATCAGCAAGTGGAATGAAAATAATAAACTTGGCACCTTCTCCCAAATTGCTCTCCACTTTAATTTGACCGTTATGAGTGGTAACAATTCGTTTAACAATAGCTAGACCAATGCCGGTTCCTTGGTATTCTTCATCGTTATGTAATCTTTGAAAAATTTCAAAGATCTTAGATTCATATTTTTGATCAAAACCGATACCATTATCGGAAACTTCGATTCGGGAATATTGCGTATTCTCAGATAATTTCAACGCTGGATAATCTGCTCCTGACACAACTTTACCGCTAACCTTAATGGCGGGCCTATCTTTCTTTTTTGTAAATTTTATAGCATTTGTAAACAAATTGAACAACAACTGTTTAAACTGAATTGGACGCACCGTAATCTCACAATCCTTTGGTACTCTAAGTACTGTTTTATGTTCTTTTAGCTCTTCACTTAAAACATCTTTAACATCTAGAACCAATTTTTTTAAAGATATGTTGGTTAAACTATTATCTATAATTTCCGTTGAACCATATGCCATTAAATCTTGAATTAGATTTCGCATTCGTGCGGCGGATAAGTCTATTCGTTCTAATTTATGTTTCCCAGCTTCAGACAGATTATTGAATTCCGTATCACTTACCTGAGAGATAAACATTTGAATTTTACGCAAAGGTTCTTGAAGGTCATGACTACAAATATGATTAAACGACTCTAGGTCGTTAATCATCAACTCTAGCTTTATGGTTTTAATTTCAAGTTGATTGGTACGCTGAAAAACCTTCTTTTCAAGCTTTTTAGAGAACTTCTTCAACTTTCTGTGTGCACGCTCTAGCTCAAGCTTATTTTTTCTAAGTTCCAGTAAATTAATAACCTGCTCAGATAAAATATTAAGAGACTCCTTTTGACTATCTGTCAAAATTCTAGGCTTGTTATCAATAACGCATAAGGTTCCAAAAGCCAATCCGCTCGTACTTTTTAAGGGTATTCCGGCATAAAAAACAACATTGGGATCACCGGTCACCAGAGGGTTGTCTTGAAAACGCTCATCTCTTCTTGCATCTTCAGTAATAAAAATAGTATCATCACCAGTAATGGCATGTACACAAAAAGCATCTTCAATAGGCGTTTCAGAAGCTTCTAATCCGTAATGAGATTTAAACCACTGTCTTTTTTCATCTAATAATGTTATTAAAGAAATAGGTGTCTGACAAATTTCAGCAGCAAGTTGTGTTAGATTATCATAATCCTTTTCAGGCAGTGTATCTAATACGGAATATGAATTAATAAGTGCTAATCTTTCCTTTTCCCTATCATTAATTTTAGCTGCTATCATAGTCTATTAAAGAGAAGTGGTTTAAAAAATTAGTCGTAAAAATAGAGTGACAAATATACGCTAGCGTCACATTTTAATGATTAAATATAAACCATTCTTTTATTAGTGGTATCATTAAATAATATTATATTACTTTTTTAGTACGCATTTACCACACAGGAAACCGTAGCCATGGATCAAGTATAAGAACATAATTTGTTAGAAAATTATAGTATAGAAAGTATCATATTCTGTTTCTTTACCTAACCATGAATTATATATCTCATTATCATGGCTTTATTCTCATTTGCAACATTTACTTTTAATGGATACTATTCATGCCTAGTTTTTAAATAGAATCTAAAAGCTGTAGCAGTATAAAATTAAATTAGCAATATTCTCCTCTCATCGATTACTTTTTAAATTGAGAATAAGAAGTATGCTAGTTGAAATATCCCTCTATCATCATTTGCTATTATTTTTCTAAGACCTTAATAACTAAAATAGAAAAGGATATAAATAGAAAAGCCAGAGAATAGATCTCTGGCTTTTAAGTACTACTACTTATATTATAGATTTAATTCTATTCCAAAGTTGATAGTGTTCCACGTACCATTCTTTACTTTTAGACCCGTAAAAGAAGTATTTATACCGATCAGGTCTGTTACTCGATAACCAATTCTTGGCTTATAATGAAATCCTCCCTTTATTCCCTTACCAATACCAACAGCATAACCTATATCTGCGCCAAGGTATAATTTCTTTATTACATTAAATCGTACAACGCCGGTAATTGGTATGTATTTTGCATCTTTATATTTATAGGTAGCGACAAAACCTTGTTCTCTTAATGTTACTTTTTCACCCTTAAAAAAAGATAACCCCGTAGCAAAACCTACATCAAACTTATTGGAAACTTCAAATAGATAGGTGGCATCCAAACCAAAACCTGTTTTAGAAACTTCTTTAGTATCTCCTATTGGCAAGGCTCCGAAAGCGCCTATCTTCAGGTTTCTGTTTTGAGCAAACGATGTTACCCCTATCAATAAAACTACTACAAAAATCATTGTTTTTTTCATTATCGTTTATATTTAAATTTATATACGGCAAAGGTGTTAATAATGAAAAAACAATTCTTTGACATAAATCAATTTTGCTAACCTGGACCTATTGAAAGTGATAATTTTGACCTAAATCAAAACTTTACTGTTGCTACTATTTTTATTCAATTTTTAAGTTTAAAATTAGGTTACATTTGGTATGCACATAACTAATGCGGCAGACCTTATGTCGTAATTAAATTATGTACGTAAAATGCAATACGTGCACCTTTCACATATCTATGAATATGATATGCAATACAATGATGCTTCAAGAATTAAAATGATGTAGAAATTATAGAAGAAAAATAGCATCTACTATTACTATGAAGATGATTAGAAACGGTCTATTAATTAAACTACTAACTTTTAGTAATGACCTACTTATTTATAAAATAGAGGCTTATTTTCATAAAACACAAAATAGCTATCTTTATAAATAGACATACCCTTTTTTGTGTAGATGTTACTATAAGGTAGCTTGTATAAAAAAACTTAATCTAACTATGTTAGTAAGGTTAAAGCTGTTAAAACCGTCCAAACGGCAACCATTAACCAATACATTAAAGGAGCGTCTTTCTTTTTTATACTTTCTACAAAATGAATTTCTCCTGTAACAATCACATTCAGTAGCCCAAGAGCTACAATTAATGCCCAGAACCAATTCCAATCGTAAATAATAGCCAATACCATTAAAATAAGAGCTACTATAGTTTTCCAATACCTCAACTTAAATCGTTTTTAATCTTGAACTAATTTCACGCAGGCGAATAATTTGTTGAAAAACAATGGGCAACATAAATACACCCCCAGAAAATTCCATTACATACGTTAACACAGAAAAAATACTACCTGCAGTAGCATTGGCAGCACTGGCTGAAGTATACAACGCAAAAATAGCCAATACAAATAATAAAATTTCAATGATAGAGAAGTTAATAGTTTCTAGATCGCTCATTTTTACTAGCCAATTAGCTATATTTTTAAAGTGCCTTAAAATACCTGCTTGCTCCCGTTTTTCTAAAATATTAATTCGATGTTCCAACTCATCATTTAAACCAATGTTATAGTTATATATTTTTTTTGTGCTCAAGATATAAATCAAAATAATAATTAGAATAGAAATTAGGCATCCGCTAAAAATCCAAACATCGAAAAAGGCCAGCATTACAAGTGCTCCAATAACACTAATTGTTGATGTAAAAGCCTGTGTAATGTCGTGTTCAAAAAAATCAATCAATTCTTTGACCAAGGCACTTCTGGCTGCAATAGAAGAAACCTGAACTTTTTTTACATTTTGAATATCAGCAATTTCAGATGCTACATTCGTATAAATGGCAGTATATGCCGGGGTATCATAATAGCGCCGTAAAGTACCTAATATAAAACCTACGCAATATAATATGCAAAACAACCACAAACCATCTTTGGCACCATTTATAAGGTCATTTATAGCCATACCCAGTACTAAAGGTTGCAATACCTTGGCAACGTTTTCTAATACCAACAATAAAAAGGTTAAAGAAATTTTCCATTTATATTGCTTAAAAATAGACTTAATTGAAAAATCGATCATAATTATTAGTATTGTGTAAAGTCAATGAACAATGTTGATAAAGAGAACAAAGACATGATAATCCAGCTAATCACAATTGCCCAAAATAAAATTGGATTATTATCGCGTTCTACCGGGTCTATAAAGTAGGTTACCCCTCTAAATATATCTGGTATTACCCAATACAAGAATAAAATTCCCCAAGCCCATTGCCAATCCATGATAAAAATGATATACACACCGATCAATGCAAGAATAGGACGCCATTGAAAATTCCTTTTCGTTTTATCGGAAAAAGAAGTCGACTTCTTTTTTTTGTGTTTGCTTTCTCTCCTTATTAAATTTCTTAATTGTTCTGATTTTACCATTCTATAATATATTTAAATAGTTAAACCAAACCTACTTAACATCTTCTTTTCCATAGCCCAGAAAAATTTAAACTGGCCAAACAACCAACCATATAACACTAAAAACAATTGATAAAAAACAAAGCTTAAAACACAAAAAATAGGGTAATAAATGTATGCATTTAGGTTTTCTAAAGTAATACCTAAAAGTTTTAAAATTGGTCTTCCGATCACAATTGACGAGGATCCTGTAATGGAAAAAACAAAAAAGATGATTAGTAGTTGCCAAGGTTTTTCAATATTCCATCGTATCATTAATTTCTTCATATACTTAGTTTTTAAGATACCGCAAATCTAAAACCTGCTGAAAAACTTGGGTTTGATTTAAATCAAAAAGAACGAAACTTCACATTAAAAATAGTTTTTGACATAGGTCAAAAAAAAGCACCTACCCTCATTATAGATTTGCCCTAAGAAACAAAACGATGAAAAAACAAGTTTGTGCAATGCTATTAACAATCATGTTCTCCTGCTCTAAAAATACGACAGAGCTAGTGGGAACTTGGCAAGTTAAAAGTAAATACTACAAGGCTACTTATGCCATAATGGAGGAGAACGATTCTATTAAGGCCAAAGTGCTCTATTACAATGATGGCACTACTATAATAAGAAAGAAAGATAAGAAAGAATATTATGTCTTTGAAAACCTAAAACCATCTAAAAACCAATATATGGACGCTGTTTCCGGAGCAACAACAACCAATGAAAACAAACCCAATATAGCACTACAACCCATACATAAGGATACTTTAAAAGTAACTACATATATAAGAAACAAACCATTAAATGAGATTTGGATTAGAATTAATAATTAACCATAATACATGAAAAAAGCGATTCAATTTTTAAGTTTTAGCACTGTTCTATCTTTAGTATTTATAGCATGTTCCGCAGAAGATATTAGGAATATTGCCGATCCAAATGGAGAAAAGGGAACACCAACGCAAACTACAGAAGTTATTCCGATTGATATCAATTCAGACGGATTTGATTTTATGGCAAAAATGCAAGGTCATTGGGTGGGTAATAATCTGGTAATTAATGACGAGTACCCATTTTTTGCTTGGGATTACAGAGCTATTTCATCATCACATACTTTTGGTATTCACGAAGGAGGTTCTGCCGGTAATTTATTTACATCTTTTTTCGTAAGCAACTACAAGGGTAAACGAACTATTATGGCCAGAAATGGTGGTTTACTAAATGGCATTTATAGAACCAGTTACTTTGTATTGGATAAAGTAGAAAATAAAGATAACGGTCGTTATTATAGATTAGTAGATGCCATTGGAGGGGATGGTATTATGTATATGGAATTACGTTTTCCAAATAATACAGATAGCTTATATTTTAATTCTTATACCAGTGGCTTAGGAAATAGAATTCCTAATAGGCATATGACCTTTAAAGGTAAAAGGATGCATTCAGAATTAGCTGAGAATGCTGCATCCGCTACCGGATATCCACAAAATACAATAGATCCTGAACTTGATTTTACCAATGGTTTTAATAAAGATTTCCTATATGTAAAAGAAGGGTTGTCCCAAGCAAATTCCGCTACATTTTTAGCAGTTCAAGAAACGAACAATATTTTTGACCTAGCGCCACAATCAGGTGATCCATATATAATTACAGACCATCCAAGATTAGCGTACTTACAAGTTAATATAGATCGTGGTGCGTTAGACAACGACCAAACCCTACTGTTGTTTTTATCAAGAGATCCTTTTACGGATACGAATGGATATTTCACTTCAAACCTTAACGCTTTCAAAACAGCTTTACATTTTCCGGTGCTATCAATTAAAGAGAACCAATTTTTAATGACATACATGCACCCAGGAACGTATTATGTAACAGTAGTTGCAGATATAGATGGGGACTTCTCAATATCTGAAGGTGATATTACACATCCTCCACGTAAAGTAACCATAGAACCTTTAGCGGAACAGCAAATAACAATAGATAATATTACAATCCAAAACTAACCTGAAAATGCAAAAACATATTTTTAAAATTGTATTACTAGCTCTTGTTTTAGCGGTAATAAGCTGTACAAAGGCCATCATAGATGAAGGAGATAAAAGCACATTACCTCCAATAACGAAAACCGTCACCTATGAAGCAGACATTAAGTTAATAATGACCAATAATTGTATTACGTGCCATGCAGGTCCAGCACCTAATGCCGGGTTAGATTTGTCTAATTATCAAAACACCAAGTATTCAGCAGAGCAAGGTAGTCTTGTTGCTAGAATGAATAGCGCTACAAACCCTATGCCACCAAATGGGACATTATCACCACAAACACTTCAAATAATTGATAAGTGGATTACAGATAATCTTCCAGAAAATTAATCTTAATTATTACACTATGAAATATATAATTCTTCTTATGCTACTTGCATCAAACATAGTAATGGCCCAAAAATACTTTACAAAAACGGGCCTAACCGAATTTAAAGCTTCGGTAGAAAATTTTGAGCCTATAGAAGCCAAAAACGAAAGTACCACAGTAATCTTAAATACCGAGACAGGAGCACTTGCTGCATTACTTTTTATAAAGGCGTTTAATTTTGAAATAGCCTTAATGCAAGAGCATTTTAATGAAAATTATATGGATTCCGATAAGTTTCCAAAAGCTACATTCAAAGGGCTACTAATAGATTTTAACATGAAAAATTTATCTTCTGAAGAAAAAAAAATAAAACTTAAAGGTACTTTAACCATACGTGGAAAAGATAAAATAATTGATACTACGGTGACGCTAAAAAAAGAACAAAATAAAATAGTTTTGACTTCAGAATTTACCGTAAAACCTGAAGAGTTCAATATTGTTATCCCTGGTATTGTTAGAGAAAAAATAGCCAAATCCATCAACCTAAACTTACATTATGAGTTTGTCGAAAAAAAATAAACTAGTGCTATTCTTATTTACAATACTACTAATAGCAAGTTATACTGCATACAAATACATCTATAAACCTCACAAACCTATAGCAGAAAAAGCAGTAGCATTTTCAGGTTCTACAGATAGCTTTTTAGAAATAGTAAAAACAGATGTTGTTAAATGGCAAGACGTGGTTGTAGAACTAACAGGAACCATCACTTTAATAGATACAAAAGGTATTATGCTTAATAATAATAATATCTATTGTCAATTAGAGGATCGCACTGCAATTACAAATTTACAAAAAGGACAAACCCTTACTATTAAGGCAAGAATGATAGGCTATGATGACCTTTTAGAAGAGATAAAATTAGATCAAACCATTATAAAATAAATACTTAATGAAGCCATATTTATTAGCAATAACCATAATATTTCTAGGGATAAACTCTGTACGTTCACAAGAAGATTTATTAAATGAATTAGAACAAGTTACCCAAGAAGAATCTTACGAACAACCCGCTTTTAAGGCGATGAAGATCGGAAACCTACAATCTACTAAAGTTGCTGCTAAAGGTGATATGTATATGTATGTTTCGCATCGTTTTGGAACGTTAAAAGATGGATTAACGACCTTTTTTGGTTTTGATAATGCCAATACTAAAATTCAACTGGTGTATGGTATTTATGATGGCATTCAAATAGGTTTAGCAAGGGAGTCCATAAGAAAGACATATTCATCACATATCAAAGCAAAAATAATTGGACAATCAAAAGATTTTCCTGTGAACATTGTAGGGTATGCAACTGCAAATATCAGAACAGATATAAGGAAGCAGCAATATCCCTTATTAGAATTTGGAGATAGAATGAACTATGCAACACAACTTTTAATTTCTAAGCGGTTTAGTAATAGTTTCTCTTTTGAACTAGCTCCAACCTACGTAAGGCAAAATTTGGTTTTAGAACCTTTTCAAAAACACGACCAAGTAGCTTTGGGTGCAGGTGGACGCATGAAGGTAAGCAAGCGTATGTCTGTAAACGTAGATTATGTATATAATCTTAGTAGACACAAAAACTCCATTTACAACAATCCGTTAACTTTTGGTTTAGATATTGAAACTGGAGGTCACGTTTTTCAATTACTTTTCTCTAACGCGCAATCAACTAACGAACCAGGATTTATTAGTAATGCCGAAGGTAAATGGTTTGAAGATGTATTTTTTGGGTTTAATATAGTAAGAGTATTTTAACCTCTAATTATTTCATTTGAACTAGGCTTACATAAACTTATGTAAGCCTTTCTATTTTCCTCTAATTCTACTTAAGGTTTCTTGAGAAATTCCGAGCATAGAAGCTATATGACCCAAATTAGCACGTTGTGTAATGGAAGGGAACGCCGTAGTTAATAGTGTATATTTTTCTTTCGCAGATAAAAAATAATAGCCTTTAAAAAAGTCATCAATTAAAGCCATTTGCTCTTCTAAAATTAATCTTCCAAAGCGTTCCAAAATTGGATATTTTAGATAAAGTTCTTGCCATTGGTCGTAAGACATTGAAATTAAAATAGATTCTTCTGTGGTTTCAATATATTCTGAAGAGGGTTTTCTTAAAATATAACTGTGCCAAGACGTAATCATTGTATTTTCAGGATAAATCCAATAGGTAATATCTTTGCCTTTTTGATAATGATAAGTTCTTGCTGTTCCTTTTTGTAAAAAATATAAACGTTCGCAAGTTTCTCCTTCCTTTAAAATAACCTGACCTTTAGAAACACTTTCATTGATTAATGCTAAAGCCCTAATCTCACTTTCTGCCTCAATAGAAAGGTTAATGTATTTCTGTATGTATAGTATGAATTCATCCATGGTTCAAAAGTATAAAAAGTCCGTTTAAAGTCATGAATTAATAGTTAAGTTTAAAACAATATAAACACTGATTTTTATATTATTCACACATTAAAACTTATATAATTAATCAACTTAGATCATAGCATTATAGCGGCGTTGACAAGATCTTTGAATGTTACAGCCTAATGCTTCAATAATTCACTCAAAGCGGTTAGAAAAATAGCGTTCATTCTTTTTATAATAACTAGTATATTCGTTTAATAATAGAACCGCACAATGTTATCCCTTGTCCCCCCCTTTACTATTGTATTCTGAAAACCTTATGGTACAAATTTTAAAAAGCAAAAAACCAATATCTTACGACATTGGGTTTAATTTTCTACGGAGAAAACTCTTCGTTTGAAAATATTTTCAAAGTTGCTTTAGGGTTAAGTACCACATAAAGATTTACAACAACTTTTTTAAACGTTTGGTTCTAAATGTCGTGTTTAGAGATGTAAACGACCATTTAAAGAACCATGGTTTTATTTACAATAGGGAAACAGATAATTGGAATTGAGCCCCACTAATGATTTGGCCTATGCACTTAATCCCCTACTCACTTTTAAAACTACTTCTAGAGCATTGTCCACTAATGGTAAGCGTACCGAAATTACTAAAAGATATACTTACCATTACACAAGGGTTTTCCAAAAAGAATCCTAAAGGCATTGTGGCGGATTTGCATACATTGATTCCAAGGCGGCTAGAACTAGCCAGTAAATTAAAAATACCAGAAAATATCATACATAAAATCCATAACGATCTGAAATCCCTGTAAGCTATGGACAAACAAGTACAAAACAATAACATCATCTACACGAGTACTAACGGCAAAACATCTGTTGCATTGTTTAAATGTGATGATAGTATGTGGGTTAATCAAAGATTAAGACCCTATAGTTATGACCGATTGCTAAGTATGGAAGGACATCCAAATAATACTTAATTATAATATTTCATAGAGTTTATACTCTCCTGATTTTCCTTTTAATAAGGTTGTATAAACTTTATATTTCGGGAATTTTTCTTTTATCATTTGATAAGCATCTTCTGAAAACAAAAGCTTAGTTTTAAATAATTTATTAGCCGTTTCTACTCTGCTGGCAAAATTAACATTATCTCCTATCACAGCCATCTTTTTCATTGAACCAAAATTTAGAGACCCTACAATTACATTTCCATAGTGAACACCAATTCTAATTTCATATTTTGTATTAAAATTAGCCATAAGGTAATTATTAAATTTCCTAAGCATGTGATGCATCTCCCTAATAGCCATAGTGGCATCTAAAACTGAATTACCATTTTCTTTATTTAAACCAAAAATTGCTAAAATTCCATCCCCTGTTACATCACTTATAAAACCATGATTATCTACAATGACCTTATTCATTATTTTATAATATCTATTAAGCACATGCATAGTATCATAAGGAGGAAATTTTTCTGCCCATGAGGTATAGTTGACAATATCAGTAAACACCATGGTCAATTTCTGTTGATTGCCTAAGGCTCCTTTAGAATTCTCGGAAAACTGTTCAAAAATAATTTCTTGATCCAATTCGTCAGAAACTATTCTTCTAATAGAAATATCACCTGAGACTTTTGTTTGACACGCTAACCTTACTTCCGAAGGAAAACTTAACTTATCAGCTATGAGTTGTTCTATTTTATTTCTTGTATTACAGTTTTCTATCCCTTTAATAACTCGAATTCTACATGTAGAACATTTTCCTGTACCACCGCAAGTATGGGAATGATTAATATGGGCTCTTAAAACAGCCTCTAACACTGTGTCATCTTCCAAACACTTAATTTCTGTATTCTCTTTAGATAAATAAATTTTATACTGTCTTATTTTTTTAATCATCTAGCTTCTTTTTTAATTATTTTCATCTTACCCTCTATAGAGAATAATTTTAAAGCATTGTTTCTGTGTTACATTCTTCTTACTTCATTAAGAATAGAAATAAAAAGTGGCTCATTGTAAAATTAATGAGCCACTCAGAAAAAACTACTATTTATCAAAAATACTTGCTAAAACATTTGATTTCTCACATATACTAATCTAAACATAACTTTGTAATGCTCCATTTCTTACCAATAAGTTATAATCTTAAATATTTTTAATTCCATGTTTAAATCGCATTACTATTTTAGCCACTCTTTCGCCTAAATACTCGCCTGTATTAATGTCGGACAAATCTGGTCCTTCTCCTGTTTTAGATTGCACTCCGGCTCCTAATTGATATCCAGTAGCATTTAATATATATTCTGATTCACCTGATGAATAATTACTCGCTTTAAAAACGACTTAGAAGAGTGAAACCCGTACATCCCAATATTAATCCAAAAGAGTGTAATGAAGTGTGGAGTTCGGACTACAAAGGGAAGTTCTTGATGTGCAACAAAATCTACTGTCACCCACTGACCATTGCCGATTCCAAAAGCCGATTTGTATTTACGGCCAAAGGGCATTATAAAGAAAACCTTGCATCGGCAAAGGCAGTGACCTCCTCCCATATTTAGGTACCGGTCATAATTAGAGAATCCGGGCTATTGACCTCCTCCCATATTTAGGTACCGGTCATAATTAGAGAATCCGGGCTATTTTCATTCTTTTCGATATACTCGTTGGGGGACATGTCCCCCAACGAGCTGTGCGGTCTAAATACATTATAGTCTTCCCTCCAAATATCGAACTTTTCCTGTGCATCTCCCAAGGAAAAGAACCAATTGGCATTCAAGCATTCGTCCCTGAACGAACCGTTGAAGCTTTCTATAAACGGGTTATCGGTAGGTTTACCGGGCCTTGAGAAGTCAAGTTCGACATTGTTTTCATAGGCCCATTTGTCCAATACCTTACTGATGAACTCACTTCCATTATCCACTTTGACACGCTTTGGCAGCACTTCGTTCCCAAAGGTAATCGCCTCCATAACTTGCACGACATCGCTTCCCTTGAGCGATTTTCCCGCATGGATGGCCAAGCACTTTCGACTATAGTTATCCACTACAGTTAAAGCCCTGAAACGGTTGCCGTTATAGAACTGGTCGCAGACAAAATCCATGCTCCAACATTCATTTAAACTAGAAGCGTTGCCCTCGCTTGGTTGTCTATGTGCGGCCGAACGGTTTCGTTTTGGGCGCTTGCTCCTTAAGTTCAGGCCTTCCTCGCAATAGACCCTGTACATGCGCTTGTGGTTGTCCATGAAGCCTTCCCTCCTTAAAAGGATATGGATCCGCCAAAATCCATAGCGTACCCTGACAGCGGCAATCTCGTTCATACGCATGCGTAACAGTTTATCGCTGCGCCGTCCCTTGGCCTTGTAGTAGAATACGCTCTTATGCAGCAATACGAGCTTGCAGCAACGCTGAACGGAAATATTGTACTTCATCCTGATATTACAGACCATCCCGCGCTTTCGGGACGGTCTCAGAACTTTTTTTTAAGAACGTCCTGTAAGATCTGTTTGTCCAGGCTCAGGTCGGCCACCAGTTTCTTCAACTGCGAGTTCTCCTCCTCGAGGTTCTTCAGCCTGCGCAGTTCCGATACGCCCAGCCCCCCATATTTCTTCTTCCAATTGTAAAAGGTGGCCTCGCTTACCCCCATCTTACGGCAGACCTCTTGGATACGGGTGCCCGTCTCTACCTGTTTGATCGCAAATACGATCTGCGACTCCGAATACTTTGATCGTCTCATAAGCAAATAGTTGTTTAAAGTTAAACATTTATTCGCCCGGTTTTCTCTAGTATTAAACGGTCCGGTTTAAAGGGAGGAGGTCAGTTATAAGGAAACGTGAGCCCCAAAAAGAAATAGTTAATAAATATAACCTCAAACCGACCTCAGATGGTTCTACAATATTCGCATCCATAATTAACATTGAATTAGAGAAATATTTAGAAATTCGTGAAGAGTACATTCAACCAGATAGTTTAGAAAATGTTGAAACTATTAAAAATAAAGTACAAATATATGTTTGGATGCTTTGGTTGATTTTATGGAGAAAAGACCAGAAAATTATCCAAATTGGTATCGACACTAGATATGAAGAACAAGGGTTTAGAAATCAACTTAGTGAAATTGAACCTTTAAATGAATGTTAGACTAATTTGATTAAATATTAAAAAAAGAACTGTCACCAAAAATGACACCTAAAAAAACAAAGCCCCGTAAACATTAGCTTACGGGGCTTTTCTGCGGAGAAAGAGGGAACGTAATCACTTAATTTTAACATTTCAAACACTACCCTAAAACGCTACCCAAACACCTTTAAATATTACTAATACCCTGTATTTATTTACCTAAGTACTAGTTAAATCAAATTAAGCCAAATAAAGATAAACTAACTTTTCAACGGTACGCATTACGGTACAAGTTTTTTTAAGTAGTTTTTTTACTTACTTTTGGTTTGCTTAATACTCTTTACAATGGCTACATTAAAATTTTACGTTAGGGGCAAACGTAACCCGTCTAAAATTGGGGTACGTTTTATGGTTGACGGATCAACAGATTACAGAATAACTACCCCTTTACAAGTCAACCCCCAACACTTCAACAACAATACGGGCAAAATCAAACACCTTGCACACGTCCAAAATAAGGATGCTTTACAAGGCAACTTAAAGGGTTTGGAAACCTACCTTTTAGACCAGTATAACAGTACGATGGCTAAAGGGGGCATTATAAACTCGCAATGGCTGCAAAGCTGCATTGATATACATTTTGATTTAATAGAGGTTACAGATAACAACTACCTAGAAAACTATTGCTCACATTATGTAGAAAAATTAAGGTTAAAAACCAATGACAAAACAGGCGGTTTGGGTGCATCAAAGGCGACCGTAACAAAGTATAATACCATTAAAAAGAAAGTGGCTGAATTTCAACGCCATACCCGTAAAAAGTATCGTTTAACAGATGTAAACCTAAAGTTTCGGGATGCGTTTCTAACCTATCTTTTAGAGGTTGATAAATTAGGGCGTAATACAGCGGGGCGGTATCTAAAGTTTCTCAAAACCGTTTGTTTGGATGCTCAACGGTCGGGTTTTAAAGTTAGCCCCGAACTATCACAAGTAAAGGGTTTTAGGGTAGAGGTCAAAAAAATATATCTCAACTTTAAGGAACTAGAACAAATAGAAACAACTAACTACCAAAGCGAACTTTTAGAAAATGCAAAGGACTGGCTAATCATTGGATGCTATATAGGGCAAAGGGCGGGCGATTTACTGCAATTAACGAACGAAAATTTGAAGACCAACGGTAGACTAGACTTTATAGAGTTGGTACAACAAAAGACCAAAAAACGGGTTTCTGTTTTAGTCCATCCCAAAGTAAGGGATATACTAGATAAGAGAAACGGACACTTTCCCACGCCATACAGTACCAATATAGGTAGTGCAATGACCATTTTTAACCGTCTTATTAAAAAAGTTTGTGCCAAAGCCGAACTAAACGAAATAATTGAGGGTGCAAAGGTCAACGAAAAGACCAACCGGAAAGAACAGGGTAATTTCCCAAAGTCCAAACTAGTAACCTCCCATATTTGCCGACGTTCTTTTGCTAGTAACTTTTACGGTGATATGCCAACAGCATTACTTATTAATGTTACTGGACATTCAACCGAAAAAGAGTTTTTAAACTATATAGGAAAGACTAATACAGACTATGCCGAACAAATGGCAATGTACTGGAATATTCAAAGCCAAAAGCAGGAAAAAGAAACCGTTTTAAGGGCAGTTAAATAGGGTTTAAATATGGATTTAACAGATACCCGGAACATTGATTTTTCGACATTAGATATTGATAAGTATTTGAAATGGCTAAAAGAAGAATACTATTTATTTAGCCGTGTTTGGGAACTCCCATTCTTAGATCGTAGAATTAATAATTTACTACTCGATAAGTTTAGTGCAAACAGCCATTATATAGCAACGAGAGGTCTAAAACTACCCAATAGAATTGAGGGGCTATATGATACTAAAATAAAGTATCTAAAGGAATTGGCGCAACCATTGAGGGAGTTACCTATAAGAGTTATTTTCTTCAAATCCGTTAAACATGGTAAGTACCCAAATAAAAAATACGGCTTTTTCACTTCGGTGGAATTAGAAGAAATAAGAATTGATACAGAGCATTTTAATTCTTTGCTAAAAACACTTAGCAACACTTGGAAACCCTTGTTTATAGACGAACTTGAAAAAGATTTTGCGAAATCCCCATTTCCTAGAATAAACTACTATCGCAATAAAGCTATTGCGATTAGAGAAAAACAAGATAGATTTGTATACTTACCACAAATTTTACAAGGTAATTTTATATACAACCTCAACGACTTTAATGAGTGTTCAGACTTCTTTTTAGAACTTTCTGTTATATGGGAAATATCATATTTAGAAAAAGAGATTACAAGATTACAAAGCCCAAATAAAAAGACTAATCATACTTTATCCTTAAACCCAAATTTTGAAGATAGGAATTGGCAAATAAGTACAATTTTTGAATCGAGTAAACCTTTGTTTAATTCAACAATTGAACAATGGGAAAATTTATTCTCTGACAATATTGTATTATTTGATAAACCAATTGAATTAAAAAAGGGAATAAGTAAGGCGGATTTAAGGTGTTTCATTGATGAATTAAAACACTTTGGGCTTATACGTACTGGGTCATTTCTAAAAACATTACAAAATGTAAACGCATTTTCTATAAACGGTAAAATCTTAACTGCTTACGATTACAAAACAGCAAATAATGGTAAAAATTACCCAAATACACGCAATCGAAATAAAATACTAGATGTTTTCTCTGCTTTAAAAGTGTAAGATTGATAAAATTTAAAATTTGCCTTTCTGCTTTGGGCAAATTAGACAAACGCACTTATTAACACATTTGCACCATACAAATAATAAAAATGTATGGTTATGCAAATCACAAAAACAGAAATACAGGGCATTGAAGCAAGTACCCTGTTAACTCACTTTCAAACTTTAGAAACACATCTTTCCGACCTCCTACAAGCGGTTAAACCTCAACCTGACACCCAATTATTAACCCGTCAGGAAGTTGCTAAATGGTTAGATGTTTCATTGCCAACGTTACACGCTTGGACAAAAAACGGTATTCTACAATCATACCGTATAGGTAACAAAATCCGATATAAAAAGAATGAGGTTTTGAATGCTCTACAAAGCATTAACCCGCAATAACAAGGCTATGAATCTAAACGCAAAAATTAGCCATGTGGTTGCTGTACTAGATGAACTTGCAACTATTGGGTATATGACAAATAAACCCGAAAAAATGCAATCTATAGAACTTATACAGAGCATTTTAAAAGGTTTCCATTTACCCAGTAAACCAACAAAGGCGGATTATACTATACAGGCATTAAAACTACTTGCAGATGTTAAACCAAATAACTTAAATATACAATTAGTTGCGATTGTCTCTTTAGCGGAAAAAGCCCTTACGGAACTTCATAACCAGTACGCAAATACTATTTAACTGCGAATGATTGACGGGGTTAAAATAGACGTACCTAACCTTTCGGGCTATGAATGGCTATCTAATGATTTGCTAGATTTTTACACGTATACAAATACGAAAACGGGCGAATTGAAAGACGGCACACAAGTAGCAAAATACAAGGGCTTAACGTTTATTATTACCAACTCAATAAAGTACCAAGGCGTTACCTATTGTAGCGTAAGGGGTTCGCTGCATAAGTATTATAATAAAGGAGAAACCAACGCTAACGACTTCACCATTTATCAGTTAAAAGAGGTTATAAACGACCTATACAAAAAATTTAGCATCAACCCCAAAATAGCACTTTTAAGAAACGTTGAGTTTGGGGTTAATTTGTATACCACTATTACAGCAAAAGCCATTTTAAATAACCTTGTGGCACTTAATAGCGACCCTTTTACAGATTTCAAAGCTAACGGGCAAAAGATTGGTAAGACAATAGCAAAACAACGGTACACCCTTAAAATTTATAACAAAGGAAAACAAGAGGGATTAAAACCGCAAAACCTTTTGCGGGTAGAAATAGCGGTTAAAAAAATGGACTACCTAACCAAGTATAATATTAAGACGTTGGACGACCTCCTAAAGATAAATAAGGTGCAACCGTTGGGGATTTTATTGGCTACCTATTGGACTAACTCCATATACTATGATAAACAATTGAATTGGAAAGGTCTAACCGACTATGAGCGAAAAAAGGTGTTATACTATGCCACGCCCCGAAACTGGGGGGAATTTACACCTAAGCAAAGGTTAAGAGCAAAGCAACATTTTGATAAAATACTTTCCCTGTTTAGCACAACATTAACCCACGGAGAAACTTCCCATTTGATAACTAAAAAATGGCATGAACTAACAGCGGTAAAGTGTCCACGTTTGAACCACGATATTTTAAAAAATAGAAGCAAAGATGTGTCCATGTTTGACCCGTTAGAATACACGGTTAAAACATACCCAAATCATTTTATCCAAAGTGAACTAAAAAAAGTCGCAAAAATGAACGAAAAAAAACCAATGATTTCAGAAACTAAAACAATGGCTAAAAAGGGTAATCTATGCCGAACGTGTGCAAAGGATATATCTAACAAAAAAACCACCGCCCTGTATTGCTCTAAAAGGTGTAATAATAGTTACCAAGCAACACAACGAAAAAAGATAAGGCACAACTTAAAAATATCAGAAACTCCAATTGTAAAATTTCATATTAATAACCTCCTTAACACACGCCTTAATTTATTGATTGAGTATAGGCATAACGGAATTTGTGAAGCTGTACAGCTAACCCAAAACGAAATAAACGCCCCATACTATTGGGTTCAAAAAGTTATAAAAGCAACTATAAAGGACACGGGGGAAACACTAACAAGTCATAGAGCAAAAAGATTAATTAACAGTATATCCAAATTAAACCATATCCAAAATGAAAGACACTAAAAGACGATTTACAAAACAGCAAAACCACAATTTAAAACAAAAGTTTAAAAGTGATTTTACAACTGGGCTTTATTCTATTGAACAACTAGCAAGAAATTACAATGTAGGTTTTCGGAAACTCTTAAAATGGAAACACGAGATTTTTGGAAAAGGCAGTATAAAACAAAAAAGAATGTTTCAAATGCACCTTTCGGGATTACCAACTAAAGCAATAGCAAAATTCTTTAATGTTCCTATCTCACAGGTACATAGAAGCATAAGAGAGCATAACAACACCCAAAAAACATAAATATGAACAGTTATAATATATCCGATTTATTCAAAATTGCATTTGGGTTAACAGTTGATCCATACAACATATCGACATTAAACAAGTCAATACAGGATAATCAAAAATATAAGGGAATTACACTTTTGCCTACCGAAAAAGTAGAGCGATTAAGCCATCTTGGTACGCCTATATTGCACCCTATCAAATTTGAAAAGGGCAATTATAAAACCTATAACGAAAAAGGCGAAATTATAATGACCGGGTTAAGTGATTTGTATTTACCACCTACCACCTTAGTTGATTTTAAGAGGGCTAAAATTTTAAGTAGGTCAACCGCAATACAGGGAGTTGGTACAGTAAAAGAGTTGTACGGTTTTGATGATTGGAAAATAAGAATTAGAGGGCTATGTTTAAATACACCTAGCAATACTGCAAGGCAACAAATAAATGAATTATTAAAATGGGAAAAAGTAGCTAGCGGGGTTGATGTAGTAGCAAAATTCTTTAACGACAAAGGAATTTACAGCATAGCAATAGAAAGTATAGAAATAAAGCAAATTGCGGGTAAACCAAGTGTAATACCCTTTACTATACTTGCAGATAGTACAGATAATGATTTGCAACTAATAGAGACAAAACCCTCAAATTAGCTAAAGATTAGTCTCTAATGGCGACATTTTCAATATAGGGGTACAGTTGCTGTAATTGCTTAAAAAGTGCGTTTAAACGTCTTAAAATTGTTCGTTGTTAATTAGTTCAATATAGTACCATTGAGGTTGTATTTAGTACCGTTAAAAACATAAAAAACACCTTTACCATGCCAAAAAATTTAAAACTGGACACCCAAAAAGCCTATAGATACTATTGTTTAGGCTTAAACAGTAAGGAAATAGCAAAATTACTAGATTGTAGTTTTAGAACAGTACAAAACTACATGAGTGCTGAAAATTGGAAAGAAAAAAAAGCCAAACTTAAAAAGTCTAAGTGATTAGAAAAAAAGTATTGATTATATTTATAGATATAAAATCATTTAATTTAAAAATAATAAAATGACCAAAAGTTTTATAGACCAAGTAAATATTATAGAACAATTTAGCGATAACTATAGTATAGAAGAAATGAGCATTATTAGAGAGGAACTAAGAAAAGATATTCACCAAAGATTAAAAGAACTTAATAACGAATAAATTATTGAAATTATGAAACAGCCAAACAGACCAACACCTCCGACAAGACCAACACCTCCGACAAGACCGACACCTCCGGCAAGACCGACACCACCTAGTCCAAGTAGGAACAATCCCCCTACACCAACTCCAAAGCATAACCCTACACCGCCCCCCACAAGAGGGAATCCAAGACCTCCTAAAAAGTAAATAGAAAAAAACTCATTAGAGTTATTAATCCTATAAACATTAGCACTACACTTACTATTGTAAAATTATTAGTATAATTACTATATTTTTCTGCATTGTCATCATGTACTTTTATTTCAATTTTCTCTTTTTTGTTGATTTTATTGCCCGCTTTAATCTCGGTATCGCACATTAAATAGTCCTGTTCGTTTGATTTTCGACCATAAATTTGGCTAACAAAATTAAAGCAGATAGCCAATACAAATAGGATTCCTGAAATTTTCACAAGACATGATGTCGCCATTTCATTATCCCTTAAATACTTTATTGTCTCTAAGCAAACATAAGTTCCCGCTCCGCTAATGGATATGGTAAGCAAATCAATTCTTTGAATACTATATATTAAGCCCTCATACGAAAGTCTTCTTCTTTCCTTTAAATCTTCCATTGTTTCAATTTATGCTATTAAATATAAAACAAAAAGAGGTTAAGATAACTTAACCCCTTTTTCTGCTTAATACTTATCAAATGGCTTTATGATAAGTTTACCAAATATAGTTTTTATTTCAACTTCAAAAAATAGGTTATTCAGTTTCCAACGGTACGCATTACGGTACAAGTACTAAAAAATTAAACCTCAACTATCTGAAAATCAGATTGTTGAGGTTTTTAATTGCGGAGAAAGAGGGATTCGAACCCCCGGAGGTGTGACCCTCAACAGTTTTCAAGACTGCCGCATTCGACCACTCTGCCATTTCTCCTGAGTGCTCATCAGGTATTACCTGAATGCGGGTGCAAATATATAAAGGTTTTCTAACCTAAGAAAGCCTTTTCTTAATTATTTTTAAACTTAGTTTTTCCTAAACTTTTATAAAGAAATGAAAAGGTTGAAATTCAGTTATTTATTACCTTGCCACGATGATAAATTCACTTGTAAGTATCCTTATTCCATTCAAAAATGTTGAACGTTATTTTGAAGAATGCCTTAAATCTATCCAAAATCAGACCTATAAAAACTGGGAAGTAGTTGCCGTAAACGATAATTCAAGCGACAATAGTTTAGTGATCGCAAACAAATTTGCTGCAGTTGATCAAAGATTCAAGATACTTTCTAATAATGAATCTGGTATTATTACAGCACTAAGAAAAGCTTACAAACATAGTAGTGGCAATTTTATTTCTAGAATGGATGCAGATGACCACATGTCCCCAGACCGCATTGAAGTCATGGTCAATTCATTAATACAAGAAAGAAAAGGTAGTCTAGCCGTGGGTAAAGTCAAGTATTTCTCAAGAACCGGTGTAAACGATGGTTATAACCGTTATGAGAAGTGGTTAAACAAATTGACAGCAACTGCAGACAACTTTAACGAGATATACAAAGAGTGCGTAATACCTTCCCCTTGCTGGATGGTCCATAAAGAAGACTTTGAAGCTAGCGGTGCTTTTAACCCAGACCGATATCCTGAAGATTATGACCTTGCTTTTCGGTTTTATGAATTGGGATTAAAGTGTATACCCTGCACCACTACTCTACACTATTGGCGTGATTATGATAACCGAACATCGCGCACTAGCGAGCATTATGCTCAAAACTATTTTTTAGATATTAAACTACACTACTTCTTAAAATTAGAATATAAAAAAACAGAAAAACTGGTAGTATGGGGAGCCGGTAAAAAAGGTAAAACGATAGCTAATTCCCTTGTAGAAAAAAACATTCCCTTTCAATGGGTCTGTGATAATGAAAAGAAAATTGGAAAAGATATTTATGGTGTTCGGCTAAACCACTACTCTGAACTAAAAGACATAAAAAATGCTAAAACTATTATTACCGTAGCAAATGAAGATGATCAAACTATGATCAAATCGTTCTTTGCAGCATTGGGACAAATACCAGCGGTGGATTATTTCTTTTTTTGCTAACTGTATTCAAAAAATAATAGTTGTTTTCTCACGAACTTCTAATTTCAAAATAATTATCTTTGCCCTAATCAAAATTAGGAATGCAATTTAAATATCCAGAACTTCTTTGGGGTCTTTTACTACTAGTTATTCCTATATTAATTCACCTATTTCAATTACGCCGATTTAAGAAAACCCCTTTTACCAATGTAAAGTTCTTAAAACAAGTAGTATCCGAATCTAGAAAAAGTAGTCTATTAAAGAAATGGTTATTGCTATTTACCAGAATGGGCTTACTAGCTGCATTGGTTCTTGCATTTGCCCAACCATTCATTGCAAACGAAACAGCTCTTCAAGAAAAGGAAACTGTTTTTTATCTGGATGACTCATTTAGCATGAAAGGGCAAACTGAAAACGGCAGCTTGTTCAAAAACGCCATTCAAGATTTTATCAAATATGTCCCTTCCGATCAACGGTTCACACTATTTACCAACAAACAGGTATTTAAAGATGTAATTATAAAAGACATTCAGAACAACTTATTAAATCTCTCCGTTGGTTCAGAACAGTTGGGAATTTCTGAAATTATACTGAAAGGAAAAACCTTCTTCACGGATAATGCAGCAGCCCAGAAAAATTTGGTACTTATATCTGATTTTCAACGACAAATGGGCGATTTATCTATTGTAGACTCAACCAACAACATCAATGTTCAGTTTATAAAACCCAGTAATGCAATCATCACCAACACAGCTATAGACACGGTCTTTATAGCGGAGCGCAGTATTGACAATATAGAATTAGTAGCACGGTTATCTACAAATTCTGAAGAAAAAACAATACCTGTTTCACTATATAACAATGATAAGCTAATAGCAAAAACAGCCGCTAATTTTGATGGAAACAAAAAGGCTGATGTACAGTTCACCATACCTGCAAATGACAGTATCTTGGGTAAGGTAACCATCATGGATACCGGATTGGATTATGACAATCAATTTTTCTTTAACATTGACAAGAAATTGAAAATTAAGGTATTGGCCATTGGTAATTCGTCTATAGATTACTTAAAACGTATATATACCGATGACGAATTCAGTTTTACCAGTAGTACTTTAGAGCAATTGAATTATAGTACCATTGAAAATCAAGATTTAGTAGTTTTGAATGAAATATCAAAATTACCAAACTCGCTTATTACCGCTTTAAAATCTTTAAGCGCCAACGGAGGTAGTTTTGTATTGATCCCTGCCATAAACGGTGATATTACCTCATACAATCTATTAGCAACCACCTTTAATGGTTGTCAGTTTACAAATACAATTTCGCAAGAAATGTCAATTGCAAATGTAAAAACGGCGCATACATTATTTAGAAATGTATTCGATAAACAAGTTTCAGATTTTCAATTTCCAAGTGTTCAAGAACATTTTAAGTTAAAAACAAATGCATCGGTAGCACTCGCTTTTCAAAATAACGAACCGTTTTTAGTGGGTTCGCAAAAAGCTTATTTCTTTGCAGCGGCAATTAGTAGCAATAATTCTAATTTCAAGAATTCACCCCTTATCGTTCCCGCATTTTATAACATGGGTATGAATAGTCTAAAACTACCTCCCTTGTATGCAACAATTGGTAACCATACAGAAATAGAACTACCTATCACCCTACAACAAGATGATATCATTAAAATAGCGAATGATACAAATGAGTTTATTCCCAAGCAACGTGTACTACCTAATAAGGTGCAAGTTAATTTCATAGAAAACCCAAAAGAAGCAGGCATCTTCAGAATCTTGAATAATGACAAAACTATTAGGCACATCAGCTTTAATAACAATAGAAAAGAAAGCGAGTTAGTGTACGCTGAACTACCAAATGACAATAGCAATACATCGGTATCAAATTTCTTTTTAGAAAATCAAAAAAACAATGCTATAAACGAGTTTTGGAAATGGTTTGCTATTTTAGCACTGGCATTTGTTTTAATAGAAACCGCACTACAAAGAATTATAAAATAAACTATTAACGAACCTCTCATAACCCCATGAATATACTTTTAAAATCTGTTACTATAGTAAATGGGAGTACTAAAAACCTTCATTTAAAAGAGAAGGACATTCTTATTAAGAACGGACTTATAGAAGCTATTGAGACCACAATTGAGCCTAACGGTAAAACAAGGGTTATTGAAATAAATAATTTACATGTTTCATTAGGATGGTTTGATAGCGGAGTTAGTTTTGGAGAGCCTGGTTATGAAGAAAGAGAAACCATTGAAAACGGACTGCTAACCGCTGCCAAAAGCGGATTCACAGATGTCATCCTAAATACCAGTAGCCATCCTACACCAGATTCTGCTTCTGATATAGTCTATCTAAAAAATGCCGGTAAGGACCAATTAACGAATTTGCATCCTTTAGGAAATTTAACGGTACGAGGTGAAGGAGAGGTATTGGCAGAGCTTTATGACATGAAGAATGCCGGCGCCTTGGGATTTTATGATTATAAACACCCAATGACAAATGCCAACCTCTTAAAAATAGCCCTACAATATGCTCAAAATTTTGACGGAATGGTATTTTCTTTTCCTTTAGATAAAAGCATATCTGGAAAAGGAATTGTTAACGAAGGAATTACCAGTACCAAATTAGGCTTAAAAGGAATACCTGCCTTAGCAGAAGAATTACAAGTAGCAAGAGATTTATTTGTACTGGAATATACAGGCGGAAAGTTATTTATTCCCACTATTTCAACCGCAAATTCGGTAAAACTCATAGCCGACGCAAAGAAAAAAGGATTACAGGTTTCTTGTAGTGTTGCTGCCCATAATCTGGTAATTACGGATACCGCATTAGAAGATTTCGACACAAAATACAAGGTAATGCCACCGCTACGTACAGCAGCAGATATAAAGGCATTACACAAAGGGGTAAAAAACGGAACTATAGATTTTGTGACCTCTGATCATACTCCATTAAACATAGAATTAAAGCATGTTGAGTTTGATAATGCTAATTTTGGCACAATAGGACTAGAAAGCATATTTGGTATGCTAAACCAACTTTTTAATGTTGAAGAAACCGTTGAATTACTAACCAAAGGACGTTCTATTTTTGGAATGGAAGAACCACAATTAGAAGTTGGACAAGAAGCAAACCTCTCCCTATTCACCACAAATGACACTTATAAATTCTCTCAAGGTCATATCTTTAGTTCAAGTAAAAATTCAATCGCAATTGGTAAGCAAATAACAGGAAAAGTAGTAGGCGCCATTGCAAACAATCAAATAGTTTTAAATAAGTAACATGGAGAAATCTCCCCAATTACCCGGAAAAACAACCGCCATTGTGGCTTACCTTACAATTGTAGGAGCACTAATTGCAATTAGTATGAATTCCGAACCAAAAGACAAATTTGCTCGTTTTCATATAAGACAGGCTTTCGGACTTCATATAACCTTTATTGGTTTTGCAATATTCAATGCACAATGGGGTAATGCGTACGGCTTTTATGGACTTTATATATTTTATATTGTACTTTGGTTTTATGCCTTTTTAGGCCTATTGGCCTACAAAGAACAAGCGGTTCCTGTTTTGGGACCTTATTTTCAAAAATGGTTCACTTTTATAAATTAATATAATGACAACAGCTCCCCTATCTTTAGAACATATTATAAGACCTTCTAGCCTTACCGATAAAAAACCACCGGTACTTTTTATGTTACATGGCTATGGTAGTAATGAAGAAGATCTATTTTCTTTTGCACCAGAATTGCCAGAAGAACTATGCATAATAGCTGTTCGTGCACCTTGCATTTTACAACCTTATGGTTATGCATGGTATGCCATTAATTTTGATGATGAAAAAGGCAAATGGAGCGATGATGATCAAGCCATAGCATCGCGCGATAAAATCAAGAACTTTATTGAAGAAGCTTGTGCCACCTATGGGTTAGATGAAAAAAACGTAAATCTTTTAGGCTTTAGCCAAGGAACAATTCTTAGTTATGCCGTTGCCTTATCCTATCCAGAAAAAGTAAAAAACATCATTGCTTTAAGCGGCTACATTAATGAGACTATTTTGACAGACTCATATACCCAAAATAATTTTGACAACCTTAATTTCTATTGTTCTCATGGCGATATGGATCAAGTGATTCCGGTAGATTGGGCTAGAAAAGCTCCAGATTTATTAAAAAGCCTAGGTATAAAACATATATATGAAGAGTTTCCTGCAGGGCATGGTGTTGCCCCACAGAACTTCTATTCCCTTAAACAATGGATTTCAGATAAAATTTAATTGCTACGTGTGTAAAGTAAGTGGTCTACCAAGGTAAAGTCTACCCCAAGGTCATCTTTCAATTCGTATTTAATTAGTAATTCCCCCCAATATTTACCATCAGAAAAATCAGTAAGAATCCATTTATGGTTCAGAACTTTAATTTTATTAATTTTAAAATCATTCTGCATTCCTTCATATGGTACTAATGGGTTATCGCCTTTTTGCGCATTAGTTTCCAATAACTTATCAGTAACATAAGTTGTAGGATCTTTTAAATCTAAGTGCTCAAAATAAGCAAGGGCATCATCATTATTTTCTAATGAAAAATATTGCATATCCAATACCTTCAAAGATGATTGCTGAACCGAGTCTTTTAACGTTGCTACTTGATTTTCCAACTTTGTAATTTTTTCTATACTAGACTTTGATTTTTTCGCATAATCCTTAGACATATTATTACTGCTTACCATTAAGTATAAACAGATCAAGGATACAAATAGAAATAAATAAAGATATATTTTACTCTTCATAATTATATGGTGATTGTTAAATTATCGTATGCCAAATGTACATTATTCGGCAATATTTTTTCTACTTCGTCATGAAAACCAAGCAGGTGACTTATATGTGTCAAGTATGCCTTCTCTGGACTAATCTCCCTTATAAAAGCAAGTGCTTCTTCTAAATTAAAATGAGAAATATGTGGCTCTATCCTTAAGGCATTTACAACAACGACTTTAGAACCTTTTATTTTCTTCATTTCTTTTGGCGTAATCGACTTCACATCGGTTAGATATGTGAAATCTCCAATTCTAAATCCAAATACCTGCAATTTGTTATGTAGTACATTAATGGGTATAACTTCTTTATCTCCAATTTGAAAAGGTTTGTTATCCGCTATCAAATTTACATCAACCGTTGGCGCTCCAGGATATTTATTCTTTTCTTGAAAAATATAATCAAATCTCTTTTTTAAAGATTTCACCACCCTGTTATGGGCATATATTGGAATATTTCCCTGTCTGAAGAAAAAAGGGCGAATATCATCTAAACCAGCAGTATGATCTGAATGTTCATGAGTGTATAATATACCATCAAGATGGTTTACCTGCTGTGTTAGCATCTGCTGACGAAAATCCGGACCACAATCAATGACATAATTGTAACCATCCCAAGAAAGTAAAACAGAAACCCGTAATCTTTTATCCTTTGGATTATTACTTAAACAGACCGGATGAGTACTGCCGATAATTGGAATACCTTGAGAAGTTCCCGTTCCTAAAAAAGTAACACGTAAATTGTTTGTCATGTATTACAAATTTAATTCCTTTTTAATAAAATTGGTAGCTGAAAATTATAAGATCACTGTATTTAAAAGGTAATAAAAACAATAACCGAAACTTATTCCATTTTTTTGCGGCTATTGCCCTTTGTCACAACCATTCTTTATAACTTTGTTAAAAGATAAACAGGTAAAAAATGGCATCGGTATTAAAAAGAGATAGTGTCTTTGAAAATATTCCCTCTATTAAAGCAAAAACCTTACGTATAAATCTGAATCCGGATATATATGGAACTTTCGCTGAAATTGGCGCCGGACAAGAAACCGCTCGTCATTTCTTTAGGTCTGGTGGTGCATCTGGTACTATCGCCAAGGCGATGAGTGCGTATGATAAAGATTTCAGTGATGCAATATATGGTATTGAGTCTGACGGGAGGTATGTAACCCAAGCGAGATTAAAAACAATGCTAGATTATGAAATGCAATTGATGGAGGAGCGTATTAGTCGCGATAACCATCCTGATAGATTGTTTTTCTCCTATGCCAACACTGTAGCTACCATAGATTTCTCTAAACGTTATAAAGGCCACGGATGGATCGGAATTAGATACCAATTAGATCCTACCCAGAAAGAATATGATGAAATTATTCTTCACATTCGCTTTAAACAGAATGAAGCAAGGTTGCAACAAGAAACATTGGGTATTCTAGGTGTAAATTTAATTTACGGAGCCTTTTACAAGTACCACAAACCAAAGAAAATGTTGAAATATCTATATGATCATATAGATAAAGATACGTTAGAGATTGATATGATCAACTTCTCTGGCCCGAATTTCAAAGAAGTGGACAACCGTTTAATGAGTTTACAGCTTATTAAAAATGACATGACAGATGCTGTAATGTTCGGCCCTGACGGTAATAACTTATTACCTGCGGCAGTTCTTTACAAGAAAAATATTCTTGCTTTGCGTGGTAGTTTTAGACCCGTAACCAAGGTGAACTTAGATATGTTTGAAAAGTCTTATGACATTTTCATTCGTGATAAAGGGGTAGATCAGAACAACACCATTGTTATATTCGAAATAACACTTTCTAACTTGAAAGCTTCTGGTGAAATTGATGAGCAAGATTTTATGGATAGGGCTGAGTTGCTTTGTTCCCTTGGCCATTCTGTAATGATCTCTAAATTTCAAGAGTATTATAAATTGGTTGAATACTTTAATAACTATACCAAAAATAGAATTGGTTTAACCATGGGTGTAAATAACCTAGTGGACATATTTGATGAAAAATACTATCGTCATTTAAGTGGTGGTATTTTAGAAGCATTCGGTAAATTATTCTTTAAAGATTTACAGGTATATCTATATCCAATGAAAAATGCAGATACCGGTCAGATAATGACTAGTAACAATGTAAAAGTCCACCCACGTATGAAGGAACTATATAAGTTCTTTAAGTACAATGGTAAAGTGATGGACATCATAGATTACGAACCAGAAGTAATGCATATTTTCTCTAGAGATGTTCTTAAAAAACTAATGAATAACGAAGAAGGTTGGGAAAAAATGCTCCCAGAAGGAATTGCTGAAATCATTAAACAAAAGCAATTATTTATGCGTAAAACCGAGGAGCAAGAAACTGAGTAAAACCTTAATTTACAAAGCTTTACATACAAAAAAAACGCCCATTTAAAATGGGCGTTTTTTATTTTGCAACACACTTAAATTCAATCTAATAACTGAGCAGCGTGGTCTTTTGTTTTTACTTTGTCAATTACCTTGGTAACAATACCATCACCATCAACGACAAAAGTTTTTCTATGGATACCATCATATTCACGACCCATAAATTTCTTTAGTCCCCATACACCAAAAGCATTAATTACAGTATGATCTTCGTCTGCCACTAACGGAAAAGGAAACTCATATTTATTTCTAAAGTTGGTCTGTCTTTTTTCAGAATCTGCACTTACCCCTAAAAGTTCATAACCTTCAGATTGTAATTCTTTGTAATTATCCCTTAAATTACATGCTTCTGCCGTGCAACCGGGAGTACTTGCTTTAGGATAGAAAAAAACAATTAATTTCTTACCGGCATAATCCTCTAATTTAACTGTATTTCCATCTTGGTCCTTTGCAGAAAACGATGGTACTTTATCACCAACTTTTAACGTATTCATAAATGAAGTTTTATAAATTTGTGTTTACTTATTTACAATCGAAATTAATCAATTAATGACGAAAGCCGAAAAAATAGCTTTTACAATTTCTACCCTTAAAGAGTTGTATCCAGAAATTCCTGTGCCATTAGACCATAAGGATCCATATACACTATTAATTGCGGTTTTAATGTCGGCACAAAGTACAGACGTTAGAGTTAATAAAATTACGCCCCTCCTATTTGCAAAAGCAGACAATCCTTATGACATGATCAAATTAAGCGTTGATGAGATTAGGGAAATTATAAAACCTGTTGGCCTGTCCCCAATGAAGGCAAAAGGAATTCATGGGTTATCGCATATTTTAATTGATAAACATAATGGTGAGGTACCAAAGGAACTAGAATATTTAGAAGAATTACCAGCTGTTGGGCATAAAACGGCTAGTGTTGTTATATCGCAAGCTTTTGGTGTACCGGCTTTTCCTGTAGATACACATATTCATAGATTATTATATAGATGGGGCTTTACAAACGGAAAAAATGTGGTGCAAACAGAAAAAGATGCCAAACGTTTATTTCCTAGAGAGATTTGGAACGATCTTCATTTGCAAATTATCTGGTATGGTAGAGAATATTCACCTGCTCGAGGTTGGGATTTGGAAAAAGATATTATCACAAAAACTATTGGTAGGAAAACAGTACTTAACGACTACTATAAAAAGAAAAAAACCCGGTAAAACCGGGTTTTTTTATTAGTTTAAAAATGTTTCGAAACTTAAATTGTCATGTTCAAATTCATAAAGGGCCTGTGAATAGCTCAATAAGAAGTTGATTGTCTTAGGACAAACTTTCTTAAATTCTGTCTGTTCTTGGTAATCTGAGTAAATTTTTTCCATACTTCCTACGTTGTTACAATAAAATAACGCAGCAAATTTAGAAATATTGTTTAATTCATTTTCTACTCCAAATTAATTGGTAAGAACTATATTATTTTTTTCAATAATTTTTCTAAGGTTAATTAAAGCATAACGCATTCTACCCAGTGCAGTATTTATACTAACCCCCGTATTTTCAGATATCTCTTTGAAGCTCATATCTTTATAAATACGCATTAAAAGTACCTCTTTTTGGTCATCTGGTAACTCTTCTACCAATTGTCTTAGATCAGTATCTATTTGATTTTTTATCAATTGCTTTTCAGCATTCAACTTATCATCTCCAATGACCGAGAAGATATTAAAATCATCGCTACCTTCAAACATTGGCATTCTTTTGTTTCTTCTAAAGTGATCTATAATAAGATTATGTGAAATTCTCATTACCCAAGGTAAAAATTTACCTTCCTCACTATACTTGCCTCTTTTTAAAGTTTTAATAACCTTTATAAAAGTATCTTGAAAAATGTCTTCTGTGATATCCCTATCTAAAACCTTAGAATAGATAAAACTAGTAATACGTTGATTGTGTCTGTTAATTAAAATTTCAAGGGCTCCTTCATTACCGTTGATATAATCTTTAACTAATTCTGAGTCTTCAATTTGTAGTTTCATACGAGTTACTTTCTTTAATTGGTTAAGATTGGGGTAATCCTTTTAGTTAATTGGTTTATTTTTTAATTCTGATATAAAACTAGAGAAAAGGGGGACTGTGCAAAAAAGTATGTTGTCAAACCTCGTTTTTATGATGTGAAACATCGAATAAGTATAATTCTACACAATAAAATGGATTTCAGATAGTTCGGCAGAAAAATAAGGGTTATAAAAAAATGTCCTAAAGACCTCTAATTATCAGCATCACAATACAATACCTCTACAAACATACTGCAAAAAAAACTGTTTACACTCAAAAATCAAGAACTCTATAAGTAGTCTATAACAGTATTACATCAGGTATAAAACCAAAAAAAACCCTTAAGCAAACGCCTAAGGGTATATATAATTGAAGGATTATTCTAATTTAAGTTACTCTCAAACTGCAATCCGTCTACTTCTGTAATATTTAAAGACTTTGAATAAGAAAGCAAAAACCGAATTGTTTCTGGTTTCGCTTTCACCAATTTGGTCTGCCCTTGATCCTTAGTGTATAAATTTTCCATGCTACGTATTGTTTAGGTTCATCTAAAGAACGACACATTGATGAAGATAGTAGATCCACTCGACCTGTGACCAATTAATTCGTTAAAACTATATTATTGGCTTCCACCAACTTTCTTAGATTAATTAAAGCATAACGCATTCTACCTAAAGCGGTATTAATACTCACATCAGTATTATCAGAAATTTCTTTAAAACTCATATCCTTATATATACGCATCTCCAGAACCTCTTGTTGATCCTCAGGTAACTCTTTAATCATTCTAAGCAAATCAGAATCTATCTGTTCCTTAATCAACTGTTTTTCTGCATTCAATTTATCATCACCCAGCAATGAAAATATATTATAACTTTCTTTGCTATTATACATGGGCATTCTATTATGCTTTCTAAAATGGTCTATAACAAGATTATGAGCAATTCGCATAACCCAGGGTAAAAATTTACCTTCTTCATTATAGGCGCCTCTTTTAAGGGTACGTATAACTTTCATGAATGTATCTTGGAAAATGTCTTCGGTTAACTCACGGTCTCCTACTTTAGAATAGATAAAACCTGTAAGGCGAGAATTATGACGATTAATAAGCGCTTCTATGGCTCTTTCGTCTCCTTGAATATATTGTTTTACTAATTGTGAATCTTCAACTTGTACTACCATAACGTTACTTATAGGGTTAAAAAGCAGCCCCAAATTCTTAATGAATAAGGGTCTAATGGTTAAATTCTAACTTTTAAAAGTAATGTTGCGTTATAGGCGAATTGAATTATAATGAGATTCCAAAGATATAAAAAAATATATACTCTTATAAAAATGTGAAAATTTCTTATGCCATTTTTAGATAAAGGGTATTTTTTAGTTCAGAAAAAAGGCAAAGCTTATCTTTGTAAACTTAGATATTTGTATGCCTACACTCGCCGAAGTAAATCCGAAAGAAAATATTATAATTAAGGGAGCAAAACTGCACAACCTTAAAGATATAGATGTCGTAATCCCTAGAAATAAACTTGTTGTAATAACAGGCTTATCTGGTTCCGGTAAATCTAGCTTAGCTTTTGATACCCTATATGCAGAAGGTCAAAGACGTTATGTAGAAAGTCTTTCTTCTTATGCTAGGCAGTTCTTAGGTAAGCTAGACAAACCAAAAGTTGATTATATAAAAGGTATAGCCCCGGCCATTGCTATTGAGCAAAAGGTAAACTCTACCAACCCAAGATCAACAGTGGGTACTACAACTGAGATTTACGACTATATAAAACTACTATACGCACGTATTGGTAAAACCTTCTCTCCTATTTCAGGAAATGAAGTAAAAAAACATACCGTTACAGATGTTGTAAATTATGTGAAAACGTATAACGAGGGAACTAAACTTCTACTTTTAGCGCCTATCACTATTCGTGAAGATAGAAACGCATTAAAATCATTAGAGTTATTTTCTAAACAAGGTTATGCGCGTATAAAATATAATGACAAGGTACTACGTATAGACCAAGCTCCTGAAGATATTGGTAAAAAGTTTGATTTGGTAATCGACAGAATCATCACCAAAGATGATGAAGACTTTTACAATCGTTTAGCGAATGCTGTTGATACTGCATTTTTTGAAGGTAAGGGCGAATGTTTGATCGAAGAGTTGCAAGATGGAAAACAAACCCCGTTCAGTAATAAGTTTGAATTGGACGGTATGACGTTTTTAGAACCTAACGTTCATCTTTTTAGCTTCAATAACCCTTATGGCGCGTGTCCTAAATGTGAAGGATACGGAGATGTAATTGGTATTGATGAAGATCTTGTTATACCAAATACAGCATTATCCATTTATGAAAATGCCATTTTTCCATGGAGAGGTGAAAGCATGAGTTTTTACCGAGATCAATTGGTAAACTCTGCCTATAAATATGATTTTCCTATCCACAAACCTTGGTATGAGCTATCTGAGACCCAACAACAATTAGTTTGGGACGGTAATGCGCATTTTATAGGACTGCATAAGTTCTTTGGAATGTTAGAAGAGAAAAGCTATAAAATACAGAACAGGGTAATGCTTTCTAGATATAGAGGTAAAACCAAATGTAATGTATGTAACGGAAAACGCTTACGACAAGAAACAGATTATGTAAAAGTTGGCGGAGCATCTATTTCTTCGTTAGTAGGTTTATCTATTGAAAAGCTAGTTGTTTTCTTTAATGAGCTTAAGCTTAATGAAAATGATGCTACCATTGCGAAGCGACTGTTGGTAGAAATAAATACAAGATTAGGATTTTTAGATAAAGTAGGTTTAAACTACTTGACCATAAATAGAAAATCTAACACCCTATCTGGAGGGGAAAGTCAACGTATAAACTTAGCAACGTCTTTAGGTAGTAGCTTGGTGGGTTCTATGTATATATTAGATGAGCCTAGCATTGGTCTACACCCTAGAGATACCGAAAATCTTATTGATGTACTTATATCATTACGAAACTTAGGCAACACCGTAATTGTTGTTGAGCATGATGAAGATATTATGAAAGCGGCAGATATGGTTATAGACATAGGTCCTGAAGCTGGCACGCATGGTGGTGAAGTAGTTGCTCAAGGAACTTTAAGCGAAATACTTAAATCAAAATCACTTACCGCACAGTATTTAAATGGTAAAATGGAAATTAAGGTTCCAAAAGAACGAAGAACCTGTAAAAACCATATTACTATTAAAGGTGTGCGAGAGCATAACCTTAAAAATATCAATGTCACTTTTCCATTAGATATGTTGACTATAGTTACAGGAGTTTCGGGGAGTGGCAAAAGTACCTTGGTAAAGAAATTGCTGTATCCTATTATATTAAAGGAAACAGGAGGCTATGGTGAAAAAGCTGGTCAGCATACATCCGTAGAAGGAAAATTCAACCATATTAAGCATGTGGAGTTTGTAGATCAAAACCCAATTGGCAGATCATCACGCTCCAACCCTGTTACCTATATAAAGGCATATGATGATATCAGAAATTTATTTGCCAACCAAAAACTAAGTAAAATAAGAAACTACCAAGCAAAACATTTTTCGTTCAATGTTGATGGAGGTCGTTGTGAGAAATGTAAAGGGGAAGGGGAAATTACCGTAGAAATGCAGTTTATGGCAGATGTTCACTTAGAATGTGAAACCTGTGGTGGTAAAAGGTTTAAAAAAGAAGTACTAGAAGTTACATTTAACAAAGCTAACATAGATGATGTTCTAAATATGACCATTGATGATGCCATTCAGTTTTTTGAAACTGGGGAGCAAACTAGAATTGTCACCAAACTAAAACCATTGCAAGATGTAGGTTTGGGTTATGTAACTTTAGGGCAATCTTCCTCTACCCTATCCGGTGGTGAAGCACAACGTATTAAACTGGCATCTTTCTTAATTAAAGGAAGTACTAAAGATAAAGCACTATTCATTTTTGACGAACCTACAACCGGATTACACTTTCATGATATTCAGAAATTATTGAAGTCTTTTAATGCACTTATTAAAAAAGGACATTCCATTGTAGTCATTGAACATAATATAGATTTAATAAAATGTGCTGATTACATCATTGATCTTGGACCAGGTGGTGGAGAAAATGGCGGACTACTATTAGCAGAAGGTACGCCAGAAGAGGTTGTAAAAAGCAAAAAATCGTATACTGCAAACTACTTAAAAGAGAAATTAGCTTAGTTTAAAATCCTAGAAAAGATTAAAAAATAATATCTAAATATCTGACTAC
The DNA here is from genome assembly GCF_900155985.1 of Maribacter ulvicola. Lineage (GTDB taxonomy): Bacteria > Bacteroidota > Bacteroidia > Flavobacteriales > Flavobacteriaceae > Maribacter > Maribacter ulvicola. The sequence continues at coordinate 45,255 of NZ_FTMA01000003.1, forward strand.
CAATACACTTATCAGATTTTTCGTTTTTTGGCATGCTGTTTGTATACTATTAAGGGAATGTAAATAATTACATTTAGAACAACTGCCTAAGGGGCAGATTTAAAACCTTATATTATGAAAAAATTAGTACTACTTTTTACAGCGATGATGATTAGCACCACAGGTGTTTTCGCTACAGGTATTAGTGAAGATAAGGTTGCAACCAGCAATACTTATAGATACGACAACTCATTTATTTTTATAGAAAATGGCATTACATTTTCGGTTTACCCAGATGGTGAATTCGATTTTTATATTGAAAACCAGGTTACAGGAAGTAAAAACGGAGTAACATTTAACTCTGGTTATGATTACAGTCCGTTTGCACAGTATGATGATTACGGTGCAGTAATTCAAGTAGAAAATGTGCCCATCTATTATGACTATTACGGTCGTGTAAGCCAAATTGGTGAAATAGACATCAACTATACAAACAATAGAGTTCGTAGGGTTGGTAATATGAATGTATATTATAACACCCGTGGTTTTTATGATTATCACACAGGTTACATTAATATATATAATAGAAGATATGTGTACCGTCCATTTCACAGATGGTTTGTAAGACCAGCAGTAGGATTTAGCTTTGTATACAACAGCCCATACAGAAGATATTATACACCAATTAGATACTCATACTATAGTCCTTACAGAAATAATTTCAGAAAGGCTTATGTACATGTTGGTAAAAAACATAGATACAATAAGGTTAGAAATAACAGAGCTAAAGTGTATAGAAATGATAAACGAGTAGTAGTAAGAAATAACAACTATAGAAGTAACAGAACTACAACCAAAAGAACTAAAGGCTTAAGAACTAATAGAACGTTGACATCTAACAATACAGCAAGAGCTAATAGAAATTCAACGGTAAATAGATCAACTACTGTAAGACGTAGCAATAGCGGTAGAACAATACAAAATAGAACAGTTACAAGAAGTACCAATAATGGTACGATTAAAAGAAGTAATAGCACTGCGGTACGTACGTCACCGAACAGAACGATTACCAAAAGAGAAGTAAGCCGTACACCAAGAATTACCACAGTAAAAAGATCTACTACATATAAAAAACCTGTTCGCAGAAGTGCAAATACTAGAACGGCAACAAATACCAGAACGCAACGTAGTACTGTAACTAGAAAAGCAACTAGTAGTACGCCTAGAACTACAGTTAGCAGAAGCTCAAGATCTGTAAGTAAAGCTCCCGCTAGAAGTTCAAGTTCAAGAACAAGTTCAGCGACTAGAAGTAGCAGAAGAAATTAAAATTAGTTTTTAGGTTGGTTAGTTGTAAAGCGCCGTAGTGATTTTATGCACTGCGGCGCTTTTGCTTTTAGAACTTATTATTTCTGGTAAATAGTTTTGTAAACTTTTTAGGCAAATCACTTTTAATATGCATTTCTTCTTCAGTTATAGGATGCTGAAAATGGAGGGACCTTGCATGCAGGTACAATCCCTTTCCTTTTAGCTGCAACCCGTCTAAAAAGTAAGTAGCATCACCCAATATGGGATTTCCTTTGGCCAAAAGATGTTTTCGTAACTGATGTCTTCTACCTGTATGTGGACTTAACTTAACTAAATTTAAAAATGAGAAACGCTCAGAAACAACGGTTTCCAGAACTTCAAAAGAAGACTTGGCAGGCTTATTATCTATTTCAATTTCAATAGTTCCGTTGTTTTCCATTTTGCCAATAGTCACCGCATAATATTCTTTTGTAATCTTTTTATACTCAAATAACTGATTCAGCTTAGTAATAACGCTCTTTGTTTTACCTACTAAAAGCAAACCTGTAGTAGCATAATCCAAACGGTGAACCGGTTGTGGAGTAACCGCGTCATTAGCTGAACTTTTATTTAAATTCTGAGGAAGTGCATTGGCTACGGTTTTAAATCCGTTGCCGCTAACCAATATTCCTGCAGGTTTATTGATGACCGCCAAAAACGTATCTTCATAAACTACATCGAGACTTAAAATGAGTCTTGTCTTTATTTTATTTTCAGATGGGTACAGGTAAACTATTTTCTCCCCACCATTAATTATTGTGGCAGTAGTAGCTACAACACCGTCAACCAATACTAACGCTCTTTTAATTGCCTTCTTCAAAGCGGACTTGGTTGATATTCGCTGAAATATTCCTACTCCATACTCCTGTAACCTCAAAGGAGATATATGATCAGGTACACTATGTAATTCCTTTAGATGCATAATTATCATTCAAAGTTAAGAAGGTTTTACTTAAAGCTAAACAATTCATTTTTGGACTATTAAAAAATTGAAGTGAGTTAATGAACCTAAGCATATAGGTTTAATTTTAATCAGGCTATCAATCTCCCTACAAACAATACTCATGAAAAAAATCAATCATAAAATTCTTAGACAGCTTATTATCTTAGCATTGATTATTTTTTTAGGTGGGTTGATTATTAAATATATGCTTCCCTATATATCTGGAGTTCTTGGGGCACTAACCTTATATGTCGTTTTAAGAAAATGGATGCTAAAATTGATAAATAAAGGTGTTAAAAGAATGTGGGCCGCCATGCTACTCATTGTTGCGGCATTTATTGGTATTTTTATACCATTGACCGGAGCAGGTTTTATGCTAAGCTCAGAACTGGGTAATTTAGCAGATAAATCTGAACAAGTCACAAAGGCATTTAAAGACCAGTTATTTCAAGTAGAAAAATATGTACAGTATGACATCTCTTCTGCTATTGACCCAGAACAAGCATCTGGATGGTTAACAGACAATATGCAAGGTTTTGCCAGCGGCACTTTCAATATATTTATTTCTTTAGGTATTCTACTGTTTCTATTATATTATATGTTAAAAAGTCCGAAACAACTTAAAGACTCCCTTCTAGAGTATATTCCTTTAAGCAACAAGAACTTGGTTACATTGGGTAAAGAAATTGACAACGTAGTTCGTTCAAACGCCATTGCAATACCACTAGTTGCAATAGCACAAGGCTTTATAGCCTTAATTGGATTTTATATTTTTGGAGTAGAGAATCCATTATTTTGGTTTGTCATTGTTACCATAGGCTCTATGATTCCTTTTATTGGTACATTCATAGGCATTTTCCCTGTATTTGTATTAAGTCTTGCAAGCGGAGATGAATTACAAGCTTGGGGAATTTTACTTTACGGAATATTGGTCGTTGGCATGACCGACAATGTTATACGCTTATTTGTTCTTAAAAAATTAGATAGTACTCACCCATTAATAACCTTAATAGGTGTTTTGATCGGTATTCCGCTATTTGGTTTCGTAGGGTTAATATTTGGACCGTTAATTATAAACCTGTTCTTAATTATCGTGAAAATATATAAGCAGCAATATGGTATTCAAAAGGCGAACAAACAAAGAGCACAGCACATGTAATTAACGACTTAAGTATTTACTCAAAAAACCATATACATCTTCAGATATTTTAAACCAGTATAGAACACCTACATAGAACACAAGCATTAACATACTTTTAAGCACTATATTAAGAAATGGGTGAAAAGAAAAATTAAAAGCCGAAAAAATAGCAGCTACAACAATCAATAACCCCAGTACTTTCAACGTTTCATTTGTAAATGGTAGTATTTTAAATTTCGCCTTTACATATCCTAATTTCAACGAGTTATAAACAAAAAAGGCACTAAAACTAGCAATGGCAGCACCATTTATACCATAATTAGGAATGAGCCAAAGATTAAATAAAATTGCCAATACAGCCAATAATACGCCAAAAAATAAAATAGAACGGTAATAATCCGAGTTGAACAAAATAGAATTGTTATTACCTAACAATGCATCATACACCTTCACCAAACCTACCCAAAAAACAATCATGAATCCGCCAGAATACTTTTCTGGTAGCAATTCATAAAGTTCATTTAAATTCAATAGGATAAGAAGGAAAAGAATACCAGAAACTATGAACAAAGTCAATGAGCTTTTCTGATATAACTGCGTAAGGGCAGTCTTGTCATTAGTGTTTAAATAAGTTGCCGTTAGCGGATATGTTATTTGATGCATTGCCCTAGAAGGCACTGCTATAGTTGAAGCAATAAACCCTGCTACGGCATAGAAAGCTACATTTTCAAGTTCCAAAAAGTTGTTTAGCATTACTTTATCGACCTCCATAAGTACAATGGCCGTAGAACCTCCCAATATAATTAAACCACTATACTTTATAATCGTCTTCCAATTTTTAGGAAGTGTAAAATTCAGTTGAGGTTTACGCACCCTGTATGCATACAACTTCATGATTAGTGTACGAACAAGATAAAAACCTACTAAAGCATTGATAAAAAATTCAATATCAATGACTTTAAAAAATAGAAGGAGCAGTAATATGGTCTGACCTATTCTACAAAAAATCTCTTTCATAAAATTACCGAACATAGATTTCATTCTAATTCTTGCCCAAGCATAGAAAACTTCAAAATATGCCATTGCCATACCTACAAAAAAGATATGCCACACATAATCTTTAACCACATCATTTTGCCTAGAAAGTAAGTTTCCAATTGCATCATTAGCCAAATAACTTAGTACAGCTACGGGAATTATTAATAATAAAGGCAGTAACAACATTAAAGTAAGAAATGAATTCTGACTTTGATCATTTTTAAAACTAGAATAAAATTTCACTAAACTATTAGGGACACCAAATGCCAGAACAGGCATAAGTACTGCAGATACGGATAAGATAACTTGTATTAATCCATAATTACTTGGCTGCATAAAATTGGTATACAAAAACAAGGTATTGGCCGCCCCTATTGCAAATCCAAAATAGGTTACAATAGTATTGTTCAATGATTGTTTAAGTACGATGCCCATTAAATATATTCAACCAATTTACGGGTGAGCTCCCTTCTACTGTATTGCCCAATGTTACCAGAACTTATTTGTAATTCTCCTTTCTGAAAATCTTGAAACCACCTTAAAAGTACGTTTTTCAACTCAATATCATCGGAATACTCAAATACCTGACCGGTTTTAGTCTCTTTTACGATATTAGCAACCTCCCAATTTTTAGGTCCTACTCCTAATATAGGTCGCGCTGCGGCCATATACTCAAACAACTTACCAGGTATAATGCCAATAGTATCTACCGAGTCTATTTCTACCAATAACAAAACCTGTGATGCCTTTTGGTATGCCAACGCCTCTTTATGGGTCACATAACCTACAATTTCAATATAATCTTGCAAATTTGATGCCGCTATAGCGGTAAGTATTTCCTCGCTAACTACTCCTATAAAACGTAATTGTAGTGCATTTTTAAAGCCCTCATTCTCTGCCACTAGTTTTGATAATACCCTCCATAGATTCAATGGATTTCTACCGCTTAATAATGAACCAATATGTGCAATGGTAAATTTAGAATTTAATTTATGGTTTAAAGCTATATCACCATCAAATCCGTTTGTAATGACTTCTATAGGTTGTTTAGTAATATGTTGAAATTCTTTTTTAGTAGTATTGCTAGTAACAATAATTTTGTCGGCACTATTTAAAACATCAGACTCTAGTTGCTTATGCTTCTTTTCTGCAGATGCATTTAGTTTCAATTTCTTATGATAGCCAATGGTAGTCCAAGGATCGCGGAAATCTGCAATCCAGTTTAAAGGTTTAGACTTCTTTAAGTAATGACCAATTAGGTGAACACTATGTGGAGGTCCGGTAGTAATTATCGTATCTATTCCTTCATTTTCAAGAACATCTTTTAAGAAATTCACAGATGGTTTCACCCAAAATTTTCGTGCATCCGGTATAAAGAGATTACCACGAATCCATAACAAAGTTTTCTCAACAAAAGACTGATTTTTAGTTTGAATAATACCAGAACTAATGCGCGTTGTTTTCTTACTAGAAAATACAGAAGCTATACGGTAGGGTTCCTTTATAGGATGCTTATAAATTTTTAAACCATTAGGGATATCATGAGAAAAAGATTCATCTAAAAGCGGATAATGCGGATTTTCAGGAATATATAATACCGGTTCAACATCAAAATCTCTAAGGTACTTTACAAACTTTAACCAACGCTGAACTCCCGGTCCGCCAGCGGGTGGCCAATAATAGGTAATGACCAACACCTTTCTCATTATGCTTCCTCTTCTTTTCTAGCACTCCAAAAAGAAAAACCAAATCCACCAATAATAACAAGACCTAATAAAATAGTACTCGCTAGCGTAATTTTACTTCCCGTTGCTACAACTTCTGGTTCAAACTTAAATTCGATCTTATGCTCTCCTGACGGAACTTTTAGAGCTCTTAATACATAATCCACTTTAAAATAATCACTTTCCTGACCGTCTATATAAGCATTCCATCCATTTTTATAATACATCTCTGAAAAAACAGCAACGCCTTCGTTGTTATTCTTAGATAAATATGTCAAATGATTAGGTTCATAGTCAATTAATGATATCGACGCTGTAGAATCTACTTGATAAGTTAACGGAGAAATATCTGTAAACTTAGTAGAATTGAGAACCGCCACATTCTTAGTGTCTAAACTATCTAAAGCCATTATTTCTGCATCTGCATTGGCTACAGGTTGCAATTGGGAAACAAACCAAGCATTACCATTTGCATTAGGGTTTTCAATAGGAAAAACATTTCCTTCTTGATCTTGCCTGACAACATATTTAATGTTCATCATATTTAATACGGACAAGTTACCTTTATATACATGAAAATTAAACAAGTCCTGTATACCGGCAGGTTTTGCTGCATGGTACCCAGTTATACTTTGATGAAAGTAAGCTGTTTTGGCAGAATCAAATCCGTCTGTTTGATCAAAAACACGGAATACTCCGTCATCTTTCGATATAATTTTATCAGCAGTAGTTTCTTGAAAAGGCGTTAACATTTTACGTTTAGACACAAAGTTGTCGTTGTTTACATAACGTAAATCTACCCCAACTAAATCTACCACAACCAAAATACCAATTGCAATAATCAAGAAATTCATTTTCAATTTCTCTTTTAAATACAACCAAATTAATAAAGCCGTACCTAATGCAAATGCTAAAGAACGTAATAAATCGCTTGTATAAACACTCTTACGATCTAGACGAAGCATTTCCGGCAATTCTTCCAAGCCAGTCATTCTAAGGCTATCATCATTGACACCAACAAAATGAAAAGCACCTTTAAAAAGGAACAACACCACTCCTAAGCCTAATATAATTGCAGATGCAGTGGTTAGGGATTTTATTTTATCCGCCTGCGGAACTTTGTCTTTAAATAATTTTTTAAGTGCTAGAATAGCTAAAATGGGAACACATAATTCTAATACAATTTGTATAGAAGAGACTGCTCTAAACTTATCATAAAGCGGAAAGTAATCTATCATGAAATCGGTTAAAACGCTAAAGTTTTTACCCCATGATAACACCAAAGACATCATGGACCCAAACAGTAACCACCATTTATGTTTGCCCTTTACCAAGAACAATCCTAAAATAAATAAGAAGAATATAACCGCACCCAAATACGCCGGACCAGAAGTACCTGGCTGTTCTCCCCAATATAAGGGTAATCCGCTAACAAAATCTAATGCGCTAGAACGCTGTAGCCCTTTATCAATTAAATAATTAAAAGATTTAGAGTTCTCTCCCAAGTTTTCTTGACTTGCACCACCAAAAAGGCGAGGTACGAACAGGTTCAACGATTCAGTAATACCATAGCTCCAATTGGTAATATATGCCTTACTCAATCCGCCAGTATCTTCCTTTGGTGACCCATCAGGGTTTATAGTCAATTCACTTTTACCACGAGTACTCCAATCAGCATATTCTTTGGTAGCCATTAATCCTGTTGCATTGGCTGCAATACCCAGGGTTACCGCCAATACTAACATCCCTACAGAAATGACATAATGCTTAACCTGCTTATCTCTAAATGCATATACCAAATACACCACCCCCAAAATGAGCACTAATAACATAAAGTAATAGGTCATTTGGTAATGGTTTGCAGTTATTTCAAGAGCCATTGCCAAAGCGGTCAAAACAAACCCCCATAGGTACTTCTTTCTAAAGACCAGTACAATACCCGCCAAAAGTACCGGTAAATACGCCATTGCATGCGCTTTAGAGTTATGTCCCGCTCCTAAAATAATAATGAGATATGTAGAAAAACCAAATGCAAGTGCTCCAACAATTGCAAGTTTATAATCTACTTTAAGACAACAAAGAAGTATATAAAACCCAATAAAATACAGAAAAAGATAATCTGCAGGTCTAGGTAAAAACCGAATTAATCGATCTAATTTTTTTATATAGTTATGTGGATAATTTGCCCCAAGTTGGTATGTTGGCATACCACCAAACGCACTGTTCGTCCAATACGGTTCTTGGTCATTAGATTTTCTAAAATCGTTCTGTTCTTTTGCCATACCCGTATACTGGGCAATATCATGTTGGTACATTACTTTACCTTGAAGCACAGGGCTGAAATATGCCAATGCAGCAATGATAAAAAATACGACAACAAAAAAATGGATGAAAAAGAATTTTAGACCTTGCTTCATTTGCTAAATAAGTAGTGTTTTGTCAAAGATAACTAGTCTAGCTCTTCAAAATCAATGTATTCACCTACTTTTTCAGAATCGTTCTTTTTTCTAGAAGGTTTTTTATTGATAATAACACTTTCTTCCTCCTCTTGCTTAAAAGGACGTTGATTATCAAAAGCTTCTCTGAAATGAGATTCAGTTTTCTTGGCAGCGTAGTTCAAAATTTTTGGCGCAAATAACTTCGCCAAAAACTTTAGCAAGTAATACACCAAAAGAATAATTAATATCGTTTTTAAAAAAGCCATTTATTCTTACTTAAGATATATCAAAAATACAATTATCACGTTGTATATAAAGAATCATACTATTAAAATAAATATAAAATCGTGTTCATGAATAGTCTTTTTGCCTACTCTAAATCATACCAATATGCAGTAACCCTATTATTTCTTCTACCACTGGTGAGCATCTCCCAGTACACGGATGTTATAAATTCTAATAGACCTGGAGTTTCTGTAAGTGCCTATGCCGTTGGAAAAAATGTGGTACAAGCAGAGGTGGGACTGTTCTATGAACAACAAGACCATACCCTTTTAAATACAGAAAGTAACATTTGGGGAACCGATATTTCATTACGTTACGGATTATTATTCGAAAAACTAGAATTGAATTATGAAGGTACCTTTCAAGATCAAAATACTACTTATTTAAATTTTGATGTAGTAGCGAAACGAAGAGATTTTTCTAGAAATAGATTAGGGTTAAAATTTTTAGTCTATGATCCGTTTAAAAATCCAGAAGCCAACAAGCCCAACCTGTATAGTTGGAGAGCAAATAACAAATTTCAATTCAAGAACCTATTACCGGCCATTTCTATTTATGGCGGGGCTAACTTTGTATTAGGCGACAATCCTTTTTACATTGGCGAACCCACAGTTTCTTACCGTGGTATGATCGCAACACAAAGTCGTTTAACACCAAGGTTTGTTTTAATTACCAATACCGCTTTTGACCGTATTAGCACAGATGACCCAGAATTAAGCTACACCATTTCATTATCTCATGCCTTCAGGAATCCTAAATGGAGTGTATTTGCAGAACACCAAGGTATAGATAGTGATCGTTATTCTGATTTACTGATCCGTGGCGGTATTGCCCATTTACTAAAAGAAAACCTCCAATTAGATTTTAATATGGGAGCCAGTCTAAAAAATACCCCAACTCGTATTTTCTTCGGAATAGGTGGGTCATATAGATTGGATTTTCACAAAGATAGTCTTAAACCTATAGAAGATCAAGAGGCTAACCAGAACGGCGGCGCTATTAATAAGAAGGCTATGAAAAAGAAGAAAAAAGGTAGCGGAGCAGAAGATATTGACCTTGGCCCTTCTAAAAGACAACTTAAAAAATTAAGGAAGGCAGAGAAGAAGAAAAAGAAAGAAAGTAGTGAAATAGACTTTTAATTCACCATTTCCTTACTCTATTTTTCATTCTCAACGGCTTTAAATTGTAGATTAATATCACTAATATTGACACTTCTAAAGAAGTTCAATGATTACACTACATGAAGCTAAAACAAAGCAAGATTTAAAACGCTTTGTAACATTTCCGTTTTCACTATATAAAGAGAATAAGTATTGGGTTCCCCCAATAATCAATGATGAGCTAGATAGCTTTGATAAAGATAAAAATCCCGTTTTTAAAGATGCCGAAGCATGGTTCTTTCTTGCCAAGGACGGAGATAAAATTGTAGGTCGTGTTGCCGCGGTCATCAATCACCTAGAAATTAATCAACAGCACGTAAAGAAAATGCGTTTTGGTTGGTTCGATTTTGTGGACAACCTAGAGGTATCCAAGGCACTTTTAGAGAAAGTTGCAGAAATAGGCAAAGAACACAACTTAGAATACATGGAAGGTCCTGTAGGCTTTTCAAATTTGGACAAAGTAGGTGTTCTAGTAGAAGGTTTTGACCATATAGGAACCATGATCACTTGGTATAACCACCCCTACTACAAAGATCATTATGAAACTTTGGGCTTTGTAAAGGAAAAGGAATATATGGAAAATAAGTTCCCTGCAAAAAATGCCGATCCCGCATTGTTCACCAGACTGAATGATCTAGTAAAAAAACGCTACGGCTTAAAGGAGGTTAATTTCACCAAAACAAAAGAAGTGATGCCAATGGCTGACGAGATGTTCGATCTCTTTAATGCTACATATGCCAACCTTTCTTCATTTGTACCGATCACAGAAATACAGAAAGCATATTTCAAAAAAAAATACATCAGTTTTATAAATCCTGAATACATTAAGTTTGTCAAAGATAAAGATGATAAACTAATTGCCTTTGCCATTGTGATGCCATCATTTTCAGAAGCATTACAAAAAGCGAATGGAAAGTTATTCCCGTTTGGTTTGTTCCATTTACTAAAGGCTAAGAAAAACAGTAAAGATGTTATTTTCTATTTGATTGGCATAGACCCTGAATATCAAAACAAAGGTGTTACCGCTGTTATTTTCAATGAGTACCACAAAACTTTTAGTGAGAAAGGTATAGATATGTGCTACAGAACTCCTGAATTGGAAGAAAATATAGCTATAAAACAAATGTGGAAACATTTTGACCCTAAAGTCTATAAACGCAGAAGAACGTATAGAAAATCACTTTAAAATACGAAAAAAGTAAAAGCCCGTAATTATATGATTACGGGCTTTTTTAATATACTTTAATGAGCTATTATTCTCCCATTGCTGCAGCTACTGCAGCAGATAATCTTTTGTAAGTACCATTTTGCAAACGCTCACGAATTGCAGAGAACGCTGTTAAGGTTTCTTCTACATCTTGTAATGTATGTGTAGCGGTTGGTATTAAACGTAAAAGAATTAGTCCTTTAGGTATTACCGGGTATACAACGATAGAACAGAAGATTCCATGATTTTCACGTAAATCTTTCACTAAAGCCATTGCCTCAGGAATACTACCATTAAGGTATACCGGTGTTACACAACTAGTTGTTGTACCAATATCAAAACCTTTTTCTTTTAATCCGTTTTGTAACGCATTTGTATTCTCCCATAGCTTAGCCTTAAGCTCTGGTTGCGTACGTAACATATCTAAACGTTTCAACGCTCCTTTTACATAAACCATTGGTAATGATTTAGCGAACATTTGAGAACGAAGGTTATATTTTAAATAATCTATAATTTCTTGATCAGCAGCAACAAAAGCACCAATACTAGCCATTGACTTAGCAAAAGTTGCCAAGTAAACGTCAATACCGTCTTGCACCCCTTGTTCTTGACCTGCACCAGCACCAGTTGCTCCTAAAGTACCAAAACCGTGTGCATCATCAACCAATAATCTAAAGTTGAATTTATCTTTTAAAGCAACAATTTCTTTTAAAATACCTTGTTCACCGCGCATCCCGAATACACCTTCAGAGATAACCAATATACCTCCACCAGTTTGCTCGGCCAATTTGGTAGCACGCTCTAAATTCTTCTCTAAACTTTCTGGATTATTGTGAACAAACGTAAAACGTTTACCCATGTGTAAACGTACACCATCAATAATACAAGCATGACAATCTACATCATAAACGATAATATCATCTTTAGTAACAAGGGCATCAATAACAGACATGAAACCTTGATAGCCAAAATTTAATAGGTACGCAGCTTCCTTTTCCACAAAAGCAGCACATTCTTGCTCTAATTGCTCATGAAACTCCGTATGACCACTCATCATTCTTGCCCCCATTGGGTATGCAGAACCATATTCAGCAGCAGCTTCCCCATCCACCTTCTTTATCTCTGGAAGATTTGCCAAGCCTAAATAGTCATTGATACTCCAGGTGATAACATCTTTCCCCTGAAATTTCATTCTATTAGAAATAGGACCTTCCAATTTAGGGAACACAAAGTACCCCTCTGCTTGTGAAGCCCATTTACCTAAAGGGCCTTTATTCGCTAAAATTCTATCAAATAAGTCTTTCATTGTTTAATTTGGATCTGTCTGCAAAAGTAAAAAATTTTGATAAAAATTCATAAATTATTTACAACGCAAAAAAGTGGGTTAGAAACCCACTTTAATTTATATGATATTTATTTCAATTACTTTATGTATTGTATCTCTTGAGTTTCTTCAACCACTTCGGTATTTAAGAAACCTTGATCTTCCATCCACTGGTCGCTATATATTTTACTCATATAACGAGAGCCATGATCAGGAAAAATACAAACTACGTTACTGTCTTTGTCAAATGCATTTAACTCATCTAACTGCTTAATAGCCTGCATTACCGCTCCACTGGTGTACCCAACAAAGATACCTTCTGTTCTAGAAATTTCTCTAGCCGTATGTGCACTTTCAGCATCGGTTACTTTTATAAACTCATCTATAGCGCTAAAATCCGTAGCACCAGGAATTAGGTTTTTACCTAGACCTTCTATTCTATATGGATAAATTTCGTTGGTATCTAATTTACCGGTTTCGTGATACTTCTTTAATACAGAACCAAAGGCATCAACACCAATAACTTTAATATTAGGGTTTTGCTCCTTCAAGAAACGAGCTGTACCAGAAATAGTACCACCAGTTCCACTACAAGCAATAAGGTGTGTTATTTGACCCCCAGTTTGTTCCCAAATTTCAGGACCGGTAGATTTGTAATGCGCTTCCATATTCAGTTGATTGAAATACTGATTTATATATATGGAGCCTTTTGTTTCTTTATGCAATCTCTTAGCCACTTCATAGTAAGATCTGGGATCATCTGCACTTACGTGAGCCGGACAAACATATACTTTTGCGCCCATAGAGCGCAGCATATCTATTTTATCTGGAGATGATTTAGAACTAACCGCCAGTATACAATCGTAGCCTTTTATAATACTTGCCATTGCAATACTAAAACCGGTATTTCCTGAGGTTGTCTCTATTACTGTGCTACCTTCGGTAAGTATACCTGCTTTCTCTGCCTGCTCAATAATATGAATCGCAATTCTATCTTTAGAAGAGTGACCTGGATTGAATGCTTCTACCTTGGCGTAAAAATTACCTGTTAGGTTTTCTGCTATTCTATTCAATTTAACTAATGGCGTATTACCTACTAGTTCTAATATATTGTTGTAAGCCCTGATCTCATTTTTCATAAGGGGGATATCAATGTTTGGTTATTGTATAAACGAAATTTGTTAAAATTTCTGATGCGAATTTACAGTTTTTTTTTCACTATGCGATTTTTCCTTCTAAATCTAAAAGAAATGCATATTCCTTAGCCACCTCTCGCAAAGACTCAAACCTGCCCGAAGCACCGCCATGACCTGCTTCCATATTAGTATTTAGCAATAATTGATGATTATCTTTTTTTAATTCTCTTAGTTTGGCAACCCACTTTGCAGGCTCGAAATACTGAACTTGAGAGTCATGAAGCCCTGTTGTAACCAACATATGAGGATAATCTTGAGCGGTTACATTATCATAAGGAGAATATGATTTCATATAATCATAGTATTCCATTTCATTAGGGTTACCCCATTCATCATATTCTCCCGTAGTTAGCGGTATAGAATCATCTAACATAGTAGTTACTACATCTACAAAAGGCACAGCGGCAATGATACCGTTATAAATATTGGGTTGCATATTACTGATAGCCCCCATTAACAGACCACCGGCAGAACCGCCCATAGCATACAAGTGCTTTTCACTGGTCATTTTTTGTTCAATTAAATACTTAGAACAATCTATAAAATCTGTAAACGTATTTTTCTTTTGCAGTAGCTTTCCCGTTTCGTACCATCTACGCCCTAAGTACTCACCCCCCCTAACGTGAGCAATAACAAATACAAATCCGCGGTCCAACAAGCTTAACCTAACCGTAGAAAAATAGGGGTCAATGGTTGAACCGTACGATCCATAGGCATATTGTAAAATTGGTGTGTTTTCACCTAAGACGGTATCTTTCCTGTATACGACGGACATCGGTATTTTCTCGCCATCTCTTGCAGTTGCCCACAAACGTTCTTCTTTATAATTGTCCTTATCAAACAATCCGCCAAGAACCTCTTGTTCTTTTTTAATTTCCTTGGTCTTAGTACGCATATTAAAATCTATAACCGAACTAGGTGTTGACATAGAGTTATAAGAATATCTTAAAACCTCCGTATCAAAATCAGGATTACTACCCACATAAGCAGTATAAGTTTCATTTTTAAAAGGCAAGAAATACGCTCCGGTTCCATCCCAACGAATAATTCTAATCTTATTCAGTCCGTTCTCACGCTCAGAAAGTACATAATATTCTTTGAAAATATCAATATCCTCTAAAAGCACATCTTTCCTATGAGAAATGAATTCTTGCCAATGCTCAGAAGTAGTTTTATCTTCTGATGTTCGCATCAATTTAAAATTCTCTGCCTTATCCTTATTGGTTAATATGTAAAAGCTATCCTCATAATGAAAAATAGTATATTCTAAGCCACGTTCTCTTGGTGAAAACACCTGGAATTCTCCATCAGGATTATCCGTAGAAAGAATTTGAAACTCAGAAGTCAAAGTGCTAAACGAACCAATAACTAAGTATTTTTTAGATTTTGTCCTATAAATAAATGTGCTGAACGTATCATCTTGCTCATGAAAAATCAACACATCCTCAGATGTTGGCGTACCTAATTTATGCTTGTAAATTTTATCTGACCGAAGGGTAACCGGATCTTTACGCGTATAAAACAAAGTTTCATTATCATTTGCCCAAACTCCGCCACCTGTCGTATTTTCTATCTTATCATCTAAGACAGCCCCCGTTTCAAGGTCTTTAATCTGTAGGGTATACTGTCTTCTAGAAACCGTATCCACACCAAAAGCGGCCATTTTATTGTTTGGACTTATGGCAATACCACCAAGACTAAAGTAATCATGCCCTTTAGCCATGTCATTACAATTAAACATGATTTCTTCCTCAGCATTTAGATCATTCTTAAATCTAGAATATAAAGGATATTCACCCCCAATAATATACCTAGTACTATACCAATAATCATTCAATTTATAAGGTACAGATGAATCATCTTCTTTAATTCTCCCTTTCATTTCTTGAAAAAGAGACTCTTGAAAATCCTTGGTGTGCTGTGTTAACGCATCGTAATACTCATTCTCTGCTTCTAGATAAGAAATAACATCTTTGTTTTCTTTATCATTTAGCCAATAGTAATTATCTACCCGTACATCATCATGAATAACTAATTCTTCGGGAACTTTTTGCGCCTTTGGCGGATGCTTAACACTCATACAAACTTCATTATAAAATAAGACGGCAAAAATAAGACTAATTCACAGACCCCCGTTTTATTACCGCTAAAAACTGAAATGCCTCTATTTTTAGTATTTTTACACGCTAAATCTAAAATTGAAATTATGTTTGGAGATATGATGGGTATGATGGGAAAGCTTAAAGAGACCCAAAAAAAAGTGGAAGAAACCAAAAAAAGATTGGATACGGTTTCACTAGAAGAAAAGTCTAATGATGGTTTAATTTCTATTACCATAACCGCAAATAGAGAAATCAAAAAAATAGCAATAGATGACAGTCTTTTACAAGACAAAGAGCAATTAGAAGACTATTTGATCCTTACGTTGAACAAGGCAATACAGAATGCTACAAGGGTAAATGAAACCGAATTGGCCGCTGCCGCAAAAGACGGAATGCCCAATATTCCAGGTATGGACTCGTTATTTAAATAGCAATACAGATTATTTGCTCTGAACCTTATAAATTTTAATTATGAAGTATTTAATCTTAGTATTCATGATTCCGCTTTTTATTTCTACGCAAGCAGACTTCAATAGCGTAGATGATTCTAAATGGCTCACCAATTATGACTCTGCCATTTCAAAAGCTAAAGAGCAAGATAAAAACGTTTTAGTATATTTTACGGGCAGCGACTGGTGCCCGCCTTGTAAAATGCTAAAAACTGATTTATTCGATACCAACGAGTTTCAAAAGTTATCGAACAATTATATTCTTCTTTATATAGATGTTCCTAGAAACAAAGATTTAATATCAGAAAAGCAAATGGCTCACAACAAAGAATTGTTAAGCAAATTGAACAAAAGAAAAGTTTTTCCGATGTTCAAAATTCTGGACACCAAGGGGAATGAATTAGATCAATTAGCCGGCTATAGCATGAATGGTATTGTAGATTCTCATCTTAGTCTTTTAGAGAAGAACAAATAACAAACATTACTACCAATGAAAAAGGGCTTACTTAACGTAAGCCCTTTTTTAATCAACAACCTCACATTTAATTATTGATTAATCTAAATTGAGTTCTTCTGTTTGCGGCGTGCTCTCTTGCCGTACAAGAAACACCATCACTACATCTGTTCAATAATTTAGTTTCACCGTAACCGTTTGCTACCAAAAGACTAGAATTAACACCCTTTGTAATCAAGTAATCAGCAACAGCCTTAGCTCTTCTTTCAGAAAGATCTTGGTTAGACACCGCGCCACCTTGGGAGTCTGTATGTGAAGCTAATTCAACTTTAACACCAGGGTTTTGAGCTAACACAGGTAATAATCTGTTATCAATAATACTCTTTGCCTGTGAAGTTAAAGTAGCGCTACCAGAATTCCAGTTTATTGGTAAAGCCTGGTACTCAACTAATGCACACTCTATTTCTTTCCAAGTAGTTAACCCCCCTTTTTCTTTTAACACTTCTTTGGTAAGTGTAGTTGTCTTTGCAGGAACTATTTCTTCAACGGTATACGCATCTTTATCCAAAACAGTTTTTGTAATTTCTCTGTACTCAGCAGGAATAATTTTCTCAACAACAGTTACAGGAGAAATCAATACTGATTTAGTGTACGATCCGTTTTTAGCAGCTAGTGGGCTACTTGTAAAAGAAGCATCATTTGCAAGGACCTGGGTAGAAACCGTCTCAAATTGCGCAGGATACCCTTTGTAACACCAGTACCTACAATCATCTGGATTGCCCGAATCACAATCAGGAGCTGCAACACCCAATTCCCATTGTGCGTAAGCAGGCTTTATTTCTAATGTTTGAATACTTGGAGAAAAAGAAGCTGGAATTACCTATAAAGCATTCCTTCCTCCCTTAGAAACGTAGGTTATAGTTTCTGTACCCCACTTCGCAGGAACCACTGTAAGTACTTTTTCTTCCTCTCTCACCAACACACGTTCCGTAATTGTTTTAAAAGTAGCAGGAATTGTCTTTAAAACCTTATAAGACGGGTTTGTTGTTATGGTAGTTGACTCGTTAACGTAAATATCTGGAGTTGTACAACGAACATAACATTTACCAGGTTCTGGATTTGAAGGCAAATCTTGTGCCATTGCAAAAGAAGCTGAAAACGCAACTGCTAGGAATAATACTTTTTTCATTGAGATAGTGTTTAAAATTAATAATTGGTTATCTATAATTATTTACTTGAGGTTTTCCTGTTAGGTTGATGCAGGTTAGCGTGGGACATAATTTGGCAACCAACGCAATAACCCCTCAATATTTAAGACCTGGTATTATTTAAAAAGTCACTAAAAAACAGAGAAAATATTTTTTATCTTTAAGGATATGATTAAAATCGATAAAGATAAAGACGGATCATTTCATTTTATTTTAGAATCTGTAGATGGTAAAACATTATTAAAGAGCATCTCCTTCACCAGCAAGAACGAGGTAAATAATGTAATAAAGGATATTAGATGCTTTAAAAATGCCAATGGCAAATTTTTTGAACGAAAGACAAATACCGATGGTAAGTTTTTAGTTGAATTAAAAAATTCTAGCGGAAAAGTAATTGGCTCCAGCGGACTTTATTCTTCTGAAGCCGGTATGGAAAATGGTATTTTGAATATATCTAACAGTTTAGACCTAGGTGTTAAATAGCCACTAATTGCTTCAACAGTTTTTCATGCATCTCATCAGTATAATCCAAATGGGTGACCATTCTGAGTTTTCCCTGCCCCATGCCTATAATAAGAATGTCCTTTTCTTTTAAAGTATGTACAAACTGATCACTGGTCATAAATGATTCATCTATTTCAAAAATGACAATATTGGTTTCAATAGGTTCCACCTTTTTAATGAAAGATTTTACAGACAATGCTTTACCGATCTCTTTTGCCTTTTTATGATCTTCTGCTAATCTATCTACATGATTATCTAAAGCGTAGATTGCTGCCGCAGCCAAGAAACCAGATTGACGCATACCGCCACCAAATATTTTACGAATTCGAAGAGCCTTATTCATATGTTCTTTAGTACCGATCAGCAAAGACCCAACTGGGCAACCCAAACCTTTACTTAAACATACACTTATCGTATCAAATAACTGCCCATATTGTAATGCAGTTTCATTTTTCTCCACCATGGCGTTCCACAACCGGGCACCATCTAAATGGTAACCTAATTGATGCTCATCACATACTTTTTTGATTTTTTGTAATTCTTGAAAATCCCAACAAGTTCCACTACCTTTATTAGCAGTATTCTCCACACAAACTAATGTTGTAAGTGGGCTATGATAAAAATCTGGAGGGTTAATGGAGGCTACAACTTGTGCAGCTGTCATAGTACCTCTATCACCATCAACCAGACGGCAAGACACTCCGCTATTAAAACTTACTCCCCCACCCTCATAATTATAGATATGCGCATATTTATCACAGATCAATTGTTCACCAGGTTGGGTATGCAATTTTATTGCGGTCTGGTTAGTCATAGTTCCACTAGGAAAAAACAAGGCAGATTCCATACCAAAAAGTTTGGCTACTTTTTCTTCTAACGCGTTTACCGTTGGATCTTCTTTAAAAACATCATCACCTACGGCAGCAGACATCATAGCGTCTAACATGCCTTTAGTTGGTTTTGTTACCGTATCACTGATAAGATTAATAAGCATAATAGAATTGTAAAAATTGGATTAGTGAAAACAACTCATTCCTATTGGCGAACCATCCGGAATTTTTGGCGAAGGTATCACTTTGAACAATTCTGGATGCTCATTAAAGGCATTAATTCTTTTGATCATTTCTGCACGTATTGCATTTGAACCAGCATCTTTAGCTAATTGGGCACTCAAGCCTTTTAATTTCTGAGACGCAATTGCATTTACCTGCGGATGTACATTTGTATGACCCGCCAAATTCATAATATGAAACAACACTCTAAAATTAATTATGGTCTGTGCTTCTTTTAAATAAGCATCTTGCTGTTTCTTATTAATAGTAGATGCTATCAATATATCTAACACTTCACCTAATCCAACATTATCTGTATCAATAGCTTTTTGCTGTATAAGTCTAGATGCTTTCTCAGGATGTAATAAAAATTTCAAAGTCATATTAGAAGCAGTTTCTACCGCTGATAATGCATCAAAAGAAACACCGGTTTTCCCGTTGATAGATTCTCTAGTTCGTGGAGTACCAAAAGATCTTGGCGGAAACAAGCTCAACTTATCTTTAGGTATAGCTATTTCATTGGCATCTAAAGTCTTTAAAACACTTTTTAACGCTTCCTCTTGCATCGCTTTATCGGCAATAGCAACCACTTCCTGTCCGTCACCCTTGGTAGCATAATTATATTCTAATCCGCCTATAACCTTTGCTACACCTTCCGTTTGGTATCTATGAAAGAAATATAACGGAACAAAAACGTCTTCTAAAACGGAATACGGAGTACCATCTTGAATATTATCAACAGAGAAATTATTAATAGCTACTTTCCGCAGCTTTAACATATCATCTAATTCTTTGCTAACATTTGTGCCGTTATCCCATAAATGAGCTATCACATGGGCACTACCCTGTGGACGGGCATCTTGATCGGTTATATAACGCAGTCCGTCAGCTTTTGCTTTATCCAGAATCGCATTTAATCCGTCTTTCTCATTTTCGTCTTTATTAAAGTTCTGATAAGAATAAGCAACCGTCACCTTATCCCAGGCGCCTATACCAACTTCATAAGCTTTAGAAAAATCAACCTTACCATCCACTAACTTAAATTGTGGATGCGGATAATCCATCACTGAAGCTTTACCTGTAGTGCTTGCGGCATAATTATGTGCAAAACCTAATGTATGACCAATTTCGTGTGCAGACAATTGACGAATACGGGCAATAGCCATTTCTAACATTGGCTGGTAATTATCATCACGCTCGGCAAATGGCTTGTTCATTAATGCTTGGGCTATTAAAAAATCTTGACGTATTCTCAAGCTACCTAAACTTACATGCCCTTTCATAATCTCACCGGTTCTTGGATCGGTAATACTGCTCCCATAGCTCCAACCTCTTGTAGAACGGTGCACCCATTGTATAACATTATACCGAACATCTAAAGGGTCAGCATCATCTGGTAACATTTTTAATTGAAAGGCATCTTTATAGCCTATAGCTTCAAAAGCTTGGTTCCACCAACGCCCGCCTTCTAAAAGTGCAGAACGTACAGGTTCAGGTGTGCCATTATCCAAATAATAAATAATAGGCTCTACCGCTTGGCTAACCGCTGCTGTTGGATCTTTTTTCTCTAAACGATGTCTTCTTATAAATTGCTTTAAAATAGGTGACTCTACGGGCGTTGCATAATCATAATAATTAAAAGGAGAAGAACCGGACCTTGGATCAAAAACACGCTTTTTATATTTATCATCTGGCAATTCAATAAAAGAGTGATGCTCAGCAACAGTTACCAAATCTGCATTTGGCGCTACGCTTTTAATATAATCACCATTTCCCTGACCTTTAAAAGTCATGGTAACATCAAACTCTACATTTTTTGGAAATGCTTTGGTTCTCTCTAAAGCCAAAGCACTTTTAGACGTATCAAGAGTGTAAGAACCTTGTTCGGTTCTTTGCAAACGGTTAGCTACCCCGTGGGCATCTTGCATTAAAAAATCGGTGATGTCAATAACATATGTACCACTTTTCTCTTCAATTATCGGAAAACCGAATAAGACCGATTTCGCAAACGCCTGCTTAACTGATTTTCGCTCCAATTCATTATCGGTTATCGCCCTGTATTTCAAGTTAGGCTGAATC
Source organism: Maribacter ulvicola (assembly GCF_900155985.1). Taxonomy (GTDB): domain Bacteria; phylum Bacteroidota; class Bacteroidia; order Flavobacteriales; family Flavobacteriaceae; genus Maribacter; species Maribacter ulvicola. Next base: position 66,882 of record NZ_FTMA01000003.1, read on the forward strand.
AATAATAACTTGTTGCCTGCTTTTTTAAAGAAAACTACTTGCTCATTACCCAACTGCCCTCTATCAAGACCAATATCATTGCTACCTATACCACTACTAAGTGAATAAACGTACAGAAATTCTTCCTCTAAATTATCGACTTCCAAAAAAATCTTATCAGTACTTTCATCATAATAAAAATCATAAAATCCCTGGCACTTCACATACGCTTTATTTTGTTCACTAAACTGCGCAGATAACAAATTAAAGGATAGCAATAGCAACCAGACCAGAAGTGCGTAATTCTTTCTCATTTTAAATAAGTTTTTCTAAAAATATATAAAAACTTATAGATTATGTATAACGCTAGTAGCGAACTAGATAATAATATTTAATTAAACGAAAGTTATTTATAAGAATAAATGCTATCGAGTATAAAGCCAACTCTATACCATATACAGGAACAAACCCTATATTCTTCTTAAATAAATTGATTTAGTTAATACCTTAATTTTAGCCAACATTATTTAAAAGAGTATTATTTTTACCCAAAACTAAAATTGTATGAACATAAGCATAGACCATTACAAAGGTCTTATAGATCGCCTTGGTGCGTTAAGGAGGTATCTTTGACATTGATGCCAAATTAATAGAAATAGAAAACGAACAAGAGAAAACCTTGGCACCTGATTTTTGGGATAATCCTCAAGAAGCGCAGGCGCATATGAAATTTATCCAATCTAAAAAGCAATGGGTAGATGATTATAATGCCGCACAACTATTGGTTACTGACCTAGAGGTGCTCATAGAGTTTCAACAAGAAGGAGATGTCTCTGAAGCTGAAGTAGAAGAGCAGTATGAAAAAGCTGTGAATACCATTGAAAAAATGGAGTTCAAAAACATGCTATCAGAGGAAGGAGATGAATTACCGGCCGTTCTTCAAATAACCGCTGGCGCAGGAGGCACGGAAAGTTGCGATTGGGCCGCTATGCTTATGCGTATGTATATGATGTGGGCAGAAAAAAACGGTTATAAAATAAAAGAGCTTAACTACCAAGAGGGTGATGTTGCCGGTATTAAAACCGTTACATTAGAAATTGACGGGGAATATGCCTTTGGATGGCTAAAAGGTGAAAATGGTGTACACAGGCTAGTGCGTATCTCTCCTTTCGATAGTAATGCTAAAAGACACACATCATTTGCATCTGTATATGTTTATCCTTTAGTGGACGATAGCATAGAGGTAGCCGTAAATCCGGCAGATATAACCATTACCACTGCAAGGTCTAGTGGCGCCGGTGGCCAGAATGTAAATAAGGTAGAAACAAAAGTGCAATTGACCCACCACCCTACCGGAATTCAAATATCTTGTTCAGATAGCAGAAGTCAGCATGACAACAGGGCTACGGCAATGAAAATGCTAAAGTCACAATTGTATGAGATAGAACTGCGCAAGAAAATGGAAGCACGACAAGAAATTGAGTCTTCGAAAATGAAAATTGAATGGGGTTCACAGATTAGAAATTATGTCATGCATCCTTACAAATTGGTAAAAGATGTGAGAACAGGGGAGGAAACCGGAAATGTAGATAACGTAATGAATGGCGATATTGACCAATTCCTTAAAGCTTTTCTAATGATGATGGGCCAAAGAGATGAAGAATAACATAGTATATCCCAATTTATTTATATAATGAATTGGGATTTCTAGTATAAAAATTAAATAGTATGATTAAAATATATCATAATTCTAGATGTAGTAAATCTAGAGAAGGACTTAAAGTACTTGAGAATTCTGGCAAGAAATTTGAAGTAGTGAAATATTTAGAAAACATACCAACAAAAGATGAGTTAAGAAATGTCATTAGCTGTTTAGGTATTAAACCCATTAACCTAGTACGTAAATCTGAAGCGATCTGGAAAGAAAAGTTCAAGCATTTATCACTTAATGATGAGGAGATATTAGACGCAATGATTACCCATCCAAAACTAATTGAAAGACCTATTGTTATAAATGGAAACAGCGCAGTCATTGGCAGACCGGCTTCTAACATAGATTCATTGTTAAAATAGAATTCACTATAATTAACGCATTAATTATCTTAACAAACAATTAACCATATTCAGTTAAACCATAGTATAACTTTATCATCTAAACACATGAAAAAAATAATACAATGTAGCAGTCTAAAAGTATTAGTTCTGCTACTAATTCTATTAGGTAGTTCTGAAATTTATGCACAATACGGTTATGGAAATAACGGTTATGGATCCCGCGGCGGTTATGGTTATGGCAGACAAAGAAGTTCTATACCACAGGCACAAACGCCAGCTGAAGAACCAAAACCTAAAACCGCAGAAGAATTGGTAGACGGCGAAATGCCTAGAATTACCGAAGCTCTAGGGCTAAATGCATTTGAACAAGCTGTATTAAGCTCTGTTCTTAAGAAATATGTTCAAGAGCGTATAGAGGCTCAGATATTAAAGCTTCCGCCAGAAAAAATGGCTGAAGTATATGAGAACATTACTAAAAGGCAAGACGAAGAATTAAAAGCAGGTTTGCCCTTAGAAAAGTATGAAGCTTTTGTTGCACTACAAAAAGATGGTGTTTCAAAAACTATCAAGAAGAAGAATAAAAAGAAGAAAAAAGAAAAACGAAAGAAACCCAAAAACTGAATTAATGAAAAAACTTTTCCCTTTACTCCTACTCCTTACACTATCATTCAATTACACACATAGTCAAAGACCGGGAGGAGACCGGGAAAGAGGTCCAATTGTCATTAGCGGAAAGGTTTTGGATAAAGATGATAACCTACCGTTAGAATATGCCACCTTAGTATTGCAAAGCGTAAACAACCCAGATCAAATTACTGGTGGCATTACAGATATAGACGGAAATTTCAAAGTTGAAGCTACCCCTGGAAAATACAATATCTCTATTGAATATATTTCCTATAAAACCTACCAATTACCCAATCAAACTATTACAGAGTCTAAAGACCTAGGTACCATTAAACTTGCATTGGACGTAGCGCAACTAGAAGCCGTAGAGGTTGTAGGTGAGAAAACTACGGTAGAGGTTCGTTTAGATAAAAAAATCTATAATATTGGTAAAGATTTAACTAATAGTGGTGCAACCATAACCGACGCCTTAAACAATGTACCATCTGTTGATGTAGATGTTGAAGGCTCTATTAGTTTACGAGGAAATGAAAACGTTAGAATACTAATTAACGGAAAACCATCTGCACTGGCAGGTTTTGGATCTACCGATGCCCTTACACAACTTCCTGCAGATGCTATTGAAAAAGTAGAGGTAATAACAAGTCCGTCTGCACGATATGATGCCGAAGGCACCGCTGGTATTTTAAACATTGTACTTAAAAAAGAAAAAACACTTGGTTTTAACGGCTCTGTCAATACCACCATTGGCTACCCTGTTAACAGTGGTATTTCTGTCAATGCCAATTTAAGAACAGATAAATTCAATTTATTCAATACTACAGGATATAGTTATAGGGACGCACCGGGCAACGCATTTTTTGACAACACCTATTCTTCTGGTAGTTTTGATAGGATTATAGAAGACAGAGCATATAATAGATTAAGAAAAGGGTTCAATACCAACTTAGGCTTAGAATACTTCTTGACTGAACAATCTTCTATAACCGGTAGTGTTTTCTATAGAACTTCTAAAAGTGAAGATGAAACAGATAATACCAACCAAAGATTTGTAAGCAATCTATTAAATAGCGAAACTTATAGAACGGAAGACGAGAATGAAGATGATGACAATTACCAGTTTTCATTAAACTATGTTAATGATCTTGACGACGACGGCCAAAAATTAACTGTAGACTTACAGTACTCTAATGGAGAAGAGACTAAGCTTTCCGTTATTGAAGAAAAAAATACTATTCCTAACGAAAATTTACTCGTTTTAGAAAATGTCTTTGAAACCGAATCTAAAAATGAATACTTAGCACAAGCCGATTATGTATTACCATTAGGAGATGCGCAGTTTGAAGTTGGTTATCGCGGTACTTTTGAAGAAGAGGTAACAAATTACAGGTTAGATTCCTTAAATCAAGAAACAGGTCAATTTGATATCAACAAGAATCTTACCAATATATTTACCTATAATGAAAATGTAAATGCTGTTTACACACAATATGGAAATAAGATTGGTAACTTTTCTTTCTTACTAGGGCTTCGTTTAGAGAATACACAACTAAAAGGCCAATTAGATTCTGAGTATGATACTAGTGAACTTGAAGAACAATTAGGTGTAGATGTCGACGTTAATTTTGACAAGAACTATTTGGGTCTTTTCCCTACTGTAAATTTCATATATGAACTTGCAGAGAACGAAAACATTTCATTAGGCTACAATAGAAGGATAAATAGACCTAGAGGATGGTTTATAAATCCGTTTCCATCTCGATCAAGCAGAACTAATATCTTTCAAGGTAATCCAGATTTAAATCCTGCGTTTTCTAATGCTTTTGATTTAGGATACCTAAAACGATGGGATAAAGTAACCTTAACGTCATCTATCTACTATCAAAAAGAGACAGACTCATTTGAAAGAGTACAAGAAGAAACCGGACAAACAACTACTGATGGTATTGAAATAATAAGAACCATACCAATTAATCTTTCTACAAATGATCGCTTGGGCGTAGAGGCCGGTATGATGTACTCCCCTGCCAAATGGTTGCGATTAAATTCAAGCTTTAATTTTTTCAGATTTTCAACCGAAGGTATATTTAACGGTGTAGACTACGGTACTACTAACACCAGTTGGTTTGGAAGATTTAGCTCTAAAGTATCATTACCCGCAAAAATTGACTGGCAAACAAATGCATTTTATAGAGGACCATCTTCTACGGCACAAACTGAAAACGAGGGTATATTCTCATTGAATTTAGCCTTTAGTAAAGATATTTTAAATGACAACGGTACACTTTCTCTTAATGTAAGCGACCTTTTGAACTCTAGAAAAAGAAGCTCTTATACAGAAACAGAGTTTTTTACATCAAACAGTGAATTTCAATGGAGAAAGCGCCAAATAACCATGGGCTTTGTATATCGTTTTAACCAACCAAAGGAACGTAATAAAGGTTCAAGAGGAAATGGTGGTGATGAAGGTGGAGAAGAAATTGAAGGATAAAATAGAAAAGACAAGACATAAAAAAAGAAGCCAATTGGCTTCTTTTTTTTTATGCTATACTTAAAAATAAAGATTTAAACACTCCAGCGCTTGCGTGGAAATTTAAATAAAATTTTTAATTCTTTACTTAGAGAACTCGTCTTAAGATAGGATTCTAATCTATGCTTCTCGTGCGGCTTTTTTCTTGTCGCTTCTTTCTTTTAATAATTCTTTAATGTTACCACCTAACCAGTAAGGGACAACAAATAATAACAAAAACATCATTAGCCAAAAACCTATAGTTAATATGGTTAAAAAAGCTAAAAATCCTAAATATTGGTCAAAATCAAACATATCTTCTTGCTTATATATTACAAAGATACCATAAACCAATTATTTTTTGCAAACGTTCTGCAAAAAATAATTTTACTTTTCGCAACAAAGTTGTCACCATAAAAATAAATGTAAACCTTATTTTTGAAGGGATATAAATAAGTTAACTTAAGATTCATATAAATTAATAAGATTATGGAGTTCAGAATCGAAAAAGATACCATGGGTAATGTAGAAGTACCCAAAGACAAATATTGGGGAGCACAAACAGAACGCTCCCGTAATAATTTTAAAATAGGTCCTGCTGCATCCATGCCTTTGGATATCGTTTATGGTTTTGCCTATTTGAAAAAATCTGCTGCATATGCAAATTGTGAACTTGGTGTTTTGGCTGCTGAAAAAAGAGACTTGATCGCCACTGTTTGCGATGAAATTTTAGAAGGTAAACATGATGACCAATTTCCTTTAGTAATATGGCAAACGGGGTCTGGCACCCAAAGTAATATGAACGTTAATGAAGTAGTTGCCAATAGAGCCCATGAAATTGCAGGTAAAGTGATCGGCGAAGGTGAAAAAACCATTCAACCAAATGATGATGTCAATAAGTCACAATCATCAAATGACACCTTTCCTACCGGTATGCATATAGCTGCCTATAAAAAGATTGTTGAAGTTACCATACCCGGCGTAACTCAATTAAGAGATACACTTCAGAAAAAAGCTGTTGAATTCAAGAATGTAGTTAAAATTGGCCGTACGCATTTAATGGATGCCACTCCCCTGACCTTAGGTCAAGAATTTTCAGGTTACGTATCTCAATTAGACCATGGTTTAAAAGCTTTGAACCATACACTTGCCCATTTAAGCGAATTGGCTTTAGGCGGAACTGCGGTGGGAACCGGACTAAACACACCTGAAGGATACGATGTTCTAGTAGCAAAATACATTGCTGATTTTACAAAATTACCATTTATCACTGCTGAAAATAAGTTTGAAGCCCTTGCTGCACATGACGCCATTGTGGAAAGTCATGGCGCATTAAAACAATTAGCGGTTTCCTTAAATAAAATAGCTAACGATATTAGAATGATGGCCTCTGGTCCTCGTTCAGGTATTGGTGAGATCATTATTCCGGCAAATGAACCTGGTAGTTCTATAATGCCAGGAAAAGTGAATCCTACGCAGTGTGAAGCACTAACTATGGTTTGCGCACAAGTTATGGGTAATGATGTTGCCGTTAGCGTTGGTGGCACCCAAGGTCATTATGAGTTAAACGTTTTTAAGCCTATGATGGCTGCAAACATTTTACAGTCTGCACAGTTAATTGGCGATGCCTGTGTAAGTTTTGAAGAGCATTGTGCTGCCGGCATAGAACCAAATCATGAAGTTATTAAGCAATTATTGAATAACTCTCTCATGTTGGTTACTGCTTTAAATACTAAAATTGGTTATTACAAAGCCGCAGAAATTGCAAATACCGCACACAAGAACGGTACAACTTTAAAAGAGGAAGCAGTTAATTTAGGATATGTATCAGCAGAAGATTATGACGAATGGGTAAAACCTGAAAATATGGTAGGTAGCTTAAAAGACTAAATACCACTCTCACAAATAAGAAAAGGCGACCAATTGGTCGCCTTTTCTATTATATTTTTAAAACTATTACTTCAACATAAATTTAGAAGTACCCAATAATTTTAATTGGTCGTCATATACGTTTACCATATAATTTCCATCTTGAAAATCACCAGAAGGCTTACTGATATAATCACATACATCTAAAGACTTGTTCTCATAGTAGAAACCTGTTTGCTTACTGTAAGTAATAGAAGCTCCGTTATCATTTGTTAAAGAGTTGCTACCACCAAGTACGTTACCTTGAGGGTCTAAAACTTCTAAGAAAAACTCTCTATCACCAGCTTGTGCAATTACGTTATCAGCTACTGTAAAACAAATTTTAAATTTGTCAGTTGCCCTAGCTCTTTGTGTTGAAACTAATTTACCACTATTACGTTCTTTTACCGCATCTACATTGAATTTAGATAAGTTCAAAGCAGAACCTTTCTCAACAACCTGAGCCAAATTTGTGTTCTGTACTACAAGAGAATCATTAAAAACTGTTTGCTTTTCCAATTCAACGTAAGTACTATCACGCTGCATAGCAATTGCCGTATTAGAACGTGTTAAAGAATCTACTTGCTTTAATAGTTGCTCTCTTTCAGCCTTAAGAACACCAACTTGCCTTCTGTATCTAGATAAGGATCCTATATCCGCTTTCATCGTTTTTACAGAGTCTATATATTTTGCAATATTATCCCTTGCACTAACTAACTCTTCATTAGTAGCATTACTTTCTAAAATAGCCTTATCATATTCAGATTTTAAACTATTTAAATCCTCAACTACCAATTCTTTCTCTTTTGAAAGAACAACTTCGGTCTTCTTTTTATCTTGGTAAAGACTTACGGTGTAAATGATAGTACCTAAAAGCACAACACCTAAAAGAGCGGTCAAAACTTTTAAACCATTGTTATTTTTTGTTTCAGTCATAATTTTAAATTTAATAAAGTGTCTGTTTGTTCAGTTTATATACGTGTTAATTGAAATTTTAGATTTTTTAATGTTAAAATAATTTATTTAACTTAGTAAAGACGTATCTAATATGTTATTTCTAAGATCATTACTGTAACTTACCTTTAAAAGCTATGCTTACCATAGTACCTTACACGCCTAAATATACTCAAATCTTTAGAGATTTGAATATAGCTTGGATAACGGAACATTTTGAAGTTGAAGAAAAAGATAAAGAGCTCTTGGAACATAGTCAATCTACTATTATCGATCAAGGTGGTTATATCTTTATAGGATTGTGGAATGACATACCCGTAGGATGCTTTGCATTAATCAAAAAAACAGAGCATCGTTTTGAATTGGGAAAAATGGCTGTTGACAAAACCTATCAAGGGTTAAAAATTGGTCAAAAAATGTTAGAATACGCCATTAACTTCTCAAAGAATAAAAACTGGAAAGTACTTGATTTATACTCTAGTACAAAATTAAAGATCGCACTCCATATTTATAAAAAATACGGATTTATTAACGTTCCTCTAGAGCATAATATGGAGTACCTTCGATCTAATATCAAAATGGAACTAACACTTTAAACATAACAGAATGAGAATATTTAAATTACTGATTTTACTATTTGTAGAAATCATGGCGTTTTCATGTAAAGATGCCAATAAAACAGCGCACGAATTAGACCCTTCAATAAGGATCGAAGAAAACAAATCGGTAGCTGAAATAACAAATGAGCGCAAGTCCGAAGACATTGAAATCATTCCAATAGCACATGCCACTGCAGTCATAGAATGGAAAGATCTTGTTATTTACATTGACCCTGTTGGCGGAGCTGCTGCTTTTGAGGGTCAAAAGAACCCTACTGTAATATTGATTACCGATATACACGGGGATCATTTAAATGTAGAGACTTTAAATGCCCTAAACACTACTAACGCAACATTTGTAGTACCACAAGCGGTTGCAGATGAATTACCTCAAAAATTTAATGAGCAATTGGTAATTATGACAAATGGCACCAGTAAAGAACTTAGCGAGATTATTATAGAAGCTATACCAATGTACAATCTTAGAAAAGAGGCTTTGAAATTTCATGAAAAAGGACGCGGCAACGGTTATGTTCTTACAATTGACAATCAGCGTATTTACTTCTCTGGTGACACCGAGGATATTCCTGAAATGCGTTCTTTAAAAAATATAGACAAAGCTTTTGTATGTATGAACTTACCATATACCATGACAGAAGAAAGTGCCGCTGCCGCCGTGTTAGACTTTAAACCAAAACAAGTTTACCCTTATCATTACAGAGGCAAGCCAGACGTAAGTGATGTTGCAAAATTTAAGCAGTTGGTTGATGCAGGAAATCAAGATATTGAGGTGATACAGTTAGATTGGTACCCTAATGAAGAATACTAATTTTAGCTGTTAGCTTAAAATAAAAAAGCCCGCAATTGCGGGCTTTTTCTTTATATAAAATACTATCTAATTAATTTCTTGTACTTAATTCGTTTTGGCATCAAATCTCCGCCCAATCGTTTTTTCTTGTTCTCTTCGTAATCAGAGAAAGAACCTTCAAAGAAATATACTTGAGAATCACCTTCAAAAGCTAAAATGTGTGTACAGATACGATCTAAAAACCATCTATCATGCGAGATTACTACGGCACAACCTGCAAAGTTTTCTAAACCTTCTTCTAAGGCACGTAGCGTATTCACATCTAAATCATTGGTAGGCTCATCTAAAAGTAGAACGTTTCCTTCCTCTTTTAAGGTCATTGCCAAGTGCAAACGGTTACGTTCACCACCAGAAAGCATATTCACTTTTTTGTTCTGCTCACTACCTGAGAAATTAAACCTGCTCAAGTAAGCACGAGAGTTCACTTGCTTACCACCCATCATCACCAATTCTTGCTCATCACTAAAATTCTGCCAAATGGTTTTTTCGGGATCAATATTAGAGTGACTCTGATCTACATATGCAATTTTTGCAGTCTCACCGGTTTCAAACTCTCCTTTATCAGGAGTTTCTTCGCCCATGATCATTCTAAAAATAGTAGTCTTACCAGCACCGTTTGGTCCAATAATACCAACAATACCTGCTTGGGGTAATTTAAAGTTCAAGTCTTCGTATAGTAACTTATCATCATAAGCTTTACTTACTCCCTTTGCTTCAATAACATTGGTACCCAAACGGGGTCCGTTTGGAATGTAGATTTCCAGTTTTTCGTCAAGTTGTTTTTGATCTTGACTCATTAACTTATCATAGTTCTTAAGACGTGCTTTTTGTTTTGTTTGTCTACCTTTTGCACCTTGGCGTACCCAATCAAGCTCTCGCTCAAGAGTTTTTTGCCTTTTGGAGGCTGTTTTACTTTCTTGAGCCATACGTTTAGACTTTTGATCTAACCAAGAAGAGTAATTCCCTTTCCAAGGAATACCTTCCCCTCTATCCAATTCTAAAATCCAACCGGCAACATTATCCAAGAAATATCTATCGTGTGTTACGGCAATTACCGTTCCTTTGTAAGACGCCAAATGATGCTCTAACCAATGTACAGATTCTGCATCTAAGTGGTTGGTAGGTTCATCCAATAATAAAATCTCTGGTTCTTGAAGCAGTAATCTACATAAAGCTACCCTTCTTCTTTCACCACCGGAAAGCACAGCAATTTTCTTCTCTGGATCCGGAGTACGTAAAGCATCCATGGCTATTTCTAACTTGGTATCCAGTTCCCAAGCGTTTGCAGCATCAATTTTATCCTGCAACACAGCTTGTTGATCCATCAACTTCTGCATTTTATCGGCATCTTCATAAACTTCAGGAAGACCGAACATGTCGTTTATCTTATTGTACTCATCAAGAATAGCTACCGTTTCGGCCACACCTTCCTTAACAATTTCCAATACGGTTTTGTTCTCATCCAATTCAGGTTCTTGTTCCAAATATCCAACTTTGTAACCTGGAGAAAAAACTACATCACCTTGAAAGTTTTTATCAACTCCTGCAATTATCTTTAGCAAAGTAGATTTACCAGAACCGTTTAAACCTAAGATCCCGATTTTAGCACCGTAGAAAAAGCTTAAGTATATATTCTTTAAAACTGGAGTATTCGCATTTTTATAGGTTTTCGTAACTCCTGACATGGAGAAGATTACCTTCTTATCGTCTGACATAAAATTATAGTGTTTAGTGAAAATTAAAACCTAACAGAAGAATTCACTGTCGGTTCTAAAAATATGTTATACTCTACCTTTAAGTGCGTTGAACACCCAAGCAATAGCAAAAAAACCTATACCTACGGATGCAAAACCCCAACCTGCAACATCATCATAGCGAAAAGCACCTAATGCAATTAGCGCTAGACCTACAAAAATCATAATAAAAGTTGCCCAAGAGAGCACTGTATTCTTGTTCATTTTCGAATCAATTAAAATTTAAGCTAACATCAAATATCGGAATTTTTAAGACATTTGCCCAGTATTACCCCTCCTATTATTCAAACGGAAACACAATTCCTGTCTTTTTACGAACGGAATCCATAATCTCTACTAAATCAAGACTATTTTGATGGCTCCACATATCACTCTCTTTTTTTCCAGAATTTAAACAATCATGAACTTCTTCAATTTCATGCACATACCCTTTTCCTCTTTTCCCTACTTCATTTGAGGAAGTCTCACCATCTTTTATCAGTGTATAGCCCGTAGTTTCATGCCATCTAGGATGTAAAAAAATAGTTCCTTTACTTCCGGCAATTTCAGCCTTTTTTTCAGAATCAGAGTTAAGTCCGCTATATAAGATGGCTTGAGCATTGTCATAATTAAAAATCATACTGCACTGCATCTCCACACCTGTTTTGTAAAAATTGGCAGTTGCTTTTATATCCTTAGGTTTTCCTAACATTACATATGCTAAAAATATTGGATAGATACCTATGTCCAATAAAGACCCACCAGCAAGATCAGGATTCAATAACCTTCCCTCTTCATCCCTATTCAAAGCGTAAAAAGCAAAATCTGAATGTAAATATCCAATATCACCTATAGTACCATTATCTACTAATTCTTTTACTTTTACAATGGTAGGGTTAAATCTTGACCATAAAGCCTCCATCAAAAAAACATTATTTTCTTTGGCAACGGCTATCATTTGCTCCACTTCTGGCTTATTGACACCCATAGGCTTTTCACATAATACCGCATTACCTGCCTTCATTGCAGCAATGCTTAAATCTGCATGTGATGTATGTGGCGTTGCCAAATAAATAATATCAACCGTACCGCTATGAAATAGTTCTTCATAACTACCATAAGCATTTGGCGCACCATATTCATTGGCAAAAGCCTGGGCTTTATCTATACTTCTAGATGCTACCGAAACCAATTTACCGCCATCAACCAATGCCAAATCTTTTGAAAAACTATGTGCAATGTTACCTGCCCCTACAATACCCCACTTTATCATACTTTTTGTTTTTGTTGCATAAACACCAAAATTAACTCCTTATCTTTATCCGAAGAAAAAGAAATTATAGAGAATGGATTTAAAATTCAATCAAAACGAAGATAGGAATAAGTTGTTATTATCAGACCTTAGAAGAAAGTTAAACGAAGTTTATTTAGGCGGAGGAAAAGCCAAAATAGCCAAGCAGCACGATCAAGGTAAAATGACAGCCAGAGAACGTATTGATTATCTTTTAGATCCAAAATCAGAACAAATAGAAATAGGAGCCTTTGTTGGAGAAGGAATGTATGAAGAACATGGCGGCTGCCCTTCTGGCGGAGTCGTTATTAAAATTGGCTATGTGCAAGGCAAGCAGTGTATTGTAGTTGCCAATGATGCAACCGTAAAAGCCGGAGCATGGTTTCCTATTACCGCAAAAAAGAATTTAAGGGCACAAGAAATAGCTATTGAGAATAAACTTCCTATAATTTACCTAGTAGATAGCGCGGGAGTGTACTTGCCTTTACAAGATGAGATTTTCCCTGATAAAGAACACTTTGGTCGCATATTTAGAAACAATGCCATTATGAGCAGTATGGGTATTACTCAAATTTCTGCCGTTATGGGCAGTTGTGTTGCCGGTGGTGCTTATTTACCAATTATGAGCGATGAAGCTTTAATCGTAGATAAAACTGCAAGTATATTTTTGGCAGGTAGCTATTTGGTAAAAGCGGCTATTGGAGAAAGTATTGATAATGAAACTTTAGGCGGAGCCACCACACACTGTGAAATTAGCGGAGTAACTGATTATAAAGCGAAAGATGATGCAGCTGCTTTAGATACCATAAAGAACATTATGGATAAAATCGGCGATTTCCCTAAAGCCGGATACAACCGTAAGAAAAGCATGAAGCCAAAAGAAAATCCGGATGATATTTACGGAATACTACCTAGCTCTAGGGCTGAGCAATACGATATGATGGAAATCATTAAGCGCTTGGTAGACGATTCTGAATTTGAAGAATACAAAGCTGGCTACGGACAAACCATTCTTACCGGATATGCACGAATAGATGGTTGGGCTGTTGGTATCGTTGCTAATCAAAGAAAAGTTGTAAAAACCAAAAAAGGTGAAATGCAATTTGGCGGAGTAATCTACTCCGACTCCGCAGATAAATCTACCCGATTCATAGCCAACTGTAATCAAAAGAAGATTCCGTTAGTCTTTCTACAAGATGTAACCGGTTTTATGGTAGGTAGTAAAAGTGAACATGGTGGTATTATAAAAGATGGTGCTAAAATGGTTAATGCGGTAAGTAACTCCGTCGTTCCAAAATTCACCATCGTCATAGGAAATAGCTACGGAGCCGGAAACTATGCCATGTGCGGTAAAGCTTATGACCCAAGGTTAATTGTTGCTTGGCCAAGCGCAGAACTAGCGGTAATGAGCGGAAACTCTGCTGCCAAAGTATTATTACAAATTGAAAAAGCTTCTTTGAAAAAGAAAGGTGAAACTATTACTGAAGAAAAAGAAACCGAGCTTTTCGATAAAATCAAGAAGCGTTATGACAATCAAGTTTCCCCATATTACGCAGCATCAAGACTATGGACCGATGCTATCATAGACCCAAAAGACACCCGTAAATGGATATCAATGGGTATAGAGGCTGCTGACCATGCGCCGATAGAGAAGCCTTTTAATATGGGCGTTTTGCAGGTTTAATGTAAACGGAAGTAATTAAGAGATTATTAATCTATATAGATAAATAAAAAAATACCCACAATACACTTAAAACGTATTGTGGGTATTTAAATATCTAAACGTTTATAGTTTTATTATTTATGTAAAAAAGCAAAGAAGCTCGGAGCAAGTCCGCTTAAATATAAATCTCGATGATCGAGTTTAATTAGCAACCATACTTTCAGCATTTGATACTGAAAACAATTGCTGATTTACATTACGTAGACCGAGTTTAAAGAGTTTTGTTAATGTAGATGATATAATTTAATTACCCTGATGCCCTTTTACTCTTGGTATCAATAAAAGTTCTGTCTGTCTACCATTAACATACCTAAAACCCTCTTCGCCGTAAAAGCCGGCTTCTTCAAGCATGATACGGATACCTCTATCCCATTCAGGAATATTAACCGTGGTATTTAATTCAATGGCATATACGGTATTTGGGTTTAATGGATAGTTCTCACCATCATCTTTCATAACTCCACCTTGAGAATCCCACATACCAATTGTAGTACCTGCAGAATGCCCATAAGAGCCTAAAGGATGCGTATAAATAGCTGGTTTTAATCCCGCAGCTTCTGCCTCACCTAATGATTTTGCCAGAATCTCATTTCCGGTTCGTCCCTTGATCATGTTCGAAGTCAAAAAATCTTGTAATTTGTTTCCATCTTTTAACCCGTTGATTAAAAAGTCGGGTGCCGAAGTTTCTTCTGGCTTTAAAACATACGCCAATTCTTGACAGTCTGTATTTAAGCGCAAATAAGTAATACCAAAATCGCAATGCACCAGATCTCCCGGTAGAATTACCATATCATCAGGCTTATTTGCAAAGGAATAGAATTCGCTTTTTTTACCCTTCTCACTTCTTTGAACATCCACGGTTGGGTGAAACCAAGTTTCCAACCCTAAATCGGTCACTTTTTGGCGCATCCACCATACCACATCTGAGGTTGTTGTAACACCGGGCGTAATTACTTTCTCTGAAAAAGCCTCCTCAATAATATCATGTGTAATATCTACTAATTGATCATAAATAACCATTTCGCGTTCGGACCTTGTTTCAATCCAACGAACAGCTAGTTGTTCTGCTGAAGTCACTTTTGAAGTATATTTTTTAGGCAGATTAGCCATAAACTCTTCATAATCTGTCTTCACCAAACCATCTGCAATATTATGATCTGTAGAATAATTGAGTCCGATCTTCTTCGGATTTCTTTCTGATATCAATTGCATTAATCGCGTCCACTGATTTGGTTCTTTCTTCTTATCCCAAGCAGAAACAATATTCTTACCCACATTATAACGGGCTACAGCCAACTTCTCTATCGTATTCTTTGCCTTATCTCTATAAAACAATAAAATAGTTCTTCTACGAGCATTCAACCACGTAGCCGGAAGCATTGTTTTAATAACCGGATCCTCATTGTATTCCCGTGAAATTACTACCCACATATCAAGGTCAGCGGCATCCATAAGTTTAGGAAGCAAATTATTGAAACGATCGTCTAAAATTTCATCAATTACCTTTGCTCTTTCTTTTTCATTTAAAATTTGCTGAGCATTAATTTCACCTATAAAAATTAGGCATACCAAAAGGAATAGTTTTTTCATGAGTATAGTTTGGTTTAAACCTTGAAAATACAAAATAACCCACATTTGAAATAAACTATTCCCCGCAAATCAATTGACTTTTATAATCTGAATAAAATCAATAGTTATCTGTTACCAATTTCTCATTCATGCTTTTAACCAACCTGATAAATTCTGCTCTGTATCCGTTTTTGTCTTCACCCCTACCGTTCTCCGCCAATTCAATAACATCATCAAAAGATGTTTTATTTATAAATGCGGACTTTCGTAATTGCTGACCGAATAAGGCAACGGCTGCGGTGAATTGAAAATCTTTAGACATTTCTTGAGCATTTGCATTTTGAACGTGTACTAGTTCTATACTCTTATTACCATCTGGCTTTTTATATCTGAATTTCACGGTAAACAACTCATCAGAAAACCCTGAATTGCTAGAAGTATTGGTATACTTTAATACTGGTACTTCTTTATCATATGTTGATGATACCCCTTTCTCTATTATCTCATACAGGGCAGTTACCTTATGTCCGCTACCCAACTCACCTGCATCTTTGGTATCATCAATAAAATCTTCATCTGCCAACAATCTATTTTCGTAACCAATTAGTCGATACGATTTTACTTTAGCAGGATTAAACTCTATCTGTAATTTTACATCTTTTGCAATGGTAAACAAAGTACCACCAAACTCCTTGCCAAATAATTTCTGAGCTTCTTGCATAGTATCTATGTAACCATGATTTCCGTTCCCTTTATCTGCTAAAGTTTCCAACTTAGCATCCATGTAGTTACCCATTCCAAAACCTAGTACAGAAAGAAACACTCCTGACTTACGTTTTTCAACAATCAAATCTTCCATGTCTTTATCACTGGACAGCCCAACATTAAAATCGCCATCTGTTGCCAATATCACTCTATTATTACCATTTTTCTTAAAATGTTTCTCAGCCAATTTGTAGGCTAATTCAATGCCTTCTCCACCAGCTGTAGAACCGCCAGCTTCTAAATTATTTAGAGCGCTCATGATTTTCTCTCTATTGTTACCAGATGTAGGCGCTAACACAACGCCGGCAGCACCTGCATACACCACAATAGAAACCCTGTCTTTTTCTCTCAATTGATTTACCAATAGTTTAAATGCGGATTTCAATAGCGGCAATTTATTACCTGCAGACATAGAACCTGAAACATCTATAAGAAAAGTAAGATTAGATGCCGGTAATTCTTCATTCAAGTATTCTTTTCCTTGCAAACCAATGCGCACTAATTTTGTATCTATATTCCAAGGAGTTTGCGCTACCTCTGTGTTTACAGAAAAAGGATGTTCATCTGTTGGTTGCGGATAGTCATAATCAAAGTAATTTATCATTTCTTCAATCTTAACCGCATCTACAGGAACGTCTTTTCCATTATTTATGAATCTTCTAATATTGCTGTATGCCGCTTTGTCGACATCTATTGAAAAAGTAGACAAAGGTTTAACACCTACATTCTGAAATTGATTTTCTGTAATTTGCGCATAATTATCGTCTTCTTCAATTACATAATTTCCTTTAACGGTATGTATTACAATGCAGCCAAACTTGGCATTAGACCCATACAGACTTTTCGCTTCAGAAGCATTAAGTTCTTTTCTACTATCAATATTTTCACTTTTTAAGCTTTGAACAATTGAATTGTATTGCTTTTTAATAGGAATACCATCAACAATATACAAAGGACTTTTCGCTTTAGTTCCAACACTTTTATTTTCTACAGCACCTACTCCACGAATTTGAACGCCACTAACGCTACCTTGCAAGATTTTACTAATATTAGATTGGGGAGATTGCATATTAACCATTGCAACTGAACCGGGAACATGACGACGCTTCTGAATACCATACCCAGTCACCACTATTTCTTCTAACATTTGAAGATCTTCTTCAAGTGACACATTAACAATTGCCGATTCCCTGATCTTTACAATTAGATTTTTACAACCTATATATGAAAATGATAATTCAGCACCTTCTGATACTGTTATAGCATAGTGTCCATCAAAATCTGTTTGAGTACCATTGGTTGTTCCTTTTTCCATAACATTTACACCAGGCATAGGGTTCCCTGCATCATCAGAAACAGTACCACTAATTTTAACTTGTTGCGAAGACAACAGCATACTACTGAACAGAAAATATAAGAAAGTTGCATTTTTCATAATAATTGGTTTAAAGTTTGAGCAATAAACCTATTAAGAAAGAAGCTTTTAAAAAACGAAAAATGAGGGAAGGACACTTTAGAATGAGGGAAGTTATGACTTCAATAAGGTCATAGTTTCTTTCCGCTTCACCTTTCCGCTATCTGTTCTTAAGAATACCGGAATAGTTTTAATTTGACGTGGCACTTCGTACTTAGACAAAAGCGGACTTGAAGTAATTTTCTTCAACACATCGTTCTCTTTCACTTTACCTTCTATAACCAATACTAATTGCTCGCCCAGTTTTTTATCTGGTAAAGAAGTAATAAAAAAAGGTTGGTCTAAAATATTGGAAATTTTAGCCTCTATCTGCTCTGGACTAAATTTAATTCCACCAGAATTTATAACATTATCAAATCTGCCTAACCATTGAAATTCCGATTTAGAAACCAATTCAA
This sequence comes from Maribacter ulvicola, assembly GCF_900155985.1. Taxonomy (GTDB): domain Bacteria; phylum Bacteroidota; class Bacteroidia; order Flavobacteriales; family Flavobacteriaceae; genus Maribacter; species Maribacter ulvicola. The sequence goes on from NZ_FTMA01000003.1 coordinate 85,334, forward strand.
CAACATCATTGGTAACTACAGTTTCATCTGAAATCTTTGGAGCATTGATTACCAAACAACTTCTATCATCTATAGAGATCTCTACATCTGGCAAAACTAAAAACGGACTACCCTCCACTGCTCCGCTATTTATAAGTTTTACAGCCATATGCGTTATGGTCTCCGTCATACCATAGGTCTCGTAACTATTATTTGAAATGCTTTTTAATTCTTCTCTTAACGAAGTAGAAATAGGAGCTCCACCAATAATCAAATTTCTAATTTGATGTAACTGAGACAAAGAGTTACCTACTTGCATAGGCACCATTGCCCCAAAATCGAAAAATTCTTTCACACCCTCCAACGGATTTGAACTTGGTGGCAGAAAATGAATATCCAAACCTAAAACCATGGCTCTAACCAACATCATTTTACCAGCAATATATGTAGCCGGCAAACACAACAAAGCCGTAGACCTAGATTTCAAATTAAAATAGCTACCTGTTGCCAAAGCGCTATTTATCATTTGTTCCTTCTTTAACAGAATAGTCTTTGGAGCACCTGTAGAACCTGAGGTTTTTACAGTTATAGTTTCAGAGTCATCCGTCCAATTTAAAAGGAATTCCCCTATCTGCTTTTCAAATTCTTCTCCCTCTTTAATTAGACTATAACTAACTTCTGTAAGGTCATTAAAAGAAATTGTTCTACCATGAATAGAAAAACTAGGATGAACAGCATGTTTATTCATTGCTTAATTATCTAGCTTAAAAAATTCTTCTTCAGCCAAAACCTTACCGGTTAATTTTTCTTTCCAATTGGTCCAACCATATTTTTTTGAAAAAATGATTAACAAAATAGGAAACACAACAAATACAGGCACTAACATATCCCAACCAAGAATTGGTTCTGAAATATCCCTATATAAAGAATCTACACTAAACGCCGTCCAATCTGCAGTAACTAAAAGTGCCGCGGTTAAATTGTTGGCAGCATGAAAACCAATTGCCAATTCCAAACCTTCATCCATTAAGGTGATAATACCCAAAAACAGACCTGTACCTATATAAAACACCATGATACCATAACCCAGTTTATCTACTTCTGGGTTCATTATATGGAGCATCCCAAACAACAAAGAGGTAAATACCAATGGAAACCATCTATTTTTGGTCAGTATACCTAAACCTTGCATCATATAGCCTCGCATAAAGTACTCTTCCATACTGGTCTGCAGCGGTATCATAGCTATGGCAATCACCGCTAAAGTTATAAAAGGAACCAATTGAAAGTTGTATGCATAATCCTCTGGTGAAAAGTAGATATCTATAAAAACAAAAAGTACAGATATTGATGCCCAAAGAAAGAAAGAAAAAAAGATTCTTTTCCAATCTACTTTTGTTCTAGATGTTGTTAAGCTTTTAATGGATTGTCTATGCAAATATTTCACCACCAGGAAAACAGCTATTAGTCCAAATACAAAAGTTAAAAGCATAAAAAACAAAAAAGTATTAGACCCTAAAACTTCTGACATTCTACCAATATCACCACTCATCATTGCAGACATTCCCCCGTCTTTAGCTGCTAAGGCTCCTAATAACGGAAAAGAGCCTAAAAATTGCCAAACGCCAACAATAAGCAACAACCCTATTAAATAACGCCAATTATCAATTAAACCTTTATACGCTTGTTCTATATACATAAACTATCAATTAAATTTTTGTTCCATTCTTTAGCGCTGTCGTAAGACAAGCTCCCATCAATTACTGCTAACGGACTATCAATATTATTGGTAAATAAAGATCCCGTACCCAAACCTTGTGGCATTTCATTGCCTAACGTTGCAGTCCACTGCGCAATGGCATTCAAGCCTATATTACTTTCTAATGCACTGGTAACCCACCAACCTATTTTATTTTTTTCTGCAATTTTAATCCATTCATAACTACCTGCAAAACCGCCTACCAAACTTGGCTTTAAAATAATATACTGCGGCTGTATAGTTTGTAGCAACTCTTGCTTCTTTGTTACATCTACTATACCAATTAATTCCTCATCTAATGCAATTGGCAAAGGCGTTGCTGCACAAAGGTCTTTCATCTCTTCCCATTGTCCCTGTTTAATTGGTTGTTCTATAGAATGCAAATGGAGTTTTGACAAAATTTCTAATTTGGACAAAGCCTCTTGTGGAGTAAATGCTCCATTAGCATCTACACGTAATTCGATATCTTCTTTTGAATAACGTGCTCTAATGGATTTTAGCAGCGCAATCTCCGCATCAAAATCTATAGCTCCAATTTTCATTTTAATACACGAGAAACCGCTTTTTAGCTTTTCTTCTATTTGCTGATGCATAAATTCCTTATTACCCATCCACACCAAACCGTTAATTGAAATCGGTTTTTGGTCATTTAAAAAAGTAGATTCAAAAAGATGGAGAGGATTTTTAGAACGTAGCGACATAAATGCTTGCTCTACCCCGAAATGGATACTGGGAAAATTCCGCAACTGTTTTAGTAATTCGCTTTCTCCCTGCTTTATGTTTTGTGCTACCGAAGCACATTTCTCTTCATATTCAGGAACATCATCATAACTAAGACCTCTAAACAGTCCGCATTCGCCAATTCCCCATTTATCACCTTCCTCTAAAATCAAAAACCATGTTTCCTTGGTACGTAGCACCCCCCTGGAAGTTCCGCTAGGATTTTTAAAATTTAGGAGATACTTTTTAAATGTTGCCTTCATATAATCCTTCAAATTTAGTTATATTTTAAATTTAAATACGATGGATAAATAAGTATGGAGAATAAAGTGATTTGGATTACGGGAGCATCTTCTGGTATTGGAGAGGCATTAGCATATCAATTTAATGCCCTAGGTGCAAAAATAATTATTTCAGCAAGACGAGAGAATGCCTTGTGTGGTGTTAAAAGCAAGTGTAAATTTCCAGATAATGTAGTGGTACTCCCTTTAGATTTAACCCATTATGAATCCTTAGAAAACATTACGGAAAAAGCTTTTTCATTTTATGGACATATTGATGTTCTGGTCAATAATGGCGGACTAAGTCAACGCTCGCTCATCATTGATACCAAATTTGACGTGTACCAACAAATGATTAACGTTAATTACCTAGGTACTCTAAATCTAACAAAACATGTTTTACCTTATTTCATTTCTCAAAAGAGCGGTCATTTTGTTACTGTTACCAGTTTAATGGGTAAATTTTCTTCGCCTTATCGTTCAGGATACTGTGGTGCAAAACATGCCTTACACGGCTTCTTTGACGCTTTGCGTATGGAACACGAAAAAGACAATATTGATGTTACTATTATCTGCCCAGGGTTCATTCAAACAAATGTTGCCAAAAATGCATTGACCGGTGACGGCTCCGCTTTGCAAAAAGAAGATAACGCAACAAAAAACGGAATGCCCGTAAGTGACTGTGCCAAAGAAATTATCTCAGCAATTAAAAAGAAACGATTTGAAACCTACATAGGTGGAAAAGAAAAGTTTGGAATTTACCTGAAAAGATTTTTCCCTAAACTATTACACAAAGTAGTTATGAGCAGTAAGGTAAGGTAAGTTTATTTAAAATTAAACCAAAAGCGAACTCCGCTTTGTGTTCTATCGGTATTCAAGGAAGTCTGAAGCTGATTTGCCAATCTACTCATTAACCGAATACCCATGGAAGAATTTGCTCGTTCTTCTGAATCTTCTGGCAGACCAATTCCATTATCCGTATACTCAAAGAAGCCTTCTTTATCTGCTATTTTGCGTAAATGGATATATATTTTACCATCGCTATCATCATTTGGAAATGCATATTTAAATGAATTAGAAACCAACTCATTTAATATAAGTCCGAATGGAATAGCTCTATCAATATCCAATTCTACACCTTCGGCATCAATAGTAATATTAATATTATGACCTCCTTTTTTGTAAACAGATTGAATACTATTAATTAAACTTTCAATATATCCCTGCATTTCAATAACGGACAGATCGTCATTTTGATATAATTTCTGGTGTATGAGCGCCATAGCTTTTACCCTACTTTTACCTTCTTCCAATGCAGCAATTGCAGCCTTGCTTCGAGTATTTTTGGTTTGTAAACTTAATAAGCTAGAAACCATTTGTAAGTTATTTTTAACCCTATGGTGAATTTCTTTTAAAAGTGAGTCTTTTTCAACCAGTGAATTTTCAATAATATATTTCTGTTCGGCAATTAAACGTTGATTTTTAATACTTTTTAAATACGCATATACCAGACCAGCAAAACCAATAAGTGTAAATATTAAGGACACGAACACCAAACTAATCTTATCATCTCTAGCTTTAATGTCTTTTCTAGATTCTTCTAACTGTGCTTTTTGTTGCTCCATCGTTTTTTTAGAATTCTCTAAATCTTGAGTAACAACAGAAGTCAATTGTTGGTTTTTAATATTAGATGCCAATGCATCAATAGAATCTCTAATTCTTATATTCTTTTTTAAATATAATGTAGAGTTCTTAAAGTCTCCTGTTTTAAAATAATAGTCAGCATAAATTCTATTACGTTTTAAAATATTGTCAGATTTTATAGGATTAAGATCATCACTTAAATAATCTGTAGCTTTTGCATAGTTATCCAATTTTAAATAACATTCAGCCAAGGCAAGTGTATTCTCGATAATATCTGATGAAAACTTACTTTTATTATATTTCTTAATTACCTCTCTACTCTCTTCTAAAAACGGAATAGCTTTTTCATATTCTCCAAGTTGCACGTGACATTTACCAATATTACCAATAATCAATCCGTTTAAAATTCTACCATCGGCAATTTCTTTATCAGTTTGTTGATTGGTAACATCACTTAAAAAAACTTTAATTAATCCTTCTGCCTTCTTAAAGTAACTAAGGGCCGTAGGGGTGGACTTATCCAACCTTAGATAATTACCTATTGTATTATTGTATATAGCCTGACCATAGTAATCGTCATCTTTTAACTCCTTTTTCTCTTCGGTCATATAGTCACGCATTGCCTTTCTATACTGACCAAGACTTGCGTATATATCATAAAAAGCAACATTATTGGTCAAACCCAACTCACGTTTTACCCTTCTAATTTCAATTTGTTTATCATACAATTCCAGCATTGCATAATTATTGTCCAAAATTCTAAGTATGGTACTCTTAGATTCTACATCTAAATTCTGCAGGTTATTATAAAGATTTCTTGCTATCGCTAAACTTTTCTCATAGTTTCCTAAATCAAAATAAATTTGAGATTCTATAAGTTGATAATTTCTAATAGAAACAGAATCTTTTGTTTTCTCAGAACTATTTAAATACACCTTTACCGTATCTAACCAATCATACGGAGAATTTTGATTATAACGATTGGGAGTATTAAAAAAGAAGAAAGAACGTAATTCACCGTTCTCCAAATCTTGAAATTGTCTGTAATAATCTTCATTTTGAGCTACTACACTATCTTGCGCAATTACAAGGCACGTAAATACACTTAAAATCAAAGTGCAATATAATCTCAAAATAAATGGTTTTTTCATATCTCATTAAAAGTAAAATCAAACTTAAAAAACATACCTGATTCTACTAAATTTTTGTTGTGAGTAATCATTATCCAAGCATTAAATAACAAGAATCTCTAAAAAGCGTGTTCTATGTACTTTTCATTAAATTGTTGAAAATAGCGGCTCTTAGGATTTTACCGTTCTCACTAAGCCACAAAATCGTTACAATTTCTATTAGCGCAAAATTATAAATTAGTGGCACTACATAACATTAAATGTTGTGTAACATCATATTATTGTTGTGTAGCAAATTCAGACACTCACTTCATGTAATTCATCGAGAAAAAGACACTCTTTAACGGTAAAAAAATACCGTTCATCTAAACTAGATCATATAAAAAAACACCTTTAAAAGGTGTTTTTTTATATTCTATATCGCTTAGGAATTCATTGCCGAGATAATAAATTCTTTAAAATCTTTAGAAATTGGAATTAAGGTATTGTTGATCATAATATCTTTAGAATTGATAGCATCTATATGATCAACATTTACAATATAAGATTTATGGGCCCTATAAAATTTGTTTTGAGGTAATTTCTCTAAATAGTCTTTTAGCGGAGATCGGACCAAAAACTTTTTATCTATGGTATTTACTTCTAAATATACATTATCCGCTTTTATAAATTGAATATCTCCAAATTGGATTCTATAATACAAATGTTGTTTCTTAACAAAGATAGAATCCTTTAAAATGGAGTTGGACATTGCAACATTTTCAGTATTGGTTTCGTTGGCAGCTACTTTTTTTCCATTTTGTTTACCATATATAAAATTTGATAATGCAATTTCAATTGAGGTATACAAATCTTGTTGCTCAAAAGGCTTAACCAAGTAACCGTTAGGCTTTACTGTTTTAGCATTTTCTACCGTTGCACGGTCAGAGTTAGAGGTTACAAAAATGAATGGGATATCATAATTCTCTCTAATATGTTTACCCAAATCAATACCTGTTTTATCGGAAGCTAAAATGATATCTATAAGAACTAAATCTACCTGTTGTGTTTTCAAAACTTCAACAGCCTGTTCATAAACGATCACATTATCAACTATTTCATATCCAATTTCCTCTAACATAGATTGCATATCATCTGCAATAATTACATTATCCTCAACAATTAGAATTTTTATAGGTTGTTCCAAGACTTAAACAGGTTTGTGGGTTATACTCAAAATTACAAAAAATTATAATAACTAATAAAAAACAGCAATGCTATAAAAAAGGTACTCAACGCTAATTTTTTAAGCTCGGGGTCTAGCTTGGCGGCATCATGGGTAGTGGCTACTTTCCTTAAGTGAACAAACACGGGTATATAGCCAATAAGACATACATAACGTAACATTGATGCATTTGTTGCAAATAAAAAGCAAAACAAACATATAGCTGATAGCAAAAGTAACATATAATGATATTTTTTAGCATTCAACAATCCCATTTTTACCACTATAGTATTCTTCCCCACTGCTGCGTCCGATTTTATGTCCCTCATATTATTGAGATTAAGCACCCCTACGCTTAAAAGCCCTACAGAAACCGCTGGCAAAATTGCCAAGAATGTTATTGTTTTTAAGTATAAGAACAGCGTACCTAAAACGCTTACCAATCCAAAAAAGATAAAAACAAATACATCTCCTAAACCGTTATATCCGTAAGCTGATTTACCTACCGTATATTTAATTGCCGCCCAAATGGCGAATGCACCTAACAACAAGAAAACTATTGGATATAGCATATCTTTTAGCCCAAATGAAGTTACAATTAACGACACTATGAGGATTACATTTATAAGAATACTCCAATAAATACCTGATTTCAATTGCCCTGCAGTCAAGAGCCCGCTTTGCAAGGCTCTTTTAGGCCCTACCCTATCATCGCCATCGGTACCTTTGACTCCATCACCGTAATCATTGGCAAAATTAGAGGTTACTTGCAACCCTATGGTAGTCAAGATTGCCAAAATAAAAATATAGACATTAGTCATCCCTTGATAGGCTGCCATACCAGTTCCCACAAGTATACCTGAAATTGATAAGGGAAGCGTTCTAAGTCTTGCTGCGTTGAGCCAAGCTTTAACTTTAGTCACTAAAACGGATCTTCTATTTGAATTCTTTTACCATCTTGATATGATGCTACAAAAGCATCTCCAAATCCAATATCAACCAATTGCTGTCTAAAGGATTGTGCTTCTTCCAGTGTCTCAAAATTACCAAGTGAGTAGGAATAAAAAGGATTCGTTTTAACAAATAAAGTGTTGGTAAGTGCCTCTGATGCCAAGGTTACATTGTTATCAACAAATGATTTCACCTGAACCGAGTATATTTTTTCTTTCTGCAAGAACTCTTTTGCCAAGTAAAATTCTTTTACAAGACTAAGCTCTTCATTCTGCTCTTTTAAATTCTCTAAACGTGTTCTAATTGCATCTACGCTATCAATAGATGTTAAAACCAAGTCTTTAGATGATTTCCTATTAAAACCACCTGAACTGGACAAACCCGCTGTAAAAGAAGTAAAAGCTAACCCTCCTATTAGAAATAAACCTGTAATCCCAGCCAAGATATTTCGCTGAATCTTACTTTTCTTTAATTCTTTATTCTTAAATTTTATCTGATCAATCAAACGCTCATTTATAATTTGCGCTTTGTCGACATCTTTATGCAATTCCAATAAATCGCTTTCTTCTATAAAAGGCATATACAGGGGTAATTTTTACACTTAAAATCTAAATGTAAGGCAAAAAAATTTAATAACTTTTTATTTCTCACAAAAAAAAATAAAATTCTATTATAATGTACTAACCTATATAAATTTTAAACACACTAAATTGATAATCAAATGTTTAAGAATTATCTTACAATTTAAAAATTTAATCATCTATTAGTGAAATACCATCAGATTCAATCTTTATTTTTCTATCCTTATAAAGAGTCCCTAGCCCCTTCTTAAACGTCTTCTTGCTCATTTGAAATACATCTCTAATTTCCTCTGGCGCAGATTTATCATGTAATCCTAAAAAACCGCCACTTTCAACAAGCACTTCATATATTTTTTTTGCTGCAGGTTCTAATACTTTAGCGCCTAAAGGTTGTAAAGAAATATCTAATTTATTATCCTTTCTGATCGTTTTAATACACCCAGGTATAACATCACCAATATTAATTGGCTTAAATACCTCATTAAAATAGACCAGGCCTTTATGTCTTTCGTTTACGATAACCTCCCAACCCAAATCGGTTTGTCTTGTAACTACTAAATCTACCTGCTCCCATTCTTTAAGATCTACGGTATCATTACTTAAAAATTTATCAAGCTTATTAGAGGCAACCAATCTACCAGAGCGTTCATCTAAGTAACAATGAACCACATACCACTGGCCTTCTTTCATTTTAACACGTTGCTCTCTAAAAGGAACCAATAGATGCTTTTCTAGACCCCATTGCATAAACGCACCAAACTCATTAACTTCCGCCACTTGTAACAATCTAAATTCACCAAGCATTATGTCTGGTTCTAAGGTTGTTGCAACAGGCCTTTCATCATAATCCAAATAACAAAAAACTTTGATCTTCTCGCCTATTTCATACGCTGTAGGCACATATTTATTGGGTAATAAAATATCATTTTCTTCTTCATCACCTAAAAAAAGACCTACACTAGTGTCTCTTAAAATTTCAAGGTTGTTAATACGTCCTAATTCTATCATGTTGCAAAATTACATTTAAAATATTTAAAATCTTAACGTAAAAAAAAGACCGTTACCAAAAAAAAGGAAACGGTCTTAAAGTTATTTGACTACTAACTATTTATCATAAACAGATGCTTTGTTGAAATGTTGACATAGCTTGTAATAAATCACTGCTCTATGCTTATTTCTGTTAGAAGAGCCATACTTCTCCAAAACAGTGGCAATAGCATCATCAAGTTTAGAATCATCAGCAAGACCTAACTTCTTGATCAAGTAATTGTTCTTTACAGTGTCTAGTTCCTTTTGGTCCGTACCAGATACTTTAGAAGCGTCAATATTGTAAATAGAAGGTCCTAAACCAACAGTTACTTTTTTAAGTAAATCCATATCTGCATTCTCACCAAATTTATCTTTGATGTCCGCAGCATATTTTTCGATTAAATCGTCTCTTTTACTCATACTTAATGTGTTATAATTAATGGTTAATACCTCACTAAGATATAAAACGAAAATAATCAATCAAAATTTTATCGTTTTTTAATGCAGGTGTAGTAATTTCCAGTAATTGCGGACACATCGTTTCTTTGAAAAAATCACGTAATTCTTCTTCAAGTTCTTCAGATGATCTTGCCGTTCTATAATTGAGACCGTACATGGCACAAAGATGCTCTGCCGATAAAGAATGTCTGGTCTCAAAATAAGTTTCAAAAACATCAGAGTTCTCTTTTCCCGGAAGTATTCTAAAGATTCCTCCACCATTATTATTAATGACAATAATTCTAAAATTAGGCTTTAAGTAGTTATTCCACAACGCATTACTATCATAAAAAAAGCTTAAATCTCCTGTTATAAAAAGTGTAGGCGAACTACCTACTACAGAAGCCCCTATTGCGGTAGATGTGCTACCGTCTATACCACTTGTACCTCTATTACAAAATACTTTTAGTGTAGGGTTAACATTAAATAGTTGCGTATATCTAATGGTAGAACTATTAGCCAATTGCAACATATAATTGTTAGGCACAGCTGCCAAAATATGCTGGAAGGTCAAGAAATCTGAAAACGGAATTTCTTGTAAATATTGCCTCCTTTTATGCTCATAGTTCCGTTTTACCAAATTCCAATGAGAATAATAATCACTTTTTAAAACAGCCTCTGCTGAATACATTTCGCTGAAAAAGTCATTGACAGAAACTTTTATATGCTCTTCTAAACAAAAAAAGGTATTGTTAGCAAATTGTCCGTCTACATGCCAATGGTGTTCTGGTGCATGATCTCTTAAAAATGCTTTTACTTTTTTTGAAACTATGAGTCCGCCAAAAGTAATCAACACCTCTGGTTTTAATTTTTCAAATTCCAATTCTTTTTCGGCATGCATTTCAATAGGCGCGATTAAAGAATCAATACTATTGAAAAAATTAGGATGATGCATATTAGAGGTTGTTTCTGTCAACACCAAAACGCTTGGATCATGAGCTAGTTTCTCTAATAAAGCAGCTGTAATTACATTTGGCATATTCACCCCTACCAAAACCAATTTACGAGTAGAGGTTTTCCAAATTTCCCTGTATTTCCCTAAATTAACAACATGGTCAATTTCAAAAGGAATAGCACTAATCTGCGGAGATATTGTGGGTTCAGACAGCGTTTCATATAAAGGCTCTTCAAAAGGGATGTTTATATGAACAGGAGTATTCGTGGTCAAGGCAATTTCCAAGGCAAGATTTAACTCGCCATCATTAAAATTTTGAACCTCTTGTTGAACATCGATTATCTCTCTACCAGAAATCCACTCTGGTCTATATTGTAAGACCTTGGCCGTAGCATGGCTAACATCTTGCTTTAGATTGGCCGAATATCTAATATGGTTTTCAAATACATTCCGCTGATTAATAGTTTGGCCATCCCCAATCCCCAATTTATAAACCGGTCTATCAGCAGAAATAACCAGTAGTGGAATATTACTAAAATAAGCCTCTGCAACTGCAGGGTAATAATTTAAAAGAGCACTACCAGATGTACATAAAATGACAACAGGTTCTTGTAATTGCTGCGCCATACCTAGAGCAAAAAAAGCGGCACAACGTTCATCAACAATACTATAACACGTAAAAAAAGGATTCTCGGCAAAGGCTATGGTCAACGGGGCATTTCTTGATCCCGGCGATATTACAATATTAGAAATATTCTTTGCCAGGCAATGTAAAACAATAGATTGTGCAGTGGGTATAGCGGAGTATTTCATGTGGCTCAAAAATACGACCAAAGCTGGTTATTACCCAAAAGTTGCCCATCTATTTAGACCCTAGAACACGATACATAGTTCTACTCTTTAAAACGGTTTCTTCCCATTCCTTTTCAGGTATAGAATCACTGGTGATACCACCACCTACATATATCTCAGCTTTTCCTTGAAACATTTGCATGCAGCGAAGATTTACATAAAGTTCCGAAGATCTTACAACGCTTCTATAAGCACTATTTTCCTGATTACGACGGTTTCTATTTCTAGATAATTCTGTTTTTGTGTTCAGCTCTCCTAAAAACCCGGTATAAAAAGTACGTTCATACCTCTCATTTTCAAAAATAAATTGCTTTGCATTCTCTAACGGACTACCACAAACCGCAGGGGTTGGATGTAATGCTTTTATAGCATCACCAAATTTATTAGGTGAGAATGTACCTTTCATCTCTGTTCTAAGGTGCCATAACCTACCTGCTTTTACCGACCCTCGTTCTAAACTATTTAGAGAATTAACCTTCTCCTTTAAGGTGTCAAAAATGTAATCAGTAACCAACTGTTGCTCATGTAATTCTTTCGCTGTCCAAATGGGTTCATTGTCATCTACAGAATTCTGAGTGCCCGCCAAAGACATTGTGGTAAATTGAGCGCCATTACTTTTTACTAATATTTCTGGAGTAGCACCCATCCATGTTCCTATTTTTGGATGGTACCAGAAGTAACAAAATGCTTGTTTATAAACTGAAAGTATGCGCTGAAACACTTTAAAGTTATCGTCTTTGCAATCAACTTCTATTTTCCTGGACAATACAACTTTATTAAAATCACCCTGATGAATACGATCAATAGCTTTTGAAATTAATTTAATATAGCCTTCCTTCTCTATAGCATCACATTTTGGCATGTTATCTTCATGAACGGCAACCTCTAGAGACCTATTCAACCGCACCTTTTCAACGGCATCCAACTTTAATAATATAGCATCTGAATTTAAATCGAACGGAGCAAAAACAAATCCTGTTTCCGTAAAATCCTTAACCTTATGTACAGCATCGTTGTGCTGAAAAACACCTACTAATTCAGTTTCATTTGGCTTACTGTATACTACAAACGGTAACTGCTCTTTAAAGCATTTTGTAGCCCGATCAAAAAGTTCTTGTACCATATTAACTCTTAGGTAATGCGATAGTAGTTAGCTTACAAAGAGAAACCAATTGATCATCCTCATTGGTAACCCTGATCTGCCATAATTGGGTAGTTCTACCCTTGTGTAAAATGGTAGCCCTTGCATAAACAAAACCTTCTTTTACGCTTTTTACGTGATTAGCAGAAATCTCCAAGCCTCTAACAAAATATTTGTTACCGTCTAAAAACACATAAGACGCAGCACTACCAACACTCTCTGCCAATGCAGCCGTAGCCCCACCATGCAAAACCCCGTCTGGCTGATGCACTTTTGGAGTAACCGGCATCTTAGCCAATAAAAAATCTTCTCCAACATCAACATATTCAATATCCAAGGTTTCCATTAAGGTATTCTTAGAAGTTTCGTTACAAATCTTTAGAATTTTTTCTTTGTAATCGTTCATCCTTTTTTTTGTAAAATTAAGCATTACATTACCAACAGAAAAGCATAACAAAAAGGACCTATTGATGAAAAACCAAATAAAAAATGTAACCTACAAAAGTACAAACACCTATGAAACTTTAAATGAATTAAATAACGATACAAAACAAGTTTGGATTGTTTTTCATGGTATAGGATTCTTAAGTAGATTCTTCTTAAAGTATTTCAATGAACTGCCTAAGAGGGAAAATTATATAATAGCCCCACAAGCACCTTCCAAATACTATTTAAAAAATGAATATAAGCATGTAGGCGCAAGTTGGTTAACAAAAGAAAATACAGCACAAGAAACCAAGAACCTCTATAATTATTTAGATGCTGTATTAGATAATGAAAAACTCCCATTAAATTGTAAAATTATTTTCTTTGGATTTTCTCAAGGTGTTTCTATAGCACTACGGTATTTGGCACATTCTAAATTAAAATGTTCAAAATTGATACTGTATGCAGGAGGAATTCCTAAGGAGTTAAAAACTGCCGATTTCGACCACTTAAATAGTGAAACAGAAATTGTATCAATGGTTGGACGCAACGATGAATACTTGACACCAGATAGATGGATAGAAGAGAATAACAAACTTAAAATACTTTTTGGGAAACGTATTAATAACATCTCTTTTGATGGTGGACACGAAGTAAAAAAGGAGATTATAAATCAATTGGCGCTATGATAAATACACCAATCTTAGAAAACGAACGGGTAATATTAAGTCCGCTCACCATAGACAATTACAAAAAACTGATTCCTATTGCTTCACAGGAAAAATTGGCTCAATACTCTCCTTCTGATATTGAAACACCAAATAGCTTAAAAAATTATGTAGAAATAGCTCTACAACAATTAACGGCAGGCACCAGTATGCCCTTTATCATTTATGACAGAAAACATGATGCTTTTGCAGGTTCTACCCGTTTTATGCATATCAACAGAAAAAATAGAGTTTTACATATTGGATCAACCTGGATCGGGCGTGAGTTTCAAGGTACAGGGTTAAATACCCAAATGAAACAATTAATGCTAGCCTATGCGTTTAGAACCTTAGATTTTGAAAAAGTAGAATTCCGGGTAGATGAAAGAAATTTAAGATCAAGAAAAGCTGTAGAAAAACTAGGGTGCACCTTAGAGGGTATTCTTAGAAAAGATGTGTACTTATTAGATGGCTTTAAAAGGAATACGTGTTGTTATGGCATTCTGCGAGAAGAATGGTCAACCACCAACCAATAAGCTTTACTCCTCAACAGCTTTTGTATCTGATAGATAATAGGTGATTTTTCTAGTAGTATAGGTATTATCTGGCGTTACAATTTGCTTGATCCAATTACCAAATTTAGAATTATCGTATTGATAAATATATTCTTTCTTAATAATACCAGCACCTCTTTTCGCAGTTTGGGCAATTAAAGCACCTTTTTCATCATATTCGTAAGTGGTACGGGTTGTTGGTTCAAATTTCTTCAATTCTGAATTAAATTCAAATTCTTGTTGTGCTATTAATTTACCCTCCATATTAAACACTTCTTCAAAAGCACCACTCTCCTCTCCCTTTAAATATTCTTTAGTCAAAATGATTCTTTGAGCCGGTTTATTTTTAGGTTTTAAGGTGGATGTACGTATAGATTTTAAAGGAACCTCATTCAATAGATAGGTAACAGTATTCTCACCTTTAAATTTCTTATATTCAATTTGGGTGATATCTATACCGTCATTATTGGTTCTTTGAATACTAATTAAATCTCCATACTCATCATAAACATAGATATATTGATCTAAAAACTGCTTATCATAAGAAAATATACGCTCTTTAATTTTTAAATTATCAGTAGAGTCTATCTCATAAAAATGGGCTATTGACGTACTTGGATCAAATGTATTGTCTCTATAGGACTCTGCTCTTTTTTCCAATAGTTTGCCTTTGCCGTACTTGTAATGAACTACATCATAATCAGCTTCATTATATCTAGTGACAGACTTGGTAAGTAGGCCGCTCTTGTTAAAATCATATTCTTCCTTACCATAATTTGTATTTACTAAACATACTTTAACATGTCCTTTTAAGTCAAAATCCTTAATGGTGAAAATTTGAATTTCTTGACTTTTTACTGTAGAGAACGTTATTATAAAAACCGTTAAAAAGATGATATGAGATTTCTTAATCATACTACAAAATTACTTTATTAAAAATAGGCATAAAAGAATATTTCATAAATGTAAAAAGGGACGGTAAATACCGTCCCTTTTCTATAATAACTAATAGCTATATTATTTAACTTCTTCGAAGTCTACGTCTTCAACGTTATCACCTTCAGCAGCACCACCATCAGCAGTTGGTTCTCCCTGAGGAGCACCTTGAGCGTCAGCTTGCGCTTTGTACATTTCTTCAGATGCAACTTTCCAAGCTTCATTGATTTTATCTAAAGCTGGTGTAATCACAGCCAAGTCTTTAGTTTCGTATGCCGCTTTCAATTCTGCTAAAGCGTCTTCAATTGGTTTTTTCTTATCGTCAGATAATTTATCACCAAATTCAGTAAGTTGAGATTCCGTTTGGAAAATCATTCCGTCTGCTTCGTTCAACTTATCAGCAGTTTCTTTCGCTTTTTTATCAGATTCAGCATTTGCTTCAGCCTCAGCTTTCATCTTCTTGATTTCTTCTTCAGTTAAACCAGAAGAAGCTTCAATACGAATATCCTGAGTTTTGTTCGTAGCCTTATCAGTTGCAGATACTTTAATAATACCGTTAGCATCAATATCAAAAGTTACTTCAATTTGAGGAGTACCTCTCTTTGCTGGTGGAATACCGTCTAAATGGAATCTACCAATTGTTTTGTTATCGCTTGCCATTGGTCTTTCTCCTTGCAATACATGAATTTCAACCGATGGTTGGTTATCAGCAGCAGTAGAGAATACTTGAGACTTTTTAGTTGGTATTGTTGTGTTAGACTCAATTAATTTAGTCATTACGCTCCCCATAGTTTCAATACCTAATGAAAGCGGAGTAACATCTAATAACAATACATCTTTAACATCACCTGTTAAAACACCCCCTTGAATAGCCGCACCAATTGCAACAACCTCATCTGGGTTTACTCCTTTAGAAGGTTTCTTACCAAAGAATTTCTCAACAGCTTCTTGTACCGCAGGTATTCTAGTAGAACCACCTACTAAAATAATCTCATCAATATCACTCTTAGAAAGTCCTGCTGCTTTCAAGGCAGTCTCACATGGCTCAATAGTTCTTTTTACCAAATCGGCAATTAATTGCTCAAACTTAGATCTAGTCAATGTTCTCACTAAGTGCTTTGGTCCTGAAGCCGTAGCTGTAACATATGGTAAATTGATTTCTGTTTGTGCAGAAGATGACAATTCAATTTTTGCTTTCTCAGCTGCCTCACGTAAACGTTGTAACGCCATAGCATCTTTTCTAAGGTCCATATCTTCTTCAGACTTGAACTCCTCAGCCAACCAATCAATAATTTTTTGATCTACATCATCACCACCTAAGTGCGTATCACCATCTGTAGACAATACTTCAAAAACACCATCTCCCAACTCTAAGATAGATACATCATGTGTACCACCACCAAAGTCAAAAACAACTATTTTCTGATCTGTATCTTTTTTGTCCATACCGTAAGCCAAAGAAGCTGCGGTTGGTTCGTTGATAATACGTTCTACAGTTAAACCGGCAATTTCACCTGCTTCTTTCGTAGCTTGTCTTTGTGCATCATTAAAATATGCAGGTACAGTAATTACGGCACGAGATACTTCTTGACCTAAATAATCTTCTGCCGTTTTCTTCATTTTCTGAAGAATCATAGCAGATAGTTCTTGAGGAGAATACAAACGTCCGTCTATATCAACTCTTGGTGTATCATTATCACCTTTTACTACTTTGTAAGGTACTCTTCCAGCTTCTTTACTAGACTCTGAATATTTGTTACCCATAAACCTTTTAATAGAATAAATGGTTTTAGTAGGGTTTGTTACTGCCTGTCTTTTAGCTGGATCACCAACTTTAATTTCACCACCTTCTACAAAAGCGATAACAGACGGGGTTGTTCTTTTACCTTCTGCATTTGGTATTACTACTGGCTCATTACCTTCCATTACAGAAACACAAGAATTGGTAGTACCCAAATCTATACCTATAATCTTACTCATCTTATATGTTTTAAATTAAGTGCTTTATTTTACAATCGGTTTGTAAATGACAAACAATATGCCAAGCCAGAAAAACTGACATGATGTCACCAATAGTCATTCATTGATATTAATTATGCCATTTAGGTATAGTTAATAGGTCTACGAAACATTGTATCTTAGCCTATAAAATATAGAGCAACTTGGAAATAGAGAGTATAAGTGTTTTTGATATGTTAAAAATTGGCGTGGGTCCTTCCAGCTCTCACACTCTTGGTCCATGGCGAGCCGCAGAGCGGTGGTTGGCCAGATTAAATTCCAAAGACAATCTTGAGAAAGTTGAAGCGGTTGAAGTGCATTTATACGGTTCACTTTCATTAACGGGTAAAGGTCATGCCACAGACTATGCCGTAATGCTAGGGCTATTGGGTGCCGATCCAGAATTAATTCCTATTGAAACAATAGATCCGTTAATAGCTAAAATTAAAAAGGAACATGTGTTACTTTTAGCTGGCACATACAGCATAGCCTTTGATCCAAGTAAACATATCATATTCAACAAAAAATTCCTTCCATTTCACGCCAACGGATTAAAGTTTCAGGCTACATTGAAATCTGGCAAAAAAATATCGAAGACCTATTATTCTATAGGCGGCGGATTCGTAATTAGCGAGGAACGAAAAAATGCCAAACGCAAAATTGACATGTTTAACAAGTTCCCCTTTCCGGTTCAAAAAGGAACTGAGTTACTGGATTTTTGTAATAGTGAAAAACTCAAGATTTCTGAACTAGTACTACAAAATGAAAGGTCCTTACGAGACGAAATAACAATTGACCATGAATTAAAACGTATTTGGTCTACCATGCTAGAATGCATGTATACCGGGTGCCACACAGAAGGTACTTTACCTGGCGGACTACATGTTAAACGCAGGGCTTTTGAAATGCATAATAAACTAAAAAGCGGTCTTCCCTACTCCACTCCTGAAGAATGGTTGCAAAGCATTAGACAGACAGAAGTAAAGTTTAGACAAATATTACAATGGGTTAGCTGTTTTGCATTAAGTGTAAATGAAGTAAATGCATCTTTAGGCCGCGTTGTTACCGCACCAACAAATGGTAGTGCCGGTGTGATCCCTGCGGTTTTAATGTATTATATGGTCATCGAAAACCATGCGGGTAATTTTGAGCACATAAAACAGTTTCTATTAGTTGCCGGTGAAATTGGGAGTATCTTTAAAAAAGGCGCCACCATATCTGCCGCAATGGGCGGCTGCCAAGCAGAAATAGGGGTGTCATCCGCAATGGCCGCAGGTGCCCTTACAGAACTACTGGGCGGCACACCAGAGCAAGTACTTATGGCTGCAGAAATAGCCATGGAACATCATTTAGGACTCACCTGCGATCCTATTGGCGGTTTGGTGCAAATACCATGTATTGAACGCAATTCTATGGGAGCAATAAAAGCAATTAATGCTGCAGAACTTGCTTTAGGATCCGACCCATCAGCAGCTAAAGTACCTTTAGATAAGGTAGTACAGACCATGTGGGAAACTGCAAAAGACATGAGCTCTAAATATAAAGAAACCTCAGAAGGCGGACTAGCAGTTGGTGTTTTCTTGAGTGATTGTTAATTTTTATTCAAAACAAAGCATGCTTTACTTTGTTATGCTATTTATGACTGTCTTTTTATTACAGCGGTTATTCCGCTAACTTTAGTTTATGAAAAACCTGATTTCTGAAAGGGTAGCCGATTTTATTAAAAACTACCCGCCATTTAATGTTCTTGACAGCAATTCTTTATTTGAGTTGGCCGAACAAGTATTGATCGTTTACAAAGAAAAAAACAGTATCATTTTCACCGTAGACGAACCTCAACATGCCTATTTTTATTTAGTTCATAAAGGTGCGGTTACCTTAAATAATCTTGCATCATCTAACATTCTGGACTACTGTGATGAGGGTGACATATTTGGACTTCGTCCGCTTTTTGCCAATGAAAATTATAAGCTTGAAGCTAGAGCTCATGAAGAGTGTATCCTTTACGGAATCCCTATCAATATATTTAAACCTATAGCAAAACAGAATGACCAGGTAACGATTTTCCTGATGGAGAGTTTCGCTTCTAACTCTAGGAATCCGTATGCAAAAAATCAAAAAGGAAAACTTTATGACAACGAAGAGGAAGAAAATAGTAACAAAGAAAAAGTACTCCCAGATTTACAATTAGCCAGTTATTCAAAAAAACTGGTAACTTGTTCTACAAGAACTTCCATTAAAAAAGCTGCTGATATCATGTCCAAAAAGAAAATTGGATCCATATTGGTCACTAGCAAGGACTTACCCGTAGGCGTAATAACCGATAAAGATTTTAGAAACAAAGTAATTTCAGGTGAGCAACCCATAACAGCATCAGTTAAGTCTATAATGACTACGCCCGTTATCACCTATCCTAAAAACCTGACGATTACTCAGGCCCAAATGGCTATGATGAAGAGTAATATAAGTCATTTGGTGATTACCGAAGACGGCACCTCTAATTCAACGGCATTAGGCATATTATCCAAGCATGATGTTATGGTTTCTTTGGGTGACAACCCAGCCGTACTGGTAAAAGCAATTAAACGCACCTCTCGCATTAAGAAAATAAAGCAGATCAGAAAAAGTGTGATGGTACTTTTATCCGGATACTTAGAGCAAAATATACCATTGGGATTAATTGCAAAGATTATTTCTGAATTGAATGACACCTGTATTAAGCAGGTAGTAGAAATTTCTATTGCTAAAATGGATTCTGCCCCACCCGTTAAATTTGCTTGGCTGGCTTTGGGAAGTCAAGGTAGAAGTGAACAACTATTGCATACAGACCAGGATAATGCCCTGGTTTTTGAAGATGTACCAGAAGAAGACCTACCTAAAACCACCACGTATTTTCTAGAGCTTTCAAAACATATTACCAAAGGATTAAATACTATAGGGTACGAATATTGTCCAGCAGATATGATGGCCTCTAACCCAAAATGGTGTTTAAGTTTGCAGGAATGGAAGAGCAAATTATCATATTGGATCGGTAACCCCGGACCCAACGAAGTTTTAATGTCCTCCATTTTTTTTGATTTTAGTTTAGCATTTGGCGATAGAAGTTTATTGGACAATATGTCTGACCATATATTTAGAACTGTTGAAAAACACCCAATTTTCTTGGTGCATTTAGCCAATGGAGCACTTCAGAGTCCTTCACCAACTGGATTTTTCAGACAATTTGTAGTAGAGCAAGACGGACAACATAAAGATTCCTTTGACCTAAAGAGCAGAGCACTAAGGCCATTGATAGATGCCGCACGGGTTTTAATATTATCACATGCTGTTAAAGCAATTAGTAACACATGGGAACGATATGAAAAATTGGCAGAACTTGAACCCAATAACCAAGAATTATATTTGGCCTGCTCTTATGCCACTAAGGCATTATTGAAATTTAGAACGCGACAAGGCCTGGCTAATCATGATTCAGGAAGATTTATTCAATTAGACCAGTTAAGCAAGCAAGAAAAAATGAAATTGAAGCGTACCTTTAAAGCAATTAAGGAGATTCAAGAACTGATAACACTTCGTTTTAAGGTGACTAATATTCTAGGATAATGGGATTATTTAAAAAAACACCTAAAAATCTACCAGAATTTTGGAAAACATACGAGAGCCTTTTCAAAGACACTCAAAACAAAAAAATTGACGAACTAACGTTTGTAGTTCTAGATACAGAAACAACAGGGTTTAGCTTTAAAGAAGATCGAATACTCTCTATTGGTGCCGTAAAAATCAAAAAAGAAACCATCTTTGTGCAAGATGTTTTTGATATCTATTTAAAGCAGGAAAAATTTAATAAAGAAACAGTTCATGTACACGGCTTATTAAAAAACGGTCGAAGAAATTGCGTAAGTGAACTTTTAGCCATGCAAAAATTTCTGGAATATATAGGCAACGCTGTAATTGTTGCCCATCATGCAGGTTTTGACCTAGGTATGCTCAATACCGCTTTAGAAAGACATCATTTACCCAAACTAAAAAATAAAGTTTTAGATACTGGTGTCATTTATAAAAAAACACTCATTAAATCTTATTTAGTACAACCAAAACTAAATTATTCCTTAGACGAACTTGCAGAAAAATTCTCCATCTCAAAAAAAGACAGACACACGGCATTAGGCGACGCCTACATTACAGCCGTCGCCTTTTTAAAAATTATTTCTCGCTTAAAGGAAAAGAAAAACTTCTCTCTTAAATCATTGCTTAGATAGTTTTATAAACTCTCTAAATAATTTAATACATTTCTGTTTATTCTATCATGAATGTGTGTAGTATCCGCTTTTACAAATGGCTCTCCTGTTATATGCTCGTACAGTTCAATATACCGTTCAGAAACAGATTCAATATACTCATCAGACATCTCAGGAACTGTTTGCCCTTCTAAACCTTGAAAATCATTGGCAATTAACCACTGTCTTACAAACTCCTTAGAAAGTTGTTTTTGTGGTTCGTTGGCATCTTGTCGTTGCTGGTACCCTTCAGAATAAAAATACCTGGAAGAATCTGGAGTATGTATCTCATCAATTAATACTATTTCCCCTTCCTTGGTTTTTCCGAATTCATACTTTGTATCTACCAAAATCAATCCTCTTTCAGCAGCAATTTCTGTACCTCTTTGAAAAAGTGCATAGGTATACTTTTCAAGTAGAGCATAATCTTCTGCAGTAACAATTCCTTTACTAAGGATATCCTCCTTAGAAATATCCTCATCATGGTCACCCATTTCTGCTTTCGTTGCAGGAGTTATTATTGGACTAGGAAATTTGTCATTTTCTTTCATACCATCTGGCATTGCTACGCCACAAAGTATTCTTTTACCTAATGTATACTCTCTAGCCGCATGACCAGATAAATAACCACGTATGACCATTTCAATTTTAAATGGCTCGCACGCAGCGCCAATGGCCACATTAGGATCTGGTGTAGCAGTTAACCAATTTGGAACAATATCTTCAGTAGAAGCCATCATTTGAGTTGCAATCTGATTTAATATCTGACCTTTATAGGGAATTCCTTTAGGCATTACCACATCAAAGGCAGACAATCTATCTGTAGCCACCATGACCAACATATCGTTATCTAAAGTGTAAACAGACCTTACTTTGCCTTTATAGACGTTCTTTTGACCTGGAAAATTAAATTCAGTTTCGTAAATAGTATTCTTTGACATGTATAGTTTTAATTGTGGTGTTCTATAGTTTTATAAGCTTCAATAACTTTTTTCACAAGTTTATGACGAATAACGTCTTTATCATCTAGGTAAATAACTTCTATACCCGGAACATTTTGCAAAATTAACAAAGCTTCTTTTAAGCCCGAAATAGTTCTTCTAGGTAAATCTATTTGCCCTGGATCACCAGTAATAAGAAATCTGGCATTTCTACCCATTCTGGTCAAAAACATTTTCATTTGTGCATGGGTGGTATTTTGTGCCTCATCTAAAATAACAAAGGCATTATCTAAAGTTCTACCACGCATGAATGCCATAGGGGCAATTTGTATGGTTCCATTTTCAATATAATGCACCAACTTTTCCGCAGGAATCATATCTCTAAGCGCATCATATAATGGTTGCATGTAAGGATCTAGCTTCTCTTTTAAATCGCCGGGTAAAAATCCCAGGTTCTCCCCCGCTTCCACGGCAGGTCTCGTTAAAATAATTTTTTTGACCTGTTTTTCTTTCAATGCCTTTACCGCAAGTGCTACCCCGGTATAGGTCTTTCCGGTACCGGCAGGACCAATGGCAAAAACCATATCGTTCTTTTTAGAGGCATCGACCAAACGACGTTGGTTAGCGGTCTGTGCTTTTATTAGCCTACCGCTTACACCATGAACTAGGGTTTCCCCGCTATTCTTTGATGATTTCAGTTCGTCATCTTCAGACCCCGTCAACACCCTTTCAATGCTATTTTCATCTAACTTATTATATTTAAGGAAATGTTGGGTCAATAAATTAAACCGTTTTTCAAACTCCTCTAAAAGTTCTTCATCTCCAAAGGCTTTGATCTTATTGCCACGGGCAACAATTTTCAGCTTAGGAAAATACTTTTTCAATAAATCGATATGTTCATTTTGCTGCCCAAAAAACTCTCTCGGGCTAATTTCAGTTAGTTCTAGAATTATCTCGTTCAAACAGTTAGTTTTATAATGATATATAGTTAGCGAAGATTAGTTTCTAATCGCTATTTTTTTGTTTAATTTTGTATATCAAATTTAAGCAAATTTTAAGTTTGACTAACCAAAAACATATCAACATTGCTGTATGGCAATCATCACCCTCACAACAGATTTCGGATTAAAAGATCACTTTGTAGCTGTATTAAAAGGCTCCATATATACAGAATTGCCCGATGCCAAAATTGTTGATATTTCGCATGACATCATGCCTTTCAACATTCACGAATGCGCATATATCCTCTCTAACTCTTACAAAAGCTTCCCAAAAGGGACAATACATATTGTTGGCGTAGACTCTGAGGAAACACCAGACAACAAGCATGTTGTAGCCCTGGTGAACGGGCACTATTTTATTAGTGCAAATACCGGTGTTATTGGGCTAATTACTTCTGAAATGAAGCCTGAAAAGGTAATGGAGATTCATTTACCGGATTCCATAGCAAACTCATTTCCCGTGTTAAATGTCTTTATACAGGTAGCATGCCATATTGCTCGCGGTGGTACTCTAGAGCTTGTTGGCAAGCCGTTTACTGAACTTAACGACCTTAGGGAATTTGCACCAAGAATAGTAGAAGACGGAAAAAAAATTATTGGCAGCGTAATCTATATTGATAACTATGGAAATGTTATCACCAATATCCGTAAGAATTTATTCGATGCCTACCGAAAAGATCGAGGATACACGCTTATTGCCCGCAATCATAAAATAAATAAGATCCATAAAGCTTATAATGATTTTATAGATTATAGTTTAGAAAAAAACCAACGCAAAAGTGCCGGAGATCTGCTAGCTATATTTAATTCTTCCGACTATATAGAATTGGCCATTTACAAAAGTAACCTCACCACGGTAGGAGGAGCTTCTACTTTACTAGGGCTAGATTACAGAGATACCATTATGGTAGATTTTGAATGACCTTAGTAAACTCTATTTCATGAAAACATAAGTGTATTTTTATAAAATAGAGAAACATCAAAAGTTAATAACTAATGACCAAACACATTTTTTTGCATCTTAATGTAGTAATACCTAGTAATATACACTACCTTAAACGATAACAAACTGTTAATAAGTTTGTTTCCTTAAAAAGAGCAATTAAAATATCTTTGTTGGTAACGAAAACTGTCAACGATAAGGAGTTAAAACCTGTTATTCTTGATAAAATCAAGAGTAATATCATTAAAATATAAAGAATGAAATTTATAGTTTCAAGTACCTATTTGCTAAAACAACTTCAAATATTAGGAGGTGTAATCAACAACAGTAACACATTACCGATCTTGGATAATTTTCTGTTTGATTTGCAGAAGGACAAACTAACCGTATCGGCTTCCGATTTGGAAACTACCATGAGTTCAGTAATAAAAGTAGATTCTGATAATGAAGGTACTATTGCCGTACCGGCAAGATTGCTTTTAGAAACTTTAAAAACTTTCCCTGAGCAACCACTTACTTTTGTTGTAGAAGATAATAATACTGTAGAAATTAGTTCTAATCATGGCAAGTATGCTTTAGCTTATGCCGATGGTGCAGAATTCCCTAAAGCGGTAGAATTAAGCAACCCTAGTTCAACTACTTTACTAGGAGACATTTTGGCCACCGCAATCAATAAAACAATTTTTGCTGCCGGTAACGATGATTTAAGACCTGTAATGAGCGGTGTCTTTTTTCAATTTTCTCCAGAGAACTTAACGTTCGTTGCTACAGATGCCCATAAACTGGTAAAGTACCAACGTACAGACGTAAGAGCTTCTCAAGTAGCAGAATTTATTATGCCTAAAAAACCTTTAACACTATTAAAAGGAATATTGGGTGGTAGCGAGTCTGATGTACTTATTGAATACAATGAAAGTAACGCAAAATTCAGCTTTGAAGAAACTGAATTGATCTGTAGACTTATTGATGGTAAATATCCTAATTACGAAGCAGTAATACCAAAAGAGAATCCTAATCAACTTACAATAACTAGAAATCAGTTTTTAAGTTCTGTAAAAAGGGTTTCTATTTTCTCTAATAAAACTACGCACCAAATACGTTTAAAAATAGCAGGTGCGGAATTGAATATTTCTGCAGAAGATTTAGACTACTCTAACAAGGCTGAAGAAAGGTTAACGTGTTCTTACAAAGGTGATGACATGCAAATTGGTTTTAACTCTAGATTCTTAACTGAAATGTTGAACAATTTAGGTTCTGATGAAGTATCTTTAGAGATGAGTCTACCTAACCGTGCGGGTATACTTACCCCAACAGATGGTTTAGATGAAGGTGAATTTGTAACAATGCTGGTGATGCCGGTTATGCTTAACAGCTAAAATTAAAATCTTATAGATAAAAAAAGGGTCAGTTTAATAACTGACCCTTTTTACATTTTATAAAACTCTGTTTATGATAAAAACCGTATAGTTCCAAAATAGCTAGGTGATTCTCCGTTACTGGCTTTTATGGCATTCACGGCAGGCATTACTACTGCCAAAATACCGGCAAAAACCAACAATAAAATTCCTAGACCAAACAACAAGATTCCAGGTATACCAATAACCAAATATAAGATTAAGGTCAACTGAAAGTTAATTACAGATTTACCATGCTCATGCATACCAATAACTGAATCTTTGGTCGTAAGCCAAATAACTAACGGTACTATAAGTCCGCCGAAACCTGTTACAAAATCTAAATATTGGGATAAATGTGTAATGACCAAGAGATTTCGGTCTTCACGAACAACTACTTCATTTTTATTTACTAATTCCATTTTTTGATTGATTTAATGATGAATACTATTTATAAGACGCATACAGCCTCTATTTGTTACAATAGTGAAGAAATTATACGTTGCTACCCAATGTTGTATATTTCTTCTTTTGCTTCAATACCTTCATTTCACTCCTAGCAGTGCCACCCTCCTTATTCTGAACTTCAAAAGAAGAAAGGATACCTTTTCCATCTTCCTTTTTCTAGCTTCCTCCTTAATTTATTAATTTGTTTTTTAAAAAAATTACACAAAATAAGATACAAAATTACTGTATACTAAAACTCAGAAGACGAAATGCAATTAATTTAAGAAAACTACAACAACTATAATTGATTATTTTTGCATGATGATTCAAACAGATACCATAATAGCTTTAGCAACACCTTCAGGAGCAGGGGCTATTGCCATTATTAGACTTTCAGGACAAAATGCCATTACCATTGCTTCCAAGCATTTTGAATCTGTATCAGGTAAAACACTAGAAAATCAAAAAAGTCACACCATACATTTAGGATATATTAAAGACGGTGAGAATGTGCTAGATCAAGCACTTGTTTCAATCTTTAAGAATCCGCACTCTTATACCGGAGAGAACGTAATAGAAATATCTTGCCACGGATCACCATATATACAACAACAAATTATTCAATTGTTTCTAAGAAATGGTTGTAGAACAGCAGATGCAGGTGAGTTCACCCTAAGAGCATTTTTAAATGGTAAGATGGATTTGAGTCAGGCTGAAGCCGTTGCCGATTTAATTTCTAGTGATAATGCCGCTAGCCATCAAATAGCCGTACAACAAATGCGTGGTGGATTCAGTAATGAGATAAAACAATTGCGTACCGAGTTATTGAATTTTGCTTCATTAATAGAACTAGAACTCGATTTTTCTGAAGAAGATGTAGAATTTGCAGATCGTACTCAATTTAAAGAATTGCTTACCCGTATTCAAAAAGTACTACAAAGCTTAATAGATTCTTTTTCAGTAGGAAATGTAATTAAAAATGGAATTCCGGTAGCAATTGTGGGTGAACCTAATGTAGGTAAATCTACCCTTTTAAATGCATTTTTAAATGAAGAACGCGCATTGGTATCTGATATTGCAGGAACTACCCGGGACACCATAGAGGATGAAATTTCTATTGGTGGAATTGGATTCAGATTTATAGATACGGCGGGTATTCGTGAGACCGAAGATGTCGTAGAAGGAATGGGAATTAAACGAACGTTTGAAAAAATAGAGCAAGCCCAAGTAGTTTTGCTTTTAGTTGATGGGTCAAAACTTTTAAGCGACGATAAAAAGCTACAGAATATTGTTATCGATTTTGAGAAGATAAAAAACCAAAATCCGCTAAAACCTTTAGTCCTGTTAGTAAACAAAGCCGATACCCTTTCCGAAGACGATAAAAACAAAATAGGCACCTATTTAGATAATGTAAAATACCTATCTGCAAAAACCGGAGAAGGTGTAGAAGCATTACAGAATAACCTTTTGGAATTTGTAAATACTGGTGCATTACGAAACAATGAAACTATTGTTACCAATACACGCCACTACGACTCTTTATTAAAAGCATTGGAAGAAATAGAAAAAGTACAATTTGGAATGAAAGCAGAACTTTCAAGCGACCTGATGGCTATAGATGTGAAGGAAGCATTATATCATTTAGGAGAAATCACAGGGCAAGTGACTAATGATGAGTTGTTGGGGAATATCTTTGCTAATTTTTGTATCGGGAAATAGATTTAATACAGCTAAAAAAGCAGTTGAATAGAAAAAACACACTAACTACTACCAATTTAAAATAGCGCATTAAAAACCTATCTTTGAAGTTGAATTACATCTAAATATTAAATAGTGCGCTTTAAAGCACTATTTAATGTACCTCTAACTTAGATAATTAAATTCACACAAAAAAGAGCCATATAATGCACTTTAAAAGTCTAATTTAAAGAATAAAGGTAATCTTCTTTCATATTTAGATATTAATCATAACAAGAGAATAAGGACTATTTTTATTCATTTTAATGTACTCGTTGGGAGCCATGTTCCCCAACGATCTGTACAGGCTAAAGCTGTTATGTTCCTCTCTCCAATAACGAACTTTTGTTGTGCATTTGGATTGGGGAAAGAACCTATTGGCATTGAAACATTCAATTTAAACGAACCGTTATAGCTTTCTATAAACAGATTATCGATAGGCTCCCAGGCCTTAAGAAGTCAAGTTCAACATTGTTCCCACATGCCATTTATCCAATACTATTCTGATAAATTTGCTGCTGTTATACTCCTTTATACGTTTGCGTGCTTTTTTTCCTAAAGTAACTGTTTCCAGGTCTTACACAACATCATTTCCTTTGAGTGATTTTCCTATCTACTTCACCTAGCACCTTCTACTATAAGTATCTACTACAGTTAAGGCTCTTAACCGATTGTTATTAAGAACTGGTCACAGACAAAATCCATGCTCTAACACTCATCTAAACTAAAGGCATTAATAATGATTATAAACTTTCTGATAAAATTCTCTTACAAGCTCCCCCCTCCCTCTTTTACACTTTTATTACTGGTAACAGCCCGTCTTAAACACCAGAAGTAAAACTAACCAAATGCTTATCCGGAGAGACAACATTAACCGATTTGCACGAACGTTTTGCTTCAACCGCCGCAGATATTGCAGCCGAAGTTCCTCCATAGATGATGATATAATATCTTTTGCTTCTTAAATTTTTTCATCACATGAATACTAGATTGACGTCATAATCATCAACACAAACATATGGAGAACAAACTTCCTGCTATTTTTCATTCTTCTTAATTTTTAGAGCGTGTTTTGGCGATTATATCAAATAATTCCTTTTGCATTTTCTCTCCTAATTTATATTGCTCTTTGATCAAATTATTTGTTTCAGATTCATCCTCTGCCAGATTATATAATTGACCTTGTAAATCATTATTATCAGGTTGAATAAACTTCCAGTCCCCTTTTCGTAATCCCATTTGACCATTAGAAGATTGTACAACGACAGCGTTTCTAATATTCTTTTCCTTACCCATAAAGTTCAAGGATTGATCATAACTATCTATAGCAGTGTTATTTGGCATATCATACTTAACAATAGAACTGAGAGATGCCATTACATCGTTTAAAGCAAAAATCTTGTCGGACTTCATACCTGAGGGAATTTTACCTGGCCATTTTGCTATAAAAGGCATACGGACCCCGCCTTCCCATATAGTCCATTTAGACCCTTTAAGTTTGCCATTTGGATGATGCTCTTCAGAGTTATTATTCTTCCCTTTTACACTTGTCAAATCATTACTAGGGTTGGCATTATTTATATGCAAACCAGTTTTTTCAAATTGAGATCCATTGTCACTAGCAAAAAGTATTAGGGTATTATCTGCCTGCCCAGAACTCTCCAGTGCATCCAATATTTGACCAATATAAGAATCCAATTCAGCAACATAATCACCATAAGATCCAGCTTTTGTTTTCCCAATAAACTCATCACTTACGGACAATGGAATATGTGGCACATAAGGAGCAAAGTATAGAAAAAATGGGCTTCTATCTGTCGATCTAAATCTTTCACTTAAAAATCCGATACTTTTTTTAGTTAGAAGTTTAAGATATTGATTGGAAGGAATAATTTCAATATGCTCCTTATCCTCTGCAGAATCTATATTATAAAATTCGTGTTGTAAAGCAGCAACTATAGTATTACCATCCATAACCCAACATTCGCTTGCACAACTAAATCCATACCAATTTTCAAACCCTTTATCTACAGGACCGTTTTCAATTGGCTTGCTTAAATCGATATTTTCACCATTATTTTCTGATTTAAACTGACCGTAGCCTGCTGGTTTAAGTCCGTCTAATGTTGGAAAAGTTGCTCCTAAATGCCATTTTCCAAAACCTGCCGTAGTATAACCAGCTTCTTGTAACATTTTAGGAAGTGTTAATTGATCATCGCTGATCATGGAAGGTTCATAATTTGCAAGTACACCAGATTTCTTCCAACTTCTAAAAGGATAAGTACCGGTCATCAACGCATATCTTGATGGTGTGCAAACCGAGACAGGACAATACGCATTTGTAAAACTGATACCTTCAGAAGCCAATTTATCCAAATTAGGCGTAGGCACTAAAGATTGATCATTATATGAACCCAAATCTCCATAACCAAGATCATCGGCTAGTATTAAGATAATATTCGGCAAAGTATTTGACTCCTCTTTTTTCTCTGTACAAGACGTAAAAATTAATATACATAAAGCTATAACACTACTAAAGCAATATTTCCTTAACCAAAATTTGGCAGCTTTTTCATTAGCAATTTCTTTTAATGCCTTCATAATTAAAACAATTATAATTTGAGTAATTATTTAAGATGTTGACCATTTTTCAGTAGAATGGATTTTAAACTTTCATAGGGTACATCCTGAACTGAATTATTTGTATCAATTGCCAACGATGCAGCAGTAGCCGCTGATTCACCCAAAACCATAAATACCGGTTCCATTCTTATAGATCCAAAAGCAATATGTGTAGAGCTCAGACAGACCGGTACAATTAGGTTTTTACATTCTTCCTTTTTTGGTGTCAAAGATTTGTAGCTTATAGGGTAAGGATCAAAACCATGCGCTTCAACGTTACCTTCATTTTGAACAAAACCGTTAGCGTCTATGTAGCGTTGTACATTATGCGAATCCATTGTATATGCGGCTAATCCAATAACATCCTCTACCACTTCAAGCCCTTCACAATTACGCTGCGTCATAACATAATCGCTTACCATACGTCTAGCTTCACGTATATATAATTGCTGCTGCCAACCATCTTCTCTCTCAAACTCATCTTTTGTTGTTCCCCATTTTGAAGCTTCATCACGAACCTCTTTAGGAATCCTGGGGTGATTGGCCAATGTCCACATTAAGCCCATTTGATAATTACGGTGATCTTCGATGATTTTTTCCCTTTCGGCATAGGAAGCTTCTGGGTAATCATAATTTTTACCAATATAATCTGTAGAAAAACCAAATCTGTTATTTGAATCGGTCTTACGATTTGGCATACTAGAATTTATTAATGGCAATAGAGGTCCACCTTTATAGTACATATCTGGTACTGATCCTTCTCTAGCTTCATAATTACGAAATAATAATTCATAGTTTAACTCATTATAATTATCTGGCTTTTTAAAAGAAATTCTATTCTCAGGGTGGTCGGTCAAACACATTCTAAAACAATAAGCTTGCACCTTATCATCTCCATTTCCCTCAACCCCGGGCTTTTCATTTATATTAGGTAAAAGTCCGCTCTTAGGATCCCCTTCAATAATATAGGGGTCTACTTTTGGTATAAAATTATGATTAGCTGCATTTTTAGAAACTAATTTGGTCAATGAAACATTGTAATTATTAGCCTGAACACCGTTCAAAGTTTCACCGTATTCCTCATTACTCTCACGACCAACAGTATAGCTAACACCAGCGGTAGCCATTAAATCCCCTTCATAAGTAGCATCAAGAAACACTTTACCAACGAATTTCTTTCCACTTTCCATTGTGATAGAAATGATTTTGCCATTTTCCTTTTCTACACCAGAATCTCTATTTAACCTTTCGTTATATATAAGTTTTACTTTTTCCTTTTTTAGCATTTGAACGTAAACCGATAATGCTGCTGATGGCTCAAAAGTCCACATGGTGGGCTCTCCTTCTTGCGTTCGTGTTTGTCCGCCATCTTTGTAATCAGATTTATCTTCCCATTTCCAATTACTTGAATCGTCATAGTACTTTTTAATGTTTTCGTAAAATTCTCTGGAAATTCCTCCTATTGCCTGTTTATTGCCTATATCCGTTTGCCCTAAACCTCCGGTCGTCAAACCTCCAATTCGGCTAGTTGGCTCTATAAGCACTACTGATTTATTCATTCTACTTGATTGAATTGCGGCAGCAATACCAGCAGAAGTACCCCCATAAATTACTATATCATATTTTTTTGTTTGTGCGTTCAAGCCTTGAAACATTAATATGAGTGTGAAAAATTGAATTAGTTTGGTCATATTCTTTATTAATTAGTAGTATTTTTTATGCTATTTTCAAAAATCTTATTCGATTAGAAATTTTGGTTTTATTTTAAGCGCAGTGCACTCTTTTAGAGTCCAGCCTTTCAATCACCCAATTAATAATTGACTAAAAAGCGGATTAATAACTTTAAGTGACCTTTCAGATTTAAAAATCTATTTAACCAATTAGAGGTAAAGAATACAAGCCGGATTAGAGACCTGTATTCTTAACTCTATTTAAATATTAGTACCCTGGGTTTTGATCAGCTTGATTAATTGCCGGATTATTATTGATTTCATTTTCAGGAATAGGCCATAAAAAGCGCTCATCAATTATATTCTTGCCAGCGGCTGTAAAAGCTTCCTTAACTGTTCCAGTTCGTTTTAAATCAAACCAACGTCTGCGTTCCAATAAAAACTCATAAGCACGTTCTTGTAAGACCGCATTTCTAAAATCAGTGGAACCCATACCAGAAGTGTAATCTTCTGAGGAAACGGTGTTCAGATCCAAACCATAGGCTCGTCTTTTTATAATATTCAATCTCTCTGTAGCAAGCGCTGTTGGACCTCCATTGGCATTATTTGCCGCTTCTGCATAAATTAAATAAGCTTCTGCAAACCTATAAATAGGCACACTATATACATTTTGTCCAGAAGAATTAGAAATAAATTTCTTGAAGAGTACCGGTAAAGTTTCAGGTAAAGAAACCCATGACCCATCAAAATTTTGATACTCTGTATATAAATTAAAATCCTTTCGTAAATCGTTATCGTCCCAACTATCACCAATAAATGAATTTGTATCTGGAAGCCATGCAAAGTAACCTGTAGATGAATAATTATATGGCAATGCCTGACCTCTATGTATATAAGTTGGAATACCAGAAGTTTTTGTTTCAGAATGATGTACTGACATTATATCTTCTGTACTAGAATCTACAGCAAATACCTTATAAAAATCATCTGGACTTTCAACTTCAACAAGACTAAAAGGACCATTGACAATAACATCATCAGCTTTTTCAGCTGCTGCTTCCCAATTTTCCATAGTTAAATAAACGTGAGCTAATAACATTTTTGCCGCCCATTTAGATGCTCTACCTGTTTGTGATCCTATTTCACCAAGGCTGTTTTCAGCAGCCAAAGCATCAGCTACAATTAATTCATACACCTTACTTTCAGGCTCCCTTGCAGCTTCTACAGTACTTAAGTCTACACTTTCACTGGTCTTAATCGGTACTGCCCCCCAACCACGAACCAGTTCAAAATAACTTAAAGCTCTTAAAAAATGTGCTTCTCCAAGAATCTGTTCTTTTACTTCTGGGTCTATATCTTCTATTTGAGATACATTATCTAAAACCGCATTCGCACGATTGATCGTAGTATAAAGAGATGACCAATTTGAGGCACACCTTCCAATACTTGTTTGATCTAATATTTGGTCCCAAATAGTAATTGGTGCTTGTGACCCTCTACCCAAAATAAAATCACCGTGTAGCTCAGTCATCAAATAATGATTCATGCCATAAAAATCGCTTTGCAATCCAGCGTAAACACCAACAATGGCAGCTTGCGCATCTTCTTCGGTATTATAGAAGTTTGCCTTGGAAACAAAATCCTTTGGAACTTCTTCCAATGTTTTCTCACAGGCGGAGAGGCTCATTATTATTAATAATCCTAAAACTATATTTTTCATAATGTTATGTCTTTATAAATTAAAATCTAAATTTTAGACCAATCGCATAAATTTTGGCACTAGGATAACTACTTTGGTCATGACCAAATCGTAATCGATCCCCAATATTACTTGAATCAGTACCTTGAGAATTAGCCTCTGGATCAATACCTGAATAGTTTGTAAAAGTGAATAGATTGGTTCCAGATATATATAATTGAAGCATATCAAAATCACTTAGACCAATTTCAGATACAGGAAAATTATAGGCCAACCTCATTGATTTTACTCGTAGATAACTAGCATCTTCTATAAATCTGTCTGAAACCGTTATTTGGGTAGCACTACTTATTTTAGGATACTTTGCATTAGGGTCAGGATTTTCTGCTGTCCAATAATTACCAATGATATCTCTAAATTGGTTGTTACCTCGCTGAAAGGAATTTAAATGTGTTCCATTAGTTGCATTAAATAATTCGTTTCCTTGAACTCCCTCCAACATCACATTTAATTCAATCCCTTTATAACTAAAATTAGATGTTAGCCCATATATAAAATCTGGATGATAACTACCCAAAATCACACGGTCTAACGTATTTATTAATCCGTCAGGAACACCGTCAGGTCCACTCAAATCTTGATATTTTATAAAACCATTCTCATCTAAACCATCTTCAAGAAGTCCGTAAAAGACTCCTAAAGGTTCCCCTTCACGCGCAATGTTTGCGCTTGGCCAAACCGCAGCTTGAGCCGATCCAAAAATATCACTATCCCCAGCTAGCTCAATTACTTTATTTCTATTAGCAGAAATTTGAGCCGAGACATCCCATTTAAAATCGTTTCTTAGAATATCGGCATCAACACTAAATTCAATTCCAGAATTTTGTATTTCCCCAAGATTTCTAAGAATTGAGCTAAACCCTACACTTGAAGGAAGGGGTACTGATGCAAGCAAGTCTTTAGTATTCTTTTTGTAATAATCAAATACAAACCGTAATCGATTATTAAAAAGATTTAAATCAAACCCAACATCTAGTTGCCCTGTAGTTTCCCATTTCAATTCACTATTGGAAATACCTGCAGGATAAAATCCAATTACGTCTGCTTGATTTTCAAAAATAAATTTAGCCGAGTTAAGTCTATCTAGTGATTGATAAGGACTTAGAGCAGTGTTACCTGTAATACCGTAACTAGCTCTTAATTTTAAGTTTGAAATGGTTGAGCTATTTTCAAGAAAGGCTTCATCAGAAACACGCCATGCTAAAGCAGCTGATGGAAAATATCCCCATTTATTATTTGCACCAAACCTAGAGGAACCGTCAGCCCTAATACTAGCTGTCAACATATATTTTCCATCATAAGAGTAATTTACCCTAGATAGAAACGAAGCTAAAGTCCAATCAAAGTACCCAGACCAAGGATTTCCAATAGTTTCGGCTGCAGCCAAATTATAATTCTCGGTAATATTATTAGAAAAACCGCTTACATAAATACCAGAGTATCTATTCATTTGTGTCTGATAGGTAGCACCACCTATTACGTTTACACTATGTTTTTCATTAAATGTCTTTGAATACGTCAAGACATTTTCAGTTAAAAAAGAATTGAAGTAATTATTACCTTCTTGAGCAGAACCTCTATCATTTTCATACACAGTTGGTGTAAACAACTCACTTCGCGAATTTCTATATTGTAAGCCTAATAAAGTCTTAAATGAAAGGCTAGGTGTAATTTGAAAATCGAAAGTAGCGTTTGCTAATACACTATTAGCGAAACTTAGATTCTTGTTAAGTGTAGATAATAAAGGGTTTCTCATATCAGCAGATCCAAAATTATAAATCTGACCAATTTGAGTAGGAAGTCCATCTTCATCATACAGAGGTAATGTAGGTGGTGCCGAAGCTGCCGCAGAAAGCATAGATGTACCTCGGTAGCCATTGTCTACATTAACTGATTGAGTCTCACTTCTTGACAACTGAAGGTTTATACCCATTTTTAACCAGCTTTTCAATTCTTGATCTAAATTAACTCTAACAGAACCTCTAGTAACTCCTGAATTTTCTATGATTCCTTCTTGATCATAATAATTACCGGAAATAGAATATCTGCCTTTATCCGAACTACCAGAAAAGGTTATTGTATGGTTCTGTACAGGTGATGTTCTAAAAATGGCATCTAACCAATCAGTTCCTGGGTTTTGAATTTCATCAATATTAAAATTTGGTTCTAAGCCTTCATTTTTCAACCATTCATTTGCTATAACGGCATATTCCTTTGCATTGAGTACATCATATTGATTTATGGTTTGTTGCATACCAAAGTAATTATTTACTTCAATTTTACTTTCTTGATTTTTTACACCTCTTTTAGAAGTAATTATTACTACACCATTAGCGCCACGTGAACCATAAATTGCGGTAGCAGATGCATCCTTTAAGATATCAACCGATTCTATATCTGCTGGATTCAAATAATCTATACCACTGGTAACAGGAAATCCATCAACTACATATAAAGGTTGATTATTACCTATTAGAGAATTTCCTCCTCTGATACGTACCTCTATTCTAGAACCGGGAGTACCTGAGTTTTGAGTAACCCTAACCCCTGACGCGCCAACTTTAAGTGCCTGAGCCATATTGAAAACAGGAACCGATTCAAGAGTTTCGCTTTTAACTTGAGAAACCGATCCAGTTAAATCTGCCTTTTTCATTGTACCATAACCTACTACAACGACCTCTTCTAAACCTGCTGCACTTTCTTGCAATACAATATCAACATTACTTTTTCCTTCTAATAATACTTCCCTAGTTGCATAGCCTAAATATGAAAATATAAGAGTTGCATTTTGATCAGAAACTAATATGGAAAAATTACCATCAAAATCTGCAGTGACTCCATTGGTTGTTCCTTTCTCTACAATGTTAGCACCCGGTAAGGGAACACCTTCAGAATCTACAATGGTACCCGTAACTGTTTTTTGATAGGCATCAACTTTTTTATCTTGATCCCTAGCTCTATTTTGTTGCGAATCGTTTCTTAAAAATATTTTACGATCTTTTATTTCATAAGAAACATTTTGACTATCAAAAAGACTCTTAAGAATGTTATCAACTGGTACACGTTTAAAATTTAACGTTACTTTTCTATTTAAATCAACGGTATTTGTTTTAAACAAAAATTTAAACTCACTAAGGCTTTCTATTTCATCCAAGACCTCTTGGACTGTAGAATTTTCTTTCGCTATAGAAATTTTTGTTTTTTGAGAGTAGCTATTAGCTTGCATCAAAAAACTAATAGTTAAGAAAAAAAGAAGTGATAACTTCATTTTTAGGTCATGGTTAAACTGCCAAAAGTTAAAACCCTTCGACATTGGTGGTTTTTTCATAATTTTGAGTGTTTATTTGTGATTACGCTTTAAGTATGATCATTTTTATAATCGGGAAATGTTCCAGCATTTTCCGATTTTTTTATTTTCGTCATCTCGAAATATTAAAATGATCAAATGAGATTTGTCAATTTTAGTTTATCATATTTAAGTTTTAGTTTATAATTATTTTATTTTCTACAATTTGATATTCAATTTGGTATACTTTATTGAAATAGCTAAATACCTCTTCTATTGTCTCGTGTTTGGTTTCAATTGTAGCATTAAATTTTTCGTTCGCTAAATCTATGTTGTTATTGATTATGACTACATTATAATGGCGCTCCAATTTTTGAATAATACTTGCAAAAGAAACGTTTCTAAAAACAAGATTCCCCTTCAGCCAAGACGTATAGAGCGCTGTATTAACCTTTTTATTATTTAAGCTCTTATCATACTTATTGTAAACCCCCATATAACCAGGCTCTAAGAACATTTCTTTTACATCTCTTTTACTTTCCGTGGAAGATAAACCTACGGAACCTTCCACGAGAACAACTTCTGTCTGCTTATCCTCATAGTAATCTGTCACATTAAATTTGGTACCATAAACTTTTACATCTAAATTTTGGACGTTAACTATGAACTGTCTATTTTTTTCGTGTTTTACTTCAAAAAAGGCTTCTCCTGTTAAAACAACACGCCTACTAGCATCTGTAAAAACAGTTGGGTATGTTAATGTGCTACCTGCATTCAAATGAACCTTAGTTCCATCAGATAAAACAATTCCAAATTGTTTGCCATTAGGTATACTTAATGTGTTGTATTCAGGTATTAGATTCCCCTGTTCTTCATAAATTAATTGATCATCTTGCTTATTACCAATCACCTTTCCTGATGTTCCTACAATTTTTAAGGAACCACTCTCTTTTATAATTTGCTGTTCCCCATTACCCAACTCAAGTACTATCGAGTCTTCTCTTGGCACAACAATATCAGCCGCCCCATTATCCAGCAAATTATTTTTCATTACAAATCCAATACCTAAAAATACAATTGCAATAGCTGCATATTTTAAAACTGATAAAAATCTAACCTTGGCATTATACTCCTTATCCTTTTTAATTTCCTTTAAAAGTTTTTCTTTAACCTTTTCAAAATCAGAATTGTTCATAGTTAGGTTTATTGCGAAATGGATTTTTACATATGATTTAAAAATCTTTTGATTCTTAACATCTAACAACCAATTATTCAGAATATCTAGGTCTTCAGTATCAGCAGACTGAGTAAAATATTTTATAATCCGATTTTCGATATCTTTAGAAATCATTGATGGTTCCTCTTTTAATTAATACAAGTGAAATTTGCAATACCCTAACTTTTTTTAATTATTTTTTCATAATCATATAATTTTTACCGTTTATTTGTTAAATAATCATTTATTATGGATGCTGAAGAAAATAGAAGATTAATCGAAAAACTAATTTCTGGGGAAGAAAAAGCCTACATTTTGCTTTTAGAAAAATATCATAAACAGTTAAATGCATATGCGGTCACTTTAACTCATGACCAATCGATAGCTCAAGATATCGTGCAAAATGTTTTTCTAAAGACTTGGAAGTCAAGAAAAAAACTTAACCCAGAATTCTCCATCCGTAATTTTCTTTACAAATGCGTTTATAATGAATTTCTAAATTCTTATCAGAAAAATAAGAGCGTTGTTTTATTAAATCAAAAGTATATTGAATACTCTCATGAAGTTGCCATTGAAATGGATGACAACATGATGAGTAGAATGATGGAAATTGTAAATAGAGAAATAAAAAAGTTACCACCTAAATGCCAAAAAGTATTTATTCTGAGTAAAAAAGAGGGTCTCACTAATAGTGAAATTGCAGAATATTTAGACGTTTCTATTAAAACAGTAGAAGCACAAATAACAAAGGCATTTAGAATATTAAAGAATAAATTGGGCGACAAATATGAAACTATTTTGATGATTATTTTTAACAAGAGAATAGTTTAGAATACTATACCAAATTTACCCCATTACTTTTGTAAGGTTTTAAGATTTCCGCATCTGGATCTAGCTCAGTCACCAAGTCGGTCAATGTATTAATCTCACAAATTTTATAACGATTTACTGTATTTAATTTTTTACTAATTGTTAAAGCAATTAATCGTTTAGATGAATTTATCATAGCTTTTTTCATCTGTGCGATTTCCCAATCAGTCTCAGTTATCCCTTTTTCATAATCTAAATATCCAGTACCTAAAAAACAGATATCTACAGTAATATCCGTTAAGCTATTTATAGAAACCCCACCAGTTACCAACTGAGACTCCTTTGACAACTTACCTCCTATTAAATAAACTTCGTGGTGATTTGACATATTGTTCAAAAGTTCAACTGCCATGGGTAAACTAGGAGTGAAAAAAGTTAAATCCATTTTTCTTGGAATAAGTTTTGCAAGCTCAAGATTAGTTGAACCACCACTAATCATCACTACATCACCATTTTGAAGAAGTGAAACTCCCTTTCTGGCAATTTTTACTTTGCTATCTTGTTCAAATATCTCCTTTGATCGATCTGAGTAGGTATTGAATCCATTAGAAATAGCACCTCCATGTACTTTACGTAATTTGCTTAATTCATCAAGTTCTTTAATATCTCTTCTAACTGTATCCATAGATACAGTTAAGATGTTTGCTAAATCTGTTAGCAATACCCTATTATGTAATTGAACTTCCTCTAAAATTATTTGGTGCCTATCACTTTTTTGCAAAATATTTTTCTTTAAAACTATTACAAGGATATCAAATTAATAATAAACAACTAGCATTTGCAACAAAATACTGCAAATCATATACTTGATTTTAGAATACAATAAATATTTCGAGAATACATTGCTTAATTGCTATAAAATATTGCAAAACATGAAATATTCTGCTACGTTTGTTAGCACAACAAGCTAAAACTTTTTATTATGACGAAAACCTATCATGTTCTCTCGGTGCTGTTGCTGACACTATTTTCCCTCGGCACATATGCACAATCCTCAACAGTATCAGGTACTATTATTGCCGAAGACGGTCTACCCTTACCAGGTGCTACAATTCTATTGAAAGGAACTTCTACCGGAGCTTCTACCGATTTCGATGGTAATTTCAGCATCCAATTAACTGATGCTACAAACCAGACTTTAGTAATTAGCTACATCGGATACAAAACTGAAGAAGTAATTTTAACTGATATGAACCAAGTTATCAACGTAACTTTATTAGAAGATTCAAATGCTTTAGATGAAGTTGTACTTGTGGGATCTTCTGTCACCCAATCAAGGAAAAAACTTGGTAACGCAATAACTACTGTTAAGTCGGTAGAATTGGTTAAAGCTGCACCTGTCAATATTACTAGTTCTCTACAAGGTAAAGTACCTGGCGCCCAAATAACACAAAACTCCGGTGATCCAGCAGGTGGCTTTTCCATAAGGTTAAGAGGTCCTAGTACAATTAAAGGTTCGTCAGAACCACTTTATGTAGTTGATGGTGTTATCACCAGTAACCTTACAACCAACGTAACCAACCTAAATGTTGATGCCGGTGATGCATCACCAGGTCAAAACAGAATGGTTGATATCAATCCTAATGATATTGAAAACGTGAATATCCTTAATGGTGCCGCTGCAGCAGCAATTTATGGTTCTCGAGCATCTAACGGTGTTGTTGTTATTACAACCAAAAAAGGCGGAATTTATGAAGATGGACCTGAATTTAATTTCAAATCTACTTTTAGTGTTAATACGATACGTAAGAAATTGGATTTAAACCTTATTGGTGAAGAATTTGAAACTGTACCTAATAGCGCATTATCTGGTAGACTATGGCCAATTTTCGGTTTCGACGCTAATGACAATAATGTCTTAACAACATATAGAAATTTATCTACGGACAAGTTCGAAACTACCAGATACGATTATCAAGATGAAATATTTCAAACTGGATTTGGCAGCGACAATTATTTCTCTGCAAAAGGTGGAAATGAAAAAATGGGCTATATGGCTTCTATTGGTTATTTAAGCAATGAAGGTATTATTAAGAATACTAAGTTTGATAGATTTTCTGCAAGAGTTAATTTCAATCATAGAGTAACAGATTGGATGTCATATGACCTTGGTCTATATTATGCCAACAGTAAATCTGATGAAAAACCAGATGGCAATGTTTTTTGGAGTCCGATAAACTCAATTAACATAACCAACAATACTTTTGACATTACCCAAAGAGATACGAATGGCAATTTAATGGCGGTTGAAGATACAAGAGTAAATCCGTTAACAATCATTGAAAGTTTCGATATTACACAGGATGTTCACCACTTTATTCCAAATCTACATTTGAAAATAAAACCGTTGGAGAAACTGACAATTGATCAAATTATCGGTGTTGATACTTATAACCAAAAAGGACATATAAGCATACCTGTTTATCCATATGAAAATGTAAACCCTGCATATTATAATGATGGTTATTTAGGAGATGCTGAAGCAAAAGTGTTTAATTGGAACTATGATATCAATATGGCATATAATACTGATATTACCGATAAATTAAACTCTGTAACGACTGCAGGTTATAGCTTTCAGTCTAGTGAATTATCCTTTGAGGGAACACAAGGTAGAGGCTTAGATGACAATAATCAACCTACTATTCCATTACAAACACAACCTATTGATACAAATTTGGACATCTACGGATTCTTCCTTCAAGAAACGCTATCATATGATAATAAACTATTCTTAACCTTAGCCGGAAGAATTGATGGTGCCACAAATTTTGATGTTGATGAAAGGTCTAATTTTTATCCTAAAATTTCAGGGTCTTATGTACTTTCAAACGAGCCATTTTTTAATACAGAGAGCTTTTTAAATTCTGCTAGATTAAGAGCTTCTTATGGTGAAGCAGGTAACTTAACGGCAATTAGCCCTTATGAAAGATTTGGCAGCTACACCTCTAATGATTATTTAGGTTCATCCACCTTACAACAAAATACAAGATTAGGAAATGAAGGTTTAACTCCTGAACGTACAAAGGAATTTGAAATAGGAACCGATTTAAGCTTCTTTAATAACAGAGCATCAGTATTATTCACTTATTATCGTCAAAACATAGAAGATTTAATAGTAAGTCGTGTCCTTGCCCCTTCTCTTGGTGGATCTTCAAGAACTGAAAATGTTGGTACAATGCGTAACAATGGTATTGAAATCTACGCGAAAGTTGCCCCAATAAAAACTGATGACCTTACATGGAATTTAAATTTCAATTTTAGTAGTAATAGAAATAAAGTTCTAAGTACTG
This sequence comes from Maribacter ulvicola, assembly GCF_900155985.1. Lineage (GTDB taxonomy): Bacteria > Bacteroidota > Bacteroidia > Flavobacteriales > Flavobacteriaceae > Maribacter > Maribacter ulvicola. Next base: position 128,075 of record NZ_FTMA01000003.1, read on the forward strand.
TTGGTGGTGATATTACTATTGAAAGTGTAACTGGTGCCCCACCTATTGTAAAAGAAGGGGAAGCTTTAGGTGTATTCTACGGAACGTATTATGCTACAGATGATAACGGTGATTTACTTTTAACCGGAGCTTCTACAGATGGTAGTCCAGTTGGAGTTCCACAACAAGAAAGAGGTAATTTAGAAACAGGAACACCAATGCGTGATGCAGATGGTCAACCTACAGGTGATATTTTAAGAAAAGTTATTGGTGATCCTAATCCAGATTACATCCTAGGTGTTGGTACAGATTTGGCATACAAAAATTTCAATTTTAGTATGCTTTGGGAAGCTGTGCAAGGTTTTGATGTTTTTGATGCTGACAAGAGAACTAGACAAGGTGTAGGCGTTGGTCAATTGGCCGCCCAAGAGCTTACTGGTGACCTTGCCAGAGGTTACATTGCCGGTATTTACCCTATTGAAGAATTCAGAATAGAAGACGGTTCATTCGTTAAGCTTCGTGAAGTTTCTTTAGGCTATGAGTTTCCTTCATTGTTCAATTCTAGTCTAGAAAATGTAAAATTATCATTGATTGGCCGTAACCTTGTTTCATTTGATAAATTCTTTAGCTACGACCCAGAAACAAATGCTGGTGGGCAATCCAACTTATTGCGTTCGGTAAACTTCGGAAATGTTCCTATTCCTATGACAATTTCTTTATCATTAAGCGCTAACTTCTAAAAAGACAGATATGAAAAATGTAATAAAAACAATAGCGATCGCATTGCTTATAACCACATCGTCTTGTGATACGGAATATTTAGATCCTAACTCCACATTAGAGCCAGATGTAGTTGAAAATGTAGACAACTTGGTTCGTTTAATTAATGGTGTTCAACAGAGATGGAGCACAGAAAGAACGGGTCTCATATACACCACTACTCAGATTTCAGGTTTAAATACCGATGAACTAAGGTTGTTAAATCCTGGAAATTTAGGCGAAAACGAAATCCTGCTTGGAGGCGACAATGTTAGTGGTAGTAATGAACTATTAATCAATACATGGACAAATGCTTTATTAACCCGAAAGGAAGCCACGACAGTGATAGATGCCTCTGATAATGTAAGTGACAATGCTTCTGTTTCGGGTTCTTTAAAAGCATATGCACTATTTTATAGAGCATTAGCTCATGGTACTTTAATTCAATACTTTGAAAGTATACCTTTAGAAATTGTTGAAAACGCACCATTTATAGAACGTTCTGCTGTTTTAGAAGATGTCATAGCAGACTTGAACGAAGCTAAAGGATATATAAATGCTGGCTTGGATACATCGGTTACATCAGAAATTTTCACTTCAGTAGAAATTGAAAACTCAGTCAATGCATTATTAGCACGATTTAACTTAATGGCAGGTAATTACGACGCCGCAATTACCGCTGCAAATAGTGTTGACCTTTCTGTAAAATCTACATGGGAATATGATGCATCAATCCCTAATCCGCTAGCCTTCTGGTTTGGTTCTCAAAATGTTACCCAAGCCAAAGATGTAACTTTTGGTTTACCAGCCGAATTATTGCCTGATGAAAACGATGAACGAATTCCATTTTATATAACGGCTGAAGATTTGGAAGCAGAAAATCCAAATTATCAAGTAGTAGGGTTTTGGAGTGATAACTTAAATGAAATTCCAGTTTACTTACCTGGCGAAATCATTTTAATAAAAGCTGAAGCTTATGCGCGATCTAACCAATTGACCGATGCCGTTTCTGAACTTAATACCGTGCTAACCAAAAATACTGATACCGATATTTATGGAATTGGTGCCAATTTGCCCGCATATGAGGGTACAATTGAACAATCAGCGATACTAGACGAAATATACAAGAACAGAAGGGTAGAATTATACTTAACCGGACTTTCATTAGAGGATAGTAGAAGGTTTGAAAGACCAGGTGCATTTGAAGCAGATGCTGAAAGAAACCGTGACTATTACCCTTATCCAAATTCTGAAAGAGATAATAACACCAGTACCCCTGCAAATCCAACTTCTTAGTAAGTTTAAATTATTTATAAATTAAAATTGGGACAGTGATTATACTGTCCCAATTTATTAAATCGCATTACGTATTGAACCCTACATCAATAATTATTATAATCGCTCTTTATTTTGGTTTATTAATGGTGATATCTTTTTTCACATCCAAAAAAAATAGCGACGATACATTTTTCACTGGTGACAGAAAATCTCCTTGGTACTTAGTTGCTTTCGGTATGGTAGGCGCAGGACTGTCCGGAGTTACTTTTGTTTCCTTACCTGGCATGGTAGCCAACAACAACTTTTATTTTTATCAATTTATACTCGGTAATATTGTTGGTTATTTTTTTATCGCTTTCGTACTTACACCATTATACTACAAACTTCAACTTGTATCCATTTACACCTTTCTCAAAGTAAGGTTTGGTCATCACACTTACAAAACTGGCTCCTTATTTTTTCTAGTATCACAATCTTTTGGAGCTGCTTTAAGACTAATGCTTGCTGCAAAAATTCTTCAATATGCGGTATTCGACTACTTCAATGTGCCTTTCTACTTAACTATTATTATCATTTTAATCCTTGTTTGGCTATACACCAATAAATCAGGCATAAAAACTATTGTATGGACAGATACCATGCAAACCATTTTCTTAATACTTGGCGCTTCTATCACAATATATGTAATAACCGATACTTTAAATTTCAGTTTTTCTGAATCGATCCAAAATATTATCGATCACGAATATTTTAAGGTATTTAATTGGGAAGCTACTTCTGGCAATAACTTTTACAAACAATTTATCGCAGGTATTTTAGTTGCCATTGCAATGATTGGTCTGGACCAAAATATGATGCAAAAAACGCTTACCTGTAAGAATGTTTGGGATGCTCAAAAAAATACATTGACGTACAGTATTATTTTAGCATTGACCCAATTTTTATTTATGGGCCTAGGTGTTCTTATGTATATATATGCAAATGAAATGGGTATTAAGTTGCAAATAGCCGAGAACGGCACATTTTTAAATACAGATAACCTCTTCCCTAACTTAGCTTTAAACCACTTAGGAACCTTGGCTGGGATATTCTTTATACTTGGAATAATAGCAGCATCTTTTTCAAGTGTAGATTCTGCATTAACAGCCTTAACAACATCGTTTACGTATGACTTTCTTGATATCAGCAATAAATCAAGCAAAACGAAAAAGAAACTAAAAAACCTGGTTATTATAATGTTCTCCGTTACAATTTTCGTGATAATACTTGCCTTCTCTCACAGTAAAGGAGATGTAATATCATTGATTTTTAAAGTAGCAGGTTATACCTATGGTCCCTTATTAGGCTTATATCTATTAGGGATGTTTTCTAAAATAAAATTAAAGGATAAATGCGTTCCTGTAATTTGTTTATCCACACCTATTATCACCTACTTTTTAGGTCAATTTTCCATATCTGCTTTCAATTTTGATTTCGGATTCATAAATATTGCCATAAATGCAAGCCTTACGGTAGTCGGCTTAATACTTATAAAAAAATAACACCATGAACGCATATAAACCAACAACCGAACAGTCATCTCGTTATGATAACCTGGAACAAATGAATGTTAACCAATTGTTGGTTAACATGAATAAAGAAGACAAATTGGTTCCCTTGGCTTTAGAAAAAGCCATCCCTTCAATTCAGAATTTTGTTGAGCAAACATTAATTAGAATGAAAAAAGGTGGAAGACTGTTTTACATTGGAGCTGGTACTAGCGGCAGACTTGGGGTTTTAGATGCTTCTGAATGCCCGCCAACTTTTGGAGTATCCGACGATTGGATTATAGGCTTAATCGCCGGTGGGGACATAGCATTAAGAAAAGCAGTTGAAAACGCAGAGGACAACGAAAATATGGCTTGGAAAGACCTTGAACAGTTTAAAATTAATGAAAATGATGTGCTTCTTGGGGTAGCAGCTTCAGGCACTACCCCATATGTACTAGGAGGATTAAAATGTGCTAATGAAAACAACATCCTTACCGGAAGCATTTCGTGCAATGAAAATTCGTTAATATCAAAAGAAGCTGTTTGTGCAATTGAATTAATCGTAGGTCCAGAATTTGTTACTGGCAGCACTAGAATGAAAGCGGGCACAGCTCAAAAATTAGCTTTGAATATGATTTCCACATCCATAATGATCCACCTGGGCAGAGTTAAAGGAAATAAGATGGTAGATATGCAACTATCCAATAAAAAGCTAGTAGACCGTGGTACTAAAATGATAATGGAAACACTAGAAATATCGGAAAATCTTGCCAAATCATTATTGCTTAAACATGGTAGTGTTAGAAAATCTATTGAGTACTATAATCAATAAATCAAGTACTCAAAAGAATTAAAATAGACCAAAAATTCCATACTTAGGCACATTAAAGGCGAATATTAAATTTTTACTTAACCTTACTGCAATTATAGAAATGTCGGGGCTTATTGCCCCTCAAAGCTTAGGTCCCTTTTTAAAATATAGGTTCTACACTTACGATATCAAAAATAGACACCGGCAACAAGTCATCAACCATGTATCGTCTCCTCTTTACCATAATTCTGAATCACCTCCGCTTCAAATTCAACTAACTCTTTCCAGCGTTTGTCGACATCAACATCTTGCCCATATTTACGGGCAAAGCCAATAAATGTGGTATAATGACCAGCTTCACTAATCATTAAATCACGATAAAACTTAGCTAATTCCGGATCTTGAATTTCTTCTGAAAGTAATTTAAATCGCTCACAACTACGTGCCTCGATCATGGCAGAAAATAAAAGCCGGTCTACCATTGACTGTAGCCGGTTGCCTCCTTTATTCATAAACTTATACAACTCATTTACATAACTGTCCTTACGTTCTCTTCCCAGTGTGTAACCGCGTTCTTTTATAATATCATGCACCATTTGAAAATGCACTAATTCTTCTTGCGCTAAAAGAAGCAAATCGGTCACCAAATCTGGGTATTCAGAATTTAAGGTGATTATGGTTATGGCATTAGTTGCCGCTTTCTGTTCGCACCATGCGTGATCCGTTAGAATCTCCTCTAGATTTTTCTCCACAATGTGGATCAGTAGCTAATTTTAGATGTAGCATGATATTCGTTTTTTGTAAAAGTAGGTGTCAGTTCTAAAAATACAACCATTAAAGTCTCATATAATTTTTAAATATGAAGCGTAAGCATACTATTAAATCCTAAAATCGACTATAACAAAAAGCTAAACTGCGTTAATAGTATATTAATCATTTACACACTATACAACTACATATTTCTTCTGTACTGCCCTCCCACTTCAAACATAGCATGTGTAATTTGACCTAAAGAACAATATTTAGTGGTTTCCATCAATTGTTGAAACGTATTCTCATTTTTCAAGGCGATATCTTGTAATGCTTTTAAGGACTCTTCAGCAACAATAGCATTTCTAAGCTGTAAATCTTCAAGATTGTTTATTTGTACCTTCTTTTCATCTTCTGTTGCACGAATAACTTCATCTGGTATTACAGTGGGCGAACCTTTTGAGGACAAAAAGGTGTTCACTCCTATGATCGGCAGTTCTCCCGTATGTTTCTTCGTTTCATAATACAGGCTTTCTTCTTGAATTTTGCTACGCTGGTACATGCTTTCCATAGCTCCAAGCACTCCGCCACGATCGGTAATTCTATCAAACTCTACCATAACAGCTTCTTCCACCAAATGGGTTAGTTCTTCGGTTATAAAAGACCCTTGCATAGGGTTCTCATTTTTAGCCAACCCTAGCTCTTTATTGATGATCAATTGTATTGCCATAGCTCTTCTTACGGAATGTTCTGTTGGCGTGGTAATTGCTTCGTCATATGCATTGGTATGTAATGAATTGCAATTATCATAAATAGCGTAAAGCGCTTGTAGTGTTGTTCTAATATCATTAAAATCGATTTCCTGCGCATGTAAAGAACGACCCGATGTTTGTATATGATATTTCAGCTTTTGTGAACGTTCATTCCCCCCATATTTCAATTTCATGGCTTTTGCCCAAATTCTTCTTGCCACCCTACCAATCACGGCATATTCAGGGTCAAGTCCGTTACTAAAGAAAAAGGAAAGGTTAGGCGCAAATTCATCAATATGCATACCTCTAGAAAGGTAATATTCTACAAAAGTAAAGCCATTGGCAAGTGTAAATGCTAGTTGACTTATAGGGTTTGCACCTGCTTCGGCAATATGGTACCCAGATATGGAAACCGAATAAAAATTACGAACCTTCTGATCTATAAAATACTGTTGCACATCACCCATTAAACGCAGTGAAAATTCCGTAGAAAAAATACAAGTATTCTGTGCCTGATCTTCTTTTAAAATATCTGCTTGTACCGTGCCTCTAACTTTAGACAAAGCATCTGACTTAAGTTCAGCATATACATCTGCCTTTAAAACCTGATCACCGGTTACCCCTAACAGAAATAATCCAAGACCATCATTACCCTCTGGCAATTCGCCTGCATATGTTGGGCGCTTGGCACCTAACTTCTTATAGATGGCGTCAATTTTTTTATTTATTTCACCTTCTAATCCGTTGGCTTTAATATATTTTTCACATTGCTGATCTATAGCGGCGTTCATAAAAAATGCGGCAATAGTAGCTGCGGGACCGTTAATGGTCATGGAAACCGATGTCGTTGGCGCACATAAATCGAACCCAGAATATAGTTTCTTTGCATCATCTAAACAGCAAATACTTACTCCGGAGTTTCCAATTTTTCCATAAATATCCGGTCGGTCATCCGGGTCTTCTCCATATAATGTTACCGAATCAAAAGCCGTAGATAAGCGCGCTGCCGGCAATCCTTTTGAAACATAATGAAAACGCTTATTCGTTCTTTCAGGTCCGCCCTCGCCCGCAAACATTCTGGTTGGATCCTCCCCTTGTCTTTTAAACGGAAATACACCAGCCGTAAAAGGAAATTCCCCCGGTACATTTTCTTGTAAAGACCATTTTAAAATATCTCCCCAACCCTCATACTTAGGTAAAATTACCTTAGGAATTGCTGTCTGCGATAACGATTTGGTCGTTGTTTCTACCGTCACTTCTTTACCTCTAATTACATAGGTAAAAAAATTACCCTCGTAATTTGCCTTCTTTTCATTCCACTCATCAATTATCTTTTGATTATGCGGATCAAGGTCTAATCGCAATTCTTCCTTCGCGGCTTCAATAGCTTTTAATACATCTTCCTCGTCTTTTAGTATTTCAGCTGATTCGTTAAGGCTAAAAAGTTTTTGGGCAACTGTTTTTTGATGTTCAGTCCTTTCGTTGTAATCGCGAATAATATCTGATATTTCAGAAAGATATCTAGTTCGTTTTGGTGGGATGATGTAAATCTTCTCAGACATTTCTCTAGAACTTTCAAAACTTGACTTTAAGCCCTCTGCACCGGTCTTTTCTACCAAAGCATCTATAACTGCCCGGTATAACTGATTCATTCCTTGATCATTAAATTGGGAAGCAATAGTCCCATAAGCCGGAAGCTCTTCTGCTGGAGTATTCCACAATAGATGATTACGCTGGTACTGTTTTTTTACATCTCGCAATGCATCTAATGCACCGCGTTTATCAAACTTGTTAAGTGCAATTAAATCGGCAAAATCAAGCATGTCAATTTTTTCTAATTGCGTAGCCGCTCCATATTCCGGCGTCATCACATATAACGACACATCTGAATGTTCGGTAATCTCAGTGTCTGACTGCCCAATACCCGAGGTTTCCAAAATAATTAAATCAAAACCAGCAGCCTTGGTAATATCTACGGCATCTTTTACGTATTTTGACAAGGCCAAATTAGACTGGCGTGTTGCCAATGAACGCATATATACCCTATCGTTAAAAATAGCGTTCATACGTATTCGATCACCTAATAATGCTCCACCAGTTTTTCGTTTAGATGGGTCCACGGAAATAACCGCAATCTTTTTATCTTCAAAATCGGTAAGAAAACGACGTACCAATTCATCTACCAATGATGATTTACCAGAGCCACCTGTCCCCGTAATACCTAGTACAGGAGCAACCGTTTTTGTTTCCACCTTTTTTCTAATGCTGTTTAAAACCGCTTCATGTTCTTTTGGAAAGTTCTCCGCAGACGAAATCAATCTTGCAATATCTGTATAACCAAGCTTCTCAAGATTATAGAATTCACTATTCAGCTGTGCTCCTACCGGAAAATCGCTTTTCTGTATCAGGTCATTGATCATACCTTGCAGTCCCATTTCACGACCATCATCTGGAGAATAAATGCTCTCAATACCATAGGCATGTAATTCAGCTATCTCTTCTGGAAGAATGGTACCACCACCACCGCCAAACAACTTAATTTGAGATGCTCCTCTATCTTGCAACAAATCATACATGTATTTAAAATACTCTACATGTCCGCCTTGGTAAGAGGTAATAGCAATTGCCTGCACATCTTCCTGAATAGCACAATCTACAATTTCCTGTACAGAACGGTTATGACCTAAATGAATAACCTCACAACCCGTAGATTGTATAATTCTACGCATAATATTTATAGCGGCATCGTGTCCATCAAAAAGGGAAGCCGCGGTAACAATACGTATATGGTTTACCGGTCTATATGGAGTTTGTATGCTATCGTTCATTTCTCTACTCATTTATATTTTTAATAACCTGTATTTTTTCTTGCATGATGTATAAATCATGCTTCCATAAATCCTACTTCAATACAGTACAGCTTTTATAAATATTGATGTTGCAACAACAATTTTTAGCTGATACGAAAATAGCCATTTTAATTAGCACTATTTAAGTTTTCTTCAATAAGACACTGAAAATCTGGATTATTCATAAAATTTAATCTAAAATTTATCGAATTGATATTTTTAAACTCATGTCTTCTTTTCCCATACTCATTACTTCACATAAAAAAGGTTAGATTTACGCCGCTATTTCATTGCTATACTCATGATTTATACCGATCAATTAGGAAATAAAGTTGCAATTCATCGCAGGCCTAGTAGAATAGTTTCTGTTGTTCCTTCCATCACAGAATTATTGTTCGATTTAGGGTTGGGCGATAAAGTAGTGGGGTGTACCAAGTTCTGCGTACACCCTAATAAACCCTATCTCTTAAAAAATATGATTGGTGGCACAAAGGATTTGAATTTAGATAAAATTCTACAATTAAATCCTGATTTAATCCTAGCTAATAAAGAGGAAAACATCAAAGAGCAAATAGAATATTTAAATACATCTGCTCCCGTATGGATAAGTGATGTCAAAACATTTGATGATAGTCTAAAAATGATTGCCCAAATTGGTTCAATTACAGCTAGTAGTTTTCAAGCAAAAGAAATTATCGATCAATTAAACCTAATCTTAAAGCCTAAAGCACCGACAAAAACAGTTGTGTATCTTATTTGGAAAGACCCGTATATGACCGTTGGTGGCGACACCTATATCAATGACATTCTAAACCGATGTGGATATATAAATGTATTTGCAGACCAAAACCGCTACCCTATAGTAAGCTTACAAGAAATTGAAGCTATTGATCCAGATGTGGTATTACTATCATCTGAGCCCTATCCATTTAAAGAAGAGCATCTACAGACCATTCAGCGTACTCTAAAAAACACAAAAATAGAATTAGTGGACGGAGAATTCTTTTCTTGGTATGGCTCCAGAAAATTACATATTGCCCTCTAAAACACCTAAACTATAGTTTTTACTGATACAGCTAAAATAATAGAGGTTATTTATAGTTATCCACTTTAAAGTACCGTATTATACAGGTAATAAAAAATAGCCATTCTACATTGTAGCTTTCGTAAAAACTTATGATGGTAATTTATGGTAACTTTGGTACACAATAAATCTTCAGATAACTAAAATAGCATTTTAATTTATGTTCAGCTTTTTCTCTAAAAAACATTTCTTAATTGACCATTTAGATGGCTTTATAGATATTCATAATCACATTTTACCAGGTATAGATGATGGAGCAAAGACTGTTGAAGATGCTATTGACCTTATAAAAGGATTTAACGAATTTGGAGTAACCCATTTTATCTGTACTCCACATATTATGGAGAATTATTATCCTAATGATCCCACTACAATTGCTAGTTCGTTATTGCTACTTAATAATGCTTTAAAAATGAGCAATTTAGAGCATATAAACGTAGCAGCTGCAGCGGAACATATGATTGATTCTGGTTTTGAAAAAATCCTTAATGACAAACAAATTATGCCATTGGCTAAAAATTACCTGTTAATAGAAATGTCTTATTTACAGGCATCTATTAATTTTGATAGTTCGGTCAATAAAATCAAGAGCACGGGTTTATTTCCAATTTTTGCACACCCGGAAAGGTATGCGTACCTACATAAAAACCTAAAGGCATATGCAAAATATAAGAACGATGGACTGTTATTCCAGATGAATATGTTATCTATTGGTGACTATTACGGTAAAGAAGTGAAACAAACTGCTTTATACCTGCTAAAGAACAACCTCATAGATTTTATTGCTAGTGACGTACATAGAATATCACAACTGAATTACCTCAAAAAAATAAGCATCAATGAAAAAACATTGATGCTTATTAAGCCTATTATTGAAAAGACTATATATAATTTTAAATAAGAAAATTTAAAATTTCCACCACTTTTTACTTGTTTTACTGTATCCGTAACCGTACTTACCTCCATACCCCAATTCATCTAAGGTAACATCGTTCACCACAAAAGAAACTCCTTTTAATTTACCTTCATCACGAAGGTTCAAAGGAAACTTCACTGCAGTTTCGTCCGTTACTCCGGCTCTTGTTACATAAATGATATGATTGGCAAAAGGTGCGATCAATAACGTATCACTAACTACCATCATTGGTGCTGTATCTACAATAACATAATCGTACATATCAGAAACTTCAGCCAATAAATCTTCTATTTTAGAACTCATTAAAAGCTCAGCAGGGTTTGGTGGTATCTTTCCTGAATAAATGACATCTATGGTATTATGATGCACTAACATGGGTCTAATGATATCTTTAACTTGGATAGTATCATCTAACAAGAATTCTGTTAACCCGGCGTCTTTATTTCTAGAAGGTGTTTTTAGTTTATCTACAGAATCACCTGAAAAGAACGAGTATAATTTGGGGTTTCTAATATCTGCACCTACCAACAAAACCTTTTTATCGGTACTGGCCAATATCATGGAAAGATTAGAAGAAACAAAGGTTTTTCCTTCCCCGGGTGTACTAGAGGTAACATAAACAACATTGTTCTTATTTCTATCGGTAGCGTGTTTTGTTTTAATCAGAAAATCTAAGTTTGTTCGTATTATTCGTAAAGCTTCTGCTAAAACAGATCGGTCATCATTTATAATAATCTTACTATCTTTTTTTGAGAGCCTTGGCAATTCGCCCAAAACAGGAACATCTTGTGTTAAAGACTCTAAACTATGCTTGTTATGAATCTTAGTATCTAATTGATCCTTTGCAAAAATAACTCCAAATGGCAATAACAAACCTAGCATTAAAGCTGCCAGATAGGTAATAGCTTTTTTAGGTTTCACGGGAGTAGGACTTGAAATAAAAGCTTTATCTATAATATTTGATTTAGGTGCCGCAGAAGCAAAGGCAATCTGTGACTCCTCTCTTTTTTGTAATAAATACAGATAGAGTGATTCTGTAGTTTCTTGTTTTCGGGTAATATTCCTTAGTTCTCGTTGATTTTCTGGAGCAGAATAAATAGTTCCCTGTATACGGCCTAGTTGATTTTGTAGCGTACTAACGTTCATACCCACATTACGTTCCATAGTACTTAAACTTGATTGCATGGTACTTCTAATACCATCTAATTGTTCATCAAGGTTAACGATCATCGGGTTTCTTTCATCTGCACTTTTTAATAAACGTTTTCGTTCAGCAACAAGTGTATTGTACTGTACCGTAGCCTGACTTAAAGCACCGCTCCCTACATCAACTACGGGCATTTCATCATAACCGGTTTCATTATTTACATATTCTTTTAGACCGCTTACCATTTGTAATTGCACTTTGGCATTTTCAAGATTCTGACGACTGCCTGCACTTACTTGAACTGCCGCTCCTACTTCTAAACCTGAACCGGTCATTCCTTTTTGGGTAAGTAATTCTTGGGCGTCTTGATCTACATCGGAAAGCGTTCCAGAAATCAATTGAATTCGGTTATTAATAAAATCAGAGGTGGTGTCTGCAATACGTCGTTTCTCGTCTACCGCATTTCTATTGTACACTTCAATTAATTTATCAATGATATCCCTTGCCTTTTCTGGTATGGCACTCACCATAGACACATCTAAAATATTAGAATATTCTTCGGTGACCGAAATTGAAACGGCAGCTTTTAAGGCTCTGGCCACATTTTCTACAGAATTAATAGATACATGATAATCCTTTCCTATTAAAGCTTTGACATCTTTTACGTTTGGTGTTATTACCATATCGCCTATAGGAGTGTTAATACCATTTCCAAAAGAATATACTTTTGCCGGATCCCCTTCATTCTCCGTAAAACTGAACGTTGTTGGCGATGAAAACGTAATAAAGAAACTGTATTTTGAATTATGAACAATAGAATCTGCAGCAATAAAATTAATTTTTATTGGCGGGTTTCCATATACTTCAGAATTTATGACATTTCCTAAGGCACTGATCTGGATGTTGGTTTCTAATTCTTTGACTACTTCAATAAAATTAGACCGGGAACCCAGAATCTCAATTTCGTCTTCTACCTGCTTGGAGGTACCTCCCATAATATCCAAATCTTGAAAAACACCAAGTTCACTACCTGCATTTTTTTCTTGAACAATTTGAATCTGAGATTGTACATTATATTCAGGAATGGTATACCTTATATTAAAATAAGCAAAAATAAGGGCCAGCACACCACATATTATAAACCACTTCCAATGTTTGGCATACGTGGCAATAACATTTTTTATATCTTCTTTCTTTTCGGAAAAACTCATAGTAAATTATAGAATTGGGTAAGTAATCAAATCTAGTTTCTTGTAAGAATAATTACAGCTGTGGTAATAATTAAAGAGGCAATAGATACCGTTAAACCTGCCCTACCATCTAATGTAGACTGGGTTACCGCAGATTTATTTGGCTCAACATAAACCACATCATTTTGTGTTAAATAATACTCTGGTGAGTTTAACGCCTCTTTACTAGTCAGATCAATTCGGGTATATACCTTGGTACCGTTAAAATCCCTAATAACCAAAACATTATCACGTCTACCTTTTATACCTAGGTCATTAGCAAGGCCAATAGCTTCTAATACTGTTATTTGCTCGCCATTAACCTGATAGGTTCCTGGTTGATTTACCTCTCCTAAAACCGTAACCGTAAAATTTCTTAAACGTAAATTTATAATGGGATTCTTTAAATAAGGCTGTAATTTTTCTTTTAACAACTCTTTGGTTTCCTCTGGTGTAAGGCCTACTATTTTTATAGCCCCTAGAACAGGAAAATCAATTTCACCATTTTTATCCACAATATAATCCAATTCTCTTGGCTGACTATAACCGCCTTCACCTCCAGCACTAGAAAACAAATTAAAAGGAATACTTGCAGCTGGATCTAATGTAGACACATTAATACCAATAACATCATCTACTTTAAATGTATTGGTATGAGAATTATCACTGACTATGGTTTCATAATTAGATGCATCTTGAAAATAAACAACATCTTTTGGAGAAGCACAAGAAATAACAAATGCTCCAATTACAAAACAGGATACTAATTTACCAACAGTAGTTCTCAATGTATTCATTTTTTTTATAGTGTTTATATACTTCAATTTATATGAAGTGGATTAGGGTTGAACAATTTTTAACTTAGAAATAGTGTGGTCGTTAGACTTGGCATCAGGTTTATCCAGTTCACAAAGATCAGAATTTTTAGAAACATATTCAGGAACTATATCCTTCATTAATTTAACGGTGTTCCCACTAAAAAACATATTTGTAATACATAGCTCATCAATTTTAGAACGGACTTTAGCATAATCTACATCACGCACCTTACTGATTTTTATTTTTTGATGGTAGGTAGGCAATGTATTCTCCCCATTGGCCAACAACTCCTCATATAATTTCTCTCCTGGTCGTAGACCGGTAATTTTTATATCAATATCTTCTGGGTAGCGAAGTCCAGATAGCTTAATCATATTCTTAGCTAAGTCATAAATTTTAACAGACTCTCCCATATCAAATATGAATATTTCACCGCCTTCTCCCATAGCTCCAGCCTCCAAAACCAATTGTGAAGCTTCTGGTATGGTCATAAAATAACGTGTAATATCTTTATGAGTCAATGTTAACGGTCCTCCTTTTTCAATTTGCTTTCTAAATAAGGGGATAACCGACCCATTAGAACCTAATACATTTCCAAAACGAGTAGTAATAAATTTTGTTTTATTCTCTTTCTGCATACAGCTAATATACATTTCTGCTATACGCTTGGTGGCTCCCATAACATTGGTAGGGTTCACAGCTTTATCGGTAGAAACAAAGACAAATTTCTCAACACCATGTATCAAAGACAGGTCTGCTACATTTTTTGTCCCTCCAATATTAATTTTAATGGCTTCATAGGAGTTGTATTCCATTAAAGGAACATGTTTATAGGCAGCTGCATGAAAAACTACATTAGGCCTGTGCTCACTAAACAAAGCGTTCATTCTATTCTTATCACGAATATCGGATACAATTGGAATAAAATTATGGAATCCGTTTTGTTTTAATTCTTGCTGAAGATCATACAATGCCGATTCCGCCGAGTCTATAACGATCAATGAATTATAGGAGTAATTACAGATCTGCCTAACAATTTCACTACCTATAGACCCTGCACCACCTGTTACCATAATGGTTTTGTTCATCAGCTCCATAGCAATTTTACTGTTTTTTATAGAAATAGGTGCCCTATCCAGTAAGTCTTCGATCTGTACTTGCTTTATTTGCGATACTTTTAATTCCCCATTGATCCAATCTTCAATAGGCGGCACTATTTTAACGACAATAGGCAAGTCCACCAATCCCTCAACGGTTTTTCTTAATTTAACCGAATTGATATTCTGTATAGAGAAAATGATTTCAGAAATATTGTTCTTCACTATAAAAGCTTCTGTCAAAGTCTTTCTTGCAAATACGGGTATTCCGTTGATATTTTTTCCTATTTTCTTGGCATCACGATCTATATACCCAATTACCTTGTACCTACTCTTTGTATTATTATTGATTGCACTGTGCGTAAGAACACCTGAATCTCCTGCTCCGTAGATCAAAATATTTTTGGTAACCTTAATAGAGCTATTCATTTTGTTGTAGAATGATTTAAAAACAAAACGTGAAGCGGCAAGACCTATAAAAGTAATCAAACTATTGATGATGATGATTGACAATGGAATAGTAAACTGGCTTAGTATATCTAATTGCCTATTGACCAGTACTACAAAAATAACCAGTATACTAAAAAAGCAGACCGCATTAAATATATTGTATACATCCCTTACTCCTGTATGTCTTACTACCCCTTTATAAGAACCTACTATTAAAAAAGCAATTAACGAAGCTGTGGCTATTAGCGGAACTTGAACAAAAAAATTATGAACATCAAAATCCAAGGTTAAATTGAATCGAATAAAATAAGATAGCATAAAAGAAAAAACTACCGTGATCAAGTCTATACACAACACAAGCCATTTAGAGGCATAGCGTTGCGCACTATAATTTAGGTATTTCTGTATCATGATAAAACGGTTTTGATGGTTATTACAACACGTTCCAAATCTTCATTAGATAAATTGGAGCCACTAGGCAAACACAGACCTCTTTCAAATAATGATGCTGAGGTGCCGTCTACAAAATGCTTAGCAGTACTAAATATGGGTTGTAAGTGCAATGGTTTCCATAACGGTCTAGACTCAACATTCTCATTTAGAAGGGCTAACCTAAGTTTTTCTCTTATTTCAAAAGATGGTGTTAAGATACAACTTAACCATCTATTGGAGAAATAACCGTTTGGCTCATTTAAAAATTCAATTTCTTCAAATTGACCTAATTGTTCTTTATAATAGTGATGGTTACTTCTACGTGCCTTCACCCGGTCGTCCAAAACTTCCATTTGTCCGCGACCTATACCTGCAAGCACATTGCTCATTCTATAATTATATCCAATATTAGAATGTTGGTAATGCGGGGCTTCATCTCTGGCCTGTGTTGCTAAAAACACCGCTTTTTCAGCATAGGTTCTGTTTTTGGAAACCAAGGCACCACCACCAGAGGTGGTAATAATTTTATTGCCATTAAATGACAATATACCTATATCGCCAAAAGTTCCACAGGGCATTTCATGATAAGAGCTTCCTAAAGCTTCGGCACTATCTTCTAATACAGGTATTTGAAATTCATCTGCAATAGCTTTAATTTCAGTAACCTTATACGGCATACCATACAGGTGTACGGCAATAATCGCTTTTGGTTTCTTTCCTTCTTTGATTCCACTTTCAATGGCTTTTCTCAATAATTCAGGAGACATATTCCAAGTATCCAATTCACTATCAACAAATACCGGCTGTGCTCCTAAATATGAAATGGGATTTGCAGATGCAGAGAATGTAAAGCTCTGACAAATAACATCGTCTCCTTTCCCTACTCCCAATAACTCCAGTCCCAAATGTATGGCTGCCGTACCAGAACTCAAAGCGGCTACATGAACCGTATTCCCCAACTCCTCTTTTATGGCCTGTTCAAAAGCATTAACGTTTGGCCCTAGCGGGGCGATCCAATTAGTATCAAAAGCTTCTTTTACGTAGTCTTGTTCTGTGCCTCCCATATGCGGAGAGGAAAGCCATATTTTAGTAGGTGTAGAAACGGTTTTCAATAGTTGTCAATTTAGGATTACAAATATAAAGTTCAAAATTAACTATACATTTCTTCATTGCTCTGATTTAATAGTATATTTCGTTTAATCCTTACAAATTATCGGTTAAATGATATGCTATTCCCCATTTAACCTATCTACCCGCTTTTTCACCGTGTATTTCACGAGTTCATCTAAAATATATTTCCTAATGGACCGTTATTTTCTAATCTTTGTCTTTTTAATTCCTAAAAATTAGTAATGAAAAGTATTACAAAAATTTGTTGCATCGGTGCTGGTTATGTTGGTGGCCCTACCATGTCGGTTATTGCCAAACAATGTCCGGAAATACAGGTTACTGTGGTTGACATCAATAAAGACCGTATTGACCAATGGAATACCAATGACCTAGATACACTACCTATATATGAACCTGGACTAAAAGAAATTGTAGCCGAACGGCGCGGTAAAAACCTATTTTTCTCCACTGAGGTAGATAAAGCGATCGACGAAGCTCAAATGATATTTATCTCTGTAAACACCCCAACCAAAACCTACGGTAAAGGAAAAGGGCAAGCTGCAGATTTAAAATTTATAGAACTTTGTGCGCGTAACATTGCCAAAGTAGCCAAAGATGACAAGATAGTTGTTGAAAAATCAACGCTTCCTGTAAGAACTGCACAAGCCATTCAAAATATATTGGACAACACCGGTAATTCGGTAAACTTCGAGATTTTATCAAACCCGGAGTTTTTAGCGGAAGGTACTGCTATTGAAGACCTAATACATGCAGACCGCGTGCTCATTGGTGGTAATGACACCCCAAGTGGCCAAGCTGCAAAAGACGCACTTAGCGCTGTTTATGAACATTGGCTACCAAAGGAACGTATTTTACAGACCAATGTGTGGTCATCGGAATTATCTAAATTGGTTGCCAATGCATTTTTGGCACAACGTGTTTCTTCCATAAACACCATATCTGCATTATGTGAAAAAACAGACGCCAATATCCAAGAAATTTCCAGGGCAATAGGTTTTGATAGTCGCATTGGCCCTAAATTTTTAAATGCATCTGTTGGTTTTGGGGGATCATGCTTTCAAAAAGACATCTTAAACCTGGTTTATATTGCCCGCTCATATGGGTTAAATGAAGTTGCAGATTACTGGGAGCAGGTCATTATCGCCAACGACTATCAAAAAAGCCGCTTTGCGGAGAATATTATCTCTAGTCTGTACAACACTATTTCGGGCAAAAAGATCATTATATATGGCTGGGCGTTCAAAAAAGACACGAATGACACCAGAGAATCTGCTGCCATTGCCGTTGCAGATGCCTTATTGGAAGAACGGGCAGAAATTATAGTCTATGACCCTAAAGTTTCAGAAGAACGTATTTACGCAGATTTAGATTACCTAAATACCAGGTCTCCAGAAGAAAACAGAAGATTATTAAAAGTAACCAATACCCCTATTGAGGTTACTAAAGAAGCTCATGCCATTGCTATTTTAACCGAATGGGACGAATTTAAAACCTACGATTGGAAAACCATTTATGAGCAAATGCTAAAACCCGCTTTTGTATTTGATGGCAGACGTCTTTTAGATAGCGCTACTATGGAAACCATTGGCTTTAACTATTATAAAATAGGACAATCATGAAAATTTTAGTAACCGGTGCTGCCGGTTTTATTGGGTTTTTTGTTGCTAAAAGTTTAGTAAACAAAGGCCATGAAGTAGTAGGTTTGGACAATATTAATGACTACTACGATGTTAACCTTAAATACGCAAGGTTAAACGAACTAGGCATTCAAAGGGAAGGTGCCCAAGCATTTAACCAATTAACCGAAAGCACCACCCATTCCGCTTTTTCATTCATAAGATTGGGTCTTGAAGACCGTGAACACCTACCAAAACTGTTTACAGCACAAAAGTTTGATGTGGTCTGTAATCTAGCGGCTCAGGCCGGTGTTCGCTATAGCTTAGAGAATCCTGAAGCCTATGTGGATAGCAATGTAGTGGGTTTTCTAAATATTTTAGAATGCTGCCGTAACTACAAGATCAAGCATTTGGTTTATGCCAGTAGCTCTAGTGTATATGGATTGAACGAAAAAATACCGTTTGAAACTACGGATGCCGTTGATCACCCGGTAAGTTTATATGCGGCCACCAAGAAGAGTAACGAATTAATGGCACATTCCTATAGCCATTTATACGGATTTAAAACTACCGGATTACGATTCTTTACGGTCTATGGCCCTTGGGGCAGACCAGATATGGCCATGTTTTTATTTACAGATGCCATTGTTAACGACAAACCTATAAAGGTGTTTAATAACGGAAAGCTTGAACGCGATTTCACTTATATAGATGATATTACGGAAGGCGTAGTGCGTATTATACAAAAACCGGTCACGGAACAGCTTAAAGAGAAAGGTGATTTTAAAATCTATAATATTGGTAATAGCAAATCTGTAAAATTAATGGATTTCATAACCGCTATAGAAGAAAGTTTAGACACTGTAGCTAAAAAAGACATGTACCCTATGCAACCTGGTGATGTTGAAAAAACTTGGGCCAATGTAGATGACCTAATAGCAGATTATGATTACCGCCCCAATACCCCTATTAAAGAAGGTGTGCAACAATTTGTGGAGTGGTATAAAGCTTTTTACAAATCATAAATATATAATACACATAAGGAACCCCCGCATAATTTATTTTACAACTTGAAATAAATTTTGTTTCACTGTATAACATGAATTAACTCCAAATGCTTTTCAATTCCTTAGATTTTGCAATTTTCCTACCGGTGACTTTTATGTTATACTGGTTTATTGTTCAGAAGAACTTAAAACTTCAGAATGTATTAATTGTTTGTGCCAGTTATCTATTTTACGGCTGGTGGGATTGGCGATTTTTATCATTAATTATATTTAGCACTTTTGTAGATTATACGATTGGCTATTTACTAAAGCAAGAACAAAATTCCATAAAACGGAAGATTTATTTATGGATTAGCATCACAATTAATTTAGGCTTTTTAGGTTTTTTTAAATATTATAACTTTTTTATTGAAAGTTTTACAGAAGCATTCATATTTTTTGGAAAAGAAATACAACCCAACACTTTAGATATAATTCTTCCTGTAGGCATTAGTTTTTATACATTTCAAACGCTCAGTTACACTATTGACGTCTACAAAAGGAAACTTGAACCTACCACTGATTTTATAGCTTTTGCGGCATTTGTCAGCTTCTTTCCTCAGTTAGTCGCCGGTCCAATAGAAAGAGCTACCAATCTTTTACCTCAATTTTACCAAAAACGTAATTTCAATTATCCTTTGGCAGTTTTAGGTTTAAGGCAAATTCTGTGGGGCTTATTTAAGAAAGTAGTTATCGCAGATAATTGCGCAAAATATGCCAATATCATATTTAATGATTACGCCAGTTACGACACAAGCTCATTAATTTTAGGGGCTCTATTTTTTACTTTTCAAATTTATGGAGATTTCAGCGGTTATTCAGATATAGCCATAGGTACATCGCGCTTATTTGGATTTAATCTCATGCAAAATTTTGCATTCCCATATTTTTCAAGGGATATTGCAGAATTTTGGAGAAGGTGGCATATCTCACTTTCTACTTGGTTTAGAGATTATTTATACATCCCTTTAGGAGGTAGCAAAGGTGGTACGAAAATGAAAATTCGGAACACCTTTATTATATTTTTAGTCAGCGGTTTTTGGCATGGAGCAAACTGGACATTTATATTTTGGGGATTTTTAAATGCACTATATTTTCTACCCTTACTATTACGCAATAAAAATCGAAAAAACACAAATGATGTTGCAGAAGGAAGATGGCTCCCTAATTTCAAAGAAATTATTCAAATATTTTTTACTTTTTGGTTAACTGTTTTTGCATGGATTTTCTTTAGAGCAGATTCTATATCACATGCTTTTAATTATATCTCTAAGCTTTTAACAAGTGATAACTATGCAAAAAATTTATCCATTCCTTCAGAACTATATTATTTAATTCTTTTTTTCTTAAGTATAGAATGGCTTGGAAGATCATCAAAATTTGCAATAGAAAGGTTACAATTTATGCATAAAACTTTCAGGTGGGTATTTTATTTAAGCATAATCCTTCTCTTATTTAAGTTTGCAGGTCAAGAACAAGAGTTTATTTATTTTCAATTTTAAAAAATGAAATTATTTCTTAAAAACATATTTTTATTTTGTCTTGTTAGTTTGCTTTTTGGTGAAATAGTATGTCGTTTTTCATATGTTACCTCTGACATTCCTAGCAGGATTATAGATAAAAACAATATTCAAAAATATAACCCTAATCAAACTGGAAAATGGATTGGCAACAGTCATAGTTGGCACATAAATAAAGATGGATGGCCGGGATCATTACCAAAATCAAGAAAAAACCTAATCACCATTATAGGAGATTCTTATGTAGAAAATTTCATGAATCCAGATTCCTGTCGCCAATCGGTATTTTTAAAAAAGATGCTACCTACTTACAATTTCTATGAGGCATCCCGGTCTGGAGTTTCATTTATTGAAGCAATGAGCATAGCATCAGTTTTAGACTCACTGCAGCCACTACAACAATTAATATACATACACGATGCCGACTTATTAGAAAGTGTGGTTCAGATAAAAAAAATGCCGGATATTACACAATATGACAGTGAAAACATAAAGATTATTCCAGGTATTCTAAAATCCCCAGGTTTAAAAAAGATTTTATATAATTGGAAGCTTATCTATTACTTATACACCAATTATTCTTTTGGTATAAAACACAAAAATGATGCAAAGCCAAAAAAGGAGAATATAAAAAACAAATCTTTAACCTTAAAAGATAGAGAAGAGCTTAAAAAGCTATTATCCTATGTAAACAGAACTTTTAACAAAAGCAATATTTCACTAGTATACAGACCTAATGGTAATCCTGAAATTTTAAAATTACTGACTAATTTTGATTTTAAAATAATTTTGCTAGTTGATCATAAAGAAAAAGAGTGGTCCTTTGAACATGACCCGCATTGGACATGTACCGGACACGAAGAAGCGGCAGAGCAAGTATCTTTAAAATTATCTCGAAAGTAAAAAAGAGTTTCAACCTTAAATCATTTTTATTAATATATATCTAAAATAATAAAAAGCTAAATTACACTTCTCGAAAATTCTGGTGTATTTACATAATAACAAAACAAATTTTCAGTTTAATTATACCTATATGCAATCTCAAAACACATAAATGAATCTATACAATCTCAATTCAAACTTTCATATTCTAGTCACTGGTGGTGCCGGCTTTATAGGATCCAACCTTTGTAACGCTTTATTACAAAATGGCAACCAAGTTACCTGTTTAGATAACTTTGCCACTGGTAAACGCGAAAATATTGCGCCTTTGGTAGAAAATCCAAAATTCACTTTAATAGAAGGTGATATAAGAAATTTAGCCGACTGCCAAAAAGCGTGCGAGGGTGTAGATTATATTTTGCATCAAGCCGCCTTAGGATCTGTACCAAGATCTATTAACGACCCCATTACCAGCAATGACGTTAATGTTTCCGGATTTTTAAATATATTGGTCGCCGCACGAGACGCCAAAGCAAAACGCTTTATTTATGCCGCAAGTTCATCTACTTATGGCGATTCTACCAACATGCCCAAAGTAGAGGATATAATTGGTAAACCCCTCTCCCCTTACGCCATTACAAAATATGTTAATGAGTTATATGCAGATGTGTTCAGTAAAACCTATGGCATAGAAACTATCGGTTTACGTTATTTTAATGTTTTTGGCCGTAAACAAGATCCAAACGGTGCCTATGCGGCCGTTATTCCAAAATTTGTGATGCAGTTAATGCAACACCAATCTCCGGTAATTAATGGCGATGGATCTTTTTCAAGAGATTTCACCTATATTGATAACGTTATTCAAATGAACGTGCGTGCTATGGTTACCGACAACCAAAATGCATTGAATACCGTATATAATACCGCCTTTGGGGAACGTACCAATTTAAAGGAACTAACCGCACTGCTAAAGGAATATTTAGGGGCATACGACCCTAAAATTAAAGAAGTAGAAAACGTGTACGGTCCTACCAGAGCTGGCGATGTACCACATTCCCTAGCATCGGTTGACAAGGCAAAGGAACTACTAGGTTACGATCCTAAATATGACATTAAAACCGGACTTAAAGAAGCGGTGAAATGGTATTGGGAGCATTTGAAGTAAATTTTAGGAGTTAGGAGTTAAAAAAACAATATAAAAAGTTGCTTAACGCAAAGATTTAATAATTTAAGGTTATGTACCATAACCGAAGTAACAAGAGTATGAAAGACATAAAAATTGCCATTATTGGTTTAGGTTACGTAGGCCTACCTTTAGCCCGTTTATTTGCCACCAAATACCCTGTAATTGGTTTTGATATTAATCAAGGCCGTATAGATGAACTTCGTAAAGGTCATGACAGCACCTTAGAAGTTGAAGATGCTATTCTTCAAAATGTACTACAAGAATCTCCAAAAATGGAAACGGGTCTTTACTGCTCCAATCAATTGGAAGATATTGCTGATTGTAATTATTATATTGTAACGGTACCAACACCTGTAGACAGTACCAACAGACCTATATTAACACCACTTTATAAAGCAAGCGAAACCGTTGGGCAAGTACTAAAGAAAGGAGATACGGTCGTTTATGAATCTACGGTATACCCAGGTGTTACCGAAGATGAATGTATACCGGTTTTAGAAAAAATAAGTAGCCTGGTATTTAATGAAGATTTCTTTGCCGGGTATTCTCCAGAACGTATTAACCCGGGTGACAAAGAGCATACGGTAGAAAAGATCCTAAAAGTTACTTCTGGTTCAACACCAGAGGTGGGCAAAAAAGTAGATGCGCTTTATGCCTCTGTTATTACAGCAGGTACGCACCTAGCCCCTACTATTAAAGTAGCCGAGGCTGCCAAGGTCATTGAAAATTCGCAACGCGATATTAATATTGCCTTTGTCAATGAATTGGCAAAAATTTTCAATCTTATGGGCATTGACACCCACCAAGTATTGGAAGCCGCAGGTACCAAATGGAACTTTCTCCCTTTTAAACCCGGTTTGGTTGGCGGGCATTGTATAGGTGTAGATCCGTATTATTTAGCACAAAAAGCCCAAGAATTTGGCTACCACCCAGAAATTATCTTGGCCGGTAGACGTATGAACGATACCATGGGTAAATATGTATCCTCAGAAGTGGTAAAACTTATGGTACAAAAAGACATTAAAATAAAAGGCAGTAATATCTTGGTCTTAGGGATCACCTTTAAAGAAAATTGCCCCGATGTTAGAAATACCAAAGCGGTTGATGTCATTAACAATTTGGCAAGTTATGGATCTCATGTTACCGTATATGACCCTTGGGCATCTCCTAAAGAAGTGGCGCATGAATACAACCTAAAGGTAACCAATGAATTACCACAACAAAAATTTGATGCTATTGTTTTAACCGTGGCACATAAAGAATTTCTAACCTTAAAGCTACAAAGTTTATTAGCTGGAACAGGAGTCATTTATGATGTTAAAGGTATTTTGACCGAAGGCGTTGATGGTAGATTATAAGCCAAATAGCTTGTTCTAGTGCAATTGCCTTTAACTATTGTCATAGTATTACACTTGTTTTGACAAAAACTAAACCTGACCAACGTATTATTGGTCAGGTTTTAACTTCCAATCAAAATGAAAAGACTTATACTAGTATTTTATTTTAAAAAGAGGACCATGATTTCAAAATAATGAATTCCATCAATTACGTATCATGTCACGTCTAGCAAAAACCATTAAAAACGCCAAAGTAGGGCTGTTTTTCCATGTACTGTTTATCGCATCACAATTTATTTCAAGAAAAATTTTCTTAGATGGATTGGGAGATGAATTTATGGGTATTGTTTCTACCCTTGGCAGTTTCTTAACTTTTATCAATTTGGCTGACCTTGGCATAGGAACCGCCATAGGATATACCTTATACAAACCTTTACATAAAAATGACCATAAAGAAATAAACCACATTATTCAATTTTTTGGTCACATTTATAAGAAAATAGGTTTTTTCATACTTACCGGGAGCATACTTCTTTCATTATTTTTCCCTTTCATTTTCAACGATGTTACTATTAATTTATGGCTCGTTTATCTAACGTTTTTTGGATTATTAACGGCCTCCTTACTTGGCTACTTCTTCAATTACCATATGATCCTTCTTCAAGCGGATCAGAAGGACTATATCGTTGCCAAGTACTATCAATCTTTTAATATTTCTAAGATTTTACTACAAGCCATATCAGTATACTATTTACAAAGTTTTGTATTGTGGATATCCTTAGAGGTGTTAACTGGCTTAATTTATACGGTATTCATACGAAAAAAAATAGCCAAAGAGTATCCATGGCTTGTACTGTCTACCACAGTTACCAAAGGTGAGCGTAAATTTGAAAGCTATACCTCTTTAGTCACTAAGATTAAGCAGATCAGTATTCACAAAATAGGGGAATTTTTAGCTAGTGGCTTAGATAACATCTTAATTTTCTTTTTTTTGAGTGCAGAACTGGTGGCTTATTTTGCCAATTATCAATTGGTATTGGTCAATTTAGGCACATTGGTTACTAAGGTCTTTGCCGGATCTAAAGCCAGCGTTGGTAATTTAGTAGCCGAAAATAATCCCCAAAGCATAAAACAGGTATTTTGGGAAATGATGGTGTTACGCTACTTCATTGGTGGGTTTGGCGCCATTAACATTTTTTATCTAATTAATCCGTTTATAGGCCTTTGGTTAGGCGAAAAATATACGCTCTCTGAAAATACCATCATCATCTTTGCTGCCATTTTTTTTCTTAGACAAATTGTGCAGCCTACAGAGGTTTTTAAACAAGCGTATGGACTTTATGACGATGTTTGGGCGCCTATAGTAAAAAGCGGAATCAATCTTACCTTATCTATTATATTGGTTCAACAGTTAGGCATTTCAGGCTTATTAATAGGCACCTTTATAAGCGTTTTAAGTATAGAGGGCATTTGGCGGCCCTATTACGTTTATAAACGTGGATTTAAAAATAGCCATAAGCAATACCTTAGTGGTGTCATAAAACTACTCTTAACATTTGCATTAAACGTTATAATTACAATTTATATATTATCTCTAATTAATTTGGAACCAATTAGCTTTATGCAATGGTCATTAAACGCTTTAGTGGTAAGCTTAGTTAGTGGTATTGGATTTGGGTTTTTACTTTATATCAGTAATTCTTATTGTAGAGATGTTATACAAAGATTAAGATTATCCATCCTAAAAAAATAAATTATGTTCAGCATACTAACTACTACTTATAACTCCGAAGAGTTGATTCATCGTGTTTATGAGTCTTTACTTTCACAAACTTATAAAGAATTCGAATGGATTATTTCTGACGACGGAAGCACTGATAATACAGAACAACTTGTTGAAAAATGGCAACAAACCAGTCAATTTCCTATTATTTACCATAAAATGGAAAAAAATCAAGGCAAAGCATATGCCATAAATAGCGGAATTACGCTTTGTACACAACCTATCACTATTAATGCTGACGCTGATGACACCTTCGTCTCCAATACCCTATACGATTTAAAATTAATTTGGGACACGATTAATAATAGTACAAATCCAAATAAAATTGGAGCAGTATGGACACTAGTACAAGATGAAAGCGGTAAACTAATTGGGGAAAAATGGCCTAAAAATTTCTGGCAGGTGAGTTTTCAAGAACGGGTATTAGATCGAAAAGAAAATATAGCTGGTGAAAAATGGCACAGCTGGCGTACAGAAGTATTATTAAAACACAAAAAATACACCAACACCAATTCTCGGATAAGTCCGAGTATTAGCTGGAATAGAATCAATAAACATTATGATTTCCTTTGCGTGAATCTTATTCATCGCACCTATTTCTCTAATCCAACTGGAATTACTCAACAAAAAAAAACCAAATTAAAAGTGCTAAAAAGAATATATTACAGTGCATATTATGAATTAGCCACTCCCACTATAAGTCAAATTTTACGATCAAATTACTATCGCAATATGAGTTATTCTTATTTTAGAGCTCGTTTAAAATATAAAGACGAAGACGCAAAACTATCTGGTACAAAGCTTTTTTCTGTTACTTTAATTTTTCTTTTTAAACTTCCTTTAAAGATACTTGAGAAAGCCCGTTCATCATCTTAATTAAATCTGTTTTTTTTAATTAAGATGATGAACAAAAGAGAAGTATTGAGATTAAGTTTTATCATTATTTTATTGGTTGCAACTACGTTTTATGGTATAATGATAGGTAAATATCAAGTATTCCCATACCAAGTATTAAAGCACCTATAGGATAATACAGTATTTAAACCAGACAATCCATTAGAAAATGTTCACTATGTCGAATCTGAATTAAATGAATTGGAAACGACAACTTCTACAAAAAATGATTCCTTAGGCGGCGCATTCAAAGAGTTATTATTTAAAAATTAAATATTGGAAGAATTGGTACCCAATTCCATCGATACGGTAAATGACAAGAATTTTATTGAGTTGCACAATTTAAAAAAATTAGAACAATTTAACATAATTCAAAAGCATAATATCAATTCAACAGGCTACAAATTTCATCTCACAAAATCTAATAACCGTTTAGTGTTATATCATCAGGGACATAGTGGGGATTTCTTGATTGGAAAAAAAACTATCGCTTATTTTTTAAATAAAGGATTTACTATTTATTCATTTGCAATGCCCTTAAAAGAAAGAAACAATAGACCTATCATTGAAATACCAAAAATTGGAAAAATACATCTATTAAATTGTTAAGAATTTGAATATTTAGCGAACCCGTTACACTATTTTATAGTTCCTGTAATTACCATGTTAAACTATGCTGAAACCAAAAAATTCAATGATATTTCAATAATAGGTGTAAGTGGCGGTGGCTGAACAACCACTTTGGCGGCAGCTTTAGATTTGAGAATTGATAACAGCTATCCTGTTGCAGGCAGTTTTCCTATGTTTGTTAGATACCAAGAAAGTTCTCATAACTATGGATATTTTGAGCAAATTTATTCTGAACTTTATACGAAAATAAACTATTTAGACCTCTACATCCTAGGTTCAACTAGACCTAACCGATCACAAACACAAATAACCAATACATATGACCCTTGCTGTTATGGTGGCAATGGTTATTTACAATATGATGAATTTATTAAGAAAAAGGTGGAAACGTTTAACAATGGTCGTTTCAATATTTTATCTGATTCTACGCATACCAAACATGAATTATCTCCGTGGGCTTTAGTACAGATTTGGAAGCGTTTAGATTCCAAATAAAACAAAAAACAGATCTTAGATAAATAAGTGGTAAAACTATACGTTTTAAAAGGTCACCTGTACATATAAACTGAAATTCCTTCAAGAAAAAAGGACTCAATAAATTTTTCTCTTAAATTATTGTCTTATAGCGGATACCATCAAAATCTCTGAGAAATTATTTTTATAGCGTCAACTTAAGAATCTATAGCATCATAATTATTGGTAAACTCAAAAAAAATGTTAACGAAATAAGTATTTCATCGAGTTTTCAAGGAAATAGATGCAGTTCATCGATTAAAAACATCCGATCAACAGATAAGTAACGTAACCAAAGGGTTATTTATAACAATCTAATTTTTTACAATCAATAATTACCTTTAATCGATCAATGCGTTTCTAAGAAATAATTCATGATTTACAACGTTAAACACCTAGTACCCAAATCATATAACACATTTCAACGAATAAAATTAACATTACATCGACTATTTAAAATATTAGATTATTATTGTAACCCAAAGTGCAATAATTTTAATTCAAAAAGAAAATTACCTACTTATGTCAAAGTTTTTTAGTTTCACCGTTAAACTGACCCTGTCAAGTTTTGCCCTTTCCCTACTCTTCTCTTGCAGTAAAGATGCCGACCTTTTATCTGAATACGTTATTACTAAAGAGGACAACTTACAAAGTATAGCCTTATTGGCAGATGATAGCTTTTATATGGCACCTGGCCAAAACTCCATCTTAATGGATGTTTTAAATAATGACAGTTTTAGCAACCCTGCCAATGTAACTATTGTAGAGACCTCAACACCTAGTAATGGCAACGTAACTATTAATAACGACAACACCCTTACCTATACACCGGTAAGTGAACCTACTTCAGAAGAAACATCTGCAGAGGAAACTCCCTCACCGGAAGCCACCCCTGTAGCTGAGGACACCTTTACCTATACTGCTGAAGTGGTCGATGGAGAATCGGGTACCACCACCAAAGAAGAAGCAACCGTGACCATTACTTCTAGTGATATGGGCGAACTTTTGGCTTTTCCTGGGGCAGAGGGTTTTGGGAAATACACCACTGGGGGCCGCGGTGGCAAGGTTATTCATGTCAGCAATCTAAATGATGATGGACCTGGAAGTTTACGCGAAGCGTTAGATGTCAATGGTCCTAGAATAATAGTTTTTGACGTTGGTGGTATTATACAATTAAATGATGAAAAAAGTCTTCAGATTGGTAGCACTGATTATACAAAAAACGTTGCGGAGGAAAATATAACTATTGCAGGAGAAACTGCACCTTTCCCTGGAATTACTATTACAGGGGGAGGTATTGAAATATACACATCAAATGTTATTATAAGTTATATTACTATAAGACCTGATATAGCAACAATAGAAGCTAATGATGCTATTAGAATACGGAATTGGGGAGTCGGGGGTTATGACCAAAGGGACATAATAATTGACCATGTTTCAATGTCTCATGGTTCAGACGAGAATTTTAATCCAGATGGTCAAAATATGGATAATACTTTAGAAAGGGTTACACTTCAAAATTGTTTAATTGGAGAAAACACACAGCAAGGTAAAGCTATTTTAAGAGGTTCTTTTGTTTTTGATTTATCCATGCTGAACAATTATATTACCGAATGTGATACTAGGAATCCTTTAGTAGGGTATGGTGCAAATGGCGAAAACCTAGAATTTATAAATAATATCATTTATGGTTATGAATCAGGAGCGGAATTAAGTAGAGGAAACCATGTAGATTTGATTTCAAATGTATATGAATCATTTAATAGCGACCCTAGTCGATACAATGTAATTACATGGGATAGTCAGGGATACGGCAATCCTGAAGGTAGTGGTGCGCTTTTTGTTAATGGAAACTTTATTAGTGGTCCAAAAGAACAGGGGGCTAATGATTATAATTCTCAACTTCAAAAATTTAACGCAAGTAATAGGGTAATTACTAATAGCCTTATTACATCTTGGGAGACTGAGAAAAAAAGTATCGAAAATAAAGTATTATCAACTGTTGGAAACAGTATATTTCGAGATGAATTAGATCGTCATTGGATAGATACATATTACAAAAAAAATGGAATTTTCGGTTATACAACTCCACCATTTAAAAGTGCATCCTTGAGATTATCAGATTACGATACAGATAGAGATGGTATGGCAGATGATTGGGAAAGAAATTATTTCGGAAATTTATCCGCTTCAGCAACCGGAGATCATAATAATGATGGGTATACAAATATAGAAATGTTTCTTTTTTCATTAAAATAACTATTATAACTTATAGTTCGCACAAAAAACCAAGATATTAAACTCTTGGTTTTTTTGTTTGTATGATTAAGCATACATTTTATCTAAAACTTAGATTAAAACACCTTTATATTCTTTAATTTCACAGCAAAGTAAAATCAGTCTTCGTGTTATTAAAAATTTTAAGGTATACGACTCTATTTTTAATTATGCTCAATGTACCTGGTTGGGTATTGGCAAAAATAAGTCCCGTATATTCTAGCTATCTTAGTTATCTCTCTTATGGTTTGATGATTTTTTATTTTTTTATTTCAAAAAAGTGGTCTGTTAATAAATGGCTATTATTACTAGGGGTACTATATTTTGGCATAAGTAGTTTATCCGGTCAACTTTATATGCCTACCGAAATAGGTTTTATTATCATAATCATTAAATATTTTGTCGTAATTATTGGTGGTTATGCCATAGTACAAGACACTTCTAAAAAAGATTTTTTTTTCTTTTTGTTATTGGGTGCATCAACGGTTTTTCTTCAAATCTTCATATTTTTTGATCCATTAAAAGATGGTGGGCGGTATAGTGGATTTTACTTAAATCCTAATGGATTGGGTTTTATATGTATGATGGGATATGGGCTAACTTATGGTCTTTGCAACAAATGGAAAACCATTGGTCAAATTACCTTTACTATTGTAGGTTTTTTAACATTTTCGAGAACATTTATTCTCGTTTGGTTATTTATGAATCTGTTTTCTATACGTTTGTCATTAAAAAATCTACGCGTTTTAGCAGTTGGCATAGGCCTATTTGTTGGTTTATTGACATTTAATGCATTTCTACCCAAATCTAATCCACGTTTAATGGCTATGAGTAATATTTTGGAAGGTAAATCTAATAAAACTAACAAATTAGAAGAGGGCGGGCGTACTGAAACTTGGGCGTTATTTTATCCTGCTTTGATGGACAAACCATTATTTGGCAATGGCTATGATGCTTTTGGTGGTGGTGGCGTTGCTGGTGCAGTTGGGGCGCATAATGCTTATTTGAAAATTATAGGGGATGCTGGAATTTTTACTCTACTAATTTTTTTAATTATGTTTTTTGATTTATTATTAAAAACTTCAAGAGTATTTCTAAAACAACCGCATCTTGCCCTTATGACGTTTGCCTTATGCTTATTTTTATTGACTAATCATAATTTTTTTGATTCTGGTTATGTTTTATTCTTCACTATGTGGTTACAGTATCAAACAACAATTGCAACAAAAGAAAGACTAAACAGCCCAAAAATGTCGTTAATAAAGAATAAGTATAAACCTGCTTCTTTAAAATCCTAAATAACACTACCCACTTATTTAATCTTAAAGTATTAGATAAAAAAGAAATGTTTAGCAATTAATAATGTTAATACAGGTTTATAAATAATGGTAAATTTAGTAGTAATCGCAAATAATTTCCAATGAAAATAGTTTTTATAATCTATGGTCTACAGGCAGGTGGGGCAGAACGAGCCGTAACCGGTTTGGCTAACTATTGGGCAGAAACACATAATGTTTCAATTATCACATTAGTAAACACTAAATCATTCTACCCTTTAAATTCTAAAATTAAAAGGTACTTTTGTTTAGAACAACCTAAAGAGAAGACAACCATACTTCAAAGTTTAAAGGATGTATTCTTACGCCTAAAAAAACTAAAGTACTTCCTTAAAAAAGAAAATCCAGATGTAGTACTAAGCTTCATGATGAAAACTAATATTTACTCAACATGGGTAGCTAAATCACTAAAAATTCCTTGTATTGTAAGTGAACGTGCGAATCACGATTTTGATAAGCTTCCTAGAATGCAGGAACGACTTAGAGATTTTAGTTATCGCTATATTTCTAAATTAGTAGTACAAACTGAAGGAAATAAAAATTACTATCAAAAAACTGTAGAATTAAGTAAAATTAAAGTTATTCCAAATGGTGTTGCCGATACTTTACAAAACCAAAGGAATACTCAAACTCTGAAAAATTGCACAAAAGAGAAGATCATCCTAAATGTAGGTGCTTTTAGAAATGGTAAAGCTCAAGATATACTTATAAAATCTTTTGCTAAAATCAAAGCCCCAGACTGGCGTTTAATTTTTTTAGGACAGGGACCCAACCTTGAAAAAATTAAAAACTTGGTAATAAAATTAGGTATATCGAATCGTGTAGAATTTGCAGGCGCAAAACAAAATGTTGCATTCTTTTACCAACAAGCATCCCTATTTGTGTTTACATCAGAACATGAAGGATTTCCAAATGCACTATTAGAAGCCTTATATTTTGGTCTTCCATGTATTTCTACAAACTGTCCACACGGTCCTGCTGACCTCATTAAAAACGGACAAAATGGATATTTAGTGCCCGTAGGAAATCAAGAACAATTAACTAGGAAGATTATAGAACTAATTGAAGATTCTGAATTAAGAAAACGTTTTAGCGCAGAAGCGATAGTCAACAGTCGAAAATATGAGATGGAAACAATTGCCAACCAATGGATGAATTTAATTAAATCAGTGGTAGTTATAGAAAGCTAATAGGTATTTAATTATATTTAAAATTACACAATCCTTCGCTATTCCTAGCGTTATGATTTCAACGAATTAAGCTTTAATAAAAAAACAGAATAAATATTGTCTATGTGCGGAATCTACGGAACAACCCTTCCTTATCATAAAGAGCAAGTACAAAAAAAATTGGAACGCACTGGCTTTAGAGGTCCTGATCAAATGGGCATATCATGCTATACAACTAGCCACAAACCTATTACCTTTGGTCATAACAGACTGTCAATCATAGATTTGGATGTTCGCTCTAACCAACCCTTTACTTATGAAAACCAGATTCATTTGGTTTTTAATGGAGAAATTTATAATTTCAAAAGTCTTCGCGAAACTTTATCCAATAAAGGTCATAATTTTCATACCAGTAGCGATACCGAAGTAATTTGTGCCGCCTACCTTGAATATGGGGAACAATGTGTAAACCATTTTAACGGCATGTTCGCGTTTGTGATTTATGATGAAACAAAGCAAATTTTGTTTGGTGCCAAAGACCGTTTAGGTCAAAAACCACTTTACTACCAGCTTAGTGAAAAAGGATTTGAATTTGCCAGTCAAATCTCTTCTATACAAATGTTTAATGAAAACTTATCCATTTCCGCTTTAGCAATTCAGAAATATCTAGCTTGGAATTCTGTACCCCATCCTTATTCTATTTTTAACGAAATCAAGAAACTAGATGATGGCCATTGTTTCACTTATGACCTTCAAGCCAAAGCATTTAACGATTGGCCCTATTGGGATATCGCTTCCCCCATCGTAGAACGCTATTCTGGCACCTTTGATGAAGCCAAGATTGATTTAGAAGAGCTCTTAACGGATGCCGTTCAACAACGAATGGTTGCCGACGTTCCGTTAGGCGTATTCCTTTCAGGTGGGGTAGACTCCTCACTCATAGCTGCATTGGCCGCAAAAGACACAGAACAGAAAGTAAAGACTTTTTCTGTAAAATTCAATGAAAAAGGTTTTGACGAAAGTATTTATGCCCAAAAAGTTGCTGACCACTTAAAGACGGAACATACTGTAATTGAATGCGATTATCGAGAAGGTATAGATTTGATTAGTAATTTTAATCATTTTTATGATGAACCCTTTGCAGATGCCTCGGCCATCCCCTCTATGCTCTTGGCTAAACACACCAAAAAAAAGGTTACTGTCGCATTGTCTGGTGATGGTGCCGATGAAGCATTTTTAGGCTATCATAGATATAATAGGATTGACAAAATGAGTAAGATTTTTAAAATCCCTTATTTTAATAGACTATTGGCAGCACAATTAATGAAACTTTCACCAATAACTAGGCATAAAACTATTGCTGAAATATTAAAGTCTAAAAACGAAGACTATGCATATTTATCCTCACTATATCGACCAAAAGAAATTTGGCTAATACCAGAGGAAAAACCATATGATTTTAAAGAACTTCACTATTTAACACATAGCAAAAAAGGGCTACACGAAAGAGCTGGAGATATTGATTTAAAGACCTATTTAAGTTGGGATATCAATACCAAGGTAGATCGAGCTACTATGGCCTTTTCCCTAGAAGCACGTTCGCCATTTCTAGATTATAGAGTTGTAGAGTTTGCTCAAAGCTTACCCTCGGATTTTAAGTATCAACCTACAAACCAAAAACGGATACTTAAAGCTTTACTATATGACCATGTACCACAAGATTATTTTGACAGACCAAAATCTGGGTTTACTATGCCGTTCGAGGTATGGTTTAGAAATGATTTAAAAGATATGATTCTTACAGAACTTGCCCCGAATGAATTAAAAAACATTCCTGGTATAATTCCAAAAGAAGTGACAAAAATGATTCATGAACATATGAACGGTACTTGGAACCACTATCCTATGATTTGGAAATTATTAGTATTAAAACAATGGTTGGTAAAAAATGGAAAAGGTATAGCACTAAGGTAAATCTATATAAAAAGTTTATTCAATTCTACAAAAGCCCTCCTAAAAACTTAAATCTTTGGCACATAAAAAAATAAAAATACTATTCATAATTCCAAACTTGAGTCCCGGAGGTGCAGAACGAATTATGTCCTATTTGGCTTCTAATATTGATGTGAATAGTTTTGATTCCGAAATGATTGTACTTTGCAAACAAAGAGGTGAAGCATTTGATCTGGAAAATCTAAAGGTTACATATTTAAAAAATGAAAGAGTACTTTATGCTATTCCAGATTTAATAAAAATAATTTACACCAAAAAACCAAACATTGTTTTTGGAACTTTATCGCATGTAAATTTAGTTTTAGGGTATATTTCTATTTTTTTTCCTAAAGTTACATTTATTGCGCGACAAACTTCTATTACTTCAGTCTATAATGCTCTAAATGTTAAGAAGAAATTTGATTTATTTTCTATTTTTTTGAAACAAGCATTTAAAAATTTAGATTTTATTGTTTGCCAATCTCAAGACATGTTAAATGATTGTATTAAACTCTTTGACCTGCAAAAACAACAACTTAAGGTATTATCTAACCCGATTACAGATAAATTTTTAGTAAAAAATGTAAAAACAAAATTTGAAAAACAAAGTAACTATCATTTCATTACTGTAGGTAGATTTGTTAACGTAAAGGGACATGAAAGAATCTTACGTATATTGTCAAAATTCAAAAAACCGTTTACTTATACTCTTGTTGGCAATGGTCCTTTAAAAGACACTTTATTTGAATTAGCTAATAATTTAGGTATATCAGAAAAGATAATCCATATTCCATATACTAAAGATGTTGCTCATTTTTTAAGCAATAGCGATTATTTCTTACAAGGCTCATTATCAGAAGGTTTTCCAAATGCTTTGCTAGAAAGCTGTGCAGTGGGCACACCTGTTTTAGCATTTGATGTTCCCGGAGGCACAAAGGAAATTGTAAAAAATGGCGTAAATGGATTTCTGGTTGATAACGAAGATGAATTTTTATATCAATTGAACAATCTCACTCCATTAAATCCAGACAAGGTTTCAAATTCTGTTTACAAAAAGTTCGATAAAGCGATAATTTTAAAAGAATATGAAACGTTTTTTAAGAACAGCCTTACATAATTGTTAATGACCAAAAGACAAACTAAAATAACAATTTTAATATATTCTTTAGCAGGTGGTGGTGCGGAACGTGTGGTTTCTTACCTACTACCCTATCTAAAAATCAAGGGTATTGAAGTACATTTGGTATTAATGAACACTACTATTAGTTATGATATACCTAAAGACATTCCCATTCACTATATTGAAACATCTCAAGGAGATGAACATGGGCTTTTTAAGCTCATAAAACTACCTTGGTTGGCGTATAAATATGCCAGGTTATTAAAGAAATTAAAAATTACACATTCTTTTGCCTTATTAACCCGTCCTAGTTATATAAATATACTCTCGCAATACTTTACCAAAAAAACATATAAAATTAGTATTAGTGAGCGCTCTTACCCTAGCATGCAGTACGGTTATAATAATGTACAGTCGAAAATCAATAATTTTTTAATCAAACGTCTCTACCCAAAAGCGGACCAGATTATTTGTAATTCTCATGGTAATGCTAATGATCTTGTTAAAAATTATGGCATAAATGCTTCAAAAATTGAGGTTGTTCATAACCCCATAAATATTGAGAATATAAATGATGTTGAACCCGATGGTGCTATCTTTAAAAAAAACAACTTCAATATTATAACGGTAGGCAGAATGGATGCTGGCAAGAATCATGAGTTACTGATAACTGCCATTGTAGATGTCCCTCAGGTTCATTTATTTATTCTTGGTGACGGAGTTTTAAAAGAACATTTAAAAATACTTGTTGCAACTAAAGGACTGAAAGAAAGGGTACACTTTTTGGGATTTGACAATAACCCTTTTCGTTTTTTAAAAAAAGCAGACCTTTTTATATTTGGTTCAAATCATGAAGGTTTTCCAAATGTGTTACTAGAGGCCATGGCATGTGGGCTACCCCTATTAACGACCAACTGCAAATCTGGACCGGACGAAATTATGAAGCTACCACAAAAAGAAGTGACCACAACGGATATTATGATTACAGATTATGGTATTCTTACCCCTGTTGGCAATAGTGATCTTTTACAAAAAGGCCTCTCCTATTGCATAGCACATCCAGAATATCTAAAAAATTGTAGAACCAAAGTAAAAGAGCGTATACAAGATTTTAAAAGAGAACCAATTTTAGAAGCGTACACCAAAGAAATACTATCGTAATAAGTATATGAAGGAAGCACAATCCCCAAAAAACAAAAAAAAGGTAATACGTACCGCCGCATTATCCGGGTCACTATATGTATTACTAGAAGACCAATTGCGTTTTTTAAACCAATACTATGATATATTGGCCATTGGCTCTGATTCAGATAACTATTTTATTGAAAGGTTAAAACAAAGAGAGGGCGTACGCAGCAAAGAAATTAATATAGAAAGAAAAATAAGCATTGTAAAAGACCTTGTTTCTTTATACCGCCTTTATATACTTTTTAGGAAAGAAAAACCATTTATGGTACATAGCATTACCCCAAAGGCAGGTTTATTGACGATGATAGCCGGGTATTTTGCAAGAGTACCAGCAAGAGTGCACACCTTTACCGGGTTAATTTTTCCTACCCAAACCGGTATGATGAAGACCATTTTAATTTTTTTCGATAAGCTAATCTGTAGGTTTGCCACCAACCTATACCCAGAAGGCAATGGGGTTAAAAATGATCTATTAGCGTATAAGATCACCAAAAAGCCCTTAAAAGTGATAGCTAATGGTAATGTTAACGGTATTGATTTAGTAAAGTTTAACAAGACCCTATTTACCACAACCGAAAATCAACTATTACGTAAGAAAATAGGCGTTTCTGAAAAAGATGTTGTTCTCCTATACATAGGTAGGTTGGTAAACGACAAAGGCGTTAACGAACTGGCCCAGGCCTTTACTAAGATTTCAGCTTCACATAACCATGTAAAACTGGTTATGGTGGGTTCTGATAAAGGTGAAACAGATTTGTTACCTGAAGATACTTGGAACATTATAAATACTAACGATGCCATACATTACGTAGGGCACCAAAATGATGTTAGACCGTATTTGGCAATGTCAGATATTTTTGTATTCCCTAGTTATAGAGAAGGATTCCCCAATGTAGTCTTAGAAGCAGGTGCCATGGGGTTACCCGCTATTGTTACCGATATCAATGGTTCTAATGAAATTATCGAAAATAATATTAATGGAATTATTATACCATCAAAAGATACCCAAGCTTTATTGAATGCAATGCAATTATGTATTAAAAATCCAGAATTTCTTATAAAACTTTCAAAATGTGCTAGAGATAAGATTACTTCACGATTTGATCGTAATTTCGTCTGGACTGAAATTCTTGACGAATATCGATTGATTGAGCGTAATTTGAGTAAAAACAATATCTAATATGCTATTTAATTCTTTAGATTTTGCGATTTTTCTTCCAATAGTGTTTCTACTTTACTGGTTTGCAGTTCAGAAGAATTTAACACTACAGAATCTTCTAATTGTGACAGCTAGCTATATATTTTATGGTTGGTGGGATTGGCGTTTTTTAAGCTTAATCCTTTTTAGCACAATAATAGATTTTTCTGTAGGTAAGGCACTTGGAAAAACCACAAAAATTAATAAAAGAAAAACACTTCTATGGATAAGTATTATAGTTAATCTAGGTTTTCTTGGTTTTTTTAAATATTACAATTTTTTTATTGAGAATTTCATAGAAGCTTTTACTTTTTTTGGTAGTGATATTAGAATTAGTTCATTAAACATTATACTACCAGTTGGAATCAGTTTTTATACTTTTCAAACTTTAAGCTATACAATAGACATATATAGGGGGAAATTAGAGCCTACTAAAGATTTCATTGCATTTACCGCCTTTGTTAGCTTTTTCCCTCAATTGGTAGCTGGACCAATAGAACGTGCAACACTTCTATTACCCCAATTCTATGTTAAGCGAAAATTTGATTACAATAAAGCAATTGATGGAATGCGCCAAATTCTTTGGGGTTTATTCAAAAAAGTTGTAATAGCAGATAATTGTGCACTATTAGCCAACGAAGTTTTCAATAATTCTCATGACCTCAATGCAAGCACCCTATTTCTAGGGGCACTTTTCTTTACCTTTCAAATTTATGGAGATTTTTCAGGATACTCCGATATAGCTATTGGTATCTCTAGATTGTTTGGATTTAACCTAATGAAGAACTTTGCTTTTCCATATTTTTCTAGGGATATTGCTGAATTTTGGAGAAGGTGGCACATATCACTTTCAACTTGGTTTAGAGATTACCTATACATTCCTCTTGGAGGAAGTCGTGGAAGTTTAGGTTCAAAGGTTAGAAATACCTTCATTATATTTATAGTAAGTGGATTTTGGCATGGCGCCAATTGGACTTTTGTCATTTGGGGTCTTTTAAATGCATTATATTTCTTGCCGTTACTACTCACGAAAAATAATAGAAATAATATAGAAATAATAGGGTTTGATCGTTCTTGGCCATCTTTTAAAGAAGTATTATCTATGTTTCTAACTTTTTTTATGACAGTTCTCGCATGGATTTTCTTTAGAGCCGAAAGTGTACGTCACGCTATGAGTTATATACTTGGTATATTTTCTGAAACTATAATAGATAAACCCATTTTTTCTAATATGATGTCTTTTTATAAAGCTATCGGTCTCCTTTTGATTTTTATAATTATAGAATGGTTTGGTAGAAGGGGAGAATATGCAATATCAGAAATGAAATGGGCCAAAACAAAAACACTTAGATGGGTATTCTATATATTCTTGATTTTATTACTTCTAGTGTTCGCTGGTAAATCTCAAGACTTTATTTACTTCCAATTTTAAAATTAGAGTATGAAAAAGTTTATAACAACAGTTATCGTCTTTGGAATTATATCATTAATAACTCTTTATACATTAGATTATTTAGTATCCACTGGTCTTCGAAAATCCAAATCTGATACGTATAATACAATTAATAAAATAGTTGATGGAACCTTAAATGCCGATATAATTATTAATGGAAGCTCAAAAGCTTTAGTGCAAGTATCTCCAAAAATTTTAGATACTATCTTAAATCAAAATTCCTACAATTTAGGAATGGACGGGAACGAATTTATACCACAACTATTACAATATGAACTGTATAAAAAGTACAACCCTAAACCTAAATTAATAATACAAATAGTAGGAAACGACTTTTTACAAAAAAAAGAAGAATTGATTGGATATATGCGTTTTGCCCCTTATTTAAAGTTAAATGGAGTTTCTGCCATGACCGAACAATATAAGGGGTTTTCGTTTATCGATTACCATCTACCATTTTATCGATATTCCGGTTATTTTGGATTAATAATGGATGGTCTTCTCAGTAACTTTGGAATTCACAGACAAATTGATTTAAAATATAAAGGCTATCAAGAAAAAGATTATATCTGGGATAATAGTTTTGATAAATTCAAAGCTTCTAACCCCAATGGAATTCAGATTAAGATGAATAATTCTTCTAAAGAAAAATTTAACCAATATATTGAGAGTTTAGTTCAAGATAATATTCATATTATTATGGTTTATCCGCCGACTTATTTACCTTCCCAAGATTTAATTCGGAATAAAAAAGAGGTAATTAATTTTTATAAAGCTGTGGCCAAGAATAATAATGTTCTTTTTTTAGATTATTCTTCTAATTTCATTTCTAATGAAAAAAAATATTTCTACAATTCACAACACCTCAATAAAAATGGTGCTGAAAGATTTACGAAACTACTAGCTGAAGATATAAAGAGTACAGACATATTGAACAAGAAGTAGTGGATCGAGCATCTTAAGTATAGCCCTTTCACAACTAACAAGATCATTTCAGTAGTTTGACTTTAAAATATGATATTCTTCGAATTCTACCTTTTTTTAAATAAGTTTTTGGTTCCTTTATATGATGCATAATACAATCATAGGCTTTGGGTCTATATTTCACAAACA
Source organism: Maribacter ulvicola (assembly GCF_900155985.1). Classification (GTDB taxonomy): domain Bacteria; phylum Bacteroidota; class Bacteroidia; order Flavobacteriales; family Flavobacteriaceae; genus Maribacter; species Maribacter ulvicola. The sequence goes on from NZ_FTMA01000003.1 coordinate 169,344, forward strand.
AGCTATTGATGGCATAGAAAATACTTCTAATGCTCACTTCCTTGGCGCGCATGAATTATTCTATGCTGGACGCTATGCTATAAAATATGTAATTCACGGTATCCTAGAACATCAACATATCAACGCTATTTGGATACCAAATTATTATTGTCCGTTCGTTAAAAACTGGCTTGAACAAGAATTTGAGTCTATAACCTATTATGACATTGACCCGTTTGATGCCACTTCTAAAATAGATTGGTCTTTATTTACAGCAAATGATATAGTAATCGCTAATAATTATTGGGGGCTAAAAGAGCACCAAATACCTAATGGAGAACGGCCCATTGTTATTGAAGATCATTCTCATGGTTGGCTCTCTAAAGGTTGTATGGACAGCCAAGCAGATTTTTGTATAGCATCATTACGAAAAACACTACCCATACCCCTTGGCGGCATTGCCTGGAAACCGGTTAAAAGCAAATGTAGCATTCCGCTGAAACCACTAGAAAAAAACAACATAGCCATTGAAACAAACCCTATGCTACAATCATGGGCGCTGATCGATAGTGCAATGGAAACCAAAGCTACCTGTAACAAAGAAGAAGAAAAAAGCGTCTTTTTACAACAATATAGCCAGGGAGAAGTACTACTTAGAAATACCCAAGAAATAGTACCACTGTTAGCTGAACATGAAACCGTAATACGTAACGCTCTTTTTAAAGATTTTAACGCCTATAAAAAAACTCATTTAGCATATATACTACAGGCCATACACCCTTCACAAGCGTTTAAAATAATTAACGAGGAAAGTAAAACACCTTTTGGCCTTCTGTTAGCCTTTAAAGAACGGGAGTTATTTAAGGATTTTAAACAGTTTTTAATTACCCACATGATTTACCCGGCAGAACTGTGGCCACAAAATAACATAGCCCAAGACTATAAATTTTTAGTAAACATTCATATCGATTTTAGGTACAACACAAAGGATCTAGAATTTATGGCCGATACTATTAACCGTTGGACATTACAACGATCTTCATTACAAATAGAATAACAATGGTAAATTAGAAACTCTCTATTTTTAAAACATCCTTGTTTTTGTATACGTATAATAATGGTTTAAATTAGCCGTTTTTGATTAGGTACCAATACCATCCCCAAAATGATATATAAAAAATATTTTAAACGCCCTTTAGATTTTATATTAGCTCTTTTTGGTCTGCTAGTCTTTTCTCCTATTATAGTGATAACCATTATAATACTAGCTATTAGCTTTAAGGAAAATCCTATTTTCACCCAAAGAAGACCCGGTAAAAATGAGAAATTATTTTCTGTCTTTAAGTTAAAGACCATGAACAGCAAAAAAGATGCTGACGGAAACTTACTTTCAGATACAGAACGTTTAACTCCTCTAGGTATTTTTATACGCAAAACCTCAATAGATGAACTACCACAACTTGTGAATGTTCTTATTGGCGATATGAGCCTAATTGGACCAAGGCCTTTATTAATACGCTACTTACCCTACCATACAGAAAGGGAAAAAAAGCGTTTTTTAATTCGCCCGGGGATCACGGGTCTGGCACAAATATCTGGCAGGAATTTTATTAGTTGGGAAGATCGCTTTGAGAAAGATGTGCAATATTATGAAAATTTGACCTTTGCTACCGATTTAAAAATATTCTGGCAGACTTTAATGAAGGTAGTTTCGTCAGATGATATTGAAGTGAACCCCCAAGGTAACCCAGGTATGGAATTTTTAGATGTGGAGCGAAGTTCATGGGAACAGTTTAAACATCTTAAAAAAAGTTAATTATGAAGATTGTTTTTATCGTAATGCGTTTTGGTAAGGATGGATTGTCCACCAATATTTTGGAACTTACCCGAGGGCTCATAAACAAAGGCCATGATATACACATTATTACCAGTGGTTTTAAAAGTATAGGAACCACCAATACCGTTTTTTTTGAAGAATTAAAATCAGAATTCAACGCGCTAGGTGTTCATTTACATTATTTTAAGGAACCCACAGGCAATCCTCTAAAAAAAACATTGTTGTCACTTGCTAGCCTTACCAGAATAAGTAGGTTACTTATGACATTGAACGCAGATGTAATTCATTGCCATTCTCCAAACCTTACTTTTATACCTTGGATCTTAAAGCGTAAATATGTCTCTACCGTTCACGCAGATACCATTACACCAAATGCGAGATATAAGCACCCTACCCTATTAATTGCAGTAAGCCAAGGTTCTAAAGAATTTACGGAAAAAGTAATGCATTCACCACCTAAAACCATACGCATGGTTTACCATGGTATTTCTGATCGCTTTGCCCAACCAATTTCAAAAGATAGCATCAACCAATTAAAGTTAGATCATAACATACCTACCGATAAATTGATCGTTGGTTTTGTAGGTAGAATTTCAGAAATGAAAGGTACCGATGTTTTGGTGGAAGCGATTGGTTCTTTTCTTTCGCCAGAAATTAGAAGTAATATGCACCTTGTATTATTAGGTGATTATTTAAACAAAGACAAGGAGAAATGGCTTGATGATATGCTTCTAGAACAGCAACTTAAAGATAAGGTCACAATAGTTTCTTTTCAAGACCCAAAACCTTTCTATCAACTGTTCGATGTTTTTGTACTGCCATCACGTTCCGATACTTTTGGATTGGTAGCTGTAGAAGCCATGATGAGCGGTTGCTGTACCATTAGGGCCAATTCTAACGGTGCCTATGACCAAATTGATGACGGCGTAAACGGCATGATATTTAAAATGGAAGATGCTGCCGAATTAGGCCAGAAATTAGAACAAGTGCTTTTAGACGAAAACCTACGAAATACATTTGCCATAAGAGGAAAAGAAAAAGCTTTAAAGCATTTCACAAACCGCCAAATGATCGATAATACATTGACGGTTTATGAGGAACTCATGAGCTTATAACCCCTACACCTATAGCTATTTTTACTATTATTTTGGTGCTCTATAACTTGGAAAAAAACCTTCCTTAATATTTTCTAAGGCATGCTCTTTATCCATATTCAGGAGTTCTAAGAATTCTAGATATTTTGAAGGCATAACAATTTTTCTACCCGTGTAAAAATCTATATCATCATCAAAAGGGAAGTATTTTTTCTTGTACAAATAGAGGTTATCTTCTTTACCGTTAGCTAAGCCACCACCAATCATATAATATTGTAAGCCCGCTTCATTAGCCCATTTTATTGCACTAATTTTTAAATACTCATTAGGTCTTAATTTAAAGTGATCCGCGTCTGTACCGCCTAAAAAGGAATACATGGTAGCTTCAGAGATTAGAAAAAGCTCGGTCGATATTGGTAAACCATCTTTATACACCAACCCAATAGCACATTTGTCTTCATTATTCTTCCAAAAATCTAGAAAATACGACAGAGGATGGTAAAAAGAATCTACCGCATCCCTCCTATCCATAGTACCAATATAAACGTCATAAAATTCTTGAACTTGTTTTTCTGTAATATCTTTATAGAACAATTGAAACTCCAAACCAATTTTCTCAGCTTTACGAAACTGATTTCTTGTATTTGATTTTAAATTAGACCAAAAAAGTTCCCAATTGGTTATGTCTCCCTTTACATTATAAAGGGTATGCAACGCTTCTCCGGAATAGTGCCTGTAATTTTCAAAAAAATTGAATCGCAAAAACTCAGATACTACCTTATTGTTCTTGTACCAAGTATCTATAAGCTCCCAAATTTTTTCAATGTCCTCTTCAGAAATTCCTTTTACGAAAAAAGGACCATTATACCCCCAAGGACTACTGACATCATAAAAACCGGTTTGCTCATCACCAATAACAATTTTTCTAAGCACAAATGGCATTACTGCCATAACCTGGCCGTCTACTGAATTTAGTATAAAAAATTGTAATTGTTCATTATCGTCTTGTGTACTATTTAAAAGCTCATAAGCATAATAACCACTCTCACAGCCTATTTTTTGTAATGCTTCTTTATATAGATCAATATGTTGATCCTGTTCAAATGAATAATTTTGTAATGTAAAAGTCTCTATAGACTGCATGTTATAATGTTTTGTAAAATAGAACGTCAATATTAATAAAGAATTGTTTGCTATCTCCCGTAAAAAAAAGTTTTTAATACGACCCAAATAGCTATCAGTAATACAACGAATTATTAAAGATAATAGTGCAAAACTAGGATATACATTACTAAAAATAAAATAACCGACACAAAACCTTAGATCTAAAAATGAAAAAATAGACTAAAAGAAAAAAATGATTTAAACCTCTAAAACCCACGGTGAAAAACAGCCTGTAATCCTTTTTTTTGTTTGACAATGGTAGCACCTATAAAAACCCAAAAGTACATGGCATTTTAAAATATGATGATTTGTAATGTTCTGCATCACCACAATGCTTTTTTTACACACTTTATAAATGACTTTATAAGAGCAACATAGCTTTTATTTTGTACTGCTTTTTTGCTTAATTTTCAAAAAAAATTAAAAAGACGTTGAAGAACCTAGTTCTTTATCCTAAAAACATAGCGATTAAAAGAAAAAATTAAAAAAACTTAAACAATAACAAATTTCATTAGTTAATTTGATTTCCAGATTTTTACGTGAAATACACCGTCAATAGAATTTAATAGTAGTACCGGTTTTAGCGTAAATGATCCTACCAGAATTGATTTAGTTACTATAATTAATACATATGAAAAACAATTTTAAAGCAACACTGTATTCATTTCTTGTAGGAACCTTTGGTAATTTTCTGGTATTTCTTCTGCCCAAAAAAGCAAAACGGCTTTCTAAGGATAGAATTACACTCATACATAGAAACAAAAACAGTATGACCATTGCAGAAAGGCTCATGCGTGGAGCCTTGGTAAAAAAACTGGACCCTATTGATGATCATGATACCATAGCTGAATTAAATAGAAATTTTTGGGTGAATAAATCGGCAACGGAATTGTTTACCGAAACTGCAGATGGATTTGAGAAGGATTTTTTACCAAACTGTACTTTCATTTTCGAAAAACTAAAGAAAGAACTTTCAAATACCTCTGAAAGCTACACCACTTTGGTAGAAATAGGTACTGGCAATGGAGATGTGCTCAACTATCTCAGTGCTGAATTTCCTGAAATTAAACGATGTATTGGCATAGATCTGAGTACCGATCAGATAGCAATGAATATTAAAAAATTTGAAAACAATAAAAAATTAGAGTTTATAAGAGCAGATGCCTTTGACTGGGTTAGGGATCATGGCGAGAGCCATACCATTTTTGTCTCCTCTAGAGGTGTTTTGGAATATTTCATGGAAAACAGATTACAAGCGTTTTTAAAAGAGATCAATCTATTGGGCAAAACAATGTTCGTTGCCATAGAGCCAAATGGTGGTGACCATGATTTTGAAACTACGCTCCACTCCCAACTTTACGGAGATGAACCTTCTTTTTCACATAACTACCCGCATCTTTTTAGAAACGCCGGCTTTAGTTTATGGCATTCTTCACAGAAACCATGGGGAGGAGAAAGAACGTATCAGACATTTATTGGAGCAAAAAATTAAAAAGTAGGGTCGTAGCATGATCACATTCATTATGAATACCTGCAATTAAGAGCCCTAAGTATGCATGATAACAAACACAGGTATGTTTTCATCCATATAAAAATGATAAACGTAACTTGTTCAATAAATATAATTAACTAATAACCAAAACCTTAAAAATTACACATTTCAATAGTACCTAATTTTAAAAGTTTTTTATTTTTTAAACCAACAGTATAATAGGATTAATTTAATTTTATAAATTTAGTGCAATAACAACGTATAAGGTTAGCATTTTACATGTTTCACTTTATTCTAAACGATTAAAAACAACTTGCCTTGTTTTTTAAATCAGTAGGTTCCCTTTTTTAACTTTCCTCTAAAATTCCCCCAGAAAATTTAGAAAAAATCAGTCATGATTTGACCATAACACTCAGATCCTCTGTCTAATACCATCTTTAACTACACTAAAGACTGCTTGAACACGTTTTTAAATCAGTGATGACTCACATATTTAAAAATGTAACGAATTGTAAAATTGCAAGAATATGAGTAGCACAAATCAACTTTATCTTCTATTTGAAGAAGCGGCCAGATTATATCCTAATTCCGTATGCTTAATAAATGATGAAAATATATTCACATATAAAGAGGCCGAACAAAAAATTGCAGCTGTATGCCATGCTATTCTAGATTTGGCTAAAGATGAAAAGTTTATAGGCGTACCTACCACTAGGGGTATTGAACAGATCATTTTTGTACTTGCCGTTTTAAAAGCAGGTAAAGCATACCTACCTATTGATTTTAAGTATCCAAAAAAACGGATTGAAAGTATTATAGCTAATTCAAAACTTGCTTACTGCCTAACTACTGACACGGATGATACCAGTGCCAAAGCAAACGGTCTTACACCTATTAAAATTGTTTCTGATAAAGAAACTACGCATCAACATACGACCAGTACTACGACCAACAATTTAGCCACTTACATTCTATACACCTCTGGCTCAACGGGCGAGCCCAAAGGGGTTTGTATGGGTGAAAATGCCCTATTAAATCTAATTAACTGGCAGAACAAACACTCCATTAATAAAAATGGCTCCCGAACCTTACAATTTGCTCCACTGAGTTTTGATGTTTCTTTTCAAGAGATTATGGCAACCCTTAGCAATGGTGGTACACTTGTACTCATTAATGAAGAACAACGGTTAGACATGGTGGCACTAATAAAGCTAATTGAAGAGCAATCTATAAACAGACTTTTTCTTCCGTTTGTAGCATTGCAGGCGCTTGCTGAAGCAGCTCTTAGTATAGAGGTTTTTCCATCTAGCTTAAATGAAATTATGACCGCTGGTGAGCAATTGAAAATTACGTCACAGTTAAAAACATTTTTTACAGCATTAGATGGTTGTATTTTATATAACCAATATGGCCCCACAGAATGTCATGTAGTCACCCAATTAAAACTAGAAGGCGACCCTGAACATTGGCCAGCCCTTCCTAATATTGGCAAACCCATTGATCATACGGCTATCTACATTTTAAATGAACATCAGCACATAGAGGAGAATGGTGTTACAGGAGAACTCTGCATTACCGGTAGTTGCCTAGCAGAAGGCTATTTAGGTAATGAAGAACTTACGAAAGAAAAATTTTCAACCCTAAAAATTTCAGATGCTACTGAAATTAAAATGTATAGAACAGGTGATGTAGCACGCTTTCTACCTGATGGTAATATTGAGTTTCTTGGTCGTGAAGATGAACAAGTAAAAATTAGCGGCCACAGAATAGAACTTAGCGAAGTGGAAATAGCACTTAATACATTACCAAATATCACCCAGGCAGTGGTGGTTGCCAGTACCCATTTCTCTGAACAAGCACAACTTATTGCGTACCTGAAAGCTAATGGTGCCTCTGAGGACAGTCCTAAATTTAGACAGCAAGTTAACGATGCTTTACCAGAGTACATGTTACCTTCTTATTTTATCTGGGTAGATGAATTTCCAAAGACCACTAGCGGAAAAGTAGCTAAAAAAGAATTGCCTCTTCCGGAATATAAGAGGCCAACTACGGCACCATTATATAAAAAGCCGACCACTGACACACAAAAGAACATAGCCCAAGTTTGGTCTAAAATTTTACGTATTTCAAAAATAGGAATATGGGATAACTTTTTTGAAATGGGAGGCACTTCTCTCCTAGCCCAAAAAACCGTACTGACATTAAGACAACAATTTAAGTACGAAATACCAATCATAAAATTGTACCAACACCCAACGATTTTAGAACTATCAAATTTTTTAGCACCGAAAAAAAGCATACAGAAGAAACAAAACCAAAGGAAACAAAACTATCGATCATCATCTATAGCGGTTATTGGTATGGCCGGTCGATTTCCAGGAGCAAATTCTATTCAAGAACTTTGGGAAGTATTAAGGGATGAAAGGGAAACCATAACATTCTTTACGCCAGAAGAACTTGACCCCAGTATTCCAAAAGCTCTTGTTAACGATCCTCTATATGTACCTGCCAGAGGCATAATACCTACCGCAAAGGAATTTGACGCTTCTTTTTTCGGTTTAAACATAAAGAATGCCGAGGTAATGGATCCCCAACAACGTTTGTTCCTAGAAATTGCTTGGGAGGTGTTGGAACAAACAGGGCATTTAACATCTCATTTTGATGGAAAAATTGGTGTGTATGCCGGTACAGGGATGAATACCTATTATAAAAATAATATTCTACCTCATAAAAAAGTAATGGATAGGGTAGGTAGTTTTCTTGCAGATACGTTTAATGAAAAAGACTATATAGCATCAAGAACTGCATACCAATTAAACCTTAAAGGTCCTGCGGTAAGTGTACATGCAGCTTGCTCTACATCTTCACTTGCCATTGCACAAGCTGTAGCGGCTATTAGAAATGGCCAATGTGATGTTGCTTTAGCTGGCGGATCAAGTGTAACAGCTCCAATTCATATGGGTCATCTATATCAAGAAGGATCAATAATGAGTCCTGATGGCCATTGCAGGCCTTTTGACGAAAATGCCAAAGGGACCATCTTTAGTGATGGTGCCGGAGTTTTACTATTGAAACGTTTAGAAGACGCAGAGCAAGATGGCGATACCATCCATGCCTTAATTAGAGGTGTTGGTATAAATAACGATGGTGGTAACAAAGGTAGTTTTACCGCACCAAGCACTGAAGGTCAAGCAGATGCTATTTCATTGGCGCTTTTTGATGCTAAAGTGAACCCATCTGAAATAAGTTATGTAGAAACACATGGTACTGCAACACCTGTTGGGGATCCTATAGAAATTGAAGGTCTAAAAATGGCCTTTGGCGAACAAGAAGAGCATGGGTTTTGTGCCATTGGCTCCATAAAAAGCAATATGGGGCATCTAACAGGAGCCGCGGGAGTATCGGGTGTTATAAAGACCATTTTAGCATTGAAAAACCAACAAATTCCGGCTTCATTAGGATTTAAAAAACCAAACCCCTCCATTGATTTTGAAAACAGTCCCTTTTATGTCAACAACAAATTAAGTCCATGGAATTCTAAAGGCTTAAGGAAAGCCGGAGTCAGCTCTTTTGGAGTTGGAGGTACCAACGTACATATTATCGTTGAAGAATATGAAAATAAAAAAATAAAATCTAATGCAATAAGGCCCTTACAATTGCTTATGTGGTCCGCAAAATCAGCGCATAGTGCAATTGGCTATCAAAAAGCGCTTGGTGAATATATAGATCCACTTTCAAACATGAAGCTTTCAGATATTGCACATTCATTAAATAGAACAAGAGCGGAATTTGCATACAGAAGTTTTGCTATTGCCAATACCCTAGTTGAGGCAAAAGAAATCTTATCATCTGACAACCACAAACAGGTAAAGACAAATGAACTAAAGATAGATCCCAGTGAACTGGCTTTTCTATTTCCAGGACAAGGTTCACAATATCTTCAAATGGGGAAATCGCTCTATAAAGAAGAAATAGTTTTTAAAAAAGCGGTAGACCGGTGCGCCAAAATTTTAAAAAACAATCTGAAATTAGATATTAAAGATATCATATACCCAAAGGACAATTCTGCCCAAGCAGCAGAAAAATTAAAGGATACCAAGTTTACCCAACCAGCATTATTTGTTGTGGAGTATGCCCTTGCACAATTATGGATGAGTTGGGGCATAAAACCCACTTTACTTTGTGGGCATAGCATAGGAGAATTCGTAGCTGCCCATTTAGCTGGTATCTTCAGTTTAGAAGATGCTCTACAGCTTATTACCATGCGCGGTAAGTTAGTAAGTGAACTACCAGGAGGCAGTATGCTTTCTGTCCGTTCAACTATTGATGATATCAAAAATTTAATACCCAATGAACTATCTATTGCAGCTATAAATTCTGATCGTTTAATTGTAATATCAGGTCCAGACAATGCCATTGAGAATTTCTCAACGGTATTACATAAAAAAGGTATTGCCAATAAACTTTTATTAACTAGTCACGCCTTTCATTCAACAATGATGGATCCCGTACTAGATGTATTTGAAACTGAAGTAAAAAAAGTAAGCCTTAGTCTTCCGCGTATACCAATTGTTTCAACGGTAACCGGTACATGGCTAACTGATGAAGAAGCTACGAGTTTTACCTATTGGACAAATCATTTGCGAGCAGCCGTGAATTTTTCAGGTGCTATGGAAACTGTTCTAAGGCTAGAAGATACGGTGTTATTAGAAGTAGGTCCTGGACGTGCCCTTTCTACTTTATCTATGCAAAAGAAAGGTTTAAAACCATTGGCAGCCATAGCAAGTTTACCCCTGCCCAAAGAAAATAAAAACGCCCACCACGCTGTATTAGCAGCTTTAGGTGACTTATGGCTCACTGGCATTACTCCTGATTGGGCATCGTTTTATGGCAATCAAATTAGTAAAAAAGTAGCGTTGCCAGCTTATGTATTTGATCGTAAACCCTGTTGGATAGCACCTGTTACCGTAGAACGAGAAATTAAAACTATACAAACAAAACAACAAATAAACACAGCCCGTCAACCTCAAGAAACCAATCACAATACCAAACATACGTTTATGAGAAAGCCCGTAATTCTAAAGAAAATATCAGAAATCGTAGAAAATAATTCTGGAATTGAAATTGAAGCTAGTGAATTTAAATTAAGCTTTTTAGAACTTGGGCTAGACTCTCTTGTCTTGACCCAAATGGCTATAAATTTAAAAAACGAATTTAATACCCCTATTACTTTCAGGCAATTAAATGATGATCTTGAATCACCAGATTTGTTAGCTGAACATTTAGATAAAACTTTACCTAAGGAGTTTTTGGCACCAGCATCACTAGCAGAGCCAACAACTGAGCATGTACAAGCTACCGCCAACCATGCAACATCGTTTAATGCCGCTCCCCAGAATTTGAATACGATAGCAGCACCAAATCAAAATACCGCATTAGGTCTTATTGCGCAGCAAATACAACTATTAGGTCAACAAATACAGTTAATACAGACTAGTGGCAATGCTGGTAACCAAGTTATAGCAAAACAACCAAATACCGCTACAGAAATAAATACTCCCGCCACATCTCCCACCCCACGCTCTACCGCTAATGATATGCTATCCGATGACGAAAAAAAAGAACACCAAAAACCATTTGGAGCTACACCCAGAATAGAAAAACAAACAGACAACCTTAGTAGTTCCCAAAAAGATTTTTTGGAAAACTTGATTATCAGCTATAACAAAAAAACGGAGAGCAGCAAAGCCTATTCCCAAAAGCATCGCCACCACATGTCTGATCCTAGAGTGGTTTCGGGTTTTAAACCACTCACCAAAGAATTGGTCTACCCTATTGTTGTAGATAAGTCTCTTGGCAGCCGTCTTTGGGATATTGATGGCAACGAATATCTTGATGTATTAAATAGTTTTGGTGCATGCCTTTTTGGCCATCAACCCAATTTTATAAAAGAAGCTATCCATAAACAAGTTGAACTAGGGTTTGAAGTTGGACCTCAACATCCTTTAGCCGGAGAAGTTTGTGAATTGCTTTGTGAATTTACCGGGCAAGATCGTGCCGCTCTTTGTAACACGGGTTCTGAAGCCGTATTAGGGGCTATGCGAATTGCGAGAACCGTAACAGGGCGTTCATTAATAGTCGCATTTACTACCTCTTACCATGGTATTAATGATGAAGTTATTGTTAGAGGTTCTAAAAAATTAAAATCTTTTCCTGCCGCATCTGGTATTTTACCAGAAGCAGTTCAAAATATGTTGATATTGGATTATGGAACAGATGAAAGTTTGGCCATTATTAAAGAACGTGCACATGAGATTGCTGCAGTTCTGGTAGAGCCGGTACAAAGCCGTAGACCAGACTTTAGACCTATAGAGTTCTTGAAAGAAGTAAGAAAAATTACTACGGCATCTGAGTCCGTTTTAATTTTCGATGAAATTATTACAGGTTTTAGAACGCATCCTGGCGGTGCTCAGTCACTTTTTGGAATTAAGGCAGATATAGGCACATACGGAAAAGTAATTGGGGGAGGTATTTCTATTGGGGCAATAATAGGAAACAAAAAATGTATGGATGCGCTTGATGGAGGCCATTGGCAGTATGGTGATGACTCATTCCCAGAAGCAGGAGTCACCTATTTTGCAGGCACGTTTGTACGCCATCCACTTGCTTTGGCTACATGCAAAGCGTCATTACTACATATGAAAGAAAAAGGGGAAGCCCTACAAGATGAATTGGCAAGAAAGACCGAACATTTTGCCACTGAAATCAATTCATATTTTGAATTGAAAAATCTTCCCATGAAAATAATGTTCTATCGTTCTTTATGGAAATTAAAATTAGAAGAAGAAATACCATATGCGGAATTGTTCTTTGTATTGATGCGTGAAAAAGGCATCCACATTTGGGATGGTTTTCCATGTTATATGACTGAAGCATACACAGAAGAAGATTTGCTGCATTTAATAAATACCAGTAAAGAATGTATCAATGAACTTATATCCGCAGGATTTTTAAAATCTGAACCAAGTCATCGTTCAAATGAAAAAAATCAAAAATCGCTTACAAAAGAATTGAATCAACCACCAGTGCCAGGTGCTCGGTTAGGTATTGATGAATCAGGCAATCCTGCTTGGTTTATTGAAGATAAAGATAAGACCGGGCAATATGTTCAAATTGATTTGTAAAATATATTACAACATCCATTTTTAAGGAAAATCTTATAAGATTAATGAAATGATCAAGAGCATAACTAAACAAAACCGAGCAGTGACTTATAATCCATTTTCAGGACCAACTATTGAAAAAGTAATACATACTACCGCTTCGCAGGCAGAAATATGGATTGGTTGTACTTTAGGCGGAGCAGATGCAAATAGAGGGTATAACGAATCTGTTTCACTTATTTTAAAAGGTATATTAAATAAAAATGCTTTAGAACAAGCTATTCAACACTTAATTAAACGGCACGAAGCACTTCGATCAACTTTTAGTACGGATGGTCTGTTTATGATTATCTTCAATGAGATACAAATAGAACCTGTTTATGAAGATTTTTCTAGCTTTTCAACTATAACAAAGAAAAATAAGGTTTCTGATTATTTATCGGCAGATGCAAATCACATATTTAACCTAGCAGAGGGTCCCTTAATTAAAATTGGTATACTAAAGTTATCTGAATTAGAACATCAGCTTATCATTACCGCACATCATATTATTTGTGACGGCTGGTCTATGGGTATTATTCTTCAAGATATTGGAGGTTTTTATTCTGCGACCATTACCAACACCCCCCATACGCTCCCAACAGTAAATGATTTTAGTTCGTATGCCGATCAGCAACAAGAATTTATTGATAGTGAAGATTTTATAACGACCCAAAAATATTGGCTAGACCACTATAAAAGTTCAGTTCCAAAAGTTACTTTACCTACTGATTTTCCGCGACCAAAGATCAGAACTTTTAAAAGTAATCGTTTAGATTTCCCAATAAATTATGACTTAGTCAATGATTTAAAAAAAGTTGGAATACAATCTAGAGCAAGTTTTGTAGCTACACTTATGACCGCCTTTGAGGTTTTTCTGTATTATCAGACAGGTCAGAACGATTTGGTTATAGGTTTATCTGCCGCCGGGCAATCTTTAAGTGGCAAAAATCAATTGGTAGGCCATTGTGTTAGCTTACTTCCATTACGTAGTAAAATAACACCAGAAACTCCGTTCAACACTTATTTAAAGCAAAGAAAAGATGAAATATTTGATGCGTATGAGCATCAACAATTTAGCTTTGGTCAATTACTTGAAAAACTAAATGTTCAACGAGATCTCTCACGAGTACCACTGGTTCCCGTTACTTTCAATATTGATATGGGTATGGCCAATGATGTAATCTTTGAGGGATTAACGTATAGGCTAAAAAGTAACCCAAGAGCCTTTGAAACATTTGAACTTTTTTTAAATGCTACTGGAACAGAAGAAGAACTCATCTTAGAATGGTCTTATAATGCTTCTCTTTTTAAACCTAAAACTATAGAGCAAATGATGCTCTTGTTTAAAGAGATACTTCACAGTATAATAGAAAACCCAGCTAAGGAGATTGGCGCTATTTTAAACCTTGACAAAACAAATTTTATACAGCAGAACAGTGTAGAACTATCTTCTACCAAGGTAACGGTTGAAGAAGCGAACGCTTCTATAAGTACCAGTTTTACTGATCAAACAGAAAATGAAACTGTTATAGAAGCATTCTTAGCACAGGTAAAAAAATCTCCTAACAATACGGCAATAGTATTTGGATCTAAAAAGATTACATACCAAGAATTAGATACGTTATCTAACCAGTTCTCAAATTACATTGTCAACACCCATAATGTCATGGTGAATGATATCGTTGGCATTATGCTTGAGCAAAGCGAATGGGTAATTGTATGTGTTTTAGGAATATTAAAATCTGGAGCGGCATACGTACCTATAGCCCCTAGTTATCCTGAAAAAAGAAAAAATTATATCATCAGTGATAGTCAATGTAAAATTACAGTTGACGTTGATTTTTTAACCAATTTTATAAAAGTAATAGATCATATTACGCCTAATTTAAACCCTTCTATTAAGATTCTTCCACAGAGTCTATGTTATGTGATATATACCTCTGGCACCACAGGTAATCCCAAAGGTGTAATGAATGAACATAGAAGTTTGTTCAACTATTTAGTAAGCAGCTTAAATTATATTGATAAAAACTCAAATACATCTGGGTGTTTTGCACATCTATCCTTATCGTTTGATGCTAGCATAACAGAAATTTTTCTACCGTTAATAAGCGGTAAACGTTTGGTTATCACTACTGGTAATGGATTAGATGTTTTTGAAGATAGTAATCTTTTTAAATATGCTCCCTATGATTTTATTAAGCTGACACCTTCACATATCTCCATATTTACTTCTGTATTAAAGAATATTTCCGATAAGAATATTGCTACTAAATATATTATAGGAGGTGAAGCTCTTTACGATCATCATATCAATAATTTTAAAAGCTTGGGTATAGATGCTTTAATTGTCAATGAATATGGCCCTACTGAAGCAACAGTAGGTTGTTGTATTAAAGAAATTCATACTTCATACTCCTCAGACTCAAATGAAAGTATCTCTATAGGTTTACCGATATCCAATACTCAAATGTATATACTGGATGAAAACCTAGAGGAATTGCCCATAGGCGATATTGGTGAACTCTATATTGCCGGTAAAGGTCTTGCTAGGGGATATTTAAATCGTCCAGAATTAACAAAAGAACGATTTGTTACCGATGTGTTCAATAAAGATGAGCGTATGTATCGTTCAGGAGATCGTGCAAAATGGCTCCCCAATGGAGAAATTGCCTTTATGGGGCGCGTTGACGACCAAGTAAAGATCAGAGGATATCGAATTGAACTAAGTGAAATTGAAAGTGTATTAAATTCTTTGCCAGGCATAAAACAATCGGTGGTAGTAACCAGTAAACACCTTGCCGGTGATATTAGTTTAGTTGCTTATTTACAACCAACCAAAGATAAATTTGACTCAAATACGGTAAGAAATCAACTTAAGAAAATAATGCCAGAGTTTCAAATTCCCTCAACCATGATGTGGGTAGAGCAATTTTCTTTAACCACTAATGGAAAAATAGACAAAACAAACCTACCGAGTCCAGAATATGTGCGGTCAGATTCTAGTACGTCCTTAAAAACTCCACAAACAACACTTGAAAAAAATATAGCCAGTGTTTGGAGTGAAATGCTTCAAGTACCTGATATTACCATTAACGATAATTTTTTTGAAATGGGGGGATCCTCATTATTGGCTCAAAGAGTAATAAGTTTATTGAGAAAAAAATTAAACCAAGAAATACCATTAATTAAAATATTTCAACATCCTACAATTGCTCAGCTTGCTGAATTTCTAGGTGATGATACAAAGGTAGATCATGAAAACGAAACCATTTCTAAACTAGAAAAATCAAGTGTTACAGCGGCCATAAGAAATTTTAACGATCAAGAGCCACGCGCTACTGGTAATCTGAATAAGACCACAAAATTAGAAATCCAAACCACAAAAGCACAATCTGAAATATTGACCGACAGTTTTTTTGGAGGTGATGATGCAAAAAAAGCCTACAATATTTCGCTCTCTTTTAAATTTATAGGCACATTGAAGTATGATGCTGTAGAGCAGGCCATAGTATCTTTGATCGAACGCCATGAATCATTAAGATCATCATTTAGTGAAGACCTTAATTTTATGCATATCCACACAGATATACATGTAGATATTTTATTTTATGACATTACAGATCAATCAGAAACCGCGCAGCAAAAGACTAGATTGTCTTTAATTGATAAGGATGTTAATTATCTTTTCGATTTGGTCAATGGTCCTTTATTAAAATTTGGTTTAATTAAAATAAATGAACATGAACATGAATTGATACTTTTAGTAAATCATGCTGTTTGCGATGGTTTAAGTATTAACATTATACTAGAAGAACTAAGTGAACTCTATACTGCTTTTGCTCAAGGTAAGGAACCAAATTTAAACGAACCCGACGCTTTCAGTGTATTCGCTACTAAAGAAAATGAATATGCAGAAAGCGACGCGTATAATCGTTCGGTAAATTTTTGGTTAAATATGTATAAGGATTCTATTCCAAAACTTGAATTACCCATAGATTTTCCAAGACCAGAATTACGAACCTATAACAATCACCATTTAGATTTTCAATTAGATAATAGCATCTTAAATGCATTAAAACTTATTGGCAATAGTAGTGACTCTAGTATGTTCACTAGTGTAGTTACGACATTAATAGCCGCATTTGAAGTCTTTTTATACCAACAAACAGGTCAAAATGATTTGGTTTTAGGGCTTACAAGTTCTAGGCGGGCCAATTACGATATGATGCAAATGATTGGTCATTCTGTCAATTTATTACCGCTTCGTAGTAAACTTGACCCAAAAATAAATTTCAAAACGTATTTAAAACAGCGAAATACGCAGTTATTTGATGCATACGAAAACCAATCAATTAGTTTTGGTCATCTTCTAAGAAAACTCTCTGTACCAAGAGATGCTACAAGGGTTCCTTTGGTTCCTGTAATTATAAATATTCAGTTAGATGATGATTTGGAAAGTAAACATTCATTTTACGATTTAAAAACGGATATAATTTATAATGAAAATACGTATAGGACCTTTGAAATTGAACTTCAGGTATTTATGTCTAATGAAGGTCCTTGTTTTCGTTGGAGGTACAATACAACACTCTTTAAACCAGAAACTATAGAACGGATGATGACTTCTTTTAAAGAAGTTTTAAATGATATAATTGCTAATCCAAATTTAGAAATAGGGAGTATTATACAGATAGATACTGCTGCTTATTTAGAACTAAACGATACCGCTGCAATTTATCCGCAATTACTGTTACATGAGTTAATTGCACAACAATGCAAAATAGCCCCTTCAAAAAAAGCGATTAAATTTGGAGAATCTGACATTTCTTACGGGGATCTTGAAAAACAAATTCACCAAATAGCTCATTTTTTAAAACAACAAGGTGTACAACCTGGAGATTTTGTAGCGGTATCTTTACCACGCTCTATTGAATTAATTACAATTCTACTTGCCATCATGGAAAGTGGAGCAGCGTATCTTCCTTTAGACCCTAACTATCCTAGCAAAAGACTGGAGTTTATGTTAGAAGATTCTGGATCTAAATACTTAATTACTACAGAAACTTCTGCTCTACATCTAAATGTTAACATAACACGTTTATTGGTCTCCTCTATTTTTTCAGATTTGTCAACATATTCGTGTACACCAGTAAATACTAAAAGTAGTAATAACCAAATAGCGTATATTTTATACACCTCTGGTTCAACAGGTAAACCAAAAGGGGTTACAGTTACACATAAAAATTTGGTAAATCTATTATACAGTATTTTAGAAAAACCTGGTGTTCAAAATACGGATAAAGTAATTTCAATAACCTCTATATCTTTTGATATTGCCGGTTTTGAACTTTATGCTTCGTTACTCAAAGGAGCTCAATTGATTTTAACTGACGAAGAAACATCTAAGGATCCCAGATTATTATTAGAAGTACTAGAAACTGAAGAAATCACCATGATGGAGGCAACACCTGCAACTTGGCAAATGTTAATAGACGTAGGTTGGAAAAATCATTTACCGCTAAAAGCTTTTTGTACAGGTGAAGCTTTACCTATGGCTTTAGCAAAAAACATTTTGAGTAAGGTCAATGAGCTATGGAATCTTTATGGACCTACAGAAACAACCATTTGGTCTTCCATAAAAAAGATCAATAAGACAGATGATGTGGTAACTATTGGAAAACCCATAGCCAACACACAATTGTACATAATGAACCAGCAGGAGCTTTTGGTAGCACCTGGGAGAATAGGAGAATTATGTATTGCAGGAGATGGCGTTGCCCAAGGATATTGGAAACGACAAGAACTCACGAATGAAAAATTCATAAAAAATCCTATTGAAACGGAAATAGGTCCTGTGCTATACCGTACAGGAGATTTGGCTAAATTACTACCATCTGGTGAAGTACAATGTCTTGGTCGTATAGATCACCAGATAAAAATAAGAGGACAACGGGTAGAACTAGGTGAAATAGAAGAATCATTAGATGCTTTAGACGGTGTTCAATCTTCCGTGGCTTTACTACATGAAGATCGACTGATCGCCTACCTAATGGTACCAGCTCCGCTAATTGATCATACCAACAAAATTAGTGAATGGAAAGAAACGCTACGAGAGCAACTTCCACCACATATGGTACCCCATTTATTTCATATCGTTAAAGATTTCCCCATTACCCTTAATGGTAAAATAGATCGAAAAAGCTTACTAGAACTTTTACCCAGAGAAACCGCATCTAAACCATTTACTACACCTACTACACCATCTGAGAAAGTTATAGTTACCATTTGGCAAAAATGTCTGGAAATGGATAAAATAGATATTAATAGCGATTTTTTTGAACTTGGCGGACATTCCATTATTGCTGTTAAGGTAATGAAACTCTTAGAAGATGAGACAGGTTATAGGTTACCCCTTGTTGCTTTACTAAAACATCCAACAATTAGAAAGCTAGCTACTTATATGGATAATGAGTTTGTGACCTGGAACTCATTAGTACCACTACAACCAAGTGGAAGTAAACCTCCATTGTACATTGTTCATGGAGCACACCATAATGTACTTATTTTTAATGAACTAGCTAAAAGTATGGATAAAGAACAGCCTGTTTATGGATTACAGGCCAAAGGTTTGGATGGTATTTCTGAACCGCATGAATCTATGCACGATATGGCAAGAGATTATATAAAAGAAATTCTAATTACTAATCCAGATGGTCCGTTCTGTTTAGCAGGGTTTTCCCTAGGTGGTACTATTGCTTTTGAAATGGCCAGACAACTCAGAGCACAAAATAAAAAAGTGAAGGTTGTTGCGGAGTTTGATACCTATGTTTTTCCTGATTATTATTTTAAAAATCCTCTAAAAAAGAAAATTGTAGGTATAGGTTACGACCTTACGAAAGTAGGCTATGTATTACTGAATATGTTTACCAGTAAAAAGAATTTTAAGCGTAGAACTGGCTTATTCAAGCTTCGTATCAAGGGTATCTTTTTACGTTTAAAATATGGCAAAGAAAAGCAACATGAAATGCAGTTTCATAGAAATATAAAAATGGAACAAAACCATTTAAAGGCTACAGGAAATTATCATATTCAACCTCAAGATATTGTTATTGATTTATTTAAGGCAAAAGAAGAAATTAACTTAGTACATGATAGAAAATATTTAGGATGGAAGAAAATCGCCACTAAAGGGGTAAGAAGACATATGGTTCCCGGCAATCATATTGATATGTTTGACAAAGGTAATGTTGAAGTATTTGCCACAAAACTACAATACGTATTAGATAATCATAACTTAGAAGGTGAATAACAAACTATTTTGTGGATCTGTAAAAATTACGTGTGTACATACCAAATCTTATATTCACGAGCATTCTGCCGTGAAAATTTATAAAATACACCTACCATCTAACTATACTAATATTTCAATCTTAAAAAAACACCTTAGTGTTGCTGAGCTTAAAAGAAGCCAACGTTATCATTTTCAACAAGATAGAGACAGGTTTATAATCTGTAGAGCATTCCTCAGGTTGTTATTATCAGACCATTTAGATTTAGATTCAAATAAAATAGTAATAGCCACGGATGAAAACAAAAAGCCGTTTTTACCATCACATCCAAAAGTATTTTTTAATGTTTCCCATACCTTAGAATATGGTTTAATAGCTATATCCCAATATCCTGTAGGTATTGACGTTGAATATATAGATAGCAAAATGAACCATTTAGAGACTGCATCCCTTCTTTTTAAAACTAATGATCTAAATATATTAGCTAATTCAAACGATAAAATACGGTTATTTTTTACTTATTGGACTCGTAAAGAGTCTATTGTAAAAGCCACTGGGGGAGGTATTGATGATAATTTTATACATATTCCTGTTAGGGACGGCAAGCATTTAATAAATGCTAACTTAATAAAAAATGGTACCGCTCTATCAGTGTATAGTTTTGAGGTAGATGATCATCATATTGGCTCTATTGCAATGAGATTTACAGAAGAGGCTGTTCAAGAATTATTTTTCTTACCACTTCCTTCAGTCTCAAATTAATATTTCAAATAAAGTTCCAATAACGATTAAACTTCATTAGTTTATATCACAAAATTTAAAATAGAAATAGAACATATAAATTATATTCTAAATTGCCTATTACTTATTATCCAGTTTAGCTTCTATTTTTTTTAAATATCCCAAAAAACTACTTATAACTTTAATTTTAAGCAAGTTATTGATGGTGTTTACGCCAAGCATTAATTTAATTTTTCTGCGAACTATGGAAAAAGCGGGTAACCAGGAGCCACTAAAATGATGAATGGTGTATGTATTCTCGGTCTTATGAATTTGACCGGATTCAACATCTTTTGGACTAAAATATTCAAATGGAAATAAATAAAATTTACTTGTATCCTTTATAATATCGTTAACTTCATTTACTTCCAAAAAACTCATGGGTTCTATTTCCCTTATCTTTTCTAGCTGTATCCTTAAAATTACAGGTAAAATCCGAAGGTCATAACTGCCATCCTCTTTAATGAAAGATTTATTATCATAATATTCCAAACATTTAGCCATCCAATCAGCATTTTTTTCTGTTCCTATAATGGCCGATTCCATAATTCCGGTGTGCTCCAAGCCAGCAAAATAGGGCAAATGCAATAAATCATCGAACTTCTTTAAAATTTGAACATCTGTATCTAAATAAATACCACCATAGGTATACATCGCATATAATCTTGCAACGTCTGATGCAAAGGCATATTTTTTCTTTTGGAAAGCTTCTTTAGCAAACGGCCATTCTTCTAAATTAAAACTGTCACTGTCCCACAACATAAACTCATACTCTGGAAGCATTTTTTTCCAAGATGCTATATTCCTTTTTAAGTCTTTCGGAAACGCTTTGCCATTACTAAACCAACAATAGTGAATTATCTTAGGTATCATCGAAAATTATTTAAATTAACAAGCAAATAACTTATAACTAACTTATAACTAAACAATTAAACCACTCAACTTAATCGTCAAAACCATTTTTATTAAGGTTGATATATCATAAAAACTCTTATCTAAAGAAAATTAAAACAATTAAAAACTACGTTGCGAAGAATATAGTCGAGAAATAGCATAATAGTCCAAGGTCTATGTAACGGTTTGTACAGCTTTAAATCAATAGCTCGCGATCTTTATGATCAGGATAGAGGTACCCTAAAATTTAGCGCACTACATCCCCTTGCGCAATAGTTTACATTCATAAATAGGCTAAAAAAAGTCTACAATTGAAAAATAATACCAAAACGGGAACACCTCCTTCTTAATGGGTACAAAGCGGTATGTAAGCTTATTAAAAAACGCTAACGCACTTTAGTAAGTTACCATACAAATACTAACTTAATTGTAGAAGTAGCATTCTACAAGGAGCCAATATATTGATGTGCTTAAGAAATTTAAGGTTTAAATATATGTAAACGCCAATATAGGAGTCCGTTGTTTTATTATACCAGAACGCAGAATACCAACAAGATTAAAAAAATACATCTAGTCCTGTCTAAAACAGTTCTTGATCCGTTTAAAACCATTGATAATGAGCTCTGTTCTCACAAACACTAAAGAAAACGGAATACTACTAAAAATTTGTAATTAGATCAAAGAGCAAAACCACACTTGTAATATTATATTACATATACCGCGTATGATTACACTAGAATACTAAAACCCTCTTCTATCTCATTTAAATTAGTGAAAGAACTATTTCAATAAATATGAAGAATTACGTACGCCACACTTTTTCCCTTCTATATAAAAGGCGTATAAATACTGTTTTTTGATTGCTATACTATTGTAAATGAAGATTTAAACATCATACAAATACCATTTAAAACATAATCTGATAAAAATTAAAAGGGCTGAACAATGAAACCATCGTTCAGCCCTTTTTAATAAGATAAAGTATGTAATAGTACGTCTATATATTCATCTAATTCTCCCTACTCATAGACCTACTGAATTATTAGTCGTTTAGAAACGGGTTCATTATTGTTGAACATTAAGGTAACAACATAAACTCCATTTCTATAAGAGAAAGTAGGTATACTTAGTTTACCATCTTGTAAGACCTCTGTAACCATGAATTGTCTAATTAACCTACCTGCACTATCATGCATCATAACCCCTATGATTTCATCCACATTAAAATTCTCCTTCATATTAACCTCAACATAATCAGTTGAAGGGTTAGGAGCTAAATTAAAATCAAAAGAAGGCTGTTCCAAAACTATATTTTCTTCTGTAACAGTAATGGTTATGGTCGTCGAATTTGTTAAACCATCGGCATCCGTTACCGTTAAGACTACATCATACGTGTCTATGTCCGTAAAGGTATGCACCGGATTTGCATCTGAAGATACCGTTCCATCATTAAAATCCCATGCGTATGCCACAATACCTACATCATCGGTAGACTGGTCTCCCGTAAAACTGACTTCTAAAGGCGCCTCGCCTTCTTCAATATCCGAAGTTGCTACCGCTATTGGGGCTGCATTTACAGGGTTAACAGTAATGGTTATGGTCGTCGAATTTGTTAAACCATCGGCATCCGTTACCGTTAAAACTACATCATAAGTGTCTATGTCCGTAAAGGTATGCACCGGATTTGCATCTGAAGATACCGTTCCATCATTAAAATCCCATGCGTATGACACAATACCTACATCATCAGTAGACTGGTCTCCCGTAAAACTGACTTCTAAAGGCGCCTCGCCTACCTCAATATCTGAGGTTGCTACCGCTATTGGTGCTGTATTTACAGGGTTAACAGTAATGCTTATGGTCGTCGAATTTGTTAAACCTCCAGCATCAGTTACCGTTAATACTACGTCATATGTGTCTATGTCCGTAAAGGTATGAACCGGATTTGCATCTGAAGATAACGTTCCATCATTAAAATCCCATGCGTATGAAACAACACCTACATCATCGGTAGACTGGTCTCCCGTAAAGTTGACTACTAGAGGTGACTCGCCTACCTCTATATCTGCAGTTGCTACCGCTACTGGTACTGCATTTACAGGATTAACAGTAATGGTTATGGTCGTAGAATCTGTTAAACCATTGGCATCCGTTACCGTCAAGTCTACATCATAGGTACCTATGCCAGTAAAGGTATGAACCGGATTTGCATCTGAAGAGACCGTTCCGTCCTTAAAATCCCATGCGTATGACACAATACCTATATCATCGGTAGACTGGTCTCCCGTAAAGTTGACTACTAGAGGACCCACGCCTACCTCAATATCTGCTGTTGCTACCGCTACCGGTGCTCCATTTACAGGGTTAACAGTAATGGTTATGGTCGTAAAATCTGTTAAACCATTGGCATCCGTTACCGTCAGCACTACATCATACGTGTCTATGTCCGTAAAGGTATGGACGGGATTTGCATCTGAAGATACCGTTCCATCATTAAAATCCCATGAATATGAAACAACACCTACATCATCGGTAGACTGATCTCCCGTAAAGTTAACTTCTAGAGGACCCACGCCTACCTCAATATCTGCAGTTGCTACCGCTACCGGTGCTCCATTTACAGCGTTAACAGTAATGCTTATGGTCGTCGAATTTGTTAATCCTCCAGCATCTGTTACCGTCAGCACTACATCATAGGTACCTATGCCAGTAAAGGTATGAACCGGATTTGGCTCTGAAGAGACTGTACCATCCTTAAAATCCCAAGAGTATGCCACAACACCTGAATCATCGTCAGATTGGTCTCCCGTAAAAGTGACTTCTAGAGGCCCCTCGCCTACCTCAATATCTGCAGTTGCTACCGCTACCGGTGCTCCATTTACAATAATTTCTATTTCGTCGCTCTGGTCTTGAAAACCATCTCCATCAGTTACGGTCAGACTAACATAATAAGTACCTCCCTCTGGAAAAATATAGTTTGGATCCTCATCAGTAGCAGTATCACCGTTGCCAAAGTCCCAAAGGTATGCTACAATATCATTTTTGTCATCTGTAGATGTATTCCCTGTAAACTGAATTTCTAAAGGTGCATCTCCTGAATTAATATCTGCAGAAGCAATAGCTACTGGAGGGAAACCGGTAGGCAAAAATTGCCATTTAAAGAAATCCGTATCTCCATTTACATCAGCAATCAGGTTTCCATCAGGTTCTACGGTCAAATAATTCCCGGTAGAAAGCGCACTTATTATTGAATAAGACCCATCACCTAACCCAACAATTTCAAAATGCTGAGCTATATTGGTAGCACCATCAATGGCAATATAGGACCAAATATTAGTTCCGGGATCAGGACTACCACCTTGATTGTCCAAATATAAATCTCTACCTGTTGCATCTTGTTGGGTTAGTTTTATACTATATAAGCCGTTTCCTTCAACAACCAACTCAAAATGCTGATACTCTGAAGCATTATAAGTATCGGTTAGCATATTTACCTGCCAAGATACATCTCCTGCATCTGGCATAATATTTTTTTGATTACCCACATTACGTATCTGATAAATTCCTGGTAAAGGAGCACTATTGGCGCCTTCATCATTATCATAATTTAGACCAGACACGCTATTCCCTAAGCCAGAACTATATAAAGGGTCATTAAAAGGTGCAGCCACTACAGCCTCTATGGTAAAATCTTGAATACCATCAATAGCGTCATCATTATCTCCTGTTACGGTAACAATTTGTGGAACATTCCACGTTGCATCCGTAAAAACAAGTTGGTTTTTATCTAAACTTACTTCACCAACCCCCTCTATAATTTGTAAATCAATAGTAACAGTAGCCGTAGGTTGTGTTTTTAGCTCAACCGTAAAGGTATCAGATAAACCATCTTCACTTGTAATTAGAAGATCTTGACTAACTGCAATACCCGTATTACCTAATGCAGTAATATCTTCAAAACGCCATTTATATTTATCGCTGCCATTATCCACATCTACCAACATGTTTCCGGTATCATCAATACCCAAATAATAGCCGGCCAGTTCGCTTATGATATGGTAATTACCATCACCTGCGTCTTGAATGGACCATAGTTGTGGATCAGAGCCATTAAATGTATATTGCCATACATTGGTACCTGCATTTTCATTGGCCAATTCAACATCCATAACCTTACCGCTATGTACCGCCTCTATGGAGTACACGCCATTATCACGATAGACCAGTTCAAACTGTTGATGATCATTACCCTGATATAATCCTTGGGCAATATTTACACCATTGGCCGTACCGCCATTGACCACTTCTGATGATAAGCCGCTCTCCACATTTACTATTCTATAGTTACCTGGCGCCGGTGGAGCTCCTACCCCACCATCATTATCTTCATTATAGCCTGCTAAATTTTCAATAAAGCCAGCATAAGCAATATCACTACGTGTATTATCTACCGCTATTTCTATATCATAAAATTGAACTCCGTCAACATCAGTATCATCTAAACCTGTTACCGTTACTATTTGTGGTGTTTGCCAATTGGTGGAAGTAAAAGTAAGTTCTGTTTCTGAAAGAGAAACTTCATCTATAACATCTACTTCTAAAAGTATAACCACATCTGTAGCAGGTGCAGATTTTAAGGCAATACTAAAGTCATCTGTGGTACCATCTTCAGTAGTTATCATTTGCTCACCTTGTACCGTTATGCCTATATCAAAGGGTGCACTGGTGGGTAAAAATTTCCATCTATATATATCGCTACCATCATCTTCGCCTACGATCACATTACCGTTTGGCTCAACACTTAAAAAGTTACCGGTAGACCTTGATATAATAAAAAAGGTGTCATCACCTGCATCAACAATTTCCCATTGCTGTGGTGCAGAGCCATTATCCTCCCATTGCCATACGTTTACATTATAACCATCACCAAAACCGGCAACATCCATGTATCTATTGCTACTAACTGCTTTAAACCTGTAGAAACCTGCTTCACCTGCACCTTCAAATGCCCAATGCTGCGTGTCTAACCCTTCATAGCCGCCTTCTTGTACATTAACACCTGTTTCATTACTATTTTCAGCCAGTTGTAATGTGGCATTTGTTTCAAAATTTACTAATCTATACGTATCTAAATCAGGCGTAGGGGCTATTGGTGCCATAGCGTTGATCCATTCTTCAATTAGGTCTACCCCTTTTTGATCTACTATAGTTTTGGCCAAAGGAGGCATCATAACTTCATCAGTACTTTCGGCTCTATGAAAAAGCTGTGAATTGTCTGCTTGACTAGGTATTAACACACGTTGTTGGCCATCAAAACCCGGTATGGTATTACCAACTGCAGTTAGCAGTCCTGTTTGAGCCAATGTATTCATTAAACGAAGATCAAATTGTGCTCCATTACCTGTAGCCGGTTGGTGGCAATAGGCGCAATTATTATCTAGATAAGAACGTGCCTGTTGATCAATCGTACCATTTGGGTCACCAATAGCAATATGAGTCAAATATCCTTGAGTATCCGTATCAGCAATAGTCTCATCTAAAATTCCCAAAGCACTTAAAGTAACCAGTTGGTTAGCGACAGTCCCCCCTTTTTCTGCATAGTCAATTTCCTTATTCAAATTTCGAGTACGAGGTCCTAAAGTACCTCCTAAAGCTGGGCTATGACACTGAATACACTGTGCGTTAGACGGGTATAACCAATTTACGGTCTCTGGAACTCCATTACGGACAACATCAATAGTTGCATTATCACCAGTTGCCATATCCACTAATACGGCATCGGTTTCATTCTCGTTCCATTTATAGGTCAGGAAATAAAATTCTCCATTCTCCGCTTTTATCGAAAAACGAGTCTCTATTTTACGTGTGGCAGGATTAGGTGTATCGTCAAGTGGGAAATCAAAATGTTTAACGATTACAGAACCTACCGGAAAGTTCCACACGCCATTCTCTGACCATTCTATTTTTTCGGCAGCTGTATCATGCGTGCCATCATTGGGAACAGCTAACCATCTTCTTTTAAGAGCGCCATCAGACCAAAAAGATTCAACCATGTCATAAGGAATAAAACCTTGGTTAACGCTCAGTTCCGTTATATCCGAAAAATCACCATCACCATCCACTACAAACACGCCTGTATCTGAAAGTAAATCTGGAATATCTTCGGTATCCGTACTCGCTTTTAATTTAAAAATACCGCTATCACCTCCTGCTCCTAAGGTCAACATGTACAGTTCTCCACTACTATCCTGCCCAAAAGAAATTACTTGACCTGGACCTACCCCCAAGCTTTCTTTGGAACCATCTTGCGTATTTATAGCAAATAATTGATTAGTTCCATGATCTGCCGCAATATATCTATCCTTATATTGATTAATAGAACCATGATATACATACCCGCCAATAATAGAAAGAGCTTCTGTCCTTACAAAATCTGTCAAAGGACCTTCATGAAGACCTCCATTATATAAAGTAACGGCGCACCCCGGATTATATGGAGCATTACCCTCCCAAAGTGGCCAACCATAATTTTGACCTGCGGTGGTAGCAACATTACGTAGAACATTAATTTCTTCATGTCTATTCTCACCTACCTCGCCAATATAGAGGTCACCATTGGCCGAATCCATGGTTAAACGGTGCGGGCTTCTATGCCCTATGGTATAGTATTCCTCAAAAACCGTTCCTGCCGGATCGTTAAAAGGATTGTTATTAGGAATGAAGTAATAATTTCCGGATTTTTCGAATCCTTCAGTAGCTAAAAAACCTGGATTCCCCGGATTCGTATTCCCTACACCAGGGTCCTGTAATAACCTTCTTGGGGCATGACTGGTGGACCCACCAATCATATCTACATCTAAACGCAGCACACCGCCATCTAAATTATTAGCAATATCCTGAGCTGAAGAATAACTAGCTTGATCGCCGGTAGTAAGGTACAAGTAACCGTCTTGTCCAAACGTCATACCACCACCACGGTGGGTAGTATTGTACAATTCGCGCTGTATCATAGTTTCACGACTACCTGCAACAAAGGCCATGGTAGTGGGATCTACCCTAAAACGTTCTAACATAAGATAATTACCACTAAAATTTTCTCTACCACATGTAAAACCTTGATCCGCACCAAGCAAGTTATTGGCCGCATTGGTAGTGTAATACACGAAGATTAAATTTTTATCTGGATCAACACCAAAAGCAGGATGTATGGCCAAGCCCAAAAACCCCCCATCCCAAACGGCAGCTTCATTACGGTCACCTACTTCAGCAGACCAATCTACTATCAGATTTTCTTGAGCAGCCGTATTACTATCATCTATCCAAAAAATTTCACCATTTAATTGGCCAACAATAATTTTATTGTCGTTAGGTACAGGATTAAAGGTAATTGGAGAGTCAAACTGCAAGTTAGGAAACGCCTCTTCATAAGCCGGTGTGCCAACCCCTGCTATAATGAAATCAGTGTTCACCTCAACATCAAAAGGTTCAGGTGTGGTAAGACCCGGTCCTAAAAACATGGGACCAAAGCTCATTGCTATTAAAACAAAACCCGTTATGCCCATTACTAAGGCAGATTTCTTTATAGTATTTAAGTTCAGTGGGTAATTTTTTTTCATCTTTAACATTTTATAACAGAACATGTCTAATTCCACTCACAAAAAAAGACCAATAAACCTAAGTGACAGATTAATATCGTTCAAATTCATATATATACGTTTAATTTACTTGTACGAAAATACCCTCATCATTAAGTGTAAAAAGTATGCTTTATACCATAAAAAAGTAGTCCTATACAATATAATGTAATGATGTACGTTAACAAAAAAGCATAAAGGAGGAATGGCAGAGTGGTCTAATGCAAATAACAATGCATTTTGTTATTAAGGTTAACGCCTTCGAGGGTTCGAATCCCTTCTTCCTCCGCTAAAAAAAGCCCGTTAAACGGGCTTTTTTTTATCTTTACATCTTCATGAGGCTACACAAAATAAAAGGCACATGAACGAACAAATAAATGAGTTCAACTAATTTAAAACGTCCACTGCCCTTTTTAATATTAATTTTGTCAACCTTACTTTAAAAGTATTACTAAAATGTCAATCAAAATAGCGTTTATTGGTGCTGGTATAGCAACAAGTTATACATTAATCCCGTTTTTGGATAATTTTGAAAAAGAGAAAAATGGTACTACCATTGAGCTTACCATAATAGATAAAAGCACTGATTTTTTTAAAGGCATGCCTTATGGAGATCGTTCCGGTAAATCTGTATTGCTTATACAAGATTTAAAGAATTTCATTACAGAACCCCATAGAACTCATTTTAAAAATTGGTTAGACCATAATATCAATGAATTGACAAAGCAATTCATTGAAAGTGGAGGAGATTATGCCGCTAAATGGGTAGAAATCAACAAACCACGCTATAGTGAAGGACATTGGGATGATTTATATATACCAAGATTCTTTTTTGGAAAATATATAAAGCAAGAAGTAGCGTCCCGTATTAAAAGGCTGAGTAACATAAATAGATTACACGTAACTTATATACAAAAAGAAGTACTTAGCGTAAGTAAAAAAAGAACTGATTTTAAAATTACCCTGGAAGACGATTCCGAAATCATTTCTGAAAAAGTTATTCTTGCAATTGGTTCCCTACCCTATAAAAAACTACACAAGCCAAACTTAGAAGACAACCACGCTTCTCTGTACATTAAAGAGCCTTATGGCTTAGGTATGGAGCAAAACATGGAAAAGATCGCTAGTTTCTTACATGCTAGAAAAGAACTAGGTTTACCTACAAAAA
Source organism: Maribacter ulvicola (assembly GCF_900155985.1). Classification (GTDB taxonomy): domain Bacteria; phylum Bacteroidota; class Bacteroidia; order Flavobacteriales; family Flavobacteriaceae; genus Maribacter; species Maribacter ulvicola. Next base: position 199,883 of record NZ_FTMA01000003.1, read on the forward strand.
TTGCCGTATTAGGGGCAAATGCCAGCGGCCTAGAGATGATTTATAAAATCTGCGATAAATTTCCGCTTACCGAATACGATACCACATTTAAGACATTGTCTTCTCACGGCATTATGCCCGACGGCTTTTTTGATGAGGAAAAAGCAAAAAAATTCAAAGCTGTCCACCTACAGGCTTTAGAAAATGAACCATTATTAATGGCTAATCAGATTGCCGAGGCAGCACATAAAGATATTGATGAAGCGGAAAAATTAAATATAGGTGCCGCTACCACGGTACGTATTATTTCTAAGGGTTTTGGCAGTTTACTACCTAAGTTAAGCCATGATGAGCTTTTAAACTTTGCTTGTTTTCACGGCAATCAAATAGGCAGAAGGCAACGATGTGCCGGTCAACATTACCTGTCAGTTGTAGATGAACTTTCAAGTCTAAAGAGATTCAACCATATTAAGGGTAGATTTAAGGACCTTACTAATGATGAAAACGGTTTATCTCTCCTATACACCGGTAAAAATTTAACTGAAACTGAAGATTTTTCCGAAAGTTTTAATATTGTAATTAATTGCCTTGGCAGTGTTGACTTATCTTCTGAAGATTTATCTCCATTTTTGAAAAATCTTATCAGTGATGGTTTATGTGAACCAAACCCATCAAAAATTGGTTTTAAAATAGATGAGAACATGCAAGCTTCTGAAAACCTATACCTTGCAGGCCCCTTGTTAGCAGGCAATCAGATCAATGATAAAATATTTTGGCATTTAGAACATTGTGCTAGAATTATTTGGTCAAGTTCTGTTTTATCCCAAAAAATATTAAAGAATATAAATTAATGTTGGAAAATATTTTTTTTAGACTCCTTTTTATTTTTTTTCAAATTAAAAAAAATTATAAAGTAAGCTTATATTTGACGCCGTAAATATAGCTTCATGTTTCCCACCAAACCGATTAACTTTTTTTTATTCTTAACGCTACAGTTAACATTTTCATCTATATTATGCCAGACTTCTTATAAAGAAGCTTTCCCAAATCTATCATTTAATTTCCCGGTAGAAATACAAAATAGCGCTGACAACAGTGATAGGATTTTTGTAGTAGAGCAACCTGGCTTAATAAAGGTTTTTCCCAATAAAGAGAATGTTACCGTTCAAGAACAAAAAACATTCTTAGATATTTCCTCTACAGTGGCATATAGTTCTGGGCAGGAAATAGGTCTTTTAGGTTTAGCTTTTCATCCAAATTATGAGTCTAACGGTTATATATTCATCTACTACATAGATAAGCCCAGCACTTATAGAATTAACCTAGCCCGTTATAAAGTGGATAGTTCCAATCCTAATTTGATTGACTCTTCTTCTAAGACCATTATTGCCCAATTCACAAAAAACCAGTCAGACTCTAACCACAACGGTGGTAAAATTGCATTTGGTCCAGATGGTTATCTGTACATCTCAGTAGGTGATGGTGGCGGTGGTGGAGATCCAAAAGGTAATGGTCAAAATTTAAATACCGTTTTTGGAAGTTTACTAAGGATCGATGTTGATTTAGATGGCAACAACCCCCTTGAAACAAACCCTGAATTGCCAAATGGCAAATACGAAATACCTTCTGACAACCCTAGGGTAGGCCAAACAGGATTAGATGAACTTTATGCCTGGGGTATACGTAATACATGGAAATTCTCTTTTGACCCTACAGGTACACTTTGGGGATCAGACGTAGGACAAAATTCGTATGAAGAGATCAATATTATCACCAAAGGCGGTAATTATGGCTGGAACAAATTTGAGGCAAATACAGAACCTAGTTACGGTAACGGCACATCACTTTCTACTACACCTGATATTAAACCAATATTCTTTTACGACCACAGCGCATCTGACGTTTCAATTACAGGTGGTTATACCTACAGAGGGTCGTTAACCAATAATAGTTTAAAAAATAAATATATATACGGTGATTATGTATCTGGTCGTGTGTGGGCTCTAGAATACGATGCCACTAATGGTTCAACATCAAACGAATTACTTTTTAAAACCAACGGAGCGTTTATTTCTTCTTTTGGAGAAGATGAAGATGGTGAACTATATTTCTCGGATTATGGATCTAACGCCAAATTATTTAAATTGACTGAAACCATATCCGGTCCGGTGGCCACACCGGTAGATGGTATTGGGGAATGGAAACCACTAGCATCAGGTACCAACGGTATTGTTGAAGCTATTGCTACATCTACAAGTGGTGAAAGTTATATAGCGGGTTCGTTTTCCACTGCAGGTGGTATTAGCGTATCAGCTTTAGCAACATTAAGCACCACCAATGAATGGGGATTCTTGGGCAGTGACATTGAAGGCAGCATATTAACTACTGCCGTTGCCCCTGACGGAACACTATACATTGGTGGCGAATTTACAGCAATTGCCGGTATACAAGCTAATAATATCGCCAAATGGAATGGTAGTGCTTGGTCAGCATTAAGCTCAGGCACCAACGGACCCATCACTACTATGCAAGTAAATGAGAATGGCGCATTGTTCATAGGAGGCATATTTACGACAGCAGGTGGATTGAATGCTAATAATATAGCTAAATGGGAAAATAACTCCTGGAACTTACTCACAGATAGTGCCACCAATATTTCTGGAACGAACAATGACGTACGCTCCATACACATAGATGAAGATAAGGTCTATATAGGTGGAAATTTTGATACCGCAGGCGGAATAGCCACCGCAAGAATTGCCCGTTGGGACGGTTCTAACTGGTCGGCATTGGGTACAGGAACAAGCGGCTATGTGCAAGCCATAAATTCTGCAGGTGAATATTTATACGTGGGAGGGAATTTTGCTTTAGCAGGAGACAAAACGGTGAATAGAATAGCACGATACCACAAAAAAAACAACACCTGGGAAGCTTTGGGCACTGGGGTAAGTGGAAATGTAAATGCTATTACAAGTGCCGGCTCTTATATCTATGTTGGTGGTACATTTGACACCGCCAGTGATAATGGTACTATAGATAAAATTGTGAAAAATATAGCTCGGTGGAGTTCACAAGAAGGTTGGGAAGCATTAGGCTCAGGTACCAACGTAGGTGTAAACACCCGCGTTAATACGTTACAATTTATTAAAAATGGCACGGAGCTTTTGGTTGGTGGTAACTTTAGTTCGGCAGGAAACATAAGTGCGAACAACATTGCAGTATGGGGAGCGGTACTTTGCACAGATGAGAGCGTGGTACCCCATTATGCTATTAACGGCACTTGGGAAAGTGGCAATAGCGATCTAACCATAACAGAAGGAGACGATATCACCTTAAGTGTTTTACCTAATAATATCTCTTTTACCATCACGCTGCCAGATGGCTCCATTGTTGCCAATGACTATGTCATAGAAAACATTGACTCTTCAAAATCCGGAACTTATATTTTCACCACATCAGAAGGTTGTACAAATACCCTCTCCTTAACGGTATCCACTACTGCTAATGATGAGGATGACGATAACGATGGCATATTGAATGTAAACGACATTTGTCCTAATACTGTTAATGGAGCAACCGTAAATGAAAACGGATGTTCTAGCGATCAATTAAACAATAAGGAAGACGATGATAACGATGGCGTAATCAATGCAAACGACAACTGCCCAAATACTGCCAATGGAGCAACCGTAGATGAAAACGGATGTTCTAGCGATCAATTAAAAAATAATGGAGATAACGATAACGATGGCGTTTTAAATGAAAACGATGACTGCCCTAATACTGCCAATGGAGCAACTGTGGACGAAAACGGATGCAGTATAACATCATACCCCGCAAATCAATTTAAAATAACTTCAACCGGTGCTTCTTGTATCAATTCAGCCAACGGATCTATTTTGATAGAATCCATCACTAACGAAGAATTTACGGCGACTATTAATGGTGTGGACAGTAATAGTACCATTGTCTTTAGTGAAACGCTAAGTATTACCAATTTAGAAAAGGGAACATACACACTATGCCTTACTTCTATAGGTGAAAAATATTACCAAAGTTGTTCTACAATTGTTATTACCGAACCTTTGCCTTTGAACGTACTATTGGATTTAGACCCTGAAACCAACAGTGTTAATTTAAAAATGAGTGGTGCAGAAGAATATACCATACAAGTAAACGCTAAAAGTTTTAAAACTAAAAAAGAACTGATCAACATACCGTTATTAGACGAAACTAATACCATAAGCGTAAGTACCAATCAACTTTGTCAAGGTACCTATGAAGAGATCATATATTTAAAAAACACTCCTATAATTTATCCTAACCCCGTTGGTAATCATTTGTCCATAGATTTAAAATCTCTTACGATAGATAAGTTGGAAATAGCTATTTTTACAGAATCAGGATTGTTAGTGCATTCTGACAATTATAAAGTTGAGCAATCCATCATTGAAATTAATACCAGCCTATTAAGTTCTGGGGTTTATTTTTTAAGATTAAAGGGCGATAGCTTAAACAAATCCTTCAAACTTTTAAAACAGTGAAAAAAAGCGGATTTCTAGTTGTATTGATGATTATCATACAGTCTTGTGGTGTAGATTCCGATGTTTTGGAATATGCCAAGGATCAAATTAATATTGCCTTGATTTTTCCTGAAAACGATTCTAATTGTACCGAAGGCGTCATTGTTTCAGATACACAAAGCGAACTAGTTTTTGAATGGGAAGATCAAAATGACAATAGCCCGTACACCGTTCATTTAACCAACCTCTTAAGCGCTCAAACAGCTGTAATACCAAGTGACGATACCACAGTTGCCATTACACTAGAGCGTGGTGTAGCCTATTCATGGTATGTTACCGGAAAAACCAATAACAACAGCAAAGTTTGGAATTTTTACAATGAAGGACCAGGATCACAGTCTACAGTTCCCTATCCTGCAACAGCCATCTCTCCTGTAAGTGGAGCTGCTATATCCCAAACAAGTACAACCGTAAACCTAATTTGGAAATCTGAAGATCCTGACCTGGACATCGTTTCTCATGACCTATATTTTGGAGAAATAGAAAACCCTGAAATTTTTGTGTCCGGTATTAGTGCTTCTAGACATAACGATATTCCTGTAATAGCCGGCAAAACCTATTTTTGGAAAATTGTTACCAAAGATAGCGTTGGGAACGAATCTACGTCTGAGGTATTTACGTTTTCTGTTGGATAAGTTTAAATACCTTGTTACAAATTCTAATTCTCATTAGAAAATAGATAACCTTGAAGGCAAGCCCCTATATAGTCTTTAAAATAAGTACTGACAACCGGTTAAAAACTACCCTTAATATCCCTCAATTTTTCCTAGCTTTCTTCTACTCAAGAGCGACTTCCTTTTCATTATGATGTTTACCCCACAGCAGAAACAAAATAATTTCCCTTTATAACAACAGCTCTCCTAAAGGCTCTATGAATACTAGATGCTTCTATGATGATCTTCTTTGAGCGTATTGGGCTTTTTTGTACTTGCCAATGAATTGTACCATAAGAAGAAACACGTTGAAAAAAATGGATATAACTCCTTTCTAAACTAATTTCCAGATACTTAATTTCATCATTATTTGTATTAGGTACACAGGTACGACTTAAAATACCATTAACTTTTAAACTCTAAGCAAACCATGTGACTCACCCAAAAGACATGTTATAGCCAATCATAACTATAGTTGACAGTGCGTGCGCTCCAGCTTATTGTGTTTTCTTGTGTGTGCGTAACCATGGAGGCTCACCTCCTACAAAATAAAAACACCCTTTGGCAATTAGATGTACCAAAGGGTGTATTTATAAGATATATAGAATATTAGAATTCTAGGATAACGAATTCTGAACGTCTATTAATAGCATGCTTTTCTTCTGGACAATAGGTATTGTCATCACACTCATTTAATAATTTATTTTCGCCATACGCTTCTGTTGTCAACTTATCTGCAGGAACACCTTTAGATAATAAATAATCTCTTGTGTTATCTACCCTTCGTTGAGACAACCAATCGTTATACTTAGAAGCACCCCTAGAATCTGTATGCGAGGTAATCTTCAATTTCAATGTAGGAATCTCTTCAAACATCAACATTAAAGAATTCATTATTTTCTTGGAATTTGAATTTATAACCGATGAATTTAAAGCAAAATAAACATTACCTAAATTTTCAATTCTTGCTTTAATTTCAGCTTTTTTCTTGTTTAACGCATCTATTCTTGCTTTTTCTTTAGCAGCTAAAGCGTCTGCTTCTTTTTGCTTCTTCAACCTTTCTGCCAACAATGCCTCATCTTTTAAACGGTTAACCTCGTTAATAGAATCTCTTTGACGTTGTTTTTCTTTTTCTATAGCAGCCAACAATTCTTGTTTTTCCTCGCCACGTTTAGAAAGCCCCTTTTCAATCCCGAATTGATATACGACTCCGGCAGAATGCTGAAGATGATTTGAAGCTCCTTCACTTTGGCTCATAGCCCATTTTCCTGTAGAACTAAAATCTAAGCCCCATCTATCAGAAAACCAAGTTCTAAAACCTACTACTGCATTATATGTTCCCCTTCCTTTATTGTTTGCATCCGTATAACCAGCTCCAACACCTACATAAGGATCAAACCAGCCAGTTTCTCCAATTATTTTATTAATATCATAGGTAATTCTACCATCAATACCAAAGTAGCTAATATTTTCAGGGATAACTTCCGAGTCAATAATTTTGCCTTCTTTATATTCATTGTAAGTACCTATGGCCTCTATACCTAAACCACTTTTAAAATTCCTACCAATACTTACTCTAGAAGGAAATGGAACAATATTCCATTCATCGCCGAAATTAACAAGTCCGTCAAAAACATTACCGGAATCATCAACGGCATTAAAACCGACACCAACTATCCATGAGCTTTGAACAATACTATCTTTTGCCGTAATCTGAAGTTCATCTTGGGCAAAAATGACAGATGAAGCCATGAACATAAATAAAAAACTAAATATTTTAGCTGTTCTCATAAAAAAATAATTTGGGTTATAAAGTGTAAATTTAATAGTAGACGAAATAGTTAACAAATAATTACTTTGTATAGCAATTAAAATCGATGGTTAGTTGAATGCCAAATATTTATCGACTAATTACTTTTCTTTTTTCAAATTTTTAGTGCTAAATGGTAGCTTGTATACACTAAAAGGACTGACCACGAGCTTATCTTTATCTTTAGTAGCTTTTGTTTTAAACTTGTATACTTCTAAAAAATCATCTTTCTCTCTCAACGTTATATGAGCATAGTCTAAAGCAGTGCTATCACCACACCATATAAAAACCATAGTAGAGTTAAAATCTATTGAAGGCATTACCAAACCAGGTTTTCTAGTTCTATTTACCCTCCCATAGAAAGCACTTAGTTCTTTCTGATTTTTAATAAGAATATACTTCTCGTGTTCAAAACCGCTATAATTTTCGTTTAAAATTAGCTCCATAGCTATTTCACGGGAATCTTTTAAATTACCTTGCGCTATGCTTTTACAAGAATTGAGCTGTACTATGGCAACTAAACATATAGAAATGAAATAATTAGGCATTTTTAAACCTTCCGTTATAAGCTCTTTCATATACTTCCTCATAAAGTGGCACTACTTTCTGAATATCAAAACGCTGCGCTTCTTTTAATGCATTAAGCTTAAAGCGCTCAAGGTCGCTATCATTCTTTAAAATGGCAATAGCATTAGCCGCCATATCATCAACATCACCAACGTTACTTAAAAATCCGCTGACACCATTCGTATTCACTTCTGGTATACCGCCGGCATTACTAGAAATAACAGGGACTTTGTTTATCATTGCTTCTAAAGCCGCTAAGCCAAAACTTTCTGTTTGTGAAGGCAAAAGAAATAAATCTGAAAAGCATAAAATTTTATCTATCTCATTACTATTCCCTAAGAATATGACTTTATCCGCTATTCCCAATTCCTCGCACAGGCGTTCTGCTCCTTCTTTCTCGGGTCCTTCACCTACCATTATAAGTTTAGAAGGAATCTCTAATTGTACCTTGCTAAAAATTTTAATAACATCTGGGATGCGCTTAACCTTTCTAAAATTACTAATATGCGTTACAATTCGCTCTTGTTCGGTTGCCATATTGGATCTTTGACAATCCGTAAAAGAAGTACTGTACTTTTTAGCATCTATAAAATTAGGAATCACCTCAATATCCCCGTGAATATCAAAAGTATCTAACGTACCCTGTTTTAAGCTTTCAGAAACAGAGGTTACTACATCTGATTGATTGATACTAAAGGTTACTGCCGGCTTATAAAATGGATGCTTACCTACTAAAGTTATATCTGTACCATGCAGGGTAGTAATCATAGGTACGTAAATACCTTCTTCTTCTAACATTTTCTTTGCCATATACCCTGCATAAGCATGTGGTATGGCATAATGTACATGTAAAAGGTCAATTTTATGCAGTTTTATAGTATCTACGAGCTTACTAGATAACGCAAGCTCATAAGGCTGGTAATGAAAAAGAGGATATTCTGGCACATGAACTTCATGAAAGAATATCTTATTACTCAACAACTCTAAACGAACCGGTTGTTTATAGGTAATAAAATGAATCTCATGACCTCTATTGGCCAATGCAATTCCTAATTCTGTTGCTACAACACCACTACCTCCAAAGGTAGGGTAACATACTATTGCTATTTTCATTACGTCAAAATTACCTTTTTTAATTCAGAATTGAATCGTATATGACTTGTTGAATTCTAGTTCTTAACCCAGATTTAACTAAAAGTGTGTTAGATGCAGAGGGGTATGTTCTGTTGGATAAAAATACGTAGACAATTTCTTCTTCTGGATCGGCCCATGTGTAGGTACCTGTAAACCCACTATGACCAAAACTTTTTCTTGATACACAACCACAGGTAGGACCACTATGTTGTAATTGGGGCTTATCAAACCCAACGCCCCTACGCACGTTATCCTTACAAAAATAACACGTATTAAATTTTTTGACCGTTCTTGAATCAAAAAATTTAGTACCTCCATAATAACCGTTTTGTAAATACATCTGCATGATCTTAGCTATATCGTTGGCATTACTGAACAGCCCGGCATGCCCACCAACACCTGCTTGCATTGCCGCTCCCATATCGTGAACATACCCTTGTACGGTACCGTATCTGTAATAATCATCTTCCTCAGATGGCACAATAATATCTTTATTGAACTTCTCTAATGGATTATATGTGGTACGGTTTGCACCTATTCTATTATAAAGAAATCTACTGGCCAAGCCATCTAATCTTTGATCATAGCTATCTTCAATAACCTTTTTCATGACATAATAAGGAACATCACTATATCGGTATCGGTTCGATTTTAAATCTTGTCTACCAATTCTATTATAAATAGAGTCTTTATAAGCATCGGTCAAATATAAGTTATCGTACACTTTAGTTGAGAAACCAGGCAAAGGTGAATTTCTATAAAACTCATTAGATGGTTTTCTATCTTCATCTAATGTTCTTATGTAAAAAGGAATCCAAGCGGGCAAACGTCCGTAATGGGATAGTGCTTTTAAAACCGTTACGTTTTTAATTTCCGTATTAGAATAATTGGGCACTAACTCTTCAAATGTATTATTAAGTCCTATTCTACCTTCTTCCTCCATCTTCATCACCATTGGTAGCGTAGCCAAAATTTTTGTCAACGAAGCCAAATCATAAATATAGTCATTGGTAATTTTTTCCTCAGAACCATAGGTTGGCCTACCAAAACCTTTTTGATAAATAACTTTCCCTTTTCTAGCCACTAGCACTTGAGCTCCTGGAAACATTAAACTATCAAGTCCATTGCCCACCAACTCATCTATTTTTTTTAGTCCCTTAGAACTCATACCCACACGTTCTGGTATACTATAGCCCAATCTATTGAGAGCTTCCACCTCTACACCTGTATGTACAGGAAAATCCTCATGTGCACTAACCGGCAACTTTCCTGATGCACCTACAGCACCAAATAAAATTTCAGCTGTTTTCTCTTGTGCAATATCGCTATTCTGATATGACATAACCACAGCATCTATACTATCAAAATTGGAAACATCTGATAATGCATAGGGTTTAGCAAAGACGCAGAGTACAAGGTTTGATGTTCTTTCATTGGCAATTTCTTGCAGCCAGTTCCGTTCTTTAGTTGAAAATTTGTAAGATTTCCAAGGGCTTTGATTACTCATATGATGCCCTACGATAACCAAATTATACTCCTTTAATCTTACTTTCAACGTTTTAATATCAGCTGCATGAACCACAGTGACATCTGCATATTTCTTTAAACTACGCACAAATGCATCATTGTTAGAGTTTCCCATTTTCACATAGGCAATCTTCTTATTCTCCAAGTTTTTAATAGAAAGGAGATTTAATTTATTCTTTACAACGGTAATGGCATTTTCAATAGCCTGCTCATAAATAATATCATCTTCAAGACCATTTAAATCTTCATATAAATTTTCTAAACGAATTGGCTTATAGCTATGTAAACCTGCTTTATATTTTGCCATTAAAATTTTCTTGACAGAATATGCCAATCGTTCTTCTGACAGTTTACCACTATCATAAGCATTGGCTAATTTTTCTTTTGCATCGACAATATTTTCAGGCATTAGCAACATATCGTTCCCTGCCATAAACGCAGCCAATTCTACGCTACCGTCTTTCCCTGTAGTTGACACCCCTTTCATATTAAGTGCATCGGTAAATATGAGTCCCTCATATCCCAATTCTTCTTTTAAAATACCAGTTATGATCTGTTCAGATAAGGAAGAGGGCATTCCTTTTTTCATCTCTAACGCAGGTACTTCTAGGTGAGCTACCATAATACTGCTTAAACCAGAACTTATTAATTTTTTAAAAGGATATAATTCCAAACTATCCAACCGGTTTTTTGAAAATGGAATCACTGGTAAGTTGTGATGAGAATCAACTTCAGTATCCCCGTGGCCAGGAAAGTGTTTTCCATTTGCTAGAACACCCGCACGTTCCATTCCTATTGCAAATGCAGTACCTTTTGAAACTACATTATCTCTATCTTCCCCAAATGATCGATTTCCAATAATAGGGTTTTTAGGATTTGTATTGATATCTAAATCAGGAGCGAAATTTATGTGTACCCCCAATCTTTTTGCATGCTTACCTATTTGATATCCAATTTTTTCCACAATGGAATTATCCTGTATAGCACCTAGTGTCATATTCCACGGAAAAGCATAGGTAGAATCTAAGCGCATAGAAAGCCCCCATTCCGCATCCATACCAATTAATAATGGAATTTTAGAAGCAGCTTGATAGTCATTGGTAAGTTTTGCTTGCCGTACAGGACCTCCCTTAGAGAAGATAATACCACCCAAGCTTTCTTGAGCAATCAGTTTCTTTATGCCATCTGTAGACTGTTTACTTTGATTAGATGCTACACTCACCATAAATAGCTGACCTAATTTCTGGTCCAAACTCATTTGAGCATACTGATCATCTACCCATCTCTGTTGATGGGTACTGTCTTTAGTTACCAAAGGATTTTGAGCTAATAAAGTTGAATAGCAAAATATCCCACAGATAACAATAAAAATATGGCGCATAAAAAATAGGTATTGAGATAATTATTACGAATTGAAATTATTGCATTTCATCGATAAAACCCAATAAAATCTAATACTTAAGAAGAAATTATGTTAAAGAAAACGAGCATGCCAACTTTCTGAAGCTGGTACTTCCCAATGTTCTAGGTACTCCCCTTTATTGGTAACCAGGTTGTTAAATACAATTGTTTTTTTTGAAATGGCTTTTTGCTTCGCCATTGTTTTAAAATCAATTAAGCTTTTATAAGCAACAAACTCTCCTTGCTTGTAAGAAACATTCATCTTATCTAGAAGTAGCACATCATATTTCTTTTCTAAAGCTTGTATAAATCGTACCGATGCGTCAATGGAACAACCGGTAGCACCCTGGGTAGTTTGATCAAGGGCGATAACAATAAATCTTTTATACTTTATTTCATAACCTGCATTTAGGTCGTTACCATGTGCGGTCCATGAAGTTAAAAATGCATTTAAATCTGTACCTATTTCTGCCATTTCCTTTTCAGAAAATGAACGGTTACATTGGTATATCCAAACTCTTGAAGTCTCTGGTAATGTATTAAATTCTACTAACAAATTTCAATTCTTTAAATTATAAATCCTCTGCAGCCGCAATCATTTCTGCGATATCCATTACTGCAACATCATCTTCCTTTTCTTTATTCTTTACCCCATCGGTCATCATAGTATTACAAAATGGGCAGCCGGCCGCTATAATTTCCGGTTTGGTTTCTAAGGCCTGTTCTGTACGCTCTATGTTTACATCTTTATCCCCCTTTTCAGGTTCCTTAAACATTTGTGCACCACCCGCACCACAACAAAGCCCTCTTTGTTTACAGCTTTTCATTTCAACAAGTTCTGCATCTAATTTTCTAATTAAATCCCTTGGGGCTTCATATACACCGTTTGCCCTACCCAAATAACAGGGATCATGAAAGGTAATACGCTTCCCCTTAAAAGTGCCGCCCTCCATGGAAATTCTTCCTTCAGATAGCAAATCTTTTAAAAACTGAGTATGGTGCACCACCTCGTAGTTACCTCCTAAACCAGGATATTCGTTTTTAATGGTATTAAAGCAATGAGGGCAAGCAGTTACTATTTTCTTTATTTCATAAGCATTGAGCACCTCTATATTGGTTACGGCCTGCATTTGAAACAAAAACTCGTTACCAGCACGTTTTGCAGGGTCACCGGTACAACTTTCTTCTGTACCAAGTACGGCAAAAGAGACCTTAGCTTTATTTAAAATCTTAACAAAAGCCTTCGTTATTTTTTTTGCCCTATCATCAAAACTACCGGCACAACCTACCCAAAATAAAACTTCAGGCACAGTCCCTGACGCATAAAATTCTGCCATTGTAGGCACTTTTAATTCACTTGCCATATCTATCTTTAAGATTCTTTACTCCAATTTAAACGGTCCATTTGGTTAAATGGCCACGGTGCTCCATTATTTTCAATATTACCCATCATGTTATTCAAATCTGTAGGAGCTGCAGACTGTTCCATTACCAAATATTGTCTCATATCCATAATAATGGAAAGAGGATCAATACTAATTGGGCAAGCCTCAACACAAGCATTACAGGAAGTACACGCCCATAATTCTTCTGGAGTAATATAATCGTTTAATAATTGCTTACCATCCTCTTTAAACTCACCATTATTAGCATCTATATTCTTACCCACTTCTTCTAAACGGTCACGAGTATCCATCATAATCTTACGAGGCGATAATTTTTTTCCGGTCTGATTTGCAGGGCATTCGCTCGTACACCGTCCACATTCTGTACACGTATAAGCATTTAGTAATTGTACCCAACTTAGATCTTGCACGTCTGATGCACCAAACTTATCCGGAACGGTAGCATCTTCCGCAGGTTCCGCATAAGGATCGGCATCTGGATCCATCATCATTTTAACTTCATCAGTAACTGATTGCAAATTTTTAAACTGCCCTTTTGGTGTCAACTTGCCATAATAAGTATTTGGGAATGCCAATAAAATATGCAGATGTTTTGAGTAGTAAAGGTAATTAAGGAAAAACAAAATTCCAGCAATATGCAACCACCAAGCTGATCTTTCCAATAGCACTAAACTAGCAATGGACATACCCTCAAGCATAGGAGCGAACATACTACTAATAGGAAATGCACCTGCTGCAGCGTAGTGATCTGCACCTAGTTGTTGCAACTGATAATCTGCACCGTTCATTGTTAAGAAAAGTACCATCAATACAAGTTCTATATAAAGAATCATGTTACCATCATTCTTTGGCCAACCTTTCATTTCCGGTTTAAAAAATCGTTTTAATTTAATTACGTTTCTTCTAGCCCAAAATATAACCACTGCAACGATAACCAATAACGCAAGCACTTCAAAAGAGCCTATTAAGAAATCATATACAGGTCCTAATACGGCAAACATTCTATGCGTACCAAATATACCATCTAAAATAATTTCCAGAACCTCAATATTGATGATCACAAAACCAACATACACAATAATATGCAAAGCTCCTGCAATGGGACGAACCACCATTTTGGACTGCCCTAGGGCAATCATTGCCATGTTTTTCCAACGTTGTGTTTTATTGTCTATTAACGAAGCCTCTTTGCCTAAGAAAATATTTCTTTTCAACCTTGAAACATTTTTTACAAAAAAACCAATACCTACAAAAAGCAGGATTATAAAAATAACATTGGGTAGATATTGCATATATATAAATCTTCTTTACTTATCCATAACATTATTTGCCGGATCATTTTCCGGTAGTTCGTACTCTTTCTGCTTTTTACCAAAAACAGATACATTAACATACCTTTTAGGGTTTAAACGAAAATCTTGCAATAGCAAATCTAACTCACGTGACGCACTAGTTAAATTTCCGTACAACTCCTTATCGTTCATTAGTAGTCCCAATGACCCATCTCCATTTTCAATTTTTTGTGTTACGTTATCCAAACTAGCCATGGTAGATTCTAAACTAGCTAAAGTTCTACCTAGTCCGGCAGAATTTAAGGAATCTGAAAGTTTTGCAAAATTAGCAGTTAGCTGTTCAAAATTATCAAAAGAACTATTCAACTTGCCTTTATTGGTATCCAGAACAGAATTTAATTGAGTTGCACTACCATTAAGACTGGTTATCAAAGCATTTAGCCCCCCAATCACTTCTTTCAAGTCTTTTTTCGTTTTTTCGTCCAAAACAGAATTCACATTCACTAAAACGGAGTCTGCTCCAGATATGGCAGACTCAACTTTACGCACTAGCGGAGTTAGTTTTTGCTGTGCCAAATCTGTTATACCCGGTCTGGTTTCTGTAGGCAATGTGTCGCCAGATTGTGCCAGGGCCTCATCAAATATCGGTTTAATTTGTAGCCCTTTACCGCCAATTATACCTGTATCGTACAACTCAACGGTACTATTCTTAGAAAATTTAAATTCATTGCCAACGGTAAACGTCACCAATAAATTTCCTTTCTCATCTAAGAATCTGATATCATTGACCTTACCAACACTAAATCCGTTTATAGAAACATTGGTGCCTGACTGCAATCCGCCTACATTAGGGTATACAGCGAAAAATGTTTTACTATTATCAAAAATGGGAGTTGACTTCAAATAACTAAACCCCATGATGAACAGCAATATGCCACCAATAACGATAATTCCTGTTTTTAATTCTCTAGATAGTTTCAAGCAATTAAGTTTTTATTATACTCAAAATTATGAATAATATTTACACTTTAAGGGTTAAATTGAGAAACCTCATCAATTGCTTCTTGAATTGGAATCCTTTCCCCTAGTTTATAGGCCACAATATAAGCATTGGTATAGCCTTTTTCTTTAGCCTGGCCTTGCATCATTTTTGCCTCTCTAAAAGACCTTGTTTCTCCGTACATATACCTATATAGATTTTTAAAAGGTTCTTGAGAAAGACTGGAAAGCCCCTTAAAGTTACTAGAACTAAGACTTATATTCTTACTACTTGCCATTAACTGTATTTTAAATACAATAGATTTTGCTACTTCATTTGCATTAATTGCTTCTTTAGCCTTGGCAACTGGCGTATCTAACTTCTTTTTTGTCGGTAAGCCTTTAGATGATTCCATTGTTTCTTTTGGTTTCCCTGCCCTCTCAACAACTTTCGTTTTTTCTTGAGACTTTTCTAAAGCTTCTTCTTTAATTGGTGGTGCCGTAGGTTTTGTCGTTTTAGTCTGCACACTTTGTACAGTAGGCTGAACACCTTCTTTGTAGCGTAATATTGCTTTTGCAATAGCATTGCCCATGTCACTCTGACCTTTTTTAGAATTTAAATAAGCGCCTTCATCTTTATTCGTTAAAAATCCGGTTTCTACCAATACACTTGGCATAAAGGTTTGGTGCAATACAATAAAACCTGCTTGCTTCACTTTTCTATCTGTTCTTTTAAGCTTATTAGAAAAATTATCTTGGATCATTGTTGCCAAAGCAACACTTTGATCTAAGAACTCTTCTTGCATAATGGTTAGCCCAATAACAGATTCTGGGGAGTTAATATCATAATCGGCATATCTATTTTCATAGTTATCCTCTAAATAAATTACCGAGTTTTCTTTCTTTGCTATTTCAAAGTTTTGTTTGTTGGCATGGAGCCCTAACACAAAGGTTCCCGCACCATGCGCATTTGAAGTATGAGAATCGCAATGCACCGAAACGAACAAATCGGCATTTGCTTTATTTGCTACCTCACCTCTAACATATAAATCAATAAATGTATCGTCTTTTCGTGTGTAAATGACTTTAATATCTTTGTTCTTTGAAAGAATTTCACCAACTTTCAAGACAATATTCAAGGCTATTTTTTTCTCTAAATACCCATTACCCAAGTTACCTGGATCATGCCCGCCATGCCCAGCATCAAGCACCACAACAAAGGGGTCATCTGATTTCATGTCTTTATCAGCTGCCCCAAAAGACAGCAGTAATAACGTGGTAATTAAACCTAAAAAAATACTCAATAATTTTATTTTCATATTGTGTTAACGATTATATCGCCATTATAATGGTTAAATTTATTGTAAGACCCTACATAGGGATTAAAAAATATATGTAATTTTGACTTCTTAAATAACGGCTCATTGGACCGCCAAACCATTACAAAAATAGGATATATAGCCTTGCAATCAAACAAACGATACTTACTTTTCCTATTCATGGTTTTTGCCGGTGTTTATTATGCCACTGGTCAGGAAGGTAAAATTACACCTCTTCACATTAAAGCTGACAGCGATTCAATTATTGCCCCGTTATTTCCTCCAACCGCTCTCAAAGACTCCATAGCTAACGATTCTTTAATTGCCGACTCCCTTAACCAAAAGCCTCCTTTACTATTAGATAAAATAACCTACAAGGCAAAAGACTATGTAAAGCTAAGTCAAAAAGAAAATAAAATCTATTTATACAACGAAGCAGAAATCTATTATCAAGATACAGAACTTAAGGCAGGTGTCATCATAATGGATTACATTAAAAACGAAGTATATGCCGGTAGAATGATAGACTCTTTAGGCAACTATACACAACTACCGTACTTTAAACAGGGCTCTAACATTGTCATACCAGATTCTATACGTTTTAATTTCGACACTCAAAAAGCTTTGATCTGGAATTCAAGAACTGAACAACAAGCAGCAGCCGGTGCCCTAGGCAGTGATGCCATGAAGGTTTACGCCGAGATTACCAAAAAAGAAAATGACTCGGTTTACTTTTTAAGCGAAGGAAAACTGACCACATCTACAGACACTATAAACCCTGATTACTATATAAGAGTACGGAAAGCAAAATTTGTTCCTAAGAAAAAGGTGATCGCCGGGTTCAGTAACTTATATATTGCAGATGTACCTACACCTATAGCAATGCCATTTGCTTATTTTCCGCTAACGGTAGGCAGATCAGCAGGTATTTTAATGCCTTCTTTTGGTAATGACCCAAATACAGGGTACTTCTTACAAGATATGGGATACTACGTACCATTGGGCGATTATGCCGATGTTACCCTCTCCGGGGATTTTTACACCAACGGAAGTTATGCTTTTAGAACAGCATCAGTCTATACCAAACGCTACAAATATCGAGGTAATATTAACCTAAGGTTTGAAAATCAAGTTAGAAGCCAAAAAGGGTTTAGCGATTATAGCTTGTCAAGAAATTACAACATTCAATTTTCTCACTCACAAGACACCAAGGCTAGTCCCAATTCCAGGTTCTCGGCATCTGTAAACTTAGGAAGTAGTGAATATTATAGAAATTCATTGCAACAACGAAATTTACCCAATACACAAAACAACACTTTATCATCTTCCATATCCTATTCTAAAACATTCCCCAACTACCCCTCAGTGAACATGAGCTTAACGGCTACACACTCACAACTGACCTCTGCTACGGCAACAGCGTCAAATACAGACAATATTACCATGACCTTGCCCACCTTTCAGGCAAGTGTAGAACGTATATACCCTTTTGTAAAACGCGATGGAATTAAGAAAGGAATTATTGATAACATTAATTTTCAATATAGTGTAAACGCCCAAAACCGACTTACCACAAACGATGAGGATTTTTTAACCACTAAAATGTTCGACAATGCCCGTGCAGGCGTTAGCCACACCATACCTATTGCTACAAACTTTAAAGTGGCCAAGTTTTTTAGTGTCAGTGTTGGCGGTAATTACGAGGATGTTTGGGCTTTGGAAACCTACAATCAACGCTTTGACACAGATACAGGGAAAGTAGTTAGAGATACCATAAGTGGATTTGATCGCTACAACACCTATAATTTTAGCGCCAGCGTAGGTACCACCCTTTACGGAACTTTTGATTTTGGCGAGGACAAAAAGATACAAGCCATTAGACATACCATGAGACCCTCTTTAAGCTATGGTTATGCTCCTTCTTTTGAACAATTTTATGATGAATATCTTAACGAGAACGGAGTTGAAGTACAATACAGTCGTTTTCAAGGCACATTGAACGGTGCACCCTCTTTAGGCAAATCTAATAGTCTAAGCTTTTCACTAGCCAACACATTAGAAGCAAAAGTTAGAGATAAGGATTCTACAAAAATTGAACCTAAGAAAATTTCACTTTTAAGCAATTTTAATATTTCTACAGGATATAATTTTGAATCTGACTCCCTTAAACTGAACCCGGTCAGTGTTAATGGCGGTACAAATATTCTTGACAATAAAATGTCCATTAACTTTTCTGCAGGTTTAGACCCTTATGCCATTGACAATAATGGTAGAAGAATAGATACTTGGAACATAGATAATGGCGGTAGCCTATTTAGACTTACCCGAGCAAATGCCAATGTCTCATACTCCATAAGTAGCGAAATGTTCGGCAAGAAAAACGATAAGGACAAAGATGATGAAGAAGAGCTTGACCCCTTTGACTATGTTGCTCAAAGTGGCGGTAGAGATGACGACCTATTTGGTAGGGCAGATGATTTTAATTCAAACCCCGTTAAAAAAGACAATAAGAATGCCGATGTAGACAACCCCATATTCGGCACAAAAATACCTTGGAACTTCAGGCTTGCCTATTCTGCCAACTACAGTAATACAGCCCGACAGAATGAATTTAGCAGCCACTCCTTAATGTTTTCAGGAGATATAGAACTAGCACCACGATGGTCTGTTGGAGGATCATCTGGTTATGATTTCAAAAACCAAGGATTTACTTTGACACAACTTCGTTTTCAACGAGATTTAAAGAGCTTTACCATGCGATTTAATTGGACCCCGTTCGGCACCTACAAAAGATGGTACTTCTTTATAGGTATAGATTCATCTATACTTAAAGATCTTAAATGGGAAAATAGAAGCCGAAACTAAAACCTAAAATAAAGCTTACATGAAAAAAATAATAAACACTTCAAATGCCCCAGCACCCATAGGGCCATACAACCAAGCAATATTAAGCAAAGATACTTTATATATTTCTGGTCAAATTCCACTAAATCCAACATCCGGAGAATTGATTTCTGGAGATATAAAATTAGAAACTAAACAATCTATGGAAAATTTAAAGGCCATTTTAACCGAAGCTGAAATGACCTTTGAAAATGTTGTTAAATCCTCAATTTTTCTGAGTGACATGAATAAATTCACAGAAGTTAACGAGGTATATGCTTCTTATTTTAATGCAGAGACGGCACCAGCAAGGGAAACCGTAGAAGTTGCCAATTTACCTAAGTTCGTAAATGTTGAAATTTCTATGATTGCCGTAAAATAATTTTTTACATATTCGCTTTATGGAATTCTACAAGACCTTCAATTGGCTTTTGTCTAATTACCCCAACAATTAAGTCGTTTCTTAGCAATACGGAAGTCAACTCTTCTCTTAGATAATACGCCACACTACCTACAAAATTAATAGGCACCTTAGTTGCCAATTCAAACTGCATTACATAATTATTGATAAACTGCTGAAAGCCTTTATCTATAACCCCTTTAGAATATGGGTGATCTTTGTTCTCGATTAAAAAACGAGCAAATGTCGCCAGATACGTATTAGGGTTTGGCTGCTTGTAAAGGTTCTCTTTGATAACATCTGCATCTAAATCATGGGAAGCGGCAAATTTATGCGCAAGTTCAGAAGGCATTTTATTAAAATAATAATCACGTATTAATTTACGCCCAAAAAAGTTTCCACTACCGTCGTCCATAGGAATATAACCCAATGACGTTACTTTTTGAAACAATTGATTACCGTCATAATAACTACAATTAGACCCTGTGCCTAAGATACAGACAATGCCTTGGTGACCAACCTGTGTTGTAGCGAAAATGGCAGCATAGGTATCTTCTTTCACATCGGCTTTTGCATTAGGAAAGAAATTTTTAAAAATAGCTTTTAAAAATATTTTCATTCGATCCGTTCCACAACCTGCTCCATAGAAATATAGATGAGTTACCTTCTCCCTATTTTTAGAAATCTCGAAATTATTTGCCAAGCGATCTTCAATAACATCTTTCGTTAGCACCTCTGGACTTAGCCCTAACGTCTGTGTTAAAAAAAGCTGTTCTCCATTTTCATCTAAAGCAATCCAATCAGACTTGGTTGCACCACTATCTACTATTAAAATCATATACCGATTGTCTTTAAAAAATAATCCTGAAAATAAGGAAAAACCGCCTCACTTTCAGGATATATTTTTATTATACTAAAATGAAGTTTATAAGCTATTAACGTGCTGAATCAAGTCTACCATTTTATTGGAAAAACCAGCTTCGTTATCATACCAGCAAATTAACTTGAAAAATTTAGAATTCAATTCAATTCCGGCTCCGGCATCAAAAACACTTGTATGAGATTCTCCTATGAAATCTTGAGAAACAACAGATTCTTCCGTATATCCTAAAACACCACTCAACTCACCTTCAGAGGCAGCTTTAAATGCTTTTTTAATTTCTTCGTAAGAAGTTTCTTTTTCAAGACGAACAGTTAAATCAACCACAGAAACGTCTGCAGTAGGTACTCTAAATGCCATTCCTGTAAGTTTCCCTTCTAATGCAGGTATAACCTTTGTTACCGCTTTAGCAGCACCTGTAGATGCAGGTATAATGTTCAACAAGGCACTTCTACCACCTCTCCAGTCTTTTCTAGAAGGACCATCTACAGTCATTTGAGTAGCCGTAGTTGCGTGAACCGTAGTCATTAAAGCTTCTTCAATACCAAAACTATCATTCAATACTTTAGCCATTGGAGCTAAACAGTTGGTAGTACAAGAGGCATTAGAAACAATTGTATTTTCAGCAGTAGCTTCTTTATGGTTAACCCCCATTACAAACATTGGAGCATCTTTAGAAGGAGCAGAAATAACCACTTTTTTAGCACCACCATCAATATGATATTGAGCCGTCTCTAAAGTTGTAAAAATACCAGTACATTCTGCAACGGTTGCAGCACCTACTTCGTCCCACTTACAATTTTTTGGATCTCTTTCAGCTGTAATTCGAACAGTTTTACCATTAACTACCAGATGTCCGTCTTTTACCTCAACAGTACCATCGAATTTACCATGAACAGAATCGTATTTCAATAAGTAAGCCAAGTGCTCAACATCCAATAAGTCATTGATAGCAACCACATCTACATCACCACGTTTAATTGTAGTTCTGAAGACCAATCTACCTATTCTACCGAAACCGTTAATCCCTATTTTCAAATTTGACATTTTCTCTATTTTTAGTTTTTAATATTATGTAGTCATTATTTCTGAAACTCTAATGAGTTCTTTATCAATTTTTGTATGCCCTTTAATAGCTTTATTGATAGGTGTTAGCGTAAGTTTGTTATCTTGAATACCTACCATTAGGTTCGTTTTACCTTCCAACAAGGCCTCTACGGCTCTCACTCCCATTCTACTAGCAAGAACACGATCAAAACAAGAAGGCGCACCACCTCTTTGCATATGCCCTAGTACAGATACCCGTACATCATAAATTGGCAAATGTTCTTCAACATATTCTTTAAGTTCAAATACGTTTTTACCAGATTTATCCCCTTCGGCAACTATGACGATACTTGAAGACTTACCAGATTCTTTACTTCTTTTTAAAGACTCAAGCAACCTATCCAATCCTAAATTTTCTTCAGGAATCAATATTTCCTCTGCACCAGCACCAACGCCTGCGTTTAATGCTATGTGCCCCACGTCTCTTCCCATAACTTCCACAAAGAAAAGTCTGTTATGAGAACTGGCCGTATCTCTAATTTTATCTATACACTCTACTACAGTATTTAAAGCCGTATCAAAACCTAAGGTGAACGTGGTGCCAAAAATATCGTTATCAATAGTACCTGGAATCCCTATTACAGGGAAGTCATACTCTTTATTGAAGATCATGGCTCCCGTAAAACTACCATCACCGCCAATAATGACAAACGCATCAATTCCAGCTTTTAACAGTTGATCATAAGCTGTTTTTCTTCCTTCCGGAGTTCTAAAATCATCACAACGGGCAGACTTAAGTATCGTCCCCCCCTTATTGATAATATTATTAACGCTACGGGCATCCATAGGTTTAAAATCCCCCTCTATCATACCCTGGTACCCTCTGTAGACTGCAACACAATCTACCTTCATATAGGCACACGTACGAACAACTGATCTTATGGCTGCGTTCATGCCTGGTGAATCACCTCCTGAAGTCAGTACTGCTATTTTTTTTATTTCTGAAGACATTGAAAAATTTAAGCCAACGAAATTAAGAAATCTTAGTCAAAAACCGAATAAAAGTCAGTCCCATTTTAAGAAAAAATCAACGAAAAGGATTTCGCTATAATAGATCAACAGTCTAATTCTTAAAATTTGTTAATTATAAACAACAAGAGCTATAATTGACTGTTAATTTAATGATTTTGGCTTATCATAAAACCGAATTAAGCTATCAGAACCCATGACAGAAGAAGGGGGTTCTATTACCTTTTCAGTACCTTTCTTTTTCTCTGGCCTAGTTGCCAATATCTTTTGAAAGAGTTCTTTAAAATTATTAAAATCTACCTCATAGGACAAGCCCGCACCTTGGGTTGATCCTTGTTGATCAGATAAATAAGCTTGTATTTCACTTTGTCTACTGAAAAAATTAGCACTTAAAGTACCTTCTTCATTTAATAGGACTTGAATTTCAAAATCACCGGCCACTAATGTTTCACTAGATGCACCGACCGGTACCCCAACCTTACCGTTAAACAAAATGCGATCAGATATTTGAGTAGATACGGTTACCCCTATACGATCATCTGTCTCAATATCTGCTGATCGATCCAATACCCCTTGTTCATATGATAGGCCAAGGTTGAATTTATCATTACCGCCACTTAAAATAGAATTCAGAATGCTTGATGCGCTTTGCACCAAGTTACCCGTTATTGCCTGTTGGCTGATTCCGCTTTGAGAATTTACAAAAGTTCCTTGTGCCAAAAGAAAAATAGCATTTTTCTCTTCTACTGTTGGATCCTGTAAACGATATTCCAATTCTGACTTAACAATAGAATTCGTACCCGGAAAATCAATACCAAAATCAATATCTGGTTTTTGAAGTTGCCCGGTTAAACTAATGATTACATCTGTAGGTATTCTTCTAGTAAAGCCAGCATCATCAAGTAACGGGGCAGGATTTGCGTTTAAGGAATATACCGCTTCCATTCCTAAATTTGCTTCTAAAGGTTTTTGATCCCAATTTATGGTACCCCCAGGCTTTACCGTAAATTTCTTGTCAATGATTCCGCCGAACTTATAATTGAACTCACCGGTTACAACAACATAGTCACCATACATTTCAAACTTGCCATTGGTATTGATCTGTATCAATATAATACCCACACCGGTTCCTTTCAAAGAACTTCCGGTTTTAGTATCGGTTACTATTTCAACCTCGGCATCGGGCGTTACATCAAGGTTAAACTCTAACTCTAAACCCTGATAATCCTTTAGCTGACGTTGACTTTCTATTCTTTGCTTATCTTTCTTTTCTAAAAAGTTAATGAATGAATAATCACCTACACTAGCCACATCACTTAAAGGTATTTTCAAAGAAGTACCCTTTGCTGTGGATCCATCTACGTTTATGTTCAATGCAGTAGTGGGTCCATAAATGCGCCCCATTCCATTTAAGTAGCCGGTACCATAATACAATTCTCCTTCCTTAAACTCTGTATTCAGGATCAAGAACTTATCGTTCTTTGTGTCTATATTCAAATCTAATACCCAATCTTTAAAGAAACTATGCGTAATTGTGCCGTCTAGATTTGCGTGTGTACCCTTCGCAATATCTTCTAGTGCTATATTTTCAAAATCAAAAGTCTGATTTTCAAGAACCACCCTTGAACGAGGTGCAAAGCCATAATCAACATTTAAATAGGGCACCGCAATACCGGCATTATCCATAGTCAGCAGTCCGTTTATATTAGGATTGTCTACATCACCCTCTATCTTTACCCTACCATCTATATCTCCCCGTATTTTATCAATTACCCCTTCACCCAATGGACTAAATGGTTCTAAAGCAAAATTACTGAAATTGGCAATCAAGTTGGCTTTTGGTATTTTTCCTTTATTTTCAATACTACCAACGATACTAAATTTCTCTACGTTATTATCAGCTAATTGCGAATTTACCTGAAACTCGGATAAATCTTTATTTCCACTAATATAAATAGCTAAATCCCCTATTGGTATATTATTAATTCCGAATTTATCTATATTTAAATTTGATGATGGCAAATAGATTCCGTCCTTTTGAAGAACATTTAAAATTCCATTAACTTCTCCCTGTAATTTTAGGCTATCGATTACCGGCGTAATCTTTTCTAACGATACAATTTTAAATTGAAGCTGAAGATCCTTATATGTTGAATCTGCCAACTGGCCTTTTAGCCGTATTTGTTCTTTTTCTTCATTGTTCATTACAATTTCTTGAATTGTAATACTGTCCAAAGACCTATTGAATATCACCTTATTCTTTGTATCACCTTCTTTATTCAGCACCCATTTGTTGCCTTTAAAATTGACATCGGATGTTTTTAGACCGATCACGGACTTATTATCCTTATTAAATGTGTGATAAAAGTTCAGATTATAAGAGTCATTAAAATCGCTACCTCCCTTAAACTCAGACCTAAAAAACAAGGTATCTTTTAAAGTGGTATTGATCAAGTTGAAGTCTTTAAAATTATAATACGGCGTGTCTAGCTCACCAACCGATACGAAGGTATTAAACAGCGGATTCTTATTATCAATTCTAACCTCAATACTATCGGCAGCCGTACCAAAGGCCTCTATACTTGGCGAGGCAAAGTTGAGCTTAAAATCTCCTTCATCAGCTACTATATTTCCTTTTATAAAAGTGTTTGGATCAAACCGCACTTCAGGAAAAAAAACATCTACTATTTTATTATATATCTTAAAGTTGAAGGAGAGATTTTGCCCATCTGAAATTTGAAAAGGCCTATAGTTTGTGTAAATACTACCCAAAGAGTTTTGCACAAGTTTACCCAATTCCCGCACTTTAAAATTACCTTTCATAAAACCTGTAATAATATCTGGCGAGTTAATATTTATAGTACGCTGCAGGTCTTCACCAAAATTAGAAGTCACTGCAAAATCTTCAAAATAATAAGTGTCGTTTACATTTTGATAACTTGTTTGTGTAAAATTAACATCACCAACAATATTGTCCAAAGTAGTTCCCGTAATATCCATACTCAAATTACCTTTAAATACGGAAACACTATCATTTATTATGTTTAATTTCTTTAAATCGGCATAATCTACGGTAGCAAAAAAATTAAAGTTATTTCTGGCTTCCGCAACGTTGGCCAACCCCTTGAAATCAAATTTAAAATTTTCATCGTTACTGATCAAAGAACCGTCAAACAACTGATCTTTAATAATACCCGAAACCCTTAAATCTTTGTAGTTATACTTATTGAACTCTAAAGAATAAATTTGCCCTATTACTTCGGTATTCAATTTCTCTTTCACAAAACCTTGCCCCTCTACATTAAAATCTAAAGTAGTTTTTCCTAAGTTTTTATTCTCGGCAAAATCACCTAAGTCAAAATCTATTAAAGAGATAAAACCTTTATAAGTGGCATTGTCAATATTATTAAAATCACTTAGAACAATGTCGGCATAGCTACTACCTACAGCGGTATTTAAGTTCACTTTTGCGTTAACAGATGAGTTGGTCACGAAGGCGCTACCACGTATTGTAAACTGCCCGAGCTTACTAAAGGACGAAGGCAATGACTTACCTATTAAATTAGGCAACAGAGCATTCAATTGATAGTAACTACTAGTTACATTTTTCATTTCGGCCTCTAAACTAAAAGGCTTTTGTTTGTTGAATAAATTTTTAAAATTAAAATTACCACGTATACCGGTATCATCAGAAAATAAGAAAAGGTCTTCAGTATTCAGGTCATTTAAAACTCCGTTTACCCCAGCATTGAACGTTACTTCCTTTCCTTTGCCAAATTCATTATATAGCAAGTTTACCTCATCTAAAGCCACCTTAGATTCCTTAAACGCTGCAACAACATTTACTTTATTCAAAAAATCGGCAAAATCTTCACGATTGTAGTTAAAAATCAAATTACCTTCTAAAGCTGAAAGAGGGGTTTTAATCTTTAAAGAATCAAACCGCATTTGCTGCTTTGTATATTTAAAATCTGTCGTTAATCTATTTACTTTTAACCCTCTATTACTATGAAAGGACATTTCTTGAATACCTACGGATACCTCTGGACCAAGAATTAAAAAATCACTTGCAACTATATTAAGGCTATCAAAATTTAAAACAGTTATTTTTTCTAGGTTCTCATCAATATATTTAAACTTACTATTTTCAATAGCCACATGAGAAGATGAAAGCCTAAAAGGAGGTGTACCGGGCGCTCTTGGCTGACCATCGTCAAGCTTATCCACAAAAACCTCTAAATTGGTATTATTTTCTCCGAAATAAGTTTTAAGGTTAAAGTTCAATTTATCAACTTCAATACCTCCAAACTCCAAATTGCCCTGAGCTAAATTACCCAAGCTAAGAATAGAGGTTTTAAGCTCATTCACATAAAATAATGTATCCTTTTTATAATCTTCGATAAAAACACCTTCTAGACCCACATTCCAAGAAATCAACGAAACTTTTAAGCGCTCAATATTAATATGCGTACCATATTGATCATTTATTTTTTTCGTAGCAAATTTTGCCAACAAAGTCTGTACCACCGGCAATGAAAATATGATGGTTCCCAAAACACATATCAGTAATAATACCAATAATGTTCTAACCAATATTTTTCTAAGTTTTTTGATAGGTCTTTATGTTTTACCTTTGTTATTCAATTTTTATTCCAAAAATGTTGGAACACGATACAATTTACATACTTGCTATAGAATCTTCTTGTGATGACACTTCTGCGGCAGTTTTAATGAACGATAAAGTGCTCAGTAATGTTGTGGCTACCCAAGCTATTCACGAAGAATATGGCGGGGTTGTACCAGAACTTGCTTCAAGAGCGCATCAACAAAATATAGTCCCCGTTGTTCATCAAGCCATAGCCAAAGCAAATATCGATAAAAAACAATTATCAGCCATAGCATTTACACGCGGACCTGGACTAATGGGCTCTTTACTTGTAGGTACTTCATTTGCCAAATCATTGGCATTAGGTTTACAAATACCACTTATTGAAGTTAACCACATGAAAGCCCATATATTAGCTCATTTTATTGAAGATGAAACCATGATACCGCCTTCATTTCCGTTTTTAGCGTTAACTATTAGTGGCGGCCATACGCAGATTGTCCAAGTGAATGATTTCTTTGACATGAAAATAATAGGGCAAACACTTGATGATGCCGTAGGCGAAGCATTTGATAAGAGTGCAAAAATTTTAGGCCTACCCTACCCCGGCGGACCTTTAATTGACAAATATGCTGCTACAGGTGACCCACATAAATTTGAATTCACCATACCAAATGTAAAAGATTTAGATTTTAGCTTCAGTGGACTAAAGACCAATATTCTTTATTTTATTCAACGACAAACTAAAGAGAACCCAGATTTTATTAAGAACAATCTAGCGGATATTTGTGCATCTATTCAATATACGATCATCACCATACTGATGAGAAAATTGAAAAAAGCAGTTAAACTAACCGGCATTAAGGAGATTGCCATTGGTGGTGGCGTATCGGCAAATTCAGGCATTAGGAACGCACTAATAGAAGCACAGACAAAATATCAATGGAAAACTTATATACCAAAGTTCGAGTACTGCACAGATAATGCCGCTATGATCGGTATTGTAGGATACCAAAAATATAAGAACGAGAAATTCTCTCAACAAGATGTAACGGCAAAAGCCAGGTATGTTATATCGTAGTTTATAAAATAAATAACATGCAATTATTTTACAATCCAGATATTAAAGCCACAGATGCAACCTTCATTTTCGACAGTCATGAAAGCAAGCATATCATCAAAGTGTTAAGAAAGAAAACCGGTGATCAATTATGGATTACCAATGGTAACGGTTACTTGTTTGAAGCTAAAATAATTGGCGACAATATTAAAAAATGTGAGGTAGAACTACTGTCCTCTAAAAAAACGCACCTAAAATCTTACTGGTTACATTTAGCCGTAGCCCCAACAAAAATGAACGATCGCTTTGAGTGGTTTTTAGAAAAAGCTACCGAAATTGGGGTCGATGAAATAACACCGATAATTTGTGATAGATCAGAACGCAAAGTGTTAAAAATGGAGCGAATGCAACGCGTGCTTGAGTCTGCCATGAAACAATCTTTACAAACGTATTTACCTAAATTGAACAACCCCATTAGTTATTCGGATTTTTTAGAAAAACCAGCTGCTGAACTACAATTTATTGCGCATTGTGAAGACACAGAACGTCATGAGCTAAAAAGAAGGGTTGCCGCAGATAAAGATATCACGATATTAATAGGTCCTGAGGGTGATTTTTCTCCGGATGAGATTAAAAACGCAATGAAAAAAGGCTATTCACCTGTTGCTATGGGTAAAACCAGATTGAGAACAGAAACAGCCGCCATTGTAGCCTGCACCATTATAGCAACCATAAACAACGGGTAAATATTAGATAGCTACTTTAACCGCACCAGTAATATCGGCATCATTATTTTCTACCAATAACATTAAGATTAAATCTTCATTTGTTTTTACGGATGCCGGTATATCAATTGAACCCATACCTTTGACATCTTTTAATTTTAAATATTTTTCAGCAATGACAATATTGGCATTCTTTAATGTTCGTTGTCTATTTTCTCCTCTTTTAACTTCTGTTGTTCTTTCCTTGAGTAACAATACGGCTCTTACATTTTTAGTAGCAGTGTCCCCCAAAAGGTTATAGTTAAAATTAATTTTATCACCACCTCTATGGATCTGATTTAAACGAATATCATCTTTCGATTGTTTTGCCGCGTATTTTTCAATTACCCTTGCCACCTCTACTTTATTGGATCCCACCATATGCTCCTTGCCATTTACAATCAACTCTGGCGTATAATTGCTGCGATACCTGAACTTGTTATTGTATTTACGTTGTTTAATGGTAAAGTCCTTATTGCTGAAAGGATCTTTCCACCCTATATAATTCCAATAATCTACATGGTAGCTAAGTGCAAACACTTGTTCAGGAAAATTGTTCTTTACTGTTTCTAAAAGTGCATCTGCAGGCGGACAGCTAGAACAACCTTGAGAAGTAAAAAGCTCTAGTACTACCATACCTTTTTCAACATTTTCTACCTTCTTTAAAGTGATAACATCATCAACTTTACTATATTTACTTGGTTTAAATTGCATAAAGGACATCAGAAAAAGTCCTGCACTTAAAATCCCGAACACAGCAATTTTTTTATTAAACATAATAGCATTATTTACAATCTATTATTCGTTATAAAATGAAACAACTTACTAGAGTCCTTATTTATTTGCATTTTTTGTGCTTTTTTAACATGTATTCACAAGAACTTGCCATTTTAAAATACCAAGGCGGTGGTGATTGGTATGCAAACCCAACCGCTTTACCCAATCTTATTAAGTTTTGCAATACAAACATTGGTACCAATTTAAAAGACAGGCCAGAAACGGTTGAGGTGGGTAGCAGTTCCATTTTTCAATATCCTTTTTTACACATGACCGGTCATGGGAACGTGGTTTTTTCAGACGAGGAAATAGAAAACTTAAGAAATTACCTTTTATCGGGCGGTTTTTTACATATTGATGATAATTATGGCATGAAACCTTATATTATCAGAGAAATTAAAAGACTTTTTCCTGATAGCACATTAGAAGAGTTGGGTGCCAAGCATCAAATCTTTAAAAACACATATTCTTTCCCAACAGGATTACCAAAAATTCATGAGCACGATGGGCAGCGTCCGCAAGCATTTGCCATTTTAAAAAACAATAGAATTGTCTTATTATTCACTTCAGAATCTGATTTAGGTGACGGCTGGGAAGATCCAACGGTACATAACGATCCAGCAGAAGTAAGACAAAAAGCATTACAAATGGGAGCCAATATTATAACCTATGCCTTTAAAAATTAACCAATGACTTCAAAAACAATTTCAAAAGGTATTTTACGAGCCATCGGTGTTTTGGTAAGCATAATACTGGTTCTCTATTTTCTTTACACTATACAATCTGTATTGGCATATTTAGCTATTGCCGCCGTTGTTGCTCTAATAGGTAGTCCTTTAGTACGTTTTTTAAGATTACGTATTAAACTTCCAAATATACTTGCCGTTATAATTACCATGATTTTTATGGTAGGTATATTAGGTGGTATTGTCGCCTTGTTTATTCCTTTAATATCTGAGCAAGGTAAAAACCTATCTCTTCTAGATATTGATGAATTACAAAAGAGCCTAAACACCCTTTATCATCAAATTACATCATATTTAGGACTTTCTTCTCATATTGTAGAAGACGTAATTGATGATGCAGGCTTAGAAAAAAATATGCTACAAGGGCTAAATATAGGTTTTATACCTAACTTTTTAAATTCCTTCTTAAATATTCTAAGTACAGCAAGTATTGGCTTGTTCTCAGTTCTATTTATTTCATTTTTCTTTCTAAAGGATAGTAAATTATTTGAACACGGTTTATTAATATTCGTCCCACTAGACAAAAAGAAAGGTACAACAAATTCTATAAGCAAAATAAACGGACTGCTATCAAGGTACTTTGTAGGTCTTTTACTTCAAATATTTATTCTATTTATAATTTATACGATAGTTCTATTAATTGTAGGAATTGAAAATGCAGTGGTTATTGCCTTCTTATGTGCGTTATTCAACATTATACCTTACATAGGTCCTATCATAGGTGGTGTAATCATGTTAACACTGACAATGACCAGTAATTTAGGTTCCGATTTTAGTGATGTAATACTACCAAAAACCGGCTATGTATTTATAGGACTATTGATCGGTCAACTAGTAGACAACTTTTTCTCTCAACCTTTTATTTTTTCAAACAGTGTAAAGTCTCATCCGTTAGAAATTTTCTTAGTGATCATTATTGCCGGTTTGTTATTCGGTACTGTAGGCATGATCGTCGCCGTGCCCGGCTATACTGCTATTAAGGTAATTTTAAAGGAATTTCTATCTGACAACCAAATTGTAAAATCATTGACCCATAATCTCTAGACCTTCGTGAATACAGCAATACTAACTAATGAAATACAGGGGTTTATCAACGACAATTTAAAAACCGATGTTCACAAAATTATTTTATCAAAACAAAAATTCACAAAGGTATCTCAGAAAGAACTGGTAGAACAAATAGAATCGAAATTAAAATCTAAATCTAAACTACCCACTTGGTTCAATACCCAGAACATCTATTATCCTAATAAACTAAACCTTTCTCAAACTTCGTCAGAAATTACGGCCAACTACAAAGCTTCATTAGTTAAT
Source organism: Maribacter ulvicola (assembly GCF_900155985.1). Classification (GTDB taxonomy): domain Bacteria; phylum Bacteroidota; class Bacteroidia; order Flavobacteriales; family Flavobacteriaceae; genus Maribacter; species Maribacter ulvicola. Next base: position 232,038 of record NZ_FTMA01000003.1, read on the forward strand.
GGAAAATCTTTAGTTGATGTCACAGGTGGTTTTGGAGTAGATTCGTTCGCATTTTGCAAAAAAATAAAAGAGGTAGTACATATCGAAAAAAACGAAACACTATCACAAATTGCCCGTTATAATTTCAATCAATTGGGTATTTCAAACATAACATGCATTGCTACCAATGGATTAACTTTCTTACAAGAATCACCTAACACGTTTAGTTGGTTGTATATAGACCCCTCTAGAAGAGACAAGGAGAACAAAAAGGTTTACTATTTATCTGATTGTGAACCAAACGTCATAGAGCATATGGACCTTTTATTGGTAAAATCATCTAATCTTCTTATTAAGACCGGGCCGCTGTTAGATTTAAAAAGTGGGTTAAAAGAATTGAGCCATGTAAAAGAGATACATATTGTTGCTGTTAACAATGATGTAAAAGAAATTCTTTGGTTGATAGAAAAGGGGTTCAATTCAGAAGCGTTCATAAAAACAGTGAATTTCAAGCCTAATTATAAGCAAGAGTTCTGTTTCCGATTAAGCGACGAGGAAAACACTATACCTGAATACTCAGAACCATTAACTTATATTTACGAACCAAATGCAGCTATTTTAAAATCTGGTTCATTTCAGTTTACTGGAGATCATTTCAATTTATATAAACTTCACCCCCACGCTCACCTTTACACATCAGAGAAATTAATTGAGTTCCCAGGACGCGTATTCATAGTAAAGGATATTTATGAATATTCTAAAAAAGCAATCAAAAAAGCAGGCATATCCAAAGCCAATATTACCACCAGAAACTTCCCGGATAGTATAGAGAAAATCAGAAAAAAATTACAAATTAAAGATGGTGGTGACAACTATATATTCTGTACCACTAATAAGTATGAAAAGTTGATTGTTATTTCATGTTTTCAAATATAGAATAGCTTTTTTAAGAGGTCACTTAAGTACCTTAAAACGTGGTAAACATATATTTAATAATAAATTAAAAGTAGCTTAATACACCATTATAAATTGCCATTTTTATATAATTTTCATCTTCACTACCATTTTAAAATGTTAAAAATTTAACTTTACTATACCCTAATTTAATATTTACTAAATTACTGACAACCTGTTTATTACACTTATTAACGCAGATAATTACAATAAGATTTCCTATAGTTGACGTATCATTCCTAATTTAATACTACTGAATTATGGATATTAAATTAAAAGTGTTATTATTATACCGGATTTTGATTTTTTTAACATTTAAACACTGCAACTGTAAAATTAAAAAATTCAACATCCAAGCATTTAACTAAAACTAACAAACAACAACTATTATGAGTCAAAAACGTGATTACACGTTGATGAAATCTGGAAAAAGGTCATCCTTTATTAAATCTGGAGTTTTATCAATGCTTGTTTGCTTAGGTACCCAACTGGTACAAGCAAATGAAAACACAAGTACTTCAAACGACGTTGAAGTAAAAACGCTTCAATCTACTATTACGGGAACCGTTTTAGATGACACTGGCCAACCATTACCCGGAGCCAATGTTGTAGAAAAAGGTACTACTAATGGTACACAAACAGATTTTGATGGTAACTATAGCTTAAATGTCTCTGATGGCGCCACATTGGTATTTAGCTATATTGGATTTAAAAGTAGAGAAGTTGCCGTAAACGGCCAATCAAGCGTTAACGTAACTTTAGCTGAAGATGCTGCCGCTCTTGACGAGGTAATTGTTTTAGGGTATTCTCAACAAACAAGGGGAGATTTAACTGGCTCGGTAGCATCCGTTGATGTTTCTGAAGCTACAAAAGCACCTGTTGTCAATGCTGCTTCAGCTTTACAAGGGCGTGTAAGTGGTGTAACTGTTGTACAAAATGCAACACCAGGTAGCCCGCCAAAAATTAACATTCGTGGTTTTGGTACAAGTAACAACACCAACCCGTTATTTATCATTGACGGTCTACAAACAGATGATCCATTTGTATTGAACAGTATCAACCCTAACGATATTGATCAAATGAATGTTTTAAAAGATGGTGCCGCTGCTATTTATGGTGCAAGAGCATCTAACGGGGTCGTAATTATCACAACAAAAGGTGGTGGTTATAACATGGATAAGCCAGTAGTATCTGTTGATACCTACACAGGTTTTTCTTCTGTAGCCAATGTTCCTGAACTTTTAAATGCACAACAATTAGGTGATGTTTTATATCAGAGTGCTGCTAACGATGGTACAGCGTTTAATCACCCACAATATGGTAATGGATCATCTGCAGTTGTTCCTTCTACATTAAACGGATATACAAGAGTGGTTTCTTATGACCCTATAGTTAGAGGTCCTGCTTCTGCAACCGTTAACCCGAACGGAACAGATTGGATCGATGCCATTACAAGAACAGCTGTGATACAAAGTGTCGCATTTTCTGTAGCAAACGGTGAAGAAAATAGTAAATACAACCTTTCTGCCAATTATTTGAATAACCCTGGAAACCTTTTAGAAACGGATTACAAAATTGGACAAATTCGTTTGAATTCCGAATTTAAACTAGGAGACAAAGTACGTATTGGTGAACATTTTAGTACAGCATACAGTAATTCTAAAGGCGGTAACGGTGCGCAATACGAAGAAGCCGTAAGGAGCAGCCCGTTAATTCCTCTATACGATGACAACGGTAATTTTGCAGGAACAGGTGCGCAAGGTACCGGTAATTCAAGAAGTCCGTTAGCTCAATTAAACAGACAAAGTGATAACTTCAATAAAACCGTTAGAATACTAGGTGATGTATATTTATCTGCTCAGCTAATGGATGGACTTACATTTAAAACAACCATTAGTGGTACTATCAACTCTTTTAATACACGTGGCTTTACGGCTCTAGATCCAGAGCATAGTGAGCCTTTAGGAACAAATGCATTAAGAGAAGTAAACCAAGATGGTTATTCTTGGACATTTACAAATACCTTAAACTATAAGAAAACATTCAATAATAGTAAAATTGATGCCTTAGCAGGGATTGAATCTGTAAAAGATGGTGGTAAGGGAAAAACAATCAGTCGTACTGGCTTTTTATTTGAAACACCAGATTTCTACCTATTGAATAACGGTAGTGGTACACCTAACGTTGACAACGCATATGATTTTGCCACATCTCTTTATTCATTATTTGGTTCTGCAACCTATTCCTATGGCGACAAGTATTTTGTAACAGGTACCCTACGTAATGATACTTCTTCTCGTTTTACAGGAGATAACAAAAGTGCTACTTTCCCTTCTGTAAGTGCAGGTTGGGTAGTTAGCAAAGAAGATTTTATGTCTGCGGACTCTCCCGTAAGTTGGTTTAAATTAAAAGGTTCTTGGGGTCAATTAGGTAACCAATCATTACCAGCTAGCAACCCAACTATCAACATTTCATCTTTAAATGAGCAATATGCTAACTATGCCATAGATGGTAATTCTATAGCTACAGGTGCTATCTTATCTTCTGTTGGTAACGCTAATTTGAAATGGGAAACTAGCGAAGCAATAAATGCAGGTATTGAATTAGGCTTTTTTGAAGATAAATTAAATTTAGATTTTGAATGGTTTAATATTAAAACTAAAGATCTAATTACCCAAGATAACAGCTTAATCAGCACCACAGCGATCGATGCTGCTGCGCCTTATGTAAATGCAGGAAATGTTAAAAACACTGGATTTGATATTAATTTGCGATATAAAGATGAAACAACGTATGGCTTAAAATATGGTTTTGATATAAATTTCTCTCACTACAAAAATGAGGTGACCGATTGGATAAGCGATTTCCAAACTGGAGATGATAGCTACCGTGGTGGTGCCGTTTCAAGAACCCAAGTTGGCCAGGCAATTTCTACATTCTATGGTAGAGAAGTTATTGGCTTTACAGATCAAGGGAGGTTTGACTACAAAGATGTTAATGGCGATGGTAGTATTAATGATGATGATAGAACTTTTATTGGTTCTCCTCACCCAGATTTCACCTATGGTTTCAACTTTAACTTAGGCTACAAATCTTTTGACTTATCATTATTCTTACAAGGATCACAAGGAAACGACATTTATAACTACACAAAAATCTTTACCGATTTTCCAACTTTCGCAGATGGTAACCGTAGTACAAGAGTGTTAGACTCTTGGACTCCGATCAATACAGATGCTACCTTACCAGCATTAAGTAATTCAATACAAAACAGTGAAACACAGCCAAATTCATATTTTGTAGAAGATGGCTCTTACCTACGTCTTAAAAACATTCAATTAGGCTATGCATTCTCTGATAAAATTACCAAAACAATTGGTTTAGATTCTTTTAGAGTTTATATACAAGGAACAAATTTATTAACACTTACAGGATATGACGGGTTTGACCCGGAAATCATTTCTTCTGTAACTGGTAATAATCTTACATTAGGTGTTGACAGTCAGGTTGTACCACAATCTAGAATTCTTACACTTGGATTTAATTTAAAATTGTAAAAAAATGAAAAAGAAAATAATATATTTATTCACACTATTCGCTGCTTTTAGTGCCTGTAGCGATGACTTTACCGAGCAACCTGCAATTGGTGCTCTTAGTGATGCTGCCGTACAAAATGAAGACGGTGTAGAGCTGCTATTAATTGGAGCTTATTCTACATTAGATGGAATTCGTAATAACCTATCAGGTAATGGCTTTGCTGCTAGTGGAGACAATTGGTGGTTTGATGTTTTAGCAGATGATGCCCACAAAGGAAGTACCGATGGTGACCAAGCCGATCTTTTTGAAATGGAAATTTATAATTGGACAACCGGTAACCCATACGTTTTAGGAAAATGGTCTTCAACTTTTGCTGGTGTTAACCGTGCAAATGCCGTTATTGCGTTAATTGCAACTATAGAAGATGCAGATTTAACCGGCAAATTAGCTGAGGCTCGTTTTTTACGTGGCCATTTTAATTTTGAATTGCAAAGAATCTATGGAAATGTTCCTTACATCTCTGAAGAAAACTATGCCAACACAGAATTCAACCAACCAAACCCGGGTCCTATTTGGGATCAAATAGAAGCAGATTTTCAATTTGCCATTGATAATTTACCCGCAACACAGGCTCAATCAGGAAGACCTTCCTCATGGGCTGCAAAAGCCTATTTGGGTAAAGTACATTTACAACAGTCTGAATGGGCTCCTGCCCTTGCTTTATTCGAAGAAATTATAAATGATGGTCCTTACGCTTTAAATTCTGAGTTTGTAGCTAACTTTGAAAGCACAGGAGAAAATAGCTCTGAAGCTATTTTTGCAATTCAATTTACTGCGGATGATGGTCAATCCCTAAATGGAAATATTGGCGGGGTATTAAACTTCCCTAACCCAGGTCCTTTTGGTTCTTGTTGTGGATTTTACCAACCTTCTCAAGATTTGGTAAATGCATTTCAAACAGATGGATCGGGTCTACCATTATTAGATACTTTTAATGAAACAGATGTGGCAAATGACTACGGTAAGGAAGATGACGAGGCATTTACACCTCATACAGGACCATTAGACCCAAGATTAGATTATACCGTTGGTAGAAGAGGTATTGATTATAACCGTTATGGTACTTTCCCTGGTCATTCTTGGATTCGTGCAACTTTCTCTGATATTTCCGGTCCTTACTTACCAGCTAAAAATGTTTACCAATCCGGAGATACGGATAATCAAGGTACAGGTGCATGGGGCCAACAACATGCCGGTATCAACTATCATATTATTCGTTATGCCGATGTTTTATTAATGGGTGCTGAAGCAGCTGTTGAAACCAATGATTTAGCATCTGCGTTGACATGGACAAACTTAGTACGTAACAGAGCTAAAAACATGACCTACATTCAAAACGAAGCAGGTAATGCAGATGCAGCTAATTATCAGATAGAACCTTACACTTCTTTCCCTAGTCAAGATTTCGCTAGAAAAGCAGTTCGTCATGAGCGTCGTTTAGAGCTAAGTATGGAAGGTCATCGTTTATTTGATTTAAGAAGATGGGGTAATGCGGCAAGTGTTATGAACGAATACATTGCAAATGAAAGTCGTACCATACCAAACTTTGGAACTAAAGCGAATACTGTTGAAGCAAAACATGATATGTTGCCAATACCATTAAACGCAATAGATTTAAGTGGCGGAGTTCTGAAACAGAATCCTGGATACTAACAAATAGAATTAAAAAATCTTATACTAAATAATTTAGATATGAAAACATTTCAAATTTTAAGTGTCTCATTCTCCATGCTTGCCTTAATTGGTTTCAGTTCTTGTGAAGATGATGATATAGATGGTAGCGACACCTTGATCGGTCCAGGTACTGTTGACACTAGAATCAACACAATTGGTAGTCTTTCTAACCTAAACGCTGCAATTGAAGCAGCCTCTGGTGACATCGCTACTACATTAAACGGTACGGGTCCTTTTACAGTATTTGCACCAAATGATGCGGCTTTTGAGACATTTGCAACACAAGTTGGTTTTGAAGCTAATGATGATGATGGATCAGCAGCGGCACAGCTATTGTCTGCGGCTGATGCAGATTTACTTGCTCAGATATTAACCTATCATGTAGTTGCTGACAACATTGAAGCCTCAGGGTTTTCCGATGGTCAGTCATTAACAACGGTACAAGGAGGAACACTTTCCGTTGCCGTAGGCGATGACATAGAATTATTGGATGCTTCTGATTTGCCAGAAACAAATCCTGTTTCAAAAGTAACACAATCAAACTTCTATGCAGACAATGGTATCGTACACATAATAGATAAGGTATTAGTACCCCAAGAGGCTATTGATGCCCTAGATTTTGATATTCGACCAACTTTATTGGACTGGGTTACCGGAACAGATGATTTAAGTTCATTAGCTGCAGCTGCAGTAAAAGCAGGATTGGTAGATGCTATATCCGGTTTGGAAACAACTAGAGTACTAGCCCCTAACAATCAAGCTTTCGAAAATCTCTTTGATGCTCTTGGAGATGATTACAATGATCTTGATGATTTTGATAATTCTGCGGAAATAGAATTACTTAAGAAGATTTTGCTATATCACATTTTACCATCTTCTGATGGCTCAACGGCATTAACAGCAGGACCAACTATGACTCTTTTAGAAGACAATACAGTTGAAGTTGTTGATAATGCAGGTGATTTCGAATTTGGAGATGTTTCCGGCACTAATGCAACTATTGTCACTGATGGGATCGATGCTAAAAATGGTATTGCCACCATTGTGGACAAAGTACTTTTACCACAAGCCGCAATAGATTTTATTACATTATTAAGTTCAGATGATTTAGCTACAACAGTAGTAAACGCTGCTGCATTAAGTACTTTAGAAGAGGCATTAATTGCTACCGATTTAGTTGGGAAATTTATTGATGACACCAATACCGAAGATGAAGATGCTACTAATTTCACATATTCTAAAAACGCAACAGTTTTCGCTCCATCAAACGCTGCTTTCTCAAACTTATTTGATGCATTAGGCCCAGATTATACAAGCATTGCTAGTTTTGATACAGAAGAAGAATTAGAATTACTTAGTAATATACTGTTGTATCATGTAGTTGCTGGTAAAATTACAAGCGCAGATTTAGAGGCAGGTACATTAACTACTCTATCAGAAAAAGATATAGAAGTTATTACTGTAATTGGTTCAGATAATTTTGTTATTGGAGATGCAACTAATGATGTCAACGCAAATATTACTACCGCAGACGTATTTGCAAGAAACGGTGTTGCACACATTGTAGATAAGGTTTTACTACCACAAACTGCAATTGACTTTATAGATTCTTTAGATGACTAAAAAATCAAGTAAATTTATTTTTGGGTTACTTTAAAAACAACCTCAAAATCAGGACATTGAAAAATGTCCTGATTTTTTTTTGGCAAAGTTTAAAACAGAATTTTATAATGTAACCATATAAGCAACTAGTTAATCATGCTAGTTTTAATCTATCTTGACATTTGAAAACTTAGACCATAAAAAAACGAATTAAATCTTTAAGTAAGCAACCAACTCTTTATGATATTCAGTACAAAAACACTATTTTGGTACTACACAAAACCAGATTAATATTTACTCACATAAGATATTTTATCACATTGTTTTCTTTTCAATAAACTCACAACAAATTGAATACTTCTTCTCTAGTATAGAGTATAAAAAAACTTATTATGCGAATCTTTTCGGCTATAACCATTGCATTACTAACAACCATTCTTTTTTCATGTAACCAGAAAGAATCCGTTTCCCTTTTTAAAGTGGTACCGGCTTCAGAGTCAGGAATTGACTTTAACAATAAAATAGTTGAGACAGATAGCTTCAACATATTAACAAGCGAGTACATTTTTAACGGTGGTGGTGTGGCCATTGGTGATTTCAACAATGACCATATGCCCGATTTATTTTTTAGTGGAAATCAAGTATCTAATAAATTATACTTAAACCAGGGTAATTTTAAATTTAAAGATGTCTCTAAAGAATCAGGAATTGAAGCTTTAAACAAGTGGAATACAGGTATAGCTCTCGCAGATATCAACAATGATGGATTTTTAGATATATATGTGTGTTCTGCCATGTTAAATAGTGATGAGGAAAAGAAAAACATGCTATTTATAAATAATGGTTTAAATAAAAATAACATACCAACATTTACGGATAAAGCTTCTGAATTTGGCATTGAAGAATCAGGTAATAGTATGGGGGCTTCTTTTTTTGATTACAATAAAGATGGCCTTTTAGATTTATATGTCTTAAACAATGTTGACGTTCATGTGCTACCTTCAACGTTTAGAAAAAAAATTACAGATGGTACTGCATTAAGTAATGATAAACTATATAAAAACAATGGTGACGGTACTTTTACAGATGTTACCATTGAAGCAGGTATAACTATAGAAGGTTATGGCTTAGGACTTTCTATTGCAGATTTAAATTTTGATGGTTGGCCAGATATTTATGTAAGTAATGATTACCTATCAAATGACCTTCTTTACATTAATAATCAAGACGGAACATTTTCTAATAAGATAAAAGAGAACATCAAACACCAAAGTAAGTTTTCTATGGGGAATGATATTTCTGACTTTAACAATGACGGTTATTTAGACATTATTACCTTAGATATGCTAGGAGAAACCAACGAAAGGCTAAAAACAACCCTAGCTGGTAATAAATACACAGAATATATTTTAAATGACCGTTTTGGATATGAATACCAACATACCAGAAACATGTTGCAAAAAGGTAATGGCAACAATGTACCTTATAGTGAAATAGGTTTAATGGCAGGTGTGTCAAAAACTGATTGGAGTTGGTCTCCACTTTTTGCAGATATGGATAATGATGGCTATGAAGACTTATTAATTACAAATGGCTTCCCAAGAGATATCACCGACTTGGATTTTGGCGATTTTAAATTCAATGTAAGTAGGTACTTGAGTCCGGCTCAAATTTTGGATTCAATACCTAAAATAAAGATTCCCAACTACGCATATAAAAACAATTCAAACAATCAGTTTTCAGATGTAAGTCAGGATTGGGGAATAGGGATACCCTCTTTTTCTAATGGCGCCGCATTTGCCGATTTAGATAACGACGGTGATTTAGATTATATCGTAAATAATATTAACGATGAAGCTTTAATCTTTCAAAATAATACCAACCACAAGGATGGTCTACATAATTATCTAAGTATAGCTCTTATAGATGCTCCATCAAAATCAAAAAAAACAGGTGCAAAAATTGTTTTAAGGTTCGGTGACGATACTTTTCAATACCATGAACATTATACATATAGAGGTTATATGTCTACCGTTGAAGACATAGCACATTTTGGTTTAGGCCATAAAAAACAAGTTGAATCTGTAGAAGTACTTTGGGCAGATAATAAGTTCCAAAAACTAAAAAATATTGAGAGTAACCAACGATTAATCATAAAATACGAAAATGCAACCTCTATAGCTCCTGAAAATTTAACTTTCCCTTTGGTTGCCAAAAAGGAAAAACCAATTTTCAAAGAAGTTTCAAAAGATAAAAGATTAACATATTTACATGAAGAAAAAGATATAGTTGACTATAATATTCAACGAACCATACCTCATAAATTAACCCAAAATGGTCCTGTAACAGCTACTGGAGATTTAAATGGTGATGGTATTGAAGATTTTATCGTTGGTAGTTCTACAGGAATGTCTCCCCAATTATTTTTTCAGGATGCCAAAGGCAACTTCTCGCAACAAACTTTATTTGACAATGAAGAAAACATGAAATATGAAGAGGAAAGTATTGCTTTATTTGATCTAGAGAACGATGGCGATCTAGATATATACTTAGTCTCTGGAAGTAATGAATTTAACCTAGAAAGTAACAACTATACGGACAGATTATTATTAAATGATGGTAACGGAAATTTTACTATTTCATCTGGTAAGATGCCTAAAATTAATACAAGCGGTTCAGTTGTAACCACGTCAGATTTTAATAACGACGGCTTTGTTGACCTTTTCGTTGGTGGAAGAACACCTTACTCAAAATATCCTAATGCTGAAAAAAGTTTCTTATTAAAAAATGAAAACGGAATATTAAAAGATGTAACGACTAGTATTGCTCCAGAATTAAGAAACCTAGGTATGGTTACCAATGCAGTTTGGGCAGATATTAATTTAGACGGAAATGATGATTTAATTATCATTGGAGAATTTATGCCTATTACTATTTTTAAAAATACGAGTACCGGTTTCGACCAATTAGATAAAACAGGAGTTGAAGAACTTTATGGTTGGTGGGAATGTATTACTACCACAGACATTGATAATGATGGCGACCTAGATTTTATTGTAGGTAATTTAGGTATGAACAACTTCTATCAACCATCTACGGAAAGACCTGTTTCTGTAATTGCAAAAGATTTTGACAATAATGGTACTATTGACCCTGTCATGTTCGCTTATTTCAAAGATAGCTTTGACAACCCTACCTACAAATCATTTCCAGTTAACTTTTGGGGAGATTTAAATGGCCAAAGTCCACTATTTAGAGCAAAATTCACCACATTCAAAGGGTACTCCAAAGCTACTATTTCAAGTTTATTCACCAAGGAAGAACTGCAGGGATCAACAAAACTAATTGGTAATTTTGACAAAAGTATCGTTTTAGAAAACATGGGCGATGGCACATTTAAATACAGCCCACTACCCATAGAGGCACAAGTTGCTCCAATAAACGGAATTGCAACATTAGATTATAACAATGATGGCAATGAAGATATTTTGTTAGTTGGTAACGATTTTGGAAATGAAGTTTTTATAGGACGATATGACGCCTTCAATGGTTTATTATTAGAGAATGATGGTAAAGGTAATTTCAAATCCATAGAGACATCTAAAAGCGGATTTTTAGTACCAGGCGATGCTAAAAGCATCATAAAGGTAAACAGTAATCAAATAGACCGACCCTATTATATTGTTACTCAAAACAGAGATTCTATTCTAGTGTTTCAGGAGAATTAAAGAAAATCTTACTTCAACTCTTGATTCATAAACCAATCATAAAGCGCATCGGTTTCATAGGCTTTGATCCATGCGCTGTGACCAACGTTAGGGTATCTGGTAAATATGACTTCGTAACCCATTTCCTTTAACTTAGCTACCATATTCTCTGATTCTGAAAAAGGAACAGATTTATCTTTCTCTCCATGAAAAACCCACATTGGCATTTTTCTATTTATCCATGAGGCATAAGGCAAAGGTGCCATACCACAAACCACTGCCATTGCGGCAAAAGTATCTGGATATTGAACAGCCAACTCCCACGCAGCTCCCCCTCCTCTACTTAATCCCGTTAAATAAATTCGCTTTTTATCTATTCTATTATTACCAACAATAGAGTCTAACAACTGCTTAACAGCTCTCGTGTTCCACCATTTTTTTGCATTCGGATTTTGAGGGGCCAATATTAAAAAAGGAAACTTTTTACCCTGAACAATTAATTTTGGCGGACCATTTCTTTTCACCGTAACCAAGCTGTCTCCAGACTCACCGCCACCATGTAAAAACAAGAGTATAGGAAAGTTCTTCTCTGGTTCTTCTTCATAGTCCTCCGGATAATATAAATAGTAAGAAAGGTTCTCTTTTACATTCGTTTCCATTTCTGAATCTATCAGGACCGGTTTAGCCTGAGATGCACAACTTTGAAAAATAACCAATAAAATAATATATAAAATAGACCTCATCTGTAAACGTAATATTTTCTATCAAATGTACCCTAAAAACAAGTTTCTTTAAAGTTAAAGAAGTTTTTGGTTCATTCGTGTTCAAAAAGTTTGACGAATAAAAATTCTAAAACTTAATAAGTACATTCAAAACAAAAAAAGAGGATACCAAATGCATCCTCTTTTTTAAACTCATGTGCTCTCTTTTTGCTATCGATATAAGGTAAAATGCCCTACATATTTTATGGCATTACTATTAGCATTTACCACATACCAGTAATCTCCTGTAGGTACTTCATTACCTTCATAGGTACCGTCCCAACCGCTTACTTCATCAAGTACGGCCACTACTCTACCATAACGGTCATAAATTTTAACCTCAACACCATTAAAAAGATCTCTATTCTTAGGTGACCAGATATCATTTAAGTTATCTCCATCTGGTGTAAAGAAATTAGGGAATTCTAACATTCCTGTAAATTCGAACGGCACACTAAGTTCAAGTTCACAACCTCTGGCATCTCTTACACGAACATTAACTATTCCGCTTTCATTGGTGGTAAATATTGTCTCATCACCAAATGACTGTCCGTTAAAGAAGAATTCATATTCTCCGTAACCACCTGCTGCCGAGGCTTGTACTTCATTAGGCCCTGTCTTGTCAACAACCAAGCTTAATGGCTCATAGCCTTCAATGCTGAACTCAACCCTGTTGGTACAACCATTTTCATGATATATATATACGATATGGTCCCCTGCCGGTAAATCTCCCCATACATACTGATCTGTGGCATTTGCGGTAATAGCATCTGTAGGATCAATTGGATCTAGTGCAAACATTAGCTCAGGCAATAAATTGTCATTAGCCAACTGAATAGTTGTTGTACTGGTTGGAAATATTCCCTCACATCCATATTGAATTTGAGGTTCCGCTGTTAAATCAACTCCTATAGCTATGGTAAATAATTCTGAAGCCGTACACGAATTTACATCTTGAATATAAATTACGTAAGATGCGCCACCTTGCAAGTCCTCAATAATTTCTCCGGTATATGGCGCAAATGTAGCCGTACCAGATTCATCAACCGGATCGATCATTTCAATCTTATACTCAAAATAAGGTGTTGGACTAACCAGAGCATCCTCAAAAGGGGTACCGCCAACAATATCAAATACAACCGTACCATTATTAGCCCCTATACAAAGTTCAGGCGTAGTTTCAATATTTATCACTTGAATTTGGTCAGGCTCTTCAACAGTGATGAAATCCTTTTCAAAACAACCATTGTCATCTTTGATCAATATCTCATACGTACCAGCGGCAAGTTCATCAAAAGTATACGTGCCTGGATTTTCGGAATCACTAAAGAAATCATTAAAGTTAGGCGCAATAGCAAACTGAATCAAGCCTTCACCACCAGCACTTACAGAAACCGTAATAGTTCCATCTTCTTCGCCATTACACGTTACATTTGTAGCAACAGCATCAAAAATGATAGGTTCTGGTCTAACTATTTCAAACGGACCGGCAATATCCATACATGTAGCACCACTGGTTACGGCAATGTAATATGCTGTTCCTTCCGGAAGACCTTCAAATGTTCCGTTATCCTGAGGTCCTCTAACCATTGTTGCAGTTGCTGCAGGGTTAAAAGCATCTACCGGGTCACCTTCATACAGGTAAAATAAATCTTCACCTACACCACCGTTAACAAAAGATTCTATTCTACCATCCAATTCAGAAGCACAAGAAATATCATCTGGTAAATTTGGAAGCAATGTAATACCCGTAGCATCGGTCATTGTTATACCGTTAGAACGTATTGCAGGACAAGCCCCGGCGCCATTCACCTTTCTTACATCAAATTGATACGTAATACCTTGAACTCCGGTAATTGTTACAGAATTACCCGTCATAGGTTCATAAGTGCCTATGGTGACTCCGTTTTCAACTCGTAAATACTCATAAGTAAATAATGGATCAGGGTTTTCAACCGTCATTCTCATTTCACCATCTCCTCCACAACCAGGTACTCTGGTTTGCACCAATAATGGCTGAATAGGTGGTGGTGGATCAACATAGTAGGCGTCAGTTATGAATGAACATCCAAAACTAGACGACACTTCTATGGCATACCAACCAGCACTAATATACCCACCGCTATCACCAATAAACGTTGGGGTATTCTGCAATCCACTTTCAGATAAAACTGCAGTATTATCATCTCCACTTAAATATAATAAAGTATAGTTATAACCTGCTCCTGGAAAACCTCCGCTTGCACCCGCTGTTGCCGTAATAGCATCACCCGTAGTAGTATCATAAGCTTCTAAAACTGCATTGTTTCCGTTTGGACAATCTAAGCTTTGTGGCTCTCTAATTCCTGCAATAATTTGAGGCACCTCTTCCAATTCTATTTCAACCGTATTTGTACAACCTTCAACATCTCTAATTTCCACTTCATAGAAACCGAAGGATAACCCGGTAAATTCATTATCATTTGAAAAAGCGCTAATTTCAGTCGTATAACTTGCTCCACCATCGGTACTCATTACTAATCTATATTCGTATGGCGTAGTGTCCCAACCTCCGGTACCTGTTGCTATTATTTCTCCTGTATTATTTGCACAGCTAACATTACCAATAGATTCAGCCGTTACCAGTAGTGGACCGTTTGGTGTTCTTATGTTCGCTACATTACTAATTCCGGAACAATACGGATTGTCAATTGAAACCACATCAACAATTAAGTTACCACCAGGCAAATTATCAATTCTAGCTTCGTCACCATTCACATCTGGGAAATTATTGGTATCAAAACTACCTGAAGCTAAAGGGGTAGTTCTTGCATCATCTGTAGCTTCATAAACGATGTAATCAAATACCCCTACATAATCATCCACCGTAATAAATAAGGCCCCATCATTACCAGGTACCGCACAACTAACTGGCTTAGCTTCACTAATTAATACCGTAGGTATAATAGGCGTATTTACCGTATGTACCGGCATTGGGTAGGTACAACCTACTGTATTATCTACGATCTCAAATAAATAATCACCTACAGCCGGCAGGTAAACATCAACATAGTTATCTCCCGGTGAATTTGAAAAAGGTGGTACTGCGATAACTGAAACTGTATTTACCGTAAAATCTGATGTACCAGCTACCTCTATACGTACACGCTCATTATCTCTACAGTTTAAAATATCTACCGCTTTAATTTTTGGAACTACATCTGTAGGAGGATTAATTGTAGGAAGTACAAAAGTAGCTTGACACCCATTGCCATCTATAGCATAAACAGTAATATTCTGAGGGGTACCATCATCTATAATTTCAAACGTATTACCTGTTTGATAGTTTTCAAAACCGGTGATGCTATATTGATATCCTGATCCCACAGTACCTACATCATCCACACTTACCGTAATAATAGTAGAACTATACCTGTTTGCACCTGGCTCACAAGCAAAATCTGCAGCACTAGCGGAAATATTAAATTCTGCCGGTTCTATAATAGTAACTTCACGTACATCTGTACAACCCAAATTGGTAACTACCTCAACAACATAATTACCAGGGATTAAATTAGTAAAAGACCCTGAATTGTTTGAAGCCAAAGCGGTTGGTGCTCCTGGTAGAGGCAAATTACCTGAGTATAAATTATATTCAGCTATTCCGTCAATATCGCTTCCAGTAGCCAATATTATATTTATACTACCGTCGTTTTCACCTTCGCAACTTATATCATTTGCTCCGGTTGAAATAATCAATGGAGCTGTAGGAACGGTACTAATAATATTCTCTACCAAAAATGGGCAAAAAATAGTACCGTCATTAACCAAATCATCTTCTAATAAAACCTGATAATGGCCAGCTGAAAGTCCGGTAAAAATGCCGGTATCATTGTTAGCTATATAATTACCACTACTATCCTGAAGTTCAAAATCAAAATTACCACTACCTCCATTTGCTGTTACCGTTATAACCCCATTTGAATCTGTACAATTTGGATCTGTACTAAATTCACCAGAAGCCGAAAGTACTTGGTAAACTTCTGGATCTGCAAAACCTACACAACCGTTAGCATCCATGACATCTACATGATAGACCCCAACACTACCAACGGTAAAAGTTGTTGTCCATGGATCTGTATCATTTAGCCTTGTACCTATTTGACTAATACCACCTAATGTAAAAGTAGGCGTATTAATAGTTGCAGGCATAGATAAATCTATAGTAAAGGTTGCTGTAGTCACATCACATTGATTACTAACATCAAAATCTGGTGTTGGCAATGGGGGATCTTCTGTAATTACGGCAGCTGAAATTCTATAAGAACAATTTCGGGCATCTTTGACGTAAATATCATATTCAATTCCTGCGCCGGGTGCACCAGGTAATGTAACCGTTGACGCATCGGTAAAATCATCAGAGCTATCGCCCGGAGTATTGGTTCCATCTTCATCAACTGGTGTTCCAGCAGGAACATATGCATATAAATAAGGACTTCCTGTTACAAATGGTGTTCCCCCACTACCTCTAACCGTTAATTGGCCATCAGCATTACAATTCGCATTAATGTTTTCAATAACATCAACTCTTGGTGCATTTAATATGGCTTCAACTTGATTTCCATCTGAACACAATGTACCATTATCATAAACAAAAATACTATATGCTCCTTCTGGCACTTGATATGTATAATTAAACTCGGAACGTGTTTCTGCAATAAATAGATCTCCTGTTTCCGTATTTCTAATTTCTATATCTAATAACCCTGATGCTCCAGTGACATTATATGTTAGTGCTACTAAATTGCCCGGAATACAAGTGGCATTATCAATCGTTAAACCTACATCAACAGTAGAAAGCCCCTGAGGCACTTCTATTATTTCCTGATAAGTACAACCTGTAGAAGTATCCTCGACTTCAACGGTCAGTACCTGCCCTAATTGTATAGCAGGAAAACAATACCTTCTAACTTCACTTGGCGGTATACCCCCTAAAGATATAAACGGAGGATTTAAACCATCTAATAAGCGAATATTAAATGGTCCGGTTCCACCAACTATATCTACACAGTAAGTGAATCCACCTGGTGTACACGTAGCAATTACCGTTAAATTATCTGGAATTATATCTACGGTTGCACTACCTATAGTAACCTCATCAATATCTCTACAACCTCTTGAATCTATAGTGATGAGTTGATAATTGCCAGGAGTTATTTCATCAGATGTAATCGTTAAAGGATAAATTGTTGCAGGATCAGTTACTACTCTAGTAATCTCATTTCCAAATAAATCTTCAACTATATATGTAAATTCAGCAACACCGCCACTAATTGACGAAACTTGAATTCCACCAGAAACTACATTACCTGTACAAGTAGCATCTAAAGGTACCACCGTTGCATCTGGACTTGCTCTTGTATCAATTAATATATCAACTGAAACTATACCAGGTATAAGGCATCCTCTTGCATCTTTCACTAAATATTCATAAATCCCAACCGGTAAACCTGAATAGGTAGTTTGCGAAGAAAATTCATAGATACCATCATCACCTACACTATAACTTAGACTCCCTGTTGGTCCAAATTTTATCTCATAAGGCGGTATACCAATAGTAGGATCCACAATTATATCTATAAAGCCACTATTATCATCGCCACAACTAGGACCTACTGCTTCATGACTGGCAACTATGGTAGAAGGGGCATCAAATATTATTGGTTCAGAAACGTCTGTACAACCATTATTATCTACAATTGAAACGGTATAACTACCAGCTTCTAGAGAACCAACATTGTAAACGAATGTATCTGCAGGCAAGGCAATCCCCGTAGAACCTGCTACCGGATTACCATCTTTAAATATCGTGTATTGCGTATTCGACAAATCAGAAATATCACCATCTGAAATTGTAATACCCATAGATCCATTACCCGCACAAGGTATTTCATTTATTAATGACAGGCTTACACTAACTTGAGGTGGGATAGTAACAGTTACGGAGTTTCTACAATGATTGTCATCTTGGACATCTATAGTATAAGTGCCCGGAAAGAGATCGCTAAATGTTGGGTTAGCCGTGAAAGCCCCATTGTTAATACGATACTCGTGACCTGATCCACCACCAGAACTAGATACTGTTACAGATGGATTACTTGTAGTAGTAAAACAAAGATCAGAACTTTGAATAGAAATACTTGGAGCAAATAGCTCTTCTAAATCAAACGTAAAAGTAGTACTACAACCTTCAGAGTCAATTGCGGTCAACGTATAAACATCAGTTGGATCAGACACATCGGTCGCCTCTGTTAAATTACCAAAAAACCTTCCTGACCGTATACCTGTATTAAATCCAGAAGGGTATAATAATGAATATTTATAGCCTCCCCAACCTCCGGTTACATTGGCCTCTACCCGTCCAATATTATTATTATCACAACTCATAGGTGTAACAACACTTGCGGACAAATCTAATACCGAAGCTTCATTAATATCAAAAGATGTAGTATCCGTACAACCCGTATCAGAATCAGTTACCGTAATGGCATATGTACCCGCACCTGATAATGGCAGCACTACTTCACGATTACTTTGTGGAGCACTAGCCGTTCCTCCATTAATAGCATAGGTATAATTGTTGGCAAAACCATCTACAATAAAAGTTCCACTACCATCTGTAGCGCCATTACATACCCTAAGGTCTCCACCAGATTTTACCTGTACTCGAATAGAACTTATTTCTACAGGTCTAAAACCTTCGGTATAAGAACATCCATTAACATCTGTAATTTGAAAAATGTATGGCTGAGAAGTAAGTAAACCGGTAAACGTAGCGTTATTTCCGTTATCAAAATAAGCCGGACTAATAATCTCATATCTATTGATTGTAGCGTTACTGGTAGGTGTTAATTCCACATCTGTAGTACCTGCAGCACAACTAACATTACTTTGTGCAAAACTTAAGTTTGTTGGCGGATCAACATCTAAAATTTCTATAGCTGTTAATTCTAAGCGACAACCACCAGCATCGCGAATAATTGGAGTATATATACCTGCAGCTAAATCGGTATAAGAAGTTATTGCAGAGAAATTGACACCGTCAATACTAAATTCATAGCCACTACCAGATCCACCCGAAAAAGGACCAACAAAATCTATTTGCCCCCCATTGGCACCGGTGCTAGTACAGGTAATATCAAGAACTTTATTTGCTGTTCCTATTAGTAGACCAACCGTATCTACAGTTACAGAAGGTAAATCTAATGTACACTCAAATCCGCCTTGTTGGTATCTTACTTCAATATCATTGTAAGTACCTGCCGCCACTGAAATTTGCGGAGTACTTACCCAAGGCTGAGAAGCATTTTCTCTATATGATATATTGTAACCCCTACCATTATTAATGGTAAACTCTAATTTTGCCCCACCGTTACTACAAGTACCATCTATACCAGTAACGGTAATATCTGGTGGTAGTAAACTTTCAACATCAGAAGAAGCGTTTATGATACAACCATTACTATCTGTAATAACAAAGTCATAAGTTCCTGCTGAGCCAACCGCATATGTTGTAGTTCCAGCATCTGTAGCCGCATCACCAAATGATGGTTGCACCGCCCCACCATTAACGGTAAATGTATAAGGTGCAGCCCCGCCAGTTGTATTTAAAATAATATCTACACTAGAAATATCTGAACAACCAAAACTACTGTTTACCTCAGTAGAAGCATCTAAAGCTGAAGCCCCGGCACCAATAGTAAAAGGGTTACCACTTGTATCTAAATGTTGTCGTGGAGGGTTAATGCCGCTTAATAAATCTCCCTTACATTGTTGCGTTTCTACTTGTACTATATACGTACCAAATCCTACTGCTGAAAAAGTATGAGTACTCTCAGTAAGAAAGGCAGTAAACTCCTGGCGTATACCGCTTGAGTTTAACAAAGTATATTTATATGGACCCGGCACATTAGAGGCCGTAACGGTTATACTACCAGTGTCTCCACTACATAGCGCATCTGTAAAAGTAGCAGCTATCTGGATCTCTTTTTCCTCTATTACAATAGGCTCGTACGGGTATTCACAAGTATTTGCCGTGTTTTTTAATCTAGCTTTAATATGATATGTACCAGCTGCTAGATTAGAAAAAATTGCTCCTTGCCAAGAACTACCCCCATCTATACTAAACTCATATGCACTAGACAAATTGGTAATCTGGATTCTACCATCTACCCCACAGATATAATCTTGTTTTACATAGGTTTGTGTTATGGTACTTTTCTTTACTTTAAAATAATAGGTCTGTCCGTCTACAACCACTCTATACTCTGCTCCAGAAGTTGAAGGAACAGAACTTGCATCTAAATTAAAAGTTGAACCTCTTGAAATTTCACTATAGCAAGATGAGGTGGTACTTGGGCACTCCGTATTTACATTTGGCGTACAAGAACCTCCTAATACTTGCCATGAAGCTGAACTATAAGGTCCTCCGGATAAACTTATAATACGATCATCATAATCACCACATAAATTAAAACGTGCAACTGTAAACCCATTATCATTACAGGTTTCTGTATCATCTGCACCAACAATAAGTGTATTGAACATTGCCGAAGTAGCTAGGTTTGACTTTCGTGCAACGTTGACTTTCTGTTTTAAGGTAGATTGCTTTTGGGTAGAAATCGAAACAACTTTTTCAATTACATTGGCCACCTCTTCGTACATAGTACTTACTTTAGAGTTGGCTAGTGCCGTAGTACCAATTACTGAAAGAACGATCAGAATAAGCACATACAGCGTATACCGCTGTTGTTTTGGGAGCATAGGTTAAGATTCATTTTTTAAGAACAATTTCGATTTGGGATCTTTATCGTTCTTAGGTGTAATTTTTTACTTATATTTTATCTTTTAAATAATCATGTGTTCTTTAATACATTTCTAACGCCCTAATATGAAAAATAGTATCATCTTCACGCTTTTATTCGTTGTAATGCTAAATTTTTCTTGCGCACAAAACCCTGAAAACAAAACCATTACCCCAAAAGAAGCAGTTTTTACAACTAAGCTGTTCGTCGATCAGCTACAGTCTCCATGGGGCTTTACCTTTCTTCCGGATAAAAGTATTTTAATCACCGAAAAAGAAGGAGAATTAATACATTTTAGTAATGGAAAAAGATCGATTATCGGTAACATCCCCGAAGTTTATAATAGAGGCCAAGGAGGTTTGCTCGATATAGCACTCCACCCCAACTATACCGAAAACGAATGGATTTACCTCACTTATGCATCAACGGACGGCCATGAGAAAGGCGGTCATACCGCAATTATGAGAGCAAAATTGAAGAACAATTCATTGACAGAAACCCAAGTACTTTACAAGGCTACCCCCAACACTACAAAGGGACAACATTTTGGATCCAGAATTGCATTTGATACTAATGGATATCTGTTTTTCTCTATTGGTGAACGTGGAGATAGAGACATAAACCCACAAAATATTAAAAGAGATGGCGGTAAAATTTACCGGTTACATGATGATGGGCAAATTCCTAAAGATAATCCGTTTATAAATGAAAAAGGCGCCAAGACTGCAATTTATAGTTATGGGCATAGAAACCCGCAAGGTTTGATAAAACATCCTCTTACCGGAGAAATTTGGGACAATGAACACGGACCAAGAGGGGGAGATGAAATTAATATTATAAAGAAAGGTGCTAACTACGGATGGCCTTTAGTTACCTATGGTATCAATTATGGCGGCACTCCAATTACAGATAAAACCAAAATGCAGGGTATGGAGCAACCTATTCATTATTGGGTTCCATCTATTGCACCAAGTGGAATGGAGTTTGTAACTAGCGATAAGTATAAAAATTGGAAAGGCAGCTTATTAGTAGGGTCCTTGGCTTTTCAATATTTAGAACGATTAGTGATGGATGGAAATAAGGTAGTCACTCGTGAAAAATTAATGGATGGCATGGGTAGAGTACGCGGCGTAAAACAAGGACCTGACGGATACATTTATGTAGCCGTTGAAGGTAAAGGCATCTATAAATTGATACCGAAAAAATAAAACTAAGTCAATAGTAACAAAAAAAGGTCTTTAACCAAATTCTCTGGTTACAGACCTTTTCTCTTAGTGTCCTATGTTACAAATAGGTACTTATTCCCTACCGGCATCTATAGCCAACTTAACAGAACCATGTTCTTTCAATAACGTTTCAGCCGCTGCATAATCAATATTTAGCCCTTCCATAATATACCTAGTACCGCGATCAACCAACTTATCGTTGCTCAATTGCATGTTCACCATCTTATTACCTTTAACTCTACCTATTTTAATCATTAATGCAGTAGATATCATGTTCAAGACCAATTTTTGAGAAGTACCACTTTTCATTCTTGTACTACCGGTTAGAAACTCCGGTCCTACATTTATTTCAATAGGTATATCAGCTATTCTTGCAATGGGTGCACCAGGGTTATTGGTAATTGCTGCTGTTAAAATTCCGTTCTCCTTGGCATCTTCTAACCCACCAATGACATATGGAGTGCTGCCTGAGGCTGCAATACCCACTACTACATCAGTAGTATTAATATCATGTTTCTTTAAATCTAACCACGCCTGCTTGGTGGCATCTTCCGCATTTTCAACTGCTTTTCTAATGGCGGTATCTCCACCAGCAATTAAACCAACAACACGTTCATGTGGCATACCAAATGTTGGCGGAATTTCTGAAGCATCTAAAATTCCTAATCTACCGCTAGTTCCTGCACCAATGTAAAAAAGTCTTCCTCCTTTATTGAACCTTTCAGTTAAAGCATCTACAAGCTTCGTAACCTGCGGAATGGTCTTCTCTACCGCAGCGGCAACCTTTCTATCCTCTTCGTTTATTTTCTGGAGAATAGTTTGGGTATCCATCAACTCTAAATTATCATGATGGGACGGTGTCTCTGTAACTCTTTTGTAATCCATTTAATTATAAAATTTTTATATCGTGATTTCTAAAAGCTTTTAATAATAAGTTATCTGGGGTCAACTCGGTAATCATGGTATTTATCGAATTTATATCACAGGTTTTATACCTATGCTGAGAATTCAATTTTTCCGATATGGATAAAAGCACTGTTTTCTTCGATGCTTTTATAACTGCTTTCTTTATTTGAACAATATCCCAATCAAACTCTGTTAAACCAAAAGTAGCATCCACATAACCGGTACCAATAAAACTATAATCAAATCGTATCTCAGATATATGATGAATGGCATTTGCACCAATAGCAATCTGTGCTTCCTTAGATATTTGTCCTCCAATAGAAATTACATTGATGTTTGCTTTATGAGAAAGCTCCATGGCAACCGGTAAACTAATGGTAAAACAAGTAAGATTTAAATTTTCAGGAATAATTCTTGCCAATTCCATACAGGTTGTTCCTCCATCTAAAAAAATAACGGCACCATCACGTAACATACCTACCGCTTTTGTGGCAATGGCAGCTTTATCATCTAACTTATAAATATTTGTATTTCTGGCACTGTTGGTCATATACCCCATAGAGATCGCACCACCATGCACTTTACGCAGTTTATTTTCTGCATCTAATTCTTTTACATCTCTTCTAATAGTATCTATAGACACATCTAAAGCCTCAGCTATATCAGTTATAAGAATTCTATTATGCAGATCAACCTCACTTAATATGGTTTGTTGACGTTCTTCTTTTAGCATTTAGAAAGCACTTTTTTACTTGTGAATAGGACAAATATAGGGATTTTTAACGCATGCTGTTTTATGACGTTAATAGAATGTAAACAGAATTTAAAGATTAATTAACAGCAAAATACAGCATAATTTATTGCACAAAACTGCAAATAATCAAAATAACGCATATATTTGCATGATTAAAAAAAATAAAAAAATCTACCGTTACCACATGAAAAACACCGTAAAGGATTCCAAAATGGATATTACCCACAAACCAATTGGTCAGTTCGAAGAAACACGTTTCGAAAAAATACACAACGTAATTTTCGAAGATTCTAACGAAGCTTCTATTCAAGTTGCTCATGAAATTGCAGCTTTAATAAAAA
Organism: Maribacter ulvicola; assembly: GCF_900155985.1. Lineage (GTDB taxonomy): Bacteria > Bacteroidota > Bacteroidia > Flavobacteriales > Flavobacteriaceae > Maribacter > Maribacter ulvicola. Next base: position 256,382 of record NZ_FTMA01000003.1, read on the forward strand.
AGAGACAAGGCCAGAAAAGAAATTGCGTCTTAGGTTTAGCCACTGGTTCTTCACCTATACGCGTTTATGAAGAATTGGTTCGTATGCATAAAGAAGAAGGGTTAAGCTTTAAAAATGTGATCACCTTCAACCTAGATGAATATTTGCCAATGGAACCAAATAACATACAGAGTTATTTCTATTTCATGCATGAGCATTTATTTAATCATGTAGATATTCCTGAAAAGAATATACATATACCTGATGGTACAGTAAGTAATGAGGAAACTACGGCGTATTGTCTAAGTTACGATCGTAAAATAAAAGAAAATGGCGGCTTAGATTTTCAACTTTTAGGAATAGGAAGAACAGGGCACATTGGATTCAATGAACCTGGCTCACATTTTAACTCTGGCACTAGAGTAATAACCTTGGACCATATTACTCGCGCAGATGCCGCACCTGCCTTTCTAGGAATAGCCAATGTACCCAGAAAAGCAATTACAATGGGTATTTCCACGGTAAGAAAAGCTAAAAGAATTGTTTTACTAGGTTGGGGTGAAAATAAGGCAGGAATTATAAAGAAGACTATTGAAGGAGATATTTCATCTCACGTGCCAGCAACCTACTTACAAGAACATGATAACTGTACTTTTGTTCTAGATACCGGTGCCGGTAGTGAATTAACAAAAAACAAAACACCATGGTTGGTTGATTCTTGTGAATGGACAGAAGAATTGAAGGCAAAGGCTATGGTTTGGCTTTGTGAAACTACAGGAAAAACCATATTAAGCTTAACCGATAAGGATTATAATGATAACGGTATGGCAGATCTTTTAGCTTTAGCTGACTCCTATGATCTGAATATTGAAATGTTCAATAAATTACAACATACCATTACCGGATGGCCAGGTGGTAAACCAGATGCTGACGATACCCACAGACCAGAGCGTGCTACACCTGCTAAAAAACGAGTGATCATTTTTAGTCCACACCCAGATGATGATGTAATTTCTATGGGCGGAACTTTTGATAGATTAGTAGAACAAGGTCATGAAGTTCACATTGTATACCAAACCTCTGGAAACATCGCAGTTTCAGATACCGATGCCCGTAAATATGCAGAAATCGCCATGCATATTAATCCATCTGAGGAAGCAGAAAACATCATAAAATCTATTTCTGAAAAGAATGAAACACGTATAGATTCACTTGACGTAAGAAATTTAAAAGGTAAAATAAGAAGAGGAGAGTCTTATGCAGCTACACGTTATATGGGACTGCAAGATGAAAACGTCCACTTTTTAGACTTGCCATTTTACGAAACGGGTAAGATTAAAAAGAAAAACCTATCTGATGAGGATATTGATATAGTAATAGACATTATCAAAGAAATTAAACCCCATCAAATATATGCCGCTGGTGATTTGGCTGATCCACATGGTACACATAAAGTATGCTTAGATGCCGTTTTTGCTGCATGTGAAAAACTGAAATCTGAAGACTTTATGGAAGATTGCTGGGTTTGGCTATATAGAGGTGCTTGGCACGAGTGGGATATTAACGAAATTGAAATGGCAGTACCTATGAGTCCGGGACAGGTATTGAAGAAACGTTTTGCAATTTTCTGCCACCAATCTCAAAAAGATGGCGTCATGTTCCAAGGCGATGACTCTAGGGAATTTTGGATGCGCGCAGAAGAAAGAAACCGAGATACCGCTAATAAATACAAAGCAATGGGCTTATCTTCATACGCAGCCATGGAAGCCTTTGTAAGACATAAATTCAACTAATACCTAAATTGAATTAAAAGGCCTATTTTTAGTTTTAAAATGGGCCTTTTTATTTTTATGAATAAACAACTAGCACTCCTCGTATTACTACTACTTCTTAATTCTTGCGGAATTTTCAAATCCTACGAAAAACATCCAAAGAGAGAATTTAGAGGAGTTTGGATTGCTACGGTAGTCAATATAGATTGGCCTAAAAATGGTAATGATACAGCAGAGAAACAAAAAGCCGACTACCTTAAAATTTTAGATTTTTACGAGAAAGAAAACTACAATGCCGTTATCGTTCAGGTTCGCGCAGCAGGCGATGCTTTTTATGAGTCTGACTATGCGCCTTATTCCAGGTTTCTAACAGGTGAAGAAGGTACAGCCCCAAAATGGAATACAAATGTTCTTGAGTGGATGATCAACGAAGCTCATATAAGAGGCATGGAATTTCATGCATGGTTAAATCCGTACAGAGCTACTTTTGATGAGAATTTTGAGGTTCTCGCTGAAACACATGATTACTGTACACATCCAGAATGGGTAGTACATTATGGCAAAAAGAACTACTACAACCCGGGATTACCAGAAGTTCGCAACCACTTTTCTAACATTATTGCAGAGCTGGTTTCTAACTATGATATAGATGCCATACATTTTGACGATTATTTTTATCCCTACAAAATTACCGGCGAAGTTTTTAATGATTCACTAGCATTTGAAACCTATGCTCAAAAAGACCAATCTATTGATGATTGGCGCCGTAGTAATATTGATTCGTTGGTAAAGCAATCTCACGAAACTATCAAATCAATTAAACCATGGGTACAGTTTGGTATTAGTCCGTTCGGAGTTTGGAAAAATAATAGTACCGACCCTAAAGGTTCAGATACCAAAGCAGGACAAACCACTTATGAAGATCTATATGCAGACCCATTGCTTTGGATGAAAAAAGGTTGGATTGATTATTTAGCCCCACAAGTTTATTGGAGCATGGAACTACCGGTAGCATCACACAGAAAAATTGTAGATTGGTGGTCAAAGAACAATTATAATACCAACCTTTATGTAGGTAACGGACCATATAAGATCAGAAACAACAGCGATAAAGCATGGGATGATATTAAAGAAATACCCAAACAGTTAAAACTAGCCCGTAAAACCTCTCAAATACAGGGAAACATTATGTTCAGCGCCAAGTCTCTAATGAATAATAATGATGATGTTGTTGATTATATTCACAAGAAATATTACCAGAAACCAGCATTGAGTCCTGTTTCTTGGCTATCAAATAATCATACTTCAAGAACCCCTAAATTACTATCAACCTACAAAACAGAATCAGAGCTTGTTCTTAAATTCAACGATTTAAAAGAGCTAAGGTTTGCCCTATTCTATGCTTCCGGTATACGCGTAAAAAAATCTTATGATATTAGGAAATTACAAGCCAAAACTTATGTAGACCATACCACTAAAACGGTACGTATTCCTCTAAACCAATTGAGAAAAAAATATAATGCCATTAGTTTTATAGACGTCTACGGTAAAGAAACTACGCCAATAATTTTTAATCTAAAACAAGTGAATAAATAATATGGTACAAAAAGACAAAGGAGCTTGGGCATGGGTACCCGTGTTGTATTTCACACAAGGTTTACCCTACGTATTGGTAGTTACGGTTTCTGTAATCATGTACAAGCAATTAGGGGTCAGCAATGAAGATATTGGTCTATACACTAGTCTCTTATATCTGCCCTGGGTTTTAAAACCATTATGGAGTCCCTTCGTAGATTTAAAAAGTACCAAACGTAACTGGTTTTTAAGCATGCAGCTTTTAATTGCCGTTGCCTTATTAGGCGTTGGACTTACCCTACCAACCAACATGTTCTTCATTTCCTCCTTAGCCTGTTTTTGGATGGCAGCTTTTGCCTCGGCCACTAACGATATAGCTTCAGATGGGTATTATATGTTAGGGTTGACAGAAAAAAAACAATCCTTTTTCGTAGGAATGCGAAGTACCTTTTACCGACTTGCAATGGTAACAGGTGAAGGATTAATAGTTGTTCTAGCAGGGTTCTTAGAAAACAAATATGGCGACAATACCAAAGCATGGAGCGTTACCATGTCTGCAGCCGCTTTTTTAATGCTGATTATGACCGTTACCAACTTTTTCGTAACTCCAAAATATGAAGCCGAAAACACAGAAGACAAAGAAAAACCTGCGGGATTCTTAGAAGTGTTTTCTTCATTCTTTAAAAAACCGGGTATTGGCATTGCCCTAGCATTTATACTCACCTACCGCTTAGGGGAATCTCAATTGGTAAAAATGGCTTCTCCGTTTTTATTGGACACTCCTGATAAGGGCGGATTAGGCTACTCCACAGAACAACTAGGAACCATTTTCGGCACTGTAGGAGTTATTTTTCTTTCTGTAGGCGGAATATTGGGAGGAATTTTAATTTCTAGGGATGGATTAAAAAAATGGATGCTGCCAATGGTGCTCTCCCTAAACCTACCCAACATTTTATATGCTGTATTGGCAATAACGAACACCACGAACATATATGCAGTTACCGCCACCGTAATCTTTGAAAAATTTGGATACGGATTCGGTTTTGCAGCCTTTTTAATGTACCTCATATACATTGCCGACGGAAAATCTAAAACATCACATTACGCAATTGCCACAGGATTTATGGCATTAGGAATGATGCTACCAGGTATGGTAAGTGGCTATATGCAACAATGGCTAGGCTATGATGGCTTTTTTGTTTGGGTAGTAATCGCTGCCCTGCCAGCACTATTATTATTAAAATTCATTTCTTACCCCGTAGATTTCGGTAAAAAAACAACAGCTCCCAATGAATAAAATAATACCTACAAAAGAAGCATTAGAAAAGCTTTCCTTAACCGAGAAAGTTGGACAATTATTTATGCCCGCAGCGTTTATAAATGATACCGAAGAAGAAATTCAGCAATTAGAAAAACTGATTTCCGAACACCACGTAGGCGGACTCTGCTTTTTTCATTCCAGAGCAAGTGCTGCTACCAATTTTGAAGGCAAAAAGAAAATAGTTGTTAATGAGAGTAGTTTTGGCACTTTAAAAAATCTCATCAGCAGATATCAAAAAGCAGCAACCTATCCCCTAATAATTTCTATTGATGCAGAATGGGGATTAGCTATGCGGATTGAAAACACACCACAATACCCCTATGCAATTACCTTAGGCGCAAATACAGAAAATAAAGATTTAACATTTGAAGTTGGCAAACAGATTGCAAAAGATTGTAAAGCAGCCGGTGTACATTGGAATCTTTCTCCTGTAGTAGATGTAAACGTTAATCCTAACAACCCGGTGATAGGCTATCGTTCTTTTGGTGATGACAAGCATAATGTAGTTGCCATGGCAACTGCTTTTGTAAAAGGTACACAAAGTGAAAATGTACTAACGAGCCTAAAACATTTTCCGGGTCACGGAGATACGGCAACAGATTCGCACTTAGGTTTGCCGGTCATTGATAAATCTAAAAAAGAGCTTCTCGAAAATGAATTATTCCCTTTTCAAAAATTAATTGACCAAGGTGTAGATTCTGTAATGGTGGGGCATTTATCCGTACCATCATTAACCACAGACCCAAACCTGCCATCAAGCATAAACAAAGATATAATTACCGGAGTGTTACGAAATGAAATGGGCTTTGATGGCGTTGTAATTTCAGATGCTTTAAATATGCACGCCGTATCTAAAAACTACCCTATTAAAGGAGAGCTTGAATGGCTTGCATTTAATGCTGGTAATGATGTATTATGTTTTGCTGAACATATTGAAGAAGGTATTCAATTTATTTTAAAAAATGCATCAGAAGCACAAATTGAAAAAAGCATTGAACGTATCTGGAAGTTAAAGGAAAAGGCAATTATTGATAAAGTTTCACTAACAGAATTAACCGATCCAAGTCCTTTAAACAGAAAAATAGCCGAACAATCACTCACCTTATACCATGGTTCAGATGCTGAAATTGTAAAATTTAAAGAAACAGATTTCTGCACATTGACTATCAAAAGATTTGGAACAGACCAAACGGAAAAAGATATTTTAGATAACATCGTAGAGATGGAAAAAGAAGTTAAAAACGAAACTGAGATTCTTTTGCTTTTAACGCCACCACAAATAAAACCAACAAATAAATTTGGATTCTATGATGAGGAAATTAAATTCATAAATGAGCTGATTGCAACTAAAAATGTGGTGCTATATCACTTTGGAAACCCGTATGCATTGAAGTTTTTCAGTACTGAAAACACAACCGCAACGGTAATTGCCTATCAGGATTTTAAAGCGTTTCAAGATGTGGCAACAGAACATTATTTAGGCAACCTAGAAGCAAAAGGAAAATTGCCGGTATCACTGAACTAATTCACTGTATTCAAAAAACACTCAAATGAAAATATATAAAATTATCGGTCTTATGTCGGGCACATCATTAGATGGCCTTGATTTAGCTTATTGCCACATTTGGGAGAAAAATGGGGGGTGGCTGTTTGACATTAAAGAAACTAAAAGTGTTAAGTATGCATCTGAAATGCTGAATACTCTAAAAAATACTATCAGTTTATCCCCAGAAAAACTTATTGAGTTACATAATACTTATGGTACGTGGCTTGGTGAACAAACTGCTGTATTTATTAACGAACATACATTAGAAGTAGATTATATAGCCAGTCACGGGCACACCACACATCACCGCCCAGAAATGGGACTTACTTTTCAAGTGGGGTCTGGGCAACATATAGCAAATGCAACCGGTATTAAAGTCATTGCAGACTTTAGAACAAATGACTTGGCACTTGGCGGACAAGGCGCCCCACTAGTACCTATAGGTGACAGATTGTTTTTTAGTGAATATGACTTTTGCTTGAATTTAGGCGGCATCAGCAATATCTCCTTTGAGGTTAAGAACAAACGGATAGCCTATGACATTGGTTTAGCAAATATGATTTTAAACTATATCACCAGAAAGGTAGATTTAGAATATGATGAAGATGGCAAATTTGCACGTGCCGGGAGTATTAACACAGCAATGTTTAACCAATTAAACAATCTTGAATATTATACATTACCACATCCAAAATCCGTTGGTTATGAGTGGTTTTTGGCAAAAGTAGTCCCTATTATTGAAGATACAGATGATAGCATTGAAAATCTATTGCATACCAGTGTTCATCATATTTGTGAAAAAATTACTCAGCAGATTCAGTTGAATTTCATAAATAAAAATCAGCAATTATTAATTACGGGTGGTGGTGCATTAAACTCTTTCTTAATAGAAACTTTAGAACAAAAACTGGGTTCTACAACCAAAGTTGTTGTACCCGCAAAAATAATTATCGAATTTAAAGAAGCTTTAATATTTGCATTAATGGGCGTACTAAGAGTTAAACAATTAACAAATGTACTTTCATCTGTTACCGGTGCAAAAAAAGACTCCACTAGCGGAGTATTGTTCATACCCAATTAAACTTTTTTACCTAATTTACTCGATAATCGAGATTTAAGAAGCGGAGATAAATCTCTGCAGCACACTAATTTTTATTTGTAGTTTCCTTAAACCAACTTTTAGGAGATAGACTAAGATAAAACCGAAATAGACATGTCAAAAAAACAAAAAAAAGCATCGGCTTACTGGAAAGAGAATGTACGGTATTTATTCATTCTATTATTGATATGGTTTGCGGTTTCATTTGGTGCGGGTGTTTTGTTCAAAGAATCATTAGATGCTATTAAAATCGGTGGTTTCAAGCTAGGTTTTTGGTTTGCCCAACAAGGATCTATATATGTATTCGTTATTTTAATTTTTGTGTACGTAAGACTTATGAACAAGTTGGATAAAAAATACGGATACGACGAATAACACCACAACCATCAACCACCAAAAAACCACAATATGAGTGTTCAAACCTGGACGTATATTTTAGTAGGGCTCACCTTTGCTCTATATATCGGAATTGCCATCTGGTCTAGAGCCGGATCCACAAAAGACTTTTATGTTGCCGGTGGCGGAGTTTCTCCACTTGCCAACGGAATGGCAACCGCAGCAGATTGGATGTCTGCCGCATCATTCATATCTATGGCAGGGATAATTTCCTTTGCCGGTTATGACGGCTCCGTTTATTTAATGGGATGGACAGGCGGTTATGTTTTACTGGCATTACTATTAGCTCCGTACCTAAGAAAATTCGGGAAATTTACCGTACCCGATTTTATAGGTGATAGATATTATTCTAAAACAGCACGTATTGTTGCGGTAATTTGTGCTTTGATCGTTTCATTTACCTATGTTGCTGGACAAATGCGAGGGGTTGGCGTGGTATTCTCAAGATTCCTTCAAGTAGATATTAATACCGGTGTTATCATTGGAATGATCATCGTGCTTTTCTATGCTGTTCTAGGCGGAATGAAAGGCATTACCTATACGCAAGTAGCGCAGTATTGTGTGCTCATTTTTGCGTTTATGGTTCCTGCAATTTTCATATCGATACAAATGACCGGAAACCCAATTCCACAATTAGGAATGGGATCCACTTTAAACGATGGTTCTGGCACTTATCTGTTAGATAAACTAGACGGACTATCAACAGAACTAGGCTTCAATGAATATACTGACGGTTCTAAATCCGTGACCGATATTTTTGCCATCACCTTGGCTTTAATGGTGGGTACTGCAGGGTTACCTCATGTAATCGTTCGGTTTTTTACCGTTAAAAAAGTAAAGGACGCTCGTAAATCTGCCGGATTGGCATTGTTGCTCATCGCTATTCTGTACACTACGGCACCAGCTGTTTCTGTATTCGCAAAAACCAATCTTATCCATACAGTTAGTAACGAAGAATATTCAAGTATGCCCGTTTGGTTTAAAAACTGGGAAGAAACCGGATTACTTTTGTTCGATGATAAAAATAATGACGGAAAAATACAATACGTAGCAGATACATCAAAAAATGAATTGACCATAGATAACGATATCATGGTACTGGCGAATCCTGAAATTGCCAATTTACCTGCTTGGGTAATTGCATTGGTTGCAGCTGGCGGATTAGCCGCAGCATTATCTACTGCTGCTGGTTTGCTATTGGTAATTTCCGCATCGGTTTCGCATGATTTGGTGAAGAAGGTTTTTAAACCCAATATTTCTGACAAAGCAGAGTTATGGGTAGCAAGAGGTGCTGCAACCGTAGCTGTAATTATTGCAGGTTATTTTGGCATCAATCCGCCCGGCTTCGTAGCCGCTGTAGTAGCGCTGGCATTTGGCTTGGCCGCGGCCTCTTTCTTCCCTGCAATTGTGCTGGGCATATTTTACAAGAAAATGAATAAAGAAGGAGCCATTAGCGGAATGGTAGTCGGTATCGTTCTTATGCTATTCTATATGACTAAATTTAAATTTGGCTGGTTTGGTGGTGGAACTCCTGCAGATTGGTGGTTTGGCATTTCGCCGGAAGGCTTTGGTAGTATCGCTATGATTGCTAACTTTATTGTTGCAATTGGTGTACTTCAATTCACCTCTGCACCACCTAAGGATGTTCAAGAAATTGTAGAAAATATTAGAATACCTAGCAGCGCAGGCGAAGCCACGGGACACTAACTGAAAAAAATCAACATTAAACAACAACCAAAGGGGCTCAACACCCTTTGCATATTAAATTAACGCATACATGAGTAATTACCACATTAAACATCTTGAGGAATATTATCAAGTTTACCGAAAATCGGTACGTAATCCAGAAGCGTTCTGGGAAGAAATTGCCGAAGAACATTTTGTTTGGCGTAAGCGCTGGGACAATGTATTAAGTTGGGATTTTAAAAAGCCCGAGATAAAATGGTTCGAGGGTGCTAAACTCAACATTACAGAAAACTGTTTAGATCGTCATTTACCTACTAGGGGCGATAAAACTGCGATTATTTTTGAGCCGAACAACCCAGATGAAGAAGCGCAACATATCACCTACAGACAACTACATGAACGAGTTTGTCGCATGGCAAATGTATTATTAGATCATGGTGTAAAAAAAGGTGATCGTGTTTGTATTTATTTACCGATGATTCCTGAATTGTCAGTAGCTCTTTTAGCGTGTGCTCGTATTGGCGCTATACATTCAGTAGTATTTGCGGGATTTTCGTCTCATGCACTAGGCACACGGATCAATGATTCTGACTGTAAAGTGGTGTTAACATCAGATGGTTCTTTTCGAGGTAATAAATCTATAGACTTAAAAGGCATTGTAGACAAGGCTTTGGAAGGATGCCCCGGAGTAGCAAATGTTTTGGTTGTAAAACGTACCGGATCAGATATTCATATGGAGCCAGTTAGAGATAAATGGCTACAACCCTTACTAGACGAGGCATATGCTGATTGCGTTGCCGAGGTTATGGATGCTGAAGACCCCTTGTTCATCCTGTACACCTCTGGATCAACAGGCACACCAAAAGGAATGGTACATACTACCGCAGGGTATATGGTATATACCGCATATACTTTTAAAAATGTTTTTCAATATAAAGAAAATGACGTGTATTGGTGTACAGCAGATATAGGCTGGATTACAGGGCACTCATATATTGTTTACGGACCGCTAGCAAATGGGGCTACTACTTTAATGTTTGAAGGTGTACCCTCATATCCAGATTTTGGTCGTTTTTGGGAGGTAGTACAAAAGCACAAAGTCAATCAGTTCTATACGGCACCTACTGCCATTAGAGCATTGGCTAAAGAAAATTTAGAATACGTTGAAAAATACGATTTATCTAGTCTTAGGGTTTTAGGCTCTGTGGGCGAACCTATAAATGAAGAAGCATGGCACTGGTATAATAACAACGTAGGCAAAAAGAACAGTCCATTAGTGGACACTTGGTGGCAAACCGAAACAGGTGGTATTATGATTGCTCCTATACCGTATGTTACACCTACAACACCAACTTATGCTACCCTACCGTTTATTGGTATTCAACCAGCCTTAATGGACGAGAATGCTAAAGAAATAAAAGGTAACCAGGTAGAAGGTAGATTATGTATCAAATTTCCATGGCCATCAATTGCACGAACTATTTGGGGAAACCATGATCGTTATAGGGATACCTATTTTTCAGCATATGAAGATATGTACTTTACAGGTGATGGCGCATTGAGAGATGCTGTTGGGTATTACAGAATTACAGGTCGTGTAGATGATGTCATCATTGTATCTGGTCATAATTTAGGTACAGCCCCCATTGAAGATGCTATTAACGAACACCCTGCAGTTGCAGAATCTGCTATTGTAGGTTTCCCTCATGATGTCAAAGGAAATGCGCTGTACGGATATGTTATTCTAAAAGAAACAGGAGAAAGCAGAGATCGCGATAACCTAAGAAAGGAAATTAACCAACAGATTACCGAACATGTTGGCCCGATCGCAAAACTAGAAAAAATACAGTTTGTATCTGGACTACCCAAAACACGTAGCGGTAAAATTATGCGTAGAATTTTACGTAAAATTGCTAGCAATGATACCAGTAATTTAGGAGATACAAGTACCTTACTGAATCCTGAAATTGTTCAAGAAATCATGGATAATTCATTGTAAAAGAGAATTTAGTACGTCAAAAATCCATCAGGCTCATGTTATTGTGGGTTTGATGGATTTTTATTTTATACGTGAGGTAGTCAATTTTATATCTGCAGTTGCCCAACTTTTTTTTCTTAGCATTTCAACTTCACGCACCTTATTTTGGTCATTGAGCTTCTCATACGCGAGTTTTAAACCATGTAATGCCCATCCATTTTTGGGTAATTTCACCAAATCTTTTTCATAAGTTTTTATAGCATCATAATAAAGTGCTGCCTCAATTTGTATTGCCCCCAGATGATGCCTTACCGAGAAAAACCAATCTGGCGGTTCATTATAATTTAAACTGTCTTCTATTTCAACCGCTTCTTGCAATAATACTATACTTTCCAAATACTTAGATTCTTTAGCCAAAATTTCGGCTTTTAAAACATTTCTAGCTATCTGAACCAGTACATTGACAGAATTAATTTCCCAAATAGATATTTCTTTCAAGCTTTCTTCATTTACAAAACCTTCTAACACGTACAATTCTCTTTTTGCATTATCCAACTCATCCAATCCTAAAAATGCCATACCACGGGCATAGCTTAGAATTGCCGAAGGATATTTTAAAGAAGGAACTTTATTTTCTACCTTCAGTATTTCATCCCATTTTCCAAATTTTACCCTCGTATAAAACGGTATGGTATAATAGTGTTGAAGTGTTCCCCAACCGGGTTCTTTCATTAAAATGGTACTTGAATGTTTTGCTACATTATCAGAAGCCTGTAATGCCAGCTCGCTATTACCTTCCAATGCTGCCGTAGCAGCCATAAAGTGATAATTATGTGGAAAATAAGCAATGGGATAAGCGCCTTGTGCATTACATGCAGCCACGTAACTACTGTCAACAGTTACTGCGCGTATATTTGCCAAGGTACCTTTGTGATAATCTCCTGTTCTAATATAAACATGGGAAGACATATGAATAAGATGCCCCGCACCAGGCACTAAGCCCTCATCAAAAATTATGGCACTTTCAAGAGCATCTTCTGGGTGTAAAGACGCTTCAAGCATATGAATTTTAAAATGATGCGCCCCAGGATGTCGTGGGTCAATTTCCAAAGCGCTATTAATTACTTGGATAATCTCAGTTGTCCTTTCTTTAGGGTTTCCGTTTTCATCCCACAAATCAAAAGGAAACATATCCATTATAGACTCTGCATACATGACCGCTATATTAACGTCATCAGGATACTTCCTATACACCTCACCTAAAGCATTTGAATATGCTAAATCTAGACTACCTCTATTCTGTATAGGGAATTGAACATACCTTTCCGATAAGGCATTAATTAAATCTTTTTCTTTTTGCGAAGCGTGATTTTTAGCTATTATTTTTGCTTTTTGAATAGCATCATACGCCCTTTGATAATTGTTGGGCTCCATGCCCGCATTATAATTTGGACCTAAAACATAAGCAAAACCCCAATATGCCATTGCACAATCTGGATCTAATTTGGTGGCATAATAAAAAGATCTTGCTGCCTCTGCGTGGTTAAAACCATACGCCAATACCATTCCTTGATTTACATATTTTTGCGCCAACCTATTAGAAGTCGTTACAGGAAACTCCAATACCTCTAATCCATTGATAAGAGGAGCTACATTATCTGTGGTATACCAAGCTAAATCTGTTGTGATAGGAGCACAAGTTATAAACGGTTTTTTTGAAATATCCTGAACCTTATTTTTGTTCTTACACGCTAATGAAAAAAAAAGTAAAACAAGTGGTAATACGTAGCGTGTTTCCATAATTGCAAATTAAAATATGACACCAACAATATAAAGTCATTACACTAACAACCAAAAAGTTAACGTATAACCCGCACCAAAACACGTATATATAGCACAAACCTTAAAAACTAATCAGCAACCAAAATTAAACGTTGCAAGTTATGGCGTCACTTAGAAAAAGCATGATTATTGGCAAACAACGGTCGTGTTTTAAAAGTCATAAATAATAAAACAGAAATAAGTCCGCACACTCCCAAACCAGCAAAAAGTGCCCAAACCGAATCTTGGATAAAGCTACCCACGAAAATAGAAATTGGAATAGAAAGAATGGTAGAAATGAATCCGGTAATCGCAGCACCAATTCCTGCTATATGCCCAATAGGCTCCATTGCAATAGACCGCATGTTTCCCCAAATAAAGCCTAAACACAAGAATTGCAGCGAAAGAAATATCAACAAGATGGTAATGCTTGGATCTTTAGATCCTAAAAAGAGCAAACTATAAAGCAATGCAATAAAAGTGAATGTCACTAAGGCTGCAAAAGACAAGTTCCGCATTCCGAAACGCAAGACCAAAGTACCATTCATTAAAGTTGAAAAACCAACAGAAAGTGCCAACCCAGCGAACACATATGGGAAAGTTTCACGTAACCCGTACAACTCTTCAAATACATGTTGGGCAGAACTTAAATACACCAAAAAAGAACCCGTTATCAATCCTGATATCATGGTGCACGAAACCGTTTCCTTATATTTAAAAATCTCCTTGGTGCCCCTAATAAAAACATTAAAAGAAAAAGGAACTTTGTATTCAGGTTTTAATGTTTCTTCTTGTCTTTTATAAAACCAAATTCCTACTAATAAAGCAAAAAACAGTTGCATATAAAATATACCTTGCCAACCTGTAACACCCATAACCGCCTTACCTATAGCTGGTGCAACCACTGGTACCAAAATAAAAAACGCTGTTACAAACGACATAATTTTAGCCATATAATCTCCACGATACGTATCTCTAATAATAGAAATACTGATGGTTCTAGGTGCAGACAAACCAACTCCCTGAAGTACACGCCCAATAAGCATAACCTCAAGATTTGGTGCAAATAGACAAATAATACTCGCAACTAAAAAAACAGCAAACCCAAAGTATACAATTGGTTTTCTACCAAGGCTATCTGACAGCGGACCAAAAAATAACTGCCCTACCCCCAGACCTAAAAAGATCATAGTTACCAACAACTGATTTTTGGTAGGATCCAAGCTATTTATAGACACTCCAATATCCACCATTGCCGGTAAAATTGCATCAATAGTTAACGCAACAATTGACATTAAAGAAGCCATTAGGGCAACAAACTCAAAATTCGGTTTTACCTGTTCATTCTGCATTCTGCAAAAATACGGCTTAACATTTCAAGCTATGTTATTAAAAGTTGAATTTTGAGTTTATGCATTTTTGAAATTCAAATATGTACTTTTGCACTAAATTATAATGTATGCTAATTTTAGGTATTGCCGGTGGAACAGGTTGTGGAAAAACCACAGTAGTTAATCAAATTATTAACGAGTTACCAAATGAAGAAGTTGGGGTAATTTCCCAAGATTCCTATTATAACGACCTATCACATTTACCATTAGAAGAAAGACGCAAAACCAATTTTGATCATCCTAGCTCAATAGATTTTGCGTTATTGGAGCAACATTTAGTGGCACTGAAAAATGGGGAATCGATTGAACAGCCTGTGTATTCATTTTTAGAATGCAACAGAACAGCAAAAACGATACTTACACACCCTACCAAAGTTATTATTGTAGAAGGTATTTTAATAATGACCAATGCTGCAATTCGTAAAATGTTCGATATAAAAATTTTCGTACATGCAGATACGGACGAAAGACTGATCAGAAGATTAAAGAGAGATGTTAACGAAAGAGGTTGGGATTTGGATGAAACTATAGAAAAATACCAAGCCGTAATTAAACCCATGCACGAGCAGTTCATTGAACCTACAAAAGAGTATGCAGATATCATAATTCCGAATAATAAATACAATACGGTTGCCGTTGAAATAGTTAAGAGTATTATCAACGAAAAAATTATGCAAGAATAATGGCATTCAAAGATTTAAAACAAAGAAAATGGTTTAAGGTTATGACCAATATGTATGTATTGGTACTATCCGTTTTTGTTGTTTGGATGCTTTTTTTTGACACCAATTCCCTTTTAATTCATTTAGAATTAAGAAAGGAGATAAAAAAATTAGAAAAAACCCAAGATTTTTTAAGAAACGAAATAGCAAGGGATAAGAAAATTATTGAAAAGCTATCTGACGAAGACGAGCTTGAGCGCTTTGCCAGAGAAGAATACTATTTAAAGAAAAAGAACGAGGAAATCTATCTTATTGAATATGAGGACAGTTTAAAACTTAAGGATAAAAATTAGAGATTTGATATCATTTTAATAAGTTTTTAGCTTTCTATATACTAAACAACCAACAAAGCCTTAACCATTTCATAATTAAAAGTTTAACGCTTTATTAAAGAAAAGTAAGTGCTTATTCACCTAGTGTTAACAAAAAGCTTTCATTAGCCCCATAAATAATTGTATTTTTACCATCTAACTTACTTTGAACATGGGCAAGATTATTGCTATAGCCAATCAAAAAGGAGGTGTAGGTAAAACTACCACCACAGTCAACCTAGCCGCCTCGCTAGGTGTATTAGAAAAAAAGGTTTTATTGATAGACGCCGATCCCCAGGCGAATGCTACTTCTGGGTTAGGTATCAATGTCGATGAGGTTGAATTAGGTTCGTACCAACTTATGGAACATACCAAAACTGCCAAGGAAACTATAATCCATACCACATCACCTAACGTAGACCTTATTCCTGCACATATTGATCTTGTTGCCATAGAAATAGAATTGGTTGACAAGGACCAGCGTGAATATATGATGAAAAAGGCTATTAATGACCTTAAGAACGATTACGATTATATCCTAATAGATTGCGCCCCTTCATTAGGGCTATTGACACTGAACGCACTAACAGCCTCAGACTCTGTAATTATACCTATTCAATGTGAGTATTTTGCGTTGGAAGGTTTAGGTAAATTATTGAACACCATTAAGAGTGTTCAAAAATTACACAATGCAGAATTAGATATAGAAGGTATGTTGTTAACGATGTACGATTCTAGGTTGCGTTTATCCAATCAGGTAGTTGATGAAGTAAGAAAGCATTTTGGTGATATGGTTTTTGAAACTGTAATTCAACGCAATGTAAGATTAAGTGAAGCTCCTAGTTATGGAGAAAGTATAATTAAATATGATGCTGCCAGTAAAGGAGCAACAAACTATTTGAACATGGCTAACGAGATAGTCAAAAAAAATAAGCAGACGGTTTAAGTATGGCAAAAGCGACAAAGAAACAAGCTTTAGGTAGAGGGCTTTCGGCTCTTTTAAAAGACCCGGAAAATGATATAAACACCGCATCAGATAAGAATGCGGACAAAGTTGTTGGTAATATTATTGAGCTAGATCTAGAACATATTGAAGTAAATCCATTTCAGCCACGTTCTAATTTCAATGATGAATCTATTAAAGAATTAGCCACATCAGTTAGAGAACTTGGTGTAATTCAACCTATTACAGTTAGAAAACTAGGCTTTAACGAGTACCAACTTGTATCTGGAGAACGAAGATATCGTGCCTCTAAGCTTTTAGGCTTGGACACCATACCTGCTTATATACGTATTGCAAACGATCAAGAGTCTTTAGAGATGGCTTTGGTTGAAAATATACAACGTCAAGACTTAGACCCAATAGAAATAGCCTTGTCCTACCAACGTCTTATAGATGAAATTAACCTTACACAAGAAAGACTGAGTGAGCGCGTAGGTAAAAAAAGATCTACAATTGCCAATTACTTACGGCTTTTAAAATTAGATCCGATTATACAGACGGGTATGCGCGACGGCTTTTTAAGTATGGGTCACGGTAGAGCATTGGTCAACATCGACAAGAAGCAAGACCAAATATCCCTTTACGAAAAAATTATATTTGATAACCTTTCTGTTAGAGATACCGAGAGTGCCGTAAAAGCGTATCATGCTGACGAGGTACCAACAGACGATATAGTAAAAACAGCAAAGAAAGAAGCTTCTGTTTTTGTTCGTAAGGGTATAAAGGAACTTACAGATGCTTTATCGGTAAAGGTAGATATTAAGTCTACTGATAATGCTAGAGGAAAAATAACCATACCATTTAAGTCTCAAGAGGAATTTGACCGTATCAAAAAATTGATCACAGGTGCGTAGCTATCTTTCAGTATTAAGTACTTTATTATTATTTATTAATTTTTCCTTTTCCCAAGAGGAGCAAGATTCTATTCCTAAAACGGATATAGATAGTCTACAAGTTGATTTGACCGATAAGGGAGTAGTCATCAAAGATTCTGTTTCATTCAAAAAAACAAAAAAGGAATTTAACCCTTTAGCACCAAGTAAAGCCGCTTTTTACTCGGCAGTTTTACCTGGTTTGGGGCAAATTTATAACAAGAGATATTGGAAAGTCCCTATTGTTTGGGGTGCTATTGGTGGCAGTATCTACATGTATACATGGAACAATAACCAATACCAAAGTTTTAGAACAGCTTTTAAAAGAAGACAAGCGGGTTTCATAGATGACGAATATTATGACATAAATGGTGATAACCCTGCCGGTGCAGATCCTGACTTAGATACAGATGATCTTGAGTTCCAACAAGAACGCTTTCAAAATGATCGCGACCTATGGTTAGTTGCCACTATTGGGTTATATGCTTTAAATATTGTAGACGCCAATGTTGACGCACATTTAAAACAGTTTAACATAGATGATGACCTAAGTATAGACTTTGAACCATACCTTGATTTTAACAAAGTAACGAATAGGCCTAATTACGGAATGGCATTAATTATAAAATTTTAACAATGAGAATCGCACTTTTCGGATACGGAAAAATGGGGCAGATGATAGCGCAAATTGCAGTAAGTCGTGGTCATGAAATTGTGGCCAAAATAGACGAGAATTCTGAAAATATTGATTTTAGCACTATGGATGTTGCTATTGATTTCAGTATGCCAGAAGCAGCTTTCGGCAATATTACCAAATGCTTAAACAATAACGTTCCGGTAATATCCGGTACAACCGGGTGGTTAGACAAATATGAAGATGCCATTTCTTTATGTGAAGAAAAAAAAGGTGCTTTTATATATGCTTCCAATTTTAGTTTAGGAGTAAACATTTTTTTTGAGCTAAATAATTACTTGGCAAAAATGATGCAAAACCTCCCTGAATATAAGGTTGAACTAGAAGAAATACACCACACCCAAAAATTAGATGCACCAAGTGGTACAGCCATTACTTTGGCAGAAGGTGTTATTGCTAACTCTAATTACGCTCAGTGGAAATTAGATAGCGAATCTCAAGAAACCTTGAAGATTACATCTAAACGAATTGGCAAAGTCCCTGGCACCCATACGGTCGCTTATAACAGTATTGTTGATAGCATAGAAATAAAGCATACGGCTCACAATAGAGAAGGTTTTGCATTAGGAGCGGTTACCGCAGCAGAATGGATTATAGGTAAAACAGGTGTTTTCTCTATGCGAGATGTGTTAAACCTAGGTTAAAAATGTAACAAACAGCAGTCTTTAAGACTCATGGATTATTAGCTATTAACCAAACATCTAATAATAGATTCTATTTCAATAAAAAACAACGACGATGAACGGCACTCAATGGATTATTTTTATTCTCATTGTACAAGTAATACATTTCTTAGGTACTTGGAAATTATATGTTAAAGCAGGAAGAAAAGCTTGGGAAGCAGCAATACCTGTTTACAACGCCATAGTTCTAATGCAAATTATCAACAGACCAAAATGGTGGGTGATTTTATTATTCATCCCTATAATCAATTTATTGATGTTCCCTGTTATATGGGTAGAAACCATAAGAAGTTTTGGTAGAAATAACAGGCTAGAAACTTGGATAGTTGTACTAACCCTTGGATTGTACATTTACTATGTTAATTATACTTTAGAGGTCACCTACATTGAAGATAGGTCACTTCAACCAAAAACGGCTACAGGAGAATGGGTGAGTTCCATTCTATTTGCAATAGTTGCGGCAACCCTTGTACATACTTACTTTATTCAACCTTACGTGATACCCACGGGATCCCTGGAAAGAACATTGCGAGTAGGAGATTTTCTTTTTGTAAGCAAGTTTCATTATGGAGCCAGAACACCGATGACAACGGTTGCTGCACCAATGGTCCATGATACTTTACCTGTATTGGGAGTTCCTTCTTATTTAAAGAAACCACAACTACCTTATTTTAGATTACCAGGGTTCACAAAAGTAGAAAGAAACGATATTGTTGTGTTTAGTTGGCCGGCAGACACCGTTCGTGTTTTCTTTAAAAAAGAGAAGGGTGTAGATAAACCTATAGATAAAAAATCTAACTATGTAAAACGTTGCGTGGGCGTGCCAGGCGATTCTTTAGAGGTACGTAATGGTTATGTCTTTATAAATGGAAAGCAATTAGAACTACCAAAAAGTGCCAAACCACAGTTTGATTATGATATCTATAGCGCCAAAGGTGTTTCTACTAAAACACTAAACAGCCTAGGCATTACCGATTTTACAAGAAAATACATATCTAGCCCGTTGAACCAAGAGCAAGTAAACGGATTAAGAGCATACATTATGGGTTTCAATCAATCCGAAAATGGACAGCTAGAACTTTATACAAAAGCATCTGGCATACCCACCAATGTCATAGCTAAATATAGGTTATCATTAAAAGAAATTACAGATCGCCAACGTACCGTTCCTTTAACTGCCCATATGGTTGCATCTCTAAGAAGCAATCCTAATATAGATTCTGTTGTACAAAAGGTAGCGGAAAAAGGAAGAAGAGGCATCAACTTATTCCCCCAAAGTCCTGATTATCCATGGAATTATAGCCAGTTGGGACCTATTTACATTCCTCAAAAAGGCGCAACAGTAGACTTAAATTTAAAAGTACTTCCGTTATATAAGAAGATTATAAAAGAATACGAAAAGAATGAAATTTCTGTATCTGGCAACCAAATTAGCATCAATGGCACACCAGCAACAAGCTACACCTTTAAGCAAGATTATTACTGGATGATGGGTGATAATAGAGACCATTCTGAAGATAGTAGAGCCTGGGGTTATGTGCCTGAAAACCATATTGTAGGTACACCTATTTTCATATGGATGAGTTTTGATAATTTTACCGAAGGTATTAGTAATTGGAGACCAAGATGGGATCGTATTTTCACCACAGTCAATGGTGATGGGGAGCCACAATCTTATTTTAAATATTTCTTAATTTTATTAGTAGCTTATTTCGTTGGAAATTGGTTCTGGAAACGTAAAAAGGAAAAAAAGTGAAATTAATTCATCCCTCATATTTCCCTAACATAGTAACGTTTAGCTATATCATGCACCACCCAATTTGTTGGGAGGTAAACGATAATTACCAGAAACAGACTTTTAGAAATAGAACCTATATTTCTAATGACCGAGGTAAGCATATATTAAGTATACCTATCATTCATGTAGGCAGATCAAATGGTAGACAAAAATACAAAGATGTTCAAATAGACAATTCATACCCATGGCAGAGACAACATTGGCGTACTTTAGAAACAGCCTACAGAACGTCACCCTTCTTTGAGTTTTATGAAGATGATATTAGACCTTTATACGATCAACCTTACGAAAGTCTACTTGACTACAATCTAAAGACCATACAGACCATATTTGAATGCCTACAACTAGAAATGCCAACGAATAAAACAAATGCATTTGAGACCTCACCAGAGGGCAAGGAAGATTTTAGATTTTTAATAAATGCTAAATTTAAACCTCAATTGAACATAGAACCCTATACACAAGTATTTGGCGACAGACATGGTTTTACTCCTAACCTGAGCATCTTAGACCTTTTATTTAACCTAGGTCCTAATTGCATAACATATCTTAAACACCAGTTTATAACTACGCTTAATGACTAGGTTCATAGCTCATTATGGCATTCATTTTATTGTACCTATTGTAATTGCCATATACTTTTATAAAGAGAATAAGTTATGGTCCGCAATTATACTATTATCTGCAATTATAATTGATATTGATCATTTTCTGGCCACACCATTGTTTGATCCTTTCCGTTGCAGTATTAATTTTCACCCGTTGCATACCTATTGGGCAATAGGCTTTTACACCCTACTGTTTATTTATAAGAAAACAAGAATTTTTGGATTAGCACTACTATTACACATGTT
Organism: Maribacter ulvicola; assembly: GCF_900155985.1. Classification (GTDB taxonomy): domain Bacteria; phylum Bacteroidota; class Bacteroidia; order Flavobacteriales; family Flavobacteriaceae; genus Maribacter; species Maribacter ulvicola. The sequence continues at coordinate 277,883 of NZ_FTMA01000003.1, forward strand.
AGCAGATCTAGTAGATTGTCTATTTATTCACGAGGGATATTTATAGTTGCCATTATAGGTTCATGATCAGATAAATTAACTTTGTAGTTATCATGCCGCAGTACTTTAAAATAAGGATCTACTAAAATCATATCTATTCTAAATGGAAACTTCCAAAACTTTAAAGTGGTACCAAAACCATGCCCAGCCTCTAAAAAGCTATCTTTTAAATCACCTTTAATTGTAAAATAAGAATTAGAAAACTACGTATTATTAAAATCGCCACAGACCATATTTCGATAAGGACTATTATTCATGTGCTGCCTAACAATTGCAGCTTGTTCTTGTTGCTTTCCAAAAGAATATTTTAATCTTGAAAACAACTTGTCTGAACGCTCTCTATTAATATTTTCTGGACGAATTTTTAAAGATTCTAAATGAAGGTTATAAATGCGTATGGTATCCTTATTAATCTTTACATCTACAAAAATGGCACTATTTGAAGATTTAGAAAATTCTAATAATCCTTTATCAATAATTTTAAACTTAGAGTAAATTGCCTGAATTACCCTACCATTGTCTGGTCCCAGTTCATAATCAATATATTTAAATGGATACTCTTTAAAATAATTAGATCTTGTTTTCTTTGCGTCAAATTCTTGAAAACAGATAATATCTGGTTGCTCCTTTAACACAAACCTCACAAGGGTATCGCCAGCTGTACTAACCCATTCATCATTCTTACCCCTAAAACCTAAACTATTAAAACTCATTATAGAAAAAGTATCTTCATGATCCGTAATTGAAGAGACCGAGTTAAAACTAATAAAGGTACCCAAGGTATTATAACCATACACCAATACAGTGAGTGATAGCAGCATATAAATCTTTTTTCCTATCAACCAATACAAAAAAAAGAACATATTACATAAAACCAAGGCAGGCACAGTTAAACTCACAAATGCCAAACTAGCTGAAGATGTGTAAGGAACTATACAAGCGAGCAAAAGTGTAATCGTGAAAATCATATTTAAAAACAACATGATTCTTTTGAGAAAAGACACTTTCCTCATCCCTAATTGTCTTTTCCTGCTTTAAACAAAAAATCCTTTTCTGCCTTTGAAAGACTTTCATAACCAGACTTGCTTATTTTATCTAAAATAGCATCTATTTTTTTCTGATGTGTTTTCTTCTCATAATCAGATACCGGTGATGATTTATAAGATGATGTTTTATTTTTGTACACCGTCTTCAACGGCGTTTTCTTTCCCCCTCCCTTAAAAAGGTTTACAACACTATCCATAAACTTAGAGAATCCAGACCCTATGTCATTTCCTTTTGTCAATTGACTTGCATATAGGTAACCTAAAAATGCTCCGCCCAAATGCGCTAGATGACCTCCTGAATTACTGATTGGCAATTGAATTAAATCACTTACCACCAACACAGCACCAACCATCCAAAGTTTTACATTAAAAAATATTATCCTAACCTCTTGATTAGGCAGATACGTACAAATAAATATTAAAACGGCACTAGCACCCGCTGAAGCACCAATTAAAGATGCATTGACATCAAAGAATGCAGGAAAAATATTATATCCAAAAATAAAGAAGAGCCCGCCTAAAATAACTCCCAGTATATAGACGGTCAAGAATCGTTTTGCGTCAAAAAGATTCAAAAAGATGCGACCAACGAAATATATCATCAGCATATTCCAAAACAAATGACCTATACCACCATGAAATAAAGAATAGGTAACAATAGACCAAGGTTGAAAAACAATATCCACTATATCATTTGGTAACTCAAACCATTGCCCAATGATATTTTTTTGTAGACCTAATAGAAATGGCACTAGGGCGTTCACAATAAAAACAACCACATTGACTACAATGAGTTTCTCGGCAATATTTAACCTACTAAATTGATATTTTAAATCTGGTTGAGCCATATTTTAGTTCCACCTATTATTATTAAACTGATTTTTTTTCCAGTACCACATCATTAAGAATCCGAATAGGGCACCGCCAACATGTGCAAAGTGCGCAATACCTTGACCAAACAAACTATAGCCCGTAACACCTGAAAATAAATCCAATGCAATTAGAACAGGAATAAAATACTTGGCTTTGATAGGAACAGGAAGAAATATTAAAAACAATTCGCTGTTAGGAAAAGACATTCCAAACGCCACCAATATTCCGTAAATAGCACCAGACGCACCAACTACTGGAGTATTAAACGCGCCTAAAAAATTATCTATCGTAGCTCTTCCAGCAATGGAATACCACTCTGTATTGTACTGTCCGTTATTTATAATCTCCAGAATACTACTTTCAGAAATACCGGCATCCATTAAAGCACTCATACCCGTATTGTAGTAATAATAGTTTACACCAATATGAATTAGAGCAGCCCCTAAACCTGCAGAAATATAGAAGAATAGAAATTTATTTCTACCCCACATTTGTTCTAAAGGCGAACCAAAAGCCCACAGAGCATACATATTAAAAAGAATATGCATAAACCCGCCATGCATAAACATATGGGTAATAATCTGCCAAAGTTCAAAATGCTCATTTTTTGGGAAGTACAATGAAAACCACTCGTACATTTGTTCGCCATACATTTGTGTAGCAACAAAAAACAGAACATTGATAATCAATAAGTGCTTAATTGTTTCTGTTATCCTTCCCATTTATATAAATTTTCGTTCAATATCATTCTCTGTAACCGTAATGTATACTTTTTTGTTAAACGGACTCAAGGTTGTTTCCTTACATGCAAACAAATCGTTCACCAACTTTACTTGAGAAAACTCATCTAAGGTTTCTCCAGTTTTTACCGAAAGTGTTTTTGCCAAGGTCTTTGCCAACATATCACTTTGAGAAAAACTATCACCAGGTACTTCTTGTTGAAAATCTGAAATCAACTGTTCCATGATCATTTGTACTTCACTTTCTACAACCAGTACGGGCACACCAGAAATCTCTACTCCTTCTTCCGTAATGTCTCCGAATACAAACCCAACCGTACATAAATTCTCCTTAATCTCTTTTAGAATATGTATTTCACTTGAAGAAAAAGCAAGGGTCAACGGAAAGAGCAGCTGTTGACTTATAGCCTCTTTAATAGTGATATTCTTTAAAAAATTCTCGTACAATACGCGCTGGTGCGCTCTACTTTGGTTAATGACCACCATACCAGATTTTATGGTCGTTATAATATATTTTTTACGCATTTGAAAAGTGGTCGTAGAATGTTCCACAACCTCTTTTTCATCATCAAAAATGCTACTATTTACAACTTCCGACTCAAATTCTAAATGACTAACACCATTATCTACCGTTGTTTCTAGACCTTCATACAAATTCTCCCAACCATCTACTTTAGGCTTTGAATAACTACCACCACCAGAGTTACCTTTAGATGGCTTAACCGTTTCAAACGGGTTAAAAGATGAATCTACCACAACTTGCGGTACATCTACCTGTTTGTTTTTATAGGAATACGGGGTGTCTAAATTTTGGTCTTGTTCAAAATCCAATGCAGGCACTACATTAAATTGACCTAAACTATGCTTTACCGTTGATTTAAGCATAGCATACAATGTATGCTCATCATCAAATTTCACTTCTGTTTTGGTAGGATGTATATTAATATCTATAGTACCTGGATCAACCTCTAGGTTTAAAAAATAACCAGGATGGGTTCCAGGACGAATTAACCCTTCAAAAGCTCCCAGTATGGCATGGTGTAAATACGGACTCTTAATAAACCTATTATTAGCAAAGAAAAACTGTTCACCTCTGCTCTTTTTAGCAAATTCAGGTTTTTGAATGTAACCGGATATTTTCACCACCTGAGTTTCTTCCTCTACAGGCACCAGCTTCTCATCTGTCTTTCTTCCAAAAATATGTACAATACGTTTTCTAAAATCATTGACCGGTAACTGAAAAACATCACTGCCATTATTATAAAAATTAAAAGCTACCTGTGGGTGTGCTAATGAAATTCGATGAAACTCATCAGCAATATGCCGGTACTCTACCTGATCAGATTTTAAAAAGTTACGTCTTGCAGGAATGTTAAAGAAAAGATTTTTGACCAACATTGAAGTTCCCTTTGGGGCAACAACAACCTCTTGAGTCACTATTTTACTCCCTTCAATTTTAATTTTTGTACCAATTTCGTCATCTTCGGTCCTGGTTAGCATTTCTACATGTGCAATAGCGGCAATTGAAGCCAGTGCCTCTCCTCTAAAACCTTTTGTATTTAAATTGAAAAGATCTTCTGCCTTTTGAATTTTAGAAGTAGCATGGCGTTCAAAGCTTAAACGCGCATCTGTACCGCTCATGCCCTTGCCATTATCAACCACTTGAATAAGTGTTTTACCACCATCTTTTATAATAAGTTGAATATCTGTAGCACCTGCATCAATGGCATTCTCCATTAACTCTTTTACCACTGAAGATGGGCGTTGCACCACTTCACCTGCAGCAATTTGGTTTGCTACATGGTCAGGTAATAATCTAATAATATCTGCCATTATGAAGTAAAGAAAATTGTGAGGTCAAAATCAATAATATAAAGAAAAATAAAAACCAGTACCGCAATTATAACCGCCATTCTAATCTTTAAATTGCGGTCTCCCTTTCTTTTAGAATCTTCAATTGCACTATTAATCTTTCTCTTTAATCCACGAGATGTATTTAATGTGCTACGAAACTGATCAAATTTAGGTTCCATTTTAAATGGGTTTCCTTTCCCCTTGCCATCATAATACCTAGGATTGTATTCAAATGACCTATTTTTTCGTAACCGCGTTATTTTACTTAACATCCCCATAACCTCAAAGTTACTTAAAATAGAAAAATAGGGCATGTTAGCAATGCCAAAATTTGTTAACATCTTACGACACTAACCTATTACCCTTAAACTTATATAGAAATTGAAGCCCTAATTAAAGGTCATTAGCTGCCTAAAACCGCCATTTTAATGGCTGCAATAGCCGCTTCTGTACCTTTATTACCATGTTTACCACCACTACGATCTATGGCTTGTTGCATGTTATTATCAGTAAGAACACAAAATATAACAGGTACGTTGGTTGTCACATTCAAATCTTTTATTCCTTGAGCCGTAGCGTCACATACAAAATCGAAATGCTTGGTTTCCCCTTGTATTACACTTCCAATAGCAATAACAGCATCGACCTTTAGACTCTTGATCATTTTCTTAGCTCCAAAAGTTAGCTCAAAACTACCAGGCACATCCCAACGGATGATATCAGATTCTTGAGCACCACAATCTAATAAAGCTTCAATTGCGCCAGAATACAACCCCTCTGTTATTTCTGAATTCCATTCTGAAACAACAATCCCAAACCGAAGTCCGTTCGCGTTTGGGATTGTTGCCTTATCGTAAACTGATAAATTTTTATTTACTGTCGCCATTATTCGCCACTTTTAGCCATACCTATAAACGCATCTATAGACCTGGCATTTTCTGATTTTGGAAACTCGTCTTTAATTCTTTGGAAAAAATCTAAAGCCTTATCCTTATCTCCCATTTCCAAGGCAGTAATCCCTGCCTTATATAAAAATTTAGGAGCCGTATACGTATTACTACTATGCTTTACAGCCGCCTCATAATACCCTAAAGCATCAGAAGCTTGGTCTAATTGCATAAAAGCATCACCCAAACCACCTTTTGCCAAAGCACCCAAAACAGCATCTTCAGAGCTAAAATCCTCTAAATACGTAATAGCTTCTTGATACTTGTTCATATTCAGGTAAGACATACCTGCACCGTAGTTGGCAAGGTTAGCCGCTTTAGTACCACTATATTCTTCAATGATATCCAAAAAACCATACTTACCCTCAGCACCTTCAATTGCCAAAGTAAACAATGAATCTTTTGCAGTTGTTGCAACCAATGCTTGGTCAAAATATTGTTGCGGGTAGTACATCTCATTTGCTGCACTAGCCTCTTTTGGTTTCTCTACAAATTGGTCGTAAGCCAAATAGCCTAAAACACTGATAGCAATAACACCAATAACGCCCAAAATGATATTCTGATTCTTAGAAACCCACTCTTCCGATCTAGAAGCGCCTTCATCTAATGAACTAAAAACCTCAGCTGTTGTGCTTTCCTGTTCGTCAAATTCTTGCTGTTCAGCCTTTGTTTCAGGTTTATATCCTCTTTTCTTGTATGTTGCCATCTGTAAATTTATTGGTCGCGCAAAAATAATGGTTTTATTGAAATCCCAAAGTGTATTTATTCGTTATTTTTGGATATTTTAAGCTAGTTTACATTCTTCCAAATCTAAAACCCGATTTTATTAATGCTGCTGAGACAATTATCATTGATCAATTACAAAAATTTTGAGTCCAAAGAGCTAGTGTTCGACGCTAAAATAAATTGTTTTGTTGGTGATAACGGAATAGGGAAAACAAACATTCTTGACTCCATCTACCATTTATCGTTCGGTAAAAGTTATTTCAACCCTGTTTCTTCTCAAAACATTCGTCATGGATCAGATTTTTTCGTGATCGATGGTACTTTTGAAAAAGAAGGTAGAGAAGAGAAAATTGTTTGCAGCTTAAAGAAAAACAATAAGAAAATCATTAAAAGAAATGGTAAAGCCTATGACCGGTTTGCCGACCACATTGGTCTTTTGCCTTTGGTCATTATTTCTCCGGCAGATAGAGACCTCATTATAGAAGGGAGTGATACACGTAGAAAATTTATTGATGGTGTTATCTCTCAATCAGACAAAAGCTATTTACAAAACCTTATGAATTACAATAAGGTGGTTTCACAAAGAAATGCCTTACTGAAATATTTTGCAGCCAATAGAACGTTCAATACAGATACTTTGGCGGTGTATAATGAGCAGATGGAAACGTATGGTACTGAAATCTTTAATAAAAGAACCTCTTTCTTAGAAGCGTTTATTCCTATTTTTCAAGAACAGTACAAATCTATCACCGGCAATACGGAAGACGTATCCCTTTCTTACAATAGTAAATTGAAAGATTACGATCTGCTCACCCTTTTAAACAAAAACCTAGATAAGGATAGAGCGTTGCAGTATACCAGCGTAGGTGTTCATAAAGACGACCTCAATTTTGAAATCAGCAATTATCCTATTAAAAAATTTGGTAGCCAAGGTCAACAGAAGTCTTTTTTAATCGCTTTAAAATTTGCTCAGTTTCATTTTATGAAATCGCAAAGCGGCACTACCCCAATATTAATTTTAGATGATATTTTTGATAAGTTGGATGAGCATAGGGTTTCTCATATCATCACATTAGTGAATGATGAAAATTTCGGACAAATATTCATTAGCGACACCCATGCCGATCGCACCGAAAGTGTTGTTAAAAAAATTCATCAATCGTATAAAATATTTAAATTGTAATAATGAAAAAATTACTTATTATTTGCTCTTTAGTTCTTATTTCTTGCAACTCTAAAATAGATAAGAATCAATTACACCTTTTAAACGGTTATTGGGAAATTAAGGAAGTAACCTTTAAGGATGGAGCTAAAAAAGAGTACTCAATTAACAGTACTATTGACTATATACAATTAGATTCGTTAAAAGGTTTCAGAAAAAAAGTAGATCCTAAATTTAATGGTACTTTTGAAACCTCTAATGATGCAGAACCTTTCGTAATCAGAATCTCCAACGACTCTGTTTATATGAGTTACAGCAATAACGCTAACATCTGGGAAGAAGTATTAACACAACTATCTAAAGAGAGTTTCTCGGTAAAGAACAACCAAGGTACGACTTATCACTACAACAAATTTGAACCTATAAACATAACCCCATAATGGCAAGTAGAGGCAACGATAATACTTCAATGAAAGATGCACTTTCTGCATTTATACAAAAGAATAAACTAGAAAAAGGAATAGATAAGGTTGATGCCAGAGAGGCATGGGCCAAACTTATGGGCAACGGGGTAAATAATTATACTACAGAGATTGAATTAAAGTTTGGCACCCTTTACGTTGCTTTAAGTTCCTCTGTTTTACGAGAAGAATTAAGCTTGGGGAAATCTAAAATTATACGCATGCTCAATGAAGAAATAGGAAAAGAGGTCGTAAAAAAATTAGTACTGAGATAGTTGTTGGCTGTTGGAAAATACTAGATATAAAAAATGCCAGCTCTTTCAAGCTGGCATTTTTTATATCTTATAATTGGTCTTAGTAAATTTCTCTACCTGAAAAATGGAATGAGCCTTCAATAGCTGCATTCTCATCACTATCAGAACCATGTACTGCATTTTCACCAATACTAGTAGCAAACATTTTACGAATAGTACCTTCAGCTGCATCTGCAGGGTTAGTAGCACCGATCAACGCTCTAAAATCCTCAACTGCATTTTCTTTTTCTAAGATAGCCGCTACAATTGTACCGCTTGTCATGAATTCAACTAATTCTCCAAAGAAAGGACGCTCTCTATGTACACCATAAAATTCTTGCGCATCTCTTAAGCTCAATTGTGTATATTTCATTGCTACGATTTTGAAACCAGCAGCGGTAATTTTTTCTAATATAGCCCCAATATGACCGTTTTTAACGGCATCTGGTTTGATCATTGTAAACGTTCTATTCGTACTCATATCTTAATTTTTGCGCAAAAATACGTTTTTCCACATATCTCACAACTATTCGTAGACTTGTTCTAATTTCCCCAACACTATTCCGTTACCCCCAACTATCTTAAAATCAACCTTTTTAGCTTCAAAATTAAACTCTAAAATTCCAAAACTTTCGGTAAATACCACCTCGCCTACCCTATATTTATTAGGCTCTCCAGCAAAACCCTTATAGGCATGCGTAAGACCGCTACTGGTAAAATCTATTACCGGATAACCCATACCGTCTATTTTGGTTTTTGAAAATTCAGAAATATGTCTGTCCCCAGATAAAACAATAACACCCGCTGCTTTTGAATCTGAAATAACGCTTGCTAGTTTATCTACTTCATGAGGAAAATTACCCCAAGCCTCAAAACCGTGTTCATGAGACAAATACTGTACACTGCTTACAATAATATTAAAATCAGATTTAGATGAATTCAGTTCTTTTTTCAACCAGTTCCATTGTACTTCCCCCAACATGGTTCCTTCTCCATATTCATTTGGTTTCAACCTTTTTTTGGTTTCTGTATCTGGAGTCAATTTTGTTCTAAAATACCGAGTATCAAGTATAATAATATTAATAGAGTGACCATCTACATCATATTTCCTTGAATTATAAACCCCTTGTTGCTTTCGTAGCGGGCTTTCATCTGGCACATTCATGAAATTCAAAAACTCTTGCTGACTGGCATCTTTAGCTTCAAATTCTACTCCGCCGTCATTTAGACCATAGTCATGATCATCCCAAGTACCTAGAATATCTGTAGTTGCCGTTAGCTTTTTATATTCAGGTTGCTCTTTTTGCACATTATACATTGACCTCAAAGCCACCATATCATCCGTATCTGCATAAATATTATCACCGCCCCACACCCAAACATCTGGCTTGGCATTTAAAACATCATCCCATAAGAGATTAGGTAAATCAACTCTATTGCAAGAACCAAAAGCCAATACAAAATTGACATTTGTTGTTTTATCTCCTATTAGTTTCTTATTTAATGAACAACCCATTAGGAAAAGTGCGCAAACAATAAAATATATAATTTTCATTTCAGATCATTAAGTCTGGGTAAAATTAAGGTATTCGGTTTAACCCCTATATTATTAAATTGTATCTTTGCCGCCATGAATTTAGAGCACCTGAATAAGCTAAAAAAATTACTTTCTTCGCCAAAGAAAATAGCAATTATACCACATAAAAATCCAGATGGGGACGCCATTGGATCCACCTTGGCTCTGTGGCATTACCTGGTCAATACCGGTCATACGGCAAGCATTGTTGCCCCCAATGATTATCCCAAATTTTTAAAATGGATGCCAGGCTCAGATAAGATTTTGAATTTTGAAAAAGAAAATTCACAATCTAAAGCTTGCATCAACAATGCTGACATTATATTTACCTTAGACTTCAACCATCTAGGTCGCGTTGGTCAAATGAGTGCTGTTTTAGAATCTGCAACCGCTACTTTTGTAATGGTAGACCACCACCAAGAGCCATCAGATTATGCTAAAATCATGTACTCAGATGTAAAAATGAGCTCTACTTGTGAAATGGTTTACGTACTTATTAATCAATTAGGTGACGAGAATAGCATAACTCCTGAAATAGCAAACTGCATTTACACAGGTATTATGACAGATACCGGTTCATTTAAATTTGCAGCTACGACTAGCAATACGCATAGGGTAATTGCAGATCTCATGGATAAAGGTGCAGAAGGCACAGAAATACATCATCGCATTTATGACACCAATTCTCCAAGCCGTCTACACTTGTTAGGCTGCGCACTAAAGAATATGGTAATTCTTGAAGAATATTCAACAGCTTACATTACCTTAAGTCAAGACGAATTAGACGCTTATAACTACCAGAAAGGAGATACTGAAGGCTTTGTAAATTACGGTTTAACTTTAGATGGCATTAAGTTCGCAGTCATATTTATAGAAAACAGGGAAGAAGGCATTTACAAAATCTCATTTAGATCCGTAGGTGAGTTTTCTGTAAATGATTTTGCAAGAAAACACTTTAGCGGTGGTGGACATACAAATGCGGCAGGCGGTAAAAGTGATGACAATATCGAAGATACCATAACTAAATTTATTTCGTTACTACCTTTGTATAAGAATCAATTACAACCATGAGATTAGTTTCATTTTTATTTTTATACCTATTGATAGTAGGTTGTGACGGACCTGAACCAAGAAAACCAATTCAGACAAAAAGTGGAAGTTTCTTTAAAGCGTCTATTGAAAGAAGCAAGAAACTATTGGAAGCAGAAGAAAGCAAGATTAAAGATATTATAGAACTTGATTCTTTAAAACATTATTCTCACAGCAATTCTGGATCATGGTATCATTATTTAACCGTTAACGAAGAAAGTGATTACACCCCCAAAACAGATGACTTAATAGCATTTACCTATGACCTATTAACTTTAGACAACGACACTATTTATTCTCAAGATGAAATTGGCATTGTTACTTATAAGGTTGACAAACAAGAATTGTTCTTAGGACTTAGGGATGCCGTTAAAATGCTAAAAGAAAATGAGCGAGCTACATTTCTTTTCCCATCTTCTATAGCATTTGGCTACCATGGCGACGAAAACAAAATAGGCAGCAATGTTCCCCTTAAATCTACAATTACCATATTAAAGATAGAAAAACAACAAGACAACACAGTAAATTAAAATGACCATTATGATTAAAAAAATGTACCTGATTGCAATTGTAAGCTTAGTCTTAGCTAGCTGTAAAACCAGTAAAAGAGCTGATTTAGGAGACGGTTTATTTGCGGATATAAAAACTTCTAAAGGCGATATTATTGTTCGTTTAGAGCAAGATAAGACCCCCGTTACGGTTGCAAACTTTATCTCTTTGGCAGAAGGAACAAATACTTTTGTAAGTGAAGAATACAAAGGTAAAAAATACTATGACGGCTTAACTTTTCATAGAATTATGAAAGACTTCATGATTCAAGGTGGAGATCCTTTAGGGCAAGGAACCGGAAACCCAGGTTATAAATTTATGGATGAATTCAATGATTCTTTGGTGCATGACAAAAAAGGTATCCTTTCAATGGCCAACTCAGGACCAACAACTAATGGTAGTCAGTTTTTCATTACACATAAAGAAACACCTTGGCTAGATAACAAACATACTGTTTTTGGTGAAGTAGTAGAAGGGATGAGTGTTGTTGATTCTATTGCAAATGTTGCTGTAGGCGCAGGTAACAAACCTGTAGAACCAGTAATTATGAATACCGTTGAAATTATTAGAAACGGTAAAGAGGCACGTAAATTTGACGCTGTTCAAATCATGACAGATTATTTTGATGGTGAAGAAGAAAGACTTGCGGCCATTGAAAAAGAGAAAGCTGAAAAATTAGCTAAAGTTCAAAAAATAAAGGCAGAATTTGCTTCTTCTGTTGAAGCTCAAAAAGCAAATGCAAAAACATTGGCTTCCGGTCTTAAAGTAGTAACCTTAGAAAGTGGTTCTGGAGAAAAACCAAAAGTAGGTCAGAAAGTTAATGTAATGTACGCCGGTTATTTAATGGACGGTACATTATTTGATAGCAACTATGAAGAGATTGCTCAAAAATACGGTATGTTCGATATTAAAAGACAACAAGGTGGTGGCTATATGCCGGTTCCAATGGATTATTCTCCGGAATCTCGCTTAATTGCAGGATTCAGAGAAGGACTTTTAACCATGAAAGTTGGTGATAAAGTTCGTTTGTTCATTCCGTCTCATTTAGGTTATGGAGCACAAGGTGGCGGTCCAATTCCACCAGATGCAGATTTAATATTTGATTTAGAAATTACGGGTCTAACCCAATAATTATAAGAAATAAAAAAAGCCCTTTAGTGAAAACTAAAGGGCTTTTTTATACCTAAAATTCTAATTTGTATGCTTTAAAATCTCTAAGAGTAAACTCCAAAATTTCTGCACAGATGAAATACTTACACGCTCGTCTGGCGAGTGGGCTCCAAGAATGGTGGGTCCAAAACTCACCATATCCACCTCAGGGTAGTTCTGGCCCAGAATACCACACTCTAAACCTGCATGACAAGCAACAACCCTAGGCTCTTCTTTGAACAAATTAAGATATGTGTTTTTAGCCACAGTCAATATTTCAGAATGCGGATTAGGGTTCCAGCCTGGGTAAGCACCACTAAATTCAACTTTAAAACCACTAATCTCAAAAGCGGAGCGCAGAGAGTTGGCCAAATCTAACTTAGCGGTATCAACCGATGAGCGCGTTAAACACCCAATAGATATTTCTCCTTTTCCAACCTTTACAATTGCAATATTATTAGAAGTCTCCACCAATCCATCAATTGCACTACTCATGGCATACACGCCATTATGTGCAGCATATACTGCTTTAACCAGTTTTTCTTGAGCACCAAGACCCATTACCTTTTTCGCAGGCTTCATAACTTTTAACGCTACCTGCAAATCTGGTTCTTGAACGCGTAATTCTGTCTTTATTGCTTCAGAAAGTTCCTGAATCTTTTTAAGGAATTTATCGGTATGCTTTCTACCTATATTTAATTTACAAACACTTTCTCTAGGTATTGCATTTCTAAGACTACCGCCGTTCAATGAGCTGATACGAACATTATACTCCAGACCTAGAAAAAGTAATCTGTTCATAATTTTATTGGCATTGCCCAAACCTTTATGAATATCCATACCGCTATGACCGCCTTTTAGACCTTTAACCGTAATCTCTAAACCGGCATCACCGTGTGCACCTTCTTTTTCATTGTAGGTTCTAGTTGCCGTAACATCTATACCACCTGCACAACCAATATCAATTTCGTCATCTTCCTCCGTATCTAGATTTAGAAGAATTTCGCCTTTCAATACACCCGCTTTCAATTCAAAAGCACCAGTCATACCAGTTTCTTCATCAATAGTAAACAAAGCTTCAAGAGCAGGATGCTGTATATCGTCACTTTCTAAAAGCGCCATAATTGCAGCAACTCCCATACCATTATCAGCCCCTAATGTGGTTCCGTTCGCTTTTACCCAATCACCATCAACATACATTTCTATACCTTGAGTTTCAAAATCAAAAACGGTATCTGCATTTTTTTGATGTACCATATCTAAATGACTTTGCAGCGTAATCATTTTCTTATCTTCCATGCCTTTGGTGGCAGGTTTTCTAATGATAACATTCCCTATTTCATCAGAGAAGGTTTCTAAACCAAGACCATTACCAAACTCCAACATAAAACTGATTACCCTTTCCTCCTTTTTAGAGGGTCTAGGTACCGCATTTAATCTAGAAAAATTCTTCCAAACGGAAGTAGGTTTTAATTTCTTAATATCCATACATTTTTTTTCGTGGTTAGCGCCTACAAAAATACTGATAGAAAAAGGATTTCGCTATTTTTGAGATAATGAAGATATCTTTTAAAAATGCCATTGTTATTTCTTTGATCCCTCAGGTCATTATTGTAAAATGGCTGGCTACCCGTAGCTATTTAGTGGAACAGTACTACAGTAATGGTATATACCCTGTAATTTCAAAATTCTTTAGGCTTCTTTTTGGTTGGGTTCCATTTTCCGTGGGCGATATTATTTATTTCGTTTTAATACTACTTACCCTGCTCTATCTCATTAAAAATAGAACTTATATATGGCAACATAAACTTCTGTTCTTACAAAATGTAGCCGTGGTACTCTCTGTCGCTTATTTCACATTCCATGTCATGTGGGGTATGAATTATTATAGAGAACCTTTAGCTAAAAAGTTAGAGTTGGTTCCTAATAAAGATTATCAAGATTTACTGGATTTCACAGAACGCTTAATTCAGAAAACGAACGAAAGCCAAGTAACGATAACAAATGACTCAAGTTTAGCAGTCAAAATTCCGTATTCCCAAAAGGAGATTTTCAAAAAAACAATTCAAGGTTACGACCATTTAAAAACAATACATCCTTTTTTAGCTTACGATAGACCAAGCATTAAAAAATCATTATTCAGTACAGGCCTAACATATATGGGTTACGCCGGATATTTAAATCCATTTACGAACGAGGCACAGGTAAACGGTCTACTCCCCAACTTTAGATTTCCTTTTGTTGCCGGTCATGAAGTAGGACATCAGATTGGCTACTCTGCAGAAAACGAAACAAATTTTATAGGTTATCTAGTTACCTCTAACAATAAGGACCTCTATTTTAAATATGCAGCATATGCTTACGGCCTAGGCTATTGTTTAAATGACATAAGAAGAACCAATACCGAAGATTTTGATAAGTTAATGTTGCAATTGAATTCTGGTGTAAAAAGCAACTTTCAAGAAATGGCTATTTTTTGGAATTCTTACGAGAACCCTATGGAACCTGTATTCAAATCAATATTCGATACATTTTTAAAGGCCAACAACCAAAAAGAAGGTATTAGAAGTTATAGTGCCGTAGTACTGTTCTTAGTTGCCTACCATAAAGACCATCCTCTTTAAAACAGGTTAGGATTTCACAATCATTCATTAAAATAATCGCCCTTTTTATAAAATTTTAAGAAAATAATAGCTTTTCTCAATTACCACTTACCCAAGTGTTAAACAAAAGTGAAATAGACCGTGTTTACTGTGTAATCCCAGTATTTTTAAAATACTAATTCAAACCTAACGTAATGAGAAAACTATTTTTTGTACTATGCCTACTTGGGTATGGTTCACTTTTAACTGCACAAGATTATTTTCCCGAAAATGCAGGGGTAAAAGTCAATAACAATAACTACACGGCTTTTACAAATGCAAAAATCTTCAT
Organism: Maribacter ulvicola; assembly: GCF_900155985.1. Classification (GTDB taxonomy): domain Bacteria; phylum Bacteroidota; class Bacteroidia; order Flavobacteriales; family Flavobacteriaceae; genus Maribacter; species Maribacter ulvicola. The sequence continues at coordinate 293,321 of NZ_FTMA01000003.1, forward strand.
CACTCCAACTGAAGTCATCAAAAAAGGAACGTTATTAATCCAGCACGGCAAAGTTGTCAGCGCTTCTAGCACTGTTAGCATTCCAAAAAATGCCGTTGTTATCGATTTAGAAGGAAAATCTATTTATCCATCCTTTATTGACATATACTCCAAATTTGGTGTAGAACAAGCAAAAAAGAAGCCCAGTGGCGGACGTTCTGCTCAATATGAACCTTCTAGGGAAGGCTATTATTGGAACGACCATATTATGCCAGAAAACAAGGCAATTGAAAAATTTAATTATGATGATAAAGAAGCAAAAGTGTTGCGCGAAGCTGGTTTTGGTGTCGTAAATTCTCATATACATGACGGTATCGCCAGAGGCACCGGTGTTCTTATTGCCTTAAATGGTAGTGGCACCAATGCAAATAGGATTTTAGACGACCGCTCTGCTCAATATTTTTCTTTAACTAAAAGTATTGAAAAAAGTCAGTCCTATCCAGGATCATTAATGGGAGCGTTAGCCTTATTAAGACAAATGTATAGTGATGCAGATTGGTATGCCAAAGGCAATGCAACCACAACCGATCTATCTTTACAGGCATTGAATGAAAATAAGAACTTAGTTCAAATTTTTGAAGCCAAAGATAAATCCCATGATTTACGAGCCGATAAGATAGGAGATGCCAACGGCATACAATACACTATTTTAGGTGGAGGTAATGAATTTGAACGTATAGAGGAAATTAAAGAAACCAATGCCAAGTTCATAGTACCTCTTAATTTCCCAGATGCGTATGATGTTTCTAATCCGTATGCTGTGGGGTACGTTTCTTTACAAGATATGCGATATTGGAACCAGGCTCCTTCTAACCCAAAGGTATTGGCAGACAACGGAATTCAGTTCTCCCTAACTACCCATGACCTAAAATCTCCTGCAAAGTTCAAGGAGAAGTTGATGAAAGCCATTGAATACGGACTTTCCACTACCAAAGCGCTAGAAGCTTTGACTACGGTACCTGCGCAAATACTAGGTAAATCAAATGAAATAGGTTCTTTAAAAACTGGTGCTCTAGCCAACTTCTTGATCACCTCTGGCGATGTCTTTGATAAATCTATTACGCTTTACGAAAACTGGGTTCAAGGCACAAAAAGTGTTGTTAATGCAATGGATATAAAAGACATTCGTGGGGATTACAACTTAACCGTGCAAGGAAAATCGTATGCTTTTTCTATAACCGGAGAAATTTCAAAACCTAAGATTGAGGTAAAACAGGACACTACCAAATTAAACTCAAAGATTGCTTACAATGACAATTGGGTAACGTTATCATTTGCTACCGATAAAGGCAAAAAAACATATAGAATGATTGGTGCAGTTACTAAAGCATCAGATAACCTCACCGGTCGTTTGGTTTTACCAGACGGTACAGAATCACAATTTACAGCTACTAAATCTAAATCTTTCACCAAAAAAGAAGCTGAGAAAAAGAAAAAAGAAGATGTTATAAAAGTCATGCCGGTAACCTTCCCAAATGTAGGATACGGATTTGCATCTAAACCAAAAGCACAAAATACCTTATTTAAAAATGCAACGGTTTGGACCAGTGAAGATGCCGGAATTTTGGAAAATACGGATGTATTGGTTAAAAACGGAAAAATCGTTAAAATAGGAAAAGACCTCAGTGCTGGCGGCGCAACCGTTATTGATGCAACGGGGAAACACTTAACTGCAGGTATTATTGACGAGCACAGTCATATTGCCGCTTTAGCCGTAAACGAAGCAGGTCAGAACAGTTCTGCAGAGGTAAAAATGGAAGATGTAGTGGATCCAGAACATATGGGTATTTATCATTCTCTTGCAGGTGGTGTTACATCACTTCAATTACTGCATGGTTCTGCAAACCCAATTGGGGGTAGATCGGCAATTTTAAAATTAAAATGGGGTGAAGAAGCAGACGGATTAATTTACGACAACTCTCCCAAGTTCATCAAATTCGCCCTTGGCGAAAATGTAAAGCAAAGTAACTGGGGCAGTTTTTCTCGTTTTCCACAAACACGTATGGGTGTAGAACAATTGTACATGAACTACTTTCAAAGAGCTAAGGAATATGATACCAAAAAGAAAAACGGGGAACCTTATCGTTATGATGAGGAAATGGAAGTACTGGCCGAGATAATTAACGGAGAACGTTTTATCTCCTGTCACTCCTATGTACAGAGTGAAATTAACATGATGATGAAGGTTGCTGAACATTTTGGTTTCAGAATAAACACATTTACCCATATATTAGAAGGATATAAAGTAGCCGATAAAATGGCTGAACACGGCGTTGGTGCCGGTACCTTTAGCGACTGGTGGGCGTATAAATTTGAAGTAAACGACGCTATACCTTACAATGCCGCAATAATGCAAAAGCAAGGTGTTGTTACCGCTATTAATAGTGATGACCGTGAAATGATCAGAAGATTAAATCAAGAAGCTGCAAAAACAATTAAATATGGTGGTATGACCGAATTAGAAGCTTGGAAAATGGTAACCATAAATCCTGCCAAACTTTTACATTTAGATGACCGTGTAGGTAGTATAAAAGAAGGTAAAGATGCTGATCTTGTTTTATGGTCCGGTAGCCCGCTATCTGTATATACCAAAGCAGAAAAAACGATGATCGAAGGTGTTACTTATTTTGATTTAGAAACGGATAAGAAAAACCGTGAGAAAATTAAAAAAGAAAGAAATGAATTGGTAACCATGATGCTTGATGAAAAAAGTAGTGGTAAAAAAACACAAGGTCCAAAGCAAAGTGTAAAAAGAGATTTTACTTGCGAAAGCCTTTAAATCAACACGCTACATTTCAAAAAACATAAAACAATACAAATGAAAAAAGTTATAACTATAATCATAGCCTTAGGTCTGGTCATACCAGCGATGGCACAACAAACGCCCGGTTCTAAACAAACAGAAGCTATAACCATAGAAGGCGCCACGGCACATTTGGGTAACGGAGAAGTTATTGAAAGTTCACTGATCATGTTTGAAGATGGGAAGATTACTTTTGTAGGGGATTCTAAAATGAAAATTGCACGAAAGGGCAAAGTAATCAATGCTACCGGAAAACACGTGTACCCAGGTTTCATTGCACCTTCCAAAACACTAGGTTTAGTAGAAATCGATGCCGTGAGAGCATCAAAAGATGATGACGAAATAGGCGATTTTATTCCTCATGTTAGAAGTTTAATCGCATACAACTCTGAATCCAAAGTTGTAGAAAGCATGCGCCCTAACGGAGTACTTATTGGACAGATAGCACCTTCAGGAGGTAGAATTTCAGGTACGTCAAGCATTGTACAATTTGATGCCTGGAACTGGGAAGATGCTGCCATAAAAGTAGATGATGGTGTTCACTTAAACTGGCCTGCTACTTTTAAGCAAGGTCGTTGGTGGGCCGGTGAAGATCCAGGATACCAGCCAAACAAAGATTATGCTGAACAAATAGATGCAGTTACCAACTTCTTCAAAAATGCCGCTGCTTACGGTAAATCTACTACAAAAGAAGTAAACCCAGCCTATGCGGCAATGCAAGGGGTTTTTGATGGCAGTCAAAAATTATATGTGCATGCTAATGATGAAAAACAGATTATTGATGCTATCAATACTTTAAAATCTAACGGCGCTAAAGAAGTTGTTTTAATTGGCGGTTATCATGCCTACAAAATTCCTGATTTTTTAAAGCGCAACAATATTCCTGTTTTAGTACAATACACTCATAACCTTCCGGTATTTGATGACGATGATTATGACTTACCTTACAAACTACCTAAGTTGTTAGTAGATGCAGGTTTATTAGTGGGAATTCAAAACTCGAATGCAGCAAATTTTCAAACTAGAAATTTACCTTTCTATGCAGGACAAGCCGCACAACAAGGCTTAGATAAAGAAGTAGCCGTTCAATTATTAACAGGTAATACCGCTACAATTTTAGGCATAGACGACCTTTACGGAACTTTAGAAAATGGAAAGAGTGCTACACTTTTTATATCTGAAGGTGATGCTTTAGAAATGGCGGGCAATCAATTAACACATGTTTTCATTGATGGTAGAACTGTTTCTTTAGAAACACACCAAACTGAACTTTGGAAACGCTATATGGGCAAATACGAAGGAAAATAATACATTTAAATTATTCATAAAAAAGAGGCTGTCTAGAATTTTAGACAGCCTCTTTCTTGTTACAAATAAGGTATAACTATTTTTTACCAAGTAAATAGCCCACAAATGCCATTGGCATATAAGCTACTAAAATATCCAAAACGGTAAACCACATAGGACCTCCAAGCATAGCAATATTTACGGTACCGCCAATTAGGAAAAACAAGCCAACGATCAAAGCCATTAACATTTTTCTTGTTGCCGCTATTTTTGTTGCTACAAAAGCACCTACCAAAGTTCCCAATGCATGGGCTAGAAAAGGAAAAATAAAATTTTTAGGCTCAAATAAATGCATAGTTGCTTTTAACCCTTCCATTGTCGTAATATCTCCACCTTCCGGTGGCGGAATTATGGAGCCACTAATCATAATAATTCCCATATTTACAATACTACCAACTACTATTCCGGCTACGACACCCAAAATATTCTTTACTACAGAATTCATACAGAAACGTTTAATTAATTACTACCTAGTCTTAACAAAGGATACAACCTCCCCAACCTCATACTCCTTATTTCTTGGTTCTAGACAGATAAATCCGTCTGACTTTGCCAGACTGGTTAAATCTCCAGAACCATTTTCCATGACAGGAGTTGCCCATAACACCCCTTCTTTTTCTTCCGTATTCACCTGTATAAACCTGGTTAACGGTAATGATATGGTAATAGCCGTGCTCAGCTTAATATACAATTTATCTATTGAAATACCCCATGAGGTTTGCAACCAAGGTAAAAAATAGAGATGATAATTAGCAAATGTAGACACCGGATTTCCTGGAAAAGAAAAAATTACCGTCTTCAGCTTAGGGTGAATTCCAAACCAAAATGGCTTACCAGGTCTTTGTAGTACTCTATGAAAAACTTTCTTTACACCCAATGACTCCATTACTTCCGGGATAAAATCGAACTTTCCTTTAGATACTCCTCCACTCAATAGAAGCACATCATTATCTTGTAGAGCTTTTTCTAGTTCTCGCTCAATTTCCTTTTTATCATCCAACAAATGAAGTGAACCGGCTTCAATTTTAGAATTCAATAATGCCGACTCAATCGTAAGCATGTTAGATTTCCGTATTTGATGTGGTTTAGGTATCTCATCAACCTCAACCAGTTCATTTCCTGTTGCAACTGTGCAAATCTTAGGGTTTCCCTTAACCATTACCATTGCTTTCCCTACAGTAGCCATTACACCTATTTCTGCGGGACTGATTTTTTTTCTTTTGGATAATAAAAGTGTTCCTTTTTTTTCATCGCTGCCCTGATAATGTATATTCTGACCCTTGGTTACATTCTTAGTGATGGTCACCGCACCATCTTCAATAGTAAGATGTTCATACATAACTACGGTATCGCAATGATTTGGCACTACAGCACCTGTCATCACTTCCAAACAATTGCTTTTATCTTTTAAAACTTGCTGAACTACACCAGCGGCAGCAACTCCTTCTATTTTAAAAGCGTGTCTATTATTTGCTAAATCAGAGAACTGAATGGCAATCCCGTCTTTGGTAGCGCGATCAAAGGGAGGAAAATCTCTATCGGCATAGATGTCCTCTGCCAATATTCTATTCAAACTATTTAAAAGTGGCACATTCTCTATTCCTAGATCTAGAGGATGGTCTAACACTTTTTGGTACGCTTCTTTAAATGTAATCATGGAATTAAACATAAAATATTAAAAACAGCACTCTTGAAGATTTGAAACTCATTATTTTGACTTTCTAAAATAATCCTAGTCCATTTACCAACAAGACCCGTATACCCACTACAAATACCAATAAGGCGGTAATCCTTTTTATGCCATTTGGCGATAGTTTTTTAAGGCTAATGCGAATACCTAATTGTCCGCCAAGAAGCACTGCTATGACCAAGCAAATTGTTTCTCGCCATGGTAATGACAACGATTGGCTAGTTATTAATCCGAATAAACCGGAAACCGAATTTACCAAAATAAAAAAACTTGCCAGAGCAGCTATTTTTATGGCTTTATTCCACCGTAGGTGATTTAGAACCGGAGCTAAAAAAATACCTCCACCAATACCTACTAATCCAGATAGGAAACCTATACCAGCGCCAAGAACATAACTCAAATAATTCGGATACGCTGCAACCTCTTTTTTCGATTTATTGATTTCAAAGGTTTGAACAGCCAAAAACAATGCCGATAGAATTAGAGAACATCCCAAAATCATAAAAAACACATTCTCTTTTAAACGATATGTAGCTCCTAGATACGCTAACGGAATACTTGCCAAAACAAAGGGTAGAAAATCTTTCAATTTTGCATGACCATTTTTAAAATACAGATACGTACTACCTGAAACTACCACCAAATTACAAACCAACGCAATTGACCTTATGGCAAAAAAGCTTGTTAAAAATAGCGTCAACAAAGCTAAATAGCTAGATCCACCACCAAAACCTACAGAAGAATATAATGTAGCTATGATAAAAAAACCAACGGATAAAAGTAGTAGTTGCTCAATAGGTATCAACATAATCCTTCATATTATTCATTCCTCCCATTACATTAACAAAATCTTTCCCCGGAAATAATCCTTGCAAAATGCCTATTGCTTTTTTACTGCGTACGCCAGATTGGCATATGACATAAACGGTAGCCTCCAAATTAAGCTCAGCTACTCTATCTGTTAATTCACCTAAAGGAATATGTTTGGCTTCTTTTAAATGTTGCCTTTGAAATTCTTTATCGGTTCGCACATCTATCAACTCAACAGGTTTAGCTGAAAGCAATTGCTGAAGCTCAACAGCATCTACAGATTTCAATGGAAGTTCACAGTCAAACTCATAACTAGTAGCCAGCGTTTTTATCTCGTTGTTACCCGGTTGCAGTTGAAATTTCATTCGTTGCATACGCTGACTGAGAGTATCAAAAAGCAATAAAACACCTGATACCACTTCTCCTATTCCTGCAATAACCTTTACCACTTCTAAAGCTTGCAGGTTACCAATGATACCAGGCAAAATACCCAGCACGCCATTCTCATTACAGTTAGGAACAGCATCAGCCGCCGGCATTGTGGGGAACAAACAACGATATGTTGGTCCGCCTTTATAATTAAACACACTTACTTGCCCCTCAAAAGCGTGTAATGCACCATAAACAAAAGGCTTATTTGCAATTACACAGGCATCATTAATTAAATATCTAGTGGGAAAGTTATCCGTAGCATCTACAACGATATCATAGTTTTTAATAATATCAAGGGCATTTGCTACCGTTAAATAAGTTTGGTAAATCTGGATAGTAGTAGTAGAATTTTGAGCTGATAATTGACTTTTTATTGCCTCTACCTTGGGGATACCTACCATAGCTTCGGTAAATAAAACCTGACGATGAAGGTTTGATAATGAAACAACATCAGCATCAACAACACCCAAAGTACCAACACCCATAGCGTTTAAATAAGTCAGCACAGGAATTCCTAGTCCGCCAGCCCCAACCACTAATACCTTGGCTTCATTTAGCTTTTGCTGACCTTCATTTCCAAATCTGTCTAAGGTGATTTGTCTTAGGTAACGTTCCTCGTTCATTGGGCTATTTTTAGTAGCGCTTCTTCATATTCTGCTCTAGAATTTGCATTGAGCAATACCTCTTTATGTTTTGGAAACACCAAGTTCACATCTGAGTTTATAAGGAATTTTCTTGGACAAGAACCATTACCAGCTTCTAAATATGTTACAGACTTTTGTAAAGCTTCAGGTTCCCAAATAGCACAAAGTGGCTCTGGTAACGGGTTATCTGCATCTGCAAAAGCACTAGCAATTTTGTTTGCATTTCTCGCCGCAACCAACTCCTGTAAAGCCTTTTTATCCATTAACGGTAAATCGCACGCCAATACCAACCAAGCAGCTTCAGGATAAGTTTTATGAGCAGATAATAATCCGTTATAAGGACCACGAAATTCATCATTATCCACTATAGTTTCAAAATCGTTTGAAATATCTTTCTCTTGATCTTTACGGATACTCAAAAACGTTTGATCACAAACCTCGTTCAACAAATGGTATAAATACTCTCGTTGTGGTAGGTTGTGGTAAGCAATTAAACCCTTGTCTTCTCCCATTCTTGTGCTTTTACCTCCGGAAAGCACCAAGCCGTATAACTTATCTTTGGAAATCATTCTTCCCTCCTGTTTTTTGTTCTAATTGAATTGCCCCTATAACGATATCTTGTGAAAGGGCCTTGCACATATCATAAATAGTCAACGCGGCAATAGAAACTCCTGTTAAAGCTTCCATTTCCACACCTGTTTTTTCATTGCATTTTACCGTACAAGTAATCTGAAATGCATCAAATTCCGGTTCAATTTCAATATTGATTTTTGATAGGTTTATTTGATGGCATAAGGGTATTAATTCTGATGTTTTCTTTACCCCCTGTATACCTGCAATTACAGCTGTTTGTACAATACTTCCTTTTTTACCCACAAAATCTTGATCAGACAAAGATTTGAACACCTCTGACGGAAACTTAATAGTTCCACTTGCAATTGCGGTACGTACCGAAACTTTTTTTTGAGAAACGTCTACCATGGTAGCGTTCCCAGATTCATCTATATGTGATAATTTCTTCTGCATTATCCTCCTATTGAAGTCATTGAATTACTAAATACGTCTTTATATTTTTCTTGTGCTTCAAAACCTGTTTTAGCACGACTGCCTACAGCCTTTAAAATTTCCTTTTTAATATTCTCCTCCATATCATCAGCTCTCATAATTTCTCTAAGATTGGCACTTGCCTTGGCATATAAACAGGTGATAACATCACCTGTAGCCGATATTCTTAAACGATTACAACTACCACAAAATGTTCTACTAAAAGAAGGAATTACACCAAAAGTTCCTTTAAAACCGGGAATCTTGTAATTAATGGATGTTGATGTTTTTGGGGATTCTAATTTATAATAATCTGGATGCTCATTTCTTATATGTTCAAGTATGGTCTTAAAATCCCACTTGATAGTCTGAAATTCTTTAGATCCGCCATTAAAAGGCATTTCTTCCAAATAACGGACAGATACATTGTAATGTTTTGTTAACTCTAGCATAGGTAGAATATCATCTGTATTCTGACCGTCTAAAGCAATAAAATTAACACGAACATTAAATCCTTCAGTAATTAACCGAATCATGTTGTTATACACCACATCATAGTGATTACGGCGCGTAATACGTTCAAAAGTCTCACGATTAATAGCATCCATACTCACATTAATATTTTTAATGCCTAGTTCTTTCAGCTCATCTATAAACGGACCAATTAAAGTTGCATTCGTAGTAACAGAAATATCATTAAGTCCATCTAACTTTGACAAACTACGTAGCAACACCATTAAATCTTTACGAACAAATGGTTCACCACCTGTAATTCGTATTTTATCTATGCCTTGTGAAACTACAATCTTGCTTAATTTCACCAACTCATCTATGGTAAACAACTTATCATTTTTGGCAAAGTTAATTCCCTCTTCCGGCATGCAATAATTACAACGAAGATTGCAACGGTCCGTCACCGCCAATCTCAAGTAATTTATTGCTCTATTATGGTTGTCTATTAACATATTTTTTAAAAACAAGTTCAAGAGTCAAGTTCAAAAACAAAATCAAATTCAAAAACAAGTTCTTATTCTCTCTTCTCTACACTCTATTTTCTTTACTCTTTTATCTCTTTTCTAATTTCTCACGGATGTGCGGATACCCACACCGTTTTATTTTTAAATTTCTCTTTTTTCCATATAGGAACAGTCTCTTTTAAAGTATCGATAAGAAATCTACAGGCTTCAAAACACGCATCTCTATGCGCAGAAGATGCACCTACCACCACCACTGGTTCTTCAACTCCTTTTTCACCTACGGCATGTCTCATGACCACCTTGTTCAATGACCATTTTTCTAAAGCTGCATCTGCAATTTTCTCCATTTCTTTTAATGCCATTGACTTATAGGTTTCAAACTCTAAAGCAATTACTTCTTCATGGTTTGTAAACTCACGTACAGCGCCTACAAAAACACATATTCCTCCACTTTTGGCATCACTTAATTCAGTATACACCCTAGCGGTATCTATTACATCAACTATTTCAATTATTTTCTTCATTAGCCTCCGCTTACCGGTGGTATTATAGCAATTTCATCATTGCCGTTCAAAGGTACACTATCATCGGCATACTCACTATTTACAGCGACCGCCAATGAGTTTAATTTCAAAAATTCAGGATAAGAACTTATAAGTTGTTTTTTTAGTTCGGCAACATTTATAGGCTTAAAATCATCAGAAAAACTGATTTCAGAACTTCCTACGATATCCTTTGTAATGCCAAAAAAAAGTACATTCATATTCCTTTAAAATTAGATAAATTCCAAGTTAGGTATAAAAAATAAGGTGCCATAAAAATGGCACCTATTTTAAAAGAATTATATGATTTTAAGAAAACTTATTCCACAATTACCGCTTCTGTAGGTTTAGCATAAAAGTCCGTTGATTTAGCTTCAACACTTAAACTTGCATTTTCAAAGTTAACGGTATTTGCAGGCGCTGTAATTTCCCCTTTTTCTACTTTATACCATGTAATTACTTTTGGCAACAAAATTTTATCAACTTCAACCCACTCCGCATAATTGATCCAATTAATTTTTTCTGAAGGTTCACCACTAAAATAAGTCATAGTATAGCCCAACCATTTCATTTCATATGTTTTTGCATCATAATGAATATAGTACTCGTCTGTAGATGAAGCACCTACTCCGCTATTATAAGAAATTTTATACCCTGGGTATGCAACTCCGTCATGAATCAAAGCATCAACTTCTTCGTACTTTATTCCTTCATCAGATAACACAAACGGCATTGAATAGAAATAAAACATTAAGTTATGATAGAACTTAGGTTTTCCTTCATAATTACCCGTATGATCTGAAAGCCAAACATCAGAACCATCATAACCAAGCGTATAGGCGTCTGTAGAAATTTTGTCCAATCTTTTCTGAAGATCGATAGTTTGTATTTCATTAAACTCTTTATTTGGCATCTCAAACTTCAACGTTTTGTAGCTTTTCCAAGCTTTTATCCCGCCATGAGCCTCAAACACCTTGTTTAATTCTGTTGGGTACTTACTTAAATCCAGCTCTTTCTCCACTTTCTCAACAGAGTCGGCAATCGCTTCTTTTTTTGGAGCTTCTTTACATGAAAACAATGCCAGAGAGAATACTAATAGGTAGAATTTATTCATTTTTTATATGATTTTTATGGTTTTAAAGACCTGTTAGTCGAGAAACTATAAGAGACTTACTAAATTGACCTATTTTTGCATTTCATGCAAGCAACAAAATACATTAGCAGCACGCAAAACTCCCTAGTAAAAAAGGTACTACTTTTAAGGGAAAAATCAAGGGAGCGTAAAAAAACAGGCCTTTTTGTGTTAGAAGGGCTACGCGAGATAGAAATTGCGAACAATGCAAACTATCATATTGATACGATATTATACTGCCAAGAAATTCTAGAAAATAGTGACATACTTCAGTCTTTCAATGCAAATCAGTTAATTTCCGTAAGTGGGGAGGTCTATAAAAAAATGGCTTACAGAGATAGCACTGAAGGTATTATAGCTATAGCAAAGGCTAAGGATCACGAGCTTTCTTCTTTAGCATTTGAAACTAAAAATCCATTAATACTAATTGCAGAAGCTCCCGAAAAACCTGGTAATATTGGCGCATTATTACGTACGGCAGATGCTGCAAATTTAGATGCGGTTTTAATAGCAAACCCTAAAACAGACCTATACAACCCAAATATTATTAGATCAAGTGTAGGATGTGTTTTTTCCAGGGAGGTAAAAATGGGTAGCACAACAGAGATTATATCCTACCTTAAAAGAGAAGGGTTTCAGATTTTCTGTGCTGCACTGTCAGCATCTAAAGATTATACAACGGTTGACTTCAAAGAACCTACAGCTATAGTAGTAGGTACGGAGCACTCCGGTCTTAGTACTGAGTGGCTTAACAATGCCTCTCAAAATATTATTATACCCATGGAAGGCGCGATAGATTCTATGAACGTTTCGGTCTCTGCCGCAATACTTATCTTTGAAGCCAAACGTCAGCGAAAAATAAATAAGTAAAACTTTTACTTTTTCTATCAAATTTATCGTTTACAATTACATTATTATGAATAATACATTCGTCTTTTACTGCATTCTTTTCATACTAATTGCAGAATTTATATTTGCTACGACAATGAATTATTTGAACGCACAGCAATTTAAAAACCCCATACCAGAAGATCTAAATGACGTTTATAACACTGAAGAATATGAAAAATCCCAAGCATACAAACTAACGAACTACAAATACAACCTTTTTACATCGGTTTTTTCACTATTATTGATTTTAGCGTTTCTGCTATTTGGCGGATTTGCTTGGGTAGATAGCATTGCTCAGAATCAAAGTGATAATACCATTGTACAGGCTTTGGTATTCTTTGGGATAATTATGATCGGAAGCGATATGATCAATATTCCATTTTCTTACTACCAAACTTTTGTAATCGAAGAAAGCTTCGGCTTCAACAAAACCACAAAAGCAACCTTTTTTATTGATAAGCTCAAGCAATGGTTAATGACCGTTATTGTTGGTGGCACAATGCTATCGCTTATCATTTGGTTTTTTCAATGGGCAGGTACAGCCTTTTGGTTATATACTTGGGCACTGATTGCAATTTTCACCTTGTTCATAAATGTTTTTTACAGCAGGTTAATTGTACCCTTGTTCAATAAGCAAGAACCCCTAGAAGAGGGCACCTTAAAAGAAAAGATCAAAAACTACGCAGCACAAGTAGGTTTTGACCTGCAACAGATATTTGTCATCAATGGATCTAAACGCTCTACAAAAGCAAACGCCTACTTTTCTGGGTTTGGAAAAGAAAAGCGAGTAACTTTATATGACACCTTAATAGATGACTTGGAAGAAGAAGAAATTCTTGCCGTATTGGCACATGAAATAGGTCATTACAAGAAAAAACATATCGTATACAATCTGGTCACATCTATTCTTCTTACCGGCTTCATGCTCTTGATACTTTCATTTTTCATCAACAACCCAGAAGTTTCATTGGCAATTGGGGTAGACAGCCCAAGTTTTCATGCTTCACTAATTGGTTTTGGAATCTTATACAGCCCCATTTCTGAAATTACGGGCTTATTAATGAATTATTTTTCAAGAAAATTTGAATACCAGGCAGATGACTATGCAAAAAAAACTTATGCAGCTATACCATTAGTAACAGCTTTGAAAAAGCTATCAAAAAACAGTCTTAGCAACTTAACTCCACATCCAGCATACGTATTCATGCACTATTCACATCCACCACTAATAGATCGCATACGTAATTTAAAGGCATAATTTTTGTTGTGCATCATATAAGATTATCTTATTTTTAATCTAGTATGACACAGGCAGCGATAGAAGAAGAAAATAAACTTATAGCTCAAGAGTACAAAGAGCTACTTCGAATTAGTTATCAAACATTGACAGATGAGGATAAAAAACTAATACGGAGTGCTTTTGAGATAGCTGTTGATGCGCATAAAAATCAGCGAAGAAAATCTGGCGAAGCTTACATTTTTCATCCCATAGCGGTAGCTAAAATTGTTGCTTCTGAAATAGGACTGGATGCGGTATCTATAGCCTCTGCCCTATTGCATGATGTGGTCGAAGATACTGAATACACTTTAGATGACATAGATCGTATGTTCGGTGAAACGGTAGCTCGCATTGTAGACGGACTTACTAAAATATCTCATTTAAAAAAAGACATGAACATTTCTCAACAAGCAGAGAATTTCAGAAAAATGCTTTTGACCTTAAATGATGATGTACGTGTAATTATCATAAAGATTGCCGATCGCTTTCATAACATGCTCACCATGGATTCCATGCCAGAGCACAAGCAAGTAAAGATTGCATCCGAAACCCTATACATCTATGCTCCATTAGCCCATAGAATTGGACTTTACAACATTAAAACAGAGCTAGAAGATTTAAGCTTAAAATATACAGAACCAGAAGTTTACAACTCTATTAAAGATAAAATAGAGGACAGCAAAGAAGATCAACAAGCTTATATTGATGCATTTTCAGGCATTATTGACAATTCTCTCAAAAAAGAAGGACTCAATTATATTATAAAAGGTAGAATGAAATCTATCTTTTCTATGCGTAAAAAGATGATTGCCCAGAATGTCACTTTTGATGAGATCTATGACAAGTTTGCCATTAGAATTATTTATAAATCCGATATACAGAACGAGAAATTTCTTGCCTGGAAAATATATTCAATAGTCACCGATCACTTTACCCCTAACCCAGTTAGATTACGAGATTGGATATCCTCTCCTAAATCTACCGGTTATGAAGCTTTGCATATTACCGTAATGGGCCCAAAAGGCAAATGGGTAGAAGTACAGATCAGAAGTGAGCGCATGCATGAAATAGCAGAAAAAGGATATGCCGCACACTTCAAATACAAACATGGAGACCAAAAAGAACAAGGTATAGAAGTCTGGTTGAACAAACTACAAGAAGCCCTTGAAAATGCTAACACCAACGCTGTAGATTTTGTAGAGGAGTTTAAACTTAACCTATACTCAAAAGAGATATTTGTTTTTACCCCAAAAGGAGAATTAAGATCTTTACCAAAAGGAGCTACACCATTAGATTTTTCTTTCAACATACATACCGAAGTAGGTATGCGCACCAGAGGAGCAAAAGTCAATGGCAAATTAGTTCCTTTGAACACCACTCTTTCTAGTGGAGACCAGGTGGAAATTATCACTTCCGATCAAGCAAAACCAAATCAGAACTGGTTAGATTACGCTACCACGGCAAGAGCACGCGCAAAAATTAAATCTGTTTTAAGGGAAGAGAAAAAATCTGTAGCAGAAGATGGCAAGGAAATTTTACGCCGTAAGCTGAAATCACAAAAGATTTCGCTTAATGAAGATTCTATTAATAAAATGGTTTCCTTCTTTAAACTAAAAACTAGTTTAGACTTATTTTATCGCGTAGGTATTGGCTCTATAGACAATACAATGATAAAAGATTTTGCCTCTTCATATAGTAACGCGTTCATAAGCTTCTTTAAGAACAGAATGCGCAAATCGCCTGCCCAAGAAGATATCAATAAAGATGAGATTACCTCTAAATATGATATGCTTGTCTTTGGCAAAGAGGAAGAAAAGCTAGAGTACAAACTATCACAATGCTGCAACCCTATTCCTGGTGATGAGGTATTTGGTTTTGTAAGTGTATCTGAAGGAATTAAAGTCCATAAAAAGAATTGCCCTAATGCCATCTCTTTGCAGTCTAATTACGCTTATCGCATTATTAGTGCCAAATGGATAGATTCATCTCAACAAGAATACCAAGCTGACATAGTCATGACAGGTATTGACAACTTAGGCTTGGTAAGCGATATTACAGAAGTTATCTCTGATATTATGCACGTAAATATGCGTAATTTAAATTTCAGTACCGATGGCGGAACGTTTAAAGGCAAGATTACCGTGGTGGTTAAAAACAAGGCGGTATTGAAAAAACTGACCGATAATCTTATGAACATCAACGGTATTGATAAAGTTACTCGTATTTAGAAAAAGTAAATTAAAATTTAGCTGTACCTTTGTATATTAATGCCGTAAATATGTCTTCTGATAAAAATCAAGAAATTGTAAAAAACGTCTTCACAACCTTTTTAGAGGACAAAGGACATAGAAAAACACCCGAACGTTACGCTATTCTTCAAGAAATTTATGAAAGCGATGAACATTTTGATATAGAATCGCTCTATATTAAAATGAAAAATAAAAACTATCGCGTAAGTAGGGCTACACTCTATAATACCATTGAACTACTTTTAGATTGCAAATTGGTACGTAAACATCAATTTGGCAAAAACCAGGCACAATACGAGAAATCATACTTTGACCGTCAGCATGATCATGTTATTTTAACTGACACAGGAGAGGTAATGGAGTTTTGTGACCCAAGAATTCAATCTATAAAAAAAACCATTGAAGAAGTTTTTGATATTAAAATAAATACACATTCCCTTTATTTTTATGGGACGAAAAATACTCCTGCAAAAGATGCGGACAAAAAAGAAGTAAAATAAAACTAACCAAGTATATAATATTTAGATGGCAGTAGATTTATTGTTAGGCCTACAATGGGGTGACGAAGGAAAAGGAAAAATTGTTGATGTATTAACTCAAGATTACGACATTATTGCACGTTTTCAAGGTGGACCAAATGCCGGTCACACTTTAGAATTTGATGGAATAAAGCATGTACTGCATACTATTCCTTCCGGAATATTTCATAAAAATGCAGTGAACGTAGTTGGTAACGGTGTTGTAATAGACCCTGTTATTTTTAAAAAAGAATTAGATGCATTGAAAAAATTCAATTTAGATATAAACTCTAAGTTATTCATTTCAAGAAAAGCGCACTTAATTTTACCCACCCACCGTTTACTTGATGCCGCTTCTGAAGCATCTAAAGGAAAAGCCAAAATTGGTTCTACCTTAAAAGGAATTGGCCCTACTTATATGGACAAAACCGGCAGAAACGGTATGCGTATCGGTGACCTTGAATTAAGTGACTGGAAAGAAAAATACCGTAGCCTTGCGAACAAACACGAAGCTATGATCAATTTCTATGATGTTGACATCCAATACGATCTTGCTGAATTAGAAGCTGATTTCTTTAAAGCGGTAGAAGAGCTAAAATTATTGACCTTCATTGATAGCGAAGAATATTTGTACCAAGCTCAGAAAGCAGGTAAAAAAATATTAGCTGAAGGCGCCCAAGGATCATTATTAGATATCGATTTTGGAACATACCCATTTGTAACCTCATCAAATACCACTGCAGCAGGCGCATGTACTGGTCTTGGAGTTGCCCCAAACCAAATTGGAGCAGTAAAAGGTATCTTTAAAGCATATACAACAAGAGTAGGTAGCGGACCTTTTCCTACAGAATTATTTGACGAAGATGGCGAAACCATGGCTCGCGTAGGAAACGAATTTGGCGCTACTACTGGTAGACCAAGACGTTGTGGTTGGTTAGATTTAGTAGCATTAAAATATGCGGTGCGTGTAAATGGAGTTACTGAACTAATGATGATGAAAGGTGATGTACTGAGTGGTTTTAATAAACTTAAAATCTGTACAGCATACCATTACAAAGGAGAGCAAATTGAGCACTTCCCTTACAATATTGAAGCAGAAAATGTTACGCCTGTTTATTCAGAAATGGACGGGTGGAAAGAAGATCTAACAAATATGACATCTGCAGACCAATTACCAAAAGCACTTAATGAGTATATAGCATTTCTTGAAAAAGAATTAGAAGTGCCAATTAAGATTGTTTCAGTAGGTCCAGATAGAACTCAAACAATTCTAAAATAGTCGTACAACGACTCACACAGGTTGTTCAACCTCAAAGAATGGCGATTTAGGGAAATACCTTTATCGCCATTCTTTTTTTTTGTAATTTCAAGCTTGTGTAAAATATACATTTTACCACTTAACCACAAACCAACAAATGACAAGAACGACCTACTCAACTCTTCTTTTCTTTCTCATTCTTACAACCGCTTGTAAAACAGAAAAAAAAGAAAAAGTAGAAGAACGGACACCTACCCAACAAAAAACCGATAATGAATGGATAACCCTTTTTGACGGTACAACTACCAAAGGTTGGCGCGCTTACAACGGAAAAGAACTACCACCAGGTTGGATCGCTAGAGATGGTGAATTACAATTTGATACCGAACTAGGTATGGAACAAGATTATACCGGTGGCACAGACATTATTTATGGTGCCGAAGAATTCGATAATTTTGAGCTCTACGTAGAATGGAAGTTACCAAAAGGAGGAAATAGCGGTATTTTCTACCATTTAAAAGAAAGTTATGATAGTCCACCGGAAGTTTCTCCAGAGTATCAATTGATCGATGATGAAAACTACGCCAGTATTCACGACTTAACAGACTATAACTTAAGTTTAGGCTATACGGACAAACCCGAAGAGTTAAAACCATTACAACAGACTGCTTCTGATTATGCAATGCATGCCGCTAATCCTGAGGGAAAAATATTGAACCCTGTTGGAGAATGGAACACTACAAGAATCATATTCACACCTGAGCAAGTAGAACACTGGCTAAATGGCAAAAAAGTAGTGTCATTTGTACCATGGGATGAAGCTTGGTACGAGAAAAAAAATTCAGATAAATGGAAGAACAGCAAAGACTACGGCAAGTTCAAAACTGGCTATATTGGCTTTCAAGATCACTCTAGCCCTATCTGGTTCAGAAACATAAAAATCAAAAAACTTTAACCAACAATCAATGAATAAAAGAGACTTTTTAAAAAATGCTGCGGCGTTGTCTACCTTTGTACTATTACCATCTGGACTTTGGTCTTGTAAAAAAGAAAAAGAGAAATTAACAAGGTTACGTACCGCCCATATTGGTGTTGGTAATATGGGAGCTGAAGACTTGAAAGCAATTTCATCACACAGTAAAGTTGATGTTACCGTATTGTGTGATGTAGATGCCAATAACTTAGCAGCAGCAAAAAAATTGCATCCAAACGCCAAAACATATTCAGATTACAGAGTTATGTTGAAAGAAATGGGTGATGAAATTGATGCTGTGGTCGTTTCCACTCCGGATCACACCCATGCACCCGCTTCAATGATGGCTATGGAAATGGACAAACCAGTGTATTGTCAAAAACCATTGACCCATTATGTCTCTGAAGCTAGAGCAATGAACAAGCTTGCAGCAGAAAAAGGTTTGGTGACCCAAATGGGAATTCAGGTACATTCATTTTATGATTACAAACTTGCAACCTTATTAATACAATCTGGAATTATTGGAAAAGTACACACCGTACGCGCCTGGTCTCCTAAAGATTGGGGTTATGACGGACCAGAACCTACAGGGTCTGACCCAGTACCTGAATCATTAGATTGGAATTTGTGGTTGGGAACGTCAGCTGAAAGACCATATAAAGAAGGTTTCTACCACCCTGGAAACTGGAGAAAACTAGTTGATTACGGTTGTGGTACCTTAGGTGATATGGGGGTTCATATTTTTGACACGCCTTATAATGCATTAGCATTACAAGTACCAAAAACCATTAAAAACGAATGCAGAGAACCAAATGGTTTTGGGTTTCCACAAAAAAATGTAGTTACTTATGAGTTTCCTCAAACGGAATTTACCACAGAAACATTAAAATGGGTTTGGTACGATGGTCCGGGTGCTCCAAAAGATCATGAAGATTTAATATTGCCGGGCGCAGAGAACAAGACAACAACGGAAGATGCATCTGGAGATTCTATGGAAGACAAAATGTCCTTAGACACCAAAACAGCAAAAGAAGGGACCTTACCTGACCAAGGAGCCATGTTCATAGGTGAAAAAGGAAGGTTATTACTACCTCATTTTATGCAGTTACCTAAAAAAATAGTAGACGGCAAATATGTGGATATCTCAGCAGAAATAGAAGCCGTAGGAAAAGCGAACAATATGGGTGAACCAATTCGCAACTATAATACGGAAGGTCCTAAACATTATCACCAATTTGTTGACGCTTGTTTAGGTACTGATGAAACTACAGCACCGTTTTCATATGCATCTAGACTAACCGAAACTATATTATTAGGCGTAATTGCTGGCAGATTCCCAAATCAAGTTTTACACTGGGATAGTGAAAATGCAAAATTTGCAGAAGAAGAAGCTAACGCCTATTTAGAAGGTGATTATAGAAATTTCTAAACCATTTTTTAAACATACAAAATAACCACTTTCGAGTGGTTATTTTATATCTACTCTTCACAGAACGGACCACAAACAACTTAATCAATAATGACAAATTTTTTCACAAACACTTATAGATACGCACTACTACTCATAGGCGTACTATATATTCAGAGCTGCTCAGAAAACAAAGAACCTATAGTTCAAATTAAACCACATTCTTCAATAGTCTTTATAGGAAACAACTTAGGCTCTAGAATGTTGAATTATGGTAGTTTGGAAACAGAATTACAAATGCGCTACCCTACAGATTCTCTTATCATAAGAAATATGTGTGATGGTGGTGACACCCCTGGTTTCAGACCTCATTCCGGTCGTGTTTCTCCATGGGCTTTTCCGGGTGCAGAAAAATTTCAAACCGAACTAGCTCAAAAATCTGGCAGCCAAGGTGTATTTGAAACACCTGACGAGTGGTTAACACGCTTAAACACCGATATCATATTAGCGTTTTTTGGATATAACGGATCTTTTGAAGGAGCTGATGGATTAGAAAATTACAAGGCAGAATTAGATGCATTTATAAAACATACATTAAAACAAAAATATAACGGAACATCGGCACCACAGTTAGTATTGGTGTCACCAATTGCCTTTGAAGATATATCTGACCATTTAGATGTACCCAATGGAATTTCAGAAAATGAAAATCTTAAAGCATACACTGAGGCAATGAAAGAAGTAAGTGCTGCCAATTCTGTTCCGTTTATAGATGCATTTACCCCATCAAAAAACTGGTTTAACAATACCAATGAAAATTTAACCATTGATGGTTCTCAATTGAACGAAGCAGGTTATGATTCTTTGGCAAAGCTATTGGCAGATGAGCTCACAGGAAATAAATCTGTAAAATCTCAAAGTAATAAAGTTGCCGTCAACGAAGCTATCAAAGAGAAAAATTTCTATTGGCACAATGATTATAAAATACCCAACGGAGTTCATGTTTTTGGTAGACGCCATGCTCCTTATGGTCCAGACAACTATCCTTTTGAAATTACAAAAACAAGAGAGCTAACAGCTATTAGAGACTCATCTATTTGGGCAACTGTTAATGGTAATTCATACGACATAAAATCTGCCGATGATAGAACCAGCAAGCTACCTCCTGTAGAAACCAATTACAATTTAGGTAACGGAGAAAAGGTACACTATAAATATGGAGAAGAAGCTATTAATACACTTCGTGTACCATCGGGTTACAAGGTTGAACTATTTGCTTCTGAAAAAGAATTTCCAAATTTGGCAAACCCGGCACAAATATCTTTTGACAATAAAGGCAGGCTTTGGGTGGCTACACTCCCCTCTTATCCGCATTACAAGCCCGGTGACGCAAAACCGAATGATAAAATTATCATATTAGAAGATACCGATAATGATGGAAAAGCAGATAAAGAAACCGTCTTTGCGGACAATTTGCATTTACCCATAGGCTTTGAATTTACCCCAGAAGGAGTATATGTTAGTCAAGGCACTAACTTAAAATTATACACTGATACCGATGGTGATGACAAGGCAGACAAAGTTGAAATTGTATTAAGCGGTTTTGATGACCATGATACCCACCATGCCATATCAGCATTTTGTGCAGATCCTTCAGGGGCTTTTTATATGTCTGAAGGCGTATTTCTTCATACAAATGTTGAAACGTCATATGGAACTGTTAGAGCTACCAATGGCGGATTTTACAGGTATAATCCCCAGAGAAAACACTTAGAGCGTACACTACAAGTATCTATACCTAACCCGTGGGGTATTGCATTTGATGAATGGGGACAGGATTTCTTTTTACATACTTCAGGTCCTAAAGTAAACTGGATGATGCCAAGTTCATTAAAACCAATTTACGGCGTTGCCGCACCTTTGACTAAAGGCTTAATTGAAGCAGAACACCGTGTAAGGCCAACTTCAGGAATGGAATTTATTTCTAGCAGCCATTTCCCTGATGAAGTTCAAGGTGATATGTTATTAGCTAATTCTATAGGATTTTTAGGATTAAAACAACACCAAATGATGGAAGACGGCACAGGCTACTCTTCAAAACACAGACAAGACCTAATTACCAGTACCGATCCTAATTTTAGACCCGTTGAATTAGAATTTGCACCTGATGGCTCATTATATCTAGTTGATTGGCATAATGTTTTAATAGGCCATATGCAACATAATGCCCGTGACCCGTTACGTGATCATGTACATGGTAGAATTTACAGAATTACCTACCCATCTAGACCTTTAGTAACACCCGCTAAAATTGATGGAGCTTCTATTCCTGAATTATTTGAAAACCTTAAATTACCTGAATACAGAACCAGATACAGAACCCGCCGCGAGTTAAGAGGTAGAGCTACTGATGAAGTTTTAAAATATGTAAATACATGGGTAGATAATTTAGATAAAAACGACAGTAACTATGAACATAATCGCTTAGAAGCACTTTGGGTATCATGGGGTTTAAATAAAGTAAACGCTGATCTTTTAGCTTCCTTGTTAAAATCTGAGGACCACAGAGTACGTGCTGCATCCGTAAGGGTAGTGAGGTACATGGGACACCAATTAAATAACTCGCAAGAGTTATTAAAAACAGCTGCTGCCGACACACACGGCAGAGTAAGACTAGAAACTATAACCGCAGCGTCTTGGCTACCACAATCAGAAGGCTTGGAAATCTTAAATATAGCCAGAAATCATCCTTTAGATGACTGGATGGAAGGTGCTTTCAATTTTGCAGAAAAAAGATTAACAGGTAATTTTTTAGAGAAAACCAAAGAAAAAACCCTTGCTTCACATTTAAAAGGGAATGATTTAGAAGTTTTTATCAAAGGAAAAAAGATTTACGAAACAGAAGGTTACTGTATTACCTGTCACCAAGAAAGTGGCACCGGTCTTCAAAAAGCAGGGTACCCAACATTAGTAGGTCAGGAATGGGTTTTAGGTAATGAAGAGCGCTTGATAAAACTTGCACTTCACGGTCTTTACGGACCAATGACCATTGAGGGCAATCATTATGAAGGTCAAGTACCCATGATGGCTTTTAAAGGCTTATTGAAAGATGATGAAGTTGCCGCCGTACTTACTTATGTAAGAAATTCATTTGGGAACAAAGCTTCAGTCATTGATCCTAGCAAGGTAAAAGAAGTAAGAGAGGCAACCAAAGATCGTAACAATTTCTACACGGCAGACGAGTTGCTAGAAGAACATCCAATGAAATAAACTACCATAACATTCACTTTATGAAAAATAATTATATAATGATGCTGCTGCTATGCTTAGCAACGGCATGTGGAGAAAAATCAAAAGAAAAAAAAGAAGGGACTTTTGAAGAGACGAAAGCTCCACATATTGTTTTTGTGACCGGCGAGGAAGAATACCGATCAGAAGAAACCTTTCCTATGTTAGCTAAATTGGCAAAAAGAGAGCTAGGAGCAAAAGTTACAGTGGTCTATTCTGTAGATAGTTTAGGTTTTATAGACCCCAACAGAAGAGACCATATAGCCGGTTTAGAAGCTCTTAACACTGCAGATTTAATGGTTGTTTTCATGCGTTTTAGAAATTTACCAGAACAAGAACGCGAATACATCACCAATTATGTGGAATCTGGTAAACCCATAGTAGGTTTCAGAACCAGCACCCATGCTTTTAAATATGAAAATGATTCTACCTTAACAGAATTTAATGCAGCCTGGCCGGCAAAAGTTTTTGGTCAACAATGGATCACTCATCATGGTCATTTTGATGATGGCAAATTTCCGGTAACGAACGTTACCATAAAAGGGGATCAAGCAACAAATCCTATTTTAAATGGTTTTTCTGAATTTGAAGCTTACTCTTGGCTATATCATGTTGATGGAGGTAATTGGAAACTTCAAGGAGATAGCGAACCATTTCTAATGGGACATTCCACAAAATCGCAACATGAAATGAATGGTAAATTAGAAGAATTTTCATTGGATAATCCTGTTGCTTGGACTAAAAGTTATACAGGTACATCAGGTAAAAAAGCCAGGGTATTCTTTACTACGCTTGGCCATCCATATGATTTTAAACTTACGCCAATGCGTAAATTAGCTATGAACGGAATGTATTGGGCATTGGGTAAAGAAGACGATATTCCAAAAGATGGCGTAAATGTAACTTTAGATGAACCTTTCTTACCTAACAATTCTGGTTTCGGACAAAAATTTAAAAAGAATCAAAAACCGATCACTAATTTTTAAATTATGGCACTATCCCGTAAAAATTTCATTAAAACTAGTGGATTAGGAGCCTTGGCATTAGGTACCGTATCTTTTAAATCTGATCAGAATGGCAGAACCACAGCCAAATATGTAGGCCATAACCTTAATATTGGCTTAGCCTCTTATACTCTTAGAAAATATAGTTTAGACGAGCTATTAGATATTACAGAACGGCTTAATTTAAAGGATGTAGCTTTAAAAAGTTTTCATTTACCCTATGACGCTGGTAAGAAAAAACTAAAATTTATTCATGATAAAGTTACCGCAAGAGGATTAAATTTATATGGTGGTGGTGTTATTACCATGAAAACCAGTGAAGATGTAGAAACCTATTTCAACTATGCCAATGATGCCGGTCTCCCTATGATAATAGGTACAACCGCCCATCATCTACTTCCATTAATAGAAGAAAAAGTGAAAGAGACCAATATTAAACTAGCCATACACAATCACGGTCCTGAAGACAACGTCTTTCCCTCTCCAAAAAGCATATATGACAAAATAAAAAAATTGGACTCTAGAATTGGTCTCTGTATAGATGTGGGTCACACCTATCGATTAGGTTTAAATCCTGCCGAAGAGCTCATCAAATATCAAGACAAATTATTTGACGTTCATATTAAAGATATAGATGCTCCTATTGCAAAAGGTAACAAAACTATTTTAGGTCATGGTTCTATTGATATTCCAGAAATCTTAAACGCTTTAAGAAAGATCAAGTATTCTGGAGTTGTAGCGATAGAGTATGAGAAAGATGAAAACCATGCCATATACGGTCTATCTGAATCTGTTGGATATATAAGAGGAATTCTGAAGGTTACTTAACAAAATTATTTCTACAAAACCCCTAAATTATAAACCTAGATAGATAAGCAAACTTTAGAAAACAAATCCCAAAAGTATCATAACCATGACAAGGCTCTTTTAAAATGTCCTATTTTTGAAAAAATTTTTAGGTTGAAAAAGATTTATTCCGTTGTTTTATTATTCTTTACGTGCACAATTTTGGGATACACCCAACAGCCAGCTGCTGAAGAAGAACCCAAACAAATTAATATTGTCTATGGTGCCAACTTTACAAAAAACGAAGCCAAATATCCAGGCGCATCAATTTTTAGTAAAGATACCCGTCAAGTACAATTTGAACATCAAGGAGCAGACCTTTGGTGCGATGTTGCTATTTATTACCAATTAGAAAATAGATTAGAAGCTATTGGAAATGTCATTTTAAAACAGGGCGATTCTGTTGAAATGACCAGTAAAAAAATCAACTACTTAGGAGATATAAAACTAGCAAAAGCATGGGGGAATGTGGTGCTAACAAATTCTGACATGACCTTAAGAACCGACACCTTACGTTTAGATCGCGAAAAACAAGAGGCATATTATCAAGACAACGGTACTGTTATTGATTCTACAAATACGTTAACAAGTAAGATCGGCAAGTATTTTATGGAACTTAAAAAATATCAGTTCCTAGATAGTGTACATATCAAAAACCCTAAATACACGGTAGACTCTGAGCAACTAGACTACTATCAAACATCTAAAAATGCCTACATGTACGGCCCATCTACCATTAACGGAGAAACATATAAAATTTATTGTGAAAGAGGGTTTTATGATACCAAGGTAGAAACCGGTTACGGCATTAAAAACACCCGTATTGATTATAACAACCGTATTATTGAAGGTGACAGTGTATATTTCAATAAAAATCAAGAATTTGCTTCGGCAACCAATAATATAACCGTTACAGATACTATTAACAATGGTATTATTAGGGCGCACTATGCCGAAGTATATAAGGCAAAAGATTCGGTTTTTGCCACAAGAAGGGCTGTTTCTATTTCTGTTCAAGAAAGAGATTCTCTTTATGTTCATGGAGATACCTTAATGGTCACCGGTAAACCAGAAGAAAGAGTGCTACGTGCTTTTAGAAATGCCAAATTCTATAAAACAGATTTAAGCGGTAAATGTGATAGCATCCATTCAGAACAAAAAACAGGTATCACGCAGTTGATCAAGAATCCCATAATTTGGAACGGTGCCAACCAAATGACCGGAGATAGCATTCACCTAAAATCAAACTTAAAAACTGAAAAACTAGACTCCCTAAAAGTATTGAACAATGCCTTTATTATTTCATTGGATAGTGTTAGCATGACCGGGTACAACCAAGCAAAAGGGATAAACCTTTACGGACAGTTTATTGAAAACGAATTAAAAATTATAGATTTAGTACAGAACACAGAAGTTGTTTACTACATGTATAACGATGATGATGAACTTATTGGAATAGATAAAACCGTTTGTAGTACTATTAGAATTACAATGGCGGATAATGATATAGAAGACCTTACATTTTACACAGATCCTGACGGAGATATTTTTCCTGAAAAAGAATTACCTAAAAATAGTAGAATATTAAAGGGCTTTGTATGGCGTGGCGATGAACGTATTCTAACCAAAGATGATATCTTCGATGAAGATGATAATAACTTAAAACTTGTTGTCATTAACGGAATTGACAACCCTATAGATATTGATGCCGAAGAGCAACAAAGAAGCAAAAACGAATCTGACCCGGTCAATAATATACCTACACAAGATAAAGCCACGGATCCTAAAAAATCTATAAAACCTAAAAAGGTGAAATAGCTATTTCACATGAACAAAGATTTTCTAAAATATCAAGCACAAACTTCCCCCTACCCTTTAGGTATGGAAGTTTCTCATGCCAGCGGCAGTTATATTTATGACACTAGCGGTAATGCTCATTTAGATTTTGTTGCAGGTGTATCTGCATGCACACTTGGTCATTGTCACCCAGATGTGGTAGCGGCAATAAAAAATCAGGTAGAGAAATATATGCATGTTATGGTGTATGGCGAATATGCGCAATCTCCAGCAACTATTTACACCAAATTACTTGCTGATAATTTACCTAAACCCTTAGAAGTTACCTATTTGGTTAATTCTGGTACCGAAGCTATAGAAGGCGCTTTGAAATTGGCACGTAGATTCACCGGTCGTTCAGAAATTATTGCGGCTAAATCTGCCTATCATGGTAATACCATGGGCAGTTTAAGCCTAATGGATTTTGAAGAACGTAAAAGTGTTTTTAGACCATTGTTACCAGATATTTATCATATTCGTTTCAATAACGAAAAAGATTTAGAGAAGATAACCCATAAAACTGCTTGTGTCATTTTAGAGACCATACAAGGCGGTGCCGGTTTTATACTGCCAACAAATGACTATTTAAAGAAAGTAAAAGCACGATGTACAGCAATGGGAGCGCTTTTAATACTTGATGAAATACAGCCAGGCTTTGGAAGAACAGGAAAACTATTTGCGTTTGAACATTATAATTGCATCCCTGATATTTTGGTAATTGGTAAAGGCATGGCATCTGGTTTACCCGTTGGTGCTTTTACGGCTAGCAAAGAAATTATGGATACGTTAAGTGAGAATCCTAAAATGGGTCATATTACTACTTTTGGTGGTAATCCGGTAATTGCGGCATCTAGTCTGGCAACATTAAATGCGCTGTTGAATTCGACTATAATTACCGATACTCTAAAGAAAGAAACACTTTTTAAATCGCTATTAAAACATCCGAAGATAAAAGAAATTAGAGGTAAGGGATTAATGCTTGCCTTGATCATGGATTCCCCCGAAACAGCTAATGAATTAGTTTTAAGAGCCAAAGAAAAAAATCTTATTTTATTCTGGCTTTTATTTGAAAATAGAGCGGTAAGAGTCTCTCCACCATTAACTATTTCGGAAAAAGAAATTAAAGACGGATGCGCTATAATTTTAGCCCTTCTTAACACTATGTAAATCAACGTTGTTAACTAATTTGTTAATAATATCGATTGATAACATAGCTGAAACCCCATACAAACGCTTACTTTTAAAATATCTTGTAAAACCAAAAAGTTCCTATGGCGTTAGAATCTAGCGAGAGACCGGACAAGCCAATAACAAAATTCGAGTCAATGTTAAAGACAGATGATGTCTATTTCTTTGATGCCGAGGATTTTGAAGATATTGTGCACCACTACCTAAATCATGGGAAGATTTCTTTGGCTAAAAAAGGGATTAAAATTGGTTTACAGCAGCACCCAGCTTCTACAGAATTAAAATTACTTCAAGTAGAAGTCATGGTTTTTGAAAACCAAATGGACAAAGCTGAAGCCCTTTTAGATGATTTACAACGGTTAGACAATCGTAATGACGAAATTTACATTCAACGTGCCAATATTTATTCAAAAAGAGATGACCACGAGGGTGCAATTGCATTGCTACAACAAGCATTAGGTTTTACCAATAATAGTTTTGACATTTATAGCCTTTTGGGCATGGAGTATCTGTTTTTGGACAACTTCAATAGCGCTAAAGAGAGCTTTATGAAATGTGTGGAGTTCGATGAACAAGATTATTCGTCGCTTTACAATGTAGTATATTGCTTTGAGTTTCTAGAGGATTATGATGGCGCAATTATTTACCTTAATAGTTATTTAGAAAAGAATCCGTACTGCGAAGTAGCATGGCATCAATTGGGTAAACAGTATTATCATAAAGAAATGTATACCGAAGCACTGACCGCTTTTGATTTTGCCGTCATTTCTGATGACACCTTTATAGGTGCTTATTTTGAAAAAGGAAAAGTTCTTGAAAAACTAGGTCGCTATAAAGAGGCCATTGAAAATTACGAGACAACCATATCTATTGAAGACCCAACGTCTCATGCGTTTTTAAGAATAGGAAAATGCTATGAAAAGCTGAAGGATACTGATATGGCCAAATACTATTTTTACCAAACCGTTCACGAAGATCCACTTTTAGACAAAGGTTGGCTGGCCATTACAAATCTATATTACAATAGCAGGGATTATGAAAAGGCAGTATTCTATATTAACAAAGCCTTGAATATAGATGGTGAGAATCCGCAATATTGGAAAAAGTGTGCACACATTCACATGGCCTTAAAGAATTACGACCAAGCAGATTTCGCCTTTAAACAAGCAGTAGACTTAGGTAATTTTGAATTGGATACTTGGCTAGATTGGGCAGAAGTTGTTCACATAAACGGAGAAGAAGTGGCAGCGGCCGCCATTTTAGCGCAAGGAAGAGAATTTTACCCTGAAAATTTAAAACTATTGTATAGGTCTGTAGGCTATTTGCTTCTTGCTGAAGATGCCATTAATGCCCGTATTATGTTAATGGATGCACTAAAAATTGACAAAAAGCAGAAAAAACTACACTTGTTCATTGAAAATTTTCCTGAATACGGCAAATCTGAATGGACCCAAGAAATTGTAAGAAAATACAATAAAACCTCATAGAATAGGTTCTACACTTCATGGACAACAGAAAACTTAAAGATTATACGTACATATCTCTAAAAGGTATGGCAATGGGTATTGCAGAATTGGTTCCAGGAGTATCTGGAGGTACAATAGCTTTTGTAACAGGTATATACGAAGAATTCATCACCTCTATAAACAACGTTAACCTAACGACCTTAAAAGTTTTAAAGGAGGAAGGCTTTAAAAAGTTTTGGGAGAAATTGAACGGTAACTTTCTTCTGGCCCTGGTCATTGGTATGATGATCAGTATTTTCTCATTATCCAAAATTATTGCTTGGTTATTAGAAGAACACCCTATTATAACATGGTCATTCTTTTTTGGTTTAGTATTCGCAAGCGTCATATTCGTAGCAAAATCCATTAAACGATGGAATATTCTGGCTATTTTATTATTTATAGCTGGTACAGCTAGTGCCTTTTACATCTCTACCCTACCTCCTTCTACTAGTTCAGGAAGTTTGCCTTTTATATTTCTGTCTGGCGCCATAGCCATTTGCGCCATGGTATTACCAGGTATTTCTGGATCTTTTATATTAGTTCTATTGGGCTCTTATAAAACTGTATTAGAAGCCGTAAATGAAAAAGACTTTGGCATAATTGTCACTTTTGCATTTGGTGCCGCTTTTGGTATTTTAAGCTTTGCCAGGGTTTTAAAATGGATGTTCACCAATTATAAAGACGCCACCTTAGCCGTTTTAACAGGATTCATCTTGGGTTCTTTGAACAAAATATGGCCTTGGAAGAATATTATAGAAGTTATTCAGATAGGTAAAAAAGAAATTATAATAGACGAAAATATTTCTCCTTTTTCTTTTCAGGGAGACAATCAATTAATCTATGCTATTGTTGCTGCTGTAATAGGTTTTTCTCTTATTTTTATATTGGAAAAATCTGCCTCTAAGCAGTAACGCTAAAACCTACATGAACGAAACCCGATCCTTTACTGATAAATTTTTCTTGATCGTTAAAGGACTTTGTATGGGTGCTGCCAATAAAGTACCCGGTGTATCTGGTGGCATAGTCGCTTTTGTTGGTGGTTTTTACGAAGAATTCATTTATTCATTACAAAAAGTAAATACAAAAGCTTTCAAACTGCTTATTAGTGGTAGGTTTAAAAGTTTCTATAGGTATATTAACGGTACTTTTTTAACACTCCTCATCTTTGGTATGCTTGTAAGCTATTTTAGCATATCAAAAATATTGGATTATTTTTTGGTATCTCATGAACTTTACGTTTGGGCTGCTTTTTTTGGTATGATCCTAGGTTCTATATATTATATAGGTAAAGATTTCGATTATTGGAAAAAGAAAACATTTACTGCTGCACTAATAGGTTTATGTGTTGGCGTTGCCATCAGTTTCCTTAGTCCTGCAAAAGAAAATGATAATTTACTATTTATTTTTCTATGCGGTATGATCAGTGTATCTGGCATGACATTACCCGGACTATCTGGTTCTTTCATATTAATTTTACTAGGTAATTATGTACTTCTATTGGTAGATTCTGTCAACGCATTATATGATACTTTCTCAGAATTACTAGTAGGCGATTTTAGTTTTACCTCTAATGCGGATCGCCTGCATACGTTACAAATTTTAGCGGTATTCACCTTAGGTTCCGCTACAGGTTTAGTAACACTCTCCCATGTATTGACCTATGTCCTAAAACATTACAAACATGTAACAACTGCTACTATTTTAGGTTTCATTACCGGATCATTGGGAGTAGTTTGGCCATGGAAAAGGACCATTTTTAAAACCGGAGTTAATGGAGAAGATATTTTAGATTCTAATGGAAAACGTATAATAATGAATTATGAAAGATTTCTACCAGATTTGACCACCGTAGAAAATTGGACAGCTATTTTCTTTATTATCGTTGGTATTAGTATTTTGCTACTTTTAGATTGGTATGGAAAAAACAGAAAAACAGAAAGCTAATTACGGCTTAATAGGAAAAGACATTTCTTATTCATTTTCAAGAGGATATTTTAAAAAGAAATTCGAAGTTATGGCATTGGATTATTGCCATTATCAAAACTTCGATTTACAGTCTATTTCAGAATTTCCAACCATTTTTGAAAACACCGAAAATGTAATGGGCTTGAACATTACTATACCTTACAAGGAAGAGGTAATGGCATTTTTAGATGATTTGGATTTGGCTGCAAAAAAAATAGGAGCCGTGAACACCATAAAATTCACAGATAATGGTTTAGTAGGTTTCAATACCGATGCCTACGGATTTGAGAAATCTATAGAACCCTATTTAAAAGAACATCATAAAAAAGCATTAATTTTAGGTACGGGAGGAGCATCTAAAGCAATCGCATTTGTATTGGATGAATTAGGAATTAATTTTTCTTTTGTTTCTAGAAGCGGTAAAAATAATGGGTACACCTACAATGAGTTAACTGATGGCATTATTGCTGAGCACACCTTAATCATTAATTGTTCACCAGTGGGCACCTTCCCTAATATTAAAGAAAAACCTGCAATACCCTATTCAAAAATTGGAACAGAACATCTACTTTTTGATCTAATCTATAATCCTGAAGAAACTGCTTTTCTAGCTGCGGGTAAGGCTAACGGTGCAGCGGTTTGTAACGGACATAGAATGTTAGAATTTCAAGCCGAAAAAGCATGGGAAATCTGGAACCGCTAGTTCTTCATCTACATACTTATCATTTAAATAGACGGTGTAAATTATAGGTATACGCTAGAATATTCTTAAGTCATTTAACTAAAAAGAACAATCAATTCTTTGCTAGTCGTAGGGTTGTTACTATCTTGTAAGCATATAATTTAGGATTATGTCTGAGGATAAAGAACAACAATTACCAGAGAATTCAATTGAGGAAAAAACTACCATCGCAACTACTGAAAACAAAGTAGAAAAAACGGTTAATCCTACAGAAGAATCAACAACATTACAAACAGAACCTGCAACTGAATCTAATGAAGATACAGCCAGTGCCGATGTAATGAATGAAATTGACGATTCTAACGCAGAAGATGCAGAAGATACCCATACCGAAAAAAGGCATGAGATACCTATGCCAGATTATCATGAGATGAGCATGGAAAATTTGGTAGGAGAATTACAACGTTTGGTAAAGAATGAAAAGGTCCAAGCCATTAGAAAGCATGTGGATACCATCAAAGACGAGTTCAATCAAAAATTTGATCAATTCTTAGAGGAGAAAAAAGAAGAATTCATTTCAACCGGTGGCAATGAAATTGATTTTAGATATAATTCTATAGATAAACAACAGTTTAACGAAGTTTACTCAGAGTACAGGGATAAACGTAATCAACATTACAAAAGTCTAGAAAAAAGCCATAAAGAAAATCTTGCTTATAGATTAGATTTAATTGAACAATTAAAAGCCTTGGTCAATGTAGAAGAAGATATTAATACAACCTACAACAACTTTAAGGATATACAGGCTAAATGGCGCCATGCAGGCCCAATACCTCGTGCAGACTATAACAATGTTTGGAAAACCTATCACCATCATATTGAAATTTTTTATGATTTTCTTAATATCAATAGAGATTTAAGAGACTTAGATTTTAAGCATAATTTAGAAGAAAAAGGCAAAATAGTTGCTAGAGCCGAAGAACTTTCTAAAGAACCAGATTTAAATAGGGCATTTAGGGAACTACAAGTGCTACACAAAATCTGGAAAGAAGATTTAGGTCCGGTAGGCAAAGACCACAGAGAAGAAATTTGGGATAGATTTAGAGCTGCTACCAAAATTATACATGAAAGAAGACAGGACTATTTTAAAAATCTTGATAAAATAAAAGAAGAAAATTTAGAACGTAAAAATGTTATCATAGCTGAAATACATATGCTTAGCGAAAATATTTCTAGCAATCATGGTACATTACAACAACAGATTAAAAAATTAGAAGAGCTAAGAGATTCTTTTTTCAAAGCAGGTCAAGTACCACAAAAAGTAAATTCTAAGACTTGGAACAGTTTTAAGTCCGCCGTTCGTTCGTTCAATCAGAATAAAAATGCTTTTTACAAGAATCTTAAAAAAGAACAACAAGAGAATTTAGATAAGAAAAGGGCTTTATTAGAAATTGCAGTATCATTAAAGGATAGTGATGATTTTGACACCACAACTTCAGAAATGAAGCGCATACAAGGTCAGTGGAAAAAAATTGGTCATGTACCAAGAAAGTACTCTGATAAACTATGGAAGGAGTTCAAAACAGCATGTAATCACTATTTCGACCGCCTAAATGCGCTTAAAAATGATGCCTTTAAAGAAGAAGAGGCTAATTTTAAACTTAAGGATGAATGTATTGACCGTCTTAAATCATTTGAATTAAGTGGTGATAAAACCAAGGATTTAGAAACCATCAATAAGTTTTCTGAAGAGTGGAAAACGTATGGAAGAGTTCCTTTTAAGAAGAAAAACATCAATCAGAAATTCGATAAAATTATCGATGCTTTATATCAAAAGTGTGGTGTTAGCAAGCAAGAGTCAGAGTTGTTGAAATATGGAAATAAAATTCAGCAATTAAGTGATAACGATAATCAAGAACGTGCTATACAAAATGAACGTGCCTTTATCAGAAAGAAAATTGATGAAAGTAAAGATGAGATTAGGCAATTAGAAAACAATCTACAATTCTTCTCCAATGCTTCTGAAAGCAATCCGCTGGTGCAAGATGTAATTAAAAGAGTAAACCAACACAAAGAATCCTTAGCTGCTTGGAAAGCTAAATTAAAGAAGTTAAATATCTTAAAAAACAACTTAACCAAAGAAGAGGATGAAGCTGAAGAAACAGCAGATTCTAAAACTGAAGAATAGCTATAACTTAATTAAGGAAAACATATAAGATTTCCATAAATTGAACGTTATTACTGTAAGAAAATACTTACTATTAAAACTAAGTAGTTAGCTACCTAAAATGGTTACACCAAAAATACCGAATAACGAAAAACAAAGGCTTAAAGCATTAAAAAGTTTTAAAATACTTGATACATTAGAAGAAAAAGAATATGATGCCATAACCCGTATTGCCTCTGATATTTGCAATACACCTATGGCACTTGTTTCTTTCATTGATGAGAATCGGCAATGGTTTAAATCTCATCATGGTATAGATGCTACAGAAACCCCCAGAGATTTAGCCTTTTGCGCACATGCCATAAACACTCCAGATTCCTTATTGGTGGTAAAGGATGCCAACAAAGATGAACGATTTTTTGATAATCCGTTGGTAACCGGCGGTCCAACCGTTCAATTTTATGCCGGCGCACCTTTAAATACTAGTGAAGGTGAATCTATAGGCACTCTTTGTGTTATAGACACCATGCCAAGACAGGAATTTACAGAAAAACAACAAGCGTCTTTAAAAGATTTAGCCGATCAAGTAATGGCGCAATTAGAACTTAGAAGGCAAAATATACAGCACAAGATTGTTAATGAAGAACTACGCATAAAAAACAATCAGTTAAAGCAAATTTCATATCGAATGGCACATGATATGAAAACCCCGTTATTGGGCATTAGTTCTATGATTAGCTTTATTAAAGAAGATTATACTTCGTTTTTTAAAGATACCAAAATACCTAAGTATTTAGACATTATAAATACTAGAGTTGAGTATATGGAGTCTTTGATCACTGGTATTAACAACTACAACTCAATAACTAATGCCGAGATTAACTTGAGAAAATTTAATATCTCAAAACAAATAAAAAGTATACTCAGCAAACAACCTGATAGTGAATCTGTTTCCTTACTATTAAAAAATTGCGACCACAACATAGAACATTCTATAAATAGCTTTGATCAAATATTTAGAGACTTAATAGCTAACAGTATAAAGTTCACCAATAAGTCTACCGTTGAAATTAAAGTTTCATTCCACGAAGATGAAAATACCTATTTCTTTACCTATGAGGATAATGGACCAGGAATACCTGAGAAATACTGGAAAAAGGTATTCCTATTATTTGAAAAACTTAGTATAGAAGGTGCTACCGATACGGGTATTGGTTTAACAACCATAAAAGAGCTCTTAGAAAAGCTAGGAGGTACTATTACTATTGGCAAACGTGATGACGATAAAGAAGGTGTGCTTTTTAATTTTACACTTTCTAAAAACCTCTCATAAATGATTATAAGATCATGAAACCTATAATCTTGCTTGTTTTGGAAATTACTGAACTAAATAAAGCTCTAAGTTAGACATAAAAAAAGCCGCTATATATAGCGGCTTTTTCATCATTATTAAACTATGATTATTTAGCAACGTTAACTGCTCTTGTCTCTCTAATAACAGTAACTTTCACTTGACCTGGGTAGGTCATATCTGTTTGTATTTTCTGAGAAATTTCAAAAGACAATTGTGCCGCTCTGTCATCATTAACCTTTTCACTCTCAACGATTACTCTAAGCTCTCTACCCGCTTGTATAGCATAAGCTTTTTGTACACCACTAAAACCAAATGCAATCTCCTCTAGGTCTTTTAAACGTTGAATGTAAGAATCTAACACTTGCCTTCTTGCTCCCGGTCTTGCACCACTTATAGCATCACAAACTTGAACTATAGGCGCTATAAGCGTTTTCATTTCAATTTCATCGTGGTGCGCACCAATAGCATTGCATACCTCGGGCTTCTCTCCAAACTTCTCTGCCCACTGCATCCCTAAGATCGCGTGTGGAGTTTCAATTTCATTTTCTGTATTAGGAACTTTTCCTATATCATGTAAAAGTCCGGCTCGTTTAGCTATTTTAGGATTCAATCCTAATTCAGACGCCATAACACCACAAAGTTTCGCAACCTCTCTAGAGTGTTGTAATAAGTTTTGACCGTAAGAAGATCTATACTTCATTCTACCAACTGCACGTATCAGCTCTGGATGTAGACCATGAATACCAAGATCGATAACCGTACGTTTTCCAATTTCAACAATTTCAGTTTCTATTTGCTTTTCAGTTTTCTTAACAATTTCTTCAATTCTTGCCGGGTGAATTCTTCCATCCGTCACAAGTTTATGAAGTGAAAGTCTTGCAACCTCTCTTCTTACGGAATCAAAGCAAGAAAGTATAATAGCTTCTGGCGTATCATCAACAATAATTTCAACACCGGTTGCAGCTTCTAAAGCTCTAATGTTCCTACCTTCCCTACCAATAATCCTACCTTTAACATCGTCAGATTCAATATTAAAAACAGAAACACAATTTTCAACAGCTTCTTCTGTACCAATTCTTTGAATGGTATTGATAATGATTTTACGGGCTTCTTGTTGCGCGGTAAGTTTAGATTCTTCCACAGTAGACTGAATAAATGCCATTGCATCTGTCTTAGCAGTTTCTTTTAAACTCTCTACCAATTGGTTTTTAGCCTCATCTGCAGAAAGTCCAGAAATAACTTCTAACTGTTGAATTTGGCTTTTGTGCATTTTATCCAACTCCTCATGACGCTTTTCAAAAAGCTGCTTTTTTTGCTCTACATCTTTCAGCTTATTATCTAACTGAGAGTTCATATTCTTGTTCTTCGCAAGTTCACTACTTACTTGAGACTCTTTATCTCTAGTACGCTTCTCTGCATCGTTTATCTTCTTATCCTTGTTATGAATAACCTTCTCATGTTCAGCTTTTAATTCTAAAAACTTCTCTTTGGCCTGCAAAATCTTTTCTTTCTTGACACTTTCTCCCTCAGCATTTGCATCTTTTAATATGCGTTCAGCATCTTTCTTTGCATTTATTATGGTTTTAGAGGCTTTCCCTTTTTCCAAAAATTTTGCTATCGCAAAACCGATTGCCAGCCCAACTATTGCGGCAATAATTATCATTGTACTATCCATAGTGTAATTTATTAATAAAAAAAAAGCCCACATTGGAGAAGTTTTGATCAAACTCCGGTAAACAGGTTTAGGGCTAACAGACTGATCAAGGATCCCTATACAAGTAGGGCTTGCTTTTACAATCTAAACTCACCCTTTTTAAAAAAAATAAATGTTGAGTTTGTCAAAAGGTATTACCAATGTGGGCAGTAACTTAATATATTTATAAGAACGTCTTTATTTAAAAGCTAATTTAGATGTCACCAATTCTTCAAGCGCTTTCAAACGCTCTTCAGCTTCTTTGGTACCTTCTGTTTGCTCTATGCCATTCTGCTCTATCTTTGACGCAAATTGTAAGGCGCACATGGCCAAAACATCTTGTTTGTCTCTAACTGCATAATTCTGCTCAAATTTTTTAGCCAACTGTTCTATATTTTTAGCTGCTTTTCGCAAACCTTCTTCCTGAGCAGGATCAATAGTCAATGGGTAGACCCTATCAGCAATAGAAAGTTTAATTTTGAGCTTTTCTGACATATTATTATAAACATTACTCTGACAATTGGGCTATACAATGATCCAACTCTCGTATTAATGTATTTATTTTAAGCTTAGCTTCTGTTTTATTTGTATTACTGCCAAGCATTGAATTTGCTAGTTTAAGTGAATTATATTTTTCTTCCCATTCAGATACCGTCTTACTGGTATTTTCTTGTGAAGACTTTATATTCCTTAATTCTTTTTCCAACTCAATATTAGTATTGTTTAAAACTTCAAGTTTATGCAACAATTTGCTAATTTTATTTTCTAGAGAATCAACGATTTTAATTAACTCGCTCATACATTACAATCAATGCGATTTACACAAAGTTAACATACATTATATGACTTAGCAATAGTTTTGTGAAATATTCGTAAATCGACCCATCATAAATTTAAGAATACATTACCATAAATTCTTTATAATAATTTTAGCGTGCCCAACTTCATGGAATTGTTATCGATTAATTATTTTCGCAATATTCCTATCTACCTATGAAAAAAATATCCCTTAGTCTGTTATTATTATTATTTTGCTTTAATCTTTTCGCACAAGAAAATTATCCAAAAGATGCTTTTGCTCCACCAATGGATATCCCTATTATATTAGCGGGTACATTTGGCGAGTTGCGCTCCAACCATTTTCATTCTGGCGTTGATATTAAAACACAACAGCGAGAAGGTATTCCAATAAACGCAATTGGTGATGGTACTATTACCCGTATTAAAGTTTCTCTTTGGGGTTATGGTAAAGTGCTTTATATTGCTCACCCAAACGGGTATACTTCTGTATATGGTCATTTGCAAAAGTTCTCACCTACTATTGAAGCATACATTAAAAAATTACAATACCATAAAAAATCTTTTGAAGTAGAGGTATTTCCAGATTACGGAGAATTGAAAGTATCTAAAGGGGAACTTATTGCCTATAGCGGTAACACTGGTGGTTCTGCAGGTCCGCATTTACATTTTGAAATAAGAAGTAGTATTTCTGAAAAACCTACAAACCCATTAATGTATGGTTTAGATGTAGCCGATGCCACAAATCCTATCCTAGAAAAATTATTTATATACCCTTTAACAGATAAATCTCACGTCAATAGCAATTATAAAAGAACACAGATAAACTACAGTAAACAAACTGATGGTACGTTCTTAGCAAATAAGGTAACCGCCTTAGGGGATATAGGAATCGGGTTTATTGGTTTTGACAGGCTAGATATGGCTGCTAACAAAAACGGTGTATATAGCGTGGAACTTAGTGTAAACGGCAAAGTGTATTCACTTTATGA
The DNA here is from genome assembly GCF_900155985.1 of Maribacter ulvicola. Lineage (GTDB taxonomy): Bacteria > Bacteroidota > Bacteroidia > Flavobacteriales > Flavobacteriaceae > Maribacter > Maribacter ulvicola. The sequence continues at coordinate 332,678 of NZ_FTMA01000003.1, forward strand.
TTTTGAATCATTTTCTTTTGGAGAAACCAGATATATAAACACGCTAGTGGATTATGACTATTATGGCAGATACAGACAAAAAATTCAAAAAAGCTTTAAGTCTCCAGGTAATAACCTGAGTATTTATAAAAAATTATATAACGATGGTAAGGTTAAAATAAACGAAGGCTTAAGCTATACCGCTAAATTATTGATTAAAGATTATGCGGGAAATAAGACAGAAGTTAATATACCTATTGAAGGAGTAAAGAATGTATTGGGCAATAAAAAGGTTGTAGAAAAAACAGACCATTACGTGATTGCTAAAAAACCTAATAATTTTGATTTAGACGGTGCTAAAGTTTATTTTCCTACAAATACGTTTTATGAAGATTTTTATATCGATTTAAAAAAAGGAAAAGATACCGTTACCATACATACCAACACCGTACCTGCACATAGAAACTTTACGATCAGTTTTGATGTTTCTAAATATTCACAAGAAGAACGAAAGCAATTGTTTATTGCAAGACTAGATTCTAAACTTAGGCCACGCCACGCAAACACATACAAACGTGGCAATGAATTTACAACAAGAACACGTAATTTAGGTACGTATACTTTAGCCAAAGATTCTGTTGCACCAACCATTAGAACTAGAAACTTTAAAGAGAAGCAGTGGTTAAATAATTATAAGTACCTGAGTGTTCAAATTGCAGATGACTTAAGTGGTGTGGACAAATACGCTGCAACTTTAAACGGAGAATGGATTTTAATGGAATACGAACCTAAGCGCAATACGTTGACTTATAATTTCGATGATAAGATTGCGGATCAAACGCAATGTGTGCTTGAAGTTACCGTTACAGATAATGTAGGTAATACAAATACCCTCAGCACCACTTTTTACAGAAAATAATATAGTTGAAACTACATAACGTTCTAAACCTGATACTACTGCTGTGCAGCTCCATTGGTTTTGCTCAGAATGCTACTATTTCAGGTATTATATTTGGCGAAAATAATACCCCCTTAGCTAATGTAAACATTTCTAGTAAAGGTTTAGGAACCACTACAAATGCTGACGGATTCTATATTTTAGAGATTACCTCAGACGAAGAGAACACCATAACTTTCTCCCATATTGCTTACTTAGATGTGGTATTAGAAAAATTAATATTGAATACGAACGAAACCTTTGAATTCAACCCGGTTTTAAAAAGTGATGTTACGCAAATAGACGGCGTAACCGTATCTGCCACTGGCGAAAAGGAAGCGAATAACATCTTAAACATTTCTCCAGAAAAGATCAGAAAAATACCAGGAGCCAATTCAGGGGTAGAAACCATATTAAAACTATTACCAGGTGTTTCTTCCAATAATGAATTAAGTACACAATACGCGGTACGTGGTGGCAACTACGATGAAAATTTGGTATATATAAACGAAATAGAAGTTTATAGACCTTTTCTAATTCGTTCTGCACAACAAGAGGGCTTAAGCTTTATAAATAGTGATCTGGTACAGAATGTAAAATTTTCAGCTGGTGGCTTTCAAGCAAAGTATGGTGATAAGTTAGCTTCTGTTTTAGATATTAAGTACAAGACCCCTACTCTATTTTCTCTTCGGGCAGATGTAAGTTTTCTAGGCGCAAGCACTAGTTTAGAAACGATTTCTAAAAATCAAAAATTGAGCTCGGTATCTGGTGTACGTTACAGAAATAATTCCCTATTAGTTAATAGTCAACAGACAGAAAGTAATTTTAACCCGGCATTTACAGATGTTCAAAGTTATTTGACCTACCGATTTTCACCTAAATTTCAACTTAATTTCCTAAGCAACCTAACTGTTAACGATTACAAGAACGAGCCTTTAAACAGACAGACTAATTTTGGCACTATAGACAATCCGCAGGCATTGGTCGTATATTATCAAGGACAAGAAATCAACAAATACACCACAGCTCTTGGCGCTTTAAAAGGCAGTTATTTTTTAAATGAAAATACTACGTTAAAATTAATATCCTCTATTTATCACACTACAGAAGAAGAATATTCAGATGTTGTTGCAGCGTATGAGCTTGGTGATGTTGATAGTAATTTAAGTAGCGACACGGCTGGTGAAGTAATCACTTCTCGCGGAATAGGCTCACAGTTTAACCGTACTAGAAACGATTTAGATGCCTTGATTTTCAATATAGAGCATAAAGGTTTTCATACAATGAATAATTCTGTATTGGAATGGGGAGCAAAATATACCCATGAAGATATACGAGATCAATTGCGTGAATCTGAATTTATAGATTCTGCAGGGTATTCCATTAGACCACCTAGAAGTGAGTTTATTAACAATGAGCCTTCAGAACCTTTTGATGCTCCCCTGGTAGCATATAATGGGCTTAGCGCTTTAAATTTCGTAAAGACAAACCGGTTTTCTGGCTATGTACAATTAGGAACTCAAAAAACATGGAGCAATGCAGATGTATATTATAACATTGGTGTACGCTCTCATCATTGGACAGTTAGTGGAACCGGAGTTGAAAAAGTATCACAAACCGTATTTAGTCCGCGTGCACAATTTGCTATAAAACCTGATTGGAACAAGGATATGCTTTTTAGGTTATCTACCGGATTATATCACCAACCACCTTTTTATAGGGAATTACGTGACCATATAGGCTCCATACTACCCAACGTAAAAGCACAAAAAGCATTTCATTTAGTTGCAGGTAACGAATATAGCTTTCTGCTCTGGGACAGACCTTTTACTTTAATCAGTGAGGCGTATTACAAGAGATTAGAAAATGTAAATCCGTATACTTTAGAAGATGTACGCATACGCTACGCTGCCAACAATGACGCTGAAGCCTATGTTTATGGAGCAGAAGTAAGGTTAAACGGTGCCTTTGTTCCCGGCACGGAGTCTTGGGTAAGTCTTGGATATTTAAAGACCGAAGAAAATAGAAACAACAGAGGTTACATTTCAAGACCTACAGATCAACGCGTAAAATTTGCCATTCTTTTTCAAGATTACATACCTACCATACCTGATTTAAAGATGTATTTGAATTTGATATACCAAACAGGGGTTCCTGGAGGTTCACCAAGTTATGCAGACCCCTATATTTTTCAGAATAGATTAAGAGATTATAAACGTGCAGATTTAGGAATTTCCTATATTTTTGCAAATAAGGACAAACAATTTCCAAAAACACATTGGCTACGTAATTTTAAAGAATTGAGTTTAGGTTTTGAAATTTTTAATTTATTCAACAATCAAAATTCAATTACCAATACATGGGTAAGAGATGCCGACAGTAAAAATGAGTATGCTGTACCAAATTATCTTACCGCTAGAGTTTTAAATTTAAAGTTAGGTATACGCCTTTAAACCATACAAATGAAAAGAATACTTTTCTTACTAGCACTTATTTTCTCTTTCGCTGTTACGGCTCAGAAAAACATTTACGAAAGTCCAAGTTTTGATGACTTAAGTTCTGACCATGATGTTTTAGCCATTATACCCTTTTTAACAAATTTAGACCTAAACGAAAAAGTCTCTAAGTCTGAACAAAAAAGATTAGAGGAGAACGAAGGTTATGCTGTTCAGAATGCTTTAGAGACATATTTCTCCAAACGTAGTAAAAAGAAAAAACTACCGGTAACCTTTCAGAACATCGAAAATACTGCGGCCATTTTAGCTAAAGAGCAAATTAGTTATGACAATATTGATGTGTACACCACAAAAGAACTTAGTGAAATTTTAGGTGTAGATGGTATCATTAGCGGTACTTTAGATTTGAACATCTTACTGTCTAATGGGGTACCTACAGAATTTAGTTTTACAGACTATTTCTCTGGTGGAGCAAATTATGGAAGAATTGGCATTAAAATAAGCGATGGCAATTCTGGTAAGCTTCTTTGGAAATACGAAAAAGAAATCAATAAGAAAACCGGTAAGAATACCACAGATCTTATTGACCGCATGATGAAATTAGCGATTAGAAAATTCCCTTACGAGAGAGAGCGTAAAAGAGACCGTAAAAACTAATTACGCTTCAACAATATCCTTTAAGACTGCAATAGTATAGTCTATATCCTCTTTGGTATTATACGTGGAGAATGAAAAACGAACAGATGGTTTTTTCATATCCTCAGTAGATAATATTTGTGTAAGTACATGAGAACCTGCATCACTACCAGACTGGCAAGCACTACCTTTAGAACAAGCAATACCTTTCATATCCAAATTAAACAAAAGCAACATTGCTTTATCTTCGGTAATAGGTAAGCATACGTTTACCAAAGTATAGGTACTCTTCTCCAAATCTCCAGAGTGACCATTAAATTTAGCACCAGGTATTTCTTTTTTTACCTGTTCAATAAAGTAAGACTTTAATCCTTCAACATATTTCTTTTCTTCGTCTAAATTCTCATAAGCATGAATAAAAGCTTCTTCTAGACCAACGATATTATGAAAAGATTCTGTACCGGCTCTAAGCCCACGCTCTTGAGATCCACCGGAAATCATACAGCTTAAGCCAGAATTTTTACGAATAAAAGCAAAACCTACACCTTTTGGTCCATGAAACTTATGAGCTGCAGCGGCTAAAAAATCTATAGGAAATGCTTTAACATCCCAATTATAATGTCCTAATGACTGTACGGTATCTGAATGCACAAGTGCATCATATTTTTTAGATAATAGAGTAATTTCCTCTAAATTGATTTTATTTCCTATTTCATTGTTTACATGCATTAAGCTTACTAATTTTTTAGAATCGTCTGTCTGTAAAAGCGTTTCTAAATGGGCAACATCAGGATTTCCAAAGGCATCTAAATCCACATATAACAATTGAATTAATCCTTTTTGCTCCAATTCTTCTACAGTATGCAACACTGCATGGTGCTCTATTCTAGAAGTAATAATGGTCTGTACACCTAAATCACGCACAGCACATCTAATAATCATATTATCTGCTTCAGTACCACCAGATGTGAATATAATTTCTGACGGCAGGGCGTTCATATACTTAGCAATTGTTTTACGCGCACTTTCAATAGCGGTCTTTGCCGTTCTCCCAAAACTATGTGTAGAAGAAGGGTTTCCATATACAGCTAAAGCATCTTGCATTTTGGCAATTACGTTAGGGTGAACTTGTGTAGTGGCTGCGTTATCTAAATATACTTGTTTCATAAGGCGTACTCTAAAATAAATAATGAACAAAAATAGTTAATTAACCTATAATTGACAGTGATGCTACAAACAGATTTATAAATTTTAAATTAAATTTGACGTATGAAAAAATACCTTTTAATTGGTTGTTCCATTTTGTTTTTTGCATGTAATGACGGAGACCTACAAATTGAAACCGTAGATTTTGATAGTATAGAAACTATTCAAAGCTGTAATGACATTTCTGCTACTAGAGAAAATGTACTGTTCAAAATAAACGATGATGAAGCTTTAATTCTGAATCTCCCTAGCGAATTATTAAAGAATGAAGTTTCCACAACTGAAATAACCAGTGCCGTACCGGGTAGCTCTCAAATTACCTATCGTATTTTTTCTGAAACCGTAAGTAGCGATTATTTCTGTGATTCTCCACCGCCACTTACACCAACCGTTCTAGAAGAAATTGATGCTGAAGGCGGAAATATAATTGTAACGACTACAACTGAAGATAACATTACATACACCCATAATATACAATTAAGCGGTGTCACGTTCTTAAATGAAAATGGCAGCAGAATTACAGACTTACAGGTAAATGAATTTGGTACAGTAAGCACTACGGCAGAATAATTAGAAGTTTTGAAAAATATATACCTCAGTTGCCCCTAAGCCATACTTTTGATAATCGGCATCGTAATATTTTACGTTGTCGTATTTTCTGAACAAATAGCCCAATTCTTCTTTTAGCACACCTTCACCAACACCATGTATGAATACAATTTTCTGTATTCTTTTACTGATGGCAAAATCTAATTGCCGTTTAGCCGTATCTAACTGAAGATTCAGTATATCAAACTTACTAATAGATTTAGGATTTTTAATTAATTGATTAATATGCAAATCAACCTCCATCTTGGGTGCCGTACGTTCTTTAGACTTTAAAACTGTTGTTTTTCTGCGCTTAGGAATTTCCTTTTCCTTTTTAATTTTAGCGACTTCATAATTAGACACCCTAATATCATCTGCAATTAATACCAGTTCATGTGCAGCAAATGTTAACGGAAAACCATCATCACTTAACATATTGATATCATTACCATTAATAGATTTAACAACGCCTTTTATAACGTCATCAATTGTTTCTACGGTATCACCAATATTAAAATGAGGCATGTTTTTGTTTTGAATGCACAAAAATAATGGTAATTTTCGGACTATTAATTTATTTACAGATGCGCATTAAAGCATTACTTATTTTCCTGGGACTAGAAAGTTTTATGCTTCCCTGTTTCACTAAACAGTTGTTAGGGATTGATTGTCCTGGCTGCGGCTTACAACGTTCGCTATTATTTTTAATAAAGGGCGAGTTTATATCTGCCTTTTTAATGTACCCCGCTATTTACCCAATGCTATTACTTTTTGGCTTTTTAGCCCTTAATAAGCTATACCCTTTTAAACATTCAAACACAATTACAATTACGCTTATGGTAAGCACCGTAAGTTTTATATTAACCAATTATATATTAAAATTTATCTAATCACTTAACTTTTAAATTATGGAACAACAAAAATTACCTAATGTAACTTTAGCATTAGTACTTGCTATTTTAGGATTTGTATGCTGCTGCTTTGGCGGAGTACCTGGTATACTTTTCGGTGGTATCGCTTTTTTCTTAGCTACGAAAGACGAAAAAGTATACAAAGAGAATCCTGAAAACTATTCTAATTACAGCACTTTAAAAACAACAAAAACTGTTTCTATAGTAGTATTGATTATCGGTATTCTTTATTTGGCTTATTCTATTTACGGAATAATGAGCATTGGTGGATGGGATGCGTATATGGAACAAGTTCAAATAATGACTGAACAATATTCTCAATAGCAAAATGAACAACTCAGAATATCAACAAATACCAGGATCTAGCAACGCTTTAACTTTTGGTATTTTATCTATTGCGCTAACCCTTTTCTGCTGTGGTCCTTTTGGTGCCATATTCAGTTTCATTGGTTTAAGCAATGCTAAGAAAGCCAAAAGTTACTTTGAAGCTAACCCAGGTAATTATAGAGGGTACGAAAATATTAATACGGGGAAAATTCTCTCTTATATAGGACTAGCACTAGCCCTTATTTATCTAGTATTTTGTATTCTCTATTTTGGACTAATAATTGCATTTTTTACTACAGCCAATTTTTAATAAGAAAATAACAATCAATAAAAAATCCCCGATTTACATCGGGGATTTTTTATTTCTAATTTTTAAACTCTTTTAGTGTTTTTATAATGATAGAAACACAATCTAAAAGCTGTTCTTTTGTCATCACCAATGGTGGTGCAAATCTTATAATATTACCGTGTGTAGGTTTTGCTAGTAATCCGTTTTCTTTTAACGCCATACAAATGTCCCATGCAGTAGAACTATCTTCACTATCGTTTATAAGTATTGCATTTAAAAGACCTTTTCCTCTAACACTGTTCACCAAATCTGTAGTCGGTATAAATATATTTAGTTCAGCTCTAAAAAGTTCACCTAGTTCAAAGGCATTTTCTGCAAGCTCTTCTTCTTTTACCACTTCTAAGGCAGCCATACCAACAGCGGCAGCAATAGGATTACCACCAAAAGTACTACCATGATTACCCGGGCGAATTACACTCATAATATTATTATTTGCTAAAACTGCAGAAACAGGATATGCGCCGCCAGACAAGGCTTTACCTAATATTAGTATATCTGGCTTAATTTCTGGCGTACCGCTACAATGCTTATCTGAACAAGAACAATTACCACAAGTAGCCAACAAACGACCTGTTCTTGCAATACCAGTTTGTACTTCATCTGCAATGAACAAAACATTATACTTTTCACATAAAGCTTTTGCTCCACTTAGATAACCTTCAGATGGCACATAAACTCCAGCTTCACCTTGTATAGGCTCCACTAAAAAACCAGCGATATTCGAATTTGATTTTAAAACCTCTTCAAGGGCAGATAAATTATCGTACGCTATTTTAATGAATCCGTCAGTATATGGTCCAAAGTTCTTACGAGCAACAGGATCATTAGAAAAAGAAATGATCGTTGTTGTACGACCGTGAAAATTATTCTCGCAAACAATTATTTCTGCAGTATTCTCCGCAATACCTTTTTCTTCATATGCCCATTTTCTACAGATTTTCAAAGCTGTCTCTACAGCTTCTGCACCCGTATTCATGGGTAACAATTTATCAAAATGAAAAGTTTCTGTTGCATACTTCTCATACTTACCTAACATATCATTGTAAAATGCTCTAGAGGTCAAAGACAATGTCTTGGCTTGCTCTGTCATTGCATTTACAATTTTTGGGTGACAATGCCCTTGGTTTACAGCAGAGTAAGCAGAAAGAAAATCATAATATTTTTTTCCTTCCACGTCCCAAACATAAACACCTTCTCCTTTGCTTAATACAACAGGTAATGGGTGATAATTGTGGGCTCCGTGTTTTTCTTCTAATGCAATAGCATCCTTAGAAGAGATGTTTTCTAAAATTGACATGATAAAAATTACTTTAAATAAAACTTTAGCAATTCCTTCTATACCTTTTTCCTTTCAAAACCCGAAAAAGACATCGGGGCGAAAATTCAGCGTGGGAGAGAAATCATCCTGTAGAATTACAAAAATACAAATTTATAGCTGGAAATATAAAAATTATGTCCAATGGCATCAATATCTTGTTAATACTATCAATAACTATATTCTCAATTCAAAGAAACCCATTATTTTTGCCACATGCGAAAAAAGACAAAGCGAGTAGTTTTTGAAAATGTAATGGTGACCGATGCAGCAGCAAAAGGTAAAACTATTGGCAAAGCCCCAGACGGCAGAGTTATTTTCTTAAACAACACCGTACCGGGTGATGTGGTAGATGTACAAACCACCAAAAAGCGAAAAGCATATTTTGAAGGAACAGCTATCAAGTTCCATAATCTTTCCGATAAAAGAGTAGCTCCGGTTTGTCAACATTTTAATGTTTGTGGAGGGTGTAAATGGCAAGATATGGGCTACGAGCACCAACTTTTTTACAAACAAAAAGAAGTAGAAAACAATCTTAAAAGGATCGGACATTTAGATTTACCTGAGCTTACACCTATTCTTGGTTCAGAACAACAATACTTCTACAGGAATAAAATGGAATTTTCTTTTTCTGATAGTCGTTGGTTAACGCTAGAAGAAGTAAAATCTGATAACCAAATTGAAGATAGAAATGCATTAGGGTTTCATATACCCGGTATGTGGGATAAAATTTTAGATATTAAAAAATGCCACTTGCAAAGTGACCCCTCTAATGCAATACGGCTGGAAACCAAAAAGTTTGCTACTGAAAACGGGTTGACATTTTTTAATCCAAGGAACCAATATGGTTTGCTGCGTACATTAATGATACGTACCAGTTCTATTGGTGAAATAATGATATTAGTTCAGTTTTTTGAAAATGATAAAGAGAAAAGAGAATTACTTTTAAATCATCTGGCTATAACGTTTCCTGAAATAACGTCTTTATTATATGTAATCAATCCAAAACAGAACGATACTATTTATGATCAAGAAATCATCTGTTTTTCTGGAAGAGACCATATTTTCGAAGAAATGGAAGGACTAAAATTTAAAATCAATGCCAAATCTTTTTATCAAACAAATTCTGAACAAGCATACGAGTTATATAAAATTACCAGAAATTTCGCAGATTTAAAAGGTGATGAATTGGTATATGATTTGTATACGGGTACCGGTACCATTGCTCAATTTGTTTCTAAAAAAGCAAAGAAGGTGGTTGGTATAGAATCTGTCCCAGAAGCAATTTTAGATGCTAAGGCCAATGCGGAGCGTAATAAGATTAAGAACGTTGACTTTTTTGTGGGTGACATGAAAAATGTATTCAATGAACAGTTTATTTCTCAGAACGGGGAACCAGATGTAATAATAACGGACCCTCCACGTGATGGTATGCATAAAGATGTAGTGCAACAAATATTGAACATCGCTCCTAAAAAAGTAGTTTACGTAAGTTGTAATAGCGCTACCCAAGCAAGAGATTTAGAACTGATGAAAGAGATGTATACTATCACTAAAGTGCAGCCGGTAGACATGTTTCCACAGACCCATCACGTAGAAAATGTTGTACTTTTAGAAAAGAAAGTTTAGCATGAAAAAAATTCAGTTCGGATTATTATTGTTTCTTGGTGTTATTTCATCATCCTGTGAGAAAGATGATATCTGTGTAGAAGGAAATACTCCCCTACTCGTTATAGAATTTTATGATATTGATGATACGGAGACCTTAAAAGATGTACAGACGCTAAGAGTAGTGGGTGTTGGGCAAAATGTAACCGTGAATACTGTTACCGATCGTAGCAATGTAAGCACCATATCCATACCGTTAAAAACAGATGAAGATGCTACTAGTTTTTTATTCATTAGCAACTCGGCAGATTCTGATGATGGCGCAGAAACGGGAAACATAGATACCATTAATTTTTCTTATTCCAGAGATGAAGATTTTTTATCACGCGGATGTGGTTTCGTAGTTAATTACAATGAATTACAAGCGAATACAACAGCAGATTCAGATAGTTGGATTCAGAATATAGAAATAACACAGTCACTAGTCACCAACTCAGATACTACACATGTCAAGATTTTTCATTAATCTTTTTCTCCTATTAATTACTTTTTCGGCCTTAAGTCAAAGTAAGCCTATAGATTTAAACCCCAAAGATACTGTTGTACATAAACAATCTTATGGAGTAAGTTTAGGTATTGATTTAAGCAGAATTATAACCGGGGCTCTAGATGATAATTATAAAGGATTTGAAATTGTTGCTGATTACAGACTTACACAAAATTTATATATTGCCGCTGAACTTGGTAGTGAAGAGAAAACGAAACAAGAAGACCTATATAATTTCACCACTTCTGGTAATTACATAAAACTAGGGGTTAACAAAAACAATTATGCAAACTGGTACGGTGAGCATAATTTAATTTACATGGGTGCCAGAATAGGATTTAGCTCCTTTGAAAATACGCTGAACAACTATCAATATTTTAACACAAACAGATACTGGAATCCAGATGATTTTGCGAATGGATCAGATACTCCCGAGAACTTTTCAGGACTCAATGCAACATGGATAGAAGCCGTTTTTGGTACTAAAGTTGAAATAGCATCGAATTTATACATGGGTACAAGCATCCGCTTAGGGCTTATTGTATCTTCTAATAATAATGATTTTGATAGATTTCCCAATTTATGGATACCAGGCTTCAACAAAGTTACTTGGGATAGTAATTTTGGGGTTGGTTACAACTTCAGTATTTCTTATTTTTTACCGCTTTACAAAAAGAAAAATCAAGCTAAGAAAAATACCGAAAATTCTGCAGAACCAGAAGATCCTTTAAAATCGAAAGAAGGTTTATAGAATTCTAAATCCTTTTATAAACACCCATTTCATTACGATCTTATCAAGTCCCTCTATCTTTGCAACTGCAAATTTAGGTGCTAGTATTGAAGCTGCAATAGCTGCTATTGCAGATATATAAAGACTATCTATTGATAGCGTTACATACAAGATAAACCTAAATAGTATAAAAAGCACCGCAAAGGCTAAAAAATTATATATCAAAACTTTATGTTTAAGCTTCATTTTTCATTTCTTTTTTGATACTTGGCTTTCTTACTACCTTCATACATCTCATACTTAACCAACCGAGATTCTAAGTGACTATTGAACACTTTAATTTTTCTAGAAGGTCTTAAACCCACAAACTTTAAAGCAGGTAAATTACTTGTTATAAACCAAGCGTTAGTACCTGGATAACCTTGTTTTAAAGTGTCTCCAATAGCACTATAAAAGTTTTCCAAATCAATGTCCAAACGCTCTCCATAAGGCGGGTTAAAACACATATGCAGCCTTCCTTCCGATTCTTTTTCTGTTTTGAAAAAATCTTTTCTTTCTACAGATATATACTCTTCAAGATTAGCATTTTCAATGTTATCCTGAGCTTTTCTTACCGCAGACGGAGCTTTATCAAAGCCAATAATTTTATGATGAAATTCTCTAGTTTTCTTTAAACTAGAATCTACAATCTTCTCAAATAAATCTTGATCAAAATCTGTCCATCGCTCAAAAGCAAAACCCTTTCTATTAATATTTGCCGGAATATTACAAGCAATCATAGCCGCTTCTGTCAACATGGTACCACTGCCACACATTGGGTCAAGAAAATCACATTGTCCGTCCCAACCGCTCATTAGCAATAAACCAGAAGCTAAAACCTCATTTATTGGCGCAATATTCGTTGCGGTACGGTATCCCCTCTTGTGTAAAGAATAACCAGAACTGTCCAAAGACACATTACAGTCGTTGTTATGAATATGAATGTTAATACGTAAATCAGGATTTTTAACGTCCACATCTGGTCTTGTACCATCCGTATCTCTAAATTTGTCTACTATAGCATCTTTGGTCTTTTGAGACACATACAATGAGTGTGTAAACTGCTCCGAATTTACGGTTGCATCTATTGCAAAAGTTTCACTGACAGAAAGATACTCTGTCCAATCCATCGCATAAATTTTCTTATAAAGATCCTGCTCATCCCTAACACGAAAAGAGTGTATGGGTTTAATAATCTTAATAGCTGTTCTTAAACAAAGATTAGCTTTGTACATAAAACCATTATCACCTTCAAAAGATACATTTCTTGTTCCCTCTACAACATTACTAGCCCCAAGATTTCTAAGTTCTTTAGAAAGCAGTTCTTCAAAACCAAATAAGGTCTTAGCGACCATTTTAAAATTATTACCCATATTCATCTTTTCTCGTACCGCAAAAATACGCTAATTTTGACGCCTGTTTAATTTATGACCTATTTCCTTTTTTTTAAAAGGTTTATCAGCATCGCATGATTTATATATTACCTATTCTAGGAGTACTTATTAGTTTTCTTTTTGTAGTTGTTACAAAGCCACAGAAAAATGAATCCTATAAATTGTTATTAGCTTTTAGTGGTGCCTTTCTGTTAGCACTTACCATTTTTGAAATGTTACCTGAGGTGTATGAAAATACAGAACCTAAGTTTATTGGCGTCTTTATTATGCTAGGTATTCTTTTTCAAATATTTTTAGAATTTTTTTCTAAAGGGGCTGAACATGGTCATGTTCATATAGTAAAGGAAAATCAAACCTTCCCCTGGTTGTTATTTATTAGCCTTTGTATTCATTCTCTTTTAGAAGGACTACCCATTGGAACAAATGACACTATAATATACGGTATACTTATTCATAAAATTCCAATAGCGATTATTCTAAGTATATTTCTTTTGGGTTCCAATATAAAGCCGACTTATGCAGGTCTATTTATGGTTCTTTTTTCTATCATGACTCCGTTAGGAACCTATTTAGCCCATACTATTGATGCATTTTCTACATACGGAATCTATTTAAATGCTCTTGTAATAGGTGTCTTCTTACATATTTCAACCGTAATATTATTTGAAAGCTCTGAGGGACACAAATTTAATTTGAGAAAACTCTTAGTGATTATCCTAGGTATAACCATCGCTTATTTTTTATAAATGTTCAGTAAAGAAGAATCTAGAAAACTACGAGAAGAATTTTGGATTGCTTTTGGCAAATCATTTCCCAACAAATGGACCTTATATAAAACTGGAGTAAAAGGGTTATCCTTCAAATTTCATTTTGATTTAAAAAAAGCTATGGTTTCCATTGATGTAGATTCAGATTTTGATCAACGAATTAAAGTATGGGATAAACTAATTGCATTGAAATCTATTTTCCATGACGAATACCTACCCGATGCTATTTTTGAAGATTTCTTTAATCTTGATAATCATAAAGAAATATCAAGAGTGTACTTAAATTTAAATAATGTCTCTATCCATAATAAGAACACTTGGAGAGAAACAATGGAGTTTTTAAACACTAATATGCTACAGATAGAAAAATTCTATAAAGAATATAAAGATATCATAGATTCCTAATTCCGTTCTATAAGAGCATCTTTTTAGATTATATCTAGATAAATAAAAAACCAATGGCTTATTGCTCCGCACAGAACAAAAAGATGCCATATAAAGTGATTGTAAGGTATTCTTCTAACTGCATAAAATAATATTCCTACCGTATAAAATGCGCCACCTAGCATAAGTAAATTAATCCCTGTTTCTAAGGTATTATCCACTAAATTTTGAAAATCGAATACTATGAGCCATCCCATGGCTAAGTATAACAATAGCGATATAATTTCATACTTACCCGTGAAAACCAATTTTAAGATAGTCCCTATAGCTGCAATACCCCAAACCGTACCAAATATTAACCAACCATTACCATTAATTAGAGCTATAAGAGCTACAGGAGTATATGTACCTGCAATGAGATAATAAATATTTATATGATCAAGAATTCTTGTTCTTAACTTCCATACGCTATTATTAACCGCATGATACACCGTAGATACAGCCAACATACTAATCAATGAAATACTATATATTATAATAGCCATTGTAGCATATGTAGTTTTATGAGTATTGGCATTCAATAACACTATCATACCTATAATTGCCAATAACGTTCCTATACCATGAGAAATGGTATTAAACTTTTCTTCTTTTTCTAATGAATCTAGGTATAACATAATCGAGCTTATAATATGAAGTCTTTCTCCAAACCCTATACAATGCCTACAATTGGTGTATTGTGCAATCTCCAAGTAACAAAATTAAGTCTATTCTATAATATCTAATCATAATCAGATGACTATAAGAAGGAAAATAAAGCCTTGACATTGTTGTATAAAAAAAGCCCTTTACAATTAAGTAAAGGGCTTTCGAAAAAGGCGGCTACCTACTCTCCCACTTGGTATAGCAGTACCATCGGCGCAAACG
>NZ_FTMA01000016.1 GCF_900155985.1 Maribacter ulvicola
AGGCTCATAGATTCAAAAAACAGATTCTTGAGCTTTTTTTATTCAATGTATCCGCTATTTATCTAGGCAATATAGAAACGTAAGTTTCATCATATGGCCTACCAGTTTTTGCGATAGCAAAAGACTGCTTTAATAGTTTGTTGGCAACGGCTATCAGTGCCAATTTCTTGCTCTTGCCCTTGTTCACGATTCGATCATATACTTCCTTGCATGCCTTGTTGTGTTTACAGGCATTGAAAGAACATAGAAACAATAGATTGCGAAGCTTTCTATTACCGACCTTGCTTATTCGTGCACGACCTCTTACACTGCTCCCGGATTCCCGTATCGTGGGGGTTATACCTACATAACTGCAAAGCTGTGCTGCGGTTTCGAACTTTTTGAAACCATCAGTGACAACAATTAAGAACAAGGCAGTTTTTTGACCTATGCCAGGTATCGACATCAACAAGGTCAATTGCTCCTGTTGGTCCTCTTTCACCAATGATAGAATCTTTGACTCGATAGCAGCTATTTCTTTATTGAGCTGCTTTTTGTTACGTATCAAGGAACGATAAACAAACTTTGAGGGTATACCCAGAACAGCTTCCCCATGTATCTTGTTCTTGGTTGCGGTACGTTGTTTTAGATAGGTATCCAATAAGCGGAACAACTGTAAACATTCGTTTTGGATATCCGTCAAGGCATTATAAATAGGAGCTTCGTTGATAAGGGCATACTCACATATAGCTTTAGCATCGCTCTTGTCCGTTTTTACCTTGGCAAGTTTCATTTGAATGAAACGTTTGACAGATAATGGGTTTACTACTGAAACTATTACTCAATTTTTGTAAAGAAACTGGGCAAGTCTATAATGATAGTAACCGGTAGCTTCCATAACCACCAATGAACCTTTGGGCAATTCCTTTAGGTATTTCCTGAACCCCGCTTCATTGTTCCTATACTGGTGGTAACCTGTTTTACTACCATGTACATCAAAGACATCTTTACTGATGTCAACTCCAAAAGTTTCTTTATATTTATTCATAGAAAATGATTTATGAAAGAACCGGCTACTTCTGCTCACAACAACTTGAAAACGAGATCTAAAGTCTCACAGAACTGAACGTGATCTAAGTAGTAAAAGAGAGAGGATTATCAATGTTGTCGAAGTCTAAAGCTTCACCGTGTATAGTAACCTTAATTCTCTCTTTTGTTCTTTCTAATTATATCAACAATTTACTGAGAATCAAACTTAAGACGTATATAATCCATTGCTAGTGAGAGCCTACTTACGAAAATCCTCGCGGATTTTCTATTCGGTTTTTATTTGCTAAATTAGTTGCTTACACACGCAACGTATCATATACAAAACCGTTAGAGGTAATTTAAAAAACAGAATGTCAAAAGCATCACAGAGAAATAAAAAAAGAAAGAAAGCCAAGGAAATTATTGAAAACATCAGTGATAATCTATCCGAATATTTGATAATTCACTACTCCTGTGAAAGCTTTTTCAACCTACCACAAGGTAACACACCAAGAATTACATCAATCGCAGTTCGATATCTAAGAAATGCGCAATCACACTCTTTTTCAATTCACAAAATTGCTGAATTAAAAGGAATTTTACCAAGTCAAATTAATCAACATTACAATCAATTAGAAAAGGAAATGCTTGACGAATATTTCGAATTTGTCAAAAAACATTTAGATAAAAATTGGATTCATATTAATATGCGCAATATTAATTTTGGATTTGAAGCAATTAATCATAGATATAAAGTTTTGGGTGGTAATCCGACACAAATTAATGATAATCTAAAGATAGATTTAGCTAGATTGCTTATTGATATTTATGGAAAATAATATTGTCCACATCCTAGAATGGAATCGCTATATAATTTAAACAAAATAACTATGGCTAGCTTTTTAAATGGAGAACAAGAAGCCAATGCTTTTAATAATTGAGATTACGTCGCTTTACATCAGTCAACACTTAGGAAAGTAGACAATATACACAACGTAATATCATTATCTGTAGAAAACGATTTAAAAACTAATAGCAATATTTTTCAAGTTTATGGAATTACTCCTGCGGGATTATTTTATGCTGGAAAAGATAATTGGATAGTAGCAATTTTGTTGTTTATAGTTGGTTGTATAATTGCGGCTTAGTGCTAAAACAAAGGTAGTTGTGTGTAATTACAAAAAAATGAGAAATTTACTCTTAATTTATATTTGTACTATGAGTTTTCTTGAAGTAAAAAGTCAAGATAATGAGTTATTCTTTATTAATGCATCAACAGGCTTAATCATTAGAGAACAAGCTAATTCAAATTCCAAAAGAATAGGTAAGTTACCTTATGGAAGTACTGTACAAGTGTTAAAAAAAACTGAAGTAAAAAAGCAAATTATTGATAACAATGATACAATTAATGGAACTTGGGTAAAAATTAAATATAATAATTTCCCATATATAGTATCAAAATTAAAATCTGAGTATGAATATGAAGAAGAAGGTTTTGTGTTTAATGGATTTATTGAAAAACTAAATAAAATAAAAATAGACACTAAAGAATTGGACAGTTTAAAATTTAATGAACTTTTTAGAGAATACAAATCTCCAATTAAAACAAAAAAAATTACATCAATAGAAAAAATAAAAAAGCTATTAGCCTCAAAAGTCAAATGGAAAGACATTGAATATTTAGGATATACAATTGACGAAATTACATTAGATAATGGGCAAGTACTCCATATAAATCAAAAAAATAATGATTATAGTTTTGTTGCCTATTATCCTATTGAAGAAATTATACTATTTGAAGGAGGACACACAAGTGATTATTCTATTTCAATCAAAACTGGAGAATCTTTAGAAACAGTTGGGAATCCTGAATATATTGTAGAATCTCCTAATAAAAATTTTAGATTAAATGGCTGGTTTCCTGGTCAAGAATGTAGTAGTTATTTCTTTCAAGAAAAAACAAAAAAAGGTTATAGATATTTAGTCGAATTTGGTTGGGGAAGTGAAAATTACGGAAACAATGTATGCAATTTCGATAAGTTCTGCTGGATAAATGACAATGAGTTTATTTATAGTTATATGGATTACTTGGGGAACAGTGGTGTGAAAAAATATTTTAAAGGTAAAATTGTGAAATAAAACTACACACAACAAAAGTAACCGTTGCACAAGTCTATAAATAGAGAAAATCACTATTAATATAAGCCTCTTTAAGGGGCTTTTTTTATGCCATGTTAAAAGCTGTACCTAAATTTTAAGGGCATTGGAGAAAGGCTTTTCACGTATTGAACCATGATTTTTACAAATAATGGCAGGGCAAGCTTCTCCGCCCCGCTTTTCGGGCGTTTGTTCTCGAATTTTAGGAACTTCTTGAGATGATAGGCGATCGCGGACAGGCGCATGACTTTGTTCGCCTGAGCGAGTCCGATCCTATTTATTTTTAGCAGTCTCATGAACTGGGTCAAGGTGCCGAAAACACCTGCCTCGGTTCATGAGCTCTTTAGCAGACCATTCCCATAAAAAACACCTGACTTTTATTATGATACACAAATGAAAGTCCTAAAAATTACCAAAAAAGAAGCCATAAGTTGAAAGGTTAATAATTGGGTTTACCATTCGGCTTCGCTCCAAGACAAACACATTGGAGTACTGGACATGGGCAATGGTATTTGGAGAGTGCTTATAAAAATGTATTTTTAGGTTACTTTGATCAACATGTATTTAGAAAAAAAGAACAATCAGTGAGGTTAGAAACTAATTTAGTGTAATCTCTAATCTATAACTTTTGTAAACCATGTATATTACCGAACATATGAAAAAAACGATATTCCTTCTTATAATCTTCTTTTGTGGAAATAACCTATTCGCACAAAACGAACTTACCGAAACCGAAAAATTAGCAACAACTGCAAAAGTTTGGGGCTTTTTAAAATATTATCATCCAGAAGTGGCTGACGGAAAATATGATTGGGACGAAGAACTCTTTAAGATTTTACCAAAAGTTAAAGACAGTCAAGACAAAGAACAACTTTCCAAAGTCTATTTGAATTGGGTTAATGGTTTGGGACAAATAAAACCATGTAAAAGTTGTGATAAAAATAAAAAACACGAATACTTTGATATGAATTTTGATTTAAACTGGTTAAATAACAGTCAAATATTTACCCCAGAGCTTTCCAAAAAATTAAGACACATTGAGGTCAACAGGCATCAAGGAAAAAAACACTATGTCAAGCATTACAGCCGTAGACTCAAAATTGCAGATTTTACAAATGAGAATGACTATGAAAATTTTGACTGGCAAGATGAAAACTTTAGATTGCTTTCTCTGTTCCGTTATTGGAATATGATTGAGTACTTTTTCCCTGCCAAATATCAAACCGATATGGATTGGGATGATGTTTTGGAAAAAATGATTCCAAAATTCTCTCACTCAAAATCGGAAATAGATTTTCATCTAGCAATGGTAGAATTAGCCTCTAGCATCGATGATAGCCATGTTAGATTGAACACCCAAAAAACATATCTCCATTTTGGTCATTTTTATCTACCGATAAAATTCAGGCTAATTGAAGGTAAGGCAATAGTTACTGAGTATTACAATGATTCATTAGCAAAATTGAATGATTTAAGAATCGGAGATGTTATAACAAAGGCTAATGGCAAAAAAATCGAGACCATATTCCAAGAAGAAAAAAAATATATTATGGGTTCAAATAGTGCTAGAAAAATGCTAAACGCAAGCTATTATATTCTCAATGGTCCAACTGATTCTTTAAAATTGGAGGTTATGAGAGGTAGTAAAACTTTGATTAAACCCGTAAAAAGATATTTATATCGAGATTTTAAATATAAGAAGGAGGAAAATGGAAATATCAGTTATAAAATCTTAAAAGATGATATTGGCTATATCAAGATGGACAAATTGAAAAATACTGAAGTTGCGGAAATCTTTGATGCTTTAAAAGATTCAAAAGCTATTATTTTTGATACAAGACAATCATCTACTGCTTCCATATATCAATTATCAAATTATATTACATCACCAAGAAAAGATTTCTATAAAGCAATAGAGCCTGACCTTGATTATCCTGGTAAATTTATATGGACTAATGTAAGAAATGTCGGAAATCGTGAAGAATTAAGATACAAAGGTCAAATAGTTTTGTTGGTTGATGAAGGATGCCAAAGTCAATGTGAGTTCACAATAATGTGTCTACAAACAGGTAACAATGTTACGACTATTGGAACTCAAAGTTCAGGTGCGAACGGAAATGTCATTAGATTTAATATGGTAGGTGGTTTTAAGACTCAGATTAGCGGTGTTGGTATATTCTATCCTGATGGAACCGAAAACCAAAGGAAAGGAGTAAAAATTGACATAGAGGTTAAGCCAACTGTTAAAGGGACAATCGAAAGAAAAGATGAAATTCTTGAAAAGGCAATTGAATTTATTAATAATTAAAAAATACTGTTGCCAACAACGGTAACCGTTGCAAAAGCCTATAATTAGAAATAATCACTATTGATATAAGCCTCTTTAAGGGGCTTTTTTTATGCCATGTGAAAAGCTGAACGTCAATTTTCTGTGCGCCATAGAAGTGCACATGAACGGTTCCTGTTCGTCAGTACCGAGTTTTGTAGTCTCGCTTTCTTCAGATGTAACTTACCAATACTTTTAGAAGCAACTACAGCGCATTAGGGACTTGCAGTCTTAATATATATCATAAATATGGCTATATGGTAAAATGCACAAGCTGGGCACGTACAACGCATATATGCAATAGCGTTTGAAGTAAAGCTAAAAATGCTTTTCTATTTTATTTAATATATTGCTAATTGAAAGTATTAGTATATTCATCCGCTACTACTCATACACGAGACCATTGGCAAAAAGCAATAAAGTAAATTTTTACGAAAAAGAAATATTACGAATTAAGGAAGATTGTTATTCTAACCAATGGCAAATTGATACAGTCATTGGGTTAAAAAATTATATTGACAATAACTTTAATGAACAATTAAACCTAACACACTTTTCTCAAATTCGATTTGTTTCTAAGTACCACCTTTTAAGACTATTTAAAACATATTATGGTCAAACTCCAAATCAATACTTAATTGATAAAAGAATTGAAAAAGCCAAGGAATATATAAAAAGTGGAAAATCTGTTTCAGAATCTTGTTATGAAGTTGGATTTGAAAGTTTAAGCTCTTTTAGTTCATTGTTTAAAAAGAAAACAGGATTTAAACCAAGTAAGTATCAAAAAAGCAATTTTCGATAAATTCATTTTATTTCAATTATTAATCTTTACAGCGTTAAATCAAGTAATGAAACAGTATTATGAAAATTAAACTTGTTAGTGTCCCAGTTGAAAGTCAAGATAGAGCACTTAAATTTTATACCAGCAAATTAAACTTTGTAAAAAAGAAAGATATTCCTGTTGGGGAGGCTAACAGATGGCTAACGTTAGTTTCAGGAGAAGAACAAGATGGACCTGAATTGTTATTAGAACCTGCTCCTATGAACTTTGAGCCTTCCATGACCTACCAAAAAGCTCTTTTTGAAGCTGGTATTCCATACACTCAATTTGATGTTGCCGATGTTCAAAAAGAATATGAAAGGCTAATCAATTTAGGTGTCAAATTTAGTATAAAACCGACAAAAATGGGTGCAGCTAAACTTGCTGTTTTTAACGATACTTGCGGTAATCACATTCAAATTATAGAAGTCTTATAATAATTATCTCACCTTATGATTAAAATGAATAACGATTCACTAATAATTACACTGCTGAGCTTAGCAGTAGCTAGTTGTATTTATCAGGAATCTACCAAAAACGACATTACTGAGATTAGAAATTGACAGTTTAGAAAATGCTTTAATTGTAAAAAATAAATTATGAAAAATCAAATGATTAGATCGCTAACTTTTCAAGACGGTAATGCTGAAAATGCGATGAATTTTTATGTGGAATTATTCGATAATTCTAAAATCATTAACGTAACTCGTTGGAGTAAAGAACAACCAAATATGGAAGGTAAAATTATGCAAGCTACTTTTGAATTAGATGGAAATATTTTCATGTGTAGCGATAGCCCTCCTATTCACGATTGGAATTTTACACCCGCAGTTTCAATGTTCATAGAGTGTGAAAACGAAGAGGAAATTAAAAGACTGAATTCTAAATTATCTGAAAAAGGTAAAGTTATGATGTCAATTGATTATGACTATGGCTTTAGTAAGAAATTTGGATTTATTCAAGACCAATTCGGAGTTTCTTGGCAACTGAACTTAAATTAAGTAAGCCAATTGCCTAACAACGGTAACCGTTGCACAAGCCTATAATTAGAGATAATCACTATTGATATTAGCCTCTTTAAGGGGCTTTTTTATGCCATGTGAAAAACTGAACGTCAATTTTCGAAGCAGCTAAAAAAGACTTTTCACGTATTGATCATGTTTTTTACCAATGAGGCTAAGGCAAGCTTCCCCGCCCCGCTTTTCGGGCGTTTGTTCTCGATTTTTAGAAACTTCTTGAGATGGTAGGCGATTGCGGACAGGTGCATGACCTTGTTCGCCTGTGCGAGAACGATCGTATTTATTTTTCGCATTCCCATGAACTGAGTCAAGGTGTAGCCTTCCCCTTTTTAGGACACCTCTAAATTCGATAAATAATTGTTGTGACCTCCTCCCATATTATGTACCGGTCAAAAGTAGAGAATCCGGGCTATTTTGATTCTTTTCGATATATTCGTTGGGGGACATGTCCCCCAACG
>NZ_FTMA01000002.1 GCF_900155985.1 Maribacter ulvicola
ATTTAACCTGCAAAAAACAGACTGGCTGTTTGGTGAATCTTAGTCATTTCTTACTTAGATTAAAACATTTTTTGTGATTATGGTTTCCCGTAATGGAATATGAGCTAATAATGGTAGGTTTATTCTTTAATGGTATATTAGTGTGCATAAAAAAAACATTACACATATTTCTAATTATTTCGGAATATGTATAATTGTGTACATATACAATTGTTGTGTGTCATTTAAGACACGTTAATAATAAAATTTTAATATATAATTGAAATTACAAGACTTTAAATATTCATACAACAGATTTCATAAAATCTACCGTGTAAAACTGTTTGAACACGGACAATGGCAAAAAATAACGTATGACAAAAAGAACTTTGAATTTCTCATATCTAATAATCTAAAAACATCCGACCAAATAAGGAATTATCCTTATAAACCTTACTTTTTTCGCAGAATCAAATGGTCGTCTATGAAACTGTGGAAATGGGTTAAAAAAACCGACCCTAAATTAAAGAAAATACAAAACAGTGCATTTTTCGCTATTTTACTTTTTATTTCCATGTTTTTTATTAAACACTGTGTAGAAAACGAACAACAAGATAAAATAGAAAAATATGAACAGGAACTGCAACTAAAAGACCAAACCATCCAGAATTATGAAGCTTTTTCAGATTCTCTTTTGATAGAAATAAAGAAAAGGGAATTAATAATAAAGGAAGAAATAACAAAGGAAGTTGGCAAGGTTCATCCCAAAGACAGTATTTTAAAGAACGATAACGATTGACAAAAAATGAGCTAATAACTGACATAATTCTCTTTACGCAGAAAAGAATGTTGTACAAAAATTAAAAACGAACCCTATGACAGAACCTGAAAAAATACCAATTGACAATGTAATCTTGAACGACGGAACAAACGAATATGATACCGACCAAATATACTCTGACAAAAGACTCTATGGTTTAGTGCATAAAACAATAAACTATAAGTTATTACAATCTTGGAATTACCATCTTATTGAAAAAATAAATACAGAAGGAGCAACCTTGATTATAAATACAGATACCCAACATAAAAAGAACGAAATATCAATTCAGAACGCAAGTACCGAGCTGACTAATGAATTTGACAAGACTGTTTAAAGTGCTTATCCCAATCTTTATCTTTAAAACCTATCAAAGATGAAATGCGAAAAACAATATCATTTGATTTTAAAGGACTTAAATCAGGTAAATTTTCATTAATCAATAACCGAATTGAATCAATAGAAATATCACCTATTAATTCAGGGCTTTTTGGTAAATCTAAATTTCTGACAGACATAAAAACGCCACACAACAAAGTATAAAATTAATTGCTAGTTGTTTCCACTTTGGAAACTAATTGCGTGATTCTTTTGTATTGCTTATTTTTAAAGTTAATATTTAGTCCACGCAACTAATCTTATACAATCACGTTAAAAATAATTTAGACCCTCTAATTGAAATTTAAAATCATCACTTAAAACACCCCCATGATTACATTTATTACCTCCATAATCTTATTGGTATTGGGTTATCTTATCTACGGCAGGTTTGTAGATAAAACGTTTAAACCCAATAAAACAAAGGGTACTCCCGCACATACAAAAGAAGATGGGGTAGACTTCGTACCTATGAACAGTAATAGGAATGCATTTATTCAAATATTGAATATTGCAGGTGTAGGTCCCATTTTTGGTCCTATATTGGGCGCTTTATACGGTCCCGTCGCATTTATTTGGATTGTGCTTGGGTCTATCTTCGCAGGTGCCGTACATGATTACCTCACCGGTATGATTTCCTTACGGTATGGCGGAGCGCATTTACCAGCGTTGGCATCTCGGTTTTTAGGAAAATCATTTAGTCACGTGGTAAATTTCTTTGCACTATTACTTTTAATCTTGGTAGGGACTGTTTTTGTGACAGCTCCGGCAAATATGATAAATGATGTCATAGGTTCAGAAACCAATTATTTAACGTTAGTACTTTTTGCCATATTCCTCTATTACATTGTGGCAACCCTATTACCAATAGATAAGATCATTGGTAAAATTTATCCCGTGCTGGGTTTGTTGTTGATATTAAGTGCCATTGGTATTTGCATAGGTATCTTCGTTATTGGAAACCCTATTCCTGAGTTGACATTTCAGAACATGCATCCACAGGGTATACCGTATTATCCTGTAATTTTCTTAACCATTTCTTGTGGCGCATTATCAGGATTTCATGCTACACAGTCGCCCATTATTTCCCGTACGATCAACAATGAAAAAGACGGCAGAAAAGTATTTTACGGAATGATGATACTTGAAGCTGCCATTGCCATGGTTTGGGCAGCGGCATCCATGAGTATTTTGGACGGAGACTCTTTAAGTGAATTGTTACAGAATGGCGGACCCACCGCGGTTGTGAACAAAATAGCTATCGTGTCTTTAGGAACTATTGGCGGAACTATTGCCGTTTTAGGAGTCATTTTACTACCCATTACGTCAGGAGATACTTCTTTTAGGGCTGCACGTATGATTATTGCCGATTACTTGAACATTGACCAAAAAGTATTGAAGAATCGCTTTATGGTGGCTATTCCGCTCTTTATAGTTTCCTTTATTTTGACCAATATGGATTTTCAGCTGTTATGGAGGTATTTTTCATGGGCTAATCAAGTAACTGCCGCCATAGCATTATGGATTGGAGCGGTTTATTTATATCAAAAGAAAACTCATTATATCATAGCCTTGGTGCCTGCATTTTTTATTACATCTGTTGTAGGTTCCTATATTTTTTATGATCCTAATGTTGGTTTGGGTTTAGATATTACCGTTTCCAATTGGATCGGAATAGGGATTTCTACGCTGATTACGTACTTATTTTTTACAAAAAAGAAAGAAGAAATTCTTTTGTAATTAAAAATCAAACTCCTCTATCTTAAATGGCAACAAAACGTATTTTTGTCCTTATAAGAATTCATTACGGCTAATGGAAAACGAAAAAATTTTTAGGACTAAAACAGGATATTGCCATATTTTACCAGATAAGATACTGTTATCAAGAGATGGAATAAAAGGAAGTGTAGCAAATGTTACCGTTGGTAAAAGCATAACTGGAATTTTGATTATTTACGGCGGACTTTCGGCATTTTTATTGTTCTCGGCATATAATAGTTTTCTAAAAGGACAGGTGCCTATAGCTATGGTTTATGCTATAGTTGGGCTGTTTTTAGTATACGGAATTTTTAAAAGTCTACGTAATTCTACTGCACCTATAATCTATAGAGATAAAATTAAAAGTGTAACGTTTAAGAAAGCGATTTTCGCGATTACCCGTTCTAGATTTGAAGTTGTTTTTGAAGAGGAGGGGGCTATTAAAAAACGAATTATTATGTTGCCAGGCGCAATGTCCAATGGACAAAATGAAACCGAAAAGGCAAGAGCAATAATGATTGAAGAGCAGTTATTGAACGAATAGCATTTTATTTAGGGTATTGTTGAACTATTCTAGTGCTATTAAAAGAGGTAATCAAAAAGTTCAAGAAGACAATATCTAAGGCGATAGCGCTCCTCAACCTTTCTTTAATATGAGTTGTTTTTAGATGAAATCAATAATAAGGGAAATACTGAAAAAACTTTCATGGTTGGTACTTTATGTACTATTCAATTCAGTATTCTTTTTTATTGAAATAAATACATTATTTGGTCATAAAGAAAGCAATCATAGCGGTAGTAGTGGCGTGGCATCTATAGATGATGTGTTAAAGGTTTTTAGTCTACTATTAAATGTTCTTGAAAGTATAGCAATAGTAGGGTATCTGTATGTAGCCATTGGTGTGGCTATAATTGCTTTGATACTGTTTGTTCCTGTACAGGTGTATTATATAAATAGGAAATTCAAAAATTATAGAAAGAAGTTTTGGTACAGTTTAATGGCTTCCTTTGCGGTGGTAATACTAGTGAAGTTGGTGATGTATTCTTGGATGTATATTGATATGAATTACCTATAAAATTATTGTAGAACCCTTTAGTTCATTCTTGCCGAAATTAAAACCATGGGAAAGAAATTAGATGCTATTACTGCAGATTTACAAGAATTTATAAAAGAACAAAAGATATTTTTTGTGGGTACGGCAGCTTCAGAAGGTAGTGTAAATGTGTCCCCAAAAGGAACGGACTCATTCCGGATAATCAATAAGAACAAAATTGTTTGGCTGAACTTAACGGGTAGCGGAAATGAAACTGCTGCTCATTTACTCAAGAACAATAGAATGACCATCATGTTCTGCGCTTTTAAGGGGAAACCTATCATTTTAAGATTATACGGCGCTGCTAAAATATTTCATAAAAGAGACCAAGAATTTGCTGAGTATGTACAGCAGTTTCCAGAAAATACCGGAGCTAGACAAATTATTGAAATGCAGGTAGATTTGGTTCAGACTTCTTGTGGTTTCGCAGTTCCGTTCATGGATTATAAAGAAGAACGAACTACTTTAAATGATTGGTCTAAAAAACAAGGTGAGGGTAAAATTAAAGAATACTGGAAAACTAAAAACACCAAAAGTATTGACGGATTTGAAACTAATATACTTGGAGATTAAAATTATTTTTTTGCCAAAGGTTAAATTATTCCAAGCCTATAAAACGCTTCTAATTGAGAATTACAGTTAAAATTAACCTCTAGATCCTTTACAATCCCAGTACTTACACCATATACCCAACCGTGTAAATATAGATCTTGACCTCTTTCCCAGGCATTTTGAACAATAGAAGTTTTTGCAAGGTTATAAACTTGCTCCATAGCATTAAATTCTACAAAACGATTAAAGAGGTGTTCTTCATTTGTGATATCTTGGAGTTCTTTTTGGTGTTGCCTGTAAACATCTCTAATATGGCGAATCCAGTTATCGGCCAGTCCGTAAGATTTGCTCCCCATGGCAGCCTTTACACCTCCACAGCCATAATGGCCACATACGATAATATGTTTAATTTTCAACACATTTACCGCATAGTCTAAAACACTAAGCATGTTCATGTCTGAGTGTACCACCATATTTGCTATGTTTCTATGCACAAATACCTCACCGGGTTTACCGCCTATGATTTCGTTTGCAGGTACACGACTGTCAGAACAACCGATCCATAATAATGGTGGTTGTTGGCCTTTCTCTAACTTTTTAAAATATTCAGGATCGTCATCTAGCTTAGATTCAACCCATTTTTTATTGTTCTCAATTAAGTTTTTATAAAAATCTGACTTCATATACCTTTGTTATTACTATTGCAACATCAATGAACTAATGGGGGTCCGTAATGTTCTCTGAAAGCTGATTTAAGCTATGAACTACATGACAAGATGCTTATATTCTACATTGTAGTATCATTAGCGATAAAGGTAATCTCTTCTACAGAATTAATAGGAACATATGCTCATTTATAACTAATAAATAAACGGTATTTTAAATACAACTTAAACATAAACATTATGAAACAGACCATAGCACGTATAGCATTACTAGTAGATGATTATGATAAAGCCATTGAGTTTTATACGAAAAATCTAGATTTTATACTACTAGAAGATACTGATTTGGGAGATGGAAAACGTTGGGTGATCGTAGCACCACCAGGGTCTAAAGAATGTTCTTTGGTATTGGCAAAAGCAGATGATGAAAAGCAGCAGGCAAGTGTAGGCAACCAAACCGGTGGTCGGGTATTCCTATTTTTATATACTGATGACTTTTGGAGAGATTACTACAAAATGATGGAGCGTAAAATTAAGTTTGTCCGTTCACCAGAAAAAATGCCTTATGGTATGGTAGCTGTTTTTGAAGATCTATACGGGAACATGTGGGATTTGCTAGAACCAGTAGAAGTACAGCAACAATAATATGGGTATTTTATAGCTATGTGGAAATTTTTCAAAAACATACTCAATTCTAAGGGAAAAGAACCGTCATTGAGTTCCCATAGATCTTTGGAGTTTCTTAACACGGAAGATATATTGTGTGGTATTGGGGAATCTGATATACGGGAAAGCGAAATTGTAATTACAGAATACCCTTTTGAACCATCCATTGCTTACCCTACGGTAGTAGTTGCTGCAAGTGATATTGTTTGTTTGTCGGTGGAAATAGGAATGTGTAAAGTGCATGTTAAAAACGATATCATACTTGTTTCCGCAGAACACAAAGAAACATTGAAACAGTTTGCTCTAAGGAACCATATTAGACTAATTCCACAAAGCTGGAATTGGGATTGGCTTCTAGAGCCTTATTTAGATACAGAATTTACAAAAGCAAATGAGAGACAGGTTTTAGAGCAACTCTTAGAAAACGGATTCACAGCAAATGAAGTTGATACCATAAGAGAAGAGGTGAAAGATCAAATGTATGTTTATAATTTTGATACTATGTTGTGGGATTGGTGCAGCTTAAGCCTTGCTGATGTACTAGCAGCCATGCGTGTAAAATATAGTAAGGAGCAGTTTCATGATTTTTACAAACGTGCTTTGGAGATTGAAAAACGAACGGGCAACAGTACTACTTCTAATGGAGTCTAATACAATAAAAAAAGGGCAAAAATCTACTGAGATTTTTGCCCTTTTTTATAACTGAAAATGTAATTTATTTCAATGTAGATTTAAGCATCCAGATTAATTTTTCTTGTCCGGATATTAAATCGCTAACCAACGTAGCAGTACCTTCATCATTGCTATCTGAAGAAAATTCTAATATTTCTCTTTCTTGAATCAATAACTCGTTCAAATTATCTATCAGTAATGAAATACCGGTAGCACCGTCAGTTACTTCTTTGATAATTCTAATGGTTTTGTTATCCAAATAATCTTCAAATGTATGCAAAGGTTGCTGGTCTAATGTTAAAATACGTTCAGCTATGTCATCTACAGTTACCGTTGCTTCAGTATATAATTCTTCAAATTTTTCATGTAATAGAAAGAAATTGCTCCCTTTTACATTCCAATGCATGCCTCTCAAGTTCATGTAATGAATTTGATAATTTGCTAAAAGGATGTTTAATTTGTCGCTTATAGCTATTTTATAATCTTGATCTATTCCCACGTTTTGGTTTAAAGTTTCCATAAGTTAATTGTTTTAATTTCTTACTGTAAAATTACGGATGATCGCTCTGTTTAATGGTAACAAAAGTTACATAACCAATACCTTTTGCTTATACTGTTATTAAAATAAATTGATGATAAGCGTTGTCTTTTGTTGCAATTGTAGTTCACAAAATAGATTCGTAAATTAGGGAGGTAAAATGATACCGAACGCGTATGCAAATTCCTGAAATCCCCAATTTAATACACTACGCCATTCCGTTTTTTGTGGTAACCGTAATTCTTGAAGTTATTTTATCTGTAAAAGTCAAGCTTCATGATTATGAGTTTAAAGATGCCGGTACTTCTATTATTATGGGATTAGGTAATGTGGCTATAGGTTTAGTTACTAAGGGCATTACATTAGGTTTTTTTTACCTATTGTATAATTTATATCACCTTTTTGAAATTCCTTTTGCATGGTGGTCGTGGCTCATATTACTTTTTGCAGAAGATCTTTGTTATTATTGGTTTCATAGAACAAGTCATGTAAGTCGTTTTTTCTGGGCGAGTCACGTTGTGCATCATTCCTCTAAAAATTACAATCTAAGCACCGCCTTACGGCAAACGTGGTCAGGAGGATTTTATACCTTCATTTTTTGGACTCCGTTAGTACTCATTGGTTTTCATCCGGTAATGATTTTGGTACAGATGTCGGTCAGTCTTATCTATCAATATTGGATACATACCGAAATGATCAAGAAAATGCCCAAGTGGTTCGAAGCTATTTTTAATACACCCAGTCATCATAGGGTGCACCATGCTACCAATCCGCAATACCTAGATAGAAACCACGCAGGAATTTTTATCATTTGGGATAGAATATTTGGCACCTTTGAGCCCGAAGTTGAAAAACCTGTGTATGGGTTGGTAACGAATATTAGTACGTATAACCCCATAAAAATTGCCTTTGCAGAATGGTATAGAATGATGGTCGATTTCTTTACTTCTAAAACTTCTTTAGTAAATAGATTCAAGTACTTGACAAAACCACCTGGCTGGAAACATGATGGTACCAGTATACTTTCCACAGATTTACGGAGGGAGTGGGAAAATCGTGAGAATGCTGAATTGTGATTAAGATGTAACAGATTTAAAATAGAAACGTTATATAGAAAGAACCAATCAATTTTACGGAAATAGATGAGCAATAAACTAATAGCATGTATAGGAATTTTAGGAGTTGGTTTATTTGCAATTTCCGCCATTATTGGTCCGTTATTAATTGATGACTATAGTGTAGTAAGTCAGTACATAAGTGAATCTTTTGCATCTAATACTGAATATGGTGCATATTTGCAGTACTTCGGATATGTGCCTAGCGGAATTCTCATTACTATATTCTGTATTAATGCACCAACGTATTTTCCAAGTTCAAAATTGGTTTTAGCGGGATTTTTTGGATTGGCACTTTTCTACGGAATGGGAACCATATTGGTAGGATTATTTCCGTGCGATGCAGGTTGCCCCACAAATGTCATAGATTCTAGTCTATCACAATTGATACACAATGCCATGGCGTCTTTAACGTATATATTTTTCCCTATTTGTTTAATGGGAATAGGGTTGGGGTTAAAAAAGTCTGAGAATTACGGTCGCTTATCGCAAATAGCAATAATTACGGGGATGATTAGCGGAATATTCATATGCTCATTGTTCTCAGATCCAGATTCTGGCTACAGAGGAATTTTACAACGAATAATAGAAACTTCCTTTATTGTTTTTATGGTTTCTAGTGCGTTGAAAATAGGAGAAGAATTAAGTACAAGGAATTAGGTACAAAGTACATAGTACTAAGGCAAAAGTACAAAGTATAAAGTAGTTAGTATTAAGTGCAACGTTTTACGTTTAAAGGATAGCAGCGCTGCGCTCGATACAGCCAACAGCCAACAACCAACAGCCAACAACCAACAACGAAAAACCAACAACCAACAACTAACAACGGACAACGAACAACGAACAACCAACAAGCAACAAGCAAAATTACTCATCCTTATAAACGATCCCATCTTTCATCACAAAAGACACCTGCTTCATCACAGAAATATCTAGAACCGGATTCCCTTTGACCGCAATAATATCGGCTAGGAAACCTTTTTTAAGGTTGCCCAATCGATTTAAGTGAAACATGCTGGCATTATTGGATGTAGCGGAAATTAAAACATCAATAGGTTTCATTCCGTAATCGACCATCAGTTCCATTTCTCGATAATTTTCTCCGTGTGTAAAAACACCTACATCTCCCCCAAAAACAATTTGTACACCAGAATCAAGGGCCATTTTAAAAGACTTTCGCTTTTGTTGAATTTTTTTGGGTTCTGGATCAATTCCTTTTTTCCAACCTTTATATTGTGTTGTAGCATCGCCAGCAGCAAGGGTAGGGCATAAGCCTATACCTTTGTCTTTCATCATATTAAAGACCTCTAGTGTTCCCAGGTCACCATGTTCAATAGTTTCCACACCACCAAGAATAGCTCTTTTCATGCCCTCTGGTGTGCTTGCATGTGCCACCACATATTTTCCTGCAGAAGTTGCGGTGGCCACCATGGCATCAATTTCTTCTTGCAAGAAAGTGGGTTTGGAAGCTGAGCCGGGAGTCCAGGGATAATCGGCATATATCTTTATAAGATCTGCTCCGTTACCTATTTGCCTACGTACAGTTTCCATACATTGATCTACGCCACTTGCAGGCTCTGCTCCTAATGGAACGGTTACACCGTTATAAAACCCTTTTGGACCGTATGCGCCCGTTGCCACAATAGCGGGCCCTGCAACCAACAACCGCGGTCCGTCTATTATTTCGTCTTCAATCGTTTTCTTTAAATATACATCAGTATAACCTGCCCCTTCTGTGCCTAGATCTCGCATAGTGGTAACTCCCGCTAAAAGCGAGTTCTTTACATGAACGGTAGCTCTAACAGCACGTTCAACAGGAGATTCTTTTAGAACTTGATCATTCCAATCCGTTTCATTGTACGGGTGTAATAATACATGCGAATGTCCTTCAATAATACCGGGCATTAGGGTAGTGCCGGCTAAATTGACCTCAGTGGTATTGTTAGGTAGTGTTATTGCATTTTCATTGCCTGCATAAGTTATTTGATTTCCTTCTACTAAAACCACCCAGTTATCATGTATTTTGGTACCATCAAATACGTGGTCTGGTTTTAAGAGTGTTTGTGTAAAACCATAGAATGAAGAGCATAAGCAGATTAGAATAATTGATTTCATAGCAGTTGTTGGTTTAGTTGACAATGGCGGATTTTAAAAGCGAATCCAAGTCTTGTTTTGTATGCTGATTTCCGTTGGATAGCACCATGTAAATGTCTTGTGTATTTTTTATCTTTTCTAGCGGATTACTGTTCAGTAAAACAAGATCTGCAATTTTACCTTCTGTAATAGTACCATAGTCCGCATCTTGTTTTAAAAACTTGGCGCCGTTGTAAGCGGATGATTTTAAGGCATCAAGCGGAGAAATTCCAGTAGCTACCATAGTTTCCATCTCTTTATGCAATGAAATACCGGGATAGGTGTAACTGTTATAAGCACCACTATCGGAACCTGCTAAAAGTGATACTCCATTTTCATTCAATTTAAAGGCAAGTTCACCAAAGAATTGATCCAAAGCCTTGCGGTCCGCAACTTGCTTTTCGCTAGCAAATTTTACGCGATCAATTCTTCCCTTATAGGTCTGTTGAATAGCTTTACTCATATATTTTAAATAGTCGTCTTGGCTATGGTCAACTTCATCTAAATTGCTAAGTACCCCACCTATATGTAACGTAGGTACTACATACACGTTGTTCGCTTTTAACTTGCTAAATGTAGCAGTTGCCGTGGTATTAGAATATGTAGATTGGAGTAGTGGCATGGCATCCCAAAAACCAATTTCATTGTTCACCAGCTTTTGGGTAATTTCTTGTTCATGGCTAGAGCATCCCTTCATAATATAATACAGATGTTCTACAGCATCAATGCCGGCATCAATAGTGGCATCAAGTTCCACGGTAAAAGGCATATGGGCAGATGTTATTAAATTTCGCTTTTCGGTTTCTTGAATAACCTTTAGATAATGCTCACCTGAAATACGGCTATCATAAATTTTTACAAAGTCCGACGGAATAGCCTGCAACGAATCTAACGCTGTAAGAATATCCGCATCATGCTCCACCTCCAAAGAACCGGCCCAAGTACCGCCTGGTCCGTCAATTTTTGGTCCTGATGTAAAAATAGTAGGTCCGATTATTTCATTTTTCTCAATAGCTTTTCTCCATTCTAAAACGGAAGAAGTAAGATCACCACCGGCATCACGTACCGTGGTAATTCCGTTTGCCATGAAGAGCTTTAGAAAGTTTTTATTCGCGGCAATTAAAGAATCGCCACCTCTAAAATGGGTGTGGTTGTCCCAAAATCCAGGTACTATAAATTTACCCGATGCATCTATAACTGTTTCGGCTTCTATGTTCGTTAAATCAGCGTTAGTTATAATTTTAGTAATTCTATTATCGGTTATTAAAATATTAGCGATAGCTACAGAACCGTCTTCCAAGTTAATAACATTTCCGTTTTTAATAAGAACATCAGGAGCTATGGGTTTCTGCTCTTTACAGCTTATGATAATAATAAGCACAGAGAAGACAATAGCGTTCACCAGTTTTATAAATCTCATAGTAGCAAGCCAAATTTGTAACGGTAAGTTAAAAATAAAATGTGATAATATTTTATGTCAATACGATATATTATAGGTATAAAATATTGATAATGAATGAATTTAATATTTGTTTGAGTTTTTAAGGTAAGCTTTAAACTCCAATGATAATAGCGATTTACATCTCCTACACTTGCGTTGAAATTTAATAAAATGTCCTCTTTAATACTTTGTAGGCTTGCTGCCAAGTTGTTTACTTTTTCATAGACTGCCATCCACCACCATTTCTGTATTTAATATTATCAGTGGCGTGCTGTATAATTTCCTTAATTCTTTTAGATCTGGTTTCTGGGCGTTTTGCTTGGTTTAAAAAGTACAAAAAGCTTTTACGTTGGCTATGCGTGAAGTTGTTGAAATTAGAAAATGCATCAGGGTTTTTATCAAATTCTAGTTGTAACTCCTCAGGTATAACACCTCTTTCCACATCATCTAAAGAAGACCAAGAACCGTTAGCTTTGGCAATGTTAATAGATTCTAGTCCTTTGGCATGCATTAATCCGTTAGCTTTTAATTCCTTGATATGATCTTTATTTACCTTGCTCCATACACTTTTAGCTTTTCTAGGACAAAAATATTGGCGTCTTTTTCCATCGCCTAAACTTTTTACGGTGCTATCTATCCATCCATAACATAAAGCAACACGTACTGCTTCTTCCCAACGCATACTTTCATTTTCATGTGCAACCGAGTAAAAGATGAGATGAACACCTGTATGCACAGAATGATTATTGTGTAACCAATTTTTGAACTCGCTATCGTTTTTAAAGTATAACTCTGGTATTTTTGACATAATTCTATAAATAGGTATAAGTATATGATAAATGTACAATGTTTACTAGATAAAATATTGGTTAATACAGCTACTCGCCCTATTTTTAAACTTTCTAAAGTCAATTAAACAACAACAAAATTACGTATGAAAAAAATCTTAATTGCGCTGCTTTTGGGCTTTGCGCTTATTATTGTCTCTTGTAGTGGCAATAAACGAGAAGGAGAACCTAAGGTATTGGTATTCTCTAAAACTATGGGCTTTAAACATGGATCAATACCAGCAGGAGTTGCCGCTCTGCAAAAGCTAGGAGTTGAAAACGGGTTTGCGGTAGACACTACCAAAAATGCAGAGTTATTTACAGATGAAAATCTAAAACAGTATTCTTCGGTAATCTTTTTAAGTACGACCGGTAATGTTTTGGATCAATACCAAGAGGCTGCTTTTGAACGCTACATTCAAGCAGGTGGTGGGTATGTGGGTATACATGCTGCTGCAGATACCGAATATGATTGGGGTTGGTACAATGACTTAGTGGGAGCACAATTTTTGAGTCACCCTAGTGGTACGCCTACTGCTGACTTTATAATTAAGGACAAGAATTTTAAGGCAACTGAGTTTTTTACCGATACTGTGTGGAACAGAACAGATGAGTTGTACAATTACAAAAACATTAATCTAGATGTAAATGTAGTAATGACCTTAGACGAAACTTCATACAAAGGTGGCGAGAACGGTGATTTTCACCCAATAGCTTGGTATCATAATTTTGATGGAGGACGTGCATTTTATACGGGTGGCGGCCATACTGATGAAAGCTATTCTGAAGAATTATTTTTAAAGCATCTTTTAGGTGGTATACAATATGCCATAGGTGAAAACTTGATTTTAGACTATTCTAAAGTAAGGTCTCAAATACCACCAGACGCCGATCGGTTTGCAAAAGTAACCTTAAGTGAGGGGCAGTTTTTTGAACCTACCGAAATGACCGTACTGCCTAACGGAAATGTATTGGTGGCACAGCGTAGAGGAGAGGTAATGTTATATAATGAAGAAAAGAATGAGCTTAATGAAGTATTGAAGCTAGACGTATATAGCAAAACCTTAAACACGCCGGGAGTAAATGCGGAAGAAGGTTTAATGGGATTGCAAAAAGACCCGGATTTTGTAAACAATCATTGGATCTACCTATACTATGCACCAACAGGAGATAAGTGGGTAAATCGTTTGTCAAGATTCAAATTTGAAAATGGTAAGTTCAATGAAAGTTCTGAGCAAGTAATAATGGAAGTGGACAGTCAAAGAGAAATTTGTTGTCATACCGGTGGTTCAATTGCATTTGGTCCAGAGGGGCTATTATATCTTTCAACAGGAGATAATACCACACCGTTTAATGAAAAGGGAGTAAAATATGTGCATAATGGTTTTGGACCTATGAACGATATTCCAGGTCATGAGCAGTATGATGCTCGTCGTTCTTCAGGAAACACGAATGATTTACGTGGTAAAATCTTAAGAATAAAGGTTAAGGAAGATGGTACATACGATATTCCTGATGGAAATTTATTTCCGGTAGGTACGGCTAAGACCAGACCTGAAATCTACACAATGGGGCATAGAAACCCGTACAGAATTTCTGTAGATATGAAAAGAGGATATGTATACTGGGGTGATGTTGGACCAGATGCCAGAGCCGATAGTTTAGGTACTAGAGGTCCAAGAGGATACGACGAAATGAACCAAGCTAAAAAAGCAGGTAATTTTGGTTGGCCTATGTTTATTGGTGATAACTATCCATATAACGAGTATAATTATGAAACAGGTGAAACTGGTCCTGAATATGATCCGGAAAATCCTATAAATAATTCTCGAAACAATACGGGATTAACAAAACTACCACCGGCAATGCCAGCCTATGTGTACTATCCTTATGATGATTCTCAAGCTTTTCCCCAGACAACAACAGGTGGAAGAAATGCTATGGCTGGTCCTACGTATTATTCAGATATGTTTCAGGGAGATGAGAAATTGCCAAGTTATTATGATGGTAAGGTAATTATCTATGATTGGATGCGTGGTTGGATGTTCGCCGTACATTTAGATAAAAACGGAGATTTCAGTAAAATGGAACCCTTTGCTCCAGAAGTTAAGGTCAACAACTTAATAGATATGGAAGTAGGTCCTAAGGGTAAAATCTATCTGTTGGAATACGGAAGTGGATGGTTCTCTAAAAATGCGAATTCTGCTTTAGGTTATATTGAATTTAATGGTGGTAATAGACCACCATTGATCCATAAAGTGACTGTTAATGAAACAGCAGGTAAAACTCCGTTAACGGTAAACGCAACAGTAGAGGCAAGTGATCGCGAAGATGATACTATAACGTATATATGGGATTTTGGAAACGGTGATACTAAAGAAACTACAGCACCAAATGTTAGCTACAGTTATGCAGATGCCGGTGTTTATAAGTTGAAAGTAACCGTTGCAGATGATAAAGGCGAAGAGGCAATTAGTGAAAGCACCAGTATAGTAACAGGTAACTCCAGACCAGAAGTTGCTATTTCTTTGGGCGGCGGTACACCTGCTTTCTATTTACCGGGTCAGAAAATAACATATGATGTAACTGTTACGGATCCAGACGGCACTGAAATTAATCCGAGCAATATCTTTGTTAGCGTTGATTATTTAGAAGGAATGGATAAGGTAGCTATGAATTTGGGCCATCTACAAGTTTCTGCAGCCGTAACAGGTAAAGCTTTAACGCAGGCTATGGATTGTAAAACATGTCATAAAGAGGCAGAAGCTTCTATTGGACCAAATTACAAGGAAGTGGCGGCAAAGTATAAAGAACGTGGCGATGCTTTAACCTACTTACAGGGTAAGATGGTAACCGGTGGTTCAGGAGTTTGGGGAGAGGTAACTATGCCTGCTCACCCAAATATTACATCAGATGAAACTAGACAGATTGGTTTGTATATTCTTTCCTTGAACGGAGATGATAAAAAAGAAAAATCCTTACCGGCTAAAGGTACTATTACAGCAGCGTCTTCTGCACCAGGTAATATGTTGGTGATTACGGCTAGTTATACAGATGCAGGAGCAGAAGGGACCATTCCGCTTACAGGTTCAAAATCTGTTGTTATTCCAAGTAGTACGATTAAGTTTAATGATAAAATAAAATTGGACGGAATGCAGGCAATGGAATATGGAGGAATGGATATACTACTGATTAATAAATCTAATGGATGGTTTATGTTAGAAAACATGTCATTAAAAGGAGTGAAGTCGGTTTCTTTAACAGCAGGATGGCAAGAAGCGCCGGACATGTTTTTTGATTTTGAAGTTCGTGAGAATACGATTGACGGACCAGTGGTGGGCAAAGGAAAACTAACGGCGCAACCAAAAGGTTCTCAAGGGACCCAAATTACGATTCCATTTACCGGGACAATTTCTGGTGACGGACCATACTATGTAACGTTTAATGGGGAAGAGGGCAAAGAGCTTTCTCAGGTAGCATTAACAGGTGCTATTTTTAAATAGCGGTTGATTACCTATAACTTAAAAGCCCGCTATTTAGCGGGCTTTTCTATTTTTAACAAGAGAATAATATTATTTTAATTTCTCACTGATCAGTGCTCCAATTTGCATTAGTAGATCCATTTCGGCTTCGGTAAAATCATAGGGCACGGGTTTAGCAATACCGATTGTTCCATATAAAGTTTCATTATGTATTAACGGGGCAGCTAATGAACCTTCTACTTTAGTATCTTTTGCCGAGGGTCTTGCCACGCCAGAGTCATCAGTCTGTAAATTACACATTTCAACAGGTTTTCTACGTTCTGCCGCAATACCTGCCATACCTTTTCCAATAGGAATAGTGGTTAATTTTGGAATTAAAAAATCTGGAATACCAACTTGCGTTTGAAGTTGTAGTAAAGAAGCACCATCTAAAAAGTGTAAAGTACCCGTAGAGCAATCAAAATGCGCTAGCGTTGCTTTTAAAAGATGATCCCAGTTGGGAGTATCTTTTATTAATTCAGTCTGTATAGTTGCTAAAATTTCTTTTGGGTTGTTCATTAAATTATCTTAATAGGTGCCAAAATAGCTTTGTATTGGCACTAAGTTATTTAATGTTAAAGGTACGTTTAATCTTTTTTTTTTAACAATCTACATTATACTATATTGTCTTTATTGGGCATTTCTCTATAGGCATAATATGCCAGAACAGCATAGATAGCTTTCTCTATTGCAATTCTTATTGGATATAATTCTTCGCCTAAAGACGCATCAATGGAACGCAGCTGCATATAGTAATTACTGATAAGCGGATAATTCTTATGAGTTGAAATAAATGCCTTGGCGTTATTAAACGCTTCGGTTTTTTGTTCCTTAATAGGTTTACAAGTAACTAGGGTAGGAGTATTGTTTTTATGAAGCATGGCAGAAAACCCAAATAATCTACAAATAAGTCCGCGGTGTGCATATTCTGAGCAAAAGCCTTTAGACCCAGGAGCTATTACCTTATTTAAAACAGGGCAGCTTTTGTTCTCAGTATTATTTTGTAATTTCTCTAACCACTCATCTGTTTCGCCATTAATGAAAAGGTGGTAGGCTAGTGGTAAAAATTCTAACGCAGTAGCGTTGATGTCCGGTTTTAAACAACATAGACCGCAATTGGCTACACAGCTAAGTCCTGTAGATTGTTGAAAGGAGCCCAACTCCTTATTCAATTGGTTGAAAATACGATCTACCGCTTGAACTTTTTGATATATGGTCACTTATATGTTTAAGGTTACACGAAGGTAGTCTATGTTTTCATAGGTCAAACAGATAAAAAATATTTTAATAGCGTCTGGTGAAAACAAATGGTGTTGTTAAGGGTAATATACTGAAATTTAAAATTATAAAGTAAAGTATAGCTTAATGCTTGGAGGTTTTAAGATGTAAAGGTTGTTGGAGGCTTCTAGGTTTGATTTCAAAGCCAATAACACCTAAAACTTGTTCTTCTTCGGTGAGTACTTGTACCTCCCATTCACCAAGAGTAACATTGGTTTTATACGTATAACCTCTATAGCCCCCATCTCTACCACCAGTAATATCGTATCCAATATCATCAACGGTTTCCCACTCTTTGGTCTGGCTATTATACCTACGCCATCTATGAAAAATGGATTTCTTTAGATCTGTAGGGGCGAAAATTGAAGAAAAAATATACACACGTTGGTTGGGGGAATAATTAAAATCAAGTTTGTGTTTACGCCAAAAAATAAAAGATTCCTCAGACTCATAGGTGACCTCGTAATTACCGTTTCTTTGAATGACTTCATGAGCCACTATTCCTTTGTCCAATGCCAAAGGTACGGGCGGAATTAATTTTAGGAAATAGAATAGATTAATAATACCGTAAATGGCAATGATGATAAAAACCATTTTAGCTAATTTGATTTCCTTTCTGGTACTGGGGCTTTTAGTATAAATAATGCTAAGGAGCACTAAGGTGCTGACTAAACTAGCAGCTCCTGATATAAGGAATATGGTGGTGTTTAATTCCTTTAGGAAAACAGGAATCATAAACGTAAAAAAAGTAAAACTAATAAAGTAATAAACTCCAAATTGAAGGTACTTATTAGAAATTCGTTTTTTTAAAAATTCATTAGCAATCAGCAGTAATACAAGAATAATAAAGAACGATGCTGTTTTGGACAAAGAAACACTTCTAGAAAAATAGATAACATAAGCACTAGATAATCCGCCAAAAAAGAATTGAATAGCCAGAGGTAGGTATTCTTCATATCTTTCTAGAAAAGTATTCTTCCATGTGCCATCATCCGCTAAATTATAGAGATATAATGAAATGGATAGCGAGGTCATATGCAGACATAGAACAGTTAAGTCGTACGTACGGTCAATACGGCCTAGGGTTAAGGTATCAAAAATGAAACCTCCAATAAAGAATACTATTGGCGCATATTTAGAGTGCCTTCTAATAAAACTTCTGAAGGCACTTTTCTGATATCTAGCAAGCGTTCTTTTCATCAATAACTATTCATAACAGTACAAAAGTAGCAGATTGAATAGCATAGCGTTAATCCTAAATGATAAATGTTGAACACTATAAATCAATTGTTTATGAGTTATATTTTGTTTTTAGATTCAATGTAGTAATTTGGGTCTACTTGTAAGGAACCTAAGCTTCCGGTTATTTTCTTAGTTTGCCATTTGCTAGTAGGTTCTATCCAAATTGGGGTATCATTGACATATACTTTAACAGGCATAGTAAAATCATCTACCGTATTGGAAAAACGATACATTAGTTTATTTCCTTTCAGCTTATAATCAAAAACGGGAATCTTTGTAGTTCGTAGATATTGATTAAAGAAAGGTTTTAAATCTCGCTTCATTTCTAATGCTATAAAGCGTTCAATTTG
The DNA here is from genome assembly GCF_900155985.1 of Maribacter ulvicola. GTDB lineage: Bacteria > Bacteroidota > Bacteroidia > Flavobacteriales > Flavobacteriaceae > Maribacter > Maribacter ulvicola. The sequence continues at coordinate 19,030 of NZ_FTMA01000002.1, forward strand.
TTCAGTTGTTACAGTTTTGTGGTAGAATTCTGAATTAAGCCTACGTAAAATTGTTCTCCATTTACGATCATCATTTACCACTTGGCGTAATGTATGAAGTATATTGGCACCTTTGTAATACATGTCTCTACTACCTTCATGGTTTACATTGTAAGTACCAATTATAGGCTTATCATTTTTAATATTTTTCCTAACTCCCTGTACATATTCATTTGCAGCTTCTGTGCCGTAATGATAATCTAAAAATAAATTTTCAGAGTAGCTGGTGAATCCTTCGTGAACCCACATATCTGCGGCATCTTTGTAAGTGATGTTATTGGCAAACCATTCATGACCGGCTTCATGAATGATAATAAAATCGAACTTTAAGCCCCAACCGGTACCGGATACATCTCTACCTAAATACCCTTTTTGATATTGATTACCATACGTAACGGAACTTTGATGTTCCATTCCTAAATAAGGAACTTCTACCAATTTAAAAGAATCTTCATAAAATGGGTAGGGACCAAACCAATGTTCAAACGCTTCCATCATTTTTGGAGCATCTATAAAGTGTTCTTTTGCTTTGTCTAGATTATCTTTTAATACATAATAATCCATATCCAGTCCTCCTTTTTCTCCTTGGTATATCTCGTTGAAATGCACGTAATCTCCTATATTTACGTTAACACCGTAATTGTTAATGGGGTTAGAAACAAACCAATTGTAGGTATTGCTTTCTTTTTCCACACTTCTAAGACGCCCATTAGAGATATTCATTAATCCTTTAGGTGCTTTTACACTTATTAACATACTATCTACCTCATCATACATATGATCTTTATTAGGCCACCAAACACTAGCGCCCAGACCTTGGCAAGAAGTAGCAACAAAGTCTTTACCATTTTCATCTTTTTTCCATGAAAACCCTCCGTCCCAAGGAGCTTTTACTCCTTCTTTTGGGTGTCCGGAATAGGTTACAACAACCTCATTGAAATCACCTACGTTTTGAGGTTTTGTCAACTGTATAAAATGTGCATTTATATTATTTACAACTTTTAATTCTTGACCATCTTGCGTTACTTTTTCTATAGTTAAAGGGGGCTGCAGATCCACCTGTAAAACTTGATGTGGTTCCAATACCTTATAACGTATGGTATTGCTACCACTAATAAACTTATCATTGGGATCTACCTCAATATCTAGATGATAATAGTTTAAATCCCACCATTCGCGTTCAGGTGTAATACTACCTCTAAGGGTATCTTGTTCAGTAAAGGTTTGGGCATGGGAAACTGAACATACTATTAGAACCAATGCTACTGCTAATTTTTTCATTTGTATTTTATTTAAAGTTTACCTGAAAATTCCGTTTGGAAAAACAACCGGACTCTCAAATCCGTTTTCGCCAACTGTAGAAATTCCAAAGAAGAAGTTGTCTATAACTATGCCTTTTAAAAGGAATTCAGAAACATTGCCAACATACCTACTATAATCCCAAGTAGGGGAAGTTGTATCTCTCCAGTATATTTTATATCCTTTTGCACCTTTCACCTTGTTCCACTGAAATCTGGCTGCTGGTTCAACAATACCACCAATTTTAACGGTAGTTGGAGCAGGTGGAGCCCATGCAATAGAAGCTAAGTTAATGGCATTCACAGCCGTTAATTTTGCAGCATATTCAAAATTTACATGTTCTAGCACATCGCCATAGGCAATACCATTTTCAACACGAATATCTTGATGTTGTTGTGTGTAGTTTTCATGTGCTTCCATAATACGAATACCAGGAAAACCTGCATCGTTAAAAGGTCGGTGATGCCCACCACGACCAAAACGATCCAAACGATAGATCATCATTGGGTTCATTTCTGGCATATACTGTTTTACATTTTTATGAACGTAGCGTGCCAATTGCCTGGATACACCATCAACTTCACCGCCATAAAAACGTCTTGCTTTGCGTTGTTCCTCTGTTTCTGTTGGTGGTACAGGTTCAGAGAATATTCTAAAATCAACATTACTAATGGTTCCGTCAACTCCAGTAATATTACCGATCATGTCATTATTGAAAATACCAATGACCTCCCAGCCTTTATCTTTAGCATATTGTGCAATACCGCCACCACCAAAAAGACCCTGTTCTTCACCGGAGAGCCCCATATAAATGATACTGTTCTCGAATTTATATTTAGAAAGTACCCGCGCAGCTTCCAGCGTACCTGCCATACCGCTGGCATTATCATTTGCACCGGGAGAATCAGCAGTAAAATTATTAGGATCACTGACACGAGAATCAATATCTCCACTCATAATAATATAGCGATTAGGGTATGTTGTTCCTTTTTGAACAGCTAGCACATTAACCACTTCAACATCTTTTACAATACGGTCGTTTGCACCTTTTTTAACTACGTCTTTTTGAAAGAAAACATCTAGACAACCTTTGCAATCAATAGATGTTTTTTCGAATTCATTTTTGATCCATCGTCTTGCCGCACCAATACCCCTTGTAGTAGAAACCGTATCACTAAGGGTATGCCTAGTTCCAAAATTGGCAAGCTTGGTAATATCGTTTTCAATGCGTTCGGCAGAAACGGCATCTATAATATCATAAATGCGTTGATCGGTTTGTGCTGTTAAAGTTATCGCTGAGGTTAGTAAAGTGAACAGTAAAACATATTTCATATTATTTTTTTTGATGAGTAGTGTACGTATGGGAATTTGGTCTAAAATTAAGTAAAATATAGGGCTGACCATAATTTCGCCTATTAAAGTGTATGCGTGTAGGTCAATATTTTTAATAGAGCCTAACTACTTTATTACTTTTTTAAATAAAAACCTAATTTTAAATGCTAGGTATCCTTTTCTTTTTAATCAGTAAATAATACAAAGCCAATAGTGGTCCTATAGCTAGAGGAATAAACAAAAAGGGTGTAGGTATAATTGTTTGAAGTATGCCTAGCAATTGAATACTGATAATGGTTAAAGCAAAACCAATACAATTTACTAGTGTAAGAGCTGTTCCTTTCAATTCAGAAGAAACCGATGAAGCAATTAAATTTGAGAACTGAGGAGAATCTGCGGTAACCGCAATTCCCCATATACACCAAGTGGCTAAGAAAAGATATTTAGGAAGTAAAAATAGTAGCGGTGATATTAAGCATAGGAATCCGGATGCCAGTAGGGCTATAAGTGCTACTCTCTTACTACTTAAACGTTCAGAGAGTATACCGCCATAGGCACATGATACTCCTCCAAGCGCAATTACGATTCCCGACCAAAGCGAGACCGAGATATGGTTCCCTGTTTGTATGGCAAACCATTGTATAGCAACTGGTGTGAACGCCCAAAAGGCATAAAGTTCCCACATATGGCCAAAATACCCGAATGCCGCCTTTTTAAATTCAAAATTTTTAAAAAGTACCGGTCCGGCATTTAAATTTAATGTAGTACTTGCTACTCTGAACGGACCATTTGGTACGAGTAAGAAGAGTGATAGTCCGCCCAACGCGGTAATACCGGATGTTAGCTTTATAACACTATCTGGGTGATTGGCTAATGGGCTTCCTTTAATTAAAAAAGGAAAAGCGGTGCCAAGAACTAATGCTCCTACTAGATAGCCTAATGCTTTTCCTAACCCTTTTTCATAATAATCTGCTGCTATTTTCATACCCACAGGATAAATACCCGCTAAAAAGAAGCCGGTGCTAAATCTGGTAATTAATAAACTATTTATGCTCAACTGCGGATATATTAATGCTAAGTTAGATATGGAAGCTAGAAAGGCACAAATCATAAATACCTTGGCTGGTGAAAAGCGATCGGCAATCATAAGTACACCAAAAATTAATGTCCCGATGATAAATCCGAATTGAACGGATGAAATTACATAACTTATAATATCAGGACCAAGGTCTAATTTTTTGGTTAATGATTCTATAATGGCATTTCCTGCAAACCAGGTAGAGGTGCAGGCAAATTGAGATAGAATGATAATTGGGAGAATATGTAGCTTTTGTTTCAATAGATAATAAAAATAACCAGATTCTAATAATTGTACATTAGAATCTGGTTGGTTGATCTATTTTTTGTCGGCAAATCTTTTTAAAATTTCACGAACATTTTTTGTGTTATCAACAAAATATCGCGCCTGCGTTTTTTGACGCCCAACTTTTACGGTAATTGCATCTTCAGGAAGTTCTTGAAACATAAATTCATCTGTCCAGTCATCACCAATAGCGAAAACAAAATCGTACTCCTGTTCCGTATACACGCGCATAGAAGCTCTTCCCTTATTTACGTTGCTACTTTTTATTTCCATTACTTTATTGCCATTTAAAACACTTAGGTCATCATTAGCAATGAGGCTGGTCAATACAGTATTTAATTCAACAGAACGTTTTTGGCCAAAATCAGGATCTGTTTTTCTGTAATGCCAAGCCAAAGAGTAATTTTTTTCTTCTATAAAGCTACCAGGAGTACGGTCTACAAAAGATTCCAATACGGGTAGAATTTTCTCCATCCAGTCTTTCTTTACGGTTTCTAACATTCTAAATTCTTCGCCACCTTGAGAGATCCACACGCCATGTTCAACGATCATGTTATATTTTTTTGGTAAAAACCACTTGGTAAAGGTTTCTTTATCACGTCCGCTAATTAAATACATATCTGTATTTGGCTGTGCAGAAATGGCATCTAAAAGTTGATACAATTCTTCATCTGGAGCAGCCTTTTGTGGGTCATTGTGAAAGCCGGCCAATGTGCCATCATAATCTAAAAATACTAATTTACGCTTGGCATTTTTATAACTACCTACAACCGTATTCATGAGGTTGGCCGATAGTTTTTTAGACCGGTATGTTTGATCTTTTTCTTTTTGCCCCACCAAGGAGTTCATGAAATCATTTGCCCATTTTTCTACGTTATAGCGTTCCAGTCGCTTTTGCAATAAGGTGTTTCTAGAAATTTGCTCTTCTTTAGGCATGTTGATAGCCTCGTAAAGGGAATCTGCTATTTGTTCAAAATTATTAGGGTTAATCAACAGCGACTCGTTCATTTCATTGGCAGATCCAGCCATTTCACTAAGGATCAGTACTCCCGTTTTATCTGTTCTTGTAGCAATATATTCTTTGGCCACCAAATTCATACCATCTCTAATAGGTGTTAACCAAGCAATATCAGAAGAAGTATAGAGGTCAATAAGATTATCAAAAGGCATTGATCTGTAGAAATACCAAATAGGTGTCCAACTAACGGTAGATAATTCTCCATTAATACGACCAACCAACTCATCTACCTCACGTTTTAGCAATTGATATTGCGGTACGTTAGATCGTGAAGGCACGGCAAGAATAATAAGTCTTACTTTCTCTTTGTATTGAGGGTATTTGTTTAGGAAATACTCAAAGGCTTTCAAGCGTTTTGCAATTCCTTTAGTGTAATCTAGGCGGTCAATGGATAAAAAGAATTTGGCATCTGGCGCTGATTTCTTATGGGTATCCAGTCTTTTTTGTAGTTCAGATTTTTCATCTTCGGTACGTTGGGAATGTTCTTTGGCTGCGGTGCTGAATTTTTTATAATCGATTCCCATAGGAAAAGAGTCTACCTTTATCACCCTATCTTCTAAATAGATGTCATTGAAACTAACTTCTAAGCCCAATAATCTACGTACAGAGCTTAAAAAGTGACGCTCATAATCATAGGTGTGAAAACCGATCAAATCTGAGCCTAACAACCCTTGCAACACTTCTCTACGCCATGGTAAAGTTCTAAATATTTCATAGGAAGGAAAAGGAATATGTAAAAAGAAACCAATAGAAATATCTGGTCTTTCTGCACGTACCATTTGTGGTACTAACATTAATTGGTAATCATGGATCCAAATAGTATCATCATTATCGGCTTTGGCAAGAATGGCATCGGCAAATTTTTGATTTACTGCTTTATATATTTCCCAACTCTCTAATTCAAATTCAGAATATTCTAAAAAGTAATGGAAGAGTGGCCATACGGTTCTATTGCTAAAGCCGTAGTAAAAACCATCTACCTCTTTTTCTGTTAAGTTAACTTTAGAGGAGCCGTGTTCTTTGAGTGCGGTATCAATTTTTGGTATTAATTCTTCTGGTATTTCTTCATCTGTTAATCCGCTCCAACCTATCCAAAGGCTATCTCCGCCAGAGTGAACAGATTTCATTCCAGTAGCCAATCCACCAACACTTGGTACTGCAGTAATGTCACCATTATTAATTTGTAATTGTACAGGTAGTCTATTTGAGATAATGATAGTTTTTGCCATAAAAGAGGTTTTTTTGCTACTTTTTGATAATTATTTCTCTAAATTTCGGGAAAAAGGAGGCCAATACCAATTGAAACCTCATATGAATCAAGATTTTTATTGAATGGATAATTTAGACTACGGAATAATAGGAAATTGCAGAAGCGCAGCATTAATTTCAAAGACGGGAAGCATTGACTGGTGTTGTTTACCAGAATTTGATAGTCCTTCGGTTTTTGCCAAATTATTAGATGATGAAATTGGGGGCAGTTTTGAAATTAACGTTGATGCTAGCTATGAAATCACCCAGAAATACGAGCAGAATACCAGTATTTTAATTACTTCTTTTAAAGCGGGTATTGATCATTTTGAAATTCATGATTTTATGCCGAGATACCGCAAAGAGGAGAAAAAATATCATTCTCCGCCAGAATTGGTGCGCTATTTCAAGTATATATCCGGCAAACCGAAGTTTTCAGTATTGTATGATCCAAAGTTGGAGTATGCGATGGGAAAAACAGAAACCTTTATTAAAAAGGACTTTATTGCCAGCCTTACCCATGATATTAAGTTTGATACTGTTTTCTTGTATACATCCTTTAATAAGGAATCTATTGTAAATAGCGATGAAGTTGAGCTCACCGAAGATGGGTTTATGCTTATGGGCTACAATGAGAAGTTGTTGTTGCCAACGACAGAAAGAGCTTATTTGGAATTGCAGAATACAAGAGTGTATTGGTTGAATTGGTCTAATTTAACACCGACATATAAAAAATTTAACGAAGAAATTTCTAGAAGTGCATTAACTCTTAAGTTGTTGACATACGATAAAACAGGAGCCGTATTGGCTGCAGCTACCACCTCATTGCCAGAAACCATTGGTGAAGTTCGTAATTGGGATTATCGTTTCTGTTGGATCCGTGATGCATCTATGGTGATAAAAGTAGTATCAGAACTTGGGCACAAGAATGTTGCAAGACGCTATCTACAGTTTATTATTGATTTGATCCCGGATAAGGCAGAGAAACTTCAGATCATGTACGGTATTAATAAAGAGAAGAAGCTCACCGAAGAAACGCTAGAACATTTATCTGGTTATAAAGGGTCTAAACCGGTTAGAATAGGTAATGCGGCCTATCACCAAAAGCAGAATGATATCTATGGTATTCTTATGGATGTGATTTATGAGCAGATGGTAAAGTTTAGCATTGATATAGAAAATGGTGAAGATTTATGGACGATTACCAAAGGTATTGTATGGATCGTGAGTAATAATTGGAAGGATGCCGATAAGGGTATCTGGGAATTTCGTACGGAAGATCGGCATTTTACCTTCTCAAAAGTGTTATGTTGGACAGCCTTGGATCGAGCTATTAAAGTAGCTGAAATGCTTGGTAAAAAACATAAAATTGAGAAGTGGGAGCCAATTAGAGCTGAAATCTGGAAAGATATTTATGATAATGCTTGGAATGAAGAAGTAGGAGCATATACACAATCATATGGTTCAAAAGAGCTAGATGCCTCTGTCTTATTAATGGAATCTTATGGATGTGTTAAAGCTAAAGATGAGCGTTACATAAAAACCGTTAATGCAATAGGAAAAGAATTAAGTAATGACGGGTTACTGTACCGTTATAAAAATGAAGATGATTTCGGTTTACCATCATCATCGTTTACGGTATGTACATTTTGGTACATCAATAGCTTGTTCAAGATAGGAGAACGTAAGAAAGCACTGGAGTATTTTGAACGGTTATTAAGTTATAGCAATCATTTAGGTCTATTTAGTGAAGATATTGATTTTAAGACCAAAAGACTACTGGGTAACTTTCCTCAAGCGTATTCACATTTAGCATTGATAGAGTGTGCTATCAACTTCTCTAAAAAAGATAGTGAAGATGAAATGTTAGAATCATTAAGAGAATGATGGTTTAGTTATATAAGATTTAACTTTAGCGATCAAGGCTTTAAAATGTAGCGCTGTAGTAAACGGGTTCATAATAGTAATTCGCAAATAGTGTTTTCCTTTTAGCTTTGTTTGTACTATATAAAATTCGCCATCTTCTAATAGAAATTGGCGAATTTTTATATTTAACGCATTTATTTCCTCTTCATTTAAATTTGGAGATACGTATCTAAAGCATACGATATTGGACATGGGTTGTAATGCCAGTTCAAAATTTTGGGCTTCATTAATTAAATTGGCAAATAGCGTACCCATATCGTAGAGTTGGGTAACATTGGCATCAAAAACGTCTTCTCCATATAGTTTTAAAAGGGTAAACCAGTGTATGGCCATCATGTTTTTTGTGCATTCAAAAGTGCGTTTACCAGAGTTGTACCAATCTTCATGCTCAGAATCTGACAATAAGTAATCTGCTTTCTGACTGAAAGTAGTTTTCGCGTGTACTTCATTTTTAAAAAGTAGGGCAGTGGTTAATGCCGGCATCATCATCATTTTATGTCCGTCTATCACAACTGAGTCCGCTTGTTCAATACCTTTTAAAGTGTACCTGTATTTTTTGGAGAAAATTCCCGCTCCGCCATGGGCACCATCAACATGAAACCAAATACGGTGTTTTTTGGCAAACTCACCTATGACCTTAAGATCATCAAAAATTCCGGTCGCAGTTGAAGGAGCACTACCAATGATGGCAAATATTTCAATTCCTTGTTCTTCTGCTTCTTTGAACTTGGTTTCTAGCACAGAGGTGTTCATACTAAAACCTTTGGTAACGGGTATTTTAATGATACCATTTTCTCCCAAGCCCATAATTCTAGCAGCACGATCAACGCAATAATGCGCTTCTTCACTCACCATAATACCCAATTGATTTTGGTTACCTTCATTCCAAATATCTTTTTTTGTAATTGCTTTTCTAGCACTTAATAGAGCGGTTAGGTTTGCTAAGGTTCCACCAGAAGTTAAGAATCCACCAGATTGGTCATCAAAACCGATTTTCTTGCATATAAGAGCTATAATAATACGTTCAATGGCGTTAGAGGACATGCCCATTTCATACACTGCAGTCCCGTTATTTAATAGTGCACTTAATGTACTTGATAATGCGGTTATTGGCGCTGGCGGACTCACTTGATGACCCATGTAATGCGGGTGATGAATATGTGTAGTTCTTTTGGTAATTTCTTTGAACAAATCTTTACTGTCCCCATGAATTAAAAAATCATTCCAGAATTCTAGTTCCTTTTCAGGTTCGTTCCAGTTAATAGCATTAGGGGTAGATGCCTTTAGCTTATCTTCTAGATGTGAAGTCAATTGATCAATTAATAGGTAACCGTTCAACTTAAAATCGGAAATTTTGTAAACCTGTTCTAGTATTTTCTTATGCATGGTTTAAAAGTAGTTGCAATATGGATGTTTACCAAACAAAAAAACCGCCCCAATTGGGACGGTTTAATATTCAAGTTACCAAACAACAAAAGGTAATCTGAATTAGTCAAACGTATAACCGTTATCTGCAGCAATCTTATCGGCAATTTGTGTGCGTAAAGCAACTACATTAGGGTAATTTGTATATTTCGTAAAACGTTTTAGTCCCATTAACATCATTCTTTGCTCATCACCTTCGGCAAAGGAAACAATAGCTTCTTTACCCTTGTTAATAATGGTTTCAGTAGCATTGAATAAATACAATCTAGACATGGCTATTTGAGTAGCTTGTGCCTCTTCGCCAAAACGTTTTGCATTTTTCTCTGTGCGTAATAAAGCAGATTCTGCCATGTATACTTCAATAAGAATGTCAGATGCCGCCAACATTAATTGTTGGTGATTTTCTAATTCTGGTCCAAATTTCTGAACGGCAGAACCAGCAACCATTAAAAATACCTTTTTTAATCGTTTTAAAATGTCTTTCTCTTCAGCGAATAGTTCAGAAAAATCTGGAGCATCAAAAGAAGGTATACCCATTAACTCTTCACCAACAGCGGTTGCAGGACCTAAAAGATCAACATGGCCTTTCATAGCTTTTTTCACAAGCATACCAACGGCCAACATTCTATTGATTTCATTGGTACCTTCATATATACGTGCAATTCTTGAATCTCTCCAAGCAGATTCCATAGGAGTATCTGCACTAAAGCCCATACCACCAAAAATTTGGATTCCTTCATCAGTAGTATTCTGGCAATCTTCAGAAACAGCTACTTTAAGAATAGAACATTCAATAGCATATTCTTCTACACCTTTTAACTCTGCTTCTTGATGTGTGTTACCTTCCTCTTCACGAATGGCAATACGGTCTTCAATATTTTTTGCGGCGCGGTAACTTGCAGATTCATCAACGTAAACGCTAGTTGCCATTTCAGCAATTTTAGACTTGATAGCACCAAAGTTCATAATCGGAGTTTTGAACTGAATACGCTCATTTGCATATTTAGTAGCTTCACCAATAACCCTTCTTTGTGCATCTAAACAAGCGGCGGCCAGTTTAATACGTCCAACATTTAAAGCATTCATTGCAATTTTAAATCCGTTACCTCTGGTAGAGAGCATATTCTCGGCAGAGACTTTAGTTTCATTAAAGAATACTTGGCGAGTAGAAGAAGAGTGAATACCTAATTTTTTTTCCTCATCACCTAAGGTAATTCCGTTACTAGGATCATTTTCTACAATAAAACCAGTAATATTTTTATCATCTTCAATACGAGCAAATACGATAAAAAGATTGCAGAATCCTGCGTTTGAGATCCACATTTTCTGACCGGTGATACTGTAAGTTTTTCCGTCTTCAGAAAGGACAGCTTTCGTTTTTCCTGAGTTTGCATCAGAACCCGCACCTGGCTCAGTAAGGCAATAAGCACCAAACCACTCTCCGGAAGCTAATTTAGGAACATATTTCTGTTTTTGTTCTTCAGTACCATATAACGTAATTGGCATAGTGCCAATACCGGTATGCGCACCAAAGGCAGTACTAAATGAACCTGTAGCTCCTGAAATATAATCACAAACCAACATGGTAGAAACAAAACCCATACCCATACCACCGTACGACTCTGGAACAGCGACGCTCAATAAACCTAATTCACCAGCTTTACGCATGGTTTCTTCGGTATACGCATAGTCTTTGCTCTCAAAACGTTCCCAATGTGCCCAAAGTTCCCTATCAACGAATTCTTTGGTGCTTTCACGCATCATGCGTTGTTCTTCATTTAAATCTTCTAATGTGAATATATCTTCACATTTGGTTTCTTTTACAAGAAATTGTCCTCCTCTTAGAATGTCTTTATTTGTTTTATCTGTGCTCATGTTGTTAGTAGTATTTAGAAGTTAGAATTGAGATAAAAGAAGCTTATTATAGGTTGTTTTGAAAACCCATAATCATTTTCTGAAACTCTTCAATTTTGTCTTCAAGTAATTTAAATTTATCATCGGTTATATAATTTCTGTTATTCGCTGTTAATAATTGTGTACCTTATTCAAAAGAAAAGCTCAAGGAGATGCTTTAAAAATGACCAAATAATTTATCTGTTCTTGCTTACCCCTCTGCAATATTATTTTATATTAAAATTGAAGATCTATTGATTTGTGAGCCAAAATTAAATCTCTCATGCTAAGGAATCCAATTCATAAACCTGATAAGTCATTGGCTATTTCCATACCTAAATTTCAAATTGCTATGGTTAGCTTTAGAGTTATTACCTACTGATTATTATCTTTTCTATTGTCTAGCTTCTAAATTATTAATGTAAAAATTCAAATATTCCTGCAGCTCCTTGGCCGGTACCTACACACATGGTAACCATACCATATTGGCCTTGCATATTTTGCTTTCTCATTTCATCGAAAAGTTGAACTGATAATTTAGCACCGGTACAGCCTAGTGGATGGCCTAACGCTATGGCTCCACCATTTACGTTTACGATATCTTGATTAAGGTTTAACTCTCTCATAACTGCTAAAGATTGAGAAGCAAAAGCTTCATTTAGTTCAATTAATTTGATATCATCTTGCTTTAATCCTGCTTGTTTCAATGCTTTTGGAATAGCAGCAATTGGTCCAATACCCATAATTCTGGGCGGTACGCCCGCAGCTGCATAGTTTACTAAACGAGCAATAGGTTCTAGGTTTAATTCTTTCACCATATCTTCACTCATTACCATTACAAAAGCTGCACCATCACTCATTTGAGACGAATTACCGGCGGTGACACTACCACCGGCGGCAAATACAGGCCTAAGTTTATTTAATACGGCTGTAGAAGTTCCTGCTCTTGGTCCTTCATCTTTGGTAACCGTATATTTTTTCGATGCTTTCTTACCATCTGTACCTACATACGTTTGTTCAACTTCTATAGGGACTATTTGATCTTGAAAACGGTTTTCTGCCTGAGCTTTAAGAGCTTTCATATGAGAGTTATAGGCAAACTCATCTTGATCTTCACGAGAAACATTGTACTCATTGGCTACAGCTTCTGCAGTATTTCCCATACCCCAGTAATAATCCTCATGACCCGCTTTAACGACGTCATAATTTAATTCAGTCTTATAACCTGTCATTGGAACAGAGCTCATACTTTCGGCACCACCTGCAATGATACAATCGGCCATGCCGGATTGAATTTTAGCAGTTGCAATTCCTATGGTTTCAATACCCGAAGAGCAGAATCTGTTTACGGTAACCCCGGGAACATCAACAATGTCCAGTCCCATTAACGAAATCAATCGTGCCATGTTCAAACCTTGCGAGCCTTCTGGCATTGCATTGCCTACAATGACATCATCAATTCGTTTTTTATCTAAATTTGGCAGTTCCTTCATCATGTGTTGAATGGTTTCCGCTGCTAATTCATCGGTACGTTTAAAACGAAAGACCCCTTTAGGAGCTTTCCCTACCGCTGTTCTATATGCTTTAACTATATATGCTGTTTTCATTTCTAATTTTGCTTTTGGCTATTAGCTTTTGGCTTCTAGCATTTATTTGTTGTTAAGTTAAGACTGCCAATAGCTAAGGGCCTATGGCAAATAGCGTCGTAAATTAGTTACGTAACGGTTTTCCAGTTTTTAACATGTGTTGAATACGTTCTAAGGTTTTTCTTTCGGTACAGAGAGAAAGGAAAGCCTCTCTTTCTAAGTCTAACAAGTATTGTTCGTTAACCAAAGTTGGTTCGGATAAATCGCCACCTGCCATAACATAGGCAAGCTTATTTGCAATTTTCTTATCATGTTCACTTATATAGTGACTAGCTTCCATAGCATCTGTTCCTACCAGGAACATACCCAATGCCTGCTTACCTAAAACTTTAATGTCTGAACGTTTAGGTGGCTGCGTATAACCTTGTTCCGCCATTAATTTAGCGTACGCTTTAGCTGTTGCAATCTGTCGGTCTTTATTTACTACAACAATATCTTTACCGTGTTGCAAAATACCAAGGTCATATGCTTCATAAGCAGAAGTGGAAACCTTTGCCATACCAATGGTCAGGAAGTATTCTTGCAGCACATTCAATTCAACATCGTTCTTTTTGAAAGTGTCTTGTGCGCGAACGGCAAATTCTTTAGAACCGCCACCACCGGGAATAACACCTACTCCGAACTCCACAAGTCCTATATATGTTTCAGCGGCAGCAACGACCATATCTGCATGTAAGGATAGTTCACAACCACCACCTAATGTCATGCCATGTGGAGCAGAAACAGTTGGTATAGCGGAATAACGCATGCGCATCATTGTATCTTGGAACATTTTTATGGCCATGTTGAGCTCATCATATTCTTGCTCTACGGCCATCATGAATATCATTCCAATATTTGCGCCAACAGAGAAATTAGGTCCTTGGTTACCAACAACTAAACCTTGAAAATCTTTTTCGGCCATATCAATGGCTTTATTCAACCCTGCTAATACATCACCACCAATGGTATTCATTTTAGACTGGAACTCTACATTTAAGATGCCATCACCTAAATCCTCAACAACAACACCACTATTTTTAAATACCTCGTTAGATTTTCTAATGTTATCTAGGATGATAAATGAATCTTGACCAGGAATTTTTTCCATGGATTTTTTCGGAATATCATAGGCATAAGAGCTTCCTTCTTTTATAGTGTAGAAGGCGTCTTCACCAGCAGATTTCATTTCTTGAACCCAAGGAGCAGCTTCAAAACCTTCAGCTTTAATAAGCTCAAGACCTTTATCTAGACCAATGGCATCCCAAATTTGAAAAGGACCGTGTTCCCAGCCAAAACCGGCTTTCATGGCATCATCTATTTTATAAAGTTCATCTGTAATTTCAGGGATTCTATGAGATACGTAAGCGAACAACTGTCCGAAGCTTTTACGATAAAATTCACCCGCTTTGTCTTTTCCTTCAACAAGAACTGCAAAACGATCAACCACTTTATCGATGGTTTTTGTCAATTCTAAAGTTGCAAATTTGGCACTTTTTTTAGAACGATAATCCATCGAACCTAAATCTAGCGTTAAAATTTCAGTTTTACCGTCGGCATCTTTGGATTTCTTATAAAAACCTTGTCCCGTTTTGCTTCCTAACCATTTGTTTTCCATCATTGTATTGATGAAATCTGGCAATTTGAATAAGTTGTGACGCTCGTCATCCTTACAATTGTCATAAATACCATTGGCTACATGAACCAATGTATCTAAGCCAACAACATCAACAGTTCTGAATGTGGCAGATTTTGGTCTACCAATTACAGGACCTGTAAGTTTATCTACTTCTTCAACAGTCATATTCATATCCTTAACCATGTGGAAAAGGCTTTGAATACTGAATATTCCTATTCTATTACCAATAAAGGCTGGAGTATCTTTAGCAACTACAGAAGTTTTACCTAAATATTTTTCACCGTATCCATTTAAAAAGCTTAAAACATCAGCATCTGTTTTTGGACCAGGAATGATTTCAAAAAGTTTTAAATAGCGTGCAGGGTTAAAAAAGTGGGTGCCACAGAAATGCTTTTGAAAGTCATCACTTCTGCCTTCAGACATAAATTTAATAGGAATACCAGAAGTATTAGAAGTAATAAGTGTGCCCGGAGTACGATACTTTTCTAAGTTTTCAAATACTTGTTTTTTGATATCCAAACGTTCAACAACAACCTCAATGATCCAATCTACTTTAGATACTTTGGCAATATCATCTTCCAAATTACCAGTGGTGATACGACTAGCGAATTTTTGATGGTAAATAGGAGAAGGTTTAGATTTCAATGCCGCTGCTAAAGAATCATTTACCATTCTATTGCGCACCACCTTGTCTTGTAAAGTTAAACCTTTCGTTTTCTCTTTGTCATTCAGTTCTCTAGGAACAATATCTAACAATAATACCTCTACGCCAATATTGGCAAAATGACAGGCAATACCGCTGCCCATTATTCCTGAGCCAATTACCGCTACTTTTTTAATGTGCTTGTTCATGTACTTTATGCTGTATTAATTTGATAAGTTGTATTAAAATAATTTTTTGTCGGCAATGAGTTTGTTGATCGTATCGGTTACTTCAAAAAAGCTGGCTAGTTTTTCTTCGGTAACCTCTTCTTTGACTGCTTCGTTGAATCTAAGAACGGTGTTTTTAGAATCATTTCTTTTCTCAAGTCCAAACTCTGTTAAATAGATAAGAACACCTCTACCATCTTTAGGGTTTGGTTTTCTTAAGATTAAACCTTTTTGTTCCATACTTTTCAAAATTCTGGAAAGGCTAGTTGCTTCCATTCCCATTTTTGGTCCCAGCGATGTTGAAGGGGTGCCTTTTTTAGGGTCAATGCTTAATAGGGTAAAGCCAACAGCCATAGTAGAATCAAAATTCTTGGCTTTTTCATTATACATTCTAGCGACCGCCTGCCATGTGGCTCTCAACGCATAATCTATCGTTGCTTCTTTCATTCTCATTTTGTTGGTTATCAAATATAATAAAATTTATTATGCATGCATAATAAATTGACGTAAAATTTAGTTAATCGGCTGTAAGTAAATAACCTCGGGTCAAGTTCTTTAGGTATTGAATTGAAAATATAATTCATATATCCATGCAAACGGCGGAGTATTTTATACTCTGTTATCACATAAGGTACTTTGAGCTTGAAGCTATCATGGTCTCCCTATAAGCTAATTATGTATGGTGTAGTGTACGTATGAAATAGATAAACATTAAATATACTTTCCCGTCTAATTTAGATATTACTAAAACTAGTAACACCCAACTAATTTTCATATTTAAGTTTTAGTTGGGTGTTATTAAAAGTATGTAAACTAGTATAAAATAATACTAGTGCTCATAAATATCATTATAGAGCGCTATATATTTCTCTTTAATTACTTTTCTTTTTAATTTCATGGTAGGCGTAAGATGTCCACCATCTATACTCCATGCATCTGGTGTAAGTCTAAATTGTTTTACTTTTTCCCATTTTGCAAATTTTTCATTGGCCTCATCGATTTCTTTTTGGTAACGTTGTAAGACTTTTTCGTTATCTATAAGATTTTGGCTTTCAGTACTATTTATATGGTGTAATGATGCCCATTCTTTTAGGAATTCAAAATCTGGTTGTATAAGTGCTGCTGGCATTTTTTCGCCTTCACCGACTACCATAATTTGTTCAATGAACCTTGATTGTTTAAAACGATTTTCCAAAAGTTGTGGAGCTACATATTTTCCGCCAGAAGTTTTAAACATTTCTTTTTTACGATCGGTAATTTTAAGGAAGCCATCACTGTCCAGCTCACCAATATCTCCGGTTAAGAAATAACCATCAACAATAACTTCTTTTGTTTTTTCTTCGTCTTTATAATACCCTAACATTACTTGTGGGCCTTTAATACAAATTTCACCATCAGCTGCAATCTTAACTTCGGTACGATCAATAGGTTTGCCAACGGTTCCTATTCTAAATCCGCCATCGCGCATATCATTTACTGAAATAACAGGAGAGGTTTCAGATAAACCATACCCTTCCATCAATCCAAACTCGGCAGCATTAAATATTCGTGATAATCTGGGTTGCAAGGCGGCGCTACCAGAAGCGATTAAACGAAGGTTACCGCCTAAACCTTCTTTCCATTTGCTAAAGATTAATTTTCTAGCTAATGATAATTTCATTTCGTACCACCAACCATTTTCACCATATGGTTCATATGTAAGACCTAGCTCAACCGCCCAGAAGAACAATTTCTTTTTTATACCGGTAAGCTCGGTTCCTTTAGCGTAGATTTTATCGTATACTTTCTCTAGAAGTCTAGGGACAGCCGTCATAACATGCGGACTAGTTTCTTTCAGGTTATCGCTAATTTTATCTAGTGATTCTGCGTAGTAAATGGTTACACCCCTTAATTGATACAGGTATATGAGCATACGTTCATAAACATGGCATAAGGGTAAAAAACTTAATGCCTTGGTCTCACCATCTACAATAGGAAAACGTTTAGAACTTTCAACAGCATTACTAACCAGGTTGTCGTGAGATAGCATAACCCCTTTTGGTTTTCCTGTAGTACCTGAGGTATAGATTAACGTTGCTAAATCGTTTGGTGATACTGCGCTTTTTAATTTTTCAATTTCTTCTTGGTTAGAGGTATCTTTACCTAATTTTAATACCTTTTCCCAATGATCGCAATTAGAAAGTTGGTCAAAAGAATACACATTTTCTAGACTGGCAACCTGACCTTTGATCGAAGTAACTTTTTCATATACTTCATCACATGATACAAAACAGAATTTTGCTTCAGAATGATTAAGTACATAGGCATAATCATCTTCAGATATCGTTGGGTAAACGGGTACATTTTGTGCTCCTAATTGAAGAATGCCAATATCCATTATATTCCACTCGGTTCTATTTGTAAGTGATATAACTGCAATTTTATCATTAGGTTTAACGCCTAACCTTAATAGCCCTCGGCTAATAGCATTGGCTTTATCTATGTATTCTTGGGTAGAAGTACTGATCCATTCTCCATTTTTCTTTGATACCAATGCCTTTTTCAAAGCATGCTTTTCAAGCTGATAGTATGGAAAGTCAAAAAGACGGGTAACTGTTTGCATATATATTTCTAATAAGAAATGCAAAATAGTGAAAGAACTCGATACTTTAAAATTGTATTGTTAAATAAACCCTCTTCTAATTACAATATTATTAATTCTTAAGGTTAAACGGGTAGTGTAACGATTTTAACCATTTGCCCACAATAAATTGTAATTGAGCGTGTTATGTATACAGCTTAACTTATTGTAGGAATTTTCCTAAGTATAATGAATTAGGTTTGTCAACAACTTAATATCACAAGGCGTAGAAAACATGAAAAAAAATTACTTTAAAAAAAAATATCTAAAGTCTCTTGCCATACTGTTCTTCTCTTCTTTTGGGGTTGGTATGATGGCACAATCAGAACCGTTTAATTGTGATTACAATGCTTATTTATTTCAATATAATGATATTTATGCTTTAGATTTAGCTTCTGGTAGCTCTTATATGGTTGCTGAAAATATAACACCCGGAAATGTCAATGGAGTAGGCTATAACCCTACCGATGGTTTTTTATGGGGATATCTATCTACCCCGTCAAGAACGATTGTCCGTATTGGTAAAGATTATACTGTAGATCAATATACCATTCCAGAATTACCAACAGGTAATAAATATGTGGGTGACATTTCTCCAGATGGTGTTTATTATTTTAAAGCTGGTGGATCTTCATATTTCAAGGTAGATATAAATCCAGATTCACCAACTTATCTTGAATATCTAGGAGCATTTGAATTAAGTCAAAGTTTGGCTATTGCAGATTGGGCTTTCAACGCGGCAGATGGTATGTTGTACACTGTTGAAAGAAGAACAAATGTTTTATATAAAATTGATCCTGAAACAGGAATTGTAACAATATTAGGTATAGTACCCATATTAGATGGGTTAAATTATGCTTATGGTGCTGTTTATTTTGATGTTGATGGCAATTTTTATATTTCAGCAAATCAGACAGGTACAGTCTACATAATCAATAATGTTCAAGATATATCATTTGGGGTAATACAATCAAATATTTTTGCTTTCGGTCCTGCAGCATCTAGTAATGATGGTGCTCGTTGTCCAACAGCCCCTGTTCCCCAAGAAGATTGTTTAAATGGAATAGATGATGATGGCGACGGTTTAGTAGATTGTGATGATCCTTCATGCTCTGGTGTTGCTGCATGTCCTGTAATCGTAGCTACTTCTAGTGCTAATAAAGGAGGGTTGGAAAGCAATGATAGATTGGCTAACTTAATAAGTAAAAGAAACTTCAATAGAGCTAAGACCAATTATGTATTTGATAAGTTAAATGCCAAGAAGCTTGTTAAGAACGCGTATTACGGATTAAGTTCTAAAACAGAAGTTAATGAGATTCCTTTAAACACGCTAGTACCCTTAGGTGTTGTTGGTGAAACGAGTACCATTGAATCTTCGCCAAGCGATTTACTGGACTTAACAAATGCATCTGATATCTATTCTGTAGATTACTTAAATGGTTCAGAAAACTTAGGGTCGTTAATGGTTATTAAGACAGATAATAAGGTCTATGAGCACAGTAAGTTTATTTGTGATCGTTTTCTTGGCGCGCAGTTATTATCGGTTTCTAATATTCAATTACGTGAAAAGAACTTTATTAAGTCGATTATTAAACAACCGGATGGTAACTTAGAATTTGCGTTGACTTTTTCTGCTAGAATTAATGAAGATGATAATTTTACCATAGAATCTCATTGGAACATTGATGCCTATGCTAGTGATACTGCATATTATAATTTTCAGATTTGGTCAAACTCAGTAGATGATTTGCTACTGCTGGCAGATGAAATTTTAAACCTCTTAGAGGTTAATGCTAATATTACTCAGTATAATGGATCTACCCCGCCACCGGTATTTGTAAAGTCTGCTAGATATAAGAACGGTGAAGTATTGTTGAATATCGTTAACAACAACAATTCTGAAAGTATTCACTTAGAAGGGGGCTTAAAACTTACGGAAACTAGCGATACAGAGGTATTGGGAGTAACTGCGGATATTGAGGGTTATTTAGATTCTGTAGCTCTAAAGACAGGTACGCTTTTTGATCTAGGCTTTAGGATTACCTCAGGTTTAGGAGCTACACCAGATGATTTGTTTGTTGCGGACGCTCCGTGGGGCTTAGATGATTCTGCAGCGGAAACCACTGTTGCAAGTTATGAAGTTTTACCTGCAGACGGTCCTTACATAGGAGAAGGCTATCCTATAGAAAGAAATATAAAGTTAGAAGGTACTACAAGTAATTACATAGGGGTGTACCGTGCTTTGAGTCCAAGGTTTACAGCTGTAGATTTAAGTGATTACGGCAAAATAAGTTTTGAGGCTAAAGGAACGGGTACTCTTGAAATACAATTGATAAAAGGTGATGGTTCAATGTATAAAACAACTATTAGCTTGGGTAGTGAGATGGATGTTTATACATTGTCTGATATCGATTTCAAAAACGATTTAGATGCAAGTACTGATTTCTCGGATATAAAAGTGTTATCGTTCAATCTTGTTGCAAAGAATGGGTATACGGAAGAGAAATCGATAGAACTACAGCATATAGATTTTCATAATCGTGAGCCGGGCCAAAAATTTATTGACTCTGATTTAAACAGGTCAGTAGTTTATCCAAATCCTATGATAGAAAATTCTAGCTTATACTTTTATGAAGAGAAAGCAGATACCTACCAATTAGATATTTATTCCTTAAGCGGTAGGCTACTTGGAAACCACCATATGGAAGGTGAGAGTATAGCCGGGCAAAATGAAATAATTATAGAAAGAAAAAATTTAGCTCCAGGGTTGTACCTCTATAAATTACAAAACTCTAAAGAAAAAATATGGAGCGGAAGGCTCTTGGTAAGATAATACGTTTTGGTTGTTAAAAAAGCTGTGTACCCCAGAAAAGGGAGTGCACAGCTTTTGTCTTTAAATAGTTTTATGTGGTTATTTCTGATTAATAACCCACTCTTTTGCATTGATAAAAGCCGCTATCCAAGGTGACACTTCATCCGTTCTATCCGTTGGGTAATGTGCCCAGTTCCAAGGAAAGATAGAGCGCTCAATATGTGGCATAGTTACTAAGTGACGACCAGTTTTATCGCAAAGCATAGCGGTGTTATAATCACTACCATTTGGGTTTGCCGGATAACCTTCATAACCATATTTGGCAACGATATCATAGTTTTCTTCAGATTGTGGTAAGGCAAATTTACCTTCACCATGAGAGATCCATACCCCCAATTTACTACCTTCTAAAGAGGAAAGCATTATAGAATTGTTTTTCTGAATTTCTACGGAAGTAAAGTTACTCTCATGCTTACGAGAATCATTATACGTCATTTTTCCGTGAGTCTCGTGCTCCGGATTAATTAGATCCAGTTCCATAAACAACTGGCAACCATTACATATACCTATAGATAAGGTATTTGGTCTAGCGAAAAAGTTTTTGATGACGGTATTAGCTTTCTCGTTATATTTAATAGCTCCGGCCCATCCTTTTGCACTTCCTAATACATCTGAGTTAGAGAAACCACCAACAGCACCTAGGAATTGAATATCTTCAAGGTTTTCACGACCAGAAATTAAATCGGTCATGTGAACATCTTTTACATCAAACCCTGCTAAATACATGGCATTTGCCATTTCACGCTCAGAGTTACTTCCTTTTTCACGTAGAATAGCTGCTTTTGGTCTGCATGTGGCACCGTTTATAGATCTACTTGGAAGTTGAATAGGTGTTGTTGAAGGAAAATTATAGTGTAAAGGTTGTACCTTATAATTATCAAATCTGTCTTTGGCCAAACCATTTGCGGTTTGCTGATTGTCTAAAAGATAGGAGGTCTTAAACCAAGTATCACGTAGGGTTTCAATGTTAAGTCCCATTTCCATACCATTATTTTTAATGGTAAGGGTAGCCTGGTTCGTTGCTGTACCTATTTTTGTAACGTCAATATTTTTAGACTTTAAAATAGCTTCTATGCTATCATCTTTTGCTTGAAAAACTATACCGGCGTTTTCAGAGAATAACATTTTTATGGTATCGGCTTCACCTAAACTAGTTAGGTCAAGATTAGCTCCCAAATCAGTATCTGCAAAGCATAATTCTAAAAGGGTGGTAATTAAACCGCCTGAAGCAACATCATGTCCTGCTACTATTTTATCATCTTTTATTAAAGATTGAACCGCATTAAAAACAGTTTTAAAATATGCAGCATCAGTAATGGTTGAAGTTTCGTTACCTATACTATTTCTAGTCTGTGCAAAAGAAGAACCACCTAATTTAAAGTTGTCTTTAGATAGATTGATGTAATAAATAGCACCACCATCTTTCTGTAAAACGGGTTCAACAACCTTAGTAATGTCGCTACAATTACCAGCAGCGGAAATAACTACGGTACCTGGAGAAATGACATCACCATCTTTATATTTTTGTTTCATGGAAAGAGAATCCTTTCCTGTAGGAACATTAATTCCCAAATCGATAGCAAAATCAGAAACTGCTTGTACCGCATTGTATAAACGCGCATCTTCACCATCATTTTTGCAAGGCCACATCCAATTGGCAGAAAGGGAAACAGAAGCCAATCCGTCTTTCAGCGGAGCCCAAACCAAATTGGTCAAGGATTCTGCTATACTATTTTTACTACCTGCAGCTGGATCTATTAGGGCAGAAATAGGGGAGTGTCCAATACTGGTGGCAATTCCTTCTTTACCTTTAAAATCTAACGCCATTACACCACAATTGTTCAATGGTAATTGCAACGGACCAACACATTGTTGTTTTGCAACACGCCCACCAACACAACGGTCCACCTTGTTTGTAAGCCAATCTTTACTCGCTACGGCTTCCAATTGAAGCACAGCATCTAAATAATCATGAAAAAATTCTAATGAGTATTCAGCATTTTTATAATCGCGTACTACCGTACTGTCCGTCATCACCGTTTTAGGAGAACTGCCGAACATATCCGATAATTCTAAATCCATTGGCTTATCACCGTTAGTTTTAGACTCAAAAGTAAATCGGTCATCACCCGTAACATTACCAACTTCGTACATCGGCGAACGCTCACGGTCAGCAATGCGCTTAAGGTGATCAATATCTTTTTCACCGATTACAAGACCCATACGTTCTTGAGATTCATTACCAATAATTTCTTTTGCAGAAAGGGTAGGGTCACCTACGGGCAACTTATCAAGATCTATTTTCCCACCGGTTTCTTCAACCAATTCAGACAAACAATTTAGGTGTCCGCCAGCACCATGGTCATGAATGGAAACAATAGTATTTTCGTCGCTCTCAACCATTCCACGAATAGCATTGGCTGCTCTCTTTTGCATTTCTGGATTGGAGCGTTGTACAGCGTTCAGTTCAATAGCAGAGCTAAATTCTCCCGTATCTGCACTAGACACAGCCGCACCACCCATACCAATACGGTAATTGTCGCCACCTAAAATTACAATCTTGTTACCTGTTTCAGGTTTGTCTTTTATAGCCTGTTCAATTTTACCATAGCCTATACCACCAGCTTGCATGATTACTTTATCATATCCTAATTTACGGTGATTGAGGGCAGTTATGGTTTTATCTTCTGTTGATTGGAAAGGAGTAGAAGCTTCGTCATATTCAAACGTTAGAACAGATCCAGAAATTAATGGCTGTCCAAACTTGTTTCCAAAATCAGAAGCACCGTTAGATGCTTTTATAAGGATATCCATAGGAGTTTGGTAAAGCCAATCTCTCTCTTGCATTCCTTGTTCCCAAGGTCTTTCTTTCTCTAAACGGGAATAAGCGGTCATGTAAACGGCAGTTCCGGCAAGTGGCAAAGAACCTTTACCACCAGCTAACCTATCTCTTATTTCTCCGCCAGCACCGGTTGCCGCACCATTAAAAGGCTCTACGGTAGTGGGGAAGTTGTGTGTTTCTGCTTTTATTGAAATTACGGAATCAAACTCTTTTTCTTGATAGAAGTCTGGTTTGTCTGCTGTTTTAGGAGCAAATTGCACTACTCTAGGACCTTTTACAAAGGCTACATTGTCTTTATAGGCAGATACGATATCATTAGGGGACTCCTGAGAAGTTTTTTTGATTAATTTAAATAATGAAGAAGGCATTTCTTCACCATCAATAATAAAAGTACCATTGAATATTTTATGTCTGCAGTGTTCAGAATTTACTTGGCTAAATCCGAATACCTCAGAATCAGTAAGCTTTCTATCTAACTTTTTGCTAAGGTTTTCAAGGTAATCAACCTCTTCATCATTAAGAGCTAAACCTTCTTGTTTGTTGAAAGCAGCGATATCTTCAATATTCAAAATAGGCTTTGGTGCTACCTGAATATCAAATACTTCTTGATTTAGAATGCTATATTTCTGAGATATCATAGGATCGTAATCTGTAAATTTTTCTTCTACAGCATTAAATTCTTCAATCCGTATAATTCCAGAAACCCCCATATTTTGAGTAATTTCTGTGGCATTGGTACTCCAAGGAGTAATCATTGCAGCTCTAGGCCCAACAAAAAAGGCGTCAAGAGACGCCGCATTTATTTTAGGTTGGTTGCCAAACAACCATATAAGTTTATTTGTGTCTTCTTGTGTAAGTTCCTTAGCGGTCTGTACCGCAAAAATCTTTTTGCTAGGTTCCCCAAAAAAATGAATCATTGTAGTATCTCTGGTATTGATTTTTGAAATACAAAATTAAGGCTTTACTGGCTAATATTTACGGTAATCTAAAACACTTTTAAACAGCAATTGTTAATGAAATTAGTGAGATTTTGTTTTACCTTTATCCTTCAAAATTATTTCTGGAACAAAAATTTACTGGTCTATCGAAATTCAAATACAATTTACAGTACAATACTCTGCGGATTTGTTTTGAGGTTGTTTGCTTAACAGTATGAAATTTAGGATTTTACTGCGATAACACTATGAATGTGTTTGTTGGACCTGATTTAATTTTAGACATGACAACAAAATTTAGTTGTTTTGAAAAAGTAGAATAGCATGGCAAAGCAAAATAAAGATATACAGGCACTTGATTATTGTATGGATATGATAGGCGGTAATTGGAAACCAATAATTCTGTATCACATTCATAAAGGCACTAACCGTTTTAACAAGCTTTTTGCAGAAATAGAGGGTATTAATCGCCAAATGTTAAGTAAGCAACTTAAATCATTAGAACGCACAGGTGTTTTGGATCGTACGTTGTATGGTGAAATTCCCCCAAGAGTTGAATATACCTTGACTCCATTAGGAAAATCATTGCTACCCGTTGTTCAGGCTATGGCACGTTGGGGACAAAAACAAATTACAGTGAATGTAGAAGCTACCAAGGTTAAAGAAGCTCCTGAAAGTACACAAAATCAGCAGTTGCCACTTTTCTAATATTCCTTAGAAGACCTATTGGGATTTTAATTGTGGATTTTACTGCTATGTAATTTCCTATAACTTTAAAAATAGGGTACTCAGGTTTTGAATTTGATAAAAATTGATTGTTTACACCCATGTAACCATCAATTTATGTAACTTCTAGCAACTAATTCAAAACCACCATGAAACAAAAAATTACACTATTGGCAATTACATGCTATGTATTGGCATTTACTGGCTTGTATGCGCAAAGGAAAAGATCAAACAAGCAAATTGAAAAACTAAAAACTGAGGTGGCTGCTATTGTCGAAAACAACAAAAAGCAGTCTCAAGTAATGGTCGATAAAATTTTTAGTTTTTCTGAATTAGGCTTTCAAGAAGTAGAATCCTCCAAATATTTGACAGGTATTCTGTCTGAAAATGGATTTGAGATTGAAAAGTCCATCTCAGGAATTCCCACTGCTTGGTTTGCAACTTGGAGCAATGGTGAAGGACCTACAATTGCTTTAGGTAGTGATGTTGATTGTATACCAAAGGCATCACAATATCCGGGTGTGGCTTATCACAAACCAATAGTAGAAGGAGCTCCGGGACATGGGGAAGGTCATAATTCTGGTATCCCTATGAATATTTCATCTGCCTTAGCGGTTAAAAAAATTATGGAACGTGAGAACATTGGCGGTACGCTTTTGGTTTGGCCAGGTATTGCAGAAGAACTCGTAGCTGCCAAAGCATGGTACGTAAGAGATGGCCGTTTTGATGATATAGATATGTGTATTTTTACTCATGTAGGTAATAATCTTGGCGTGTCTTATGGACCCACAAGGGGAACAGGATTAATATCTGTTGAATATTCCTTTGATGGTGAAGCGGCACATTCCGCAGGATCACCTTGGAGAGGTAAAAGTGCTTTGGATGCTGCTGAATTAATGAATATTGCTTGGAATTATAAAAGGGAACATTTACACCCTCTAAAACGGTCACATTCCATCTTTACAGATGCTGGTGATCAGCCAAATGTTGTGCCGTCTAAAGCAGCAATTTGGTTCTATTTTAGAGATATAAAATATGAGGGTATTATGGAGATGTACGCGATGGCCAATGATATGGCCAAGGGTGCAGCATTAATGACAGGTACAACAATGACATCTAAAGTTTTAGGAACGGCATGGCCAAGATATTATAATAAGGTGATTGCCGAGACTATGTATTTAAATATTAAAGAAGTGGGACTGCCAGAATGGTCAGACGCTGATCAGCAGCTGGCTAAAGCGGTACAAACGGAAGTCAACTCTGAAAAAACCGAAGGTTTACCTGTAAAATTAGATGAATTGGGACTTCCGGTTCTTGAGCCAATTAGTGGTGGTTCTGATGATATAGGGGATATTTCTTGGAAAGTACCTACCGTAACTTTGCGGTACCCTTCAAATATACCAGGGCTGCAAGGACATCATTGGAGCAATGCAATTGCCATGGCAACACCTATAGCGCATAAAGGTGTTGTAGCAGGAGCTAAGGTAGAGGCAATGACCATAATCGATTTTTTATTGAAGCCAGATTTAATGCAAGGTGCATGGGATTATTTTAATAACGAGCAGCAAAAAGAAACCAAGTATCAACCTATGATCTCTGAAAGTGATATGCCTCCAATTTACTTGAATAAGGATAAGCAAGATCAATTTAGGTCAGAATTGGAAAAGTATTATTATGATGAAACCAAATATGACACGTATTTGGAACAGTTGGGTGTTGAATATCCAACATTAAAGAATTAGGTATATTGAATACTATCCATGAAAAAAGGCTTTTAATTCTTAGAATTAAAAGCCTTTTTAAATTTATAAACTACTATATACTTTTTTCTAGTAATGCCATATAAAATCCGTCATAGCCACTTTTAGAAGCATATATCTTTTTGTCTTTTAGTAATGTAAAATCCTTTCCTTCTTCAGATTTTAAGAAAGACTGTACCTGTTGGCTGTTTTCTTGAGGAAGAATAGAACAAGTAGCATAAACCATTTTACCGCCTGGCTT
The DNA here is from genome assembly GCF_900155985.1 of Maribacter ulvicola. GTDB lineage: Bacteria > Bacteroidota > Bacteroidia > Flavobacteriales > Flavobacteriaceae > Maribacter > Maribacter ulvicola. The sequence goes on from NZ_FTMA01000002.1 coordinate 46,703, forward strand.
TACAATTTTACTGTAGTTTCTAATGATTTCGTGTTGCGTTTTTACAATTTTGTCTAGAAACTCTGGTTGCATTTTCCATTTAGAATCTGGGTTTCTTCTAAGGACTCCTAATCCGGTACAAGGAGCATCGATAAGCACTCTATCGGCACTGCCATACAGCTTTTTGTATACCTTGGTAGAATCTATTTCCCGAACCTCAATATTGTGTGCTCCATTGCGTCTAGCACGTCTTTTAAGTTCTTTCAATTTGCTTCCGTAGATGTCCATAGAAATCAATTGACCTTTGTTTTCCATTAAAGCAGCTAGGTGCAGTGACTTTCCACCTGCGCCGGCGCAGGTATCCACTACACGTTGCCCGGGTTCAACATCTAAAAACTCGGCAACCAATTGAGATGATGCATCTTGCACTTCAAACATTCCGTTTTTAAAAGCTTGAGTAACAAACACATTTGCTCTCTCAACTAATTTTAATGCAGAAGGATGTCCTTTAATAGGTTCGGCAACAATATTTTCCTCTAGAAGTGCTTTACGCAATTCTTCTTTGTTGGTTCTTAATGTATTTGTACGCAAAATAACATCGGCAGGCACATTAAGTTTAGCAAGCTCTTCGGTCCATAATTTTTCACCTAAAGCTTTTTCGCATAATTCATCGATCCAATCCGGTACCGCCTCTCTGTATTTTCTAATTTGAGAAAGCTCATCAAATTTACCTTTAATTCTACGTTCGGGGGTTGGCTCTATCTGCTTCCAGTCTGGTAGTTTAATGCCTTTTAATACCGCCCATACCGCCCACATACGAAACAGGTCAGGCCTGCTGAAAGGAGCTTTAACTTCTGCAATTTCAGTATATAAACGCTTGTAACGTACCATTTCATAGGTAGTCTCGGCAATAAAGCCACGATCACGGGCGCCCCAGCGTTTGTCGAAACGTAATACTTTTTGAACCACCTTATCGGCGTATTCGTTTTCGTTAAATATAAGGTTTAGGGCGTCGATTACGGCAAACACCAAATTTCTGTGTAATTTCATTAAAATAGATATTATTAATTTGTCAGAAGATATGAAGCCGCCAGTAAATCCATTTTAGTTTAAATTGGCTTGTGTCCTCCTAAAATTTATGGCTGCAAAGGTATTGTTTTAGCAGCGATTCCATTTATTTTTGATCAACTTTATATTAGAATACCATGCGTTATACCTTTCTTTTGATTGTTTTATTGATTTCATGTACAGAAAAAGCCCCACCTGTAACCTTTAATTCGGTAACTATTGAAACAATATATTCAGATTCCTTAAGTATTAGAGCAATAGAATTGATGGGTAATAGTTTAGCTTTTGCGGCTAATAAAGGTACTTTTGGTACCATTGACTTATCTTCTGGAAAAGTGCGTTCAAATGTAGAGAAATACCATGATAGCTTACCTGAATTTAGGGCAATTGCTCATACGTCTAATGATTTTTTTATGCTTTCTATTGCGTCACCGGCACTTTTATATAAAACAGAAGGCAATGGGCAAATGAAACTGGTGTACAAGGAGGAAGGCGAAGGTGTCTTTTATGATGCAATGACATTTTTGAACGATAAAGACGGTATTGCTATAGGTGATTCAATAGCTGGATGCTTGAGTGTTATTTTAACTTCGGATGGCGGAAAAACTTGGACAAAAGTACCGTGCTCCCAATTGCCGGAGGCTATAGAGGGTGAAGGTGCTTTTGCTGCAAGTAATACGAACATTAGTACCAAGGGGAGCAAAGTGTGGATAGCAACTACATCTGGAAGAATACTATATTCTTCGGATAAAGGAAAATCATGGAAAGCTTATCAAACTCCCATTAGAAATGCTGAACCAACAGAAGGCATTTATTCCATTGATTTCTATGATGAGGATTTAGGATTTGCTATTGGTGGAGATTACACTAGCCCCAATAATGCTAAAGGGAACAAGGCAATGACACTAGATGGCGGTAAAACTTGGAATCTAATGGCTGATGGTATTGAACCGGGGTACAAAAGTTGTGTTCAATTTATTCCTGGATCAAACGGATCCGGGCTAGTAGCTGTTGGGTTTACAGGAATATCATATTCGTTTAATATGGGGAAAATCTGGGAAGAGCTATCTGACGAACCTTTTTATACCATACGCTTTAAAAATGATTCAGTTGCTTATGCGGCAGGTAAGAATCGTATTTCTAAATTAACGTTTAAGTAGTTATTTACCACCTTTATTATGGCGATACTGTTTTATTAATTGACGCTTAAACTCTTCTTCCGATTTTAGTAATAAGAGCGTTTTTTTTGCAGTTATGACCTTGCTGACTTCTTTTAGAAAATTAGTTTCCAAAACTTGTTCTTCTTCTTCAATTTTAATGTGTAATGTTAAAAGATTTTCGGCTTCTTTTTTGGTAAGGGTTTGGGCATCCTTTATTTTACTTCTAATTTGAATATGGTTTTTTTTACGTAAATCATTTCTTTTCTCCTGATACTCATTGTATACCGGCCAAAAATCTTGCGCCTCCTTACTGCTTAGAGATAGTTTTTCAGTAATGAAAGCCACTTTTAAGGTATTTATCTTTTCCCAATCTTTGTTTCTTTGACCAAAAGAAAGAGAAGTAATAGATAAGAATATGATTATTATAAATTTATTCATTGTCTTCAATGTTTATTTCATCAAAATCACTTACATTTTCATTTAAGTAATCAAGAAGATTATTGCTCTGGATAGGTGAGTTTAAAAAATCTGAATATTCCGTATTTGTTACGGGTAAAACCTCTGTAATTTCATAAGGTGAAAGCTCAAAATCGTTATTTTCAAAATAAGCTTCAATATCGGTATTGGCTAAATCACTGAAACTTAATTTGTTTGATGCGTATTGGTCGTATTCTAAAGAAATGAAAACAATAGCGGCAATTGAGGCAGCTACAGCTATTATTTTCTTAATTGAAAAAAGCGGAATTACTTTAGGTTCATTCTCAAGCCTTCCATTCAGGTGATCATTGAACTTCTCAAAATAATTATCCGGCACCTTAAAACCACTTCCTTTTGGGATAGTGCTTTCTGTTTTAGATAATTTGTCCATTAATTTGCCTTCAAAGCTATCGAAATAGCCTTTTGGAGTATTAAACGGATTTTTTTGGTTTTTGTTCATGATACTACTTTGACAATCAATTGTATAAAAGGTTTAGTCTTCCTTAAGATAGCGTTCTAATTTTTTAACTGCTAAATGGTATGAAGCTTTTAAGCCACCTACAGAGGTATTTAATATTTCAGAAATTTCTTCATATTTCAATTCCTGAAAATATTTCATATTAAATATTAACTTTTGCTTTTCAGGTAGGGTTGCAATGGCTTTTTGCAGCTGAAGTTGAATTTCATCTCCTTCAAAATATACATCTGCTTCTAGATTGGACACCAACTTATCTTGATAATCGGTATCGGAAATACCTTGCAATTTTGCCCGTTGTTTTATAAAATTTAAAGCTTCGTTAGTTGCAATACGGTATATCCAGGAAAAGAGTTTACTATCTCCTTTAAATCCGTTTATATTATTATAGACTTTAATGAAAGTATTTTGTAAAACATCATCGGCATCATCATGGCTTAAAACGATACCACGAATCTGCCAATACAGACGCTCTTTGTAAGTATTTACCAATACCTCAAAAGCTTGTGCCTGCTTATCTTTCGTTTTTAACTCTAATACTAATGTTTCCTCTTCAATCACCTAGAAATGAGGTTTGTTTGTTCTTAGACCATGAAGATGTATAAAGGTTTAATGTGATTTTAATATAAATCGGATTTTCAGAATTTGGTATTTGTTTTAAGAAGTTAAAGTTTGCATTTGCACCAGCTTTTTATAAGTACCATTACGTTTTAGAAGTTCTGTATGCGTTCCCTGCTCAACAATCTCTCCTTTTTGTAGGACTACTATAGTATCTGCATTTTGAATGGTAGAAAGTCTGTGTGCAATGACAATAGATGTTCTGTTCTTCATCATTTTTTCAAGGGCATCTTGTACTAATCTTTCGCTTTCAGTATCTAAGGCAGAGGTAGCTTCGTCCAAAATCATGATTGGAGGATTCTTTAAAACAGCTCTAGAAATAGATAAACGCTGTTTTTGACCGCCACTTAATTTATTGCCGCTATCACCAATATTTGTATTGTAACCATTGGGAAGATCCATTATAAAATCATGTGCATTTGCAATTTTGGCTGCTTCAATAATTTCATCATCAGTGGCATTTTCTTTCCCTAATCCAATATTGTTTTTAACCGTATCATTAAATAGGATGGAATCTTGTGTAACCAACCCTAATAAACCACGTAACGATTTTTTGCTAAGGTCTTTAATGTTATTGCCATCAATACTGATATCACCTTTGTTGACATCATAAAAGCGCGTTACAAGATTGGCAATAGTACTTTTTCCGCTACCAGATTGCCCAACTAGGGCAACGGTTTTGCCTTTTTCAACGGTTAAGTTAAAATTCTTTAATACGTAATCATCTTCATATTTAAATGAGATATTATTGATGTTGACGGCTGTATTAAATGCTTCTTGATGAATTGGGTTTTCAATTTCAGAAATAGGGTTTTCAGTTTCTAATATTTCTAGTACACGTTCTGCTGCCGCATTTCCTTTTTTGACTCCGTATGAAGCTTTGCTTATAGCCTTTGCGGGCGTTAATATTTGATAGGACAATGCCATGTATGTAATAAAGAGTTCAGCTTCTAGTGTTTTATCTACCAGAACCATTTGTCCTCCATACCAAAGGATGACTCCTATGGCAGCAATTCCGAAGAATTCACTTGTAGGTGAGGCTAAGTTTTGTCTATTTAATAAGCTATTGGAAAAATTAAAAAAGCGTTTAGTAGAAGCTTGGAATTTTTTGGCGAATACCGTTTCAGAATTAAAGGCTTTTATAACCCGTAATCCCCCCAAAGTTTCTTCTAAAATAGATAGGAAATAACCTTGTTCGTTTTGAACTTTGTCTGATTTTCGTTTTAATGATTTTCCGATTAATGAAATTAAAAATCCAGAAAGTGGAAGAAAAAGAAATACGAACAATGTTAATTTAGGACTTATAGCAAGCATGGCTATAATTGTAAATATTATTGTTAATGGTTCTCTTACAATGAGCTCCAGCACCGATAAAAAGGAGTGTTGAATTTCTAATACATCAGATGTTATACGAGCTATAGTATCTCCTTTTCTCTTTTCGGAATAATAAGAGATAGGTAATTCTACTGTTTTGTCATATAGTTCATTACGTAAATCCTTAAGCACGCCATTACGTAAAAATGTAATGAAATACATGGCTAAGTAATTAAAAAGGTTCTTTAAAAGAAACATGGTAATAATTAAGCCAACCATGATCATGAGTACTTCACCAGAATCTCTATATTGACTTTGTTCCGTTATGTAAAAATTTAGAGAGTTGGTTACGTAATCCTTTAAATCCGTAATACCGTTCCATTGTGGTTTGGTATATATTTTTTCTGTTTGTTTAAAAAGCACGTTCAACATTGGAAATAATGATATCATTGCCAAGGTTGAAAACAGCGCATAAAAAATGTTAGATATAATGTTTAAAACCGCATATATCTTGTAGGGCTTCGCAAAGCGAAGAATCTTTTTAAAATAATTCATTAAGCTAAATTAAGCTCAGCAAGAATGCTCTTGATTTTATTCTCAAGCTTTGCTGCTACTTTTTTATAATCTTCAGTTTTTTCCAATTTCGTATTGGTACTAATGTAGAATTTTACCTTTGGTTCTGTTCCACTTGGTCTAGCGGCAATTCTTGTGCCATCTTCAGTTTCGTAGATTAAAACGTTAGATTTTGGAATATCAATAGTTATTTCTTCGCCTGTCAGTACATTTTTGGCAGTTGAAGTGTTATAATCCTCAATCCACTTCACTTTTGAGCCAGCAACAGATTCCACGGGGTTTTCCTTGAAATCCTTCAACATTTGCTTAATTTCTTCAGCACCGCTAATCCCTTTTTTGGTAATAGAAACTAAATGTTCCTTATAGAAACCATAATCAACATAACATTGAATTAAATCTTTGTAGAAAGAGCTGCCGTTAGCTTTTGCTTGGCTAGCAATTTCACAAGCCAATAGGGTAGAGGTAACCGCATCTTTATCGCGAACAAAATCACCAACCATGTAGCCAAAACTCTCTTCACCACCACCAATAAAGTCAGATTCAGGGAAATCTTTGATCATTTTACCGATCCATTTAAAGCCGGTAAGAGAGGTTTTAAATTCTACTCCGTACGCTTTGGCCATAGCTTCCATCATAGGAGTAGAAACAATAGTAGTCGCAATAAATTCATTGCCTTTAAATCCTTTTTCTTTTCTTTTTTCTAGAAGGAATTTTGTCATTAAAACCATAGCTTGGTTTCCGTTAACAATTTCCATTTCCCCATCAAGGTTACGAACGGCAATGCCTAAACGGTCACTGTCTGGATCTGTACCCACAACCATATCTGCACCAATTTCTTCTGCTTTTTTAACGGCCATAGAAAGTGCTTCAGGTTCCTCTGGGTTAGGAGACTTTACCGTTGGGAAATTCCCATCAGGTTTAGCTTGCTCTTCTATAATAGTTACATTTTTATAGCCTCCTTTTTCAAGCACTTCCGGTATAGCGGTAATTGAAGTTCCGTGCAATGCTGTAAATACAATTTTAAAGTCGTCTTTTCCGGCAGCATTAAAATTTCCGGCAGCTACAGATTGTGAAATAAATGCTTCATCCACTTCCTTGTCAATTACTTCAATTAAGCTATCGTTGGGTGTGAATTTTATGTCTTCAAAATCAAGGGAGTTTATTTCGGAAATAATTTCTCCGTCCTGTGGTGGTACAATTTGTCCGCCATCGGTCCAATACACTTTATAACCATTATACTCTGGCGGGTTGTGCGATGCCGTTAATACGATACCGGCATGACAATTTAAATGCCTTACCGCAAACGAAAGTTCTGGGGTAGTACGCAAATCTGAAAACAAATACACTTTAATATTGTTGGCAGAAAATACTTCTGCAACAGTTCTTGCGAGCGTGTCGCTATTATGGCGGCAATCAAAAGCGATAACAACTTTAATTTCTTTGCCTTTATATACTTTGTTTAAATAGTTGCTAAGACCCTGTGTGCTTTTACCCAGGGTATATTTATTAATACGGTTGGTGCCAACGCCCATTACGCCTCTCATACCACCGGTGCCAAATTCCATATTTTTATAGAAACGGTCGTTCAGTTCTTCTTTATCGTTGGCAATAAGGTGTTCAATTTCTTTTTTTACAGCTGGGTCGAAAAAATCGGTAAGCCAGGTTTTGGCAGTATTAAGGATGTTATCCATTTGGTTTATAGTTTTATGTGGAATCAAGATAGTAAGAATTTTACTATTCTAACAGTTGGTTGTTTATTTCTTCTGAAACGATATATCTTTTTTCTTCTTTCTTAGAGCGTATTAATATTTCTCCTATAAATCCTGCTAGAAACAATTGAGTTCCTAAGACCATGGCTATAAGTGAGATGTAAAATTGTGGACGATCGGTTATTAATCTGCCAAATTTGTTAATGAACATTTTATCTATACCTAAATAGATAGCAAATCCAAATCCGATCAAAAACATTAAAACGCCTAATGCCCCAAACAAGTGCATAGGTCGTTTGCCAAATCTAGAAACGAACCAAATGGTCAATAAATCTAGAAATCCATTAATAAAGCGTTCTATACCAAATTTTGTTTTACCATATTTACGTGCTTGGTGTTGTACTACCTTTTCACCAATTTTTGAAAAGCCTGCATTTTTGGCAAGGACAGGAATGTATCTGTGCATTTCGCCAGAGACTTCAATGTTCTTGACAACGTCTTTTGCGTATGCTTTTAGACCGCAGTTAAAATCATGCAGTCGTACTCCAGAGGTACGCCTAGCTGCCCAATTGAATAATTTAGAAGGTGTGTTTTTAAAGAGGATAGAATCGTAACGTTTCTTTTTCCACCCAGAAACCAATTCATAACCTTCATTGGTTATCATATTATATAACTCTGGAATTTCCTCTGGGTTGTCTTGTAGATCGGCATCCATGGTAATGATTACATCTCCTACCACAGCTTTAAATCCGGCATGTAATGCTTGCGATTTTCCGTAGTTACGTAAAAAATGAATTCCTTTTACAGCAGGATTTTGATTGGATAATTTTGAAATGATATTCCAAGAGTTGTCTGTACTGCCATCATCAACGAACAGTATTTCATAAGAAAAATGATTGGATTGCATTACGGATACAATCCAATCATGAAGTTCTTTAAGTGACTCTTCTTCGTTAAGTAAAGGAATTACTATTGATAATTGCATGCGAAACTTCTGGTATGTTCTCCAAAAATACTACAATTACTTAGCATTAATAAGCAGCTTCTTCTTTTTTCAAGATTAAGCCGGTTATTAGACCAAAAATTAACCCGATAAGAACATTGATAATAATTAATATTGGATATGAAATCCAAGCAAAACTCTTATTCATCTCTATCCCTTGATTAATTTGTTCTTCGGTAAGGCTAGGATTGTCTGCCATTGCTTTAATCTTACCTATTTCATAAACTTTGTCCATATAGCCAGGTTCTATAACATTAGATAGTATAAAGAAATATAATAATCCAACTATTGCAGCTATAAGTGCAACACCGGCTCCAACTTTTAAAGCATTGGAAATACTTAAAAATCCGCCACCTGCTTTCTTGAATTGAATAATTGCAAAAATAATTCCAGCTGCTAAAATTAAGGTTTGGGTAATTTGAATAGCGGCCCCTTGCTCATAATGCATCTCCATTACAAAAAGCATTACTCCGAATACAACACCGATTAGTCCGGTGAGTAAGCCGTAATTCATTGCAAATTTTCCTGTTTTCGGTTGATTTTCTTCCATGATACAAAGTGATTATAGGTTGTTTTGTTTGTTAGTATGGTGTTAAGCAATATTGTTACAAAAGTGGTAAAATTAAATTTTAATATTTTTTTACATTTGTAATTGTCTGTTGATAGAATTTCACTATTTTTGCAGCCTTAAAATGAGTGCCCGTCGGAATGGGTGCGTTAAAGTTTTTAAAATGAAAAAAGACATACACCCAGAAAATTATAGAATCGTGGCCTTTAAGGACATGTCTAACGAAGAAGTATTTTTAACAAAATCAACAGCAAATACTAAAGAGACTTTAGAAGTTGACGGAGTTGAGTATCCATTGGTAAAATTGGAAATTTCAAGAACTTCTCACCCTTTTTACACAGGTAAATCTAAATTATTGGATACAGCAGGCCGTATTGACAAGTTCAAGAACAAGTACAAGAAGTTTGTTAAAGAAGAGAAAAAAGAAGAAGAATAGTATTTTTATTCTTTCTATTACATATAACGCCTTCGAAATTTTCGAAGGCGTTTTTTTTGCGTTTAACTTTGAAATACTGGAACTTATCTAATATATATAGATGCTCTTTGGATATTTGTTAATTTTGACAAAAAAATCATCTTGTATGAACTTTATCCTTTTTGACGGTCCTCGTAGAGATCATCTTTTACCTTTTACATTTACGCGACCCGTTTCTGAAGTTCGTGTTGGTATAATGACCTTGAAAGAAAGGTGGGAGGCCTATTTAAAAGTTTCGGTAACATCTTTTACGGAAGAATATTTAAGTGTCAAGTATCCAGTTAAGTTAGAAGATTTTAATTTATTTATAGATGCATCTGTTTTACCATCTGAGAGTTTGGTAAAAATTGTCAGTTCATTGAAGGAGGGTGAAGTAATAAAGTCAGGAGATTTAATAATAGCATATTCTGGTGCATCGGTCAAAAATTCTGATGAGTTAAGTGGTTTTAAACAAATTGAATTCCATGATAATTTTGTTCAAATCAATAACACCTGGGATATTTTTGAAAAAAACGCAGCTATACTACAAGCCGATTTCGATTTTATTACACAAGGGCGTAAAAGTCAGCCAATTTCAAAAACGAATCAGGTAGTTCATCCAGAGCGTATATTTCTAGAGGAAGGGGCAAAAGTTGAGTTTAGTATTTTAAATGCTACCGACGGACCTATTTACTTGGGGAAAAATTCTGAAATTTGGGAGGGTAGCCTTATACGTGGTGCTTTGGCACTATGTAATAATGCCATTATTAAAATGGGCGGTAAGCTATATGGGGCAACCACTATTGGTCCGTACAGCAAGGTTTGTGGAGAGGTTAGTAACTCGGTTATTTTTGGATATTCTAGTAAAGGGCATGAAGGATATTTGGGGAACGCCGTACTGGGTGAGTGGTGTAATATTGGGGCAGATTCCAATAACTCCAACCTTAAGAATAATTATGCAAAAGTTCGTTTATGGGATTATGCAACAGAGCGTTTTGAACAAACCGGATTACAGTTTTGTGGACTTATGATGGGTGATCATAGTAAAACAGCCATAAATACTATGTTTAATACAGGGACTGTTATAGGTGTAAATTCTAATATATATGTTCCAGGTTTTCCTAGAAATTTTGTACCAAGTTTTAGTTGGGGCGGCGCAACTGGCTTTACGGCTTATCAGCCAGTAAAGGCATTTGATGCGGCTAAAGTGATGATGGCTAGAAGGGGAGTGGAATTTAACGACGTTGATGCTGATATTCTTACCCATGTATTTGAGATAACAAAAAAGTGGAGAATGTATTAGGAAGTAGTTGTAAACTTATTTGATTGTTGTAATGCGACTGAGTTTGGTTTAAGTATTTTTGCGTTTTTAAATAGATGATTTAGATGAAGAAGAAAGTGGCTTTTTACACTTTAGGGTGTAAGTTGAACTTTTCAGAAACCTCTACCATAGCCCGTAGTTTTGCAGACGAGGGATTCGATAGGGTAGATTTTTCAGAAGAAGCGGATATGTATGTTATAAATACGTGTTCTGTAACCGATAATGCCGATAAAAAATTCAAGACTATTGTAAAAAAGGCACAAAAAATAAATCCTGATGCTTTTGTAGCGGCTGTAGGTTGTTATGCGCAATTGAAACCGGAAGAATTGGCTGATGTTGACGGGGTGGATTTGGTTTTAGGGGCTACGGAGAAATTTAAGATTACAGATTATATAAATGATTTAACCAAAAATGATCACGGTAGGGTGCACTCTTGTGAAATTGCCGATGCTGATTTTTATGTTGGTAGTTATGCAATTGGTGATAGAACAAGGGCTTTCTTGAAAGTTCAGGATGGGTGCGATTATAAATGTACCTATTGTACAATTCCATTAGCTCGTGGTATTTCTAGAAGCGATACTTTGGATAATGTTCTTAAAAATGCAGCAGATATTTCAGCGCAAGGAATTAAGGAGATTGTATTGACCGGGGTAAATATAGGAGACTACGGTAAAGGAGAATTCGGTAATAAAAAACATGAACATACTTTTTTAGATCTAGTAGAAGCGTTGGATGATGTAGATGGTATTCATCGTTTACGAATTTCTTCAATTGAGCCCAATCTATTAAAAAACGAGACCATTGAATTTGTTTCTAGAAGCAAAACCTTTGTACCTCATTTTCATATTCCTTTGCAAAGTGGAAGTGATGATCTTCTAAAATTAATGAAGCGTCGTTATATGACGAATCTTTATAAGGAGAGAGTAGAAAAGATCAGGGAGGTAATGCCACATTGCTGTATTGGTGTTGATGTTATTGTAGGGTTTCCGGGAGAAACCGAGGAACATTTTCTAGAGACGTATCATTTTTTGAATGATTTGGATATTTCTTATTTGCATGTTTTTACGTATTCTGAAAGAGATAACACGCCAGCTGCTACAATGGATGGTGTAGTTCCTAATAAAGTTAGAAGCAAAAGAAGTAAAATGTTACGTGGATTGTCTGTTAAGAAAAGACGTGCATTTTATGAGAGCCAGTTAGAAAATGAACTTTCAGTTTTATTTGAAGGAGAAAACAAAGAAGGGTACATTCATGGATTTACCGAGAATTACGTAAAAGTAAAATCACCGTGGAATCCTGAACTGGTAAATACGTTACACAAGGTAAGACTTACTACAATTGATAAAGATGGTCTAGTTCGTTTTAATTTTGTGAATGAAAAAGTAAAAGCATAAAAAAAAGCCTTTCAAATGAAAGGCTTTTAATTTTTTAGATTCGAATACCAATAGGTAACATTTCCTTGTATTGTCTTCTGTTCTTGCGAAGAAATCCTGCTATATGAGGACTTGTAGGAACAACTCTAAGATTTTTTTCTTGAATAATACTTAGAACGGCTTTGATAAAGTTTTCTTTAAAACCTTCATCTGTAATTTCTTCAGGAACAACTAATTTAGTAAGAAAAACTTTTCGCTCTTGAGAAGAATATTCAATTTTGGCCAAATGACCTTCTACGGTTGTCTCAAATTGGCGTAGAAAAGAATTGTCATTAATGATAACATCGTTCATATAGATAATTTTAATGTTGCTTTTAGACAAAAAAAATACGATGTTCTCATATCGTAATTAGTCTTTAGTAAATGTTGTATAGGATATAACACATAGAAATAGATGTGTTTTTCACATTCTTTTACAAAAGTAGTTAAAAATTACATAATTTCCTAGTTTTTACTACGTTTCATGGCTATACTAGCTATTATGATTCACGTGTATTGTATGCCGGGTATGGCGGCAGGTCCTGAAATTTTTGAGTATATAAAATTACCAAAAGAAAGCTTTGAGCTTCATTTTTTAGAATGGAATGTTCCTTTAAGGAATATTTCGTTTAGTGATTATGCTCTAGATATGAGTAATAATATACAGCATAATAATGTGGTGTTGTTAGGGGTGTCATTGGGCGGACTACTGGTTCAAGAAATGAGTAAATTTATTGATGTGAGAAAGGTGGTAATTGTTTCTAGTATAAAAACAAGATATGAGCTACCAAAACGTATGTTGTTTGCAAGATACACCAGTGTGCATAAACTGCTTCCTACAGGTTTAATTAATAATGTAGAATTACTTGCTAAGTATGCTTTTGGTGAAAGTGTAACGAAACGACTTTCGTTGTATGAAAAGTATTTATCCGTTAGGGATAAAAGTTATATAGATTGGTGTATACATGAATTAGTTAATTGGAAGCAAGAAGTGCCATGCAAGAAATTGGTACATATACAAGGTGAAAAAGATACTGTTTTTCCCATTGAAAATATTAATAATTGTATACCAGTAGTTAATGGAACACATACTATGATCATACACAGGGCAAGATGGTTTAATGAGAACTTGCCAACAATTATTTTGGAATAAGAAAGTTCTATATATATCTTTGGTAGACTTGAGAATTGATAGAAATAATTAAAAAATAAAATGCATGAAAACTATTAAAAATATATTGATGTTGTTAGGTGTTGTATTCGTTGCGGGTACTTTAATATTCGCGGTGAGAAACACTGATGATGCTGTAAATAGTGATAAGATAGTAGTCAATGATAGTGTTCAGAAAAACGTATCTAAATCATACAAGATTTCTTCAATAGATATACCTGAAAATTTAAATTTTGCAGGAGAGATAGTGCCTCAGTCCGATCCAGAAATATTAGAACGTATTGATCGTGAGTTTTTGGTAAACACCTATTGGCAATCAAATGCGGTTCTTTTGATAAAAAGAGCAAATAAGTTTTTTCCTATTATAGAGCCAATTTTAGCTAAAAATGGTATCCCTGATGATTTTAAGTATTTAGCCGTTGCTGAAAGTGCATTGACAAATGTAGTATCACCGGCAGGGGCAACTGGTTTTTGGCAGATAATGAGAGAAACGGGTAGAGAGTATGGCTTAGAGGTGAACTCAAATGTAGATGAGCGTTACCATTTGGAAAAGTCAACAGAGGTAGCTTGTAAGTATTTAAATAGATGGAAAAATAGGTATGGTAGCTGGGCATTAACAGCTGCAGCTTATAATGCAGGACCTGGTGCTATCAATAAATATATGGGCATTCAGCAGGTAGATAATTATTGGGACCTATTGCTAGGTAGTGAAACTGGTAGATATGTTTTTAGAATTATGGCGATAAAAGAAATCTTGTCTAACCCAGAGAAGTACGGTTTTCATATAGAGAAAGAAGATATGTATGAAGCCGTACCAACATTCAATGTTGAAATAGATAGGCCAGTTAGTGATTTTGCTGATTTTGCACAAGAATATGAAATCAACTATAAAATATTAAAGCGCCACAATCCATGGTTAAGAGAGGCGCATTTAAATAATAATTCTCGTAAAAAATACACTATTGAAATTCCTAATAAAGGATATTATAGGGAAACTAAATAAAATTAGATTTTCTTCATTTGTTGCTGCATCATTTTAATTTGATCGGTCAACATGTTGTTTTTATCTAGTTTCTTAGCTTCGTTAAGTAGCATTGTTGCTTCTCTTTTGCGGCGTTTTTGCATAGATATACCCGCTAAGCTTAATTTAGCCATAGCAACGTCATAATCCATAGTTAACCCAAGTTTTAGAGCTTTTTTAAAGAACTTTTCTGCTTGGGTTAAATTGGTTTGAGAGAAAATGATACCGTGTAAGTAGTTGTAGTACCCCTGTTGTTTAACCGTTAGTGCTGCTTCGGGATTTTTGATTTTATCTAACCAGTTCTTTGTTCCTGTTAAATCTTGCTTACGCATTTTTAGAAAGGCCAAAAGAATAATCTCGTTTCTAAAATAAAGAAAGATAAAAATTAAGGAGAATAGGATAAGAAAAATACCATTTCCTATATTGCCTTCAATAAATTGGTATATAGAATAAGCGATAATAAGTCCTGCTATTATTAATTTTAAATTTTTATTGAACATATTTTAATTTTTATATCTCTAGTGATGTGTTGGTAGTCTTTTTTGAAATAAATCGTAACCCTATATAAATAAAGCGTTTTCAGTACCAAATTTAAATTTGGGCAAAATTAATCAAAAGCTTCGTTTTGTGGCGTACGGATTTATAAAAATATTTTTTTTCATAACCCTTGCTAAAGCAAAAACTCTTTGTATATTTGCGCCCAGTTTTACCCGTCCAAATAAAAGGGCACATATCAAATAAATACAAAGCATTTAATATATAGGCGATGAGCAAGAGAACGTTTCAACCATCAAAGAGAAAAAGAAAGAACAAGCACGGTTTTCGTGAGCGTATGGCTTCCGTTAATGGAAGAAAAGTTCTTGCAAGAAGAAGAGCAAAAGGAAGAAAAAAGTTAACTGTTTCCTCTGAACCAAGCCATAAAAAATAATGATTTCATTGTTTTAAAAATTTTTAGGTGTTACTTTTTTGAAAGTAGCACCTTTTTTTTGTCCAATTCCCAAAATATACAGTTTTAAAATGCCAAAAAGAAAAGATTTAAACTCAATTTTATTAATAGGGTCAGGTCCTATTGTTATCGGTCAAGCATGTGAATTTGATTATGCAGGTAGTCAATCGTTACGTTCATTACGAGAAGATGGTATAGAGACTATTTTAATAAATAGTAACCCTGCTACGATTATGACAGATCCTACAATGGCGGATCATGTTTATTTAAAACCATTAACTACAAAATCTATTTTAGAGATTTTGAAAGCTCACCCTCAGATTGATGCGGTTTTACCAACTATGGGAGGACAGACGGCATTGAATCTTTGTATTGAAGCAGATAAAAAAGGAATTTGGGAAGATTTTGGTGTAGAATTAATAGGTGTTGATATAGATGCCATTAATATAACTGAAGATAGAGAGCAATTTAGAGAACTAATGTTGAAAATTGGTGTTGGCATGGCACCGCAAGCAACGGCAACATCATTCTTAAAAGGTAAGGAAATTGCTCAAGAATTTGGTTTTCCATTAGTAATACGAGCTTCATATACACTTGGTGGGGCAGGGGCATCGATTGTTTACAAGCCAGAAGATTTTGATGAGCAATTAAGTTATGGTCTAGAGATTTCCCCAATTCATGAGGTGATGATCGATAAAGCCTTAATGGGGTGGAAAGAGTATGAGTTAGAGTTGCTTAGAGATAAAAATGATAACGTTGTTATTATCTGTGCTATTGAGAATATGGACCCTATGGGTATTCATACCGGAGATTCTATTACTGTTGCTCCGGCAATGACACTTTCAGATAGAACGTATCAGAAAATGCGTGATATGGCTATACATATGATGCGTAGTATAGGTGATTTTGAAGGCGGATGTAACGTTCAATTTGCTGTTAGTCCAGATGAAGAAGAGGAAATTATAGCAATTGAAATAAATCCTAGAGTGTCAAGATCGTCAGCATTGGCTTCAAAAGCAACTGGTTATCCTATTGCAAAGGTGGCAACTAAATTAGCTATTGGTTATACGCTTGATGAGTTGGATAATCAAATTACCAAATCAACTTCGGCATTATTTGAACCAACCTTAGATTATGTAATTGTAAAAATACCACGTTGGAATTTTGATAAATTTGAAGGTTCTGACCGCACTTTAGGTTTGCAGATGAAATCTGTAGGAGAGGTAATGGGTATTGGGCGTTCTTTTCAAGAAGCCTTGCATAAGGCCACGCAATCTTTAGAAATAAAACGTAACGGCTTAGGAGCTGATGGAAAAGGCTACCGTAACTACGAGCAAATTATTAGTAAGCTTACCATACCTAGTTGGGATCGTGTATTTGTAATTTATGATGCTATACAAATGGGTATACCATTAAGTCGTATTCATGAGATTACAAAGATAGACATGTGGTTCTTAAAACAATATGAAGAATTATATAGCTTAGAAAAAGAAATTACAAAATTCACGATAGCCACTCTTTCAAAAGATTTATTATTGGAAGCTAAGCAAAAAGGCTTTGCGGATAGGCAAATAGCGCATATGCTAGATTGTTATGAAAGTGAAGTGTATAACAAACGCACAGAACTTAATATTAATAGGGTTTACAAACTGGTGGATACTTGTGCTGCAGAATTTAAGGCAATGACACCATACTATTATTCTACTTTTGAAGAAGAAATAGAAAAACCAGATGGTACGCGTTATGTTGAAAATGATAGTATAGTTACTGATAAGAAGAAAATTGTAGTGCTTGGATCAGGACCAAATAGAATTGGTCAAGGTATTGAATTTGACTATTGCTGTGTACATGGGGTACTGGCTGCTGCGGAATGTGGTTATGAAACCATTATGATCAACTGTAATCCAGAAACGGTCTCTACAGATTTTGATACCGCAGATAAATTGTATTTTGAGCCAGTTTTCTGGGAGCATATTTATGATATTATTCGCCATGAAAAGCCAGAGGGCGTAATTGTTCAGTTAGGGGGGCAAACCGCACTTAAACTTGCTGAAAAGCTATCTAAATATGGTATAAAGATATTAGGAACAAGCTTTGAGGCATTAGATCTAGCAGAAGATAGAGGTAGTTTCTCTGATCTTTTGAAAGCTAATGATATTCCGTTCCCTCAATTTGGAGTAGCGGAAACCGCAGACGAAGCCTTGACACTTTCAGATGAACTGGATTTTCCTTTATTGGTAAGACCATCATATGTTTTAGGTGGTCAGGGAATGAAAATTGTGATCAATAAAGAAGAGTTAGAAGAGCATGTAGTAGACTTATTACGTAAAATACCGAATAACAAGTTGCTATTGGATCATTATTTAGATGGGGCCATAGAGGCAGAGGCTGATGCTATTTGTGATGGAGAAGATGTGTACATTATTGGTATTATGGAACATATAGAACCTTGTGGTATACACTCTGGAGATTCTAATGCAACTTTGCCACCGTTTAATTTAGGCGAATTTGTTATGCAGCAGATTAAAGATCATACCAAGAAAATAGCCTTAGCACTAAATACAGTTGGTCTTATTAATATACAGTTCGCTGTTAAGGATGATATTGTATATATTATTGAAGCTAACCCTAGAGCATCACGTACGGTTCCTTTCATTGCAAAGGCATATAAAGAACCTTATGTAAATTATGCCACTAAGGTGATGTTAGGTGAGAAGAAGGTTAAAGATTTTAATTTTAATCCTCAATTGGAAGGCTTTGCCATTAAACAGCCAGTATTCTCTTTCAACAAATTTCCTAATGTCAATAAGAATTTAGGTCCTGAAATGAAGAGTACAGGGGAAAGTATCTTATTTATAGATAGTTTAAAGGATGATGAATTTTATAACCTTTATGCTAGACGTAAAATGTATTTAAGTAAATAGTCTGTATATTGGACTACTGTTGTAGGTAGGAGGGAAATTTTAATGAAATTAAAACTTTCCTTCTGCGTATAACTTCCTTATTTCTTTCTTGTCAAATTTACCAACACTTGTTTTTGGTACTTCATTAATCGTTACATATTTATCGGGAATTTGATAATTGGCAAAATCTTTGGATAAAAATTCTTTTAGTTCTTCAGAAGACACAAGTTCATTTTTATTAGCTAATACTAATGTAGCTAGAGGTCTTTCAGACCATTTTTTATCAGGTATGGAGATAACTGCGGCCTCCTTTATTTTTGGATGAGACATTAATGCCAATTCTAGCGAGACACTGGAAATCCATTCGCCTCCACTTTTTATTAAATCTTTAGTACGATCGGTTATTTCCATATAACCGTTAGCATCAATAGTACTAACATCTCCAGTTTTAAACCAGCCATCTTCTGTGAAATTGTCTCGGCTATGGGTTTTAAAATAAGATGCAATGACCCAAGCACCTTTTACTTGTAGTTCTCCCATTGTTTTGCCATCTCGTGGCGCTATTTTTCCATCATCGCCAACAATACGCATTTCTATGCCGGGAAATTCGATTCCCTGTTTGGCACGTATTTTAATTTGATCTTTTTGATTAAGGTTTTCGTGTTTTTTTTTGGAGTCTGCTTGCAGTTCCAAGTGGAGATGTCTCTGTCATTCCCCAAGCTTGAACTCCTTTTATACCAAAGTCCTTTTCAAAATTTTCGATGAGACTTGCTGATAATGCTGAACCTCCTACTAAATATTCTTCTAAGGCTAATTTTTTCTTTGGTGGATTTTTTTTCATTTCCTCATAAATACCTCTCCAAATAGAAGGTACGCCGTTAGCTTTATTAATATGCTCGCTTTCTAGAATTCTAATAATAGCATTTGGTTTAAGGTGTAAAGATGGCATCACCATATCTGAACCAGTTAACAGGCACATGTACGGAAAACCCCAGGCCATAACGTGAAACTGCGGTACAATAAGAAGAATAACATCTCTATTGCTATAATTTCCGGCATTAGGGGTAAGAATGGTCATAGCATGCAAATAGGTAGACCTGTGTGAGTATAAAACCCCTTTGGGCATACCTGTGGTACCACTAGTATAGCACATGCCGCTGGCGTCGTTTTCTTGTAGTTCAGGCCATGCTATAGTGTCTAATTGCTCTCCTATTAAATCTTCATAATGTATGGTATTTGGTAGTGTAGTGGTAAAACCTTTTGGGGCGTTGATAATTATGAACTTTTCAACGGTCTCTAGTTTTGGTGCAATTTTTTCCAGAAGCGGAACTAATGTAGCATCTACAAAAATGACCTTATCTTCAGCATGATTTATTATAAACTCTATTTGTTGAGATGACAACCTAATGTTTATAGTATGGCAGACCGCCCCTATACCAGGAATTCCATAATACAATTCCACGTGCTGATAGTGGTTCCAAGCAAAGGTGCCTACCATATCACCTTTGGTGATGCCAAGTTTATTTCTCATTGCATTGGCCAATTGACAACATCTTTTGTATAGTTGACCGTATGTATATTCATGTCTGCTTCCATCGGGCAGATAAGAGATTAACTTTTTGTCAGCAAAAGCACTCCTTGCATAGTTTAATATGGTAGTAGTGGTTAGTGGGTAGTCCATTATTAATCCTTTCATAAAAACATAGTTTAGGTTGAAAAAAAATGGTATTTCATTAAAAATAATCAAATTAGTGTAGTAAATCGTTAAAGTTTTAACATAAATAAGAGAGGCGTGTACGTAGCGGGTCAATAGATTAGTGGAGGTGCTTTTAGGTTAAAAAAATAATTTATCAGATAATAGACTGTAGCTCTTTATTCCTAATCTTGTTTCATTAAAAATTTAGAAGGGTAATGGTGAAGCGGATTGTGACAATTGTGGTTATTTTAATGTTGTTTTTTCTAGGATTAACCTATTGGTCAATGTCAAGCACTAGTAAAACTTTTGATACATGTGAAATTTTAGGACTATCTGATATTAAGGACATAGATTTTAATAAATATGATTCAGTATTAGTTGCTGCAAGTACATTATATGAGGGTAATAGTATTAAAAATGTCATGCAAGGCCAACAGTATAGGCAAGCTTGGTCTACACCTGTAAACGTACCTATTTTATACCTACAAGAGATTGGTGGGAATGCAAAAATTTTAGAAGAAGGGGGCGGAAAGCAGACCCATTCATTGAAATTACAAAAAGATGATGGTACCTTGTTGACCTTGCGTAGTGTCTCTAAAGATCCTTCACCACTAGTACCAAAAGTTGCCCAGATTTTAGGTTTAGAAAATATTATTGTAGATGGTATTTCTGCTCAGCACCCTTATGCGGCTTTGGTAGTAGCTCAACTTTCAGAGAAAGCTAAAGTATTGAATACCAAACCTAATTTGGTGTTTGTGCCTAAGCAGGATGAGTTGTTAAATTATAACGATAAATACGGAAACCGCCTTTTTCTTTTAGAATTTGAAACAAAGGGTAATGCAAATTGGATGGGTCTTAAAAATGTTGATTCATTGGTGGATACGGATAATCTGCAGAAGCTAAAATTAAAATATCCAGATAAAGTTGGTATTGATGAAAATTCATTGGTAAGAGCACGGTTATTTGATTTGTTGATAGGTGATTGGGATCGTCATTCTAAACAATGGGGTTGGGCAATTGAAAATATTGGAGATTCTATACAAGCAATTCCATTGCCATGTGATCGAGATAATGCATTTTTTAATATTGAAGGTGTATTACCAGCTATTATTACGAACAATTCATTTTTACCAGAAGTGCAATCTTTTGAAAAAGAAATTGATTTTTTACCAGGTTTGATCGCTCCCTTCGATGTTTATTTTATGAGAGATATACCCTTATCCGTATTTGAGAAAGAAGCAAGGGAATTACAATTATTATTAACAGATGAAGCTATTGAGTCTTCTTTTTCTGTTTGGTCTGATGAGATTTTTAAGTTGGATGGAAAAGAGCTAATTGCAAAAATTAAGAATAGACGAAATGCTTTACTTGATTATGCTGTTTTATTTCAGCAAGAATTGGCTAAAAGTGAAGAATTGACCGAAGCACTTAAAGGATCTGAAGATGTAAAAATGAATAATGAACAGAAAGCATGTTTTAACTGTGCCAGTGAATAGTTGCCGTTTTGAATATTGCAAATCAATGAACTTGAAATTATGAATGAAACTATAGTAATAAAAGCTGAAAAATATATTAAAAACTTGTTATCTGAGCAGATGAACAAGAATTTTCTCTTTCATAGTCAAGGTTATGCGAGTAAAACCTTTAGCAAAACCAAAAATATATTAGAATCTTCAAATTATGAAAGTGTTGAAATAAATAACGTGTTAATAGCTACATGGTTCATTCATGCCGGCTTTGCTGTAGATTATGAGAATCATATAGAGGAAAGTGTGAAATTTGCTACGGCTTTCTTAAAAGAAAATAATATCTCCCAGCCCAATGTTGAGGCTATAGTTCATCTAGTAGAGAGCGCCTGGCAAAGTGATAGGCCTAAGAATGATTCTGAAGCCATTATAAAGGATGCGGGTACATGGTTTTATGCATCTGAAGACTTTGAAGAAATGCTTCAATTATTAAGGTTAGAGTTAGAAAATTTTAACGAAACAGTTCCTGATTTAGATACATGGAGATTAGAGTATGTGGAAAAGCTAAGGATAAAACATCGCTATTATACCGACTATGCCAAAGAGAACTGGCAAGAACGAAAAGAAGATAATATTCTTTCTCTGATTTCTAGATTACAGAAAGCAGAAAAAACTGAAAAGAAAGAAATATTAAAAGCAAAGTTGAAAGATGAGAGTCCGCAACGGGCCATTCAATCTTTATATCGTATAGAACTTAGAAATCATATAAAGTTAAGTGACATTGCAGATACCAAGGCTAATATTCTACTTTCTGTAAATGCCATAATAATATCTCTTTTATTGGCAAATCTTATACCAAAACTAGATTCACCATCAAATTCTTATCTCATTTATCCTACGGTGATTTTTGTTCTATTCAGCATTGCGTCAATGATCATGTCAGTTTTAGCGACAAGACCTAAGGTAGACAATACAGATGTGGTAGAAGAAGAAATTAAGAAGAAGGATACTAATTTCTTGTTCTTTGGAAATTTCCATAGCATGGAGTTGAGCGACTTTAAATCTAAATTAAGGGATATTATAAAAAATAAAGAATCTATTTATGATTCATTGAGTATGGATTTATATTATCTAGGGAAAGTACTGCAAGAGAAGTATAGATTATTACGGTGGACGTATACCGTGTTTCTTATTGGCGTAATATTATCTGTTATAGCATTTGGCTTTGCATTAAAGTACTACGGTATGGAAGAAGAGCTACTAGATGCGGTAACACCGGTACCTAAATAAATATAGGTAGTTAATTAAACCAAACCGCATATTTTTTACGTCTAAGTTCAAGTGCCAACTGCTTTTCCATTTTCAAAGCATCCACTCTTGATTTTATAGGATCTATATGATTAAAAAGGCTACCGCGTAAGTACAAGCCGTATTTCTGTACAATTTTAGAAGAAATGCTGTGTCCTTTCTTACTCAGAGCACCATTTTTATGTTGATCAAAACGCTCTTTAGGAGTTTTGCTGGTCATGCCAACATATAAACATTCTAGTACACCGTTGAATTGTGGATTTGCTTCTCTAAATTTTCTGTTTTCGGAGAATACCTTTTTGGACAATTCTATGACATAAATAGCGTACATTGTATTTACAGTATGAAATATGGACTAATGCTCTGGGTTGCTATATTTTAAACTATAGCGATAAAAAAAAGTATTTGTCTTTTGAGCCTTTAAAAGTTGTGTAAACACTAGCTTATCAGAAAACCATAAAAAGACAAATACTGTTATGTACTTATAAAGGATTTAGTCTTCCCATTCTGTATGGAAAATACCATCACGATCTAAACGCTCATACGTGTGAGAACCAAAGTAGTCTCGTTGCGCTTGAATAAGGTTTAAAGGTAATTTACTGGACGTGTAGGCATCAAAATACGTAAGTGAGTTTGATAATCCTGGTAACGGAATTCCGTTTTGAGCACCAAAAGCTACTAACTCTCTAGCAGCACCTACCGTTTCTTTTACCTTATCTACAAAATTTGGAGAAAGCAAAAGGTTAGGTAATGTTGGTTCGGTTTTGAAAGCCTCCGTGATATCAGCCAATAAACCGGCACGTATAATACAACCTGCTCTCCATATTTTAGCAATTTCTGATATATCTAAGTTGTAACCGTATTCTCTTGAGGCATCGGCTAATTGATGTAATCCTTGAGAATAGGTGATAATGAATGAAAAGTAAAGTGCTTTTTCTGTAAGCTCCTCTAGCTTCTCTTTGTCCATATGGGTTACCGTTGGTCTGTCATATAGGGCATCAGCCTTAATTCTTTCGTCTTTCAATGCAGAAAGTTCACGCATACTTACAGCCACATCTATAGACGGAACGGGAATACCAAGATCCATTGCATTCTGGCTTGTCCATTTACCGGTACCTTTCTGTTTTGCTTTATCTAAAATCTGATCAACCAATCTTCCTTTGGCCAAGTCATCTTCTTGTTCGAATATTTCAGAAGTAATTTCAACTAAGAATGATTGTAATCTTCCAGCATTCCATTTTGCAAATGTGCTGTGTAATTCATCATTATTGAAATCTCCTCCTTTTTTAAGAACATCATAAATTTCAGAAGTCAACTGCATTAATCCGTATTCTATACCATTATGAACCATTTTCACATAATTCCCGGCAGATTTAGGACCTAAATAAGCAACACAAGGTTCTCCGTTGTACTTAGCGGAAACTGCTTCAAAAATAGGTTTTATGTGCTCATAAGCAGATTTTGAACCACCTGGCATAATACTAGGTCCTTTACGCGCACCTTTTGCGCCGCCAGAAACTCCTGCACCAAAAAAATTAATGCCTTTTTGTTGTAAATAAGCTTCTCTTGTATCCGTATCGGTAAAGAAAGAGTTTCCTCCGTCAATGATAATATCACCCTTGTCCATATGTGGTAATAGCGATTCTATAACACCGTCTACAATTTTACCTGCAGGTACCAACAGCATTATTTTGCGTGGTTGTTTTAGGTTTTTTACAAATGTTTTAATGTTACTGGAAGCACTTACTTTATCTAAATCTCCACCTAAAGTTTTTAAGGCCTCAACTTTTTCATCGTCTAAATCATATCCATAAGCAGAAAATCCGTTATCAGCTACATTAAGGATAAAATTTTGTCCCATTACTCCAAGACCTACTAAACCAAAATCATACATAAATTGAATGTTTTATAATTACAATACATTAAAATGTTACAATTCTTATTTTTTTACTATTAGTAACAAAATGTGAACCAAAAATAATTTAAAATATTGACTTTAAATCCAAATTGTATCTTAATAACGCCCAATAATGGCTTACTTTTTAAGATATTTGAACAATAAAAGAATATCATCCTAAAATGAAGAAGACAGAAAATCAGATGCTCGTAATATTCGGGGCATCTGGAGATTTAACAGCAAGAAAACTTATACCAGCTATATTCAATTTATACAAGGGAAATGATTTACCAGAAAATTTTGTAGTTCTTGGAGTTAGTAGAAGTGATTTAGGCGATTTAAAGTTTAGAAGTAAGGTAGTTTTAGAAAGCCCCTATTTAGAAAAAGAGCGAAAAGAATTTGATGCCGATTATATTCAAAAATTTGCTGACAAACTGTTTTATGAAGATTTAGGCTCAGATTATGATACCTCATATGAACGTTTAGAAAAAAGGATTTCAGACTTGGATCAGAAATATGGGACTGCAGGTAATCATATGTTTTATTTATCTACACCGCCAAGTTTATATGAGCCAATAGCAAAGAATTTATCTGATCAAGGATTAAATGATGAATCTACAGGCTGGAGAAGGATTATAGTAGAAAAACCATTTGGGTACAGTTTAGAATCTGCCAAGGAATTAAATAACGGTTTACATACTTATTTTAAAGAAGGTCAGATATTTAGAATAGATCATTATTTAGGAAAAGAGACAGTTCAAAACTTATTGGTAACACGTTTTGCCAATAGTATTTTTGAACCACTTTGGAATAGGAATTACATTCACCATGTAGAAATTACCAATGCAGAAAGTGTAGGTGTAGAAAAAAGAGGAGGCTATTACGACAAATCAGGAGCATTGAGAGATATGTTTCAAAGTCACTTATTGCAGATAGTTGCTTTAATAGTAATGGAGCCACCTTTGAGTGCCGATGCGGAAGAAATTCGTAATGAGAAGCTTAAAGCTTTAAAGTCTCTTAAGGTCATGAATGATGAGAAGACGCTTTATGAGAATACTATTAGAGCGCAATATGTATCTTCTAAAATTGACGGTCAAGAAGTTCAGGGATACCGTGAAGAAGAAGGGGTAGATAAAAACTCAACAACAGAAACTTTTGCTGCTGTTAAGTTCTTTGTAGATAACTGGCGTTGGGCAGATGTACCTTTTTACGTGAGAACAGCGAAAAGAATGCCAACCAAAGTAACTGAGGTAGTTATTCATTTTAAAACGCCTCACCATCAAATTTTCAAAGAATCTGGCATTAGCAATAAGGATAACAAATTGATAATTCGTATACAGCCAGATGAGGGTATATTATTGAAATTTGGAGTAAAAGTTCCGGGGCAGGGGTTTGAGGTAGAACGTGCAAATATGGATTTCTACTATTCTAGCTTAACAGAGACACATGTAATGGAAGCTTATGAGCGTTTATTGTTGGATGCCATGCAAGGTGATGCAACTTTATATGCAAGAGCAGATGAAGTGGAGGCTGCTTGGGCATTTGTGGATCCTATTTTAAATTATTGGGAAAATGGAGAAGAAGTGAAAATGTACGGCTATGCAGCGGGCGTTTGGGGACCTGAGAATGCTAATGAGCTTTTTGAAGGAGAAGGAGAATGGAGAAATCCTAGTGAGAATTTAGCAGATGAATCCGGTTACTGTGTAATTTGCTAGTTAAGTAGAAGGTTAATAAAAGTGTGAAATGAAAATGGAATTAAAAGTTTATCAAAATAAAAAAAAGGTAGCGGAAGAATTTTCAAAATATTTAATTGAAAAATCAAATACGCAAAAAGAGTTTCATATTGCCTTATCTGGTGGTAGTACACCTAAAATTGTATTTGATGTTTTGGCAGAAGAGTTTACCAATGATGTAGACTGGAAGAATATTCATTTATATTGGGGAGATGAAAGATGTGTGGATCCCACAGATGCAGAGAGTAATTATAAAATGACGGTAGAACACCTCATTTCTAAAGTAGATATACCAGAGGGGAATATTCATAGAATAAAAGGAGAGCATGATCCTAAGGAAGAAGCGGAACGTTATGGCGAGTTGTTAGATAAGGAACTACCAAAGGAATTGGGTTTGCCTCAGTTCGATTTAGTGATTCTTGGCATGGGAGATGATGGCCATACCGCATCTATTTTTCCGCATGAAATCAACTTATGGGTTTCTCCGGATAATTGCGAGGTAGCCATACATCCAGAATCTGGTCAACGCCGAGTTTCTCTTACAGGAAGAATAATAAATAATGCCAAAACCGTTGCTTTCTTGGTAACTGGAGAAAGTAAGGCGGAAAAAGTGAAGATAATTGTAGATAGGGAAGAAGGATATTTAGAATTTCCTGCAAGTCACGTAGCACCTAAAACAAAAGACTTGGTCTGGTTTTTAGATGCTGCCGCGGCAAAACTTCTTACTTCATATCAATCTTAATATTTTCAGATTGTAATTCCTTAATATATTCTTCTGAATTAAAAGATTTAGATTCAAATTTAGTATCTCTTTCTTGAGCCTCTAATTTGCGGTATTTGCTACGGGCAAATCTTCTAATACCTTGGTCGTCAGAAATAATTAAACCTGGTACGGGAACATTTTTACCATCTGTTCCCTTAGCTACCATGGTAAAATAGGATGAGTTACAGTGCTTTTTTGTGCCTGAAGTAATATTCTCAGACTCTACACGTACACCAACTACCATAGATGTTCTACCTGTATAGTTAATACTTGCTTTCAAGGTCAATAATTCACCTACTTCAATGGGGTTCAAGAAGTTTACACGGTTTACAGATGCAGTTACACAATACTGTTGAGAATGTTTAGAGGCACATGCGAAGGCAATTTGATCCATTAAGTTCAGTATATGGCCGCCATGTACTTTGCCCCCAAAATTAGAATGGGACGGAAGCATTAATTCTGTTATAGAAACTCTAGATTCTTTTGCACTTTTATACTTTTCCATAATCTTGTTCTTATATAATTTGGCGGATTTCTAATTTCTAAAATGAGGTGATTTTTCTGCGTGTACCTCGGTTATGAAGTATTTAGTGTCACCTAACCAAAAGAAGGTGGTGTAACGTTCTACGTAACTCACTTTTACGTATTGACCTTGATACTCTTTTAGTTTTTCAATTACCTCTTTATCCTTGTCCAATACAGAAAAAGAGAAAATTTGAGCACCTGAAATTCCCTGACTAATTTCTCCTTCCCAAGTTTTCACTAATACACCTTTATGGCTAATTTTTATAAGCTCTCCGGATCTAACTCCTTCACTAAAAGTAACAAAATATATAAAAGCATAATATAGTGCGCAAATGACAACAATGCTTAATAAAAATACCGATACTATCTTTTTCATAGATTTGTTTTTAATATACTTAATAGTTGGGTTTTTAATTAAAATTTAGGTGCTTCATCAAAGTCGTCATCTTCAATCGCCCGATTGATTAGCGATTCCGGAATTGATTTTTTTGCTTTCGCACCCATCTTTTTTAGTTTTTCAATTGATGTGATAATATTGCCACGGCCATCAACTAATTTATTCATAGCGCCGCGGTATTCATCTTTAGCATCGTCCATTTTTTTGCCTACTTTCATTAGGTCACCAACAAAGCCTTCAAATTTATCATAAAGTGCACCAGCTTGCCGTGCAATTTCAATAGCATTTCGTTGTTGCTTCTCATTATTCCACATACTATCTATGGTGCGTAAGGTAGCAAGAAGTGTTGAAGGTGTAACAATAATAATATTTTGCTCAAAAGCTTTATTGTATAAAGAGCTATCTTGATTTATAGCCAAAGCGAATGCAGGTTCAATAGGGACAAACATTAAAACAAAATCTGGACTCTCCATTTCATACAAGTCTTCGTATTTCTTAGCGGACAATTGGTCTACATGCCTTCTTAATGAATTGATATGGTCTTTTAAAAACTTCTCTTTAAAATCATCTTCGGCATTGACATAGCGCTCGTAATCGGTTAAGGATACTTTAGAATCTACCACCATTTTCTTACCATCTGGTAGATTGATGATAACATCTGGTAGAACCCGACTACCATTTTCACGAGTAAAGCTCTGTTGCACAAGATATTCGCGATCCTTCTCTAATCCTGATTTTTCTAGAACGCGCTCCAAAACCAGCTCGCCCCAATTTCCTTGCATTTTACTGTCACCTTTTAAGGCTTTGGTCAAGTTCTCTGCTTCTTGGGTAATTTTTATGTTTTGGGTTTGTAGATTTAGTAACTGTTCTTTTAAAGCAGAATGTATACTAATGTTTTCTTTCTGGCTTTCTTCAACCTTTTTTTCAAAAAGAAGAATTTTTTCATTTAACGGCGTAAGAATATTTTTAATGTTCTTCTCATTGCGCTCGGTGAATTTTAAACTTTTTTCTTCCAGTATTTTATTGGCAAGATTTTCGAATTCCTTGGTGAATTTCTCTTGAAGCTTTTCAACTTCTTCTTTCTGTTCTCTATTCTTAAGTTGCAAATTTTCTACATTTGCTTGATAACGAACAATCTGATTGCCTAATAGCTCTTTATCTGACTGTAGTTGTACTTTTTGTGTCTCACTCTCTTTTAATCTATCTTGAAAAACAGAAAGATTATTAAGCATTTGCTGCTCACGTTCCTCTAAAGTGCTTTGCCGAGATTTTGTTTTTAAGAGTTGAATATAATTACCCAAAAAATATCCTATGGCAAGACAAAGGATTCCGATGATGAAGTACATATAAATTTCGTTCATTGGTGTTTAAAAGTAATCTGGTAAAGATACTTGATTGGGTATTAAAGTTTAAATGAGCCGGTCTGTTTTTAATTATAATTACAGATGGCGTCTCGTATAATTATCAGAATCTCTACTTTTTTATTCTAAAAGAGCCGGTATTTGCATCAAAAGAAATAGTATCGGCAGGGAAGAGGGAATCAAAATTTTTGTTTTTTATTAATTTGCATGGCTCATTGAATGCATTCTCACTTCCATCTAAAATCAGCATTTTATCACATAATTGGATAGCAAGTTCAATTTCATGGCTTGTAAACAAAATTACTTTGTTCGTCTCGTGTGCAATAGATTGCAACAGTTTTAAAATTTGAACCTTGTGGTACAGATCTAAATGGGTAGTAGGCTCATCAAGCAAAATAACATCTGTATCTTGAATTAGGGCACGTGCAATGAGTACACGTTGTAATTGACCATCGCTAAGCTGAAAACACTTTTTATCTAAAAATGGTGCTAATTCTAAAAGCGTTATACTATTGTTGATAATGGAAATATCTTTATTTGCCAATGTACCTATCCAATTGGTATAGGGTTGTCTGCCCAAAGCCAACAACTCAAACACCGATAGATTTTTAGAAGCAATAGGTTCCGTAAGAACTACGCTTATTTTAGAAGCTATTTGTAATTCATCATAAGAAGATAATTCTTTTCCATCAATTTCTATAGAACCGGAAATCTTTGGTTGAAAGTTACCTAAGGTCCGTAATAAGGTAGATTTTCCTATTCCGTTGATACCAACAATAGCACCAAGTTCTCCTTTCCGTAATTCAAATGAAATATTAGGTACAACAAGGTTATCATCATACCCAACGGATAAGTTGTTGATGAAAAGGGTACTATGTGATGTGCTTTTAGCGATGATGTCAGTTTTAAATTAAAATATCATTTTTCTTTTACGAATCAACAGCCAAATTACCACCGGTGCACCAAAAATACTAGTAATTGCGTTAATTGGTAAAACACTTACCGAGCCAGGTAACTGCGCAATAGTATCACACAGTAACATTAAAATGGCGCCACAACAAAGTACAGCAGGTATTTGAATTTTATGATCTGTGGTATGAAATAGTTGTTTGGTAATGTGTGGCACGGCTAAACCTACAAAAGCAATAGGACCGGCAAAGGCGGTTATAGATCCAGCAAGTAAGCCTGTGGCTACTATGATTATGTACCGTGATTTTTGTAAACCTACGCCTAAGCTCTTAGCGTAATTTTCACCTAGTAAAAAAGCATTCAAGGGTTTTATGGATATAATGCTGAGAAAAATTCCTATTAGCGTGCATAAAACTACTATGAGTAATTGCGTCCAAGATAAATTACCCAAGCTCCCAAAAGACCAAAAAATGTATTGCTGCAGTTTTTCAGCTTTGGAGAAATAAGAAAGTACGCTAACAATAGCAGCGGTAATACTCCCAAACATAAGCCCTATAATCAATAATGCCATGGTATCTTTAACTTTAGCGGCAACTACCAGAACTAGTGATAAAACCAAGAATGAACCAAGACTAGATGCTATGGCCAGTGTAATGTCATTGAAGGTTGAAAAAGCAAACGCTCCAGAAAATAGCGAAGTCCCCATAATTAAGAGCGCTGCGCCTAAACTTGCACCAGAACTAATACCAAGTACATAGGGCCCGGCTAATGGATTTCTGAATAGGGTCTGCATAAGCAGTCCACTCAGAGATAACCCGCCACCAACCAATATGGCAGTTATTGCTTTTGGTAGTCTATATTCCCAAATAATATAATAAGAAGCATCTTCAGTAACCGTTCCAAATAATGCTTTTAAGGTTTCAAGAAACGAAATGCTAACAGAGCCTAGACAAATATTTAAAATAAAGCAAAGAAGCAATACTGCCAGCAAGGTTATAAAATGAAAGCTATATGTAGATTGTTTTGACAATTAAAGCAGTGGTTTAAAAAAATAAGGTTCATAATTGGGTAATAATCCAGGGTGTAAAATATGGATTAAATCTTTTAGAACAAGATCTGGTCTTTGAGGTCCTAGCTCATAGTATAAAGTTCCTCCAGTTTCTCCTTTTGTATTTGCGGTGGTAAATATGGTTCTGTTTTTAAAGGCATCGAACTGTATATAATGAAGACTTGATGCTTCCATTTCTTGGTAAGTGGCGAATTGTGCAGGTCCGATCCAAAACTCTGCATTTTGCCCAACATCAAGGACACTCTCCCAGCTTAAAGAAAGACTTCCGTTTTCATCCGTAGAGCTCCATAGGTAATTTGCATTGGCATCTTTTAGAAAATTTGCAGCCCAACTTTTTCCACCGGGTAAATACCAAACATCATTGTACATGGCTCCACTTAATACAGTGGGTTTGTTTTCAACTTCAGCAGCTAGTTTTTTGGCTTCTAGGTAAGCTGTTTCAATTTTATTAAAAATAGCGTCGGCTTCTTTGGTTTTGTTAAAAAAAGGAGCAAAGAATTTAATCCATTCCGCTTTTCCCAAGGGAGTTTCTTCTATCCAATCGCCATTATATATTACAGGAATATTAGCCCTTTGTATAGTTTCATAGGTACTATTGCCATCATTAATGGCGAAGCCGAAGATGAGGTCTGGTTGCAATTCCAAAACAGCTTCTATATTTATATTTTCGTTGACGCCTAATTCCTTAATTTTTCCGTCGTCTATTAATTTTCTTGCTGCTAAAGAAGAAATGTATTTGGTATCAGGAAAGCCAATAAGCTGATGTAAAACACCCAATTCTTCTAAAGCGGGAATATGCGTAGTAGAGGTTACCACAATATTTTCAACAGGGGTGGAAATTATGGCATCATATTCATTTTTGTCTAAGGTAACACTTGCTAGAATTTCTTTAGGAACCAAAGCATATGTATGGGTAGTTTCTGCATTTGCCCATGGTTTTAAGATGTTGATGATGGTAATGCCGTTACTTTGGGTTTCTATGGTAAAACCATTGGCATATTGTATTGCAGTAGTGCTAACATTGGCATCAATGAATGTGGTTTCCTTTTTCTCTTGCTTGCATCCG
Source organism: Maribacter ulvicola (assembly GCF_900155985.1). Taxonomy (GTDB): domain Bacteria; phylum Bacteroidota; class Bacteroidia; order Flavobacteriales; family Flavobacteriaceae; genus Maribacter; species Maribacter ulvicola. Next base: position 79,065 of record NZ_FTMA01000002.1, read on the forward strand.
CATAACAAAACAAGGTAACTAATAAGTAGTAGGCGTTTAAACATGGTGGTATTTCGTCTATTTTTCAAAAGTAGTATTATAAAAGTTTACTTAGAAAGATTAAACTAAATGTTTACTTTCGTCGTGAATTTTGGTTTTCATTGCTTTTGCTGATGAGATTAAAAGGGAATCTAGTGAAAATCTAGAACTGTTCCCGCAACTGTAAGCTTAGTCTTTTTTATAAAGATGGCTCCTATTTCTTCAATACCACTGTTATTAGTTTAATGGGAAGGTAAATAGTAGTACGTAAGTCAGGAGACCTGCCAAATTATTAATATAGATTCGATAGACTTTCGGGTAAAAAGTCTTTGTTGTGATGAAAAAGTTAATTTCAATAGTATTAATATTTTGTGCTACTGTAGGTTATGCACAACGAGATTCCATTTTAAAGTTGGATGAAGTTGTTGTGTCTGATACTAGAGTTAAACAGTATGCTGAGGGGTATAAAGTAACTGTATTGCAAGATAGTATTATACAGCGTACTAACGGCCTTCTTACTTCATTACTGGCTTTTAATTCTAACATTTATTTTAAAGAGAATGGATTTGGAATGGTTTCTTCTCCTGCCTTTCGAGGAACCAATGCTTCGCATACCGTGGTAGTATGGAATGGTATTAATATAAACTCACAGTTAAACGGACAAGTAGATTTTAATACAATAAACCCATTTAACTACAACTCTGTAAGTATTCGTAGTGGTGGTGGAAGCGTACAGTTTGGTTCAGGTGCTATAGGAGGTAGTATACATTTAAATAGCGATTTATTATTTAAGGAACACTTTGATAATCAGGTTTCTATTGGTTATGGAAGTTATAATACAAAAAAGCTAAATTATAATCAGAGTTATGGTAGTAAATCAATTTCTTACAGTTTAGGGGTAAATTATAATGCATCGGATAATAACTATAAGTATTTAAATACAGACGAAGAGAATAGGAACGGAGCGTTTGAAAATCTAAATTTAAATTGGAATATAGGTTATGTTCTTTCTCAAAATCAAGTGTTGAAATTATATCATCAAACTTTTATCGGTGATAGAAATTTGTCGGGAACTTTAGTGTTTTTAGGCAGAAGTAAGTATAAAGATAACCATTACAGAACGCAAGTAGAGTGGGGGCATTTTGGGGCAAAAGCGACATCTAAAGTAAAACTAGCCTACTTGCAAGAAGAATTTAAATATTTTGAGAATAAAGATGTAGCTATTAATTCTTTAGGGAAGGTGTCTAATTTTTTGGCAAGATATTCTTCAGATTATAAACTTTCTAAATTCTTTAGGGTCAACTATTTTTTAGAGTATAATAACTATAAAGGTGCGGGAGATAGTTTTGGAAGTCCAAAAAGGGATGATTTTTCTGCAACAGCACTTATTAAGCATACTATTTCTTCTGATCTTGTTTACAACTTGAGTGTTAGGCAAGATTTTTCTTCAGATTTCTCAAGTCCTTTGATTTTTTCGTTTGACGGTAAATATAGTCTTACCGACAATTACAAGGTTAAGATAAATGCATCAAAAAATTTTAGGACCCCTACTTTTAATGATTTATACTGGCAACCTGGTGGAAATTTAGATCTTAATCCTGAAAAATCATACCAAGTAGATTTTGGCAATATATTAAATATTGGTGGTGTTTCTTTGCAATACAATGGTTATTATATTTCAACTAAAGATATGATTAAATGGTTGCCTAATAATGAAGGATTTTGGTCTCCGATTAATATAAACGATGTTGAAATTTATGGGGCAGAGGCCAAATTAGAAGTAGATTATCCTTTAGGTAAAAACCAAGAGGTAGGCATTAAGGCAAATTATGCCTATACTGTCTCAGAAGATAAAAGTACTAATGAGCAGTTAATTTATGTGCCATTCCATAAGGCAAATGGTACATTAGAATATAGAATAGCGGACTTAAATTTATTTTACCAACATTTGTTTAATGGTTCTGTATCTATTATCGGTGGGGAATTAAAAGAATATGAGGTTTCTAACCTTGGAGTAACTTATTCGGCTGATATATTGAAGAAAGATTTAAAATACACCATAGGAGTTACGATTAACAATGTGTTTAATACGTATTACGAAAACGTAGCATTGCGTCCAATGCCCAACAGGAATATACAAACACAATTAATACTAAATTTTTAAAAATGAAATTGAAACACTTTATGCTAACAGCGGCTTTGGCCTCATTTATACTCATATCTTGTAGTGATGATGACGATATGCCAACACCAGGAACAATAGGAATATCTACAACAAACGATAGTTATGATGAGGGGGATGGAACGATCGGAATAACAATCAGTACATCTAGCGTATATGCTACAGATGTAACCATTAATTATGAATTAACAGGAACAGCGACTGAAGGGGAAGATTATCAATCTTTGGCCGGGTCAGTAGTTTTACCAGCTGGAGAAACAACAATAGTAGAAAGTTTAACTCTAATTGATGATACAGAGGTAGAATCTTCTGAAGAGGTAATTTTAACTATTACATCTACTAGTAATGATGAGGATATTATAGGAGCTAATAATTCCTTAATAATAACTATTACGGATAATGATTCTTACCCTTTTGAAAATGGAATATTGGTTTCTCATGAAGGCAATTTTTCGCAAGGAAATGCTTCTATTTCTTTTGTTTCGGGTGATTTAACGACAGTGGAAAACGGTATTTTTAAAACTGTAAATGATGTAGATGCATTAGGAGACACTGCACAAAGTATTTCTTTTCATGAAAATATGGCTTATATCGTAATGAATGGTTCTCAAAAGATAGAAGTTGTAAATCGTTATACCTTTGAATCTGTTACCACTATTGGAGGTCCAAACGAGACGGATTTTTTAAACCCTCGTTATATGGCTATAGCTAATGGTAAAGGGTATGTTACGAATTGGGGAGACGGTTCTAATCCTGACGATGATTACGTTGCTGTGATTGACCTAGAAACAAATACCGTTGAGTCTACTATATCGGTAGCTGAAGGACCAGAGAAAATTATAACGAAGGATAATACGATTTATGTAGCGCTCCAAGGAGGTTTCAATCAAAATAACGGAGTTACTGTAATCGATGCTACAACAAATTCTGTTACTACGACCATTACAGTGGGTGATCGCCCTAATTCAATGCAAATAGATGATAGTGGAAACCTTTGGGTATTATCAAGTGGAAATCCAGCTTGGACCGGAAATGAGACTGCCGGACAAATAGATAAAATTAATACTTCAGATAATACAGTTACAACAACAATGAATTATGCGGTTACAGAACATCCAGGTAGTTTAGAAATTGAAGGAGCTACGCTTTATTATTACTCTGGAGGGTCTGTATATGCTATGGATACTACAGCTAGTGTATTGCCAACGACTGCAGAAATTGAAGGTCTTCGCTTTTATGACATGGCTGTTATTGATGGTAAACTTTATGGCGTAGATGCTAAAGATTTTGTTAGTAATGGATCTTTAGAGGTTTATGATTTATCGGATAATACCTTGTTCGCCTCTAAAACACTTTCTATCATTCCAGCAGGAATATATTATAACGAAACAGCAGCAAGATAAGTTGTAATTAAAAAAATGTACGATCCAAAATAATCGATATAAAAGATTATCATAAGATTTAATTAATTAAAAAAAAGCTGAACAATGTTATTATTGTTCAGCTTTTTTTAATCCTTTAATGGCTTCAAGAAAACTTGTATTCATTAGCGCAATATTGTAGCCTTCTTTCTAAATAAAGTATTCAATTAAATTTAAAACGCTAAGTCATAAACCGTGTCATCAATCATTTTATCGCTCATAAGGCTGTTTTCTTTAGAGCTGCTTATAATATTGATTGGGTATTTAACGGTAAAATCGCGTTTACCTGTAGCTCCTGTTATAATTGCTATTGCTTTGGCCAACAAGGGTTCATTTTCTTCGCCTAAAATACCCAGGTTGCTATAATCTTCTTTTAGCTCATGATCTGGCTGTAGGCCGCTAGTAAAATCATAAAAACCATCGGCGTTTTCATTTCTACCTATTAAAGGCTGTATGGCCCATTGATTATCAGAATTAATATTGTTTACTCTTGAAGGTGTGTATAGATAGGAATTGTCACGATCATCAACTAGTGTAGTAGAGAATTCATTTTTCCCCCTAGTTACATCACCAATTTGAATTACATCCATGTATGGTTCTAAGCTGTTGATCAACAGTTCACTTGCCGATGCGGAACTTGCCGTGGTAATTACATACAGTTTCGTTAAGCCTAATGAATTTATAGTTTCTCCATTTATCTTATCTGCAAAATAAACCTCTAATTGATTGTCGTTGAACTGTTCTTGCAGCTTATCGTTATAACGCTTTCTTAAAAAGAGGTCAGAGGTGTTTGTACCGTAAATCATACTAGCTAACAAGCGCGTTGTATTTACAGAGCCGCCAGGGTTATAACGTAGGTCCATTATTAAATTGGTAATGCCTGCAGATTTTAAATCCTTTATGGCAGAATAAAGATCATCATCATACTCGTTGGTAAACTGATTGTATAGAATGTACCCAATGTTTTCACCACCAATTGTAAATGATTTAGAAAGATATACAGGGTTTTCAGCTAAACCTTCTTCTTTGGTAAGTGTAACTTCAACATTGTTTGGAGTTATATTTCCATTGTTGAAATCTGCCATATTTAAGGTGTATGTGTCATTTTCACCAAAAAGCAAATTAGTATAATTAGTAGAAGTCAGGGTTTGGCCGTTAACACCGGTAAATAAGTCGCCACGTTGAATTTCTACCGTAGCTGCGTTTGAGTTGGGTACAATGTAACGGACAAAACCAAAAAGTTCTTGACTGTCTTGAAAACGCACAAGTCCAAATTCTAAGCCATTACTTTTAGAAATGCCTGCTAGTGAATTGGTTAGTTCACGATAGTCTTCATTGTAGAAGCTGAATCTATCTTGAATATACTGTAGTTTATTCTCAAAAAAGGCTGCTGGATTATCTTCGGAATCAAGAAAGGAAGTATATGCCGCTCTACCTGCTGGTGTATTTTCAAAACGGTCGTCAGCTAAATCATCAACATTTTCTTGCCAGAAATACCAAAAGTTCATGGCTTTCCACATAAAATCCTGGACAACTACATCTGCAGATCCATCTGGGTCAACCGTGTTAGGTAATGACAGGTTATCATCTTTAGAACATGAAAATACAATGGCAGCAACAACTAATATTAATATCTTTTTCATAATTAGGGAAACTGAAATGTTATAGATTTATTTCTTTTCAACTAAAGGAATTTTAGTACTTGGAACACTATTGTTCAATAGTAAAGTAGCATTTCTTGGGTCATGAAGCTTGGAACTAGAAACTAAATTTGCGGGAATCAGTGCTTCAGACTTGCTTTTTCCACTAATTCCAGTAATCTCTTGTATAGCTCTTTTAAATAAAGGTTCGTCGGCGTTGCCTAAAATACCTAAATTGGTAATATCCTCAGAAAGTTCAATATCAGGCACTAAACCATCAACATAATCAGAGAAACCTGCACTATTTTCAACTCTACTAATAATAGGTTGTAAGCCCCATTGTACATTTGGGTTAATGTCATCAACATTTTCTGGGCTATAAATATTCCCGTTTTCCGGATCATCCACAAATAGAAGCGACCCTTGATTTTTACCCACCGTAGTACCACCAATGTGTATGACATTCATATACGGAGCTAAACCTACCATAACTAGTTCACTCGCAGAAGCAGAACCTTCTGTAGCAATAATATATACGCTGTTTAAATTTAATGTATTTAAGGCAGCGTTAGAATTATTATCATTGGTACCTGTTGTACTGACAAAAAAGTTATCAGTAAAACTACTATCAAACTCAGCTTGTAATTTAGCATTATAAATCGTTTTGAAAAGTAAATCTGATGTATTTGTACCTTTTATTAAACTGGCTAACACTGCTGCGGTAGAGCCTCTACCACCTAGGTTATATCTTAGGTCCAATACCAATTCATTAACGCCTTGCGACAAAAATTCTGCAAATACAGCATTCATTTCGTCTTCAGAGCCAGCAATAAATTGATTATACATTAAATAACCAATTTTTTTATCACCAGAAGTAATAACATTGCTTACATGAATGGGATCTTCTACCAAACCTTCAAATTTGGTCAGGGAAACATTTTTGTTATTAGGGCTAATACCACCATTGACAATTTCTGCCATATTCAAAACATAGGTGTCATTATCTCCAAAAAGTAAGTCTAGATTATTGTCATCGGGGTTGTCTCTGTCAGAATACAAGGTTTGACCATCAACGCCAACAAATAAATCTCCTCTTTTAATATCCTTGCCAGAGGCGTCAGAATTTTTAACAATGTATTCTACAAAACCAAAAACTTCGTCGGTACCTTCAATACGGCCTAAACCAAATTGAAGTCCGTTGCTTTTAGATACACCCGCAGAACTGTTTACAAGTGTTGTGTAATCATCGCTATAAAAAGTAAAACGGTCTTCAGAAAACAATAATTTATTCTCTAAAAGGGCTTCAGGGTCTTCATTTTCTGAAAGATATTCTTCATATGCTGTTTGTGTATCAAAACGATCATCTGCCAAATCTGGCACATCACCTTGCCAGAAATAATAGAGATTTAAGGTTTGCCAAAAAAAGTTTTGAACCTCAATATCTACTTCTACGATCTCTTCATCAGGAGTTTCAATTTCTTCTTCTTCAATGACGGTATCATCATCATTATTACAAGAAGTGATCATAACTCCTAAACAAAGGAGGGACAGGAAAAATTTTTTCATAGTTTTTTTAATTATAATTATCAGCATTTAGGTATTTAGAATGCATATGGGTACACTGAAAATAAACATTTAAGTAAGTACGTATATAATTAGTATAAGGATGTTAAATTTACTTACAAGAGATTTAAATAAAAATTATCTGTAACAAAATTAGTTTAGTATCGTCTTCATTTTGTAAACCGTTAAGAAAGTTTACGAACAGCCAAACCAAAATGAAACAAACAGAGTTTTTAAATATTGTATTGCCTTTTAAAGATAAGTTATTCCGCATGGCCAAAAGATTGTTGGTCTCTACGGAAGAAGCTGAAGATGCAACACAAGAGATTTTAATAAAGTTGTGGTCTAAGAAGAGTAAGATGGAGAGCTATAAAAATGTAGAAGCTTTTGCCATGACAATGACCAAGAACTTTTGTTTGGATAGACTAAAATCCAAGCAAGCCGGGAATTTAAAATTGGTACATAGTAATTACACAGACTCCAGTACTTCTTTGCAAGGTCAATTAGAAGCAAAAGATAGTATTAATTGGGTAGAGCGAATAATGGCAGAATTACCTGAGCAACAAAAAATGGTATTACAATTGCGAGATGTTGAACAGTATGAGTATGAAGAAATAGAAAAACTATTGGATATGAAGCCTACGGCTATAAGGGTAACTTTATCAAGAGCACGAAAAACCGTGAGGGAAAAATTAATGGAAAAGCATAATTATGGAATTGCATAACATAGAAAAATTAATAGAAAAGTATTTTGACGCGACCACAACAGTTGCTGAAGAAGAAACGCTTAGAACGTATTTTTCAGGGGATGAGATTGCTCCTCATTTAGAGCAACACGCGCCTTTGTTTAATTACTTTAAAAAAGCAAAAGAAGAACGCTTTACAAAGCAGGTACCATTAAAACCTAGAAAAAACTATTTGAAATGGGTATCCGTTGCTGCTATAGCAGTCTTTATGGTAGGTCTTTATTTTTATCAGCCTACATCAGTTCCGGAAACTTTGGCAGATGAGTATACACCAGAAGAAATAGAATCTGCAAAAGAGGCATTGGCCTTATTGGCAATGAACTTTAATAAAGGTACGGAGCAATTGAACCATTTAGAAGAATTTGAAAAAACAACGAATAAATTTTTAACGAAAAATAATTAAAATGAAAAAGATACTTGTATTAACACTTTTGGTGTTAGCCCCAATAATTAGTAATGCTCAAGATATATTTGAGAAGTATGAGGACAATGATAAAGTGACCTTTGTTGCCATGCAGCCTAAAATGTTTCAAATGTTGGGTAAAATGAGCGTAAGTTCAGATGATCCAGAAGCAAAAGAATTTTTTGAGCTTGTAAACTCTATTACTAGTTTTAAGGTAATAACCACGGAAGACCCCGCAATTTCTAAAGATGTGGATGGTTGGGTAACGAACAGACTTAAAAGCTCATCTTTTGAAGAACTGATGAGGGTTCGTGACGGTAGTTCTAATGTGAAGTTTTATGTTAAGGAAGGCAAGGACAGTGACCATGTAAAAGAGCTCTTAATGTTTGTAACCGGTTTAAAGGACATGGATATAGATGTAAATGGTAAAAAATTAGAAACGGTGTTACTGTCTTTAACTGGTGATATCAATTTAAGATCAGTATCTAAATTGACCGATAAAATGGATTTACCAGGAGGTAAACAGTTAGGTAAGGCTTCAAAGAAAGGGAACTAAAAACATATTAAAAGTGCGGACCCTCTAATTCTAGAAGAGGTAAGAAAATAAGTATTCATCAAATCATCAATCGCCGAAACCTTATAATGGTTAGGCACAAAAACAACAATCATGAAAAAAGTAGCAGTAGTAATTTTAATGGCAATTTTACCCGCATTGGGTTTTTCACAATCTGTATTTGACAAGTATGAAAATATGGATAACGTAGGTGCGGTCATTGTAAACAAGGGTATGATCGATCTAGTTTCTAAATTAGGTAGTATAAGTGACGACGCAGAGGCGAAAGAATTCTTGGAAGTGGCTAGCGGATTAAAAAACGTAAAGGTATTTATGACAGAAGATTCGTCAGTCTCGGCAGACATGTCATCAACAGTTAAGAAATATCTTAAGTCTTCTAAATTAGAAGAATTAATGCGCGTAAAAGATCAAGATGTCAATGTAAAGTTCTATGTTAAAGATGGTAAAAAGAAAGACCATGTATCAGAATTACTAATGTTTGTTAGTGGTTTGGAAAATGTAGAAGTAGGGCATAATGGAAGAAAGCTAGAAACCGTTTTGGTCAGTCTTACCGGCGATATCGATTTAAATAAAATTGGGACTTTAACCAGTAAAATGGATTTGCCTAAAGATCTCAATAAAGCATCAGGGAAATAATAATTATTCTAGAAAAAGGGTTTTCCATACCATTGGAAGGCCTTTTATCTATTTTTAAAAAACATCATATGAAAAATGTATATTGGGCATTACTCTTGGTAATTGGTTTTATGATTTCCTCGTGCTCATCAGAACAGAGCTTACAGCAGTATTATATTGCCAGTGCGGAGAATCCTAATTTTATGTCTTTTGATTTGCCTTCTAGTCTTTTAGATATAGAAACAGCAAATTTGACCGAGTCTGAAAAATCAGCGGCTTCATCTTTGAAAAAGTTGAACATTTTAGCATTTCAAAAAAAACCTGATAATGAGGAAGATTATTTTGTTCAAAAAAAAATGATCAAGACCATTCTTAAAGGAGATGACTTCAGTGAGTTAATGAAAATGAACACGCCCTATGGAAAAGCGACTATACAGTTAAAGGGAGATGATGACACCATTGACGAGCTTGTTATATATGGAGATAATGATGAAAAAGGGTTGGTTTTAGTTAGGGTGTTAGGTGATGACATGAATCCTGCGAGTTTTATACAGCTAATTAATGCAATGGAAAAATCTGATTTTGAAGGAAAGGGACTTGGTAAACTTGGGGACCTAATTAAAGGTTAGATAAGGATATACATGTTTTAAAAACAACCCGTTACTTAATTGTAATGGGTTTTTTTATTTGTATAAAATGTGGTTTGCCCTATTTTTTTGTGACCATTCAAGAAAACTGGTGTCATAATAAATGAGCACATTTAAATAACAACCTAAACAAACAAATTACAAATGGAAAATGCACAAGTATGGATTGACAAAGGAATTGAATTAGCAATGGAGTTTGGTCCCAAAATTATTTTAGCACTTTTAATCTACATAATTGGTTCTTGGATTATTAAGAAAATAATTGGAGTTGTAAATAAGGGAATGACCAAACAACGGTATGATGAATCGTTAAGAAAGTTTTTGCTAAATCTGGCAAAATGGGTTCTGACCGTATTTTTAATTATCACGGTTATTTCTACATTAGGAGTTGAAACTACAAGTTTTGCAGCGGTTATTGCAGCAGCAGGCTTGGCAATAGGTCTTGCATTGCAAGGCTCACTTTCAAATTTTGCAGGAGGTGTTTTACTGATCATCTTTAAACCTTATAAAATTGGAGATTTAATTGAAGCACAAGGTGTCCTTGGAAGTGTAAAGGAAATAGAAATATTTACCACGAAATTAGTAACACCAGAGAATAAGTTAGCGATAGTACCTAACGGAGCTATGGCAAACGGCAACATAGTAAACTATACTGCCGAAGGAAAAATTAGAGTTGATACTACAGTTGGTGTAGATTATGGGTCTGATCTTCAAAAAACAAAAGAAGTATTATTGGCAATGTTAGTGGCTAACCCAAAAGTATTACAGAATCCTGCTCCATCTGTTAACGTTTCTGAATTGGCAGATAGTTCGGTGAATTTAGCTGTACGTCCTTTCTGTAAGCCAGAAGATTACTGGGATGTGTACTTTGCTACTATTGAAGGAACTAAGAAAGCGTTGGATAGCGCATGTATTGAAATTCCTTACCCACACGAAGTGCAAATTAATAAATAAATTAGTCTAGTTAGTTGATTAAAAGCCCGTTGAATTTGCTCAACGGGCTTTTTAAATTTTACGTGATAATTAAGATTCTGTGCTTGTGCGGCATTTCTCTAAAATAAAGCCAAATCTTGCGTACGTATCTTAGATTAGTCCTGTGAAATGTTATTCTTTTATGAGCTGTAAATTATTTTTTCCGAAATCCATTGTTCTAATTGGAAATGGAATATTGATATCACGTTCGTCAAAATGTTTCTTAATGATTTTTATAGCTTTATGTCTTGCGGCATGTTCTTGTTTCACATTGACGCAATCTGTCCAAAAGCGAACCATAAAGTTTATGGAGCTATCTCCAAATTCGGTAAAAAAGAATTCAACATCTTCGTGATCGTTCTGCTTAAAATTATCAGTAATGATTTTTATTGTTAAGTCTTCTACCATTTGTAGGTCACTTTCATAACCTACACCACAGTTTACAAAAATTCTATTTCTATCATTCATGGAGTAATTGGTGAAAGACCCATCTATAAATTTTGAGTTGGGTATGACCACCACATTATTGTCTGGTTTTTTTATAATAATGTTTCGTAGACTTATTTCGGTAACAAAGCCAGAAACACCATCAGCAGTGATAAAATCATTGATTTTAAGCTGTGGCATGAAAGAAAGTATAAGCCCGCCAAAGGTATTGCTTAAGGTTCCTTGCAACGCCAAACCAATTGCTAGCCCCACAACACCTGCACCTGCTAGTATACTAGTTAATACTCTATCTAGGTCAAGTACGCCTAAGGCAATAAAGAATCCGATCAAAATAATAGCTACAAATACAACTTTTGCAATTATTTCTTGAATAGAGACTTGGGATATTTTTCTTAGAATGGTTTTTTTAAGAATTTTACGTATACCTCTTGCCAGAAAATAAAACAAGAACATGACCAAAATCGCCATAGCGAAATTTGGTAATTTTAAGATGATAGATTCTAACCAACCATCTAATTTATCCCATAGATTACTTACAGATTCTTCAACTGAGAAATTTGTTTGCATACAATTTTAGTTTTGTGTTCATGGTAATATATATGATGAGAAGCACAATCTAAAATGCATATCGCCCAAAACGGGCGATATGGAGTATATGAACTAAATAAAAGTTTTTATGCATTAAAACTGGATTAAATACCAGTGTAATTACTAGGCGAAATTTGTTTTAATTCTTTTTTAATCTCGTTAGAAACTTCTAATGTATCTATAAAGTTAGCAATAGAGTTCTGGTTAATTTTTTCATTAGTACGTGTAAGTCCTTTTAAGGCTTCATAAGGGTTTGGGTAACTTTCACGTCTTAATATGGTTTGAATAGCCTCTGCCACAACCGCCCAGTTATTCTCTAGGTCTTGTTCAAATTTCTCTTTGTTTAAAAGTAATTTGTTCAATCCTTTTAAAGTAGATTGAAAAGCTATAATAGTATGTGCAAAAGGTACACCAACATTTCTAAGAACTGTACTATCGGTTAAATCTCTTTGTAGTCTAGAAACCGGAAGTTTAGCTGCCAAGTGCTCAAAAATAGCATTTGCAATTCCAAGGTTACCTTCAGAGTTTTCAAAATCTATAGGGTTTACTTTGTGTGGCATAGCTGATGAACCAACTTCGCCAGCTTTAATTTTTTGCTTAAAGTAATCCATGGAAACATAGGTCCAAAAGTCGCGGTCAAGATCTAAAATGATCGTGTTTATACGTTTTAGGCCGTCAAATAAAGCGGCTAAATGATCGTAGTGTTCAATTTGAGTAGTGGGGAATGAGTGTTGAAGCCCTAATTTCTCTTGAACAAAGTTTTGACCAAAGGCTTTCCAGTCTATAGTAGGGTATGCAACCAAGTGCGCATTGAAATTACCGGTAGCTCCACCAAATTTAGATGCACTAGGTATATCGTTCAATAGATTAAATTGTTCTTTTAAACGGGTTACAAAAACCATGATTTCTTTTCCCAATCGGGTAGGAGAGGCAGGTTGACCATGTGTTCTTGCAAGCATTGGTATAGTTGACCATTCTAAAGCGAGAACATCTAATTTTTCTAATAATTCAAAATACTGAGGAACATACACATCATTCATAGCTTCTTTGATAGAAAGCGGAACAGCGGTGTTGTTAATGTCCTGGGAAGTTAATCCAAAATGAATAAACTCTTTATATGCAGAAATACCCAAGGAGTCAAAGGCCTTTTTTATGAAGTACTCAACTGCCTTAACGTCATGATTTGTGGTTTTTTCTATTTCTTTGATCTCTTGTGCATCGGCAGTAGAAAAATCCGTATAAATTTTTCTTAGGGAATCAAACTTTGAGGTGTCAAAAGAAGAAAGTTGAGGCAGTGGTATTTCGCAAAGCGCAATAAAGTACTCTATTTCTACTCTTACTCTATATTTTATTAAGGCTTCTTCGGAAAAATAAGCAGATAACGATTTTGATTTAGAGCTATAACGACCATCAATAGGTGATATGGCATTTAGTGCATTAAGAGACATAGTCAACAGTTAAATTAGTAAGGGGCAAATATACCTAAACGCGCCAAAGTTTAAAACCTAAAAAGCTTTAAGTTGTAGTCAAAAATAGCATTTAGTGAATAAGGATATAGGGTTTTAAATAATTTGAGGCTTATTTCTCTAAAGCCTTTAATGTTATTCTAGCACGCGCCTTATATGCAGAACTTCCGTTGTCATAATTTTGTTTAAGAATTAGGCCAAGTTCCGGATGAATCCATTTTATTTGTTTTCCTATCAATAGTAGTGTGGTCATTGCATATGCTTTAGGGGCAACTTTATGTTCACCAATTAGCCAATCAAAAGCAGCTTCTGTAATGATGTTTAGTTGATTGTCAGATAATCTTTTTTTTGAATTTTTAGAGAATTCGTTTAATGCTAAGAGTTGACAAATTTTTGCAGCCGGGCGAATAGATGATTCTAGTGTAATATGCTTTAAGGTTTTTAGAAATGGGTGAATATTAAAATAAATAAACTGTAAATCTCTTTTTGCAACATTTTCCAATACCCAGGCTGCTTTACATGAAACCGGGTCTTTATCTTCTTTTATTATCTCAACAAGTTTAGGAACCAGCTCCGGAGATTCTTCAATTTTTGATGCCATTTTATTTCGGTTTTCTCTAGCAGCGCTTACATAATTCAGAGCTTCGTTAAGTTCTTCCTTTGTCATAAAATTGTATCTTTATTTTTTATTTCCCCAAATATGAAATTACTAAAAAAAATTAGCCTAGGTATAGTCATTATATTCATAACCCTGCAATTTTTCAGTCCTACAAAAAATATAGCCGCTGGTAACCATACAGAGGCTTTTATAGACCAAACCAATCCTACTCCAGAACTTAAGCGTTTATTTGAGTCCTCTTGTTATGATTGCCATAGTAATCATACAGATTACCCTTGGTATAATAATATAGCGCCTATTTCATTTTGGCTTGCAGATCATGTTAAAGAGGGTAAGGAGCATTTAAATTTTTCTGATTGGGCTAATTATTCTTTGGATAAAAAGGATAATCTATTAAAAGAGATAGAAGAAGAGGTGGTTAATGGTAATATGCCATTATCCCAATACACTATTTTTCATAATGGCACGGCTATTTCTGCCAATGAAGTGAATAAATTGGTAGAATGGGTAAGGCAGACTAGAATTATTTATCAATTAGGGAAGCAACCAAATTAGGGGTTCCTTCCACTGCAGTTTTGGCTATAATGGTTACATTTCTTTTATGAGATTTTGAGATGGCAGGTTTTGGATCGATGAAATAAATTGGCGTTGCAAGGTCGACAAAATCAATTAAACTTGCTGCAGGGTACACTTGCATAGAAGTACCTATAATAATCAAATAATCTGCTTTTTCAGTAATTGCAATCGCTTTTTCCAAAAGAGGTACAGCTTCACCAAACCAAACAATGTGCGGTCTTAATTGAAATCCATTTTTACAGGTGTTACCCAATAAAATATCATTCTTGCACTCAAAGATTTCATCAGTAGAATTAGTACTTCTAGATTTAAGTAATTCACCATGTAAATGAAGTACATTGGAACTGCCTGCACGCTCATGGAGATCATCTACATTTTGGGTAATTATATGAACATTGAAACTTGCTTCTAAATGGACCAAGGCGTTGTGGGCAACATTGGGCTCAACAGTTAATAATTGTCTTCTTCTTTGATTGTAAAATTCTAAAACTAATTCTGGATCGTTTTCAAATCCTTCAGGTGTGGCCACTTCCATAACATCATGACCTTCCCATAACCCATTGGCATCTCTAAATGTTTTTAGACCACTCTCTGCTGAAATTCCGGCTCCCGTTAAAACGACAATATTTTTCATAAAAAAATTAAATATGTATAAAAATATACTTTTCTTATCTTGGGGGCATGATTGATTTGAAGCTTTTGAGCTATTTAGAAGAATTTATTTCAGAAAACAGAAAGCAGCGTTTTATAGATATATTGGAACAACGTACAAATTTTTTAACGGTTGCGGTTGAAGATGTATTTCAAATGCACAACACTAGCGCGGTTGTAAGAAGTTGTGAATCTTTTGGTGTGCAAACTGCTCATTTAATAGAGGATAGAAACGGTCAACATTTAGATGCGGAAATTGCCATGGGAGCTCAGAAATGGGTAGATATAAAAAGATATCAAAATTCAAAACAGGTAATAGATTCGTTACGAGAAAAAGGATATAAAATTGTGGCTACTAGTCCGCATGCAGATAGTTCACTATTACAAGATTTTAAAATAGAAGGTAAAACAGCTGTATTTTTTGGTACAGAGAAAACCGGTTTGAGCGATTATGTATTAGAAAATGCAGATGCCTATTTAAAAATACCCATGGTAGGTTTTACCGAAAGTCTTAATATATCTGTTTCCGCTGCTATTATTTTGCAACATTTAACGACACAATTAAAAGCTACAGATGTGGCGTGGGAATTAACAGAAGAAGAGATCTTGGAAAAGCGGTTAGATTGGACAAAAAAATCCATTAAAAGTATAGATGATATTTTACAACGGTATACTACTGTTAACTGAAAAATAGCTAACTTGTTAATCAACAAATATTTAACAAAATATGTATACGGTATTAATAATTTTCGGAGTAATTGTAATCTTGATTATTTTTCTAGGATTAATAGCGCCCAAAAGTTATCAAGTATCTAGAAGTATAGAATTGGATCATCCGCCAGAACAAGTGTGGGGTCATTTAAAGTTTTTAAAGAAACAGCAAGAGTGGTCACCATGGGCAAGAAAAGATCCCAATATGAAGATTACTTTTACGGGGGTTGACGGTGAGATAGGGGCTATAAGTCACTGGAACGGTAATAAAGAAGTAGGTGAAGGGGAGCAAGAGATTACCAGAATTATAGAAGGAGAGCGCATAGAGCAAGATTTGCGGTTTTTAAAGCCGTATAAGTCCCAGTCAGATTGCTACATGAATTTAGATGCTTTGGATGGAAATAGGAGCAAGGTTACTTGGGGGTTCACTGGTAAGAATAAATTTCCCATGAGTATTATGATGCTGTTTATGTCAATGGATAAAATGGTGGGTAAAGATTTTGAACAAGGATTGCAGAATCTTAAAGCTAATTTAAATAAATAGATATGATAGCATGGTTTGAAATTCCTGTAGCAGATATGGAACGGGCTCAAAAGTTCTATAAGTCCATCTTAGATGTCTCTATTACGGTAAATAATTTTGGGGAATTTGTAATGGGGTTGTTCCCGGACAAACAAACTGTTGGTCAGGCAAATGGTGCTTTGGTACTACATGAGCAGTTTGTGCCTAGTTTAACTGATGGCTTTCTGGTGTATTTGGCTTGTGAAGATGCTGCAAAAGTACTGGATAAGGTTGAAAAAGCAGGCGGACAAATAATACAGCCTAAAACCGAAATAGGAGAAGGGCATGGATTCATGGGAATTTTAAAAGATACGGAAGGAAATAGAATAGCCGTACATTCCAATTCTTAGTAAGTTATTTTTTTAGTTCCAATAGGACAATCTCGGCATCATTTTCTAAAATAACTGTAGAGTTTGCAACTGTAACTTCTGTGTTGGAGTAGCGGTCATACAACTTTGTGCCATCGCCAAAAATACCTTTTACTGATATTGTCTTTTTCCCTTTTGGAAGATTCAGTCCAATAACTACTTTATCTACATAGTCATCTTTAGTGAAATATCTGCTAAAAACGTAGGGCGCTTTGGTAATTCTTTTATGTATACCGGCACCTATAGCTGGGTGGTCATTTCTGAATGTTCCTAGCTTCTGCCAATGGGCTAGCGTTTCCTTTGTTTTGGGCAAGCTGTCCAATTCTTCCCAATTCATAAAGGAGCGTAAGGTAGCATCGCCCTCCGTGCCTTCAATGGTTAAACTACGGGCAGTTTCATCACCATAATATATTTGTGATGCACCAGGGGTTAAAAGTAACACATTGGCAGCCCTTTTAGGATCAGTTCTAGTTTGGTCATAAGGTTGGCCATCGTCATGCGAAGTAAGGTAATTTAAAATACTCTTGTCTTTAAAGGTAGTGTGCAGTAGTTTGCTGTATTTGGAGAAAATAGTTTCATAGTCCTTTTTAGCATCGGTCTTTAGTTCAAAATTGATAAGACTTTTGAATCCGTTATCAAAGTAGTTTACTTTTTTGTCCCCTAGGTCAAATTCTTGTCCGCCAGAAATTCCATAATTATATACTTCACCTACCATATAAAAAGGATTATTATCCAAGACCTTGTCCTTATTTTTCTTTTTCCAAAGTTCAAATGCCAAAGAAGCTTCCTTGTATAATTCTGACCAGGAATTTTCATTAACATGTTTTACAGTGTCCACTCTAAAGCCATCTACTCCGTATTTGTTAACATAGTCCGTAAGCCATTTTATAATATAAAAACGGGGAGCTCTGGGGTAACCTGTTCGGTCAAAAAACAATTCAAGCTCATCTAGCTCTTCGCTTAGTCTGCCTTCGGCTTTCCATTTGGCAAGTAAGGCATCGGGTAAGTTTACTGTAGCATCAGACTCCGTCAATATATCCGGTAGGTTTTCAACCAATGTGCATGCCGTAGTATTGTCATAAGTAGTGAATTCGCAAGTGGGAGAGGTACGTACCCATTCTTCTGGCCATACCGGGTCTTCTGCGGTAACAGGGCCAGTGTGGTTCAAAACAACATCCAACAAAATTCTAATTCCGTTTTCATGAGCTGTTTTTATGAGGATGTCTAAATCTTTATTAGTTCCAAAATTTGGGTCAAGGGCCGTCCAATCTTTTGCCCAATAGCCATGATATCCATACGTATTTCCGGTACCCTCATCTGTAGCTCCATGAATTTGCTCCACTACAGGAGTAAACCAAATAGCATTTACGCCAAGGTCATTGAAATAGCCCTCTTTAATCTTATCGGTAATCCCTTGAATATCTCCACCTAAAAAGCCTCTTAGTTTACCGGTTTCTTTATCACGGTTAAAATTTAGGTCATTATGGGTATTTCCGTTATTGAAACGATCGGTAAGCAGAAAATATACGGTAGCGGCTTCCCATTGAAAATTGGGATTTTTTTTAGGAACTTCTAGTGAATCTTCAACAGGATCAGAAGTCTCTAATTTTTCTTTGCTCTTGGGTTGGCAAGAAATCAATGCTATAAAGAATAGCCCAAATAAGAATACGTTTTTCATTTCCCGGTTATTTACAATAAAACTATAACAAGGATCTCACTTTAAAAAATATTATTTCTTTCTATTGAGAACTTTGTACTCTTCATAACAACTGCTTATGGCGTCCAATATCTGAAGGTCATTAGCCGTGGTGATAAATGATTTGGAATAATTACAATTGTTTAGGATATCTTGAATATCTACTTTTTCTAATTGCAAGAATTCAGTAAGTGTTTCCCTGTCAAATTTAGAAGCAAGTAGATTTCTAATTTCATCATCTTCTCTCATTTGCCTTAGTTTGCGCATTTGCGCAGGTTTCTTTCCAAAGAGGTTTCGTAATAGATCGGCCGGGTTGAGAATGGCGCCTAATACTTTAGTTACGGCACTTGGGTTTTTATTACCGCCTTCATAACTTACGCCTAAGCCAGAAATGCTGTATTGGTAAGCGTTGTTGATAGGTAAATTCTTTACATCTATTTCTAAATAGCCAGTGAGCTGATAAGGTCTAACAATGACTTCCTCTAACGCATATGCTAGTTCTGTCAACGCAATTTCGGTACCTTCAAATTTGAACATATCATTGGTTACCCTTATTTTTTGTGACTTAAAGCCTAAAAAGGAAAAATACAAGGTATCATTAACTGTTGCGGTAATGGAAAACTCGCCTTTCTCGTTGGTTATGGTCCCAAAAACTTGATTTAGGTTTACAACGTGCACACTTTCTAGCGGTTCATCAGATTGTGCATTTATGACAACAGCTTTAAGGCGTTGACCATCTGTTGTTTCTTGAGAGAAACCAATAAATGAAAGTAAGATAAGTGTAAAGAATAAAAAGTTTTTCATTATACTGACAGCGTAATTAGGTTGCAAACAAAACAAAAAAAATACGCCGAAGCGTATTTTTAATATACAATTAACTAAAAGAAATCTCCCTTTCTTTTATTGCTGCGTCTTTTTCCAGAGTTGGGTGAGCTAGATTCGCTACGCTCGCGTCTTCTGCCTTTAGACTCGCGATCGCCGTCTTTTCTACCTCTTCCGCCACGGTCATCATCTCTTCTACCGCCGTTTCTTTTTCCTCTAAAACCGCCACCGCCGCTTCTGCGTTTACCGCCGCCACCGCCAGGGTTTTTGGAAACCTCAACGTTTACAAATCTGCCGTCAACCTTAAAGTCCGTGAATTTATTTAGGATTTGTTGTGTTACTTCAGCCTCTGTGTTAAAGAAAGAAAAGCTCTCTTTTACATCAACTTTGAATACATCTTCTTGTCCTAAGCCTACTGTGTCTCTAATAAAGTCTTTTAAAGACATCCAATCATAACCATCTCTTTCACCAACGTTTACAAAGTAACGAACCGCTCCACTTGTTGGTATTTCAGCTCTATCTCTTCCTTCACCACGATCTCTACCGTTGTCAGAAGAGTTTAAATCTTTGGATTTGTTATAGTAATTAAAGAATCTTGTAAATTCAACAGAAACAATTTTTTTAATTAATTCTTCGCGATCTATACCTTCAAGGACATCATTGATAGCAGGTAGATAAGCATCTACATCTTCATTGATCTCAGTATCTTTAATCTTATTTGCTAAGTGATATAATTGAATCTCACAGATTTCCATTCCCGTAGGAATTTTTTTAACTAGAAATTTCTGATTGATTTTATTTTCAATGGCTCTGATCTTACGTTGTTCACTACGGGTAACAATAACCATAGAAATACCAGATTTACCAGCTCTACCAGTTCTACCGCTACGGTGTGTGTAGGTTTCGATCTCATCTGGTAATTGGTAGTTGATAACGTGTGTAATATCATCAACATCAATACCACGTGCAGCAACATCAGTTGCTACAAGCATTTGAATTTGCTTTTTACGGAAAGAGTTCATTACCAAATCTCTTTGATTTTGACTTAAATCTCCGTGTAATGCACCGGCATTGTATCCGTCTTCAATTAATTTTTCGGCAACTTTTTGAGTATCGCGTTTTGTTCTACAGAAAATAACCGAAAATATATCTGGGTTGGTATCAGCCAATCTCTTTAATGCAGGGTAACGGTCTCTACCACCAACAATATAATATTCGTGTTGTACGGTAGATGCACCAGAATTTTTGGCTCCCACAGTAATTTCTTGTGGCGAGTGCATAAATTTCTTGGCAATAGTTGCAACCTCTCTAGGCATTGTTGCAGAGAACAACCATGTAGATTTATCATTAGGCGTACCAGAAAGAATATCTTTAATATCTTCCATGAAGCCCATATTCAGCATCTCATCTGCCTCATCAAGAACACAATAGTCAATTTTTGAAATATCAACAAGACGCCTGCTGATCATATCTTTCATTCTACCAGGTGTTGCAACAATTATTTGTGCACCTCTCTTAATTTGTCTTGCCTGTTCCGTAATGCTTGCACCGCCATATATGGCAACTACATTGATATTACGTTCGTATTTTGAATACGCTTGCATTTCTTTCGTAATCTGCAGGCAAAGCTCACGGGTAGGTGATAATATTAAACCTTGTGTAGTTCTGCTATCACTATCAATTTTTTGAATTAATGGAAATCCGAATGCGGCGGTTTTACCCGTACCTGTTTGCGCTAGGGCAACTAGATCGGTTTCACTTTCCAATAAAATAGGGATTGCTTTTTCTTGAACTTCTGAAGGGGTTTCAAAACCCATATCAGTAATAGCATCTAATAAGGACTTTTGTAGTCCCAGTGCTTCAAACTTTATCATAAATATGTTATACTAAATCGCAAATATGAATGTTGCATAGAGCGATTATCGTTTATAACCTATTAGACTCGGCGCAACACATGCTATACCAGCGGCGTTAATTAAGCGGCAAAGATACTACGAATAATTGAATCCATATAATTTTAAGTGAAGTAATATTACGGGGCCAATGTATAGCCATATATTGACAGGGAAGTACCTATAATACCAAAGATAACCATTAAGATAATAAGTGCTTTTTGTAGCCTAGGACTGTCATAGATTATTATACATACGGCACCAAGAACAATACATATTTGATAGAATAGTAAAGCGTAATCAAATCTTTTTGTGGCATAATCGTAGGTTTGTGTTAATTGTTCCCATTGTTTAACTCCGGTAATAATACCCATTTCTCCTTCTATATCCTGAGCCCAATTTTCTTTACCAACAAAAGAAGAACCTAAAAGAAGTTCTGTTTTTTCAGATTCATATTTGGTTATTTTTTTTTCAACCTCTGCCACTTTATGTTTAATGGTTGCAATTTTATCGTCTGTAACAATGCCACTTTCTATTAATGCCTTTAAATAGTCAAGTTCACTTTCTTTTAAACTTTCTTTGATACTTTTAGCCTGGTACCAACTAGAGTAGCTTACAACATTGTTGTGGGCGATCATCATTTCTTCTTCTAACTCGCCGTTCACCATTTGTGATATAGCCATAAGAGCGGCAAATAATGCTATTAGTACGCCTCCTATAGCTTCTGCACGTTCTGATGCAACTGATACTTCTACGGTTTCATTATCTTTTTTACCCTGCAGCATGAATACTATTTAAATGTGCTATCAATTTTTTAAATGCCTGTGCCCTGTGGCTTATTTTGTTTTTAATGGATAAAGGTAGTTCGGCAAATGTCTCCTTATATCCATTTGGCTGAAAAATTGGGTCGTAACCAAATCCCTTTTCACCTTTTTTTGTCTGGGTAATGACTCCTTCAATTTTCCCTTCAAATATATGTGTTTTACCATTTAGGTTTAGAGCAATAACTGTTTTGAAGTGAGCGGATCTATCTTTTTTACCTTTAAGGTTGGCCAATAGTTTGTCCATATTGGCGTTAGAATTGTTTTGGGGTCCTGCATAACGGGCAGAGTACACGCCGGGTTCTCCGTTTAGTGAGTTCACCAAGAGCCCTGTATCATCTGCAAAACATGATAATTGATAGTTTTTGGTTACGAAGTTTGCTTTTAGTTTTGCGTTTCCCTCAAGCGTAATTGCGGTTTCGGGTATATCTGTGGTGCAACCTATTGTTTCTAAATTTATGAGTTCTATTTGGGATGGAACCAAAAGTTGAACTTCTTTTAATTTGTTAGGGTTGTGAGTGGCAAATACTAGCTTCATAGGAACAATTTGGAGTCTGGTTTGTCAATTTAAATCATCAAAAGTAGTAATTTTATGAAATGGAGTTAAAAGTACCACCGGTTTTAGTGTTTTTATGTTTTGGATTGATGATGTTCCTATTGGCAGAGTTCCTACCTATTGGTTATTTCGATTTTTTGGGCAGATTGTTATTGGCAAAGCTCTTGATCGGTATTGGTGTTTTCACAGCGCTCTTTGCTTTAGTTCAATTTAGAAAAGTAAAAACGACCATAGATCCTTTAAACCCTGACAAGGCTTCTAATTTAGTGGTAGGCGGAATTTTTAAATTTTCTAGAAACCCTATGTATTTAGCGTTGCTGCTTCTATTGTTGGCGCTAGGTGTTTTTTTAGGTAATGCTTTTAATATACTGATCGCTGCTGGTTTTGTAAGTTATATGAATCGATTTCAGATAATTCCTGAAGAACAAATTCTATTAGGTAAATTTGGGCGTTCCTTCAAAGATTATTGTATATTAACAAGGCGCTGGTTTTGAGTTGATTATGCTTAATGGTATTGCTATATGTGCTAATACTTATATATATTAACTAATTAGCTTATAATTTAATATATTAGCGTTTTAAATAATAATCATGATAGCTATAATTACTGGAGATATTATTAATTCTGAGAATCATCCTAGTGATCAGTGGATGGATCTATTAAAGAATTATTTAAAACAATTTGGTGCATCGCCAATGAATTGGGAGATTTATCGCGGTGATGAATTTCAGTTAAAGCTTACCGAAAAAAATGCATTGTTCACCGCTATTCGCATAAAAGCAATGTTAAAAACTATAAAAGGTTTAGATGTAAGAATGGGTATCGGTATAGGTTTAGAGACCTATGTTGGTACAGGGGTGACTGAATCTAACGGTCCAGCATACCAGCGATCAGGACGTAATTTTGAAACACTAAAGGAGAGTAAGGTAAATCTTAGTATTGCAACCGGAGAAACAGCACATGACCGCACATTGAATTTAATGTTGCGTTTAGCTTTAAATTTTATGGATGATTGGAGCGTTGTTTCTGCAGAAATTGTAACCTTGTCCCTAGATTACCCTCATTACTCACAAAAAGAAATTGCACAGCAGTTGGGTATAAAACAATCTGCCGTAAGTCAGCGTTTAAAAAGAGCAAGATTAGATTTAGTTTTAGATGTATTGTCCTATTACAAAGAATTAATTACCAGTAAATAAATATGTTGATTTTCATAAAACTAGTTTTAGCTCATTTAATTGGAGACTTTGTTTTACAACCTACAAGATGGGTACTTCACAAGCAAGCGAACAAGATAAAATCTAAATTTTTATACGTACATGTGTTATTGCATTTTTCATTGTACATGCTCCTTCTTTGGGATCTATCCCTTTGGAAAATAGCAGTAACGGTAACTATTGCTCATTTTTTCATTGATACACTAAAATTGTATTCAAATGAATTGTTCAAGAATAAAAGTGTTCCGTTTTTCATAGATCAAGTATTGCATATTTTGGTCATTTATGGTTGTGTTTTTTATACCAATTTATATGCTCATACCTTATTGTTGTTCGAAAATTTAGATTGGTACTTGGTAACGGCAATTGTATTTGTAACCTATCCGGCAGCAATTATTATGGGTATGATTTTAGAGGGGATGTCCAATCAGATAGAAACGGATCATAAATCGCTCCCCAATGCAGGTAAGTACATAGGTATTATAGAAAGATTATTTGTTCTAATCTTTATAGTACTTGGTAGATGGGAAGTTATTGGTTTGCTAATAGCTGCAAAATCTGTTTTTAGGTTTAATGATCTTAAAGAACGTAATAATAGAAAATTAACAGAGTATATTTTAATAGGAACTTTAATAAGTTTTGGGCTGGCTATCTTGGCAGGGCTTCTATATATTTCTTAAATAATAGGGCTTTATATGATAAGCGCAGATTAAATGTTTCTTTGAATGCGTTGAAACCCCAAAAAAAATCAATGTTTTGTGGGCTTGCCCCTAGGTTGTTTGTGAAAGCAAATTTCAGTAGGGTGTTTTTTTGCAGGTAATTGGCAGTTATGTGTTTAAGATATGTAAAAGGATGGTGGATGATGTAAAATGTATGAATGTAAATCTGCTTTGGTATGTTGTAAAATAGCAATCTATAGTATTTACCGGTAAGTAGATTTGAACTGAAAATCTGATGTTTTGCTATGCTGAAATAAAAATGGTGCCAATGCTCACGAATTAGGTAATACCATAAAAAAAGATAGTTTTAAAAGAAAGGTTGACTGGGGTAACGTGGTTTAAAAGAGAGTAACCATTTCATTGTCTGTTCTTTAATTTTTGAACTAAAAGATATTGATTTTATCAATTTACATCATTACATAATCTTTTTGTTTTATTTATAGGATATCATATATCAGCATAAATTAAATTTTTACTTTTGCTACTTATTTTAATAACAAAAATTCTTATCCAACCAAAAGAGAATAATGGTAGAAGTTAGTAGAAAATACGTTTTTGATTTTGACAGTACGTTGACTAGGGTAGAAGCATTGGATGTTCTTGCCGAAATGACTTTAGAAGGAAGATCCAACAAAGATGAAGTTATTAAAGAAATTCAGAAAATCACCAACTTAGGAATTGACGGTGATATTTCGTTTACCGAATCTTTGGAACGTCGAATTCAGTTATTACATGCTAAAAAAGAAGATTTAGACGGGTTGGTAGATAATCTTAGAAATAAAATATCTAAGTCTATAGCCGCCAATAAAGATTTTTTTGAAAAGTATGCAGATGATATTTATGTGATATCCTGTGGATTCAAAGAGTTTATTGATCCTATTGTAGAAGAATACAATATACCGTCTGATCGAGTGTATGCAAATACGTTTAAATTCGATGAAGAAGGGAGTATCATCGGTTTCGATGAGAAAAATGTGCTATCTCAGCATAATGGCAAAATAGATTGTCTTAAGCAAATGAACTTGGATGGAGAAGTCCAGGTTATAGGAGAT
Source organism: Maribacter ulvicola (assembly GCF_900155985.1). Lineage (GTDB taxonomy): Bacteria > Bacteroidota > Bacteroidia > Flavobacteriales > Flavobacteriaceae > Maribacter > Maribacter ulvicola. The sequence goes on from NZ_FTMA01000002.1 coordinate 104,607, forward strand.
GGTTACAGTGATTATGTAATGCGTGAAGCAGGTATAGCCGACAAGTTTTTTGCATATACCGAAAACGTGCATAGAGAAAAAGCCGCTAATAATGCGGATTATGTTACACCAAGTTTAGATGAATTTTTATTTGTGAACAAGTTGCCAAGAAATATTTCGTATCCAAAGAATAGAATTAAGGTTCTATTATTAGAAAATGTGCACACAGCTGCATTCGATAATTTATCAGAAGACGGTTTTTCCGTTGAATTGATTAAACATAGCTTATCAGAGGAAGAACTGCTAGAAAAAATCAAGGGCGTTCACGTTCTTGGTATTCGTTCTAAAACCCAGGTAACGCAAACAGTTTTAGACGCTGCCGACAAATTATTGGTGGTCGGTGCTTTTTGTATAGGTACCACTCAAATAGATTTAGATGCTGCCAAGAAAAAAGGTGTGGTAGTTTTTAATGCTCCGTACAGCAATACTAGGTCAGTAGTAGAATTGGCAATTGGTGAGATTATTATGTTAATGCGTAGTGTATTTGACCGTAGTAGGGAAATTCATGAAGGGCAATGGCAGAAAACAGCTGCAGGGTCTAGAGAAGTTCGTGGTAAGAACTTGGGCATTGTTGGTTATGGTAATATAGGTAAGCAATTATCAGTTTTGGCAGAAGCCATGGGTATGCGTGTGTATTACTATGATGTAGATGATAAGTTAGCTTTGGGCAATGCGGTAAAATGCAATTCATTAGAAGATTTGTTGAATGTGTCTGATGTGGTAACATTACATATAGATGATAACAAAGCAAACAAGAACTTTATTGGTGAGCGTGAAATACAGCAAATGAAGAAAGGTGCTATGTTGATAAATCTATCTAGAGGTTTCGTTGTAGATATTGATGCTCTGGCAAATGGATTAAAGGAAGGTCATGTTGGTGGTGCCGCAGTAGATGTTTATCCAGATGAGCCACGTAGTAATGGTGAGTTTAAAACAAAATTACAAGGTTTTCCAAATGTAATTTTAACTCCGCATGTGGGTGGTAGTACAGAAGAAGCTCAACGTGATATTGCTGATTTCGTTCCTAATAAAATAATGGATTATATCAATTCCGGTAATACGGTAGATGCAGTTAATTTTCCAAATATCCGTTTGCCAAAACAAAACAAATCACATAGATTCTTACATATACACAAGAATGTGCCGGGTATAATGGCCAAAATAAATAAGGTTTTGGCAGAGTATGAATTAAATATCTCAAGTCAATACCTTTCTACCGATAATGAAGTGGGATATGTAATTACAGATTTGGACAAAGAATATAATAAAGATGTAATCAAGGCTTTAAGAAAAGTTGAAAATACAATCAAATTTAGAGTATTATACTAGTGTACGGTGATCTAATATGAGTCATTACCAGTAAAATCATATAGAATGTGAAGTGCAAGTTAAACGACTTGCACTTTTTTTTTATCCAATTTTCATTGTTTTCTACAACATTTTTAATTCTTAAAAGTTATGGTATTGATACAATTATAGTTTGTAGGAAATATCTCTAATTATGTGGAATAAGATTTTATTGAAATTAAAATCTGGTAAAAGTTTCAATAACTATTATCTGTTGGTTTTTACTGTAATTGTATTGACCATTGTGATACAGTCTATAATACAGTATTCTTTAGCACGACAACGACAAGATGCATTGAGAATAAATGTTGCGGGTAGGCAAAGAATGCTTTCGCAGGCAATTGTTAAGAATGTGTATGAGTGTAGGTTTGGTACATGTGACTATGGTCAGTTGCGTTTGGCAATGACTAAATTATCAAATACAAACACAGCTTTGCAAAAAGGGAATGCAGCAACGGGGATTTTAGAACTTGATAATGATGAAATTCAAAAAAACTTTAATAGTTTACAGCCGCATTTAAATTTCATTTTAGAATCAACAAATGACTTTAGTAATCTAAAATTAATAGATTTAGAGAGATTGTCATCTGAGTCGGACAAATTTCTTTTGATTATGGACGACATTGTCAATCAATTTCAAAAAGCTTCAGAAGAAGATATAAGGGCATTAATGATTGTAGAGTTGGAACTAGCAGTTTTTTCTTTGATTATATTAATAATAGAAATATTTTTCTTTATTAATCCGTCCATAAAAAAGATGGCGATTCAAAATCAGAAATTAAAAGAAATAGCTTGGCATCAAACACACGCCTTTAATTTGCATATGAAAAATATCAAGAACTACCATCGTGTTCTTAAAATTGAAAAAAAAGTGGAGCATAAAGAAGAGCTTATCTCTTTTTTAATGGAAGAACTTGTAGATTTAGAAGGTGTTTCTCAGAATATGGTGAAATCACTTAAAAAGCAAGCATAAGCAGAAATAATGTTTCTTGAGCATTCTAATGATGGTGATAGGGCTCATTTTTTAAAATAGTATATGCCCTATAAATTTGTTCAGTTATAAATAAACGTACCATTTGGTGTGAAAAGGTCATTTTGGATAGGCTTATTTTCCCAGAAGCCTTAGCATATATCTCGTTGCTAAAACCGTAAGGTCCTCCTATTAAAAATACCAATTGCTTTATACCAGAATTCATCTTTTTTTGTAAAAAATTAGAAAACTCAACAGATGTATACTGTTTTCCTTTTTCATCAAAAAGAATTAAAACATCTGTAGAGGCTAGTCTTTTAAGAATAAGTTCTCCTTCTTTGTCTTTTTGCTGATCTTCAGAAAGGTTTTTCGTCTTTTTTAAATCAGGTATGAGTTCAATTTCAAAATTGATATAATGTTGTAATCGCTTTTGATATACCTCAATGAGTTCCTGTAGTTGAGAACTGTCGGTTTTGCCAATGGCTAAAAGTTTTATAGTCATATGTCAAAAGTAAATCAATTTCGCAAATGGATTTGTAATTTAGCAATACAATAGATGATATACATATGATTTCAGAAGAGCAATTTAAAGAAGAGATAACATTGATCATAGCAAATGCCATTCGTGAAGATGTGGGTGATGGTGATCATAGTTCATTGGCATGCATTCCAGATACCGCTACGGGTAAGGCAAAATTGTTGGTAAAAGACGAAGGAATTATTGCTGGGGTAGCTTTTGCTGAACTTGTATTTTATTTTGTTGACCCAAATTTGAAGATAGAAGTATTGATAAAGGACGGTACTCCGGTAAGTCATGGAGATATTGTTTTTTATGTGGAAGGTAGTTCTCAAAGTATATTAAAAGCAGAGCGTTTGGTGTTAAACGCCATGCAGAGAATGAGTGCAATAGCTACAAAAACCAATATGTTCGTTAATCTTTTAAAAGGTACGGGCACAAAGATTTTAGATACTAGAAAAACTACACCAGGTATACGCGCACTAGAAAAATGGGCTGTAAAAATTGGTGGTGGAGAAAACCATAGGTTTGCCTTGTATGATATGATCATGCTTAAGGATAACCATATAGATTTTGCTGGCGGTATTACCAAAGCAATAGATAAGACCAAGAACTATTTAAAAGAAACAGGGCGTGATTTAAAGATTATCGTTGAGGCTAGAAACTTAGAAGAAATCAAAGAAATTTTAGAGTCAGAAGGCGTATATCGTATATTGATCGATAATTTTAATTATGCAGATACGCGCACCGCGGTAAAATTAATAGGTAGTACCTGTTTGACGGAATCTTCTGGTGGTATTAATGAGAAAACAATTCGGGAATATGCAGAATGCGGTGTAGATTATATTTCTTCAGGGGCGTTAACACATTCTGTTTATAATTTAGATCTGAGTTTAAAAGCGGTTTAATGTCTTTAGAGGTCGAAGAAAAGCTAGAAAAGATCCCCATTGTAAACTGGTTGGTCAGGTTGTTAAAACAAATTAGGCTTCCCGGTTTTGAAGGGCTTTCAATTTATGATCTTTTAGAAATGTATGTGCTTGGTATTTTAAGGGGTACATTGTCTACACGTGCCAGTGCTATTGCGTTTAGCTTGTTTATGGCGCTATTTCCGTTATTGATTTTTATGGTGACTTTGGTTCCGTTTTTAGTGTCTTACATCAGTATTGAGCATGGCGATTTTGATGTACAGTTTCAGCTATTTTTAGAATCTTTTTTACCGAGTGCCACGGGTGACTATTTTGGTGATGTGTTTCAGCAAATAAAGGATCAAAAACGAGGAGGCTTGCTTTCATCTGCATTTTTACTGTCCATATTCTTAATTGCCAACGGGGTTAATTCCATATTTGGAGGTTTTGAAACATCATACCATATAGACCTAACACGCCATTTCTTTAGACAATATCTGTATGCTTTAATGGTAGGTCTCATTTTGGCTATTTTAATAATAGTGGGCTTTGTAGCGTATATATACTTTGAATTTTATGTGTTGGGGTATTTATCTGAGTTTGCAGCAAAGCAAGGCGGGTATATTTTGGGTGACGATGAAGTTATTGGTGTTCAAATAGCAAAGGTGCTGTTCTTTATAATTCTGTCGTATTTTACTACCGCGATACTTTATTATTTTGGTACAAGAGAAGGTAAGCAGGCAAAATTTTTTTCTTTTGGGGCATTAATGACCACCACATTGTTTTTATTAACCTCATATCTTTTCGGAATATATGTTGAAAAGTTTGCTAGATACAATGAATTATATGGAGCATTGGGGGGATTATTGATTTTAATGGTCTACATATGGTTAAATTCTAATATATTGCTACTTGGGTTTGAGCTGAATGCCTCCCTTAATACTTTACGTAAAATCACTAAAAAAGAATGATAAATAAAACTGTACAATTAAGTATTCTCTTTATATTTTTTATTTCTATGAACATTTCTGCGCAATCAGTTTTTGGCACATGGAAAACTATTGATGATCGCACCGGTCTGCCCAAGGGTCTAATTGAAATTTATAAAAAAGACGGATTAATGTATGGTAAAGTCGTTAAGATTTTAGAAGACGGACAAGAAAATAGAATCTGTGATAAATGTGACGGAGATTTAAAAGATAAACCGGTAACCGGTATGGAGATTATTACCGGTGGTGAGTTGCATGATGATGGGGAATGGAAAGGAAAGCGATTATTTGATCCAGAACAAGCGATGACGTTTCGTTTTAAAATATGGTTGAATCCAGATAATCCGGATGAGTTGAAAGTCCGTGGTTATTTGGCATTTATCTATAGAACACAAACATGGCTACGGGTGGAAGGGTAACTATGGCAAACTTTATTAATGTAATATTACCAATTCCGTTAGAGAAAAGTTTTACCTATAGTATAACTGCTGAAGAGGCGGCGTTACTGCAACCAGGTATGCGTGTAGCCGTACCTTTTGGTAAATCAAAAATATATACCGGGGTTGTTCAGTGTATTCATCAGAATCCGCCAGAAGTCTATGAGGCAAAGGAAATCCACCAATTATTAGATGATTATCCAATTGTAAATACGACTCAGCTAAAACATTGGGAATGGATTGCTTCTTATTACATGTGTACCTTAGGGGAGGTAGTGCGTAGTGCCTTGCCTGGAGCATTTTTATTGGAGAGTGAAACATTGGTGCTTCGTAATAGAGAATATGAAATAGACGAAAACACCCTCTTGGACGATGAATTTTTGGTGTTTGAAGCTTTGCAGCATCAAACGATCTTAAAGGTACAAGAGGTTTCTGCAATTGTAGAGCGTAAAAATGTATTGCCAATTCTTCAACGATTATTAGAGAAAAAAGTAATCGTTTTAAAAGAAGAGGTGTATGAGCAATACAAGCCAAAGTTGGTCAGGTACGTAAAGTTGGGTACAGAACACGCATCAGATGAAAAGTTAGAGGAGCTTCTAAAAACTTTGACCAGGGCACCAAAGCAAAGTCAAGTAGTACTTACATTATTTCAATTACAAGGTAAAAGTCAGCACCCAATAAAAGTTTCTGAATTAGAAGCATCTAGCAATACCTCTAAAGCGGTTATAAAATCACTTGTAGACAAAGGAATTTTAGAGGAGTATTTTATAAAGACCGATCGGGTCAATTATGATGGTGATGCAGATAATTCAGAAACTAAAGATTTAAATGAATATCAAAAGGCTGCGCTAGTAGATATTAAGGCTTCGTTCCAAACAGGAAAAGTAACCTTGTTGAAAGGGGTGACATCTTCAGGTAAGACCGAGGTGTATGTAAAATTAATAGAAGAATGTTTGGAAAAAGGTTTACAAGCATTGTATTTATTGCCAGAAATAGCTTTGACAACACAGCTAATAAGTAGGCTTCAAGAGTATTTTGGTGAGAAAATAGCTATTTACCATTCTAAGTATAATGTGCAAGAACGTGTAGAGGTTTGGCAAAATGTTTTACAGGAAAAACCTAAAGCACAATTGGTCATAGGGGCTAGATCGGCAATGTACTTGCCCTTTAGTAAATTAGGTTTGGTCATTGTAGATGAGGAGCATGAGAGTTCTTTTAAACAATTTGATCCGGCGCCAAGATATCACGCCAGAGATGCAGCAGTAGTTTTAGGACATTTACATAAGGCGAATATTCTATTGGGTTCTGCGACACCAAGTGTAGAGAGTTACCATAATGCACAAACAGGTAAATATGGGTTTGCTGAAATAACAAGGCGCTATGGTAATGTGCTGATGCCGGAGATGGAATTGGTAGATATCAAAGAAGCTTCTAGAAAAAGAAAGATGAAAGGTCATTTTTCTGAACGTCTTTTTATGGAAATGGAAGAGACGCTACAAGAAGGTGCGCAAATTATACTTTTTCAGAATAGAAGAGGTTTTGCTCCATTAATGGAATGTTTAACATGTGGTCATACGCCACAATGCCTTAATTGTGATGTAAGTTTAACCTATCACCAATATAGAAATCAATTACGTTGCCACTATTGTGGGCACCATACCGCATTGCCAGAAATATGTTTTGCATGTGGTAGTCCAGATTTAGATACCAAGGGTTTTGGTACGGAACAAATAGAGAAAGAAGTATCTGGTTTATTTCCTGAAGCCAAAGTAGGTAGAATGGATTTAGATACTACCAGGGGCAAGCATGGCTACGAAAAGATAATCACGGCATTTGAGCAAAAGGAATTGGATATTTTGGTAGGAACGCAAATGTTGACCAAAGGACTGGATTTTAGAAACGTGAATTTGGTAGGTGTAATGAATGCAGATTCATTATTAAACTTTCCAGATTATCGTGCTCATGAAAGAACATATCAATTGTTAACACAAGTAGCGGGTAGGGCAGGACGTACCAAAAAAAGAGGTCGTGTAATTATACAGACGTATAATCCGTATCATCAGATATTGAAGCAAGTGACCACAAGTGATTATAAAGGTATGTATACAGAGCAGTTATATGAAAGGGAGCAATTTAAATATCCGCCGGTCAATAGAATTATCAAAGTAACCTTTAAGCATAAAAACTACCAAGTACTAAATGAAGCCGCAGATTGGTTTGCCGGTGCATTGCGTACTAATTTTGGTGGTACCGTTTTAGGACCTGAATATCCGCCTGTTGCGAGAATCAGAAATCAGTATTTAAAACATATTGTAATTAAAATTAGAAAAGCACATTCTCTTGCGCAGACTAAAGCTAATATTAGGCGAATAGAAAAGACGTTTAAAGCTGTGGCTATGTTTAGAAGTGTTAGGGTAATATATAATGTAGATCATATATAAATTTAAAAAAGACCGCTATTAAGCGGTCTTTTTTTAAAGTAAAATTATGCCATATATTATACGTTACTTAGCGCTTCGGCTAGTTCTGTCTTTTTGTTTCTACTGAGTGGAATAGATCTACCACTAACTTCAACATTTTTACTGTTGAATTTTTCAACCTTTTCTAGGTTAATGATATATGATTTGTGAATTCTTAAAAATTTATCTTGAGGCAATTGCTTTTCAAAAGACTTCATTGTTGATAAGATAACGATATTAGCTTCGTCGGTTACTAGTTTTATATAGTCGCCAAGTGCTTCTATCCACTTAATATCATTCAAAATAACCTTTCTTTTCTTAAGGTTGCTCTTAACAAAAATATGCTCTTCATCTTCGTTGACTCTGTGCAGTTGTTCATAATTTGCTACGGCTCTTTTAACAGACGCGTCAAAACGTGCCATGGTAATGGGCTTGTGCAAATAATCTGTTACATCATAGTCAAATGCTTTAAGTGCATAATCTGGTTTACCGGTAATTAAAATTACCTGAGGACTGTTTTCTAGGGACTCCAGTAGGTCGAATCCTGTAATGATTGGCATCTCAACATCAAGAAAAATAAGATCGATTTCATGGTTCTTGATTCCGTTTTTAGCCTCAATAGCATTACTGTACTCAGCTACCATGGTTAAATTGGGATGATTGTTTACCAACTTGGCAACGGCCATCCTTTGCATAGATGAGTCGTCAACGATGATACTTCTTAACTTCATAAGGGTTGATTTGTGGGGTTAAATCATCGACAAAGAACAGGAAAAACAAGCTGAACTGCAACAAAAGATGTGAACAATGCACTGTTGATCGTGTAATTGGTAATGATGATATATTTAAGATTTGGTCTAATTTTAACGTTGTTACCCTTCAATAACGAAGAATATTCGTATTTCTTATATTTATTTTAAAAAAATATCTATTTTTGCACTCCTTAAAAACAATTATAATATGAACCATTACGAAACTGTTTTCATTTTGAATCCCGTTCTATCTGATGTTCAGATAGAGGAAACAGTTAAGAAATTCGAAGATTTCTTAATTAACAATGGCGCCAAAATGGTAGCTAAAGAGAATTGGGGGCTAAAGAAATTAGCTTATCCTATTCAAAACAAAAAAAGTGGATTTTACCACTTGTTTGAATTCACTAACTCTGGTGAGGTAGTAACACCTTATGAGCAAGAGTTTAGAAGAGATGAACGTGTTATGCGTTTCTTGACCGTTAAATTGGACAAGCACGCTGTTGCATGGGCAGAAAAAAGAAGAACAAGAAACAAAACCGCTAAAGCTTAAGTATTATGGCAACATTACAACAACAGGCAAAAGGAAAGAAAGATGGAGAGATCAGGTATCTAACTCCGTTGAACATTGAAACCAACACTAAGAAGAAGTATTGTCGTTTTAAAAAATCTGGTATTAAGTACGTAGATTATAAAGATGCTGATTTTTTATTGAAGTTGGTAAACGAGCAGGGTAAATTATTACCTAGAAGACTTACTGGAACTTCATTGAAGTATCAAAGAAAAGTGGCACAAGCCGTAAAAAGAGCTCGTCATTTGGCGTTAATGCCATATGTTGCTGATTTATTAAAATAATAAGAAAAGAATCATGGAGCTTATATTAAAAGAAGACGTACAAAATTTAGGTTTTAAAGACGATGTAGTAAATGTTAAGAACGGTTACGGAAGAAACTTCCTTATACCTCAAGGCTTAGCTACTATGGCTACTGTTTCTGCTAAAAAAGTTTTAGCTGAGAATTTAAAGCAAAGAGCACATAAAGATAAAAAAGTTGTTGACGCTGCTAAGAAAGTAGAAGAAGCGTTAAAAGCTTTAGAGTTAAAAATTACTGCTAAGACAGGTGCTGCCGATAAATTATTCGGTTCTGTTACTAATGGTGATTTAGCTGATGCAATTGCAAAAGAAGGTCATTCAATTGACAAAAAATTCATTAGCATTCAAGGTGGGGCAGTTAAAAGAACTGGACCTTACAATGCACAGATTAGATTACACCGTGAGGTGATTGTTGATTTTGGTTTCGAAGTAGTTGGAGAACAAAAATAATTAATTACTTGCGTTTAAAATTAAAAAGAGCTATGTAAACATAGCTCTTTTTTTTATTGGTATTTTTGTTAGAGAACCCATAAATAACTCAAAACCAATAAAAATGAAGAACAAAATGTTTTTTCAAGTACTGTTGTTACTTTTCATAAGTGCAACTTATGGTCAGGTTACCACATCTAATATTAGAGGTTTGGTAATGGATGACCAAAACCAACCACTTTTTGGCGCAAATATTGTCGCTGTCCACACACCAACAGGTACAAAATACGGGGCAATTACCAATGAGGATGGTAGGTTTAACCTGCTTAACCTTCGAGTTGGAGGTCCTTACCGTGTTGAAATTTCTTATGTAGGCTTTAAGCCTTACAAACTTACCGATGTTAATTTGTCATTAGGGCAAACGTTCAATGTAGATATCAAATTGGCAAGTGAAAGTCAGGCATTGGACGAAGTTACTGTAGTCTCTGATCGTTCAGGTACGTTTAGTAGTGACCGTACAGGAGCTGAGACCAGTGTTGGTAGAAGAGAATTAACGCGCTTACCTACTATCTCACGTTCAGCACAAGATTTTACGCGTTTAGAGCCAACGGCAAGTGGTAATTCTTTTGGCGGTAGAAATGATCAGTTCAATAACTTTTCTTTGGACGGTGCAATTTTTAATAACCCTTTTGGCTTAGATGCGGCAACACCCGGTGGACAGACAGATTCGCAACCAATTTCTTTAGATGCAATTGAGCAAATTCAAGTATCTACAGCGCCATATGATGTTACACAATCTGGTTTTACGGGAGCTTCTGTAAACGCTGTAACCAAAAGTGGTTCTAATGAATTTCATGGAACGGTTTACGGTTTTTTCAGAAATGAAGATATGACCGGTGGTAAAATTAAAGGTGACGATATTGTTAAGCCTAAATTAGATCAAAGTCAATACGGGGTAAGTATCGGCGGACCAATTATAAAAAACAAATTATTTTTCTTTGCGAATTTTGAAAGAGATGAACGTACAGATTTAGGCACGAACGGATGGGTACCTAATACAGGCTCAGGTGCAATTAATGAATCTAGAGTATTGGAAAGTGATTTAATCGCTGTTAGAGATCAGTTGCTGGCCGTTGGTTATGATCCAGGTGCCTATGAAGGTTATACGCATGATGCAGAATCTACAAAAGGTCTTTTTAAATTAGATTGGAATATTAATGATAACAACCGTTTGGCGGTGATATATAATTTTTTGAACGCTTCTAAACAGAAGCCTGCCCATCCTACGGCAATACAGTTTAGAGGCCCTAATGCAAATACATTACAATTTCAGAATTCTGGATATGAGCAAAACAATGAGCTTAAATCGGTACAAGTAGAATTGAATTCCACATTGTCAGAAACAGCTTCAAACAAACTTCAGGTGGGGTATACTCATTTTAATGACTATAGAAATCCGTTTTCTTCTCCTGCTCCTTCTATTAATATCGCCAAAGATGGGTCTAACTATATTATAGCGGGTCATGAGCCATTTTCTGCAAATAATAGGCTTGATCAGAAAGTACTTCAAATTACCAACAACTTAAATTTTTATAAAGGAGACCATACCTATACAGTAGGTTTTTCTTTAGAGAAATTTATGTTTGATAATTCGTTTAACCTTACGGCGTATGGATTTTCTAAATTTGGCAGTGTAGATATTGCAGATTTTGATGCGTCTACATATGATTTTGCGGGTCCGCAAGCTACGTTTAATGCTAATAACGCCGTTCCTGACGGAGAAGGTTGGGCATTAGCAGAAACCAACGTAGGTCAATTGGCATTTTACGTACAAGATGAATGGAATGTAAACGAGAAATTAAAATTAACCTATGGTATTCGTTTTGATAAGCCATTATTTTTTGACTCTGCAGAGAAAGCACAAGATGTTATTGATAGAGGTTTTGTTATTGCTGATCGGCCTTATGAAAACCCTAACACGGGCAAAACTGTATTTATAGATAATACCCAATTGCCAACTAATGATTGGTTGATTTCACCAAGAGTTGGTTTCAATTATGATGTTTATGGAGATAGATCTTTGCAATTACGTGGTGGTTCCGGTATATTTACCGGTCGTTTTCCATTTGTATGGTTAGGAAACCAAATTGCCAATCCTGATGTGTTTTTCTTGCAAGCCGTTGATCCAGATTATAAGTTTCCTCAGGTTTGGAGAACCAATTTAGGTGCAGATAAGCGTTTAGATAACGGTATGGTGCTTACGGCAGATGTATCGTATACTAAAGATATCAATGGACCACACGTTCAAAACTGGGCAATTACTTCACCTTCCGCTAATTTATCAGGCGTAGATAATAGAGCAATTTATACCTCGGACGACTTGTTAAACTCTGAAGGGTTTGGTGCAGGGCCTTTTGTATTTACAAACTCGGATAAGGGTAGAATATGGAATGCATCTCTCAAAGCACAAAAAACATTCGACAATGGTTTATATGCCATGTTAGCGTATAGTTATTTAGATGCTAAGGACGTGAACTCTATTGAAGCTGAGATCACATCAGATGCTTTTGCCGGAAACCCTATTGTAAATGATGTCAATGCAGATGTGTTGGCGCATTCTAAGTACGGTGATAATCATAGGTTCATTGGTGTAGCTAGTAAAAATTGGGAATATGGTAACGGTAAATGGGCAACCACCCTTTCTACGTTTTTTGAATATGCGCAAGGGGGTAGATTTAACTATACTTATGGAGGTGATATTAATGGGGATGGTTCTAGTATAAACGACCTTATTTATGTACCTACATCTGCAGAAATTAATCAGATGCAATTTGCAGGTGCTGGTCAAGGAGCTGCTTTGGATACTTACATAGCACAAGATGATTATTTAAGTGACCGCAGAGGGCAGTACGCTGAACGTTACGGAGCTTTAGCACCATGGAGAGGTAGATGGGATGTTAAGTTCTTGCAAGATTATAAAATCAACGTAGCAAAGGGGAAAACCAATATTATTCAATTTAGTGCTGATGTGTTGAATATTGGAAATTTAATCAGTTCTGATTGGGGCTTGGTGCAACAACCAAATAATGTTCAACCCGTTGGTGTAACAGTAGATCCAAGTACAAATGTACCTACGTATACCTTTAATCCAGATTTGATTGAAACGTTTGGCTATGATGCTAGCTTGTTATCTAGATGGCAGGCACAAGTAGGATTGAGGTATATCTTCTAAGATTGTAAAATTAAGTTGTAAAAGCCCTAGCAAATATGTTAGGGCTTTTTATTTTTGCAAAATGAAATATACGAGGCTAACAAAAGAACAATTAGAGGAACTGCATCCAGAATTTATTAATTTTTTGGCGACACAGTCTATAACCGGTGATGAGTGGGATGCCCTAAAAAAGGATAAACCAAAAGTAGCAGAAGAAGAACTAGATGTTTTTAGTGATTTGGTATGGGAGGGTGTATTGACCAAAGTTTCTTATTTGGAGAATATTTCAGACAAGCAAATGCATCTTTTTCATTTGACCGATAAAGAGATGAAATTGATCTCGGTAAAGGTGATGAATCCAGAAATTGATTTGACCACTACTGTTGGTTTTGACTGGTTCAAAAGAAATTGGCAATCAGATTTTGTAGAATATTTGACCGCTGCAAAAGCGTATACAGACGATAAAAATGTAGATAAGTTTTCGTTGCTTCAGCAAGGTGCGGTTATTACAAAAGGAGAATTGTACAAATGGTTCGAAAAAGTAATCGTTACCAAATAAAACACTAAAAATCTAAAATCCATACTACTAAAATATGGCCTTACTTTATGGAAGGTTATATTTGTAATTCAATATAAAAATTAATGGCACAGAAACCATCTATACCAAAAGGTACCCGAGATTTTAATCCATCAGAAATTGCAAAGCGTAATTATATCTTTGATATCATCAAGAAGAACTTTCAGACCTATGGTTTTCAGCCTATTGAAACTCCTTCCTTTGAGAACTCTGATACTTTATTGGGTAAGTATGGAGAAGAAGGTGATCGTCTGATTTTTAAAATATTGAATTCTGGTGATTTTATACGTAAGGTGGATGATGCTACGTATGCAGATAAAAATTCAGCTACAATAGCACCTAGAATTACAGAAAAAGCATTGCGTTATGATCTAACGGTACCATTTGCGCGCTACGTGGTAATGCACCAAAACGAGATAGATTTTCCTTTTAAGCGCTATCAAATTCAACCGGTATGGAGAGCGGATAGGCCGCAAAAGGGTAGATTCAGAGAATTTTTTCAATGTGATGCAGATGTTGTCGGATCCAATTCCTTATTACAAGAAGTAGAATTAATTCAGCTGTATGATGCCGTATTTTCTGAATTAAAATTGGAAGGTGCAACCATAAAGATGAACAATAGAAAAATCTTGGCAGGTATAGCAGAAGTTATCGGGGCTAAAGATTTATTGATAGATTTTACCGTGGCACTAGACAAGCTAGATAAAATAGGGGAGGACGGAGTTAAAAAAGAAATGCTGGCTAAAGGTATTACTGCCGAAGCTATAGAAAAAGCCACTCCGTTATTTTTACCACAAGGCAGCAATGAAGAACAATTAGAGCGTTTAGACGCATTGTTAAAAGATTCTGAGGAAGGTAAAAAAGGACTGGAAGAGCTTCGTTTTATTCTAGAGACAGTTTCTACATTAGGGCTTCAATCTGCTAAATTGTCAATAGATGTTACCCTTGCACGTGGATTGAACTATTATACAGGTGCCATTTTTGAAGTGGCGGCACCAGAAGGTGTAAAAATGGGATCCATAGGTGGTGGTGGTCGTTATGATGACCTTACCGGTATTTTTGGTTTAAAGAATGTAAGTGGTGTAGGTATTTCATTTGGCCTTGATCGTATTTATTTGGTTTTGGAAGATTTAGGACTCTTCCCAGAGGCAATTGATCGATCCCTTCAAGTATTGTGTGTTAATTTTGGGGATAAAGAAGCCATGGCAGCCTTAAAATTGGTAAGTCAACTGCGTAAATCTGGCGTTAAAGCTGATATGTACCCATCTAATGCCAAGATGCAAAAGCAAATGAAATATGCCAATAATCGCAATGTTCCTTATGTCATTTTAATAGGCGAACAGGAGTTGGAAAATAATTCGTTTGTTGTTAAAAACATGAAAGAAGGCTCACAAAAAGAGTACAGTTTAAACAAGGTTTCAGATTTTGTAAGCTATTTAAGCTAAGTGTCTTAATATCAGATAAATTTTTACTGAGTCATTTTTGATTATATTTGGTTAACCAATCTGGTTGTGCAATTTTTTGTCGTATGATCAATATGTGTTTAAATCAAAATAAAATTTTATAATTAAAAATATCATGACGAATAGCAACAAATTATCTGGAAAAAATATACTCATTACTGCCGGTGCTCAGGGAATTGGAGAAGCCATTACCAGGCATTTTATTGACAGTGGCGCCCATGTTGCTATTCATTATTTTTCTAGTGCGGATACGGCAAACGAATTGGTGAAATATGCTACGGATAAGGGATTGAAAGCAATTGCAATATCTGGGGATTTGACCAAAGAAGAAGATGCCAATAGTTTAGTGGAAAAAACGGTTGAAGCTTTAGGAGATCTACATATTCTTGTAAATAACGCCGGTTCATTGGTTGCGCGTAAAATGCTTAATGAAATGGAAACAGAATTTTGGCATAAGGTGATGGATATCAATCTAACTTCAATGATGTTCGTTACACGGGCAGCAGCACCATATTTGTCAAAAAATGAAAATAGTAGTATTGTCAATTTAGCATCTTTGGCCGGGCGTAAAGGAGGACACCCAGGATCTTTGGTGTACTCTACCAGTAAAGGAGCTATTTTAACTTATACAAGGGCACTTGCCTCAGAATTGGGGCCACAGGGAACAAGAGTTAATGCAGTTGCACCGGGACTTATCTTAGGTACTTCATTTCACAATACACACACAACTAAAGAATCTGCTGCAGAAACTACAAAAGGTATACCTATTCAAAGAGCGGGTAACGCTGATGATGTTGCCAGAGCTGTGTTGTATTTAGCCTCTGAATATGATGGCTTTATTACTGGCGCTACGCTTGATATAAATGGCGGAGTTTATAACATGTAGAATTCAATAAAATTATAATAAAACTAGTCGTCTAAAAGTGAATAGTTTTTATGCTATTAATTTACTCTTGTTCTGGTTTAGACGGCTTAAGAGTGTTTATTTTAAAGAACTCATTTTAATAGAGGTATATAGGCTCTATGAACTATATATTCTTTTGGATATTTCTTTAAGAATAGTTTTATAATAAGAATTATCATGAGGTACATAGTTGTATGTAGTAGTGTTACAAATTGCTTTGCTAAATTGATTTAAAGATTCTAGTTTTAAGTCTTTCACCTCACTCTTCTGCTTTTGAAGTGCACTAAATGGTGACTTTAGTTCAGCTATGAACGTGTGATGAAACTCGTAATCTTTCAATGTTCTAGAGTGATTTTTAAAAGATTTATAAATTCCGATTTTTTCTAAATCCGGAGGGGATATAGTTAATCCTATTTCTTCCTGTACTTCTCGTATAACAGAGGTTAAGATAGATTCACTTGCACCAATATGTCCGGCAACGGAAACATCCCAAAGTAAAGGAAACACATCTTTATTTTTAGACCGTTGCTGCATTAGTATTTGACCATTTGGAGTATAGAACCATATATGCACCGTTTGATGAAACCATCCATTCTTATGCGCATCGGACTTCATGGCAGTTTTGCCGGTTAATTTTCCATGAGCATCTAAAATGTCTATAAGTTCATCCATATAATAAAAAAATCCCTCCAAAGATTGAAGGGATTATATAAAATTTATTCGAAGTAGCTAAACGTTTCTCCATCTTTAATGGTAAGCAATGTTTCGTAGATTAAACGAATTACATTCTCCACATCATCTTTATGAACCGTTTCTACGGTAGTATGCATATAGCGTAGCGGTAAGGAAATTAATGCAGAAGCAACACCGCCATTACTGTAGGCAAAAGCATCTGTGTCCGTACCGGTAGATCTAGAAGCGGCCATTCTTTGAAATGGAATCTTTTTCTCCTCGGCCGTTTCAATAATGCGCTCACGTAATTTATTTTGAACCGCTGGGGCGTAAGAAATTACAGGTCCTGCGCCAATTTCAGTATGTCCTTGCACCTCTTTTTTAATCATTGGTGTTGTGGTGTCATGACAAACATCGGTTACTATTGCTATGTTGGGTTTTATAGTGTGTGTTATCATTTCTGCACCACGTAAACCTATTTCTTCCTGTACAGAATTGGTGATGTAAAGACCAAAAGGTAATTCTACTTTATTTTCATGTAAAAGGCGCGCAACTTCGGCAATCATGAATCCGCCTGCTCTGTTATCAATAGCCCTACATACATACTTATTTTTGTTGAGAATTTGAAACTCGTCCGGATAAGTAATTACACAGCCCACATGAACCCCAAGTTTTTCAACTTCCTCTTTGGTTGTAGCACCGACATCAACGGTTATATTCTCAATTTTTGGTGATTCTTCCTTATCTCCTTTACGGGTATGAATGGCAGGCCAACCAAATATACCTTTTACTATTCCGTTTTTTGTATGGATATTTACCCATTTAGAGGGAGCTATTTGGTGATCACTACCACCATTTCTAATAACATGAATAAGTCCGTTATCTGTAATATAGTTAACATACCAAGAAATTTCATCAGAATGCCCTTCAATGACTACCTTATATTTTGCATCGGGATTAATAACTCCAACAGCCGTACCATATGTATCTGTAATAAATGTGTCTACATAAGGTTTTAGGTAGTCCATCCATATTTTTTGCCCTTCCCACTCATATCCTGTTGGGGCAGCATTATTCAAGTATTTTTCCAAAAAGTCTTCAGACTTTTTGGTAATTATTTTTTTATCAGCCATCAATGTAAGTTTAGGATACAAACTTAACAATATTAGCGTTGTATTAATAATAACCTTCTTTAATAATCGTTAATTTTGGTAGGACTTTTGTTTAGCCTATGGTAATGAAATATAACTTTATACTTCTTTTTTTACTGATCAACAGTGTTTTTATTTGCAATGCACAAGTTGAAGAACAGGAGCTTGATTCGATTACCGAAAAAATGATTATTGTAACCGGTGATTCATTAGTGCAAAGCTCAATAGCCTTAGAGGAAGCCTATGTATTTGGTAAGCTCAAGTTCTCTTCTTATAATGAAAAGTTACGTTATTATATTTTGCGTAGAAAAACACAAAAAGTATATCCGTATGCAAAAATGGCGGCTGAGCGTTTGGTGGAGTTAAACGATAGTTTAGCCAACTTGAAGAATAATAGAAAACGTAAGAAATATACCAAAAAAGTACAGAAGTTTATTGAAGAGGAGTTTTCAGAAGAGCTAAAGAAGTTAACGCGAACAGAGGGTCAGATTTTGGTGAAACTTATTTACAGGCAGACGGGTACCACTGCTTTTAGTCTTGTCAAGGAATTAAGGAACGGTTGGCGTGCATTTTGGTATAATACTACAGCAAAACTTTTTAAGATCAGTATTAAAGAAGAATTTCATCCAGATCTAATAGAAGAGGACTATTTAATAGAGGATATTTTACAACGTGCATTTTCTAAAGGTATATTGGAACGACAAGAAACGGTTTTAGATTATGATTATGATAAGTTGTATAATAAATGGAAAAAAACTCCTAAGAACTAACGTGATTTTGTTTTTTCACCGAAGACTGAATTCATGATAGTCATAATGCCTTTAAAGCCCATGAAAACTGCGAAAAAGGCTAGAGTTAAACCAACTATACATACAGGCCAGAACATTGAATGTTCTTGATTTTTAAATGCTTGCCATAAAATGAATGGTGCGGTAAACATTAGTACAACAGTAAATCCTAGTCGCTTTAATCCTTTTACAAGTAAATCTTTATCTGTTCTTCTCATTATCTGTAATTATAATACTATCCTTATATTCTTCTACAATGGCAAAGTAGCCTAAGGCAAAATTATCTATTTTTTCTAAATTGTTAGCCATCTCGTCATTGTCCATACCTGTAATGTTGATGATGTTGCCCCGTACAGTTGCTGCTGGAGTTTGAAATGGACCTTGGTCACCACCAGATTGAACAATGATTTGGTTCATGTAATTGTAAAATTGTTCATCTGCTCCTAACAGGCTAATAGTAACTTCTGAACTTGTGTTCAATTCCAATTCATTGTCGTAAAAGTATGAAAACACAAATGTTTGCCCTTGGTAAAACTCATCTTCGGTTACTAGAAATTCTCCGAAATCTAAGTCTAATACGTAAAAATCATTTGTTGTATCACGATCGGTAAAGGTAACTATAACCTCTGTTTCATCTTCAGAAAACAATGTCTCATCACCTTGTTCTAATGAGTCTATAGGAACTGATTTTACGTAGGTGGTCGTCGCTAGATATTGTTCAATATCTGTTGTAATTATCAATTTGAAAACATCACCTTCATTAATATTACTTACTCTAATTCTCTGATCACTATCAAATGATGGGTCAGGAACCCATTTTCCGCTACCAGGTTCAACTTCTGCTAAATTTGATACTCCGCCACCTTCCAAAATTTCTGGAGTATCTTCTCTGGGAGTACCGTAATAAATGATAGCGCTTTGAATAGTTGCAACTGTATTTTCTTCAAAGAAGGCACTACTCTCTGAAAACATTATTTCAATGGGTAGATGCTCTTCGTTTTCATCCACTCTGATTACCCCGTTTACAATGAGTCTGCTAACATTATCCGGAAGCTCTACATCAACGACATCTTCGCAAGAAGTAAAGAATGTTATGGTTAATATCAGTATTAAATAGCGTTTCATAGCTTATAATTTAAAATTGTAGGTAACCGCGGGTACAATGCCGAATATAGAAGTACGCACCGCTTCGTTGATACCAGTGTCGTCATTCTGTCTAAAGCTAATAGAAGCGGCATTTCTTCGATTATAAACATTGTAAAGGCTGAAAACCCATTCTCCTTTTATTTTTTTGGTTTTATTCTTCCTAGGAGTTAATGTGGCTGAAAGGTCTAGGCGATTATATGCTGGTAATCGTTGTGTGTTGCGTAGACCATAATATGGTACGGTTAAATTTTGAAACTCAAATTGACCGATAGGGTAGTTGGTAGGTTGCCCGGTTTGATAGGTGAAATTACCGCTAAAACTCCATTTCTCAGATACATCATAGCTTACGAACATAGAAATATCATGTGTTTTGTCATACGGAGTGTTGTACCAATTGCCAAAGTTGATACCGGTTTCAATATTGTTACGACTATTATCTGAAGCAGATGACCTGCCCGGTGTACGTTGTTCAGATTTAGAAAGGGTGTATGCTAGCCAGCCTTGAAGATTACCTTCATTTTTACGAAATAATACTTCTAGACCGTAAGCACGGGCTTCTCCATTTAAAATAACCTGTTCAATGGCATTATTGGCAATCAAATTTGCACCATCTATATAGTCTATTCTGTTTTGAACGTCTTTATAGAAAACCTCAGTTTCAAAAGAATAATCTCCGTCTTTTATATTTTTAAAATACCCAAAGGCATATTGATCTAATAATTGTGGTTTTGTAAAAGGTCCGCTGGGTGTCCAAACATCTAAAGGGGTAGGAGAGCTGGTATTGGATAATAAATGTAAATACTGGGCTAATCTTGTATAGCTAGCTTTAATGGAGCTGGTCTCGTTCAGTGTATAAGATAATGACGCCCTTGGTTCAAAATTACTGAAGTTAGATAAGCTGTTTCCTTTACTTGGATAAATAACATCAATAGGGTCGGCTTCCTTGTAAATAAGTAATAAAGGATCAAATTCAACAGGATTATTATCCGCATAAACATTTAGTTCATCTTGGCCTAATCTCATAAAATGACTATAACGTAAACCATAACCTAGACTTAAATTATCTGTAATACGATGCTCAAAATCTATGTAGGTAGCAAATTCATTGGCATATTTCTGAATTAGCTGTTCTTCTATAATTCCGGATTCAGCATTACTAGGTTCAATTTTACCGGGGTTGAATTGGTAGTAAACATTGTTAACACCATAGTTTACTTGTAACTTATCTGTGCTGTAGTGTTTAAGGTCATATTTAATATTGAAATTACGGATGCCGGAATTCCAATTAAATCCTACGAAATCTAATTTTAGTCCGTAATAGTAATCAGAATAAATTAGAGACAGGTTAGAGAAAAGTTTGTCAGAGAACAAATGGTTCCATCTAAAGTTGCCAACCGTATTTCCGTAGGTGTTCACAAAGCTATCATTGATACCAAATACATCTCTACCAAAATAACCGGACAGGAAAATATTATTTTTTTCGGTTACCCTGTAGTTTAATTTGGTGTTCAGGTCAAAAAAATAAGCGGTATTGTCCACATCAAAAAGGGGTAGAAAAAGATGGGCATATGATGCTCTACCACCAATAAGAAATGCAGCTCTATCCTTTTTAATAGGTCCTTCAATTAAAAGTCTACTAGCCACGGCACCAATGCCTCCGTTCATTTTAAACGCCTTACTATTGCCTTCTTTTTGAAAAATATCTAAAACCGATGACACTCTACCGCCATAACGTGCGGGTATACCACCTTTGTAAAGTTTTACATCTTTTATGGCATCAGGATTAAATACAGAAAAGAATCCGAATAAGTGAGATGAATTAAATATGATGGCTTCATCTAATAAGATAAGATTTTGATCGGCTGCACCTCCGCGAACATTAAACCCGGAAGAACCTTCGCCAGCATTGGTTACACCGGGTAATAATAATATAGATTTGATGACATCTGCTTCACCAAGAATTACCGGTATTTTCTTAATAGTGCCAATAGAAAGAGTGTTAACGCTCATTTGTGGCTTTCTAATGTCCATTTTTTCAACGTTCTCGGTAACCACAACTTCCGCCAGTTGTTCCGCTTTTTCCTCTAATAAATAATCTATCCGTTTATTTTCGATAAGTTCAATTTCTTGAATGATATCTTCAAAACCTAGATAACTAATAAGAACCGTGTAAGTGCCAGGAGGTAATGAGATAGAATAAAACCCGTACTCGTTGGTGGTAACTCCGGTATTTAATTTTGGAATGGCAACGGTAACCCCAATTAGGGTTTCGTTACTGTTGAATTCGGCAATAGAGCCACTTAAGGTATATTTTTGTTGTCCCCAGGATGAAAAAGAGAAGCATAGCCATGAGATAAGAATAAATGGTAAATATCCTTTCATCAATTTTTTTAGTAAAAATACTTAGAAATAAAAGATACTCCTACAACTAATTAAAAGGCAAAAAAATACCCCCAACTAAAGTTGGGGGTATTTTGTAAATAAGCTTATTGGATTAAATGGAGTTTAAAATACCATTTAAAGTAGTACTTGGTCTCATAGCTTCAGCAACTAAAGTAGGATCTGGTTTGTAATAACCGCCTACATCTTGCTTAGCACCTTGAGCTTCTATTAATTCAGTAAGAATCTGAGATTCTTTAGCATTGATTTCTGAGCTCACTTTAGAAAAGATAGCTTTTAGTTCAGCATTATCATCTTGTAATGCCAAAGCCTCTGCCCAATATTTAGCTAAAAAGAAGTGGCTACCTCTGGTATCTATTTCTTTAACTTTTCTGGAAGGGGATTTATCGTTCAATAGAAATTTCTCTGTTGCGCTATCTAAAGTATCACCTAGAATTTTAGCTGCAGCATTTGAGTTTTTCTCACCATAAAATTCTAACGAAACTCCTAATGCCAAGAACTCACCTAAAGAATCCCACCTAAGGTGTCCTTCTTCTAAAAATTGTTCTACGTGCTTTGGAGCAGAACCACCAGCACCGGTTTCAAAAAGTCCGCCACCATTCATTAAAGGAACAATAGATAACATTTTTGCACTTGTACCTACTTCTAATATTGGGAAAAGATCAGTAAGGTAATCACGTAATACATTACCAGATACAGAGATGGTATCTTTACCGGCCTTCATTCTTTTTAATGTAAATTCAGTA
This sequence comes from Maribacter ulvicola, assembly GCF_900155985.1. Classification (GTDB taxonomy): domain Bacteria; phylum Bacteroidota; class Bacteroidia; order Flavobacteriales; family Flavobacteriaceae; genus Maribacter; species Maribacter ulvicola. The sequence goes on from NZ_FTMA01000002.1 coordinate 127,377, forward strand.
GCTTTAATTGGCGACATTATTTGGATATCTAAACCAGTAGTGTCTTCTTTAGCTAAGTAACTATTTACTTTTTTAATTAGTTCAGCATCATGAGCTCTGTTTTCGTCTAACCAGAAAACAGCAGGATCATTTGTAGCTTTGGCTCTTGATACGGCTAATTTTACCCAATCTTCAATAGGTGCGTCCTTAACCTGGCACATACGCCAAATATCACCATCGTTAACATCGTGTTCAATTAAGACTTTTCCTGTTGCTGTGTCAATAACTTGAACTTTTCCGTCTTGTTTAATTTCAAAAGTCTTGTCATGAGAACCATATTCTTCAGCCTTTTGAGCCATAAGTCCCACATTTGGTACCGTACCCATTGTTGTTGGGTCAAAAGCACCATGTTCTTTACAAAAATCTATAGTAGCAGAATAAATGCCTGCATAACTACTATCTGGTATAACCGCTTTAGTGTCTTGCGCTTTCCCTTCTGCATTCCACATTTGACCAGAGTTTCTGATCATTGCAGGCATTGAGGCGTCAATAATAATATCACTAGGAACGTGAAGATTGGTAATTCCTTTATCAGAGTTGACCATTGCTAAATCTGGTCCGTTTGCAAGAGCTTCTTCTAAATCATTGTTAATAGCATCTCTTTCGCTAGTAGGAAGTTTATCAATTTTCTGATACAAACTAGCTAAACCATCATTTGGGCTAATACCTAATGTGTCAAAAGTATCAGCATATTTTACAAATACTGGTTTTAGAAAAGTTTCTACAACGTGCCCAAAGATAATTGGATCAGAAACTTTCATCATGGTAGCTTTTAAATGCACAGAGAAAAGAACCCCTTTGTCATTAGCATCTTTAATCTCTTTTTGCAAGAAATCTAATAATGCTGTTTTGCTCATTACAGTAGCATCAATAATTTCTCCTTTTAGTAAAGCTAGTTTATCTTTTAAGATGGTTTCAGAACCTTCTGAAACTAACTTTATCTGTACTGAAGTAGCATCGTTCAATGTCAATGACTTTTCATTGGCCTGAAAATCTCCTTCACCCATGGTGGCTACATGAGTTTTAGAGCTAGAACTCCAAGCTCCCATACTGTGTGGATTCTGTTTTGCGTAATTTTTCACAGCTCTAGGAGCTCTACGGTCAGAGTTTCCTTCACGTAAAACAGGGTTTACTGCACTACCTTTTATTTTGTCGTATTTTGCCTTAATTTCTTTCTCTTCATCATTTTTAGGCTCGTCTGGGTAGTTTGGTAAATTATAACCTTTGGATTGTAATTCTTCTATTGCTTCGTTCAATTGAGGAACAGAAGCGCTAATATTTGGTAATTTAATAATATTCGCTTCTGGCTGCTTGGCCATATTGCCCAATTCTTCCAAATCATTGGTTACCTGTTGATCCTTTGTTAAAAACTCAGGAAATGTAGCGGCAATTCTTCCGGCTAAAGAAATATCTTTAGTTTCTATTTCAATTCCTGATGATTTAGTGAATGCTTTTACAATAGGTAAAAAAGACTCCGTTGCCAAAGCTGGCGCTTCGTCTGTTTTGGTATAAAAAATTTTGGACATTTGCGGTATGTTTTAATTTAAGCGGAACAAATATACGATTTTCTAAAGGTTTGAAAGCGTGGAGCGGTCTTAATATTTTCAGCTTAGGAAGGAAGATTTGTTAAATAACAAAAGCCATATCAATGTACGCATACAATGATATGGCTTTTTAGAAAAAGTTTACGGACAGTTTGTTTTAATTTTTCATTAAAACGGCAACCCTTGATTGCACCCGCTTCACTAATTCAACGTTTTAAAATGTTTTTCGATTCTCAAGTACGTAACCTGACATCTACACATCATTTCTTTTTTGCGGTCTTTATTGTAAAATAGAAACCTAGTATATAGTTTTTCTAAGATTCAATTAATTTTAAGAGCTATAAGTGATAGCTTGTAGTCTTAAAATTTCCCTCATTTAATTACCATTAAATGTTTAGCATAAAACTGCAATACGAAAGAACGTAAACTCCGTAGTGGTTGCAAAATTGGATTCTTTGTCATCCAAATTTTTTAACTACACTACAATGTACAAAAAAATACAATTAAAATGTAAAATTCGTAAACTTTTATTATTCAACACATTATGAACAGCGGTTATTCACTTTTGTTCATAAAAAAAGCACTGTTTCAAAAAATGAGACAGTGCTTAATGTTATTAGGAAAAGAAGTTTATCCTCTAATCTCTTTAATTCTAGCTTTCTTACCAGTTAATTCACGGAAGTAGTAAATTCTAGATCTACGTACTTTACCACGTTTGTTAACTTCAATTTTTTGTAATGCAGGTAAGTTAACAGGGAAGATACGCTCAACACCTACGGTACCTGACATTTTACGGATAGTAAAAGTTTCTGTTGAACCAGAGCCTCTACGTTGTATTACCACTCCTTTAAAGAACTGAGTTCTTGTTTTTTCACCTTCCTTAATTTCGTAGTACACAGTAATTGTGTCACCAGCAGAAAATTTTGGAAAATCTTTCTTCGTTACGAACTCGTCTTGTACAAATTTTATTAATGATTCCATCGTATAGTTAATTGGAATTAAATTAAAGCAACATTCACGATTATCGTCAGAGGTTGTTCTAACAGGGTGCAAAAATAATATTTAAATTAAAACACACAAGCATTTATATGGTTTTTCTATAATATTTCAAATTACACTACTCAAGTAAGTCTGGTCGTAGTTTTTCGGTGCGATCATACGCTTGGTTTTCTCGCCATTCTTCAATCTTTCCAAAATTACCACTTAATAGAACTTCTGGTACATTCATTCCTTTGTATTCTGCAGGTCTAGTATAGACCGGAGGAGCTAATAGTCCATCTTGAAAAGTATCGGTTAAGGCAGAAGTTTCATCGTTCAATACACCTGGTAGCAATCTTATTATAGAATCGCAAAGTACAGCTGCACCTAATTCTCCTCCAGAAAGTACATAATCTCCAATAGAAATTTCTTTGGTAATAAACGCATCTCTCACACGTTGGTCAACACCTTTGTAATGTCCGCAAAGAATAATTATGTTTTCTACCATAGAAAGTGTGTTTGCCATTTTCTGATTTAAGGTGGCGCCATCTGGGGTCATATAGATAACTTCATCATAATTGCGCTGAGATTTTAATTCGGTAATACATTTGTCTATAGGTTCTATCATCAAAACCATGCCTGCGCCACCACCAAACTGATAGTCGTCAACATTACGGTACTTGGTAGAGGTGTAATCCCTTATATTATGAAAATGGACTTCGACCAATCCTTTGTCAATAGCTCTTTTTAAAATAGAGGCTTCAAACGGACTGGTAAGTAGTTCAGGTAATACGGTAATAATATCTATTCGCATCTTTTGAGTTTGCTTCATTATTTAGCCTGCCAAAAGTAATGAAAAGAGTCGTAATTTTTTTTCATCATAATTTCTTGTATAATTTTTAAGAGAGGTTGTGCATTGTTGTTTCCAATGCTAATCCTATAGTACTATTCTCGTTGTAAAATTCTTGTACTTTTAGCAATACCTGATTCTTGTAGAGTCTCCATTATCGTCTGTTTTAACAAACAAATCCTTTAGAAAAAGAGATTTTTGTAGGCTAATAAAGGAAAAGGTATAGTGTAGCTGTATAAGCGCAATAGCCTTGTTATCCTCGTATGCCGCAAATAGGATAGATTCCTCTCTGTCAATTCTATTTGTTAAAACTTGGAGCAGCATTAATATCGGATTCTATTTTATAAAATACCTTACACCCATCAAGAAGGGATTAAAATGTCATTGATTTCAGCTTTTGTAACTTTTTGTATATGCCCTATATAAAAAAAAGCTCCGTAAAGGAGCTTTTAATTATTTAATTTTCTTCTGCTTATTAATCTCGTCTTGGTATTGTCTACTAATTTTTTGCTCTCGTTCTAAAGCTCTTCGTCTGTGATCTTCGTATTCAACCTCTAATTCAGAAAGGTTTTGTTTGGCTTCTTGAGTTAATATATTGCTATTTCTAAATTTATAAATAAACAAACCAAGCATTAAAAATAACCCTCCAATAATTGTCCAAAGGACAAAGTTGTATGTTCCTTTGGAAACTGGTAGTCCTAGAAAAAACATACTATCTTTTTCTTCGGTTACAGCGCCCAGTTTAGTTGTTGTTTCTTCCAACTTATTGTTTAAAGAAGTTATGGTAGTCTCATGTTCGGCAATTGTAGATTTAAGTTCGCCAGTTTTTTTATTCATGGCAGCTATTGAATCTAAAACATTTTTACGAATCTTAAATAGATTGGTTTCTTTTACTACTTCATATCTAACGCCATCGGCTCTATAGTTTCCGGAGCGTTTAGCAATAAAATCGAATTGATTACTGATCGGACCTTCATCTAAAGATAGTTTATCTTCTTCTTGTTCAGTGTCTTGCGCAAATTGTACATTACTAGCTAAGAGAAGTGCTAGAATTAATAATGTTCTACAGAATTTCATGAAATAGATGCTTAGGTTAATTTGAATAAATTAGAATTGACTAAAGTACTTTATAATTGTTGAAATATAAAAAAAACAACAAGGCTAAATGTACCTTTATTTAACTACGTTGCGTATTCATAAATAGATGTTCTACTTTTAAAAAAATTAATAATACGTAAAACGGCGTACCTTGGCAATGTATTTCGCTAACCGAATAACTTGATGTGAATAGCCGTGCTCGTTGTCATACCATATATACAGGATAATATTTTTACCGGTATCTGAAACAATTGTAGCCATACTATCATAAATAGATGGTGCAGAGGATCCTATGATATCTGACGAAACCAATTCTTTATCTAATGAATATTTTATTTGCTCTACCAAGTCGCCTTCAAGAGCATATTTCTTAATCATGGTGTTTACACCTTCTAGGGATGTTTTTTGATTAACATCAAGATTTAAAATGGCTAAAGAACCATTAGGTACTGGAACACGAATAGCATTAGATGTTAATTTTCCTTTTAGAGAGGGTAGCGCTTTTGTTACAGCTTTTCCTGCTCCTGTTTCGGTAATGACCATATTTAGTGCGGCTGCACGCCCTCTTCTGTATTTGCCGTGCATATTATCTACCAAATTTTGATCATTGGTGTATGCGTGAATCGTTTCTAAATGCCCTTTGTCAATACCAAAAGTCTCTTCTATGGCTTTTAATATAGGGGTTATGGCATTTGTAGTGCAAGAGGCAGCTGAAAATATTGAAGTGTTATCTGGGTTGTATTCTAAATGGTTTACACCGTGAACAATGTTTGCAACCTCCTTACCGGGTGCTGTTAAAAGCACTTTTGATGCTCCCTTGGCTTGTAAGTGTCTTTCTAATTGTTCCTTTGTTCTAAATGCGCCTGTATTATCAATTATCAACGCGTCTTTAATGCCATATTCTGTATATGTTATCTCTTCTGGCATATTAGCATAAATAACATGTACCGTTGTGCCGTTGATAATCAGCTTAAGGTTGGCATAATCAACTTTTACAGTACCATTGAAAATACCATGAACTGAGTCGATTCTAAGTAAACTGGCTCTTTTTTCAAGGTTTTCTATACTTGGCCTACCTCTAACCACAATAGCTCTTAAGCGTAATTGGTTTCCTTTGCCGGTTTTAGACATTAACTCTCTGGCAACTAATCTGCCAATTCTTCCAAATCCATATAGAACAACATCCTTGGGGTGTATGCTTTTAAAATCTTGTGCAGATTGTAATTTATCAATTACAAATGATTTTACGTTATTTAAAATATTTGTGTCGGCGTGGTATTCGTAAGTTAATTTGCCAATATCAAGTTTTGATGGAGGGAGCATCATGTCAGATATGGAGCGAAGAATTTCTACTGAATCAAAGATTGATATCGGTTTTTGTACAAACTCACCAGCGTACTCGTGTAAATGAATAATATCACTAACATTCTTATCTATAACCTGATTCTTAAAAAGAACGATTTCAATAGATTTATCATACCATAGATCACTGACAATTTTAATAAATTCTGTTGTAGCTTTTCTTCGATCTGCTTGAAATGCCAGTTCTTTTTCAAATGTGGTTTGTGGAGGCATAATGAGTTGAGTATTTTATAATTCGCACAAAACTAGAAAAATTAACTCCTTAAAATAAATATTTTGCAAAAAAAAGCCTTCGATTTTACGAAGGCTGTATTTTTTGATTTGTTTTTTATTGAAATATTAATCGGTCTCGTTCACCATTTGATCCTACCATAACTATAACGGTCTTGCCGTATTTAGAAATAGCACCAAAAGCAGTGTAAGCATCATCAATATTACCTATTTCATAATCATCTATTTTAACGATTACCTTTTCGGACAAGCCGTAACCTCTATAACGTTCCGGAACTCCGGTAATTTTTACGCCAGATGAAATTTTATATACTTTCTTATCGTGCTCGGTAAGGTTTTTTACTTCTAAGCCCATTTCGGGAACTACCAATTTTTGTCTTTCTTTTAAAACTAAAGGAAGTGTCAATAATTCTTTATCTCTATCAATAACGAAGGCTAGTGTGTCTCCGGGTCTTTTTGTGGAAAGGTAACCGGTTAGGTCAGGGTATTTGTGAACTTTTATTTCATCGACCTTTTTAATGATATCACCAACAACAATACCAGCTTCCTGTGCGGCGGATTCTTCCTCAACAAGTTCAATGAACACCCCATCAATATTATTGATACCTTTTTCAATGGCATCTCTAGTATTTACAGGCGCAGGTCTAATTCCCATGAAGCCTTTTTGCACATTACCGTATTCCAAAATATCTTGAACCACCTTTTTGGCAATATTACTTGGTACTGCAAAAGAATAACCAACATAAGAACCGGTTTGTGAAGTAATGGCCGTGTTAATACCTACTAAATCACCATTGGTATTAACCAATGCACCGCCCGAGTTCCCTGGATTGACAGCTGCATCGGTTTGTATGAAAGATTGATTTCTTCCAAGATTACGAGCTTTAGCGCTTACAATACCGGCAGTAACAGTTGAAGTTAAGTTGAAAGGATTGCCAACAGCAAGTACCCATTCGCCAATTTTAGTATGATCAGAATCACCAAAAGCTAGATAAGGTAGCTTTTCCTTTGGGTCAATTTTAATTAGAGCAATGTCAGAATTAGGATCCGTGCCAATTAATTCTGCATTATAAGTTCTGTTGTTGTTCAGGGTGACCTGTAATTGAGTTGCTTTGTTAATAACATGGTTATTGGTAACAATGTAGCCGTCAGACGAGATAATGACTCCTGATCCGGTGCCTACCTGTGGTACTGCGCTTCTGCTAGTGCCATAAAAAAAATCGAATATAGTTGTAGGCCCTTGGCTAAGTGTTATATTCTTAACATGGACTACGGCGTTCACTGTATTTTCTGCAGCTATAGTAAAATCAACTTCATTTATACCGGCACCCCTGGCAGAGGTTGGTGTGTAGCTAGTGTTTACAACGCTACCATTATTCTCTTGGCTAATTATAGTAAAATTTTCCTTTTGGAAAAATAGTATGTAAGCACCTAATGTAATTGCACCGGCAAAAACGGATACAAACAAGAGACTTGCTAATCTTTTCATATTCATTAAATTTTTAACGCATTATACACAAAATTACTTGTTTTTATGTTATTTAGTAAGCGTTTAACTAGTTTTTAACTACCGGGTCAGAAGCAAATATATGCTATCTTTGAGTCTTTATTTTGAGCATGGAAAAAACGTTTTATAAATATCAAGGTACAGGAAATGATTTTGTGATGATAGACAATCGCAAAGAGCAATTTCCTAAAGAGGATACACAATTAATAGCTAATATATGCCATAGAAGATTTGGGGTGGGTGCAGACGGACTTATTTTATTGGAAAATGATGATGCTACCGACTTTAGAATGGTATATTATAATGCTGATGGAAGAGAAGGAAGCATGTGTGGTAATGGTGGAAGGTGTATTGTAGCCTTTGCCCATTTTCTAGAAATCATAAAAAAAGACACCGTTTTTATTGCAGTAGATGGTTTGCATGAAGCAACTATCGTCAATGATATTGTCAGTCTTAAAATGACAGATGTTGGTGAGGTTAAAGAGAAATCCAATGCTTTGTTTATGGACACTGGTTCTCCGCATCATGTGCAGATGGTGAAAGAACTAAAGTCCTTAGATCTTGCAAAAGAAGGAGCTCGTTTGCGCTATAGTATATATGGAGAAAAGGGTAGTAATATCAATTTTGTGGAAGAAAATGCTGAAGGTGGATTTGATATAAGAACGTACGAACGCGGTGTTGAAGATGAAACCTTATCATGTGGTACAGGGGTAACGGCTGTTGCTTTAGGTATGTATCACTTGGGTAATACAAGTGAAAGGACCATTGCGGTAAATGCAATAGGGGGGCATCTAGAAGTTACTTTTCAAGAAGAACAGGGTGTTTTTAGTAATATCTTTCTTAAAGGAGAAGCAAAACAAGTATTTAAGGGCGAACTAACGTGGTAACATTAAAAGGAGATAAGATATATCTAAGGGCCTTAGAACAAAAGGATCTCCAATTTTTATATGAACTTGAGAATGATACTAGTGTTTGGGAAGTAAGCGGAACGGTTACGCCGTATTCTAAAGATGTGTTGCAACTCTATCTAGATAGTGCTCACAGAGATATTTATGACGTAAAGCAATTAAGGTTGGTGATAAGTTCAAAAGAACATAACGCTGTTGGTCTAATAGATGTTTTTGATTTTGAACCAAATCATAAACGCGCAGGTATTGGTATAGTTGTTTTAGATAAAAATCAAAGAAATAAAGGAATAGGAGCAGAGGCTATAACCCTTTTGTGTAATTATTTATTTGATGTATTGGGTTTGAAACAGGTTTTTGCAAATATTTTAGAAGAAAATGCTCCTAGTTTACATTTATTTAAAAAGCTAGGATTTCTAGAAGTTGGGGTTAAAAAAGATTGGGTGAGGTTTAAGAATGTATATAAGAATGAAGTATTATTGCAAAAAATAAATAGCTAATGTATATCAAGCGCATTTTGTTGGGCGTAATGCTCTTAGGTTTAATTGGAGGTGGGATCTTTGCTTATACCGTTTACGGAACATTTTTTACATCTAACACTAGTTTTAAAAATGATACAGCAATAGTTTTTATTCCTACGGATGCTAAGATTATTGATTTAGAAGAACGACTTTCTCCAATTTTGGAAGATTTTAATTCGTTTAAATCAGCGGCAAAGAGAAAAGGTTATTTGGCTAATATAAAAGCAGGAAGGTATAAGATCGGTAAAGGGATGAACAATAATGATATTGTAAACTCATTACGAAGTAGGAATTTGCCTGTAAAAGTATCTTACAACAATCAAGAAAATATAAATGATTTAGCCGGAAGAATTGCTAGTCAAATAGAAGCTGATAGTGCTTCATTGGTAGCTGCATTTGATGATAAGGAATTTTTGAAGGCGAACGGATTTGATGATGCCAATAAGTTAGCATTATATATACCTAACAGTTATGAGTTCTTTTGGAATACTTCGGCAGAATCATTTAGGGCTAGAATGCTTAAAGAATATAATCGTTTTTGGACAGATGCTCGAAAAGAGAAAGCCAGCGCACTTGGTTTAAAGCCCAATGAGGTAATTGCTTTGGCGTCGATCGTTCATAAAGAAACAGCCAAAGTAGATGAAAGGCCAACGGTAGCCGGGGTGTATTTAAATAGATTAAGAAAAAGAATGTTATTACAGGCGGACCCTACTGTTATCTATGCTATTAAGAAAGAAACTGGAAATTTTGATACCGTAATAAAACGAGTTTTGTATAAAGACTTAGAATTGGATTCTCCTTATAACACGTATAAATACGCAGGTTTGCCACCGGGACCTATTGCCATGCCGGACATAAGTGCAATAGATGCTGTTTTAAATCCTAAAAAGCACAACTATTACTATTTTGTGGCGAACGTAGAAAAATTCGGTTATCATATGTTCGCAGAGAATTTAGCGCAGCATAACCGGAATAAAGCACAGTACATCCGTTGGATTAATGCTCAGAAAATCAATAGGTAAGCTTTCATCCGAATTTTAGTACTTGTTAACTAAATCTGTATTCTTTTAACAGAACCTTCTTAAACTATAACAATTTCAGAACTACCTTTGCGGCAGAAATTTAAGCAAGCAAATAGTAGTAGCCGTAAGTCTTAAGAAATATATGATATGAGAAGATGGATATTAGCAAGTTGTCCTCTTGTTGTGATGTTCATTTTATCTGGTTATGGTTTTAAACCGTTTTCGGTTGAAGTGCCTAAGCAGTTAAAAGTGAAGAAATCAATTTTGGTTTCTAATCCTCAAGAAGAGGCTATATTGGCAAATTATCAAATCGCTCCCCCCTTTCTTGGTAGTCAATTTATAGGTTTTAAAGAAGCGTTAGCTTTTAAAGAGTCTCAAGGTAATTATTTTGTAACAAATACATATGGTTACCTGGGTAAATATCAATTTGGTCTAGGTACACTAGAGTTGGTTGGTGTTTATGATGGTAATAAGTTTTTGAACAACCCTGTGTTGCAAGAAAAAGTATTTCATGTTAACACATCTAGAAATAAATGGATCTTAAGAAAGGATATTAAACGCTATGTTGGTGTAAAAATGAATGGTATTCTGGTGACGGAATCGGGTATTCTGGCTGCAGCACATTTAGCAGGTCCTGGTAACGTTAAGTTATATCTTAGATCTCACGGTCGTATGGAGATTTCAGATGGTTATGGTACTAGTATTTCCAATTATATGAAAAAGTTTTCGGGCTACGATGTTTCTATGATAAAGGCAAGGCGTAATCCTAGAGTATAAGAATTTGGGTAAATAGTCATGGAGCAGGTCTATGATGTGTTGTGGTGAAATTATAATTTATAGTTCAGCACAAGTGTAGAAGTATTTAGACCTCAATTATAGGCTATGTATGAAAATGGAAAACCTTGGTATTTATTTATCAAGGTTTTTTTTATGCCTGAATAATAAAAATAGCAGGTCTTTTATGTAAATCTACATTCTCTCTTTTCCAGTTTATGGCGGTTTTTGTTTTAATGTATTCTGTTGGTAATGTGATATCGGCAGCTACACAAATTCGTGTACTTGGAGCAAGTGTTTTAATCAGCTCTTCTAGCATTTTATTGTTACGGTACGGTGTTTCAATAAATACTTGAGATTGACTGTCTTCTTTTGATTTACGTTCCAAGTTCTTAATGTACTTTTTTCGGTCAGAACTATCTATAGGTAGGTAACCGTTAAAAGCAAAATTTTGACCGTTCATACCACTTGCCATTAGGGCTAATAGAATAGAAGAAGGACCAACCAAAGGAATTACTTGAATGTTTTTATCGTGTGCAATTTTAACTACGGCAGCTCCTGGGTCTGCAATACCTGGGCAGCCAGCTTCAGAAAGTATTCCTACATCAAAACCATCTAAACATGGATTTAAAAAACTTGGAATATCGGTAGCCTCGGTAAATTTATTTAATACAAAAAGTTTTAAGCTTGGTTGTGATTTCCTAGGGCTGATTTTCTTTATAAAACGACGAGCGGTTTTTTCATTCTCAACAACGTAGTAATCTAACTTTTCAATAGTTTGTTTAATTGAAATGGGTAAAACCTCTAAAGGTGGCATTTCGCCTAAGGTGGTAGGAATTAAATATACTTTCCCTGATTTTCCGTTTTGTGTGCTCATCTAATATTGTTCTAATCTGGCGGCTATATAATTGCAAGCCTGGTCAATCATTTGGTATACATTTTCAAATCCGTCTTCAGCATCATGGTAAGGGTCTGGAACTTCTTTGTTTAAGGGGCTAATTTCATTTAAAATTAACCTCACTTTTTCAGTATCCGCCTTATTTCTTGCGCTATTTGTAATGTTGGTATAATTGCTTTTGTCCATAGCATATATGATATCAAAAGCGTCAAAATCAGAAACGTTAAATTTTCTGCATACCTGCTTGCTTATATCCAAGCCATGTGCTTTGGCTACCTTTATAGATCTTGGGTCTGGTGCATTTCCTATGTGATAACCTCCGGTCCCTGCTGAGTCAACATATATTTTGGTTGCATCAACTTTACTTTTTAGTATGCCTTCTGCCAATGGAGATCTGCAAATATTACCAAGGCAAACCATTAGCACCTTCATTCAGAGTAAGTATTAAGAAAATTTATTAGTTAGGTCGTCTATATATTTACGAAACTGTTTATCGGTTTCTGCCAAATTATCTACCGTTTTACATGCGTGTAGAACAGTTGCGTGGTCACGCTTGCCAATTTGAGAGCCTATACTAGCTAATGAAGCTTTAGTAAACTTCTTAGCAAAGAACATAGCTAATTGTCTTGCTTGAACAATATGTCTTTTTCTAGTTTTAGACTGTAAGGTAGCAACATCCATTTCAAAGTAATCTGAAACTACTTTTTGAATGTAGTCAATAGATACTTCTCGTTTGGTGTTTTTTACGAACTTTTCTACAACTTGTTGAGCAAGTTCAATAGTAACTTCTCTTTTGTTTAAAGTAGACTGTGCGATCAAAGAAATAATAGCGCCTTCTAATTCCCTAATATTGGTTTTAATATGTTTGGCAACATATTCAATAATATCTTCTGGTATTTCTACACCATCTCTATATAATTTATTCTTTAAAATAGAGATTCTTGTTTCGTAATCCGGACTCTGTAGTTCCGCAGATAATCCCCATTTAAAACGAGAAAGTAGGCGTTGTTCAATATCCTGCATATCTACAGGGGCTTTGTCCGATGTAAGGATTACTTGTTTTCCGTTTTGGTGTAAATGGTTGAAAATATGGAAAAATACATCTTGTGTACCAGATTTTCCCGATAAAAATTGAACATCGTCAATAATTAATACATCTATTAATTGATAGAAATGAATAAAGTCATTTCGTGTATTTTTCTTGACCGATTCAATATATTGTTGCGTAAACTTTTCTGCAGAAATATATAGAACGGTACGTTCAGGGTATTTGTCTTTTATTTCAACACCAATAGCATGTGCCAAGTGCGTTTTGCCAAGACCAACACCGCCAAATACTAACAATGGATTAAATGATGTTCCTCCTGGTTTGTTTGCTACCGCCATACCGGCAGATCTAGCCAAACGGTTAGAGTCGCCTTCTAGGAAGTTGTCAAAGTTATAATTAGGATTTAACTGCGATTCTATTTTTATATTTCTAATTCCTGGAATTACGAAAGGATTACGTAATTCTGGATTTTTAGATTTGATCGGCACATCCATTTCTTGGGCAGCCATTGCACCTCTATTGGAACTAGGAATTTTTTCGGTAAAAGGTTCTTTGTTACCATAGGTGTTTTCCATTCTAATGATATACACCAACTTTGCAGATTCTCCTAATTCTTTAGTTAAAGCAACTTTTAAAAGTTTAACATAATGTTCTTCTAGCCATTCGTAAAAGAATTTACTTGGCACTTGAATGCTTAATGCGTTTTCTGAAAGTTTAATAGGTTTAATAGGCTCAAACCAAGTTTTGAATGCCTGCGGTTGGATATTATCCTTAATAAACACCAAACAGTTTTTCCATACGGAATTTGCAGTCACACTCATAATAAATTATACTCTTTTAATGGTTAGTGTTGAGCTATAAGTGATTAAAAGAAATCAATATAGGTTCTCGTTCAACTTGGGCAAATATGTGAACAAATTATTGAAAAAAAAAATCGATTGTCATTGAATTTGACCTTTTTTTTTCTCATGTTCGTCAACTTTTCAGGGGATCTTTTAAATATATACTTTTTACTTTAAATAAATGCGCACAAACGAAATTTCTTTTAGAATTAGATACAGTGAAACGGACCAAATGGGAGTTGTTTATCATGGAAACTATGCTCAATACTTAGAGTTGTCTAGAGTTGAATGGTTAAGATCCTTGGGGATATCCTATAAAACTATGGAGGAAGGGGGAATTATGCTTCCTGTAATTAGTTTGTCCATAAATTATTTGAAACCTGCTTTGTATGATGATTTGATAACTGTTAAAGTTTTGTTGAGTAAAAAACCTGCTGTTAGAATTGAGTTTGATTACGAGATAATCAATGAAGCTGGAGATTTGTTAGCTACGGCAAATACGGTGTTGGTTTTTATGGATATGAAACGCAAAAGACCAACGAAGTGTCCGCAAATACTTTTAGATAAACTGGAGTATTAGAAACTATTCAATTTTCTTTATTTCTAATTTATGATAGGCTTTTAAAAGTTCTATTGTTTTTTTGAATTCACTTTTATTAATAGACAATATCATTTTGCATTTCAGATGTAAATCTTGAGATACAATATTTAGTTGATGTTTTTTTACCAAACGCATTACAATATCCATTTCAGAATATTCAAATGTTACTGATAATTGCTGTTGTAAGACGTTCGTAATTATTACGGCATTTTCTAAAGCTAGTTTAGCTGCTTCTTTGTAAGCACTTATCAATCCGCCTACGCCTAGTTTTGTTCCACCGAAAACACGAACCACGGCAACTAAGGTATTAGTGACATCAAAAGATTGTAATTGACCGTAAATGGGCATACCGGCGGAGTTATTCGGTTCTCCGTCGTCGTTTGCACGATACGATTTGGTTTCAACGCCCATTTGCCATGCGTAGCATACGTGATTGGCGGTTGGGTATTTTTTTCTTAATGCTTCTATGTGTTCTTTAATAGTATCTTCGTCAGAAACAGGAAAACAATACCCGTAAAACTTACTCTTACGCTCTTTGAACAAAATAGGTTCAGATGGTTTAGAGATAGTTCTATAAGTGTCCATTGGTTAATTAGATTTGTATTGAGGGAATATCATTATGTTCTGACCAAAGGCGACCAGAATAGTATTAAATTTAAAATTAACAAAGGTTAAACTTGAAAAAAGAAGGTTAAACGTTAAATACATCCTTTAAAGATGGCTTAAAGTTTCAAGAACATCTTCTTTGCCTACTTGCAGGTTCCAACAATGAATGCCAAGTTTAGATGCACTATCCGTATTTTCTTTGGTGTCGTCTAAAAAGAAGGTTTCCTCTGCAATTAGGTTATTTTCTTTTAAAACAAATTCATAAATATCTGCATTAGGTTTGCGCATTTTCATTTCTTGAGATAGGTAGAATACATCAAAGCAGTTTTTGAATCTATTATAGCGGTCCATTCCCATAGACTCTTTTACCTTATCAATATGTAAATCATTGGTGTTGCTTAATAAGAACAATCGGAATTTGTTATCGCTTTTTAATTTTTCAATGAATTCTAATCGTTCTTCAGGGAAATCTAAAATAATGGAATTCCATGCATCTTTAATTTGATCTTTAGAAGCGTTGGTGAAAATAGCCTGTAATTTATTCACGAATTCATCGGATGTCATTAAACCCATTTCATATTCTTTGAAAATGATATCTAAGGCTGGCGTTAACTTGGTGAATCCAAATTTTGCCATTTGTAATAAAGGGGCTTGCTTATCTAGGTTGATAAAAATATCGCCAAAATCAAATATGATGTTCTTAATCATTTCTTAGTATGGTTAGTTGATCGTTTAAAATTTCAACTTGTTTTAGAATCCTTCCTGCTAGTTTGGGGGCTTTTATTCCTTTTTGAAAATTATTTGCACCTTTAAAAATTCGAGCTTCGTCCCAAAGATCTGCATCAATAAAACTTTGTAACGTTTGTGAGCCTCCTTCAATGATGACGCTTTGTATATGTTCTTCGTACATCACGTTACATAGCTGTTGTGGTACATCAGAATTAAAATTGATTATTTTATAGGTTACATTATCTACATATAACTTAGAATCTGTTATTTCGGTACAGACGATAGTTTTTTGTTTTCCGTTAAGCATATGAAAATCTTTAGAAATTTTTAAACTTCTATCTAATACAATTCGTGTTGGTGGGTTCCCTGCCCAATCTCTTAGGTTTAATTGCGGATTATCAGCCAAGACGGTATTTGTACCCGCTAAAATACCAGCCTCTTCACTGCGCCATTTATGCACTAGTTGTCTTGATTTTGAGTTGGTGATCCAATACGGTTTCTTTTCTTCTCCGCGTTTGGTAGGTTCAGGGGCAATAAATCCGTCAACCGTTTCTGCCCATTTTAAAATAATGTATGGTCGTTTTTTGGTAAAATAAGAAAGAAAGCGTCTGTGGTGTTCTTCACATTCCTTTTGTAGAACACCTACTTTTACGGAACAACCAGCTTCTTCAAGTTTTATAATTCCATTACCGGCTACTTTTTCATGGGGATCTTTAAGACCTATGACCACTTTAGGGATTCCCATTTTTATGATTAAATCTGCACAAGGTGGCGTTTTACCATAGTGAGAACAGGGTTCTAAGGTTACATAGATGGTAGATGATTTTAATAAAGAAGGGTCTTTAACAGAATTAATGGCATTGACCTCAGCGTGGGAGCCTCCATAAGCACTGGTAAACCCTTCACCAATAATTTTATTATCACAAACAATTACGGCGCCTACCATTGGGTTGGGTGCGGTACTTCCTAATCCGCTCTTTGCTATTTGTAAACAACGAAACATATAAGTTTCATCAATAGATAGCGAATTTAGTTGTAACAGCATTGAATTATTGGGCTCTTGATTATTAATGGACATCAAACTTTACCTTTATACGCATATCACGTATCTTCACACCTCAAAAATAGTACTTTAAAACCTATTGCCTTGTTCTCATGGAAAATGTCATAATTCGAGAAATTAGAAAAAAAGATAACCTGCAAGTAGCCAAGGTTATACGGCAGGTATTGGCTGATATGGGTGTGCCAAAAATAGGTACAGCTTATGAAGATCCTTCATTGGATAAAATGTTTGAGCATTATCAAAAACCTAAAGCTACCTATTTTGTAGTAGAAGAAAATGGGATAATTTTAGGTTGTGCAGGTGTGGCCCCCTTAGATAATTATGAGGGGAATGTGAGTGAGCTTCAGAAAATGTACTTTTTAAAGGAAGCTAGGGGTAAAGGTATAGGTCATAAAATGATTGCGGTGTGTTTGGAACGTGCTAAAGAATTTGGTTTTACTGCTTGTTACTTAGAAACCATGCATAATATGGAAGCTGCCCAAAAATTATACAAGAAAATGGGATTTGATTATATAGATACCAGAATGGGAGATACAGGTCATTATTCTTGTCCGGTATTCATGTTAAAAACATTTTAAAGGTGCTGCTTAAAGAAATTAAAAACATTTTTCATGCAGAATTGGATGTTATCTACGGTAAGGAAGAAGTAGATAGCTTTTTCTATTTGCTTATAGAGCATTATTTCGATTTAGAGCGATTTATATTGGCAATTCAGCCAGAACTGGTTATTGATAAAGCGCAAGAGATAGTAATTTTCAAGGCTTTATCAGAGTTGAAATTAGAAAAGCCAATTCAGCATATTATGGGAACGGCACATTTTATGGACCTAGATTTTATGGTCAATAAACATGTCTTAATACCCAGGCCGGAAACCGAAGAGTTGGTTCGTTGGGTTTTAGATGATTTTAAAACAGCAACAAATGCGTTGACCATTTTAGATATGGGTACCGGTAGCGGTTGTATTCCTATTTCGTTGGATAAAAACCTTACGGATGCAAAAGTTTTGGGGTTAGATATTTCAACCGATGCATTAAAAGTAGCCGAGGAAAATAACAGATTGCTTAATGCAGATGTCAAGTTTTTACATGCAGATATACTGTCTCTGGAAAAAGAAACCTCAACAAAAGAATTAAACCAGAAATTCGATATTGTTATTTCTAATCCACCTTACGTACGAGAATTAGAAAAAGCAGAAATGCAAAGTAATGTCATAGACCATGAACCTAGTTTAGCACTTTTTGTACCAGACGAAGACCCATTAAAGTTTTATAGTGCAGTGGTTAATTATGCAGCAGAACATTTGAATGAAAACGGTTGTCTGTATTTAGAGATCAATCAGTATTTGGGCGAAGAAACTAAGCATTTATTGTTAGACTCTAATTTTAAGACTATTGAGTTGAAAAAAGATATGTTCGGTAATGACCGTATGATTAAAGGAATTAAAAAATGAAAAGTATTGTAGTGTTTTGTGGTAGTAGTGAGGGTGTGAATACTGACTATGCTTCAAAAGCATACGAATTAGGCGAAACTTTCGCAAAGAACGATATTCAGCTCGTGTATGGTGGAGCTAAAATTGGCATCATGGGAAAAGTAGCGGAAGGCGTTTTGGATCATGATGGAAAAGTAATAGGGGTAATTCCTGTATTTCTAAGAAAGAAAGAAGTGGTTCATGAGGGGTTAACGGAATTAATCGTTACCCAAAATATGCATGAGCGTAAATTGAAGATGCATGACTTATCTGACGGAATACTAATGCTACCTGGCGGATTTGGCACTTTAGAAGAATTTTTTGAAATGTTGACCTGGTCGCAATTGGGGCTGCATCAATATCCGATTGGAATACTAAATACAAACGGATTTTACGATTCTCTCTTAAAGATGATGCACGACATGGTCAACGAAGGATTTGTAAAAGAAGAACATATAAACACTATTTTGGTAGCTGATGATATAGACACATTGCTAAAGAAAATGGAAAATTACATTCCGTTACCAACACCAAAATGGATTAATAAAGAGCAGCTTTAAGGCATATGAAAGCAAAAATAGAAGCACTTAGAAAAGAATTACGCGAGCATAATCACAATTACTATGTGTTGGATAATCCGACAATTTCTGATTATGATTTTGATATGAAATTGAAAGAATTGCAGGAATTGGAAGCAAAGCATCCAGAATTCTATGATGCCAGTTCGCCGTCCTTACGTGTGGGAGGTATGATCACCAAGAATTTTGCAACGGTAGTTCATGAACATAGAATGTATTCCTTGGATAATTCTTATTCTAAAGAAGATTTAGAAGACTGGGAGAAACGTATTCAGCGTAACCTAGGCGATGTGCCCGTAGCATTTACTTGTGAGTTAAAATATGATGGCGCATCTATCAGTATTACCTATGAACACGGAAAACTCGTAAAGGCAGTTACGCGTGGCGACGGAATTCAAGGAGATGATGTTACCAATAATATTAAAACAATCAAATCGGTTCCGCTTCAGTTGAAAGGAGATTATCCAGAAAAGTTTGATATTCGGGGAGAAATCGTTTTGCCGTTTGACGGGTTCCTAAAAATGAACGAAGAGCGAATAGCAAATGGCGAAGACCCGTACATGAACCCAAGAAATACAGCATCGGGCAGTTTAAAACTGCAAGATAGTAGTGCTGTTGCAGAA
The DNA here is from genome assembly GCF_900155985.1 of Maribacter ulvicola. Taxonomy (GTDB): domain Bacteria; phylum Bacteroidota; class Bacteroidia; order Flavobacteriales; family Flavobacteriaceae; genus Maribacter; species Maribacter ulvicola. The sequence continues at coordinate 146,664 of NZ_FTMA01000002.1, forward strand.
AGACCGTTGGAGTGTTTGCTATACAGTATTGTGGGTAGAAACCTAAATATAGACTCCCAATTTCATATGTTGGAGAAAGCCCGTGAATGGGGTTTTAAAGTGCCAACCGTAGCAAAGCTTTGCCAGACCACAGATGAAGTTATGGCATTTGTAGAAGAGTGGGATGTAAAACGCCATGAATTGCCTTACGAGACGGACGGAGTAGTAATCAAAGTAAATAGTCTTCAGAATCAAGAAGAATTAGGTTTTACCTCTAAAGCTCCAAGATGGGCAATGGCATATAAGTTTAAGGCGGAGCAAGTTTCTACTACGCTTAATGAAATTACATATCAAGTTGGTCGTACAGGGGCAATAACTCCCGTAGCAAATTTAGAACCGGTTTTGTTGGCTGGTACAACGGTTAAAAGAGCCTCTTTGCATAATGCAGATCAGATAGCAAAATTGGATATTCGTGTTGGTGATACCGTTTTCGTAGAAAAAGGAGGGGAAATTATTCCTAAGATTATAGCTGTAGACTTAACCAAAAGACCTGCAGATTCAAAACTTACGGAGTATATACATCAATGTCCTGAATGTGGAACAGAGTTGACCCGTACAGAAGGTGATGCTAAACATTATTGTCCAAATGAATATGGCTGTCCCCCACAGATAACCGGGCGTATTCAGCATTTTATTTCTAGAAAGGCAATGGATATAGAAGGTTTGGGTGGTGAGACGGTAGAGTTGCTGTTTAAAGAAGGTTTAATAGACGATTATGCGGATCTTTATAAACTCACCAAAGAAGATGTGTTACCGTTAGAGCGAATGGCTGAGAAGTCCGCCGAGAATTTGGTTAAAGGAGTATCAGAATCGGTAAAAGTACCTTTCGAGCGTGTATTGTTCGCTTTAGGTATTCGTTTTGTAGGGGAAACCGTAGCGAAGAAATTGGCAAAAGCGTATAAGAATATAGATGCTTTGAAAGAAGCTGACCTTGAGCATTTGACTTCTGTAGATGAAATAGGGGAGCGTATAGCACAAAGTGTCATAGACTTTTTTGCAAACGAAAAGAATATTGATGCTATAGAAAGATTACGTAGTTACGGTGTTCAATTAGAAATATCAGCAGAGAAATTACAGAACCAGACCGATACTCTTGCGGGGAAAACTTTTGTAGTGTCTGGAGTATTTGAGATTCTAAGTAGAGATGAGCTTAAAAAGAAAATAGAGGATAATGGCGGTAAGGTAGGGTCTTCCATATCATCAAAAACTTCTTTTTTGGTTGCAGGAGATAAAATGGGACCTAGCAAGCGAACCAAGGCAGAGAAGCTAGAAATACCAATTATAAGTGAGAAAGATTTTATAAACATGTTAGCATAAAAATTATGGATGTTTTTACAATAATTTCAGTATTAGTATTTCTATCGGCAATTTTTGGTTACATAAATGCCCGATTTTTAAAACTACCCAACAGTATTGGATTAATGCTAATAACCATTGTATTTACCTTAGCCGTATTTGGTATAGGTTATATTGATGATACTCTGATAAATGCAGAACGGTATATTATTACCCAGATAGATTTTAAATCTGTATTGCTAGATATTATGTTGAGTTTTCTGTTGTTTGCGGGAGCACTTCATACCAATTTTGAACAATTAAAAGTACAACGCTGGCCTATAATTGTCTTTTCTACCTTAGGTGTTTTGGTATCAACCTTTTTAGTGGGCACAAGTATGTACTATTTATTACAGCTTATAGGAATGGAAATTTCCTTTATCTACTGCTTATTGTTCGGGTCATTGATTTCACCTACAGATCCTATTGCCGTATTGGGTATATTGAAGAAAGCAGGAGCGCCAAAACAATTGGAAACCAAAATAGTGGGAGAATCTTTATTTAATGATGGAGTAGGAGTAGTAGTCTTCTTAACGATCTTTCAATTGGCTTCAGCCACTGAGGTTGCGGTAAGTCCGCTAGATATCTTAGAGCTTTTTGGAGTTGAGGTTGTTGGCGGTTTGGTGTTAGGTTTAGCACTAGGTTGGGGAACATGGAAACTAATGAAATCTATAGATGATTATGATATAGAAGTAATTATCACCTTGGCTACGGTAATGGTAGGTACCTTGATTGCCCAAAAGTTCCATTTGTCAGCTCCTTTGGCAATGGTAGCTGCAGGTTTAGTGGTAGGTAATGATACCGTTCGTAATTCTGCCATGTCAGAAACTACAGAAACCTATGTAGATAAATTTTGGGAGCTTTTGGATATTTTATTGAACACTTTACTGTTTGTTTTAATAGGAATGGAAATGCTTGTACTATCTTTTAAAACAGAATATGTAATTGCTGGGTTATTGGCAATTCCGTTAGTGCTTATTTGTCGTTATTTATCCCTATTGATTCCCATTAAGTTCTTTGAGAAGAAATTGGACTTCATACCAAGGACAAATTTGGTGATGACCTGGGGCGGTTTGCGTGGAGGTATTTCTATAGCATTGGCATTAGGCCTGTCTGATGAGATGCATAGAGATGCATTTCTAGTAATCACATATATAGTTGTTGTATTCTCTATTATAGGGCAAGGCTTAACGGTGGAAAAACTTATTAAACGCGTAGTAAAATGAAGCCAAAGACCTATTTAGAATTTGAAAAGAGTTTAGAACTATCCACTGTTCCAAAAGAATGGTCAGACGGATTAAAAGCCGCTTGGTATGATGCCAAAGGCAATTGGGAGGCTTCTCATAATATAGCTCAAGACATGCACAACAATTTAGGTAGTTGGTTACATGCTTATTTACACAGAAAAGAAGGCGACCGTTTTAATGCAGGATATTGGTACAGGTTGGCAAAAAAAGAATATCCAACAATTACCTTAAACGAAGAGCTTAAGGTAATTGTGGAATATATACTTATAAATTGAGTTGAAGTTCTAATTTATTGTTTCTTTGCCTATAAGGTGTGTTCATAATACAATAAATGTTTAACCTTATATATTTGATATGACGTTTTAATCTACGGTAAACTCAAATATGTTCGATTCTACAGGTAATTGACCATCACTGAAATTAAATGTCAATTGCGCTGTGTAGTCGCCATCGAGCATTTGATATATTTCTGCAGTAGCCACATTTCTTTGATGATAGCGAAATAAACCTTCATCAAGTACCTGTTGACTTACAATACTTAAATAGAGTTTTCCGCATTCAGTTGTATAATTATCATAATCTTGAAATAAAGAAACGTATAGTTCACCGTTGGCATCATATATGTTAATAGTGGCACTTTCAGGTGTCCAATAATACTCATCCCAATAACCTAAGTATTCACCACTAAAATGAAGTTTTGTGTAATTGAAACACCCACTGTCATAAGGTCCAACAACCGTTAAAGACCTAATATTGGGTTTAGTGTTGAAAATTTTTAACTTTAATAAACTTTCATCGCCAGTAACGGTATGTCCGCTAATTTGATTGATCCAAGCATGTTTATTTAATAGGTATTGGTAAGTATCATTAATCTCTAATCCAATATACGTTTTCTTGAATTCTTCTCTTGGTGATTGTGATACAAAATCTTCTGGTATAGTAAAGCTTAAAGAGTCCGCAACTATCGTTGAGGTCATTTTTAAACTATCGGTTCTATTTTCATTTACTAGGTATAGAGCAACATCTGTATAGTCACTTAAACCTTCTGCGTGTATTACAATTTCCTTATTGCCATGCGCAAACATTTCTAAGTTGTTTATATATCCTACCAAATCATCAGATAATAGTTATTCATAATCAATTTCAACTGCTTTGGTAGTAAAGTAATATGTTTCGCTATCTAGGCTAGTACTATTATTAGAAACTTCTGCTTTTACCTCATAAGTAGTTGCCTTTTTTAAGCCCGTAAGACTGGCGTAAAAACCTTCTAAAGGAATGGACTGATAAGAATCGTTTGAATTTTTTTCTCGATATAGAATTAGACTATTCTCACTAGAATATCTTCCGGTCATTTTAATGTTTGCTGAGGTAAATTCTACTTCTGAAATGGTCATTTCAAAATCTACAAACTCAAGTTCTGGTTCTGAGTCTTCTGAACTACAGGAGGTTATTAAAATACAGGTAATTAAAAAAATAAAATGGTTAAATGCTTTAAGCATGATAGTGGGTTAAGGTTTAAAAAATTGGGTTCTAAATCAATCTTTTATATAACGTTAATGCTTGTTATTTATTTAGTTGGCCGCTAATTTTTTGAAGAATTTTCTGTAATTAATTGTAAGCTATAAAGTTGAAGATTAATTTCTGTTTTGGTTAACCAATTTAGCAAATTGGCAAAGTGCTTCAAACGATTATGTTTGAACTTTGCAGTATGAAAAAAATATCAAACTTCGGAATATTCACACTGCTGTTAGTAAGCAGTTTAACGATTATGGTAGGTACGGTAATTGCACCATCGTTATTAGGAATTATACAACATAAAGATTTAGGTTTTTCGCCCAGTTGGTTAATTACATTGCCTTCATTGGGTGTCGTCGTTTTTACGCCTTTAATTGGCTGGTTGTTGAATAAGATGAGTCCGCTTAAATTGCTTGCCGTTGGACTTGTGCCATATGCCGTTTTGGGTTTAATAGGTGCTTTTATAGACAATTAATACCTTTTAATTTTAGATTGTTTTCTTCTGGGTGCAGCAATCGTGGCAATTCAAGTTTCGGTAACAGTATATATAGCTGCTCAATATGAAGGTGGGGCACGTATGAAAATGATTGCTTGGCAAGGAATGGCAATAGAGTTAGGCGGCATAGTTTTCTTGGCAATAGGCGGTGTTTTAGGGGAGATATTCTGGCAATATCCCTTCTATATCTACCTCATTGCGTTAGTGTGTCTTTTGTTGGTATTTAAAACTTTACCTAAGATTAAAAAATCCGTCAAAGAAGAGGAGACCTTCGCTAAGGTTACCACAAAGGAAAAACTTAAAACACGGATAATAATAGCATCGTCTTTATTGGCTATGATGTTGTTTTTCATAAGTTTTGTAACCCTACCATTGTATCTGCCCGCGAACTTTGGTTTTAGTGAGTTTGAATCAGGATATCTTATGGCATTCATTTCTGTGATTGCGATTGTTACGGCTAGTCAAATGCCTAGAATGGTTAAATTATTAGGAGATGGAAAGACGGTTACTTTAGGGTTTGTTTTCTTTATGTTGGGCTATATAGTTCTCGCTTTAGTTACAAGTGTACCTTTCTTAATATTGACCGCTATATGTATTGAAATAGGATTTGGATTTACCATTCCACTTTTAAATCATAGGACCATTGAGGTCAGTAATACTCAAAACCAAGGAAAAATTTAGGGTTGTTTTCTATGGCGGTCTTTGGAGGTTAATTCTTGTCTATCTTCATAGAATACATTTCTAAAAATTACATGGCGGCATATGGTGTGGCTGCTGCTTTAGCATTGGTTATTGCGATAGTAATGTATTATCAATTTCGAAAAGCAAGCAAAGATTAAGGTTACTTGAATTCTTTATACTTTTATAGCGTACTATGAAAGCAAAAGAATTTGAATAGCTGGAAAACCAAAATAAAAATCGATTTAAAATTGGATGCGAAAACAGAATTATTATCTGGTAATTCTATGGGTATATATTTTGAATACGATTTAGATAAAACCTTGATAGTTCATTTTAAACCATTGAACGAGGTGTTTGGTGGTGGTGCTCTTTTGGGTACCCGAGGTATATTAATCAATTTTGAGCGTGATCTAATTGATGAAGATGATATAGAGTATGCTTAAGATGTAATGTCGCTATTTAATAAATTTCTGCAGTTTCATATTCAAGATGTAACAGAAGTAAATCAAACAATTAAGATTATTGAATTACTGAAAGATGAGTACTATAGCGATACAGTGTCATACATTATGCTGAAGACCTTGTTGAAGGTGCTATTGTTACATTTAATTCGATTTCAGAATGATGAGTTATTACCTCAAGATATTCATCAAAAAAGAGTATTTCAGTTTTTAGAATTGATGGAAGTTAATTTTCTGACTGAAACGAATGCCGATTATTATGCCAATGAATTGGGGATTAGTACAAAACGTTTAAATCAAGTTCTGCAGGATAAACTAAGTCTAACGGCTAAACAGGTAATTCAGCAACGGCAAATTACTGAAGCGAAACGAAAACTGATTAAAAGTGAGGTTACTACTAAGGAATTGGCTTTTGAATTAGGATTTGAATCTATCAGTAGCTTTTCCAGGTTTTTCAAAAAGAACGTCGGGGTAAGTCCTACGCAGTTTAAAGCATTGAACTAAGGTGTTAATTCGTGTATTTCGTTTGCAATTTTAAAAGTTCTTCATACGGACCTCCTTTTAGTCCTAATAGTTTGGCAAATGCAGGCTCGGTTTTTAAACCACTAGCTTTTAGTTTTATAACTTCTTGCTGAAAGCTATTTCCTTTTTCTTTTAAGATAGCATATTCAATATTCATATGCAGGTATGCATTTTGTTGTTTGGTAGGCGTGTTTTGAGCAAATAGTTCAATTAAGAATTTCTCTGTTTTAAATTCAGCAATAGTGACTTCTTTATCGTTTTGCTTACTTCTGTAAATATGAAAGCCTTGCATCTTAGAAAAGTGATGTATTACAACTGAAGCGAATTTGTTATGATCGTTACATTCGCAAATAATATCAATATCACTTTCGGGTATGTCTATTCCAATGGGGATGGTACCGGTTACAATAGGTGAGTACAATTTAAGATGGTCCAGAATTTTGTACTGTGTAAGATTATTATAAGCGCTTGTTTGCCGCTCATTTCCAACTTTTAAATAATCGATATTTTCAAAATCAATGCTCAATTTCAATCAACTAGGTTGAAAATGTATAATCACGATTTATAAGTGCATTAGCAATGTAAATATAAATCGTGATTTATAAGTCTACTATTAAATCATTTTAAAATCTAACAATAACTCTCCTTCAATAGAAGCCTGTAAGTGGTCTTCTTTAAATGTCTCGCCAGCACCTGTAGCAGGAGTTCCGGTGAATATCATATCTCCAGGGGTCAAGGTCATAAGTGTGGAAACAAAGCTGATAATTTGAGCAAAGTTATATATGATATAGCCTGTGATACCTACTTGTTTCTTTTCACCATTAATTACCAATGGGGGGCAAAAGATTTTTCTAGTTTTTATGAACCCATTAAAGACAGTAATTATATTTTTCAACGTGCCGAATTAGAAAAATCTGGAGAAACAGAGAACTATTATCAGGCAGTAGCTCTTATATTGAAATCATACTGGTTTGGTTTTATGACTTTATCATTTGGTGATATGCCATATACCAATGCACAACAAACTGAAATAGGAGGAGATGAATTCTTTAAACCTGTTTATGATGAACAAAAGGTGATTTTCTCAGGAATATTACAAGATTTAGAACAGGCCAATACACTTTTGAAAAATGCTGGTGTATGTGCCGAGGCTGTAGATGCAGATGTTATGTACAAAGGTGATGCTTTGAAATGGAGAAAATTTGCTAATTCACTTAGTCTCAGATTCTATATGCGATTATCGGAAAAAATCAGTACTGATTTTGATCCAGCTGCTAATATAGCCAAAATGGTCAATAATAGTGGAGAATTTCCAATTTTAGATAGTAATGAAAGTAATGCTTCAATTTCTTTTGTAGGTACCGATGATATCAATAGTTGGATAGGCGGTCCTCTTTATTTTAGTTTTCGTTGAGAATTTTATCGAAGAATACCTTCGGCGACCATTGTCAATGAACTTAAGGCACTAGGAGATCCAAGATTAACTACTTGGGTACGCCCGGTAGATATTCAAATTATGCAAGGAACTTCAAATGAGGTGATTTTGGAAGATGGTGCATTGAAACGTTATGTGGATTTTGATATTACCGCTATAAATAATGATGAAGATGAAGAGAATAACGTTAATACTTCTTTATATGTTGGTCTTGATGTTGCTCTTAACGCACCAAACGATTTTAACCTTGGTGGTACTGTAAATGATTATAAGGATGCGATTAGTGCATTAAATGAGAATATATATCTTGGCTCAGCTTCTAATCCGCATACGTCATATCTTTCTGATATGTATGCAGAAAATTACCACCCACTTGTAAAAGCGGTCTTAATGAGTGCTGCTGAGACTCAATTTATCTTAGCGGAAGCAAGCACTAGCGGCTGGATTTCTGGAGACGCCTTCGGTTTTTATAAAAATGGAATAGAAATATCTTTGAATCAATATGATATTGCTGATGGAGATTCATCAGCGGTTTACAATATAGAAAACAATACGCTTGTACCGTTTAATCAAGACGTTTATATTGCAAACGTTACTCAGTTATATAAAGAATCTTCGAATAAGCTAGCTGTAATTATGGATCAAAAATGGATAACAAATTGGATGACTTCAGAATCGTGGTTCGATTGGCGTAGAACAGGTTTTCCTGCCTTGAACAATTATATTATTTCCGGAACTAATGGGCAAAATACCCCACAAAGATTTTGGTATGACGACCCATATAATGAAGAGCACATGTTAGAGGCTGTTAAGGGTTTGCAACCATCAACTAATGACCAGTGGTCTAAAATGTGGTTATTGCGATAAATACGGTGAATATTAAATAGAAGGTTGGTTTAATAGATATTTTTTTAAAGAATTGAGTTGGTTTTTTTTATTTTAAGCTCAATTCTTTTTTAGAAATAGTAATTGTTCGCCAAATAAAATATTATGAATTCACTTAGCAAGTGAGATAGGGAGGCTGAAGACCAATCTTTTATTGAAGTATTTAAATTGTTATCAACTTTGTAAAATAATTTGATTTTAAAAAAAAACAATTTAATAAAATGTAGCCTCAAAGCGAGTTCTTAAAACAAACAATATTTGCCATGTGCTCATATGGGGCGCAATTTTTTATAACTAAGTAATCAACTTTTGATACGTGACATTCTTGTCAGCCAAAAGTTTTGAACGTTTAAGGAGTCTGTATGACATCACCGTAATGTAGTTTTTCTAAATAGGCGTTCAAGCTTGTAAGATTGATTTTTGAAGCTACTTTTTGATAAAACTCAGAATGTCAAAAATACTTATTCCTATTGTTAATAATTTATAGACCTACAACTGTAAAGCTAAATAACACATAGCTATACACGATCCTAAAAAACAAAACACCCTTTGACCATAAGTATAAAGGGTGTTTTTTATATCATAAAACGTTATTTAATTAAACTCGAAAGCACCTATATCTATGGCGGCACCATTTATAGTTCTAGGCTCTACTCCTGATGGAGATTTAAATTGAAATTCTAGATTTAAAACTTCTGAGGGAATATCCATACCTGCATCGATAGCTTTAGAGCTAGAGGTTAACTTATACAAATTATCCTTATCTAACCCAAAGTCTACCTCAGAAGCCAACATGCTTTCCAATTCTTTGAAATCTAAACTCGTTTCTGCACATCTTCTTTGGTCTTCATCAATATATTTTGTGTTATATGCCGCTATTGTTGCCGTACTAATTAAGTTGTTAGATACTAAACCTGCAGTACCAGATTCTCTAAAAAAACTAATTTGACTATCACCATTACTACTGTTATTTTCGTAGTAAAGTACATTGTTAAATGCTTTTAGCGTTCCTTCGCAAAAAGTTACATCAAAAAATATCTTTCTATAACTTAATTCAATATTACTTTTTATTACAAACGTGTTGTTATAGCTATATAAAGTTCCTTTTCTGTTTCCTCTTTCCATGGGGCTTGCAGAGACATTGTCATTACCGTAGTGTAGCATGGTAGCAGACCCATTTTCATTACCTTCAATAATATTACCTGCTACATACGTTGTTTGAAAAGAGGTTAAACCTGGAAAATAGTCTACCGAATTTTCAGATTCAGCAAGGTTAATTTGTCGGGCAGCAGGTCCGACAAAATAATTGTACATAATAACATCACCTGCAGAACGACTTTTGTAATTTGTTCCTTTTGCGCCTTCTCGTACTGGTCCGAATTGATTTCCTATAGAAACTAAACCTTCAGATTCTATATAAATATTATGCTGCTGAGATACGTCGTAGGTACCGTTATGTTGAATTATATTATTATTTAATCTAACATCTATTAAAGGGTCATTAGCGCTATTATATGCTCCAAATATACCATTACCGTTATGTCGTACTAAACAATTATTTATTTGTATATGAGAACCTCTCATGTATACTCCTGAAGAAGCACGAGAATACGGTTTTAACTCATCTGTACCCATTATGTAAGATTGCTGCGAATCATCTTCCATGTATTGGTGTGCTCCTTGAATTTGCAGGTTGCTAACGTTAATATATTCTGGATGATTTCCATAGTTTCTAGCAATTACTATAATACCAAGATAGGCGGTATTTTCATTAAAATAGGAACTTACGTTTACGGGTCTTACTCTAGCATTAGTTCCATCTAAAATCGGTAATTTACCTGCTTCATCTGGAACACCACAAACACATATAGGTTCTTCTTTTGTACCTTTAGTAGCTATAATTAAACGCTCGTAATATGCTTCGCTTTTTGCATAAATTCTAACGGCATCTCCAGGCCCTAAATTTTCTGTAGGAACATCAATTATATTTTCATATTCCTTACCTGGACCAACTTCATATAATTTACCGTTTCCTTTTGCGTCGCAGATATTTGTGGTTCCTAATATAACATCAGGTGCATCTACTGCATCAGCTATTAGGTTTTCATCGGAATCTTTGTCTTTATTACAAGAGAAATTACAAATTATAAGAAGGCTAAAAGCATAGATTTTCAGATAGCTTTTCATAGGGAGTGTTAGAGTGAGTTATTCTAACGGATTTCCATAAAACATATTGCAATCGGTAGTTTATTTAAATAAAAGAGGCTAAGCAATGTTAAGCCACCTTTTGATGAAATTTTAAAGGTTCATATCATGGATTATAAGGAGTATTAAAATTAACATAAAGAGAACGGGTAATAACCTTCTCATATAATTTTTAGAAGGAACAATCATTTCCTGGTTTTATAGTGCATATTACTTTATTACCAATAATAGACATACAATATTCATGAAGACTATATTTTGCATGTATTAATACTTTACTTAATTACAACACTTTCCTAAAACAAACACTATTCGCCATATGTTCGTATGGAGGATAGTTATCAATTACTGTATAATTATTCTTCTTATAAAGTGCAATGGCTTCGGGCTGGCGTAATCCCGTTTCTAGAACAGTATAGGTGTAGTTCAGTTCTTTTGCCCACTCTTCTAGTACTAGTAGCGCTTTTGAAGCAATTCCTTTACCGCGATAATCTGATTGAACATACATGCGTTTAATCTCTACGGATTCTTCGTTAAACTCCTTAAAAGCACCACAGGCTACCAGTGTTTCGTCACAATAAAGTACAACACAATTTTTCAGCGCATCAATACCGTTAAATTGTGCATAAAAAGCATTCTCGTCTCCATCTCTTAATGCTAAATCAGCATCAAGTAAAGTTACTAGTTCTTTGAAGTTTTGGTTATCGCTAGAGCAACGTTTGTAGTAAAGCATAAGGGGTCTGTTTTTTAGACTTTAATGGTGTACCCGTTCGCGTTAACAGTGCTGTTGTCAAAATAAAAATCAATTCTACCTAGGTTTATTCCAAAACAACCTACTTGATTTACCAAAACATCTCGTTCTGCGGCATTGGTAACAACAGTCGGCTTATCTAGAAATGTATGGGTGTGGCCACCAATGATTAAATCGGTGTATTTTGTTCTTGCAGCAAGCTTTAAATCATCTGGCTTTTCAGTGCTATATTCATATCCTAAGTGGGAAAGGCAAATAACTAAATCGCATTTTTCTTCTTCTTTAAGTTTGGTTTCCATATCGGTTGCCAACTCATATGGGTCGAGAAATACGGTCTCTTTATAAAGTTTTTTGGTTACCAATCCGTCCAACTTAATCCCTAATCCGTATACACCAACTTTAATTCCGTCTTTCTCATAAATCTTATAGGGCTGCGTTAATCCGTCTAAAACCGTATTGGAAAAATCATAATTGGCACTGATAAAGTTAAATTTAGCGTATGGCATTTGCGCTAAAAGTCCGTCAATACCATTATCAAAATCATGGTTACCAATAGTGGTAGCGTCATAATTAAGCATGCTCATTAATTTAAATTCTAGCTCGCCACCATAAAAATTGAAGTAGGGAGTACCTTGGAAAATATCTCCGGCATCAAAAAGAAAAGTATGTGGATTCTCTTTTCTAATACTATCAACTAAACCAGCTCTGCGTGCCAAACCGCCCAATCCAGGAAAATCTGCATGATCGTTGGGGAAAGCATCCACATGACTATGTACGTCGTTTGTATGTAAAATGGTAATGTGTTTCTTTTTAGATGCGTTGCACGAGTTTAGGCCCAAGCCACCAAGGGTTAAAAGACTAGAGGATGCTGCTGTATTTCGTATAAATTTTCTTCTTTCCATCTTACTGTAATTGATAATATCTTAAATCTACTTTTGGGGCAAGGGTATCCACTTTAGAGAAGAAATCTATCATGGCATTTCGTATTTTATAATCGGTTTCCGTTTTGGAAAGTGCATCTTTAAAGAATTCCATGTTATCACCACCGGTCACTAAGTAATCTGAAGTGGCTACGTAGTACGATTTATTCTTGTCTACAGGTTTTCGGTTGATTGTAAAGGTTTTGACTGTATTGTCTTTGTTTAAAATAAGCTGTATACCGGCAACGGGGTGTGCTCTTTTGGACTTTATAAGATAATCGACCATTTTTAATAATGCTTCACCTTTCAGTTCTACGACAACCACCGAGTTTTCAAAAGGCATAACCTCATAAGCTGTTCTTGAAGTAACATTTCCTTTAGAGATGATAGATCTAATACCACCATGGTTTAAAAGCACCATATCAATATTGTTACCGGTGCGTTTTTCAAAAATTGGATTGGTCATGTTCCATACAATATCTGCCATTAAGTTACCGGCCGTAGTGTTGAATTTACCGTCAGTTTTTGAAATTACGAAAGGGGCATAGGCCAAAGTACTATCTAAAATACTTTCAACACGATCATGATAAGGCTGAATAAATTCCTGAATACTGTCAACTGAAGTATAACTGGTGTCAATTGCTATCTGCTTTCCAGTCAGTTCAATAAGATGTTTAGGAGTTTCCTTACATGATACCAAACCTAGGATTGTTATAAATATAACATAATGTTTTATATTTAAAATATCAAAGTGTTTTAACTTCGCCATATAGTTGCAGGGATATTATTTACATTTGTCTAAATGTAAAAATACATGTTTTTTAAAGGAATTAAGGACAAGTTTAAACGGAAATCTGGCCGTAAAATATTAAAACAATTGGTGGTAACACCAGTTGCTGTAACGCGTGAGAGTAAAGGAATACGTTCTGTAGGTTGTATTGTAGATCTAGATAAATTTGAAAAATCTGAAGTGTTTTTTCAGTTTCAGGAAGAGCTATCGTTACACCCCAATGCGGTTAAAATAATTGGATATAAGCGTTTTTATGATAAAAACTCGCCATATGCCACTCCTGTTTTTTCAGATAAGGATTTAGGGTGGAACGGTGATATTGAAAATAGTTATGCCCTTGAATTTTTAGGACGGGAATATGACCTTTTAGTGAATTATTATGATCAGAATAGTCTATTGTTGAATTTAATGTCAGTGAAGACTAAGGCACGGATAAGGGTAGGTTTTAAAGAATTAGGACCAACTTACAATGATTTAATGTTAGATACGCCGTTAAAGGACTTTAAAATATTTAAAAAAGAATTGAAAAAGTACTTGGGCATTTTTAAAGAGATTTAATTATGAAAGATTTAAGGGGAGCAGGAGTAGCGTTAATAACGCCTTTTAAGGAAGATGGATCAGTAGATGTAGAGGCTCTTAAAAAAGTGGTAGCCTTTAATATAGAAGGTAATATAGATTACTTGGTGGTGTTGGGTACTACTGCAGAATCGGTTACACTTTCTAAAGCAGAAAAGCAATTGGTAATGCGTACCGTTGAAGAGGCCAATGCAGGTGTTTTGCCATTGGTTATAGGTATAGGGGGTAACAATACCATGGCCTTGGTAGAAGAACTACAATCTGCAGATTTATCTGCCTATGATGCTATTCTATCAGTATCACCTTATTATAATAGACCTACCCAGGAAGGTATTTACCAGCATTTTGCAGCACTGTCGCAAGCCTCTCCATTGCCTATAATATTATATAATGTACCAGGTCGTACGGGTAGTAATATGTTACCGGAAACCGTTGTGCGCCTAGCACATAAATTTGAGAATATAATTGCAGTAAAAGAAGCTTGTGGAGATATGGCACAGGTAGAAGAATTAATTTTAAAAAGACCAAAAGGCTTTTTAGTGTTGTCTGGAGATGATATTACCGCATTACCAACGATAGTTGCCGGTGGCGACGGAGTTATTTCTGTTATTGGACAAGGATTGCCTAAAGAGTTTTCTAAAATGATTCATGAAGGCTTAAACGGTAATACCCAAGTAGCATATAACTACCACTACAAAATGCAAGATGCTATGAATTTAATATTCGAAGAAGGCAACCCAGCAGGTATTAAAGTTATTTTTGAATATTTGGGCTTGGCAACACCTTTTGTAAGACTACCGTTAATTACCGCTAGTGATGCCTTAAAGCATAAGATTGTTTCATTTATGGAATCTATCAAACGTATACCAGCATAAATATTCGTTAAATCTTCACTAAGTAGAACATTCTTGTAGTGTAAAGCCTGTATTTTTATTGGTTTAAAATGTTTTTTAAATCCATTGATAATCACTAATTTTGCAAAATGTTTTTTAAAATGAGGAGAGTTTTTCCAATACTATTGATTGCCATTACTTTACAATCGTGTAGTGAGTACCAAAAAGTGCTTAAGAACGATGACGTTAAAGCGAAATACGATATGGCCGAAACTTTCTATGAGGAAGGTGATTTTAGAAGAGCTAATAGGCTACTTGAGCAAATTGCACCAAAGTATGTGGGTAAACCTCAAGGTGAGCGGGTTATGTTCTTTTTGTCTAACAGCTATTTTATGCGAGAAGATTACAATATGGCAGGCTATCAGTTTGAGCGTTTTGTGAAATCTTATCCAAAAAGCGATAAGGCTATTGAAGCAAGTTTTTTAGGAGCTAAAAGTTTTTACGAGTTGTCTCCGGAATATTCTTTGGATCAGACCGATACGGACAAGGCGTTGTTGAAATTACAGAATTTCATTAATACATATTCAGAATCTGAGTTTTATGCTGAAGCCAATGCTATGGCACAGGAGCTTAAAATAAAAAAAGAAAAAAAGGCGTTTGAGATATTGAAGCAGTATAATAAATTGGGTGAATTCAATTATGATATGCTTAAATCTGCAGTAGCGGCTAGTGATAATTTTGTTTTGGACAATCCTGGTTCACCGTTTAGGGAAGAGGCAATGTTCGTGAAAGTTAAAGCGTTAACGCATATGGCGGTAAATAGCTTTGAACAATTAAAAGAGGAGCGTTTAAATACAGCTAAAGCTGCTCATGCCACATTAAAAAAGCAGTTTCCGGAATCTAAATTTGATAAGGAAGCTACAGATTTAATTGAAAAAATAGATAAAGAATTACAACGCATGCAAGCGCAGACCGTTGAGTCAAAATAAATAATTTAATTATGAATATGAACGATTTAAAAAACTCTAAAGCATCAGTATCTACGGTAACTATTAACCGTAATGAGTTTGATCAGCCAACTGAAAATATTTATGAGGCTATCTCAATTGCTGCCAAGCGTGCTGTTCAGATCAATTCTGAAATTAAAAAAGAACTTTTAGAGAAATTAGAAGAGTTTGCAACCTATAGTGATAGTTTAGAAGAGGTTTTTGAAAACAAAGAGCAGATTGAAGTTTCTAAGTTTTATGAAAAATTACCTAAGCCACATGCAATGGCGGTAGAGGAGTGGTTGATGGACAAAATCTACCATAGAAACACAGAAAAAGACGCTTAAGAAATATGTTGAACGGCAAAAATGTTCTTTTAGGAATTACCGGAGGAATTGCTGCTTATAAAACAACATTCTTAGTTCGTTTATTTATAAAAGCTGGCGCTAACGTTAAGGTCATTCTTACCGATAGCGCCAGCTCTTTTGTTTCTCCGCTCACCTTAGCTACATTGGCTAAAAATCCCGTAGTGCTTGATTTTGTAAAGACAGAAGAGCATACGGTAGATTGGAACAATCATGTAGAAATGGGGCTTTGGGCAGACTTAATGTTGATTGCGCCGGCAACCGCAAATACCATGTCTAAAATGGCAACCGGTAATTGTGACAATATTTTAATGGCAACCTATTTATCTGCCAAGTGTCCGGTTTTCATTGCTCCGGCAATGGATTTAGATATGTATAAGCATCCTAGTGCAAAAAGTTCTTTAGATGCGTTGACTTCTTTTGGTAACATGGTTATTCCTGCAACTAGTGGTGAGCTTGCAAGTGGTTTGCATGGGGAAGGTAGAATGGCAGAACCCGAGGAGATTATTCGTTTTATTAAAAAGGAATTGTCGCAAGGTTTACCGTTATCGGGAAAGCGCGTATTAATTACGGCAGGTCCTACACATGAGGCAATTGACCCTGTACGTTTTATAGGGAATCATTCCTCTGGATTAATGGGGTTTGAATTGGCGAAAACTGCCGCTAACTTAGGGGCAGAAGTGTTTTTAGTGACAGGGCCTACAAATTTAACCGTTTCTCATGATGCTATTCATGTGGTACATGTGGTATCTGCAGATGATATGTATCATAGCGCACAGCTGTATTATGAGGCGTCTGATATTGTGATATGTGCCGCTGCCGTAGCAGATTATAGACCTAAAACCATTGCAGAGCAAAAGATTAAAAAATCCGAAGATAACTTTACTATTGAATTGGTGAAGAACAGGGATATTCTTAAAACATTCGGAGATCATAAAAAACATCAGTTCCTGGTCGGTTTTGCTCTAGAAACCGAAAACGAAATAGAAAATGCTAAAGGGAAGCTAAAACGCAAAAATTTGGATGCCATCGTATTGAATTCAATGCGAGATAAAGGTGCTGGCTTTGGCGGTGCTACCAATAAAATTTCATTTATAGATACCAATTCTAACATTACTACGTTTGAACTAAAGACCAAGGCAGAAGTTGCCGTGGATATCTTCAATGAAATTATTAAAAGACGGTATGCGTAAGGCAGTATTTCTATTACTTTTTACCTTTATAAGTTTAATTGCAAATGCTCAAGAATTAACTTGTGCGGTTACGATCAATTCTGATCAGCTTTCACAAGGTGATCAGCAGGTTTTTAAGACTTTGGAACGTTCACTGAATGATTTTGTCAATAAGACTAAATGGACCAATAGGGTGTATAAAGAGAATGAAAGGGTGAATGCACAAATGTTCATTACCGTTACTTCTTATGAATCCAATAATTTTAGTGGTAATATTCAAATTCAGTCATCAAGGCCAGTTTTTAATACTTCCTATTCTACACCGGTCTTTAATTATAAAGACAATGCTTTTAACTTTCAATACATTGAGTTTCAACCGTTGATTTTTAATGAGAATCAGTTCGAGTCTAATTTGGTTAGTGTACTGTCCTATTACGTTTACGTTATATTGGGATTAGATGCAGATACATTTTCTTTGGAAGGCGGAACCGAGTTTTATAGAAAGGCGCAGAATATTGTGACCCAAGCACAGGGTAGTAATTCTGTCGGATGGAGCCAGTCTGCAGATTCTAACAGAAGTAGGTTTGAATTAATAGATAATCTATTGTCAAATACCTATAGAGAGTACCGTATAGCAATGTACAACTATCATAGAAAAGGACTTGATATATTGCCTGATAACAATAGTACGGGCAAGCAGATAATTGCAGGTACAATGAATCTTTTTCAGACGATGATCAATAGAAGGCCTAATGCCTTTTTGATTTCAACGTTCTTTGATGCAAAATCAGAAGAGATAAAGAATATTTTTTCTGACGGACCTAAGGTCGATATTGTAAAATTGAAAGAAACTTTGAATAAAATAGCTCCCTTATATGCTGCAACTTGGAACGATATTAAGTATTGAACCATTTTACAAAACAGAATTATAGAGTACCTTTGTGAATCTAAAATTCTAACGTGTGCTTTCAACCCTTTCCATTTCTAATTACGCATTAATAGACCGTCTAGAGGTAGACTTTAACAAAGGTTTTACGGTTATCACCGGTGAAACAGGTGCCGGTAAATCCATTTTGCTAGGGGGTTTGTCTCTAGTGCTCGGTAAACGTGCAGATTTAACCTCGTTGAGGGTTAAGGAGCAAAAATGTATTATTGAGGCTACTTTTGTGATAGATACATACGGACTTCAGAATTTCTTTGAAGAAAATGATTTGGACTATGAAGATTGTACGGTTATAAGACGTGAGATTTTGCCTAGTGGAAAATCAAGAGCTTTTGTAAACGATACTCCCGTTACTTTAGGAGTCTTATCTCGCTTGGGGGAGAGCCTAATTGATATTCACTCACAACATCAAACTATGCAACTTACTGAAAACGATTTTCAGTTGAAGCTGGTAGATGCATTGGCAAATAATCAAAAACGATTAATAGCATATAGGAAAGATCTAAAATCGTATCGTAAAGCTCAAAAAGAATTGGATAAACTTGTTGAAGTACAGGGTGTAGCCAATAAAGAGCAAGATTACAATACGTTTTTGTTAGAAGAGCTTGAAAAGGCACCGTTAAAAGATGGTATCATTGAAGAGCTGGAAGAAGAATATGAGCAACTGAATAATATTGAGTTGATTATGGAGCAATTGTCTAAAGGAGATCAATTGTTTAATGATGAGCAAATTGGTGTTTTGCCTTTAGTGACAGAAATGCGCCAATCACTTTCCAAACTGGTAGATTTTGGTGCCAGCTATAAAGATTTATTTGAACGTGTAAAATCTGTTATGATAGAACTGGATGACGTAAGTTCAGAATTACAGCGTTTGCAAGAAGGGGTTGAGGCAAACCCTGATCAACTAGAGCAAGTGAATAATAAATTACAGTTACTATATAATTTGTTGAAAAAGCATAATGTTAGTGACATCGCCGAATTGATTGAAATAAAGAACGGCCTGGCAGATAAAGTTTTTGAAACAGCCAATTTAGATGTTAAGATTGCTGCTAAAACAACGGAAATTCAAGAGATGCAATCTGTTTTAGAGTCCAAAGCTGTTATTTTAAGGGAAAAGAGAAACGCTGTAATTCCACAATTAAAGAAAAAGCTAGAGTCTCACTTAGGCTTGTTAGGTATGCCAAGCGCATCATTTGAAATAAAATTAAATGCCGCCGAAGCATTTACGGCTACCGGTAAAGATGACCTTTCATTTTTGTTCACCGCTAACAGAGGTGGTAGTTATGGAGAATTGAAAAAAGTAGCATCGGGTGGTGAGCTGTCAAGGATAATGTTGGTAATCAAAGCGATACTTGCCAAATACGAAAAGCTGCCAACCATTATGTTCGATGAAATAGACACTGGTGTATCTGGAGAAATATCTGACCGCATGGCAGATATTATGAAAGATATGAGTGCGGATCTGCAGGTTTTTTCCATTACGCACTTACCTCAGGTAGCATCAAAAGGAAATCACCATTTTAAAGTGTTTAAAACAGAAGGCAAAGAGCGTACCATGACAAATTTAAAAGAACTGACTATTGATGAAAGGGTGGTGGAGTTGGCTCACATGCTTAGTGGTAAAGATTTATCTGATTCTGCATTGGCACATGCAAAACAGCTTTTAAACTCTTCATTGTAAAGGTAACTTTGTGGTTGCCAAAAAGTTAATAAACTCATAGATAACTTCGAAAAAGAGAAGGGTAAGAATGTGGTGGTACATTTAGTCTTTTTACCTATTACTTCAATTCTGTTTTACATATTTTAGATATCTTTGATATATTAAATTAAAAATTAGAATCAACCAACATGGGATATAACTTATTAAAAGGAAAAAGGGGAATTATTTTTGGAGCATTAGATGAAAATTCTATTGCATGGAAAACAGCGCAAACGGTACATGCAGAAGGAGGTACTTTTGTATTGACCAATGCCCCAATTGCCATGAGAATGGGTCAGATAGATGAATTGGCAAAAGAGACCGGTTCAGAAATCATACCTGCAGATGCTACTAGTGTTGAAGATTTGGATAATTTAGTGGCAAAGGCAGTTGAAATTTTAGGAGGAAAAATTGATTTCGTATTACATTCTATTGGTATGTCCGTGAATGTACGTAAAGGTCGTGCCTACACAGATGAAAAATATGATTTCACGGCAAAAGGATGGGATGTTTCAGCCCTATCTTTTCATAAAGTTTTGCAATCCCTTTACAAGGCAGATGCTATGAATGAGTGGGGTAGTGTTGTAGCACTTACTTATATGGCGGCACAAAGAACATTTCCAGATTATAATGATATGGCAGATAATAAAGCATATTTAGAGTCTGTTGCTCGTAGCTTTGGTTACTTCTTTGGTAAAGAAAAAAATGTTCGTGTAAATACAATTTCTCAATCACCTACTGCAACTACTGCAGGGCAAGGAGTAAAAGGTTTTGATGGCTTTATCAGCTATGCGGAAAAAATGTCTCCATTAGGTAATGCATCTGCTCAAGATTGTGCGGATTATACTATAACGTTGTTCTCTGATCTTACAAGAAAAGTGACCATGCAAAACCTATTTCATGATGGAGGTTTCTCTAATACAGGGGTAAGTCAAGAAGTTATAGAGAAGTTTTAATCAATATATTAGTATTCCAATTTTATTGGAGTCTATTTATTAAGGAGCGTACTAATGAACCTATCGTTTTCTTTTATCATTCCTGTATACAATAGACCCAATGAAATTAAAGAACTGTTGGATAGTCTACGTTTACAAACCTATGACAAAACGTTTGAGGTGGTCGTTGTTGAAGACGGCTCTACCATTTCATCTGAAGAGGTCATAGGTGAGTATGTAGACGATCTAGCAATTTCATATTATAAGAAGCCTAATTCTGGTCCTGGTGATTCCCGTAATTACGGAATGGGCAGGGCAAAGGGCAATTACTTTATAGTATTAGACTCTGATTGTATTTTGCCGCCACAGTATCTTGTGGAAGCAGAGAAGAGTTTACAAGAAGATTATGTGCATTGCTATGGTGGTCCAGATGCGGCACATGAATCTTTTTCTACAGTTCAAAAAGCAATTAATTATGCCATGACTTCCTTTTTGACCACAGGTGGAATCCGTGGTGGTAAAAAAGCGGTAGATAAATTTCAGCCCAGAAGTTTTAATATGGGCATATCTAAAGAAGCTTTTGAGAAGGTAGGCGGTTACGGAAATATTCATCCAGGTGAAGATCCGGACCTTACCATACGCATTTGGAATAAAGGATTTAGAACCAAATTAATTTCAAAAGCATTTGTGTATCATAAAAGACGGATAGATTGGAATAAGTTTTATATTCAAGTCAATAAATTCGGTATGGTACGTCCTATATTAAATAAGTGGCATCCAGAGACTAGGAAAATTACTTATTGGTTTCCGACGCTATTCTGCTTAGGATTGGTTATTTCGCTATTGTTAGTATTAGTTAGAGTTAAAATTCCATTGTTGATGTATTCAACATACTTTTTAGTTTTGTTTGTTGATGCACTTATGAAAACACGTAATTTTAAAGTGGCATTCTTATCATTAGTGGCAACAGCGATACAATTTTTTGGATATGGGTACGGATTTTTGAAATCAACTCTGTATATTAATTCTTCAGGTAGAAAACCAGAGGAAATTTTTCCGAAATTATTTTTTAGAGTGAATTGATGGAGCGTTTAGTAGAGTGGATAAAAACAGGTCTAAAGAAGAGAAAGGTAAAAGTCTTTCTGGTGTTCCTATTTTGTGCTTCACTCGCTTGGTTAATTAATAAATTATCACTTACCTATACCAGCAATACTACTTTTCAGGTAGAGTATATTAACATTCCAGAAGCGTTTTTATTGGTAAATAGCCCTAAAGGTGAAATTGAAGTGCGACTACAAGCGGCAGGGTTTCAGTTTTTAGGTTATGAGCTTAAGCCCAAACGTATACGTTTAGATGTTAGTAAATTGGTTCATAAGGATGGGGCTTATTATTTAACGGCCGATCAAATTAGAATTCAGTTAGAATCTCAGCTAAATAATTATAGTGTATTGACAGATTTTGATAGTGATGCTATATATTTCGATTTTACATCTTTAGTGACAAAGAAAGTTCCGGTGAAACTATCTATGGAAATGACATTTGCTTCTAACCACATTCTTGATGGTAATCTTAAAGTAGAACCCGATTCTATTCAAATAACAGGTCCTAAAAGTCAGATTGATACCATAAATCAACTTAGAACTACATTTTTTAAATCCGATTATATAAATAATTCATTTTCAAATGAAATAGGCTTGCTGTTACCAGAGGAATTAAAGGAAACAACGTTTTCTGATCAAACGGTTAAGGTTTCGGGTAAGGTAGTCAAGTTTTCAGAGCAATTAATTCCAGTTCCGGTTCATGTGGTAAATTTACCCGAAAATGTAAAGGTTCGAACATTTCCAGAAATTGTTGAAGTCCGTTGTCAAGGAACCTTAGAGTCTTTAAAAGAACTGGAAGCAGAAGATTTTTTGATAGAGGCAGACTATGCAAAAGTATCTAAAGAGACAGAGAATAGACTCTCTGTAAAGTTGGTGAGCTATCCCAAAACGCTGAATAATGCCGTAATCAGTATAAATGAAGTTGAATTTATACTTCGTAGAGAATGAAAATAATAGGTTTAACCGGAGGAATAGGAAGTGGTAAGTCTACTGTAGCAGCTATGTTCAAAGAACTTGGTATTCCTGTTTATGATTCAGACGCACGTGCAAAGTATCTAATGAATACATCAGATATAGTTATAGAACAATTGATTATGCTGTTGGGAGAAGAAGCTTTTGAAAAAGGAAAGTTGAATAGACGGTATATAGCAGATAAAGTTTTTAAGGACCCGGCAATACTTGAGAAGCTGAGCGGTATAGTCCATCCGGTAGTAAGACAAGACTTCGTAGATTGGACAAAAAAGCAAGATGCATGCTATGTAATTCAAGAAACTGCTCTTCTGTATGAAAATAATTCACAAGAATTATACGACGAGGTTATTTTAGTAACGGCCCCTAAAGAAATGCGTATTGATCGTGTATGTGCTAGAGATAATAGTACAAGACAGCAAGTTGAGGCGCGAATGAACAATCAACTAGGTGATGCCGCTAAAATGAAATTAGCCAATTTCATAATTGATAATACAAATTTGGTAAGCACAAGGGAAAATGTTCTGCAAGTTCACGCATCTATTCTTGCTGACTGTTAGTAATTTAGCAATTTTAACATTTTTGTTAAGTTTAGGTTAAACGTACTAAGCTCTACCTGTTAAATCTTTAATTTTAACACCCAATGAACAAAAAGTTATTTGTGCTCTTAGTGGTTTTAATGAGCCTTTCACTTGTTGGTCTTATTTTCGTTCAAAGTTTCTGGATTAGTAAATCCATAGATAGTGGAGAAGAACAATTCTCCAGTAGTGTTTCTGAAGCATTGAACAGTGTTACAAATAAGATTACCGAAAGGGAATCTAAGAACTACTTTGATAGGTATTTACATGCAAAGGATAGTGCAGGAGGAGAGCTCAAGGGCACTCAGCTCACTAATTTTTTCTTTATTGATAGAGATGTCAATTCTAATGAGATTTTACTGTATGAACACGGTATTTTAGAAGAAGATTATGGAATTTCATCTACGTTCTTTGATAGTAGTGATGGTGCGGATACGACCATTGTTAAAAGTTATACAAGTAAGCGAACTACATCAATATTTAGAGAAGATATTGATTTAGAAGGTAATACGCCTCGTTTAAACCCAATTCAGCGATTTGAAAAAATAGGGGGTCTTAACAAAATGGAAAAGGCGGCCATGGAAGATGTGTTTATGGTTTATGCCAAACGCGTACCTATTCATAAACGTGTTTCTAAACAAGAAATTGAATTGTTATTGCAACGAGAATTGGAGAATAGAGGGGTAGACATTGCATTTGAATATGGCGTATATAGTAATGGTTTGCCTACGAAAGTGAAATCGTCTAAATTTAAATATGCCGAGGCAAATATCTATAGATCTCCAATGTTCGTAGATTATGAGGGAGTTTCAAATTTCGATTTGTTAATTTCCTTTCCAAAGAAGAAACGATTTTTGGTACAATCTATTTTAGGTTTGGCAATGTTGTCATTGCTTTTTACGATAATTATAGTTGTGGCCTATGCAGGAGCAATCTATCAATTAATTCGTCAAAAGCAAATATCTGAGATTAAGACAGATTTCATCAATAATATGACGCATGAGTTTAAAACTCCAATTGCAACTATAAATCTTGCTGTTGAGGCAATTAGGAATCCAAAGATAATTACGGACCAAGAAAAGGTTTTAAGGTATTTACAGATGATTCGTGATGAGAACAAAAGAATGCATGCTCAGGTAGAAAATGTGTTAAGAATCTCTAAGCTAGAAAAAAATCAGCTTGATATTAGTAAGGATAGGGTCAATGTTCACGACATTATAGAAGATGCCATTACTCATGTGGAATTGATAGTCGATGATAGAGGAGGGTATATTCATACACATTTAAATGCTGAGCGCTGTGAGGTGTTGGCCAATGAAATGCATTTTACCAATATCATAGTCAATATATTAGATAATGCAATTAAGTATTCTGATAAGGCACCTAAAATAGATGTGTTTACAGAAAGAGCTAAGAACTATATTATAATTAAAGTACAAGATCAAGGTGCTGGTATGAGTAAGGGTGTGGTTAAAAAAGTATTTGAAAAATTCTATCGTGAACACACAGGTGACATACATAATGTAAAAGGCCATGGATTAGGGCTATCGTATGTTAAAAAAATAGTTGAAGACCACCAAGGTGAAGTATATGCCGAAAGTGAAAAAGGAAAAGGAAGTACATTTTACATAAAACTGCCGTTAATATAAAAATATATGGAAACAATAAACAAGAAAATACTTTTAGTAGAAGATGACCCAAATTTTGGGATTGTATTGAAGGATTATTTGTCAATGAATGACTTTGACGTCACCTTGGCAAAGAATGGAATGGAAGGTTTTGAGAAGTTCAAAAAAGATAATTATGATATCTGTATTCTAGATGTGATGATGCCTTATAAGGACGGTTTCACGTTAGCGAAGGAAATTCGCGAAAAGAATGAGAATGTTCCAATTGTTTTTTTGACGGCAAAAACAATGAAAGAAGATGTTTTAAAGGGATATAAAGCTGGTGCAGATGATTATTTGAACAAGCCCTTTGATTCTGAGGTATTGCTAATGAAATTAAAAGCAATACTTCAAAGAAAAGCTTCTAACGGTTTGGCGGATAGTAAGAAATTTGAATTTACAATTGGTGGTTTCCACTTGAATTCTAAATTAAGATTCTTGAAATACAAAGATGAGGAATCAATTAAACTATCTCCAAAAGAGAATGAGTTATTGCGTTTGTTGGCTTTGCATGAAAATGATTTAATGCCAAGAGAATTAGCATTGACCAAGATATGGAGAGATGATAACTACTTTACATCTCGTAGTATGGATGTTTATATCGCAAAATTACGTAAGTATCTTAAAGTTGATGATACCGTTGAAATATTGAATATACATGGTGAAGGTTTCCGTTTAGTTGTAAAGACTGAAGGAGAATAATTTTCCGAAGCATAATTATAAAAAAGCATCCTAGTAGGATGCTTTTTTGTTTTTACAACTTTTTTATAATATCCGTTACAATTTCATCTGGAGTTTGATCTATGGAAACTGTTAATGCATCTTTAGGAGTTTCTAGATCATCGAATTGAGACTGTAGTAAGCCTTTAGGCATATAATGATTTTTTCTTTTGGTTAGTCGTGCTTCTATAAGTTCAAAACTACCGTCTAAAAAGATAAATTGATGATGGTTCTCTAAATTTTTACCAAGTATTGTTCTGTATTTTTCCTTTAAGGATGAGCAAACAATGATTGCTCCAGTAGCTAAATTTTGAATTCCTACTTCATTAAGTTTTTCTAACCAATGCTGGCGATCAGCATCATTTAATGGATGCCCTTTTCGCATTTTCTCTACGTTAACTTCTGGATGAAAATTGTCACCATCAAAAAAGGGAAATTGTAATTTCTCCGCTAATAGTTTACCAATGGTAGATTTACCACTACCAGAGACACCCATTAAGAATAAGATTTGTTTTTTAACCATGTTATAAATTTACAATTTCATTGTCTATTTCCGGTAGAAGGGTCTTAGGGTTATAATCGTATGCAATCCATTTGGTATCCTTGTTTCTTAAAAACCAGGTAAGTTGTCTTTTGGCGAATCTTCGTGTATTTTTCTTTATTTCAGATATAGCAAAATCTAATGTCCATTCTCCATCAAAATACTTAAAAAGTTCTTTGTAGCCAACTGTTTGTAAAGCATTGTAGTCCTTGTATTCAACTAAGCTATTAGCTTCATCTAATAATCCGGCTTCAACCATAAGATCAACACGTTCATTTATGCGCTGATAGATTAAAGGCCTTTCAGCCTTTAGCCCAATAGATAAAACTTTGAATGCTCTTTCCGCTTTTGGTTTGTTTAGAAATGATGAATATGGAGAGCCGCTACCAATAGTAACTTCTAGTGCTCTGATAACTCTCTGAGGGTTGTAGATGTCTACCTTTTCAAAATATAAAGGATCTAGTTGCTTTAATTTTTTTTGTAAAGCTTCAATACCATTCTCTGCTAGTTCTGTATTTAGGTTTTCACGAATAGATGGGTCCACGGTAGGGAAATTGTTTAAACCATCTGTAACAGCATTAACGTAGAGCCCGCTACCACCAACCATAATTATAACATCATGTATTTTAAAAAGATCAGATAATTTTTGGATAGCGTCTCGTTCAAAATCACCAACCGTATAGTGTTCATGTATGCTTTTATGTTGTATGAAATGGTGTTTTGCTTGTGATAGCTCTTCAATGCTGGGTACTGCAGTACCAATATTCATTTCTTTGAAGAACTGTCTAGAATCTGCTGATATGATTTCGGTTTTGTAGTGTTGTGCCAGATTAATCGCCAATTTGGTCTTACCAATGGCAGTGGGCCCCACTACTGATATAAGTATTTTATTCATTTAATATAGATCCGCAGTTATAACAATGTGTGGCATCATCTCTATGACCTTCTTTGCTGCAAGTTGGACAGCATTGTGTGTTTACATGAACGTAGCTGTCAGATTTCTTTAGGTCAGTGTTGTCTTTGCTTTGTTTGGAAAATTCAGCCGTAACCATACCTGTGGGTACGGCAATAATACCATAACCTAAAAGCATAATAATGGTAGCTATTGCTTGACCTTGTGGGGTTATAGGGGCAATGTCACCATAACCAACGGTAGTAAGTGTTACTATGGTCCAGTAAATACTTGTAGGTATGCTTGTAAATCCAGCTTCATCTCCTTCTATTAAATACATAAGGGTTCCCATCATTACAGAAGCGATGAGCACAGCAAATAGAAATACGGTAATTTTTGCCCTACTGGCTTTTAAAGCTCTTTTTAATTGTGATGCTTCTCCTAAAAAACGAGCAAGTTTGAGAATGCGAAAAACTCTTAAAAGCCTAAATGCACGAACAGCTAAAAGCACTTGTGAGCCTGCAAAAATATAAGAGATGTAAAGCGGTATGGTAGATAGAAAGTCAATGATACCATAAAAACTAAAGATGTATTTACTTGGTTTTTTAATACAGACAATGCGTGCAATGTATTCTATAGTAAAGAAAATGGTAACCAGCCACTCAAGAACAAAAAGGATTTCATGATATTCTGTATCAATAGCCTTAACGCTTTCAAGCATGATAAGAATTACGCTGAATATGATAATTATGAAGAGAATAATATCGAATAATTTACCCATAGGGGTATCTGCTTCATAAATAATTTCATGAATTTTGTGTTTCCAAGGTGATAATTTTTCTTCCTCCTTCAAACTAATCGTTTATTTCTACTATTTTTAGTACGTTTTTCTTTCTTAGATAAGATTCTATAAGATAATTAGCATCGCGAGTACCGTTCATAGGTGTAATTATACTTTCTAAGATATGAATATTATTTATTTGATAGTTTAAATCATAGTAGCCAAAGCCTACTAAAGAGCCGTTTTTAATTAAAATGGCGCTTTGTTCTCCAATTTCTCGACCCTTATCTACGACTACAACTTTATTGGCTTTAATGTTGTTCTGAGTGGTTGCGGTGATAACGCGTTTGTTGTATTCTTCAACGTCTTCTTTGTTAATGCATGCTCCTTTGCAATTTCCATCACTATAACCAGAACAATGGTTGCGAGCTTCACTGATGCCGTTTACTTTTTCACAAAGCCCAAATTCTTTGGTAATTTTATAAAGATAATTCTTAGCACTGAATACACCATTAAAAAGCCCTATAGGCTCTATACATGCTTTATAAGGTTTAATATCCAAGGAAAAATAACCATTTTCATTAACGCTTTTACAAATAGCGTGACTATACATTCTTTTTTTAGGGATAATGCTATACTTAGGTCTTAGTTTTAGTAGCTCTTCATGCTCCTTTAAAATAGCAACAAGTTCATTACCGGTAAGTTCAAAAGTTACTTTTTTAGTGTCTTTGGTTAGCTTTCTGGATTTATTATTGGTCTTGGTGAAGATTTGGTTGACTTTCTTTTTTATATCGGTGGATTTGCTCAGGTGAATAATATCCCCGTCCTTATTGTGCATATAAAAGACTCCGGTTTTATTGGGCAAGTCTTGTATTATATCCAATTGTTTTTCAGATAATTCTCCTTGTGTTTCCTTTCTGATCGTGTCTTTAATGATTATTTTCTCTGAATCCTTGGCAAGTAAAAGTTTAAATAGCTTAATAGTAGCCAATGCATCACCGTTGGCACGGTGCCTATCGCTTACGGGTATACCTAGAGACCTTACCAATTTACCCAAGCTATAGGACTCCGCATCTGGTAATAATAGCTTGGATAGATCTACGGTACAGAGGGTTTTACGTTCAAAGTTATATCCTAAACGTCTAAATTCTGTCCTTAGGATTCTGTAATCGAATTGAGCGTTGTGTGCTACAATAACCGTATCTTCCGTAATCTCTATAATGCGTTTGGCCACCTCGTAAAACTTAGGAGCCGTTCTAAGCATTTTACTGTTTATACCGGTAAGCTTTACAACGAAAGGTTGTATTTCCCTTTCAGGATTTACAAGGCTTATAAATTTGTCGACTACTTTTTGACCATCAAATTTATGAATAGCAATTTCAGTGATTCCCTCTTCGTTAAATTTTCCTCCGGTAGTTTCAATATCTAAAATTGCGTACATGTATTCTAATATAATTTATGGGGTGGTAGTATTTTAGAGGTTAATTTCTAGATCCAAAGATACTACTTCCTATACGTACCATAGTACTACCTTCTTCAATTGCGATTTTATAATCACCGCTCATCCCCATAGAAAGGGTAGTGAAATCGGCATAATTACTTTTAAGTTTTGTGAATAGCATTTTTAATCCGCTGAACTCTCTACGTACTTGATCCATATTATCGGTAAAGGTGGCCATCCCCATTAATCCTTCAATTTTCACATTATTGTAAGCTTTAAACTCTTCATTATTTACTAATTCAAGTAATTCCTTTTCATTGAACCCAAACTTAGTATCCTCTTCGGCAATATGTACTTGAAGTAAGCATGAGATAACGCGATTATGTTTCTCTGCTTGTTTGTTTATTTCTGCCAATAACCTAGGGCTGTCAACCCCATGAACCAAAGAAACGTATTCTGCCATATACTTGACTTTATTACGTTGTAAGTGTCCGATCATATGCCATTCAATATCTTTTGGCAAATTAGCCCACTTTTCTGTCATTTCTTGAACCCTATTTTCTCCAAAAACACGTTGTCCTTCATCATAAGTCTCTTGAATGAATGACATTGGTTTTGTTTTGGAAACAGCAACCAAAGTCACGGCATCAGGAATGGTTTGTTTAATATTTGATAGGTTTTCTTTTATAGACATATCACTTTATACTTCTTGAATACTTTTATTTTGAAAACTGACTTGATACTACCGCTGCTTTTTTACTTTCTGAATAATCATAAAACCCTTCTCCGGATTTTACTCCTTTTTTTCCGGCCATAACCATATTAGCAAGTAATGGTGATGGTGCATATTTAGGTTTTTTGAATCCGTCATGCATCACATTTAAAATAGAAAGGCAAACATCTAACCCTATAAAATCTGCTAATTGTAAGGGACCCATTGGGTGTGCCATTCCTAGTTTCATTACGGTATCAATTTCTTCGACACCTGCAACACCATGGTGTAAGGTTTCAATAGCTTCATTGATCATGGGCATTAAAATTCTGTTCGCTACAAAACCAGGGTAGTCGTTCACTTCTGTAGGTGTCTTTCCTAATTTTTTAGAAAGTTCCATGACAGCAGTTGTGGTCTCGTTAGAAGAGCTGTAGCCACGAATTATTTCTACCAATTTCATTATGGGAACCGGATTCATAAAATGCATTCCAATAACTTTATCGGGTCTGGTGGTAGCTGCGGCAATCTGAGTTATGGAGATGGACGATGTGTTAGAGGCCAAAATGGTATTTGCATCACAAACGTCATCAAGCTCTTTAAAAATTTTCAACTTGATGGTTACATTTTCTGTAGCAGCTTCAATGGCAAGATCAACTTTTGATACACCGGCTTTCAATTCTGTAAAAGATTTGATATTTGCTAGTGTGTTTTCTTTGTCAGATATAGTTATTTTTTCTTTAGCTACCATTCTGTCCAAATTCTTGGCAATGGTGGCAAGACCTTTATCTAAGGCTTCTTTAGAAACATCAATTAAGTGAACCTGAAATTTGTTTTGGGCAAATACGTGGGCAATTCCGTTGCCCATTGTACCTGCACCTATAACTGCAATTGTTTTCATATTTTACTTGGATTAAATGCTGCAATAATTTGTAGTGCCACTTTCAGTGCTTGTGTTCCTTGCTTTAAGCTAACAACAGGAGTTGAGTTATTGTTTATGGCATCCGCAAAAGATTCAAGCTCAT
Organism: Maribacter ulvicola; assembly: GCF_900155985.1. Classification (GTDB taxonomy): domain Bacteria; phylum Bacteroidota; class Bacteroidia; order Flavobacteriales; family Flavobacteriaceae; genus Maribacter; species Maribacter ulvicola. The sequence goes on from NZ_FTMA01000002.1 coordinate 177,878, forward strand.
CTAAAATGGCGTTGTTGGTCTCAATAGCCGGATTTTCAAAATAAATCTGTTTTTTAATACCCTCTGCGTTTTGTAAAATCATATCAAAATCTCCCGGTGCTTTTGGAGCATCCTTCATCTTTACAACTTCAACTTTTTTCTCAAGAAAATCTACAGATATGTAGGCATCCTTTTGAAAGAAGCGAGATTTTCTCATGTTTTTTAAAGAGATTCTACTAGCCGTTAAATTAGCAACGCAGCCATTTGCAAATTCTATTCTGGCATTTGCAATATCAGGAGATTGGCTTATTACGGAAACTCCGCTAGCGTTTACCTGTATCACTTCAGAATTTACAACACTTAAAATAGCATCAATATCATGGATCATTAAATCTAGAACAACAGGAACATCGGTACCTCTTGGGTTAAATTCAGCCAATCTGTGTGCTTCAATGAACATGGGGTCTTTTATAGCGTGCTTTACAGAGGTGAATGCGGGATTAAAACGTTCTACATGTCCTACTTGTCCTTTTACGCCATATTCGGCCTCTAGGGAGAGTAATGCGTTAGCTTCCTCCAAGGTGTGTGTAATGGGTTTTTCAATGAATATATGCTTTCTTTTTTCAATAGCTTTTTTTGCACAATCGTAATGCGAAAGGGTAGGGGTTACAATATCCACTACATCTACGGCATCCATTAAATCATCAAGATTATTGAAATAAGTATATCCAAACTCCGTACTTACTTTTTCTCCATTAGAATTATCGGCATCGTAGAAACCAACAAGTTCATATTTTTTAGATTCATTTAGAAGTCTAAGGTGGATTTTACCTAGATGCCCAGCTCCTAAAACACCAACTTTTAACATTTGTTTCGTTTTCCTCAAAAATACGCATAGTTAAGATACTTTTATCCTATGGTGTATTTCAATTTATTAAAAAATAAGGATAAGTTTTCGTTGGTTCTTCTGTTGTATAAAGAACTTTACTAACTTTGAAGAACAAACCGATTACCATTGAAAGATACCTTAAAACACAGGGGCATGCGCAACCATCTAGCGCAAGTATTGATAGACAAAGGAATAGCTGACAAAAACGTTTTGGACGCCGTTAGAGAGATACCTAGGCATTTATTTATGGATAGTAGTTTTGAGGGGCATGCCTATCAAAACAAAGCATTTCCTATTGCTGCAAACCAAACAATTTCTCATCCCTATACCGTTGCTTTTCAGACAGAATTATTAGACCTGGAACAAGGACAAAAAGTATTGGAAATTGGTACCGGAAGTGGTTACCAGACAGCTGTACTTTTAAAATTAAGAGTTAAGGTCTACACCGTGGAAAGACAGCTAGAATTATTTAAAAAAACCAGTATTTTTTTTAAGAAAATGGGATACAGGCCTAAACAAGTAATCTTTGGAGATGGCTATAAAGGTTTGCCTAAGGAAGCACCGTTTGATCGCATTATAGTAACCGCAGGGGCGCCCGCAGTGCCTAAAGCTTTATTGTCGCAATTAAAAGTAGGAGGTAGGTTGGTAATACCAATAGGTTTTGAAGAACAAATAATGACTTTGTTCGTGAGAACTACAGAAAAGGAATTTTCAAAGACAGAGTACGGTTCATTTAGATTTGTACCGTTATTGGAAAATAAAAACTAACCGTTGAAATTCTTTTTAATGCGGTCAAGATCCCTTTTGTTATCACGATCTTTTATAGACTCTCTTTTGTCATAGAGCTTTTTACCTTTGGCCAAAGCAATTTGCATTTTTGCAAAGCCTCTTTCGTTTATAAAAACACGAAGTGGTACAATGGTTAGTCCAGAGGTGTTAACTTCTTTGCTGAGTTTTTTGAGTTCCCTTCTTTGTAAAAGTAATTTACGCGCTGCTTTTGGTTTATGATTAAAATGAGATGCGTGAGAGTATTCATCAATTTGCATGTTGATCACAAACAGCTCATCTTTATCATTGAATTCACAAAAACTCTCTGATATAGACGCACGACCTTCTCTAATGGCTTTAATCTCGGTACCTGCTAAAACGATACCTGCCGTATATTTATCTAAAAGCTCGTATTCAAAACGAGCTCTTTTGTTCTTAATGTTTATAGTATTCTGCATTACAGGCAAAAATAAGAACATTTCAATGAATGTCTTAGCCTTTTAAAACTTATTGCTAATGATATTCTTTGTAGTTCATTTAATCTGGACAGTTACAGTTAAAAATTAGTTTTTCTACTGAAGAAATGCCATTGATGGTTTTAACGATAAATAAAGTACCGTTTTCACTGTCGTCAAGATCATAATACTTTTGTTCATCAATTAATTTATTTACAAATTCAGGAGTAGTGTTGCTGTGACCAACGATCAAGACGTTACTATTTAAATTATCGGTTTTAAATTGGTCAATATCAATAGTATTAGGGTCATAGTACTGCACATCTACGTTTTGTTTTACCGATGTAGGAGCAGCCGTCATAGAGGTTCTGTTGTAGTCAGTTGAGTAAATAGCATTGAATTCTACCTCTGAAAGAATTTCAGCCCAATGCATAGCTCTACCTAACCCTTTCTGATTTAGTTCAGGGTCAGAATCGCTAGGATTGTTTCTATCTTTTTCCGCATGTCTGATGAGATAAAAAGTTGAAATAGAAGTTTGTTCTTGCGATGAATCTAATACGGGTTCATCTTTGCAAGAAAGATTGATTGCTAAAAAAATTAAAAGAGCAATTTTTAATGCTTTCATGAAATTTTGTTTGTAGAATTAATTTAATAACTAAAATTACTTCAAATTAGTACTATAAATAGTCTATTTTTTGTTTTTTTGCATATGAAAAATATTTGTGGGGCACTTCTTATTGGTTTTGTAGTTCTAGGTATTAAGGCTCAAGAGGTCGTACTTCCTACTGATTTTAGGCAGCAAAACCTCACTGAATATAACAGTAGTTTAGTAAATCCTGCTTATAGTTTAGATCGTAATAATCCTTCTTCTGTGGCATTATGGGCTAGATGGCAATGGCAATCTTATGATGCCGATCCAACTTCTCTATTCTTAAATTATACGGCGAGACTCAATGATGTTTCTGCTTCAGGTGTTGGTTTTTTTCAGCACAATACGGGAGTTTTCTTAAATACCGGGGCAACTATTAACTATGCCCACACTATAGAATTAAGTGAAGAAGTTGTTTTGGGAGTTGGTTTAAACGTATTCGCCTTTCAACAGAAGCTAGCAGACGATCGCTTTTTTGTGCCTAACCCTATACAAACTACTGCGGAAAATGATTTTATACTCCAAATGGCGCCAGGGGTTAATTTAAGTATTGATAGGTTTAATATTGGATTTGTATCTGAAAACTTGTTCGATTATAATTTTACTTCAAATGAACGCAATACTAGCCCTGAAGATAGGATGTTTCAGGCTTTGGTAAGCTATGATTTTCCAGTAAGTATATTGAGCACAGACGATAGTTCGGTAATTAGACCTATGTTGTATTACAAGACTATTCCCGGATTGGATAATCAAGTAGGATTGACAACATTGCTAACGACAAATAAGTATTGGGTACAGGCAGGATACAATAGTTTCTACGGTTTTTCTGGTGGTGTAGGAGGGCGTTTCTTTAAACGTTTCTCTTTTGGTGCGTTGGTTGAAGTAGGGACCAATTCAGATTTAAAAGGTCAAAATCCATCCTTTGAATTGGTGACGTCTTATAAGTTGGGAACACTGAAAACACCTGAAGAAAAACTTGAAGAACAGCTAATAGCGGAGAAGGAAAAACAAAAAGAGAATGCACTTGTTGGGCAAGAAGGCAATACCTTGTTATCTAATGAACTTACTAAAGCAGAAAAGTTAGCCTTAAGGCGCGAGTCTAAAAAACAAGAGCGTTTAGCGCTTATAGAAAGCAAAAGGATAAAAGATTCCATCCTAGATGCCACTAGAAAATCTAATGCAATCGCAAAAGAGTCAAAGAGAGATATTGGAAGAAAGAGAGATTCTATAGAAAATGCACGGGCAGAGCAAGCATTAGCTAAAGTTAATGCTATAAAACAACAGAAACAACAAGATTCTATAGCAGCGGTAATGAAGAAAGAAGCGGCTGCTGTAGCATTAGCGCAACAACGAAGAAAAGATTCTATTGCGCAAAGTGAAGCCTTGGCTATGAAGAATGAAGTGGTAAATGTTAGAGCTGGTGAGAAATATGAAGAGGTTGCCAAAGAAGGCTCTTTAGAGCCCGGATATTATTTAATAGTCAATGTCTTTGGTACTAAAAAATACTTGGATGCTTTCTTGGCAGATATGCAGAAGCAAGGAATCAATGCTAAATCGTTCTTCAGGCAAAAGAATAAATACAACTATGTGTACCTGGCTAAATATAATTTCATAAAAGATGCAAGAGAAGCTAGGGACTCCAAACTTGGAGGAAAATACACGGATAAAATATGGATATTTAGAGTAACGGGAGAGTAAAAAAAATAGAGCCTTTATTTGGTTATTTTAATTGTGGTTGTAAAGTAGTTTTAGGTTTACTTCAGCTCTCTTTTAATTAAAACATCTAAATACGTAACCGTATTCAATAAATACTTACGATCTTTTGTAACGGTAGCCATTGAAATTGCCCCCTGAATAATGGTAAATAATTGTTTTGAAAACTGTAGAGGAGAAACTGGTAGTTTAAATTCTTCGTTATTAATACCGTTTTCAAATACCAAAGCTATTTTTCCTTCAATATCCTTTATTGTTTCTTTTGCTGCGGCAGCAAGAAGTTTGTTATTGTGTTGGGCATCTATGCCCACATTTAAGATAGGACATCCCCCCATTGTCATGGTGAAAATATCATACTTTTTATAAAAGTCAATTAGATTCTCAATTTTAGCCAAAGCCTTTCCTTCAATTGATAAATGCTCATCTATAGCGGTAAGCAATAAGTTTCTGTTATACTCAAAAGCAGCTAAAGCTAATGCTTCTTTATTCTCGAAGTTACCGTAAAGCGCACCTTTGGTTAAATTGGTAGCCTCAGTTAGATCGCTCATGCTAGTGCCTATATAGCCATGTTTGTTAAATACAGGTGCTACAGTCTCAATGATATACGCGGTAGTTCTTTCGGCTTTAGATGACATAATAGGCTGTTTTATGCGAATATAAATAATTTATACTGCATGGTATATATTGTTGATAAAAAAAGCGCTCATATATTTCATATGAACGCTTTTCTTTCGGTTTTTTTAAAATTAGACTGTAATTTCCTCTTGGTTTCTAAAAACCAGGTTGTTATCAAAAGCGTCTAATAAAACAACGCTATCAGCTTTAATTTCACCGCTTAATAGTGATTTTGACATATTGTTCAGCACCTCTTTTTGAATCGTTCTTTTTACAGGTCGTGCTCCAAATTGTGGATCGTAACCTTTCTCTGCCAAATAATCTATAGCTTCCTCAGTGGCATCTAAAGTAATTTGTTGATTATCTAACATTTTCTTTAGATTTTCTAATTGAAGTCTTACAATTTCTTTGATGTTGTCTTTGGTTAACGGGGTAAACATGACAATGTCATCAATCCTATTTATAAACTCGGGTCTTACTGTTTTCTTTAATAGACCTAGTACTTCAACCCTTGCAGCTTCAGTTGCGCTATACACATCTACGGCATTTTCAAAAGTATCTTGAATGATATCACTTCCCATATTACTGGTCATAATGATAATAGTATTCTTAAAATCTGCAACACGACCTTTATTATCTGTCAATCTACCTTCATCCAATACTTGTAATAAGATGTTGAACGTATCTGGGTGTGCTTTTTCTATCTCATCTAACAGCACTACGGAATAAGGTCTTCTACGCACGGCTTCCGTTAACTGTCCGCCTTCATCATAGCCTACATATCCTGGAGGTGCACCAACAAGTCTACTAACCGAGTGTCTTTCTTGATATTCACTCATATCTATTCTTGTCATGGCATTCTCGTCATCAAATAAATACGAAGCCAGTGTTTTCGCTAGCTCAGTTTTACCAACACCGGTTGTCCCTAGGAAGAGAAACGAACCAATAGGTTTTTTAGAATCTTGCAATCCTGCTCTACTTCTGCGTATAGCATCGGAAACCGCTTCAATAGCTTCTTCTTGACCTACTACGCGCTTATGTAGTACTTCTTCAAGCTTCAGTAGCTTTTCGCGTTCACTTTGCAGCATTTTTGTAACCGGTATACCTGTCCATTTAGCGACAACTTCGGCAATATCATCGCTGGTAACCTCTTCTTTAATTAAAGTACCTGCATGTTGTTGCTCTGCTAGGTCATCTTGTAATTTGGTGAGGTTTTCTTGTGCTTCTTTAATTTTACCATATCTAATTTCTGCCACCTTACCATAATCGCCATTTCTTTCGGCACGCTCGGCTTCAGCTTTAAAATTTTCAATATCTAGTTTTGTCTGCTGAATATTGTCAACAACCGATTTTTCACTCTCCCATTGGGCGAAAATTTCGTTTCGCTCCTCCTTAATATTCGCTAAGTCTAGATTTAATACCTTTAGTTTTTGCTTGTCATTTTCGCGTTTTATCGCTTCAATTTCAATTTCGATCTGCATAATTTTGCGATCCAGAACGTCTAGCTCTTCAGGTTTAGAATTAATTTCCATTCTAAGCTTAGAAGCGGCCTCGTCCATTAGGTCAATAGCTTTATCCGGTAAAAATCTGTTGGTTATATATCGTTGTGATAACTCTACTGCAGAAATAACAGCCTCATCTTTAATACGAACCTTGTGGTGTGCTTCATATTTCTCTTTTATTCCTCTAAGGATTGAAATAGCACTTTCTGTATCAGGTTGGTCTACGACAACTTTCTGAAACCTTCTTTCTAGCGCTTTATCTTTCTCAAAATACTTTTGGTATTCATCTAATGTTGTTGCGCCAATTGATCGTAACTCGCCTCTAGCAAGAGCAGGTTTAAGAATATTTGCAGCATCCATGGCTCCTTGTCCGCCGCCAGCGCCAACTAGGGTGTGTATCTCGTCAATAAATAAGATGATATTGCCATCTGCGCTTACTACCTCTTTGATAACGGCTTTTAGACGTTCTTCGAATTCACCTTTATATTTAGCGCCAGCAATTAAAGCGCCCATATCTAGGGAATAAATTACTTTATCCTTTAGGTTCTCAGGAATATCGCCTTGTATAATTCTATGAGCCAAACCTTCTACAATAGCGGTTTTACCAACACCGGGCTCACCAACAAGAATAGGGTTGTTTTTTGTACGTCTTGATAAAATCTGTAGAATTCTACGAATTTCCTCATCACGCCCAATAACAGGGTCTAGTTTGCCACTATCTGCTAGTTCATTTAAGTTTTTGGCATACTTTTTAAGCGAGTTGTAGCTATCTTCAGCACTCTGTGAAGTAACTTTATCTCCGTTACGCAATTCGCTAATGGCAGCCATTAAATGCTTCTCTGTTGCACCTTGATCTTTTAAAATTTGGGCTATTTTACTTTTAGATTTTAAAATAGCTAAAAAAAGGTGTTCTATAGAAACATATTCATCTTCCATGTTTTTGGCAATGATACTTGCTTCGTTCAACGTTTTACCGGCTTCTCTAGAAAATTGAATATCACCACCATCTACTTTAGGGAAGCTTGATAGTTCTTTTTCTATAATTTGTTGTACCAATGAAAAGTTGATCCCCAATTTTTTAATTAAAAAGGGCATCACGTTTTCTTCAACCTCGGTAAGGGCTTTGAATATATGTTCGTTTTCAATTTGCTGATGTCCGTGGTTTTGAGCAATCAGCTGGGCTTGTTGAATAGCCTCCTGTGATTTTATAGTAAAATTATTTATATTCATTTTCTTTCGGTTTTAGTTAATTGTAATACTTTTGATAGGTAATAGTCAACAATCTTACCAATTGAATTTACAAGACAAAATGGCTGTAAATTTAAAAAACTGAATGACAATAAGTCAGTTAAGGGTTGTTGAAATGACAATATTAAATTAAGAAATTTATGGGAATATTTGGTGGTTTATTTGGTTCTAAAAGGGAAGATGAAGGTAGTTCTTCAGGCATTCCGTGGATACCTCTTAATGCTGTAGATCAATTAAATACTATTAAGGAAGCGTCTAATGGTAGACCTCAGGTGATATTTAAACATTCCACATCATGCGGAATTAGTAGAATGGTGTTAAATATGTTTAAAAGTAGTTATGGTCTTGAGGATGGACAAATGGACCTATACTTTTTAGATTTGTTAGCGAATAGAGATGTTTCTAATGCGGTAGCATCAGAATTTGGAGTGATGCATCAATCTCCTCAGCTTTTAATTGTTAAAAATGGGGTAGTGGTCATACATGATTCTCATGGCTCAATATCAGATATTAAGCTAGAACAATTTATATAATTAAAAAGCCCCGTATTACCGGGGCTTTTTAATTAGTTGAAACGTTGAGTGTTCAATATGTTCTTTAGGTTATTCTTTAAATCTTCACCGGCATCATAGACCATTTGTTCATTGCTGGGGAATGGCACCCTTGCAAGTTGTAACAGGGCTACTAGGTCATTGTCCAACGCTCTTTTATCTCCTTCGTAATTAGCATAGATATGCTCAAATACAAATTGACTTGATAGTGGGTATTGGTTTACTTTCTGTTGTTTTTTTAAATCAATAAAGCTGACCACTCCAGTTACTTGGGCGCTTTTATACTGTGTAAATTGATAAAAATCACACCTAACGGTTTTAAACTTATCTACTTTTATACTATTACCAAGACTGTCCGATACTACATTCCCGTTACTGTCTTCCACAAATGTATACCCATCTTTTATTTGTCTTTCCTTGCTTATTTGTTTCTCTCTAATTTGTTCGGGAGAAATATTGATGTCTTGAAAAGAAACCTCCATTTGGTAGTCATACAATTGATTTTGAATTCTATTGGTGTGGTATTCCGTCCAGTTAGAATTTAATCTGTAAGTGTTTAAGTTTAAAAGTTCGTCTTCTAATCTTTTTGGTATAATTTGATCCGTATTATTGATCATGTTCACAATTACATAATCAAGTCCTTTTTGATAAGCTTCGTTAATTTTAGTGACAACATCCTTATAATTAGGGTTGATCTCATTTAAAAAATTAAGGTCATTATAAGCTTTTCTGTAGTCAGATTTATAATTAGCCTCCTTCAATAGTGTATTGGCATTTGAATACAGAAATTCAGATAACTCAGATTTAGCGGCAAGAAGGTCGTCATCGTAATTCTTAAAAACGAAATGAGCTTTTCTGTTTTCTTCCTGAAGGTATAATGGCAGTAATGGACGAATTCTTTCTTGAATAGCTTTTAACCTTCCATAGCTATTATAAATTTCCTCATAATTTGCAGCGTTTCCATCCTTTTTTAGAAATTTTATATGCTGTAGTTCCCTTTCGGTATTTTTCTTATACCCCTCTTCTAAAAGAATAATATATTGTTGATTGCTTTTTTTTGTCTTATTTTCCGCAATATTCATTACTGCTTTATTAATTGCAGTCTCATAATTGCCAGAATTAAGAGCTTCCTGTGTTTTTTTAAAACCGCCACACGAAAGAAGTATTGCGGTAAGACTAAAAAGTAGATATTTTTTCATTTCTATTATTTTTAAGATTTATAATAGCTATTCAACAGCCATGCCATAAAATGGTTTTTATTAAACGCAAGGGGATAAGGAATAGTATAAATTTGTGGCATTGCTTATATCAGTATTATTATAAGCATTTTATATAAATAAAGTTATTAACTTATTTTAATAAATAAATTTTGTGATTGTGTTATTTTTTAGACGTCATTAAGGGCACTATTTGTATTTTTGCGACTTATTTAAAAGATAAAGTAACATGCAACGCGATACCACAATTTTTAATCTAATTGAAGAAGAGAAGCAACGTCAAATCAACGGAATTGAATTGATTGCCTCTGAAAATTTTACTAGTCCGCAAGTAATGGAGGCACAGGGCTCTGTACTTACAAATAAGTATGCTGAAGGGTATCCGGGAAAAAGATATTATGGTGGTTGTGAAGTAGTAGATAAAGTAGAGCAATTAGCAATAGATAGGGCTAAGGAGCTTTTTGGTGCAGCTTATGCCAATGTACAGCCCCATTCAGGTTCTCAGGCAAATGCAGCAGTGTATCATGCATGTTTACAGCCTGGTGATAAAATTCTAGGGTTTGATCTATCTCACGGTGGTCACCTAACACATGGGTCTCCTGTAAACTTTTCAGGTAGATTATATACTCCGGTATTTTACGGTGTTGATAAAGAAACAGGAAGATTGGATTATGATAAAATTCAAGAAGTAGCTACAAAAGAACAACCAAAATTAATTATCGCCGGTGCATCTGCATATTCAAGGGATATGGATTTTGAACGTTTTCGTAAGATTGCAGATAGCGTTAATGCTATACTTCTTGCAGATATTTCGCATCCTGCAGGTTTAATAGCGAAAGGGTTGTTGAATAACCCAATTCCACACTGTCATATTGTAACTACAACGACTCATAAAACACTTAGAGGACCAAGAGGAGGTTTGATATTAATGGGTGCTGATTTTGAAAACCCATTTGGAATTAAGTTGAAAAATGGAAATTTAAGAAAAATGTCTGCTTTATTGGACTTGGCTGTTTTTCCAGGAAATCAAGGTGGCCCTCTAGAGCATGTTATTGCAGGTAAAGCAATTGCTTTTGGTGAAGCCTTAACAGAATCGTATGCAACCTATATAGCTCAGGTGAAGAAAAATGCCGATGCAATGGCTAAATCTTTCGTGGAACGTGGGTATAATATAATTTCTGACGGTACTGATAACCATATGATGCTAATTGACCTTAGAAATAAAGATATTTCAGGAAAGGATGCAGAGAAAGCATTGGTTTTGGCGGATATTACGGCGAATAAGAATATGGTGCCATTTGATGATAAATCACCGTTTGTTACTTCAGGTATCCGTTTTGGAACTGCAGCTATTACTACTAGAGGTTTGGTGGAAAGCGATATGGAAAAAGTAGTAGATTTTATTGATCAGGTAATTACGAATCCTGAAAATGAAACCATTATAAAAGAAGTAAGAGCAAAGGTAAATGCAATGATGAATACAAGACCAATTTTTAATGCATAATTAAAAACAGGAATAGATTTAGAGTTTTTATTCCGATAAAAACTCTAAATCTCCACTTACGTAACTATTTTTATTTACATCGTAAATAGATGCTTCATCATCTTTGTCAAGATATATTCCCCAAAATTCAGAATATGATTTTGGAGCGGTATTTACTTCATCATCAGTACTGTCTATATTTTCTACAATATCTTCAAATATTGGAACGAAAATTTCATAAGGTTTTTGAGTGAGACCTCTTGTTAAAAAAACATAGTTAAATGCAATTTGCTTTAAAATGTCATTTAATTGGGTGGGTATGCTATTGTTGTATATGCGCTTTATTACGATTACAGTATCGTTTAGAAAGAATGTAAGTTCTTCAATATCAATATTGTTTTTATTATTTAAATTTAAGTTATCTAAAGCGTATTGTAACGGGGATTCATCCATGCCATTATGTCCCCACCTGCCTGTATTGAAGTGTGATAGCAACTCTAACAACTCTAAATTACAAGATATTTCTAAAACTAAACGAATAGAATCACTTGTAATGTGCTTGTTGTTAAGTTTTACATTTGAGAAATAATGAAAACCAGTTGTGCTTAGAAATTCATTTATACCAATAATGTCCTTGGTATATTCCAGCTTTGAATTATTAATGAAATTTTCGTAATTAAATGGCATACGAGTATAAATTTATAGCATTCTTTTATATAAAGATACTTTTCTAACTTCGCAAACTAGCCTAGAAAATCCTTAGAATTTCAGAGGTTATTATAATAAAATAAAAATTATATTTTTAAATAACTGGTAGTTAATGTGTTGCGAGATTGTAATTTATAGGAAGCCGCGAGTTTTAGCTTCGTTGATCAATGCTAGATCATTTCCATTTTTGACATCAAAAAGGGCTTTTAGTTGTCTTTTTCTAGCTTCAACAGTGGTATTTGCTGATCCTATCAATGGCGCTATATCTCTTGTGTGTATGCCTTGAGAAAGATGATATAGAATTTTCTGGTCTTGCTCATCAATTACAATGTCTGTTGACATTCTTCTGCGTATTGCCGATAGGGCGCTAGCAGTATAATATGGGGATTCATTAACAATAGTCTCTACCATAGCTTTGAGGGACATTTCATCAATTTCAGATTTCACCATATATCCATCTGGATTAACCATCTTGAAAATATTGTTTATTCTATAGTTGTCACTATAAGAAGACATGAATACCACCTTTGATTTGGGTACTTCTGCTCTAGCAATAATACCAAGATCTATTCCTGTTCTTGGGTCTTTTGATTCTGGAGAAAACAATTGAATGTCTAAGAGAATGATTTCATAAGGGACCGCTCGTTTAGAGTTTTCAATTTTTGTTTTGCCTTTTTCAAAATTTGTAGCAATTTCGACTTTTACATTAAAATCTGTAAAATCGGAGTCTTCTAAGATGTATTTGTATCCTAGAGCTGTCATTTCGTGGTCGTCTACCGCTAAAATTCGTACAGTATTCATAATTTACGATTCTATTGTAATTTACTAAACGTTTTTAAATTATGTATTATTATTAATACTTGTTTTTTTATTATCGACTTTAACAGGGATATTTAAAGAGATAGTAGTGCCTTTGCCTTCACTAGAATCAATATGAAAGGAGCCGCTTAGCTTATCTATCCTAGAAGTAATATTACGTATACCTATACCTTTTTTACCTTTATTTACGTTATAGCCAATACCGTCATCGCTCATAATAACATTGAAATTGTTGTCATTTCTATAAAAAGTTATTTCAAAGTTAGTGCATTTAGAGTGTTTAATGGCATTCTGAAAAGTTTCTTGAATAATACGGTATACATTTATTTTAATATCACCTGCTAATCTATCCCAATTTTCGTCTTCATTAAAATGGAAATAAGTTTTGATGTTTCTATTCTTATTATTGTTAAGAAGAGTTTCAATAGAGTCGGTGAAATTGTTGATTTTTTGATAGGCACTATGGCTTAATTCATGAGAAATAGATCTTATCTCGTTTTCAATTTCCTGTAATGAACCAAGTGCTTTAGATTTTTCTTGAATAGCTTCATCTGTAGCTCGCTTATTTAATCCGGTTAAAATCATACGTGCACCAAGCATTTTACCTAATACGCCATCATGTAATTCTTCTGAAATTCGCTTTTGTTCTAGGCGTTTAACCTCATCGACTTTTTGCTTTTGCATGAGCATTAAGTTGAATATTTCTTGATTATTTGCTTGCTGTTGCTGATCAAATTGAAGTTTTTGGTTTTTTGCCCGCTGATTGATAATGATGTATATAGAAAGACCGAATAAAAATAAACCTATTGCTATGCCGATCCATATTTGTTTCTGTTTAGAAAGTACTTCTTTCTCACTTTCAAGCTCTATATTTTCAGCTATAAACTCATCTGTTTCAAAACGTATGCGGGCAAATTTGTTCAATTGCTTACGTTCTTCTGTTTGTAGACTATCATTTAATGCTGTGTATTTTGTAAAATACTCTGCTGCATTTTGCTTGTCTAAAACTGCTAAATATTGCCACGTTTTTAACAGTTGTTCGTTTGAATTACCTGCAATTGATAATTCTTCTGCCAATTTAGCCTTGGCAATAGCATTTAATGTATCTCTGGCATAAGCCTTATATTCAGCATAACTATGATAGCTTGACGCCAAACTGCCAGTATCGTCAAGTTGTTCTTTTGTTTCAATAGCTTTGATTAATAAACGTTCAATGTTTAAGGTGTCTTGATTATATAACTTCGAAGTGGCAAGATTACTAATTGCTTTGGCATATAGGGTGGGGTACTTCGTGTATAAGTTATTTGTGCTTAAAACTTTCTCGAAATTTTCAATCGCTTGTGGGTACTGTTTGTTGTTTCTATAGGTTACACCAATGTTATTAATAATACTGGCTTCGTCAATATTGGAATTGGAAGTCTTTTTTAGGTAAAATAAGGCTTCGTTGTAATAAGCTAAGGATTTATCATATTCCTTTAAATCATTCAAAACAATACCTAAAAGATTATAACTACTAAATAATCTTTTGTCGTCTTTAATTGATTTAAAATGTTCAATAGCCTTTATGGTGTTTGCTTCACTGCTTATATAGTCTTTAATTTGCATTTGAATAACGGCCATCTTCAAATGCAATTGCCCGGCACTATATTTGTCCTCAGTAGTTTCGAAAATATCTAGTGCTTCTCCATAATAATAAAATGCGCTATCCCTTATGATTTTATTTTTATAAAAATCTGCTAAATCCCAGTATGCATTAGCCAGACCAATGGAATCATTAATTCTTATATTGGCGGAAATAGCATTTTTATTTATTTTACGGTATAGTAAGTTGTCGGTAATAAAATTTTGGTTATACGATAGTTTAGAGAAATATAATGCTTTTAAGGAATCGTTGTTTGTATTTTCCGCTAGGTTAAAAGCTTTTAATGGTAACACTAATTTTTGTTCTTCTGTAGTCTCAGGTTTATTACTTTCAGCTATCCAGATAGAGATACTATCTTTTGAAGTATTTTTTTCTTGTGTTAGCTTTGTTGGTTCTATTTTTGAACAGCCAATGCATAGTAACAGTAGTAATATTATGGAAAAATGAGGCTTGTTCAACAAAAATGATTTTATGGGGATGAAAAAACCAAGGTATAAAAAAAAGCCTTTGACATGATTGTTAAAGGCTTTTTTTTGTTTTTGTAAATTTTATTTATGCAATCCCTTTTGGCGGTTTTCTATCTCCTGTATCAATAACACAATCGTCACAAGCTAAAGCCTTAGAAATATCGTTCATAAAATCAAATTCATTAGCTGTGTTTTCAATTACTACAGTTGTCATACCAAATGCCATTACTGCTACTGCCAAAATACTTGTTACTTTTTTCATACTGTGTGTTTTAGGGGTTTTTGATTTATTATACAGCCAAAGTAATATCCTTTTGGAAGTATGGAATACAGTATTTTGAAACTTGAGTATATGACCAGGTTCTGTTAGTAAATGACCTAGTTTTGAGAGAATTTTTTAATTTAAGGAAGAGAGGGTGTTTTTTGAGAGAATAGCTTTAAGGCTGTCCATGTTTTCACGGTACGATTTTGAAAAAGGAATATGCTCTTTTACCGCTTTTATGGCGCAAATAGATTTACCAAAGTTTATGCGAGAAACATAACTGGTATTCACAATATAACTTTGGTGAATACGCATAAAGTTATCGGGCAACGATTTTTCAAAAGTCTTTAACGTTTTATAGGCGTTAATAATTGTGCCATCTTTCATGAAAAACTCTGTAGTGTTATTATCAGCTTTCAAATAAAGGATGTCATTTGTATTCAGATACTGAAAGTCATTGTAAGATTTTAAACATAATGTGATTGGTTTTTCCTCTTTAGGCATTTTCTTTTGAAGCTTTAATAGCGACTTGCGAATATCGAATTCATTGAAAGGTTGTAGCCAGTAATCGAAGAAACCATTTTTTATGGCATCGTATGCATAGTTTTTTGTTGAGGCTATAGCTATTAATATAGGTAATTCTTTCATGTACTGATGAATCTCGGTAACCATTAAAAATACTGATGCGTAATCATTATTAAGGTTGATGAAAACAATATCTGGAGCGTATTTTAGAATATCATTTAATCCATCAGTTGGGTTGCTGGTGGTATTTACACACTCAAAATCGCCATATTCGTCCAAAAATGCATGCAGTTGCAAATTTGACACAGCATCTGGATCTATTATGGTATATGTATAACTCAAAAGAATTAGTGTGTACCACGAAATTAAACATAGGTAAGAAAAAGAAGACCTAGAATGTCCTTATAAAAACCAAGGACATATTGATAAAATCAGTGTTTACGGGGACTGTGAGCGAAAAATCTGTCAAAAAAAATCTAGATTCACTTATAAATCCTTCTCTTTTGCCTGAAATGCTCCTAAATCTGGTTCAGCTGATCTTGCTGTTCCAATAATATCCAAAGAGGTAGAATTACCAACATTCACATCTCCTTTATTAATAACTTCTGATTCTAGTCCAATTCTATAATCATTAAGGAAGGGTTGAAAATAATCTAGGTTTCCACTTAATATTACGTTCAAATAATGTGAACCATTTTCAAAATTATAAAGTCCGTCTTCAATGGTTGAAGATTGATTTTCATTATACTTAATAAAACAATTTTGAAAATTAAAATTGAATAAATCCTGATTATTTGGTTGAAGTGAAACTTCATTAGAATTATTGCCATCAATAATACAATTTTTGAAATTAGCTTGTAGTAAATCAAAGCCGTTTTCTGTATTAGAGTTAGATGAATTGCTAATTGTGACGTTGGCATTAGATCTGAAACCCTTGTTCCAATAATTAGCAATAGTAGCATGTGTAAAAGAATAGCTACCACCATTTTCTATTAAAAGTGAAGATTTGCCTGCGGCACCTAAGATTATGTTAGAAGCCTCTATTTTTGCGTTTCTAGTCCAAAGGTTGTGTCTAGAGCTATTAAATATACGGCTGTTGGTGATGGTCAATGTTTTTTCAGGTTCATTAGTTTGCCCTTCTACATATAAGCCTAGCTCGGCGTTTTTAATGGTCAGGTGATCAATACTATTGTTTATGCTTCCTGCACTAATCCAAATAGTTCCCCATTGTCCTGAGATATTTTCAAATTCGGGTTCTAAACGATCTCCTTCAAATATGACCTCATTTTCAAAAAGCGAATCATTAGGGCTTAATTGGCCGTTTATGGTAATGGTTGCCTTATCTTGCACAATAATGCCTGAGTTTTGGTGAAAGTGCACTCTGGTGCCAGGGTCAATAAGAAGCTCTTTGTCTTCGGGTACTATTGCATACCCATAAATTACATAAGACTTCTCTTTTTTAAAATTTAAATGATGATCAGATAATTCGAAGCCTTTTACTGTTATGGGGTTTCCAAATTCATCGTTGTACAAAATAATGGTCTCTACTTTATTTTCTCTGGTATCGCTAGGGTAAAGAAATATAGCATCTTTTGCCAATGTGACCAGTTCAACAGATTTCTGAAAAGGGTCTTTATCAAATAAGATGGCATCCGTATAAAGTAATTCGTTTAGAGAATCATCGGTAATGTCTATCGTTGTTTCTATGAATATAAAAAGACTGTCTTCTGCATAAATAGGTGTATTTTCAAATTCTTTGCCCGCAACGCCATCAACGTTTAATCTATAGAAGCTTTCGTTTCCATTTCTAAGTGCTATGTTAGGGATGATAATATCATCTTTGGTGTTATTATACACTTTTAAGCTGTACGTGCTGCTACCTATATTAGAGAAAACGGTGTCTAGGTAAACAGTATCTCTAGAAAATGAAAAATGTCCATTGCTCTCGGCGTATTCAAAATCTTTTCTACAGGAAGTGCTCCAAAGAAGAGCAAATAAAGCAGAAAGTATAATTAAGATTCTAAGTGCCAAGGTAAAATAGTTTTACATATTAAAGTTACAGGAAAATTTCTTTGATTTCTTCTGGAATCCTAAGTGGTCTGTAAGATTTACTATCCAATAAACACCATTCTGTACTTGACCTAACTAATAATTTATAGGTAGTGCCATGTTTCATCTCTACAATTCTAACACATTTTGCACCAGAGCTAGACGCTATATAAGTAGAAATGATAATAGGGTCGTTTAGTATCGCTGCTCGCTTATATTCTATATGATGCGTTAGTACTACCCAAATAACTTCTTTTTGCATTGTAGCGGTAGCGATCGTTTGCCAGTGTTCTTTAGAGATATCTTGGATCCACTGTACGTAACGTACATTGTTCACGTGGTTTAAATCGTCCAGATCATCCTGTGAAACAACAATTTGTTTTTGAAATGCCATATTGTTATTTTTTTTGAATTTGCACTTCAAACATTTTGTTCCAGAATTTTCCGGTCACAAAAAAGGTTTTGCGTTCTGGGTGATAGGCTATGCCATTAAGTACGTAGTTGGTTTTGTCCCAATTATCGGTTTTGGTAATCATATCACTTAATCCGCTGAAGTTAATAACCCCTTCAATAGCACCTGTTTTACTGTCAATAATCATAACACTTGGTTTCTGATATACGTTAGCATATATTTTTCCGTCAACATACTCTAGCTCGTTTGCCGAATTAAAAATAGAAGAGTTGGTTACGGTTTCTATATAGCCTTCTTCTGTCATGGTATCAGGATTTAAAAACCATATTTTTTCGGTGCCATCACTTTTATAAATTTTAGAACCGTCATTTGTTAATCCCCAGCCTTCATTACTTTTTCCATATTGAAAATTGTCTACTTTTTTAAAGGACTTAAGGTCGTAAATAAAACCTAGTCCGCTTTTCCATGTAAGTTGGTAGATTTTGTTGTTTAATATTGTAATGCCCTCTCCAAAATAAGTTTCGTCCAAATCTATTTGCTCAAATACCTTACCCGTTTTAAAATCTAATTTTCTCAGGAAAGATTGTCCTTTTTTTCCGGTAGACTCGTATAAGGTGTCATTATAAAACTCTAAACCTTGTGTATAAGCTTTTGTATCATGTGGGTATTCGTTGATAATGGTGTACGAGTAAATTTCGGGAGCTTTTTCTGATAGTACTTTTAAGTTTTTGTTGATATCTACCGTTTTTCCTTCAAAAGTGATTCTTGCGGTCAATACTTTGTTGCCAAGTGTGGGTAAATCAAATTTTATTTGGTCATTATATAAAGGAATAGCGGCGCCGTCTATACTATATTTAACACTTTCTATCTGTTTTTTCTTTTTATTTTTAATGCTAACGCCAATTTTTTGATTTAGTTGAACCTGGTTTACATTTTTGTCTAAATTAATTTCGAATAGGGAAGATGCTTTTTGATTACCACTGCCACATGAGGTAAATAAACTGATAATAAGAACGGTACAGATATAATTTATAGTTTTCATTAACGAAATGGGTGTTTAAGTTGATGTAATATGTGTGAGAAAAAAGATTACTTGTTATAATTAGGCAATTTAATTCATAAAAATAAGAAACTAAAGGATTGCCAAAGTTTTAAAAGATTGTATATTTGCACCTGGCAAGTCCTACACGACCAGCTCCTGTAGAATCCCCCAGGGTGGGAACGCAGCAAGGGTATACGGTCGTAGCGGTGCGATGTAGGTAGCTTGCCTTTTTTTGTGCCTTAAAATGAGATTTTATAATTTTAGGCAACACATTCATAACCAATTCTATATAACGTTTAGCATCGCTTATTTTCTATAAAATGAAAACAAAAGTAGTACTAATTACAGGTGGATCTTCAGGTATTGGCAAAGCAATTGGCATACATTTAAAAGCAAATGGCTATAAAGTTTACGGTACAACGCGTAACAAGAGTAAATATCCTTCATTTTCAGATTTTCCGCTTTTAGAGATGGATGTTAGGAATTTAGGTACTATCAAGGAGTGTATTTCGTCATTATTGGAATTAGAAGGTAGAATTGATGTGTTGATTAACAATGCAGGTGTGGGTATTACAGGTCCCATGGAAGAAACTCCCTATGAAGAAGTGTTAAAAGCTTTTGCAACCAACTTCAACGGACCGTTAAATGTGATGAATACTGCATTGCCTGTTATGCGGGAGCAAAAAGAAGGTCTTATTATTAACATCACGTCTATTGCAGGATATATGGGGCTGCCATTTAGGGGAGTTTATTCGGCTTCGAAAGGGGCTTTGGAAATTGTAACGGAAAGCTATAGAATGGAAACCAAATCTTTTGGAGTTCATCTCACTACATTAGCGCCTGGTGATTTTGCTACGAATATTGCTTCTGGTAGATATCATACTCCGGTTTACGAAAATTCTCCATATAAACTCGCTTATAAAAATACTTTAGAAGCTATTGACGCAGATGTAGATAGTGGCGGGGATCCTAATGATGTTGCTAAAAAGATTGCAGAGATAATAAAAACGAAAAACCCTAAACCTCATTACAAGGTAGGTTCGTTTATTCAAAAATTTTCTTTGACTCTTAAGAGCTTATTGCCTGGTCGTTGGTTTGAGAAATTGTTGGAAGGACATAGCTCTTAGTAAATTGACCGTTCTATAAATATTGTTACTTAGTTATGGTAGATGTTAGAAAATCCGTCAACTATAACTGTATTGTTTGTGATAATGGCCTTGTTCATTGGGTAGAGTACCAATTTTTCAGTAAGTTCTTTAAAATCATCACTATGATATTGTGATGCCGGGTTTACGCCATGTGACGATAAAATGTTTTTCCACTCATTATAATCGGTTTTAATATTAATACCAATAAGTTCATAATCAGGTTTCTTTTCTTTTAATATGGATACGCGGTTAAAAATATCCAAATATTGTTTTTTATTAGCGCCTGACCAAAAGTAGAATAAGACTTTCTTGTTTGCGGAAATTTCGGTTAATGTTCTGCTTTCATTATCAAAAGTGATAACAGTCAAATTTGGAATTACTCGTGAAGGTTGAAGGTTTGTGATACCTTGGTAAAGGTTCTCAATTTCTTCAATATGCATATTGTTTTTAGAAACTTTTTTAAACTCTTTTAAGAAGATTTCTGTGTTTTCAGGAGCATCTTTTTTCTTTAAAAGATAATCAAAAGCCACATTTCTAAAGAGATTGTCCCTTAATTCTTTTTCAATTGCAAGGCTGTCAATTAAATGCAATTTATGTTTTTTATAATGCAATTGTCTGCTTCCATCTTCATGAGCATTGTTGCAATCCTTCTTACAACTCATATAGGATAGGTTGCCAAAATGAGCTTTCATGAAATCATAATAAGGCCTTAGGTAGGTCAGTGTATGGTCGTCGTAGTTTACCTTGTTTCTATAATTGTAAAAATCTTTTGGTAATTCATGAAAATTTTCTTCGGCTGTTTTTCTTTTATGTTGAAAAGGATATATTTCTAAGTATCTGTAATATGTATAATTTATACTGCCGGTTAATAGTTTAATTGCTTCTTTGGAAATTGGATTTTCAGAACTCAACTCCTTTAGTTTTGCAACTTTATCTTTTTTTAGAGATTCAATTTTAGCAATAAAATCTAATGGTTCTAGCTCGTAATACTCAGAATACATTGAAAAATCTTCTTTTTCAGTTGCTAAAAAGAGTTCTAATAGAAAATTATTGGATTCTTCGTTACTGCCAGAAAAGACTAATGACTCATCAAAATAAATAGTGTTAAGTCTAACCATTAGACTATCACCTTTTTCTAAATATACGTATTGGTGTTCAGGGGCTAAATTAAAGTGGTATAAGCCATTTTCAATTGATGGAAGCTTAAACTTAAATCTGTTATTGTCATCAAGTTTAGCGGAATCTATTTTAATTCTTCCTTTTAATAAAACCACTTGATCACTTGTAGGGTTTATGATTTCACCAGCAAAGACCACAGTTTCAGAATCTTTATTAGAAGAGGAGCAACCCATTATTAACGCTACGCATGTAGAAAGTAAAATTCTTATCATATAGTATATGGGACTGGTATTAGTCAAAAATAGTAAACCTAATTACCAGTAGTTGTTAATAGCTAGTTAAATGTTGTAAAGCGCTAACTTAAGAATCTTTTGTGGAAATTGATAGTAAACTAGGCAGTAAAACCTTATAAATTCAGTATTTTTGCACGGATTTTTAAAATTTAATTTCTATGTTATCTGTTTCTAATCTTTCTGTTCAATTTGGAAAACGAGTATTGTTCGATGAAGTAAACGTTTCTTTTACACAAGGTAATTGCTATGGTATTATAGGTGCTAATGGTGCTGGTAAATCTACTTTTTTGAAAATTCTTGCAGGACAAATGGACCCAACTTCTGGTCATGTACATTTAGAGCCAGGTAAGAGAATGTCCATTTTAGAACAGAATCATAATTCTGCCGATGATTTTACGGTGTTGGAAGCTGTGGTTATGGGTAACAAACCGCTCTACGAAATAAAAAAAGAAATAGATGCCCTTTATGCTGATTACGATGATAAAAATGCGGATAGAATAGGGGAGTTGCAAGTGAAATTTGAGGAAATGAACGGGTGGAATGCCGATAGTAACGCAGCTGCCTTATTGTCTAACCTTGGTATAAACGCAGATTTACATTTCACTTTAATGTCTGAGTTGGACTCTAAATTGAAGGTACGTGTGTTATTGGCACAAGCGTTATTTGGTAATCCTGATGTGTTGATTATGGATGAGCCTACCAACGACTTGGATTATGAAACGATCAGTTGGTTAGAACATTTCTTGGCAGATTATGAAAACACGGTAATTGTAGTAAGTCATGACCGTCACTTCTTGGATACCGTTTGTACGGATATTGGTGATATTGATTTTGGTAAACTGAATTTATACTCTGGTAACTATACGTTTTGGTATGAAAGTAGTCAGTTAGCTGCTCGCCAACGTGCGCAACAAAATAAGAAGGCAGAAGAGAAAGCAAAAGAATTGCAAGAGTTCATTGCTCGTTTTAGTGCAAACGTTGCAAAAAGTAAGCAAGCTACTTCTCGTAAAAAAATGTTATCCAAATTAAAAGTTGATGATATTAAGCCTTCTAGCCGTAGATATCCTGCAATAATTTTTGACAGGGAGCGAGAGGCCGGTGATCAAATATTAAACGTAGAAGGACTTTCAGCTTCAACTGACGAAGGTGAAATACTATTTAATAACGTAAACATCAACTTGGCAAAAGGAGATAAAATTACCATTATTTCTAGAGATTCTAGAGCAACATCAGCGTTCTATGATATTATAAATGGAAATAAAAAGGCAGATAAAGGTACTTTTCAATGGGGTATTACAACTACCCAGTCTTATTTGCCCGCAGATAATTCAGACTTCTTTACAAGTAACATCAACTTGGTAGATTGGTTGCGCCAATACGCCAAAACTGAAGAAGAGCGCGAAGAGGTTTACATACGTGGTTTCTTAGGTAAAATGCTATTTAGTGGCGAGGAAGCTTTAAAAAAATGTACGGTTCTTTCTGGTGGAGAAAAAGTACGTTGTATGTTGAGTAGAATGATGTTAATGCGTGCTAATGTGTTAATGTTAGATGAGCCTACAAACCACTTAGACTTAGAAAGTATAACGGCATTCAATAATTCTCTTAAAAACTTTAAAGGTACTGTTATGTTAACAACACATGATCATGAATTTGCACAAACTGTTGCAAATAGAATCATAGAGTTGACTCCTAAAGGCAACATTGACAGGTATTCAACGTTTGATGAATATATGTCTGATAAGGCGTTAAAAGATCAGCGTAACAAAATGTACGCTGAATAAGCATAGAATAGATTAACCCAAATCAATGTTTTATGAAAACCTACAAATATGTGGTCTGCTTTGTGCTGGCCTTAAGTTTTTTTGCATGCGAAAAATCTTCTGAACAAGTTGAAGAGGAAGAAGTGGCATCCATTGTGCAAGTAGATTATACGGTCTTCCTACAAAATAACAGTCAATTAAATGGGGTTGTCGTGGAATCAGATAATGAGGGGTTTGCTGTAAAAAGCACGTTGGGTTCATTTAATGACATACCTTCTAACGCTATAACCTATAGAACGGAAACCGGTATAAGTTATTACGCTACTACCAATTGCCAAGCAACATTACAATGGTATAAGGAAGAAAATTCTACTTCTGAATCCGTAACGCTTTTTGAAGACACAAGTGCGTGTGATATTAATGTGCTTGCAATGGCGCATTCAAATGAAATTGTGGCAGTAGCTTATGAGAGAGAGTTGCTAGGTAAGGATAAGCAATCTGTAGTTCGTATAAATTCGTTAATGAGTACGGTTAATAGTCCAACAGAAATCTCTTTAGACAAGAAACCAGTTGATATGGTTATTTCAACAAATAGATTATTTGTACTTACATTAAATGAATTCATAACAGATGAATTTCATTTATCTGCTATTGATTTAAATACCAATGAAGTTTTAATGGAATTAGATCTGGGCTTGGATGCACAACGTTTATTTACCAATACTAATGGTGATGTCATTGTTAGTTATCCTGAATTACACACTATTTTAGACCCTATTACTTTAGATAAGTCGTACACCACTTATGGCAAGAATACAGAACCTGGTTTTATTACAACGACCGATTATTATATGGATAATAGCGGTAAATTTTATTTTCAGAAAAACGTGCCAACAGCAAAAATAGAGGAGGTGCCGGCTATTTATGACTTTGAAAAAAACAATACTGTAGTATATCTATTTGAAAATTTCTTGACGGAGACTGAATTAAATATGAAATACAATATAGCCAATACATCGGCGATAGCGTATGATGAAAAGAATAATTTTGTTCTAATTGGTTATGAGAAAAATGGTCAGGCAGATAAAGGTGGGATTTTAAGAATTACTCCGGCTCCTGAATTTAAATTAATTGATAATATTGATTTGGATGGGGTGCCTAAAACTATATTTGTAAAATAATTTTTTAGGTTTAGCTGTTAAAATATTTGCTATTCCAAATAGCGGTATTAAAGTTTTTGCCCATGGCAAATCCGTAAAAAATTACCACTGAGGTGATGCTTTTGAATATAAATAAGAATAATAGCAAAAAATGAGCATTTGAATTTGATTTGGACAATAATCCATTTGGTATCAATATAGTTATAACAAAACTTATCAATAGTACTAAGAAGGCTAGGTTTACAATATTTTTAAAAGGCCACATTAATAATTTGCGTAACGGATTAAGGTCATTTCCCCACTGATGTATTAAATAATGATACCCATTACCCAGTGGTGCAAATAGTAGGGGGTCGTCTTTATCTTTAAGTTTAAAAAGTTTAGATGGGGCTATTATTTTAAATGCCGTTATCTCTAGATGATGTTCTTTTTCCAAACTTTTAATTTTTGATAAAGCTTCTGGAGGTATAGGTCCTTTAAAATATTTTGTGTCCAAAAAACGTAATCGGTAATCAATACAAATTTGCTTTATTTCTTCAATGTGATAAATTTTGGAACCTTCCAATAAATCTATATTAAAGTTCTTGATACAGCCATCATTGCGTAGTGCTATATTCTGTTCAATTCTGTTAAATTCATGGTCTAGGCTGTTAAGGAGGTCATAAACCTCTTTCATCCTTGTCTCATCAGTTAAAACGCGCTTATTTCTAACTTTAGAAAGTTTTTCGGCAATATTCGTTTTAGGTAGAAACATGTATTTTTTTATCAATTCACTCAAAATTAATGAATTACGGATTTTATTACCTTTTTAACGGCTAAATTATAAGTTAATAAAATGTTAAAATATAGTGGTTAGCTTTATCCTAGCTAGGTGTCAAAGACATCTAATTGTATATTGACGAAGAAATTGATCCGTTTAACGATTTCTAGAACATTTGCCATTTAAGAACCAACTATAATGAAAAAGTGGATATCGCTAATACCCCTATGCGCCCTATTTTTAGGTGTTCAGGTTTGTGCCCAGGATAATATTGTTGAAATAAAATTTGATCATTTAGTACCTGATGTGCCATCAGAAAAGTCCATAATAGAACGTACGGAAAGCTTTGAGAATCATTCCACATTATTAAATGCACTTAGAGTAACAAATTTAGATAAGGTTTTAGATTATACTGGAGACTTCACTTTTTTTGCACCGTCCAACTTGGCATTTGAAAAGCTTTCCAAAGAAACTATCGATAAATTATATAATCCTAAAAATAGAAAAGCATTGAAGGCAATGCTTTCATATCATATCATAGCAGATAAATTATCGGCCTCCAAAATCTTAAAGGCAATGTGCAGGGGTAATGGTATTGCAGAATTTACTACAATACAAGGAGAGAAAATTACAGCTACTATGAAGGGTGTGGAAATCGTACTAACGGATATATCAGGAAACAGTGCGGTTATTACTGCCGCAGACTCCAATCAATCTAACGGTATCATTCATGAAGTGGATACCGTTTTTATTCCAGAAAAAATACTTTGATCAACGAAGTGTTGCGTTCAAATTATTCTCGTAAGTACGTTGTAATTTTGACATTATTTTCTCAATTTGCTTTTCTGTCAAAGTACTTTTATCATCTTGCAAAGTAAAACTAACTGCATATGATTTTTTGCCCTCCGGTAAGTTTTTACCTTCATAAACATCAAAAAGGGTCATTTCTTTTAAATATTTACGTTCTGATCCAAAAGCAAGGTCATAAAGTTCACGGTATGTGGTCTTTTGATCTAAGAGTAAGGCAAAATCTCTTTTTACTTCTGGGTACTTAGGTATTTCTTTAAATACAACCGGTGATGTAGTAATTTGTTTTAAAACAGCACCCCAATTAAAATCTGCATAAAGTATATCTTGTTTAATGTCAAAGTGTTTTAGGATAGACTTTTTTACCAGACCAAAAGACACCAATTCTTTGGTATTGTGTGTAAATGTTAATCCTTCAGAGAACATTACAGAGCTAATAGGTTCACTTTTTAAATGAGTTATACCAAGTCTTAGTAAAACAGATTCTACAATAGATTTTAATTCAAAAAAAGAAGTTGGTGTTGTATTTGACGTCCAATTGTCTGGCATTGAGCCTCCTGATAACAAAATGCTTAAGTATTTTGGTTCTATTCTTTTATTGGCCTTTGCGTAGTAGGTTTTACCAAATTCGAACAATTTCAGATTGGATCTTCTACGGTTAATATTGTAGCTAGCGGTTTCTAAAGCAGAGAATAGAGAAGTTCTACGTAATACGGATAGGTCGCCACTTAGCGGATTAATTATTTCAATTGATCTATCTTCTTCATTCTCATTTCCTAATAAGGTAGTATAGTTAGGGTTTGTTAAGCTATTGGTTAAAATCTCAAAATAGCCTTTTGCCGCAAGTGAGTTACCAATAATCGTTTGTATAATATGGTCTTCAGTAGCTTCTGTAGTGGCAATAGAAGCGTTAAGTTTTTGGCTGAATGCTACATTGTTGTAGCCATAAACCCTTAAAATTTCTTCAATTACGTCTACTTGGCGTTGTACATCAACGCGGTATGAAGGTATTTCAAGTCCCATTCCGGCTTCAGTTACGTTTTTAACCTTAATATCAAGAGAAGCCAATATAGATTTGATCGTATCTTGTGGAATTTCTTGTCCAATAAGTTTATTGATTTTTTCAAACGCAAGAAAAACTTCAAAGTTTGGATGCTTTTTAGGATACAGGTCATAAATATCAGAAGTTATTTCACCACCGGCAATTTCCTTAATGAGTAAGGCCGCACGTTTTAAGCTGTATTCTACATTTTCAATATCAATGCCTCGTTCAAATCTAAATGATGCATCGGTATTTAAGCCATGTCTCTTGGCCGATTTTCTAATAGATACCGGATTAAAATAAGCACTCTCTAAAAAAATTGAGGTAGTTTCTTCTGTAACCCCAGAACCCAATCCGCCAAAAACACCAGCTATACACAAAGGTTTTTCAGTGTCGCAAATCATTAAATCATCTTCATGTAAAGTTCTTTCAACACCATCTAGAGTAATAAATTTGGTACCTTTTGGTAAGGTTTGAACTAAAATTTTATTCCCTTTAATTTTGGCAGCGTCAAAAGCATGTAGAGGTTGACCTAGTTCGTGCAGTACATAATTGGTAGCATCAACAACATTATTTTTTGGCGTAAGGCCAATAGCTTTAAGTCTATTTTGTAGCCAAGTAGGGCTTGGCTGTACGATAAGATTGCTCAAGGTAACTCCGCAGTAACGTGGAGCTAGATCCGTTTTTAGTACATCGACATCTATCTTTAGAGACCTATCGTTTATATTAAAGTGACTTGTAGAAGGGGTGATCAGCTCTTTGTTGATCTCCTTTTGTTTAAGTCCGGCTTTTAAATCTCTGGCTACTCCAAAATGACTCATTGCATCAGCTCGGTTTGGCGTTAAGCCAATCTCAAAAACTTCATCTTCTTCAATTTCAAAAACTTCTGAACATGGTGTACCAACCGCTAGGTTATCATCAAGCACCATGATACCTTCATGACTACTACCAAGGCCTAACTCGTCTTCTGCGCAAATCATGCCAAAACTTTCCTCTCCCCTAATTTTACCTTTCTTAATGGTCCAAGCTTCACCATCAGCCGTATAAAGTGTTGTGCCTATGGTTGCAACCGGTACTTTCTGACCTACTGCAATATTTTTGGCTCCACAGACAATTTGTACAGGTGATTCAAGGCCCAAGTCTACCATAGTGACATTTAGCTTGTCTGCATTGCTGTGTTTTTCGCAACTTAAAACGTGCCCCACGACAATACCTTTTAATCCGCCTTTAACAGATTCAAATTTCTCGACACCTTCTACTTCTAAGCCTAGATCAGTTAAAAGTTCTCCGGTTTTTTCGGATTCCCAATCTATTTGTATGAACTGTTTAAGCCAGTTATATGATATTTTCATTCAAAAAATTTATAGTTCGCAAAGATAAAACAATGCCCTAATACATTCAATAAGCTATGAAGTCTTTATTTTAATTTTTAATTCTAATATTTTAATTGTTAATTACAAACTAAAACTTAATTATGAGATTTGGTATTGTACTACTTTGCGTTTTAATGTTATTTGTTGGGTGTGAGGAAAATACGAAAAATACAAATTTGTCTGAGGGTATGTGGCTTGTAGAGCTAGATGTTATGGATAATCAGGTTTTGCCTTTTAATTTAAAGGTCGTAAAAAATGATGAAAGAGGGTATTCTATGCAAATTTTTAATGCAGAAGAAGTAATAGATCTGGATGAAGTTGAAATTAGGGGTGATTCTATTATTATGCAAACCCCGGTTTTTGAGGGCTATTTGGCAGGTACTTTTACCAAAACAATTATGCACGGGCAGTTTATTAAAGAAAGTTTAGATAGAATTGTACCGTTTACGGCTACGTATGGTACTGTTAATAGATTTGAAACTAAGAATGATAGTGCTTCTAGAAATGTTTCTGGTATTTGGGAAACCTATTTTAGTCCAGATTTAACAGAAGAATATGTTGGTAAGGGTATTTTTTTGCAAGAAGATAATAAAGTAACGGGTACCTTTAGAACTACTACAGGGGATTATAGGTTTTTAGAAGGGGTGCTCGATGGAGATTCTCTAAAACTATCTGCCTTTGACGGAGCGCATGCCTTTCTGTTTAATGCAAAAATTACCGATTCTACTATGCATGGTATTTTTTACTCAGGTAACCATTTTAAAGAGCCTTTCATTGCAACTAGAAATGACGGTTTTGAATTGCCTGATCCTGATTCGTTAACTTTTTTAAACGATGGATATGATAAATTGGCATTTACATTTCCTGATATTCAAGGAAACATGATTTCTTTAAGTGATGAAAAATATCAAGACAAAGTGGTCATCGTTCAATTAATGGGGACCTGGTGTCCAAATTGTTTGGATGAAACTAAATTTTTGGTAGATTATCTAAAGAGTAATGACGACATAGAGGTTATTGGGTTGGCGTTTGAATCTGCTAAAACAAAAGAAAAAGCAATTAAAGGTATTAAACGGCTAATAGATAGGGCAGGTGTTACGTACCCAATCTTATTGGCACAATTTGGGACTTATGATAAACAATTAGCCCAAGAAAAGCTACCTATGTTAAATCATGTACTTTCTTATCCTACTACTATTTTTATTGATAAAAAGGGGAACGTCAGAAAAGTTCATACAGGGTTTAACGGACCAGCTACGGGAAAGAAGTATACAGAATTTAAAACCAGTTTCAGTACATTGATCGCCAAATTGAGCAATGAATAGTTTAGATAATGGTTGATTTTCCTAATCCAATATTTTCATCATTTATTTTAAAACTACCGTCTAATTCCATGATGTTGTTTGCTATAAAATCGCCCACGTAATTGGTACCATATTTAGAACTTCCTAAAATATCTGGAGTAACAATTTTCTTAGAAAATGATTTTAGAACAGCAGCAACCACGGCATCAGACTCTTCATTCATTTTAAAATGCTGTAATAACATGGCAACGCTTAATATAGAAGCAACGGGGTTGGCGATATTTTTACCTGCTGCATCTGGGTATGAGCCATGTATAGGTTCGAACATGGCATGTTCTAGACCTACGGAGGCAGATGGCAATAGGCCTATAGAACCTGCAATAACACTACCTTGGTCAGAAAGAATATCACCAAACATGTTATCGGTTAAAATAACATCGAACTGAGAAGGGTTTAAAATCATCTGTACAGCTGCATTGTCAATAAATAGGCAATTGAGCGTTACATCTGGGTAACTTTCAGATATGGATTGCACAACACGTCTCCAAAGTCGAGATGTTTCAAGTACATTGGCCTTATCAACCAATGTTACTTTCTTTTTTCTAGAACGAGCAGATTTGAAAGCCAAATGTGTAATTCTACTAATTTCAGCCTCTGTATAGGTACAAGTATCCGTAGCGGAGTTATTATCTTGGTTAAAAGATTTTTCTCCGTAATATATTCCTCCAGATAGTTCTCTAAAAATAACTAAATCTGTATGCTTTACCTGGGTTTTGGAAAGGGGCGATTGTTTTATTAATGAAGGAAATACTTTAACGGGTCTAATGTTGGCAAATAGCCCTAATTTTTTACGTAATTTTAATAGACCTTGCTCAGGCCAAACTTTTGCTTTAGGATCATCATCGAATTCAGGTAAGCCCAAAGAACCAAATAATGTAGCATCTGTGTTTTTGCATAATTTTAAAGTTTCTTTTGGCAAAGGACTACCGGTTTGCTTGATTGCAGAAGCACCTATGAGTCCCTTTTTAAAGGTAAAACTATGACCAAACGTTTCTTCAACAGAACGTAAGCACTTTATAGATTGTGCAACGACCTCAGGTCCAATACCATCTCCCTCTAAAACAGCAATGTCTAAATGCATAATTAGCTAATACTTTGTAAATCTATATTTGAAGTCTCTATGATTTGATGAATATCATCATCTTTTACTTCTTTTTTAGTGTCTGCATACCTTAAAAATTCTTGATAAACATCGTCTAGTTGAATTTTAGTTAGTTCATAACCTACA
The DNA here is from genome assembly GCF_900155985.1 of Maribacter ulvicola. Lineage (GTDB taxonomy): Bacteria > Bacteroidota > Bacteroidia > Flavobacteriales > Flavobacteriaceae > Maribacter > Maribacter ulvicola. The sequence goes on from NZ_FTMA01000002.1 coordinate 208,927, forward strand.
ATTTTTGCTCTGTAGGCCAAGGCGGCTCTACCACTTCTAGCAGTCAAAACAATAGAGGATTCTGTAACACCTACATCGGCAGGGTCTATGATTTCATACGTTTCGCGGTTCTTTATAACGCCATCTTGATGAATACCTGAGCTATGGGCAAATGCATTGGCGCCAACGATAGCTTTGTTAGGTTGTACCATCATGCCCATTTTACGGGATACCATTAAACTGGTGTCATAAAGTAGCTTGCTATTTATGGTAGTGTCAAAATTTAAATTAGGGTGTTGGCGCATTATCATGACCACTTCCTCTAAAGAAGTATTTCCGGCACGTTCGCCAATGCCATTAATGGTACATTCAATCTGTCTTGCACCGTTAACAACACCAGCAATAGAATTTGCTGTTGCCAAGCCTAAATCATTATGGCAGTGACATGATAGAATGGCATTGTGTATACCTTTTACATTTTCATGTAAGTATTTTATTTTGGCACCATATTCATCTGGTAAACAATAACCTGTAGTATCAGGAATATTTAAAACGGTAGCACCTGCCTTAATAACAGCCTCACAAACACGAGCAAGAAACTCATTATCTGTGCGGCCAGCATCTTCGGCGTAAAACTCAACATCTTCAACAAAGGTTTTAGCGTAACTAACAGCGGCAACTGCACGCTCTATAATAGCATCTCTATTAGAATTGAATTTGAACTTTATGTGCGAGTCAGATGTACCAATACCGGTATGAATTCTTGGAGTTTTAGCATATTTAAGAGCATCGGCGGCAATTTTGATGTCATTTTTGACCGCGCGAGTCAATCCACAAACTGTAGCATTTTTTACAAGCTTGGCTATGGCTTCAACAGATTGAAAATCTCCGGGACTAGAAACAGGAAAACCGGCTTCAATTACATTAACACCAAGAATATCTAGGCGCTCAGCAATGACCAATTTTTGTTCCCGGTCTAATTTACAGCCCGGTACTTGTTCTCCATCTCTTAAAGTAGTGTCAAATATTTGAACGATCTCTTTACTCATAATTATTTCCGTAGTTTTACTCGTCAAACGAATATATAACCTAAAACAGAATACCTATAAAGTTTGTGAACATGTTTACAATGTTAAGTCAGTTTTTTGGGTATATAAATCACTGAATTTCAATCAATTAAACTATTTTTTTTACGATGACAAATGCGCATAAAGATGCTTTGTTCGTTTTAGTTAAATCACTTTCTAAATCTGAAAAGCGTCAATTTAAGCTTTATGTAGGCAGATTAGGGGTGAATACGGATGCCAAATTTTTGGCCCTGTTCAATCTATTGGATAAAATAAAACACTATGATGAAAAAATTATATTAGAAAGTGGTATTGTTAAGAAAGCACAACTTTCTAATTTGAAAGCACATTTATATAAGCAGATATTAGTAAGTCTCAGGTTAAATCCTGTAAACCAGAATATAAGGGTTCAGATACGTGAGCAGTTAGATTTTGCTACTATTTTATATCAAAAAGGGCTTTACAAACAAAGTCTGAAAATTTTGGATAAGGTAAAAGGCATCGCTATTGAGAATGAAGAAAAGAATATAGCGTATGAGATTGTTGAGCTGGAGAAAATAATTGAAACCCAGTATATTACACGAAGTATTCCTGATAGAGCAAATGAGCTTGCCGTACAAGCAAAGGAATTATCTGGACATAATGTAATGACCAGTAAATTATCAAATTTATCTTTACAACTTTATGGTATGATGCTAAAAGTGGGCTACGTACGAAGTGATGAGGATTTTCAAAAAGTTAAAACGTACTTTAATGATCATTTGCCTTTGTACAATATAGAAGACTTGGGCTTTCGTGAAAAATTATGGCTGTATAAAGCTTATTTGTGGTATAGTTTTCTGACGCAAGATTTTTTATCATGCTTTAAATATGCCAGTAAATGGGTAGATCTCTTCTACGATCATAAAGACATGATTTATTTGAACCCTGTGTTTTTCTTAAAAGGGAACCATTATTTGTTAGAGTCTCTATTTTATGTGCAATATAGTTCCCAGTTTAAAGAAGTGCTTGAAAGATTAGAGTGTACACTTAAAGAAAAGGAGTTTCCGGATAATGATAATATAAACTCTTTGGTATTTATGTATTTAAATGCTAATAAATTAAATTTGCATTTTTTAGAAGGAACCTTTGAAAAAGGGCTGTATTTAGTGAAGATAGTTGAATATGGAATTAATAAACATCGAGATAGAATTGATGTGCACCATGTAATGGTTCTTTATTATAAAATTGCGTGTCTATATTTTGGTATTGGTGATAATAAAAACTGTATTCAATACTTAAAAAAGATTATTGACAATAAGAATTTGAAAATGCGAGAAGATCTAATGTGTTTTGCTCGTGTCTTAAGTTTAGTTGCTCATTATGAGGCGGGTATGGATTATCATTTAGAGGTTCAATTAAAAAGTACATATAAGTTTCTTTTGAAAATGAACGATATGCATGCAGTGCAAAAAGAGATGATTAAATTTCTTAGAAGCTTAGGAGGTATTTATCCTAACCAGTTAAAAGCAGAATTTCAGAAGTTATATAACGAACTTAAAAAGTATGAGGATCACCCATATGAAAAGAGGGCGTTCTTGTATTTAGATATTTTATCATGGTTAGAAAGTCATTTACAAAATAAACCGGTTTCTCAAATAATAAGAGAAAAAGCGTTAGCAAAATCACGTTAAGCATTACTTACATTATTGAATGAAAAATAATCATATTCAGCATTTATTAGAGATTAATTTAGCTATGCTGTTTATAGCAACATCTGGTGCACTAGGACGTTATGTGCAATTACCTGTAACGGTAACCATTGGCATACGGGCCATATTAGCTTTTGTGGCATTGCTTTTTTATTGCAAATGGAAAGGTTTTAGTTTAAAAATAGATAAGAAAGATGCTTTGGTTATTTTTCTTAGTGGGCTATTGATGGGCGTTCATTGGATAACTTATTTTTATGCATTGAAGTTGTCTAATGTAGCTATTGGTATGCTTTCTATATTTACATATCCGGTGATTACTGCGTTCTTGGAGCCTTTTCTTTTAAAAACTAAGTTTCAATTGGTACATCTGCTTCTTGCTGTTTTGGTCCTAACAGGAATGTATTTTTTGAGTCCTACTTTAGACTTCGAAAATAAATATACCATAGCCATTGGTTTTGGAGTGCTTTCAGCTTTGGCCTATTCATTAAGAAATATAATGATGAAAAAGAAAGTTTCAAAGTATAATGGGTCAATGTTAATGACATATCAAACAGCAATTGTTGGCCTTGTTTTATTTCCTTTTATGTTTAGCGTGCCTTTTGAGGCAATTTTAAATCAATGGGAAGTATTGGTAGCCCTTGCTATTCTAACCACGGCTATTGGTCATACCATGTTTTTAATGACATTTAAACATTTCAATATTACCACTGTTAGTATTTTAAGTAGTGTGCAACCTGTTTATGGTATTTTGATAGGAGCCTTATTTTTATCTGAAATTCCAAAAGGAACAACCATTTTGGGGGGATTACTTATTTTGAGTTCTGTGGTAATAGAAAGTATTCGCTCAAAAAGAGCTACTTAATGTTTACTGTGGTATTGATTGTTGAAAACTTGTGTGTTAGATTGTTATTTATGGATAATGATATCTAAAAATGAAGTTTTACTTTAGATTTTAGTTATAATTAACTGGTCAGAATTCCAGTGAAGAATTAAAAAGAACTGATTTGTTTATCCTTGTTACAGATAAGTTTTTTAAAAATCATGTTCTCTTTTCTGCAGATGTTAGAATTGAGTTTTATTCGATACTTGAGATTTTAATGGTAAAACCCTTGTACCCATATTTCGTTAGATTTTTTAATTACTTTACAGGTTTGTTCCGTGGTTATTTGGTAAATTGTTGGTAGTTTTCTGTGAATTGTAAAAATTGTAATTACTGATGTATCTAATAAATGGGGTAATTACCAAGAATAATTATAGTGTTGGTACTAAGAAACAATGAAGTTAAAGGCACGCATTCCAAATGGGGTCATTGGGCGGTGGAGCAATGATTTCAATAGGTTCTTTTTTTACAGGATGCATGAAACGAAGTTTTCTAGCATGTAAATGAATGCTACCGTTAGCATTGCTTCTGTCAAAACCGTATTTTAAGTCGCCTTTTATAGGGTTGCCAATTGCAGTAAGTTGAGACCTAATTTGATGGTGACGACCAGTTTCCAGATCAACTTCTAAAAGAAAATAGCGATCTAGTTTTTTAATTGTTCTATAGGTTAATATAGCTTTTTTGCTGTCTGGTACTTCTTTAATATTTGCGTAAGACTTGTTTTGTTTTGTGTTACGTTTCATATAATGAACCAGTCTTTTTTCCGGTTCTTTTGGGCTGTTTTTTACAATTGCCCAATAGGTTTTTTTAGCATCTTTTTCAGCAAACATTTTATTAAGTCTAGGCAAAGCCTTAGAGGTTTTTGCAAACAATACAATACCAGATGTTGGGCGATCTAAACGGTGAACAACCCCTAAATAAACATTACCAGGTTTATTGTACTTTTTCTTAAGAAAAGCTTTGACAGTATCACTTAACGGTTTATCGCCAGTTTTGTCGCCTTGTACAATATCACCTGGGCGTTTATTAATTATAATAAGATGATTGTCTTCAAATAATACTTGAAGGTTCTCTACGGTAGAATGTTGCTTTTTTGGCAAGGAATATGTTGGTCTTTATTAATATTGCTCGTCATCATTAGGGAAATCTTGACTTTTTACGTCGCTGACATAGTTAGAAATGGCATTTCCCATTTCTTCGTACAGGTTCATATATCTACGTAAAAAACGAGGGTTGAATTCATGTGTCATTCCCAATAAATCGTGAACAACAAGAACTTGGCCATCTGCATGTTTTCCGCCACCGATTCCTATGGTTGGTATAGTTAATTTTTCGGAAACTTTTTTTGTTAGTTTGGCAGGTATTTTTTCAAGTACTAGTCCAAAACACCCTAATTTTTCTAGTAATTTGGCATCATCCATGAGTTTTTCAGCTTCTTCCTCTTCTTTTGCACGCACTGTATATGTTCCAAATTTGTAGATGGATTGTGGAGTTAAACCTAAATGGCCCATAACAGGAATACCTGCGGCAAGAATTCTTTTTACAGACTCTTTAATTTCTGCACCACCTTCTAGTTTTACGGCATGAGCACCACTTTCTTTCATAATCCTAATGGCTGAACGTAAAGCTTCTTTAGGATCGCTTTGGTAACTTCCAAAGGGTAGGTCAACAACGACTAAAGCCCTGTCAATAGCTCTAATAACAGAAGATGCATGATATATCATTTGGTCTAAAGTAATAGGTAAAGTAGTTTCGTGGCCGGCCATGACATTACTGGCAGAATCGCCAACCAAAATAACATCAACCTGTGCCGCGTCTACAATTTTGGCCATTGAATAATCGTAAGCAGTTAACATAGAGATTTTCTCTCCATTCTTCTTCATATCCACTAGTGATTTCACCGTGACCCTTTTATATTCTTTTTTAGCTATAGACATATTCTATTATTGATTAGGAGCGATAAAAGTAAGGAGTTTTAATGAGAATTAGCGCTACCTAATTAGAATCCATTTAAAAGTGTTCATTTAGAATTTGTTTATTTTTACTGCAACCAATTTTTATAAGGACCTATGAAATATTTCGCTTTGCTATTGCCATTTTTATATGTAAATGTAATTAATGCACAGATAGATGAAGAAGTAAAAGTTAAGTACGCCGTTGAGACTTTTTTTTACGCATTAAATGGTAAAAATGAATTTGCAATGAAAGGTGTTGTAGATACCGATGTAAAAATGCAAACGGTAAATTTAAATGTACTAGGTAATATGATTGTTCAAAATACGAATTTTAATGATTTAATAAACTTCATGATAACCACGCCAGATTCTATACCTTTTCATGAAAAGATATTGGATTATAAAATTCAAATAGATGGCGGTATGGCTCATGTTTGGGCACCATATGAATTTTGGTACAATGGTGAATTCAGTCATTGCGGTGTTAATTCATTTCAGTTATTTAAAGAAAAAGACGCTTGGAAAATTATTTATTTGGTTGATTCTAGAAGAAGAGAAGATTGCTATCCATTAACAGAGTAAATTTTATATGTTATTTTCAAGTCCTTGAATTTGATGTAGCTACAGATATAAATTTCTTTGTAACTACTTGGGCTATCTTTCTTATAATTGTGCGCTGTATTGAGGTCTCTACATGTCCCAGTACGTTATTTAAATACCCTAATTTATTATGAAAAGCACCGTATTACGGTAGCTGATAGCTTTTCATAGCAAGGTATTGTGTTTTATTTTTTTTCATTTTGTTCTTGATGTATCTGCTGTTTTAAACGATATTGGTAGAAATGCCATCATAAAAATTAGCATTGAAACCTGATGTTTAAATTGGTTCCACACTAGTATACTATAATACATCATTTGCCCAACAGGTTTTAAAAGGTGTTTAGCCGTTCATTCTATTCTTTTTTTTTCTGAGCGTAAGGTTGTTCCATAGATTACATGTTTTGAGCATATTATTCTTTTTCTTATGCAATACATCTTCAGCTTTTATAAAGATAATAGCTATAAAAATTTCAAGGCAATGCATTATTGGTGCCAATTAAGGTTAGCATAAAATGTGAAGGAAGAAGTGAGGAAAAAAATACCTGATCAAAGAATGTTGCGGTGAAATAAAGAGATCTTTTTGCTGATGATAAAAACTGAACATAAATTAGCATGAAACAAAATAGAATACAATGAAAATATTAGGAATAGGGTCTAGAATATTGCATGTAGCATACGGAAAAGGAGTAATTACCAATGTGTCTAGCAATATGTATTGGGTTACATTTATGGATAAAGGGTTGGAAACTATAGCAATAGACTCTGAATTTGAGGTAATTGAGGCGATTGAAAATGAAGTGGATTCCGTAAGTTTCTTTGATATAGAAAGTTCGTTGGTGGGTATCTTGCAGAAATGGAGTGATGCTACCCAGCGTGTTGCCATTGCAGACAAATGGAAAGGAGGAAATATAGTTTTAGTACCAGGTGAAAATGGCGGTAGTAATAAAGAAATACCTATAAATACTTTCTTTCATAAAATAGTAATGGTACGTGACCGTATTCGTGTTATGGAGCAAAAAATAAATTCAAGTAAGAACTTAGATGATCAAGAGAAAATTGATTTACAACAGTATATTACACGTATTTACGGTAGCTTAACCACATTTAACGTGCTTTTTAAAGCAAAAAGTGATCATTTTATAGGAGAAAAAGCAGGTAAGTAGATTGTTTATGGTTAAGAAGTTGTCACTTAGATACTGAACCCGAAGCAACTTTATAATCTTAAGGCTTTTAAGACAATATCTACGTTAAAATCATGGATTGCATTAGAAAAACGACATTTATTTTTTTTTTGCAGTCCTGAGTTTTTCTAGAGTGTAGTTAATAAATTTAGGATAAAGATTTAAACGTTCTTTATTTCAGAGTGTTTAGTATGTAATGAAAGCCATATATGCAGAGCTAAAGGCTAATTGTTTTAATTTTAAGAATTGTAATTAGCTTAACTTTCATTTTTTATACGAGAATTCCGTTCTCTTTTTTTCTTTATGGATATTTCACTTGATAATGAAAATATCAATATCCCCTGTACTTACATAGAAATCTAATGAAAATTTTAAAAGTAAGGCTTTTGGGGCTTTGTCACAGGTTGCTTGCTCCCTGTTTTAATGAAATAAAGTAAAGACTATCTCAAAAGTTGATATCTATAGTATTGGTATCAATTAAAATATAGAATTTCAATTTAGTTTGTAGTTTTCTATTTGTTCTTATAATGCTTGTTTAGATATTTTTTTTATCAACCATGGTTTTTAAAAGAGCAATAGTTATTTTAGAATAAAATATATAAAATGGGTAAGGTCATTACATTCGGTGAGGTTTTAATGCGAATTTCACCACGGGGAAACAAGAAATTTGTACAATCTAACATTGTTGAATTTTATTTTGGAGGAACAGAATTGAATGTGGGGATCTCCATTTCTAATTTTGGAGGCAATGTAAAACATATTAGTGCGGTATCTGATGATTTTATTGGAGATACAGCTTTGACCTATATTCAAAAGTTTGGTGTAGATACATCGGCAGTAGTGAGATCTAAAAGACCTTTGGGGGTTTATTTCTTAGAGGTTGGTGCTGTAATTAGACCTAGTATGATTTCTTATAATCGATCACACTCTGCATTTTCAGAAATAGAACCGTCTAAAGTAAATTGGGAAACAGCATTGGTAGATGGCAAATGGGTGCATTGGACGGGGATAACACCAGCGCTATCTAAAGGTGCTTTTGATGTTTTAAAGGATGGGTTAAAATTAGCAAGACAAAAGGGCTTGGCTGTATCTGCAGATCCCACGTATCGTAGTGGTTTATGGAAATATGGACAGGACCCAAAAGAGGCTTTAATAGAACTCCTACATTTTTCTACAATATTTATTGGTGGTGTCAATGAAATTAATGAGGTTCTAGGAACGGATTTCGGTTATGAAAATGATAATTTTATAGAAGCAAGTAAACAGTTGATTCAAGAGTTTCCGAGTATTGAAAAAGTTTTCGATAAAATAAGAACTTCACTAAACTCCTCTTGGCATAAGATCAGGGCTAGAATGTGGAACGGAGTTGAGTTTAGGGAAACACAAGATATAGATATTACACATGTAGTTGACCGTATAGGTACCGGTGATGCCTTTGCTGCAGGTTTAATATATGGTCTTCAACAATATGATGATTTTAAGGCTATGGAGTTCGCAAGCGCAGCATGCGCTTTAAAACATACCTATGAGGGTGATGTCAATTTTGCATCGGTAGGCGAGGTAAATAATATCATCGCAGGAAATATTACCGGTAGATTAGTGCGTTAAGTTAAAATGGAAATTATTTCCATTTACGTAGTCTTAGTATCGCCTTTAGTTTATGAACACTTTTAGAAAAAGCAAATGAAAAAGCAAAGGTGGTCAATAGTGCAATGAATGCTAAGGCACCTAGAGCACCGCCAAAGCCCTGAAATAAGTTGTTCTTATTAATATAGACAATACCAAATAGACATCCGGCAATTGCCAAGTGAATATAACTTCTTCTTGTTGTAGTTGAAATCATACCTATAAAAGAGGTTCCTATGAATACTATAGGAATGTTTTTTGTTAGATAAGTATTCAGTAAATCAGGGAAACAGTAAAAAAACAAACCTACTAAAAGAGATAATAGGGCAGATGCTCTCACTGCACCTTGATTATGATAATGACTCACATAGAAAGTCATTGTTGCACCTAAAATACTGGTAACTATTATGATGACATTATTCATTATGCAATTAGGTTAATTAGATATACAAAACATACACCAAGAAAAGCCATAGTACCTAATTTTCCTCCAATGCCAATGAATAAATTTTTTGAAAGTAATAAGAATAATGCAGCTATCATGCCTGCAGAAATTACAACACTTAATGAGGGAATGATCGTATTACTTGACATACCTACAAATACTCCGCAATAAATAGCTGCAGGAAGATTTTTTAAATAGTTAGATTGTTTGTCAAGTTTTGGTAAGAAAGATACTGTTGTACCAATAATACCCGCAGATAATACGCTACCTAATTCATAATTTACGTTTAATATATGGCATGCAATGGCGCCGATAGGCACCCAAATTACAATAGATAATTTCTCATAATCGTAAGTACTATGATGTAAATCTAGATAACGGTATGCAAGTAAAATTATACCAGAAATGATAACAAAAGCCAATAAGGCAAAATAATTATAGGTTTGGTAATTTCTTTTTGCAATTAATAGCAGAAACACAATTTGTACAATTAAAACAGTAGCTAACGTAAGTCTACGGATTGCTTTGTTTTTATTCATCAGGTAATGTAAGTTTTACGGATTTGTAAAATCGTTATAAGCTCCTCTGCAAAGTTTAATAATATGTTTCAGTTGTACTACTCACAATGAAGTTTATTTTTGGTTAAATTGATTTTTTTTTAATAATAGGACTTAAAAAAAAGATTCCAATAAAAATCCGCAGTTTGGGTAACTATAGAATCATTTTTAGAGTCAGGGATGACTTCCCTTATTAAATTGTATAGCTTAGGGCTAGGGAATTTTGGACTATTGAATGTTTAATTTTAAATAAGTAATTACTTTGGGAACGTTCAGGTTAGCCTCAATCACAAATTATACATGCGATTAAGGGGTTGGGCAAGGATTACAGTATCCAAGATGTTTTAAGGAAGCCTACAGAAAGTTGAATAATTAAGAAAATTATCTCATAATTTATCTGTATGGAGGATTTAAGTTATTTTCTGACTTAGAAACCTAAAATTAAAACCGGAGATATAGGGGAAAAGAATAAAACTAATAAATATTAAACTGCTTCCTTTTTTTCGGACAAGTATTTCCAATAACGCTTTGGCACATGTTGTACATGTAACTTGGTGTTAATACGAGATTTAATGGTAGTACTTTTAAAGTAATTGTTCCATAAGTCCTGATATTCATATTCTTCATCAGTAAATGCATTGCTCTTTTCAATACTATTGGTTTGGATATCAGTTAGATCAAGAGAAATAACTTCCACGGTCTGTAAATCATAAAAAATGCCATACTTGCGCTTTACGTCGTAAATAATCCATTGTTGATCGGCATATCTATTTCTAAAGTGTTTGGAGATCAATGGTAATACGTCAAAATCTGGTTCTATATTGGCAAAATAAACGTCATCTTTAGTAAGTTGAAATCGTACAAAAGCCTCCATTCTATGTTTTTCCCTTCCTACTTTATGCGATAATTGATTTATCTTTAAAACACTCGTATCGCTAAAATCTGTAGCACCTAAATATGTACCTCCCATTAATTTTTGAATATAATGATAGAGTAGTGCCTCAATAGTATTCTGTTCACTTAAAAATGCAAAATAGATATTCTTTACTGCCGAATTACTTTTTTTTCGCACTCCATTCCAAACACGTTGCGCTTTATCAATATTGGTAAATATAGTTTCCGTATCCGCAAAGAGTCCACTTTGAAATTGACTATTTTTTTGAATATTGGCGTGCGTTAATTTTTGTTCAAAGCCAACAAAAACAGCAGTCAAAAAACCATTGAAACTACCATCGTAAACTAGAGTTTTTGAAGTATTCATATATACGGTTTTAGAAGTTAAAGAAAAAGATTGTAGATGCAATTTTAAGTCTTTTCTTAATTTTAGTTTTTAATAATACCATTTGGTATCCTATTGCTAAAATTTGACTTTGACTACGATCAACCACGGTATTGAATAATGATATATTCTGTGTATGTAAGGTGTTGTTTAAGTTTTCCATAGTCGTAAACTTTATATTAAGTGATACTTTAATTAAATAATGATAATTGATTGTTATATTGGTTTTTAAATTTTCCATTTTGAGATTGTAGAATCATACCCTTTATGGTGGCTGCATCTAAATCTCTTCGTTCCCAATCATTGGAATTACAGATGATAAAATACTTAGCTCGGTTAAGCGCTATTCCCATTTTTTTAAGATGTTCCCAGTTTAAACTGCGGTACTTTCTTCCGCTTATAATTTTATGGACAGAGCCCATTCCTATCCCAGGAATTCTTGCCAACATCCGTGGTTCGGCTTTATTAATATCTACAGGAAAATGATTGAGATTACGAAGCGCCCACATTAATTTGGGGTCAATGTCCATATCTAAATTAGGGTTATCGGCATCTAATATTTCATTTACACCAAATCCATAAAAACGAAGTAACCAATCTGTCTGATATAATCGGTTTTCACGAAGCATTGGAACTTCAGAACCTAAAGAAGGCAATCTGCTATCAGTAGAAATGGGTACATAACCAGAGTAATACACACGCTTCATTTTGTAATTCTTGTAAAAATGGGTTGCAGAGTACATGATGTCCTTATCACTTTCGCCCGTTGCGCCTACAATCATTTGTGTACTTTGCCCGGCTGGAGCGTATTTGGCGGTACTTTTAATGATTTTTCGTTCTTCTTTATAACGAATAATTTCATCTTTTACCTTTCGCATTGGTTTAATGAAATCTTCATGTTTTTTATCTGGTGCTAAAAGTTTAAGGCCGGAGATAGTGGGGATTTCAATGTTAACCGATAAACGGTCAGCATATAAACCGGCCTCATACATTAGTTCATCACTAGCACCAGGTATGGATTTTAAATGAATATAGCCGTTAAAATTTTCTTCTTCACGTAATTTTTTAGCTACGGCAATAAGTCTTTCCATAGTATGGTCCGCACTTTTGAAAATACCAGAACTCAAAAACAGTCCTTCTATATAATTTCTTCTGTAGAAATTAATGGTTAAGTCAACGACCTCCTGAATTTTAAAAGCAGCTCTTTGTATATCGTTACTTTTTCGGGTAACACAATAAGCACAATCAAAAATACAGTGATTAGTCAGTAAAATCTTTAATAGAGAAACACATCTGCCATCTTCTGTATAGGTATGACAGATTCCGTTTCCGGTATCTCCCAGACCATTATTTTTATTTTTACGATTACTGCCGCTACTTGAACAAGACACGTCATATTTAGCAGCATCTGCCAATATGTTTAATTTTTCTTTTATCCTATTAAAATCCATAGTTGTTAGTAATTAATCCAAAAATATGGAAATATTCCTAATAATGGAAATAATCCAAATAATTTATTGGATATAATCCATATTCACTATATTTGAGGTATCAAGTATGTTAAGTGTTTGATTGAGAACAGGCTATTACTATGGAAAATGAACTGACATTAAAACGATTTACGGATTTGCGTAGAACACTTGGGTATACTCAAGCAGATTTTGCTGCTTTAATAGGTGTTTCAAGTACAACGGCAGATATAGAGCGTGGTAGAACCAAATTATCTGGAAAAGTAGTTTTAGAATTATTAAAACAGTTTAAAATTAATCCGCTATGGCTGTTTGGGGAAAGTGATGAGCAGTATTTAGAAACATCCAAGACAAGTGTTATTCCTAAAGTGGTAACGGTAGATTCTGCGAATAGAGACAACATGGTTCTGGTAAATGCGAAAGCTGCAGCCGGATATCCACAAAATATTTCCGATACCAGTTGGTATCAACAATTACCAGCTTTTGATTTACCTATACCGGAATTTAGAAATGCAACTTATCGTGGCTTTCAAGTAGAGGGGGATAGTATGTTGCCTAATTTGCATCCAGGTGAATGGGTTTTGGCAAGGGCGATTGAACATATAGATTATGTAAGTGCCAATAAAATGTATGTTGTGGTTTTGCAAGATTCCATAATGGTTAAAAAGATAGAGAAGAAACCTAATTCAAATAATGTAACACTAATTTCTCTAAACGAAACGTATCCGCCTTATGATATTAAGCCTTTTCAAATTCAAGAAATTTGGGAAGTAAGCAGTAAGATAACTTTTAATGTAGATGCTACTACTGATAGCGGACTTCTACGACAATTACAGGAGTCTATGAAAGAGCTAAAAGATCAACTACAACATGTTAAGAAAGTGAATTAAACTATTAGTTTAATATTTTTTAATATACATTCCACTTTCTTTTAACGTAAACCCTAAACTTTTATATAGGGAAATTGCGGCAGTTCTATGGTGTCCGCTAAACAATAGCACATCATCAAGTTTTGATGCTTCAGCTTGTTTTAATAGCTTTTCCATTAGCTTTCTTCCAATGCCTTGACCTCTATACTCAGCCGAAACTACAACGTCTTCTATTATACCTTTATGTCCAGAGATAACTTTGTATTTTGCCATCATAGCAATGCCAACTAGTTTATTGTTATCTAAACAAACAACAACTTCTGTAGTATTGTAATCAGCTAATGCAGTTGCGATGTCCAATTGCTTTAATTCGGAATTCAATTGTTTGTAAAGTTCTGAAAGTTGAGATTGCAGTTCTGGCGTAGCTTCGTTAATTGAGAGGAGTTTAATTTCCATATTTAAAAAATTTCCGTATTTAAAAACTTAAAATTACTTCATTTTTCATGATTTTGGTTATCCATCAGCAAATTCTAAAGTACCTAGATTAGGGGGATTGAAATTTGCTCGTAAATAAAGGAACACAATCTTAGGTAGCAACAGTGTTATTTTTGAATTTCACTTTATAAGTTGAGTGCAAATTAAAATGTAAAACGAATATAATTTTATAACTAGCAGAATTTTAGCCTTTTCGGCGTTCTAATAACACCATCATCATTAAACTTAAAATAATAATATGATCATCATTACCGTTCAGTTTTTTTATTTCACTAACCTTAAAGCGACGACCAACTAATGATTTTTCTTTAGATAAGCGCACAACAGTTTCATTGTTGCCATTAATCACCAAATAAGCCGGATTAAGAAATAAACCTGTAAATAGGTTGATAATGGGAATTTGGCCAACCAAACCGTCCATTACTTTTATCCAAGCATTCTCTTCTCTAATAGTATACTTTAATTGTTTATTTGGATCAAATATTTCATAATGCGCTTTCCATATGGAAGCCCATCCTTTACGACCTATTTTTCCGAATTCGTTGCCCGTTTTATCAGAAAAAGAATAGCATGCAGAGAAGTCAATCCACCTATCTGCTTTAATATTGTAAAGTAAATTGGTTTTACTGTCATTTTCATAAACACCAACATTCTCCTTGAATTTGAAAAGCTTTTGTTTTACGTAGGCAACCATTTTGCCATGGGCGTCTACGGCAGAAAAATCATTAGACAGTGTTCCTATATGAAAAGTAAAGTCTAATGGAAATTTATAATCTTGCATGAAATTGAATTGCGTTGTTGAGTTTTATAAACTCTTTTGATAAAGGAATATTATGTTTTTTTTGTAAAAAAAATATAGGTTAACGTCCAGTAACTTCACCTATGGATATAGAGAAAGGACCAAGTTTATGTTGTGTTGGTAAAAATACTCCACTTTCTGTTTTAACCCATTCTTCCCAAGTAGCTTCTACACCGCCAATAGGGATAATTTTTGTCCACAGTTTAAAACTCTTAGGTCTTCCGCTGGGTTCAATGATCCACATGTATGAATCTCCGGGAGTATCCCCACCTTGAGTATAGGTTATCAGTAATGCTTCTGAACCATCTTCCATATCTATCAAATAACGTTCGGTACCACGGTCAAAAGCTTTAAATGGAGCAACTAACCAGAAAGAATCATTATTGAAATAGCTTTGCGCTTTTTCAATGAGGTCTTGTGTCTTTTCATAAGAGGCAGATTCATTATGAGTGGTTGCCGTGCTAGAAGAAGGGGTGATCAAATCTAATTGAACAACAATATCGTCCCAAGCAACGGTAACCATTTCTTTTTCCTTGTTCCAATTATAATGGTGGTCATCTCTAAAAGACCATTCCAAGGTTTTAGTGTTGTTGTAGTTTTTATAATTAAGCGCGTCGAGCATTCTGTAGGCTAAAGCATCCGCTTCTGGTCCTGACTTTCCTGTTGGTAGTGGTTCATTATACAGGTAATACAGTACCCCATAGCAGATGACAGTCAGCAAAAACAGAAGACCAATTAGTTTAAATAATTTATTTATCATAACGTAGTTAAGAATATGATTTTTAGTAATTTATGATTTATGTTTAACGTGTTGACTTGTATTTTTAGACATGTCTAAAAACCAACTGCGGCATCATCTCCTCGTTTATCGGAACCGCCTTCCAGCTTACCATTTTTTAATACACGTATCGCATCAACTTTGCCAATAATAGGTGTTCTTTCTTCGTTAATGATATATCCTTTAGATTTTAGTTGGTCCTTTAAGTTGGTAGGAAATCCGTCCGGTTCAAAAATGACCATGTCCGGTAACCATTGGTGATGAAATCGAGGAGCGTTAACGGCATCTTGCATGCTCATGTTAAACTCATATCCGTTCAAAATAGTTTGCGCAACAGCGGTAATAATTGTGGATCCGCCAGGAGTGCCGACAACCATCCATAACTTCCCATTACGCTCAACAATAGTTGGTGTCATACTACTTAACATTCTTTTTTCAGCGGCAATACTATTTGCCTCTGCACCAACAAGTCCAAACATATTAGGAACACCTGCTTTAGCGCTAAAATCATCCATTTCATTATTAAGAAAAAAACCAAGTTCATCAGAATATAGTTTAGAGCCATAAGCTCCATTAAGGGTAGTGGTGGCCGATATGGCATTGCCCTCTTGGTCCACAATAGAGTAGTGGGTAGTTTCCATACTTTCTACTGCCTCTACATTACCATGGGCTACCTCAGAAGATTTTGTAGCCTTATCGAAAGTGAAATTAGCCATTCTATCTGCTAGGTATTCGTCATTTAATAATTTGTCATACGGTATGTCAACAAAATCAGGATCGCCTAGAAAATAATTTCTATCAGCGTAAGCCCTTCTTGAGGCTTCTGTGAATAATTGTACCATTTTTGGAGAGTTGTGGCCTAGTTTGGCAACATCATGATTTTCCATCATCTTGAATATTTGATTGATGGTGACACCACCACTACTTGGCGGACTCATGGAAATGATATGTAAATCTTTATAGTCGAACGTAATTGGATCTCTCCATACTGCTTGGTATTTTTCTAGGTCTTCTACAGTGATATAGCCACCTTTTTCTTGAATAAACGATGCTAATTTTTTAGCAACCTCACCTTTGTAGAATCCATCTCTACCATTTTTTGCTATGCTTCTAAAAGTATTTGCTAAGGCAGGATATTTAATTGTATCATTAGTTTTGAAAACTGTTGCAAACTTGGTACTGTCGCTATTTACTTCTATAAATTTATTGCGTTGGTTTGCTAATCTTTTTTCTTGATTAGCGGTAACAACCACGCCACGCTCTGCTAAAGCAATAACGGGAGCCATGATCTCCTCTAAAGGTAGAGAGCCAAACTTCTTATGTACTTCAATAATGCCGGCAACAGTACCTGGCACGCCAACCGCTGTAGCTCCTAAAGTACTTTTGCCAGGAATAACATTGCCCAAAGAATCTAAGTACATATCTCTGTGAGCCGATAAAGGAGCTTTTTCACGATAATCCAGTGCTCCAACTTCGCCATCTGCCTTTCTGTATACCATAAAACCGCCACCGCCTAGATTTCCTGCAAAAGGATATGTAACTACTAAAGCCAGCTCTGTAGCTACCATAGCATCAAAAGCGTTACCACCCTTTTGCATAATATCACTACCTATTTTAGATGCCTCTTTGCGTGCAGATACTACCATTGCTTTTTCAGAAACTGTACCTGTTGGAGCTACAGGTTTCTTTTTGCAACTGCCGAAAATTACGAATGCCGCAAGCGTTAATGCTAATTTAAGTTGGTTCATGGTTGGTTAAATTTTTAGTTTATATATGTTGTGTTAAAATGATGTATATCAGATTTTAATATTATTTATTAGTTAATGATTTGAATTTTTTCTTAGAGAAAATGATAAGATCCTCAAAGAATTCGGTAAACTCCTCTTCAAAGGCATTGTAATGTTCTTCAAGGTCATTAATGGCAAAATTCATTTTAGACTTATTGTTGGTTCTTCGGTTCATACCGTTCAGTACACTAGCTATGCCGTCCATTTTAGAATAGTTGAAAATCCAATTATCAGATATCATATAGGGCATCATTTTTTTGACTCCCACAGGTAGAATTTCGTAATTGTCTTCTAGCAGATCATAAAAATCATCCACAAAAACGTCTAACGGAATATCTGAATATTTCGACCAATTTTTGGCCAAGAAGTGGTCGTAATAGATATCAACGATTACTCTACTGTAATGACTGTAATTTGCGTGAAGGCGTTTACTACTAATTTTAGGTATTGCGTGGGTGTCCGTATAGGTATCAATTTGGCGATGCAGCTGTATGCCTTTTTGTATTTTAATGGGTAAGTGGTCGTATTTGTTTGCACGTATGCTATCGGCTATAAAATTTCCTATGGTTATTTCTTTATCGTTAAAGGATAGGTAGATATGTGCTAAAAAGTTCATTTGCCTAAATTATGCTTCGTAAGTCGAATTTACAAAGAAGGGTCATAGTGATACGTATGATACCTTTATATTTGCAAAAAAAAACTTATTCAAATTATATGACACTAATAAAATCTATTTCAGGAATACGAGGTACTATTGGAGGTAAACCAGGAGACAATCTTACACCTATAGATGCTGTAAAATTTGCTGCTTCTTACGGAATTTGGTTGAAAGACTATTCTAAAAAAGAGAAGTTAAAAGTGGTGATTGGCCGTGATGCCAGATTGTCTGGTGAAATGATTCAAAATCTTGTAGTTTCTACTTTAGTAGGTTTAGGTATTGATGTGGTAGATTTGGATTTATCAACAACACCAACCGTTGAAATAGCGGTGCCTATGGAAAATGCCGATGGTGGTATTATTCTAACGGCAAGTCATAATCCTAAGCAGTGGAATGCACTTAAATTGTTGAATGAAAAAGGTGAGTTTTTAGATGCGGCCCAAGGAGCTAAGATTTTAGAAATTGCAGAACAAGAAAATTTTCATTTTGCTGATGTTGATGATTTAGGGGTTATAAATAAAAATGACAGCTATATTGATATTCATATTGATGAAGTTTTAAACCTTTCTTTGGTAGATGCCGAAGTGGTTAAAAAAGCGAAATTCAAAGTAGTGGTTGATGGTGTTAACTCTACTGGTGGAATTGCTATTCCAAAGCTTTTAAAGGAATTTGGGGTAGAAGTTGTTGAATTGTATTGTGATCCAACAGGTCATTTTCCGCACAATCCAGAACCTTTAAAAGAGCATTTAAAAGATATTTGCGATTTAGTAGTTAATGAAAAAGCTGATTTCGGTATCGTAGTAGATCCAGATGTAGATCGATTGGCGTTTATTAGTAATGATGGTGAAATGTTTGGCGAGGAATATACTTTGGTAGCTTGTGCAGATTATGTGTTAGGTAAAACAAAAGGTAATACGGTTTCAAACCTATCATCTTCTAGAGCATTACGTGATATTACACAAAAGCACGGAGGTACCTATGAAGCAGCAGCTGTTGGTGAAGTAAACGTAGTTACTAAAATGAAAGCCAATAACGCTGTTATTGGAGGTGAAGGTAATGGCGGTATTATATATCCAGAAAGTCACTACGGTAGAGATTCTTTGGTAGGTACAGCGTTATTTTTGATGTTAATGGCTGAAAAAGGTGGTACGGTTGCAGAGCTAAGAGCTAGCTACCCAAGTTACTTTATGAGTAAAAAGAAAATTCAGTTAACACCTGGTTTAGATGTTGATGGTATTTTAAAGTCCATGGCAGAAAAGTATGCATCTGAAGAGCTGTCTACTATAGATGGTGTAAAAATTGATTTTGCGGAAAACTGGGTGCACCTTAGAAAGTCTAACACAGAACCTATTATTAGAATATACACCGAAGCTAAAAGCCAGAAAGAAGCAGATGGTTTGGCGGACCAGATTATTGGAGAAATAAAGTCTATAGCAGGTTTGTAATATTAAGACCTGTTGATACATAAGAAACCGGAAGTAGTTCAACTACTTCCGGTTTTTTCTTTTTATATTTTTAGTTTACATCGGCAAATGCCGCTGGTTGTTTTCCTCTGTGTTTCCAGCGTTTGTGTGTCCATAAATAATATGCTGGTTGCTCCCTTATTTGTTTTTCGGTAAGTCTTAGAAAAGTATCTGTAATCTCATGCTCTTTGGTTTCCTTGCTGTTTATGGCTATGGGAATAAACTCTGCCTTGTAATACCCACGTTTAACCTTGCTTACTTTAAGGAAAACGGTAGCTAATCCTGTTTTGCGGGCCAAAGCTTCTCCACCATTAAAAATTGGTACGGTAACCCCCATGAAATTTGTCCAATAATGAGCTCTGTGCGCTTGTGGAGATTGGTCACTGACCATACCATAGGTGGATCGTATATTATTCCTATAATTCTGAATAACCGTTTTTGCGGTTTGGGCTTGTGTAATTAAGGTGGTATTCCATCTGGCTCTTACTTTTCTAATGAAATTATCAAAATAAGAGTTGTTTATTTTTTGATAAACGGCATATCCTTTAGAGTTGACATAATTGTTGATGCTTACGTTCCATTCCCAATTAGCATAGTGTGCACAAAGAATTATAATACTTCGTTCTTTTTCAATTTCCCGTATAACTTCCGGATTCAGAACTTGGTATTTTTTAGCTACGGACTCTTTACTGAGGCTCATAGTTTTTACCATTTCTAGAAACGTATCACAAAGATGTTTGTAGAATTCCTTTTCAATACATTGAATTTCTTTTTTAGACTTATCGGGAAAAACTAAATTCAAATTCTCTTGTACCACGTTTCTTCTATAACCGAATATGCGATATATGAAAAAACAAACAATATCAGATAAACCATAAAATAAGCGATGTGGCAAAATGGAAACAATCCATAAAAATGGATAGATCAAAACAAAGGCCAATAGTTGCATTCTCAAAAAAATTATAAGCAAATATAGTTATATTTGATGCCAAATAAAGGGCAGATAATGTACAACATTGATATAGCGACTATTGTGATAATTGCGGCAAATGTATTAGTGTCAATGAAGGGGTTCAATGATACTTCTTTTTTTGAACGCTATAAATTCAGTATTGGTGCCATTAAGGCGGGTCAGAAAGATCGAATGGCAACATCAGGATTTTTGCACGTAGATATTTCTCACTTACTTTTTAATATGTTAACCCTCTATTTCTTTGCAGGTGTGGTGATTAATTGGTTTGATGCAGCTACATTTTTGATTATCTATGCTGTTAGTCTTTTAGGAGGTAGTTTGTTGGCTTTAAGCTTTCATAAAGATGAACCTTATTATTCAGCGGTGGGTGCTAGTGGTGCCGTAACCGGTATATTGTATTCTGCTATTCTGCTGCAGCCAAATATGCAATTGGGTATTATGTTTATTCCAATTCCTGTTCCTGCGTATGTTGTTGGTATAGGGTATTTGTTATACTCCATTTATGGTATGAAAAAACGCTTAGGAAATATTGGTCATACAGCTCATTTTGGCGGGGCTATTGGAGGATATGCTTGTACGTTGTTGTTTATGCCCAGTCTGTTACAAACAGAGACACTTATGGTTGGTTTGTTGGCATTGCCTATAGTTCTGTTATTGGTGCTTGAAAAAATGGGTAAAATATAATTGTTTCTTTCTTTTGTGATTTGGCATTATAATCCGCCAAAAAATATATTTTTTTTATTGTATTTCTCTGTACATAGGCAACATTTGCGCGGGTTGGGTCGTTATTGCAAAAAACCGAATTATCATGAAACCAGCCTTACCTGTAAGAAAAATAGTATTAATTACAATAGCAGCTTCGTTATTTATAACAAGCTGTAGTGATGAGACTACAATTTTCGAAAACCCAGAAGACAATTTAGTAAGTGAAACAGATCAATCTAAGCTAGATCAAAGTATAAGCTTTGATCGTGCCGGTGTTTTGGATATTTTAGAAGATCCTATTGCCAGTGCAAAAAAATCAAGTGTTACCGGAAAAAGTGAAGAAGAGGAAGCAGGAGATTATCCGCTTTCCCTAGTAGCTCAAATTGCCCCTCCTTCATTTGCGAACGGAGGAAATTTAGCTGCTACCCACGTGGCTTTACATGGAGATTATGGTTATGTAACTTATAATACGGTAGGAGAAGAGTATGTTGGTGCTATAGATGTAGTCGATATTAGCGATCCTACAAGTCCTAGGGTAACCTCAAGAGTATACTATACAAATGCAGATTTAAACTCAATTGCCTATGATAATGGATATATATATGTTGCAGGGGGTGTAGATGCTGAACAATCGGTTACTGCAACGGCAAATTCTTTAGTTGCAAAAATTGCAGTAAGTGGCGGCAGGATGAATACGTCTAACATTGCTTATGGCTTTCAAGAAGGCTTTAATGCTACAGATGTACGTATAATTAATAATAATGTGGTAGTAACCAGTGGTCAAGACGGCTTTGTAGTCATGTATGATAAAAATGACTTAAGTGTATTGAATGAGGCTGCTTTTTCAGATTTACGTTCTGTTGCTTATAACGGTAGTGAGATAGCTATTTTAGATGCGGCACAAGGGGTTAATTTTTTAGATCAAAATTTGAATACAACTCGCAGTTTAGCTATTGATTCTGATTTTGGAATAGATGCCAAGCGAACATTAGATTTCTTAAATGAAAATATTATTGTTTCAGAAGGAGCAAAGGGAGCTGGCGTGTATCATGCAACTTCAGGAAATTTTATAGAGTACTTGCCAATTTTAACCAGTCCGGAAAATGCTGAACCCGGAGAAATAGTTACCAATGGTGTAGCGGTGAACGAAAATGTGCTATTAATGGCTAATGGTGCTGGTGGGTTAAGTCTTTCGGAAATCAAAGATGACCAAACTGTTGGTGTTGGTGTAATTGAATTGACGGGTTCAATAAATTATGTAGCATCAAAAGGGGATTATATTTTTGCTGCTTCCGGAAAAAAAGGTTTTCAGATTATCAAATTAAACAGGCCAGATGAGAGCCTGGTGCAACGTTGTAAGGATTTGAGTCCATACTTTGGTAGTTCATTTTTAAATATAAATAGTGGTGTAGACCGTGCTTACAGCGGTTATAAAAGATTTTATACTATAAATGTTGCTGGCAATTTGTTGTTATGTGGTTCTTGGAGTGTAAGCAATGGTGTGACCATTAATGATGGTGGTTTGTTTGAAATGAAGGGCACTATAGTGGTTGGTAGAAATTATAAAAGAAGAAATGTAGTTATAAATTCTGGCGGAACCTTAAGGGTAGAAGGTAACCTCACCATTTATGGGGATTTGGTCTTAGGTGATGGTGCAGCTATAGAGTTTATTGGAGAAGATGATGTAGTGAATATTTTTGGTGATGTAACCAGAGGGACTAATACTACGGTAGAAGGAACCTTTAGGGATGTTAGAGGAGCATTTTAAATGAGTAAGAATGAGATGTAAAAAGCCCGAACAAAAATATTGTTCGGGCTTTTTTTTGTGGTTTATAATGATAATTAGTCCAATAATTCTGCCACTTTAGCTTCTAAGGCAGGACCTCTTAGGTTTTTAGCAACGATTACTCCGTTTTCATCCAAAAGGAAAGCTGCGGGTATTGCCTCAACGTTATATAGCTTTGCAATAGGGTCGTTAAAGTAAGCAATGTTAGAAATATGATTCCAGACCAAGCCATCTTCTTTAATTGCTTTTTTCCAAGCTTCATCGGTTCTGTCTAAAGAAACACCTAGAACATTTAATCCCTTGTCGTGGTATTTGTTGTATACCGCAACAATATTTGGATTCTCAGCTCTACAAGGTCTACACCATCCGGCCCAAAAATCTATTAAGGTTACTTTTCCCAACACATCTTTTAAGGCAAGTTTGGTTCCATCTAGACTGGGACCTGAAAATTCAGGGGCCTTAGCGCCAATGCTTGAGTTTTTACCAGCTGCTTCTGATGCTTTTAGTTTGTCAATGCCTTCTGAAATTTGTTTTCCAGGTTTAGAACTTTTAATTTCTTCGGAAAGCGTTTTGTAGATTCCTTCTGCTTCTTCTGGCTCAATTGCTTTTGTGGCAATTGCTCTATCCAAGACCAAGGCAGATATTAAAGCATTAGGATGGCCTTTAATATAATCTAGCTCAAAGGTTTTGTACTCTTCTTGTAATTCTTTTATTTCATCTTGTAGCGCCAATGCTACTTCCCCAGATGCAGCTCTCATATCTTGTTGAATAGATTGTGCTTGTAGGGAGATTTCTCTTGATTGCTCCATATAATCCGAAAAAGAATCATTTTGAAAAGTTCCGCTAATATCGGCAAATCCCATACTGTCTTTTTGGGCGTTAAATTGTATTTCTCCGTTTTCAAGTATTACCGCTGTGTAGCCGGGTAGTTGGTCAACAAAGATATAGTGAAGTTCAGGGATGTCAGATTTGCCTGTAAACGTAAACTCGCCATTTGTAGTGGTGGCGGTATCTACTTCTATTGGTTGATTGTTTTCTCCTATTTTCTTCAAGAAAACACGAGTGCCATCTGTCATTTCACCTCTCAATTTACCATTTAGGGTAAAGCTTTCTGGTTTTGAGTTGCAGCTGAACAATAAGACTCCTGCAAGCAGTATTACAATACTATTTTTCATAAATTTCACTTAGGTTAAGTTACAAATGTACTTATATATAGGATATAAAAAAAGACCCTTAACGTAATGGCTAAAGGTCTTTTTGTAATTGTTCTAATTGGGTTAAAACTGGTAACGTATACCTAGTCCTATGTCAAAATCAAAATTATCAGAGAACCCGTCATAACCTACAACGCCCAGTTCTGGTCTAAAATCTAACGATAGAATTAATGGTATGTCAAAATTGTATTCTATTCCTATATCACCAGCGGCAAAAACGAATAAACCACCATCATCTCCAGGGAAATCAACGCTTCCTAATCCGCCACCAACTCCGTAATACCATTGAAAATCACCCTCTATTGGTCTTACCCATTGGTGTAGTCCGGCTATTTTAAATGCATTGAAATTTCTACTATCTCTCCATCCCAGGTCAAATTCTGCCCTGGTGTAACGTGTTAATGATTTTTGATAACTGATTTCTGCTCCAAACCCGTCACTATCTCCTAATCGTAGCCCTAATGCATGGTTTGAAATTTCTTGTGCGGAAAGTGAGCAGGTTGCCATAAAAATCAATACTGTAATACCTTTTAAAATCTTCATATAGTTATTCTTTTTTGTGATGAAAAATGAGCCAATTTGTAATGTAGCTCACACAATAAAACTTAATTTAGCACTCAAAATTGTGTTACGTTGGATAATAATTCGCTGTTAAAGTTACGACAAGATATAGAGGGAGATGTACGATTTGATAATCTTACGAAAACTATTTATGCTACAGACGCATCTGTATATAGAAAAATACCTTTAGGGGCTGCTTTCCCAAAGAGTGTTGATGATATTAAAAAAATTATACAATTTGCCAATGATGAAAATATTGGACTCATACCTAGAACCGCAGGTACTTCATTGGCGGGGCAATGTGTGGGTGATGGTTTGGTGGTTGATGTATCCAAGCATTTTACGGAAATAATAAGTTTAGATCAAGAAAAGAAGCAAGTAACCGTTCAGCCGGGAGTTATAAGAGATGAACTAAATCAATATTTAAAACCTTTTGGGTTGTTTTTTGGACCTAACACATCAACATCAAATAGATGTATGATCGGTGGCATGGTCGGTAATAATTCATCAGGTACCACGTCTATTCAATATGGAGTAACAAGAGATAAGGTTGTTTCCATGAAGACCATCCTGTCAGATGGGAGTGAAGCTGAATTTGGAAGAATATCAGCAGCTGAATTTAAAGAAAAACAATACCAAAATACATTTGAAGCATCTCTTTATAGAAGTGTATATGAAGAATTGATTGATAAGGAGATAGCTGGTGAAGTAAAAGAGCAGTTTCCAAAACCCGAAATTCATAGAAGAAGTACTGGCTATGCTGTTGATGAATTGTTGAAATCAGATGTTTTCGGGGGCAGGTTGCCTTATTTTAATATGGCAGAGTTGCTTTGTGGCAGCGAAGGTACCCTGGCTTTTACCACTGAAATTACGGTTCAATTAGATGACCTGCCGCCAGCTCTATCGGCAATGGTCGTTACGCATTATACCTCTCTGGAAGATTGCTTGATGGATGTGGTTCCGGTTATGGAACACCCATTGCAATTGTGTGAAATGATGGATAAGGTCATTTTAGATTGTACAAAAAATAATCGTGCGCAATTGGCAAATCGATTTTTTGTAGAAGGGGATCCTGCGGCATTATTGATGTTGCAAGTGTCTGCACATACCGAAGCTGAATTGAAAGAGGCTATTGCTTCGTTGCAGAAAACAATAGCAAATTCGGGACTCAGTTATGCCAATCCTGTACTGTATGGAAATCAGATTTCTAAGGCTATAGAACTGCGAAAGGCAGGTTTAGGTTTGTTGGGTAATATTGTAGGTGACATGAAAGCTGTAGCCTGTATTGAAGATACTGCGGTGGCTTTACCGGATCTTAAAGACTTTATTGCGGAGTTCTCTGTAATTATGAAAGGTTATGGGCAGAGTGCCGTTTATTATGCGCATGCAGGTGCCGGAGAATTGCATTTACGGCCTATTTTAAATCTGAAGAAATCAACAGATGTTAGTCTCTTTAGGAACATAACTACAGATGTTGCCAAACTAACTAAAAAATATAGAGGCTCCTTTAGTGGTGAGCATGGCGATGGTATTGTGCGAGCGGAATTTATTCCGATAATGATAGGGAATAAGAACTATGAGCTGCTAAGAAGAATTAAATCTTATTTTGATCCTAAGGGTATTTTTAATCCCGGTAAAATTGTAGATGCCTATCCTATGGATAAGTCGTTTCGATATGAGATTGACCGTGAAGAACCAGAGATTAAGACGTTAATGGACTTTTCGGATAGTGAAGGTATACTTAAAGCTGCCGAAAAATGTAATGGAAGTGGTGATTGCAGAAAAACCCACCACATGAATGGTGGTATGTGCCCCAGTTACCATGCAACCAAAAATGAAAAAGATACTACCAGGGGTAGGGCAAATACGTTGAGGGAGTTTTTGACCAACCCAAATAGTACAGCGAAGAATAGTTTTGATAGTCCTGAGATTAAAGAAGCTTTTGATCTTTGTTTAAGTTGTAAGGCGTGTGCAAGTGAGTGCCCAAGTAATGTGGATGTGTCTACTTTAAAAGCAGAATTTTTATATCAATATCAAGAGGCTAATGGCTATTCTTTTAGAGGTAAATTATTTGCATATAACACCAAATTAAACGGATTGGGGAGTAAGGTTTCTGGTCTTACAAATGCCATGTACGATTCCAAGTTAATTGGCGGATTATTGAAAAAAACTAGTGGTGTGGCTAAAGAGAGAAGTCTTCCAAAAGTTTATAGTTTTAATTTCGATAAACACCTTCAAAAAGCTAGTATTCAATACAATAAGTCTAAGAATAAAGTGGTGTTATTTATTGATGAGTTTACAAAATACTTAGATATTGAAGTTGGTAAAGATGCTATAGAACTATTGACTGCTCTGGGTTATGATGTTGAGTTGTACTATGCAGAAAGCGGTAGAACATTTCTATCAAAAGGCTTTTTAAAACAAGCTCAAAAATTGGCAATTAAGAATGTTCAAGAACTTAAGAAATTTGCAGATGCAAATACACCGGTTTTAGGTTTGGAGCCTTCAGCCATATTATCTTTTAGAGATGAATACAAGCGTATGACATCAGATAAAGTTGCAGCTCAAAAAATTGCCGATAATTCATTTTTAATTGAAGAGTTCTTGGCTAAAGAAATTGCTGATGGCTATTTAAAATCGTCTGACTTTACGGAGGAAGCTAGAGATATAAAAATTCATAACCATTGTCATCAAAAAGCATTAAGTAATCAAAAAGTAACGTTTGATGTATTAAATCTGCCAACAAATTATAAGGTAACTATTATAG
This sequence comes from Maribacter ulvicola, assembly GCF_900155985.1. Taxonomy (GTDB): domain Bacteria; phylum Bacteroidota; class Bacteroidia; order Flavobacteriales; family Flavobacteriaceae; genus Maribacter; species Maribacter ulvicola. The sequence goes on from NZ_FTMA01000002.1 coordinate 236,511, forward strand.
CATCGGGCTGTTGTGGTATGGCCGGTTCTTTTGGGTATGAAGAAGAGCATTATGAAACCAGTATGAAAATTGGATCATTAAAGTTATTCCCTGCGGTGAGCAAATCGTCAGCAGATACCATAATTGCTGCCAACGGTACAAGTTGTAGGCACCAAATTTTTGATGGCACTAAAAGAATAGCAAAACACCCGGTAAGTATTTTGAAAGAGGCTTTGGTGTAACGGTTAATCCAATAGTCCGCCTTTTTCTTTCTGATTCTTTAGTTTTCTTGCTTTACGGTCTGTTATTGTAGCGATAAGCTCATTCATATTCATAGACTTAAGTTCTTCATCCATATAAAATGAAGCTAGTTTGTCATTTTCGTAGCGGTAGAGTTTCCAACGTTTAAAAGAGTATTCAAGTGCGGTCATATGTTTAACCCAGTCTCCGGAGTTTAGATATAGGCACTCTCCTTTTTTCGTTTCAAAAAGTTGTTTGTTAGGTGCATGGCTATGGCCACAAACCACATGGTCATAATGTTGCCTTATTGCTAATTTAGACACGTTCTTTTCAAATAAAGCTATTTGTTCTGGGTCGCGCTCGCCATATTCCAATGCTGGGTTGGAGAACGGCTTATTTTTCTTGCCAAATAAACCAAATACCTTGGTTTTTAATTTTGCCAGTTTTAATAAGGTATCAAACCCAACACTTCCAAAATTAAGCAACCATTGTGAGTGGCGAAATGAAAAATCGAAAATATCGCCATGAAAAAATAGAGTGGTTTTTCCGTTAAGTTTTAAGGTAAGTCTATTAGAAACTTGTATTACGCCCATATAGATGTCGTCTATTTTTCTGAAAGGTACGTCTCGGTTACCGGTAATATAATGTACTATGGTACCTTTAGCTGCCAAAGAGAATATTTTCTTTACAACTTTTAGATGGGAAGGCGGAAAGTAGTTGTTTCGCATTTTTTTTGCATCAAGAATATCACCATTAAGAATAAGAATCTTTGGGTCAATGCTAGATAAGTATGTCAATAATTCCTCCGCATGACAAGCGTAAGAACCTAAGTGAACATCTGATAAAACAGCTATTTCAAGACGGCGTTTTTTCAAGGAGATAATTTTTAGAGCAAAATTAAATCTAATAGTTTGTATAGCAGTTGTTTATATGGTCAACAGTTGTTAATCATAAGGTTAAGTAAACATTATCACAAAAGCGTAAGGTTAAGGTAATATTATGCACTTTATAAATTTTTCTTTCAAGCATTTAACATTTACCTTTGAACCTAGTTGAATTGTTAGTTTTGTAATTCATATTACATTATTTAGAACTTAGTTATTATGGCAGGAAATACCTTTGGCAATATATTTAGGGTAAGCACTTTTGGAGAGTCTCATGGAAAGGCAATTGGGGGAGTTATAGATGGCTGCCCATCAGAGATAACGTTGGATTTTGATGCCATACAAAATGATCTTAATCGTCGTAAACCCGGTCAGTCTGCTATTGTTACCCAGCGAAAAGAGCCGGATGAGGTAGAGTTTTATTCAGGAATATTCGAAGGAAAAACTACGGGTACCCCAATTGGGTTTGCAATTCATAACACCAATCAAAAATCTAAAGATTACGGACATATCAAAGATTCTTATAGGCCATCGCATGCAGATTATGTGTATGATAAAAAATATGGTTTTAGGGATTACCGTGGTGGTGGTAGAAGTTCTGCTCGTGAAACTGCCAGTAGAGTAGTGGCTGGTGCTATAGCTAAGCAGTTCTTGAAAGGCATAGAAATACAGGCTTTCGTTTCTCAAGTAGGAAACATGAATTTAGGTAAACATTATACGGAGTTAGACTTGTCATTGACAGAATCTAATGCTGTTCGCTGTCCAGATCCGGAAATGGCTGTAAAAATGGAGGATTATATAAAATCTATTAAGAAAGACGGAGATACCATTGGCGGAATTATTACGTGTGTAGCCAAAAATGTACCAATTGGTTTAGGGGAACCTGTTTTTGATAAGTTACATGCAGAATTGGGAAAGGCAATGTTATCTATAAATGCCGTTAAAGGCTTTGAATACGGAAGCGGATTTGAGGGTGTTAAGATGAAAGGCAGTGAACACAACGATCAATTTAATAATGATGGTTCTACAAAAACCAACTACAGCGGTGGTATACAAGGTGGTATAAGCAACGGTATGGATATCTATTTCAATGTTGCTTTTAAGCCGGTAGCCACTGTTATTCAAGGTTACGAAACCATTGATAAAGAGGGTAATACCATTAAAACACAAGGTAAGGGCAGACATGATCCTTGTGTAGTTCCAAGAGCTGTACCTATAGTTGAGGCTATGACCGCATTGGTCTTGGCAGATTATGCCTTATTAAACCGTACAATTAAATTATAGGTTGCGTTTTTAGCACTTTTCCTAGCAAAATACTATCTTTCTTCCCTAAATTAATTTTTATATGAGGAAGCTTGAGTTGCATTGGCAAATTCTAATCGGAATGTTAGCAGGGGTTTTATTTGCTTTAGCCATGGTTCAGTTAGATTGGGGACCGAAATTCATATCGGATTGGATCAAGCCTTTTGGAAACATTTTCATCAACTCGTTAAAGCTTATTGCGGTTCCTCTTATATTGGGTTCGTTGATAAAAGGAGTGTCCGATTTAAAGGATATCTCTAAACTTTCTCAAATGGGCGGTCGTACCATCGGTATTTATATCGTAACTACGGTTATCGCCGTTACTATTGGTTTAGGGGTTGTAAATATTGTAAAGCCTGGAGCTTCAATTACAGAGGCAACAAGAATAGAATTAGTTGATAATTATAAAGGTGATGCCGATGCTATTAAGAGCAAGGCAGATAAGCAGAAAGAAGCTGGACCGTTACAGGCCTTGGAAGATTTGGTTCCAAGTAATATTTTTGCTGCCGCTTCTGATAACGGCAACATGTTGCAAGTTATATTCTTCGCCATATTCTTTGGCGTAGGTCTTATTCTCATACCTGAAGAAAAAGCTGCTCCGGTTAAAAAATTCTTTGATGGTTTCAATGAAGTAATATTAAAGCTAATAGATTTAATTATGCTAGCTGCGCCCTATGGTGTATTTGCTTTATTGGCGGCGTTGATCGTAGAATCGCCTAGTTTAGATTTATTCAAGGCACTGGCGTGGTATGCATTCTGTGTAGTATTGGGACTTTCCTTAATGTTGGGGGTTTACCTTTTATTGGTGTGGGTATTTACAAAAATCTCTCCGAACAAATTTATGAAAGGGATGTCTCCTGCTCAACTTCTTGCATTTTCAACAAGTTCAAGTGCGGCTACTTTGCCTGTAACTATGGAAAGGGTTGAAGAGCATTTAGGAGTAGATGAAGAGGTAACAAGCTTTGTTCTTCCTATTGGAGCAACTATCAATATGGACGGTACTAGCTTATACCAGGCTGTTGCCGCTGTTTTTATTGCCCAGGCATTTGGTATGGATTTAAGCTTGTCGGCTCAATTAGGAATAATTGTAACCGCAACATTGGCCTCTGTAGGTAGCGCAGCAGTTCCCGGAGCCGGTATGGTCATGTTGGTTATTGTTCTAGCGCAAGCAGGTATACCAGAAGCGGGTTTAGCATTGATATTCGCTGTAGATAGGCCTTTAGATATGTGTAGAACGGTAATAAATGTATCTGGTGATGCCTCTGTTTCTATGATGGTCGCCAAATCCGTTGGAAAGTTACGTGAACCTAAAGTTAAAAATTGGGATGATAATTATAAGAAATAGGTGCTGCACCATGTAGAGCTGCTAGTTTTGTTTAGATTTTTTCTCTTCTAATCTATCTGCACCATCGGTAGCGTCCTTAAAGCTTAGGTCATCATCAATGACGTTTTTATAGGCTTGTATCCACGCATTTCTGAATATTCTGGTTACCGTAGGCCAAATTTTAGTTTTAACACTATTTAAATCACCTTCAACGGGTATTTTGGTAGCTAGGGTATCCTGCTTGTGGTTTTTGAGAATAAATTTGAAGAAGCCTACGAAGCCTTCCCATAGCGTTTTTAGAAATCCGTCTTCTTTGCCTATTAATTTTGCGTTCTTAAGTATGGGCTTAAAAGAACCTTTCATGTATCCGTCTGCAATAGCCAGTTCTCCAAATAAGTCAAAAGTACCTTCATCAAAATCTATACCTGCGTAATAATTGGTGAAATCATTAAGTGCTTTGGCATTAGCGTTTTCTAGGCTAAAGGAAATATCCATGTCCGGAATTTCTCTTACCAAATTCATGTCTCCATCTAAAATTACATTTCCATTACCTATTGATGTGGCTGTAGCGTGTATGTTAGAAGGTAGTGTTCTTGTTTCTTCCACAACATTACGTAGGTTAGAAGCCTCTAATTGTACTTTGGTTAAATGTAGGTCAATATTAGGATCTGCCTGTACTTGTAAAAAAGCAAACTTACCATTTTCGACCATCAATCGGTTAATGTCTATTGGAACCAAATCGGTAAGGGCTTTAGACCAGTCCTCAGTATTGGCTTGTTGCGTAGTGTCCTGTTGATCTTCAAATACATACAGTACGGTAGGCTCTAACATTTCAATTTCACTCACTATTCTCCCGTGAAAAAGAGCGTTCCATTCTACGGATATATCAGTTTTCTTAAAATCTAGAAAAGGTATTTCGGTAGTACCGTTTACCGTATTCAAATACATGCCGTGTATGGTATAAGCGCCACGGATAATAGAAAGGTCAATATCTTCAACGTGACCATAATATCCAGGAATATCTGCAAGTACTTTGTTTACATAATTTTTTACGAAGTAGGGAAGTGATAAGCGAATTGCAATGAGAAGTACCATCAATAGTACCGGTATCACATATCTTTTTTTCTTATAATTTTTCCTTCGTCCTTCGCTCATGTAATTCAATATTTATTTTGAACCTTGATAAGATAAGTGAATGAAACTAAAAGTACTGGTTTACGGAGCGATAGGGGTAAAAGTAGAAGCGTTAGGATTAAAAATAGCTTATAAGAGCCATTAGGGTATACTTTAAATGAATTTGCTTTTTAGTTCTTCTGTAGGAATCATGCATGCCTCTTTTTTACCGTACCATTTGTATCTATTCGCAGCAATAAAATCGTATACGATATTTCGAAAAGACTCCGGTAGCCATAGTAAAATAGAGGAAATTGTACGGAGACCTTTTAAATTCTTTCCAATTTCAAGTGCGGCTGTTGACTTTATATAATAAGCAATATTGGGCTCGATAAGGAGTATGGAATCAATTTCGTTGGTGTCAATATTACGCTCGGCCAATAATTTTTCGCCTGTTTTACTCTGTATGGCGGCATATCTAAATACATCATTATGATCTCGCTTAATAGCAAACTGAACACTGCTGTTGCACAAGTTGCAAACACCATCAAAGAGAATGATTTTTTTATTTGAATTCACAGGATAAAATTAAAACAATATTTAGACAACTTCTCTATAATATCCTTTTAAAGAATAGTTGCGAATATTCTTAGGTTTATGGCTATTTTAGGTATTATATAACTGCGTTAATCGTATACGATTTAATGTAACCATCAGTAAATGAGCGTTATTTCTTTTTTTCAACCATTTCAAGCTGGTCTACGCTAACATTGGTGGTGAATATGCCATAGTTGACAATGGCCTTTCCTTTTTCAAGTGAATCTATACTACCAACAGCCTTACCATCTAACATACGTACGCGGTCACCAATTTTAAATACAGGTCTTGGCTTATTCTTTTCCTTGAAAATGGCTTTCTTCTTTTCAACCTTCTTTTTCTCACGGATAACTTTGACCTCTTTTTGGACTTCTTGAGCCACTTTTGCTTTTTTAGCTCTTTCCGCCTTGGCTTGATTTGCCGTTTTCTTCTTTCGCTTGCTATTCTCGGTTTCCACTATTCTCAATAGTTCAGATACCAAGGGTCGTTTCTTGTTATCTTGAAAATATTTATCTGCTGCAACATTGACTTTGTTCCCTAATTGTATCATGCGTTGATCGTGGTCATATAACTCTTGGTAATTTTCAAGTTTAGATTTGATCTTGGCATTTAGCTTTTCTAATCTTTCGTTCTCTTCTCGTGCCTTATCTTCTTCCTCTTTTAATCTAGAGCCTGTTTGTGCCATTTTACTACGTTCTTTTTGCAGTTTGGCAATAGTGGCATCAAAACGAACTTTGCCGCGTTCTATTTTCTTTTTGGCTTTGTTGATCAGCGAGTAGGGGATGCCGTTCTTTTGTGCGACTTCAAATGTAAACGAACTACCTGCTTGTCCTAAAATCAATTGAAAGGTAGGTTCTAGCGTTTTGCCATCAAAGAGCATATTGGCATTGGTTACATGTGGTAGCTCGTTGGCCAATGCTTTTAAATTGGCATAGTGGGTAGTAATTACTCCGTATGAGCCTCTTTCATAGAAAACTTCCAAGAAAGCTTCGGCAAGTGCACCACCTAATTCTGGATCACTACCGGTACCAAATTCATCGATTAGGAATAAAGTGTTATTATCGCAACGCTTTAAGAATTGGTTCATGTTCTTTAAGCGGTAACTGTACGTACTTAAATGATTTTCAATACTTTGGTTGTCTCCAATATCCGTTAATATCTTTTTAAAGAAACACACTTCACTTCTTTCGTGCACGGGAATCAGCATTCCGCTTTGTAGCATTACTTGAAGTAGCCCAATCGTTTTTAAGGTGATACTTTTACCACCGGCATTTGGACCTGAAATGACGATAATTCTATTTTCTTCGTGCAGTTCAATGGTTTGCGGATACGTCTTTTCGCCCTTTCGTTTATTGTTCAAAAATAATAATGGATGATAAGCATCACGCAAAAAGAGTTTATTGTTAGTGTTGATTTTTGGCAATAGCGCATCAATATCTTCTGCGTGCTTAGCTTTTGCGGCAATCACATCTACTTGCGTAAGAAAATCTTGATAATCGCTTAAAAGAGCTCTAAATGGTCTTATTTTATTTGTTAGTTGTTTAAGAATGCGTTGTACTTCTTCTTTCTCCTCAAACTCCAGATTATTAAGTTCTCTACTATACTTTAGAGCAGCTTCAGGTTCAATGTAAACTATGCTTCCGGTTTTTGATGTGCCCATTACGGCGCCCTTCACTTTCTTTCTGTACATGGCCTTAACCGCCAAAACGCGTCTGTTTTCAACAACAGATTCCCTAATTTCATCTAAATAATCAGATGCTTGGTAGGTATTTAAAGCAGATCCAAAGCTTTGACTAATTTTTCCACGTACTGCATTTATTTGTCTTCGGATGGTAAACAATTCATCAGATGCATTATCCTTTACCTCTCCAAATCGGTCAATTACGTTATTTATTAAAACCGGAATCTCCGTGTTTTGCTCAAGCTTTAAAGCAAAATCATAAAAAAGGGGGTAATATTCCTTGAATTTTTTAAAGAATTTTTGGTGTTGTGCTACCGTAGTACAGATACTTGCTATTCTTTTGAATCCCTGAAGTTCTAACGTCGTGTTTTCAATCTTAAGAAGTTTCAGGTCGGTATTAATGGCATCGAACCCGTGATTGGGAATTCGGTTTTCACTAATAACCGATGATAGGTATTCTGCTGTTTTTCCAAGTTCCACCTTAATAACCTCGTCAGTTATAAAAGGAGCAATTTCCAATGCAGCTTCTTTGCCCAATTCTGTATGACAACGTGCAGAAATTTGTTTTAATACAGAAGGAAATTCTAAGTCTTGTAATGTTTTGGAATGTATATTGGCCACGTTCTATTTTAATGAGCTGCAAAGGTACGCATTGACAATGAAATTTTATAAATGAGATTGTACTGAGCTTATCTGTAGTATGGGCATTGATGAATTGGCGTTGATTTTAGGTAATGTTAATAGTACCTTTGAATTTAAATTGGAATACGATATTACCATGGACATTGATTTGGATAGGAGTTGGGCGAAACAGTTGGCGCAAGAATTTGACAAGCCCTATTTTAAAGGCTTGATGCAATTTGTAAAGCGAGAATATGATGCGCACACATGTTATCCGCAGTATTCGGATATATTTTCAGCTTTCAATTATTGTGGGTTTGATGATACAAAGGTGGTCATTATTGGACAAGATCCCTATCATGGACCAAATCAAGCAAATGGCTTGTGTTTTTCGGTTAAGGACGGAATTAAACATCCGCCATCATTGATCAATATTTTTAAGGAAATTGAAAGCGATTTAAGCATCCCTTACCCAGAAAGTGGTAACCTTGAACGATGGGCAAAACAAGGTGTTCTTCTGTTGAATGCTACGCTTACCGTTAGGGCTCATGAAGCGGGAAGTCACCAAAAACAAGGGTGGGAGGTATTTACGGATGCTGTAATTTCTAAACTATCAGAAAAAAAGGATGGTATAATTTTTATGCTTTGGGGAGGTTATGCAAAGAAAAAAATAAAGCTAATCAATACTGATAAGCATTTCTTATTAACCTCTGGTCACCCGTCCCCGTTAAGTGCCAATCGCGGATATTGGTTTGGAAACGAACATTTTTCTTCTTGCAACAAAATATTAGGTGATTTAGGCAATAAAAACATATTGTGGTAAGTTTGGTAAATAATTAGTGCTTTAATTCTATAATGTACTTTGGGGTGCAAGGGTAGGGCAAAAACTTAATAACAGTTAAAATGAATAACTTAGATAGACTAAATACTATTTTATTGGTAGACGATGACGATGCAAGTAACTTCTTGCATTCCATTTTTATCAATAAATTAGATATGGATGTGAATATTAACTCTGCACTCAATGGTCAAGAAGCTATAGATTTTATCCTTGGAAAAGGGCAGGAGCAGTTAGAATTGCCATGTATGGTCATGTTAGATTTAAGAATGCCTGTCATGGACGGGTGGCAATTTATGGATGCTTATGACGACTTAGTTCCTAAAAAGCTTAAAGATCAAATTACGATAGTTCTTGTAACTATAAGTGACAACAAGGAGGATAAAAAACGCGCAACAGATAATAAGTATATTGCGGATTTTGCTCAGAAACCGCTTTCAGATGAAACATTTAAAGCATTAATTCAGAAGCATTATAGCTTAGCCTCTATTTAATTATTTTAATATTTGAGAGGCCGGAATTACTTTTTCTATCAAATTTAATTCCTTCAATGTATGTTGCACTGTTGTCAACGTGCCTTCTGGTAGTTGTTTTTGGCTCCATTCCGTAAGTTGCAACCACGCTTGTATGTCTTCTAATTTTTGATGATACCTATTTGCCAAGGTAGTATCTATCCTGGGAATCTGTTTGAACTCAGCCGTATACATATTGATGATTTCAAGAATATGATTCAATATGCTTTCGTTTTCTTTCAAAAACGTAGTAGTACCTACCAAGACAAAGCATGGCCATGGTGTGGGGCAATTTCCTAAGTGTTTAAAAACACCATCATCTACAAGGGGTTTTGTAGTAAAACGTTCCCACATAAAATAATCCGCACTACCAGAGGAAAGCCCTTCTACGGCTCCTTCTAGATTATTCACTAATTCAAATTTTAAATGCTCGGTATCCCAACCCATCTCTGTTGCTTGCACGTAAGACATTAAATGGCTACCGCTACCGTAGCGGCTAATAGCGGCCGTAGTGTCTTTTAAATCGTTTAGGGAATTATAAGAGCTTTTGGCATCTACGTGAATTCCCCAAAGAAGGGGAGAGGCAATGTACTCCTGAATAATTTTTACCTCATTGCCTTCGGTTATACTTTTTATGATTCCTTCTGTTAAGATGATAGCAAGGTCGGTATCGTTGTTTTTAAGCATTTCACTCATTCTACCGGTACCTTCGGGAACTTCCGTCCATTCTAAATTAATTCCTCTTTCTTCAAATGCACCTTCTTCGATGGCCAAATGCCATGGAAGGTTAAAATGTTCAGGTACACCTATAATCTTAACAGTTTTCATCTAATTTATTTTTAAGGTAATCGTATATGGCGTATTGGGAGCGTATACGTTCTTCATTAGGCAATTGTTCCACTTTTTTATTGGAGTTTTCCAAATCCAGCACACGAGCTTTTTGGTTGTCGTTGAGCTGTAGGCTTAAAATGTGTTTTAATTCTTCAAAAATATCGGAATCTAGAATTGGGGTCAATACTTCTATCCGTCGATCTAAGTTACGGGTCATCCAATCTGCGGATCCAATATACATCAATTCATTTCCTCCATTTTCAAATAGGTAAATTCTACCATGCTCTAAAAAACGATCTACAATGCTGGTTATGAATATATTATCTTTCATTCCTGTGTTAGGGTCATCATTAGCGGTTAGGTAACAACAAAAGCCCCTAACTATGAGTCTAACTTCAACACCGGCATTAACGGCCCTGTACAAGGCCCTGATCATATCAGAGTCTTCAAGACTGTTCATTTTAGCGGTAATGGCTGCTTTTTTACCTTTACGGGCAGCATTGATTTCGTTTTGAATAAGGTTTAAAAATGTAATTCTGGTGGTAAAAGGCGAGACCATTAGGCGTTTTAGCTTGGGAACTATAATTTTTCTTTCCAAAACTTGAAAAACCTGGCCTAAATCTTTAGTAATTTTTTTATGTGCGGTAAACAGTCCGTGGTCACAATAAATTTTAGCCGTTTTAGCGTTGAAATTACCGGTACCTATGTAGGCATATCGCTTTACTTTATCATCTTCATTTCTAAATACCATGGCTATTTTAGAATGCACCTTTACCTGAGGGATGCTAAAAATAACTTTGGCACCCTTTTCCTCAAAAATGCGCCCCCATTTAATATTATTGGCTTCATCGAACCTGGCTTGAGCTTCAACGAACAAGGTAACCTCTTTACCGTTATCCAATGCGGTTAAAATGGCATCTGCCAATGATGAAGACTTAGCTATGCGGTAAATGGTCATTTTTATTGCAGTAACATTGGGGTCTGTTGCTGCTGTGGTCAAAAAATCTTCTACCACTCTAAAGTCTTGGTACGGAAAATGTACCAATTGGTCTTTTATGGAGATACTATCAAAAATATTCTCCGTAGAAGTTAATACCGGATGTGGTAATGCCGGTTTTTCTTGATATTGTAAGTGTTCCGTTCCTTCCGGTAATGGAAAAGAAAAGAAATCGGATAAATTATGGTATGCTCCGCCAGGGGATAAGTCTACCGTTCCCAATTTAAAATCGTTCTTAAGTGATGCTATTAGCCAACTTGGCATAGATTCATCATAAAGTAAACGGGTTGCTTGACCGTATAAACGCTTATCTAACGAATTATAGATTTTTTCTACCAATTCAATATCGGAATAGTCATCTTCTAAATACAATTCGGCATCCCTAGAAATTTTGATGGAATAACAGCCCATAATATTTTTCTGAGGTAGTAATTTTTGAATGTTCAGTCTAATGGCATCATCTAGATAACAAAATTGATGTCCGTCACCGGGTAACCTTATAAATCTGTCGTGCTTTTTATTCGGTATCTCAACAATGCTATATGCTTGGTTAGGATGGGTTACGGCTAAATAGAGTGCCCCATCTGTTAATTCCAAGTTTTCTTTATGTACGGCACAAAACTCTCTTATACGCTCATCAAATAAGGACTCTAAAAATACTTTTTGTTCGTTCGTAAAGTTAGAGGTATTGCGAACATAGATATTATAATCTTCTAATTCTGCAAGGGTAGCTTTTATAACTTTACCAAACTCAACTTGTTGCTCATTAATTGTTTTTAATATGTGCTGTAGGGTGGTATTGGCTTTGAACATTAATTTCTTTCGAAACTTTTTGTCCAGATGCTTTATTTGGCGAAGTTGAGAGACACGTACTTTAAAGTATTCATCTAAATTAGAAGAAAAAATAGCGAGAAATTTTAATCGTTCTAGCAATGGCGTGTCGGCACTTTTGGCTTCAAGCAGCACACGTTCATTGAAATAGAGCCAATTAATATCTCTATGCTTCAGGTTGTCTTTTTTCATGATAAGATTTACGTAAAAATAAGAAGTACAATAGTAAAATATTGTAAAAGTATGTTAAGCCAACCGTTTCAAGCAAAATTCTATTAAGCGGTCCACGGATGCTGTTGGAGTAACTGAAAATTCTCCGGTAGCCCTATTGGCTAAAATACAGTTTAGAGAAACTGCCTCATGGCCTAAAAGTTGAGCCAGGGCATAAATACCCGAAGTTTCCATTTCTAGATTGGTTAGTTGAAGTTCTTTAAAATTGAAGGTCGATAATTTCTCCAACAATTCCATCTGGCTAGGTGTAATTCTTAATTGACGTTGTTGTGGTCCGTAAAACCCTGTGTTTGTTGCTGTAAATCCTAATCGTATACGATTATCGCTGAACAGTTCCCCAAGTTTTTCAGAGTAGGAGAGTACATAAGGTCTGGCTTTATAGGGATTCCATGAGGTATGGGCTATAAATTCATCTTCTATGTCCGGGTAGTTGATGTTATCATGCTCGTAGAAGTGTAGTAATCCGTCAAAACCTAAAGAATATTTGCTGATTAAAAAAGTATCAATAGGAATATCTGGCTGTATAGCTCCTGTTGTTCCTATTCTAATAATATCTAAAGAGGTATGCTTTTCTTTGAGTGTTCTTGTCTTAAAATCAATATTCACAAGGGCGTCTAACTCATTTATAACAATATCGATATTGTCGGTACCAATTCCTGTAGATATTACTGAAATACGTTTACCGTTTAAATGTCCGGTATGGGTGTGGAACTCACGCTTACCTTTCTTTACCTCAATAGTATCAAAATGTTGAGAAACCTGGTGTACCCTATCTGGGTCGCCAACGGTGATAATGGTGGTTGCAATATCTTCTGGTAATAAATTGAGGTGGTAGATGCTACCATCTTCATTGATGATAAGCTCAGCAGGCTTTAGTTGCATGCTATAATTTTAAGATTCGGTTCGTACTAGTGTTGTAAAGGAAATTGTACTTTAAAGCACCGCCCAGATACACATCGTTGTCCTGAATACAAGAGTAATAACTGGTTTTTCCTTCTAAGATTTCTTTACCTTTCTTGGAAAGGCGCACAGGATTTAAGTTTGTAATCAATGGTTTTAGCCTAGTTATGGCACGGTCATACTGTGTGTTTGAAAAACCTAAGTTTCCTTGGTTTTTAAGTAAGACATCCATGTACTGTGTTTTTGACTTGGGTTTCTTGTCAATGGCAAGTTGTAAAATGGTATTTTCCATTTCATTTAAACCGTTATTAATACTAGGGAAACGTTTTAAATGCGTTTTTACGGCATCTCCTAGATAATCAAATTGGTAATCATTGAAATCTGTTAAGTTCTCTAAGCGAATTGGATTGTTACTACAATATAATTGCCAGACGTAATCTGCGTACTCCGTATCATCTTGTGATAAGACTTTTTTATTCTTATATAAATTTAATAATTGGTCATCAGATAGCTCGTTTAGGCTGTATAATTTATCAGATTCATCTTCTTTTCCGCTACAGACCAAAGAAATTTGAGCATATTTTCTGTGGGTTAGCAACCAGCTAATTACGGCCAGCATGTTTACTTGGCAAAAAAGATCATACTCGAACCAAAGCACGATATGATCTTGTTGTTTGTGGCTACATAAAGACCTATATTCTTTTAGGGTCTTTTCTATAAACCAAGATTTTGATACTTTATAATTTTTGTGAAGGAATTCAAAACGAGCTTTCCAGAAAGATTCTGTACCTACATTGGGTAGTGTTTGTCCTTCGCATAGCATTTCGCGCCATGTGATGACATCGCCATCTAAGTTTAATTTTTGAAGACGTTCGGTGAAAACATCGCCGTTGGTTATGTGCAAGAGAGAACTCATACCAGGTTTGATTTAGTTTGATTAGATTAAAAATAATATTAATAACAACGTTATAAAATTATTTAACAGAAAACAAATGGAACTTTCAAGGTAGCTTTTTTCACTGAATTAACCGCCTACACGTTTAACGGAGAAGCCTTTATCTTTCAGGATAGCCATGATTTTGTCTCTATAATCGCCTTGTATAATTATTTTATCATCTTTAAAACTACCGCCAACGCTCAATTTTGTCTTTAATTCTTTGGCTAACTTCTTAAAATCTTCATCGGCTCCGGTGTATCCTTCTAGAATAGTTATGGGTTTGCCTTTACGCTTTTCATACTTACATATAATAGGATCGTCTTGAAGCCAAATAGGATTATCTGTTGTTTTTTCAAAGGGAGTTTCCTCAGCTTCGTGATCGGGAAATAAGTTTTTTAGTTGGTCTTTAAGGTCCATTGTAGTTACTTTTTAATTAGCCCAAGGTCAATTAATCTTTCATGTAAAAATTCACCGGCTGTAATGTCTTCGTACAGCTTCGGGTGGTCTTCATCAATGCAATTCTCTAAACAATTTAAAGGCATTTCACTTACCGGATGCATAAAAAACGGAACTGAATATCTAGAAGTGCCCCATAATTCTTTTGGCGGGTTTACTACTTGGTGTATGGTAGACAATAGTTTGTTGTTCGTTAAACGCGATAACATATCGCCAACGTTGATCATCAATTGGTCTGGTCTTGCAATGGCATCAACCCATTCGCCATCATGGTTTTGTACTTGTAAGCCTTTACCGTGGGCACCCATTAATAAGGTTATAAGGTTAATATCACCATGAGCTGCAGCTCTTACGGCGTTTTTAGGTTCAGATGTAATAGGAGGATAATGTATTGGTCGAAGAATTGAGTTTCCATTTTTTATGAAATCATCAAAATAGAATTCATCTAAATTTAAGTGTAAGGCTAGTGCACGTAAAACATACTTTGCTGTTTTTTCTAACATTTTATAGGTCTCTTTACCAACCTCGTTAAATTTTGGTAGCTCTTTTACTATGACGTTTGCAGGGTATTCTTGTTCTAATGCGTCATCATCCTCCACATATTGTCCAAAATGCCAGAACTCCTTTAAATCGCCCTCTTTTTTACCTTTAGCATGTTCTTTACCAAACGAGGTATAGCCACGTTGGCCACCAATACCTTCTATTTGATATTCGTCTTTTACAGCAGCGGGTAAATTAAAGAATTGCTTGATTTCTGAGTATAAACTATCTACAAATTCTTCGGACAAGAAGTGTCCGCTTAAAGCTACGAATCCTATATCTTCAAAAGCTTTTCCAATTTCATCAATAAACTTTTGCTTTCTTTTTGGGTCTTCCGAAAGAAAATCCGACAAATCAACACTAGGGACTAAGCTCATAATTTAAAAGATTTTACGTAAAATTAATAATTATTGTCCATTTATAAGTGTTGTTATGGTCGATACTTGCTAGATGCATTTTTGTTACATTTATATTTTAATAGCCAAAATTGATCTAATTAATGAATTATACCGATTTTAAAGTTGCTCAAGATGATAAGTTGACACTTTATAAAGCAATGCTTAAACCTCGTATGATAGAGGAGAAAATGTTGATTTTATTACGACAAGGTAAAATTTCTAAATGGTTTAGTGGTATTGGTCAAGAGGCAATTTCTGTTGGGGTTGCTTCTGCCTTAAGCCGTGACGAATACATATTGCCAATGCATAGAAACCTTGGGGTGTTTACTACAAGAAAAATACCGTTGTACAGGTTATTTGCGCAGTGGCAAGGTAAGGCGAGCGGATTTACCCAAGGGCGTGATCGTAGTTTTCATTTTGGAACACAAGATTTTAAGATTGTGGGGATGATCTCGCATTTGGGGCCACAATTAGGTGTGGCAGACGGAATAGCGCTTGCACATAAATTAAAAAAAGAAAAGAAGGTAACCGCTGTTTTTACAGGAGAGGGGGCTACGAGCGAAGGGGATTTTCATGAAGCGTTGAACGTTGCTTCCGTATGGGATTTACCGGTACTTTTTTGCGTAGAGAATAATGGCTATGGCTTATCTACACCTACAAACGAGCAATTTCGTTGTGAAAATATTGCGGATAAGGGTGCCGGCTATGGCATGGAGTCTCATATTATAGATGGTAATAATATTTTAGAGGTCTATTTTAAAGTCGCCCACTTGGTGAGGGATATGAGAATAAACCCTAGACCGGTGTTGTTAGAATTTAAGACCTTTCGCATGCGTGGGCACGAAGAGGCAAGCGGCACAAAATATGTACCTCAAGAACTTTTAGACACTTGGGCGAAGAAGGATCCGTTAGCGAATTACACAAAGTATTTATTAGGCGAAAAGCTGTTGACCGAGGAAAGTATAGCGCGTTATAAGGCAAATATTCAGGCGGAAATTGATGAGCATCTAAGAAAAGCCTCTGACGAAGATGCTATAGTGCCTAATGAAAGTAAAGAATTAAATGAGGTGTATCAAAAAATTGACTTCAAGGAGGTTAAACCAATCAGTGCTGTAGCTAATATACGCTTGGTCGATGCTATATCAGAGGGATTGCGGCAATCTATGAAGAAATTCGATAATCTTGTTATCATGGGGCAAGATGTTGCGGAATATGGTGGTGTCTTTAAAATAACAGATGGCTTTGTCAATGATTTTGGTAAAGAGCGTGTACGTAATACACCAATTTGTGAATCGGCAATAGTAGCTGCGGCAATGGGGTTGTCCATTAACGGAATGAAGGCTGTTATGGAAATGCAATTTGCAGATTTTGCAAGTAGCGGTTTTAATCCTATTGTCAACTATTTAGCGAAGAGTTATTACAGATGGGGAGAAAAAGCAGATGTGGTAATTAGAATGCCTTGTGGTGGTGGAGTAGCCGCCGGTCCTTTTCATTCTCAGACGAATGAGGCCTGGTTTACCAAAACTCCAGGTCTAAAAGTCGTATACCCTGCCTATCCTTATGATGCAAAAGGATTGTTGGCTACCGCTATTGAAGACCCTAATCCTGTATTGTTTTTTGAACATAAAGGTTTGTATAGAAGTCTATATCAAGAAGTGCCGGTAGATTATTATACCTTACCGCTGGGTAAGGCCAGTCTTTTAAAACAAGGAGATCAGATTACCATTGTAACGTATGGTGCCGGTGTGCATTGGGCTTTGGAAACTTTAGAAAACAATCCAGATATACGTGCAGATCTTTTAGATTTACGAAGCTTACAGCCATTAGATACTAAAGCTATTTATGATTCCGTGGTAAGAACCGGAAAGCTAATTATACTTCAAGAAGACAGTCTGTTTGGGGGCATTGCCAGTGACATCTCTGCCATGGTGATGGAGAATTGTTTTGAGTATTTAGATGGTCCAATTAAAAGAGTAGGTAGTTTAGAAACCCCCATTCCTTTTAATTCCAAGCTAGAGCAGCAATATCTTGCCAAGTCTAGGTTTGAATCAGATTTAAGAGAACTTATCGCCTATTAGGGAAATCCGTTAACAAAAATGTTAAAAGAGGTAATAGGTAAAGGTTTTTAGAAGCATCTTTGCCTTGTTATTTGGTGGAAATGTTAGGTAGCATCCATCCAAAATTTAACAATTAACGTATATAGATCAAACCTAAATAATTTACTTATGAAAAAAATGATTTGGCTTTTTAGTATCGTAATTTTAATATCCTCATGTTCAGTATCTAAGGATGCAAGAGGTAAGCGAAACTTATTAAGCGGCACATGGACATTGAACAATGTTTCTTTTGAAGGTAACAATGGCAATGTTAAAGCGTTATTATTTAATGATGTTGAAGATATTTGTCTAGAAGGCAGTCAGTGGTTCTTTCGTGATAATAATAGTACGGGTAAGTATACCATTAGCCCATCTACATTTTGTACCGGCGGAGATCGTTATATAAGATGGTCCGTAGTAGAACGTGAAGAGAACTATAACAGTCAGTTACAATTTAAATTTATCGATGAGAAATATAAAGATATTTCTGGTGGTGTAGGCTACCGTTTAAATATCCAAAACCTTACCGAATATGCTATGACATTAAAATCTAACGTTATGGTAGAGGGTACTCCAATTAATGTTGTTTACGAATTCACTAAAAATTAAAACCTACTTAAAACTTAAAATAAGCATATGAAAACAATGATATTACGCAGAACTAGTTACATTCTTGCTCTTGCCATGGTAATGAGCTGTAGTACGGTAAAAAACGCAAATAAAACACAAAAAGGGGCGGTAATAGGTGCATCTGGTGGTGCCGTTATTGGCGGAATCTTAGGAAATAACGTCGGTAGTGGAAATAATACTGCCTTAGGTGCTATTTTAGGTGCTGCCATAGGTGGTGCTGCCGGTGGGTATATTGGTAATAGAATGGACCGTCAAGCAGAACGTATTGAAGAAGAAATTCCTGGTGCAGAGGTTAAGCGTGTTGGTGAAGGTATCAATGTAACGTTTAATGAAGATGCCGGTGTGTATTTTGATACCAACAAATCTAATGTTCAAGGTACTTCAGCTACTACTTTAAATAAATTGGTAAATATTTTTAAAGAATATCCTAAGTCTAATGTTTTGGTAGAAGGTCATACCGATAGTGCTGGTGCGGAAGAATATAATTTAAAACTGTCTAAGCAAAGAGCAGAGTCCGTTACCAACTACCTAATTAGCAAAGGTATCGATGCTAGTCGTTTTGATACCAAATGGTATGGTGAAATGCAGCCGGTAGGTGATAATAGCACTACAGCAGGCAAAGCTAAAAATAGACGTGTAGAGTTGGCTATTGTAGCTAGTGAGTCTTTAAAACAAGAAGCACAAACACAAACCAACTAAGAGATACAAATTTTAGTATTGAGTTAAAATTAAAGCCCTGCAAATGCAGGGCTTTTTTTGTTTTTGGTGTAACTTCCATGCAGTGAAAGAGCATAGCATAGTAATTATTGGAGGTGGATTGGCAGGTTTGACTGCCGCCATTCATTTGTCTTTGGAAGGCTTGGATGTTGCCGTTATTGAAATGAAACCATTACCGCATCATAAAGTATGTGGTGAATATGTATCCAAGGAAATACAACCGTATTTAAAACGGTTAGGGATAGACCTTAAATTTGAGGGAGCTGTAGACATCTCAAAGTTTCAAATAAGCACTCAAGACGGCTACATAGTGGAAACCGATTTGCCATTGGGCGGATTCGGGATTAGTAGATATGCGCTTGATCATTTGCTATATCAAAGAGCACAGGAATTGGGTGTTCAGTTTTATTTTGAGAAAGTGATTGAAACAGTTTTCAAAGAAGACCTTTTTACCATTAAGACCAAGTCCGGATGCTATTCTTCTAAAATAGCCATTGGGGCTTATGGTAAACGTTCTGTTCTTGACAAAACTTTAGATAGGGATTTCAGTAAGAGAAAGCAATCTTGGTTGGCTGTAAAAGCACATTATAGCATAGCCGATTTCCCTAAGAATTTAGTGGCATTGCATAATTTTAAGGGCGGTTATGGCGGACTATCACAAACAGAATCTGGAGCTGTCAATTTCTGCTACCTGGCTCATTATGATAGTTTTAAGAAGTATAAAGATGTAGAAAGTTTTAATACGGAGGTAGTTGCCGAAAACCCGTTTTTAAAGCAGTTTTTATCAAGTGCCAAGCCCATATTTGACCAGCCTATGACCATAGCCCAAATAGCATTCGATAAAAAAGAAAATGTTGTGGATCACATGCTTATGTGCGGAGATACTGCGGGACTCATACATCCTTTATGTGGTAATGGTATGGCAATGGCTATTCATAGTGCAAAAATAGCTTCTGAATTTATTGTACGTTTTTTTAAAGATGCAGATTATTCCAGAAATATTTTAGAACAAGATTATAAGGGGGCCTGGGCAAAAGCTTTTAAAAAACGTCTGTGGTTCGGCAGAAAATTACAAGGTATTCTAATGAACAAAACATGGGTTTCGGTAGGAATAAAATCCGTTGGAAGGTCCAATTCAATATTGAAGTTTATTATTTCTAAAACCCATGGGGACTTGATAGCATAATGAGAGATTTTACACATAGAAGTAGTGAAGTGGAGCTTATGGATACCTTTTCTGGTCCCATAAATGAGTTGGAAACCATACTACAAGACATCAATAGGGTAAATAAATTGCTGGGTGGTTATCGTATTACTTTAAGTGCTGTTTTTGAGTTGATTAGATTGGGTTTTAAGGAATCGTATACGATTTTAGATATGGGTTGCGCGGAAGGAACCATGCTAAGAAAGTTGGCAGATGTGGCTAGAAAACGAAATATAAAACTAAAATTGATCGGAGTAGATTTTAATGAGCAAGGCTTGCAATTGGCACGGCAATATTCCAAATATTATCCAGAGATCAGTTATGTAAAGACCGATATTTTAAAGTCCGATTTTTCTGAATGGGATATAGATGTAGTAATGACCACATTGACCTTGCATCATTTTACGGATAAAGGAGTGCTTAAGTTTGTAAATCGGTATGTAGAAATAGCAAAATTGGGCGTAGTGATAAATGATTTGGAGCGGAGTCCCGTTGCCTATTATTTATTTAAGGCATTCAGTTTCTTCTTTATTAAAACGGAAATTGCCAAAA
This sequence comes from Maribacter ulvicola, assembly GCF_900155985.1. Lineage (GTDB taxonomy): Bacteria > Bacteroidota > Bacteroidia > Flavobacteriales > Flavobacteriaceae > Maribacter > Maribacter ulvicola. The sequence goes on from NZ_FTMA01000002.1 coordinate 256,922, forward strand.
AAGACGGCCTGTTATCCATCCGTAGGGCATTTAAAAAGGAAGAATTACAGCATTTTGCAGGTCAGGTAACCCAGGCATCTCATCACATCAAATGGAAATGGGCATTTAGATATGCATGGATTTTAAAAAAGAAATAGGTAGATTGAAGATTAAGAACAACTATGAATCATACAAGAATTGTTAGTGTAACCAAAGAATTGCCACCGTATTCTAGAGATACTAAGGATATTATTCCCCTTGTAGAATTCTGGCTGAGCGAACAAGAGGAGCGTTTCTCTAGAAAGGTCGTTAAGATTTTTGAAGGTGCGGCGGTAGATAAACGGTATTCAATTATGCCACCAGAAGATGTATTTGTAACCACTTCTTTTGAAGATAAAAACAAAATATATAGTAAGGAAGCCAAGCGAATGGGAGTAAATGTGTTAAAAAACGCACTAGAGAAAAGTAATTGGACCGCTACTTCTTTAGATTATATCATTACGGTAAGTTGTACGGGTATTATGATTCCGTCTTTAGATGCATATTTGATCAATGAATTGGGTATGCGGCAAGATGTTGTAAGGCTCCCGGTAACAGAAATGGGTTGCGCCGCTGGAGTATCCGGACTTATTTATGCCCATAACTTCTTAAAATCAAATCCAGGTAAGCGTATTGCTTTGGTTGCTGTTGAGAGTCCCACTGCAACCTTTCAGCTAGAAGATTTTTCCATGGCAAATATGGTAAGTGCCGCTATTTTTGGAGATGGCGCAGCTTGTGTTTTACTATCATCTGAAGAAGATGCGGTTGGTCCAAAGATCATTGGGGAAGAAATGTATCACTTTAAGGACGCTACCCAAATGATGGGGTTTGATCTAACCAATCACGGATTAAAGCTGATTCTTGATCCCGCAGTGCCAGAAACCATTTCCGATCACTTTGGGGATATCGTACATCCATTTCTAGAAAAGTATGGGAGTGATATTGAGAACGTAGACCACTTAATATTTCATCCCGGAGGAAAGAAAATAGTACAGACAGTAGAATCGCTTTTTGGTGCTTTAGGTAAGAATATAATTGATACAAGAGAGGTGTTGCGTTTGTACGGTAATATGAGTAGCGCTACTGTTTTATACGTGTTAGAGCGTTTCTTAGAAAAAGATATAGCAGCAGGTGAACAGGGATTAATATTGAGTTTTGGTCCCGGGTTCTCTGCACAACGGGTTTTAATAGAATGGTAAAACAATCAAAAAGTAATTATGAAAAGTAAGCATTGGGCATTGATTTTAGGAGGAAGTAGCGGTCTAGGTCTAGCTACGGCAAAGAAATTGGCTCGTCACGGGTACCATATTTTAATCATGCACCGTGATCGCCGTGCCGCTATGGATGATATTGAAAAAGGATTCGATGAAATTCGTGGCTTTGGTAATTCATTTTTAGCCATGAACGTAGATGTGTTGAATGCCGATAAACGCTCAGATATTATTTCTAACATTCAACAGCAACTCCCACAAGGACATCAAATAAAAGTGTTGATACATAGTGTGGCAAAAGGAACGTTGAAGCCCATGCATTCAGAAAGCGGACCAACGTTGACAGCTACCGATTTTAGAATCACTTTTGATGCCATGGCACTGAGTTTATATGATTGGACCAAAGCATTGGCAACGGCGGGGTTGTTTGCTGAAGATACGCGCATCATATCATTTACAAGTGAAGGGAATACGAAGGCATTACCAAATTATGGAGCTGTTTCTGTGGCTAAAGTGGCTTTAGAGGCATTGACCAGAAGTATTGCGTTAGAGTTTGCACCAATGGGTATAAAGGCGAATTGCATACAGGCAGGTATTACCATGACCAAATCCTTTTCTATGATTCCCGGATACGAAAAGATAAAGGAAAATGCGTTAAAAAAGAATCCGCAGAACAGATTAACACTGCCCGAAGACGTTGCAAATGCAGTGTATTTGCTAACTATGGATGAAGCAAAATGGATTACCGGAACCGTGATTAAAGTGGATGGTGGAGAAAGTTTGATGTAATATAATGGTGATGAAAGAATCTTATGATTGGATATTGAACCGCTTGCCCTACACAGAACCATTTCTTTATGTAGAGGAGATTAGTTATGTAAATGATAAAGGTGCGGAAGGCAGTTATCGGTTTTCACCTGATGCCCATTTTTACAAAGGCCATTTTAAAAACAATCCTGTTACTCCGGGAGTGCTATTGACCGAATGTTGTGCACAAATTGGCTTGGTATGTTTGGGAATACATCTATTAGGGAAAGAGACGAAATTAGAAAATATAACCATTGGCATGAGCAGCTCACAAATGGAATTTTTGCTACCCGTTTTTCCGGGGGAATGTGTTAGGGTGGTGTCGGAATTGGTTTACTACCGATTTCAAAAATTAAAATGTGAAGTGAAAATGTATGATGAAGATGATAAACTGGTCTGCAAAGGAGTTTTGGCAGGCATGATAGACACAGGAAATGAATAGACGTGTTGTAATTACGGGCTTGGGAGTATGTGCGCCAAATGGTGTAGGGCTTACTGATTTCACCAATGCTTTGCTGGATGGTAAAAGCGGACTACGGCATCAGCCAAATTTAGAGAAGTTGGGCTTTGGTTGTCAAGTAGCGGGAGAACCTTTAGTAAAAGATAAGCTCATAGAATATTATTTTACGCCATTAGAACGTAGGGGCTTGAATGCTACGGGAATTGTATACGGGGTCATAGCAGGTATAGATGCTTGGAAAGATGCCGGTTTAGAGAAAAATACAACAGATGAACCAAGTTGGGACCGTGGAGTTATTTTTGGAACAGGAATTTTAGGGGTCGATAAGTTTAGGGAAGCTATTCATTTAATTGATGAAGGAAATGTGCGTAGGCTTGGCAGTACTTCGGTAATCCAGACTATGGCAAGCGGCATAAGTGCCTATTTAGGCGGATTGCTAGGTTGTGGAAATCAAGTTACTACGAACTCCGCAGCATGCACTACGGGTACCGAGGGTATTATTATGGCCTACGACAGAATTAGTCAGGGTAAGGCTGAAATTATGCTGACAGGTAGTTGTAGCGATAGTGGACCGTATGTATGGGGTGGTTTTGATGCCATGCGTATTCTACCAAGAGGTTATAATGACAATCCCACAAAAGCAAGCAGGCCTATGAGTGCCACAGCGGGCGGATTTATACCCGGAAGTGGCGCAGGAGCTTTGGTGCTAGAGTCATTAGAAAGTGCAAAGAAACGTGGAGCACGTATATATGCAGAAGTACTTGGAGGAGAAATCAATAGCGGTGGTCAAATAGGAGAAGGATCCATGACTGCACCAAATAGTATAGCGGTGCAGCGCTGTATTCGTAATGCCATTACAAATTCGGGAATTGAAGCTTCTGATATTGATGTCATCAACGGACATTTAACCGCAACGTCTAAAGACGGACTGGAAATAGAAAATTGGAGTAAAGCACTGGAAAGAAAATATGATGATTTTCCGTATATAAATTCTTTCAAAGGATCGGTGGGTCATTGTTTGGCTGCGGCAGGTAGTATAGAAAGTGTAGCCACAGTTTTACAATTTAAGGAACAGGTGGTTTTTAAAAATGTAAACTGTGATGATATCCATCCGGAGATTTTAGCAGTCATATCAGAATCTTGCATCCCAAGGGAAACCAAAAGACATCAGTCAAAAATTATCGCAAAGGCAAGCTTCGGATTCGGAGATGTAAATGCGTGTGTTATTTTTAAATCATTTTCAAAAGAATAAATATATACCAAAAAGTATTTTTAATAAAATTCACATATGCTTAAAGAAGAAAAGTATCAGAAATTAAAAGATATAATAAAAATCTATCTGCCGGAAGACGTAGCAGTTACTGACATTGAACAAGACAGTCACTTCATGAACCATTTAAATATCAACTCTGCCAATCTTGTGGATATTGTTTTGGATGTTGAAGATGCTTTTGACATCCGCCTAGAAAATGAGGATATGGAAAAAATGCAAACCGTCAATGACGCCATGGCCATTATAGATACTAAATTGGCAGCAAAATAAATTGCATTAGCTGTAATGGTGCATTATTTTTTCTCTTTGGTTAACGTAGAAGCTAAAATGCCAGATATCAATGCTACCGAAATAACGGTCAAAGAAACCCATTCAGGTAAGTGAACATAATGGGAAAACAACATCTTTAAACCCACAAAAGCTAAAATAACAACAAGGCTATAATTGATATATCTGAACTTTTCTAGCATTCTTGAAATTAGAAAATACATAGAACGTAATCCTAGAATAGCTAAGATGTTAGAGCTGAATACAATAAATGGGTCAGCGGTTATTGCCAAAATTGCGGGTATACTGTCTAATGCAAACAGAATATCGGTCAGTTCAATTACGATTAAGGCTACAAATAGGGGAGTAGCAGCATTAAGGCCCATTCGTTTTACAAAGAAATCATGACCGTGCATGGTTGTGGTAACCGGGTAAATCTTTTTAATTTGCCTAAATACGAATGAATTTTTGGGGTCAAAATTATCATCATCACCCTTCAACATATTAAACGCCGTGTAAAGCAAGAATACACCGAATACATAAATAATCCATTCAAATTTCGTGATCAGGGCTACGCCGAAAAGAATCATTAAAGCCCTAAAAACGATGGCACCTAAAATTCCCCAAAATAAAACTCGGTGTTGGTACAAAGGTGGAATTTTAAAAGAGGAGAATATTACCGCAATAACAAAAACGTTGTCTACACTTAGTGAAAGTTCAATTAGATATCCTGTAATATATTTTAATACAGCATCATTAGGTGATAGGCCCGTTGGGTTCGCAATAATTTCTTCGCTAAAAAGCCAATAGATAACGCCACTAAAAGCAAAGGCTACCGTAACAAAGATAGCCGTCCAGATACCGGCTTCTTTTGACTTTATAACATGTTCATCCTTATGAAAAACGCCTAAATCCAAGGCTAGGAATATTAGAACTAAGGTGATAAATACAATCCAGACTATCATAAAGAAATTTTCAAGCTGCAAAGGTATTAAAAATTGATTTCATGTATTTCATTTCTTTCAAATGTTCAATGGTTGAAAATCAACGTATTAAATTTTGCTGTGAGATTGCAAATATGAATTGGAATAATGGATATAGTTACTGTAATCCTATGAAAAATTAACCAGAAAAAATGAAGTGTCAAAATATAAGGAGAAAAAGAATATCAGTCCCGGTTAGCGCGCATTTAGATTATAATTGTTTAAAATATGCAGTTGAAAAAACAAATGTATTAGATCTTAGGTAATTTTAAATAAGGAGTTACAGAACACATTTATACTTCTGGTTAAAGTGGATTATGGATAAACCGTTCCTAAGGACATGGCATTTTTGCAGTGTGATTTAGTGTACTGCTATGATATGAAAGAAATGTAAGGTGCTATCCAGATATATGATGCAAGAAGAAAAATATTATACGATAATTGAGATTTAAATGCTTCGCAATCTTGCGCAAATATAAACACCATATACAGCTCGGAACTTTACGAGCATGTCTTTAAATTGCTTATTTCATTAACATAAGCGAAATCCATGTGCTAAATAGTTACCTACCGTATCTACAACTTACGCTGAATTGTAAATAGCAAAGAGTGTAAAAAAAATGCAGTCTAATGAGACTGCATTTTTGCTTTTCTTTTTTCTAATTGGCGTTGTAAATCCTCAATAGAGGAAGCAATAGCTGCTTCAAAACTACCGGAAGATGACTGTGCGAACAGGCGTGGACCTGGTGCGCTCAATCGAATATTACATACCATTCCAGAATCAGGAGAAGAGGTATTCTCTTTTTTAAAGAAAACATCGGATCGAACAATAAAATCATATTTATCCAATAATTTCTCTATTTTCTCAGCAGCCATAATTTCTAATCGGTTGCTAGCTTTTACATCGTCGTATTCAAAATTGATATTCATAGGCTAAAAGTTTAGTTTAAGGTACTCATTTCAGCAACGCATTACAACTAAAAAAATCTTAATATTTTTTAATGTAGGCGTTAAGAATTACTAATCGTTTTGTTTCTATACCGTTAGCTAAAATGCGTTTAATTTAAAGTAAAGTTAAACTTACACAAACATAGCTTAAATATGCGCCTCTTTTTTTATATTGAAGTATAATTCCCACAATTTTTCTTAATTAAAACAACTGTCATGGAGAACGTACAGGACAAATCTATGTGTTTAGGTAAATTGGAGCGTTGTTATCATACGATACAACAATTTAAAAAAAGGGTAGATTCTTATATGTATGAGCCTACCACTATGGCGTTGTTTGAAACCAAGTTGTATTTAAAGGGTAGGATCACAAAGCTTTCAGAAACCAATCAAAAATTGTTGGGATACTTGAAATCTTCTAATGAAATATTGCCTGAGCATTATAAACAGGTTAATTATCACATACGTGAAACATTTGAACTTGAATTCGATTTTTTAGAATATACTATGAGATTTAGACCACCCGTTTAAATGCCCATTTTTGGGTTCAATGGTTTTAAAATATCTAAAATGATGTAAAGTTTTAGTATTAAAGGTGTTCTAAACAAAATCATAGTATTTTAGACCTAGAACACTTATGAATTTAATATGAAATTTTTCATGCGATCATTTATATGCTGCACATTTTTCTGTACGGCTATAATGAACTCACAAAAGAACCATGCTGTACATACAAAAACAGGCGAAGAGAATGAAGGTCCGGTAATGTTTCAATTTGAGCCTGATTACGAAACTGCCGTACAGTTGCAAAGAGAAGCGTTGAAACAGAAAATTAGAGGATTGGATACTCTAGATATATCTGATCGAAAGCGTCGCCGTATGATCAAGGTTTTATATAAAGCATCTGGCAAGGTAAACCTTAAGAAGTCAGTTGAAGTGGATACTAAATTTGGGAAAGAAGAGTCTGAAGATTAAATTTCACCTTTTGGCATAGATTTGGTAGCTTATTAGGTGTAAAAAATTATCCGCTATGAGAAAATTACTTTTATGTATAAGTGCTATAGGTATTCTGGTAAGTTGTTCGTCTTCAAATACCGTAATTAATTCAGCTCATCCTATTCATGAGTTAATGAAAACAAAACAGATCATCTTTGAGGCACAATCTGCAAGCCCTATGGTTACTTCTAGTTTAAATGCCATTGCAGACAACGGACTTATTCCGTCTGGTAGTACCATTTCCCGTATAGATTTAAACGGCAATACTAATTACCTGAAGATTTTTGGTGATAGTGTTTCCGCTGATTTGCCTTTTTTTGGGGAACGCCAGTTTGGTGGTGGTTATGGAACCGATACGGGAATTGAGTTCAATGGACTTCCAGAAAGTTACTCACAAGAATTTAATAGCAATAAGCAAAAGTATACCATAAGATTTCAGATTAGCGATACCTCAGATCTATATACCATTTATATGGAGGTCTTTCCTAACCAGAATGCTGTAGTATCCATAAACATGGCCAATAGAAACCCAATCCGATTTAATGGTACTATAAAAGCTTTAAAAGAAGAGGAATAACCTATTAAGAACGAGTTTTTTGACTTTTAATGTTAAGAAGAGGATAAAAAGTGAAGGTTTTGCCATATTTTTCGTTATTCCCTACTGAGAACGATACCTTTGCGCCTCAATTAAGTTAAATAGTAGAATTTAATAGTATGAGTAAAGTAAAAGCAGATAGTCAAGTAAAAGTACATTACACAGGTAAATTAAGTAATGGTGAAATATTTGATAGTTCAGTAGATAGAGAGCCATTAGATGTAAAATTAGGACAAGGTAGTTTAATACCAGGTTTTGAAAAGGGATTGCTTGACATGGAGGCAAACGATAAAAAGACCATCGTTATCGCTAAAGAAGATGCATACGGAGAAAAGCAAAAAGAGCTTTTTCAAACGGTTCAAAAATCAGATTTACCACAGGATATGGAGCCTAAAGTAGATATGGCACTTATGGCTACGAATGCAGATGGTAGCGAAAGACAGTTACGTGTTGCGGAAGTAAACGAGAATGATATCGTTGTTGATGCAAATCACCCATTGGCAGGTGAAGACTTGACCTTTGAATTAGAATTGGTAGAAGTTAAATAAGACACTACATTTAGTAGATGAAAAACCGCCTATTTGGCGGTTTTTTTGTTTCTAAGGGTACCGGTTTCATAATGCTAAATAGTATATTTGAACATGCATTTAAGAACATTTATATACCTAATTTTTACGATGGTGATCGTAGCCTGTAAAGAGGAAAAGACCCAGAAGGCAGCACCTGAAAGTATTGAAACCACTACTGAGAAAGTGGTGACTTCAACCTATGAAGATTTAGAAGGCAACCCAGTAGAATTAAGCGATTATAAAGGTAAGCGTGTAGTACTTAATTATTGGGCAACATGGTGCAGACCTTGCATAGAAGAAATGCCAGATATGGAGAAGGCCCAAGCCATTTTAGCTGATGAGGATTATGTATTTCTATTTGCATCTGATCAATCTATAGATACGATAAACAAGTTTAAAGAAACGCGTGGTTTTAATTTAGATTATATAAAGTTCAACGGGGTATATGCCAAGATAAATGTAAGTGCCTTGCCGGCAACATTTGTTTATAATGCAGTAGGGGAGCAGGTGTTACGTTTTGATGGAGGTTTGAAATGGGATAGTCCTGAGATGATTGAAAAATTAAAAGCAGTACAGTAATGCGGTTATTACTCAATTCCTTTATTCTTTTTGTAGGGTTTGGTTTATTTTATGGTTGTAATGAAAAACCTAAAAAATCAGAATCGGAAGCATCGATGATTATCGTTGAAGAAATGAAATCTCCTGCTACCCCGGCGAGTGCATTGCCGCATCTAATGTCTAATAAAGATGTTGCGCTACTTTCATGGGTAGAAACTCCAAACGATTCCTTGGCAGTAATGAAATTTTCAGAATTGATCAATGGCGAATGGCAAGAAGCGCAAAATATACTGAGTGGTACAGATTGGTTCGTAAACTGGGCAGACTACCCAATGATTTCCGAAAACAATGGTAATCTGTGGTCCCATATTCTAAAGAAATCTACCACAGGTACCTATTCATATGATGTAAAGATGAACGTAAAGCCTAAAGGTGTAACAGGTTGGAAAACTGCATTGTCTTTACATACCGATGGCACACCCACAGAACACGGTTTTATAAGTGTAGTCCCCTATAAAAATAACTTCTTTGTGAATTGGCTAGATGGTAGAAATACCGAAGAAAATGAAGCAGGTGAGCGCGGAGCAATGACCTTGCGTGGCGGTGTAGTTTCTGTTACGGGACAGCTATTGAAAGAGTATGAGCTGGATACTAAAACGTGCGATTGTTGCCAGACTACCTCTGCGATAACCGATAACGGACCAATAGTAGTCTATAGAGATCGCTCAGACAATGAAATACGAGATATCAGTATTGTACGTCAGGTGAAAGGGGAGTGGACAACACCACAAGTACTACATAAAGATGATTGGCAGATCAAAGGGTGTCCGGTAAACGGACCAAAAGTAGATGCCTTGGGTAACAACTTGGTAGTAGCTTGGTTTACAGGTGCATCAAAAAAACAAAAAGTACAAATCGCTTTTTCTTCGGATGGCGGAGCAGAATTTAGTCTACCGGTTACGGTTGCCGAAGGTATGATTATGGGTCGTGTAGATGTACTTTGGATGGACGAAGATTACGCAGTGGTAAGTTGGATGGAAGCCGATGACAAAACCGCCTTGTTCAAAACTATGCGGGTAGGTACAGATGGTACAACTTCTAAAAGTCAATTGATTACTGAAATGGCCGATTCTAGAAAGTCGGGATTTCCACAAATGGAAATCATCGAAGAAATCCTATATTTTGCATGGACCGAGCAAGTTGGGGCAGTAACAAACATACGGACAGCAAAGTTGTCCATAGATGCGTTTAAACCTAATTGACCGACTTCAATTCTATATCAAAAATCAATACAGAACCACCAGGTATGCCGTTATAGTTAAAGCTGCCGTACGCTAGGTGAGACGGAACAAGTAAAATTCCTTTGCCACCTTCATTGAACAATTGAATTCCTTCTGTCCAGCCTTTAATAACTTGATTAAGACCAATGGCCAAACCCGCTGTATTTTGATCAAAAACAGTACCGTCTAGAAAATATCCTTTATATATTACGGTTACATTAGAAGAAGCGGACGGTTTTACGCCGTCTCCTTGGTTTTCAATGATGTAGTGCAATCCAGAAGCAGTGGTTTGTGATTCTAGATCGTTAGCGGTTAAATAGGTTTTTATCTCTTCTTCATTGATAGTAGTATAATCAATAGGGTCTACATTGATAGGGTCTTTGTCATCTGATGATAAACAAGAAACCATAGTAGTGGTAATAAAAAGGAGTATAAGGTATTTCATTATCTGAGTATTTGGGATATTGGTTTTTATTTAAATTAAATGCTTTCTTATATAGTGAGAGGAATGTACGGTAAAGTAGATAAGTTCCGTTTAGGCAATAAAAGTATTTACGGAAAAACGGATACTACAATTTTTATAGAGGTATTTTTGAAATTTTATAGCCTGGGATTGCGATTCAAAAATAACGGCTTCTGTAATGCTGTTCGCTAAAACAAGATGCCCAATAAGATACTCTACGTAGTAGGTATTGTTTTCAGAAAGAAGAACAAAATTTGGCTTATTCGTCACGCTATTTATTTTATGATACTAAAATAATGCATTTATTTATGTGATTCTAATTTTTTTAGATTTCCTTGTGAAATGTATATTTTATTAGGGTTGTTATTATTTTGTTTTCCATTTTTCATGCCATTTGCATACCAATGAAAATGACGGTTTTAAAGATGAAATGGATGCCTCATAATTTAAACAGTAATAGCGAATTGCCTTAGAAGTATTGCGATGGAAAAAATACATTACATGCCTGAAATTGTACAGGGTAGCTATAGAATAGGGTTAGCATATTATAATTTCTATGACATAGAATTAAGGGAAATTACAGTGGTAGTAAAACATTCTATTTTACATAATATAAATTATAGTACAAAGCATAGCATTTGAACCAGACAACAGAATTTCCGTTTGTAAGCTATAATTCTATATTATATAAAATAGCCCTCAAGCGCTGAGAATCGATTAAAACTTACAACAGGGTCATTAAACTTTTTTAAGCGGTGTCTGCGACGCATATTTTCATTTGTTCCATAATTTGTCGTTATGTAAAATAGCCGCTACCAAACGCTCGATTGTTTTATAAAATCAAATTGCTCTGGCAATTTATTTTAAACACAATTATCCATCGCTTGCCAACGCCAAAATAAAAGCTAACCTTTTTGCTATAATTAAAAATTGCGTATTTGATATAATGTACGTAATAAAAAATTTAGGCGATTCTCGTGGATAGCCACAAGAGCATAAATTTTAAGAAAAATAAAATTCTATGCACTTGTTATATTTAGAACTTCAATTAATCTTCTTTTTAATATTTCATTATCTTTTGTCTTGAAACAAAAGAAACAAAAATTCAAGGCTGCATATAATTTTGGAAACAATTAACGGCTCATTCGCTATATTTTAGGAAACATTGTAACTCGTTAAGATTGCTTTGAAATCCCTTGTATAATTGAAACTCTTTAGAAACTGTATTACTAAACCCCTAAAATATGGACGCTCATTTCTTCTATTGTTTTAACCAAAATTTTATAAGGCCGAGAGAAACATCGAGATTCTATTTTACATAATACTATGAAATAAGAATTAATGGTTAATCTAAATTTACAAGCTATTTAATATCTTCTTTTCTATCTCATTGAACCCTTTATTACTAGGTACGTGTTTAGATTCCTTAAGTAAAACTACTTCCTTTAAAGTTGGAAAAATTCTTTTCGATCTTTTTATCATTTTCCCTCCAGGAAACATAAGATCTTTTTCTGCTGCAAAAATTGTAATTGGTGTATTTAAATTTTGAGCGTTCTTTTTGGATATTGTTGGTAATGGCGAAAAGTCCATATTACAATGTTGAAAAGTAGTTGACATAAATGCTAATGCAAAATCATCATATTCGGTAAAAAGCACATTCATTACTTTTTTAATGTATTGCTGATTATTTGTTTTTATAAATTTTTTTAAAGGCAAAAACATTTTAAATAAGCCTAAAAGAGGATTTCCGTTTACTATATAAACAGGCGCAATTAGGAATACTTCTTTTATATGTACTTGACTATACTCAAGAGCTTTTAAACTTATGAGTCCACCAAAAGAAAATCCTACTAAAGTTACATTGGTAAGGCCTAATTTAATAACCACCTCTAATAACCATTGTCCGTAGTCAAGAGATTTCATATCTAACCTATCTTCATCACTTTTGTTAGGTTGCGCAAGTACATCTATTGTATAAACACAAAATTTAGAGGAGAGTTTCGGAAATGATTCTAAAATTAATGGTGCACAGCCTCCAGTGCCATGAATAAGTAATAAAGGTGGTTGTTTAACATCTCCAGTTATGATGATATTTGTGTTACCAAAACTTGTCTCTATCCTTTTTTCGGAATATTCAATATTGAGCTCATTTAATTTTTGATTATAAAGGTTTAGAATTTTTTCTTTTCCTTCTTGTGATTTGAAAAACATATACTGTTCTTATTTTGATTGATGATTTATTAATGTGAGGTACTATATATTACAGGCATTTGCCCTTTCCATTTTGCCCATAAGTCATTATCGTATATTAAACTAGCCATAAAATGGCCAACATTTATTCGGCTCACTTTACCTGCATTAAAAATAGCGCTTCTGGTTGGTGAAGGATGTATTTCGTAATCGGTTACCTCTTCCTCATTAATTAAGCCATCTGGTCTTACTGCAGCCCATTCAATAACATTATTATTTTGACCAATTTGAGTTCGTAAGTAATCTGCCGCTTTTTCATTATCTACATGAGGTGGTAATAACAAACGAAGCAATCCAATGACACATTTTTGTGCAAAAGATATTGGCTCGTTTAAATCGCGATTACGATTGCCAGTGGTGTTCATTAAGACAAACTTTGTAGGATTTTGTGGATTATTTGATTTTACAGCATTGCATAATCGCCTTGTAGCATCTGTAACTAATCTTCTAGGTTTTCCATAAATTCCTTTAAAGGTTAAATTATGCCCAAGGCAAGAAGCAACTGCATGACAATCGCTTACAATAGCACGCATTTCTGCATCACTTAAGTCTAATACACTTGCAGTGATAATTTGTAAGTTCTTATTGATTTTCCAGGATTCTGGCAATTTATCTTGAGATCTTACAATTACTTTTACTTTATGTTTTTCATTTAGTAGATGTTCTACTAATTTGCTTCCTGTGGCACCACTTGCCCCTACTACTAAAACTGTCATATTGATTATATTTTGATTGATTGATGTACTTTAAAGACGATGAGCCACTATAATTGTTTCACTTACTAATGCTTTTATTTATTCTATGTGAATGGCGTACCTATAACATGGAAAACCAAATCGAATACTATATGAGCCATAATAGCTACCAAAAGACCTCTTTTCCAAAATATCCATCCAAAGGTTGAACCGGTTATTAAGTTTCCAACCATAGTCACACCAATTGAAAAAGGAGTTAACTCAACAAAATTCTTTGATAATGGAAGGTGTATTAATCCGAAAAACAATGCAGAAATAATAATACCTGTCCAAATCATTTTGTTAGTTGGGTTATCTACTTTTCTGAAGAATTGAAGAATTGCAATTATTAGTGACATTAATCCTAATCGAAACATTATCTCTTCACTAATACCTGCAGAGAAAGCAACAAGTGCATAAAAAGGTTTGGATGGTCGCGATATTTTACCAACAACTGGATACAATTCTTTCTGTAATTCAAATAATCCTAATAGAATTAAAGCAACCACTGTAGCCAAAATAACACTAGAAAAAATAGCTTTCCAGTCTATTAATTTTGCAACAGGTAGTTTTGAAAAAAATCTAGTTATAAGAGGTGCTCCCAGATTAGTCTTAGCCGAAAACCATAATCCAATAAACACCAAAATAGTACCTAAAACTAAGCTACTAATCCCAATAGTTATGACGTCATCTAAAACAGATTCATTTAAACGAACGTTAGACATTCCTGCTTCTATATTTAATCTTTTTACCTCTCTGCTAAATGGAATGTTTATTAATGATCCTATTAAAAAAAGTAATAACACACTAATAGCAGTTTGCCAACGATGATTTTTCTTTTCTTCTTTATTTTTCATGATTGATAAAGTAAATAAACTATTCAATTACTTGTAGAATACCAACCATTGCCGATAAGATAACCAGCCAGTGGATTATTATGTTAATGTATAATTTTTTAGAAAAAAGAAAAATAATTCCAAATATAATGCCCCAGGCAAAATACCATCCAAACCAAATTCCATTTCCAGTAATTGAGTCTATTGCTCTCATTCCGTGTTGAAAAATAAAAGGTATTGAAGCTATTAGTACAGCTAGCCATTTGTTTACTTTACGACTCATTAAAGACTTTATTGCAAAGCCTCGGTATACAATTTCTTCTACGATACCAGCAACCAATGCTAAAAAGACAAAAATCACTCTAGCTGTTGTTGTTTTGGGGCTAAATGAAGGGATTGAGTTTAATTTTTCAACGTTTATAGTTGATTTAGCCAATGCCATTTCTATAAAAATGAGTAATCCAAATGCAATAATTAAATATCCCATAATAGAATAAATCATTTTCTTTTTAGATAACGCAATTCCAATATCACTCCATGACCAATTAGAATCTTTTAAAATTCTTGATATGATGTACAATTGAAGTAAATACCAAGAAATGATGAGTATATAATTTAAATAATAGGCATCTAAAAATGAATTTAACGATTTAAGGTCAATACCTGATATAACAGGTTGACTTGAAAGTAATATTGAAATAAGTGTCGCAATAATTGGAAACCCAATTAATACTCCAAGTATTTTTGATAGTTGTATGGACGTTTTAGTTTTCATCTTTTTTGTATTTCTGCTATTATTGATTTTTAGTCAAAGTAATGGAATACATTAATAAAGGGAAAGGAAAAGTACAGGGACGTAAGATTTGAGGTTTAAGCGTTTTATATTAAGATTCTATATCTTTCTCGTATTATTTTTTCGTTGTAGGTTAGTTTTTTCTTTTTCTATAATATCGTCAATAAAGACATTGACATTTAATTCTTTCAATTCTGCGTACAGCTTTTTATTTTGGTTTGCTTTTTCTGCTAATTTGTATTTCATTTCCTGGTATTTCAATCTAGCCCAATCATTTTTACGCAAAAAATTACGCATCAAAATGTGTCTTTCTAATGGTTTACTATTCGTTAAACAAACATAAAGATGATGAGTAATTGTGTCTAAAACACAATGAGAAGATTCTCTGTTTCTTTTAAAAACCTCTCGTTTTTCAAGCCCTTGATTTCCGTTATGATAATACCCGATTTTAATTAGTCCAGATTTTATTTTTTCAAATTCTGATTCGTTTTTGTAAATAATATCAATGTCAATTATTAGTTTTGAATCCAAATTTGGGACAGAAGTACTGCCAACGTGTTCAATGTGATATTCAATTCCATTTAAACCAATTTCAATTTCACGTTTTAGTTCTGCGAAATTTGTAATCCAGTCGGTTGTATATTTTTTTATTAACATAGGATTTTGGTATATGACACAAAATTGTTCGTTAAAGTTTTAAAATAGAGGTTTACTTTCTTTTATTTTCTAGAATTCCAAATAGGTAATGAAATACTACTGTTACCAGTGAAATTTATTTGTAAAGGAATTACAGCATCTTTAATATTTTCTTCATTGACATCTTTTCCAGTACCATAATTTATTTGCGCGTTGTTGTTTTTATTTACATTTACAACAACTACAATACGACTTCCTTTTTCTAATTTTTTACTGATTAATTTAGAATTATTAAAAGAGATTTCTGTGAATTCATTTGGTGTTAATAAAACACGTTTTTCTCTATCTTTTGCAAAACTTGCTCTACCAATATAATAGCTTAAATGAAAATATTTGTTTTCTGGTGTTAGTTGATATACAATTACAGAATAATCAACGTCTTTTTTATTAATTGAAAATTCAAGATTCCCAAAAAATGATCCGTTAATAAGAACATCTTCTTTTAAAGCTTCAGATTTAAAAACCAATCCATCTTTTAAGTTGATTTGTTCACGTTCTAGAGGCCAAGGGTAATATTCGGTATTAGTAATGCTTTCTCTATCTTTAAAATCGACTGTCATTTCAATTTCAGAAGCATTAACATCTGATATTAAGGTATAAAAATCATCAACTTTAGTTGCACTTAGATGAAAAGTTAAGGTGTCACTTGTCATAGCATTTAAACTTGATTTATGCATCCAAGTATCAGTATCCATTACTTGGAAGTTTACTTTATCTTTTAAAATAATTGGCTTTTCTTTTCCTTTTAAAATGTAATCAAACCATTGATAAATAATGTCCTCTTCAATGTTTATTAAAGCAGTTTTGTCTAGTTTATAATTTCTTAAACTTTCCTCTGGTTTCGTTTGTGCAGTCCAATGATCATAAGGTCCAACTAATAAATAATGGTTTGGATTTTTCGCATATTTATGATGCTCATTAAAATAATACATTGCTCCTCTTTGTGAGTCATCATAATAACCAGTAATTGTTAAAATTGGAATGTCAATCTTTGCAAATTCTTGTTTATATGGAATCATTTTTTTCCAAAAGTCATCATAACTAGGATGTTGCATGTAGGTATTCCATAATTTATTTACTTGTCCATCTAAACTATCTAACTTATTAAAAGCAACTCCAGTTTTGTACCACGTATTTTTTAAGGTATTCCAACGATTAAAATCATTTGAAGCTTTAAAGTCTAAAAACTTGTTGTTGGTTACATAAAAATTCCAAGAATATGAATAATTATGTAGCACATTATTTTCCATTGGATAATCAATTCCAGGTGCAATTGCTACCATTGGAACTATTGTTTTTAACGATGGATGCACTTTGTGTTTCATTGAAGCCCATTGTGTAAAGCCATTATAACTTCCACCAACCATTGCAACTTTTTGATTAGACCAAGACTGTTTGCTAATCCAATCAATGACTTCATACACATCTGTGTTTTCATATTCAAGAGGTTTT
Organism: Maribacter ulvicola; assembly: GCF_900155985.1. GTDB lineage: Bacteria > Bacteroidota > Bacteroidia > Flavobacteriales > Flavobacteriaceae > Maribacter > Maribacter ulvicola. The sequence continues at coordinate 274,111 of NZ_FTMA01000002.1, forward strand.
ATGTCGCTTTTACTCCGTCTTTTTCCTCTTGTATTGGCAATGACTCCAACATATCCTTTGGATGCAGCTAACGTTGTTGAAGCCACATTTGTTCCTGTATAAATTGAAGAAACTAATATTGCAGATTTTTTAGTAGTTGAATTTCCTTTTCGTTTTACGACTACAACTGAAACTTCTGCACCATCTTTCATCGGAATTACGATACTATCATTTACAGCATATCTGCGTTTATGATCTTGCTTTATTTCTTCAAAATAAATAGCTCTAGTTGATGAAAACACAGTGCTTAAAAAATATTTTTTTACTAAATCTATAGCTGTAGCTTGTGCTATTTTTTCTGATTTAATATTGCTATACGTATTCTTAAAATTGCTCACGTAATAATCTGTAGGATCTCTAATTATTAATGCTTTATCTAAATTAATAACTTGTATATCATCAGATTTCTTTACGTATTTTCTGTAAGATTTTTTAAAGGCACCTTTAAAGTTCTTAGAAAGCTTTGCCTCTACATAATGCATGTATATATCTAAATAATGTCTTTGATCTATTGGTGTTTCTTTAATTCTTTTTTTGAAAGTAACTAAAGCCTCTTTATAATTACCTCTAATTAACTGGAACTTAAATACATCTAATTTTGATAAGTTTTGAGTATCACATAATACTGCTAATTGCTGCATTTGATTTGCAAGCGCTACAGAATCTGATAGTTCCACCTTCTTAAATGCCACTTCTTGCGCAAAAGAAGTCATACTAATTGTGCTTAAAAATAATATCAGGACTGATTTTTTCATTGTTACTTTTTATTTGGGTTCGAGTAACGAATTAACTCTTCACTGTACAAAAAACCGTCTTGTGTTTGCGTCATTTTAATAAAGTTTTTTATTCCTGGTGCGTATAACCAAACTTCATCCGTTTGTGCGTTGTATCCTCTGGAATTTGAAACGGTTCCTTTGTATTCTATGGTATAAGCCATAAATGTTCCTGCTCCTACTCTTTCTTCTTTAAAAGACAAAACTTCTGCATCTTGACTTTGTTTTCCTGTGGTACCATCTTGACTTGTCCAGTTTTTTTCATATTTCCATTTTTTCCCTACTTCTAATGGCCACTTATATTTTGGTGTTTTGCTTGTTTCTGGTTTTACTATATCTGATACTGGAATAGTGTCTTTTCCAATGATCATGCCTAAAGCACCATCTATATTAATTATTTTTCTTGTGTCTTCTCCATCTGAACGTACTTCTCCTTCAGTTGTTACACCTTTATATTTCCAAGTCCATGTTTCTCCAACTGCATAATCGGTTAATGTTGGCTGTTTTACTACTAAAGTGTTGTCTTCACAGCAATAAAATAACAGAGAAATGATAATTAGAAAAATGATTTTTACTATTTGAAATACTTCTTTTAAATAACTAATAATATGGCTTTTAAATTAATTATAGTACAAAGTAAAGGTGTATTTTTCTATCAAAAAAGGAAAAGTACATGAGCGCAAATAAATGCAAATGAACGTTAGATAACGGAACGATTACTTCTTTATAAACTATTCCAGTTTTTAAACTTGACGGATTGCCTGCTAGATACTTCTACTTTTTCTCCAGTAGTTAATATAATTTGTAATTTATTATTGAAGTATGGATGAATCTCTTTAATGTAGTTTATGTTAATGATTTGACTTCGATTAACTCGAAAAAAGACTTTAGGATCTAATTTTTCTGCTAATAAATTTAAAGAACGCTTAATCATCGCTTTATCAGAACCAAAATAAAGACGTGCATAGTTTTCTAAAGATTCAATAAAGTAAATATCTGTTAGCGGAATAAAATGACATTTTTCACCATCTTTAATAAATATCTTTTGATGCATTGGTAAGGCAGTAGGCTCTAATTTTACTCTTTTAGATAATTCCAACTTTACCTTTTCAATAGTTTTAGAAAAACGTTCATCTCTCAATGGCTTTACTAAATAATCTAACGCATTCATCTCAAAAGCTTTTACAGCATATTGGTCATAAGCAGTAGTAAAAACAACATCTGGTACATTTGTTAATTCTTCCAATAAATCAAATCCAGATTTACCAGGCATGTGAATATCCAAAAATAAAATATCTGGTTGTAATTCTTCAATTAAAGATATGGCCTCATCTACATGACTTGCTTCACCAATAATTTCAAACTCTTGATGTTTTTCTAATGCACGTTTTACTTCTTCTCTCGCTAAACGTTCATCATCAATAATTATGGTTTTATATCTTTTCATCTTCTATATGCATTGGAATTATTATTTCTGCAACTACACAGTCATTATCTTTAGCTGTTAAACAAAAACTAGCGTTTTTTTTATATTGAATTTCTAGGCGTTTTTTTAAATTTTTTAAACCTAATCCAACATTTTTATGTTGATTAATTACTCCAGGATTCTCAACCGTAATATGAATATTGTTATCCTTCTTTTTAATTTTCAAGAAAATAATGCCACCACCAATTTTTAAGTCGATTCCATGTTTAATTGCATTTTCAATTAACAACTGTATACTTAGCGTAGGAATCTTATAATTAATGAGGTCGTCATCAATATTGGTTTTTAATTGAAGACGTTCTTCAAAACGCATTTTTTCTAATTCGATATAATCTTTTACCAAAGACAATTCTTCTTTTATAGGTATTAAATCTTTGTCTTTTTCATATAATGATGAACGCAACAAATCTGATAATAAATCAATAGCTCTTCTAGCAACGTTAGGGTTTTCAATTACTAATGACTTTATTGAATTTAGCGAGTTGAATAAGAAATGTGGATTTAATTGCGCTGATAAATTATCTAATTGTGCTTGTTTAGCTATGATAGATAATTGAGCATTTTCTTTTGCTGTAACAACTTCTTTCTGATAATAATGATACAAATGATACGCCAATAACCAAATGGACATTAATCTTAGCCCAGTAAGTAATATCGGATCCCAGTAAATAATAGATTCTAATAAATTTTTATTCTCACCAGCAATCAAGGTCCAGTAAGCATACCATTTTAAATTGTTTATTAACACATATAAAACGGCTAATAAAAGTATTGTAGGCACTAAACGGATTAGTAATTGCCTCATGGGCAAACTACTCCATTTTGCTTTTAAAGCAAATAATCTGTACATATGTGTTAAAAATATTCCTATAGAAATATCTAATACATAATTTAAAAACGTGTAGAAAATACTATAATTATCTCTTGTATATACTGTATATGCCCAATAAATAGAAACAATGCTCCATCCTATTAATTGGCATTTCCAATAAAGAGAAATCGTAGTATTACTTGTATTTGTTTTTTTGAGATTCATTCTTAGACAAAGCAACGAAATACTTTTAAATAGTGAAAGGAAAAGTACAGGAACGTAAAATAATAGGTTTAAGTGTTATATATAAAATCTATTCCATTCCACACACATTATGCTTCCCTCCTACGTCGTCGCATAAAAAGTGTTCCATTAACATTGTAGAAGAAGCTTTTTAGAATAAATTTTTTCAAGAAACTGTAGTAAAAACTTTCACTTTTAACCAAAGCTCAAGTTACATAACGCAGAACATTATAGTACAATTGTAGTAGTTTCGTGTATAGCGCGTATTCCGCGCTATTTGACATAGTTGCGTTATAAGCCCTGCAAGTGGATTATAACAAAGCAATTATGACAAAACGAAACTACGGTAAGTTCAACTGTATTCTATTTAAGGCAGCCACATCAACCCGCAGATTCTTAAAAGTCATCCGCAGGATAAATTTTATTCACTCGTAAATTTAAACACAATTTTCCAACGCTTGTCCAGCGCCAAAAAAAGCAAGACTTTTAGAATATTTTGAAATACACGATTTATATGAAACTATCCGTTAGTAAATTTTTCAGGAGATTCTCGTCAGCTTGCCGCAACAGCTCAAAATTTCGAAAATAAAATTTCTGAGCACTTGCTACCTCTTGTCTTTGATTGAAGCTTTTCTTTTAGCTTTTTTAACATTATGTAAAATAGAATTTTAGTTACTTAAACTCGTTTAACTTAAATCCATTTTTAGCGTTTCTACTTTTACCGTAATAATTAATTGGGACTTTGAATAGCTTTGACAATTTGGAAATCTTATCGTTAAGATTGCTTTGAAATTCGTTGTGTATTTTTAACTATTAAGAGAGCTTATTGCTAAACTCCTAAAATATGTACGCTTCACTCACCTATTGTTTTACCAAAATTTTATGAGGTCGTTTTTTCTCCGATTATGTTATAGCTCATTCATTGTAAAAAATGCTATTATAAAATCATCTTGAAATTGTTTTTATGATTTAGAAATTATTTAAAAATTTCCTTCTCTTTTCACGTTCAGCGTATTCAAGTTCATTATCTCTGCGAGTTTTAATATGATTACGAATAGCTCTTGTTTTAGTATTCAACTTCATGTTTTCTACCAACCTTAATAGTTTTTCCCATTTTGCAGCTCTTATTGCACCAATTATAGCATTACCATGATATACAACTTGATTGTCTGTCCATTCAACTTTTTTAAAACATTCCAAATCTTGATTTTTTAATACATAAAATTGAAATGCTTGTTCAAATAAAGATTTCCTGTTAGTATGAATAATATCGAACACAATTCGAATCATTTGTGCTTGTTCACTATTCCTAGCAATTAAGCTTAGAAGGTATTTGTCTGCTCTTTCGCTATTACTATTAAGTGATTGGAAAAAAGCATTCGCAAAGTGTTCTGAAATAAAGTAATAATCTAAATTATTAGCCATATACTCCATTACTTCATCTAATATTTCTTCAGCATTAGATAATTCCCAAACTATTGAGAATTCTTTGTGGTCTCTGGCTCTTTTAAGAGTATCTTTTTCAATAATAACTTTTAAAAACTCTAGGAAGAACCTGTTATCTTTTTGAAGTACTGCTAAAAAACATTTACCTCCATAATCAAAGTGATGGTCGAGTTCATCTTGCTGAATGTAAGCTTTCTTTAATAATTCGGTATCCTCAACTAAAGAGACGACTTTAATAAAAAATTCTTCACGTAACCAAATTTTCATATTATCATCATCAATTCTTCTTACAACAATCTGGAATACTTTAATGAGGACTTCAGCATCAAGTTTTTCATATTTTTTTAGTCGCTGAAACTGAATTCCAAAGTTTGCATTAATAGTGTTTAAGGCTTTATAAAGTCGAGTAATATGCTTCTTTATAATTGATGCTTCGGGAAGACTCGTAAGTACCTCTAGCTTCCATCTTTCATGCAGTTTTCTTGTTTTAATTACTTTCCAAAATCGTTCTGCTAATTCTGGATTAGCTGTCAGGTTATCTATTACATTATAGGGTATGGATAAATCTGAATTAAACCTTCCATCATCCTGAAGTTTTACAAATGCTATAAAAGTTGTAAACCCAATTTCACTATCATTTTTTAAATTAGCCTTAATAATAGCTTCACAGACGTTGAATTGAGAATATATTTTAATCTGATTCCACTCTAAAATCTCGCGATACTTTGAGATAAATTGGTTGACGTCTCTTTTTCTTTTAAACTTTAATTTCTTTGCAATATCAGATTTTTTTAGTTCATCAAATTCTCGATAATTTTCAAAATCGTATTCTTCTTTACCTCTACGTCTATCCCAGTTTACTAGCTCAAATAAAGAATACGTTGGATGTCTAAAAGTTGATTTCAATCTTTTTAAATCAGGAAAACTATATTTTACTTTTCTTGAAGAACGTATCATTTCTAGAACATAATAACAATGATGAAAAGATTTGTTGTTTAGGTTTGAATCTATCCAGGGAATTAAATAGTCTAAATCAAAAGCAAAAGTATATTTACTATCTTTTTCATGTGTCATTGAAAAGTTTAGCATTACCTCAAAAACCTCATTTGGATATTCATTATAGAGATTACAAAGTGCATATAGTATTTTACCACGAGATAGTTTAACTGAAGCAATATTAGAATCATCTTTTTTAGATTCTTTTTTACTCATATAGCTCCATCTCAATCTCTTTAGCAATTGGTTTGAGATAGCAAAAAAAGAAAGCGCTTCTTGTCTTCCTTGTCCAGATTCCTCAATTAAATAATCTATTAGAATAGCATATCTTTCGAAATGGTTGATGTAATCCTCATCAAGAAAATAAATATTTTGGTCTATGTGGTAAATTAACTGTGATAGATGTTTTTGTTTCTTTTTGACAAATTGAAATGACAATTCGAGTGCATCCAAGAAAAACATAGGGTTTTTAAAAAAGTTTGATAGTAAGACTAAATGTTTTTCTCGTTTATTTGTACTAGCAAAATCATTAGTTTCATATTCCGTTTTTAATTTATCTGTTGTTTCAGTATCTAATAAGCTAATCCGTTCTTCTAAATATATTATACATTCATCAGGCAAAAATTCCCACGAGAAATTATAAAAGCGAAATGCTTTTTCTTCATCTGATTTAATAGTAGACCAATAAGAAGTAAGTGTAGGCTTAATTTCTTTGATTATAACTTCTTTTCCAAAATTTTGATACATAGGATAAACTGTATCCTTAAACCTATATTCTAGTTGTTCGAAGTAATTGTTCCAAAGCTGTGCAAAAGACAATAATTTGTCTTTGATGAAAACTTTGCAGAAAAAGTAAGTAGAGAGATTTTGTTCGCCAATTCTAACGTGCTCATAATTCAGCTCAACCAAATCCAAGCTGTGCAATTTATCAAAAGCTTCTCTTAATTCATCACTAGAAATTGAAAAAGAACTCACAACCGAATTTAGTAACTCATTATCATCATAAGGTAGCGTATAAAAAAAGGAAATAATACCTAATGCTTTTAATATACGTTTATCCTTAAAAGCATCTTCATCACTCACGAACGTTTCGAAGTATTTCTCGAACAAATCTGCAACGTTATTAAGTGATTCAAGCTTATTTGTTTCTCTGGCAATTATAGCCATCATTACAGCTAAACGTGCATTTCCTTTTGCAATATCATAAATTTTAAGTTGATATTTTCCATGTCGAACTTCAAAAGGTTTTTGTTCTATAATGGCTTTGATTTCCTCAAAATTAAAACCTGAAATTTCGACGATTGAATTTTTATATTCACTCATCCATTCACGAACATTATCTAAAGCATAATCACGAACAGTTAAAACAAGTTTAAGTTTACCATTATCTAAACTTCTATAAAAACCTAATATTTGCTCAAATTTATCAACTCTATTCACATCATCAACCAGTAAAATATTGTTGTCGTCTCCTTCAAAATAAGCTCCTAAATCTCCAATTAGGTCTGCTCCCTTAGGTGAAATAGCGAAACCATTATAATCTAAATAAGATTCAATGAACTTGTTAATTGATTTTAAAGCTAGCTTTGTTTTACCTACACCAGCTGGACCAGAAATAATAAGAATATCATTATCTGCTAGTTTAGATTTAATGTCCTTAAGTTCTTCATTTCTATGTAGAAATATACCAGCTAATGGTGTTGCTAGTTTTTGTTTACCTTTGTCATATTCTTCTACGAATTTTTCTAATGAAACAATTTGACCTGTATCAAGTGGAATTCCTAAATAGTCTTTAGCTAGGTTTTTATGATGAAAAAAGATTTCTGTTGCTAATGTATCAAGACTGTAATGCATTGGTACTGTACCCAAAATTTCGACAGCTTCTTTGTTGACTTCTTCAATTTCGACAACTTTTAGGTTTGAATTATAACATAAAATAATCTCCTGAATTTTATTAATAGGAATCCCTGTTTTGTCTACGTCCAAACAACCAGAAATATCTTTTTTTAGCTTATTTAATAGACTTCTTCCTTTATGCTCTGTTGTCGTGGATTCTACAAATAAATAAAGTCCGTTGGGCATTTGAATAAAAGAATCTGGTGTACCTCGTGTAGTCTTTTGCTTAATGTCATGAGCACCTGTACGCGAATATGCTTTATAACCACGATTCCTTAAACTTAAAAAGCAATCACAAAGCTCTTGAAATTCAGTTTCATTAAAATTTTTAAGCCTTTCTTTTATGGTAGATAGTTGATTCATTTACTATTTAAGAGCTGATCATTATTATAACTAAAGTAGAATTTGAATATAATAAATTTTGTAGGAATTATTTTGTTGGAAAGCCGTAAAGTAAACAAAGTTTTTAACACAGATTTCCATTCCACACACATTGCCTTCCCTCCTTTCAATAAGTGTTTATTCATTGCTAGTTATTTATTAGAATAGGTATTCATGAACCTCGTACCTCGGTTTCATTACCTTTTCAGGGAAAGTTTAGAAGAAAAAATTTAAAGAAAGTGTAGTAACAACTTTCGCTTTTACCAAAGCAAAGTTATATAACGCAGAACATTTTAGAACAAAGTAGCTAGTTGTGTAAAACGGCGCATGCGTGCATTTGATATAATATTAGATATGACGCCTTTAGGTTCATATCGTCAGATATTATGTAAAAGCCGTTTTACTGGAATGTTTATTGATTTCTCTAAATAGGAGTTTGAGAGATGTTTACTTAAAGATGCTATGTCAGCCGAAAACATTTTTTCTCTTTTGAGGAAAACCATTTAACCATCATATGGCAATGACCTATTTCACTTTCGGACAAAAGGAAATGCCTTATGAATAATTTCATAAGGCATTTTCAGATAATAAAACAAACAATAGAATGTTTCTAGTTGGCAGATATAGTTACTTTAACAAGATTATAACCTCCTCTTGGATCTCCGTATCCCACTACTCCTGCGGGTGAACTTATGATTCCTTTACCGAACTGAAGATCTTCAATCTCTGACACTCTACGAATAGCGGTGTTTTCGTCCGCAGCTCCGGAATTGGGACCTGATTGTCTCATAGGTTGATCGGCTCCAAATCCTACTGCTTGGTCTACCTCTGTTCCTGCGTCGTATAAATAGGATTTTTCAGTAGCATCTGGTCCACTTTTTGGGGTTCCATTTTCATCAAATAAAGGATATCCCTCATTGTTATACGCCATGAACCAATCATTGGAACTTACTAGCATGGTGTTATAACCAAATTTATATCCTGCGGGAACATCCTCTAAAGTAAAGGTAAAACTTTGCCCAGGCGCAATTGGCATGGCTTCATTGCTCTTTGCAACAGGAATACCCAAAGTAGTATTGATATAATCAAAAATGATTTGATTGTTTCCGTCTTCAGCGCTTTCCTCAATTCCGCTTCCCACAACTGCGGCCTGTCCTTGAGTGAATACGGGATCGCTTTCCGACTCAAATGCGTAAGCGACTGCCGGAGCAAATACACCATAAGAAGAGGATAGTCGTAAAGGAGCTCCGGTGCTTCCTGTTTCTGTAAACCATTCATATAGGTTTGATGGGTTTCCTTGAACGGCAATTTTAGCCAATCCTAGTTCCCTATCGGGTTCTCCTGTAGTAAATAATGCATTGTCCAAGGCATGAATAACCGCAATACCAGGGGCTAAGATTACGGGCACATTAGCATCCATGGCACCTTTTAAGTTGGTAATCAACAAACGGAAGGTTCTGGTACTTTCATCATAGTCCAAGGTCACTTTCACCATTGAGGTAACATCTGTTGTTACAATACGTACGGTATTGTCATCATCAGGCTCACCTGCTACATCCCCGCCTGGAACCGATGTAAACGTTTCAGGATTTTCCGCTTCGGTACCAGAATCCCATAGATATATTTTATTGGTTACATCTCCCGTAACAGGATTGCCATTTTCAAACAGTTCTAGACCAGTTGCTACTGGAGCATAAAACCAGTCATTTGAAACAACTTGCATTGTAGCAAAGCTAAGTTTGGAGCCAGGCACGGCTTGAAAATCAAAATAATAAGATCCATCTTTATTTGTAACTGGACCTGGAGCGTCTGCCCCATTAGGAGTATTGAACACTTGTACGGCCAAATAATTAATAATGTTGGTTATCGTAATATTAAAGCTACTGGTTATAGGTTCTGTTATTACATTGACCTCACCGAAGGTCAAGGTTGTAGTTTCGTTCCAGTCGGTAGCAACATCTCCTTCACCATCATAGGCGATAGCATTGTTCGCATTTGTTACTACAGGAACAAAATCACCGGCAACCCATTGACCAGCGGCAATAGCAACATTTTCTCTTGCACTGCCGGTTGCACCCCATTGTACAAAATCGACAAGGGCGTTTGAATTGGTAAATTCATTAGTATTGTAAAGACCTAATCCACCTTCATTATCAGGTAGGTCATAACTTACTACTAGATATTCTGAAGAAGCCAAGTCAATGCTTCCGCGTATAGGAGTAAGCGTTCCTATTTCTACATATTGACCTGGTCCTAGGCATAACCAATAGTTAGTTAGATCTACACTTTCGGTACCGTTGTTTAAGATTTCAATGGTATCCTCCCCTTGATATCTGACCTCGTTAAGCACTACTGATGTTAACTCATCGGTCATAGGTTGTTCGGGAGTTTGTTCCTCTTGTTGTTCTTCAGCAATTTGGGCCGAAGTATCATCATTCTCACATGACGCTAAACCTAATACCAGCATAGCGGCCAGTGTACTTTTTAAAATGTTGTTTTTTTTCATAATAGTTATATTGTTTTATTGTAGCGTTACAAAATAAAGACCATGAGATAACAGGTGAATCACAAGAGAATAAACATATTGTGATAGGTTGTATATAATTTTGTTAGAAGTATTAAGATTTTATTAAGATTTGGAGATGAGTACACCTTAATGTCAAGCGTGTTTTCAATAGTAACTGTTAGAGGAATTATATAATAGCCGGAAATCTATGGTTTATAAGTTTTGATCGGCAATTAAAAATTGTAGTAAAATACCATTGCACACACATTACACTTCCCTCCTGCCATCGGGACAGTTAATAAGTGTGTATTCATGGATGGTTTATTGTTTTTGAGGAAATTCATGAACCGCATACTACGGTTTCATTACCTTTTTAAAGAAAGTTTTTAAAAGATAAATTTAAAGAAGGTGTGTTGCCAATTAGGTTGCTTTACCCAGGTAAAGTTACATAACGCGAAATATTAGAGTATATTTTGTAGGGTTGGTGTAACCAGTGGCGGAAGCAATAAGCAAGAAAGCTGGTGCGTTGGCGGAATGCCACTGAAGATTAATCTATAATTAGTCATTATTTAAAATAGCCGCTACCAAATACTAGATTGCTTTTTAAATTATAAAATGGACTTTTATGTGATGTATAATACCCAAACTTGATTTGTTCCGGTAACGTAAAAGTTCCGGTTCAATATATGGGGAGCAATCGCATAGTTGCACTCACTGTGGGCGGCTGTTTACCCATTAGTTTTTTGTAAATCTAAAAAGCACTTAACTGCCAATAGAACAAATAGATAGCAATAACTAAAACGGCAAAAGACCATAAGACTTTTGCCGTTGGGTATTCTAGAAAATAAAATTTAAACCACTTTCTTTAAATCAAGTGAAATTTTCTGCCCGTCAACTAATACATATCCTTTTAGTTGATTATTCTCCAATGTTAACACCACCTTTACTTCACTCTGGTAATCTACTTGTACGTAAAAACTAACGGTGTCCTTTGAAACAGATACATTGGTGCCTTTAAAACTACTATTGTTTACCGTTACTTCTACATCCAATGCCTCATCTTCCATATAAAACCGAAGGTTTCCTTTTTGGTATTCATAAGGCAGATCATAACTATTATACGCCCAATCCCCTACAAAATCGTTGGCTTTTGTTGGTGCCACAAAAGCGAGATTAAGTCCAATAGTGCCCATTACTAAGGTCAATAAGATAATTTTTTTCATATTATTAAAGATTTATTTGAACCCAAATGTATACTTAGATTTTCGGTATATATGCGGTCTGGGACGAAATAGACCTATTTGGGATAGATAGTTTTATGGGCTTTAAACTGCTTGGTAAGGTTAGCCTCGTAAGATTTGGAAACCGGTATGGAAACCGCTGCGCCATTTAAATATACTACGGTTTTTCTACCTTGTTTTTTTATACAATTTACCGCTGGCAATCGTATTATAAAAGACCGATGGCATTGTACCATTTCCATATCCTGGAATTGCTCCGATATATTTTTTAAACTAATGCGGATACTTTTACTTTCTACCCCAGACGCTCCTAGATAGTATAGCTGCACATAATTACTCTTAGCTTCTAAGTACAGAATGGTACTTTTTTTAAGTATAAGCCGTACTGCTCCATTTTCGTCTTTTACATGCTTCATGTTATGGATATGGCTTAAACCATCATGCGGTGGTTGTCCATACTTTTTAACATATACCTGGGCACACAGTAATGCCAAGCCATAGGGTAAAAGAATGGCCTTTAAAAAATATTTAGCGGTTAACAACCATTCCGTCATATATGGATTGTTTGACGCTCCATAAAAATAAGTAAGCAACGAGATTATCACCAACCACTCCGTAATACTGGTTAGTAAAACATGGTATATAGTATACACCTTTAAGTTACATAGTTTATACCATAACCACTGGTCAACCATGACTACAAAACAACTCATAAGTACTAAGGACAATAGGTGACCGCTATAAGAAGATCTGCTTCCTAGCAACCAAGACTCTATATTGAAAGGATTAAGGACCCATAGCAAAAAGATACCACTCAGCATTAAGGTGACCATAAATACCAAACGACCTTTTAAGGTATTAAAACCCGCATACTTTATGTTAAAAATGTATTGCATTCGTTGGTCATCTGTGGTTCCGTAATACCTAATACCCTATGTGAAAGGAGTGTAACAAAAATAGCATTTAACAGCGTTAGGTCATACCCCAATATTGTATAAAAAATAGATATAGATATACAAAAATTTAAAGTCTACGGTAGACTTAGCCATTGTATAAGCTTCACTGTACAAAAACAATCGTTCTCAGTACCATTTCAAACAGCTTTTTAGAAATATAATTAAAGAAAGAGAAGTGTCAATTATACCAGCATGTGGACTGACGAAAAAAACAAAAGGTCTCCTGGACCTTTTGTTTTTGTGCAGTAACAAAGTAATGTGCCATAATGCTAAGCATTATAGTACAAATATGATTATGGCTTTTTTATGAGAGGAATCCATAGAAAGCTATAATTCAGATGATTTATTTCTTTTTCATTGGAGGTAAATCGAAAGCTGTTGCTTCGTGTTCAAAATGATTTCTGTGAGAACCATCGCAAAAAGGTTTGTTATTAGAACGTCCACAACGACATATACCTAACACTGTTCTACCTTGTAAGTTATACGAATTACCTTGGCTATCAACAATTTCAAAATCTCCTTCTACTTTTACAGAACCATTGTTATTTATGGTTAGTTTCGTCTTGCTCATACTATTAAATTCCTTTATTTGATTTTGGTAAAAATAGGAATATAGATTTAATTATTAGTGCGAATAATTAAGAGTTATTAATTTAAAAAAACATGTGAAAGCTCCTTATTTGTATACGCATCACTATCCAAAGTATATAGAAAAAACACCGCTTATGAAATAGTGAATTTGCTTTTAACGGAAATATAAAACGTATAAAAAATAATGATATTACTATTTAAAAATGAATAGATACGTTTAAAAACCGATTACTGATACCACACACATAATACGCTGTTTCATTACCTTTCTAGAAGATAGTATTTAGAAGGTAAAATTAAATTAGATGGTAACAATTTTGACTGCAAATCATCTGTTTAGAAAATAGAGATTTTCATCTCTATGCTTAGATTGTAACCAAAGCTTACTTTACATAACGTAAACTCGTTTTTTTCATATCATTTATTTCTTCTTCGTTGATGTACTTGGTATTAATGAAGGCTTATTGCTTGGCGTATTTTTGTTTTATTTATAAAGTGGCTAATTCACGGCTAAACTTAATAATACAATCTAAAATCAAGCAACTTACACACATTGTAATGTCTTTGGTGCAGCTCTTCAACCACCTCAAACATATCATCATCTTCTTTAAATAAGTTGAAGAAGGCTTTGTCTAAATTTGCACTGCTGACCCCGTTAAACGCATTTCCATAGCCAGAAACTGCTTTGGCATTGGTAATATCTAAAAAGTATTGCGCTTCCTCTTCGTCCAGGTCAAGAATTTTGGCGTTTGAAAAGTGCAGGATTTTCCCTCGTAACCGACCCTCAAAAATTTCGGCAATCTCCTGTAGCGTATAATAATAGTCGTTTAGGCAGATACTATTTGCTTCGCCATGCATGACTAAATAAATGATTTCATAATCTTTAAAATTATGGTCATCTAGCACCAGTGCATTTAGGCTATCTTCTAGACCTTCAATAGTATCGCATGTTTTGTAAATACTTGCTATGCCATATTTCATGGCTAGTTGCTCTAGACTTTGTTGCGCTTCGGTAAGGGCTTCGTTTTCTATATCATCGACACCTTCTAAACAGTAAATGAAATGGTCTTCATCTGTTAATTGGGTTTGGGGTAATTGTCGTCTTTTCTCTAACAAGATTTTGTATTATTTGGGGTATATGGAATACAAAATTACTGTAACTGTTCTATTCTTAATAACGTTTTTGGGGTAAATATGAGTTGTAATAGGTAATGTTATCCTCCTATAGCTAATTGCTGGGGTTGTGCTATTGCTGCAAATTTTTGCCTCTAGGTTTCAACCTACGAACCCCAAGTCCAATCAAAACGACTATTAAGGCCATAAAATACATACTGGTAGTACTACTTTTAATAACCGAAAATATACTGGTGATAGTTACCGTAGTTTCTGTAAGAGTTGGGTAGGTATTCAGCATAGAAATAATACCCATGTTTTCCAAATAATCTGCTAGACCTGCAATTACGGGCAATAGACACAGGTATAGGTATTTCGGGTTTAGTTTAGGTAGTTTTAAAAGGAAATACGCCAGTACTGCTGCATAGGAAATACCAAAGAGTAATGGATAGATCATATCTACAGGAATTTGTTTGGTGAGATACATTTGGCGACCGGTATCCCCTAGCGTTTGAAAAAGGGTATTTACATACGCTAAATCATATCCTGCGGGCATCATATCTAATAATTGCAATCCGTTCGAAAATTCCATCGTAGCCGGAATGGTAACTAACAGCATATACGCATATACGATGTTGGTGAGTAAGAAAAGCACTAGAACCTTCTTACCGGAATGTTGTTTATTTACCTGTTTTATGAATCTTTCCATTTTTCTACTGAGCTATTTAATTAATTTTCTTGCGATGAACTATAGATAACCGGCATCTGCCCTTTCCAGGTACTCCATAAGTTTTTGTCATTGATAAGGCTGGCCATAAAATGAGCAACATTGATACGACTTACCTTACCGGCATTGAATATGGCGCTACGTGTGGGCGAAGGGAAAATCTCGTATGCACTTACTTGGTCTTCGTTAATTAATCCGTCTGGTCTTACGGTAACCCATTCTACGGCCCTGTTGTTCTGTCCAATTTGGGTACGCAAGTAATCCGCAGCTTTTCCATTATCAACATGAGGAGGCAATAGCAACCTCAAAAGAACAATGACACATTTTTGTGCAAGTGAAATGGGTTCATGAATATCACGGTTACTATTACCGGTTGTATTCATTAAAACAAACTTGGTAGGTTTTTGCAGTCGGCTTGCTTTAATGGCATTGCATAGACGTTTGGTGGCATCTGTAACCAGTTTTCTAGGTTGTCCGTACATTCCTTTAAAAGTTAGGTTGTGACCAAGACAGGAAGCCACGGCATGGCAATTGCTTACCAAATTTTGCAGTTCAGAATCGGTCAGGTCCAAAATACTTGCGGTAATAATATGAAGGTTGTCCTTGTTTTTCCAAGATTCAGGGAGCTTATGGGGAGAACGTACCACTACTTTAACGGAATGTTGTTGCAAAAGAAGTTGTGCTACCAATTGCCTACCTGTAGCGCCACTTGCGCCTACTACTAAAACTGTCATACTGATTTGATTTGATTGATTGATGATTTGAATGTAAGACGATGAAAACCTAAAATTGTTACATATTAAAGAGTGTAAGTATTTAATTTTAAGTATGTTATGAGGTTGTTGGCTATTCTGATTTACGTAGTATTTTAACCACTCTGCTATGGGTAATCTGTAGTAAATTCCATTGATAGCCTTCAAAATCTGTCGTGTTCATAAACTGCACCACTACGGCGTCTATATCTTTATGGTATTCTGCCAAACATTGATAGCCGGCAGCCAACCCACCATGATTAAAATCATAAAGGGAGGTGTAGATTTCCATTTCTTCTTCGCTAAGTAAAGAACCGTCGTTTAATGCCCTTACGAATTTGCCAACATCTTCAGCAGTAGCTAGCATCATGCCGTTATTCTCATTTTTAAAATCTTTATCGATTCCTACATAATAACCACTCATAACATCGTCTAAGTTTACATCATCAATTGAGCCATACGTATTGTTAAGTCCGAGCGGAATTAAAATTTCTTTTTTGAAGTAGTCATATCGACTACCGCCAGTTACTTGCTCTATAATTCTGGAAAGCAGTAAATAATTGGTGTTAGAATAGCCATAATCTTCATCTGGTTTAAAATGGGCTGGCAAATCGGTTGCATAGGTTAATACATCTATACCGGTATTTGGTTGGTTTTTCCAATAATCGGGATTATCGGTGAAATTGGGAATGCCACTTCTGTGCTTTACCATCATTTTTAATGTAATCTTATCTGCATGTTCAATGCTACCTAAAAGTTCTGGAAAATAATCGGTAAGCGGTTCATCTAGGTTGATACGATTTTCATTGGCTAATCTTGTAATGGCAACCGCCACATATAGCTTGCTTATACTGGCAATTTTGAACAAAGCATTTGGCTTAACGGGTATTTTCTTTTCCGTGTTATGATATCCGGCACCATATAATGCCGATGGTTTACCGGCTTGGTCTACGTAAACAATGACTCCATCAAATCCGTAACCTGCCGTTTGGTCTACTTGCTCTTGTACCGTATTCGGTAAAGGTAGTATCCATGCTTTTACAAGGATCCACGGTACAAACCATAAGGAAATGAATGTACTTGTAAATAATATGATTCTAAAAATCTGTTTTTTCTTATTGACTTTTGGTTGAGCATGTTCCATTTTTCTGTCCCGTTGGTGTGATTGATATGACAAACATATATGGAATCAAGATAACATTAAATTGAGAATTACTGAATTGTAATATTTTGGGGATGAGTTGGTTGTTTGATTGTATTTTTTGAATAACCGGGGTGGTTCTGCTATTTGAAAACTATCTTGAGCTAATACGTGTAAAATATGATTTTCTTGTTTTTAATCAGCAAATTCTTTTTTTCTTTATATCATAGTGTATAAAGACCTTGTCATCCTATAAGGAATCGTGATGTAGTAAGTTACGATCCACTAGCGTTAAACAGCCCAACAAAATCACCATCAATTTCTTTACAGTTATCAAAAAATGTATTAAGAGTAACCATACTTAGGTCCATTCTATATTTTTAAAAAATTGTCAAGCGTAAATTTTAACTAGCATCATCCGTTTAGTTGATTACTATAGTTAGCTGTTTGTTAATAGTTTAAAGTGGTATTAGTTACCGCTACCCCTTTATACAACTAACCATTATGTTATGGAGAATAAAGAAATAGAACAGAAAGATCATCAGAAAGAACTGGAAAAGAAATCTTCAGATATTAAAGATGACAATGAATACAGTGTAATTCTTAGTAGGGTTATTCATGAAGGAGAAGAAATTTTCAAGATAAAGAATAAAGCCATGTTTTTAAGTGCGGTAATTGCCGGTTTAGAAATTGGGTTTAGCTATTTTCTTATTTGTACGCTGTATTATTTAATGAACGGTATTATAGATACCACTATTATATTCAAACTATTTGCAGTGGTTTACCCTGTTGGGTTTATACTTGTTATCCTTGGTAAATCTGCTCTGTTTACTGAGCAAACCTCGGTATTGGCTTTGCCCATGTTGAATGGGCAGCGTAGCATTTGGGAGTTATTTCGGGTATGGGGCGTAGTTATTTTAGGCAATATTATAGGCGGCAATATTTTTGCTGGTTTTATAGGGGTACTTGCGCCGCATCTAAACCTTTTTACGGAAGAGACCATGATAGAAATTGGAGCTCATGTTTTAAAGGAGACCTCTTGGGTATTATTAGCGAGTGCCATTGTTGCCGGATGGTTAATGGGGCTACTTACTTGGTTACTGAACAGTACCATGAATTCTCTTACCCATGTTGTTCTTATAATCATGATAACCGGTGTTATTGGCTTTGGAGGGTTTCACCATAGTATTGTGGGCAATATAGAGGTGTTCGGCGCCTTTTTACATACTAGTGAAATTAGCGCTCTAGATTACCTATGGTTTCTGTTTTTGGCTTTATTAGGAAATAGTATTGGAGGCGCAGTAGTTGTGGGTCTTTTTAAATACCGAATTTTTGAATCGAACTTTAAAGAGGAGCTTTAACTATTTTAGATATACCACCGAGTATTAAGGGTTTTTCAGGGTTGGTTGATGTAAATACCAATAGCAATACATTCCTGTTTTATGGTACGACCAATAAAGCAATGTCGTTACAAATTAGCAACGCTATAGAAGGTAAATAAGCATTCCCATGAGTATTGTAAAAGGAAATTGAGTTTATAGGACATAAAAAGAAACCTCGTCAACAAATTTTATACTACAGTAACAAAGATGTATTCTTCGTCTTCACGTCAATAAAATAATGGTATGCACTAAAGATTTTATAGTACTTAAAATAGCTTGCAAACTGATAATCAGTATTTTATTGGAAAAAAGAATAATGTATATGATATTACATTGATATTCCTCAAATATTTTTAACGCAAAAAGGATTAATAAATGAAAAGTGAATTGACCCAATTTATATTGGCAGGTATTTTAGGAACGGTGGTAATGACCATAATAATGTTGGTAGCACCGCACATGGGTATGCCCGAAATGGCACCCTGGAAATTATTAGCAGGTACCCTAAATGTACCCATAGCAGTAGGATGGATTTTGCATTTTATTATGGGTATCCTATTTGCTTTGTTTTACGAATATGTATTTGCTCCAAAAGTCAACATTTCTAATCTTTTCTTGAAAGGAATTGCTTTTGGTATCGTAGCACTCATACTAGCACAAATTGGTATGGAGGTATTAGGAATGTTATTTGAAATGCCACCTATGGATGGGTCTATGCCAATGCGCTTACTAGCGATGCTCATAGGTCATGTAGTATTTGGTGTGGTCACCGTAAAAGTAATTGGTAAATAAGAAAACTATGAAAAATACAGATTTTAGTACGTTAAAAGCAATTTTTATCAACTGTACCTTAAAGAAATCACCCTCTAAAAGTCACACACGCAATTTAATTGACGTGTCTGCTAAGATTATGAAATCTGAAGGAGTTGATGTAGAGATTCTAAGATTAGCAGATTATGATATACCGGTTGGTGTACAGCCAGACATGACCGAAGCAGGATATGACAAGGATGATTGGCCAAAAATTTATGATAAGGTAATGGCGGCAGATATATTGGTGATTGGTACCCCTATTTGGCTAGGAGAGCGTTCATCGGTAGCCACAAAACTTATTGAGCGCTTATATGCCATGAGCGGTTATCAAAATGATAAAGGACAATACGTGTATTATGGTAAAGCCGGTGGTTGTATAATTACTGGTAATGAAGATGGTGTTAAACATTGTTCTATGGGGCTATTATATGCACTACAACATATTGGTTATAGTATACCGCCACAGGCAGATGCAGGTTGGATTGGTAAGGTTGGTCCCGGACCCAGTTATGGAGATACCGAATGGGATGGCGAAAAAATTGACCCACCGGTAGGTTTTGATTCGGAATTTACAAATCGTAACACAACCTTTATGTCCTATAATCTCATGCATTTAGCTAAAATGCTGAAGGATAATGGGGGATATCCGCCTTACGGAAACTCAAGAAAAGATTGGGATGATGGTACAAGATGGAATTTTGAAAATCCGGAGTATAGATAAATAACGGATGATTTTTTCATCCAAATTATAAAATATAAAGAACACTATTATGAGTAAGAATGTATCAGAACAACTACTCGATATTTTGCAAAGTGTCGGGGTAGATAAAATATACGGAGTAACGGGCGATGCCTTAAATTTTTTCGTTAAAGCAATTGAAGGGCGAGACACTGTAGACTGGATTGGCATGAAACACGAGGGCAATGCATCTTTTGCTGCCTTTGGTCATAGTCAAACAAGTAATAATTTAGCCGTATGTGCAGGTACTGTTGGTCCCGGTGCTTTACACTTGATTAATGGATTGTACAATGCTAAAAAAGAACGTACACCAGTAATTGCAATTACCGGTCAAATTGATCAGAAACAACAGGGAACCAACTTTTTTCAAGAAGTAGATTTAAAAAAGGTATTTGATGATGTTTGTGATTATCAAGCCGTGATAGAAACACCAGAACAGGCACCTATGGTTGTACAACGCGCCATTAAAATAGCCATGGCCAATAATGCTGTTTGTAGAATAGAGTTAGCGGCAAATGTTGCTGAAATGAAGGCGGCAAACGAAGAATTTATACACCCTATTAAAAAGTATTCTTCTCGTTTAATACCCGATGAGAATAGCATTATTGAGGCTGCTAAGCTTTTAAATGGCGCAACTAAAGTAGGTATTTTAGCAGGAGATGGTTGTCGTGAGAGTCGTGCTGCAGTACTAGAATTGGCTAAAAAATTACAAGCGCCGATTACGCATAGTTTACGTGCTAGCGATATTTTTGATCATGATACGGACAATGTAGTAGGGCTAACCGGGTTAATTGGAAACCCTTCAGGTTATAATGCCGTAATGAAATGTGACTTATTGCTAATGTTAGGAACCGATTTTCCCTATATAGATTTTCTTCCGCATCAAACAAAAACGATACAGGTAGATATTCGACAAGAAAATATAGGAAACAGAACGTCGGTATCACTTGGGGTCTGGAGTGATATATCATCATTCTTAGAATTATTAAATCCGAGAATTGAGCAAAAAAGTGATTCCGACTTCTTAGATAAATTAAGAGGTAATTTTAAAGATTGGAGAGCTAATATGAAAGAGCAAGCCTCCCCTACCCGTGACCATGAACCGTTACACCCACAAATATTTGCAGATTTGGTAAATGAGCACGCAGCCAATGATGCCATTTTCACGGTTGAAACCGGTACTTCGGCTATTTGGGCGGCACATCATATGTCTTTTCACAATCAAAGACGACTTACAGGTTCATTTAATCATGGTTCTATGGCAGTAGGGTTGCCTTCGGCCATTGGTGCGCAGTTTGCAAATAAAAATAAAGAAATATGGGCTTTTTGTGGAGACGGAGCATTTAATATGTCTATGCAAGATTTCATAACCGCCGTTAAGTATGAATTACCGATTAAAGTGTTGGTATTCAATAATTCAGAATTAAGTTTTGTGAAACTGGAAATGGAAGAAGCAGGCTTGGCAGCGAGTTTAGATGCCTTACATGAAACCAATGTCAATTTTGCCGAATATGCTAAGCTTTGTGGTGGTGATGGTGTAAGAGTAGAGCATGCTGAAGATATTGATGCGGCTATTATGCAAGCGAAAGCAAGTAAAAAACCATTTATAATCGATGCTGTAGTGAGCAGCGGTGCATTGTCTTTACCGCCACATATTGGCTTAAAAGAAGCTATAGGTTTCGGTACCTCTAAAGTGAAAGAAGTAGGTCAAGTAATTAGCGGAGATAAAGGGCAATGGGATAACCTGAAAAAAGAGTTGTATTCATATTTTGATTGATATTTGTGAGTTTGTAGTATAAAAGCTGTTGTATATTTAAAAGCGATTCTTAACATCTAATTTTTAGATATTAAGAATCGCTTTTTATTTAATCGAACTCTACAAACCCATCAACTTAAACTGAGTAACGAAATCATCATCAATATCTTTATAGCTATTGGTGCAATAGACATGGTCAATGGTTTCTTTGAGTTCCTCAAATCCATAGTTGAATTGTGCGTGGGTAACATATAGATACACCTTTGCGGCACCTTGCTTTTTCAACGCTTCCGCCAAGAATTTAAATGTTCTGCCTCCATCGGCAAGATCATCAACAATTAAGCATTGCTTATCTTTTACGTCACCTTGTATACTAATCACCGGAGCACCATCTACTCGCACTTTGTTGGACGGTACCAAATCTGCATTCAGTTTTTCGGCAATTTCATGGGTGGTTTTATACGCACCAGCATCGGGACTCACCAATACTGGATTTCCAATTTCATTAAAAGCTTTTTCAACATAATCTACATGCGATATTTTTTCTGCATTATCAATTAACGCCAATGAAATAGGACTATGTGGGTGTAAAATGGCAACGGAGTCGAATTTCATGTCGTTGATGAACTTACAGATGACTTTTAAATCAAAAGATTCTCCTTTATGGAAACGCCTATCTGAACGTTGCCCAATTAGACAAAAGATAGTGAGTTTGGCAATGGCTGTTTTGTTGGTTACATTTTCAGCATCCCAAGCTTCTTTTATGGCAGCAGCACTGAACAAATCTTCATAACTGTTTCCTCTTATTTTAATATGAATATCTCCGCTTTCCGTGATTTTGGCGGCAACTTGTCCGTCTTTAAATTTTTTAATTTCGTATTTCATATCCTAATTCTTATTGTTGAAATTATCTATTTCTTGTTTCAATATATGATTTGAGTTTCCGTAACTGACAATACGCACATCTAATGGCGTTTTTCTGAATTTCTCTAGTGCTTTGAACAATGATTCTACTATCCAATCTAGATCATTACCAAAAGCCCCACCTCCTACCAAGGTTAAAAATACCTTGTTTGATTTGTTGTTTTTTAGATTTATCAGTGCCGTGTGTAACGTAGCTTCATAGGTGGCTTCTAAAATTATTCTGGCAAAATTCTCCCAGTAATACCATTCGATATGCGAATATGCTACCGGCAAAGCAGAGCAATATATTTGAGATACTATCTGTTTTTTATCCGTTAGGGTAACTTCAGTATTCCATTGCGTACCTACTTTTAGTTTACCCTTTAGAAACGCTCTTTGGGCATCTGTAAAACCTCCTAATTGCTTATTAATGTTGAGTAAGCCTTTTTGACCTAAAACAGCATAACCGTTGGTCATTTTCCATAATTGGAGCTCTTGATTATGAAGCTCTTTACCGATCCCATCTAAACAATCAATCTGATGCCCATCCGTTTGCCCAATTTGACCATTAACCGGAGCAAAATAGTTTCTGTAAATCGTTCCTGCACCGCAAGCGATGGCACAAGCGGGACCTTGGGTGAAGTCATTTTCGTAAATACCAACTCCCGCGCTAGGCGACACTTCAGGACCGACCATTTCTAATAAATTGAACTGCGATGCAGCTTGAAATAACGCGTGCTCATTTCTAGGGTCGGCATGTAAGTCTTGAATATCGGCAACCATTTCAGAAACCTTTATTTTAACAGTACTGTCATTGTTGGTTTGCTGATTTCTTAATTGTTCTAAGGAAACAACTTCTAGAGAGCCAAATTGATAGGATTTGTTATTGATTTTAGAAATTAAATACTGTCCGTCAATAGTGATATGATCACGCACATTTTCGGGTGATACTTCATCAAATCCTGTCAATTCTTTAAACCACATCATCAGTAATTCTTAAAGATTGGTATTAATACGGTCTCTTATTTCTTGTATGTTCGTTTGGTTTACAAACTTTCCGTCTTTATAGATTACTTGTAGCTCGCCCGTGCTTTCTTCTTCTGGCGTTACTTGATCGATCAATGCATATGCTCCGTTTTGCAATTCCACCTTTACCAATCCTTTAGCAGATTTTTTAATTCCGTCATCGGTAATAGGATCTTTGAAAATTTCTCTACGTTCGCCGTTTACTACAACAGAAGTTGCTTTCATGGCAAAACCAAAAGTATCTCTGGTATTAAATTGGTAGGTAAAAGAACCAATACCCAATACTACATTGGTCGTAGCAAAACCTTTATCGCTTAAGCGTTGACAGATAGCCTCTGCTCTTTCTGTGGTAATACTATCACCATAGATAGCACCAATGTGACTATCCAATACTTTAAAACCTTGTTCGTTTACGGTACCTCCAAAAATATCCCAAAGAAGTTCCACTACCCCTTTATCTTTTGGTGTGTTGCTACCAAGCTCACGAGACTCGCCACAAATGATGTCAACAGGATCTCCGCTGTCTGGTCTAATGACCAATTTACCATCTCTAGAAAGAACTTCTTCTTTGAGCTTTGGAAGGTATTCGGTCAATACCTTCCATAGATCCCATGTATCACTTACAACCGATAAAATTCCCGCAGGGTAGGTATTCATTAAAGCCCTGAACGTACCAATTTCATCATCTTTTGTACCGGCACACATCACGGAGTGTTCGGTAGCATTTACAGAACCGACTACAAAACCTTCAGCCTTATAATAGTGACGTAAGCTACTAATGACCGGCAAGGTATCTGACCCTAAGAATACAGATGCATGACCCATACCAGATGAAATAGCACTTTGCAGTCCGCCCATACCTCGCATAGAAAAATCGTGACCTTGAAAATCGATGAAAGCCATATTGTCTTTATCAGTTTCTAATGTCCATTTTTTGAAAATTCGTTTGTAACATAAAGCAATAGAAGCTGATGTCATTGGTTGCCATAGCATAGTAGATAAAATGGTTTCTAGGAAATTAGTGATCCAGTAGAATTTTTTATCCGTATTTACCACAGTAACCATAGGCACTCTAATAGGAACCTCTACCCCTTCCACAATGGATTTCACCTTAATAGGCAAGTATTGAAGGTCGTGCAATTCCTCATAATGCGTAACATCATAGTCGGTACCTAAATACAGGGATAACTCTTCTTTCAATTCATTACAAACCTGTGCTTTTGGCTTAGAAAAGAAGTTATCCTGAAAATAATCATGCAACCATTGGAACACATATTGTTGGCCAAAAGAAACTACTTTATCACAACCCTGAGGTGCATATTTATTACTTCTTGGTGTCCAGTTAGAATATACCTCTTCTGTTCCTTTAGGGTATTGCTGGTGGTGTCCTGTTTTGTATCCGTCTGTTAATAGTAATCCGTTCATAATGTGTATTTATAGGCTGTTTTTCAACAGTGTTTAAGCTTCTTTTATATTACTGAATATGGGTGTGTTGTATTGTTTGCAATGGGTATGTACATCACTACTTATGTAAATTTCTTTCGGACAGATAATCATGGGGCTGTTCCACTTTATGCACTTCCTTAATGCTACAAAAGAAATGGGTGATTTAGAATTTTTAAGAAAATTCAATAGTATAAAATCCGATTGCTGTAAAGCAGCTAACTGCCACTTAATGTGTTGCTTCATTTGCGCAGCGTTCAGTTCATGGTAATGGGTATGTGTTGGGTCAAAAATATCATGTGTACCAAACTCGGCAATTACTTTTGCGCTCCAACTCCCCTTCTGTTTATGATCCATATTACCTGCTAGAAAAATAGAACGCCGGTTGCGTTTATTTATTGGTAGTATGTCGTTAGATGTGTACATCATGAAAATCAATTTGCGTAATAATAACGCAAATGTAAAATATAATTTGAGTTCATAAAGCATTATTTGTGTTTATTTTACGCAAATTAAAAAGGAGTAGCTTAGATTTCGAAGATAATACCCTCCTTCTTTAGTTTGAAGTACCTGTTTTTATTGAACATAAAGAGGTTTGCAGGTCTACCGGAGCCCTTGGAAACCTTTTCATCCAATTCATCCAAGATATTTAGACCAAGCATTTTTTTTCTAAAATTACGTCTGTCAATGTCCCTACCTAAAACGGAACTATACAGTTTTTCAAGGTCGGAAAAAGGGAATTTGGTATCCAACAATTCAAACCCAATGGGTTCATAGGTAATTTTAGCCTGTAAGCGTGTAATGGCAAGTTTTAGAATTTCGGCATGGTCAAAAGATAGTTCGGGTAAATTGGTAATGGAGAACCACTGTGCCTCTTCCGCATCGGTTGAAGCGGCAAGTTTAAAAGCACTAGGTTTTATCAACCCGAAATAGGCAACGGATACTACTCTTTTTCTAGGATCTCTATCGGGTTTTCCAAAGGTGTATAATTGTTCTAAGTAATTAATCTTGATTCCCGTTTCTTCCTTCAGCTCCCGCGCTACCGCTTCTTCTAAAGATTCCGAGTCTAAAACGAATCCGCCAGGAATAGCCCATTTTCCTTTAAAAGGTTCATATTTTCGTTTGATGAGCAGTACCGAAATAGTTTCAGATTCATACCCAAAAACCACGGCGTCAACAGAAAGCTTAATTGATTGTTGCATACTATGCGTATATTTTACGCTAATATATGAAAGAATACATAGAGAAGAAACGTTTACCTTCTACATTAGCGACTTACCATGGTGACTGTTCTAATGAATACATATCGATTTTAAATCAAAAGAAACTTTTAAAAGGGACAATCAAAAAACAAAACATTTTTTATGAATCATATCTGCCGTCTTATTCCTAAATTTGCTTTGTAAACTTTAGGAGTAGCTATTTCATAGTTTGAGAAATATCCTTAGAACCTGATTTGATTAATATCAACGTAGGAAAAAGTTAACAGGAGCAAACTCCTGTCCTTTCCATTTTTCAATTCATTTTTTATTTCTATCCGTTTACACTGTAATCAACATCATTGTAGCGTTATGCGCTTTAATAATTAATAAACAGATGATAAACGTAAAAGTCAATAACACCCCTCGCCTATTCAAGGCCAATACTACTTTAGAAGCTATCATTACTGAACTAGGTATTTCTGTTAAGGGTATTGCCGTAGCCGTAAATGAAACTATAGTTCCAAAATCAGACTGGTCTTCTGCCACACTGAACGAAAGTGATGTGGTGTTGGTCATTAGAGCTACTCAAGGGGGTTAGATATTACTTTTTAAGCACTCTAACAGCACAGCGAAATTGAAATTTAGTTAATAAACGCAACATTAAATATGAAAAAAAAAGATACAGCTCCAAAACAAGATGGCATTACACGTAAGCCTTTTCCAAATTCCAAGAAAATTTATATTTCCGGTAAAATGCATCCACAAATTAAAGTGGCCATGCGTGAAATTGAATTAACCGATACGGTAGACTCCATTACAAAAAAGAAAACACCAAATGAACCGGTTACCGTTTACGATACCTCTGGTCCATATACCGATCCAACTAAGGAGATCAATATACACAACGGTATAGAAAGGATTAGGGAGCAATGGGTGTTAGATAGGAACGATGTAGAAGAATTAGGCGCTTTTTCCTCAGAATATTGTAACCAACGTTTACAGGACCAACGTTTAGATCACATGCGTTTTGGCCATTTAAAAAAGCCAATGCGTGCTAAAAAAGGACATAATGTAACCCAATTACATTACGCTAAAAAAGGAATTATTACTCCTGAAATGGAGTATATAGCTATACGTGAAAATCAGCGTATAGATGAAATGACAGCAATTAAAAAGCAGCATAAGGGGGAACATTTTGGAGCTGCCATACCTGCAAAGATCACCCCAGAATTTGTACGTAGCGAAGTGGCTAGAGGAAGAGCCGTAATACCTTCTAATATTAACCACCCAGAGGCAGAACCTATGATATTAGGGCGTAATTTCTTGGTGAAAATAAATGCCAATATCGGTAACTCTGCCGTAACTTCATCTATAGAAGAAGAGGTAGAAAAGGCAGTATGGGCATGCCGTTGGGGTGCAGATAATATTATGGATCTATCTACCGGAGAAAATATTCATGAAACGCGTGAATGGATCATTCGTAATTCTCCTGTTCCTGTAGGTACGGTACCCATTTATCAGGCATTGGAAAAAGTAAACGGTGTGGCAGAAGATTTAACCTGGGAGATTTTTAAGGACACCTTAATAGAGCAAGCAGAACAAGGTGTAGATTATTTTACCATACATGCCGGTGTTTTGTTGCGTTACGTACCTATGACGGCAAAGCGTGTAACGGGTATTGTATCTCGTGGAGGGTCTATTATGGCAAAATGGTGCTTGGCGCACCATAAAGAGAGCTTTTTATACACTCATTTTGAAGATATCTGTGAGATTTTAAAACAGTATGATGTGGCCTTCTCCTTAGGTGATGGCCTACGTCCAGGTTCAGTGGCAGATGCCAATGATGAAGCTCAGTTTGCAGAATTGGAGACCTTGGGAGAATTAACGCAGATTGCCCGCAAGCATGAAGTACAGTGTTTTATAGAAGGTCCGGGGCACGTACCCATGCATATGATCAAAGAAAATATGGAAAGGCAAATAGAGGTTTGCGATGAAGCTCCTTTTTATACTTTAGGCCCCTTGACAACAGATATTGCTCCAGGTTACGATCACATAACTTCAGGTATTGGTGCAGCTATGATCGGTTGGTACGGTTGTGCCATGTTATGTTATGTAACTCCAAAAGAACATTTAGGTTTGCCTAATAAAGAAGATGTTCGTGTGGGTGTTATTACTTATAAATTGGCTGCCCATGCCGCAGATTTGGCCAAGGGTCACCCAGGTTCACAACATAGAGACAACGCTCTAAGTAAAGCGCGTTTTGAGTTTAGATGGGAAGATCAGTTCAATTTAGGGCTGGATCCTGAACGCGCGTGCGAATACCATGATGAAACCTTGCCTGCAGCAGGAGCAAAAATTGCACATTTCTGTTCCATGTGCGGACCAAAATTCTGTTCTATGAAAATTTCACAAGAAGTAAGGGATTTTGCGGCAGCCAACGACATTGTTGACAATGAAGTAATACAAAAAGGAATGGATGAAAAATCTAAAGAGTTTAAACAAAAAGGTTCAGAAGTGTACCTTTAAGGGTAGTAGGAAGTTCCCACGCTAAATAGCGTGGGCAGGCTTTCCATTTCAATCTTTTGCAGAAAAAGCAAAAGGATTTTTATTGCAATCCTTAACTCAAAAAAATAAAAATGATCGTAGTCATAGCACCAGAAAAAGACATTCCCCATGAAATTGAAATACTTCATCAGTTATTTCAAGAAGGTTTGGTGTATTATCATTTAAGAAAGCCATTTAAAAACTACCAAGAACATTGCAATTACTTAGATGCGATCGATAAAAAATACCATAACAGAATCGTGGTACATTTATATCATGAATTGGTCAATACATATGACCTAAAGGGCGTCCATTTTCAGGAGCAAAAAAGAATAGATTACATAGACAATCCTGGTCAGTATTTTAAAAAGTTGGATATGTACGGTAAAACCATTAGTTCTTCTTTTCATGACCCAAAGGTATTGGAACAGTGCGGTTTTGAATTCGATTATCATTTACTGAGTCCCGTTTTTTCTTCTATTTCTAAAAAGGGATATGAAGGCAAAGGCTTTGATGTCAACCACATTGATAAATTGATTGTAGGTATGGGCGGTATTAGCGATAAAACAGTAGCAGCAACACTGAAGCTGGGTTTTAAGGGAATTGGCGTGTTAGGCGGAGTTTGGAATATGGAAAACCCTTTAGAAAGCTTCCTGGCATTGAAAACCCAATATGAAACTGTTGTTCAAGAGCAGCGGAAAGCATCCATCAGAAATAGGAATTTATAATAAGAAAGAATATGATACCCACATTACATTATATATCGCAAGGCAGTACACCAAAAGAACATTTAGAGAACATACAAAAAGCCTGTACCTCTGGTGTAGAATTGGTACAGTTGCGCTTAAAAAATCAGTCGGAAAAAGTGGTATTGGAGACTGCAAAAAAAGCAAGGGAAATAACGGCGAATTATCAAACCCGATTGATCATTAACGATTCCTACAAAATAGCAGCTGAGGTAAAAGCGGACGGAGTGCATTTAGGTAAAACCGACACCTCCCCTACTGTGGCCAGAAAAGAAATGGCGTCTTGGCAAATTATTGGTGGTACCGCCAATACGCTAGAGGACTGTGAGGCCCTAATAGCTCAAAAAGTAGATTATATAGGCATGGGACCATTTCGATTCACGGAAACCAAGGAGAACCTGAGTCCCGTTTTAGGCTTGAACGGTTATCTGACCATACTTGAAGAATTGAAGACAAGTGTACCCATTATTGCCATAGGCGGTATTGTTGCCGATGATATTACCGGCATTATGAAAACCGGTGTATACGGCATTGCAGTATCGGGAGAAATTACCCGGAACTTCAACGGCATACCTACATTGAAGAAATTAATCAACGGAGGTCCATTACAGGAAGAGCGTTGGATATCAGAAGAAAAAAGAAAATAATATGTTACAAATAGCGGATAAAAAATTTACCTCAAGATTGTTTACGGGAACGGGAAAATTCAGTTCGTCACAAGTAATGAGAGAGGCTTTATTAGCCTCTGACAGCGAATTGGTGACCGTAGCCTTAAAACGTGTGGATATTGAAGATGCCCAAGATGATATCTTACAGCATTTAAACCATGCGCACATCAATCTATTGCCCAACACCTCTGGCGTACGTACAGCTAAAGAGGCGGTTTTTGCGGCCCAATTATCTCGGGAAGCCCTGGAAACCAACTGGGTGAAATTAGAAATACACCCTGATCCAAAATATTTGTTGCCCGATCCCATAGAGACCTTAAAAGCAGCCGAAGAATTGGTGAAATTAGGATTTGTAGTGATGCCCTATATACATGCCGATCCTGTATTGTGCAAACGATTGGAAGAAGTGGGCGTGCAATGCGTAATGCCTTTAGGTGCACCCATAGGAAGTAACAAAGGCTTAAAGACCCAAGATTTTCTAGAGATTATAATAGACCAAAGCAATGTGCCGGTAATTGTAGATGCCGGTATTGGGGCACCTTCGCATGCTGCTTATGCCATGGAATTAGGTGCAGATGCCGTGTTGGTAAATACGGCGATAGCCGTTTCTCAAAATCCTGTAGCAATGGCAAAAGCATTTAAAATGGCCGTAACAGCGGGCAGAATGGCTTTTGAAGCAAAATTGGCACCCGTAGTTCATAAAAAAGCAGCAGCCAGTAGTCCGTTAACCAGTTTCTTGAATTAGAATATGAGCAGTTTTAAAAACATATTGGATACCTATAATTGGGATGACACCTTACAGAGCATATTTTCTAAAACAGAGAACGATGTGTTATGTGCATTGCGTAACACCAAACGGGATTTAGAGGATTTTAAATCATTGATTTCTCCTGCCGCCAAGCCCTATTTAGAAGAGATGGCACAGTTGAGCAGGCAGTTGACGAAAAAGCGTTTTGGGAATACCATACAGATGTATTCGCCCATGTATTTGAGTAACGAATGTCAGAACATTTGTACCTATTGCGGGTTTAGTATGACCAATAAGATTCCACGACGTACCTTGACCGATGCTGAGGTATTAAAGGAAGTTGCCTATATAAAATCGAAGGGATATGACCATATATTACTAGTAACGGGTGAAGCCAATAAATTGGTTGGTGTAGATTATATCAATAACGCTTTGCAATTGATTCGTTCCCAATTTTCTAATATCACTATAGAAGTACAACCTTTACTGCAACATGAATATGAGCAATTGATAGAGAGCGGACTCTATGCAGTATTGGTATATCAAGAAACCTATCATAGGGAAGAGTATAAAAAACACCATCCGAAAGGTAAAAAATCCAACTTTGACTTTAGGTTGGATACGCCCGATCGCCTGGGCAAAGCTGGAATTCACAAAATTGGTTTAGGCGCTTTATTCGGATTGGAAGATTGGCGTGCGGATAGCTTTTTTACCGCCTTGCATTTAAAGTATTTACAGAAGACCTATTGGAAAACAAAGTACTCCATTTCTTTTCCACGATTACGACCGCATTCTGGCGGATTGGAGCCTAAAGTAGAAATGACCGATCCAGATTTGGTACAATTAATTTGTGCATTTCGGTTATTGGATGAAGATGTAGAGTTATCCATGTCTACCCGAGAAAGTGAGGTGTTTAGAAATAATATTGTCAATTTAGGAATCACTTCGATAAGTGCCGAGTCTAAAACCAATCCTGGCGGTTATGCCGTAGCACCCGAATCTTTAGAGCAATTTGAAATCTCTGATGAAAGACCAACAGAGGTAATTACAGAAATGCTGAAAAGTAACGGATTGGATGTGGTATGGAAAGACTGGACCAATAATTGGGAGTAATTTTATTTAAACAAACCCTGCAGATTTTCTAAAACACCAAGGGCAGCTTTTTCACCAGCGATCATGGCTGCATTTAATGAGCCATTTAATTGCACGTCGCCAGATAAAAATATAGTCTCTGTCAAGCGGGTTTCCGATGGTGATATTTCGTAGTGCAGTTCACTCAACTTTGGTAGCGACTTAGGTATGCTGTAGTGTTTTATAAATGTACTAGAAGTGATTCCGCAAAGTTCAGTTAACTCTTTTTGAACTTGAGCTTTTAATTCTTCTCCAGATAAACCTTTATTATCGACAACAGTAACAGATAGCAATTGTTTACCGTCGTTTACAGATGTTTGCAGACTAGTGTGATAAAAGATGTTGTTGATAATAGCATTTGGTTCAGGAATAAGTCCGATCAATGGTTTTTTAATAGCTCTGCTTTCCGTTTCAAAATATAAAGTATCGCAATGCTGCCATTCAATAGCCTGATTTTTCAAATTATGAATTAAGCTACTCGCCTCTGTCGCGATAATTATAAATTCACTCTCCAGTTCTTGACCATTTGCAAGAAGTATTTTTCTGTCTGTAATTGAAGATACGGCTGTATTATATAATATAGTAGTGTTTTTCAGTTTTTTTAGAAGTTGTTTCGGAATCTCCTTAATACCTCCTTTGGGTAAAGCAGCACTGCCTTCACCAAACATTTTATAAACAAATTCGAACATTCTACTAGAAGTATCTAATTTGTTTTCAAGAAATATTCCACCAAAAAATGGGGTAAAGAAATCGTTTATCATATTAGTAGAGAAATTTAATTCTTTCAAATATGAAAGTGTAGATTGTTCTTTGTCAGAGAAAATCTCCTCAACGGTTTTATTTTTAAGTCGGGTATTTAATTTTAGAATTTTTAATTTATCCGCAACAGTACCAATATTGGCAAATAGTGTAGAAAATAATAAAGATGCATCTCTAAGGGGATCGCCTATTATTTCTTGTTTTCCATTTTTGAAAATGGATGCACCAGGTAAAAACTCTTGCAGTTCTAATGATTTGTAATCAAGATATTTTTGAGCCGCCGGGTATGCGGTTAACAAAACTTGAAATCCGTGATCTAATTGATAACCGTTGTTAATATCTGTTTTGACTTTACCGCCTACCTTATCGCTAGCTTCAATGACCACAGGTGAATAGCCATGTTGTTCTAATACAGTTGCGGCTACTAATCCGCTAATCCCTGCACCTATGATGTGTATTTTATAATCCTGTTTATTCATTTAATAATTTTGTTTAACTAAAATTGCTTAAAGATAAACAAAATTAGTATTTTTGAATTGAGGTTAATAATGACCTTTACTACAAAACTACTTTAAAATGAATTATTTAATAATCGCATTTCAAATAATTGTTGGCATCAGTATTTTAAATGTTTGGCTTGTACAAAATAAAAAGTCCACTATGTGGCGCGGAGGAAATGCCCAGACTATAATGGAAGAATTTAAAGTTTACGGTCTTTCGGAAACGATGTGTTTTATAGTCGGATTTTTAAAGGTTATTCTTGCCATTTTTCTTCTTGCCGCTATTTGGATTCCTGTATTAAAGCAACCTGCAGCTATAGGTTTAGCAGCTTTTTTATTAGGATCTATAGTTATGCATTTTAAAATAAAAGATCCTTTATTTAAATCTTTTCCTGCCGCTTTGTTTTTAACGTTGTGTTTGCTAATTGCCTTTTTATAAAGCTTACGAAACAAGCAGATTATAATAGCTTACCGCAATAAATAGATTAATGAGACCAAGAATCAGTGATGGTAAAGATTCTGCTATGCTATCTTTGATTTTAATTCTAACACCAAAGCCTAAAAACATTAGAAGCGCTAGTCCTGCTGCAGAAATTAGAATTAATATTGGAGCCAAGAAAAATCCAAAGATTACACCTAATGCACCTGAAATTTGAAGGTATGCCGTTAACACTCTTTGCTTCTTTAATCCAAACCTGATAAATTCATCTTTCATCTTTTTTGACCATAAGCATTCCACTCCGTAGTATAAGAAAGCACTACTGGATAATAAAACAGCGATGTTTAAGAAGCTCATGATAAATGGAGTAATGTTGATAAAGTAACAACAGTTATGAATTAAGCTGCTCTATTTTTTTCATAACTTCTTCAGCTTCAAAAGTTTTTTGATCACTCATTTTTCTATTTGTCGTAGACAATGTATGGGCTTCTTTCAACAGCTTTTCATATTGCACTTGCAATTTTTCCTTTTCCGACTTCTTTTTAAATATTCCGAACATACTTTTTAAGATAATAGTAAGTTATACTGAATTTAGATTTAAAGATACGTAATGTTTAGATATTTTTAATTAAAACTCAACAAAATTGTATTACAGAATAGTTGTAAATACGAAAAGGGTGCTAATGATGTCAGCGAGGTATTGGTAGCGCAAACTATCTAGTTAAAGTTTAATTGGATTTTACCATTCTTACTTCTGCTAATTTTTCTTTTAGCAGTTCTACGTCCAAAGATGCTAATAAAGTTATAAGGTTAGGAAATCGTGTTCTATGGTAGCCAAAGCGTTTATCTGTAAATTCCGCAATAGCTTTTTCTTTGCTCCAATTATCAAATACCATTCTAGATGCGGCTACAATAACTCCTGTTCTATCAGAACCATGCCAACAATGAACAAGAACAGGTTTTTTTGCCTGTTGTATGCTGTTCAAGGCATTAAAGACATCATCAAAATCTATGGTTGATGCTTTCAATGGAATACGTTCTAAATTGATATGTAAACCCTTTATTTTTTTTTCATCTGTTGCTTGGCGTCTAAGATTAACGATAGATTGTATTCCCATAGCTTGTAGCTCACGCATTCCCTTTTTAGAGGGTTGCTCGGAGCGATATAAGCTATCATTCAGTTTATACAGGTTATGAAAATTATCTGTCGGTATTTTCTTAAAATTAGACTCTTGATATTTATCTAAAGGCACAGAAAAAGAAAAGGATAAAAAGGAAAACAACGTAATGTAATAGTATTTTTTTGTGATGAGCATAGTTTGAATTTCCTATATTTTTCTACTTCAAATTATACAAACAAGGATTTTTGCATGAGTTATTTTAAATAACTGTACCATTTTCCAACCAGCGTTGTAACAACCCATCATTATGAGAGATCGCTACAAGATGAAATTTAGTGAAACGTTTAAAAACTCGTGATTCTTTAAGGGTTTCCATACAAACTGAAACCGGATTAAGATAATTGGAATGAATTAAGAACAACTCCCCTTCCCGTTTTAAAAGATAGCCTACATGTCCTTCGTCAAATCCTATAAAATAAAGTCCTTCTTGGGTTAGTGTATCAATTTCGTCAAAAGCTTTTTCATGGGAGTCGTGTTCAACTTGGCTAATTACTGAGCCACAACTAATCATTTTAGCTTCATCAATTGGTGATTTTTGAGCCAATTTATATCGGTTGATATTTACGCCCATATCCCGCAATGTAGTAGAAATAAAATAACCGCATGCAATTTTACCTTCATTGGGCGTAGCGGTATGCCCGCCAAAACTCCAAGGAGTACCGTACCAATGTGGTATAATTTTATCAACTAACTGATTGGCAAATTCCGTTTTAACGTGGTCTAGTGAAATGGTACCTAATCTAAGGTCTTCTTTTAATCGTAGACGCAGTTGATCGGTATTTTCTTTAGTATTGGCATATGAGTCAACAATAGAATCTGATGACGTATGAAGCAAAAGTGTTTCTTCACTAAAATTATTTGATGTTTTAAATCTATGATTAGAAATACTATAATCCTTTACCTTGTCATTTTTAGGTGATATATCATTAGAAAACCCTAAAGAAAGTAAAAGTGAAAAAAGAAACATAGGCTAGTATAGATTTTAGGATAGGCCACTATTATTAGAACGTGTTAGTTATGAGTAAATTACATATGTAAATTTAAAATTTTATGAAGGTCGTTGATCGTGTTTATACGCTTAAGTTAACCGCCCACCACACGTCATAGTCTCTAGGTACAAGGGGTCTATAGCTTTGAAACCCTTGATCAGCAATTTTTAATCCTTTAATCTTTCCTTTTTCATCGCGTACATAGCTGATGAAAATGAAGGAATGTCCGTATGGATCTAGTTTTTTAACGTTTGCCCCTTTAACAACCTCTATGTAATCCTCTTTATATCGCCATACTTGCATAAGCGCGCCCGGTTTTAATTGACCGGACCAAATTCCTGTAGCGTCTACCAACGTACCCATACCGGCATATACAATAGCACCAGCATTACCTTTTCCTCTATACCTTTCCGGTAAACTTTGCCAACTTTTATCTGGTTTTGAAGCGGTAACATACAGCAGATTGAACACTTGTTTTGGTGTATATATGTTGGTAGCCATGCTATCAGGTAAATCTTGGTACGGTAAATGACCATGGACCTCTTTATAGGCCTTTACAAAACGATCTTTACTAACGGCTAAACAATGTCCCCCAGGTTCTTTAACTTCACTGGTAAGGTAATTTTGAACAATCTTATTGGCTACGGGACTAATATGCTTAAGATATGACGCTTTGGATATGCCGTTTTCTTCACTATTAATTTCTTCTTGTTTGAATAAATCTGTGACAATGATTTCTTTAGTTATACTATCTGGGTGTATACCAATATATGAATGGTCATCAAAACCATAAGGTAGAATATTAGCAATATTTTTGGCTGAATTACCTTGTACTTGGGCGGTACTATTATCAACATTTAACGTTTCTACATGCTGCTTGTCATTTTTAGTGGTAGCACAGCCCCAGACAATTAAACCAATAAAGGCGTAATAAAAAATTAAGTTTTTTGATCGTTTTTCTGCACTCAAGTGTCTCATCTTACAAATTTGTAAACACCTTATTTTAAATAGGATGGATATACACAATAGTTGTTTGCCTCCTATTATTAAATAGCATTATTGCTATACGTATAAAGTTAAGTAAATTGTACGCTATATATAAGTTAAGTGATTGATAAAAAATGATCAATATAGATTTTGAGAACATCTATATTTCCATCCAATACTATGATTAGCTAATCTTCCCGTAACCGAGAAATTACGGTACCTACGTTTTTTTCTTCAAACTTGCCTAAAAACTGAAGAGCATAGGTGACTATTTTTGATTTTGGACTTTTTATAAACTCGCCAATTTTTAACACGGTGATATCCATTTGCTGGATAGCAGTATCTTGGTGACCGGACCCTAATCCCCAGAGCAGATTGGCATTAATCCATGATAGCTCACGAGCTTTACCTAAACTAAAGTTGATAATTTCTTCATCAGTATTCTTTCCGACAATATCCAATAGAAATAGTAATGGAGAAACCCGACTTAGGCGATCTTGCATTTCATTAACGATATTGCCCAGAATATGATTTACTTTATTAAAGTCATTTTCTATAGCTGATATTTCTTGACCTTTCATAACAGCGCTTGCGGCTAAGCCCAAATCAAGATTGATGTGGGTGTTGATACCTAGCATAATGTGCTGTAATATAGTTAAAGGTTCGTTTTTGGAACTAAAGGCAAATTGCCAAGATGCACTAATTGGTTGGTTTGTAGTATAACCGTTATATGCGTCTATGTAGTAATTGGCAAAGGCGACATCAAAGGTTTCCATACGGGGGTTATCTTCAAAATTGCCTAATTGTACTTCTTTCAGAATTTCAGCGGTAACCCTTCTATACAAAAAGGCGAAGTAGCCAATACGGTCATTGTAAAGGATAGCATTATCGATAATATTGTCCAATTGATGCAGGACTTCTGGTATGGTGGTTGGTTGGCTAATTTTAGATGTTTTAAGTTTTTGTCCATTAAATTTATGAATGAAATAAAAACACTCAAGTATCTAAAATTAATTCTTTTTCAGGTTTTGACAGCTGATCTAGGTTACAATTTTAATTATCTTACTTTTTTTGCCGAAGTTGATTTTAATTTTATAGATGGTGATGGCTTGCGAATCTTTTTCAGATTTGATGAGACATTTGGCTGATTTTAAAGTCCATTGTGGGTACATTTTCATGACACGACTTAAAATGCTATTTGGCAAAGGAATATTTATATATTTCTGTTTGTTTTTAATTACATTTCCTTCATGATCATACACATTGGTTATTTTATTTTTCCCTTCTCTAAAATCTACAGTGTAAGTTGCCCTTTCTTTAGGTGTATATATCGCATTAGTAGTAATATCATAATTAGAGACTAAATTTTGAAAATTGACTACGCGTGCAGAAATGGTATTGGGTTCAAGAGGTTTAGGTGTTTTGCTTTTGATTTCTAACAAATGTTTCTTATTCGTTATACCCAAGGCAACTTCGTTTTGAGAAAAAATTGGATGTATTAATCCTATAAAGACGAAACTTAAGAAATAGGTTTTCATAACTATAATCTGTTTAAGTTAGTTAAAGAATTTAGAAAAAATCAAGCTTTAATTAAGCCATGATCTATGTTCTAATTTATAACTAAAAGTTTGGTCTATTTCAATTTAGACAATAGACAAACACTATACAAAATGAATTCAAAAGTCTTTTAGCGCCAGTAAAATAAGGAGGTTTGTATGTTTATAAACTTTGAATATAATTATCCAAATCTTCATTCTTAGAAAGGTTCAATTTTTTTCTTAATCGGTACCTACTTGTATTTACGGAGGATAAGGTTATGTTTTGAAGGACTGCAATTTTGTGACTTTCAATTTTTAATCTAATCAATGAGCATAACCGCTTTTCTGTTTTACTGAGGTTGGGAAATTTGGTATTTAATTCTTTATAAAAGACATCACTTAGTTGATCTAATTTTTGATAAAACGTATTTGTGTCCATATCAAAGTTGATTCTATTTTGTAATTCTTTTTCAAAAGCATCAAATAACTTTTTTCGTTCCCTACCTTTAGTAGTTTTAAGGTAACTTAATTTATTTGCCAGTGCTATGGCCCATTCTTGATTTTGGGTTAGGTTGAGTGCAAAATCAGATAAATCACGTTGCTTTGATTCTATCTCACTTTTCAGTTTTTTATTTTTCAACTCTGCAATTTGCTGTCTATTTTGGGCATTTATGATATGCTGCTTTCTATTAAAGTACAAAGACAAGAAAAAGCCTAAAACAGAAATGGATGAAATGGAGATTATCCATAGTTTTAATTCTTGATTTTTTATTTTATTTTCTTTTAACTCCTTTTCAATAGCATATTTAGTTTTTAATCGCTGGAATGCAACATCATCTATCATGTTTTTAACAAGATATTGTCTTTCGAAATTTACTTTAACGATACTATCAGATAAATGTCTGGTTTTCTTAGAAAGTTTATAGGCATCTTCAATTTTATTCTGTACAAATAAAACACGTTCCTTAGCTTGTAAATATTGTAATCTTGAACTTGGTTCTAGGTTCTTTGTAGATTTTGAATCGATCAATATTTGGTGCATTTGATGTAATACGTTATCTACTTCTTCTAGTTGATTCAGGTCTATGGAGGTATTGATTAATTGTGCACCGGCAGCAGCTAAGCGTACAGCATCTAAGCTTTGAAAATCTTTATCATTAGATTTTTTGAGTTTTGACACTTGGTAAAATTCAAAGTTATCTCTATACAGTTCATTGGCTTCTGCAATCTTACCTTGTTCTACATAAATATCTGCAATATTATCTCTTACGCTACCAAGTAAATGATTTATAGGCTGTATAGATTTTGTAAGGACCAGTGACTGATTGAAATATAGTAGCGCAGAATCCAATTCTTTCTTTGTCCAATAAAAGAACAAGCCATAATTGTTTAGTGCCGAGGCCCTATTTAAATTTTTTAATTTTTTGGTGAATTTTATATTCTTTCTATGTGTAATTCCTGCACTATCTAGTAGGGAGGCTTTCGCATAAACATCAGCCAAATAACCGTATGATTGTGCGCGGTAGTGAGTAAATTTGACTTTCTCCTGTGGTGTAAATAACAATTCGTTTTTAGTATAGTAAGTAAAAAATTTATTATAAAGATGTATAGCTTCTTTTGTTAGACCTAGGTACCTACAGTTATACGCATATGTGTAATAATGAAGTAAGACTAATTCATGGTTATTGGTTATTTGATTTACTAAATCATCTATTTCAAAATAATAAGCCCAATATATTTCATCATTGAGTTTAATATTCTTTGTTTTAATTATTTCATGTAATTCGTAATACTTATCAAGAGATTCTTGGTTTGAAAGCGTATGTTGAGAAACAGCAAATGATGAAATTAATAAAACTACATAAAGAAGGTATGGTTTTATGAGATTCAAAGTTTTTGATAGGTTGGTTGTCTATTCAAATATACAGTAACCAACTAAATAACGAAATGTTAATTAGCTCATTTTAAAGTGTATATGTGCTAATTTGATGCCGGATAGTAATGAAAGGTATGTATAGGTATCTAAAGAGTGATAAGAATTCATTTAAAATTTTAGAACCATTGAGTTTCTCATTTCATATGAAAACACGATAAACTCACTAAAAACCTACTTCTTTGGTATTTTTATAGGTTATTTAAATATAGACATTGCTCCAAATTAAGTCATAGAGCTAAAATTGTATGGAAATTAATAGGTACAAAAATTAATACAACTCCCTGATTTTTATATTTCTAAACCAAGACTCAAAATACCAATTTTGTAGCGCAATTTTACCTTGGGCAACTTTACCAAAACCAGGTGCATCTTTAAAGTTTGATTTGGCAATTTTATTTTTCCAAGTGGTGGAATTTATTTCCTCTTCGGCCGTAAGAATACCATTGAGGTAAAACTGTATTTTTCCATCTAGTTGAATAATTTTTGTGGTATTCCATTGCCCCACAGGGTTAGCTTCAACAGTATTTAATTGTGGTGATAATCCCCAAATGGTGCCAGGTCTTTTTAAGGGAGTTTTAGTATCCATGTGTTCTGGTTCTAATAATTGGTACTCAACACCAGTGTTGTAGGTAGCCTTATATTCTGGAGTTTCCTGTACATTGATAAATACTCCTCCGTTTCCGCGGAGCGCCATCTGCCAATCAAACTGTAGTTCATAGTTTTCATAAGCCTTATTGGTTACTAAGTCTCCAAATACTTTACTTTCATCCGTAGCATTACAAAATATCATACCATCCCTTACTTCCCATGCGGAGAATTGGGTAGAATCTGGTTTGTTAAAAAGGTGCCAACCATCTAATGTTTCACCGTTAAAAAGTAAGCTCCAACCCTGCTCCTTTTCAATATCCAATAATTGATTGTGTACCTTATTTTTAATTGCTAGTTCTTTAGAACGAGAAATTTCAAAATTCTTTTTATGATCAGTCTTACAAGAGGTTGCAATTAAAACGAATAATATTGAAGCGCAAAAGGAAATTCTAGTCATTGATATAATTTGATGTAGCGTTCTAAGGAACCTCTACAAATTGAAACTGGAGACTAAAATAATGAATTCAGGCAAATGATAAACGTGTTCTGTTATTCTTTCGTAGCCAAATAATTAATATCTACCCCTTCTAAATACTTTAAATCTTGATTAGCAGCTATTGAATTGATCATAGCCTTACCAAATTTACTACTGGTGGTCACAGATTTTAATTTTTTCATTATTGGATAGAATGGCTTCATTATACTATATATGTATTTGTACCAGCTGGTACCTGAGCTAACATCTCCTTCGGGTAAAAGTGCACCTAGCCTAAACATATAAGCATCTTTAAAACCTTTGTTTAACACATAGTTTTCGGTTTTACCTTTCACTCTTGCCCACATAATTTTTCCTTTTGCGCTAGCGTCTGTTCCTGCTCCCGATACGTAATTAAAAACCATATCAGGATTTGCTGCATAGCAGGTATCCACTAAAGATTTAGTGACGTCATAAGTGTACTTGGTAAACTCCGCTTCATTTTTTCCCACTGATGAAACTCCCATGCAATGAAAACATGCGTCATATTGAGGTAACTCATTTTCCAATGAACTAAAATCAGAAAAATCTAAATGAATAATCTCTTTCAACTTAGGATGCATAATGCCGACGGGTCTTCTATTAATAACTAAAATCTCGGCGATTTTGTCGTTTACCAAGCATTCATTGAGCGTTGAACGACCAACCATACCGGTAGATCCTGTGATGATTACATTTAATCCCTTAGCCATACTACCTTAAATTTAAAGAATTAAGCAAAGTTAAAAAGAAAGAAGAGTCATAAATAACACAATGTTCAGCAATTAGAACACAATAGTTGGGTTGATCAAAAGAGAATCGACAACTATCTTATATTCACTTTTTTTTGATGCGTTATTCCACAATTTTTATGTCAATAGATGTCCTGCTTTGCCAACCGGTGGCATCTGTTACCGAATACGCACAGTGGTAATCGCCCGTATCTATATCATTAGGAATGGTCACCGGAATATTAATTTCATAACTTGTTTTAGACCCTGCAATGGTATAGTTTTCTACAAATATTAAAGGATTTTCAGCTTGTTGTAGTGCTCCTAAATTACAATCTCTTACTTGATCATCATGTGTATGATGGTCAAAATTATGATGAATATCAATACTGTAAGCAGCCAACTGGCTGTTGTCTGTTACCATTGCCCTAAAATTATAGGTCTCGCCTCTGGTCAAAAATGCACAACCTTGGGGAAAACCGGTTGTATAGTTCACGGTAATAGTTGGTTTTTCTTCATCTATTTCTGTGCTATCATCGCTAGAACATGCCGTAATTAATAGTATAAAGGATAAAAAATATAAATATTTAAATGTAGATTTCATAAGATTAGATTTAAAACCACACAGCATGTTGTATGCCGTGCGGTTTTGTTTTATAAATTAAGCAGTAACATCAATATGTGTTTCGTATGCTATGGTGTTGCCATCTTCATCTTCAACCGTAAAAAGTACATGGTATTCTCCTGCCGGAGCAGTAGCAGGAACAACAATATGCTCATGAAATTCAGCCTCAGATGCTTCATGATACCCATCTAAAAATTCCGCCTCAAAATCCCACTCTTCTTCTCCGTCTGCTGGTGTAAGGTCATGTGCATGAATATCAACAGTAATATTATGTATACCATGGGCTGCATCAATCATAAATTCAATATGGAAATCATCTCCTCTAGCTACTGTTTCATCCATTTCAAACCCACTAATGGTAATGGTGTCCATAATTTGAAGATGTCCGTCTACTTCTGTGCTATTCCCCAATTCATCGGTTACCAAAAGTTCAATGTGGTACTCCCCTGCCGGTATATCGGAAGGAACATCTACATGTTCATGGAATTCAGGATTAATTACTAAGTATTTAGCATCTGTAAAAACTTGTTTGAATTCCCAATCTACTTCGCCTTCTCCAGCGGTTACCGCGTCAGAATGAATAGAAAGCGTAATACTACTAACTGTAGCCTCTGCATTAATTTCTGCAGCTAAGTGAAGGTCTGTACCTTTAAAAGCGTAAGCTTCTTCTGATTCATGATCATGATCCTCGCCCTCGTCATGGTGACCTTCACCAAATTCAAAACTGGTAATTTCTGGAGCACTTAACTCCATACTACTGTCATCATCACTACTACACGATTGTAAAAAAAGACCCGCAGAGGCTACGATTGCTAAAAATTTTAAATTTGATTTCATAAAAGTTGTTTTCATGGTGTTTAATTTTAATTTTAATTTGATTACTGATTACTGATTACTGATTACTGATTACTGATTGCTAATTGTTTAAAAAGGTATTGTTAGTGATAATGAGATGTTTCTACCAGCCTCTGGTACGTCTATAAGTCTGTAAAAACTGGTATGATTAAAATATTTGGTATTGAATACGTTGTTCAGTTTCACGCGCATTTTTAGCGGTAAATTATTTTTGAATACCTCAATTTCTGATAAGAGAGACATGTTTAACACTTGATAACCATCGGTTTTTTCTTCTGGCGGAACTATTTCTTCTTGTGCTGCGGTAATTCTATAATCCGCAATCAACTGAGGTTTGTCAAAAAATAGAAGTTTTTCAAATTGGTACCTGGCAGATAACAAACCGGATAAAGGCGGAGAAAATGGTAATGTAAATCCTTTTTTTGGACCACTTGTTTGCGCTGAATACACGTATTCTATAGATGCATCTAATTGCAAGTTTTCAGTAATAGTAGCACGTGTGTTGAGCTCACCTCCAATCCTAAAAACTTCGGCTTGAGTGTATTCATAAATTTGTATGGTTTCGTAATAGTTTGAAGTCGGATTCAGGTAAATATAGTTTTGAAAAATATTTACAAACGGACTAACGCCAATACTAAAATGGTTTTCTGTGTGCTCTACGGATAAATCTAGTTGATACGAAATTTCTGGGTCTACATCTAGATTACCCCTTTCATAACGATACATGTGATAGTTAACTCCGTCCGATGCCAATTCGTTAGCCAATGGCATTCTAAAACTTCTACCCACATTGAGTTTGTAACTGGTTTTATCTTGAATATAACTAAGCCCTAAAGAAGCACTAAGACTTCCAAAATCAAA
The DNA here is from genome assembly GCF_900155985.1 of Maribacter ulvicola. GTDB lineage: Bacteria > Bacteroidota > Bacteroidia > Flavobacteriales > Flavobacteriaceae > Maribacter > Maribacter ulvicola. Next base: position 318,813 of record NZ_FTMA01000002.1, read on the forward strand.
GGTTTTGTTTTTAGACCTTTGTTGGTGAATATAGGATATGGAACCATCGGCATTATGTACCGTTGAAGGATACCAATCGTAATATGCCTTGGTGTCTATCCTACCAACATCATAACGTAGACCCGCTAAAACATAAAAATTTGAGTTGACTTTAAACTGATCATACGCAAAAACACCCGCTGTAAATCGGTTGTATTCAGGGATTAAAAAACCCCATCCGCCAATATTATTATTTTGGTATTCCGTATTTAGACCAACCACCATATTATGTTGATCAGTAAGATTAAAGGAGTCTCTAAAATTTAAGGAGTAGGTGTTTTTAACGAACAACCGTTCTTTGGTATTCGGTGGCGTAGGCATATATCCGTGCGGTACCGGTTCTGAATGTTCTTCCCTATTGTTATTTTGATAACCAAGGTCTAAATGCAATACATGTTCCCCGGCACTGATAGACGTGTTATTCGTTATTTTAAAGTGATTAACCTTGTGGTATGGAAGGTCAACATCTCTATTTGCGCTATCATAATCTATACTAGAAGTTCGTACTTCTAAACCATGTGCATTGGCAAAGAAGCCATTTTTTGCATTTACATTACTAAAAACGGTTTCAGATTTAAATCCTTCTGTCACATAACCAATACCTAAACTGGCATTGGCTTCATTACCGGCGGTATTTCTTAAATTATTATCATCTAATTTGAAAACATAGTTTTCGTAGTTGATCCTATCTGCAGGTACTTTGTAATCTCCATAATCCCTATAGGTAAGTCTACTACGATAAAACCATTTATCTTTTCTAGAGGTTACACCGGCAGAAACCCCTAGAAGATCATTGTTGCTTTCTCCAATAATATTGACTTCACCCCCAAAAGAATTAGGTAACGGAGTTTGGTTAGGCTGTATATCTACCACACCGGCAATAGCATCTGAACCATATAATAAAGAAGCCGGACCTTTTATAATCTGTATGTTTTCAATACCATGCTGATCAATTTCAAGTCCGTGGTCGTTTCCCCATTGCTGTGCCTCATGCTTTATGCCGTTTTGTACCACGGCAACTCTATTGAAACCTAAACCTCTAATTACTGGTTTAGACTGTCCAGAACCAATATTTATGGTACTTACACCGGCAACTTTACTTAAAGTCTGCATTAAGGTGTTTTCTCTATTCTGATCCAGAAATTCTTTGGAAACCGTTTGAGAAACAATAGGAACCTCCAAAGCTTCCCTTTTTCTGGTCTTTCCGTTTACTTTTACTTCATCAAGAACGGTAGTAGCTTCAATAAGGAAAACCTTTACCTCTTTCATGTTCTGCCCTACTATAACACTAAAGGTTGTTGGTTCACACCCTATATGAGATACCGTAAAGGAGTAGGTACCTTCAATTACATTATTGATGGTGAAAGCGCCAGATGCTGATGAAACAGCGTAAAGATTTTTTCCGAGAATAGTTGCACCCTGCGCCGGTGTTAAGTCTTTTGCGTGTTGCACAATGCCTTTTATTTGAAAAAAATCTTGTGCAAACACGGTTGTACACAGGCTACATAATAGCCCTATAACCAGTATTTTTTGAAACATAATAAAGTACTATAAGAATTAAAAAGTTGTCTTAAGAAAACATGACAAAATCTTTACATTTAGCTTATTTGAAAATAAGTACAGCTGTAACCTCCCGGTCATCTTTATGTGATACGGTAAATGGATTACTTAATTACTAAGCGCAATATGTAAAGAGAACTTATAGCAATGTAGGCGGAGGTCTAGAGAAGAGCGCCATTGAAATAACGGCACTAGTATCAGAATAAGTGTAATTGTTGATTACTTCTGGCGTTATAAAAAGAAACTTCTTTTTTACAGGAAAATCATTGAAATTTGCAGCAATAGTAGGTATTGCACTTTGTGAAATAGCATAGTCACAAATACTACATGCAGCTACTTCATCAACATCATCTGTATGAGACATTGTATGAATACCGGTCAATTTCATGGCTAGAAAAAGAACAAGTAAAACACATGTAATAAGTTGTTTTATAGGACTAGGTTTCATTAGAATGGGAGCAAATTTTAAATAATTCGGAATCAGTTTTAGTTACTTATTTTTTTTTGTCTTAGTAGTTTTAAGAATTTATTTTGTGTGTCAGATTTAGAAAAACATCGATCATATTCATTAGTTGTAGTGGAACTATCTTTATCCTTAATATCCCTAGAAGAGACACATAGGACTTTGCATACTTAAAGAAATAGGATTGTCCTCTATGATGTTTAACTGTTCTTTATTCTTCATTTGCACAACAATTACCTGTAGCACATTTACAGCGATTTCTATTATATAGGTGCAGTATTACCAATGCAATGGCAGGTATATATATGGCAACTTCTGGTATAGGTATTAATTCTAATTTTTCGTTGAGTAGTATTACCGCCAATACAGACCAACTTAGCCAGAGCATTAGTTTAGTCCATTTAAGAGTCGTGTTTTGGGTAGACCATAAAACGGCAAGAAATGAAATTGTCAAGAACAAGTAATCCAAGAATTTCCACCACATTGGTGGTCCGTCACAACAGGTTGCAGCACCAGCTTGGGCTAGAAATAAAAACGGAGTGGCAATGCAATGAACAAGACATAATGAATTAGCAAAGGTTCCTAATAGGTCTGATTTTTGTGTAATTAGTATCATTGAAATAACTATTAATACAACTGAGTTGCAAATGTAAGTATAATATTTGTTAATGCAACAAGGTTGCGTTATATTTGTTATATGGGAGTAATTAGAAAAACTAAAGCAGTAGAAGTTTTGCTTAATGAATTTAACACTAGCACAGTAGCTATTTCTGCAAAAGCATTAATTGAGCAGTTAGGTGATACATTTAACAAGACGACCATTTATCGCGTTTTGGATAAGTTGGAAGATGATGGGGTTCTACACTCTTTTTTAGGAAAGGAAGGCTTAAAATGGTATGCAAAATGTAACGGTTGTACGGCAAAAGAACATAAAGATGTTCATCCTCATTTTCAGTGTCTTGTATGTGGAAAGGTAGATTGTTTATCCATTAATGTAACCATACCTAAAATACCGAATAGGAAAATTGAAATGTCTCAGTTCTTAATACAGGGTAAATGTGAAGATTGTTTTACTTAAAACCCATTATTTATGTCGTAATTATTATTGAAGCAAATCTTGAGTTCTTGCCGTAAATTAAAGGATTGATCAAGATTAAAAATAAACCACATTCAGATATATATTTAGGTACATTAAAAAAATGTTTTTAATGCACAACATACCATTGTAATACATTAAATATTGTATAGCTATGTTTTATGTTTGTTTATTACTAAAGGTGACGGGATCGCATTTACTTTCTCATCATGCAGATGATGTAGATGTTGAGCATTGCCAGGTGCGTCATAGGACCACTGCGTTTAATTTTTCTCTGCTTTTAGAGATACAACCTGTTGTTGTACCACCAACAGAATTTTACATCTGGGAACCAACCATTTCTATTTCCCCTTTAGGTGTAGTCTTAAACCAAAGACACTAATTTAGTAATCTCTTAGCTAGTCCATCTGCATGCTTTTATCTAAGGAATTAATAGCAGACCGATTTGCTTTTTAAGAACCGAATACGGTAAAAACAGCAAGTAATGTTTTGGTTACTGGCTTGTATAATACCTATAATATTCGTGGTATCCCGTAAGCCGATCATTGTCAGGTACGCAACCGTATGCGTACCGGTCAAAACTATTTCTTACCACCCAATATTTCACAGTTAGAACGTATAGAAGTTATAATAGGTCCTTTATCGCTTAGGTTTTCCAGTGCTGATCCAGGCGGTAGATAGCTGAGTTAGTATAAAAATATAGTTCATGACTTCAACTTTATGATTGTTCGTGATTATTAGTTAATAGCAGAAGTTGATTTTATAAAGTTAATTACCTGTAAAAACCCTAATAATTAGTAGGAATTTTTTGTAAATAAATTAACGTTTTTTAAGATTTAGAAGGTCTGTTGATAGTCTAACTTTGCTGCCTTAAAATTGTTATCAAGAATCTCAAAAAAAGGAGATAGCAACCTGCAATAACAAGCAAGGTGCTAAATAGATAAGCCATTTAATTGGAAAAAATGTTAATTCATGATTCTTCTAATTTATAGCTATTTCCTTCTTTTGAATTTGAAGAAAGAGAAATGGAAAAAAATAAAAAAATTACCCCAAAATTTTCAGCTTTATTACCCCTGTTCGTATTTGTATTTACGTTTTTAGGCGTAGGTATCTATCAGAATGACTTTTATGCTCTACCTGCCCCCATAGCAGTGATTGTGGGTATTATATTTGCATTTATATTTTTTAAGCAAACCATTACGGCTAAAATAGATACGTTGTTAAAAGGTTGTGGCGATGACAAAATATTGACCATGTGTCTCATTTATTTGTTGGCAGGTGCATTCGCAGCTATTACCAACGTAACAGGAAGTGTAGATGCTATTGTTAATCTAGGTTTAGATGTTATTGCCATTCAATATATATATGTTGGTATTTTTATTATTGCCGGTTTTTTATCGGTCTCCACAGGAACCTCGGTTGGTGCTATTGTAGCATTGGCGCCAATTGTTATAGGTTTTGCAGATGAAAGTAGCGCTGATCTAGCCATACTATGTGGTGCATTATTAGGCGGTAGTATGTTTGGTGATAATTTATCTATTATTTCAGACACTACCATTGCAGCAACACAATCTTTAGGTTGTAAAATGAGTGATAAATTTAAGCAGAACATAAAGATCGCTGTACCGGCTGCCCTGTTTACAATTGCAATTTTAATTTTTCAAGGTTCAGACTTGGAATCTGACTTAACAGAAAGCGCTGTATACAATTATTCCATTTTAAAAATTATGCCTTATGTATTAGTGATTGTTCTATCTATTGTAGGGGTCAACGTATTTGTAACACTCTTATTAGGTACTATTGCCGCTGGAGTTTTAGGTATTGCTTATGGTGATTTTACATTAATTGAATCAACTAAAATAGCCTACACGGGCTTTACCAATATGACTGAAATATTTCTATTATCATTATTGACCGGAGGCTTAGCTGCTATGGTTAGAAGAAATGGTGGTATTGAATTTATATTAGTGAAAATCAAGAAACTTATTAAAAATAAAAAGTCTGCCCAATTTGGTATTGCCGCTTTAGTTAGTACTATAAATATGGCCATTGCCAACAATACGGTATCAATTATCATTGCCGGTCCCATCGCTAAGACTATAAATGACGAGTATCATTTAGATAATAAAAAGACAGCATCGATATTGGACATTTTTGCTTGTATTTTTCAAGGGGTGTTACCCTATGGGGCACAAGTATTAATGATTTTAAGCTTTTCAAAAGGAAAGATTGATTATTTAGATTTGATTGGTAATACGTGGTATCTACTATTACTGTTCACTTATACTTTACTATTTATTGCATTTAAACGTCAATTGAAAGCTTAAGTTTAGCGGTAAAAAAAGAAGTAGTATCAATTCCTAATTAATTGCATAAAACAAAAATTTTATGCTTTTACCTTGTTTAATTGTTAGTATATGGTGTTAAACTTAAGCACAAACTATAAACAGAGTGTTAAATCATATCCTTGATTGTAAGAACTTTCCTTAAAAAATTAACTTTGATAATCTAAGATAACGGATACTATTTTAAATGAAGTAGGTAGACTTAGAACTGTTGTTAATATTCTGATAATCAGTATATAACAGAATATTTTTTTTGTTTATTAAATAAGTATTTAATCAATTTTCAATTTATAAATCATTAATTATGAAACACTTAATCACTGTGTGTGCAGCTATTTTATGCGGAGCCATTTCTTATGGGCAATGGCAGGTTTCCGCAAGTTCTGGCTATGCCATTGGTAGTGCAACAATGAAATTAGGAGAACGAGTTAATAGCTCTGGTACGGAGAACTCTTATGGTAGCTACGGAGAAGGCGTTAATTTTCAGGTAAGGGGTACATATTTCTTCGATAAAAATTTTGGTGTTGACCTAGGAGTAGGATATTTACACGGATCAGACCAAGATGTATCTGTAGTTAATTTACCAAGTACAGAGGTTGATGCGGTTGCCAGAGCAAGGGCATTTGGTGCTTCTGCATCTATCGTATATAAATTCACCAATAATATATATGGTCGTTTTGGAGCTTTATTGAAATTAGGAGGAAAGACGGAGGGAGTTATTTATCAAAAATCTGTGTTCTCAGAACCAGAGGCAGAAGCGTTGGGCGTGCCAAATGGTTCATTTTCTGAAACCAATTATACCGAAGATTTTCATGGGCAATTTCCTTTAGGTTTTGTAGGTGCACTTGGCTATAAGTATGACCTTGATTCTAATTTCAGTGTTTTTGCAGAAGTGGAGTTTTATGGAATCAGTTTAAAGCGAAAAGATTCTGAAATTTCTGAGTTCAATACAGATGTTAAACTTCCTGACGGTACCGTTGCGGTTAGCGGATTATATACTATTGATAATTTACCGGAAGGTGTCAACAAAAAGACAACATATGTAGATAAACTATCAAATACCAATACAGATACTACTAAAGAACTTTCGCAAAAAGTTCCTTATTCTTCATTTGGTTTAAACATTGGTATTACCTATAAATTCAAAAAGACCAATAAGGAGTAATCTTATCAATTTTTAATATGGAAACCCTATTTAAATTAATAGTTTAATAGGGTTTTTTTAGTTATTTTAGGTATCTAGAATAAGCTGTTTGCTACACTTTAATGGATTGATATGCAAGGTTTTACATTATTTTTTATTGAAATGACTTGTAGTTTATTAAAGTAATTGAACCATGAGGAAGCCTACAATATATAAAGGAAAAACACAATTCAGATTTCAACGTATGCGTCTAAGAATTTATATCTCAATTTTAGGGTAAAAGAATACTGACACACAAATTATTCTGTTTATAAAACGTATATTTAACTATTATGCATGCATAGCAAATGGTATAAAATAATTGGTTAGATGACAAAATACAAACATATTTTTGAACCCTTAGATTTAGGATTCACCACTTTAAAGAACCGGATTTTAATGGGTTCAATGCACACCGGATTAGAAGAGGAAAAAAATGGTTTTGATAAAATTGCCGCTTATTATGCGGAACGGGCAAAAGGTGGCGTAGGATTAATTGTTTCTGGAGGAATTGCCCCCAACTGCCAAGGTTGGACAGCTCCTTTTTCTGCACGGATGAGTACTAATAAGCATGCCAGACATCATAGGACCATTACAGATGCCGTACATAAAGAAGGCGGTAAAATTTGTATGCAAATATTGCATGCTGGGCGGTATGGGTACCACCCATTTGCAGTGGCACCTTCAGCGATAAAATCGCCCATCTCCCCTTTTAAACCTTTTAAACTAAAGAAATCTGGAATTAAACGTACGGTAAAAGACTTTGTCAATTCAGCCAAACTAGCCCAAATTGCGGGTTATGATGGCGTAGAAATTATGGGTTCTGAAGGGTACTTGATCAATCAATTTATAGTAGAACGCACCAATAAACGTACCGATGCCTATGGCAGCAACTACGAAAATAGAATACGTTTACCTATAGAGCTGGTTAGGCAAACCCGTTTAGCGGTGGGCAAATCCTTTATTATTATCTATCGCTTATCTATGTTAGATTTGGTAGAAAAAGGGAGCTCTTGGCAAGAGGTAGTTGCCTTGGGTAAAGAAATAGAGAAAGCTGGCGCTACCATTATAAATACAGGAATTGGTTGGCATGAAGCTCGCATACCCACCATTGCAACATCTGTACCCAGAGCTGCATTTACATGGGTGACTAAGAAAATGAAAGAAGAATTATCTATTCCGTTAATTACCTCTAACAGAATAAATATGCCAGGAACTGCAGAAAAAGTTTTAGCGGAAGGGCATGCGGATATGGTTTCTATGGCGCGACCGTTTTTGGCAGATCCAGAGTGGGTTAATAAGGCAGAAACCAATAGAGCAGATGAAATAAATACATGTATTGGTTGTAACCAAGCATGTTTAGATCACGTTTTTGAACGTAAAGTAGCTAGTTGTTTGGTGAATCCGCGTGCATGTCATGAAACGGAACTGAATTATAATCCAACGGAAATTAAAAAAAGAATAGCTGTTGTAGGAGCCGGTCCTGCAGGTTTGGGAGCATCAACCGTTGCAGCTCAGCGTGGGCATGAGGTTACGCTTTTTGATGCTGAAAATGAAATAGGAGGTCAATTTAACCTTGCAAAACAGATACCTGGTAAAGAAGAATTCTATGAAACCATTCGCTATTTTAATAAACAATTAGAGCTGCATAAAGTAACGGTGAAATTAAATACAAGAGTAACGGCAGAAGACTTGCAAAATGGCAATTTTGATGAAGTTATTGTAGCGACCGGAATAAAACCAAGAACTCCCAAAATTGAAGGTGTTGACCACCCCAAAGTGCTAAATTATATAGATGTTTTAAAGTTTAAAAAAACAGTGGGTAAGCGTGTTGCTGTTATTGGAGCTGGCGGAATCGGTTTTGACGTTTCTGAATATCTTGCACATGAAGGGGAAAGTACAGCTTTAAATATTGATGCATGGCTTAAAGAATGGGGAATTGATAAAAGCTTAGAAGCTAGAAGTGGTATAGAGAATGTACCTTCAAAAATACACCCTTCGCCTAGAGAGATTTTCATGTTTAAGCGTAGTAAGGGGAAGTTTGGTGGCAAACTTGGTAAAACTACAGGTTGGATTCATCGTACTACTTTAAAAAAGAAAAAAGTGCACTTTATCAATGAAGTTCAGTATACTAAAATAGATGATGAAGGCTTACATTACCTACAAAAAGGTGAGCAGAAGTTATTAGCCGTAGATAATATAGTTATTTGTGCAGGACAATTACCATTTAAAGAACTATTAGAACCACTGCAGGCAAAGGGCTTAAAAGTGCATATCATTGGTGGTGCAGATGTGGCTGCAGAATTAGATGCTAAAAGAGCTATAAACCAAGCTTGTAGATTAGCTGCCGAAATTTAAAATAGTGCTAGCTATTAAAAGCATAACCTAGGAATCATTTATTCTTCTGGAGATAAGAATATGAAATACTTATTTTTCATTTTAAACATTTGCCCATAGTATAGTTAAATTTAAATTGTATTGGAATCATAGATATATTTTTAGGGATGTGTTTTAGAAATAATCCTTTAAAGTTGCTGTACAAAATGATACCTTAAAAAAGCAATATCTTTGAGAATAGAAATCTATATTAAAACTATACTTAAATAATGGCTACTGAATCTCATATATCTGTAAACGGACATACGCATGTACTTTATAAAGAAAATGCCTTGTCTCAAGAAGAACTTATAAAACAGAGCGAGGATTTTTATAAGCTTTTAGATGAACGAAGATCGGTAAGAGAATATGCAGATATCCCTGTGCCAAAAGAAGTGATTGAAACTTTAATTAAAACAGCATCTACTGCACCTTCTGGAGCGCATAAACAACCATGGACCTTCTGCGCGGTATCTAACTCTGTACTAAAAACAAAGATTAGAGCAGCTGCAGAAGCGGAAGAGAAAGAAAGCTATGAAAGTAGAATGAGTGAACGTTGGAAAAAAGATTTGGAACCTATGGGAACCAATATGTACAAGCCCTTTTTAGAAGATGCACCTTGGCTTATAATCATTTTCAAAAAAGTACATGATTTGGATGCTGATGGCAAAAAAGTAAATAATTACTATGTAAACGAATCTGTAGGTATTGCTGCAGGAATGTTGATTACAGCGATACACAATGCAGGTTTAGTTACCCTAACCCATACTCCTAGTCCTATGAACTTTCTAGCAAAGCTATTGGGGCGACCAAGTAATGAACGCGCATTTCTATTGTTACCAGTTGGGTATCCAAAGGCACCAACATATGTACCAGATATAGAAAGAAAACCATTAAATGAGGTTTCTGAGTTCTACGAGTAATACTTTAAGTAAAAATATTTTAAATCCTATCTAATAATTATTTAGATAGGATTTTTATGCTCATTAGTAAGTAGTTTTTTGAACTAGGTAGATGGTTTTATATTCTGATTTACTTGAAATAAATTCTGAGGGTCATAACTATTTTTGATTTTAACCAGCCTCTTGTAATTGTGTTTATAACTGGCCTTAATTCTATCTTGACCTTCATTCATCATAAAATTAGCATATGCACCACCGGCAGAAAAAGGATGTAACGCCTCTTGGTATGCTTTGCACCATTCAGTTATCTCTGTAGCTTTATTAGGATCAGGAGATACACCAATGAAAACCCCGGCATATTTAGCATTTCTATATGCCCACGGCGTATCTTCAGCGCCTACTCTACTTGCTGCTCCCGTAATGGGGTACAAATGCATTTGTGATAAAGGTGTTGGTATTTTAGAGCCGTATTTTAAATGTTTAGCACGAATTTCAGGCGTTAAATCATTGAAAAAATCGGCACGCCAGTACCACTGTAGCCCTGGGGGTAATAAACCATCAAACATGCCTTGTAAGCTTGGGTAGGGCATTTCGCCAACATGGGCAAAAACAGGATCTAAATCTAAAACAGGTTTAAAGATATCTGCGAATTTATCTGGGTCACCGGTATAACACCAAACTATAGCACAAAATTTCTTATGGTGTAATTCCGCAGGAAAAGGAGATTCAGGTATTATCATTGTTGCAATGAAGCCGTTGAGATCTTCAGATACATCGTGTATGAAAGTGTCGTACCATTCCATGATTTCTTCTACTTTTTCTATAGGCCATAAGGTTGGACCTCCAGTAATCATTTTTACAGGATGGGCTTGAAAGGTAAAAGAAGTAACCACTCCAAAATTACCGCCACCGCCACGTATGGCCCAAAACAAATCTGTATGCTTAGTGGCATTTACAGTTACGAAATATCCATCTGCTAAAACCATTTCAGCTTCAATAAGGTTATCTATGGTAAGTCCGTACTTTCTAGATAAATAGCCCACGCCACCACCAAGCGTTAGGCCGCCAACACCGGTGCTAGAAATCATACCAGAAGGTATTGCCAGACCAAATTCATGTGTAGCGCTATCAACTTCGCTCCATAGGTTACCACCACCCACTTTTACTGTATTATTAGTAGCATTAACATCAACGAACTTAATACCTGAAAGGTCAATTACTAAACCATCATTGCACAGGCCTAACCCAGCTCCATTATGACCACCACCTCTTACAGCAACTAACAAATTGTTATCTCGCCCAAAGTTAACAGCAGCGACTACATCATCAGCATTTTTGCAAAGAGCGAATAGTCCGGGGTGTTTATCAATCATTGCATTATACACTTTTCGGGTCTCATCATAACTGGCGCTTGAAGGCAAAACAATGCTTCCTTTTAAAAGCTTTTTAAATTCATTGATGTGGTTTGATGGTATTTCAGCAACTGTATTTTTCATTTTATATAAATTTAAATCTAAACTTTAAATAATATAATTTAATGTATTGATATAAAGTAATTAGAAGATATTATGAATAATCCATTTTTATAATTTATTTAATGGCGAATGGTGTTCATGAACCATTTTCCAACCATCTGTTGTTCTAACAAACAACAAAGTTATTTGGTCATTTACTATTACTACATCTTCACCAAACTTCAACTCAAAGTCTGAATGAAATGTTAGGTTAGCAACATCACCATACACCGCTATTTGCAAATCTTTAGCATCGAATTTTACCACTTCGGTTACAGAACCGAAAACTGTACGTTCATGAGCTTCATTTGCCGTATCTCCATTTCGTGGTTCACCGTTCTTGAATTCTGTAAACTTTGGGCCATAGGCATGAAAGGATATCAACTTATCCAAATTGCCATCTTTTATACTTTGAGCTATAGCTCCAAAAGTTTCTAATACCTCTTGTTTTGCCTCGGGAAATTCTTCGTTTATTAAATCAATTTTTGCATCGTGAGATACTGTTTCTGCCGAAAAACCTGTCAATAAAATACCCGAAATCATTAATACTACTAATGTCCATTTTGTCTTCATAATTAAAATCTTTATTTGGTTCTCAACAAAACTAGCACAGAAGTATATGTTCAGATTCCATTTTTAGACCAAATAAAAGCACTTTTGGATCACTAAGTAATTACGTGTAATAACCTGTATTACATTGTTTTATTTTTAAAATATATAGCTAGATGGCTGAATTCCGTATTTTTTAAAGAAACATTTAGAAAAATAAGCAGGACTATTAAATCCTGTAGAATAAGCAATTTCAGAAATGTTGGTATCTTGTTTTCGTAATAAAGCTAAAGCTTTATCTAATCGATAGTCTCGTAAATACGTGTTGGGAGATTTTCCGACTAAATCCATCATCGTTCTATAAAATTTTGACTTACTGTAACCTAAATTTTCTTCAAAATCATTTACGGTAGTAATAGAATGAGACCAAATTTTCGCTGTAATATTCATGAGAGACATTAGAAATTCCTCATCCTTAGATTTTACAACAACTATGGAATCGCTGTGTATAGGTTTATTTTGATTTTCACTTTCATAGAGGTCATTTACAGCCTTGGTTATTGAGAAATTACCTTTAGAAATGTCACTTAAACAATCTGATGTCCTGATAGTGTCCTCGAAAATTTCGTCTTTATTGGTTACCGGTATGCCAGCGCTCATGCCAATTTTAAACTCCAGATCAGGGGTGACAATAATATTGTGGCTTTGAATAATTTCTGTGGCGCAATGAATACCGTCACTAACCGAGGCAAAAGACACTAGAAATAAATTAGTTTCATGGCGAACCAAGCCACCATTATATTTAGCTATTAATGTTTTTATTGCAGTAGTATATCCTCTAATTGCTGCCTGAAGTGTAGTAATATCTTTAGTTCGTAAGCTTTTGTTTTTTATTTTAAGTATCATTAACGTTCTAAAAGCGGGGTCGTTTATTATGTTTAGACTATCGTCTTTAGATTTTTCAGGATCTTCAATTCGACCAAGAAACGATTCTACAATAGTATCGTTAACCTCAATAATTCGGGTAGGAACGGCACCATGCGCATTTTCATGTAACTCGATAAGCGCTTCTTTACTTGGAGCTTCAATTAGGCAAAAGGCAGTTTTTCTTATCTCATCGCACCAATAAGTGAGTCCGCGGCAACCATATTCATGTTCAATATCTAAATCAGCTTTATGCATTTTGGCAACATGTGCAGCGGTAACTCCATCAGGTAGGTCGTGTAAATCTAGAAATAAAGGCATCCTCTTTGTTTTAGTGTAATACTTACATGGTTCAACTAACAAGAATGATATATGTCGTTCTTGCTATTTTGTATGCACCAATTCTATTTAAGGGGAATGTTTTGAAATTACGTAATTTCTAAGAAGTAATGGTAGTTAAAGGTGTAAATATTTGATTATCTATAATTTAGATTTATTTGAGCCTAATTCCATTAGGCTATTGATATATAACTAATGCTATAAAACAACAAATCCCCATTCGAAAATGGGGATTTAAGTTGCGGTAAAAGTGCAACTATCGCCTTCTACCTACTTATGCCATAGCCAATTCCTGTAATTCCTTGGCTGCATTAGCAGGATCTTTTGCACCATAGATAGCTGCACCAGCTACTGCAACCGTTACGCCAGATTTTTTAACTGCGGTAATACTGCTTAAATTAACACCACCGGCAATCGAAACTGCCACTCCTGCCCTTGTTGCTTCATCAATTAATACTTGTATTGAGTAACCGTCTTCTGCCTGCTCATCTAAACCAGCATGTAATTCCACAAACTCCGCTCCTAGAGCAATGGCTTCTTGCGCGCGTTTTACTCTATCTTTTACTCCGATTGTATCTACAACCACACCTTTACCATGTTCTTTTGCAGCCTTAACAGCACCTGCAATGGTTGAATCTCCTGTTGCGCCCAACACTGTAATGTAATCTGCGCCAGCACCAAAAGCCATATTTGCTTCCAGCTCACCAGCATCAGCAGTTTTAAAATCTGCTAGTACCAATTTATCAGGAAAAGCATCTTTCATTTTTCTAATTCCCGTTAAACCTTCACTTTTAATAAGTGGAGTACCCAATTCGATAATATCAATGTAAGGAGCCACTTTTGTTGCTAATGCAATTGCGTCATCAATGTTTAATAAATCTATTGCTACTTGTAATTTTGCCATAATATTCTATTTTAATTGTTTTATTTATTTTTTAATGGTATTCCTATTCCATATTTGCGTGGCGTTTCCATAGTTCTGCTGCGGTACTGCCATCCAGATCCCAAAGGGTTTGTATCAATGCATCAAAACTTAAAAGCAACGATTGTTCAAAAAGGCTTCCTGCATATTGTTTGGATACATTCTCATCTCTTGCCTGTTTTTGTGCTGCGGGTATTACTATGGTATAATTTGCTAAAGTTGCCAAATTAGAAGTGTTGTCCGTTGTAAAACAGATGACATCTGCCCCAACATTTTTGGCAGTTTCAGCAGCTCTTACAATTCCGCTTGTTGTACCCGATCCAGATCCAGCAATCAATACATCTCCTTCTGCAATTGCCGGTGCCGTGGTTTCACCAACAACATGAACTTGATATCCTAAATGCATCAATCTCATCGCAGAAGCTTTCATCATCAACCCCGTTCTACCAGCTCCCATTACAAAAATGTGTTTAGCATTGTTTATCGTGGGAATCAATTTCGCTAATTGATTATAGTTAATGGAATGAATCAGTTTTATATGCTCATTGATAATAGTGCTCATAGCACTTTCTATTAATTGTGATTCTTTATTTTTAAGGATGTCTTCCATAATTATTCCGGCTTATCTTACTGCATGTCATTAGTCAGGTACAAAGTTATAGCTGTAATTGTTCGGATAATGTTACTATTTGACAGATGTGTGGTACAATTTGCCCATAGCGCAATAATCATTGGTGTTATTTTCTATTTTTGTGGTACATTTTGGAAATATCGAAGTTTTGGCTTGTAATTTATGCTCGCTAAAACCGACTGTGGAATTGTTTAAAAATAGAATTATGTTGAGTGATAAAGTATTATACATAAAAGATTTAGGTAACTGTCCCCCGGCCTATTTGAATGATCCTGCAAGAAGAGATTTCTTTGAAATTGTATGGTTGGTCAATGAGGATGCGCTACATGAGCCACAACACGATTTTCAGACATTAAAAGGAGATTGGATTTATCTGATTCCCCCATATAGAGTTCACCAACTAAACAAAGCGGGTAAGAACGGAGTCTTAATTTCTTTTAAGCAAGAACTGTTGGAAGGTGATTTAAAAGAATTTCTGATGGATGTTTTTAGAATGTTCAATATACAAGGAGAATTTTCTTGCCTACAGGTAAATGAAGAAACCTCTAAAGGTTTGGCAACTGTTTTACAATTATTGAAAGATGATTATAATAAGGAAACGGTAAACCTGATTATGATAAAAGCATTGTTAAAAGTATTTCTATTAAAGTTAATTCATTTAAAAGAGCAGCATTTTACATTACAGGATATTAATGAAAAACGAGTGTATGAGTTTATGCTGTTGCTAGAGAACAACTACAAAGAAGAGCGAAATGCCAAGTTTTATGCGGAACAATTGGGTATTAGCGCCAAACGTTTGAATCAAATCTTAAAAGAAAAATTAGATAAAACTGGAGTACAATTAATTCATGATCGCTTAATTCTAGAGGCAAAACGGCAAATTATTCATAGTGAGAATACCATTAAGGAAATTGCTTATAATCTAGATTTTAAAGATCACTCCTATTTTAGTCGTTTCTTTAAGCAGCATGCAGAACAAACTCCGCAAGAATTTCAGAACAAGGTGAAAGAGCATGTTATCTTGCACGATAATACCTTGTATAATTAAGAAGCAGTTCTTAAAAACAAAGTACAAATATTGTGCTTGCGTTTTTCACAGTAGTTTGCCGACCTAAATTTAATGATTTGACAAAATAAGAGCTATATGAGGATAAATATTAAAGTTTGTGAAGTAATTATTTAATATTGTTAAAAAAATATCAATAAATATTTATTTTTATTAGGATTTTATCAAAAAATAGTTTAGTTTATAATAACGATAAAAACAGATATTATATATGAGGCAACTGAAGATCACTAAGCAAATTACCAACAGAGACACGAAATCATTAGAAAAGTATTTTCAAGAGATATCAAAAATTGATTTAATTACTGCAGATGAAGAAGTGGAGCTAACTAGAAGAATACGTGAAGGAGATCAAATTGCCCTAAATACATTAGTTAATGCTAACCTACGTTTTGTAGTTTCTACGGCAAAACAATATCAAGGAAGCGGATTACGACTTTCAGATTTAATCAACGAAGGAAATATTGGGTTGGTAAAAGCGGCAAAACGTTTTGACGAAACTAGAGGTTTTAAATTTATCTCTTATGCCGTTTGGTGGATCAGACAATCTATATTGTCTTCTATTTCAGATCAAGCTCGTATGGTTCGTATTCCTTTAAACAAAATTGGGGAGATAAGTAAAATCAATAAAGTATACGCTACTTTAGAACAATCTTTACAAAGACCACCAAGTACTACTGAAATTGCTAAAGAACTTGATATGAGCAGTACGCAAGTAAAACTAGCAATGAAAAATACAGGAAGGCATTTATCTATGGATGCCCCTTTTCAAGAAGGAGAATCATCAAATTTATATGATGTAGTAAGTAATAAAGATGCAAACCGACCAGATGCCAATATGATGATGGATTCTCTTAAAACGGATCTTAATCAAGCATTAAATACACTACCGAGTAGAGAAAGTGAAATAATTAAGCTTTATTATGGCATAGGTGAAAGTCACCCAAAAAGTTTAAGTGAAATAGGAGAGCTTTTTGATCTTACTAGAGAAAGAGTACGACAGATAAGAGAAAAGGCTGTTCGTAAACTGCGCAACAAGTCTCAAAATGAAATGCTGAAGGCATATTTGTAAACTACAGATCCTTATATATAAAAAATCCGACTTACAAAGTCGGATTTTTTATTTGGTAGCGTATTGTAGAATAATCTTTTTATTGTAATCGTTAGCTTATTTTTTCTTTTTTGGCTCTTCCGGCTTTATATGTAAACTAGTATTTTGCGCTATGTGGTTTGCCAATATTTTCTCTACCAGCTCTTCTTTGGTCAAGTGATGAAATATGGTTTTCACTTTAGTTTTAAATTCTTCTGATATTTCCCGGTTAGGTTTGGTCTTAAAGATTTTCTTTGCCCAAAGTAGGGTGTTGTTTTCTTCTATACTCTGTGTATCTGCCTTTTGGAATTTAGAGAACGATATGCCCAATTCCTTTTCAAAATCAAAAACTTCGGCAACCTCTTCTTTTTGTAAGATGGTCAATGAAAGGCCCTTCGCTCCTGCTCTAGCTGTACGTCCACTTCTGTGAACATAGGCATCATAGGTGTCTGGTAAATGGTAATTGACTACATAACCCAATTCTTTAACATCTAAACCACGAGATGCCAAATCCGTCGCCACAAGAATATTGATATGCCCCTCTCTGAACTGACCCATTATGCGGTCTCTGATGCCTTGAGATAAACTTCCATGTAATGCTCCAGAAGAAAATTTATTAATGGCTAGTTTTTTGGCTAGCTTATTTACTGCAGCTTTCGTTTTACAGAAAATTATACCTTGTTGTCCCTCTTTTGTATTTAAAAAATGCATAAGAACCTCTAATTTCTCAATAGGTTCTACAACCATATATTTGTGGTCAATACCTTTATGACCAAGGGTAGCCATATCTGCCTCTTTATGTACAACATGTTTAGACATGTAGTTTTGAACCAATTGTTTAATTGCTCCAGACATGGTAGCGGTAAAGAGAAATGTACGTCTAGTTTTAGGAATGCCGGCAATAATGGTATCTAAGTCTTCTTTTAAGGCAGTGACCATTTCATCGGCTTCATCTAAAACCAAATACTTCAATTTTTTAATATCTAAAGCTTCACGTTTCACCAAGTCCACCAATCGACCAGGGGTAGCCACAACAATTTGAGTAGGTGTTTTAAGTCGTTCTATCTGCGGTTTTATTGGAATACCACCACATAGCGCAGCAATAGAAATATCAGATTCGTTAGATGAGTATGCTAATAAGTTAGCCTGTATCTGTTGCGCCAATTCTCTAGTAGGTGCTAAAATTACCGCTTGTACGGTCGTACTTTTAGTATTGATCAATTGTAATAATGGCAAACCAAAAGCAGCAGTTTTTCCGGTTCCGGTTTTTGCCAAAGCAACAAGGTCATCTTTTTGATCAAGAATAACGGGAATACATTTTTTCTGAATATCGGTAGGTACGGTAATCTGTAATTCTTCTAGACTTTTCTGTAAATTATTAGAAATTCCTAAATCTGAAAATTGGCTTGACATAACATAATTTTCGTCAAAGATAGGTACAGTTATTCAGGGAGTAACAATAATCTGTTTATAAGTGATGTAGATTTCTGATAATGTCCCATTTAATCTTGCCAGCCCCAAGGAGCATCTGGCGTTGCAATGGGGTTGGTAATATCCATTACTACTTTAAAAACTCTGTCAGAACCAAGTCTTCTCAAATTATAGGTAAATGTGGTGTCATCTAAAGTAATCCACCAAACATTTGTTGCCGCACCCGGAATCATTTTTTGGGTAGCCACATCGGCAGGAAAAAACTGAATATCTGCCTTACCGGGATTACTTGCGGTACCACCATAAAAATTTACTTCATCTTCACTGCCATCTTCATGTCTATGATCATGTTTTAAGGTAAGAATACCATCATTTTTGGTTAAAATCCATGTTCTTGATTTGTCATCACCTACAAAAAAAGGAACTTTAATTTCTGTATCTGAACATGATTTAACATGCATAACTAGTCTTTTTCCACCAAAGTTTTCATCTTCTTCAGGTAATACTAGACTTCCTTCATATGCCTTACCGCAATGAGATTGTAACGTATTCCAAAATACTTCTGAAGGAACGTGTTCTTGCCCCAATACAGGAAAAGGAATTAAAAAAGTAATACTGTAAAGAATCTGTTTTAATGTCATGTTGCTGAGTGGTCTAGTTTTTCAAAAATAAGAAAAAACCATTGTTGAATTTTCGTGTATCCTTCCTAGGGTTGTTTAATTCAGAAAATAAACATCTCTAGGTTTCAATAAAAACTAAACAGCCTCATCCCACTGAATCCACCTGTCCATCCCCTCTTGGTACCATTTATCTCCTTGTAAAAGCGTTACATCATTAGTACGTTCAATCTTAAACTCAATGGGCTGGTTGTAAAGTTGCCCAGCTTTCCAAGCATTAAAACAGGCAATGAGTGTATCAATTTCTTCATCCTTGGTCAGGTCCATATCCATTTTGTATAGTTGTTGAATTAAAGGAATAACAGCTTCTGGGCTGTGGGCATCATAATGAATTAATGGTGATAAACGTATAATTTGCTCGTTTAGATTTTTGCCCGTTGCAGCTTTTAAAAACATCATGGCAATATAATTGGCAGTATCTGGCGGTTGGTATAAAATGGTTTTTGCTTGGTGTAATACCGTTTCTTTAAAGAAATTGAATTGAGGTTTCCACTTAGAAAAAGCAAATTTCTTTCTTCTAAATATTAATGCGACCTGTTTCCAATCCCAAAACTCTTTTTTGGCATCGGCAGACATAAGCGAATTACTTGTGCCTAGGGAAACAAGGCGTATGCTCTTTAAATCTACGTCCAATTTGTAGGCTTCAATGATTCCTGCTAGAATGGGGTTGTTAAATCCGCCTAAAGCACCATCCCATAACTCATAGAATATATCACTTCCTTGTGCTTTAAAACGTGCAGGAAAATCGAAATATTGAACAGGAGCGTTTGATGATCCGTTTATAGCCTGAGTTAGCTTAACAGAATCGTAAGAATCAGGATTTGTGGAGAAGGACTTAAAAAATTTAGCTCGGTTATTTAAGGCGTCATAGGTAGCAACCACAAGTTTAAGTGACTCTTTACCAATAAATTTAGGAAGCTTGTCCATCTGAATTTTATCAACTTGCGGAAACAATTGCTCAAACGCTTCTTTTTTACGTTTGGCGCTATATTTGGGGCCAAATCCGGCATTGAATAACCCCAGATAATCCACCGGAAAATAGCGGTCTTTAAAGGTGTTTTTATGAAAAATGAGTTCTCTGTTCTTTTGTTCCTTAAATAAAGATATTGCTTTATCTATGGTATAATTTTCAGCAAGAGCTGCTAAAACAATGCTACCACCAGAATTAGCAATAACCAGATCAAACTTTTTAAGTATTTGGTGACCCTTACTATTTCCATACCTATCTTTTAAGGTAAGCAATTGAATAATTGCCCAGCTACCACCGCCATCAAGAGAAAGAATTTTATACATTTTTTTGAGGACACTAAGTTTAAGGTAATTGATTCTAATTAAGAAACAAAAAAGTACGAGGGAACTACCTTGAATAGAATAGCTAAAAATAAAATAATTTGAAATACAATTTGTATAGAATGTTCTTAGAAACTTTGAGGTTTTAGTGTTATTCTATATTTAATTTAATAAATTTCAACAAACAAATGGAAAATCAATATCTTATTAAGTTAAGAATAAACAATATTGTTTTACAAATTGGTTATCGCTACCTGACTAAGAAAAAGGCAAGAATTTTATTTGTTATGTTCTTTTTAATAGACGCAAAAAATTATCTTAAATTTTAAAAATGCTAAAGAAGTATTATTTGTCCAAAAAATATTACGCCATTCCATTTGTTTTAGCCTTCTTTTCAATAGCGTCTAATATACTTCTTGCACAAACCCGTAATGATGATTTTCTAGAACTTAAAAAATTAAGAACCTCACCAAACTTTAATCCACTAACAGAAGCTTATATTGACCTATTAGCCAGAATAGGAGCAAAAGCTTTTTTATATAAACCAGACAGTACATTAATATATTTGAACGAAGCCTATGCATTAAGCAAGAAAATTAAGTATGTAAAGGGGCAGTCTAAAATATTAAATAGTTTGGGCAATTATTATATTCATAAAGGTCATCTTGATCAAGCGTATGAAAAACTTCAAAAATCTTTAGCGATTGCCGATAAAAATAATTTACAGAACGAAAGAATTGATGCGCTAAATTATTATGGAGGAGCGTTGTGGCAAGAAGGTAAAAATGAGTTGGCCTTAAGCAAATACCTAGCGGCCTTACCTATTGCTGAAAAGGTGAATGATGTATTGATGATGGGGGTGCTTAATGGTAATATAGCTTTGCTATATGATGATAAGAAAGACTATGATACCGCCCTGTTATTTAATGAAAAATCATTAAAAATTAGCAAAGCAAATAATTTGGATATTGCTGTAGCACAGGCACTATTAAATAGGGCGGTAATATATAAAAAGCAAAAAAAATATGCCTTAGCTGAAAAAACCGTAAACGAATGTATTGCAATTTTCCAGGAAAATAAGAATATAGATTGGCTAACCTATTCCTATATGGAAATAGGAAGTATTGCCATTGAACAACACCATTATTTAGAAGCTCAGAAATGGTTTGAAAAATCAATTAAGATTATTGATGAAATCGATTTAATTATAGGTTATACCAAAGCATATTTGGGAATGGCTAAATCTTACTTTGGAATATCAAATTTAGAAATGGCCGAAACCTATGCCCTTAAAGCCCTTAAAGTATCTAAAGATCTAAATAAGTTTGAATCTATAAAAGAGACTAATCTTGTTTTAGCCCAAATATATCACGACAAACGGAATCACTTAAAGGCTTTTGAGTATCAATCTAACTATATTAAAATGTTAGAAACAACAGCTATAGATGGAATGCAAAAGGGACTTAACGCATTACGTAGTGAAATTATCTTTGAAAATCAGAAACAAATTTTAGTGGACGAAAATGAAGCTGCAATTCAAAAACAAAGAAACTACATTTTTGCAGGAATAGTGGCTTTTTTAGTATTATTAATTGTTCTATTATTAATTTACAGAACACAAAAAATACAAAGAAAATTTAATATTCAATTACAAAAGCAGCAGCAAGTATTGCTAAAGCATGAGGGTGAATTAAAAGAGGCCAATGCTACTAAAGATAGGTTGTTCTCTATTATTGCGCATGATTTAAGAGGACCTGTAAATTCATTTCATTCCTTGATAAAATTATATGTAGATAATGGCTTAACAAAAGAGGAAATTGATATGATTTTTCCAAAGGCATTACAAGAAATTACCAGGATTTCAGATATGTTGAACAATCTTTTAATATGGGCAAAAACGCAGATGTTTGGTTCTGTAAATAATCCTAATAACTTAGACCTTAATTTTTTAGTAAATGAAAATATAGAATTGTTACGTCCATTAGCTCAGAAGAAATCAATTACTTTAATAAATAATTTTCCAGAGAGTATTATAAGTTTCAGTGACGGAGATCATATTAATATTGTACTAAGAAATTTAATAAGTAATGCTGTAAAATTTACCAAAGAAAATGGAGAGGTTATCTTAAATGTTATGGAATTGAAAGAGAAGTATCAAATAGAAATAAAGGACAATGGTCTTGGAATGACAAAGGAAGTCCAAGCTAAACTTTTTGATAAAAATACCACTGAAACTACCTATGGTACCAGCAACGAAAAAGGAACAGGTATAGGTTTGCTTCTAAGTCAGGAAATGGTAATTGCAAATGGTGGAGAGATTTGGGCAGAGAGTTCTCTTGAAAAGGGTACTTCCATTTTTTTTACGGTCCCATTAAAATCCAAAACAAATTAGTTTTTTAAGCCCATATCCTTCTTTCTCTACATTCCTAGACGTTGTTAAAAATAGACCATTGCTTTTTATATTTAAACCGCTAGTCTTGTCTTATGAGGTAATAATTAATTCGGTTTATTATTCAGAGCTATAGTTTTACGTAATTAAAGTTCTGTTAAAAAAAAGAATGAACGTTCATTTTTAGTAACTTTGCCCTAAGATATTTTAGACATGGCAGCACTTCAAAAAAGTATAGACAAACGTAATGCACTAATTAATGCAACGATTAAGCTTGTGAATAACAATGGGTTTCATGCAACGCCTATGAGCAAGATAGCAAAAATGGCCTGTGTTTCTCCTGCGACTATTTATCTCTATTTTGAAAATAAACAAGATTTGGTAAATAGGACCTATGTAGAAGTTAAAGCGAATTATACGGCTTACGCTTTTGCAACATATGATGAAAAAATGACCGTAAAAGATGGGTTTGAGGTTATTTGGAAAAGGATAGCAGAATTTAAGTTAAAAGAAAGCGCAAATGCAATGTTTTTGGCTCAATGCGATAATACCCCAATGATTGATGAAGCCAGCAGACAAGAAGGTATTAAACATTTACAGCCATTACTAGATCTATGGAAACGTGGTATTAGCGAAGGCGTAATTAAACCCATGTGCGACTACATGCTATATGCATACACTATAAATCCTCTTTCCTTTCTAATGATAGCGGAAAACCGAGGTTCCATATTATTAAACGAAGAACAGTTGACCCAAGCATTTAATGCTGCTTGGAGCAGTATAAAAGTTTGTGATTAGTATGAAAAAGACAGCTATAATTTTGGGAGCTTCAGGTTTAACCGGTGGTTTATTATTAGAAAAACTAATAAGTGACGATAGGTATATAAACATAAAATTATTTTCAAGGTCACGAATTGAAGGTTTGCCAAATAAAGTACATCAATATATAGGTAACTTATTAGAGCTTGACCAGTTTAAAAAAGAATTTACGGCAAATGAAGTGTATTGTTGTATAGGTACCACAGCTAAGAAAACACCAGATAAAAGGCTTTACAGGGCTATTGATTATGGAATCCCTGTGGCGGCAGCCAAATTGGCTAAGGAAAATGGTATTTCTACTTATATAGTTGTTTCTGCAATGGGTGCAAATAAGAAGAGTAAGGTTTTTTACAACAAAACAAAAGGCGAAATGGAGCAAGATGTTGTAAACCAGAATATACCTGCCACTTCCATTTTAAGACCATCATTAATTGGAGGTGAAAGAGAGGAACAAAGAGTGTTGGAGAAAATAGGTATAATCGTTTTCAAAGTATTGCAACCACTATTAATTGGTCCATTAAAAAAGTACAGATTAGTTGATGCGGGTACTATAGCACTAGCCATGATAAAACTAGCAAATAAAACAGGTAATTCAGATGTAGTTGTTACATCTAATGAAATAGAAAAAATAGCAAAAACGAACTTGAGATAAGATATAAAAATGGAATTAATAGATAAATTAAATTGGAGATATGCCACTAAGGCAATGAACGGTAAAAAAATTGCTGAAGATAAAGTAGAACGGATTTTAGAGGCAGCCCGACTTGCACCTACGTCAAGTGGGATGCAACCATTTGAGGTTATAGTGATCAAGAATCAAGATTTAAAAGAACAGATTAGACCAGTAGCATGGAATCAATCTGTGATTACGGATTGCTCTCACCTTTTGGTTTTCGCCGCTTGGGATAATTATACCGAAGATAGAATCAATTATATGTTCGACTTCACCAATGAAATCCGTGGTTTTAAAAATGATGGTTGGGAAAATTACCGTAAAATGCTATTAGATATGTATCCGCAGCGAGATGCGGAAGAAAACTTTAATCACGCCGCAAAACAAACCTATATTGCTTTTTCACAAGCAATTGCAGCAGCGGCATTTGAAGAAGTAGATGCAACCCCTGTTGAAGGTTTTGATCCAGATAAAGTAGACAAGATTTTAGGCTTGCGGGACAAAGGACTACGTAGTGCTGTGCTTTTACCATTAGGGTATAGAAATGAAAGTGAAGATTGGTTGGTGAATTTGGTAAAGGTTAGAAAGCCTATGCAAGATTTAGTAACCGTTATAGATTAATCCATCAGAAAAATAATACATAATAAAATATTAAATAGAAGAGAATGAACAATTTTGAATATAAGAATCCCACTAAAATTATTTTTGGGAAGGATACGATAGAAGAATTAGGTAAAGAATTACCCGAAGATGCAAAAGTGCTAATGCTCTACGGGGGCGGTAGTATTAAGAAAAATGGTATCTATGAGCAAGCTATGACTGCATTGTCAGGCATTGAGGTTGTAGAATTTGGAGGAATTCCTGCCAATCCTGAATACGCAATTCTGATGAAAGCCTTACATCTTATTAAAGATGAAAAGATTACATATTTATTAGCTGTAGGTGGTGGTTCTGTAATTGACGGTACCAAATTTTTATCTGCCGCAGCTGTGTATGATGGCGATACCCCATGGGATATTTTAACGAAAAATATAAAAACAAAAAAAGGAATGCCTTTTGGTACTGTTCTAACTTTACCGGCAACAGGTTCTGAAATGAACTCTGGTGCGGTGATAACTAGAGAAGAGACAAAAGAAAAATTAGCCATGGGCGGACCAGGATTATTCCCTGAGTTTTCAATTTTAGATCCACAGGTCATAAAATCTATTCCTGAGCGTCAATTGGCAAACGGAATTACAGATGCTTTTACACATGTATTAGAACAGTACATGACCTACCCCATAGACGCTTTGTTACAAGACAGGTTTGCAGAGAGTATTCTACAAACGTTGATTGATGTAGCTCCAAAAGTTTTGAAAGACCCAACGGATTACAAACCAGCTGCAGATTTTATGTGGAGTTGTACAATGGCCCTCAACGGATTAATACAACAAGGTGTTCCAGGAGATTGGGCAGTTCATATGATGGGGCATGAGTTAACTGCATTGTTCGGTATTGATCATGCACGAACCTTAGCGGTAATTGCACCAAGTCATTACAAGTACAATTTTGAAGCTAAAAAAGAGAAGTTGGCGCAGTACGGTGAACGTGTTTGGAACATTACCGAAGGTAGCATTGAAGACAAAGCTTACGCGGCTATTGAAAAAACCGAGGCATTTTTTCACGAATTGGGAATTGATACCAAATTATCCGATTATACAAAAGAGTACGAAGGTACTGCCGAAGAAATTGCCAAACGTTTTACGGAGCGTAATTGGAAATTAGGAGAGCGTCAAGCGTTAATGCCAGAAGACGCACAGAAAATAGTAAAAATGGCTTACTAAGTTCATTTCATACAAGTTTTTTATGGAGAGCTGCCTTGAAAGGCAGCTCTTTTTTGTTGAATAAAAAATACAAATAGTTATGTCTATGGTCTAATTATAGAAAACAATATCTTCGCGCGCATTATGTGGATGTATCTCGGACTTTTAGCGGCTCTTTTCTTAGGATTACACAACTTATGCAAGAAACACGCGGTACAAGGTAATGACGCTTTTTCCGTTCTTTTAGGCACATTGGTTGCCGGATTTCTATTGTTTTTACCCTTATTTATTGGTTCAAAATATTACCCTGAAGAACTACAGAACATTGATTTGTTTGTATCTAGTATTTCTCTGAAAACACATGGGTTTATATTTATAAAGGCAATGATTATGGCTTCATCATGGGTGCTGGCATATCAAGCTTTAAAACATTTACCAATTACCATAGTAACGCCGATACGTTCTGCTGGTCCGTTTTTTACTTTTATCGGGGCAATTTTCATTTATCAAGAGCGTCCAAATCTCTGGCAGTGGATCGGTTTTTTTCTAATTATTTTTTCTGTTTTTCTATACTCTAGAATTGGAAAAAAAGAAGGTATACATTTTAAAAGTAATAAATGGATATATGCTATTGTAGGAGCCACTTTTTTAGGTGCATCAAGTGGTTTGTATGATAAATTTTTGATACAAAGTTTAGCGTTAAACCCTCCTACCCTTCAGTTTTGGTTTTGTACCTACACCATGTTAATTATTGGTATGGTAGTACTTTTTACACGTGCTACAAACCCCAATTTAAAAGGCTCTTTTAAGTGGCGGTGGACCATACCCATGGTGGGTCTTCTTTTACAGACTGCAGATTATTTTTATTTTAAGGCATTACAAGACCCAGATGCATTGATTATGCTTTTATCTGCCATAAAAAGGAGTCAGATACTGATAGCGGTCGTTGTTGGCGGATTTATTTTTAAAGAACGGAACAAACGTAAGAAATTGGTGCCATTGGTAGGTATTATGCTGGGTGTCTTCCTTATTTTATATTCATAAAAAGATGATTTTTTTTAGGCAACAGGAAAATACGGAATTATAATAATGATTGCCCATTTGTAGGCTGTATCTTTGTATCATAGCCGTTTATTTAATTAGTTAAGCTAGCAATATGTCATTTAAAAAATTGAATCCGCACTTATTAGAGCGTTTAGAATATCTTTCCATTACAGCACCAACTTCATTTCAGAAGAAAAGTATACCTGTTGTAAAAAGTGGAGCTAATGCATATTGTACCGCTCCAAAAGATAGTGGTAAAACCACTACTTTGATATTGACCACGTTACAGAAGTTAAAATGCAAAGCAGAAGGTAATGCCCCAAGAGCTGTAGTGGTCGTAGAGAATAAAGAGAAAGTATTGGAACTTTATGACAAGTTTTTTGAATACACTAAGTATACGGATGTTAGGCTTTATGCAAGCTATAAAGAACTACATATTGATATTCAAAAATCTGAAATTTTTGAAGGTATAGATGTACTGATTACCACTCCTACAACCCTACACAAATTGTTTTTATTAAATGGCGTAAGTACATCACAATTAAAGATATGCAGTATAGATGATGGTGATTTTTTAATTCAAAAATCAGATTATACGGCAATGATTACGGTTGCACAAAGTATCATGAAATGTCAGTATGTAATATACTTGGAAAAGATGCATCCTAAATTAGAACGTTTTCAGGATTTCTTTATGGAGCGCTCCAATCATGTGAAGATGTAAATTGCCTTTATGTATACCCTTGTTCTTGAAGTGTTTTGATCGTACAGTTATAGCCGATATCAAAAATTAAATCAATTTTTCTCATATCAAAAGTGGCAAATTCACAAAGTTCTTGGGGAGAGATTACAAATTCGCAATCTGTAAATTTGGCAAGGGATTCTGCAGCAGATTTAATTTTATATGCGCGGTCTAGAACATTATAAGAGTGTTTTAAATCTGTGATTTCAACAGGTTTTAAGGCATTTACATAACTCCCAATTATTTTGTTGCAGGTAGGTATTAGTGGTTCTACGGGAAAATTATTAAGTACGCCCCCATCAATATAATAAGAGCCATTAATAGCTATTGGCGAAAACATACCAGGAAAAGTAGCAGATGCCAAAACTGGTTTAATTAACTGACCCTTATTAAAAATAACCAATTCGCCCTTGATGATATCGGTTGCAGTTATAAATAATGACTTTGGTAAAGAATTAAAATTATCTTGCGGAAAGAATTTTTTAAACTCGTCATAAAATTTTTCGGTGTCTAATATTCCAGGTTTATTCCTAGCAAATTTTTGGGTGTGGAAAATGGGAATTACTTTAAAAAACTCTATTATTTCTGACCATCCAATTCCACCTGCATAAAGCGCTCCAACAACAGCACCAGCACTAGTGCCAGAAATATAATTAGGAAAAATGTTATGCTCTTCCAAGGCTTTTATCACGCCTATATGGGCTACACCTCTTATTCCTCCGCCGGACAGTACTAAACCAATATTCATTGTTAGTTATTTTTTGTATCCATTATTATTTAAAATGTGCTACTGTGCAACGATTTCAAAATTTACTAATCCGCCGTTAATTTTCGCCTTTTTTAAAATTCCATCTTCATAATGATAAATGTTTTCTTGGTCTTTTGCATTTATCTTCTTGTAAACATGGTTGCCTAAAGGCACAATGGTATTAAAACTGCCATCTTGCTCAGAGTAACATTTTTCTATATTGATCGGTTCTTTAAAATATAATAATATGGTAGTATAAGTAATATCACCTTCAACTACCTTTTCTTTTTTACTGTTCTTGGAAATTTGGTAATGGTTGCCTTTCCAGTTAGTTGTGATGTCTGTATGTGGCTTATTATTAACATCAATTAATACATTGGCTTTTTTTAGAAGATTATTCTCATAAGTGACATCATACTTGTAGTTCACTTCAATTTCTTTGATAATTCTGGCGTTTATTGTGGTGATACTTTGGTAATTAACCTTTGAGTTCCTAGTGGTTTTTATCGCTTGTAATTTACCCACAATTTTATCTTTATGAATGATATTGAAGCTAAGTGTATTATAAGGTTGGGTGTTAACCTTGTTATCTTTCAAATTTAAAAACAGAAGCGTGCAAATGGTTAGAATAAGATGAGTTGAAGACATGCTAAGAGCTATTTTATGAGTTTTAATAACTAGTCATAAAACTAAGAAAATCTATGCTTATAAAAACTAACCTGCGTCATGTTTTAATAGTGATAAAATACAGCAAACCAATCATAAACAACAAACGTTTATGGAAAGATCTATAATCGTTTGTAATAATAAACATTCAATTTCATTTATTCCATATCAACGATACCTACAACTACGTAGGCTCTTGAACCGTCTACTTGTACTTTTTCGTACAAAATATTAGAATATTCATAGTAAGTTAAATTATCTACAATTACTTTTTCATAACCATCAGGTAATTCATAGACTATAGTACCAATTTCTGGTTCTACCACCTCATATCCTGCATTAGACGCTACATAAAAGATACCATCCACATTAAAGTATAAGTGGTTGTTAAAATTAATTCTCACATAGTTTTGAGGTAACCTATGAATTCTAAACCCAACCTTGGGCGCTATGGAAATATATCTGCCCCGTGAAGCCGTATAGTATCTATTATTAGAATAGTAATAATTTTGACCATTATGTTTTATTACAGCGCTATTAGGTACAGTTCTCACGGAAACAATTTTTTTAGTTGGCGTTCTATATTGCACTTTTTTACTAGATACCCTACCTGGAGTCTTTGCAACCGTAGTAGTTCTTGTCGTTGTCATTTTTGTTACTGTTCTTTTACGAGTCTGTGCTGTACTTGGTATGGCCAATGCAACCAACAGTAACCCTAGAACTGTGTATGTTTTAGTATTTGATTTCATCGTTTTACATTTAAAAGGTTAAACTTTTATATTCCGTTCCATTCTTTGACATGTAAATGTAGCAGTGGTTTAATCTATAACCGTGTAAATACTATTGAAATAGACGCTTAGGGAATTACTATCTACGAACCTAGGTATGTTATAAAAGTTTAAAACTATTTTTTGGGAGGAAAACACCTTAATTTTACTCGGTAATTGAGATTTAAAAGCACCGTTCGTTCAGGCGAGCCTGCATACAGGTTGATTACGCGGTTTAATTGGTAGAATTGTTTTGCTGATTCTCCAATACTTTTCTTATAGATTCACTATCCCAATGAGTGTCATACGCAACAATGCCTCTTTTAAAATCTTCTTCCAACAATCGTTCTTGCTCTTCAAGTTCTTTTCTAAGTTTAAAAAGGTAATCATCATCGCCTTTGGGTTCTGTAGCCAATCTTCTTAAACTAGATTCATCATATTTAATGAAATTCTGGACTTGTCTATTTAAGGTGTATTTTCTAAAACCAAGTTTACTTAATACATCTTTTGCTAGAGAAAGAGATGTATCCAGTGATTCTCTGTAAATATTTTCAAAGCCCATATTCAGCAATTCATAGGCGTCATTTCTATTCTGGGCACGTATCATCAATTCTACATGAGGGTATTTTTCCTTAACAAGTTTAGTAATTTCCTGTGTTACGGGCGGGTTATCAATAGCGCATATCAATATTTTAGCTTGGGCAATGCCTGCAGCTTCAAGAAGGTCTATTCTAGTGGCATCACCATAGTATACTTCAAACCCCATTTTACGCAGCACATCTACCCTATTAGAGTCTTGATCTAGAATAGTGGCCTCTATACCGTGAGAACGCAAAAACCGACCTACCGTACTACCAAAATGTCCAAAACCAACCAAAATAACATTTTGCGATTTCGCAATATGGTCCATAGGTCTTTTAATAGATTCCTTAGTTCCAATTTTAGGCAAGATAAAACGTTCATTGATGATGCTTATAATAGGAGTTATTGACATGGTCAATGCTGTTATTACCAACATAATATCCATCTCTTCTTGGTTCAGGATATTCAATTGAAATGCAAAGGAAAGTAATACAAAAGCAAATTCTCCTATTTGTGCTAAGCCAAAAGTTAATAACAAGTTTTGGTCTAGCTTTAATTTAAATACCTTACCCGTAATAAAAAGTACTACAGCTTTGATCAGAATGACCGCTAGTAAAATACCACCAATAGTCAGCGGAATTTTAGCAATGACCACAAAATTAATGGAAGCGCCAACAGCTATAAAAAACAAACCTAAAAGAAGGTTTTTAAAAGGCTCTAGGTTACTTTCAAGTTCATGCTTGTATTCGCTATTAGAGAGTACAACACCACCTAAAAATGCACCTAATGCGGGAGAAAGTCCCACATATTCCATTAAAAAAGAAATACTGAATACAATTAACAAAGCAGAAGCGAATAAAAGTTCTCTGACACCAGTTTTGGCAACTCTTCGTAACAAGGGTACGATCAAATATTGACCTGCACCTATAATCAATACTACAGATAAGATAATAGCCAATGTTTGGTATCCTATGGGCAAGGTATCTAAAAGGTTACCGGTAGCTTCATGGCTGTCTACAGCAGCTTCGCCATTAGAATTGGAAAGCAAGGGAATTGCACCTAACATGAATATAACGATGATGTCTTGAAATAATAAAATAGAGAAAGCTGCGTTGCCAAAGGTAGTCTCCATGAGTCCTTTTTCATCAATGGTCTGCATGGCAATAGCAGTTGAAGATAAGGCAACGGCCATAGAAATCACCAATGCAACCTTCCAGTCAAAATTCAACAAAATAAAAAATAGATAAGAGAGTAAAAGGGTTCCGCCAACTTGTAAACCACCCATGCCAGCAATAGATTTACGCATGTTCCAGAAGTTTTTTGGCTCAATCTCCAATCCGATCAAAAATAGCATCACCACCACTCCAAATTCTGCAAAATGAAGAATGTCATCTCCCTCTTCGCCCATAAATCCTAAAACATACGGACCAATTAGAACTCCGGCAATTAAATAACCTAAAACAGAACTTAAACCTAATCTTTTGGCTATTGAAACGCAGATAATTGCTCCTAATAAAAAAACAATAGCATCAAATAGTAGACTTCCGGTCATAATTGGTTGGTTCTAGTGTCTTAAAGGGAAACCGTTTTATGTTCTTAAAACGGATTCCTTTCTTTGCAGGTTATCAATTAAAATACTGTAATTCTTGCCATAGATTTCTAGTTCTTCATCAGACAATTTATAGGTACCCATTACGGTAAATGGTTTGTGATACGTCATAAGACACAAATTGGCAGTCTGCTCAAAAGGCCTTAAAAATTCAGTTATGGTATAACTATTACTACCTTGTGTACAGTATAGTTCTTTACTACCACCAGTGGTTATAGCGTTTAAGCAGATTTTTGAATTTAAAGCTTTGCCTTTAGGTCCGTAGGCCCAATTGAACTCCAAAACCATATCGATCCATTGTTTTAATAAAGGCGGACAACTGTACCAGTACATAGGGTGATGCCAAATTATAACATCATGTTGCTCAATTAATTCTTTTTCAAAAGGGACATCAATATTAAAATCAGGATACTGTTCATACAGGTCATGAAAAGTTACTCCTACTTTATTTTTAATATGATTTACTAAAACTTTATTTGCCCGTGATTTTTCAAACTTTGGGTGGGCAAATAAAATAAGTATTTTTTTCATGCTCTAGTAAATTATTAAAAATAAAAAAGGATTGTTGTAAATTATTACTTTGTAATTAGGTCAAAGGAAATTTTAATACCTTCAATGATCATTCCTGTACCGATAATGGCAATAATCAAACCCATAATTTTGCCAATTACGGAAATAACGTTGTACCCCACTAATCTAACGATTAAGTTACTTAGTCTAAAAGTCAAATACGTTAATAAGCTCATGAATGCAAAAACTGCAATTACAATTGCTATATGTACTGGTTGTGCACTAGATACAAAGTTCATAGCGGTAACTATGGTACCAGGACCTGCCAAAATTGGAATAGCCAATGGTGACACGGCAATATTCTCATCAATATTTACGTGCTTAATGTTTTTTACATTCGATTGTTTTGATTGTAGCATTTCAAACCCGATATAGAATATTAATATTCCACCAGTAATTTTAAACGCCGGTATGCTGATGTTAAATAATTCGAATATATACTTCCCTAAAAGAACAAATACCAATACAATTATAAATGCGATAAGATTGGCTCTTTTATTAATACTTGCTTTTGTTTTTTCATCGGCACCTTGTGTCAGCGATAGAAAAACGGTCATATTTGATATTGGGTTTGTTATGGCAAAAAAGCCAGTAAAAACAGCAATTGAAAATGTAATTAAATCATCCATTGTTCGGTTCAAAATTTAATAGCACAATAACTTCAATTCCCATTAAAATTCCTAAAGTATTCTGATTCTTTTGATTTTTTCTCATTTCTTGAAAATAGTCAATATTGTTTGCTTAAAAGTTTTTCGAGAAAATTTTTATTCAAAAGGCATAAAATATTTTTGTAACATTAAGTAATACTTCCATTATAGCCTTAGACGTAAGTATCTTTTTGGATATCACTATAATGACCTTTGTCATTATTAAAATACAGAGCTTTTTCAATCTTATTCGTCATATTCAAATCATACAAGATGTCAATCCCTTTTTCTATAGAAGGCCAATGTTATCCGTAGGCTTCATGAGCCATCATGGTATTCAGGAACGAACCTGAATTTACTAAAACCACCAAAATACGTAGTTCTTTTTTTGGGCTATATCAAAACTCCACAATGTTAAGACTTATTTACTTTGTGCAAAAGCACTATTATCTTGTAGACCCATGCCGCCTTAAAGCGGTATTCAAAGAAACTGGGAATTTTGCAGTAGAATTAAGAGTTACTGTATTAAGTGTATCTGCTTTTTTCAATAACGTTAAAATGGCATTTGTAAATTGATACAGCGCTAAATAAATTACGACTAATGGGACATATACCATTAGCCGTAATTTTATGTTTAGTCTTTAAAACATCTAATTAACTTGTTGTTTATGAGGTGTTTAAATTTTAATTTCCTTGTTAGGAAACACGCTGTTGTTGCATTAAGATTCAACTACGATTGGTGTCCTAATTTTATTTTTCTGTCTTTTTTAAGTAATCCGGTAATTCTTTACTCAACCAGTCTTGACGTACCGGAACGTGAACATCCAAGTCCACCGTTTTTTCCAATGCCCAAAATTCATGAGGTACATTCTCTGGAAAAACAATCACTTCTCCGCCTGAAACAATTACAAATTCCTCTTTACCGTCTATGATGGTTTTAATTTTCACCTTACCGGACATAATGTAAGTAATTTGCTCGTTAGGGTGTTGGTGCCAAGGAATGTGAGCTCCTTTTTCCAAATTAAAAATCGTCATTTGTCCTTTTTGACCGTGAAACCATTTCCTTTTAATTCCTTCACCAATAGTTTCTGATTCCATTTCATCAAAATTAAAATGTTGCACTTTTAAATTGGCTACAGATTCTATCGTGTTTACTTGCGCAGTAGTTGTTTTACTGACAAATAATGCTATTACAGCTAAAGCTGTTAGTGTACTTTTCATTTCTATATTTTTTTTAAATACGTCATAGTTCTAGTGAAATTGTACTTGTGTTTATTAGTATGGAACAGCAACCGTGCTCCCAAATTCTAGATATATTTTAATTTCCAAGCTATTTCAATAAAACACCCGAAGTGATATGCTAAAATGTTAATTAGTAGTTGTTTAGTAAGTTCAATTAAACTTCTATTTTCCGAATTTTGTATCGAAAATATTATGAGCAAAATTGCTTCTCGATATCCTTCTTTCTATGGACGTGCATACTTTAGGTGTCTCCAAAACCTACTATAAATCACAATTACAATAAAGAGATTTAAAACCCCTCTTAAACAACTTTACTTTTTGCTTTTGGCGTCTCTAACATGATGTTTAGAAGAAAACCTACATTAACTAGTGGTATTTCCCCTTTGTTTTCTATTACGTACATCAGAATTAGAATTCTTGAAATTATATTTGAGTAAAAATTTCGCTTTCCGGTAATCTAGATTTTGGGGTTTTATCCGTAGCATTGAAATCAGATTCAGCGTGGTATCCTAGAGACACAGCTACTAATGATGTAAATCCTTTTTCTCTTAACCCAAATTCTTCATCTAAAGCTTTTACATCTATACCTTCCATTGGTGTAGCATCTAAACCTAGACTAGCGACTCCTAATAAAAAGCTACCAATGTTAAGGTATACTTGCTTTTCCATCCAATGTTGTAAATCTTTTAAATCATATTTATGAATACCTGCAAAAGCTTTAACTGCACCTAAGAATCCGTTTTTTATATCTTCATTTGGGAATCTTCCGGCTTTATCTTCCGTATCTGCAATGTGCTGATAATATGTATCGTCAGCATCTGTTTTTACACAAAACAATACTACTGCAGCGGCATTGGTAACTTTAGGTTCGTTAAAATGAAAAAATCCTTGTGTTCCTTTTGCCATACGTGCCTTACCTTCTGTAGTTTCAGCAACTATAAAGTGCCAAGGTTGTAGGTTTACACTAGACGGACTCATTCTTAACAAGTTTTTTACTTCAGCCATATCTGTATCAGATATCTTTTTGCTGGCGTCATATTCCTTTGTTGTGTATCTCGAGTTTAATGTTTCTTTTAAATTCATTTTTATCTTTTTAATATGTTGATTGTATTTTCTAAACACAAAGATAAATGGGGAATACAGTCCATTTACTGTACAAAAAAAGGAGATGTTGGTATAAATGGAGGTTTTTTAAAGGTTGAATCTTAAAATTTTGCCAATAAACATTTTAAGGTATTAAAAACGACGGTTTTTAATACCTTAATTAATTTTTGAACCTTTATTAATACAATATTATGCCGTAAGTTCTGTCATCTTAAACGCAGTAACGTTCTCTAATTTATCTTTAGAGACAACCCTATAAGCAGCAATATGCTTGCTTTGAGAATGCTTGGTCAAATAATCTTGATTTACCCATTTTTCGTGAAACAAAAACAAATTAGGATTCTCATTGTCTTGATGTAAATCGTAGGCGATATTACCTTCTTCCCCTCTTGTGGGACCAATAAGTTTTAATAACGCTGCTTTTATTTCTTCTCTAAATTCTTCTTTTACTAAAATATGTACGACTAAGGTTAAATATGATTTTTTCATAGATTTTTTTGAAATTGGATTTTTGAGAAAATTGATGTTATACAGCTTGTTACTTTCTAATATGCAGATGAAATTTTTAAAAAAGGGAACATCTTACTGTTTTACGGACTTCTTCTGTTGAAAATAAATTTGTTCAATTAAATAAAACCATTTAGTAACAAGTCTATATCTTATCTGAGCCTATTCAAAGATAATAGCTTTACATTAATGTTATGGGTATTAATCATGGTAAAAACTGTATAAATAAAGGTTAATTATTGTTAAACAAGGTGCTTTTAGCCTATTTTCGTCCATTCATCACTTAATAAACCTAAAAATGCAAGTATTAGAAGCCTGTAAACCTTTTGAAATACAAGAGATTGAATTGACGGAATGGCGACAACGCCCTGTTAAGAATAATTTTTTTGAACTGGTTTTAATTAAAGATGGTGAAGGCACGCAATGTATTAACTATAATGACTATACCTATGGAAAGAATAGTATGTTTCTGTTGCCACCATTAAAATGTCACTCATTTACCATAGAGAAACCAACACGTTTTGTCTTTCTAAAATTCACGGATTATTTTTTTAAAAATGCGAATAGAATAAATATTGATCGAAACGAGTGGTTTAAAGAAGCTTCTTATATATTATCTAATTACAACCAATTACCGGGAGATATTATAAAGAATGAGGTTGATCGTAATTATTTAGAAAATCTTGTGAATATGATTCTGCAAGAATCTAGAAATTATAGTGATGAGTCAGTTAATCTGATCACTAGTTTAATGACCAGTATTTTAGAAATTTTAATTCGTAATATTAAAAAGAGCAGTTATTATGAACTGCCTAAGAAGAATACAGATGATAGAATCACCAAAATGCTGACCTATATCAACGAAAATATTGATAAGACAGAATTACTTAAAGTAGATAATTTAGCCGATGTTTTTCAAATGTCACCCACCTATGTAAGTGAGTATTTTAAGAAACAGGTTGGCATGTCTTTACGTGAATATATCATAAAAGGAAAGTTGAAATTAGTAGAAATACGATTGTTAAATTCCGACTTTAGGCTAAATGAAATAGCAGATGAACTGGGTTTTACAGATGTAAGTCACTTATCAAAAACTTTCAAGCGTTATACAGGTTCATCTATTCGAGATTTTAAGAATAACGGAGAATATATGTTGTTAAAAAGGGATTCTTGCACACCAACTATTAGTGCCTAAGCGATTATTTCCATTTTTTTTGATTCTCTAATCAATGCACTTGCCAGTACGGTGGTAGCATCAATAATTAAGCTATCTTCAATTTTTTCATATTGAATGGCTAAAGGTATTTCTGTACAACCTAAAATAACGGCTTGCGCACCTTTTCTCGATAAATAAGTTGCAGCCATACCTAGATTTTCTTTTGCCTTCTGGTTTACCGGATTGGAAAATGCTTTAATGCCGTAACTAGTATCGTAAATAGACGGATGTACAAATAGATCTTGAATATCTTCAGATGGTTGAATCACTTCAATATTATATTTAGCAAGTACTTCGGGGTATACTTTCGCAAGAATAGTACCAGTTGTACCCAACACTCCTACTCTGGTAATTTCAGGATATTTGTCAGATATATACTTACCCACTTCTTCAATAAGATTCACAAGAATGCAAGATTCTGGAATACTTTTTTCTATTAAGCTTAAAATAGGTTTGGCATGTGCCGTATTACAAGGTATACCTATAATGCCTGCTCCACTAGCTATTAATGAGGCTATTATTTCAGAAATGGCTATACCAGGATTTACGTCCGTTTCACCTAAAAGATATTTGGTACGGTCAATAATTTTATGTGGAACAGAAAGCATAGAAACCGGTAAATGCTCCTGGTCAGAAGTAGCTTCGGTTAGATCGTACACTTTCTTAATTAAATCTATACCGGCATAACTACCAACTCCACCAACTATGCCTATCATTTTATTTGTCATCATAACTCTATCATTAATTTAAAAAAAGAAATAAGGCATCAAATTAATGGCATTTAAATAAGTAATGGTCATAATAAATCTATAATTTCTTATTAGTCTTTATACAGGCTGGTTTTAAGTCTTTGTTTTAACTCGTTTGTGAGCAATCTTAGCTCAATTCCATATCCGTCAATACTTCAGCTCATCTGGTTAAAATTAGTTCTAATTAGCCCTTAAATTTAGTATGAACAAAAAAAATGAACATGGAACTAGATAATAAAGTAATAATTATAACTGGTGCATCTAGCGGAATAGGTAGGGCAACAGCAATCAAATTAGCAGATAACGGAGCAAAAGTTGTTTTAATGGCGCGTAGTGAAGATGAGCTTAACGATTTAAAATCTGACATCACCAAGAAAGGTGGCGAGGCTTTAGTTGTTACAGGAGATGTAACTAAGAAAGATGATTTTCAAAAAGTAGTGTCTAAGACTAAAAGAGAGTACGGTAAAATCACCGGATTAATTAATAATGCAGGGTTAATGCCACTGTCATTCGTTGAAAAATTAAAGACAGATGAATGGGAGAAAATGGTAGATGTTAATATTAAGGGGGTTCTTAACGGTGTAGCGGCCGTATTACCGGAATTAAAAGAAAATAAAGGCGGTAATATCATTAACATTTCATCAATGGCAGCCAATAGATACTTTCCTGGTGGAGCGGTGTACTGCGCTACAAAATCTGCGGTAAAAATGTTTTCTGAAGGATTGCGTCAAGAGTTGGCTCCTAAATACGGTATAAACATTACCTCTATTGAACCAGGTGCGGTAGCTACCAATTTAACCAGCACAATTACAGATGAAGATATTAAAGATAAAATGAAGGAAATGCAAAAAATAGAAACGCTAGAAGCGGAAGATATTGCAAACTCCATCTATTACGTGTTAACACAGCCAGAAAGGGTAAACATCAACGATGTCTATTTGGTACCAAGTGAACAACAGTAATAATAATTCAAAAAAAAGAAAAGAGATGTCTACGACAATAAAACAAGATACATTTAAAACAATTAACCCTACTACAGGTAAAGAAATTGCGTCACACACGTATATGACAGATGCTCAGGTAGAGGAAAGCATTCAACAATCTCATAAAGCTTTTTTAAAGTGGAAAATGAAAAGCGTTGAAGAACGTGGAGAGGTTATAAAGGCAATTGGTAAAGAATTACAGAATTATAAGAAAGAGCTGGCAGAACTCATGACCAATGAAATGGGAAAATTGCTAAAACAAAGTAATCAAGAGGTAGATTTATGTACTGCAATCTGTACTTATTCCGCAGAAAAGGCTCCAGAGTTTTTAAAGAGTGAAGAACGAGAACTTTCTAATGGAGGAAAGGGCATTATAGCCTACTCACCAATGGGAATTATCTATGGTATACAGCCCTGGAACTATCCTAGTTATCAAGTATTAAGATATACAATCGTAAACCTGATGGCAGGTAACAGTATTTTATTGAAGCACGCCTCTAATGTTACGGGTACCGCCAAATTATTAAAAAACATTTTTGAAACTGCAGGCTTACCATCTAATCTTTTCAACGTAATGGTGATTGAGCACGATCAATCTAATGCTATTATTGAGCATAAGTTGGTAAGGGGAGTTACTTTGACCGGTAGTCCCGTTGCAGGAGAGAAAATTGGAGAAATGGCAGGGGCACAGTTGAAAAAAACCGTGTTAGAATTAGGTAGTAATGATGCTTATTTGGTGCTTGATGATGCCGATATTGATTTGGCGGTTGAAAAAAGTGTAATGGGCCGTATTTATAATAACGGGGAAACTTGTATAGCAGCAAAACGGTTTATAGCTACCGAAACAGTTTATGATGAGTTCAAGGAGAAATTTGTAAAAGCTATGAAAGCCCTTAAAAGCGGTGATCCAAAACAGGAAGAAACTGATTTAGGTCCAATGGCGCGTGAAGATTTAAGGGAAAAGATTCACGAACAAGTTCAAGAAAGTGTAGAAAAAGGAGCTGTTGTATTATGCGGAGGTCAGATTCCTGAAGGAGAAGGCTACTTCTACCCTGCCACAGTTTTAAGTAATGTAGAGTCTGGTCAACCAGCCTATGATGATGAGCTTTTTGGACCAGTAGCTTCTTTAATTAAAGCAAAGGATAATGAAGATGCAATGCGTATTGCCAATGATAGTAGATTTGGACTAGGTGGCGGTATCTTTTCTAAAGATGTAGAAAAGGCAGCAGAATTAGCCGAAAAACATTTTGATACAGGAATGGTATTTATAAACTCATTTGGCTTAGCGGAACCTAATATGCCGTTTGGCGGAGTTAAAGATTCTGGATACGGACGAGAACATGGCGGTTTTGGTATGAAGGAATTCGTCAATGTAAAGTCTATCATGATCATGGAATAAATACTCTAATAATTAAAAAGCATCTTTCAGAGATGCTTTTTTCTATTATAACTATTAATGCTTTATATAAACCTTTGTTAAAAATGAATGTTCATTCTTTTTTTGTAATACCTTTGAACCGTGATAGTAATAGCATATTAAATCTTGGTTGTAACTAATGAAATGGTCATAAGTACTAATGTTTAAAATGGTTCTGTGAAGGTTTTTAAAGAAACGATAACACTTAAATAAATAACGTATGAATAAGTCAATTAATTTAAAACAACGTCCAGTAGGTACTCCTACCCTTTCAGATTTTGAATTTGAAGAATTAGACGATAATCTTACAATCTCTGATGGAGAAATTCTATTAGAATCAAACTATATATCTGTAGATCCCTATTTACGTGGTAGAATGAGTGATGCAAAATCTTACGTTCCGCCATTTAAAGTAGGAGAACCTATTAGTTCAGGTATTGTTGCCGAGGTATTGGAATCTAAAAATGAAAAATTTCAGAAAGGTGATTTTGTAACTGGATTATTAGAATGGAAAGAACAGCAAATTTCTAATGGAGAAGATTTACAGAAAATAGATAAAAGTAAAGCACCATTAAGTGCTTTTTTAGGTATTGTAGGTATGACCGGTTTAACAGCGTACCTAGGCCTTCATGAAATAGGAAAACCCCAAAAAGGGGAAACTTTAGTAGTATCCGGTGCTGCAGGTGCAGTAGGGAGTGTTGTAGGCCAGATAGGTAAAATACTTGGTTTACATGTCATTGGTATAGCCGGTACAGATGAAAAAATTGAAATATTAAAGTCAGAATTCGGTTTTGATCACGGAATCAATTATAAAACGACCGAGGATATGAAATCTGCTATTGAAGCTGCGGCTCCTAACGGTGTAGATATCTATTTTGATAATGTAGGCGGACCCATATCCGATGCAGTATTATTTAATATTAACCAGTTTGCGCGTATCATTAACTGTGGTGCAATTTCGGTTTATAACAATACAGAAATTCCTATGGGAGTTGCCGTGCAACCTTTCTTGGTCAAGAACAGTGCTTTAATGCAAGGATTTATCGTATCTAATTATGCGGATAAATTTCCAGTTGCTATGAAACAATTATCTGCTTGGTTAGGTGAAGGTAAATTAACGTATAAGGAAACCATTGTAGAAGGGTTTGAGAATACGCCACAAGCGTTTTTGGATATGATGGACGGAAAGAACAAAGGTAAAATGATAGTTAAAGTCTAATTTAAAGACCAACTAAAAATCAATAATTTAATAAAAAAATATGAAAATATTATTTGTATTAACCTCTCATGATGAATTGGGAGACACAGGAAAGAAAACAGGTTTTTGGATCGAAGAGTTTGCAGCTCCGTATTACACGCTATTGGATAAAGGTGCAGAAATTACCGTAGCTACACCAAAAGGAGGTCAAGCTCCAATTGATCCAAGTAGTGATACCGAAGATGCCCAAACTAAGGATACTAAGCGTTACAAACAAGATAATGTTGCTCAGGATACGATCAATCATACTAAAATTTTAGCAGAAGTAGATGCTTCAGATTTTGATGCCATATTCTATCCGGGCGGTCACGGACCATTGTGGGATTTAGCTAATGATGCAACATCAATTAAATTGATAGAAACATTCAACGAACAATCGAAACCAGTAGCATTTGTATGTCACGCTCCTGCAGCATTAAAAGATGTTAAGGGAACAGATGGTCAGCCATTAGTAAAAGGTAAGAAAGTTACGGGATTCACAAATAGTGAAGAAGCAGCTGTACAGTTGACAGAAGTTGTTCCTTTCTTGGTAGAAGATATGTTACAGGAAAATGGCGGAATCTATTCTAAGAAAGAAGATTGGGCAGCCTATGCTATACAAGACGGTAATTTAATTACAGGTCAAAATCCTGCATCATCAGAATTGGTAGCGGAGAAAATATTGGCTGCACTGAAATAAAAAAATAGTTTGGTTATTAGTTAAAAGGTCCAGAAAATCAATTGGTTTTCTGGACCTTTTCTTTGGTATTATTTCTTATTATAGTTAACGGAATAGGTATTAAATACCAATCCGCCATCATAGGCTTCGGTTTCTGTGAGTTGTAATAGAGCACCTTGTTTAGATTCTCCAAATAGTCGTACGCCTTCCCCCAATATTAAGGGATTAATTTTCACTTTAATAATATCTATAAGTTCGTTTTCAAAAAGCCACCCGGCAAAAACACCACCTCCACATAAGTAAATATCCGTAGTTGAGTTTTGTTT
The DNA here is from genome assembly GCF_900155985.1 of Maribacter ulvicola. GTDB lineage: Bacteria > Bacteroidota > Bacteroidia > Flavobacteriales > Flavobacteriaceae > Maribacter > Maribacter ulvicola. The sequence continues at coordinate 361,728 of NZ_FTMA01000002.1, forward strand.
GAGTTCTTTTATTTTTTCAAGATCGTAATTAGCGATAATATGTACCTGATCACTAATTTTATCAAACTGTAATGAATTAGAGAAAATATAGTGTTGCATGTGCGCATATGCTGGCTGACCAGGTTTTAATCCGTAGGCATATCCAAATTCATAGGTGTTTTTACCCATGATAGTGGTTTCAAATTCCTTTAAATCTGACATGTACTTAGAAACCCCACTACCCTCGCCTACAAAGCCGCTAATATCTCCATCTACACCACAGATAAATCCGTCAATAGAAATGGCTACGTAATAGACTACATTTTTCATTTAATATTTTAGAATGACTTTTAAAAAAGAATGTTGAGTGTAATTTAATTAAAAAAGTGAATAAAATATTCATTCATGTATAAATAACTAGTTATGAATCATCTATAATTTTAAAATTGAAATTGTGAATATCTATTGCGTTTTTAGGTGTTTCAAACTATGACTAAGAAGTATATTTAGCACCCCAAAAAAATGGAAAATATGAGTGCAACATGGTACGAGTGTAAAATAAAATATAGAAAATTAGACGAAGCTTCAGGTATGTTGAAGGTAAAGACAGAACCTTTTTTGGTAGATGCCATATCTTATACCGAAGCAGAAAGTAGAATTACCGAAGAAATGTCAGCTTACTTGAGTGATACCGAAGAAATTAAAATCACCAATATCAAGGTTGCTAATTTTGCTGAAATTCATCCGTTCGAGAATTCTGACCGTTGGTTTAAATCAAAAGTATCTTTAATCGCTTTTGATGAAGAAAGTGGTAAAGAACGTAAAACCAATATGTATTTGTTGGTACAGGCAAATGATGTTAAGGAGGCCTATGACAATACCATAAGTGTCATGAAAGATACCATGGGAGAATACTCTGTACCTTCTATTTCAGAATCACCGATTATGGATGTATTCCCTTATTTCTCAGGGGAAGAAGATGATATGGAGCGAGTTGAAAAATTCAATATATTGAAAGATTCTGTTCCGGTTGATAATACAATGGATGAAGCATTGGAGCTTAGCGATGTTTTAGGTAACGAAGAGGAATAATATAAAGAGTAAGGTATAAAAAAAAGAGGACCATTTTGGTCCTCTTTTTCTTCAAAATATTTTATTTACTTTATTAAAAGCACATCATTAATAACGTGTATTACTCCGTTAGATGCTTTTACATTTCCTAAAACAACTTCGGTTTTATTTCCTTTCTCATCTTTTAGCTCCATCTTATCATTTTTAAGACTTGCCGTTAAATCTTTTCCCCCCACAGTTGTAAATGTGTATTTACCATTGGCTCCTTTTATTGCGGCTACCAATTGATCACTAGTAATTACTCCTGATACTACATGGTATTGTAAAACTTTGGTCAGCATCTCCTTATTTTCAGGCTTTCCCAATTCTGCAATGGACATTTTTTTAGGTAATTTTTCAAATGCATTATTAGATGGTGCAAATACGGTATAACTACCAGGTTCTGATAACATTTTATCTAAATCTGCAGCTTTAACGGCAGAAACCAAGGTAGACAATTCAGCATTTTCACTGGCTACTGAAGCAATACTTGTTGCCATCATCTCCTTTTTCTTGGCATCTTCTTTCATTTTCATTTCTTCAGCCTTAACGTTAGCTTCTTCCATGGCTATTTTTTCTTCCATAGCTTTTTTGTCAGCGTCCATTTTTGCTTGGTCTTTACAAGATCCCAATGCTAGTGCAGCAAAGGCAATAAGTGCTAAACTTTTAATATTTCTAGTTTTCATAATTATTTGTTTTGATTATTGATATTTCACATGTCTGTCATTGGACAGCTAGATATTGAGCTTATGCTGAGTATTTTAATCTTAAACCGTCTCCAATACTGTTCTTAAGATGGTCAATGTTGCTACGTAGTTTTTAACATATAGTTCAAGATTAATGATGATCAAAAGAATCCATTGAAGTAGTAAACTTGCAATGGATTCATACACATGAGCAATATTTTCATTATACCGGAACTTTATCTGAATGTTCTCTTCTGTCCCAATTTCTATGTTTCGCTATACTTTTAATGAAATTCGATGCAGAATCGTTGATGTGAATGGCTTTGTCATCTTTAAAGTTTGTAACAAAAGAATAATCTAATACTTTTTCCCCTTCATCATCAACAGCTATAGCTTTACAATATTTAAATGTTTCATTAATGAATTTGATGTATTTTCCATTATCTATTAAAGTCGTTACGGACTTTTCACCTCCTGGAATATAAATAGCATCAAAAAGAACACTTTCAGTAGTAGCAATGGCTGCATCAACTTTATGATCAACATCCTGATCGCATTTTACAGTGCCGCCATGAGGAGCTACTATTTTCATCATGGCGCCTTCTTTTTCTAATGCTTCTTTTATTGGTTTATAATTTTTCATGCTAAAACCATCAGCTACAAGAACAGCTACTTGTCTTGTTGCAATACTGTCAAACTTTGTATTTGCCATACTCAACGCTTCTGACTTTTCTAAATAGTTTTTCTTTTTACCAGGCTGATGTTTCTCAACGTCTGCATCTGCGCCAATTGCTTGATTAATTGGTTGTTCAATTTCTTTAGGAATATCCATGCCTAAACCATCAGCAACGGTTTTGGCAAGCTCTTCATCAATCTGTGAAATCAACCAAAGCATACGTTGTTTTATATGATCATGGTTACACTTGCCTAGTTCAAATGTGTAAGCTGCGGCAACATGCTCTTTTTCCCAATCGGCAAGACTTCTATAGAATAAGGCAGGTTGAGAGAAATGATCACTGAAACTCTCGCTACGGGTTCTTATTTTTTTAGCATCTATTCGTTCTTCATAGGAATGAAATGCACCTTCTGCCATTTTGGATAAATGAGGACAACCGCCGCTTAAACTATTCGGAAAATAAGCGGTTTGCCCTTTAGGGATTTCCATTTGCATATGAGCATCACGTTGGTTGTTATGTGTATCTACAACCGGACGGTTAATGGGAATCTGATGAAAATTAGGGCTTCCTAAACGCGATAATTGTGTGTCTCTGTATGAAAATAAGCGCCCTTGCAATAAAGGGTCATTCGTGAAATCGATACCAGGCACAATATGTCCGGGTAAAAAAGCTACTTGCTCAGTTTCTGCAAAGAAGTTCTCAGGATTCTTGTTTAAAGTCATTTTTCCAATGATTTTAACCGGAACTATTTCTTCTGGAATCAACTTCGTAGGATCCAATAAATCAAAATCATATTTATGTTCATCGGCTTCAGGAATAATTTGTACCCCTAGCTCCCACTCTGGATAGTGTCCTGCCTCAATGGCATCCCATAAATCTCTACGGTGAAAATCTGAATCTGCTCCATTGATCTTTACGGCTTCTTCCCAAGTAACGGAGTGTACTCCCAAAGTTGGTTTCCAATGAAATTTTACAAAATGTGCTTCTCCTTTGTCATTGATCAATCTAAAGGTATGAATACCGAACCCTTCCATCATACGAAAGCTTCTAGGGATTGCCCTATCGCTCATTGCCCAAATATGGTTGTGTAAAGTTTCGGTTGTTAATGATACAAAATCGTAGAACGTATCATGGGCAGATGCCGCTTGTGGAATTTCTTTATTTGGTTCCGGTTTTACGGAATGAATTAAATCAGGAAACTTCATGGCGTCCTGTATAAAGAAAATAGGCATGTTATTACCTACCAGATCCCAAGTACCTTCTTGAGTATATAATTTTACGGCAAAACCTCTAACATCTCTAGCTAAATCTGGCGAGCCTTTAGAACCGGCTACGGTAGAAAAGCGAACAAATACAGGAGTTTTTCGTGTAGTATCGGTGAAAATACCTGCTTTACTATATTGTTCTATACTTTCGTAAAGCTCAAAATATCCATGTGCGGCACTACCTCGAGCATGTACAATTCGCTCAGGAATTCGTTCATGATCAAAATTTGTAATCTTCTCGCGTAAAAGAAAGTCTTCTAATAAGGTAGATCCGCGTTCTCCAGATTTAAGACTGTTATTGGTATCGTTTACTTTTAAACCTTGGTTTGTTGTCAAGGCTTTATCAGACATATTTTTTTGATATTTTTCTAAGTCTTTTTGTTTAGATGTATCGGTTGTTTTATTTTTCATTATATAGACGTTTTCATATTGATTGCCCTAAAATTACTGGTAACCAAAATGTATAGTTAGCTGTGAAAAATGAAAAACAGACTCAAAAAGAAATTAGTGCTAAGATTTTTTTAAGATATATGTGATTGTAAATGATTGATTTATGCGGAGAATGATAAATATTTAAGCTTTCTTAAAAAATAGAGTTTTCTTTGGTTAAGAATATCTAATTCCTAGAATTTTAAATGCGCGATTAGTTTTACCAATTTGAAGAACGGCAACATCATTTACTTTTTTTGAAATTAATGCTTTTGCAATAGGAGATAGAAATGAAATTTTATTTGCTGCAATATTTGCCTCGTCCACACCCACAATTTGAAACTCTTTTGGGGTTTTGGCATCACCGATCAATAAGGAGACGATAGCTCCAAAACGAACTTCGTCCTTAGGCTGATCATCTAAGTTTACCACCTTTGCCGAAGAAATACGTTCATTTAATAGTTGTAATTTGGCATTTATTAAATTGATGGCAATACGCTGTTCCTTTTCATTATCTTGACGAGCAAGTTGTTTATCATGTATTAGCTTATCTTTTTCGCTCAAAAGTTGAAGCAAGCCATTTTCGGTAACATAATTAGTTGCGCCTACAGGTAAATCTGCCCTAGGTGGCACCATGGGTATTTCTTCCTGATCTTCTTCCTTTACAAATCCTCTGCTCATTATCTATCATTTTTTTTTAAAAATAATATTTCAGCTGAATTTCTATTAATGAGATTCAATTTATAATTACCTCAATTAAGGTAGCTATAGAAAAACGATAATTAGATTTCTTCTTGCCTAAATTGTACTAAATTTTGACTTTAGGTATTCAATGAATTAGTATTGATGTATTCTAAAAATTGTGGTTTGTATTGTTCAGAAACCGTAATACGTTGTTTGTTGATTATGATTTGGCTACGCTCAATTACTTCAACATATTTTAATGCAACAATGAAGGATCTATGAACCCGCATAAAATTAGATGCCGGCAATTCTTCTTCTAAACTTTTAAGGCTCATTAAAGTTAATATAGGCTTTGGGGTATCTTTTAGCCAAATTTTTATATAATCCTTTAAACCTTCAAAATACAATACATCGGCAAGTTTAATGCGTAATTGCTTGTATTCAGATTTTACAAATAAGAATTCTTTTTCTTCAGAAACTACATAGGTTTTAGATGATTCACCCGCTCTCACTAACGAAAACCACGCTAATGCTTTATTGGCAGCGGTTAAAAATTCAGCATAATCAAAAGGTTTAAGTAGATAGTCCAAAGCTTCTACCTTAAAGCCCTCTAGTGCATATTGGTCAAAAGCCGTTGTAAATATCACCCTAGATTCTTTTGGTAACATTTTAGAGCATTCCAGTCCTGTTAAGTCTGGCATCTGAATATCTAAAAAAAGTAAATCAACCTTTTCGGTATTTAAATATTGCATGGCTTCAATGGCACTACTACATTTTTTCTTTAGTTTTAAGTATGGTGTTTTTTCTACATAACTTTCCACTAAATTGACAGCCATAGGTTCATCGTCAACAATCATACAGGTAATCTGAACAGCTTCCATACTACGTTTCAATTTTTAGGTATACCGAATAAATCCCATCTTTATTTTTTTGCTTAAATTGATGTTTATTAGGGTATAATAATTCTAGTCTTTTTTCCAAGTTAGACAATCCAATGCCAGAACCACTCTTGTCCGTTGTTTGCTTAGGGAAATTGTAGTTTTTAATCTGAAAAACAACGCTGTTTTCTTTGGTTATCATATCAATTGAAATTACACTTTCCTTACTGGCAGAAACTCCATGTTTAAAAGCATTTTCGATTAACGAAATAAACAATAATGGTGCAATTTTAATCTGTGGCTCATTGATCGGAAAGCTAGATTCTACCGTAGTTTTTTCCGTAAGGCGCAACTTCATTAAATCAATGTACTTTCTCATGAATTCTATTTCTTTAGAAAGCAACACCATTTCTGTGTTTGTTTCATAGAGCAGGTAGCGCATAAGTTTCCCTAGGCTATGTATAGTAGACTTCGCTTTATCAGGAGATAAATCTACCAATGAATAAATGTTATTTAGCGAATTAAAGAAAAAGTGTGGCTGTAGTTGATATCTAAGGTGTTGCAATTCTGTTTGCAACTTAAAGTTATCTGCTTCTTTCTTTTCTGCCTCTGTTTTTACCCATCGTTTTGTTGCTTTGATAGCAATAGAAAATAATAATGGAGCTGCATAGGATAACATTTGAATGTAAAGAAATAATTTAAATGGCGGCCCTACCCTGTTCTCATCTAAATTTGGTCTTTTAATCAGATCTTGAAAGAAAATGTTTTCGATCTGCTCTTTTAGAAGGATACCTAAGGCTATAATTATAATATTGACGCCAATAAAAATGAACGTTTTCTTCGTAAAAAGAAATCGATCTATCAGCACAAAATAATTCAGATAAAAAATGATGGCATAAAAGAACATGGGTATGAAAAAATGGGCAATCAGCCTATTTACATCCTGTTCCTGTCCATAAGACAAAATAAAAGGCATACTAAACAGCACCAACCATATAAGCAGGTGCTGTATAAATAGTATTTTAGTGTTTTTATACATAATTACTTATTCGTAGCGTAATGCCGTAATTGGATCTAAGGCAGATGCTTTTTTTGCCGGATACCATCCAAAGAAAATACCGGTAACTGCACAAACAGCAAACGATATTACTATAGAATACATTGCCACGCTCGTTGGCCAATGTAAGAACTTTTCAATGAAAACGGTAGCACTTAGTCCTAAGATTACACCAAGGAGTCCTCCCGTAATACTAATCAAAATAGCTTCTATCAAGAATTGAAATAGAATATCAGAACCCTTACCGCCAACTGCCATACGAAGTCCAATTTCTTTAGTTCGTTCTTTTACAGATACATACATGATGTTCATAATACCTATACCACCTATCAACAAAGAAATACCGGCTACAGCAACTAATAGAACCGTTAGCATTTCACTGGTAGAACTAAAGGCAGCTATCAATTCTTCCATAGAACGTACAGAGAAATCATCATCTTCGTTATCCATCAACTTATGTTCTGCACGTAAAATATCCGTCACTTCAACTACTGCTTCAGGCGCATCATCTTCACTAACCGCCGATGCCATAATCTGATTTAAATAGTCAATAGCCAAAATACGTTTTTGAACTGTAGTATAAGGGGCAACTACCACATCATCTTGGTCTTGACCAAAGGTATTTTCTCCTTTTTCCTCTAAAACACCAATAACCTTGAACGGAATATTATCAAAACGAATCATCTGTCCTACAGGATCTTGGCCATCAGGAAAAACATTATCAACTACCGTTTGACCTAATATGACCACCTTAGAAGCAGTTTTTACTTCGGCATCGGTAAACATACTACCGCTTTGTAGCCCTACCACTTTAATATCCAAATATTCTGGGTTAACACCATAAATAGTACTGGGCCAGTTATTGGCACCGCTAATTACTTGTCCGCCACCATTGACTACGGGAGTACTATAGCTTAATAGGGTAGATTTCTCTTTTATGGTTTCATAATTATCTAGTGTTAAAGTTTGTACATCTCCACCACTACCTCTTGCAGGACCACGATCGTCAGTACCAGGTCTTATGGTGATCATATTGGATCCCATACTAGAAATAGTACTTCTAATACTTTCTTTTGATCCTTCGCCAATAGCCAACATAGCAATTACCGATGCAACACCGATAATAATACCCAACATAGTCAGCAATGTTCTAACTTTATTTAGAACAATGGCTTTATATGCGATTTTAAGTAGATTTAATATTCTCATAGTTAATGATCTTCTTTTGGCAATTTAGCCAGTTCGTTTGCTGCAGATTGTATGTTTTGGTTCTTATAATCTTGAATGATATTTCCATCTTTTAAAACAATGGTTCTACTGCTAAATGTTGCAATATCTGGTTCGTGGGTAACAAAAGTAATCGTAATACCTTGCTTGTTTAATTCTTGAAACAAAGACATAATTTCATATGATGTCCTTGTATCTAAATTTCCCGTGGCCTCATCTGCCAATATCATTACCGGATTGTTTACCAATGATCTAGCAATAGCCACACGCTGTTGCTGACCACCAGAAAGTTGAGATGGGGTATGATGTAATCTTTCACCTAAACCAACCATTTCCAAGGCTTTTATAGCGCGTTCCCTACGTTCTTCGGTAGAAACTTTACTATTATATAAAAGTGGTAATTCTACATTCTCTATGGCAGATGTTCTAGCTAAAAGATTATAAGATTGAAATATGAATCCTATCTTTTCATTTCGTATAGTAGCCAATTCATTTCTACTTAAATCTTTCATGCTAACACCATCGATCTCATAAATGCCAGAAGTAGGTTGGTCTAAGCAACCAAGAATGTTAAGCATGGTGCTTTTACCTGATCCACTAGAACCCATGATGGTTACGAATTCACCTTCTTCAATAGTAAATGAAATTCCACGTAAGGCATAAACAGTTTCTGTGCCCATGGTAAACTCACGCTTTAAGTCCTGTATTTTTATAATTTCTTTACTCATAGCGTTTTATTTTTTACCTCCTGGTGGTTTTGGCATAAACGGACTCTCTTCTGAACGACCTGCTGGCGGACCAGATAATGTAGTTTCCGATTTTAAACTATAAACCAGTTTATCACCCGTTTTAATACCATTTAGAATTTGAACATTTACGCCATCACTTGCACCTAACGCTACTTTTTTAGGAGCAATAGCTCCGTTAGATTCCATAACCCAAACCAAAGTAGCATCATCTTCCTCAGCTATTCGTCCGCCTTGTGGACGCTCAGCCACAATATTCTCTTGTTCGTTATATGCCATCATTTCAGGAGGAGAGGGTTTAAAGTTGATAGCCTTTGCCTCTACGGACAAAACATCCTTTAATTCTAAAGTGTATATTGAAATAGTAGCAGTCAGTCCTGGCTTTAATCTTAAATCGGGATTGTCTGCTTTGATAACCACCGTATAGGTAACTACATTAGATGTAATTGTTGGGTCTAATCTTACCTGCGTTACTTCACCTTCAAATTCTTTACCTTGGTATGCATCAACAGTAAAGCTTACCCGTTGCCCCTCTTTTACCACTCCTATATCCGCTTCATCAACATCTGCTTCTACTTGCATTTCTTTCAAATCTTGGGCAATGGTAAATAAAGTTGGTGTACTGTAGCTTGCCGCTACGGTTTGTCCTTCATCAATATCTCTTGAAAGCACTACCCCGTCTATAGGAGAATATATATTGGCATAACCCAAATTTGTTCTTGCTTGTTGAAGATCTGATAAACGCTGAGTAACAGTTCCCTTTGCTGTGGTATAGTTATATACCGCATCATCATAATCAGATTTACTGATTACTTGATTGTCATATAAAGTTTTTTGCCTCTCGTAAATGGTTTGCAGATAATTACGATTACTAATCGCATTATCATATGATGCTTGAGCTTGCGTAGCTGCAGCCTTAAGATTGGTTTTATCCAATTCGGCAATCAGCTGTCCTTCTGTTACCACGCTGTTGTAATCCACATAAATCTTTTCTACAACTCCTGATACTTGTGTACCCACATCAACCTGGTTGATAGGTTCTATAGTTCCAGTAGCGGTAACCATGGTAGTTACGTCACCTTTCTTGGCAGCAACTGTTTTAGCTTCAATAGCAGTATTGTCATCTCCTTTTAGAAAGCTATAAGCCACAAAAGCTAAGATGGCCAAAACGATACCGCCTATTATGATTTTATTCTTATTTTTCATTTTGATTAAAGTTTAATTTCGTTTCCTTGATAGAATTGCAATAATTGATGGTATAAAATATTTAGGTATTTAGATTGTATGTAATTTTGTTGCGCATTGGTATATGTATTCTGACTTACCACCAGATCGGTAGTACTTAAATCTCCCAGTTCGTATCTCTTTTGCGCAAGATTATAAGATTGTTCTGCAGCACTTTGCGATGCTTCTGCGGCAACTAACTGTTCTTGGGAAGAAAGTGCGTATTGGTACGCCGTTTCTACTTTTTTAATAACTTCTTTTTCAACGGTTTGCTTTTGTATTTCTGCTTTTTCTATATTGAAAGTGGCAGTTTGGACAGCTGCTTTAGTCTGGTTTCTATTAAAAATGGGGATGTTTAAACTTAAACCAAGTCGCTGGTTAAAATTTACATCTAGCTGATCATAGAATGTATTGTCGCTAATACTTGTGTACCCAGAACCAAGACTACCAGTTAATGATAACGTTGGCAAATACCCGCCTTTGGCAATCTCCAACTCTTTCTCATTGATTAAAATTTTGGTGTTGCTAGCTTCTACCTCCGGTAAGTACGATAGCGCATTTGTATAGATAGCTTCTTTGTTTAATTCTAGATGAATTAAATCTTCATTTTCTTCAACTGTTTCTATTTGCAAATCTTCTAGCGGAGATAATTCCAGTAATTGCTTTAGGTTTATAATATTAAGCTCGTAATCATTTTTCGCAGCAATAACGTTATACTTATTAGTAGCTGCTTGACTTTGCGCTTCAGTATAATCGCTCAATGCAATAGTACCGGCTTCTAATCTAGATTTTGCACGTAATACCTCTTTTTCAGAAGCATTTAAATTATTTTGGGCAATGGTAATACCTTCTTTACTAAATAAGGTTTGTAGATATGATTCTAAGATGTTGATAACAATATTGTTTTTAGCCTCTTGTGCCAATAAACTATTCTGCTCAATTAAAAGCTTATTTTGTTTTATCTGATTGCTCAACTGATTCCCTTGAAACAATGTTACCGAACTGTTTAGGCCCAAGTTGGTACTATGAATCTGATCAGAAACATAATCGCTTGTAATAGGGTCAATAGTAGTACCACTAGAGAAATTTTGAGATGCACTACCAAATAGATTGGGTAATTTGGCAGATTTAGCCGTTTTGTAATCTACCTCAGAAATGCTGGTGTTTATTTCAGCATCCTTTAAAGTAATATTATTTTCTATAGCATAAGTAATACAATCTTCTAAAGACCATATTTTTGATTCCGCCTGATTTTCAACTTCTTGCGAAAAACCAAAGTGAGCAAATATAATGCCTGCTATGATTATAAATTGTTTCATTTAAAGTGTGTTTTTAATTAACACACCAAAAGTGAAACTTTAAACTACTTTATAAAAAAGGAATAGAAGTATGCCTATTTTCTTTATACGGAAGATGGAATTTTATCGACGAAAATTTTGGGCAATTGATGTTTGAATATCAATTGCCCATTTTTTAATTAGTTAAGTTTTACTTGTTCTTTAATAGCAGTATATTGCTGTTGAAGGTCTTTTAATCGCTCTACTTCTTCATTCCCCGGTATTTTATCTGCACCACCAACAATGTAAGATAAGTAGGCTATTTGCGGAACCAGCATTTGCTGCGGATAAGCACCTTCATCATTCTTGATTTCTTTTAATGTTTTCTCTAAAGAAGCTTTTTTATCTCCTGTACTTTTCTTGATCTCAGCCTCTAAGTTTGACTGAAATTTTCGAGCTTCGGTCAATAAATCCAATACTTTATTTTCGAAAGCTAGGTGGTCAGCTATAATTTTTTCATCGATACCTTCTTCGGCTAATCTAGGGTCCACTAGAATTTCAAATGGTTGCTCAAAAGTTTCCTTGCCTACAGTTAATTTCACAATATATGTTCCCGGTGGTACCATAGGTCCATTTTTGTAACTTCTAGATTCTTTATCGCTCCATGCGCCTTTTTGGCGCATATTCCACTGGAACCTATTTAAACCTTTCTTAGTTTCTAGTTTCGTATCAAAATAACTAAAGGACATGCTCAAGCTCATATTGTCCACTTCTTCTTTAGTAGATTTCACTTTTGTAGAATCACTTATGATAGTTACTATAGATTGATTGTTAGCATCTAAAATTTCTAATTGTACTTCGCTTTTGAGTTCTTTTGGTAGGTAGTAATCAATCAATACTCCAGTTGATGGATAATCAGGGAAACCTTTAGCTCTGCGAGGTGTTCTATATCTAATGGTGTTATCCGGCTGAAATAAAACAGGAGTATCTTTTAAAGATCCGATTGCCGGATTTCTTAATGAAGTAATATTATCCAATACCCAGAAACCACGCCCCATGGTACTTAAGACCAAATCGCCTCTATTGATGATAATATCGGTAATTGGTGTTACAGGTAAATTCTGTTGAAACGCTGTCCATTTTTGTCCATCATTAAATGAAACGAACATACCATATTCTGTACCGGCATATAGAAGTCCCGCTGTTTTTGGGTCTTCACGTAAAACTTTACTGGTATAATCAGACGGAATTCCGTTAGTCAACAATTCCCAAGATTTACCATAATCTTCGGTTTTATAGAAATATGGAGTAGGGTCACCTAATAAATGTCTGTCTACGGATATATAAGCGATTGCAGGATTAAATTGAGAAGGTTCAATAGATTCTACTCTACCTCCTTTTGGCATTTTCTTAGGCGTTACGTTCGTCCAAGTTTGACCGCCATCTTTAGTTAAAGAAACCACACCGTCATTTGAGCCTGTCCAGATTAAGTCTTTTTTAATTTTTGATTCTCTGATAGAATAGATGGTACTGTAATATTCTTCACCGGTAATATCTCTAGTAATGGGACTGCCAGAAATCACTTGCTTATCAGCTTTAAAAGCGGTTAAATCAGGAGAAATGGTTTCCCAAATCACTCCGTCATTTCTAGTTTTATGTACAAATTGAGACCCCATGTACACCACATTTGGATCATGTGGTGAAACATGAACAGGAGCAACACGCTGAAAACGATATTTTAAATCTTTAGGATTATGACCGTAAATATTAGAAGCACCAATAGAATATTCCCTACCTACTCCGGTAATTTTGTTATAGACACTAAAACGACCTTTACAGTTGTTATAAACGATATTATGATTTCCCGGTTTTGGTATGGACGGACCGGTTTCACAACCACCCACCTCAATCATTACCTGTGTACCTTGTGCTGAAGTGCCACTAGGTGCTGAACTTGGTATAGCAATGGTCGTATTATCTTGTTGTGCACCATAGATCCAATAAGGATATTGATCATCTACAGCAACTTGGTATATTTCTGCCGTTGGTTGGTTAAATTGTGATGACCATGTTTTACCACCGTTATGAGAAACATTGGCACCACCATCGTTACATTGAATCAATAACTCCGGATTGTTGGGATTCAACCAAATATCATGATTATCACCATGAGGAACGGACATCATTGCCCAATTTTTTCCGCCATCGGTAGATTTTAAAAGCGGATTCGCATTGGAATAGACAATATCAGGGTTTGTTGGGTCTAATTCTATGTTAGTATAATAAAACGGTCTGTTGACCAAACCTTTATTACTAGAGGTCTGTATAAATGTTTTGCCTTGATCTACAGATTTATACACTCCGCCTTCATCACCTGGTGCTTCAATTACTGCATATAGAATACTTGAATCCACTGCTGAAACTGCTAAATCTATTTTTCCGATTAATCCTTGTGGCAATCCCGTTTCTAGTTTGATCCAATCTTGACCTCCGTTCACAGATTTATAGATTCCACCTTCTTTGTTTTCTCCTCCAGAAATGATAGTCCACGGGGTACGTTGCGCTTTCCATGCTGCTGCATAAATTACATTGGGGTTACCCGGTAATAATTCTAAATCTGCGAATCCGGTTGTGTTAGATATGTGCAGCATCTTTTCCCAGGTAGCGCCACCATCGATCGTTTTATAGATGCCACGTTCTTCATTTGATTTAAAGGCATCACCAATTGCAGCCACCCAAACCACATTGCTATTTGTAGGGTCAATTTCCAAGGCACCGATCTGTCCGGCTTTTGCAAGTCCAATATGGTCCCATGTCTGTCCGGCATCAATAGATTTATAAACCCCTTTTCCACTGATGATATTGCTACGCAATCCGTCAGAACCCGTACCAACATATACAATATTAGGGTCGTTAAGAGCAACTTCAATCGCACCAATAGAAGGCGTATCAAAGAATCCGTCAGAAATATTGTTCCAAGTAGTTCCGTAATCATCGGTTTTCCATACTCCGGCACCAGAGGCACCTAAGTAAAAGGTACCGGGTAAAACAGGAGTACCGGTAACCGTAGTAACACGACCACCTCTTTGCGGACCAATGGTACGGTATTCAAAGGAAGAGTAGTCTTGTGGAAAAAGTAGTGTTGAACAAAGGATACAGGTTAAAAAGAAGAGAATGGTAATTAATTTTTTCATCGCGAGTTTGAATAAAGTTTAGTCAGAACCTAAAGTTACTTAAACCCACAATGATAGCATGGTCTTCAACACATTTTTGCGATTATCTTTTTTCCGTTAATTAAATTATGTGATAAATCAGATAATTGATTTTAATTTTTTAGTTATAATCATTGATTTAAAAGTAGCGACTTGAACAGTTTTGTTCAGAAACTTGTTTTTACAATTGTATTGGTCAATTCCTTCAATATCATTAAATATGTACCCATCATTTTAAACACCTAATTATATGAAAATGATAAGTATACAAAAAATAATAAACGGAAGACCTATAATTCTTGTTCACCAAAACTATAAATTTAATTCTGCTATTTATAGCTCTTTTTTTGGGTAGCATCCATTTTAAAGCATTAGAGTAGAATAACACCAAACAATAATATCAACAATTACAAGTTCTAAAAACGTTTACTACCAATCAATGGGGAAGTAATCTTTTAAAAATTTACCACACCAATGCTTTCCGGTATTAATACCATCAAATAATGGGTCCATAACCCTAGCTGCACCATCAACAATATCTAATGGAGGCTGAAAATCGTGAACTTCTTGTTTCTTTTTAGCCAATTCTGCTGGATCTTCATCAGTTACCCAACCGGTATCAACAGCATTCATAAAAATTCCGTCTTTTGCCAATTCTCCGGCAGCGGTATGCGTTAACATATTAAGGGCAGCTTTCGCCATATTGGTATGTGGGTGACGAGATTCTTTGAAGAAACGGTGAAATTTACCTTCCATCGCCGTCACGTTAATAATATGCTTTTGACCGGTATTCTCCTTCTTCATCAATTCGGCCAAACGATTGCATAAGACAAAAGGCGCTACGGAATTCACCAACTGAACTTCAATCATTTCCGTGGTTTCTATCTCGCCTAACTTTAAGCGCCAGCTGTTTGTTTTACGTAAATCTACTTGTTGTAAATCCGCATCCAATTCTCCCGTGGGGAAAACCTCTTGTGCTACAAGGGCATTATCAAAACTGTACGGAATTTGAGAAAGTTTAGCAGAAGCCCGTATACCAATACCAGGTTCTGGTCCGTGCCAAGTTACCGGCATATTTTGATTAGGAGATGCTTGTTTGCTAAATCCTTTTAACTCATGTAGACAGCTTTCATGATCGCTCAACACCATTTGGGCAAACTTAGGTAACGAAGAAATTTCTTTCTCTTCATTTTCCATTAAATGATGGTAGAAACCAGCGGGTCTACGTACCGTTTGTGCAGCATTATTTATTAAAATATCTAGCTTATCATATTGCTGTTCTATGAAATTGCAGAATATTTCAACACTAGGTATATGTCGCAAATCTAGACCGTGAATTTTTAGTCTGTGCCCCCACTCCGTAAAATCTTCCTCCTTAGAAAAGCGAAGCGCGGAATCTACAGGAAATCGTGTGGTTGCAATAACGGTTGCGCCACCACGTAATAACATTAATGTAATATGATATCCAATCTTTAAACGAGATCCGGTAATAACCGCAACCTGTCCTTTTACATTGGCATTCTGAAATCTTTTGGCATAATTAAAATCACCACAATCACTACACATGGTATCATAAAAGTGATGAAGTTTAGTAAACTCCGTTTTACAAACGTAACAGTTACGTGGCGTAGTAAGTTCCGGTAAATCTTTACTTGCAAGTTCTGCTGCGGGTAATAATTTTGGAGCAACAAAAACATGGGCTTCACGTGCACTACGAATGCCGGTTTCTTTGCGAGCGTGCTTATCCCGAACGGCTTGTTTTCTTTTTTCGTTACGTTTGGCATCTTTAACCCTTTTTGCAAACTCTTGTTTACTAGGGCGAGATAATTGTCCGGCAACTTTAATCAAGGCAATTCTTCTATCCTCAGGAATTTCAAAAATTTGGTTCGTATCCGTAACCAATCGATTTAAAATTTCAATACAACTTTCAATCTCGTTTAAATCGATTTCAGTTTCGTTCTCGTGCTGTTTATCCTTCATCATACTACCTTAAAAAGGGCAAAAATACTAACTATGATTAAAGTACGGTAATACGTACTTTTTTCTTTTTTAAACGGGAATTGTTCAACTCATTTACAAGTTGATCAGATTTATTTTTAGGCACTGCTACAAAAGCACAGTCTTGCTTTAGTTCAATGTTCCCTAATTCATCGCGGTTTAATCCGCCCTGTTTAAAGAAAAGTCCCGCAATATCACCTTTGGATATTTTATCTTTTCTTCCTCCAGAAATAAATAAGGTTTCCCAAACTGGATCTCCTAAGTGCTTTGTCTTACCAATATTTATTCCATTTGATTCAGAAATAAATTGAGGTAAACGTTCATTTTTCAATTTTAGAACATACGCCGTACCAGCTTCGTTTACGCGAGCGGTTCTCCCGTTACGATGAGTGAATTCTTCCATGCGATGTGGTAATTCATAATGGATTATGAACTTTAATTCAGGGATATCAATTCCCCTTGCCGCTAAATCTGTTGCAATTAAAATACGGCTACTGCCATTTCTAAATTTGATTAAAGCACGCTCACGGTCTTTCTGTTCCATACCACCAGAAAAACATTCATGTTGAACACGTTGCTGACTTAAATATGCACTAACAGTTTCAATACTATCTTTAAAATTACAGAAGATAATTCCCGGTTCTTCGCCTATGTGTTTTAGAAGTTGAACAAGGGTTTTTAATTTATCCTTATCTTCAGAAACAACGGTACTTATTGTAAGTTGAGACGGCGTATCTTTTTTAAGGAAATTCACTCGTTTCGGATGCTCTAAACCAACAAACTTAGGAATCTTAACACCTTCAGTAGCAGACGTAAGAATTCGTTTTTTAAGGTTGGGAAGCGCTGCGAGAATTTCACTCATCTCCTCTTCAAAGCCAACTTCTAAAGACTTATCAAACTCATCAAGAACCAGTGTTTTAATATGGTCTTTGGTAAAGCGATCTGCCATAAAATGGTCAAGAATTCTACCAGGGGTACCAATTAGTATAGCAGGAGTATGTTTGAGCTCTATCTTATCCTTGGACATTGCTCTACCACCGTATATTGCATTCACCTTAAAACCGGTACCCATATTACGGATAACCTGTTCTATTTGAATGGCTAATTCTCTAGAAGGGACCAAAATAAGTGCCTGTACTTCAGGATCATCATGGTCCAAAAATTCTAAAACCGGTAAAAGAAAGGCTAATGTTTTTCCTGTACCGGTGGGAGAAAGTAAAATGGTATTGTTAGATGAAGAGATAGCACCTAATGCACTCTCTTGCATTGGGTTCAACGCATCAATATTCAACTTTGATAAAATCTCTTTTTGATTTTTCATGCGTTTTTTATGACCATTTAATTAAATACGATTATGCTTCTTGAAGCTCTCGTTTAGATTTTCTGTAAAGATAATTTGGGAATATCGTTCTTTTTGCAAACCTGTTCAACTTATTAGCGTTGATCATCTTTTGGAAAATAGGTTTAGTAACTCCAAAATATTCATACGTAGCACCATCTACAAAAGTAACTTCTAAAACCAAACCGTTAAGTTGAAAATCTGCAACACCAGAAATAACAGATAAATTATATTCTTCCTTGTTGGCTTCTTTGGTTTCTGGAGCAATACTTACTAGAAAGTGGTACCCGTCAATAATACGACGACTTTGAACTTCCGCCTCTTCTCTCTTTTCATCACCTTCTTGAAATTTGTCTGGATGCCATTCCTTTACCAAACTTCTATAGGTAGATTTTAGGGCTTTAAGTTCAATATCCTTTTCAACCCCGAAGAGTTTTTTGTATTCATTTATACGCTTCATAATGCAGCTTTTTTGCGGCTGCAAAACTACATCTTTATTTTGACCTGAATGCTTGAAATTCAGTAATAAAAGAAAATTATTATTCAGGTAATCTGTAGTTACTCTTTTTTAAGACCTTTTTCAAGAACTGACTTAATGCCTGCTAGATTTTCTGAAAATTCCATCATCTGAGAAAGTACTTGTGCCATTTCATTGGCATTGCCAAAACCTTTTAATTTATTGTTCTTTATAAATTGCTCTTTTATGGCACTCCAGCGCGTATCTTCTTCGGTTGTTAGATTACCTATCAGTTCATTATATTTTAATAAATTAGCCTCTGCAGAACCCGTTAGTGTTTGGGCTTCATTCTCGTAATGCGAACGCAATAAGGTATTTAATTCTCGATCGTTCATTATGGGTACGATTTGGGCAACGAGCTTATTCATATCCCTATAACTACCTTGAAGCTTAAAAGAAGGTTCTGTTCGGTACTCGTCTTGCATGGCTGCACTTTTAATGTATGTAGCGTTAACTTTCAACAATACATCTCTTATGCGTAATACCTTTTCTAAAACTTTTTTGTATTCTTCAACTTCTTGGCTGGAATGATTTCCAATTAGCTGACCTTCATCAGATTTAGATTCTATTTGTTCCACCAAAGTGTACACATCTTCAAATGCTTTACTAGCCAACTGTTGTAAAATAGGATTCGCTGTAAGTGAATTTTCTACCAAGCTCAATCGAAATAAATGTTCGGTTTCGCCAATGATATCACCTAGATTGTAGATATCTGCACGGTTAGCCAACATATCTGGAATCTGGAATTTCTCTCCACTTTCCGTATACGGGTTACCTGCCATGATTACGCAGAACTTTTTACCACGTAAATCGTATGTTTTTGGCTGACCTTCATAAACCCCTTCTATTTTACGGGTACCATCTGATAGGGAAATGAATTTCTGGAGAAACTCCGGATTACAATGCTGGATATCATCAATATACAACATGACATTGTTACCCATTTCAAAAGCTAAATTCAGCTTTTTCAATTCTTCTCGAGCTGCACTATTTTTAGCCGAAGCAGGGTCTACATTGGTAACTTCATGACCAATTGCAGGACCATTAATTTTCACGAATATTAAACCGAGTCTATTGGCTATATATTCCATTAAGGTAGTTTTACCGTAACCTGGTGGAGATATCAAAAGTAACATGCCCATTCTATCGGTACGTTTGTTAGCCCCTACCGTTCCTAATTGTTTGGCTAAATTATTACCGAAAATTGGCAGATAAACTTCATCAATCAATTTATTACGAACAAAGGAAGTTAGTACTCTTGGCTTAAACTCTTCAAGCTTTAAATCGTGTTTTAATTGTTCGGTAATTTCAAGTTTTGTCTTTTTAAAGTGGAGAAATGCTGGGACTTCATCTACTAAAAACAAGTTAAGTCTGGCAACAAAGTCGTGATAGTTAAACGAATACTGTCCGTTACTTAGAGTTTCATGAGAACCTCTTAAATCTTTAATGATTTCATTAGGCGAAACAGCTTTGATTTTAGAAGCCGATTCATCTCTGAATAAAAGTGCCGCTACAATTTCATTTTCATATCTATGAAGGTTGATGGCGGTATCCACATCTTTTTTAGATTTTAAAAACGCCCCTACCCATTGTTTAACCAAACGAACTTTAGTTGCTAGGTTGGGTGATTCTTCAACACTTTTCTTGAACTTTAAATCTGCCTGTTGTGATTTAAGGAGTTTAAAAAACGCTTCTTTTAATTGAATGGCAAAACTGCTAAATACGAATTCGGCATCTGATTTTAATTCCTCAAAAATATATTGAGCAATATCAGCACTTAAAATAGCATCGAACAATTTAGATTCTTTAGCAAACACTTCAATTTTCTGTATTAATAAATCTATGATGGAAGCATACTCTTTAGAATCAGGGAAATACATGAGAACTTCGCCTGAAGCTTTTAAATTAGCATCAAGTTCTTCTCTTATATCTTTGTCTAAATCGTTCCAGAAAAATTGTGCGTAACCGCGTATTTCCGGTCGGTAAGTCAGTAAATCCAGCTCATTGTGTTTGTGTACCAAAACCTTCAAAATTTTAGATGCATCAACATCATGAACGCCTTTAATATATCCTTCAGAATAGTCATTTCTACTTTGTTCTTGTACTACTTTTAAAAGCTCTTCTTCACTTAAGGTCAGAAAGGCATCTTCATCAGCGTTACTAAAAATTTTATAGGCTAAATAGGCTCCACGATAAATATCATCGGTTTCAGATACATATTCTTGGTTCCATAAATGCCTATTCTTTACAAACTCTTCATTGTTTAGAACCTTGTAAAAATCGGTTCCCGTTAAATGATAATTAAGCTCGTTATCATGAAACACAATCGTAAGGTCTAACTGTTGTTTATTGACTCCAAATTTGTGTTTGCCTAAACGTATAACATTATCACCATCCTCATAAAGGTCTAGTTTGTCTTTTAGCTTTCTTAAAGCATCTTCCCTAGCCGTCTTTAGTTGGGTTTCAATTTCTTCTGCCTTACCACTATCATCCAATTCTTGCAATTGAGCAATGATATCGCGCAGCTTGTTGATCATTAAATCCGAGGCAAAATAACCATTGATTTCAGCAGCAGTATCAAAACTCTGCGCCTTTTTCTGAACGCCTTTTAAAATCCTTGCAGAAGCACCGGTTAAAGCACTTGATTTTTTATTACGTTTCTCAATTAGAGAGTTTTTTCTAGCATCGAAAGCAGCGTAAACCTCTTCTCTCTTTTCAATGATAGTTTCAATAAATTCTTCAAAATCAGTGAATTTACCTTCAAGCTCTTCTAATTGAATAGATGTTTTGGTTTGATATTCATCACACTTTTCGGGCGTAGATGCCATATCAAGATAATTGATGATACTTTGGTCGATCAATTTTAACTGTGCGGCAAATTCTGCCTTAGCTTCAGATATGCCTAAGGAATTTCTTTTGTTTTTTAAAGCAGCCTTAAGCTCGTTAATGGTCGAGAATATTAAGGAAATATCATCAATAATTTTAGTGGAATGTGCTGTATCTTCAATTTCTAAATTAGAAACGATATCAATCAACATTTCAAGATCAGTACTGATCTCGTTTATTTCTTCCTCTTTCTTTTTTGCTTCTATTACCTTTTTGACCGTTTCAATAAACGCCTTCTTTTCTTTAACCGCATCATGGTATGGTTGTAAGGCGTTCGGGTTTAACAAAAACTGAACACAACGTTCAGAAATCTTTTTAGTTTGTTCGGCAATTCTTACTTCTAAAGATTCAAGGTATTCCAAATCAATATAACGCACTTCTTTAAGAGAAATGGCTTCACCTCTAATAGAACGCAATCTGGTTAGCAAAGCAACAAACTCATCTATATTTTTAAACGAAGTACTCTTAATTTTGCTAAATAGCTCCTCAGCATTTTGCGCTATTAATTTAGACTGATTTTTAGCATTTTTTCGAAGCTGAACTACTTTTTCAAACTCGTCAATAGCGGCATTAGATGCTTTATTGATTTCTTCAATGGGTTTGTTCAGTTGATGTGTTTCTGGTTCTGGCAACCAATAATACGCATCAATAATATCCTTTGAAAATTTAGCGATGTCACTGTAGAGTCCGGCATAATTATCATTTTTATTTAATAATGTAATTAACCCGTTAACTTCAGCCATTGCTTTTACAATGTCTTTATTTCCAATCTTGTATAACAGTGTATCTTCATGTTGAGAAGGCACGTAATCACCTTTTAAATACGGCGTTTGCCAAATTTGAACAACGTGGTGTTTGGTCTGTTCTTGCTCGGTTTTAAAATAACAAAGCTCTCCATTTTCTAAGATGGTAAATCCATTACAAATGATAGGTGTTTTTATCACCTGACTGATAATATTGTAGGACATTAAATTATATAATCCCTCGGCGGCAGAATAAAATACATATAGAAAATCCTCACCATTAGGCGAAACAATGCGCTCTTGAAACTTTACATTATCTATGGCATTATCAAAAATATGGTACTCCCCTGTCTGTAAATAATATCCCGTAGGGAAAATAATACCTTGATCATCTGGTAATAGAATACAAGCATCTTTAACCGAATCTATTTTTTGTACCTCTTTCATCTTGTCATTAAAGACAAAATAGCGCGGAGATTCTTGAAACGGTTTTATCTCTAAAACAATAAGATTACCAAGGTCACCAAAGCGATATTGACCATCATCTAAGGTTTGGTCAACATATTCAACAGGCTCATCTAAAATACCTTTGCCTTCTTCTGTATTATTTTCAACCTTTATGGTTAAGTCTCCACCAATTGTTTCTACAAACACACGATCTTTAATAGATACATGAGAATGATCCCCATAACGGTGCATGTCTCTTGTAGCTTCTTGCCATTTAAATTCTTGTTGAACAGGAAATTTATATTCATGCTCGCTACGGTTATCAACATATTTTAAAGTGTCATTTACCAACAACCACTTAAAGGTTTTAATATCGGTAGGGCTTTCACTCAATTGAAAGACCATATGAAGATAGTTTCCAACAATAGCAAAGTTGGAAAAAATGGTATTACGGTAATATTTATACAGATTGGTGAAATCTGTTTTAAAAGTTTCATCGTCTAAAAGAGTAAGGTCGGTGGCTTTAAAACTATAGTCCTTAAACTTATAAGCGCTGAACACATCTTTTATTGTAATCTCGGTTCTAAGACCAAAATGTACATTATACCCAAACAGACAGGTGTTACCAAATGAAACAATATCTCGTGCTATACAATTATTCTCTGTATTGATTCTATCATTAGCAATCAGCTTTGTTTCTAAGGAGCCAAAAACGGTTTTTCTATCAGTATTTAGTTCAATTAACTTAGACTGTAACAGTTCCTTTTGCTTTTGCAAGCGGTTTTTAATTACATCATAAGTGCCACCATCTAAAATATGTTCTTCCGTATTTGCTGTCTGGGCTTTTTCTGCCATAAAATTACTAGGCTTTTGTACTACATTTATAATTTACTTTTGAGCGATGAATAAAATACAAGGAATTACCTTAGCTTTTTATCACTCATTCCCAAGCCCTTTGCAAGGTTGAACAGGTTACTGAAGAGCGTTTGCTCATCATTGTCGTTAGACTTAGATTTTAAGTCCATCAGTAAATTAGCAATGGTCAAATTCTTAAGGTCGTCTGATGAGATTCCGTATTTATCAGCGAATTCCTTTACCTTCTCCAACAAGTTGCCTTTAACATCGTCACTACCTAAAATGGCATCTTTTACATCTTGAATATTGGAACTGTTCTCCACCAATCTATCGTAGCCTTTACCTTTTGTAATTTGTCCGATAATTTGTTCAAAGAACATTGTTTCACCACCAACAATATCAATTTTGGCAGCTTTCAATGCATCACCAATAACTTGCGCTTGTGCATCGGCAATATCTTTCTGTATATTGATGTGGGCAAGATCTACTTGTAATTCTTTATCTAAACGTAGTTTAAACTCTTCATGCTCTTTACCAACACCGTCTAATTTCTTCATTGCATTAGCTTTCTCTTCTATACCAGCAGCATCTGCCATGGCTTTTTCTTTGATGACATCAGCCTCTGCCAATCCATCTTTACGTTTCGCTTCAGCTTTCGCTTCAATACCTACGGCTTCAGCTTTAGCCTTCTTCTCAATGATGATAGCTTGTACTATTCCCTCACGCTCAAAAGCATCTGCTTTCGCATGCATAACCTGAGCCTCAGACATACCAACGGTTGCTTCCTCTTTCGCTTGTGCTTCCGCTAAAATCTTACGTGCTTCAGCCTCTTTCTCACTAGCTTCTTTATGTGCCAGTGCTTCAATATTGATTTCCTCGGCTTTTTGTTTTGCAGCTTCTTTTTGAGCCTCTGCAGCTTTAATCGTTTTAATTAAATCTTCTTGTGCATTTGCCTCTGCAATCGTAATTTTTACTTGTTTCTCACGATCGGCAGTTTTAAAAGCTTCAATATCTTTCATGTTTTCTTGCTCTTCCACCACTCCTTTTTCAAGGGTAACGCGATCACGAATAACATCTTGAATATTCTTTTTCTCAACTTCGACTACTTTCTCTTTTTCAATCTGAGCCAGCGTAACTACTCTTTCTCTTTCCGTAGCCTCTAAAAGTCTGTCTTTTTCTACTCTTTCCGTCTCTACGGCATCTGTACGTTGCTTGTTCTTTAAGGCAACGATTATTTGACGCTCCATATTCTCTTCGGCAACTTTTACTTTTTCTTGGGTAGCTATACGAGCAGTTTCCGACTTTAAACGCTCTTCTTCAGATACTTTTAAAGTTTCTGCCTCTTCACGAGATTTTATGTTCGCAATCTCTCTTTTTTGTTGCTCTTCTTTTTCAGCTAACTGCTTATCCAGCTCTAAAATGGCTTCACGTGCTTCAACATCTTGTTTACGTATGGTCTTCTCCTCGTCACGCTTAATAAGGTTAGACTTAACATTTTGAGCAGCAGTAAGATCATTAATCTTCTTGATACCTTCTGCATCAAGAATATTATCTGCTTTCAAATGCGCAACAGCCGTTTGCTCCAGGTAATCTATAGCACAATCTTCTAAGGTATAACCATTTAAATCAATACCTATAATATCAACAATCTCATCTCTAAACTCTCTACGCGCTTCATATAATTGTATAAAGTCGAATTTTTTACCAACGGTTTTTAAGGCTTCAGAGAATTTAGCTTCGAATAATTCTTCTAAGGTTTCCTGACGCGATGCTCTTTGTACTCCTATAGTCTGTGCCACTTTTTTTATAAGGTCCACTTCATTATTTACCCTAACGAAGAATGCCACTTTTATATCGGCACGCATATTGTCTTTACAAATTAAGCCTTCTGTCGCTAATCTTTCAATTTGGATTTTCTTTACAGAAATGTCCATAACTTCTACTCTGTGAAATACAGGAACAACGTAAAGACCTTTGTCCGTAGCTACTTTAGTTCCTCCAAATCCGGTTCTGACCAAGGCTTGACCCTGATGAACTTTCTTGTAGAACATGGCAATGATTGCAAAATAAACAATGATAAGGAAGAGGATTATTCCCAGACCTATACCGATAATTGAAAAGATGGATTCCATAAATAATTTAAGTTTTATTGGTTATACGATTGAACTAAAAAGTAGGTGTGATCCGCGGACCGTTTAATAATTAATACTGAACTACCGTAGGTTAGTGGCTTACGGTCCAAGGATTTTACATAAATAGAATGGCTGTTACCGTCTGCTTTTACTTCTGCATTTCCCATTTTATCTTCGGTAATATTGGAAAGCAAAGTTGCCTGTCGGCCTAAAAAATCGACAGGAGCATCACCGTCTTTATTCAGTTGTTTAAAAAAGGCCTTGAACGGAGTGGTAAACAACTTATTAATAAACAACGCCGGAAAAAACGCAGCTAGCATAATGATAAAACCGATATAGTTCTCATAGGTAAAAGTTATAGTGGTCAGTAAGGTTGTCATCAACCACCAAACAAATATCCAGCAGGTAAATGTGAACATAAAAGGCAGTCCTACAAAGTTGAAATAGATAAGAAAAATTTGCCACCATTTTAGAGGTCTGCGTCTTTTTCCTAGCACATCATCTTGATTTATTTCGGTATTGGAGATATCTTCAAAATCAAGATTACCTCCTTCAATACCGGCATCTAGGTCAATATCTGCACTTACATCTACATCAATATCTACGTCTAGATCTAGGTCAAAATCAAGACCACCGATCATGGTAATGATCCAGTAAACTAATAGCAGTATCAATAATAGGGTCAACGTAAGGTTTACCTCAGAAAATAATATGTCTGTTAGTTGATTCAATTTTCTATTTTTTCGGTTTGTTAAACCCTAATTGTTCTTTAAGTTTTTGAAGTTCATCATCTGCAGCAGCTTCAGTAGTATCGGCAGCCTTGTCCAATTCATCATCAATAGATTTACTTGAATTTGCGATATCGCCATAAGCCTCGGCCAAGGCTTCTTCCTGGGCAATTTTCTCCTTCATTCTTTCTAACATAGAAACCGTACCGGTACTATCTAATTCCGCCATTTGCTTGTTCAAGTTTTTGGTAGCATTGCTCACCTTTACACGAGCTTTAAGCGTTTTAAGCTCATTCTCCCAATTGTTGATATTCGCTTTTAAAGCCTCAACGTTCCCTTGCATTTGGCTTACGTTAGCCTCAAACTTTTCCGTTTCCGTTTTAGTAGCTTCCAATTGTTTCTCGTTCGTTTCTTTTTGCATTAATGCTTCCTTGGCAAGTCTGTCCGCTTCAGTAGCGTCCATTTTCTTACTGTTGGCCTTCTTTAAAATGATAATGGCTTTATCTTGATATTCCTTTGCTTTGTTTTTGTAAACGTCTTGATCATTCTTAGAACGTATAGCAAGTGCTTTTACTTGTGCAAGAGCCTCTAAACTTTTTTCCAAGTCTAATTTCATGTCTCTAATGCCTTGTTCCGTCATCTTAATGGGGTCTTCCATTTTGTCAATTGCCGAGTTTGTTTCAGCTTCTCCTATTTTAAATAGCCTTTTAAATATATTCATGATTTATTATTTTTAATATTTAGAAAATTCAATGATTTGGTCAGAGTATTCACTCATTAATAAGCTTAAAGAATTAAGACTGGCTTCAAACTCGTTTAAATCCATATTCTCAATTTGCAATGTATCTCTGAATATGACCCGGTTTGCTGTTTCATCTAGCACAAATGCACCATGAATGATGTCTCTATTCTTTTGAAGTAAATTTTTAAAGATTTTTTCTGATTGATTGTGAACAGAGAATATAAATTGCTCCATAATCAAAATTGGGGGTGACACCCCTAAAATCAAATTTTTAATTCCGGAATCTTCTTTCTCTACAACCAAAATTCCGTCTGCCCTATTCTCCTTAACAATAGTAAAGTTTAATTGAAGTAGATAATCTCTGGTTATATTAAAATGGTTTTTCATAAATGTTGGTTTTTGTAAGTGTATTCTTAGATTCAATAATACAAAATAATATTGGTGCGTTTTCCTAAATTGACAATAGGAGCGCTAAAATGTAAATTACTAGGATGACCATAATATTGAGTTTTAAAATTGGTTAAACAAAATTTAATTGCTCAAAACAATAGCAATCTAAATAAATATTGCTAATTTTGTTAGACAAATATAATTATTTTTTTATTAATTGCAAATTTTATTAGCAACAAATGTCATACTTCGGAAAGAACATAAGAAAAATAAGAAGTTTAAAAAGTCTAAGTCAACAGGCTTTTGCGGAGCTTTTTGAGCTGAAAAGAGGTACATTAGGCGCCTATGAAGAAGGAAGAAGTGAACCCAAAATTGAAACCCTAATAAAAATTGCTAATTATTTTAGCATACCTATTGATGATCTACTTACCACAGAATTAACCGTAAATAATTTATTAAAGTTTAAAGGTAATTTAACGGTAGAGCAAGACCTTGGAGAACAAGAACTTTTTATTAAAGTTCCATGTATAACATCCTTAAATCAAGCAGATTATATTAATTACTATAATAAGGATTCTTATATTCAAGATTTGCCTTTTTTATCATTACCTATAAATCCTGATAAACAGTTTAGGGCATACACCGTTCAGAACTTAGAAATGAGTAAAAACGAATTGGGAATGTTCCCAAAGGACATTGCAATTGGTGAATGGGTTCCTCCTACCGTATATTCTAAACTGAATAATGGCACTTTAGTTTTTACGGTAACCGATAAACATATTATTTTAAGAAGGTTATTTATTACCAATGAGAGTTTTGTATTACGGGCAGAACATAAAAATGTGGATGATGTAGTTCTTTCTTTAAAGGAAATAAGAGAATTGTGGCGCGTTAGGTATGTATTCTATCATAGATTGCCAGAGACCAATTTTAATTTGGAAGAAAAATTATTTCAACTGGAAAAAGATTTCGACCGGCTTAAAAATGATCTATAATAAAAAAAGCCCTTCATCACTGAAGGGCTTTTTCTTAAACTTGAAAGTATATATGTCTTAGATAACTTTAACGTTCACTGCGTTTAAACCTTTGTTACCTTCTTTAAGTTCGAATTCAACTTCATCGCCTTCACGAATTTCGTCGATCAACCCAGAAATGTGTACAAAGTGATCTTTTTCAACTCCTTCTTCAGTGATAAAACCGAAACCTTTTGTGTCATTGAAAAATTTTACTGTTCCTTTACTCATTGTAATGTAATTTAATTTATAATACTTATTAAGTGACAAAGATGACGCCAATAGTTGACAAACAGCATTTAAAGTACTTTTATATCTGTTTTTTATGATTTTTTTAAGAGTTTTTAGGCGTCATTGGAGAAATTTGTTCATTTGTAAGCAATTAACAAGCCATATTTTCTCTAATTAAAAATATTATTGATTAGAGTATCCGGCAATTACATAGTCCAATATCCAATTTATTCTTAAGCGAGTTATTTATTTATATTTCCTATACACTGATAGCCCCCAAATTAGAAAATCTAAAAACTGTCCTTTTTGCTAACTTCTACATAATTAGCGATTTAAAACTGTTTTTGGTTCAATCATAGGGTTAGAAAAGCTAAGGCATTGTTACAAAAAGAAACTATTTGTATTTCAGTTTTAAAAAGGCACCTTGCAATTTTCTTGTAATGGGACCTTTTTCATTTTCTATGTATAGCTGATGTTCATCGATTTTTTGAATTGCAGCAATTTGAGTACTTGTTCCTGTTAAAAACGCTTCATCAACCATGTTGACTTCTTCCAATGTAATAGCGCTTTCTCTAACCTCTATACCTAGAGATTTACAAAGTTCAATGACTACAATTCTAGTAATTCCATTAAGGATATACTCATCTGCCTTATGGGTATAAACAATTCCTTCTTTTACAAAAAAGACATTGCTATGAGAAGCTTCAGTGAGTAGTCCGTTTCTGTGTAATATAGTTTCATAGCAATCATGCTGTACGCCTTCCTCGTTCAACATAACATTTCCTAAAAGCGAAGTCATTTTAATATCACACCTAGACCACCTAAAATCTTTTCGGGTAATTACATGTGCATTTACCATATTTATTTCAGGCAACACCTTTGGCACAGAATACATCATTAGCGTAGGTGTAATGTCTGAAGGATAAGAATGTTGCCGTGGTGCTACTCCCCTAGTAATCTGTATATACAACATACAGTCCTTATTGGTTAACCGTACCGCTCTCAATAATTTCTTAATCTCGTTTGGAAGCAGGTTTGCATTAAAATCTATACTAATTTTGTGCAGACCTGACTGTAGTCTTTCTAGATGCTCTTTCTCATAAAAGAATCTCCCGTTTATCTGAGCCATAACTTCATAGAGTCCGTCACCAAAAATAAATCCGCGGTCAAATACAGAAACCTTAGCTTCCTGGGGATTTACAATTTGTCCGTTTACATAAACTTTATCTGGATAATTCATAGGTGATGGTTTATGATATAGATGATTTTTATTTCATGGAAGTGGTTAAAAATGATGTTCATAGAAACCGCTACAAAATTAACATCTTGTTCCATATAACAACCTTGTAATTCTATTTTTTCGATGGATGAAAATTGAAAACCAATAGGCAGAACTTAAAGATATCATTTTTCTATCTAACCTCTAGGGATCAAAAATGGTCAAAGAATTAAGAACTAAAAAGCAGCCTATATAGGCTGCTTTTTTTAAAATAATAAGTTTGCAGTTTTTTAGTTGTTACTGGCTACGGCAGTATCACTGTAGGAAAGTCTATAGATAGCATCGCCAAAATCATCTGATATAAGCATAGAGCCATCTTTTAAAACTAACATATCTACTGGTCTACCAGATGCTTTTTGCTCAGATTCATCTAACCAACCGTTAATAAAAGGTTCGCTATTAACAGCTTCACCATCTTCAATTTGGACCATCATAATTCTATAGCCTACTTTTTTACTTCTGTTCCATGAGCCATGTTCTGCAATAAAAGCCTTGCCTTTATATTCTGACGGAAACATGTTGCCTGTATAGAACTTAATACCTAAAGGAGCCACATGTGCGTCTAGCTGTAAAGCAGGTGCAACAAAATCTGAGCATGGGCGTAAATCGCCAAATTCAGGATCTTTAACCATACCGCCATGACAAAAAGGATAGCCAAAATGTTGTCCTGCTTCTGTTACGGTATTCAATTCGCAAGGCGGAATATCATCACCCAACATATCACGACCGTTATCTGTAAACCACATTTGCTCTGTATCTGGATGCCAGGTGAAACCTACGGAATTACGTACGCCTCTTGCATAAATTTCACGGTTGCTTCCGTCTGGGTCCATTCTTGAAATAGTTGCAAAACGTTCATCTTCATCGGTTCTGTTACAAATATTACATGGCGCACCAACAGGTACATACAATTTGTCATCAGGTCCAAAAGCAATATATTTCCATCCGTGGTGAAATTCCGTCGGAAAATCATCATAGATTAATTCTTTCTCCAGTTCCCCACCTATCTGCTCTTCAATATTTGGATATTTCCAAAGACTCCCTACTTGGGCAACATACAAATCGCCATTTCTCATAGCAATTCCGTTAGGTACCTCCATAGTATCAAGAACCATTATGTTATCAGCTTTAAAGTCCCCATTCGTATCTTTTATCGCATAAACTTTATTTTCTGTTCTTGTACCCACAAATAAAGTTCCGTTATCACCCATTGCCATGGAACGTGCACCATCTACTCCCCTAGCGTACACATCAATTTGAAATCCTTCTGGAAGGTTCAATTTTAGTAATGCCAAATCTGTACTATCTAGTTCAATTTCCTTTGTTGTGCCGTCATTATTTTCTTTATTCTTCTCTTTACAAGAGTGTAATGAAGTAACTACGGCGATAACCATAATTAACTTTAAAAATGAAATTTTCATATTAAGGTAGTTTTAGTACGAAGATAGGCAACATGATTTTATAAGTGGATTTCCCTATATTTTAATATAAAAAAGCCGATTTTAACAGAGTTAGCATCGACTTTAATCAACCAAACAACATTTTAATAGTTATGAATTTGCATCCATAGCCTTTCCAATAAGGGTGTTCCCTTGTATAATTTCAAAAGTTCTATTAATAGCAGCATCATCATGCAATGACCTCACTAAGGTTTGGGCTACATCATCTCTAGTAATAGAACCTTGTTTATTTAATTTATTCTGTAATTCAATTTTACCTGTACCGGTATCATTTGTTAGTGAGCCCGGTCTAACAATGGCGTACATTAAATTAGTAGATTTTAAATATTCATCTGCATTATGTTTTGCTTTTAAATACTCCTTTAGGTCGCTAGCTTTATCAGGATTGTCCGCGCCCATTGAACTTAACATTACAAACTTTTTAATATTGGCTTGTTTAGATACATCTATAAGATTTTTGGCACCTTCTTGATCTACTTCAATTACTTTTTTACCGCCAGAACCAGCAGCAAATATTACTTTATCTATATTTTCAACAGTATGTGACAGGTCTTTTTCCAAATCACCTAAAACTGTTCTTATATCGTTTTTTTCAAATTGTTCTTGCTGTTCTTTTTTACGAACCATGGCTACAGGTTCAAAATACTGAGAACTTTTTAAAAGGGTTACTATTTTTTTTCCTGTGGTACCGTTAGCACCAGCAACTAATATATTTTCCATCTTCAATTATTTAGATGCAAATTGGCAAAATTAACTTGCTTAGGTTGATGCGTTACCTGAAAATATTAATCCAAAGACCCTGCAATTATGCATAATTTCTTTCATTGTAAAAGAGCACGAATAACAATGGTTTGTGTCAAATGCTGAGGGTAAGAAATGGTAGCTTACCATAAATTGATTAAAATAAAAGATATGAAAAGTGAAAATAAAAATACAAGCTATAATGCTGAAGTAACTACAGATGATTTGCAGGCATTGGGAGAAAAGATAAAAAATACAAGAACGGATAAAGGTGATGATAGTCAATTAAACGACCGCGAAAAAAATGTTGATTTTGCAGGAAAAGATTTAGATGTACCCGGAAGAGATTTACCGCCAAAACAGTCACAAGACTCTTTAAAGGACGAAGAAAACCAATTGTATAGTCAAGGTGGTTCGGGTAATGAGGATTTAGAGCGAAATACGGACCACATTAAATAATATTGCAACAAAATTTAAGCACAAAAAAAGCAGCCACTGGCTGCTTTTTTTTTGAATTAATAATAACAACTAACTAAGATGTGAAATCAGTTCAATTTCAGCATTTAATAATTTTGAAATTGGGCAAACCGATTTTGCTTTTTCCGCAATTTCATTGAACTGGTCGTTCTTGATTTCTGGTACATCCCCTTTTAAATCAAGAATTATCTTAACAATCTCACCATCTTTAAATTCTACCTTAGCTTCCACGTCAAGCGAATTGGGTGTATAACCTTCTTCGCCCAATAAAAAACTCAATTGCATAGAAAAACAACCTGCGTGGGCTGCTCCTATAAGTTCTTCAGGGTTGGTGCCATTACCATGCTCAAACCTAGTGTTGTATGAGTATTGCGTATCTTGCAAAACTGTACTTTCTGTTGTTAAGGTTCCTTGTCCCTCTTTTCCGCTACCTTTCCAAGTAGCGTATGCTTTTCTTATAAAATTCATATGTATATTCTAATAGTTAATAATAATTATGCGTGTTCTGTCTTTTGGTTATACCTAGGGTAATCAATGTAGCCTTCTTTACCACCGGAATAGAAGGTGTCCGTATCCCATTCTGCCAGGTCATAACCATTGGCAAAACGTTCTACCAAATCTGGATTGGAAATAAAGAGTTTACCGTACGCAACTAAATCTGCATTACCGGCTTCAATAATTTTGTTTCCAGACTCTTGATCAAATCCTGCATTGATTATTAAAGTGCCGTTATATAAAGGCCTAAAATGTTCAGCTATATTTTTTACGGCATAAGGTATTTCTGAAACATCTGTAAATGGTTCGGAAAGGTGAATATATGCCAAATTATAATCGTTTAATTCTTTAATGATATATTCAAATGTTGGTATGGTATTTTCATCCATGGTTATACCGAACATGCCATCTAAAGAAGGATTGAACCGTACACCTATTTTCTCTTGTGGTACCACTTCTTTTATGCTATCTAATACTTCAAAAAAGAAACGTGTTCTGTTTTTAATTGAACCGCCATATTTATCATTTCTAATATTAGAAGTTCCATTAAAAAATTGGTGAAATAAATACCCGTTAGAAGAATGTATTTCTACGCCATCAAAACCAGCTTTAATAGCATTTTTTGCCGCATTCTTAAAATCATTTACCGTTTGTTTGATGTCTTCAGTAGTCATTGCTTTTGGTGTAACCGTATCCTTAAAGCCTTCTGGTGTAAAACTTTGAGCGTTGGGGTTAAGGGCCGACGGCGCCAAAGGCAAATCACCATTATGAAAATCTGGATGTGACATTCTCCCTACATGCCATAACTGAATGAATATCTTACCTCCCTCATGATGCACTTCATCGGTTACTTTTTTCCACCCCTCTATTTGTTGTTTAGAATATATACCCGGTGTATTTACATATCCTACCGCTTGTTTTGAAACTTGGGACCCTTCGGTAATAATTAACCCTGCAGAAGCTCTTTGCTTGTAATAAGGCACATGTAAATCTTCTGTAGGAACATTACCGTCATTGGCAGCCCTGCTACGTGTCATAGGAGCCATGACTACCCTATTCTTTACACTTAGATTTTTATGAAATGGGGTTAAAATTGCTTGCTTACTCATTTATTTTAATATTAAAATGGCTAATTCTTGGCTAACAAAGTTCTTAATAAAGGACTTAGAATTTTAACTCTAATCACTAAAAATTTATAATTAATCCTTAAAAAGTAGATTTACTTCTGCTTAATATTATTTTTGCTTTTTTTAAATTTTAAAACCTTAGAAATTTTTTATCGTAAGTAATTTTAAAGACAACCATTTTAAATCAAAATTTATGAATTACCGCCATATGAAGGCAATTAAGCTTTTAACTTTCTTTCTATTATTAGGTGTATTCTGTGAAGCAAATGCCCAAAGTCTAAAAGGTGTAGTCACTGACAAAAACGGTGTAGCCTTAGAAAACGCAGGTGTTTTCAACCAGTCAACAGGGCAACATAGTCACTCTAACCTTTCTGGTTCATTTTCGCTTCCGGGAACTACTTTAAATGATTCCATTTTCTTCTCCAATTTGGGCTTCAAAACTTTTATTTTGGTTGTGAATCAGCAACATTTAAATGAAGGAATCCATGTAAAGTTAGAAGAATCTAGCATTAATTTAAATCAAGTAGTTGTGGTATCAAAAGTAAATGCCATGAGTAGAATTGTAAATATTGATGTGCAAAACGATCCCGTAAAATCATCTCAAGAAATTCTAAGAAAAGTGCCAGGACTTATTATTGGTCAGCATGCCGGAGGTGGAAAGGCAGAACAGATCTTTTTAAGAGGATTTGATATTGACCACGGTACAGATGTGGCGTTAAGTGTTGATGGTATGCCTGTAAACATGGTGTCTCATGCCCATGGACAAGGTTATGCAGATCTTCATTTTGTAATACCCGAAACTATTGACAATATTAACTTTGGAAAAGGACCCTATTATGCCGATAAAGGAGATTTTAATACTGCAGGATATGTAGATTTAAGCCTTAAAAAAAGTATTGATAAGAGTATGGTTTCTTTTGAAACGGGACAATTTAACACCAATAGGTTTGTTGGTATGTTTGATGTATTGGAAAGCAGTAAGAGTAATGCATATATAGCTTCTGAATTATACCTAACGGACGGTCCTTTTGATTCTCCTCAAAATTTTAATCGTTTAAATATTCTTGGTCGTTATAATTATAAAGATGTTGGAACGGAAGAATTGACATTGACCGCTTCGCATTTTCAAAGTAAATGGGATGCATCGGGTCAAATTCCTCAGCGGGCAATAGATCAGAACATTATTGGTCGTTTTGGCGCTATAGATGATACCGAAGGCGGACAAACTAGTAGAACAAATTTGATGTTAAATCACACTAAGTTTTTAGGCGAAGATCAATTTTTAAAGACAAGAGCTTTTGTAAGCAAATATGATTTTGAGCTATTTTCCAACTTCACGTTCTTTTTAGAAGATCCGGTGAATGGTGATCAAATTCGCCAGTATGAAGATAGGACTATAATGGGTGCAGAAACGGTTTTTGAGCAAATCAATATTGCTGTTGGTGAACATGATACCTTTAAATATTCTGGTGGTGTCGGTTTTAGAAATGATAATGTAGATGATGTCACTTTAGAGCATACCTTAAATAGAAAAACGGTTCTAGAACAATATGCGTTTGGTGATGTAGATGAAACAAATGTCTATGGTTTTGTAAATGGTGAATATAAAACAGGTAATTGGACCTTTAATCCGTCTGTACGAGTAGATTATTTTAACTTCGATTATGAAAACAAATTGAGTGAACTTTACGATAATAAAAGTGAAAGTAAAGCAATTGTTAGTCCGAAGCTAAATACTTTATATTCGGTAAACCGCAATTGGCAATTGTTCTTAAAAACAGGTTTAGGTTTTCACTCTAACGACGCACGTGTTGTCACGGCCAATGAAGGAAGAGATGTGTTGCCCAAAGCATATGGTGTAGATTTTGGAACCATAATTAAACCGGTTGATAAGCTAGTATTGAATGCGACCTTATGGGGCTTGCTTTTAGACCAGGAATTTGTCTATGTAGGTGATGCTGGTATTGTAGAACCTAGTGGTAAAACGAGAAGAGTTGGTGTAGAACTTGGTGGGCGTTATCAGTTATCAGATTGGTTATACCTTTATAGTGATGTTAACTATACCTATGCTAGAAGTACAGAAGAAGCGGATGGTGAAGATTATATTCCCCTTGCACCAGATTTCACGGCAGTAGGCGGACTATCAATTACCGATTTAGGTAATTTCTCCGGTAATTTAAACTATAGATATTTGGGTGATAGAGCGGCAAATGAAGATAATAGTATTATTGCTGAAGGGTATTTTGTAACCGATCTAAACCTGAATTATGATATTAAAAACTGGACAATCGGTGTAATCGTAGAAAACCTATTTGATACCGAATGGAACGAAACTCAGTTTGCTACAGAAAGTAGATTGTTTAATGAAACTGCATCCGTAGAGGAAATTCACTTTACTCCCGGAACTCCTTTTTATTTAAGAGGAAAGGTTTCTGTGAGGTTTTAAAGAACTATTACAAGAACAATATTTTAAAAGGTTGATCCATTGCTTATGTAATGAATCAACCTTTTTTTAGACCAATATTGCATGCAAGAAGTTTTTAAAGATTTTAGTACCGGTGGATTATTGAAAATAGGTAATGAATTATTATTAGAGTCCTATACAAAGCCAAAGCAAGCGGGTATCTATATTTTTATAAGAACTACTACTCAAAAGGCATATTTAGAGGTGGATGGTGTTCCATATACCATTTCTGAGCATAGCCTATTGGCATTGACACCAATTCAATTTTTGCATTATACTGATGGTCAAAATTTAATCGTATATCAATTTAACAGAGAATTTTATTGTATTAAAGACCATGATCAAGAAGTAAGCTGTGCCGGTCTGTTATTTTTTGGCAATGCACATATACCTGTTATAGACTTAGGAGAGAAAGAACAGCGAAAGTTTGATACGTTACATGAGGTCTTTGTAGACGAGTTAGAAACCGAAGATACCATACAGGCAGAAATGCTGCGTATGCTCATGGCGCGTTTTATGATCATGAGCACAAGATTACTTAAAGCAAAAGAAGGTTTCAGTAATA
This sequence comes from Maribacter ulvicola, assembly GCF_900155985.1. Taxonomy (GTDB): domain Bacteria; phylum Bacteroidota; class Bacteroidia; order Flavobacteriales; family Flavobacteriaceae; genus Maribacter; species Maribacter ulvicola. The sequence continues at coordinate 398,808 of NZ_FTMA01000002.1, forward strand.
ATAGTAATGACGTAAAAGTAGATTTGTTACGAGGATTTAATTTATTGGTTGAAGAGCATTATAAGACAGAACATTCAGTTGCGTTCTATGCCAATAAATTATTTAAATCACCTAAGACGCTTTCTAACACTTTTTCAAAATTCAATACCACTCCCCTTCAAATAATTCATGAGCGAATTATTCTTGAAGCAAAGCGCTTACTTATTTACACGGATAAGACCGCAAAAGAAATTGCTTATGAAATAGGCTTTGATGATGCATCTCATTTAAGTCGTTTGTTTAAAAAGCAAACCCTACAGTCTCCTTCTGATTTTAAGAAACAACTTAAAAAATCCTATTAGGGAAAAATTGACAACACCTTGGGTGAAATTGCCCGTTTTAAGAGTCATAATATCTAGATCTTTGTAGTGTAGAATAAAAACATCAAAGACATGAACTTAAAACACAAATCAATCTTCAATTTAATAGAAATATTTACATCTAAAAAAGCAGATGTTGTTAATAGTATTGACGCTAAACAACATTGTGAGCATAACCATATATCAGATTACTATTGTGATTCTGATGAGTCTTCTAGATTTAAAAAAGTATTCGGTTCTTTTTTATAAGGGAAAAATAGACATGCAGAGAGGAAATCTCTACATGATAAGAATAGCACTTCCAATATACCTTTGTACCAGATAATTTAAAGAATAAATCAATAATATTAAAACAAAATAACATGAGCACATTTAATGTACCAACGAGAGAAGAAGTAAGCGAAAACAATCAAGTAATTTTCGACAATTTGAAAAAAGCATTAGGTTTTGTACCAAATTTATATGCTACCTATGCAAATAGTGATACGGCCTTGGAAAATTATTTAAATTTTGCCAATGCAAAAACTTCATTGTCTGCGAAAGAGAAAGAAGTGGTAAATCTTGCAGTAAGTCAAGTAAACAACTGTATCTACTGTTTATCTGCCCATACGGCAATTGGTAAAATGAACGGATTTAGTGATGAGCAAATTCTTGAATTAAGAGCAGGTAAGGCCTCTTTTGATCCTAAATTGGATGCTCTAGCCCAATTGGCAAAAAATATTACTGTAAATAGAGGACGTACAGATCAAAATGTTTTGGAAAACTATTTTTCAGTAGGGTATACCAAAGCCAACTTAATTGATACAATAGCACTTGTGGGAGACAAAACAATTTCTAACTACGTGCATAGTACAACACAAGTACCAGTAGATTTTCCAGTTGCAGTTTCTTTATAAATACAATTTTACAAACAATAATTATTAATCTATCCATTAGAGCAAAAGCTCATTAAATTTTAAACACATGAAAAAAGTATTATCAATTTTAGTTATCGTATTAGCATTCTCATTTAACGCAAATGCTCAAGATAAAATGATGAACCAACCAGTTAAAAAAATTGCCCTAGAGCAAACAACTGGTGAGTTTACCCAAAAGTCTATTACCGTTAGTGAAGGAACTTATGTTTTTGACGTTGCTAACAATAATGTAGGTAAAGATGTTGGTTTGGTATTGGTGAAAAAAGGGAAAGACGCCTCTAAACCAGAAAATCACATTCAGACGGCATATGTAACGGCAGCAGTAAAGAATAACACTGTAGGTCATTCTAAAGCAACAAAATTGGAAAAAGGAGAGTATGTATATTTCTGTCCTTTAAATCCTACTCCACAGTATAGTCTTATTGTAAAATAAGTACTAAATGGTTAAAATGAAAAGGGCTGTTCTTAAATGAACAGCCCTTTTGTATTTTATGTTATCTGATAAAACAAAAACAGTATATAGAACTTAATCTTCTGGCGGATGACCGTGAATATCTTCAAATACGGTATCGAAATTCTCGCGTAAGTAAGCATTTAATTTCTTTTGATAATCATCTTTTAACCAGCTTAAAAAATTGTAGGTACTCTTACTTATACATTTACCATAAACATGAATACGATTATCAATATCTTCTTTTAGAAGTTTTGCTAGTGCTATAGCATCATATACGTCCTCACTATTTTCTATACACATGTACGCATGCTGTGCAATAGAGCGTTCCAGAACAACCTTAGAAGATTCCCCGGCAAAGGTTGCCGTTTTATAGGTTTCCTTGATATCGAAATAGGTTTCTTTAGAATTTTTAAAAGCTGCCTTTACCTCTTCTGAAAGGTCTAATTTAAAGTCACTTTCAATATCTTCATCATCACGAATACGATCCATGTAGAAATTAGGAGACTTAAAAATAGCTCCCCAATCTAAATCTGCACCCCAAGGCCCAAATCGATATAGGTTGTTACCTAAATCAATTACTGTAAATTTAGATTTATTATTCAAAACCCTTGATCCTCTACCGATCATTTGATAGTAAAGTGTTAGCGATTTTGTTGCTCTATTAAGAATAATAGTATCAATAGTTGGTTCATCAAAACCAGTGGTTAAGATACTTACCGATGTTAAAATGGCATCAGGTGTTTCTTTAAACCATTTTAAGGTATGTTTACGTTGTTTTTTGGTAGCGGTATTATCTAAATGTCTAATATTTAAACCAGCAGCTTCAAAAGTATGATACACTTGAATAGATGTTTCAATACCATTATTAAAAATTAAGGTCTTTTTTCCTTTAGAATGTTTAGTGTAAGCTTCTAGAAGCTTGTTTAACATTGCCGGACTCGTGTATAAATCAGCAGATGATTTTACGGTATAATCACCGTTAGACCCTATTTCAAGGGATGTTAGCCCCATATCGTACTGAAAAACTTCAGCCCTGGCTAAGAAATCATTGGCAATTAGGTTTTCTATGGTTTCTCCTGGTATAAGCTCATCATAGTTTTTGTTCATTGGCAAGTCCTTGTTAGAACTTAACGGAGTAGCCGTTACACCAAGAACAAAAGAATTTTCAAAGAACTTAAAAAGCTTGGTAAATGAGTTATAATGTGCTTCATCAATAATTACCAGGCCAACATCGGATATATCCAATTGGTCATCGTTCAACCTATTATTTAAGGTTTCTACCATGGCTACATAGCAACTGTAACGCTCATGATCATCAAGATTTGCCTTACTATTGACTACTTTGTTTACAACACCAAAACTAGTAAGCATCGATGAAGTTTGGTTACAAAGTTCAATACGGTGCGTCATAACCAAAACCTTCTTGTTATGATTTTTTAAATACTGCCGTACCATTTCGGAAAAAATCACTGTTTTACCACCACCGGTCGGTAATTGGTATAGCAGGTGATAATCATCTCGTTCTGAATCGAACTTGTCAAAAATTTGTTGAATTGCTCCTTGTTGATAGCTATAAAGTTCCTTTTCGGTCTTTCTATCTTGTAATTCAAAAACTGTCTCTTGCATAAAATCTTCTCTGGAGTGTACAAAGGTAACATTCTCTCCATTACATTACTAATTCATGGGTTAAAAAGGGTATCTTTTGCGACTATTTGTAACCTAAATTAATTGTAATCGTATAAAATTTTGGAACAATTCCATTTTCAAGTGTATAAACCGGTGGGTATGCTAAGTCAGATGACATCAGGTGAAGACCGTCAACTTCGTAAAAAGCGATTTTTAAGTGAATTGTTACATTTTACGGAAGGAATAATGCCTGTAGGTAGATTAGATGAAAAATCTGAAGGATTATTATTAATGACTACGGATGGTAAATTAAGTGATACCATTAATAGTTCAGGGATAGAAAAGGAGTATTTAGCACAACTAGATGGTTTAATAACTGCTGATGCTATTAAAGAGCTGGCAAAAGGAGTAACTATAGGTTTGTTTGGGAAGAAATATACCACCAAATCATGTGTTATTCTACTTCTCAATGAACCCCCGGTCCTGCCTCAAGCAGATACAACCTTAAGAATAGGTAGGCATAGACCTACCTCTTGGGTCCGTGTTATAATAAAGGAGGGGAAATTTCGTCAAATACGTAAAATGACAGCGGCAGTCGGTTTTCCAACGGTTCGTTTAGTACGTATAAGAATTGGTAATATTGAATTAGGGCAAATGAAACCTAAAGAAGTGTTACCGGTAAAAATTAATCTTTCACCTTCCTAGGAATGCGTTTGCCTGAAAACCGAGAAAGTATGGTAAGACTCTTTTTTGAGTTGATAAAATATACTCCGGTCAGTAATACCACAGATGCAATGGCAGATTGTAGGGTAATGTTTTCATCTAAAAAATACCATCCTAAGAGCATGGCTACTATTGGATTTACATAGGTAGATGTAGCAACCTTTTCTGGTGAAACTATGCGCAACAAGTAATTGAATGCCGTAAATGTAATTATACTACCAAACGTAATTAAAAGGGACATTGACCAAATAACGGGGGTACTCCAATGAATTGGTGATATCCATTGTTCTCCAAATAAGGTACTCATAACTAATAATGATAATCCGCTAGTTAGCATTTGATAACCGGTATTTACAAAGAAGTTCTTGGGTAGATCTGCTTTACCAACAAACAAACTACCATAAGACCAACTTGTCATACAGACAAAGATAAGGACCATACCGAACAATGCTCCTTCTTGGGCAATGATCTGTTTTTGACCTACTAGTAGAAGAATACCGGTAATTCCCAGAATAACGCCTACTATAGACATTGGTTGTATTTTTTTACCTTGTAGTACACGCATCATTAGCAAGACCACTAATGGTTGTGCAGAAACCTCTAAGGCTGCAAAACCGCTATCAACATACTTTAATGCCCAGACAACCACTCCATTTCCAAAGGTTAGAAAAAGAAAACCTGCTAGTATACTATTCTTAAATTGTTGCTTGGTAACTTTAAGAGAATAGCCTAATATTCTTGAAATAATAAAAATTAAGCTACCGGCAGTTAAAAAACGAATACCTGCCAACATAAAGGCAGGTAATTCCGTAACTGCAATTTTATTCCATAAATAGGTAGATCCCCAAATGAAATAAATGGCAAAAAATGACACTACTACCAGAACGGTGTTACGTTGCATTTTTACCATAAAAAAAATTAAAACTAAATCTTCTTAACACGAACGGCGTTCATACCCTTCATGCCTTTTTCCAACTCGTATGAAACTTTGTCGTTTTCCATAATTTCATCAATTAGGCCACTAACATGAACAAAGTATTTTTCATTGTTTTCAGCGTCAATAATGAAACCAAAACCTTTAGTAGTATCAAAGAAAGAAACTTTACCGTTTCTTACCGGATCAAATTCTTCAACATCACCTTCTTCTTTTTTAGGAATTCCTAAAACGATATCTTCTGCTTCAATTTCTACTTTCATTGCTGGATCAGGTGGAGTGTCTACCAAGTTTCCATTGAAATCTACATAAGCAAGTGGAATACCTGAAGTACCACTTTCTTTTGCAGCTGCTTTACGAGCAAGCATTTTTTTCTTTTTTTCTTCACGCTTTTTTAAGCGTTTTTTTTCTTTTTCAGTTTTATTAAATGTTTGTTGCGATTTTGCCATTCGTAATTTTAATGATAATAATAGATTTTGCAATAAAGGAATTGAAATACGTGGTGACGTGTATAACAAACGGTATGTTTTTTGAGTAAACTATAATCCCATTCGTTGTAAGGCCATTGCAAGAATCATCTGCATCCCTCTAAAGTTCTACAAAGATATGATTTGTATTCCAATTATTTAGCATTTATAGGGTTCAAACTAGCAAACTTTTAAGAGATGTGATTAAAATTTTTAAATAGCATCCTATTACGCAGTCTATTTTAGAGTTTCCTCTACCCTACAAACGCCTTAAAATTAAATAAACAATTAAATATTGTTAAAATTAACTTTCCTATTAATAATGTAAAACACTTTAAATCAGATTATTAACTGTAATTTTGCGATTTAAATTGTTAAAAAATAGTACCTTTTTATGCATAGTACTGTAACAAATTACAATATGCGTCGTCTAGTAAGTATAACAAAAATATTAATCATCAATTTAAAAACAATCATCATGAGAACTTTTATCAGAAACACACCAACGGAAACAAGAAGAAACACATTCTTTTCCAGTTTTAAAAACAGTAAAAGAGTGCAATGGGTATCCTCAAGAAATCACACCCATTAATCATTCATCAATCATAAATCTATTCATCAATCCTACGGTTAATCACCGTTTAAAAAACAAACATCATGAGAACTTTTATCAGAAACACACCAACGGAAACAAGAAGAAACACGTTCTTTTCCAGTTTTAAAAATAGTAAAAGAGTGCAATGGGTATCCTCAAGAAATCACACTCATTAGTCATTCATCAATCACAAATCTATTCATCAATCCTACGGTTAATCACCGTTTAAAAAACAAACGTCATGAGAACTTTTATCAGAAACACACCAACGGAAACAAGAAGAAACACGTTCTTTTCAAGCTTTAAAAACAGTAAGAGAGTACAATGGGTATCCTCAAGAAATCACACTCATTAGTCATTTATCAATTAAAAAACCATTCATCAACCCTACGGTTAATCACCGTTTAAAAAACAAACGTCATGAAAAAATTTCAAAAAGTATTACCTAGAACTTCAACCAAACTTAATTTATGGAATGCCATAAAAGACAAACAGAGAAAACTACTTTCAGTTGAAAGACACCTAGCCTATTAAATTCTAAAAAGATATGAATTCAATACTCGTATCTTTTTTCATGTCCAATTGTTTTACCTCATATATGAAAACAATTCTAATATCGTTATAATCGTATACGATATATTATATTTGAAGTATGCCGGTTAAAATGAACTTAAGAGATCAAGTACGGGAGTATCTGTTATCAGAAATGACAACAGGCAACCTTAAAACCGGCAAGACCATCAATTTAGCAGCGCTTGCACGGCATTTAAAGGTTAGTGTTACTCCAATTAGAGAGGCATTAACCCAATTACAGCAATCGCATATTATAAAAGCGGTACCCAATAGAGGTTTTATAATTGCAGAATTGGATGTAAAAGAGGCTGAAGACTTGTATGAGCTTGTGGCTAATTTAGAGGTTATGGCTATTGAAAACTCTGAGTTTACCCAAGAACATATTTTACAACTGAAAGAACAGCAAGAGGTCTTTGAAAATGCCACTGATGCACTTTCCAGAATACAGGCCGACCTAGAATTTCATCGATTATTGACCAAAAATTACAAAAATGATCTGGCACTGAAAATTCTACATGATTTAAAGACACGTATTTTCTTTTATGAGCGTGCCTTTACAAATGATGACTCTTTCTATAACAAATCTGATAATCAGCATGAATCTATTATTTCTGCAATTGCAGATGATAATGTACCTACGGCTTCCCTCCTACTAAAAATGAATTGGATGTTGATTTTAAATTACATTCAAAAGAAACTTACAGAGTAAATACTACTCTAAATCTTGCAATAGTTCCTGCGCAGATCGGGTTACTTTTAAATAACCGTTATACGCCCATTTACAGAAAAATACCATAGCAACCATGGTAATGGCAAATAGTACATATTGCTCTGTTTTTAAACTGGTAAGGAATACATTTTTATTAGAAATAATTTTCGAAGTAACGGGTACTATAAAGAATAGTCCCATAAAACCAATAGCAATGCCAACTTGTTGCAATTTTAAAAGCCTATTCTTCGTCTTTAAGTAGTGTTTTAAATTATCTTTATACGAGCCGTTTAAAATATCAATATTCTTTATTCTTTTTAAAGTGGTAAGTACCATTGCAGGTAAGACAATTAAAAATGACAGGGTAAGTACACCGCATACTTGTAAATACCATGTATCTAATTTACCAAAGTTGAGTAATACAAAGAGGGCAATAGCGAAACAGACAAAGGCACCTATAGTTTCGTATTTGGTAATAGTGGTGAATGTATTCTGATATTTCTGCTTTGTCATATCTAATATAATTTTATTAGTTAATTTTTTTTGATGATTTAATTCATTGCTTAGTTGCGTCCAGGCGGATTGTAATTCTTCTAGTTCCATGATTAATGTTTTGTCATGTTAGTTTTTAATTTCTTTTTTATACGAGATATTTTAGTGCCCACATTGCTATTACTTAGTCCGGTAATTTGCGCTATCTCTTTATAACTTTTACCTTCCAATAAGAGAAAAATGAGTCCTTTTTCTAAGGTGTTTAAATGTTTTAAGTGCAGATACAGCAGTTTTAACCGTTCTTCAAAAACATCGTCTTTGTAATCAGATTGATTAATGAATACATCTGCCACGGGAACAGAATCTGGTCTTCTCTTTTTCTTTTTAATGAAAGTTATAGCCGTGTTCATAGCAACACGATACATCCATGTGGTAATTTTGGCATCGTTCCGAAACGAATCAAAATATTTCCAAAGCTGGTAGACCACTTCTTGAAAGAGGTCTTCTTGATCTTCTTTATTATAGGTGTAAATAGAGGTCACCTTATATAATAGTGCTTGATGTTCTCGTATTAAATCAGTAAAGACATCTTTTTTATGCATGTATAAAAACGTATTTCCCCATTAGTATGATTCTAATTTCTTTTGTCACACTTTAATGTAAATTCTTTTTTAAATTAGGGTAAAAACATCCTAACTCATACAACATGAGGTATATATATTCGTTTTATTAAGAAATAAATAAAATTATGCAGTTCTTAAATCCGGAAATTGAAGCATTGACAAAAAGAAAAGCCACAAGAAGCTTGGTTAAAAAAGAAATTTCATGTGGTATTTTCCAAGATGTGAATGATATTCCTGTTGTAGAAGAAACTGTTGTACTAAAAAAAGTATAACTACTCTTTAAATAATGAGGCGTCTAAACCAGGAATAAGGTGTAGTGCGTTTTTATAGTATAGTTTTTTCAACACATCATCAGGTAAGTTCAATCCGTACATGGACCAAAATGCATGGTATTTCTTGTAATATGGAAAATACTCGTCATTACTTTCCAGTACTCTAAAATATGTAGGAAATTCTTCAGGTTTCCAGCTATCCTTGCCGAACAACACCCTGTCTTGGTATTTTATAAAAAAGGCTCTTGCATGCTGTGGCTGCCTTCCTAGTTCAGCAATAACCGCAGATATGCCAACATTCATATTGGGCATTGCATCTAACAACTCCCCCAATTTCTCAAGATTATTGGCATGCCAGCCCATGTGAGCATTTATGAATTTTGTATTCGGATGTTTTTTAAACACGTTGTGCTGCTCCTTAATAATTTGCTCAAAAGGCGCCGGATCTGTTGCCGTACGTTTTCTTCTTGGGTGTGTTTTTAGTTCTAGCCAACGTTCATTGTTGGCATTCATTTCATCCCAGAAGGACTTAGGGTCTGCCGCATGAATTAACACAGGTACTCCCATTTCTGCACACTTTGCCCAAATAGCATCTAAACGGGGATCATCTATGGCCAAGCGCTTACCATCTGCATCTATGTTTCTTAAACCAAGACTTTTAAAAATCTTTAAACCTTTAGCTCCGTTCTTTATGTCTTGTTCTAATTGAGCAGCAGCTTGTTCTCCCCATTCCATATCTTTTGCACCTTCAAAATCTACATTGGCGAAGACCACAAATCTATTAGGATAACTTTTATTAATGTTAGCTATTTTCTCCTTTAAGCTAGTCCCGGATCTGCCACTTAAATTCACCATAATAGCTTCGTTCATGGCATCCATATGAGTAATTAAACCGTTTAAAGCTTCTACGGACATGTCTCTTTGGTGACTATGTATATCAATAAAAGGAAACTTTGCTTTTGTGATTTCTGCCCCAGGTACAACTAAAGTGGATGTTGGATTGTATTCTTCAAACCCCATTTCTTGTGCATTCATTGAAGGTACTGCAAGAGAAATAAAAAGGGTACATACTATAAATTTTAGATTCTTCATATTAAGCTTTGGTATCTGAATTTGTTTTATTGATGAGTTCTTCGTATTCCTCTTTGGTATCTATATCAATATTTTGATGTGCAACTTCAAAAGAAATGATAGCATGCTTTTTATGGTTCAAAAGCTTTTTTGCTCCGTAATCACCTTCTAAATTAGATAAATCATCAAACAGCAATTTAGGAAACAATGCGGGTACGCCTACCTTTTTGCCATAGTTTGTTGCAATAATTTTAGACGGATGCTGGTAGAATTCTTCCATTAAAGAATTAAGGTATGTATAATGAAGTAAAGGTTGGTCCGCAAGGCAAATTAAAATTCCGTCCACCTCTGCTTTTCCCTTAAGAACAGTATTAACTCCGTATGCAATACTATTCCCTAGTCCCTTTGTCCAATTAGGGTTTATTGCAATACCGATATCCTTATCATTCAAATTGCACTCAGATATTATAATTTCGGCGTTTGAACCTAGTATAACATGGGTAGCTGTCGCATTACTTTGCTCAACGGTTTTTATAGTTTCTAATAAGAAGTTTGAATCTTTCCATGGCATTAATTGCTTAATGCCGTTCATACGACTAGAAGCTCCAGCAGCCATTATAAGCACAGCAATATGTAATTCTTTCTTCAATTCTAAATCGTATTCAATTTATCTTTTAACTTCAAAGGTGTCGTCTTTCTAATAATTGTTAAAACTTCTGCTAAAATAGATATCGCAATTTCTTGCGGAGTTTCTGCGCCTATATTCAATCCTGCAGGACCGTGAATGTTTTCAATAAAGTCTACATCAATATCCATATCATGTTCTAGTAATTCAGATAATAATTTCTCCCTTCTTTTTATAGGTCCTAAAATACCTAAGTATGCCGGGTTACTATTTTTCAACCTCATTAAATACTTTAAGTCCTTTACATAACTATGTGTCATTAAGAGAAGGGCAGTATAATTGTCTATGGCTTTCACAGGAAAATCTTCTGGCTCAAAATTCAATAATGCATCTATACCCGGAAAATCTGTAATGCTCTTATTTTCCTGTGGGGTTACGGCAACGTTTACTTCCCACCCCATACTCAATCCAAAATGAGCCAATTGAACGGCATCATGCTCACCTCCTATTAATAAAAGCCGTTGGCAAGGTTGCATGGTCTGCGTGAAAAGCAACCCTGTAGACTGTTCTTTGGTGTGGGTATTGAAAGTGTAAGAAGTTGAGTTTAGGTTTATAAACGTACCAAATTCCTTAAACACCCCATATTCCTTTTTATATGTTGTGCTGAGATCAAAAGATTGACGATGCTCAATGACAAAATTAAAATCATTTATAAGTGCTTCATCTGGTGAAAAGTACTCTAATAATATATAAAGAACACCTTCACAACCTAGTCTAAATCTACCATCATAAGTCATTAATTTAGACATTTCATTCTTAAATACAGATTGTGCCTGAAATAAAACTTCTTTCTCTACACAACCACCACTGACCGCACCGATCATTACGTCATCTTCACGAATAAGCATACGAACACCAGGTTTGCGATATGAAGATCCGTCTAAATCGACCACGGTTGCCAGAACGCATTTTATATTTGCCAGCTGAGCAACACTATACTCTTTAATAATCTTCTTGAATTCGTGCGTCATTAATAACCAGTTTTACGACTTCTAATGTAGTGAAATTAAGACTAATATTTATAAAGTTTATTAGACCTTAGCGCTAACAAACTAAGGTATTTTGACAATTTTAGATACTTGGTACAATTCTATTTAACAATCTTTAACATTAATTTTTTTATTCGCCATAATTTAAATAAACTTTGACCGTTCTGCTAGTTGAACCTATAATTAATGAATATGAAAAAAATTTGGAAGTCTTTTAGAGTGTTATTTATTTTAGCACTACTTGTTTCTTGTGGTAATGCTGATGACGATGTTAATTTGGACCTAAATACAGGTGACGGACTAGGAAAAGGTACGGTGGTTGATGATTGTTTAGGACTGGAAGAAGGAGAACTTGTTTTATCTATACAGGATCAATATACAACCTTGCCCGGTAAAGTATCTGTATTTTTTAGAGTGTCTGATACTAGCGGAAATCCTGTACCAGGTTTAACAGCAAATCAGTTTACCATTTATGAACAAGGTAGAAACGATGATTGTTTTAATACCATATCTACATCAGAATCTTCTGCACGTATATCACCGAACTCGCAGATTTTTTCTAACAATACCTTATTGGTGTTAGATTTAAGTAATAGTGTACTAAGCAGTAGCCTTGAGGAATTGAAATTGGCATCTACTAGTTTTATTGATGCTGTTATGCCATCAACTTCATCTGAAGCTGTAAAAATGGCTATTTATTGGTTTGATGGTGAGGATGAATTACATTTATTAAATGATTTAACCTCTTCAAGAGTTGAATTAAAAGATGCGGTAGAAGGTATAACCGATGATATCAGCAATGATCCTTCTACAGATTTATATGGTGCCGTAATAAAGTCAACAGATATTGCGTCTGATTTAGTGAAGGTATCTACTGCAGACGGTAAAATTGGTGCAGCATCCATAGTACTATTTACTGATGGTACAGATCAGGCCTCTCGTTTTAGAGAAGAAGATGCACTAAAAAAGGTAGATGAGGCAAATGCTAACATATCATTTTTTAGTATTGGTCTAGGAGCAGAAATAGACACAGAAGTTTTAACTGCAATAGGTAAAACAGCTAGTGTATTTGCTACCAACAAGGATGAGTTGGAAAGAACCTTTAGAGACATCTCGGAAAAAGTATCGGAAAGAGCAAATAGCTTTTACTTATTTGAATACTGTAGTCCTAAAAGAGATGGTAGCGGTGAAAATAATTTAGCTATTGAAATTAATACAGGTTCTAGACATGGAGCAGTACAAACCAAGTTTAGTGCCAACGGATTTACTGGTGGTTGCCAATAAGTAATTCATCAACAAATTAAAAAAGAAGCATGAAAATGCTTCTTTTTTTTTACCTAAAAATGCTGTAAACAACCTATTGATAATCATTTTGTTGTGCTATATATTGGCTGAATCAGGGAAATTGCTCAAACTATTTGAACATCCGTTTCTCGTTTTGTCCCGTATATAAAACCGATTAGAATATTATAAATTTAAAGAGAACAAAATGAAAAGATTATCCTTAGTTACTATAGTATCGGTAGCCCTTTTGACTTCATGTGTATCTAAAAAGAAATACGTTGCATTAGAAGGAAACCTATCTCAAACGCAGAGTACCTTACAAAAGACTCAAATTGAAAAAGAAGAGCTACAAGCTCAAATGGCTAAAATTGAAGCTCGTGTGGAGGAGTACAATTCTAAGATCAACTCCTTAAAAGAATTGAACGATAGCCAGCTAAATAGCGTTGACGATGTTACCGTTATGAGTAACAATACCAAAGCTAAGATGAGAAATACATTGAAAAATGTTGATCCGGCTAAATTAGCCGGTGCAAAAACCTTACAAGATTCAATGAACTTAGCGGTTTCTTATAAATTGAAGCAATCAATTTCTGACGAAAGTGAAGACATTGATGTAAGCATTGATAAAACTGTAGTGATGATCAATATCTCTGATGAGTTATTATTTAACACGGCTAGCTACAGGGTAAGCAGCAAGGCAGATAAAATTTTAAAAAAACTGGCTGATGTTATCAAATCGGAGCCAAGTATGGAAGTTATGGTTGAAGGCCATACAGATTCTAGAACAATTAACACGCCAACAGTTACCGATAATTGGGACCTTAGCGTAAAACGTGCTACTTCAATAGTACGTAAGCTACAAAAAGAATATGATGTTGATCCTTCTCAATTAATTGCTTCAGGAAGAAGTAGCTACTTACCTTTAGTAGAAAATGATACTAAAGATCATATGGCAATGAACAGAAGAACAAAAATTATCATCTTACCTAATCTAGATAAGTTCTTTGCACTTTTAGATGCAGAAGATACTATGTAAGGATTACAACAGTTCTATATACATAAAAAGGGAAGCAATTGCTTCCCTTTTTTTATGCTTTAGATTTAAACCTACTACCTGAAAATCATTGCATTTGGAACTTGAATGTCAGATTTTTCTAAATCTACCAAAAACCCGTTAATGACTGCATATGCTATAACTCCGTCTTTTTCTAAAAAGAATGTAGGGTTGATTCCTGGCATTAAATTCAACTCGGGAATTGTAAATTTTGTTCCAATCAAGTGTACAGGAAAAGGGGAATTAATATTTTTTGCAGGAAATGATGATAAACGCAAATAACCATAACTTTGCTTTAATATATCATTAAAGTTCAATGCCTCAACCTCACTGAAATTATGTAATGTCGTTGGATATACTTTTGCCTTCTTTATGGTATAACCGGTGGCATCTAAAGTTTCATACCCATAATAGGTAGAAAGATCTCCCTGATCTAAAATCCTACTACTGTACCAAAAAGAATTGTGGTCTGGATAATCTACTTCAATCTGGTTGATACCCAAATCAATAGTATACGTACTACCCATAAGTTCATAGTTTGCACCTACAATCTTTAGATCAAACAGTTTTCTATCGTTCTCCGGAATTTTCTCGTATTCTTCAATACCGATCGATTCATAAGATTTTTGAGCGATGGTATATATGGCGGATAAAATAGAAGTATAATTTAGTTTTCTGATTTCTTGCTTTTCAATATCCTCAGGAAATCCGCCCGATTCAATTAAAATGGTACTAGTTCCCCATTTCTGAATATTATCACCAAAAGCTCTTGGCTCAAAATCATCATTATATCTACCAACTTGACCTGGGGCATATTTTTGTAGAATATCATTCATGAACACAATGATTTTCATGGCATTACCACGAGTTTCATTGATGTCTTTCTCATAATTATACGCAGGAGCCAAGTATGAAATAGTGGCTGGTTTGTCGGTACGCTCCGCATTGTAATAAGTGCTTTGATCGTGAAGATTGAATCCGAAATCGGCATCTAGACTATCCCTAACTCTTTTCAACGTTTGAGATTCTGGAGACTGTAAGCGCAAGGCATCTCTATTAATATCTATTCCCAATAAATTTCTACGTTGGTAAAGCTCCGCTCCATCAGGATTTAGCATGGGCAAAAAATGAACTGTAAGATTGGCAAGAATAGCTTCTTTTTCTTTTTTGAAATCTGTGCTATCGAAGAAATTAAGGATATCAAAAATTGCCTGCGTTGCCGTTGGTTCATCGCCATGCATTTGAGACCAAAGAAAAACATTGGTTTCGCCAGTACCAATACTGATCAAGCTTAAATCTTTACCGCCAATAGATTTACCAACGGTATTTACTTTAAATTTATCATTAGCAGAAAGTGTATTTATAAGTGGTTGTATATCTTCTCTTTTAATACGTCGTTTACCAATAGTACTTTCTTTGTAGTTCTCGTAAGTGTCGTATAATTGAGTTGTAATATTATCTGATTGCCCTATAGCAGAAAATGCGCATAAGCTAAGTATAGAGAGTAGTATTCTTTTCATTATTTTAATTTTATTTCTATTGTTTTTTTGGTAACTCATTAAATTCTAAATTCTTCACGGCCTTTCTAACGTTAGCCATAAACTCAGTTCCTGGATCTGTTTTAACAGTTCTATAGCCTTCATCAATTTCTAGCCAAAGTGGATGATTTTCAAAAAGGGTGTATTCATAATGGCCTATTAAGTAGTCAATATCATATTTCTCCTTTAAATACTTCACCAACCATATATTAGATTTTAATTGCGCTTTTGTTAAGGGTAACTCTTTGGTACCACCAACGTTCTCCACACCGATAGCACAATGGTTAAGACCAATAACATGGCGTGCCATGGTAGTTTCTGGCAATAACCGATAAATAGTACCGTCTCTATCTACCATAAATTGAGAAGACACATTTAAGCCACTTACATTTTTAATATCCGGTCTCCAGTTTGGTAAAGTAACCGGGTCAAAAGTTTTGAAAGACTTTTCAAATGTAGGTATGACCGTCCAATGCAGTACAATCATTTTAGGTTCAATTTTAGGAGAATCTTGCACAAGTCCGTATCTATTTTGAAGATATTCAAGAGTCAATATTTTACGTTCCTCATTAAATGTAATAGGATGCTCCACAATGGTTTTTGTAGAAGAACAAGCAGATAAAATACAGACTAATACCAGATAAAATATAGGTTGTTTCATTATTTAATACGTTCAATGCTATCTTTTTCAACGGCATAGGTTATGGTTATTTTCTTTCTTCCCCATTCTTTTGCTAGCTTGATATTTTCACCCATGTAAATATCAATACGGTTACGCCAACGAGAATGCATTTTATCTTTTACTAAATAAACACCCTCAAAGGTATCTATCTTCACCATGGTGTTATAGCTTAATCCTTTCTTTAATAAATCTCTAGAAACGGCGATCCATTTTTGACCAGGTTTTATAGAATCTCCCCAAGCTGTAATTGCCGGGTGCTCATAAGACGTTTGGTACGGAAGAGAATTATAGGCAGTTGCCGTAACTTCTAAAGGAACCCAATTATACTTGTCATTCACAGGTTTTTCTGAACAGCTAAAAGCTATGGACAAGAAAACTACAATGAACAATTGTTTTATCATACCTACTAATGTAGCTTATTTTCTAAAATTAATAGGTCGGTATAACTTTCCTTCCAGGCTTCTTCTAAATATTCTGGCACGGGAGTAAAAGAATAATTTAAAGCGCTTAGTACCAAATCATCATCGCCATCATGATCAATATCGGCAGCATCCATCAAAAACCACCTACCCATATTGGTGTCTGCAAAGTGTTCAGAAGTAAAAGAATATGTAGCGCTTTCCTCATTTTTTAGATACACCAAATTATAATCCGGATGCTTTTCATAGTCAGGAAAAGTTGCCAGTAAGGCAAAGTCTACATCGCCATCTTTATCAAAATCATTGGCAATAACCCTTGTGGCACCATTTAAAGGATAGAAGTAGGTTTCCTTAAAATTATTAGTGCCATCATTTAAGTGAATACGCATGCCGTGGTAAGGTTTATGAATAATAGATTTATCGGCATTATCACCATTTACGGTAACAATATCATCAAATCCGTCCCCATTATAATCCACCAGTTCAAACCAACTAGAACCATACACAGGATTAAAACGCAATACTTTTTCTATATCAAAGTTTAAATTTTCTTTCTGATACAAAAAATAGATTGCTTCATCACCTTGTGCAGCCATAACCACCAGATCATCTTTTCCGTCGTTATTCACATCCTTGGAGATAACCCGTATAGTCCCTGGTACATTTAATAGCGTTTTGTTATTATAAAATCCGTATGCATCCTTTTCTAGTAGTGTCAACTTACCTTTAAGGTTCCCAAATTCACTTATAATTATTTCTTCATTACCGTTATTATTTAAATCGGTATATAAGGTATGTACCGGTCTGTGTAGGGAATCTTGTAAAACGGCGGTAGCACTTCCATTTCTTATAACTGCTTTTCCCCTAGGTATTTCATTGGGATCCATAACTCCCATATTGGTCACAAAAATACGATCTCCTATAATTCTTGCATCGGTAATGGCAAAATTAAAATTACTCAATAATTCATTTTTTTGTGTATCTAAATTATAAGCGGAAAGTACGCCCCTCCTATCACCCGTTAATATCTTATGATGTAGTGTATCTATCTTTAAAAAAGTATATAAATTACCTTTTACACTATCTAGAGTTATCGGTTTTGTATTAAATTGAGAAAGCTCAGCATTTTCTATTTTAATCGGATTGTTTACTACACTATCAGGTGCCATACGAAGAATGTAGTCTACCAGTAAATTCCAATCTTCTTCTTTAATAATAGGTCTGCTAGGATAAATTCCGGTTTTTATAATAGCAATTTGCTCATCAAAAGAATGTTTGTAATAGGGATGGTGTTCCGGTGTTATGATTCCTAAACGTGCTCCCATTTCTGGAAGTACATTATTTTTCCAAATATGTTTGGGCAAATCATTGATATTCGGCGCAATATGGCAACTGGCACAATAGGTTTTATAAAGTACCACTTCCTTCTTACGTTTCTCTGTGTTACACGATACAATTAAGCATAGCGAAATAAAATAGATGACAGATTTAAAATCCATTAAAATTTGATAGTTTTATTAAATTTGGAATTGAAGAATGGAAGATACCTATACCTCTATAATCTAGCAAGATATAAATGCTTGCTTTTCTTTAAATTTGTAAGGCTATGAAAAAAGAAAAGAAACCAGATAACGTAGTTTTTAACGAGGACACACAAGAGTATCACGGAAAACTATCCCCTTTTGCTACGGGAGTATCAGCTCCAAAAATTACGCCACCAGACGTTACTTCGTGGAAAAACACCCATATAGTAAGTGCCAATAATCAATTTAAGGCGCAATATGAAGCCCTACAGGCAACGTATAAAAAACTTATGGATAATTTTGAATATAACAACCTTGTCTATAGTGCTAAATTTAGCTTTGAACCCATTGTTGGTAAAGCATACCACCTTTACAAAGCCAAAGATGAAAGTACATTTCTATCCTTGATCTTACCTCAAGAATGTAATTTTAACCATATAGGTAGCTTTAGGTTAACCGCTGATAAAACGTGGGAAAAACTGGAGTAATACACCACCAACAATTAAGTAAAGAACACGATAATAATGAAGAAAATAAAATTACTTCTTGGAATAATTTTAGTAAGTATCATTGCCGCGGCATATTTTAATTATCCAAAACTAAATTTAATTTCTGGCTATGCCTCTAAAAACATGGCATCCAGTGTTTTTATTGCAAATAGGGATAAAGACGATATTACATTGAATGACAATAACATGCCAATGATTAAATTGGCAGATTCTGAGTTGTCAAATGAGAAAAAATCTGCATCTGCCACGGTATACGGACTCATGCCAAGAACTGCCGTCTATAAAGAGGGACTTGGTGCTGTACTTACCAATAAAGAGTTTTCCAAGCATAATTTCCATATTGTCCCCAATAGATTTAAAGTAAAAGACACCCTGCCTTTCCCCTATGGTAACAACGGAACTATAGATACTGTTTTAGAAAATGTTGCTTATGATATATTAGAAGTGGCATTCGAAAATGCTTTTCTAGATCCTGAACAAAAAACAAGATCTCTTTTAGTAGTTCATAAAGACCAAATCATTGGTGAGCGCTACATTCAAGGATTTTCTAAGGATACCAAAATTCTAGGGTGGTCCATGACCAAAAGTATTTTAGCTACGCTTTATGGTATTTTGGAGTATAAAGATAAAATTGATTTGGAGTACAAACCATTTTCTAATGAGATACGAATGAAGAATCAGAAAATGAACATTACGCTAAACCATTTATTACGAATGCAAAGCGGATTGGAATGGGAAGAGAACTATTTTAAAATCTCTGATGTTACCCGTATGTTATTCTTAGATTCTGATATGACCTTGGCACAGCGAAATAAGAAAATTGTAGCCCCACCTACAGAAATTTGGAACTATTCTTCTGGTACCACCAACTTACTTTCAGGAATTCTACGAGAGCAATTTAATTCGCATCAAACTTATTTAGACTTCCCCTATAAAGAATTGATCGATAAAATAGGGATGAACTCTATGCTTTTAGAGACCGATTTAACAGGAAACTATATATTATCTTCTTACGGATGGGCAACCACTAGAGATTGGGCAAAATTTGGATTGCTATACTTGAATAAGGGAGATTGGAACGGTAATCGCATCTTTTCAGAATCTTGGTCAGACTATGTTTCTAAGCCAACCATTAATTCTAACGGAACCTACGGAGCACACTTTTGGTTGAATGCCGAAGGAAAATATGAAGACATTCCTACAGATCTATATTCGGTTAACGGATTTCAAGGGCAACGCATCTTTATAATTCCATCAAAAGATTTGGTAGTCGTAAGAACCGGGTTAAAAGAACAAACGGATGAACAATTCAATACCCTATTAAAAGAAATCATAGCATCTATTCGATAAAAGGGTCTAAATTTTAACCTTTTCTACACAATACCACATATTTGATGCAGTTCACAACAGAATCCTCTTGTCTGGCAACAATAGTTTCAAAGAAGGTTAAATGATATATACATTTACAGTGTTATTAAAAACGACATAAAGATTTTTCATTTTCATATAGTGTTCTCGTAAAAGAGTCTGATCTTCACAGATCGGACTCTTTTTAGTTACAGGTGTTTCAGTGCTCAGTATTCTGTATTCAGTTGACAGTGCTCAGTAGACGGTGATCAGTTCTCAGGTGAAAAGTAGGAAGTAAAAAGTGCTAAGCCCTTAGCCTAAAAAAGTTCATTTTTCCTTTTGGAGAAATGAACTTTTTTAATACAACCATCAACGGACAACCATCAACGGACAACCATCAACGGACAACCATCAACGGACAACCATCAACGGACAACCATCAACGGACAACCATCAACGGACAACCAACTTACGGTAGCCATTTATTCTTTCCAAAATCAGGTTTACGTTTTTCCAAGAATGCATTTCTACCTTCTTTTGCTTCTTCGGTCATGTAGGCTAATCTTGTTGCTTCACCTGCAAATACTTGCTGACCTACCATTCCGTCATCGGTTAGGTTCATAGAGAACTTTAGCATTTTTATAGAAGTAGGTGATTTCTCCAATACTTCTTGTGCCCATTGAAAAGCGGTATTTTCTAATTCATCATGAGGTATAACGGCATTTACCATACCCATTTCAAAAGCATCTTGCGCAGAATAGTTTCTTCCTAAAAAGAATATTTCTCGAGCTTTTTTCTGTCCCACCATTTTAGCCAAATAAGCAGATCCGTATCCACCGTCAAAGCTGGTAACATCGGCATCGGTTTGTTTAAAAATAGCGTGTTCTTTACTCGCCAATGTCATATCGCAAACCACATGCAAACTATGTCCGCCACCAACGGCCCAACCCGGCACTACGCAAATAACCACCTTTGGCATAAAACGAATCATTCGTTGTACCTCTAGAATATTCAAACGGTGTTGACCATCTTGACCAACATAGCCTTTCTCTCCTCTAGCTTTCTGATCCCCACCAGAACAGAAAGACCATATGCCGTCTTTAGTAGAAGGACCTTCTGCAGAAAGCAGAACCACTCCAATAGAAGTATCTTCTTGAGCATCATAAAACGCCTTAATAAGTTCACTTGTAGTATGTGGTCTAAAGGCATTACGCACGTTAGGCCTGTTAAACGCTATACGGGCAACGCCGTCACATTTCTTATAGGTAATATCATCAAATTCTATCGCTGTTTTCCAGTTTGGTGATTTCATAATTTCTAACAATTCTATTATCGTATAAAGATAAGGGTTCATGGTATACTCGTCCAAATTAGAATAGTACGTAGCATCATAAAGAATGGACAGGTTAACTCTATCGAGTCAGTTATCCATTTGTTTGAAACACTACTTTTATCCAATAACTGCTATGTTTACGGCTAAATAAATAGTGCGTTTCATGAAACAATCCCTTTTTGCATTTATAAAATCGCTTCGTGAATTTTTAGCGAATAAATTAAACCAGTATAACACTACATTACCCTATGTAATTACCGTGATTATTGCGCTTATCATAGTTGTTGGTGGTATAAATATATTTGTAGAATTAACAGAAACCTTAAAGACAGAAACCCTTGCCACTTATGATACGGCAATTACGGATTATGTAATTTCTTACCGCACTCCTACTCTTACGCGCTACTTTAAATTTATGACCCATGTTGGTGATATTTATGGCTATTTAATAGTACTAACTGCTTTTCTGTTAGTCTCTCTTCTTGTTTTTAAACGATGGAAATATGTGTTGCAGGCATCCTTAGTTTTGGCATTGGCCACTATCTCTAACATGATGTTAAAACGATTTATTGATCGCGCAAGACCTGGAATAGAACATTTGGTCTCTGTAGAAACTTTGAGTTACCCAAGCGGTCACGCAATGAGTGCAATGGCGTTCTACGGATTTCTAATTTTTCTGGTCACCAAGTTCACTATGCATAAAGTGATGAAATATGTATTGATTATCGCTTTAATAACAATCATTTTAAGCATTGGTATAAGCAGAATTTATTTAGGTGTTCATTTTCCTTCGGATATAGCAGGCGGATTCATTGCTGGAATCATATGGGTGGTGTTCTGCGTATTGGTATTTGACTTAATTCAGTTATTTAGAAGAGATCCACAAACTTAAACTAGAAACATGATAATTGTCATTTAATTTAAGCATGTTTTAAGTAATTTCAGCCCAAAATAAAAGAGCAATTATATCTATATGAAAATAGCCGTTTTTAGCACAAAATCTTATGACCAAGAATATTTTGAAAAGTACAATGATAAATATAACTATAGCTTTTCATTCTATGAAACTGCTCTAAATGTAGATACTGCTAAACTAACTACAGGAAATGATGTCGTTTGCGTATTTGTTAATGATGTAGTAGATAAAGCTACTATAAAAGTGTTGGCATCAAATGGTGTAAAGTTGATAGCGTTGCGTTGTGCAGGATATAACAATGTAGATTTAGAAGCCGCTGAAAATCATAATATTAAAGTGGTAAGAGTACCGGCTTATTCACCAGAGGCAGTTGCTGAACATGCTTTGGCGCTAATCCTAACCTTAAATAGAAAAACTCATAAGGCTTATAACCGAGTAAGAGAAGGCAACTTTTCCCTAAAAAATCTGATTGGTTTCAACCTGAATACAAAAACTATTGGTGTTATTGGAACGGGGAAAATTGGAGCTACCTTCTGTAAAATATTAAATGGTTTTGGATGTAAAATTATTGCTTATGACATTGCAGAAAACGAAGAGGTGGTGGCAATGGGCGTTGAATTTTTGTCTTTAGAAGAAGTGTGTGCGCAAGCCGATATCATTTCGCTGCATTGCCCATTGAACAAGCATACAAAACATATTGTCAACAAAGAATCTATCGCTACAATGAAAGATGGTGTTATGATAATTAACACGAGTAGAGGCGCTTTAATCAATACTGCCGATACTATTGAAGGGCTCATTAAAAAGAAAATTGGATACTTAGGTATTGACGTATATGAACAAGAAGAAAACCTTTTCTTTGAAGATTTATCCGAACATATCATTCAAGATGAGCAAATATTAAGACTAATGAGTTTCCCTAATGTATTAATTACTTCTCACCAAGCATACTTTACCAAAGAAGCTATGGACCAAATAACCACAATTACCTTAGAGAATATCAAGGCTTTTGAAAATGGCAACGAATTGATCAATGTGGTGAAGTAAACGTAAATAGGTTTTATTAAATTAATTACCTGTATGAAACTATATACTTACCTTTTGTAGTGAAATAGCGTATTTTATTCCTCCTGGAGCGGTATTAAAAATGTAATCCTAAAAGGAAATCCCCCATATATTCTTTCATGATATTGATAATCCTAGTAGTTTTGAGTGCCTAGATGTGACTACCTTTTTTTTGCTGGAATTATTGAAATAGAGGATCACTATCCTACGCATCCACCTAAAATTCATTTTTTTTGCAGGGCTAATAGTTACGGAGGGAATGGTCCTTGCCCGAATTTATGAGGAAATCAAAGCCAGCGCTCTTAATATAGCCTCAGGTTATGAAAAAGCAGCGGGCAGGGCTCCTAATTCGCTTTTTGAAATGATTTCTGATTTTAAGAATAATAATTAGTTTCATACAATGGCAACATATATATTGTTTAATCAATCGGCATTTTGCTATAATTTTTGAGTAATTGGATATGGGAATAGTTGAAACCATTATAAAAAAGGTCTTGGAAAAGGGAACTATTATAGAGAAAATAAAACTGTCAACATCGGTATATAAAATTCGTATTCAGAGTGATGCCGTTGCATCTTATGACTTTGTTCCAGGTCACTTTATAAGGTTAGGTGTTGGTATTGGGCAAGATGAAACTTCCATGAAAGACAAGGTCAGAAGCTATAGTGTTTGGGATATAAACAAACAAAATAATACCATAGATGTAGCTATTGCAACACATAGTCATGGTATAGGTGCAAAATGGATAGAAAATTGTAACCTCAATGATACGGTGCATTTCAAGTGGAAAAAAGGGAAGTTTTTAATTGATGATTCTGCCGATAGTTATTTGATGATCGGTGATTTATCTGCTCTATCTCACCTATATATCATTAACCGAAATCTACCGGATTATAAACAGGTTAAGAGCATTATTTACAGTCAAAACAGTACTGATTTTTTTGCCGATGTTAATGGGTCAAATCCGTTTGATTTTCATGTGATGAGTGAAAACCCATCCACAGAAATTATCCAAAAACTTAATAGCATAATACCTGAGATGAAAGGCGATACTATGGTGTATATTGCTGGTGATAGTCGCGTTTGTATTGCGTTGACCAATTATTTCAGAAAAGAATTGAATTGGAGTACCAAACAGATAAAAACAAAACCTTTCTGGAATCCTGATAAAAAGGGATTGGAATAATTGACATATAGAAAAGGTACTTAATCCATATCCATGATCTTAAAAGTTCGTCCCGTTCTCTTTAATATAACCAACTATTAGTGCCGTGGATAATCATAGAACTTGTTAGACATGTGAAACTAGCCTAAACAGAAAAGGTGTATTTGGTAATAGGTAATGCAGAAAAACAGACTAACAATGATAGTTTGGCAGAATTATAGTTTTTTCATTAGGTAAATTTATACAACACCTTTTATTTGATGAAACCAGTGCTTTAATAGCAAAAATAGACTTGCCTGGGATTGCCCATGCAAACTTCGTCTTCAATGTCATTGGTCATTGTTCATTGTTCATT
This sequence comes from Maribacter ulvicola, assembly GCF_900155985.1. Classification (GTDB taxonomy): domain Bacteria; phylum Bacteroidota; class Bacteroidia; order Flavobacteriales; family Flavobacteriaceae; genus Maribacter; species Maribacter ulvicola. The sequence continues at coordinate 423,488 of NZ_FTMA01000002.1, forward strand.
GTTCAAGAAATGATATTTTTGAGTACAACAGTGTGTATCAGTCAGATATGAATATTGAAAAGAAACTTGAATAATTAAACCTCATGAAAGCGTTTACCAGAAAAAAATACGGAGGACCAGAAGTACTGCAATTAGAAGAAGTTGCTAAACCGGTTCTAAAGGACAATCATATTTTGGTGAAGGTAATGGCAAATTCTATTAATCCGGCAGATTTGCATTTACTGCGAGGAAAACCCCTTATTACCAGACTTTCATTAGGGCTCTTTAAACCAAAAAACAAAATTCTAGGGGCTGATTTTTCTGGAGCTATAGAAGAAACTGGAAATGGTGTAGGAAGCTTTAAGGTTGGCGACCACGTATTTGGTGAAATGTTAGGAGGTGCATTTGCAGAATATGCCTGTATTCCAGTCAATGTATGTGCTAAAATGCCAGTAACTATCAATTTCTCAATTATGGCAAGTATTTCTGTTGCGGGTTTAACCGCATACCAAGCACTTATTACACACGGAAAAATTAAAAAAGGGGAATCGGTTTTAATAAATGGTGCTTCAGGTGGCGTGGGCCATTTTGCAATACAAATAGCAAAAGCCTATGGAGCAAAGGTCACGGCAGTTTGTTCCTCAAGAAATATCGCCTTTGTACAAACTATTGGCGCAGATAAAGTCATGGCTTATAATCTGGTTAATGTGCACGAGCATAATGGTAGTTATGATGTAATTATTGATATCCACGGAAATCTAAATCATTCCGATTATAAAAGAATGGGTAAAAGGGGTGTCATGATCGGTTTTACTACTATGAGGCACATGCTTTCTGTTCTATTAAAAAAGGCTTTTAGTAAATTTCCTTTGACCCATTTTACCGCTAAAGCCAATACCCAAGATTTAAACATATTGGCATTGCTTGTAAAAGAAGGCAAGATGAAAGCGCATATAGAAAAGACTTTTTTATATCCTGAAATACCAGATGCTATAGCGCATATTGAGCAAAGGCGAACACGTGGTAAAGTGGTAATGACCTGGAGTAATGGTCATTAGTTAGCAGAAACTTTACCAATATGCAACAGGATTATTTTATCGATATGGTAAAAATCCTGAAATCTATTCATATCTTATAGGTTTATACTTAAGAAAAATGAAAAAATACACCATTGCCTTAGCATCATTACTATTTCTTTTTTGTTGTACAAGCTGCAAGAATACTAGTAAAAGGACCACTGATTCCACCGAAAATACATCCAAAGAAAATGAGCCGGACAAAACCGTGTACGCAAGTGACGTTATTCCGTTTTTCAATGATTGGAAATTGATTTTGGGTGATGGCTCTAATGCAGGCATCGCCAATGATTTTGAAAATAAAGATTACTTCTATACCACTAATGATGGCAAAGATGATTGGGTCGTTTTTAAAGCTCCCAATGGTGGTAATACACATGGCACATCTAACAATACAAGAACAGAATTGGCACAGATTAAAAAGTGGTATCCAGAAACAGCAGACGACAAATTGACGGCAACACTTAAAGTGATGAACGTTTCTACCACGGGTGATGCTCGTGTTGCGGCTACTCACGCGGTAGTAGTTGGTCAAATTCATAGTGCCGATGCATTTGAGAACGAACCTTTGAAAATATTCTACAAGAAATACCCAGGACAAACAAAGGGTTCTGTATTCTGGCATTATGAAATTAATACGGCTGGCGATGATAATACAGGTAGATGGGATTATTCATCGGCAGTTTGGGGCAACGACTTTTCTGTAGTCGGTGAAACGGCAAATTCGTATCCTACAGAGCCAGAAGATGGTATTGCATTGGGCGAAGAATTCAGTTATGAGGTTGTCGTAAAAGACGGCATCATGAGCTTGAAATTTATGAGTGAGGGACATGAAACCAAAACATTTACCAAAAATTTATTGGAATCTGAATATACTACAAAAGCAGCCATCCCAGAGCAAACCAAGAAATTATTCTTCCCTATAGGTCAAGATGGTGTGGAACGAAAAAAAGCATATACTGGCGAAGGTTGTTTCTTTAAGTTAGGAGCATATAATCAAACCAATGGAAAATCCCCAAGTGAAAATAGGAACTGGTGCTCAGGTGCAGAAACGCATGGTGGCGATATTCAAAAGCAATATGCAGATGGTAACTACGCAGAAGTTTGGTTCAAAACAGCAAGTATATGTGTAAGTGATGCAGCCGTTTCCAATGAAGGGTATTTTACCAAAAACGATTAATAATATATGAGTAATTTATTTTGGTCATATTACTTTTCCACAATTTTAAACTCAAGCTTTTCAATTTTAGTAGTGATTTCTGATTTGCCATTCTTAATGGTATACCCACCTACTAAATAATACTCATTATTATATGTAACTAATTGAGCACTTCTACGACTTTCATAGAACGGAGTGCTCATTGTGCCAAAAGTATTGGTAACAATATTATAGTAGAAAAAATTTAAAGTTGACGGGTCAGAGATTATATTACCTTCACTATCACCTGTAGGTACACCTCCTAATCCAAAAATGAAATAATCGCCGTATTGACAAGCTACACTTTCATCTAAGTGATTTTCTGTTCCAAAGTTGCTAATCGTTTCAAAAGAAGTGAAATCATCATTGAACTTAGATATCTTCATACTTTCCCAACCACTTAAACTTACAATATAATTTATTTCATTTACGGTAAATGCATTTGTTGAAATGGGATACCAACCACCGTCATTAGTATAAGTACTATGTATATTCAATTCATTGGTCAATAAATCATAGATAAAAATATTTTCTTTGCCATTAATTTGATCTACAAAATAAACTGCGTCGTCTTCTTCAATATAGAAACCTTCCTTTGAAAAAATACCAAATGTATTGGTCAGTGTTTTTATCTTTTCCCAGTTTGCCATTTCAAAATCATACACATATAATCCATTTCTTATAAGCCTATGCCATTTATTATTGCGAATAAAATTTATACCTAATTCAAAACTAGAGTCAGGAGTATCTACATCTGTTGCATGCAAACTCCAAGTATTGGTAGAAAACTCAAACATATAAGTTTCATCTTCTGCAGTTGCATACATCTTATCTTCATGTACAAAACAAGAGCTGAAACTTTTGCCAAGAGTATCTTCAACCAATGTCGCGCGTACGAAATCAAGTCCTTCTATAACTTCCTTTTCCTCGACAGTAGTATCGATAACAATACCATCTTCTTCTGTATCAGAAGAACAGGAAAATGTTAAAAATGTCAATAACAATAAGATGCTTTTAATGATAATTTTCATAACTATTTAGTTTCCAATAATATGGTTGATGCTGGTTTGCAACAACTTTAATTAAACGGAATAAAGTTGTGATTATTTCAAAGGAAAAAGTATCTCGTTAATAACTTATTACAATGGTAATATGATAATGTTTTTTATATTTTTTAAAATAGCGAACTTAGTTGATTACATTTATATATGAAATGTATCGCTAAAAACGACTATCATAATGAGCAGTATTGCATCGGTATTACAACAAATTAGATCCCAAAGTCCTTTAGTACATAACATCACCAATTATGTGGTCATGAACAATACCGCCAATGCATTGTTAGCTGTAGGTGCATCACCTGTTATGGCACATGCCAAAGAAGAAGTAAAAGACATTGTTACTATTTCCTCTTCCTTGGTTATTAATATGGGTACGCTTAGTGAAAAATGGGTAGAAAGTATGCTTATGGCTGCCGAACAAGCAAAATTAACCAAAACTCCGTTTGTATTTGATCCTGTCGGTGTTGGCGCATCGGCCTATAGAACAGAAGTGGCACAAATGATTCTAAAAGCTGCTACGCCTAATGTTATACGTGGAAATGCATCTGAAATTATGGCGTTGGCAAAATTGACGAATTCTACAAAGGGAGTTGATAGTACTATGGATACGCAAGATGCTATTGAAGGCGCAACCCTACTAGCAGAGAAATTTAAGAATACGGTAGTTATTAGTGGTGCAACAGATTATATCATCACCGGAGATACCGTTAGTAAGATTGAAAACGGGAATCCCCTTATGGCTAGAATCACCGGTATGGGCTGTACGGCAACTGCAATGATTGGTGCCTGTTTAGGTGTAGAAGAAAATGCACATTTGGCGGCAACTGCGGCAATGGCAATTATGGGAGTATCGGGAGATATGGCGAATAAAAAAAGTGTAGGACCGGGTAGTTTTCAAATGAATTTTTATGACAGCTTGTATGATATTACTCCAGATATTTTAGCCGCAAAAGTGAAGACCAATGCCTAAAGTGGACTACACCTTAATGTATGTAACCGATGATAGTATAAAACAGGATAACACCTTTTTTAACATTCTGGAAACGGCGTTGTTGGGTGGCGCAACCATCATTCAATTACGGGAGAAAACTTGTGATACGGTTACTTTTTACCAACGCGCTTTGCGATGTAAAGCATTGTGTGACAAATATAATATTCCACTGATAATTAATGACCGATTGGATATAGCTCTTGCCATAAATGCTGATGGCGTACATATTGGTCAGGCAGATATGCCATACAGTGTTGCACGTAAATTATTGGGCAATAGTAAGATTATTGGACTTTCTGTAAGTACCAAAGTACAAGCGGTTCAGCCCAATGCACAGGCGGCAGATTATATTGGCATCTCCCCAATATTTTCAACGAAAACCAAAAAGACAGATTTAGCTAAGCCCTTGGGTATTCTGGGGCTGAAAGAAATACGGGAATTATACAACAAGCCAATTGTCTGCATTGGAGGAATCCATAAAGGCAACGCACAAGAAATTATAGCTAATGGAGCTGACGGAATAGCAGTAGTTTCTGCCATTTCTAAAGCAGCACATCCTGAAGCGGCAACAAAAGAACTTAAAGAGATATTATGCAAGACTGGTACAAACTAGCAAGAGAACAGACAGATTATATTTTAGAAGCCATAAAAGAGCAGTCCTTTATCAAAGAGCTGATGAATGGCACGCTATCTACAGAAGTATTCCAATTTTATATTAATCAAGATGCCATGTATTTGGCGGAGTATAAAAAAGTACTGGCAGCCATTGGGGTAAAATGTGAGTACGCAGATGACACTCAATTTTTTTTAGATTCCGCCACGGGGATCATCAATGTGGAAAATGCGTTACATCAGATTTTTCTGAAAGATAATCAATTGGTACATGAGCCCTCTCCTACTTGCGAGTTGTACACCAGTTATTTAACGCGTATGGTAGCCAATCATTCATTAGAAGAAGCATTGGCTGCCGTACTGCCCTGCTTTACCATATACAAGGAGATTGGGGATTACATACAGGCGAACCAAACGAACAAAGCAGATAATCCGTATCAAGATTGGATAGATACCTATGGTGGCGAAGCATTTGCTGCCTCGGTTAATAATGCCATAGCCATAACTAACAAATACGCTGCCAACGCACCTGTTAATGTTTTAAAGAGAATGGAATCCGCCTTTGAAAAAGCATCAAAATTGGAATGGATGTTTTGGGACAGCGCCTATAATAAAGAAGCATGGAAGATATAAAAACGTCATATAAAAGTGTATTATCCATTGCCGGAAGCGATTCTGGTGGTTGTGCGGGTATACAGGCAGATATTAAAAGTATAAGTGCCTGCGGAGCCTATGCCGCTACAGTAATAACTGCCACTACCGCACAGAATACAACGGGAGTTACGGACATACACGCCATACCCATTTCTCATATAGAAAAGCAGTTAGATGTCGTGCTAAGTGATATCAACTTCGGAGCCATTAAAATTGGAATGCTCCATTCTTGTGAAGTAATTAAAGTAGTGCAAGATAAACTAGCGGAATACAAACTAAAGAACATTGTTTTAGACCCTGTAATGGTCACCACATCTGGTCATAAATTAATTACGGATGATGCTATTGAATGTCTAAAGAACTTTCTACCTAATGTACATTTAATTACGCCCAATATTCCAGAAGCAGAACTGTTGATCAATGAAAAAATTAATAGAAGCAATATGGAAGAAACGGCACAGAAAATTGGAAGGATCTACAAAACTTCGGTACTTCTTAAAGGCGGACATATAGAGGACAATAATGAAATGACGGATGTCTTTTACGTACATGACACAAGGAAAATAGAAACAATTACCAATCCAAGGATAAACACGAACAATACCCACGGTACAGGTTGTAGTCTTTCTTCAAGTATTGCCGCTTTTTTAAGTTTGGGCCAACCCATGGAAAAAGCTATTAAAAAAGGCTGTGCTTATGTCAATGAAGCCATAGCCGCTGGTCAGCTTAAAAGGCTAGGTCATGGCAATGGACCTATTAATCATTTTGGGCTGTAGGGAAATTTCTTATCAATTTAATGACATTCATTTCAGTTTTTTCGAATACTTAGTCTAGCACTAAATAAAATAATTCTATTTTCTTACGTATTATTAAATTTAGATTTAAATTAGGTCATTAAGTTAATTTTTCAAACAACACGAGATATTTATGAGTTTAACTTCAGATAATGCAGCAGAATCATTAACCGGGAAAACTTTAAAAAATGGATGGAAAGTAGTAAAGAAAATAGAGCAAAAAATAGGTGGCTCAGGTGGTTTTTTTAGTTTTTGTTATCTTGTGCGAAAAGGTAATGAAGAGGCGTTTCTTAAGGCACTTAATTTTCAAGCTTTTTTTCAATTATTTAAGGGAAAATCTATTGTCGAAATCTTAAACGAACAAACTAATGCTTATCAATTTGAAAAAAAATTGTTAGAAAGATGTAAAGATAATAAGCTTAGCAAAGTATCTAAAATAATTGACGAAGGAGAAGAGTTTTTAGATGGCTTCACAATACCAAATGTTCCATATTTAATTTTTGAAATGGCTGATGGTGATGTTAGAGGACATATGAATTATAGTAAGGATGTCGATGTTGTTTGGAAACTAAAATCTCTACATAATGTTGCAGTTGGATTGAATCAACTACATAGTGTAAAAATTGGACATCAAGATTTAAAGCCTTCAAATATTTTAGTATATGATAATGGTTTGACTTCAAAAATTGGTGATTTAGGTAGATCACTCTGTTCTGATATAAAAGCACCACATGAAACTGGTAATTTTCCTGGAGATTTAAACTATGCGCCGCCCGAATTTCTTTACAGATATATCCACCCTGATTGGAACTTCAGAGTTCGCTCAACAGACATGTATTTATTTGGTAGTCTTGTGGTTTTTTATTTTTCTGGAGCTAATATGACAGCTTTAATTGGAAAAAATTTGAATCCTTCGTTTAAGTGGACCAATTGGAATGGTAATTTTAAAGATGTAAATGATTATTTGGTAGATGCTTTTTACAAAGCTCTGAAGGAATTTAAAAATATTATTAAGGATAAGATTTTAGCTGATGAATTATTAAAAATCGTAGAATATTGTTGTTTTCCAATACCTGAAAAGAGAGGTCATCCAAAGACTATTCCCATTGATTCTAAAATGGCTAATTTCAATCAATTCCAATTTCATAGAACTGTTTCTAAATTTGATTTACTTCAAAGAAAAGCAATGCTTAAGTTAAAATAATGGCTGTAATATATGAATTAAAAGAAAGAAGATTAATACCTAATTGGCGAGATTTTAAAAGGACTCTTCAATTAGGTGAACTTGTTCAATCAAATATATCTTCTATACCCTTAAAACTTACTATAGATAGGACAACTCAAGATTGGCAGTTTCAAAAAAACATGGGAACCGCAGCAGACTTAGTAAATTCTGCCTACATTTCTGGACACAATAATGAATTAGTTGAAGAAGCTATTAGTTATATAAAAGCTAATAGTCAAAAATCTTCATCTAGTTTAAATGACTTGGTAAAATTAATTGAAACGGTATCTTTTGATAAACAGGTAATCACCAATAATTCCTTGTTGGAAATTGATGTAGAAACAATTAGTGAATTTCAAACGTTCATTAATAACACTACATTTCATAAAGTAATTAATAAAACAAAAAACAAAGCCAAAGCAGAACTCAAAAATCCGATAACATGGGTAGAGCTCGCTAGATTATATTCTATGCGGGGTCAAGAGAAAAAAGCTGAAAATGCAATTTTGACTGCGTTGTATTTAGCTCCAAATAATAGATTTGTACTTAGGTCTGCCACACGTTTCTTTATTCATTTTAACGAATATGAAAAAGCCATATTTTTCTTAAGAAAATCAGAAAACATAAAAAAAGATCCTTGGCTTATATCTGCACATATTGCTACATCTTCTATTATGGGAAGATTTTCTCCATTTATCAAGGCAGGTAAATCACTTGCTAGTTCTGGAGATTTTTCAAATTTTGAACTAACTGAGTTAACAAGTTCCTTAGGAACCTTGGAGTTTAAAGATGGATCTTATAAAAAAGCTAAACAATTTTTTGAAAAATCACTATTAGCACCAAATGATAATAGTCTAGCTCAATTGGAATGGGTTTCAAATGACGACAAAAGATTTAAATTTAATCCTCTTAACTTCGAAAACGTAATCAATCCTTTTGAGGCTAGGGCAATGGAGTTTTTGAGTAGAGGCAATTGGGAACTAGCATTTAATAACACTATTAAATGGTTTTTGGATATGCCTTTTTCAAAACGTCCAATTATTTTGGGTTCTTACATTGCCAGCTCATTATTAAAAGACAAGCACGCGGCTCAAATTTTATGCCAGGTTGGACTACAAGCTAATCCCGAAGACCCCACTTTATTAAATAATATGGTTTATAGTATAGCGACATCTAACGATTTGACCATGCTTGATCGTTACGTTTCTAAAATGATGGAAGTTGATATTAATAGTCTTCCAATTGAACGTCAAATAACATATAATGCAACTTTTGGTTTGGCTGCTATTAAAAAGACTGAAATAGATCTTGGAATTAGTCTGTATAATAGAGCGATTGATTTAGCTACGAAAAATAAAAAAGAATATCTCAAAAAAATTGCAATAATAAATTTTACTAATGCACTGATTGATATTAAACATCCAGATCGATTCAAGTATTTTGATATTGTTAAAAATATTAAGGTCAAAGAAGATGAAAAAGAATTATCTCAGTTTAAAAAAGATTTAGAAAAACGGATTAACTAAATTTTTATTTATTAGATTAAACTGAAAAAGCTCACAGATCTTAGTATAAGTAAACTTATCCCAAATATACAGATAGCTTCACTCCGCTCGCTATGACGAATTAAAAAACGTCTTTGCGAGGAACTTTTTCGCGACGTGGCAATCTGTTTAATTTGCGTAAATGGCTATGTTTAAAGTAATACTGTCACTTCGAGTGATTTTTTGGTTGAAGCATCGTAGAAACCAAAAAGTGGTATCGAGAACTTTGGTACACAAAACCGTTCTCTATACTAATTTCTTCTGCCTCGAAATTCACTCGAACTGACAAAATGGTGAATCGGATAGTTACGGTCACTGAGCATAGCCGAAGCGAGCATGTTCCAAACAAACAGATAATCACCCTCCCCTCGCTATAACGAATATCAATCATTGATGTGTCTGCAACAATATTGCGAATGCCAATCTAGTTTTATACTTTTGATCGACTTTAAAATTAGCTATGGAATACGCAGAAAATATACTTGGTACCATCGGTAATACGCCTCTTGTTAAAATAAATACACTTACAGCAGGGTTACCTTGCTTGGTGTTAGCTAAATACGAGACTTTTAACCCTGGGAACTCGGTAAAAGACCGTATGGCCTTGAAGATGATCGAAGATGCAGAGGAAGACGGAAGGCTACAGCCTGGTGGAACTATAATTGAAGGAACATCGGGTAATACAGGTATGGGATTGGCTTTAGCCGCCATAGTAAAGGGGTACAAATGTATTTTTGTTCTGGCGGATAAACAGTCTAAAGAAAAGTGCGATATTTTAAGAGCGGTGGGTGCAGAAGTTGTCGTTTGCCCCACAGCGGTAGAGCCGGAAGACCCAAGGTCTTATTACTCCGTTTCTAAGCGATTGGCAAAGGAAATTCCTAATAGTTGGTACGTAAATCAGTATGACAACCCTAGCAACGCTCAAGCGCATTACGAAAGCACGGGACCAGAAATTTGGAAACAGACCGATGGTAAGATTACGCACTTTGTAGTGGGTGTTGGTACCGGAGGTACCATATCTGGTGTTGGAAAGTATTTAAAGGAACAGAACCCTAATGTAAAAATTTGGGGTGTAGATACCTATGGTAGTGTATTTAAAAAATACCATGAAACGGGCGTTTTTGATGAAAAGGAAATCTACCCATATGTAACCGAAGGAATTGGTGAAGACATTCTGCCAAAAAATGTAGACTTTAATATCATTGACGGTTTCACGAAAGTCACCGATAAAGACGGAGCAGTGTATACCCAACGTTTAGCAAAAGAAGAAGGTATGTTCTTGGGCAACTCCGCCGGATCTGCCATAAAAGGCGTATTGCAATTAAAAGAACACTTTACCAAAGACGACGTGGTAGTCGTATTATTCCATGACCACGGTAGCCGTTATATTGGTAAAATGTTCAATGATGATTGGATGCGTGAAAAAGGCTATATAGAATAGCCTTTTTCAGTAGCACTTACATACTATCTACAAACTGTTTAAATACTCTTTTATGCTGCTCCAAATCTAGATCAGGAGAAAGGGAGACACGGGCAATATAGTCCTTGTCATCCTCTTTAGTGGTGCCTTGTGTAGAAGTAGCCGGTATGGTCCAGTAACAACCTTGTAACTGTCCGTAGCTTACACAGTACTTACTCTCATTAGGTATTTCAGTAATCATTAAATTGATCAATTTATGATTCATTTCCCGTTTGTAGGCTTCTCGTTCTTCTGCCGTATTTCCTTTTGTGGGTAGGTCCAAAGAAAAGACCGATGGCGTAAATCCTTCGTCTGCCAATTCATCCGATACAAAATTGATTTTTGCTTCCGGTAATATTTCTGATATGAACTGTACAAATTCGTAGGTGTTCACATACGCTTTATGAATTCTATCCTTCATTGACGGCATTTGCTTCGCCAAAATTTCATACTGTAAATCCGTTGCTTCATTATCGCAAAGATGTAGGTGAAGTTCTATTTTTTCAATTAAAGCTTCCGCCTTTTTATTCGCTATACAATAACCAGCCGTACATTTTCCGCCACTTGGAAATTTTGACCCGCTCGCAAATGAAATTGTTCTTACGGAGGATAGAATATCTTCATCCCCTAAAAAGTGAACATTTGGGCAAAACGTTTGATCCAGAATAAATACGGGATCTATAGCTTCGCTCCCACTAGCCGTTTCTCGTTTTGCACTTAAAACATCTCTTAATTTATCTAGTTCAGGAACTTCAACTCTGGGGTTTGTCGGTATTTCAGCAATAATAAATGGTATGGCATCTTCTTTTGCTAATTTATCAAGAACAATGTCAATACTTTGTACCATATCATTATCACCATCCACAGGTAAATCAACTATCTCAATAGCATCGCTACAAGCAGCCACACGCCTTGCTTGATCGTTGGTACCACCATAACAATTTGGTGGAACCACAATTTTAATTGCCTTACCCTTGTGGTTTTCTAAAGCATGGTCAACCAAGCCCATCATAATGGCATATTGAATGGATAATCCGCTTGAAGCTACCAGCGGAGTTGTATTTGTACCACTAACTTCTCTAATTACATCTAATACGGCAGCCTTGTTCTCCGCTGCATTTGATTTTTTAATGTCCGAAAAAGGTTGTTTTACCAAGGACTGTAAAGCTGTAAGACAGTTTGCGGGAGTCATGGCAACGGTTTCCCTTCTTCTTACATGCTGAATATCTGAAATGTATGTGGTATTCTGTTCACCATTCACCAAAAGTATACTACCCAAATTACCGTGAAGGTTGATATAGAAATCGATATTCGGATTTAAATCTACCGCAGCAATTTCCTTTTGTTCCGATACTAAAATAACACTACCATCAAAATCTTTAACATCGCTTGCTTTTTCTACCTGTTGTAAGGTAAAAGTATAGCCGTAGACGGTACGTAATACTTCTGCATCCAAAGAACTAGGCAATTCTCCGGTAAATGCAATAAGTGTATTCTTATTGGATAATAAATTTGTTCTTAAGATGGATAAAATAGGCGTCGTCTTTGACTGAAAACTAATGACCTTCTCTGAGTCTAGATTGTTCATATTTCCAATTGCCCATTCTAAAACACAAGACAACGGATGACCAAGTCTGATGTAATCATAAGCCGTAGGTAAATTGTGAAGCGCAACGGCATGAGCATTATGCTCTTTTGCTAAAGCTTCAAATTGGTCTAAAAATTGAACTTTTGCCAGTTCTTCATTATAAATATCTAACCGATGGGTCGTTAGGTTCAACCAGTCAGCTGGCATATTGTTTAATACATTCTCTATATATTCTAGCATTTTATTTCGCTCCATTCTTATCATCATTTTATCTATTCAAAATTACGTAATAATTGGTGTTTTTATAGAATTCAGCTAGCAGTTTCAGCTGGCAGTCTCAGTTTTCAGTATTCAGTTTCAGTCTCAGCTGGCAGTCTCAGTTTTCAGTATTCAGTTTCAGTATTCAGTTGGCAGTATCAGTAATCAGTTTTCAGTATCAGTTGGCAGTTACGCTGTTCTGAATTCAACAGAAGAACATTATGTGTTCCAATCCCTTTGCGCTTAGGATCACCATAGGTTTACAAGATTGTCATTTCGAGTGGCTTTTTGTTGTAGCATAGCGGAAACCAAAAGTTGTATCGAGAACTTTGGTACACGGAACGGTTCTCGATACTAATTTCTCGTGCCTCGAAATTCACTCGAACTGACTAGGCGTTTCTTTTAGTTAAATATAATCAGTTTTCAGTACCAGTTGGCAGTCTCAGTTTTCAGTTTCAGTTAGTAGTTACACTGTTCTGAGCTTAGCAGAAGAACCTCATGTGGTCCTAAGCTTTCGAACTTCGCTCAGGATGATATTTCGTAACCAAGAATGTCACTTCGAGTGGCTTTTTATTGTAGCATAGCAGAAACCAAACAGTTGTATCGAGAACTTTGGTACACGTTAGGGTTCTCGATACTAATTGCTCGTGCCTCGAAATTCACTCGAACGGATAGAACGTTAAATAAGAAATCCAAGGTCAATTTGAACAAAACGCAAACTCTCAGCGCTTGTATTCTATTGTTGAAAAAACGAACTTCGTTATAGTTGGCTAACAATAATCAAAACTTCAATTAGTTTTCCATTGCCATTAATTTAATATAAACGAGAATGCACCTTTTAAAAAAAATTCCCGCCTTCCTATTAGTAATACTATCCTTTACCGCTTGTACTACCAGCCCAAGTATATCGGGTAAAATAGAAGGCATAGAAAAGGAGAATGCAACCGTCTATTTAATTCAGCCAGCAACATTTCAAGATGTGGCAGCTTCCTATTTAGGTAAAATTATAGACTCCGCTATTGTGAAGTCTGACGGAAGCTTTAGATTCAAACATCTGCCAACGGGTAAAGAACCGACATTGCTGGAGCTTGCCGTGCAGCCCACAGGAAAAACTGGTAGTTATTTAGAGAACGACAACCCAAAAGAGGCGAATTACATGCCTATTGTTTATCAATTTGGAGAACCTATTCACATAACAGCAAAGTATAATGAGTTCCAACAAAGTTTTAAGTTAGATCAGCCATCTGAAATAAATAAGGCATTGTTAGCATTAAGAGATATAAAATCAACTGCCTACCAAACCTATTTAGCTGAAAAGAAATGGCAAGTAGAAGAAGGTGATGAATTAATGGCAAAAGAGCATGCTGTATTACAATACCAAAAAGCCTTAATGGAATTCGCCGATGGCACTATGCAACTATTTCCTGCACTAGTAGCTTTACGTTGGGTAAGCCCGGAGAAAGATTATGAACGTGTACCCGAATTTTTAGTGGACCAATGTAATAAATGGAACAAAACACAACCGGATCACCCTTGGGTGAAACAACTGTGTAAAAAAAGCGAACCCGAAAATTTACCGGTATTGATAGGCGATGAATTCCCTAATATCCAATTACCGATGATGACGAAAGACACCTTGCTTCTTAATGATCTATTGGGTAAAAAATTGACGATTGTGGACTTATGGGCATCTTGGTGTGCCCCTTGCAGAATAGAGAACCGAAAAGTTCTAGTACCCCTTTACAATGAATATCATGAACAAGGATTAGAAATAGTTGCCTATGCTTTAGAAAGTGATGAAGCAGCCTGGAAAGCCGCGGCAACACGCGATGGCGCAGATCGTTGGTTACAAGCCTCAGATTTACAAGGTGATGATGCCCCTTTCTTAAAGAAAATACGTGTACGTACCATACCTGCCAATTTTATTCTTGATAGTAACGGCGTAGTCATTGTAAAAAATTTGCATGGTGAAGAATTAACGAATTTGGTGGAAAGTAATTTTGAAAAGTAAGTAAGAATTACATTATAATTAGTTATTTCGTTAATAACTTGGTAATAACTCATCAAGTAAGTACTTGTTTTCAATTTTTGAAATATAGAACTTAGCTTTCTCTCCCCCGAAGCATAATAAAAACAAAACAGCTAAAAAGAATTGTAACTCGTCTGAGCTCTCTACGTTGTGTTAAAACGTAAATCGTCCTAAAAATGAACATTTAAACTAAAAACACCAACGCACAAATAGAACATTTGGTTTTTTGGCTAACACAAGAGCCAACGCTGAAAAAATCAAAAGAGCTGTTTCTTGCCAACGCTAAACATAATGAAATTGAATGATAGAAAGTTCTAAAATATTAAGTAGTCTAAACACTTCACCAAGTGTCGAACTGTTACGCTTGAGAAATAGAGATATAATTGTTGAGTTTTTGGTTGAGCTTTTTTCAAATAAGCAAGTAGTAATTTCTTCCGACAAAATTCATACTCAATTAGCAGACTTTTTGGAGTATAAAAAAATTGAGAATGATGAAGAGAGTGAAATCACTGTCTTTGACACCTATGAAGATAAAGCCAAAAAATATATTCTCAATTGGACTAACAAAGGTTTTTTAACGAATTATCCTGATGAACAAGGTGATGTCTATTATGAACTCTCGGCTCATTCTAGTAAAGCCATAGATTGGTTAGGGAGTTTAAAAAAAGAAGAATTTGTAGGTACTGAATCAAAATTCAACAATATTTTAAATCAATTAAAAGAACTGGTCGAATTTACCAATGAGGATACTGAAAAAAGAATAGAGCTTTTAGAAGAGAAGAAACTTGAAATCGAACAACAAATCCAGCGAATAAAAATAGGTGAAGATGTTAAAGTTTTTGAGGAATTCGAAATACTTCCACGTTTCAATCAAATCAATCAATCCGCAAAAGAACTATTGTCAGATTTTAAAGAAGTAGAGGATAATTTTAAAGATATTACAAAAGGGATTTACAGAAAACACGCAGATGGTAGTTTAAGTAAAAGTGATATTTTGGAATTTACCTTTGATGCTCTCGAAGGACTTAAAGAAAGTCAACAAGGAAAAAGTTTTTATGCTTTTTGGTCTTTCATCTTAAATCCTGAATTACAGAGTAAATGGGAAAGATTGACCTCAGAGCTGTATAAAACATTAGAAGAAAAATCTATCCCTATTAGTGACCCATTCTTAAAAGGAATGAAAAAGCACCTTCACTATTCAGGACAAAAAGTATATAAAGCCAACGATAAAATGGCTGATAAGCTAAGCAGAATTATTCGTGAAAGTGAAAGTTCCAAATCTGAGCTAACTAAAAGAATAATTCAAGATATTAAAAAAAGTCTTGTAGAAGTAAATAGTAAAAAACCAAATTCTGATATTTCATTCACGTTAGAAGATAGTCCAGAAGTTAATATCGCATTTGAACGGAAACTGACCTTTGAACAAAAAGAAGAAACAATTTATTCAGAAAAACCACAAATTGCTAATGAAGACATTACATCTTCTATTCATTTAAGTAAATTATTTTCTCAATCAAACATTGATAAAGAACTATTGAGAAAAAGAATAAAAGATATTCTTAAAGATAAGTCCCAAACAACAGTTTTAGATGTTATTGAAAATTATGGCGGTCTTGAAAAAGGTTTACCAGAATTGTTTGGATATATTGGTGTTTCAAAAGAATTCAAACATATCATAAATACTGATAAAACTCAGCGTATAATTTTTGATATTAAAAACAATAAACAGATAACAATACCCGAAATCATTTTGACCAAATGAGCAATTTAGAACAAAGCATTAAGCCATATAGCAAAGCAATAGTAAAACTTCTTAAAGGAGTTGTCGAAAGAAACTCAAACGTATGGGAAGATATTATCTATTATCAAGAACAGATTCAGGAATATGTGGCTCAAATTGGCTTGGAACTCATTGTAAAAAAAGACGATGGGTTTGCATTTGTAAAGCAATTTGAAAACAGCGAAGGCAAAACACTTGGGTTAATAACAAGACGTCAGATAGGATTTGAAACATCCATAGTTCTTTTGGTATTGAGACAAAGTTTAGAAGATTTTGATAGTAATCCTACACAGTTAACACCTGAAAAATTTATATCAGACACTGAAATTAAAGACGAATTGGAACTTTTTTTGCAGGAAGGATACAATAAGATGAAGTTTCAACAACAGCTAAATAAATACATTTCAAATGCTGTAGAATTGGGCTTCTTAAAAGAGGTTTACAAGAAAGACAAAGAAACTAAATATCAAATACACCGAATTATCAAAGAAAAAATAACGCTGGATATATTACAGGGTTTCAAAATAAAATTACAAGAATATGTTGAGTCTGTTTAGCACTAGTTCTGATACTGCTGGTTTCAGACTTCAATATATGGAAGTTTTTAACTGGGGAACGTTTGACCAAAATGTATTCAGAATAAACCCACAAGGTCATAATTCATTGCTAACTGGTGCAAATGCATCGGGTAAAAGTACGTATATAGATGCTCTACTAACCTTAATGGTTCCAGCCAAAAGAACTAGATTCTACAATCAATCTTCCGGAGTTGAAAAAAAAGGAGACCGAACAGAAGAAACTTACGTTCTTGGACATTATGGCAATATTCAAGAAGAAGGCAAATCTACAACATCCACTCAAAAACTGCGTGAAACAAACACCTATTCTGTAATCCTTGCTCATTTTCAAAATACAGAAGAGAAAAATATAACGTTATTCCAAGTACGCTGGTTTTCAAATAATGAAATGAAAAGGCAATTTGGTATTGCCCACATTCCTCTTGAAATAGAAAAAGATTTTAGTCAGTTTGATTCTAAGGGTAACTGGAAGAAACATTTAGACAAAACATACAACGAAAACATTACAAAGCGTAAAATTGAATTTTTAAATGGACCGACTGATTATGGCGAAAGAATGTACCATTTATTTGGTATGCGCTCAATCAAAGCATTGAGTTTATTTAATCAAGTGGTTGGAGTAAAGGTTTTGGAAGATTTAGATGAATTTATAAGGACAAATATGCTAGAAGAGCAAGATGCCGAAACGGAATTCATCCAATTAAAAGAAAGCTTTTTGACATTAATGGATGCCAAAACCAATATTGAAAAAGCTAAAGAACAGATTGCACAACTTACACCGATTAATGACATTGCGAATAATCTAAATGAAATTCAAAAAAAATTACAGCAATTAGAAGATTCAAAAGAAACAGCTGTCTTTTGGTTTGCTAAAAAAGGGGTAGAATTAGGCGAAAAAGAATTAGAGAGCTGTAAAGATAAATTAGAGCAATTAAACAATGAGTTAACTGAACTCAGAAGTCAAGAAGAAAGTCTGAAAGCAGACGAAAGAAAAATTTCAATTTCTATTGAAAAGGATGAAGTGGGAAGTAAAATCAAGGATCTAGAAAAGGAAATAAAACAAATTACTAAAAGTCGAGATTTAAGAAGTGGAAAACTTGATGATTATAACAAAATCGCCCAAAATATAAGCCTGACAAAAAACCCAAATACAGAATACTTTACTACAAACCGTGAAAAAGCGAAAAAATTAAAGATAGAAACACAGGGGAAAATAGAAGATGAAAGCGAAAATTTTCGCTTGCTAAAAAACAAGGCTGATGATTTTGAAAAATCCACGGATGATTTAGTAAATACCATTAAGACATTACAAGAAAACAAGAACAACATTCCTGTAAATGATGCTAGAATTCGCGAAGAATTAATTGAACATATAGGAGCCACAAAAGAAGAAATTCCTTTTATTGGAGAACTTATTCAGGTAAAACAAGAAGAGATGGCTTGGGAAGCTTCCATTGAAAAGGTACTTCACAATTTTGCATTGCGATTGATTGTTCCACCAAAATATTATTCTGAAGTAAACAAATATGTTAATGGTAATAATTTACGAGGTAGAATCCGTTACGACAAATACGAAGAAGAAGATTATCTCAAAAATTTTCAAAATAAAAAAACCAACTATAAATCGTTGGTTAATAAAATTAATATTAAAACCAAAACACCATATTACGAATGGATTGAGAACTATTTAGAAGCGCAGTTTGATTTTGTTTGTGTAGATAACCTTTCAGAATTTGAACGCTATTCAAAAATGGCAATCACACAAAACGGATTAGTTAAATTCAGAAAAGGAAAACACGAAAAAGACGATCGTAAACATATTTCAAGAAGAGAAAATTTTGTTTTGGGTTGGGATAATACCGAAAAGGTTTCTGTTTTGAGAAAAGAACTTAAAAAGCAACAAGGACTTCAAATAGAAAATAAAACTGCTATTTCCGACAAAAAAACTGAAATAAAAAACTTAGGAACATACAGAGATGAATGCCACAACCTATTTTCAAAATTTGATAAATACGATGACATAAACTGGGAAACTTATGCTAACCAAATACAGGAAAAAACAGAGCAGAAAGAAGATTTAGAAAAGACTAATGACAGTGTAAAAAAGTTACAAGAACAGTTACAAAAAGTACAAGATGATTTAAAACAACTATCTGAAGTTAAAATTGAAAATAAAGTAATAGAAAAAGGTAAAAAGCAAACAGAAATTGATTCTGTTATTAATACTGTAAATAATAACAAAGCTATCTTTGAGCATTTAGGTGAGATTGTTGTTTCAGAACTCGAAATAAACAATCCTGATTTGGAAGATATTGATTACGCTAATTTTGAAATAACCCGTAATAATTTTCAAAATAAAAACTCAAAAGAAACATCAGAGTTAAATAAGCAAAAACAAGGTAAAGAAAGAGAAGTTGTTATTAAAATTAATGCTTTTAAACATCCAACGGAAACCATAACAAACAAATTCAAAGATTGGCGTTCTGATGTTAATTCATTGCCTGATTCCACTAACTTAGAATTCATTGGTGAGTATCAAAAGTTTTTGGAAAAGTTAGAAAACGACAATCTTCCAAAATTCGAGAAAAAATTCAATGATTATTTACAAGAAACAATTACCAATAAAGTAGGCGATTTTAGAATGTTCTTCGAAAATTGGTCAGATTCAATTAAAGAAAACATTGAAAATCTTAATGAATCATTGAAAGAAATTGATTTTAAAAATAAACCCAAAACATACATTCAACTAGTCGCACCGAACAAAATCAATGATGAAGTAAAAGAATTCAGGAAATTACTCAATGATGCCATTCCTAATATTAGGGAAGTTGATTCTTCCATTGATGGACGAAAACATCATTTTTACAATCACATAGAACCGTTAATTTCAAAGCTTGATAAAGAAGACTGGCGTAAAAAAGTAAGTAATGTTCGTTCGTGGTTCAATTACAAAGCTGAGGAATTTTATAAAGAAAATGACCAAAAATTTAAAACTTATGAAAATATGGGGCAACTTTCTGGTGGTGAAAAAGCGCAACTTACTTATACCATCTTAGGTTCTGCAATAGCATATCAGTTTGGCTTAACCAAAGAAGGACTACAAAGTGATTCATTTCGCTTTATAGCTATTGATGAAGCATTTAAAGCACAAGATGAAGATAAAGCTCGTTATTTGGTAACGCTATGCAAACAACTTCATCTACAATTATTAGTGGTTACACCAAGTGACAACATTCATATTGTAGAAAATGATATTTCATTTGTACATTTTGTTGAACGAAAAGAAGAACGACATTCTTGGCTTTACGATATGCCAATTGAACAATTCAAAAAAGAAAAAGAGAATTATTTAGACAATCAATGATTACGCCACAGGAAATAAGGAAAAAAGCCGAAAGGAAATATATAGATTATCTCAAATCATTGGTTAGCAAAAAACCTTTCGATAAACTAATAATTAGAGGAGATAAAAAATATACTAAATCATCTTTGCCTGAATTTGAGAAGGAAATACAGGCAATTGTCAGTCAATCCAAAGAAAAGAGTGCCTATGGTTATAGTTTAGATTTTCAACAAGTTAAAACAAAGCATTTAGGCACACAGGATTTACCTATATCCATATATTTTGAAACGGAACAAGATTTTTTGAAATTTTTGGGTAATCAAAAAGAGGTTGATTTTTTTAAATTAAACGTGAAGAAGATAACTAATGTCTTCCCTTATTTGGAAGAATGGATAATCAATAAACCTATAAAGGTTATTCAAAATGAAAAAAAATGGGATGATATATTGAAAGTATGCTTGTATTTTAAAAACAATCCTTTACCAAGCTTATATGTTAGGGAATTACCAATAAAAATTCATACAAAATTTATAGAGGATAATAAAGGAGTCATCAAAGAGTTGCTTGATGTAGTAATTTCAGACTATATTCAAAAAGATAAAAAGCAATTTGAAAAAAGGTTTAACCTTAAATATGCTGAGCCACAAATTCGATTTAAAGTACTTGACCAAGAAATAAGTCAAACATTTTTTTCAGGATTAGATGATATTGCTATTCAAATTAGTCAGTTTGAAAATCTTCATTTACCAATTGAAAAAGTTATTGTATTTGAAAATAAAACAAATTTCTACACTGCTCTAACACTACCGAAAATGAGAAAAACTATTGCGCTTTTTGGAAGCGGTTTTAGAGTTTACAATTTAAAAAATGTGAAGTGGTTCAAAGATAAAACAATACTTTATTGGGGAGATTTAGACGCTCAGGGTTTTGAAATATTATCTCAGTTTAGAGGATATTTTCCTAATGTGAAAAGCATTTTTATGGATAAAAAAACATTTAATAAGTTTTTTGAAAATGATAACGGTACGCTTTCGAAAGTTTTGACAAAACTCAACCTAACTGAAAAAGAGAAAATGCTTTACGATATTTTAAAAGAAAATAACTGGCGTCTTGAACAAGAAAAAATTCCGCTTGACTATGTGAATTCTTATTTTGAGAAAGAATATGCTAACGCTTTAAACCATACACATTAGCAATTACACAAGCCTACGATAAGCCAAAAATCACAAAAGAGTATGTCTTGCCAACGCTAACGTTCAAACTAAATAACAAACATCGGAAAACCAATCTTAACGGAAAAAGCACTATGCATAACTAAGAACTGAGGAAAAAAAACATAGCTAATATAGACTTTCTTAGAGTTTTTTGTGTATTTGCAAAGTCCGCCAAATTTTAATTTGGCTTTTAAGAAAAATAAAATTAAATTAAAAAATTCGGCTCGTGCATAACCCGAAAGGTCAGCGTCTATTTACACGATACGTTTCATATACTAACCGATAACGAAATCCAACCAACTACCCCCTATTCTTCTCCTCAATCCATTTACTCATAAACTTGGTAGCGGTCATAGTTTGGTGTTGTAATAAAGCTCCTGTAAAGTTCTGTTTTCTATGAGTAGCTATATTTTTTTGAAGCTGTTCAACTTGCGCTATTAACATATTTTCTAAGCTCGATTTAGCATATAACGTATTGATCAAAATCTTCCCTTGGTCTTGAGCATTTTTCCAAGTATGTTGTGTGGTATATAATCTAACAGCAGCTTTCACAAAAGCGGTATGGTCATTTTCTATGTAACCGTTCCAATCCAGAATACCGTGCATGCCTTCTGCACCAATGGTGGTAGTAACACTGGGTGTACTGTTTACTATGGCAGAAAGTAGTTTTCCTTTAATTCCCGCTCCGAAACGCAGCGGAGCTAGGCATACTTTTGCCGATTGCATGACTTCATTGGCATCGGCTGCCCTACCGTGAACTAGAAATCCGCCTACAGGGTTATTCATTTCTAGTATTTGCTGCGGCAAATAAGCACCGTAAATATGTAATTTGGCTTCTGGTAATTGTTTGTGAATTAAGGGCCAGACAGTCGATTTTAAGCATTTTACCGCATCAATATTGGGCGCGTGTTTTCCGCCACCTATGAATACAAAATCCGATCTTTCGTCAAAGGTTTTCCAAGTGGTCTCGCTGGTAATTTCGTTTACCATAAAAGGGAGTAACAATAATAGACTTTTATCTATGTTGAGTACATCGGTCAGTAATTCCAGTTCATAGCTAGAAATGATCAAAGAGAGATCACAGCGATAAATACTAGCAATTTCTCTTTTGGTTTTATCATCTGCCAACCAAGCATCCGTAGTAAATGGAATATCTTTTTTGAAGCATTGCTCACGCACATGACGTAGGGAATGTAAATCTTCGGTATCTAATATACGAAGCGCATCGGGGCAGTTTTCCGCCACGCGCCACCCAAATTGTTCTTCGGTCAAAAAGCGATCAAACAACACCACATCAGGATTCAAATCGGTAACAAAAACATCAAAAGAACTATCGTTCATTTTAATATCCGCCGTCTGGTATCCAAGCGCCTCCATATCCGCCGAGAAATCCGATTTCGAAGCCGCTGACCCTACGGTAATGGAATACCCTTGCTTTTTAAATACATCTAATAATTGCATCATCCGCACCCCAGCAGCTGTAGATGCAGGTTCTGGCCATACGAGAGCGATTACGAGGAGGGTTTTGGGATTTTTTTTTAAGTACAAAGTCGGAAGTATTAAGTACAAAGTTCGGAAAATGGTTGGTGGTTGGCAAGTTTTTAGTGGGCAGTATCAGTCTTCAGTGGGCAGTTTTCAGTAACAGTTTACGGTACTCAGTTTTCAGTGAGCAATAACGGTGTTCGGTTTTTATGTTTAGTTATAGTGTCACTTCGAGTGGCTTTTTGTTGTAGCATAGCGAAAACAAAAAGTTGTATCGAGAACTTTGGTACACGGAACGGTTCTCGATACTAATTTCTCATGCCTCGAAATACACGCGAACTGACAAATGATAATTCGGTCATTTAGCGGAGCCGAAGTATTGGTTCGGTTACTTGTGAGTTTGCGCTTTTAGTAGGCAGTTTCAGTGTTCAGTTAGCAGTTTTAAAAACGTTATTGCGAGGAGTTTTTCACAACGTGGCAATCTGTTGAATTTATGTAACTATTTGTCTTTAATGTAATACTGTCACTTCGAGTGGCTTTTTGTTGTAGCATAGCGGAAACCAAAAGTTGTATCGAGAACTTTGGTACACGAAAGGGTTCTCGATACTAATTTCTCGTACCTCGAAATACACTCGAACTGACCAGGCGTTTCCTTTATGTAAATGTATTCAGTTTTCTGTGATCAGTATCAGTATTCAGTATCAGTTGGCAGTTACACTGTTCTGAGATCAGTAGACGAACTTCACGTGTTCCAATCTCTTCGCGCACAGAATAAAAAAATGTCACTTCGAGTGGCTTTTTGTTGTAGCATAGCGGAAACCAAAAAGTTGTATCGAGAACTTTGGTACACGAAAGCGTTCTCGATACTAATTTCTCGTGCCTCGAAATTCACTCGAACTGACAAATGATAATTCGGTCATTTAGCGGAGCCGAAATAGTGGTTCGGTTACTTGTGAGTTTGCGCTTTTAGTAGGCAGTTTCAGTGTTCAGTTAGCAGTTTTAAAAACGTTATTGCGAGGAGTTTTTCACGACGTGGCAATCTGTTGAATTTATGTAACTATTTGTCTTTAATGTAATACTGTCACTTCGAGTGACTTTTTGCTGCAGCATAGCGGAAAACAAAAGTTGTATCGAGAACTTTGGTACACGATAGCGTTCTCGATACTAATTTCTCATGCCTCGAAATTCACTCGAACTGACCAGGCGTTTCTGTTATGTTAATGTATTCAGTGTTCAGTTTCAGTTGGCAGTGTTCAGTTTCTTTGCGTCTTTACAAGGAACTTTTCGTGACGTGGTAATCTTTTGAATGCAAATGGTTGATAGTTATGGTTTAAAACAGCGAAACTTATAGTTTAGCGGCGAACATTTTAGAGATTTTAGAACGTAATTTTCGCTCATAATCATCTTCTAGCCACTCTTTGTAATTCTTGGTGTTGTTCATTATACAATAAGAATACTGTCTTACACGATACTTAATTTCCTCTTTTAGTTTTTTAGCTAGAATACGCGCATCAAAAACATCTTCAGAATTTTCAAAACAAATTTTCGCATGTTGCTGAATACTCTTTTCAAGAACCAATTTAGATTTCTCGCCGTTGGCAAAACTCTTTTTATATTCCGCTTTAATATCAAAATCGATATCGGTTGAATTTGCAAATTCAGCTCGTAAATCTGCCGGCATTTCATATACGAATTCCCGTTCTATCTCCTCGTCATTCTTAATGTTCTCCAGGTAAAAATCTGGAAAATGGAAAATCTCTTGCCAGTCTATACCGGCATTCCACAGTCCAAAACGGGCTACGTTATTTCCCATATCAATAACATTGAACTCTTGCTTTTGAGGAAGGTATCTAGAACCACGACCGATCATTTGAAAATAAAGGGTCAGCGAACGTGTAGCTCTATTTAGAATAATAGTTTCTACACTAGGCTCATCAAAACCCGTAGTCAATATACTTACCGATGTTAAAATGGCATCAGGCGTTTCTTTAAACCATTGTAGAATTTCTTTTCGCTCTGCGGCGTTATTCTTATTATCTAGGTGACGAATATTATAACCCGCTTTTCTAAAAGTTTCACACACGTACCTAGACGTATTTATTCCATTATTAAAGATCAAGGTCTTAGTACCTTTTGCAATTTCGTTGTATGCAGAAACCAGCTTGTTCAGCATACTGTGGTTACCGTAAAGCTCATCAGATGACTTCACCGTATAATCACCGCTTATCCCTAATTTTAGGCTTTGCAGGCTAACATCATAGTTATACATATTTGCCTTTGCCAAGAATTTTTTCTGAATCAACGATTCAATAGACTCTCCCACAATCAACTTTTTATAGTTGTCCTTCATGGGGAGCTTAATGTTTGAACTTAAAGGAGTGGCGGTTACCCCTAATATTACAGAATTTTCAAAGAATTTAAAAAGCTTACGGAAAGAATTATAATGCGCTTCATCAATAATAACCAGTCCGATGTTGTTGATCTCTACCTTTTCTTCCTGTAACCTGTTGTTCAGCGTTTCTACCATGGCAACAAAGCACATAAACTCGTCTTGATCTTGCCATTCTTTTACTTCACTATTGATTATTTTGTTCTTTACACCAAAACCGTTCAACATACGTGAAGTCTGCTGACTTAATTCTATACGGTGTGTAAGTACAATGACCTTCTTATTGGTTTTTGCAATATAGCGTTTGGCAATTTCAGAGAACACCACCGTTTTACCGCCACCGGTAGGCAATTGATACAGCAGGTTAGAATTATCGCCATTTTCTTCTAAATATTTAAAAATGGCATGTAGATCTTCCTCTTGATAATCGTACAGGGTTTTCTCAGTAGTTTGGTTATGTAGCTTCAAAAGGTTTGTTGTCGTTTATATAGGTTAATAATGCAAAAACCTTATAAAACTATGAGATTTTTATGGGTCTAGGAAATAAAAAACTTGAAAAAAACAATATTAATAGCCCTTGTCAGCATCTACTAAATTTTGCAATTTTTCTCCGGTGCCCAACCTTTTATAATTTTCCACTATCTGTGGTATTACGGAATTAGTATCTGAAACACTTGCGTGATGGGGAGTCATATGCACCTTTTTATGATTCCAAAAAGGATGTGCTTTAGGTAATGGCTCTGTATGATATACATCTAAACAAGCACCGGATAAATGTCCGGAATCCAATAAGGCAATTAAATCATCATCCACCAAATGTCCGCCACGGGCAACATTAATAACAAACGCATTCTTAGGAAGCAGAGATAACAGCTCTTGGTTCAAAATACCTTCGGTTGCAGGTGTTAACGGTAGTAGACATACTAGAATATCTGTGGACTTAAGAAACTCTTTCTGTTCATCAGCGCCAGAAAATGTCTTAACACCATCAATAGCCTTTTTGCTTCTACTCCACCCTTGAACCTTAAAATTGAAAGAAGAGAGGTCACTTGCCGTAAGCGCGCCTAATTCACCAAGACCCAAAATACCGACGGTAACATCTTTAATTCTTTTATAGTCTTTAGGCGACCATATATTGGCTACCTGATCTAATTTATAGGTATTTAGGTTCTTTAAATGCGCTAGTATAACCGCCAACACATGTTCAGACATATCGCCTGCTAAAAAGGGATCTACAATACGGGTGATAGGAATGTTCTTAGGGCGTTTATCATCTTCAAAAATATAATCTACTCCGGCACCGGCAGAAGCTATACACTGTAAATTGGGATAATTGGCCAATGAGCCGGTAGGATGTTTCCAAATGACCGCCATGGTAATTTCATCTTTTGGGTGTTCTTCTAGGTAACTATATACCTCTAGGGAACTATCTGCATTGAGCAATGCATTTTTCCAAAGTTCAATTTTATCATCTTGTCTTATAATTACTATTGCCATATGTTAATCTATAATATCCAATGCTTTTGAGAATTCTTCTTCAAAAAGCCATTTTTGTTGTTGTGTTTCAGTGTAAATTTTTAGGATACGCTCTCTAAATTCAGGAAAAATTCCTTGAACTGTAGTAAATTGAATTACTTCATTGAAAGAATTGAGCATACTTCTGTAGAAGGAATCCGGCACATTTTTCTCCATGGAATAAGTCTGTGCAATTTCTAGGTTATAGCACATGACATCTGCAATTAAATGTGGGTCTACCCCTAACTTTATAAAATGTTTTAGAAATTTCTGGGCTACGGAGCGTCTTGCTTTTGGACGTCTTCGCTTAAGCGGAAAATATTCATTTGATATTTTTGCTTTGGCATCTTGAACGAGTTTATCTTCTTTAGGATTAAAGGCAAAATCATAATAGGTTTTAACGGCAGGGAATTTTTCGTACAACTCTAGTATTTGCTCTTCAAGTGCTTTTTTGGGAAGCTTGGAAAGATACGTTTTTAATGCCCGTTTACTCATAAAATTTCTGTGTCAATATTCAAAAATACGCTTTACAGAAACAACCTCCTAAAAGCATTGGTCCATCTTAAAGCTAACAAATGCTGTAGAAGTATAGTGAAATACATTAGGAAATATGAATAAAAAGCGGTATACTGTAAACTTGTACAACTTCTAAATTCCATACACACATATGAGGCAACTAAAGATTATCAAGCAGGTAACGAATCGTGAGTCTAAATCACTGGATAAATATTTGCAAGATATCAGTAAAATTGATTTGATTACAGCGAATGAGGAGGTAGAACTAGCGCAAAAGATCCGTGAAGGTAGTCAAGCAGCTTTGGAGAAATTGACCACTGCAAACTTGAGGTTCGTAGTTTCGGTAGCAAAACAATATCAAAATCAAGGTCTTAAACTACCAGATTTAATAAACGAAGGAAATTTAGGCTTGGTAAAAGCAGCAAAAAGATTTGATGAAACCAGAGGATTTAAATTTATTTCCTATGCCGTTTGGTGGATTAGACAATCTATATTACAAGCTTTGGCAGAGCAATCTAGGGTTGTTCGTTTACCATTGAACAAAATTGGATCGATCAATAAGATTAAAAAAACATTTTCTTACCTAGAACAAGCTCACGAGCGTCCGCCTTCTCCTGAAGAGATTGCAAAAGAATTGGAAATGACGGTTTCTGAAGTTAAGCAATCCCTCAAAAACTCAGGTAGACATGTATCTATGGATGCGCCTTTACGTGAAGGTGAGGATTCTAACTTGTATGATGTATTACGTTCAGGAGAGTCTCCAAAACCAGATAATATTCTGTTGCAACAGTCTTTAAATACGGAAATCAATAGAGCTTTAGAAACCCTATCTCCAAGAGAGGCAGATGTTGTTAAGCTTTATTATGGGATTGGTGATCAACAATCTATGACTTTAGCAGAAATTGGCCAGACGTTCGATTTAACAAGAGAACGTGTTAGACAAATACGTGAAAAGGCTATTCGTAAATTACGACATGCCTCTAGAAGTAAGTTACTTAAAACCTATTTAGGATAAAAGCTTTGGAGCAAGATTGCGAGGCCTTGAATAGAAAACATTAGTGATTGTTCACTGCAAGCGTCTGCATATTTAAATCTCTATTAAAGCGTAAACTTATATTTTAAAAAATAAAGCGCCCGTTTATACGGGCGCTTTATTTTTATCTCAGATTTGACAACACTACGAATAAGTTAATTTATTGATATTAAAATTTACAAGGATGTTGTTAAGGTCTTGGATAAAATTTTGATACGATGAAAATTCTTGATTTTGGTGTGCCATAGGTGCATTTTTTGGGGTTAAGGTTCAGTTTACATATAATCCAACTCAGCTAGCTCATTGATACTAAGAATTTCATTTAAATCTTGAAGAAATACAAGGTATTCCTCACCATAGGTGTCATAAAGCATATTGTAGGTTTAAAGGTTAATTTTGATTTGGGTATTCATATCTTGAAGTAAATATATACTCATGATAAAAGTGTACCAACAAAATGTGGTGAACCAATTTAAAAGTGTTGTAAAACCCATTAAAAAGTGTTGTTTGACATTTAATACCAATCGCCCCTGCAATTTACTGAGCTTTACATATTGTATTTCATCCTGTTTATTGGTATTTAAACGATATGAAGTATCAAGTTAACGTAGTACTAGTAGGTTACAACATAAAATCCCTTCATATAATATAATATACTCATGACATTTGGTTTTGCTATACTTCATGGCTACAGACCCATAACCTATTGAACTAATTAAATACATTGAATTACGCTTTTGCAATACCCTTACCATATCTACGTTGTAAAAGTAACCGCATTGGTATGTATATTTTCACAACTATAATGAGGTTAAAAATTACAAATTGATGAAGAGATCCTCCCCTATTCTTTTGAGCTATAAAATGGTTATACTATTAGCTTTCTTTTTTATAGAAAATCCGGTAAAAGCGCATAGTACACCATCAACTTTTTCTTCAAAAATAAAAGAAACAAAAGCCTTAGTTCTAAATAGCCATAGTTTTAATACACATGAACGTAGCACCTTTACCTACGCATCACAAACCGAAGCCGTAGAACGCGGATTAACAATCATTCATCTACAAGCAGATCATACGTTTGAGTTCAAGACTTTTGATACGTATGGAAGTAAAGAAGATGTACAGGCATTTATAGAAGTACTTTCTAGAATGGTAGACGCTAAAGCAGTATTTGCCTTATTGGCGCATGATTCCGCCGCAGCACAATTAACGGCTTATAAAAAGCAATTGAGCACATTAGGCTTTATACAACTAAGTACCTTAAAAGGAAGGCAAGCTTACATTATGCATAATATTAACGGCGTTATTACTGAGCAAGTAAATGATAACTCGATTACAGAAACGATAACAATCAATACCAGTAATGGTACTAAGGAAATTTACTTTCCAAGAGAAGTGTATGAATTTGAATCTAGCATAGATAGATACATTGCCCATGCCGGTGGAGAAATTAACGGTGTTAAATCTACCAACTCTAAACATGCTTTAGATGAAAATTATAATAAGGGATTTCGCAATTTTGAATTGGATATCATAGAAACATCCGATGGAAAACTGGTAGCGGCACATGATTGGAATATGTGGGCACGTTTTACTGATTATACGGGAAGCTTACCACCTACCCACGCCCAATTCATGAAGCAAAAAATATATGGCGATTATACTACCTTAGATATGGACGGCATAAATACGTGGTTTAAAAATCACCCAGAAGCTACTTTGATTACCGACAAAGTAAACGACCCCATAGCCTTTGCCGATGCCTTTGTGGACAAAGACCGTCTAATTATGGAACTCTTTAGTGTAATGGCAGTAGAAAAAGCTTCTGAGCATGGCATACAGACCATGATTTCTCAAGAACCCCTATTAGCCATTAAGGGAGATAAAGTAAATTTTCTTAAAGTAAACAATGTAAAACATGTTGCCGTTTCTAGAAGAATAATTGCTAGTCAGAAAAAATTAATGCTAGAA
The DNA here is from genome assembly GCF_900155985.1 of Maribacter ulvicola. Lineage (GTDB taxonomy): Bacteria > Bacteroidota > Bacteroidia > Flavobacteriales > Flavobacteriaceae > Maribacter > Maribacter ulvicola. Next base: position 453,777 of record NZ_FTMA01000002.1, read on the forward strand.
TTAAGAGATGCGGGAATTAAGGTATATGTCTTCAACGTAAACTTCGATGCAGGAAAAGATGAGCAATATGTATATGATAATGAATTAGGTTTGGTATACGGAATGTATGCAGATAAATGGATACCTGCCATGCGTTCTAAAAATTAAACTCATAGGTTAACCCTGCCGAGATGGAATAAAAATAACTGCCAGGGTCAAAAGATTGTTCTTGTCTTAATACGCCTATATTAGTTTTATAAGCGTTTAAATTATTCTTGCTTGTGAATTGATATTCAAAACTCAATCGTTGCGATTCTATATACAATAAGGTTTCTGCCAACAATTGATCTCCAGAAGTAAACTGTCGCAATTCGGGAGAGAAACCGACCCCTACGTTTAATCCCATATAGTTTTTGGCATCCTTTAGATATTTTCGCACCAATAAGTTCCCCGATACATTGGTTAAATTATCAGATTCAGGTGTTATATATGAGCGTAAAGAGAAATAATAGTTACCCGTGTAATATCCCAAAGAGTTGGTAATATATTTGACATTTTTAGTGGCAAAATTTATAAATCTACCACCTGCAGAAAATTCAATTCCGTTTTTATGGTTGTAATACACATCGCCACCCACTTTATGGTTAGGATATAAATCTGACTCAGAATATCCATAATTAATATAGGCATAGAATCCTTTTGCAATTTTAGGATACAAATCCAAATCTAACTGAATACCGTTCTTCCCTACTCTATTGCTATTATTAATTCTAGGTATAAGAGTACCGTAAGGTGTTTGTCTTTTATAAGAAATACTAGATGTGGTAATGGGATCAAAACGTTTATCAAAAAATGTAACGGCACTATTGACCATGACCGTATTCTTTAATTTCTCTTCGGTTACGGGTGTTGTATGCACACTCTCCATTTCTGCTACAGTGGTTTCATTAAAAGTAGGAGATGATTTCTTAACACCGGTAAATTTGGTGTGGACTGTACTTTCTACGTTAAACCAACCATCAGAATCGTATTCAGTACCATTTACGCCATCTGTTGCAACCGCCTGTAACCTCACTATTTCTTGGTCATTTTCTATATGAATCAATGCTTTATTGGCAAGACCTAATGCCGTAGCATAATTCTTGGCATACAATTCATTTTTAACTGCAGAAATCCAGGCTGCTCTATGGGTTTTATTTTTTGATAGAATGTTATTGAACTCGGATCTCGCTAAATTATAATCCCCTCTCCAACTCAAGGTACTTGCCCAAAGTACTGAAGTTTCAATTTCAGTTTCTGGTTCGTTCACCAAATTAGACAGCATTTTATGAGCCGTATTGGTTTTACCTTCATATGCTAAGGCATAAGCCGTTTCAAAAGAAGAAATAGTAGGCTGCATAGCTTGACTACTAGCCTTGTTGTATACCAAGGATAGTAAAACCAATAAAAGGATATGTACCCTACTCTTCTTCATTTTTCTATGGATGCTAACGTATTTTTAGCCTCTTTATTGGTATTTTTATGAATTTTGACACCTGCTTTTCGTGCAGCATTTTTAGCCCTAGAAATCTTACTGGAAATTTCATTGGCACTTGCACTATTCTCCTGAACAAGATCAACTAATGCAAGCCCTTCCGCATATTTATCGTACCAGAAATACACATCAAAAAGCGCCGCATAAGAATCTATATAATTAGGGTTCATGGCAATACACGCTTTTAGAATTTTTACCGATTCTTCATAATTGCCTTTCCAAATATGTACTCTACCCGATAAAATTTTGGTATCTATATGACTTGGAGATTCTGAAAGTATGTAGCGACATAGCAAAAGGGCATCGTCCCATTTTTTATCAAAAGCCAAATCTCTTGCCTTAAAAAAGGAACGATCAAAATTACTTCCGTCATACATACTATTGATCCAGGTGATTTCTGCCGGAGTAAACTTTTCCTTCTGCACAGAAAAAATAGTTAAGCTATCAGGAATGATTTTGTTCTCCGTCGTCACATAATGATTCACAGATTTAAACCGTTCTAGACTTTTCTCCACTGAACCAATCCCAAAAGCAGAGCTGAAATCCATATCTTCATCTAGCTCCACGATATCACCATCAGTATATAACTTTTCTCCGCTGATGTATTCTTTTAACTCATTCTTATTACGCATTAAAGGAATGTTCTTGGTGGATCTAAATGCGGTTTCCATATCAAGAGCACCACCCATCCAAGCTACTTTTTTAGGCATTTTCATTTCATATGCATTGTCCAATAAAGCAAGAATTGATGGCGTTACATCAAAATGAGAAGAAATAGAACTCATTTTACGAGTTGTTTTTAACATGGGGCTGTACATGATCAGCGGCACATGAAAACGACTAATAGTATTACGCTGTGGTATAGGAATAAGTCTGTGGTCACCGGTAAATATGAAAATGGTATTCTCATAATTAGGTTGCAATTTATAAGATTCCATAAACCATTTTATGGCATCATCTGTATATAACAACGTGGCAAAAACATTAGCATTCTTTTCAACAATCTTTTCTACTCTAGAATCAAAATCGCCTTTAGCCAATATATCTTTGACTCGGTTTTCAAAAAAATTCTGGTTTGGCGGAATAAACGGTTCATGGGTACTAATGGTCATGTACACCTCTAATCTAGGTTGATCTTTACTCCTTTCTAAACTCAGACTTTTCTTGAATAATTCCTTATCAGGATATCCCCAAGAAGAACCCGCGGCATCTTCTGCCTGTTGTTGGTACTTATTTCCGAATCCGGATTTATCTAAAACAAAATCTAAATGCTCACTTCTCAAAAATCGGTCTACTTTATCAAAAGAACTATTGGTTCCCTGATAAAAAGAAGTGTGATAGCCATTGTTTTTAAGCACACTGAACATGGTGAGTTTATTGGGGTATTCTTCTAGCTCCATGAATCCGCTTTTACCAAATGGTAAGGATCCTAGTAATGATGGCAATACTCCGAAAGTTCTACCCGTATTGCTCAGGAAATTTTCCCAGTATAATGATTTGGTGGTTAGGGAATCTAGATACGGTGTAAATCCGCCAAACTCGGCACCTTTACCCACAAAATCCCTGCCTAGACCTTCAACCATTACAAAAACGATATTTGGTTTCTCTTCTTTTAACTCAAAATAAGCACCCAATACATTCTCAATAGTAGAACCTTGTACCAACGGATATTCTTCTGTTGATGTGTATGAATTATCTTCAGTACTCGTATTATATACGTTAACAGCCAAGTATTGTACTTTGTTCTGATTAATAGGTTTCCCATTCGTAAATATAGAAGCCATAAAAAGACTGAACAATACAATGGTAAATGGATACATCTTACTGATTCTATGGTAGAATTTAGAAGTGATTCTATATAGTCCTAAAAAGAGACCTATTAAAATAATTACAGCAATAAGCAGATAAACAGAAATCATAAAACCGCCAGAATTAGCTAAGGTAATTTTCACATCTGTATAGCTATATCCTAAAATATCTGAGCCTAACGGTACCAAAGTAGTAGAGTAATACACGGTAAGAATAGCTTCAAAAATCAACACCAGGCTTAAGAAACCAAAAACAAGATTAAAGCCATATTTAGGGCGTAAGTTTTCCCAGAAATTAAAAGGAAACACCATAACGATACCCATTAAAGCGGTAAAACCAATTTGATGCACAATGGCTTTTAACAAACTAACCGAAAAAATAGTATCGATAACACCTTTATAGAACAGCATACCATATTGAAAAAGCGTTAATACGAACAGACATCCAAAAAAGGATATCATAAGCCGTGTATACTGCTTTAAAGAATATCTATCTATACTACTTGTGTTCATTGCTGCTAGGATGCTTTTGCAAAACCTTTTCTAACTTGGGATCCCCAACCAGATTTTATTTTAAATAATTTTTTATAATTACCCCTAACCGCAGCATATACTACAATAGGATGAAAAATGAATGGCTCCAAAATAGCCAAGCCCATTAGTATTAAAAGGTCTTTTGTTTTTTGATATTGATGATATGAATACACGTCCCATAAAATAGCATAGAAAGAAATCATGATTGAAAACAAGAATATGGCCAATGTAATCATGAAAAAGAATTCCCAGTTTAGAATGCCCAGGAATGCAAAAAGTAAAATGGTAATAAAACCAAAAAACTCTAACAATGGAGAAAGCCACTCATAGAAAAACCAATAGGGATAGCTTAATAAGCCCAATCTACCATACTTTGAATTGAACAACATGTCTTTATGCTTAAATAAAGTCTCTAAGTTTCCACGAGCCCAACGATCCCGTTGATTCACTAGTATGACCTCCTCCCTTTAAACCGGACCGTTTAATACTAGAGAAAACCGGGCGAATAAATGTTTAACTTTAAATAGATTATTTGCTTATGAAACGATC
>NZ_FTMA01000014.1 GCF_900155985.1 Maribacter ulvicola
GAAACTTACGTTTCTATATTGCCTAGATAAATAGCGGATACATTGAATAAAAAAAGCTCAAGAATCTGTTTTTTGAATCTATGAGCCTAGAATACTATTGTCTCAGATTAAGGAAGAATTTATTTGTTTTTTACCTCAGTTCTTTGTTGCCAGTAGTATTTTATTCCGCTATGTTCTTATTTCTGTTGGTTCAGTTTCTGTGTTCATTATTAAATACTCATCAAAATCAAAAGTTACTTTTTTTGTTATACTATCGAAAGTATTGAAATCCACTTTATTGATTTTGTTAATTTTTAATTTTCTCAAAGGGTTTGTTGAAATTTCTGATTTTGGATGATACATAAAAAGGCAGAAGTCTTTCGAAAGTGGAAGATAAATTTCAGCCTCAATTGGAATCAACCATTCTTCTCGACCTTGTTTGTCAATATGAACAGGACTGTCAGTAGTTAACCAACCTTTTCCATCACACTCCTTAATAATCACTTTGTTGAAATTCCGTAATACGTGTACAAAGTGATTCATTACTGTTCCTAAAGCAACGTTAAGTTGATATTCAACTTTGAATATTTTTAGGACTTTTTCCGTGTGTTCTTTGTCTTCAGAGAATAATGTAATTTCATTGATAAATTTTTCTCGTATCGAATTGTCTTTTAGAAATTCGAAAATAAAAAATCTTGTTGGATTTGTTCTGCTAAGAATATTTGCTACAAAGTGATTTAAATAATCGTCATCTTTTTCAATCAGTTTTTTCTGATTTAGAAGGTTTTTAATTATTGTATTATAACGATTTTCAATTTTATTGAATAGGTTTTCATAATGTCGTCTTGACTCCATATCCTTAAAAGGTAAATCGAAAACATTTGTTTCTTTTGTAAAATCAGTAATCCGAACATTTTCAGTTTTTCTGCTACCAATTTTTAAAACTGATATCCACCATTCGTCTTCTTTTTTATAACCAAATTCTTTCAAGTAAACTTGAGGAATTTTGTGTTGTCCTTGAAATTCTGGTTCGTTCTTCATATTATTGCCAACATACCTATATGTACACAATTGCACATATCCAATTTATAAAACTAAACTACTATTTTTTCGGTAATAAATAGAAACGTTTTGAATGTGGTTAAGGATATAGCGTTTTTGAAGAGTGCTAGATTACAGTTCAGTACCCAGAAATAACAATTGAGTGCCTATTTTTTTTAATTCAGTAGAAAAGGTCTCATGTTTGCCTTTATCTAGGGCATTTACAGAAAGAAGTATGCTTCTAAAAGGAAATCCCTAATTTTAAAAATTAGAAAGCAGCAAACAAAAGTAAAGATGCATGGGTAGTTTTTTAAAGGTTTTAAGAGCAAGTATTATCATCACATTGATTATGATGATTTTTCGTTTGCTGTTTTCAGATTGGGGAAATATTACGCTGTATGGCGTATTGCAATTTACAGGAGTTAGTTTTATTTACTCTTTTGTGCTTACCTGCGTAAATGCGTATTACAACGATTATATATCAAATGTTTTTAGTTGGGAAAAGCAGACTCAAAAACGACTGTGGTATGGCGCCATTGGGTCTATAGTGTTGACCGTTTTGGCATTTGGTTTGGTAAGATGGTTTACCGAAGTAATCATGTTCGGCGAAACTTTTGATCAGTTCATTGCAGGGGAAAAAGCTGAATATTACATATATGCCTTAGCCATTACACTTGTAGTTTCATTATTTATACACGCCTTCTACTTTTACAAAGCATTACAAGACACGAAAGTAAAGGAACAGAAAATTATAGCAGGTTCGGCATCTGCAAAGTTCGATGCTTTAAAAAACCAATTAGATCCACATTTTTTGTTCAATAGCCTTAATGTGCTTACAAGCCTTATAGAAGAAGATCCTATGCAGGCGCAAAAGTTTACGACTTCGTTGTCAAAAGTGTATAGGTATGTATTGGAGCAGAAGAGCAAAAATCTTATTTCGGTAGATGAAGAACTAAAATTTGCCAGAACCTATGTGCGTCTTTTAAAAATGCGTTTTGAAGACAGTATCATATTTGAAATACCTCATGAGGCAACAAACCCCGATGCTAAAATAGTGCCACTATCGCTACAATTATTATTGGAGAATGCGGTAAAGCACAATGTAGTCACTTCTTCAAAACCCTTACATATTAAAATATATGAAGAAGAGGATTACCTGTACGTCACCAATAACCTGCAAGAAAAACAGGTAGTAAAGAAGAGTAGTGGCGTAGGTCTGCAGAATATACGCCAACGTTATGCCATTTTGACCAAAAAGGAAATGCAAATTTTTAAGACCGCTAAAGAATTTAAGGTAAGATTGCCTATGTTGACCAATGCTATATCTTTTAGAGAAACGCAAGATACCCACATTAGTGCCAAGCGTTATGAGAAAGCTAAAAAACGTGTAGAAGAAATTAAGGGTTTTTATGGTAACCTAACATCTTACTGCATTGTAATTCCGGTACTTGCCTTCATCAACTATAGAACCACTAGTTTTACGTGGTTTATTTTTCCGGCCGTTGGGTGGGGAATAGGTTTAATAGTCCACGGCTTAAAGGCATACGGATTAAACCCGCTATTCGGTAGAGATTGGGAAGAGAAAAAGATTAAGGAATTGATGGAGAAAGACAATTTCTAAACGTGTTTTAAAATAGATGTTATGAAGCTAACAGAAGAAATAAAAGCGTCTATAAATGACGACAGTGCTCTGTGTTGGTTGGTAACATCATCTTTGGAGAACACCCAATATATCACCAAAAGAGCTATTTCGCTTTTTGCCAATTGATGTCATTATGGTTCCCCGTACAGCACCGCCACAAACGGTTAAAAATGTTAGGGCGAACCAAAATGTATACATCAGCTTTATAGACGTTTTAAAGCAAAAATAATTTCAGTTGAAAGGAGAAGCTGAAATTATAGAGAAATCATCTAAAGGCTTCTATAGAAAGAAAAAATGCTTCTTACACTTACAGAAGGCAAGTTTCCGTTTGCACCAGTTACCAGGATTACCATTAACGGTTCAAAGCCCATTTTAGCCCTTACCTACCTAGTGTACCCTCATACAACAGCGCAAGCATATTGAAAGTGCCAAGAAATTGTTTGATCTTAACCTGATTTAGTACTTAAAATACCACTTAATACAATTCAGTCATAAAAAAGTACAACTGGGTATTTCATTTTTTAAAAACCTAGGTTATCTGCCGAAATTTGAAGTATAATAATCAAATAACTATAACCTAAAACATATAAAGATGGAATTAAATTTTACAAACGACGATAATTACAAGTATCAAAAAGCAAAAGATAAAGTAGAAGCTATAAAAGGTTTTTATGGCAACTTACTAGCCTATTGTATTGTAATTCCCATTTTGGCATTTATCAATTATAACACTACAAGTTTTCCGTGGGCAATTTTCCCGGCATTGGGTTGGGGGTTCGGGGTAATAATGAACGGTCTTTGTGCCTACGGTTACAGTCCTTTGTTCGGGAAGAACTGGGAAGAGCGTAAGATCAAAGAATTTATGCAAGAATAATAAGCTAATATATTGAAGATCATGGAGAAAACTAAATATAAAAAGGCAAAACAACGCGTAGAAGAAATCAAAGAATTTTATGGCAAGGTAGCCTCGGCTGTCGTCACCATAATACTTGTAGCGGCACTAAATTATTACCTAAATGAATGGGAATATGCTTGGTTTCTTTGGGTAGTATTCGGATTAAGTATGAGCCTGTTTTTTAAAGCAAATAAAATCTTTAACTTGAATCCGTTTATGAATCGCGATTGGGAAGAGAGAAAAATACAAGAGTTTTTACAACAAGAAGAAAATATACAAAGATGGAACTAAACGAATTTGATCAATCGGATAAATTGGCAAGGGCCCAAAAGAAGGTAAAAGAGCTAAAGGGATTTTACATTCACTTACTTGTTTACGTACTGGTAAATTTATTTATCATGACCATTACCATAATGGGTATCATGTCTGGCGGAGCTTCATTTTCAGAGGCTTTGTTTAATATAGGGACTATTTCTACTCCGTTTTTCTGGGGAATAGGCTTAGTATTTCATGCGGCCAAGGTATTTGGTTTTAATCCTTTCTTTAGTAAAGATTGGGAACAACGCCAGATCAGTAAGTATGTAGAGCAGGAGGAAAGAGATGCTGAAAAATATAGATAAAATGGAAACTAATCTACCAAACGATAACCTTGTAAACGAAGAATTCAATAGGTTGTCTAAATACGAAAGAGCGAAATTAAAAGTGACGAGTATAAAACGTTTCTATAACCATGCACTAGTTTTTCTAATTATAAATATCATTTTGTACTTCTTGAGACATAAGTTTGTTTTCATTTTAGTAAGTAAAGATGCCTTTGGAAATCCTGAGTTTTTAGATTGGATAAATTGGAACGTATACGGTACCACCATTGTTTGGGGAATTATACTGGCTATTCATGCAATTACTGTTTTTGGTAATATTTCATGGTACTTGAAACAATGGGAAGAACGTAAAATTCAGAAATACATAAATTCATACAACGATTAAGGCATTTATTATATTCTATTAAACCATAAATACAGACCATGAAGACCATTATAATTGAAGATGAAAAACCAGCAGCACGTAGGTTAGGTAGAATGTTAGAAAGTTTAGATCTGTCTGTTTCTACCATGTTACATTCTGTGGAAGAGGCAATAGATTGGTTTCAGAACAATGAACATCCAGATTTAATATTCTTGGATATTCAATTGTCTGACGGACTCTCTTTCGAAATTTTCGATGTCATAGAGGTACATAGCGCCATCATCTTCACCACCGCTTTTGATGAGTATGCACTGAAAGCTTTTAAATTGAACAGCATAGACTACTTGTTAAAGCCTATAGATGATGAAGATTTAGAACAAGCCGTTGTAAAGTATAGAAAAATGTTTAAATCTGATAATGAACCCAGTAAGATAGCGTTAGACTTTGAGGATATAAAGAAGCTTTTGGTGAATCCGCTAGAGCGGGATTATAAAAAGCGTTTTACAGCGAAGGTTGGTCAGCATTTAAAAATCATTAATTCAGAAGATGTAGAATGTTTTTATAGCGAAAACAAAGGTACCTACGCCGCTACCAAAGACGGTCGTAATTATTTGCTTGATACTACTTTAGAACAACTAGAAGAGGAGTTAAAACCGCAGGTGTTTTTTAGGGTCAGTAGAAAATTCTATGTGAATATAGATCACATTAAAGATATTGTTTCTTACACCAATTCAAGATTGCAGATCAAGTTGAATAACAATGTAGATCACGAAATAATTGTGAGCAGAGAAAAGGTAAAGGACTTTAAGCTTTGGTTAGAGTAGTAAAATAGTTGTGAGTATTGCGTACTTTGTATGAAGTAATAAGTCTTAAAAATTTAATTTAACGAATTGATGAATAGGTATTAAGGTATACATATTGAAACTAAATGCTAAAATTTAGTACTGAGTAACAAGTCTAAATCTGCCAACTTATACGGCCAATGCCGCAATTGCTACTAACTTAACAATAATATGTTACGTCTTATTGCTAATTTATGTTGTTGTTATCTTCCTCATCAATTCTATTTTCATCAAATGCCGATGGTAATAATTTAGGTATCAGCTTAATAAAAATAGGAAGCAGGATTGCTCCGCCAGGTAGAATAAAAATAGCTAATGAAGGGATGCTTTTAAAAATATCCAAAAGTTGATTCTGAACCTTCTTTTTTTCCTCATCGCTTAGATCTCGTATGGTAGAGTTAGATAACAAGCCCACCAATTCTGCACTTTGAGAAAGCTCTTTATGTAACCGCTTGCTGTTTCTAAGAATAAGTTTCTTTACTAGTTTACCCATACTATCATAGAACTGCATTGCCAAGTTCTTTTCCTTTAAATAAGGTATCGTATCAAAATTGAGTTTAAAGAATTGGGTAATGTCTGTAATAGAAGTAGAAATGATGGTGTTGTCAAAACCAAGGTCTTTACCTATTCCAAATATAAATTCAGATTCCGTATAATCTAGAGAATGATCTTCCCACACGGTAAGGCAAGCCATATCAAGCAAGTATCTATTTTCCCAGTTATCCTTATTGTTCAGTAATCTTTCGCGATAAGAACCATCAAAACTGTTCTCGGCACAACTTATATAGGTTAAAGAAGAAGCTAGTAATTGAGAAAGCTTGTTATCATTCCTGTCCAACTCCTTAGCACTTAAGGCATGGTAGGTAATGTTGATCGCTAGGTATTCAATTTCTTCAGCCTTTTCCTTTAGTGCAGTACGATCATTTAAAAAGTGCTTAAAAAGCAAAACATCAATAAATAATAGCGAGTTGGTAATAAGGCTATTAAAAGTTTTACTGATAATATTATCCTCAATGTAAATTCTTGAGGTCATTAGTTTTTCAAGCTTTGCAGAAGTTTTACTACCGGTAAACCATTTATCAAAAAAACCGGCACGGCTAATATTCAGTATTTCATAAAACTTAAATACCTGTTCTATAAATATGGAATAATCTTGACCACCATTGGTACGGTAGGTAAAGAACAAAGCATGCAGGAGATTAATTTTAGCCTTTTCGTCTTCAGACAAGGTATGCTCCAGTTCAATAAAATCAGGTATACTAGAGTTTAATCCATATACAAATCCACTTTTTTTAAGCGTAGCGTATAAGGCTTCAAAAGTTGGGAAAGCGTTTTGGTGTTTTTGAACCACCGAACCATATTTCTCGATCCAACCAGCGGAAGACGGGTTCATATTTTATATTATTTAACACTGCAAAGTTAGCTAATTATTACTTCACGGGTATTTATAAATGGCTACTTCTATACTTGCAGACATAATTTTTAATTGGGCTCTATTACAACAGTAAAATATAATTTAATCTTTTTTTAAGAAAAAATGAACCCTCTAATTTTTGTTCCGTAAGTAAGGGTGATTCTAATCTAAAAAAAGAGGAAAATGAAAAAATCAAAATTATTTTTGGGACTTGGGGCATTGGCCCTAGTAGGATGTCTTTTAGTGGCGGCAGATCATATTGATGCGCCAAGCACTATGGGAACCACGGCAGACATTGCTGATTTTTATGCTTTTGAACCAACAGAAGGTTCAGACAATACCGTGTTTGCAGTAGATCTTCAATCTAATGTATTGCCAGATTTGGCTTACGGCACGTTCGATGAAAATGTGTTATTGGAAATTAATATTGATACCAATAATGATTTGGTAGAAGATGTAGTAATACAGGCTATACCAAGAGATGGTAAAATGTATTTCTTTGGTCCGGTTGCACCAAGCGAAACAGGATTAAATGGTACTATTATGGTAGATGCGCCATTAGGTTCAGTTGATATTTCTGCTGAAACTGCTATTGTAGAAACTACGGCAAACGGAGTTTCTTTATTTGCAGGTCCTAGACAAGATGCTTTTTTCTTTGATTTCTTTCAATTCAATGAAGTAATTGGTGGTACAGCGCCTTTGGGTTTTAAGCCTGCTGGTGATCCAAACTCAACTGATGACGATGATGAAACTGCCGTTGATACTTTTGATGGTGCCAATACTATGGCAATAGTTATAGAACTACCTAACAGCCTATTGGGTACCACAACAGGCCAGAATGCACTTGGTCTAGAAGTGTACAAAACATGGGTAACTACCAACGTAAAACAATAATAAACTCTTAAAAATATAACGATGAAATATAAAAATATAAAATATACGTTTTTGTCTCTTTTAGCAGTAGCAGCAGTAACTTCTTGTAGTGACGATGATGATAATACGCCAGTAGTAATTATACCAACATGTGATGACGGAATTATGAACGGTGATGAAACCGGAGTAGATTGTGGTGGTACATGTACGCCTTGTGAAGAGGCAATGGCGCCAGATTTTACAGGTACTTATGCACAGGTAGATTTTATGGGTAGACCAGGTATTAATACGGTATTAAGTGCTGATGGAGCTATAAAGGATGCCCATAATATGTCTATCCCTTCAGAAATGGCTGCAACTTTTCAAGCTGATTTTCAAGCAAGGTTAGAGGCGTACCATGATGTGTATGCCAACATCTTAGGAGCAGATCCTGCAGCTGTAAACTACGAGAATAACATATTAGGTTTAGATGCACCTACATTAACCGGTTATTTGGCTGCCGATGTCTTGGAAGTAGCTCCAAATTTGCCGACTACATACTTTAACCCTGGTACAGATGCAGATGATGACGGTAGAATATTGGTTCCAGATGGTGATGAAGTTGCTTTGACAGGTAGAACGCCACAAGATGATGTTATTGATGTGTCATTGATATTGTTATTTGGTGGTATGGAAGGTGATCGTTTTAGTGGTCAAGATACCGATGGTGATGGTATGGCAGATTTACCAAGATTAACCTCAGATGGCGTTGGGCTAACCGCTACTGTAGGTACTACGTTCCCATACTTGGGAGCACCAGAATAAGAAGTTGCCTTCACCTTGCTTATTGTTAGAGATAGGTAAGATTGGCACATCCCTAAATTGTTTATGAAAGAGAAGGGAAAGGGGAGTTGAAAAGCTCCCCCTATTTAAACAATCCATTATAAAACAACCTTATGAAAATATTAAAGCTTTTAATTGTAGTGATATTGGTATCATCTTGTAATACCAAAAATCAGGACGCAATTGCAAATACAGAAGATTACAACAAGTTTTTAGTCGCAAACGAGATTAAAACAACATCAAAATATTTTGACCTTTGGAATTCTAAAATTAGACCAGATAGTATGCAGCTTACCAGTTTTGGTGTGGTAGGAGGGGAGTACAGCAGGTACTTTCAACAAACTGGTGCTATAGAATATTTAAAAAAGGCAGAAAAGAGTTTAAAAAAAGCCGTGGATATTGCCAATATAGGTAAGGCTGGCTTTTACAGGTCTTTGGCTAGAAATTATATTTCTCAACACCGCTTTAAAGAAGCTTTGGAATTAGCTAAAGCTGCTGAAGCAATAGGAGGTGATAAAACGGAAACACAACGTTTGTTCTTTGATGTTCATATGGAACTGGGTAATTATCAATTGGCAGAAGCCTATTTAGATAGTTTAAAAAATATGTCAGACTTTGGATATATGATTCGTGTGGCAAAATGGAACGATTATAAGGGCGACTTAGATACCACTATAAATTTTATGGAAAAGGCAAAAAGAAAAGCTGAACTGTCCAAGAATAAAGAATTAATGCTGTGGAGCTATACCAATTTAGGTGATTATTATGGGCATGCAGGTAGAATAGCAGATTCATATCAGCACTATTTAAAGGCACTTGAAATTGATCATAATAATGCTTACGCTAAAAAAGGAATTGCATGGATCGTTTTTTCAAACGATAAGAATACTGAAGAAGCTATTCGCATATTAGACTCGGTAACCAAAACAAATAATGCGCCAGATTATTTCTTGTTGAAGGCTGAAATTGCAGACTATGCAGGAAACGATTTGATCCGAACAAAAAATTTAGATGAATACTTCACCAGAGTTAAAGACAAGGCTTACGGTGATATGTACAATGCATATAATCTAGATCTATATATAGGTGAGACCAAACAATATGACAGCGCATTGCTCTTGGCACAAAGAGAAGTAGGGAATAGACCTACGCCAGAATCTTATAGTTGGTTGGGCTACAGTTACCTTAAAAATGGTAACATAGAGCAGGCAAAAACCATAATGGATACCTACGTGTATGGCAAAACATTTGAACCTGCATTGTTATACCAAGCTGCAGTGGTGTATAAGGCAAATGGTAACCAAGAAAGAGTTAAAGAAATAAAAGAAGAATTAATAGGGGCTATTTATGAACTAGGTCCCGGTATGGAAAAACAAGTCCATGATTTGTAATTGATTGCCCAAAATCATACAGTTCATGTTTGTTTTAGGTTGGATTGTTTTTTAATTCAGCGTCACGATTTTAAGTCGTGGCGCTGTCATTATTACGTATTTCATCGAAAATTTGGTTTTTTTTAACAGGCGTATAGATGAAATACATATATTTACCGACCAAATGCATTTAAAGTATGCGCTGCTACTTGAAAATGCGAACTAAAAGTAACCAAGTAAACCAATTAGTGTTATGGAATATCTACTCTTTACATTATGGATTAGCTTAATGATTTTTATGGTCGGTAAATCAATATTTGCTTATAAATCATTGCAGAAAACCCTACACAGAACAAAAAGTTCTATCTAAATCAATTTTCTTAGAAGTACGGGTAGTAACAGTAAATCTAGTATCAATGCTGTTACTAACGTTACACTTATAATTAACCCTATGGTTACACTGGGTTGATGAATAGAGAAAAGCATTACCATAAATCCGAAGAAAAGAATTATGGTGGTGATGACCAGCGCTCTACCTGTTTGGGCAAAAGTTTTCTCAAGGGCAGCTTCTTTATCCAATCCTTGGTTAATCCCTAATTTGAATTTTCCTAGAAAGTGAATGGTGTCATCAACGGCTATACCAAATACAATAGCAAATACCACAGAGAGCGAAGCTTCAAGCGGAATGCCCAAAAAGCCTAACATACCACCGGCAAACAAGATAGGCAGAACATTAGGTACAAGAGAAATAAGAAAGATTTTGATATCCTTAAAAATAAAAGCCATAATAACGCCAATTAGTAGCAAACCGTAAAGAAGTCCTTCTAGCAGGCTACTTCTTATATATTCAGAATTCTTATCTAACAAGATACTTTTACCGGTCACTTTTATAGATATTAGGGACGTATCTAATTTTGTTTTGGCAAAATGATCAATTTTACTGTATACCACTTTTAGATTATCGGTGCCAATATCTTGCAACCTCCCGTTAATGCGGGCAATACTTTCATCTGTATTTATAAACTTAGCTAGTTGTTTACGACCTAGTTTGCGGGCATCTTTTTGATACTTTAAAAACGTTTTCTCATCGCTAGGTAGGGTAAAATAGGCAGCGTCATTTAAATTGTTGGCTTTATTGAAAATTTTATACGGCAGGTTGGCAGATTGCACGTTGCCAATACTTTTAAATGTTTTTAAATATACAAGTAGCTTTTCTATTTCTTGAGCTACTATAAAATCGGTCACTTTATTGCCATCAGTACTCATAACGGCAATTTCCAAAGGTCTAAATCCTGAAAAATTAGTTTGAAAATAATCGAAATCTTTGGCTATTTTACTTTTGGAAGGCAGCGTATTTTTTAATTCTTGATTGGTTTGTACCATGTAGATGCCTAATACGCAAAGCGCTGTGAAAATAACTGTTCCTGCTATGATAGATTTGGGATAAATCTTTGTAAACGTGTTCACTTTTAACAGATAGTTTACCCAATTTTCAGAAATGCTTTTACGACCTATCAGTGATTTTTCGGGTAAAAAGATCAATAAGGAGCCCGTTAAAAAAATAACGGTAATATAGGCTACCAGAACACCAATGGCAGCATTGATACCAAAATCTTGAATACTCGCCAATCTTGATGAAAGTAAGGTTACAAACCCTACCGCCGTAGTTATTGACGTTAATAAGGTGGTCAGACCCACTTCTTTCAAAGAAGAGGTCATGGCTTTATATCGTGGTATATGGGTTTGTAATTTTCTTATATAACTGTCAGTAAGATGAATAACATCAGACGTGCCTACAATGAGCATGAGTACCGGGTAAAATGCTGCCATGGCATTCAATTCTTTACCTAGCCAACCCAATAATCCCATAAATAATAAGAGGGACATGGCAATCGAGAAAACAGATATTAGCACTACGGGCATACTTCTGTACACCAGAAGTAGAATTATAAAAACTAAGATTGATGCTACAATGGTTGTTGTTAGCACTTCGCTTTTCTGCATTTCAACAATGGCTTCATAGAAGAAAGCCCTACCTAAAATGTGATAATGAGGTAAGTTGTGTTCTTTTAAAGAAGCTCTAATACTATTCAGGAGAAGTTCAGATTGCTTGTAATCTAAATTATCATCGGTCTCTAATGCTAAAACCAGAGACTGTTGTTTTTCATCTATAAGTACATTAACAAAAAGGGAATCTTCTTTAATCTTGTTCCAATCTTTTTGGTATTGCGTTGGGTCATCAATATGTATAATTGGTAAAGTGGTGTACCCAAAAGAAGTTTTAAGCGGGTAGGAGAGTGAGGTTAAGGAACTACTTTCTAAAACATGGGTAAAACCTTTACTTTCTTCTGAAAAAGCCTTAAAATTATTTAAAAATTCTTGTTGAAATATAGTAGGCTCGTTTTTTACGGCAATGAGTAAAAAATTGTCATCTGTTCCAAACGCTTCCACATAACTTTCATAGAAAGCTAAATCTGGATCTTCTTCAGGAAAAAATTGGCTAAAATCGAAAGAAAACCGAAGCTCATCCAATTTAGAGACGGCCAATACGCCCAAAAGGATAAAAAGTACAATAAAGAGTTTTTTTAGGAAGTCAAAGTTTACCTTCATAGAAAAAAATAACATCTATTCTTGTACGAATTTAGCATTCTTAAAAGTAATGCATATAAAAAATAACAAATAAGAGCGATGAAGATTTTAAATAAAATCTTCATCGCTCTAACTACAGTATAATAATTATAGTTCTATAAAGTTGTCCAGATACAAGGTCCAATCGTAATTGGTGTATTCAATATCCACACCTTTTGTAGAAGGTATAATTTCATTCTTTTTCAAGATTTTTTTGATTCCGCTTTTGCCACCAAAATCGCCTCTGAACCAACTGAATAAAGAAGTAACCTTAACTACATTGGTTTCACTGTTATATGCGCTTGTTTTCTCTAGAAGTCTTTTGGTACCTTTTTCTAATTGTTCTTGTAAACGTTCCCATTCGTATATAGCTACTGGCGGACAATCTTTGGCGCCGCAGTTCAGGGCAAAATGCACATTAAAAACAGGCTTGTTAACTCTTAATTTACGTTCAAATTTATTAGGGAACCACTTTCGTATGTAGCCCAAGCCATATTCCCATTGCGATTTTCTAATGATACCATGTTCTATCTTAGCAAAAGAGACCATTTCACCAGCAATTTTTATTTGATCCATTTTAAAAAAGTTGCCACGGTCATCATACAATTCAGGATTATTTTGAAGAATCACTTGAATGTATCCATTGTAAATGTTCAGCCAAAAAGCTAATCGTTTATCATTGGTATCCAATGCATTGTCCAGTTCTTCTATAGACGTATTCGCTAAGATATCTTGTAGGTCTTGCGTGTCTTTCTGGTCAATAATTCGCTGTAAAAAGGTTTCAGATAATTCATTGAAATTTATATCTGAATGGGTCTCGATCTGCGCCTGTACATCTGTTTTAGCCATGAAAAGTATAGCCAACATCGTTACAAGAAAAGAAATTTTTAATTTCATAGTACTGTTTTTGGTTACCTTACCTACGTATTAGTAGCTAACAGGTTCGTGAAAGCTTGGTCGTTTATTGATGTAATTAATTACATCAACTTTTTTATAAAAAGATGACTTGTTTTAAAACTTTTATCCCCAACTTACGTAGGTAAGTCATGAAAAGAAATATGAATTATTTATAATTTTATATTATAACGACTTAGCCATTTTATGATCAGTATAATTATACCCGTACATAATGAATATAGTAACCTACAGCGATTATTTAGTGTTGCTTGTTTTTTAAAACATGAAAAACTTTTAGAAATTATAGTTGCGGTATCCCCAGATAATACAGATACTGTTCAAAATTTAGATTGTAGTCGGAAAGTGAAATTATTCCATTGTAAAAATAAAGGCAGGGCGGCTCAAATGAATGAAGCGTCTGATATTGCTAATGGAAATATCTTTGTTTTTTTACATGCAGATGTAGTACCACCCAGCGGATTCATTGATGATATCTTACATAGTTTACGGAATGGATATCACGCAGGTTTTTTTTCATACAAGTTTGATAAAGACACGTGGTATTTAAGGATTAATGCATCTTTTACGGCAAAAGACGGATTCTTTACCGGTGGCGGTGATCAATGTCTTTTTATCAAAAAAGAGACTTTTAACCAATTAGGAAAGTTCAATGAAGAACAAGTTCTGATGGAGGATTTTGAGTTTTTCCGTCGGATGAAAAAGCAAAATGTTCCATATACTATCGTTAAAAACGACTTGATAGTTTCTGCCCGTAAATATGAGTCCAATTCATATTTACGCGTAAATCTGTCTAACTTACTTTTGGTAGTTCTTTTTAAATTCGGATACCCAGGTAACAAACTAAAATCACTACATAATAAATTGATACGCACCCCATACAATGGTTGAGATGATAAATGGAATTCAACAAATTGGGATTGGAGTTCTCGATGTTAAAAAAGTATTTAACTGGTATAGAAAACATTTAAGTTTTGATATTTTATTGTTTGAAGATGAGGCGGTTGCCGCATTAATGGCAAAATATACCAATGGTAAAGCAGAAAAACGAGAAGCCTATTTGGCATTAAATATGACCGGTGGTGGTGGCTTGGAAATTTGGCAGTTCAAAGACCGAACGCCTGCGGCACCTTTAAGTACAATTCAATTTGGAGATCTAGGTATTTATGCAATGAAAATTAGATGTAAACACCTGATCAGCATGCATTCATACTTAAAAGGAATAGGAATATCTCAACTTTCAGAAATCAAGCATTCGTACTGTTCCAATTTCTACTTTACCGATCCTTTTGGTAATAGGGTACAAATGGTTGAGGATCACTATATTTTTTGTAAAGAATCTTCTAGAAATGGAGGCGTGCAAGGGGCGGTTATCGGAGTGAGCAATATGGAAGCTTCGTTACAGTTTTATAGTTCCATATTAAATTATTCTATTGTTGAATATGATACGGTAGAAATAGCCGATGATATTTTTAAAAGTAAATTTAGACGTGTAGTAATATCACAAGAACGGAAGTTCGTTGGCGGATTTGGGGATCTTCTGGGCCCCACTCAGCTAGAGCTTGTTCAGGTTTTAGATAGAACTCCCGTTAAAATATTTGAAAATCGATTGTGGGGAGACTTGGGTTACATTCACCTATGTTTTGATGTTTCTGGAATGAATGTCATTAGAGAAAAAGCAAAACAACACAACTACCCATTTACCGTAGACAGTGCCAACAGTTTTGATATGGGCAAAGCTGCCGGTCATTTCAGCTATATAGAAGATCCAGATGGTACATTGATAGAATTGGTAGAAACGCATAAAGTTCCTATTCTTAAATCATTAGGGCTGTACTTAAATCTAAAAAAGAGGAATCCACAAAGAACCTTACCAAAGTGGTTGGTAAAAAGTCTAAGTTTTCATAGGGTAAAAAAAGATAAGTAAACTAATACAACTTCCGTTTTAGTTATTGCTGGTATTTCAAATTAACCCTATTCCTGAGAAGGAAAATATAGCACCAAGTACCCCATATACAATAAGTTGTTTTCGTATAACTGTACTATGTTCAAATAAAATGGCAGCATAGATACACCCGCCAATACCTAATAAAATTATACGGATTCTGAAAAAGCTCTAAATTATGATCAAATAAATGGCATAAAAAATGGGCAGTTAACTAAAACTGCCCATGATACTTTAAATTTTAATTTGTTATGAAGTCGCTACTACACCAAGTGTATATAATTGTTCTAGGTTTGGTGATTCACTACCACCTGCAGGTTCTAGTGTAATACCAAATGCTTCAGATTCGTTTGGGTTGTTCAGTGAAAAGACCTTATTTTCATCCGCACTAAAATCTTCTAGCAGACCCATACTGGTTGGGGTAAGCGGAGAAAGTTTAAGTGACCAAACTTGGTACACAAAACCATCTGGTGGTTCAGGTAAGCCCTTGGCATCTATGAACACCTTTTGATCTTTTTTGTTCCAATATGCCTTAGCGTATGATGTTGGTGACACTGCTTGGCCACCTAATGCAATTACACTAATATTTTGATCACGTAATGTATTCAATAATTCTTGTGTTTGTTCTAAAGAAGAATCGGTATCTGCAACCTGCTGTTCCAAATCAACATTTTGTTTTTCAACAACCTCAATGTCAGACTTCAAATCTTGGTTCTGCTGATACATCCAAAAAAGACCAACGGCCAATAATACAGATGCTGCCCAACCAATATATGATAATAAAGGTGAGCTACGCTTCTCATTGATATCAACTACCTTGACTTCACCGTTAATTCTATTCATTAAAGCTGCAAATGAATAGTTATAACCAGGTGATGCTTTTCTGGATAATTCTAAAATGGATGCTTCAATTGCTTCAATCTCCTTTTGAATCTTTGGATACTCTTTAGCATAGTTGGCAATTTCCAGATTTTCTTTTTCTGAAAGTATACCAGCTATATAAAGCTCCAAAATTCCTGATGCTATGTATTTATCTACATCCATATTACCTTACCGCCATATTTTCCCTCAATTGGGAAATGCAACTTCTATTTCTTGTTTTAACAGTACCTAAAGGAATATCTAATTCCTTTGCAGCATCTTTTTGAGTGTATCCTCTAAAGTATAACAGTTCAATGATCTGCACACATTTTTCTTTTAAATTCTTTACCATGTTTTTCAGTCCCTTGGTATCTACAGTAGTATTTTCGTCTTCTTGCTTGTGCTGTAGAATACCTACGAAGTAATCTGCCGAAAGGTTTTTTTTATCATTTTTATACGACTTACTTCGTATTTCATCGATAGCTGCATTTCTAGCAATATTCAAAATCCATGTAAAGAATCTTCCCTTAGAGGAATTATAACTTTCACAGTTATTCCATATCTTAATAAAAACGTCTTGGCAAATTTCTTGGGCTAGGGCATCATTTTTGACGATGGTATTGATGACACCACAAATGTTTTCACTATACATGCTATATAGCTTTTCAAAAGCACTAGGATCTTTCTTTTTAAACTGTTCAACCAATAGGTCTAATTGCATATGTTCTCTTTTGAATCCATTAAAAATAGAAAAAGCTGCTCCAAGAACAGCTTTTATCCAAATATTTATTAATCTTATTCAATTATTCCTGCGCAACTTACACGTGCACCTGCATTACCACTAGGTTGCGAGGTATAGTCATCTACACCTTGGTGTACAATGACACCCTTGCCCAATATATTTTTGTTCTCATCTTCACAGCTAATACACCATTCATCTGTAGTGAATTCAACTTTTGCATTACCATCGGCATCTGCCGTAAAATTACCTATATCACCCTTGTGGTATCCTTCACTAGCACCCCATTTTCCATGAGGCTCGTTAGTAGGGTTCCAGTGGCCACCGGCAGAGGAGCCATCGGCTGCAGTACAATCTGCGGTTTGGTGAATGTGTATGGCGTGTTCCCCTTCAGACAATCCAGATAGCATGGCTTCCATATGTACCTCACCATCTTCTTCTGTAAAGGTTACTTCGCCTTTAACGTTGCTATCACTTTTAGGCTCCATTGTAAATTTGATGATAGTTTCCTCTGTATTCATTTCATTTTTTGCCTCGTCCATCAATTCTTCTACCTCTTCTTTGGCCTCGGATGCTTCCTTTTTTACTTCCTTACAACTAAACACAGCTAGTAGTGCCAGTAGTGCTAATTCAATTTTAAATATTTTCATTTTGCTCTATTTTGTTATGAAATGTTAAATTATAATATAAATAAGTCAATATCAAATGTTTACATGATATGAGCAATCCTTTTCCTTTTTAGGGATAAAAAAAATGAGGTACTTTAAGGCACCTCATTTTCTAATATGAATTAAATCTATTTTATTATTTTGCCAACAGCACTTCTGCTTTAACAGCAACCTCGCTCCATGTTTTACTAATACCATCTTTACCGGTATGTAAAATTTCGCAAGCTTTGTTAATGGAGGCAACGGCATCTAAAGCATTCCAGTTTTCTAGATCCATAGTACCTGTAAACGTAATTCTATCTTCACCGTTCATTTCAGACGTAAGCAAAATGTTTTGGGTTTCCCCATTTAAGGTAACATCAATAGAACTCTTATTTCCTTCCACCTTAAAAACACCAGAGATCAACTCCGTATCCTTGAGAACACCAAAGAAAAATTCTAAAAGTTTAGGGTCCCTGGTTCCTGTAGGGTCATTGGTAAATAGGCTACTAACGGGAATGCTGAACTCAGTGCCATTTAAAGCTTCCATAGCGGTTGCTCCACTAGTTGTTTTTGTGAAGTTAATTTTCTTAAACGTTCCGCCAACTGGTAATTTTTCAGTTGTCTTGTAGGCCGTAAAGCTCACTTTTGTTGAGTCTTGTACCAAGTTGAACATTTCAGTTGCATCGCCTGTTGATTCAACGCTTTTAGATTCTTCGCCTTTTTTAGCGTCTTTGCAGCTTGCAAAAACGATTAAAAGTGCACTAGCGAAAGTAAATGCTATTTTTTTCATGATAATCTATTTATTTAAAGTATAAATTTACTCCTTCTTTTTAAAAATGCCACGTAAATCCGTGTTATAAAATACCCCAATTTGTAGACGGTCAAAATTGGTCTCGCTAAAGTGGTTTTTTAAATACCCAACTTGCATACTTAAATTCTCGGTTACGTTGACACCTAGCGCTGCATATGCCCGGTTTTGTCCAAAGGCATTATCCTGAAGGTTGATGAAAATTTCATCATAAAAATTCAAGAAGAAAATATCGGTTAGGGGCAAGGTCATCTGAATTCTATATCGGGCTCTATGTAGTGTATTGCTACTACCTGTAGCATTGTTTTGAACAAAGCGTTGTTCTAAGCGATAACGATGCTCAAACTTGAATTCCCAAACCTTATTCTTTAGAATGAATTGTTCGAAAATACGATGTTCAGATATGGCATTATTTTTAAAAAGAACATCGCCATCAAGCATATCAAACTCTCTAAATGTTGGGTCGGTATCAATAAATGCATAGCCTAAAGTTGCAATTGCAGTAGGATTAATGTGGTAGTTGATACCTGTGCGCAACAAGGTTTGATTGTAGTTACCTGCCATTTCATAATACCTAAATTGGGCTTCGGTATGTATACTCCATTTATCGGCAATTTTGTTTGTGCCAAAATACATGAACCAGCTACCAAAATCGTCTTCACCGGTAACTTCACTTTGTGCGTTTGTATGCGTAATGGTGGCTATTAATACCAACAATGTTATAAATTTTCTCATTCCTTGTCTTCTTGATTTTTAAATTATATTAATAGTTATGGATTAGATTTAATAGGTGTTCCGTCTTCAATGACAGTATTTTTTTCTTTCTTTAGATACACATCTAAAAATTTTAGCACCCTACTGTAAGCTTCGATCTGGTTTTCTTTTTTTACAAAACCATGACCTTCATCTTCAAAGAGCACATATTCTACAGGCACACCGTTCTTTTTAACGCCCGCCACTATTTCGTCAGACTCTACTTGCAGTACCCTTGGGTCTTGTGAACCTTGTAGAACAATTAATGGTTTGGTTACTTTATCTGTATGGAAAAGCGGTGATATTTCTTTCAGTCGCACAGAATCTGCACTATATGGATCACCTAATTCTAAGTAAAGTGCCTCTTTAAAGGACTCCCACCAAGGCGGTATGCTTTTTAAGGTTCGTATCCAATTGGTTACGCCAAACAAGTTAACACCTACAGCAAATTCTTCAGGGGTGTAGGTCAATGCTGCCATGGTCATATAACCACCGTAAGACCCCCCAATAATTCCTATTTTACCAGCATTGATTTCTGGTTGTGCCGCAAGCCAATTTTTACCTTCTACGCAATCTTTTAAATCTTTATCACCATGGTTTAAATCGTCCATCTGATAAAAAGTTTTACCATAACCACTGCTACCTCTGTTATTTACGGCAAGTACGGCATACCCATGATTGGTTAAGTATTGTATAAACGAACTAAAATTCTGACGACTTTGTCCGCCTGGTCCACCATGAACCCAAACCAAAGCCGGCACTTTTGCATCGGCACTAGCTTGATGTGGCTTGTAATAAATTGCAGGAATTTCCACGCCGTCAAAAGACTTGTACCGTATAACTTCGGCATTGACCAAGTCTTCGCCATTTATTTCGCTATTTAAAACATTGGTCAACTGTGTTTGCTTTTTACTTTCCAAATCATAAATGTATAAGTTGGAAGGGGTATGGGAACCACCGGCATAGAAACGCATTAATTTCTCATCCTCAGAAAAACCAACACTAGTTACATCCATTCCGTCCAAAGATGGTAAAGCTACTTTCTCACCCGTACTTGTATTTTTAATTTCAATGGTGTTTTTAGCATCTTCATTGATATAGGTAATTTGATAGGTGCCGTTTTCGGTAAAAAAGGTACCCCAAATATCCCAATCTTTTTGCATCACCTTTTCTTTGTTACCAGTTGCGATGTCATACTTCATTAAATAAGCGAATTCTGCACCGTCATCTGTAGTATAGTACAAAGAGGTCCCGTCATTTGAAAAACCAGAACTACTGTTGGCACTTTGATTCTCATTGATTTTGGTCAGCTTTTCGTCTGATAAGGTGTAGATGAATAAGTCAGAATCATTGGTGTTAATAGGTTTCCCTAAGGTGAGGTACTTCATGTCCTCAGAAATTCCATTAATGCTATAGCCTTCGGTATTCTCAAAAACAAGGCTAGGCTCTAAAGTTTCTAGGTTCATTTGGTACACATCATCATTTCTTGGGTTTCTTTCGTTTGATGTGTAATAGAAACTTTGGTCATCCTCTGCCCACCCATAAAATGATGCTCGGGCACCTTCTGTAGGTGTTAGGTCTGTTTGCGTGCCGTCTAGATCTCTCATGTAAATATGATAGATTTCATCGCCATTACCATCCATTCTAAATAACATGCGTTCATCTTTAGGAAAGTAAGAAATAGCAAATACAGAAGAACTATCCGATGCCGTAACGGGAGTCAACTCCCCACCACTTGTTGGCACCGTGTACATATTATAAATGCCAGATCTATTGCTTGAAATAAGCAATTTAGAATTATCAGGGGAAAAACTACCACCACCAATGGCTTCGTTATCCATCATTTGTTTGATGGTATAGGTCTTCATAGTTTCTGCAATAGAAGGTTTTTTAGGTTCTTCATTACAGCTTAAAATAAGCGTAAACACAAAGCAAGCCATTAGATACTTCATAATAGTAGTTTTTGGTTATTAGACTTTTACATATTAATTTAAATTAAATACTTCTGTTTCTTTAAAGGGTGATAAATCTAAGCTTTTCATGGCAGATTGGTAATTGCTCCATTCCGTAGAAAAGAAATTGTTTGTTTTTTGTAATGCAGTTTGCAGCTCGTCTTTGGCAAATTGGATTAGCTGCCTTTCTGTAGCCGTCATACCAGTTTTACGAGAACCAACGTAGCCCCGTGCCATTTGTATGCGTTGCATTACCGTCATCTCTTTGCTACGTGTAATTCCTTGTCGTTTATCTACTTTGCCAAGGTATAGTGCAGTTACAGAATCTATTTGTTTGATAATGTTTTTTGAAGCACTGATCTGTTCTTTGTACTTTTTGTCGTCCTTCTTTTTTAAATCTTTCTGAAACTGTTCTGCGGTCACTTTACTTTGTGCCAATTGCTGAACGGCATCTGCCGCTTTCTGCATGTAAGATTCCAACACTTTTCCGTTGGTATAAGCAGCATCAATACCTGCTGTTGATACGGTTAAACGAGGGTCGGATTTTACGGTTATTTTAGTTTCTTCCTCCAGGTCACCAAATAGCATCTTAATAGTGTAAGAGCCTGGTTTTACATCTAATCCTCCAGATTCTTTTTTCTTCGTAATTACTTTTCTTGAAGGCCTATCTGCACCCTTTTCGTCCATTCCCCAGTAAATTCTATGGAATCCTGCTTTTTCTGGAGTCTTGTATTTTAAGGTACGAATTAAACGATCACCATCATAAAAATTGAACTGAACGGAATCCTTCTTTTGAACACCTGTTAATTCTATGGTATCGATTTGTTCTTCTATTTTTTCTTCGGATGCATTATCTGTTTTATCATTACTAGGGGCATCCTTTTTGGCGGCTTTTTTACCTTCTTTTAAATAATAGGTAATCATAGCGCCAGATTTTTTGTTTTCTCCTTGATACAATGCGTCACCACCAAATCTGCTACCTGTTGGTTGCTGGTAAGAAGCTTGATATGCCGTTGGAGGCGAAAATAATTCAATGTCTTTATTTAGGATGGATGCATCAGCTGCCACTGCGCGCAACGGACGAATATCATCTAACACCCATGCAGCTCTACCAAACGTACCGATAACCAAATCTTGCTCCCTTGGGTGAATGGCTAAATCTTTGGTAGATACCGTAGGGAAACCTGCGGTCCATTTTTGCCATTTATCACCGGCATTAAAAGAAACATACAATCCGTCATCGGTGCCTAAGAACAATAAATTTGGATGCTCTGGATCTTCTATGATTGAAAGTGTGTAGCTCTCCACATCATTGGCATCTACAATTCTTTTCCAGCTTTTACCATAATCTTTAGTACGGTAAGCATACGGAGTGTAGTTGAACCTTCTATAATCGTTGGCAATTAACAGTGCTTCTCCTTTATTACGTGTAGAAGCCTTTATTTGGGGAATCCAACTTCCGGCGGGTAATCCTTTTATATTACCGGTTACTTCTGTCCAAGTTGCCCCACCGTTTTGGCTGTAATGCACACGACCATCGTCAGAACCTGTCCATAGCATATCTTTCTCAACAGGTGATGGTTCAATCACTAAGATTGTCGTATGATTTTCAGCTCCCGTTGCATCCATAGACAATCCGCCACTTTCGCTTTGCTTTTGCTTTTCTGGGTCATTCGTCGTTAAATCAGGAGAAATTACCTTCCAAGTTAATCCCTTATCGGTACTTTTATGTACGAACTGACTGCCAAAATAAACGGTGCTGGTATCAAAAGGGTCTTGGCTAATTGCCGAGTTCCAGTTAAAGCGAAGCTCTGTTGTAGCATCTGGCGGAGTAGGGCGTACAATGTAATTGTCTCCCGTTACATGGTCAAAACGCTGTACATAACCTTGTTGGCTCATGGTATAACCATACCTAGAATCTACAGGATCGGGAACGACATCAAATCCGTCGCCAAAACTAATTTCTTGCCAGTAGCTGTTACGAATTCCCTGTGCTTTCCAAACATATGCAGGGCCCCTCCAGCTACCATTATCTTGCATACCGCCATATACGTTATAAGGATATTCGTTGTCCACGGCAATATGGTAAAATTGCGCAACAGGTAGGTTACCTACAAAGCGCCATGTTTTGCCACCATCTTTAGAAATATTTAATCCGCCATCATTACCGTCCATCATAAACTGTCCGTTTTCAGGATGAATCCAAAATGCATGGTGGTCAGGGTGCACTCCGTTATCGGCACGGTAGGCAGGCATTAGTTGCGTAAAATTCTTACCGCCATCTTGTGAAACATTTACGTAGGTAAATACAGAGAATACCCTGTTTTCATTTTCTGGATCTACATAAATTTCTGAATAGTAAAAAGGACGGTTACCAATATCACTTTTATCATTAATTTTCTTCCATTTAAATCCGCCGTCTTCAGATTTGTACAAGGCATTTTTTTTAGCTTCTACCAAGGCATAAATAACATCAGGTTTTCCAGGGGCAATGGCAACACCAATTCTACCTAAGTCGCCGGCAGGTAAACCATCTTCCTCACTTAATCTCTTCCAATTTTTACCACCATCATGGGTCATGTATAGACCACTGCCAGAACCACCGGAATTAAAGAACCAAGGCTCACGCTTGTGTTCCCACATGGCAGCAATAAGTTTGTTGGGGTTGGTTGGGTCCATAATAAGATCCGCAACCCCCGTTTTATTATTTACGAACAGCACCTTTTCCCAAGTCTCACCACCATTTGTAGTTTTAAATACGCCGCGTTCAGGGTGTTCTCCCCAAGGAGAACCAATAGCACCTACATACACGGTATTTGGGTTCATTGGGTCAATTTTAATTCTATGTATGTGTCTGGTTTTTTCAAGCCCCATAGATTTCCAGGTCTTACCGCCATCAAGAGATTTGTACACTCCGTAGCCACCATTAAGACTATTTCTAGGGTTCCCTTCACCGGTACCGGCCCAAATTACGGACGGATTACTTTGCTGAATGGCCACTGCACCAATAGAAGCGGTTACTTCTTTATCGAAAATAGGGTTCCATTTAACGCCGCCAGAAGTAGATTTCCACAATCCACCAGAGGCAGTACCTACATACATGATATCTGGATTGGAATTCACGACATCAATACTGGTGACACGACCGCTCATACCACCGGGACCGATGTTACGGGGTTTCATGTCTTGTGCCATGTCCATTTTAAAATCTTGAGCTGAAACGAAAAATGATGCAAAAAGCATCAACATAGAGAGTAGTTTTTTGGTCATTAGAGAGGTTTGTTAGTTAGGTTTTTAAAAATAGTAGAAAAGATAGGGAAGTATTCTTAAAAGGTTGTTAACTGTCTGTGGTTTTGAAGAATCCGTAATTCTTTAACACTTTTTTGCTGTTCGTTGTACGTTGCTCGTTGTTGGTACTCAGTGTTCGGTTTTCAGTTGGCAGTTTCAGTGTTCAGTGTTCGGTTGTCAGTTTTCAGTTAGCAGTATCAGTGGGCAGTTTCAGTGTTCAGTTAGCAGTAGCAGTGGGCAGTACCGGTAATCAGTTGACAGTAACAATCTGTTGAATTTATGTAACTATTTGTATTTAAAGTAATACTGTCACTTCGAGTGGCTTTTTGTTGCAGCGTAGCGAAAACCAAAAAGTTGTATCGAGAACCATTGGTACACGTAAAGGTTCTCGATACTAATTTCTCGTGCCTCGAAATTCACTCGAACTGACAAATGATAATTAGGTGATTGAGCGGTAACGACGTAATGGTTCGGTTACTTGTTAGTTTGTGCTTTTAGTAGGCAGTTTCAGTGTTCAGTGTTCAGTGTTCGGTTGTCAGTTTTCAGTTAGCAGTATCAGTAATCAGTTGACAGTAACAGTTGGCAGTTTTAAGAACGTCATTGGGACGAGCTTTTCGCGATGTGGTATTCTTTTGAATTTGTGTTGCATTCCTTTCGACTGCGCTCAGGATGACATTTCGTTTATAAGAATGTCACTTCGAGTGGCTTTTTGTTGTAGCATAGCGAAAATCATAAAGTTGAATCGAGAACTTTGGTACATGTAAAAGTTCTCGATACTAATTTCTCGTGCCTCGAAATTCACTCGAACTGACAAATGATGATTAGGTGATTGAGCGGTAACGACGTAATGGTTCGGTTACTTGTTAGTTTGTGCTTTTAGTAGGCAGTTTCAGTGTTCAGTGTTCGGTTGTCAGTTTTCAGTTAGCAGTATTAGTAATCAGTTGACAGTAACAGTTGACAGTTTTAAGATCGTCATTGTGAGGAGCTTTTCGCGATGTGGTATTCTTTTGAATTTGTGTTCCATTCCTTTCGACTGCGCTCAGGATGACATTTCGTTTATAAGAATGTCACTTCGAGTGGCTTTTTGTTGTAGCATAGTGAAAACCAAAAAGTTGTATCGAGAACTTTGGTACACGTAAAGGTTCTCGATACTAATTTCTAGTGCCTCGAAATTCACTCGAACTGACAAATGATAATTAGGGGATTGAGCGGAGCGGACGTAATGGTTCGGTTACTTGTAAGATTGCGCTTTTAGTAGGCAGTTTCAGTGTTCAGTTTTCAGTTAGCAGTATCAGTAATCAGTTGACAGTAACAGTTGGCAGTTTTAAGAACGTCATTGGGACGAGCTTTTCGCGATGTGGTATTCTTTTGAATTTGTGTTCCATTCCCTTGGACTGCGCTCAGGATAACATTTCATTAATCAGAATGTCACTTCGAGTGGCTTTTTGTTGTAGCAAAGCGAAAACCAAAAAGTTGTATCGAGAACTTTGGTACACGTAAAGGTTCTCGATACTAATTTCTCCTGCCTCGAAATTCACTCGAACTGACAAATGATAATTAGGTCACTGAGCGGAGCAGAAGTAGTGGTTCGGTTACTTGTTAGCTTGCGCTTTTAGTAGGCAGTTTCAGTGTTTAGTGTTCAGTGTTCAGTTAGCAGTATCAGTAATCAGTTGACAGTAACAGTTGGCAGTTTAAAGAACGTCATTGCGAGGAGCTTTTCGCGATGTGGTAATCTTTTGAATTTGTGTTGCATTCCTTTCGACTGCGCTCAGGATAACATTTCATTTATAAGAATGTCACTTCGAGTGGCTTTTTGTTGTAGCATAGCGAAAACCAAAAAGTTGTATCGAGAACTTTGGTACACAAAAAGGTTCTCGATACTAATTTCTCGTGCCTCGAAATTCACTCGAACTGACAAAAAAACAATTAGGTCACTGAGCGAAGCCGACGTAATGGTTCGGTTACTTGTTAGTTTGCGTTTTTAGTAGGCAGTTTCAGTTTTCAGTTTTCAGTGTTCAGTGTTCGGTTTTCAGTTTTCAGTTAGCAGTATCAGTGGGCAGTACCGGTAATCAGTTGACAGTAACAATCTGTTGAATTTATGTAACTATTTGTATTTAAAGTAATACTGTCACTTCGAGTGGCTTTTTGTTGAAGCATAGCGAAAACCAAAAAGTTGTATCGAGAACTTTGGTACACAAAAGGGTTCTCGATACTAATTTCTCGTGTCTCGAAATTCACTCGAACTGACAAATGATAATTAGGTCACTGAGCGAAGGAGAAGTAGTGGTTCGGTTACTTGTTAGTTTGCGCTTTTAGTAGGCAGTTTCAGTGTTCGGTTTTCAGTTTTCAGTTAGCAGTATCAGTGGGCAGTTTCAGTGTGCAGTACCGGTAATCAGTTGGCAGTAACAATCTGTTGAATTTATGCAACTATTTGTCTTTAAGGTAATACTGTCACTTCGAGTGGCTTTTTGTTATAGCGTAGCGAAAACCAAAAGTTGTATCGAGAACTTTGGTACACAAAAGGGTTCTCGATACTAATTTCTAGTGCCTCGAAATTCACTCGAACTAGACAAATGATAATTAGGGGATTGAGCGGAGCAGAAGTAGTGGTTCGGTTACTTGAAAGATTGCGCTTTTAGTAGGCAGTTTCAGTGTTTAGTGTTCAGTGTTCAGTATCAGTAGGCAGTACCAGTAATCAGTTGACAGTAACAGTTGACAGTTTTAAGAACGTCATTGCGAGGAGCTTTTCGCGACGTGGCAATCTGTTTATTTTGTGTTGCATTCCTTTCGGCTGCGCTCAGGATAACATTTCATTTATAAGAATGTCACTTCGAGTGGCTTTTTGTTGTAGCGTAGTGAAAACCAAAAAGTTGTATCGAGAACTTTGGTGCACAAAAAGGTTCTTGATACTAATTTCTCCTGCCTCGAAATTCACTCGAACTGACAAATGATAATTTGGTCACTGAGCGGTAACGACGTAATGGTTCGGTTACTTGTTAGTTTACGTTTTTAGTAGGCAGTTTCAGTGTTCAGTGTTCAGTGTTCAGTTTTCAGTTTTCAGTGTTCAGTTAGCAGTATCAGTAATCAGTTGACAGTAACAGTTGGCAGTTTTAAGAACGTCATTGCGAGAAGCTTTTCGCGACGTGGCAATCTGTTTATTTTGTGTTGCATTCCTTTCGACTGCGCTTAGGATAACATTTCATTTATAAGAATGTCACTTCGAGTGGCTTTTTGTTAAAGCATAGCGAAAACCAAAAAGTTGTATCGAGAACTTTGGTATACGTAAAAGTTCTCGATACTAATTTCTCCTGCCTCTAAATTCACTCGAACTGACAAATGATAATTAGGTCACTGAGCGAAGGAGAAGTAGTGGTTCGGTTACTTGTTAGTTTGCGCTTTTAGTAGGCAGTTCCAGTTTTCAGTTTTCAGTTAGCAGTATCAGTGGGCAGTACCAGTAATCAGTTGGCAGTAACAATCTGTTGAATTTATGCAACTATTTGTCTTTAAGGTAATACTGTCACTTCGAGTGGCTTTTTGTTGAAGCATAGCGAAAACCAAAAAGTTGTATCGAGAACTTTGGTACACGTAAAGGTTCTCGATACTAATTTCTCGTGCCTCGAAATTCACTCGAACTGACCGGACAACGGACAACAACCCATCAACGAACCTCAAAAATTCCAAACAGTTCCTTCCCTTGTCTCGGTTTAATCGAATTATAACAAGGATCGAAAGTGATCGTTTTAAAATAGGTTGATAAATAGTTGGTGTACAGATCTTTGTTGCCGCCAAAAGGGCGCTTCGCCATGTCGTCGGTTAATGGAATATCAAACCATAACCCTACAAGCTTTCCATTTGGTTTTAGTAGTTCAGACATGTGTTTGGCGTAGGCGTTTCTATTGTCATCGGTAGGTATAAAAGAGCAGAAAAAAGTCTGTTCTAGAATAAGATCATATTGACCTTTGAACTCAAAGAAATCTGCTTGGTGCATATTTGCATGCGGAAAATCAGGATTTCTATTTTTAAATTCTTTCAGCGGAATTTCAGAGATATCTAGAATATGCACATTTTTAAATCCTGCTTTCCACAGGTATTCCGCTTCGTATGCGTTTCCGGCACCAGGTATTAAAATATGAATTGTTGTATCTGTCAATTGGTCTACGTATTCTTTAATGGGCGTAGAAGGGTAGCCAATATCCCAACCTGTTTGGTGTTCGTTATAACGCTGCGTCCAGTAATTTTCTTCTTCTTTCAATTTGTTATTCTAATAGTCATTTGTAATAGTAAATTTATACAGATTTGTTCGGTTTTGGCAAAGTATATAGAAAAGCATACCAATGATTACACATAGATTGCGGCAAACAATTGTAATTCTTATCTTTCAACCACACTAAACACCAACTCGGTTAACGTATGAAACACTCCTTTTTAATCGCCTTGGCGGTATGCCTAACGTATGTATCTACGGCACAAACAAATCCTAAATGGGCACGTTACCCAGCCATTTCTCCCGATGGTAACACCATTGCATTTACGTATAAAGGAAACGTATTTACGGTGCCATCTAACGGCGGAGTGGCAAATCAGTTGACCTATCATTCCGCTCATGATTACGCTCCCGTGTGGAGTAAAAGCGGTGAGAAATTAGCTTTTACATCAAACAGGTATGGCAATTTTGATGTGTTTATCATGGATGCCAAAGGCGGACCATCAACAAGACTGACCTATCATAGTAACGATGAGAAGCCCTATAGCTTCTCTGCCGATGATAAAACCGTTTTGTTTGGAGCATCACGACTAGATATTGCCGAACATAGGCAGTATCCAACAGCTTCCCAGCCAGAATTGTATAGTGTGCCCGCAAATGGCGGAAGGGTAGATCAAATTTTGACCGTTCCCGTAGAAGATGTGCAGGTTAATGCGGATGGATCCATAATGGTGTATCACGATAAAAAAGGATATGAAAACGAATTTAGAAAGCATCATACATCTGCCATTACCAGAGATATTTGGTCGTATGACCCATCCACCGGAAAACATAAACAACTAACAAGTTTTAAAGGGGAGGATCGTAATCCGGTATTTTCAAAAGATGGTAGTGCTATTTATTATTTAAGTGAGCAAGAAGGTACTTTTAATATCTTTTCAATGTCATTGACGGGAGCACCTGAAATTGCAGCACATACTAGTTTTAAGACCCACCCGGTTCGCTCTTTAAGTATTGGAGATAATACGTTGGCGTTTGGTTACGATGGCGAAATTTATACGTTAAAAGCGGGTGAAGGTGTTAAGAAAGTAGATATAATAGTTAGAACACAAGAAGACAGTAATCCTATTTCATATAAATCAGTAAACGGTGGTGTTCAAGAAATGGATGTTGCACCCAACGGTAAGGAAATTGCATTTATAAGTAGGGGAGAAGTATTTGTAACCTCGGTAGATGGTTCTTTGACCAAACGTATAACCAACACCCCAGAGCAAGAACGTTTTGTACAGTTCATGCCCGATGGTAAATCTATAGCCTATTCAAGTGAACGCAATGGTAAATGGAGCATTTTCAAGTCCTCTAAAGTCCGATCGGAAGAACCGTATTTCTTTGCGTCGACCTTAATTAAAGAAGATACTCTGGTGACTTCAAAAAATGATATCTACTTGCCAGAATTTTCGCCAGATAGTACCTATGTGGCGTATATGGAAGATAGAAGAACGTTGAAGGTCAAGAACCTAAAAACAAAAGCGGTAACGACCATTTTGACTCCCAATGAAGTTATTCATATGCGAGACGGTGATCAGTACTACCAATGGAGTCCAGATAGCAAGTGGCTATTGGTAGATTGGAGCGTTTCCTTAAATAATTCTGAACTTTTATTGATTTCAAAAGATGGCAAGCAGCGTAAGAACTTGACCCAAAGCGGGTATTATGATTTTTCACCTAAATGGGTAAATGACGGCAGTCAGATCATATACTTTACCAACCGTGACGGACTTAAAAGTTATGCCACCAGTGGTTCTTTTGAAACCGATGTATATAGTATGTTCTTGACCCAAGAATCGTGGGATAAATTCAATAATACCAAAGAAGAGTATGATTTATTGAAGATGATAGAAGCAGCAGAAAAAGAGAAAGAAGAAGGAGCCGATGATGATGATGATAAAAAGAAAAAGGGCAAAAAGGACGAAAAAAAGGAAGTGAAAGCGGTAAAGTTCGATTTGGAGGATGTAGACCGAAGAAAATCACGGCTTACCATACACTCCTCAAAATTGGCAGATGCCGTACTTTCTAAGGATGGGGAGAAGCTATATTACATTAGTAAGTTTGAGAAAGACTATAATCTTTGGGAAACAGAAATACGTACCAAGAGCACAAAAATGTTGATAGGCTTAGGCGCTAAATCAGCAGCGTTACAGTGGGATGCCAAACAGGAAAATCTATTTCTATTATCTGATGGGAAAATCTCTAAAATAGATTTAAAAGCAGCTAAAAAAGAACCGGTGAAACTGAAAGCTGAAATGGTGTTGGATGCCGATGCAGAACGCAAGTTTATGTTTGATCATATTTGGTTGAAAACCAACGGAATCTTTTATACGTCTACTTTTCACGGTATTGATTGGGAAGCTATACGTACAGAATATGAGAAATACCTGCCACATATTGGTAATGATTATGAATTCTCTGAAATGATTTCAGAAATGTTAGGCGAGCTGAATGTGAGTCACGCCGGAGGTCGTTTTTCAGATGAAATAGATAACGGCGATCAAACAGCATCGCTCGGTATTTTTATGGATTATAAACATACAGGTGATGGAATAAAGATTACCGAAGTCATTAAAGGCGGACCGCTGGATAAATCGGGATTCGATATAGAACCCGGTATGGTCATTCAAAAAATAAACGGAGAAACTATAGGTAGTTCTACTGACGTAGCACGTTATTTAAACCGTATTGCAGGTGATTTTACCTTGTTAGATGTTGTAGATGAAAAAGGCAAAAAGAAACAGATTACCGTAAAGCCAATTTCACTTAGGCAAGAAGGTAGGTTGTTGTATGACCGATGGGTAAAGGCCAATGAAAAAGAGGTACTGGAAAAGAGCAACGGAACATTGGGTTACGTGCATATACCAGGTATGGCAGACGGACCTTACCGTACTATTTATGAAGAAATGCTAGGGAAATTTAATGACAAAAAAGCGGTCATAGTAGATACCCGTTTTAATGGAGGTGGCGACTTGGTAGCAGATCTGGCAATGTTCTTTACCGGTATACCATTTCTATCGTATGAAACAGAGGATAGGGTAGTAGGTGGCGAGCCAACCTCTCGTTGGACAAAGCCAACCTTGGCCATGTTCAATGAATCTATGTACAGTGATGGCTCTTGCTTTGCAAGTGGCTATGTAGATTTAAAGATCGGTAAAACCGTTGGTATGCCCGTACCGGGTACGTGTAGCTTTGCCGGTTGGGAACGTTTACCAAACGGCGGTGTTTGGGGCGTTGTTCCTGTAAGTGCCAAAAACAAAGCAGGCGAATGGATGGAAAACAACGAAACCAACCCAGAAATTATAGTCAAAAATCAGCCAGACGTCATTGCAAAAGGCACTGATCAGCAATTGGAGAAATCTATTGAGGTGTTGATGAAGGAGGTGGAGTAATCCAAAAATTTAGAAATAAGGAATAATTACAATTGTACATATCTTTTTATATTTAGGGATATGTGCAATGGTGTACATATATAATAGTTAGCAAACATAAAAAAACACTCATTAAACTGTAACATTTTACTTAGTCCTGTATCTAAAGGGTATAAACATAAAAATTAAGAAAATGTACAACAAAAGAAAAACAAAATGGTTTCCATTAATCTCAATAGGACTTTTAATGGTAGTACTTCCAAGTTTCATTGAACATATGGGTTCTTGGCATATTACGGAATTATACAAGGGTATATTGATGGGAACTGGAATTGGATTAGAAATTATTGCTTTAATATTTATCCGTAGAGATAGAATGCAAACGAAACAACAATAATTTATTAATAAACTTAGTCAAAGACCAATTTTAACAAAGTTTCATTTATTCAGATTATGGGTTTTGACGAAATTTATAAAAGCTATTCATCCAAAATATTTCGTGTTTGTCTAGGCTATTTTAATGATTATGATTTGGCAAAAGACATCACCCAAGAAACATTTATTTCCGTTTGGCAAAATTTGGCAAAATTTGAAAACCGCTCTTCCATCGGAACTTGGATTTATAGAATAGCTACTAATAAATGTTTACGTAGAATTCAAAAAGAAAATTCTCATCCAACTGTAGAACTTCCTACAAATTTAAAGTATGTAGCACCAAGTTTTGAAGAAGACGAAAAACTATCAAGATTACACCAATACATTTCTGAACTTCCAGAATTGGAAAGAATAATTATCACATTATCATTAGAAGACGTTTCGCAAGAAAAAATTGCGGAAATTATTGGGATTTCACACGCAAATATTCGAGTGAAACTTCATAGGATTAAAGCAAAACTCACCAAAAAATTCGAAGAGAATGGACAATTTTGAAGACATTAAACAACTTTGGAATTCCAAAAACACTTTGGATATTCCTAATTTAGAACATATACAAAATGTTGTAAAAAAATACCACCGCAAGAGAAAACGTAATGCTTTTTTAGTGACTTCTTCATTTGTTTTATGTGGTATAGCTTTTGTTTTGATTATTATTCTTCACAAGCCATTACATTGGTCAACCAGTTTCGGAGTAATTCTAATTTCAATAGGATTTTTATCAGGATTGGCTCTTAAGCTAAAATCATTAAAGAATATTTCTAAAAACGAATTGAAGTCTAACAACGATTTCCTTAAAGATTTAATCAAAGACATCAATAAAGAAAAATCAAAAGTAAATTTACATTTAATATTTTCAGTTCTATTGTTAGCAATTGGATATGGATTTTTTATTTATGAAGAGATTAAAGACAGTCACCTTGAATTAATTTTGAGTTACCTTGGAATTACACTTTTCGCATTTGGAATGTATTTTATTTTCAGACCTTTTATGAAAAGAAAATCAAAAAAGAAAATTCAATTAATAATTGATGAAATAGAAAAAAACGTTTGCTAACACCGGTAACCGTTGCACAATCCTATGATTAGAAATAATCACTATCGATATAAGGCTTGTCAAGGGGCTTTTTTTATGCCATGTTAAAAGCTGAACCTAAATTTCAGGTGCAGTTGAAAAAGGCTTTTCACGAATTGAACCATACTTTTTATAAATAAAGGCAAGCTTCCCCGCCCCGCTTTTCGGGCGTTTGTTTTCCAGTTTAAGGTACTTCTTGAGATTGTAAGCTATCGCGGACAGGTGCATGACCTTTTTCGCCTGTGGGAGTCCGATCGTATGTATTTTTCGCATTCCCATGAACTGGTTTTATGTTATAAAATAAGTCCATTTACCTTTTAAAAATTATTTTTTTCCAATACAATATAATATAATATAATTGCGATTACTGTCTATTTTCCAATGAATTTATAGCACATTTAACGTATTAAAAATAGACTGCTTGTTGGTTAATTTTAGTCATTTCTTACTTAGAGTAAAACATTTTTATGTGATTATGGTTTCCCGTAATGGAATATGAGCTAATAATTGTAGGTTTATTCTTTAATGGTATATTAGTGCACTTAAAAAAAACATTACACATATTTCTGATTATTTCGGAATATGTGTAATTGTGTACATATACAATTGTTATATGCAAGCTGAATAAAACAAGAAAATGGAATATAATCAAGAACAAACCAATGGATTCTTTGAAGCTGTAGAATCTTTAAAAAAATACAGAAGAGCAGACTTAATTGATACTAGAGGAAGAAGTCTTTTAAAAGAGCTCTATACAGACCTTTTACCAAATGATTATATTTTACAAAAATCTTTAAAGCAAAATACAACCTTTTTGATTGGTAGAAAAGGAACAGGTAAATCAACCATTTTTTTAAGAATAGAGCAGGAATTGCGTGATATGAAAGGTTATCTTCCTTGCTATCTTGATGTTAAAACGATTTATGAATCCTCCCAAACAAAACTTGCAAGAATAAATGGGGTCGAACAACTATTATCGCCAGAAATTCTTGAAAAATACTTAGTGGAAAGAGCATTTATTCAAAATGTTTTATCAGCTATAATTCTAGAAGTAACCAAGAAATTTGACTCAAAAGTTGATAAGCTACTTGAATTAATTGGAGTTACCCAAGTAGAAGCTGTAAAAGAAAAATTAGCGGAATTAAAGAACAACATAGAAGATAATAAATATTTGGAGGATATAGAAATACCTATACTTCAAAAAATAAATACTACACAAAAAACTACAAACGAAAACTCAAAAGAACGGAATATAGCAGTTAAAGGAGCCAAAGGTGAAGCAGGAATTGGAGCAGATGGAATTAAAGGTAGTATTGGAACAGATTCAGGAATTGATTGGAAAAAAGGTTCGAAGAAAATATCTGAAAATGAAGATAATTTTTCCAATATTTTTCTTAAAGTATTCCAAATAAAAGAAATAATTATTGGTATCAAAGAGGCTCTATCAATATTAAACATAAGACATCTTTATATTTTGTTGGATGATTTTTCAGAGATTGATGATGAATCAATTATTACATTCGTTGATGTTATTCTTGCTCCACTAAATAATTGGTCTGACGAATTCATTAAATTCAAGGTTGCAGCTTATCCAAATAGAATTTATTATGGTAAAATTGACCCTGGAAAAATCGACACAATTAATTTGGATTTTTACAACTTATATTCAGAATTTGACAGAGATAAAATGGAATCGAATGCTATCGATTTCACCAAAAGAATTTTAGAGAAAAGATTCAATAAATATGTTGGCTCAACAGTAGAGACCTTTTTTGACACTTCAAAAAATTCTATTGAAAATTATTATGAGATGCTGTTTAACGCCTCGATGAATGTACCAAGAATTTTGGGATATATTCTTTCATATTGTTATCAAAGTAGAATAATTTATAACAATAAAATTACCAAAAGTGATATTGAATCTGCTTCTCAAAGGTATTATGATGAAAAAATATTCTCTTTTTTTGAAACTACAACGCATTCACTAATTTCAATTGACGAAAAAATTTCAGTTCTTCAGTTAAAAAGCTTATTAAATCTTTTCATCAATAAATCAAAAGATATAAAGCGTAGAATTACGACAAATGATTTAAAAGGTTCTATCTACACTATAAAAGAGCCTTTTACAAGTCATTTTCATTTCGACCCAAGATTTGAAGATTTCCTTAAGACTTTGGAATTAAATTTTTTCATAAGCAAGTATAATGACCTTAGTGATAAAGATGGAACTCCTGTTTCAATTTACTCTTTAAATTATGGTCTATGTAAAAAAGAAAATATTTTTTGGGGTAAACCAAAAGGTTCCAAATACAGAAAATATTTTA
Organism: Maribacter ulvicola; assembly: GCF_900155985.1. Classification (GTDB taxonomy): domain Bacteria; phylum Bacteroidota; class Bacteroidia; order Flavobacteriales; family Flavobacteriaceae; genus Maribacter; species Maribacter ulvicola. The sequence continues at coordinate 35,841 of NZ_FTMA01000014.1, forward strand.
TAGAAAGACCATTTAATTATAATAAGCTAATTACAGAGTTTCTTTCAAACGCAAGAAGAATTATTTGTTCAAATATTGATTGTAAAAAACAATTCGAAATAGAAGACCTCAAATTTTTAGAGTTTACTAATTATAAATGTAATAAATGCCAGTCAGAAGTAATTATTGAAACTCTAGCAGAAGATATTAGAGAACAAATAGCAAAAATAGACCGAAGCAAAATGTTACCAGTTCCAGAAGTAAAAATCTTAAAGGAACTGCAGAACTCAGATACGGAATTATATGCTAGAGATATAGCTCAAGAGGTGGATTATTCAGGTCAACTAATTGGTTGGAGAGCGAAAAAACTAGATGAAACTCACGATTTAATCGAAAGAGAAAAAGAAGTCGGAAAAATATATAAATACACACTATCCGAAAAAGGAAAAGTATTCTTTACGGGTAATTAAAAGCCAGCATATAACAAAGAACTGAGGTAAAAAACAAATATATTCTTCCTTAATCTGAGACAATAGTATTCTAGGCTCATAGATTCAAAAAACAGATTCTTGAGCTTTTTTTATTCAATGTATCCGCTATTTATCTAGGCAATATAGAAACGTAAGTTTC
>NZ_FTMA01000006.1 GCF_900155985.1 Maribacter ulvicola
ATATACAACTGTTTTTTAACCTGACAACTTTTTTTTGAAAAAAAATTTTTTTCTTTTTCTCAGCTTAAATCAACATATATATGAACCTTTTTCCGTCGCCCGATTCCAATTTCGTTTTCCTCGTTTGCGGGGTGCAAATGTACACACTATTCTTAATACCACAAGCCTTTTTTGAAGAAAATAACGAAAGATTTTTTAACCCCGGACTAACTGCATGGTTTACCGATGGTTACACTTGAAATAAAATGTGGTAAAAATGGAAGAATTGTAATGAGCACTATACATAACCGCTCTACCCACTATAACAATAGCTTGTTCTACCTATTGTCAAACAGAAAAAGAAGTGCTAAAAATTAAATATTACCTACAATTTCATCATAATATAGGATACCATCAACATAACATTGCGGTGTTATTCATAAGTTTTCACTTCAAAAATAAATACATATATAGGTAATAAACAATTGTCATCAATCATTACTCATTAATAGTATATCCATTTCTTTGGAATTACATTACAAAAACTGTTCACTGTTTATGCTAAAACCGTCTTATTCGTCTCTATTTAATTATTTCAAGTTTACCTCCACTATCTAATAATTCACATTAATAATCATATTATAGATTAAACCTACATTCCATTTCTATTTTCTTCCTAGAATTTCTTTTTTATAATTATAATTCCAGAGCGATATACTGCAGGAAGATTACTTTTTAAAACTATTTTATTTTAATAAACACGATATATTAAAGTATACTAGCATCCATAAAAGAAATAGAACCTAAGACCATAGCTACCGATACACAAACCTATGAACCGAAAGTTTACATAATTCCTAATTGACGGATTCTAAATACAATACCAGATACTTAAGTATTCTTGACTTTTACCTAATATAAAATACTACTCATCATACCTTATTACCGCTCCTACTTGTAATTCTTCTTTGCAAATGGAAATTTAAATCAAGAAACATTTAGTAGTTTCCCATATTACTCGATTATTAGATGTAAATGCTCCGATGTTTACCTGGCAGTCAGGAAGCTTTGCTTTAAAGATATCAATCAAGTTATCTATTCCTGGTCTGGCGGGCTTGCCTCAAGGTTATTTGCTAAAGCAATGTCTCATATGTATTATTTATTGACCATGAATTATTCTTTATACTATAGCTTATTACATCACTAATTCATACATAAATATACCTACGTAATTTATAGCAATAAAGATCCTGCAAAAGCAAAACCTTTATTTAAACTTATAACCTTAAATAAAATCAACCCCTAAACTGTATCTGCTCATTAATATACCCAAAAACCCAAGAACGATTTACTGGCAGGTAATTCTTAACTATTTATGATATGATTTTGTTTTCTATGAATTATGTACAACTTAAACTAAACTTTAAGTACTGCTCCCTAAGGTTCTTTTCTATGCTGGTTTCTAATTTTCCAGTATTCCTTAAAATAAAAGGATAAGATACCTTTTGTAGATTTGTTCTTTTCCCAATTGAACTGTTGAATTCATTTATGATGACTATTTGTTACTCTTACAAACACCAAGCTTAGCACTTGAAATAAATAAGTTCAATACAACCTAAAACAAAAAAAAAGGTTTTGCAAATGCAAAACCTTTTTTAAACTTGTGACCTCGAAGGGATTCAAACCCCCAACCCTCAGAGCCGAAATCTGATGCGCTATTCAGTTGCGCCACGAGGCCGTTATTCTGTAAGTAGTATTCAATTAGCAAATTTAAAGATATACTACTACTAACTTATGTTATGCCAATCTTTTCTTTACTATTGTAGAAATCAGCTTACCATCTGCCTGACCAGCTAATTCTTTAGAAACAATGCCCATTACTTTACCCATATCCTTCATTCCTGAAGCACCTATAGCATCTATTGTCTGCACCACAACTTTTTCTACTTCTTCTTCTGTAAGCTGTTCTGGTAAAAACTGCTCAATTACAGCAATCTGAGCCAATTCTGGATCAGCAAGATCTTGCCTTCCTTGCGCTATAAAAATAGCTGCACTATCTTTTCTTTGTTTTACCAATTTTTGAACTATCTGGATTTCATCATCTTCAGTAATCTCACCTCCGCCGCTAGTACTTGCTACCAATAAAGCAGATTTTATAGCCCTAAGCGATTCTAGTGCTACTGAATCTTTTGCTTTCATAGCTAATTTCAACTGCTCCATTACCCTTTGCTGTAAACCCATTGCTCGTATATTTTGGTCTGCGAAGATAAAAAATAAAACCCGAAAACTATATTAGTTTTCGGGTTTTAAAATTTTTTGTAAGATAACCTTTAGTCTACATTATCATGCAAAAATGAATTGTTTGATCGCAATTGTATATCCTCATTACTATCACCACTTAAGGAAGTTCTAGAGATCTTTTTTTCTCTAGGATTATCGTTAAGATTAACACCTTGCCTTTGATAAGCAGGTTTCTTCTCATCATAACTTGATGGTGCGTTATTTTTAAATTTATAATTGAAATCTTTTAGTTTTCTCCTACGCTCATCTGCTCTATCCCTCAACAACTCTTCAATGGGTGTTTCCATTGGATCTAATTGTTCGTTTGGATTTATTTCTCTTTTAGGCTCTACAGTTTTTTTCTCAAAAACCAATTCATCTTCAATTAATTTAGGATCAAATTCCTCTGCTTTAGATTTAGCACCCGTAAGTTTGCCTTCTAGTTGCATATAATCATCTAAACTATATCGCTTTTCTCCTTTTTTATTATACTCTAAAACTGGAACGATTTCAATACTATCATTAACATCAATATCCTTTACTTCATCATGAAGATCGAACATTATCACATTTTCTCTTTTTTCTTCGTCTTCTGAAGACGATTCAAAATTTAAAGCAAACCTATCATTATCTTCTTTTGTCTTCAAAACTTGAGGCTCAACAACCTCAATATCTCTTAGTGAAGTAGGCGTATCAACAATAACAAAATCTTCTTCCGATACATTCTCAGCTAATACTTCCTCATAAAAAACATTGAAATTTTTAATATAGTTCGTTGTAGGTATCAAGTCAAAATCTTCTTCCTCAACGAACTCATACTTTTTTACGGGTTTAACTTGTTTAACCTCCTCTTCCTCTTCATCCATTTCTAAAGTATGGACGGTTTTTTTGTTAGACAGCAACATTGCTTCTGCACGTTGCCCTTCTTCTAACGTATGGATAATCTTCTTTGATTCCGTATTTACAATATCATCTTGCTGTTCAATATTAAATCCGGTAGCAATTACTGTTACTGCAATTGCTTCGCCTAAACTTTCATCTTCACCAACACCCATGATAATATTTGCTCCGTACCCTGCTTCGATCTGAATATGATCATTGATTTCACCAATTTCGTCAATAGTGATTTCTTGTGCACCAGATACTATCAATAATAATACATTTTTAGCTCCCTGAATTTTATTATCGTTCAACAAGGGAGAATCCAACGCTTTCATGATTGCTTCATTAGCTCTTGCAGAACCAGATGAAATAGCAGACCCCATAATAGCAGTGCCACTATTTGACAATACTGTTTTGGCATCACGTAAATCTATGTTTTGTGTGTAGTGATGTGTAATAACTTCTGCAATACCTCTAGCAGCAGTTGCCAACACTTCATCAGCTTTAGAAAAACCAGCTTTGAAACCAAGGTTTCCGTATACTTCTCTTAATTTATTATTATTAATGACGATCAGCGAATCAACATTTTTGCGTAATTTTTCAATCCCTCGTTGCGCTTGTTCAACTCGCATTTTACCTTCGAATTGAAACGGCATTGTAACAATACCTACTGTAAGAACATCCATTTCTTTTGCAAACTTGGCTATGACGGGAGCAGCACCAGTTCCTGTTCCCCCACCCATACCAGCAGTAATAAAGATCATTTTGGTTGTTGTATCCAACATTCCTTTAATCTCTTCCATGCTTTCCATGGCAGCCTGTTCACCTACTTCAGGATTGGCACCAGCACCCAAACCCTCTGTTAATGAGACACCTAATTGTATTTTGTTTGGTACAGTACTATTATCCAAAGCTTGAGAATCTGTATTACAGATTACAAAATCAACTCCGTTAATTCCTGCTTGGAACATGTGATTAATGGCATTACTACCACCACCACCTACACCAATGACTTTTATAACGTTACTTTGATTCTTTGGTAGATCAAAGGAGATATTATCAAATTCGCTGTTCTTACTCATATTCTTATTATTACTGGTTAATGTATTCTCTTTTGCTATACTTATTACTCTGCGTTATCCAAAAATTCTTTCAATTTTTCAGACCATTTGTCAAAAACGGATTTTCTTTCTTTCTGCAAGTTTGGTCGTGCCACAGCTTCCGCTTCCTGGTCTGCGTACACCAACTCTTCTTCTTGCTCTTGTTCCTGTTCTTGTAAAATTTCTTCTTGCGTAAGTTTCAACTTGTCCTGATTTTTAATGGCATTCATTAAAAGCCCTACAGCTGTTGCGTACAATGGACTAGCAACTTCCTCGTCAGAATCACCTGCTAGATGCTCATTAGGGTACCCTATACGAGTATCCATACCCGTTATATATTCTACTAACTGCTTTAAATGTTTTAGTTGGCTACCACCACCCGTTAACACGATACCTGCAATTAATTTTTTCTTTTGCTCTTCGTGACCATAGTTCTTTATTTCTACATACACTTGCTCAACAATCTCCACTACACGAGCGTGAATAATCTTAGAAAGATTTTTCAATGAGATTTCTTTTGGTTCTCTACCACGTAAACCTGGTATAGATACAATTTCATTATCTCTATTCTCACCCGGCCAAGCTGAACCAAATCTTGTTTTTAACAATTCGGCTTGCTTTTCAATGATTGAACAGCCTTCTTTGATATCTTCAGTAATGACACCGCCACCAAAAGGAATAACCGCAGTATGTCTAATGATACCATCTTTAAAAATGGCCAGATCAGTTGTACCACCGCCTATATCAATCAATGCCACACCTGCTTCTTTTTCTTCTTGACTTAAAACTGCGTCAGACGATGCCAAAGGTTCAAGAGTTATATTCCCAAGGTCCAATCCTGCACTTTTAATACAACGACCTACATTTTTAATGGAAACTACCTGACCAACTACTACATGAAAATTAGCCTCTAGCCTACCACCATACATACCCACAGGCTCACGAATTTCAGCCTGGCCGTCCACTTTATATTCTTGTGGTAAAACATGAATAATTTCTTCACCGGGTAGCATAATCAATTTGTGCACTTGATTACATAATAAGTCTACATCTTCTTCTCCTATTACTTCCTCAGAATCTTTTCTGGTAATATAATCGCTGTGCTGTAAACTTCTTATATGCTGACCAGCTATACCCACAACAACAGATCCTATTTTAAGGCCAGAATTTGATTCTGCCTCCTCAACCGCCTGTTGAATAGATTTTATAGTTTGTGTAATATTATTGACAACCCCTCTGTGTACACCTAAACTTTTGGACTTACCGATACCTAAAATCTCAATTTTACCATATTCGTTTTGCTTTCCGATTATGGCAACGATTTTCGTTGTTCCTATGTCTAAACCGACTGAATATTTAGTTTGTTCCATTTTATTATATTTTAGTGCACACCACCTGGTTATTGAATTCTAAACTTACTACTGCATACTCCTCCAAGGTTTCATCCTTGTTCGCTTTGGCATAAAATGCCTTAAAATTGCTAAACTTGGCCTCTAAATCTTCAATATCACCAATGTTCACAACAAAATTGTTAAGTCGTAATCGTAACTGATATTCCTTTTCATTTTTGATATGAATACCTATTACGGATTTACGAAAAAAATCATCTAATTTTACTTTTTCCAAGATCACATAAACATCCTGAAGGCTTTTATCATCGATATTTCCAGATATTATAGGAACTCTTGCCGAATGGTTATTGGATAACGGCATTCTCTTTCCTTCATCGTCCAAATAATATTTTGTATCCCCTTCTATGCGCCCAATAGGTTTCCGTTGAACTATTTTCGATGTAAGTTCGCCGTCTATTGTTAGATAGACTTGTGCACTTTTTACCATTTCATTGGCCTCAAGAGCCTTTTCTACAGTATTCAAAACTATATTTTCTTTAGCCACATTTTTTAGACTACCGTAATTTTGTATTAACAATTTATTAACCGCTCCTTCAGTGAGGTACAAGTTTTGATCCCCAATGAATTCTACTTTTATTCCTGTCACATTCTTAGAGGTATTACGCTCATTCGAAAAAGCATACATCCCAATGATCACTAGAACTAAAGCGGCTAACTTTATAAAATTCCAACTACCCTGCATAAGACATTTCCTTTTTAATTTTTTCCACTTCTAAACCTATATCTCCAGCCCCCATTGTTAGTAAAACTGCTGGATTGTGTTTTTTTATCTCAGATATGATTTGTTCTTTTGAAATAATTTCTTTATAACTACTCGTTATTTTTCCTAACAACCACTTAGAGGTTATTCCCGCAATGGGCTCTTCTCTAGCCGGATAGATATCTAACAACAACATATTTTCGAACTGCGATAGACTTTTTGCGAACTCATCTGCAAAATCACGTGTTCTTGAAAATAAATGTGGTTGAAAAATTACCAATACCTTTTTATTTGGATGCATTTCTGAAACTGCTTCAAAAACTGCATTAATTTCCGTAGGATGATGAGCGTAATCATCTATAAAAATGAAATCATCAGTTTTTATTTTATACGAAAAACGCCTTTGTACCCCTTTGAAAGTTGCAAGTGCCTTAGCAAGGCGATGCGGGGGGGGACCTGCTTGCATCGCCATTGCAAAAGCTACTAAACCATTGAGCAAATTATGCCTTCCTGGTTTGTTAAATTCAACCCCTTCTAATTTGAGGTCGGGGGTCTCCAAATCGAATATGTAGGTACCATGTTCTATTTTTATGTTCCGGATACAATAATCCGAATCGTCTTCTATACCATAGGTTAAGCCCTCTAAAGGCAAACCGTTTCTAACAAATAATTTACCGCCCGGTTTTAAACGTTTGGTAAAATCAATAAATGTTCTTTCTAATTCTTGCGCATCACCATAAATATCCAAGTGATCAGCATCCATAGACGTAACGCAGGCTACATTTGGTGTCAATTGCATAAATGAACGATCAAATTCATCTGCCTCTACTACCGAGTAGGCTGTTCCTTCTAAAAGGAAATTGCTGTTAAAATCTTCTGAAATTCCTCCTAAGAACGCAGTCATCTTTACTCCAGTTTCTTTTAGCAAATGAGCCAAAATACTAGAGGTCGTAGTTTTACCGTGCGTACCTGCTACTGCCAAACAAAAAGAGTCTTTGGTTATTAAACCCAGTACTTCTGAGCGTTTCTTAATGGTAAAACCATTATTTAAAAAATACTGATACTCCGTATGACTAGAAGACACCGCCGGCGTATACACCACTAAGGTATGCGCTGTGTCATTCTTATACTCATCTGCAATACTATTAATATCATCTGAATAATGAATATCAATACCAGATCTTACCATTTCTTTTGTAAGCGGACTCTCGGTTTTGTCATACCCGGCAACCGCTTTATTTATAAACGCAAAATAACGCGCCAAAGCAGACATACCAATGCCTCCTATGCCAATAAAATACACCCTATGTATTTGCGTTATGTTCATTTATTGTATCAATTTTTCTATTTCATCACAAATATCCGACGTTGCATTCGGTAATGCTAACGCTTTAATATTTTTTGATAATTCTTCTTGCTTTTCAGTGGATGCAAATACCGACTCAAACTCCGTCTTAAACTTACTATCCAGCTCTTTTTCCCTTATCATAATTGCAGCATCATGCTCAACCAATGACAATGCATTCATAGTCTGATGATCCTCTGCTACCACTGGTGACGGAATAAAGAATGTTGGTTTCCCAACCAAACATAATTCTGATACCGCACCTGCACCTGCTCTTGAAATAATGAAATCTGCCGCTACATAAGCTTTATCCATAGCATTCAAAAAAGCATGCACTTTACTATTTTCTGACTGATGTGCTTTATAGGTTTCGTAATACCCTTTTCCACATTGCCATATTATTTGCAATCCTAATCCTTCAAAATATGCTAAATGATCAGCTATCAATTGGTTAATGCGTCTAGCTCCTAAACTGCCTCCCAATACCAATAATACTTTCTTATTGGCACTCAATTCAAAATAGCTCAAAGCTTCACTTTTAGCGGCTTTTAATCCCACTAAATCTGAACGGACAGGGTTACCTGTTTTTACAATTTTATCTTTCGGAAAAAACTTCTCCATGCCATCATATGCCACGCAGATTTTCTTCACTTTATCTTTTAATAGTTTATTGGTAATACCTGCAAATGAATTTTGTTCCTGCAGCACACATGGTATCCCTTTTACGGTTGCCATTTTTAACAACGGACCACTAGCAAAACCGCCCGTACCAATTACGGCATGTGGTTTAAACTTCGATACGATGCTATTTGCTCTCATTAAACTACTTATCAATTTTATTGGAAATAGTAGATTTTTTAAGGTCAGTTTGCGCTGAATTCCCGTAATCCACAATCCTTCTATTTTATATCCTGCTTGCGGCACCTTCTCCATCTCCATTCTATCTTTTGCACCTACGAACAAAATCTCCGCATCAGGATATCTCCTCTGCAATTCGTTCGCTATGGCAATGGCCGGATAAATATGTCCGCCAGTACCTCCTCCTGATAATATGAACTTATAACTGCCCACTTAAAATCTCTAAAGGGTTCGTTTCATCCATATCCTCATCATTTTCAGGAGTTCCCTCCTGAGCTATACTTTTATTACTTGCACTTAATATGATACCTATTGCCAAGCAGGTCATCCAGCTAGAGGTACCACCACTACTGATCAATGGTAGGTTCTGCCCCGTTACCGGAAATAATTCTACCGCTACGGCCATATTAATCAACGCTTGAAACACAATTGGCAATCCTACACCTAACACTAACAATTTGCTAAAGACAGAGTCACAGCCATTGGCAACCACTACTATTCTAAACAACAGAAACAAGTAAAACAACATGAGTACAAACCCTCCTAGTAAACCATATTCCTCCACTATTATGGCATAAATAAAATCTGATGAGCTCTGTGGCAAAAAATTCTTCTGTACACTTTTACCTGCTCCTTTACCTATGACACCACCTGTAGCAATTGCAATTTTTGCTCTTTCTATTTGATAGGTTCCTTCTGAATCATCAGGGTTTGAAAAACTTTCAATTCTACTCATCCAAGTATCTACCCTATTTGGGAACAAATCTGGAAAAGCTTTAGCCGTTAGTATAAAAATGGACAAAAACAACACGCCTGTCCCTACAATACCCAATAAGTATTTCATAGGATATCCGCCTAAAAAACACAATACCATTACCATTGAAAAAACAATTGCCGCTGTTGAAAAGTTAGCCGGCAGAATAAGCGCCACTACCAAGAAAACTGGCAACCATAAAGGCAATATGCTTTCTTTAAATGTTATTTTTATATCTCTAACCTTAGAGAAATAGCGTGCTACATATATCATTAACACAACTGCCGCTAGGTTAGAGGGCTGAAAACCGAAACCTACCAAGGGCAAACGGATCCAACGACTATCATTTGTACCTCCACTTGAAGTGCCTTGTGCCAAGACGAATATGAGCAACACCAACACTATTGGTAAGGCTATCATAGAAAGCCCTTTAAAAAAGTGTGTTGGTATCTTATGTACCCCGTAAATAATTCCAAAACCTAAAAACAACAGTATGGCGTGTTTAACCAAGTGCCCAACCGGCGTACCGCTACCAACTACATATACCAAATTACTGCTGGCACTATAGACAGGTAGAAATGAAAATAAGGCCAAGAGTGCCGCAATGGCCCAAATAGCTTTATCTCCTTTTATTTTTTGAAATATATTCAACACCTTATAGGTTCTTTACACAATTCTTAAACTGATCTCCACGATCCTCATAACTCTTAAACAAATCGAAACTTGCACATGCCGGTGATAACAAAACCGTATCGCCACGCTCTGCAATTTTATACGCCACTTTCACGGCTTCTTCCATAGCATAGGTTTCTACCAACAAATCAACTGCTTTACCAAAAACATGTTTGATTTTGTCATTATTCTCGCCCAAGCAAATAATCGCTTTTACTTTTTCTCGTACCAATGGCATTAACTCCATGTACTCATTACCCTTATCTACACCACCTACAATCCATACCGTGGGTGTTTTCATGCTATCCAATGCGTAATAAGCAGCGTTTACATTCGTTGCTTTTGAGTCATTGATATATTCTACATGATGTATTTTCAACACCTTCTCCAAACGGTGGGGAGCCCCTTGAAAATTAGAAACACAGGCTCTTATCGTCTCCTTACGGATACCAACTAATTTTGCAATTGTTGCCGCTGCCATGGTGTTCTTTACATTGTGTTGACCTTCTAAGGCCAAAGTGTTCTTCGTCATGTTAATAGTGTCTGTTGTTGTTTTTATTACTATCTTGTTTTGTTCTATAAATGCACCTTGTTCAAATACTTTATTCAATGAAAAAGGCATTAATTTTGATTTAACCGGGTGCTTGTTCAGCCATGCTACCAAAACCGTATCATCTGCATCATAAATCAAATAATCGTCTTCGTCTTGGTTTTCGGCTATTCTGAATTTAGATGCGATGTAGTTTTCAAACTCATACTCATACCGATCTAAATGATCTGGTGTAATATTCGTTATCACGGCAATGTGTGGTTTAAAATCCACTATGCCATCTAATTGAAAACTGCTGATCTCAAGTACGTAATACTCAAAATCATTCTCCGCAACCATTTTTGCATAACTATCACCAATGTTTCCTGCCATACCTACTTGTAATTTGGCAGCAGCCAGAATATGGTTGGTTAGCATAGTCGTTGTTGTTTTTCCGTTGCTTCCTGTTATACCAATGATTTTTGCATCGGTGTATTTAGATGCAAATTCTATCTCTGATATAACCGGAACGCCTTTCTTAACCAACTGTTTTACCAAGGGTGCTTTATCCGGAATACCCGGACTCTTCATTACCAAATCGGCTTTTAGTATGCGGTCTTCAGAATGCTGTTCTTCTTCCCAATCAATTCCAAAATGTTCAAGAACGTTTTTATACTTCTCTTTTATTTTTCCTTTATCGGATACAAATACATCGTATCCTTTTTTTAATCCTAAAATGGCTGTTCCTACTCCACTTTCTCCTCCTCCTAGAACTACTAAAAATCCTCCCTCAATCCCTCCAAGGGAAGGAAGCTTTGTTTGTTGCTCTTTTTCATTTCCCATTTCTTTACTCATTCTACTCTTTTTTCCTTCCCTTTGGGAAGGGTCAGCGATGGGATTTATCTAATTTTTAAGGTCACCACAGTTACAATTGCCAATAGTATACCTACAATCCAAAAACGGGTTACGATCTTACTTTCATGATATCCCTTCTTCTGATAGTGGTGATGTAATGGGGACATTAAAAATATACGTCTGCCCTCACCAAACTTTTTCTTAGTGTATTTGAAATACCCTACTTGTAACATCACTGAAAGCGACTCTGCAAAGAAGATTCCGCACAACACGGGTATCAATAATTCTTTACGCACAATAATTGCAATTACGGCTATTACCCCGCCAATAGTTAAACTACCTGTATCGCCCATAAACACTTGTGCAGGAAATGCATTGTACCATAAGAAGCCGATCAAAGCTCCTGCAAAAGCGGTAATGAATACCAGCAACTCTCCTACTCGTGGTATGTACATGATATCTAAATAATCAGAGAATATGATGTTACCGGATACCAAGGCAAAAATACCCAGCGTAAATACTATTATTGCCGATGTACCTGCTGCCAAGCCATCTATACCATCGGTTAAATTTGCACCATTAGAAACTGCTGTTACTATTAAAATAATAATAGGAATAAAGAGTAACCATGCATATTCTTTTGCACCATCGCCGGCCCATGATATTAAACTTTCATAATCAAACTCATTATTTTTAAAGAAAGGTACCGTTGTCATGGTAGATTTTATTTCCGCTCCCTTTACCTGCTCAACCGTATATGCCCGTGTAATAATTGTTTCATCATGATCACGCATGGTCACTTCTGGGTGAAAATAAAGCACTGCACCTACTATAAGTCCTAATACTACTTGACCCAACACTTTGAATCTTCCTTTTAAACCTTCTTTATTCTTTTTAAATACTTTGATATAATCATCTAAAAAGCCAATCGCCCCCATCCACAACATAGTGAATACCAATAGTATAATATATATGTTCTCTAACCTTGCGAAAAGCAATACCGGAATCAATGTGGACATGATAATAATTACCCCACCCATAGTTGGCGTACCCGCCTTTTGCTTTTGACCGTCTAAACCTAGGTCACGAATAGTTTCCCCTACTTGTTGCTTTTGAAGAAACAGAATAACACGCTTACCGTAAACCGTGGCAATTATCAATGAAAACAGGATAGCCATTGCCGCACGGAATGTGCTGAACTGAAACAGCGAAGCTCCCGGCAACTGGTATTGTTTTTCTAAATATTCGAACAGGTAGGTTAACATATAATCTGTATTCTTGCTACTAAGCCTTGGTTATTTTTTTAAGCTCGCTAAAAGCTCTTTTACTATTTTAAAATCGTCGAAATCTACACGTACACCATTGGTTTCTTGGTAGGTCTCATGGCCTTTACCGGCTACTAATATGATATCGTTATCATCTGCTAGTTGACAAGCTGTTTTAATAGCTTGCTCTCTATTTTCAATGGATAAAATCTTTCTTATATTCTGAGGCTCTACGCCTGCTTCCATTTCTGAAATAATTTCAGTAGCGGATTCAGTTCTAGGATTATCAGAAGTGAGAATAACTTTATTACTCATTTCTGATGCGATATTGCCCATTACCGGACGCTTTGATCTGTCTCTATCGCCACCACACCCCACAACGGTGATGACGTTTTCATTTCCAGTTCTCAACGTGTTGATTGTCTCAAGCACATTTTTAAGGGCGTCCGGCGTATGGGCATAATCAACTATAGCCGTAATTCTTTTCTTTGATATATAGTATTGAAACCTGCCGTCCACATTTTCCAACTCGCTCAATAAGCGAAGGGTTTCTAATTGCTCCAATCCCAACAGATCCGCGGTAGCATAAATTGCCAACATATTATAGGCATTGAAATGACCTATTAATTTTGTCCAAAGCTCATGGTCATTAATTTTCAACAACTGACCGTCAAACTGATTTTCTAAAATCTGCGCTCTATAATCTGCATAATTTTTTAAGGCGTAGCTTGCTTTTCTAGCCTTGGTGTTTTGCAACATTACCAAACCGTTCTTATCATCAACATTGGTCAACGCAAATGCCGTTTTGGGCAATTGATCAAACAAAGTCTTTTTGGTATCGCGGTACTCTGCAAATGTTTTATGGTAGTCTAAGTGATCGTGAGACAGATTGGTGAAAATTGCCCCTTCAAAAACCAATCCTTCCGTTCTTTTCTGGTGAATACCATGAGAACTTACTTCCATAAAGCAATATTCTACGCCGGCATCGTTCATTAACTTTAAATGCTTATTGATCACCAATGCATCTGGAGTGGTATGTTTTGTTGGAAAAGCAGTATCATCTACCATAATTTTAATGGTCGACAACAAGCCCACTTTATATCCAGCTTTTTTAAATAACTGATATAATAAACTAGATACCGTGGTTTTACCATTGGTACCCGTTACACCTACTAGTTTTAAATTCTTTGATGGCGTACCGTAATAGTTAGAAGCCATCAATGCCAAAGCCTGATTTCCACTTTCTACTTGTACATAAGTAACATTATCTACCATTTCAGCAGGCAATTGTTCACAAACTATTGCTCTTGCCCCAGCTTTCACTACTGCAGCAATATAATTATGCCCATCTGTTAAGGTTCCTTTTATAGCTACAAAGGCATCACCTTTTTGAACTTCGCGAGAATCAAAACAAACAGACGCTATACCACAAGAGGTAGTACCGCTAACAGCAGTAATACGCACTCCATATAATATATCCTTTAAATGCTTCATATTAATTCTAACACTATTTTCTTTACTGATTTTAAATCAGTTCCTTTGGTGATAGATTGGTTTTTCACCTTTCCGTTTCCTTTTACCTCTACTTCTATTCCTAAATTCTCAAGTATGGCAACAGCATCCATACCGCACATACCTTTTACATTTGGCATTGCCGAATATTTTGCTTGGGCAGCCTTAAAGTACCCTTGATGAGAATCTTCGTTTTTTGCGATCAACACATCTTTTAAATCTACTTCACTGGTCAATGGCGATGTTGCATATACTTTTTGGGCCACAGATTTAAATACCGGACCAGAAACATCTGCTCCATAATACCCAACACTCTTATCTGGCTTATGAATAACCACAATACAAGAATACTTTGGGTCATCTGCCGGAAAATAGCCTGCGAACGATGAAACATATTCGTACTTTGATCTATCCTTAGACACATAATTGGTTTGCGTAGTACCTGTCTTACCTGCCATAGAAAAATTCTTGGAATACATACGGTGACCCGTACTATGCCGCTTCTCAACAGCATTCTTTAATATTCGTTGTACTTTCTTTACCGTAGATTGCGAGCAAATAGCAGGGTTCAAAACCTTTTTATCAAACTTCTCTATGGTCTTGTTCCACTCCTTTACTTCTTTCAACAAACGTGGTTTAACCATTTCACCATCATTTGCAATAGCATTATAGAAAGCCAACGTTTGTAGCGGAGTCATAGAAACTTCATAACCATAAGCCATTTGCGCCAACGAAAGACCTGACCATCCTTTATCACCCGGATAGCGCAACACCGGTTTACCCTCACCAAGTACAGGGAGACCTAATTCTTTATGGATACCCATACTCATTAATCGGTTTACATATCTTTCTGGATCACTTTTATACCCTTCATGTATCATTTTAGCGAATGCTACATTAGACGATACCTCAAAAGCCTTAGCCATGGATATCTTTCCGTAACCCCCATATTTAGAATCCTTAATTCTATGATCGTACAATCTCCAAGAACCTTTTTCCGTATCTATTACCGTACTGGTATCAATCACCTTATCTTCTAAGGCAGCCACTAAATTCACCAACTTAAAGGTAGAACCTGGCTCGTGAGATTCTCCAATTGCATAATTTAAGCGTTCGTAATATTTACCTTCAGAAGTCTGACCTAAATTAGAAATTGCCTTAACCTCACCGGTTTTCACTTCCATTACTATAACCGTACCATGGTCTGCTTGATATTTCTCTAACTGACCCAATAATGCATGGTGGGCTATATCCTGTATATTAATATCAATAGTAGAATACACATCATAACCATCCTCTGGCTCAATAATGTTATCGTTACCAATAGGCTTCCACTGTCCTTTAGCTATTTTTTGTTTTAAACGCTTACCGGAAACTCCCCTTAGGTATTCCCCAAAAGCACCTTCCATACCCACACGGGTATAGTAACCGTTTTCATCAACACGTTCGTACCCTACACTGCGCTCGGCAATTTTACCCAACGGATGCTCTCTCTTTGTTTTCTGCTCAATGATCAATCCGCCCTTGAAAGCTCCCTTATTGAATAGCGGAAATTGCTTTACCGCCATATATTCAGAATAATCTAGATTTCTGACGATCAGCGCGTACCTATTTTTGTTCTCCCTAGCCTTTCTTAATAATTGCTGGTAATGAGAGGAGGTTTTGCCAAATTGTTTTGCCAAGGCATCTGCCAACGGCTTTACATTTTCTTTAAAATCTACATCACCAACCGTTACCGCATCAAAACGTATGGTGTATTTTGATACTGAAGTTGCCAAAAGACTACCATCATCAGAATACAGGTTTCCTCTATTAGGCTCAATGGTAAACATACGTTCTGTACGTGTATCTGCCAATGCCTGGTATTTTTCACCCTCTACTATTTGTATAGAGACCAGCTTAAACAATACCGCCCCGGCAAAGAGCACCATGAACCCTGCCACTATATAGAGCCTTTTTAATATACTTTTATCCGTAGTCGCCATTATTCCTCCCCTTTTAAAGATTTCACCTTAATTTTCTGTGGGGGATTCTCTGAAGGAAAAAGTCCTTTTTCCGATATTTTACCGGTAATGTTCGATTCTAATTTTAGCTGCTGCACATCTGATCGCATATCCACAAACTCGTTACGCAATTCTTTTACCTCTTCATTCAACAAGGCAATACGGTGTACTTTTTGATCCGCACTATGAGAACTACTGATCATTACCGTTGCCAAAAAAGAAATGAAAATAAGGAACAGCCAATTCTTAGGGGCGTCACCGCTCACCAAAAATTTGCCCTTCAATAGGTCCAAAACACCCGTTTTCATTTTATTTTTCGCCATTACGCTCCGCTATTCTCAATTTTGCACTACGTGCCCTGTTATTCAATTTTATCTCTTCTCGTGTTGGCACTATTAAGCCACCAACTTTTTTTAACGGCACATCAATATTGCCGTAAAAATCTTTCTCTGGCTCCCCTTCAAACCTGCCTGCCCTAATAAATCTTTTTACAAGCCTATCTTCTAAAGAGTGGTAGCTAATTATACTTAACCTCCCTTTTTCACTCAATAAACCTGGAGCTTGCTCCAAAAACTCTTTGATCACTTCTATCTCTTGATTCACCTCTATGCGAATTGCCTGATATATCTGCGCCAAAATTTTATGCTGCCTATGTTCTGGCAAAAACTGCTTCAACACTGTTTTCAGCGCATCGGTAGTCTGTATTTTTTCTTCCTCCCTGCTAGCAACAATTACTTTTGCCATAGCATTCGCATTTCTAATATCACCGTACTCGAACAACACTTTACGCAAGTCATCATATGAATAGGTATTTACCACATCAAAAGCCGATAACGTATTACGCTTGCTCATTCGCATATCTAAATCTGCATCGAAACGGGTAGAAAACCCTCTTTCCGCTTGATCGAACTGATGCGATGAAACCCCGTAATCCGCAAGTATACCATCTACCTTCTTTATGCCATAGAACTTCAAAAACTGGGTGATGTATCTAAAATTTTCCGCTATCAGGGTAAATCTTGGATCTCCCAAGGCATTTGCCTGCGCATCTTCGTCTTGATCAAAAGCATATAACCTACCTTCTTTCCCCAATCTTTTCAATATTTCCTTAGAGTGACCGCCACCGCCAAATGTCACATCCACGTAAACACCATCTTCTTTGATGTTCAATCCGTCTACCGATTCTTTCAGCATTACAGGGCTATGATACATCTTCACTTGATTTTTCACCTAACATTACACGCTTTGCCAACTTCACCTTCTCTTCTTTTGTTGCGTTTATAGATTCATCATACGCCTTCTTGTCCCAAATCTCTAATCGTTTACCTATTGGCGCAATAACCACCTCTTTGGTAATACCGCCCAATGAAATAATGTCCTTAGGGATCAATAATCTGCCGGTCGCATCTACCTCTACTTGTCGTAAACCCGCCGTATACATTCTTATAAATTGCAGGTTCTCTTCATCAAACCTGCTCTTTTCATTTAATTCTGCCATCACCCTGTGCCACTCATATGCCGGATACAATTCCAAACATTCGCTCAAATATGATTTCTTAATAAAAAAACCATCTTTTAGTATCGGAGCTACTTGATTGCGCAGCGCAACAGGGAGCATAATTCGCCCCTTGGCATCAGCCTTGCAGTTAAAAGTCCCAAAGAAAAAGATGTCCAAATTGGATGTGTTTTATTTATATAACTCAAATATATAAATATTATTACCACATTTTACCACTAAAAACCACTTTGTTAATAAATTACCCCACTTTTGAACATCTTTTTACCCTTCATCCATTTTTATGGCTTCATTTTACCACTCAGCCCATAAAACATGAAAAAGCTAAATTTCAAAATTTCTTGTATTCACCTTATCGAAAAGAGTTGTTCGCTATTCTCTGTAATTACCTATATTTGGACAATTACTGATGAGTAGTGCGCATGAAAAACGATTTAATTAACGACGGAGGCTTTAAGTACATAGAAAAAGGTGAAGGGAAGCCCATAATTATCCTTCACGGACTAATGGGCGGACTTAGTAATTTTGAGGGAGTAAATACTTTTTTTCCTCCTAAAGGTTACAAAGTGCTTATTCCCGAACTCCCCTTATACGCTATGCCGATGTTAAAAACAACGGTAAAGAACTTTGCCAAATACCTAAAAAAATTCATTGACTACAAAGAGCTTGATGATGTGATACTTTTAGGTAATTCATTAGGTGGTCATATTGGTCTTTTACACACCAAATTGTTCCCCAACAAAATAAAAGCTTTGGTAATCACCGGTAGTTCCGGTCTTTATGAAAGCGCAATGGGTGACGGATACCCCAAACGTGGTGATTATGAGTTTATTAAAAAGAAAGCTCAAGATGTTTTCTATGACCCCAAAGTGGCTACGAAAGAGATCGTAGATGAAGTTTTTGCTACGGTTAACGATCGTGTAAAATTGGTTAAAACTTTAGCGATCGCAAAAAGTGCTATTAGGCACAATATGGCACAAGACTTGCCAAGCATGAAAACCCCTACATGTATTATTTGGGGAAAAAACGATACGGTTACCCCACCAGACGTTGCAGAACTGTTTGATGAGCTTTTACCAAATTCAGATTTATTCTGGATAGATAAATGTGGACATGCACCTATGATGGAGCACCCAGACCAATTCAACACCATTCTTGATGGGTGGTTGACGAAAAACAATTTCTAAATACCCTACGGATGAAAATAAAGTCGGCCGACTTTGTAATGAGCAACTCTGATGTTGCCAAATGCCCTAAAGAGCCTTTACCGGAATACGCCTTTATTGGTCGTTCTAACGTTGGTAAGTCTTCTTTGATCAATATGTTGACCGAGCGTAAAAGCTTGGCAAAAACATCTGGTAGACCTGGTAAGACCCAATTGATCAACCATTTTAAAATCAATGAAAATTGGTTTCTGGTAGATTTACCCGGTTACGGTTACGCCCGTGTTTCTAAACGTGATAAAAATACCTTTCAAAAATACATCACTAATTACTTTTTACAACGAGAGCAGCTAGTATGTTCTTTTGTTCTTGTAGATATTAGGCATGATCCACAACCTATAGATATGGAGTTCATGCAGTGGATGGGTGAAAACGGAGTACCCTTTGCCATAATCTTCACCAAGGCGGATAAGTTAAAACCAAAAGCCGTTGAGCGCCAAGTAAAACAATACCTGGACAAGCTTATGGCTGACATGTGGGAAGAAGCACCACCACATTTTGTTACCAGCTCTAGCCACCGTAGCGGCCGTGATGAAGTGCTTGCCTATATAGATGATATCAACGAGAAGTTTTTTGAGGCAACGAAGTAGTTGTTGGTTGTTCGTTGTTGATTGTTCGTTTTTTTAACGCTGCGTTTTTTGTATTAAGTACTTGTTCTAGTATTCAGTTGGCAATATCAGTTAGCAGTAGCAGTTGGCAGTTTTCTTAACGCTACGCGTTTTTTTTATTAAGTACTAAGTACTAAGCTGTTTGTGTTAGTTCTTCGTACTCAGAGCGGTTTGATTCATACTTCCTATTTAATATACTCGAGTTTAAACGTACTACTTAATACTCTTTACTTATTACTTACGACTTAATACTTTTTACGTAATGCTTAGTACTTAATACTCTCCCAAAAACGAAATGTCAGTTCGAGTGGATATTTTACGGTAGCAGAGCGGAAGGAAAAAATTTGTATCGAGAACCCTCGAATGTACCAAACCTGTTCTCGATACTAATTTCTAGTACCTCCAAATTCTCTCGAACTGACAGTAGGGATAACGTTTTAGCTATGATCAGCATGAAGACAAACTAGCGTTTGCTTTCCGCCAAGCATATAGCGAAATCTTTTGGTTTTGTTTTTTCTTTTTTCTTGTCCAAAGCGAAATCCGAAAGATTTCGCGACATTATAAACCTGCCGGCAGGCAGGTATACGCAAACCTTAGCATTTTAATACCTAAGCCCGTATTGTTCATAGGTTGTGTTGGCAACAGTATTTTGCACACAGTTTAAAGTATATTTTTCAAATCCTGTTTTCCGACAATCGCCATTATGTCAACAATATCATTATTGACTTTGTAGTAAATACTGTCCGAACCGCAAACACATCTCCGATACCCTTTCCCTATGTATTCTATAGATTCAAATGAGTAAGGACTTTTCGCAATAATGTCAAAATATTCAAAAAACCTTTCAAAATATTTGTCCGCTTGTTGAGTTCCATATTTTTTTGTTCCGTAGCGGTGAATACGTATGAGGTCATCTTTAGCGTCGTTACTTAGCCTATATTTATTCATTAAGCTTAGACTTGGATTGTGCTAAGATTTCTTCTTTGCTATCAGTAGTAAATCCACTATTTTCAGACTTTTCTAATTTAGTTTTAATCCAGTCAATTTCGACTTGTTGATTTCTTGCCTGACGAATTAAGTCATTAACAAGTTCACTCTTACTTGAATATTCTTGATTGTCAACTTGCGCCTTTAACCACTCATCATTAGGTGGTGTTAAAGATATGCTCTGTCTAGCCATGGGAAATATATTTTGATGTCAATTTACACCAAAAACGAACCAAACCCAAATTTTTGTAATATTGTTGCCAACACTTCACTAAAGACAACTGAATACTGAAACTGCTTACTAATTTGTATCGAGAACCCTCGCGTGTTCCAAACCTGTTCTCGATACTAATTTCTCGTACCTCCAAATTCACTCGAACTGACAGTAGGGATAACATCTCACTAAAGACAACTGAAAACTGAACCTGCCTACTGAAAACTGGAACTGCCAACTAAAGAACCAAGCGCAGCGATTAACTCCTCCACTCCCTCAAAAGAATTCAACTTTTCAGCAGACACCAACACCTCTAAATCATGTGTCGTTTCTACTACTATAATAGGATAGGTAAATGCATGCCCAAATTTGCTTTTATAGTTTTCTTGGAATTCATCTTTATGAAAGAATTCTAGTTCGTAGCCTTTCGTTAGCAAGCTCTCTCTAAAGGTTTTCCATTGTTTGTTCTCAGTAAAATTGCCAAAGGTCAAACTGCAGAGATTACAGTTATAGGTTGCGGGACTCACAATTTTATGGGCGAAGTCTAACATTTTACTGCCCGTATCGCTATTGGCATTATAGATAAATAAAATTTTCTTTGACATGACCATTTGGTCGTAAAAGTAGCTAAACCATACATAATATATGACTGATTATGGTTTCCCGTAACAAAGTATTATAGGCTTATTGTAAGTTTATTGCTTGAAAAAAAAATGAAGAAAAACTATACCAACAGGTTAATGCTGGGTTAACCTCCCATTATGAAATTATAGAGAATTAATATACTTAACCCTTAAAAATAAACCCAAATCAAATGAATAAAATTAAATTACTTGGATTATCATTATTAACCTTGTTGCAAATATTATTTACGTCTTGCTCAAAAGATGATGAAGAACCTACCAAATTAGGAGCAACTGTAGAAATAACAGTTGAGTACAACGGAAATTTACAAGCAAATTATCCCGTAAGAATGTTTACTGTTCAAACAGGTCCTTCAACTGCCTTTTTTACAGCATTTCATGCAGCAAAAACTGTAGCAACAAATGAGAATGGAGTAGCTATTTTCAAATTACAAGATGTTATAAATTTAAATACAGTTGATAACCAAACAACACTTTATTTCGCAGTATTTTCCGAAGAAGGAGATGCTTACAAAGCTATTACCGTAGAAAGAGGAGATGTTAAAACAGCAACAATTAATATTGAATAGCAATTGGAATAAGTCGATATTTTAAATATCGGCTTATCTAGTTTTAAGTCCTTTAAAACCTGTAAATATTAAAAAAATATCTGATTTTTAAGTCAATTATGGTTTCCCGTAATGGAGTGTGAAATGGAAATTGTAGGTTTATTCTTTAGTGGTGTATTAGAAGTGCGATTATGCATATTTCTGATTATTTCGGAATATGTGTAATTGTACACATATACAGTAGTTATCTTTAATTGTAAAAAACCAAAACTAATGAAAACATATTTTCCATTAATACTATTAATAATCTGCAATCTAAATTTAAAAGCTCAGCAATTACAAGAATTTGGAACTGAGATACAAGTCATTGTAGAAACAGGAACTAAAGTTTATAAATATAGTGCGGGCTTTGATTCATATTGTAAAATAAAAGACTCAATTCCAATTTATGCAACTGGTAAAAAATACTCAAGGTATTTAATAAAGCAAGGGAATTGTAAGGGATATATTGAAGATAAAAGTGTTCAAAATGAAGAATTTATCAAAACTCAAGTCGCAAATAAAATTGTAGCTTATAAAAAAGAAAAAATTATACAGGACAGCATTGCAAAAATAGAGTATAAGAAAAATTGCCAATATGAAACCAACGAAATAGACGATTTTAATGGAAAACTTAGAAAGTACACGGACTTTTATCAAGTTGGGGACATTTTGAGTTATTTAAGTATTCAGCTAAGAAATTTCGGAGGTAATTATTCAATAGTTTTTGATAGTGCAGAAGACCTTGGATGTGCAAGTTCATACTCACATGACAAATCGTTCGTACAAGTTAAACTCGAAAATGGAGATATAGTCAAATTTTATCATTTTGGAGAGACAGACTGTGGCTCTTTCCGCCTACAAGGTAGATTAACAAGTGGAGAATATAATAGACTTTTAAAATCGCCCATAGACAAAATAAGACTTCAAGGGACTTCTTATTATAACGATATAGAGGACATAGTTTATAAAGAGGTGTTTATGGACAAATTAAAATGCTTAAAGCAATGACCTGTAAGATAATGGATTTATATAAAAGTTGTAACTCTTGCGAAAACAACTAAAGATAACAAAGCCTAAACGTAATGCGGACTTATGGGCAAAACCGAAAGGTCAGTGTATATTTATAAAGTCGCTAAATCTTATGGATTTAGCTTTAGAACAAAAAAGAAAAAGCAAAACAATAAGCTTTAGCTACGTCGGAAGACGGAAACGAAAAGTTTCCTTGCCTCCGTACTACGTTTAGCCAAACCGTTAGGAAAATTTGAATGGAACATTTTAAACACATAAAAGTAACAACAACTTCTTCACTTCAAAATGTAGAAATTGAGGAATATATTGAACCGATTTCAGTAAGTATTGTCATTGGAATGAACTTTTTTAAAGACTTTTTATCTGGTTTTCGAGATATTTTTGGCGGGAAGTCAAACACTTACACTAAGTCATTAGAAAAAATAAATCAACAAGCTATTTATGAATTAAAAAAGCGTGCTCATTATTTAAAAGCAAACTACGTTATTGGACTGACAATCGAAAACGACGAAATTTCTGCTCAAGGAAAATCAATGTTAATGGTTACAGCAATGGGAACAGCTGTTCGCGTTGCTGGAAAAAGTAAAGAAGTAATAAATAATTCAACTTCTATAGATTTAGAAGCTTTTGAACAGCTTGAACTAAAAACCAAACTTCTAAAAAAAGCAGAAAGCAATAATCTCAATTTGAACGAAAATAATTGGAATTTAATTATAGAAAATCAGATTTCGGAATTAAGCCCATTTCTTTTAAACAAAGTGATCAAAAGCCAAAACTCAACGGATTTCAGAGAAAACTTAAAGGCTTTTTTTGATAATATAGACAGAGAACTAGCAATAACAGAAATCTTTACATTTATAGAAAGTAATGAAGAGAATGATTTAAAACCAGTTGTCAGCATTGTAAAAGAATTAAATTTAGTTGACTTTGACAAAAACCTTTCCTTACTATCAAGTGACAATCAAAATCTTAATAACGTTGGAGCTTTAATATCTGGAGTTCATAAAAATACCTATTTCAAATCGGACATAAAAGCAATCAAAGAAACTATTGATAAACTGGAAAGTAAGTTTCCTATTAAAGCTGAGTTTTACCAAACATTAGACAAGTTGACAAGAAAAGACATTGAGGTTTGGAAATGCGAATGTGGAAAAGAAAATAGTCTGGAACGAGAAATTTGCAGAGGTTGTAATAAAGACATTCATGGTCTTAAAAACTCAAATATTAATCTAAAGGAAATAAAAGAAAATTTAAAACACAGATTAGAAATATTAGAAAAAAACTTTGCATAACAAAGAATGGAGGTAAAAAATAAATAAATTCTTCTTTAATCTTAGACAATAGTATTCTAGGCTCATAAATTCAAAAAACAGATTCTTGAGCTTAAATATTTCAAGTATATTCAGTTTATTTACTAGACAATTAATCAATTACGTTATCGCTTATTTAAGTTTTATCCTTAATGGCAAGAATATACAGAACTATAGAATCATTAAAATCGCTTAAATATGAGCTAGAAAACAAAGGTGTTTCTAGATTTAAATCTGTAAGAGAGATTAAAGATTTTTTAAAGGATTTTGATTCTAGAAAATCAACAGTTCTAAACGACACAAAAAACGATTTAGAACAAGAATATCATAACACCTGTATTCGCCTTGAAGAAAATACCCAACAAAAAGTTGAAATAAGCAACTTAGCGACAGAAAAAATAGATAGGAAAATTGCAGATTTACAATCCAAAATTGATATCATTCATAAAAAGAACAGTCTTAGTTTTTTATATAAAATACTATCGAGCATAAAGCTTTATTATTTAAAAAGACGATGCAATGATTTTAAAGGCAGGAAATCTAAAATACTCAGTAAAGTTGTTCAACCATTAGCTCAAAAAATTAAAATCGACCAGGTATTTATAAATAAATACGAATCTAATAAGCAAATTCTGATTGAAAGAAGAGCGAAAAGTAAAATTGAAGAATTAGAATTCACCCGTGCTGTTTTAGAAGAATGCAAAAACCTGATTTCTGGAGCAATAGGTGAAAACTTAGTTGTAAAAGAAATCAAAAAACTTTCTGACGATTTTATTTTGATCAATGATTTTAAGTTAGATTTTTCCCCACCTATTTTTCACAAACAACAAAACGAGAGAATTTATTCTATACAAATAGACCACCTTTTAATCTCAAAGGCAGGAATTTTTATAATAGAAACAAAAAATTGGAGTAAGAATTCTGTTAATTCTATTAGTCTGAGATCCCCAATAGAACAAATTAGAAGATCAAATTTTGCTCTATACATCTACATTTCGGAAAATATAACTTTACATAATCATCATTGGGGAGAACAAAAAATTCCAATTCGAAACCTTATAGTCATGATTAACAATAAACCTAATACTGAGTTTAAATTTGTAAGTGTAAAATTATTAAAAGAACTTAATGACTATATCAAATACTTTGAACCTATCTTAACCGAAGAGCAGGTTAATGAAATTACTTCCCATTTAGTTTAGTTAAATTCGCGAACTTTATATAATCACAAAACATGGAACAACAAGGCTCCGATATTATTGAAAACAGATACCAAAAATTTATAAAAACGGTTTGTGAAACAGACGTTGTTTATGCGCTGCAAAACCAAGATGGGTTTGCCACCTCAGCCTCTGCGCATTATGAAAACGAACGTGGTAAACCTGTAGATATACTATGTTTTTGGGCTGAAAATGGCAGAGCAAAATCTTGCGCCATAAACCATTGGAGCAACTACCAAATTACTGAAATAGCCTTAGTAGATTTTATAGAAAATTGGGGCGTAGGTATGGAAAATGACGGTATACTTGCCGGTATTGAGTTTGACCAAAACATGTTTGGCTATGAAGCCAAACCCCTAGATTTAATTCTTGCCTTAGTCGCTGAAATAAAAGCGACCAACAAAGAACTACCGCTTCAAAAATTTGAAAATATTGCTGATTTAGAAGAACAGGCGACAATTGCTAATGGGTAAAAATGAATACCGTTGAATGAATACCCATTTGACCGGTTAATAAAAGTGCCCTTATAATTTCAGAAAATCAAGAACCTTTGTTTTATACACTTTACCTATAGGAATTTGATACTCTTTTATTTGTATGCTATTCCCCTCTACGGTTTCAATATGTTTTTTTGCCACTATAAACGATTTATGTACTTGAATGAATTTATCTGTTGCAAGCATTTCTAATGCATCTGATATTTTTTCTCGAATTAGAATCTGCTGACCTTCTTTTAAAATAACCTTACAATAGTTTCCGGCTGCTTCAACAAGTAGTATATCATTCAATTTTACTTGAATATGCTTTTTATCGCTGTATAGAAAAATGAACGGTTCTTCTTCATTTTTTATAGCTTCTGATTGTGGTGGATAGCCTTTCTGTTGTATGGTTTTATTGATGGCTTTTAAAAACCGTTCAAAACTAAATGGCTTTAATAAATAATCTATAACATTTAGCTCATACCCTTCTAACGCATATTCCTTATAGGCGGTAGTGACTATTACTTTTGGAGGATTCTGTAGTGTTCTTAAAAAATCAAATCCCTTTAATTTGGGCATATTTAAATCTAAAAAGATTAAATCTACTGGATTACCCTGCAAATAAGCCAAAGCTTCAATAGCGTCATAACAATGCTTAGCTAATTTCATATTTGGCAACAAATCAGCATAGCCTTTTACAATTTCATGAGCTATTGGTTCATCATCTATAATTAAATATGTAATCATATGTGCAGTTCTAATTGTGCTTTAAATACCGTATTGTTCTTTTCAACCCTAAATTGATGCTTTTTAGGATATGCCAGTACCAATCTCCGTTTTAAGTTTTTGAGACCTATACCTTTTGTTTCCGTAATTCCATTTTGATCAAAATTATTTTCTATCTCAAAAAGTAATCTTTCTTTATTGGTTTTTAAATGTATGGCAACATATGCTTTTTCGCGCAAATTCTCTACACCATGTTTAAAGGCATTCTCTAATAGAATAATCAATATCAACGGTCTTATTTTTATGGTGTCATCTGCGACATCTATGGTAAACTCAATATCAATTTCTTTATGATACCTCATTTTATGTAACGCTATATAATTTTGTACATACAAAATCTCTTCTGCCAACGGTACAGTTTCCTTTTCCCCTTCATAAATACTATACCGCATTAAATCTGACAACTTTAAAATAAGGTCTTTAGCACCATCGGTATCTTTATCTACCATACCGTATACATTGTTTAGCATGTTAAAAAAGAAATGCGGGTTTACTTGACTTTGCAAATGCAACAACTCACTTTTTTTGGTCTCCTTCTTTAAATTTAAAATAGCGATCAATTGTTTTATGAGCCATAGCAACCCTATCACTAATAAGAGGGAATAATAAACCACCACGATTATACCTACTACCGATGGATAATCTGCTAGAAAAACCACAGATTCATTACCTAAAACGATAAACTCGTACGTGGTAATTAACAAAGGGATCAGTAAAGTGATAAGCACTACTACTTTGACTACCAGCCAATTATTTTTATTTATAAATTGCATCATGCCACAAAAATAGAAGAAATACTATCGCAAATAATTAATAGTGATGAACACACCTATTTCGGTTACAAACAACTTTTAGACTAGGTCAAAAACAGTTCACCATCCCCAATGGCAAGTATAACCACCAAATTATTTAAGTATATCACATAAAATTTTAGGTCTATTCTTTTGCCCATATGTTTGTGCCATCATCAATCAAAAAACGAACATCAAATCAAGTAACATGAAAGAAAGAATTATTCGCTATTTTAAAAATGTACTCGGCACTATACTGGTTTTATTCATCATTGGCATTATCGTCGTTGTCTCGCTCAACGGAAGTGTGGCCTACGGTACCGATCCACTGAGCCTGAATTTAGATAAGGAAGGTCCGTATGTATTTTATGAAAATGACAGCACCATTAACGTACAGTATATTAGAGGGAATAAAACTGATGGTTTTTATGTGGACAAAACAACGCACAATAGTAAAGAACACATTGCTGCTATAAGTAAATTTCCTTTAGATGACTCTAATTTTAGTTTTACAATCAGGTCTGAATTTGAAATACCGGCAACCTCCTATACCGACGACCAACCTATTTTAGCCATTTCTGATATTGAAAGTGGTTACAAAACTTTTCGCGATTTTTTAATTACGCACAAAGTAATAGACACCAACTTAAATTGGATCTTTGAGAAAGGCCACCTTGTCCTTGTTGGTGATTTTGTGGATAGAGGTTTTTCTACTACCCAAGTACTTTGGTTCATTTACAAACTGGAACAAGATGCTAAAAATAAAGGCGGACATGTACATTTTATTATTGGCAATCATGAGCTGTACAACATGCAAGGCAAATTTAAGTCGGCTTCTTACAAGTATTACGGTGTTGCGTCTATTTTAGAAAAGCAACATCATGATCTCTATAACAACAACGCTTTTCTAGGACGGTGGATGGCTTTTAAAAATACTATAGAGCGTATTAACGGACATTTATTTGCTCACGGAGGCATTCACCCAGGTATAGCCAAATATGACATTACATTAGACCAGGTCAACCAAATAAACAGAGACAATTATCACCTCTCCTATTTTCCAAAACCTGAAGAGACTATTGAACAATTGGTTACTTCTAATAAAAAAGGAATCTGTTGGTACAGAGGTTATTTTAAAGATGACCTATCACAAGAAGATGTTGCTATAGGAATTGATAAATTTAATGCAACCGATATTATTGTGGGTCACACCCTGCAATGGTCCGTAAAGAAGTTATATAATGGAAAAGTATATGCTATTGATGTGAAACACCCTAAAGACTATAATAAAAACTGGCCCAACAAAAACTCAGAAGGCCTGCTTATTACACCAGAGAAATTCTATAGACTAAAACACGACGGTAAGCAATTGGAATTATAAAATTCTATTTAACTAATGGATTTCGGTAAAATAATAGCGTTTTTCTTATTTAGGGCAATATACTCATTCAAAATGACCTTAAACCCAGTGCAAATTGCAAAAATTACTACATAAATTGATATGTAACGAACAGGGTCAAGGCATTTCAATTTTCTCTACAAAAACATCAAATTCGGTAATTATTTGATTTTCCGGAATAGAAATAGAGAAAATTTCACCTGAATTATTTTCAAATACCCAAATTGGATATCCTTTTGTTTTAATAGCTGTAACTTGCCCTGTTTCAATATCAAACATTAATACTTCGCGCTTTAAAAACTGTGTTTTTATATCACTTCCATACCAATCAGGATCATTTGTACTTGCAAAAATATAATTTGAATTTTGACCTAATCCAAGGGCAAATAGTTCATCTGGCATTTGCGCTTCATCCTGAAAAGTAAGTGTAGAATACAATGTTCTATCACCATAATTTATAAGCGAGTTATTTGACTCACTATAAAAAGAAGCATTTTTATACTTAGCACTATAATTAGAACTTAATGGTATTGATATAACTCTTTTGTTTTGTAACAAACCATTTTCATCAACTTTAAATAGCATACTATTCGGCTCATTTTTATGACCAATAATGATTTCATTCTCATTTACTTGAAGCAATCTTTCTAAATTATCTCCTTGGTGATTTTCATAATGAATTTGTTTATCTAGAAGAATTAACTCTTCTCCCATTCGTTGAAAAACAAATATATCACTAGCGTTTATAATAACTAAAAATCCGTTATCCGTGTAAGTATAATCAATGATACCACTTAAACCGAATTCCTCATATAAGTAGAACGAACCAAATGAAAAATTTTCAGTTAGCGTTATTGGGTGTAGGAAATGTAAATTTGATTGTCCATTTGTTACCAACTCTTTGCCCTCTGGAAAATTAAATGGTTTTCTAAATGGAAACTCACCGGCTACATATACCTCATCACTAGTTGTTGACTTAAGTAAACCCTCATTATAGTCAATTCTCAAAACTGCATTTACACCATAATCACTCCAATCAGGTATACTACTTACCCCGTGTAAATAAACTGATGCCTCATAAACATCTATTTCAATATGGCTTAACCAAATTGGACCTGTTAATTCTTTTCTTCTAAAGGTTATCTGTTCATAATTACTAACTACACTAGCTCCAAATATATTATAAGCGTAAATGGCAAAAAAAGGATTTTCTATATATGGAGGGTCTGTATCTAGAAAACTAGTTTCTGTATAAGCATCAATTGATATTATGCTATCTTCTTCATGAAAAAGTAAGTTACTTCCGTCAGAATTCGCATAAACTATTTCGTAATGTGAAAAGTATGGATTGTTATATTCACTCCAATTAAGAAGAACATTTTCACCTTCTAAGTTGGCACTATTTAAGTAAAAGGCACCATCCATAGTTAGTTCTTTAGGATTCACATTTACTAATTCACTTTCTCCTACCATTCCCTCTTTAGTATACACCCTTAAAAAGTAGCATAAATTATTTTGAGTAGCTGGCGGATCATAATCGACAAAAGTAGTGGTACCACTATCTTTTATTTCAGCCAATAGTATCGCCCCCTCTTTTGAACATTCACCATCTTGTGACCGATAAACCTCATAAGCATTAAAAGATTCAATATCAGTTTCTTCCTTCCAGTTAAATTTCAACAATCCGGTTTCTTCTGAAAGCCTAACAAATGAATTAGCTATATGATTATTAGATACGGGATCATATGGCCTTAAATAAGCTTTTAAACTATCTTCACTTCCATCATTATCAATATCAAATTTAAAATTCACAACCAATTCTGAAGGTTGAAATTCAATTACCGGAAGTTCCTCTTTTTCGCCTTGTGCATTCGAAATTGTAATTAATCCGTCTTTCAACACCCAATTAGCAAATTCTTTTTCAGAAATACAATCATTGTTATTATATAAAACTTCTTTGTAAACACCTTTCTCTTCAAATACTAAATAATCGTAACCACATGCTGCAAATCTAGGTGCTACTTGAATAATATCTCCCATATATTCCCCTGCATGCACATACCAAGCTCCTTCAATATCTTCATTTGTTACATTTGTATCTACTTGAGGTTTGTCAATGCCTTCTTCTGCTGTAGAATTGTTCTCTTCTTTACTACAAGAAAAGAAAATAAGGAGGCAAAAAATAAAATATCTATATCTTTTGAACATCATTTAAGTTTAAAGAATTTTAAGTAATAACCTATTAAGAAAAATATTGTTTGATATCTAGCTTAGTTTTCGACAAAAAACAGTAGTAATTATACTATCCGCCACCAAACTATATATAAATTTCGAAAGGTCATATTTATAAATTAAATTTATTAGCTAATCACTATTACAGGTTTTATATATTAAATTTCACAACCGTAATGCTACACCTCATCGTTGGAAATACTGGATCTGGAAAAACTACCTACGCCAATGCCCTTAAGCGTAAAACCAAAGGTGTCATTTTCTCTATAGACACTTGGAACAACACCCTGTTTCTACCAGACAAAACAGAAACAGACGGATTAGAATGGTTTTTAGAACGTATTGAGCGGGCCGAACAGATGATTTTAAATGTGGTAGCGCAATTAGAAGAATCTGATACCGATGCCATTTTAGACCTGGGCCTATCTAAATTTGAACACCGAGAAAAGTTTAGAACCTTTGCAGCATCTCATGGGTATGAAATTACACTTCACTTTTTAAATATTTCTAAGACAACCAGATGGGAACGCGTGCAGCGGCGCAACACGGAAAAAGGAGCCACCTTTGAGTTTGAAGTCAGCCAAGAGGATTTTAATTTTATGGAAACTTGGTTTGAAAAACCTACCGAAAATGAACTAAAAGGTAGTGTTGTTATCACTGAATAACATTAATTTTGCGCTCCAATTTTTTTTTTGCAATTACTATTTACTGAACCGCACTTTCAACCAACACTACCACTTGAACGTAAAACATACTTTCGTCAACTTTTTTATTAAGTCTAGCAGCAAGCTAGAATGCCATGAGGTACTTAACAAATGGAACTCCTATTACGCTGCATTATCAGAAAAGCACCAAAAGGCTTTTGTGAAAAGAACTCTGTTATTTTTAAAGACCACACATTTTAGCGCTACAGAAGGTCTTGAACTTACTACAGAAATGAAACTAGTCATTTCTAGTGCTTTTATTGAAATTACTTTTGGACTAAAACAACCTGTCCTAAGTCTCTTTAAAACAGTATTAGTTTCTCCGCCTTCAAATACAAGTACCAGCAAAAGAGTTTTGTTCAATGGTGACGAAAACACACTGACAAAGCATATAAACCTGCCCTGGCCCGCTGTAAAAAATAGCTTTACTTTTTCTGATGCTGGATTTAATTTTGCCCTACAAGAGTTCAGCCATTGCCTGATTATTGAACATGCTAAAAGCTCCTATTTCTCTAAAGCATTTAATGACATGGACCTCAATGCCTGGAAAGAATTGGCTTCTAAAAAAATGCCGCTTATTCATGAGGGAAAATACACCATTTTCAAAAATTATGAAGGCACTGATTTAACAGAGCTATTTGCCGCAACACTAGCTATCTTTTTTGAGCAACCTCATGAGTTTTATTCCTATGCACCTACCTTCTATCGAACTACCGCCAAAGTGTTAAAACAAGACCCCAGGAACGGCAAAAACCCAAAATAACAAGTAATCTTGGGGAAAACCTCTGAGGCATTGCATTGAGAATATTATTAATATTTCACCACAACTGCCAGAACAATTAAATCTCTATTATTGAGCAATATAATGTAGAAAACACTTTATACCGTTGCAAAATTTCATCATAAAACCCCTATAGGAATAATTACCTGACATGTGTCATAGTTTAGCCTATAGATGTTTTATATTATTGTAAAAAACACTGCAATGCAAAAGATATCCTTCACTGAAAATGTAGATTTCAACGATAATAAAATAGTTACTAAAGTTCTTTTAGAAACTTCTTTTTCAAAAGAAATTAGAATTCTATTGAAGAACGGGCAACTTATGAAAGAACATAAGGCTCCTTTTCCCATTATAGTACATATTGTAGCAGGAGTAATTGATTTTGGGGTTGAAGGTACACTTCATACGTTAAAACAAGGAGATATGATTACCTTAGCCGCTAATGTTCCGCATGACCTTTTAGCGAAATCCGATAGTATTGTTCGTCTTACGCTTTCTAAACAAGACGCTGCAAATAGGGTTGAAAAAGTTATTGCCGATTCTTAAAAACAAATCATGAGCGAAATTACCAATAAAGAAGATGTTAGGGTATTGGTACATACTTTCTACGATAAAATAAGGCAAAACCAATTATTGGGTCCTATTTTCAACGGACACATTACAGACGAGGAGTGGCCTGCACACCTAAGTAAACTTACCGATTTCTGGGAATCCAACCTTTTTGGCGTACGTACATTTAGAGGGAGTCCGTCTAAAGCACATATCAAGGTCGATAAAAATCTACACCATACCATTTCTCAAGATCACTTTGCACAATGGCTTCAATTGTGGTTCAAAACTATTGATGAACTTTATGAAGGAGAACTAGCCACTAGGGCAAAAGAAATGGCGCGTAGAATGTCTACTGGGCAGTATATTCATATTTGGCAGAATAGACCGGAAGAATTTAGGAACTAGGATTCAGTGGTCAGTGTTCAGTTGATAGTTTGATGGTGAATTAGTATATAGTTGCTACTGGCTACTTAAACAATGTAGCTTTGCCAAATACGAATTAAAAACAAGTCTATTCTTTACACTCTATTTTCTCTATTCCACTTTACAATAGTTACTTCATACTTTGTACCTATTACTTAATACTAGCTTTTAGCTTGGCTACTGGCTACTTAAACAATTTAGCTTTGCCAAATACCCATAAAAATTAGTCTATTCTCTATCCTCCATTTTCTCTATTCCACATTCCACTTTATAATAGTTACTTCATACTCTGTACTTTTTATTTATTACTTATTACTTAATACTCGCTTTTGGCAATTTGCGTATTACCCTTAACGCTTAAAAATTTATTACCTTAGTATTTGGCATAAAAAACAATATATATTACAAATACTTAACTCTATGAGCTACCTATCCCCTACCTATTTTTTTGATTATGAAAGTGATGAGATACAAGAGTTAGTAAATGAATTTAAAAATACCGCATTTTCTAAAAAGGAAGTTTCTATTGCATTATTCAACAAGGTGCGCGACACATGGAGATATGACCCGTACTCCTTAAGTTTCAATAGAGAGAAATATCGTGCCAGTGAAATTGCAAAACGCCCAAAGGGTCACTGTATTGATAAGTCTATCATTTTAATTGCCGGACTTAGAGCGCTTGGCATACCAGCTAGAATTCATTTAGCGAAAGTTAAAAATCATATTGCAGTAGATCGGTTAGTGGAAAAATTTGGTTCTAACGAACTCACGCCCCATGGCATGGTAGATGCCTATATCAATAACAAATGGCTAAAGCTCTCCCCTACTTTTAATACATCGTTATGTCAAATGCTACATGTAGCACCTTTGGATTTTGATGGTGAAAACGATGCAGTGCTACAAGAGTTCAACCAAGCGGGCACCCAATTTATGGAGTACCTAGAAGACTATGGGCATTTTGAAGATGTACCCATAGAATTTATGGAACAAAATGTACGCGAACACTATCCCAACATTTTTGATACCGGCACCAACCAAACTGAGTTTCAGTTGTAGGTTTTAACAAATTTTAATACATAATTAGATTTCAAACTTCTTTCCCATTAAGTTTTTATAGTACTTTCATTTCAAAATTACATCCTTTGAAAAACACGCTTTTATTACTTTTCATAACATTTTCATCATTGCCTTTTTTTGCACAGGAGCCTATTTTATGGAATCCTGATTACGAATTACAGCTAAACGATTATCAGTCTCTAGAATCAGAGATCAATCCCACGCTTACAACCTATTCCATTTATTCGGGTTCAAAAATCGATTTCAGTTTTAATATGAACTCGGTGTCCTTTATGTTCACCAAAAATTTCAATGACAAGGTAAAAGCTATTTTTCAAAAGAACCTAGCAGTTTTAGTCGCACCAGACTCCCTGACCGCAAATCAGTTATTACAATTTGGACGTTATGATTTTGATTTGGTAGAGCTTTACTCTAGAAAAATACGCAAGAAAATCTACGAAGAAAAAGGTGCTTTTAGTAACTCTAGCTTATTTCAACCTATTTTCAACGCGCTACAAGAAGAAATGAATACTGTTAGCGCACAAGTATTTAAAGCCACAGATTTTGGGAAAAATTCAGAGATGCTACAAAAAGAGCACAACAAAGTTATCGATGAAATCAATGCTCTTTCTGATTTTTGCATGACCTGTAAGCCGAAAAAGAATAGGAAGTAGTTGATGGTTGTTCGTTGATGGTTGTTCGTTGATGGTTGTTCGTTGATGGTTGTTCGTTGATGGTTGTTCGTTGATGGTTGTTTAAACGCTGCGCGTTTTTGTATTAAGTATTAAGCGATTCGCACTAAGCTCCTCTCTATGATCTCTTGATTTACTTATTACTTTGTACTTCTAACCTTCTACTTATGAAAACGTCCTGTCAGTTCTAGTGAATTTTCGAAGTATGAGAAAATTTGTATCGAGAACCCGAGTGTGTTCCAAATCTGTTCTCGATACAATTTTATGTTTCCGCTATGCTACACCATAAAACCACTCGAACTGACATTGATAATTTTAATCTCGAAGTCGCACTAAGCTCCTCGCCATGACATCTTGATTTACTTAATACTTTGTACCTAATACTTCCTGCCTAACACTTATTACTTTGTGCCTTTATCTTTTAAGTTTAAGTTCTCTGCGAAGTAATCACAAAAATCTTTCATGGTAGCGGTCATTTTCTCGTCTTGTGTTGCCTTTAAGAAGGTATCTGACAAAGAAACCAATGTTTGGTGAAAGAATGTTTTCATCTCATCAACTGGCATATCTTTAGTCCATAAGTCTATTTTTAACGACTCTTGGTTTTTACTGTCCCAAACGGATAATAGCATTGCCTTTGCGGCTTCATTTTCTATACCACCGTCTTCTGCAGACCAATTTAATGTTTCCGGAATTCTATTTTCGTCTAATCCTACGCGCAATTTTATTTCTGAAGTATGTAAATCTGCCATCTAATTTCTAGGTTTGTAATTTGATTTCTTAAATATTTCATCCGCAGGCATTGGCATTAATTGCATCATGCTTACTTTATTATTTTCCATAAAGGCACGTACAATTTGCCATCCTATGTAACGGCCTAACCTCCCCGGCGATTCATTATCCAGCTCCAACCCAAATTTTGAAAAAGGGGCAGGTTCCAAAAATCGCTGATTTAATTTATTGTCGGTACTATACAAGTATTCGTTCTCTATGAAGTTTCTCCAAATAGGCTCTTCGTTGGCAATCGCCCATTCTACATCTTCTTGGGAGTACCCTATTTTTCTGCGATCTTCTGCATTTGGCATCAATTTATCCTTAAGATATAATTCTTTACCAAAATAAATCATCCGCGCCAGATAAGTTCGATCTCTTGGCCTAGGTACAACTTGCTTTGCAAAAGAACTTGCTACATCGCTTATCATAAAATTACGATCTAATGACTGCGCAATGTACCGTTGGAATCCGCCATAATACTTATGCTCAGAACCCAGATAATTATCAAGACTGATGAACAAAAGACTATCGGTCAAAATAATTCTGTTATTGTAGTCCACATCATTGGTCACCGTTATGACCTTTGGCACTTTATAATCAGGGAAATAATACTTAATATGCTTAAACAACTGCACCAAACCTTCTTCCTCATCTTTAAAACTATGGAAAGCATTGCCTACCTCTTGAAACAACTCTATTTGAAGGGAGTCTTTCATTTTAGCGATCCAAACACTATCCGGCGCTGGAAATAAGTATGGATACATTTTACGCAAACCAGGCAGACCTTTCTCTCCAGAAGCCGCAAACTCACGATCAAAGCGTGAAATTTTTAGATCCATGGGTATGGCTGCAATCTCTTTGGCCTCCTTATCACTATCATTACAGCTAAAAAGAATAAAAAAAACTGATAATAGCACAAAAATAGGTTTGACCTTGGCAAGTATCTTACAATACATTTTATTATTTACAGTGTTCAACTTATTTTTAAGGCAAAGTTAATTGATTTTACTAAATAATTAGAGCGGTATGCAAACGGAAAAGGTAATCGAGTACATTGTTAAATGGTTAATAGATTATGCTACAACTGCAAAACAGAAAGGTTTTGTTATAGGTATATCTGGTGGAATCGACTCTGCCGTAACCTCAACCCTTTGTGCCAAAACCGGTTTAGAGCTACTTTGTTTAGAAATGCCCATTCACCAAGCAGAGAACCAAAGTGATCGTGCCTCTAGGCATATAGATTGGTTAATAGCCAATTTTCCGAATGTAAAAAGACAACCGGTAAATCTAACCCCGGTATTCGATAGTCTTGTGGCTGCATTACCAACTGTGGATAATGAGGAAGACAGGTTTATGTCTTTAGCAAATACCAGAGCACGTTTACGCATGACCAGCTTGTACTATTTTGCTGCACTTGAACGTTATCTGGTAGCAGGCACAGGGAATAAAGTTGAAGATTTCGGTGTTGGATTTTATACTAAATACGGGGATGGTGGAGTAGACTTGAGCCCAATTGCCGATCTAATGAAAACCGAGGTATATGACATTGCAAAGGTTTTAGACATAAACCAAGAGATCATTGGTGCCGCACCAACTGATGGATTATGGGGAGATGACAGAACCGATGAAGACCAAATAGGTGCCTCTTACCCTGAGCTAGAATGGGCAATGACCATGAAAGACGAAGGTAAAATAGCTGATGATTTTGAAGGAAGACAAAAAGAGGTTTATGCAATCTTTACACGGTTGAATACAATGAACCAACATAAGATGATACCTATACCTGTTTGTGAGATTCCAGAACGATTAAAACAACAACTCAACTAATAATCAAGGTATTAAATCGAAAATAAACCCCTAAATTATACGTTAATAACAAAATAATGCAACTTTGACTTCTAATTTAGAATTTTAAGCCTTACATTGCATGTAGTCTTTTTAGACAACATAGGTTTCAAAATCTATATAAAAAAACAATTAATGATCAAAGTTTTAATAGCGGACAACCACCCTATCATAAGAATGGGAGTTAGGAAGGTTCTAGAATCCGCTGAGGGATTTGAATTGATCGATGAGGTAGCTACTACCGAAGAACTTTTTAAAAAACTCAAAGACACAACCCCCGATGTGGTCATGCTAGAAATGGATATTCCGGAAATTAATGGAATAGCGGCATTACGCAAAATTAAAAAAGATTACGCAGACGTAAAAGTTCTTATGTACAGCGGCCAGTCTGAAGATGTTTATGCCCTTAGCGCCATAAGAGCCGGTGCTTTTGGCTATTTATCCAAATCATCTGGTACAGAATACATTACCGCTGCAGTAACCAAGGTAAGTGAGGGTAGTATGTTCATTACCAACGAACTTGCACAACGTCTTGCTTTTGATGAAGGAACTAAGAAACCAAGAAGATTCTTTAGAAAATTATCCACAAGAGAAATAGAAGTATTAAAACTTTTAGCTAGTGGTAAACGCAACAAAGAAGTTGCTTTAGGATTAAACCTAAACGAAAAAACAGTTAGTACCTATAAAGCTCGTTTAATGAAAAAATTAAATGTAGACAACATGGTAGATTTATTGCAGCAGGCAAAAGCCTTGGAATTGTACTAATTCTTACTATTGAATGACATAAAAAAGACCTGCATTTAGCAGGTCTTTTTATTTGCAATAAGGTGTAGATCAAGATAGCACCCTATTTAATTTCTTATTCAATAACTTATTCAACTGAATGTAGTTCATAATTTCTTCTAACACCTCTCTATTATCTTTCGTTGAATCTTCAGTAGCATGTTGCAAAGTGCTCATTCTCTTTTTAATCAAAAAGCAACGGAGCGTTAGTATCGTTTCACTTACCAACTGTGCCACTCCTATTTCCTTACTCTTTGGAAAAATTTCTTTACGCTCCCAGTCATGCAGCGTATAACGCTCCTCTTCCATCAAAATAGAAGAAATTTGATTGGCCATTTCTTGATCGAGCCCATTAACGAAAGAAGTTATAGAAAAATCTTCTTTTTCATTTAAGGCTTCAATTAACCTAGTATACATTTTACGAAATTCTTCATTGGCCAATTCTATTTCATCTTCTTGCAGATCCAAATAAATTTTTTCGTATACCTTAATTTCTGATATTTCTGGTTCCAGCACTAAATCACCGGCACTATTTTCTTTCAAGACCAGATCTTCAAATTCTTCTTTATAATTACCGTACAAC
This sequence comes from Maribacter ulvicola, assembly GCF_900155985.1. Classification (GTDB taxonomy): domain Bacteria; phylum Bacteroidota; class Bacteroidia; order Flavobacteriales; family Flavobacteriaceae; genus Maribacter; species Maribacter ulvicola. The sequence continues at coordinate 39,368 of NZ_FTMA01000006.1, forward strand.
ATAAGCGATTCTATAATTTTTCGCTCTAATAGATACTGCACATCAACTTTTTCTTCTTTTTCCTCAGGCGTATTGCGAACAACATCAAAAGCCTTTTGCTCCTCTTTTTGTTGTGCTTGTACATTTTTATCTTCTTTTTTCCCTATCTGCGCAAGTGTATTGAACAAAACAGCCTCAGATATATTCATGATTTGGGCACACTCTTGTATATACACCTCTTTCTGAATGCGATCGGGAATCTTAGAAATACTATTTACAATATCCCTAACGGTATCTGCCCTTTTAATTGGGTCGTTATTTGCCTCTTTAACAAGAAGCGATGCTTTAAACTGAATAAAGTCTTTAGAATTGTCATTCAGATACATCATGACATCTTCTAGCTCATTATTCTTGGCAAAACTATCTGGATCCTCCCCTTCTGGAAATGTACATACGCGTACGTTCATACCTTGCTCCAATATTAAATCTATACCCCGTAGCGATGCACGCAAACCAGCCGCATCACCATCAAACAATACGGTAATGTTTTTGGTCAACCTGTTAATCAGCCTAATCTGTTCTGGCGTCAATGCCGTACCACTAGAAGATACCACGTTATCTATGCCACGCTGCGCAAATTGAATTACATCGGTATATCCTTCTACCAAATAGCAATTATCTTCTTTAGCAATAGATTGTTTGGCATGATAAATACCGTACAACACTTTACTCTTATGGTAGATATCACTTTCGGGAGAATTCAGGTATTTGGCCGCTTTTTTATCGTTCTTTAATATACGGCCTCCAAAACCTAGCACACGACCACTTAAAGAATGAATAGGAAACATCACCCGACCTTTAAAACGGTCAAATTTTCTAGCTCCGTTCGGGTTGTTAGAATCTTCCTTGACAATGGTCAAACCTGTTTTTGCAAGGTATTCTAGCCTATACCCTTTATCTAGCGCTGCAGTTGTAAAACCGTCCCATTGATCCAAGCAATACCCTAACTCAAATTTCTTGATAGTTTCATCTGTAAAACCACGCTCCTTGAAATAGCTTAAACCGATTGCTTTACCCAGCTCAGATTCCCACAACATTTCTTTAAAATGTGTTTGGGCGAATTCAGAGACCAGATACATGCTTTCGCGTTCACTGGCCTGCTCTTTTTGTTCGTTAGATTGCTCGGTCTCCTCTACTTCAATATTATATTTCTTCGCTAAATATTTTATAGCCTCAGGATAGGTAAAATGCTCGTGCTCCATTAAAAAAGCAACGACATTACCTCCTTTTCCACTACTGAAATCTTTCCAAATCTGCTTTACGGGAGATACCATAAAACTGGGGGAACGTTCATCTGTAAACGGACTAAGGCCTTTAAAGTTAGTACCTGATTTCTTTAACTGCACAAAATCACCAATCACCTCTTCTAAACGAGCGGTTTCATACACTTTATCTATGGTAATCTTTGAAATCATATTCCTCCCTTAGGCCCTCCAAAGGAGGGAAACTTTGTTTTTTAAATAATTTATAAAAGTATTAAAATTTAAACGGTTGACATATGCAATCAAAAATGAATGTGCTTTTTTAAATTATAAAAAAAGTTATCTATTTTATTACATTAGCGTATATAATCGTTTTACAGTTAGACAGAAAATAATTAGCACGTTTATTCCAATGCTTTATTCAACAATAATATCATTGGAAAAATAAGGTGAATCGAAAACCTTTAGAACAAGAAAAGTTCTCAATACTAATTTTGTTCCTAAAAAGGTCTCAAAATTCACTCGAAGTGACATTCATTTATTAAAACCATATTAAGTAGTTCTCCGAAAAATACTAATAATATCTTATGATTCTATTCTTTGGCACAAGACCTGGAAAGCCCGAAACTAAAAAACTTTTTAATAGCACATGTCCGTATTGCCAACAACGCGGGACTTTAATCGCTGTTACCCAAAAGAACTATTTTCATATTTTCTGGATCAAGCTATTTAATATATCTAGCACAACTATGGTAGAATGCAGCCATTGTAAACGAGGTTATTTTGAAAATGAATTTACCGAAGAGATGAATCGCGAATTATCTAATACAAATAATTAGCTGTAGTAACCGGTTTTTACACACGGCACCACAGCTAATTTGATTGATGAATTTCTTATTTAAAGGTCGAAACGAAGACCTAATGAAATGTTTCTTTGCTCTACAGCGGCATCTTTAAATATAGGATTCAAATCATATTTTACATACAACAGAAAACCATCAACACCTGCATAAGCACTTAAGCCATAAATTAAATCATTGGTATTATAACTACGCTTCAGCTTGTCTTTTACATTATCACCGTCAAGGTTGTATTTTAATTTTTGACGTGTACCTATATTAAATCCGCCATAGCCCCCTAATCCTATTCTAAATTGATCCTTTAAAGAGTACCTCATCTTTTTTTCGCTTGTACTCTGTTTTGATGGTCCAAACTCGAAATGCATAGGAAAAACCAGGTTATCCATTCTAAATTTCGATTTATCTAACTCATAATCGAACTCTTGAAGTTCGGACTGTCCATTATCTAAAGAAACCAAATACTGATTATCCTTCGGTTTTAATCCGTTAAACTGAAATGAGAACCCGTAATTAAATCTTAAAAAATTAGTATTTTTAAATACTCGGGTACGCCACTGCCATCCTATTTCAAAAAATCTGCTACCTCCTATTTTGTATGGTGAATCGTTTAAAGACTGCCCTTCAACTATAGCATTATTAAGACCTACCGCAATTACCAAATCTGAGTAGGTTCTTCTATCGTAAATAGGCTCTTTTCTATTCGGGTTTTCATTTAATCTAAAACCCAGCAGTTTCCCTCCATCCTTATCATCATCACCAAACCCTATTTGAAAAGCAAACTTATAATTCAAGGTATCCAATTCTTTCACTTCACCATTGTTCCTTTCCAATAAAGAAATTTTATTATTGATAATGGCTATTCTATCTTCAATGTTCAGCGCGTGCTTTTCTGCTGCTTTCATTTTCAAAGCATCTGCCTCTTCTTTTGTTATTTCATCATTATCTAACTTTTTAGAAATTGCTGCTATTTCAAATTTAAGGGCTTCTTTCTCTTGCCTGGTAATACTAAGTTTTTGCTCGTTTAGAATATCTATTGTTTTTTGATAATCTTCTTGCGCTACTGAATTTTGCACTACAAGAAGTGTCAGTGCCAAGATTAAATACATTGTAATTGTTCTCATTTCGATTTTGATTTTTTTTGATGAATAAACTCCGCTCCCCGTCCCTATAGTATTTTATAGAGATCTAGGATTAAATGATTTGTGATTAATTAATTATTGCGATCTGCCACCGCAGTTCGTACTTTAATAAAACCGGCTTTTAAAGAATTAAAAATTTGGTCTCGGAAAGATTGATCAAGTTCTTCTTCAACCTCTGTCAATAAAGCCATAGCATCAACAGTATTATCTGTATTAAATATTCGTTCTCTTAAAATTTCATCTTGTGCGCGTTTTAATAATGAGTCTACTTCGGCGTCTGTTACATCATTGTATTGCTCTAAAACATCTACCCGAGCCACTATATCTACCACTTTAGAATTTATAATTTCGTCTGACACTATTAGCTTATTATTAGAATTATCTGTAATCACAGGTTCTAGAACCGCTACGTCAATGGCATCATTTAAAATATTATTTTCTTGTACTTCTGGCATTCTGTACTCTTCATTTGCAACAGTGCCACTTTCTGCCTTTGTATCTGTCTCTGCAACAACTTGTACTTTTTCTTCAAAAAGCTCTAGATCTTTAGTAATTACTTCTTCTAAATTCTCTTCTTTTTCAATCTCAACAATTTCTGCCGGAATATCATTTACTGCTTGGTTTTCATTAAAATAAAAGAGAGCAACACCCAGCAACACAACCACACTTGCGGCAACACCCATCCATAAATACACAGGTTTCTTTTTAGGTGCATCATCATTTAATTCTGATGCTATTTTGGACCAAGCATTTTCTGACGGTTGAATCTCCCGTTCCTGAAACTTGTCTTTTATATGTTTTTCGAATTTATCGGTTTCCATACCCTATAATATTTTGTTGTCTTAATTGATCTTGAAGCAATTTTCGGGCTTTTAATAATTGTGTTTTTGAAGTACTCTCGGTAATCGACAGCATTTCTGCAATTTCTTTATGCTTATACCCTTCTACTGTATACAATACAAATACCATTTTATACCCTTGCGGTAAAGCATCTATCAATTGTTGAATATGTTCGGTATCTAAATCGGAACTTTGTGAAGTTTCTTCGGATTGATTTTTCTCGTAAACCTCATCATCATACACCACAAACTGCTGCTTTCGTAAATAAGAGATGCTTTCCCTTATCATAATCCGCCGCAACCATCCTTCAAAACTTCCTTGGAACTTGAACGTTTCTAACTTATTGAACATTTTTAGAAAACCTTGCACCATTACATCCTCGGCAAAATGAATATCTTTTATGTATTGACGGCAGACACTCAGCATTTTTGGAGCATGTTTTTTATATAAACGCTCTTGTGCATCTCGGTTACCCGATGTTGCTTTTTTAATGAGCTGCTTCTCGTTTTTATAAAAAGGTATAATTTTCAAAATATTGGTTTGGTCTTCTATTAGCATAGACGCAGAAGAAGAACATATAGTTGCCTGATGATAAATAAAATTTAAAATTAATTTTCAAATAACTGTTAATCAGTTATTTAAATGTGTATATTTTTTTGAAGTATTATTTACTTTTTACGATCCACCACGTAATTCACCATCAACTCTAAAGCACTTTTGTAATCAGACTCTGGATATGTACTCAATAATTCTAACGCCTGATCTCTATACTGTAACATTTTAGTTACCGCGTAATCCAAGCCGCCTTTATCTTTTACAAAGGCAATAACTTCTTTAACGCGCTTTTTATCTTTATTGTGGTTTTTGATCGAATTGATTGCCCAACTTTTCTCTTTCTTGGTACAGTGATTTAGCGCATAAATTAATGGCAATGTCATTTTTTGCTCTTTGATATCTATACCTGTTGGCTTTCCTATTTGCTGAGCGCCATAATCAAAAAGATCGTCTTTGATCTGAAATGCCATACCACAGAGTTCACCAAATTTCCTAAAAGTTTCTACATCCGCACTTTCTGGCTTTACCGAACAAGCACCCAAAGAACAACAGGCCGCTATTAGCGTTGCCGTCTTTTGCCTAATGATGTCATAATACACATCTTCGGTAATATCTAAGCGTCTTGCTTTTTCTATCTGTAACAATTCACCCTCACTCATTTCACGCACGGCAACAGAGATAATTTTAAGCAAATCGAAATCTTCATTATCTATAGATAGTAACAGACCTTTAGACAGCAAATAATCACCTACAAGAACGGCAATCTTATTTTTCCAAAGGGCATTTATTGAGAAAAATCCACGACGTTTATTGCTTTCATCGACCACATCATCATGCACCAATGTTGCGGTATGTATTAATTCTATAACCGATGCACCACGATAGGTACGCTCGTTCACCTTACCGTTATTCAGCATTTTTGCCGTTAGAAATACGAACATAGGGCGCATTTGCTTTCCCTTTCGATTTACAATGTAATGGGTGATTCTATTGAGTAGCGCAACCTTAGAGGTCATTGAATCTCTAAACTTCGATTCAAACAACTCCATTTCCTGATAGACAGGTTCCTTTATTTGTGCTACTATTTTCAGCTGCTCTGTTTTAGAACGCCAAAATTAGTCAAAAGCGAGGAATTAACAGTACTCGGAGAGGAGATAATGGTATTATTGGAGTTAGGAGTTAAGGAAAAAATAAATTCAAATACAAATGCAAAAAACAAACTCAGGCTCAAAATGGCTTTTGGCTTTTAGCATTAACGCTTCGCGTTTTTTAGTATTAAAGTACTAAGATATTACGTTAGTTAGTGTTCTTGTAATCGGTTTTACTAAATACGCTATTTTCTCTTTTGCAATCTAGTATTACTAATTTTAGACTTCGTAACAAGTCTATTTTCACTCTTCTAACTGCAGATTTTACTCCTTGTACTTTGTACCTCGCACTTAAAACAATGTACTTCTAACTTTTATTCGCCAACTGCCCACATGCGGCATCAATATCCTTTCCTCTAGAACGACGAACGGTTACTACTATATTATTCTTCTCCAATGAATTTACATAGCGGTCAATAGCTGCGTTTGAAGCTTGCTTGAACTCGCCATCATCAATGGGGTTGTATTCAATAAGATTCACCTTAGATGGTGCAAAACGGCAAAATTCTACTAAGGCATCTACATCTTTTTGGGTATCGTTAATTCCGTCCCACACTACGTACTCATAAGTAATACGACTTCTAGTTTTCTCATACCAATACTGCAAAGACTCTCGCAAATCGCTCAAGGTAAACTTAGCATTAAAGGGCATAATTGAAGTACGGATTTCATCTACAGCAGAATGTAGAGAAACTGCCAATTTAAATTTTACCTCATCATCTGCCATTTTCCGAATCAGTTTTGGTACTCCGGAAGTGGAAACCGTAATTCTCTTTGGCGACATCCCTAATCCGTCAGGAGAGGTGATCTTGTCTATAGCCTTCAACACATTATTGTAATTCATTAAAGGCTCTCCCATACCCATAAAAACAATATTACTCAATGGTCTCTCAAAATACAATCGGCTTTCATTGTCTATAGCAACTACTTGATCATAAATTTCATCGGGATTCAAGTTACGCATTCGTTTTAAACGAGATGTTGCACAGAACCTACAATCTAAACTACAACCCACCTGACTAGATACACAAGCAGTGGTTCTTGATTTTGTAGGAATTAATACCGACTCTACAATTAGATCGTCATGTAAGCGAACGGCATTTTTTATGGTACCGTCACTACTGCGCTGCATTTGATCTACCTTAATGTGGTTGATCACAAAATTTGCCTCTAGCATTTCTCTAGTTTCTTTTGATAGATTCGTCATCACATCAAAAGAATATGCTGCTTTCTGCCATAACCATTCATACACCTGGTTTCCACGGAAAGCTTTATCACCGTTAGAAACAAAGAACTCTCTAAGCTGCTCTCGCGTTAGTGCCCGAATATCTTTTTTCTTTATTTCTTCCATCTTTTTAAAGGTAGGTATTACTGGTGATAAAAATCCCGCTTTCTCCATGTAGATAAAGCGGGATTTTTTTATTCGTCCTTTATAGAAAGGATATATTTTTAACTTATATAATCAACATGGCATCACCATAAGAATAGAACTTATAGCTTTCCAATATTGCTTCTTTATATGCTTTGTTCATTAAATCATGACCAATGAATGCAGATACCATCATCAACAATGTAGATTTTGGCAAGTGGAAATTAGTGATCATTGCATTTGCGATACTGAAATCATAAGGAGGGAAAATAAATTTATTTGTCCACCCTTCATATGTATTTAATGTATGTTTAGATGATACTGCACTTTCCAGTCCTCTCATGGCAGTTGTACCCACCGCGCAGATGCGACGCTTGTTCAATTTAGCGTTGTTTACAATATCAGTAGCTTTTTCATCAATAAATAACTCTTCGCTATCCATTTTATGCTTAGAAAGATCTTCCACTTCAACTGGGTTAAAAGTACCTAAACCAACATGTAACGTCAATTCAGCAAAATCAACACCTTTAATTTCTAAACGCTTTAATAAATGTTTAGAGAAATGAAGACCAGCTGTTGGAGCTGCCACTGCACCCTCATGCTTTGCATAGATTGTTTGGTAACGCCCTTCATCTTCTGGCTCTACGTCTCTTTTAATATATTTTGGTAACGGAGTTTCTCCCAACTCTCTCAATTTTCTTCTAAAATCTACATAGGCACCGTCATATAGAAAACGTAGTGTCCTACCTCTAGAAGTAGTATTGTCAATAACTTCAGCAACCAATGTTTCATCATCACCAAAATAAAGCTTGTTACCAATACGTATTTTACGTGCTGGATCTACAAGAACATCCCAAAGACGTTGCTCTTCGTTCAACTCACGTAAAAGAAAAACCTCAATACGAGCTCCAGTCTTCTCCTTATTACCGTATAAACGGGCAGGAAAAACTTTAGTGTTGTTCAAAACCATAACATCACCTTCATCAAAATAGTCGATCATGTCTTTGAACATTCTATGCTCAATTTTTCCGGTATCTCTATGGATAACCATTAATTTAGACTCATCTCTATTTTCAGATGGATGCTCCGCCAATAATTCGTCAGGAAGCTCAAAATTAAAATTTGATAATTTCATGTAGCTATTATATTTAATGTAGCAAATTGCGGCTGCAAATATACAATCTGCAGATAGGCCTTGTCAAGTAAAACGTTAATTATAATTCTTTTATGCTGAAATCTAGTTGTTTTAGGTCGTTCCAAAAATCTGGATACGATTTGGAAACCACCTCTGCATCATTTACAATAAGGGTAGTTTTCATTGCCAATGGAGCAAAAGCCATTGCCATTCTATGATCGTTATAGGTGTCTATAGCTACATCTGCATTTATTTCAGTAGTAGGCAAAATAGTTAATGATTTATTGGTCACAGAAATGTTAGCTCCCAATTTGGAAAGCTCTACATCTAAAGCTTCTAAACGATCAGTTTCTTTAATTTTTAGGGTATGTAGACCAATTAAATGACAGCCTACCCCTAACCCAAAACAGGTAACAGCAATAGTTTGCGCTATATCCGGGGCGTTAACTAAATCCAATTCATTCTGGGCCAGAACTTTTTTATCGGTCTTTTTTAATGTTACTTTATTTTCGCCGAAAATAGTTTCTACACCAAATATGGTGTAAATATCCGCAAGCACACTATCTCCTTGAAGACTTTCCTTTTTATAGGCAGATAAGGTAATTTCCGTACCCGGCTCGGCTAGAGCACAAATACCATAAAAATATGATGCAGAACTCCAATCAGATTCTACCACCAATGTCGTTGGTAAAACTTTTGCTTTAGGGAAAACTTTAATCAAACTACCTTCAAAAGAGGTTTCTACACCAATTTCTTCCAATAATCCCAAAGTCATTTTAATATACGGCACCGAGGTTATCTTACCTACTAACTCTAACTCTAATCCGTTTTTAAGGTTAGGGGCTATCAATAATAAAGATGAAATATACTGACTACTTACGTTTGCAGGCAGACTTACTTTATCTTTTACAATATGTTGCCCTTTTATTTTTATAGGAGGATAACCTTCATCTTGAACATAAGAGATTTCCGCCCCCAAAGTCCTTAAAGCATCCACTAGAATTTCAATAGGCCTCTCAGTCATTCTTTTAGACCCGGTAAGAACCACATCTTTACCTTCTTGAGATGAAAAATATCCTGTTAAAAAACGCATTGCCGTACCAGCATGATGAATATCTACGGTACCCTCAGATATTTTCAACCCTTTAGCCATTAATTGGGCATCATCTGAATTTGAAATATTTTCAATTGTTATATTTGGAAATAAGGCTGCCAATAACAAACTACGGTTAGATTCACTTTTAGAACCTGTTATAGTAATTGTGTCATTAAGTTTTGTATTGGATGGACCAGTCAAGTGAAGTTTCAATGCGTATAATTTTAAAAATGGAACGCCAAATATACGCCTATTTCAACTTTTTATTGTTGTGATGACGGTCATGATCACGCTTTGTTTTTAAATCTAACTTTTTATCAAAAGCTTGTTGCAAATCAATACCTGTTTGATTGGCCATACACAGTATCACAAACATAACATCTGCCAGTTCTTCGCCTAAATCTTTATTCTTGTCAGATTCTTTTTCGCTTTGCTCACCATAGCGTCTGGCAATAATTCTGGCAACTTCCCCTACTTCCTCTGTAAGCTGTGCCATATTGGTAAGCTCGTTAAAGTAACGAACGCCATGTTCTTTTATCCACTTATCTACTTCTAGTTGTGCGTTTTTGATGTTCATTAATCTTTATTTTTTGTATCTATCATTATAGTCACCGGACCATCGTTCAATAACTCCACCTTCATATCTGCACCAAATATACCTGTACCTACTTTCTTACCCAATTTTGATTCTAACGTAGAAATGAAAGCTTCGTACAATGGTATGGCAACTTCTGGTCTTGCCGCTTTTATATATGACGGGCGATTCCCTTTTTTTGTGCTGGCGTGCAATGTAAATTGACTGACTACAATAGCGTCTCCATTTATAGAAAGTAAAGAGTTGTTCATTACGCCTTCATCATCATTAAAAATACGAAGGTTCGCTATCTTATTCGTTAGCCAATCAATGTCAATTTGTGTATCTTCATTTTCAATGCCGATAAGTATAAGAATTCCCGCTTTAATGGCACTGATTTTTTTTCCTTCAACCGTTACACTAGCTTTGGAAACTCTTTGTAGTACTGCTCTCATTTTTTATTGTCGTGTATATCTATCCTGTAATTCTCATCTTCGCCTTTGATCATCTGTAAGTAACTATTATACCTACTCCATGCAATATCGCCAGCATCCAAAGCATCTTTTACGGCGCATTTTGGCTCATCTATATGAATGCAGTTATTGAACTTACAGTCTTGCTTCAATTCAAAGAACTCAGGAAAATAGTTTCCTATTTCCTCTTTTTCCATATCTACAATTCCAAATCCTTTAATACCGGGAGTATCAATAATTCGAGCATTAAAACTAAGGTCGAACATTTCTGCAAAGGTGGTGGTATGCTGACCTTGTGCATGTTGCTGAGAAATTTGTTTGGTCTTAATATCTAAATCAGGGGCTATGGCATTTACCAATGTAGATTTACCAACGCCCGAATGACCTGAAAACATAGAGGTTTTACCTTTCATCATTTCCTTGACTTTATCAACATTCTTGCCTGTAGCGGCAGATATACCAAGACAGGTATACCCTATGTTTCGATACAAGGCTGCCAAGAATTTAATTTCATCTAATTCTTCTGGAGCATAGGTATCTACTTTATTAAAAAGCAACACCACAGGAATTTCGTATGCTTGGGCAGTTATTAAAAAACGGTCTATAAACACAGGATAAGTAGGCGGATTGTTCAATGTGACCAATAAAAACACCTGATCTAAATTGGCAGCAATTATATGCGTCTGTTTAGACAGATTTACCGACTTACGTATAATGTAATTTTTACGGGTTTCAATTTCATTAATAATACCGATGGTATCATCCCCAATGGTCTCAACCTCAAAGCGAACGTTATCACCAACAGCAACGGGATTCGTACTCTTTATACCCTTTATCCTAAACTTTCCTTTTATTCTACACTCATAGAATTCACCATTCCCTGCCTTAACAGTATACCAACTTCCCGTAGATTTATAAACAATTCCTACCATTTACCCAAAAATCCTTCCATTTATACAAAGTAACTGCTTTAAATGTAAAAATTAATATAAATTTGAAAATTAGAATTAGAACAATAATTAACAACCAAAATTTAAAAAATGAAATTCTTTCAAAAATCATTGCTTTTACTAGCATTATCAGCATTTACTTTTGGGGCTGCCCAAGAAACTATTACCAACGAATCTGTGGTGCAAATGGTTGAACTTGGTTTTGATGATTACATGATAATTGATAAAATCAATACCTCAGATGTTAAGTTCGATGCTTCTATCTCTGCATTAGGGCAAATGAAAAATGCAGGTGTTTCTTCTGAAATACTGTCTTTAATTATGGACAAGTCTAAACAGAACACCATGTCCAAAACCGGTATTTACTATACAGATGCCAGTGGTGAAGATAAATTGGTTCAACCAAGTGTTTTCTCCGGCTCTAATTCTAACCAAGTGGCACAGAAATTAGTTTCTGGCTTAATTAACTCCAAGAAAAAAGCACAATTACCTAAAACACAATCTAACAATGTTATTCGCCAGAGTCAACCTGAATTTACATTTATCTTTGACCCAAGTGTAACTCAAGTAGATAATATGCAAAATAACCAAGGTGGAGATACCGGTATCTTTAACTGGTGGTTTAGAATGGCAAGTAACCCTAATGAGTTTGTTTTGGTAAAGCTCACTGTAAAAGAAAGAAAAAACCTTAGAGAAGTCGTTACCGGTAAAAGTAGCTGGATCACGAGCAGTAGTGGTATTGACCCTAAATACGCGCTTAATTTTGCTATAGAGGAAATTGAAGGTAACAAATTTAAAGTTACCCCTGATACTTTAGAGCCAGGCGAATATTGCTTTATCTACCAAGGGCAAGTACCTCAAGGTAGAGAAAACCAGTCAGTCTTTGATTTCTCTATTCAATAGAACCCTATTTTATTTGTTTTAATTAGACCCGATGTCAAAAAACATCGGGTCTAATTTTTAACCTGTTTTCTAACTTCTTCAATGATTAAATAATTCCCAATTACTTTAAAATTAATTTTTATCCACCTCTATTTTCATCATTAAAATCACATTTTTAACTTTTATAACTTTAAACCCCAGTATGAAAAAAATCATTTTATTAAGCTTCTTGATCCTCTCAGCAACCACAGTATTAACAGCCCAAGAATACAAAGTTATTACCAGCGTAGAATCTATTGTACCTAGTGGCCTAGGTAGATCACGAATTATAGATGCCAACGGAGACAGGGATTTTAAGGAGTTTACTTCTGAACAAACAGAAAACGACAATACCAGAAACAAATCTAAACGTAAGGATATTAGAGTTAAGGATTTTGAAGAAACCAAATTGCTTAACTTTTATAATATTGCGGGAATCCGTTTTCAGAACATTGCTGCCAATGATGCACTTATCTCTTCTAAACTAAGTGATATGGCGCAAAATGGATGGGAGCTAGTTTTCGTTACCAGTGGTGTTGAGGCAGATGCCGGAGATAAAGACGGGCAAGGTATTTTCATTACCCGATATATTTTTAAAAGATAAAACCAGCAAGAATAAAAAAAGCCCGGTACATACCGGGCTTTCTATTTTTATTAAATTAAGACTATTGCGCCAAATTAATTTCTACACGTCTATTCTTTTGTCTCCCATCTTTATACATATTCGTTGCAATTGGCTTACTTTCCCCATAACCTATAGCTGTTAGCCTAGAAGGTAAAATACCACCATCTATTAAAAACTGCAATACTGCCTGAGCCCTAGATTCTGACAATTTCTGATTAGTAGCTACAGAACCTATACTATCCGTATGACCTTCGATAGTGAAATTAGCGTTTGGATATTCATTCAAAATACGAATAATATCTACCAAAACAGGTGTTGACTCATCTTTAAGCGTAGATTTCCCCGTTGTAAACAAAATTGTTTTTGCATATTCGTTCAACGATTTCTGTACCTCAGCGGTAACCTCAGGTTCTGGACAACCATTATTAGCTACTGTGCCCATTTCATTTGGACACTCATCATCTTTATCAAATACTGAATCGCCATCAGAATCTGCCCAAGGACATCCGTTATTCTCTAAAGGTCCTGCTACATCTGGACATTGATCTTCATTATCCAATAAGGTATCACCATCACTATCAATCCATGGACATCCGTTATTTTCAACCGGTCCTGCTTCATCTGGACATTGATCTTTATTATCCAGAACAGAATCGCCATCAGCATCTCCCCAAGGACAACCATTGTTTTCTATTGGACCCGCTTTTTTAGGGCAACCATCTTCCTTGTTTGGTATACCATCTCCGTCAGAATCCTTAGGCTGACCGTAGTAAACAGGTACTTTTAAACCTGCGTAAACATCTGCACCTTGAATTTCATTCTTTGTAAAAGTTGATATCAACGAACCTGAACCAATATAAAGTGGTCCTGCACGTAAACCTGCACCTACTTGTAAGCCACTATACTGATAGCTACTCACCGGTAAATAAAAGCTAAACCATTTACTTTCAAAACGAGGTGTCAATGAAAATACATTTGCTGTTCTTAGGTTGTTTTCCCCGGCAGAACGCATGGATAAATCAGTATTAAAATTTAAATAGAAACTATTGTTTATACTCCAATCTGCATTAAAATGTAGCGCCGTTGGCAAGCCTGCCTTTAAGTCATCTGCAGTTTGCGTAAAAGTATATAAATTTCTAAGGTCCTCAGAATCTTCAATGTTGTCATAGTCATCTTGAGTAATGGTATTATTGATATTGTAACTATCCACCAAACTACCTTTATAGGTTACCGATCCAATATCTGTAAGTGACAATCCAAATTTAAGCTTGTACTTATTCTTATCTTTCATCACGGTTTTTTCACCGTCAGCACCTGTTACCACGTAGTCTTCATAATCTGGTCTCCACTCATACACGAAACCTAGATCAAAACCAAAACCGTTTGCATCTGGCACCTCATAATCATAGTCATCACCATCATACCGATCTGCACGGCCATAGATTAAATCTCCCGTAGATGTTAATGTACCTATTGTTGAATTATTTGGTAAGGTAGCCCCATCCGCATCATAATCAATAGTTACATTTCTACCGGTTACATAGGCATTACCAAAACCCTTAAGGTATTTGAACGAAAGTCCTCCTTTTAAAAAATGTTCTTCATTATTCATCAGCTCCTGTGCATACGTAAGACCTACTTCTGCCCAGCCATGGCCAGAAGCATAGAAATCTCCTTCGTTTACAATAAAATCTTGACTTTCATCAATGCTTTCATCAAGGTCATCAATACTTTCACCATTAAACTCATTTCCGGTTACAAATGTTCTTGCCCTGGTAAAAATGGCTATAGAAGATTTTTTACCTACATTGAACATGAATGACGGACCTAGGACATCAACATTTCCTGAAAAGTTATTATTATCCGATAGCGTTAGAATAGCATCTGTATCATAATCAAAATCACTTGAAACTAAATCTGAATACCCTACACCCACATAGTCATTGGCAAGAAAAGCACTTGCCCCAACTAAATTAATATCTGTTTTAAAACGGGAATCTGCAATATTTGCAGGGTTAGAAATTACACCGTTTACACCACTGTAATTATCGGTTAAAAAGCCTACATAAGATTGTGCTTTTGCTGTCAACGAAGCAATCATTATGATGGCGACTAATACTACTTTCTTCATACTTTTTGATTGGTTAATATGGTTCTTTAGACCCCTAACGGTTCATAATTAGGGATATTGTTAAAATGTGCTAATTTTCTTACTGGACTAGGTTTTGGACATAAAAAAACATCCGCATGATACGGATGTTTTGTTTTTATTAAGTTAAGTTAACGCTAAGCGTTTACGATCTTCTCTTGGTGGTTGATAGATTCTTGGTGAATAGCCTTGAACATACGAAGAACAAACTCTTCACTTAGTCCTTTACTTTCCCCTTCTAAAATCATTGCCCCTAGAATTTGATTCCATCTGTTAGACTGAAGAACCGCAACATTTTTTTGCTTTTTAAGTGCTCCAATACCATCAGAAATCTTCATTCTTTTTCCTAAAGTTTCTATCAATTGATTATCAATAATATCAATTTGAGCTCTTAGGTTACTTAATTCTGAATTGTATTCTGCTTCTGGATCACTTTCTTTTCTGATTCTAAGATCTCTCATTATCTGAACCAATTTTTCTGGTGTAACCTGCTGTGCAGCATCACTCCAAGCATTATCTGGATCGTGGTGAGTTTCGATCATCAGTCCGTCAAAATTTAAATCTAAAGCAGTTTGTGATACATCAAAAATCATATCACGCTTACCGGTAATATGCGAAGGGTCGTTGATTAATGGAAGATCAGGAAACTTGTTCTGAAATTCAATCGCTACTTGCCATTCTGGTATGTTTCTATACTTTGTTTTTTCGTACGTAGAAAAACCTCTGTGTATTGCTCCAAGCTTTTTAATACCTGCAGTATGCAGTCTCTCTATACCGCCTAACCATAAAGCCAAATCTGGATTTACAGGATTCTTAACCAATACAATCTTGTCTGTTCCCTGTAAAGCGTCTGCCAATTCTTGCATGATAAACGGACTCACAGTTGATCTAGCTCCTATCCACAATAAATCAATATCATGCTCTAAAGCCAATTCTACGTGTGCACGGTTAGCAACTTCCGTTGCTGTTTTCAAGCCTGTTTCAGCCTTAACTTTCTGTAGCCACTTAAGACCTAATGCACCTACACCTTCAAAATTTCCTGGGCGAGTACGAGGTTTCCATATACCGGCTCTGTAATAGTTTACATCGGTATCTTTTAGGGAGTGTGCTATACCTAACACTTGTTCCTCGGTTTCCGCACTACATGGCCCTGCTATTACTAGTGGATGGTCAAGGTTTAAATCATCCAACCATGTTCTCATTTGTTTTGAATTTTCCATTTTTACTTATTCTATTTCTTGTTTAACGGTATTTCTTTTTAATATTCCTTTAATCTTATTCGTATTATTCATTTCATTATATATGCCCTCGTAATCATCTTTCTGCAGCAATTCTTTAAATGCCGTAAGATTTTGAATGTATTCTTCTAATGTTTCGACTACATTCTCTTTATTCTGCTTGAAAATTGGGGTCCACATGGCTGGCGAACTTTTTGCCAAACGTACCGTGCTTTCAAATCCACTACCCGCCATATCAAAAATATCGCGTTCGTTCTTCTCTTTCTCGATCACTGTCTTACCCAACATAAATGAACTTATATGCGATAAATGCGATACGTAAGCTATGTGTTTATCATGGGCAATAGGGTTCATATAGCGTATTCTCATACCAATAGCTTGAAAAACCTTTAATGCCATCTCTTGAAGTTTAAAAGCGGTAAGCTCTACCTCGCAAATGATATTCGTTTTGTCTTTGAACAAATTATGAATAGCTGCGGACGGACCAGAAAATTCAGTTCCTGCAATAGGATGACATGCTAAAAAGTTTCTTCTCTTAGGATGATTTTCTAACACCTTACAAATCATGGATTTCGTTGAACCTACATCAAAAACTACGCAATCTTCATTGACTGCATCTAATATTTTTGGAAGCTCAGTTACCATGACATCTACAGGTATACTTACAATGACCATGTCTGCTATTTGTAAGTCTTGATAGGTCGCTTTCTTATCAATTATGCTCAATGACTGTGCTTCAGTCAAATGTGCATCATTAGAATCTACGCCATAAATAGTGACGTTGTCTATGGCAGATTTTATATCTCTCGCCAAAGAACCTCCAATTAAACCGATACCTATTACAAATACATTCATAATGTTTCACTAACCCCTCTAATAGAGAGAAATAATTTTTAACTACTTTTTATTGTTCGTGTTGATTTTAATTATTCAAACCTTTTAATTGCTTCTTTAATTTTATCTCTTGTTATACAAAGTGAAAAGCGAATATAGCCTTCACCATTACTGCCAAATATGGTACCCGGAGTAATGAACAAATCTTTTGTATATAATATATTGTCTATAAATTCTTCTGATGATACACTACCCTTTGGCAATTTTGCCCAAACGAACATACCTACAGCTTCTCTATCATAGCTGCACCCAAGCGTATCTGCCAATTGAAAAATAAGTTCTCTACGCTCACGGTATACTGCATTCAAATTTTTGAACCATTCTTCAGTGCTTTCCAAAGCCGCTATAGCTCCTTTCTGTATTCCGTAGAACATACCAGAATCCATATTGCTCTTCACTTTTAAAATAGCATTGATATGCTCATCACTACCTAATACAAAACCTACACGCCAACCGGCCATATTAAACGTTTTGCTCAATGAATTCAGTTCTAAACACACCTCTTTTGCATTAGGAATGCTTAAAATACTTGCAGGTTCTGGATTTAATACAAAACTATACGGATTGTCGTTTACCAATAGAATATCAAGTTTCTTGGCAAATGCTACCATTTTCACAAACTGCTCTTTAGTTGCCGAAGCACCTGTTGGCATATGTGGGTAACTCAACCACATGATCTTTACTTTAGATAAATCTTGTTTCTCCAATTCTTCTAAATCAGGAAACCAGCCAGTATCTGCAGTAAGGTCATAATATTTAGGTACTGCCCCTACCAAATTCGTTACCGACGTATATGTGGGGTACCCAGGATTAGGAATTAACACTTCATCTCCTTCATTTAAAAACGCAAGGCTAATATGCATGATACCCTCCTTAGAACCCATTAACGGCAAAATTTCAGTATTTGGATCAGCAACTACATGAAATCTATTGGTATAAAAATTGGCTATCGCGGCTCTTAACTGAGGTAAACCTTGGTAACTTTGATATTGATGTGCACCGCTTTCCAATACCGCTTGGTGCATGGCATTCAACACCTCTTGAGATGGAGCCAGATCTGGACTACCAATCCCCATATTTATGATAGGCTTACCCTGGGCCATTAACCCGCGTACCTCTCTCAACTTTTTTGAGAAGTAGTATTCCTGTATGGTATTTAACCTGTTGGCAGTACGTATCATTGTCTTACATTTTTATATTCGCCCAAAATCTTAAAGTCTTCTGCCATGATGTCCAATAGACTTTTAGCCTTAGTGAAATCTGCATATTCGGTAAATGTGACATCTACAAAAAATGCATATTTCCATGGTGTTTCTATTACTGGCAACGACTGTATTTTTGTCAAATTCAATCGGCAATCGCTCATAACATTAAGTACAGCCGCCAAACTACCCCTTTTATGGTCGGTAATGAACCGTAACGAAGCTTTGGTAATATCAGCCTTTGGCAACACATTATTTTTTGTCTTTACAATGATAAAACGAGTAGCATTATTTTTGATCGTTTGTATGTCGCTCGCTACGATGTCCAACTCATATAATTCTGATGCAACTTTGGGAGCTATCGCCGCTACGTGCTTTAATTTCTGTTCTTGAATGCGCTTGGCAGTCTCTGCAGTATCTACATCCTCTACCAATTTAACATGTGGATATTGCCTAAAATACTCCTTACACTGCAACAATGCCATAGGGTGAGAACTAACCTCTTTTATATCTTCAATTTTTTGACCCTTCAACACCATAAGATGATGATGAATATTTAAATAGTATTCACCAATAATGTGTAAGTTATTATGATTTACCAAAGCGTAATTAGGAATTATGGAACCGGCGATAGAATTTTCAATAGCCATAATACCCTGATCTGCTTCTTTAGACAACAATTTATCTACCAAAGCATCAAAAGAAAGACATTCTACTAACTGAATATCATCACCATAATAATCTTTTGCAACCTGGTGATGGTTACTTCCTTTTATTCCTTGAATGGCTATTTTTAAACTCATAATTACTAATTCTTTCCGCAAACCCGACCGACTACGCCCAGGTTGATCTTAACTTTCAAATTACATTTCGTTATCACTATTATAATCTGGATTTCAACCAAAAAAAAAGTTCCGACATATATCGGAACTTAGATTCTATTTTATTTTTAAAATATACTACAACAGTCCCGTACCTCTCTTAAAAAAGAAGTAAAAATAAAAACCGTTCCAGAAATATTGTTTTGTCATTGTGCTTGTAAACTTTGGCTAAAGTAGTAATTATATTTAAAAATGACAGTTTTGGAATTTATTTTTTTCAAAAAATCAATTTCTATCTCAAAAAGCTAAGGTTTTGTGTTAAAAATTGAACATACTCATATACATAATCCAAAACACCCCTCTAAAATGGATGTACAAAAACTAAAAAATTAACCTCATCAGAAAAAACAATCGATGACCGCATCTAACTCCCCTTGTATTTTAGGATCGGTACTATTGATCAGTATAGAGAACACCAATTGTTGTTCTGGATATATAAAGAAATTAGAATAACCGCCTACCCCACTACCCACATGACCGTAGAACTTTCTACCTTTTGCATCTTCACTAACCTGCCAACCTAATCCATAGTACGTAGAATTACCATTTACTTGTTGTGCGGTTAAAAATTGATTCAAAATTTCTTCTTTGACTTCAACTTTCTTATCTAAAAATGCTAGTCCAAATTTTGCTATATTTTCTGAGGTAGATAAATACCCACCACCTGCTAGTTTGTAAAAATTATCAACAGGTACTGCCTTTCTAAACCCTTTAATTCCCTTCGTGTAAAATGTAGCTACATGGTTTTGTTCTTCGGATGATGCAATAGTGTTAACATCTATACCTGATTTCTTATAATTATCATCTGGATAACAATTTGGAATGCATGTGTTTTTCATACCTAGGGGATTCAATACATTCTCCTGTACATATTCTTCAAAGGGAATTCCGCTTGCTTCCTGCATTGCCGCAGAAATCATAACCCAGCCAAAACTATTGTATAAATATTCCGTTCCCGGCTCAAAAACCAATGGATCATACTTGAATAGGGATAAGCTATCCCTAATACTTAATGGCTCGTTCAAAGCAAATTCTTTGCCTTTGTAAACTCGTAAACCTGCGGTGTGACTAGCTAATTGGCGAATGGTAAAACCCCATTCTTTTTTAGGATAATCTGGTAGGTAGGTAACGAAAGATTCATCTAGATCAATGAGCCCTTCTTGAACCATATGCGCCAATGCCGTAGCTGCCAAAGGTTTTGATACACTTGCAATTCTAAATATCGATTTTCTTGGGTCTACATAATGTTTTTTATCAATATCGGTATACCCGTATCCTTTTTGAAAAATAGTTTTTCCGCTTTTTAGAACGGTAATTGCCAATCCTGGGAATTTGTCTGCGGCAAACATACCTTTTAATAGTGCATCGGCTTTTACCAATCCGGTCAAAGCGGGGGCATCTCGCAACACTCGTTTAGCAGCGAACACATTTTTCAGATATTTTAAAATGGGATTCATTCCACAAAAATCAGTCGTCCATTATACAATTTTTCTACTTCTACTATAGTAGGTCTATTAAAGCTTTGTAAGTCTCCAGTACCTCTTAACACACCGGTTAAACTTTCTTGCGGATTCACTAAAACATCATTAGACCCCCTATGATTTACATTTACACGTTGCGCAATTAGGTTTTGAGCTTCAATTCTAGCATCTCCTGCTGCAATACTAATATTGAACGTCTCTGCATTTCCTTTTAATCGGAAATATGAAATTCCATTACTGGTAATGCTTACACTAGATACGTTTAACTCTAAATTGAACTCCCCATCTGTGGTTTCTGCTTCTGGATTGGTAAAACTTTCTGAAAACAAGCTTAAACTATTAAAAGCCAACACACCGTCACTCTGGATCGGAAACCCGGTACTACTACGAATACTGGTTAAATTTGGTGTTGTAACATAGATGGTAGTTGTAGCATAATCTCGAACATAATTACAATCGTTCGTATCGGTAAGTAATAAGCGTCCATTTTCAACAACTGCTGCCACTTCATTACGAAGATTCTCACCGGTTTCAATTTCCACTTTTTGTGTATCTCCTTGCTTCACCACTAAAGTGATATTTTCAAATACAGTAATGGCGGTAAATTCTTCTACCATAACTTCTTCTCGTATCAAATCACCTGTACTCTGAAAACAATCGGAAGCATTTTCTGAATCGCAAGAAATACATAGTAGCAATAATACAAACATAGCAGACAAGGTTAAAAGTCCTTGACCCATTTCCTTTGCTTTAAAATTTATCCTCTGTTTTTTATTTTCTAACATCCTATTGCTACAACCTTATTCCTATTCCAAATTCTACCGCTTCTGCTTTTGCTCCATGGGATTTTAAAGTAACTGCCCCAAACATCTTGTCACCAAAATAACGTTTTAGCCCCACGCGCAAATACGTGCGCCCTTCAAAATCAAAAGGGTAATACACATAATATCCAAATTGAGAAATCATGGATACTTTATTAATGAACAACTCATGCCCAAGAAAAACACCTACTCTTTTATGATCATCGTCTAAATCAATATCTTTCTCTGGAAAAGCAATACTTTGGTACCTAATCAACTCTTTTAAGAAATTAGAAAAATATGCATCTGCCCCTAATTGAAGTGCACTTTTTCTTCCTATCCTTTTATCTGCATATGCAGAAAGAACGACAAAGCCATATTGCCCAGAATCAATGACATCACTTTCGTTCAAACCTGCTCTTAAAGCAAAGTTGTAACGCAAAGGCTCGGTCACTTTTTCCTTATCTCTATGTATATATTCTATTTCTTTACCTCCGTCTAGATCATAGATAACACCTGCATTAAAAGCTAGCGTATTAGTAGATGTATTTGGTGCCCTAAAGTTGGCATTTGAATAATGTAATAAAGAAATACCTGCCTTGAAACCCAATCCTTTTATAATATTCTCCTTGTGGTAATTGAACATTAAATAGGTAGAACTCAACACATCAGAACCATAGGCGTTATTTCTAAAGTTGGTTACCTTGTCATACGGATTGGTAGCATACGAGACTCCTTGCCCAACACGCAGCTGTACATTTCTATTAAATAGATAGAAGTTATAGTGGGCGTATAATCCGTAATTATCCCCTAACGTACTATTATTAGAATTCTGATAAACAAAAGAATAGCCTAAATCCGGATAGTTATATAATTCTTCCCAGGCTTCAGATCCGTACGTTTTACGATTGTAGCTTAAAATTACGCCACCCGGATGCGAGGTAATCAAATGTGATATATCTGGATTATGCAACATGATGGAACCATAAAACTGGTTAACATCAAACGTATACTTTTTTTTCTCAGAAGCTTCTTGCGCAAAACAGAAACTTACCGATAGCATTACAATGGTTAGAAACTTAAAATTCATTGAGGGCAAAAATAGTTATAAGTACGAAGTACCATATACAAAGTACCAAGTTCTTTCTTACAAATTACTTTAATTACTAAGGCAACGATGTCACATCGAGTGAATTTAGGAGGCACGAAGAAATTTTTATCGAGAAACTATCATGTTCCAAAGATTCTCGGTACATTTTCACATCTCCGTTACTCTTCGATATAAAACACTTGAACTGACAATTTAGCTTCCCAATTCTAGAACAACGCTTGCGCAATAGCCTTAATATTATCAGATTTACCCATAGAATAGTAATGTAACACAGGTACCCCGGCGGCTTTCAGTTCCTTAGATTGTTGAATTGCCCATTCTATACCTACTTTACGCACATCTTTGTTGGTAGCACAACCATCTACAGCTTCAATTAATTCTTGTGGTAAGTCTATTCTAAATACTTGCGGTAATAACTGCATGTGTCTCTTAACTGCAATAGGTTTTATCCCCGGAATAATTGGTACCGTAATTCCAATATTTTTAGCAGCTTCTACAAACTCAAAATACTTCTGATTGTCAAAAAACATTTGTGTGACCACATAATCCGCACCGGCATCTACTTTTTCTTTCAATCGTTTTAAATCTGATTGTAGAGATGGAGATTCTAAGTGCTTCTCAGGATAACCCGCCACACCTATACAGAAATCACTGCAGTGTTCACTTTCTATGGTTTCATGCAAATACTTACCACAGTTTAGCTTCTGAATTTGTTTTACCAAATCAATTGCAAAAGGATGTCCGCCATCCGTAGCTTCAAAATACTTCTGCTCACTACGGGCATCGCCACGTAAGGCCATTACATTTTGTATACCTAGATAATGGCAATCTACCAACATGTATTCCGTTTCTTCACGGGTGAATCCGCCACAAATAACATGTGGCACCGTATCCACATTGTACTTATGCTGAATAGAAGCACAAATACCAACAGTACCAGGTCGCATACGTGTCGTCTTTTTGTCTAACAAGCCTTCTTTCTTTATATAAATGGTCTCTTCTCGAGATGTGGTTACATCAATAAACGGAGGATTAAATTCCATCAACGGATCAATATTATTGTACAATTCCTGAATGTTGCGTCCCTTGACAGGTGGAACTATTTCAAATGAAAAAAGCGTTTTTCCTTTTGCGTTGGTTATATGGTCTGTTACTTTCATAAGCCCCCTAGCCCCCCAAGGGGGAACTTTTTCTCGGGTATTTTTAATTATCTATAAATCATTTAACAATTTGAGCAACCCAAATTAATATTTTTTCAACTTCTTAGTTTCATTTTATGCTTTTCAATATTCTCGAATAGTTTTCCTCCAGAACATAATTCCCCCTTTGGGGGTTAGGAAGCTTCTACAATATTGGGCGCTAACCATTTTTCAGCCAGTTCAAAAGAAATATCCTTCCGATCAGCAAAATCTTTCACCTGGTCATCTTTAATTTTACCCAATCCAAAATAGCGCGCTTCGGGATTCCCAAAATAATACCCGCTAACCGATGCTGCCGGCCACATAGCCAAACTATCCGTCAGTTCTACACCAATAGTCTCCTTCACTTTTAAAATTTCCCAAATGGTCAATTTCTCCAAATGATCCGGACACGCAGGGTAACCCGGTGCTGGGCGAATACCTTTGTATGATTCTTTAATTAAATCTTCATTGCTCAAATCTTCATTTGCAGCATAACCCCAATGTTTCATACGGACTTCCTTATGCAAATATTCCGCAAAAGCTTCTGCCAACCTATCTGCCAAAGCTTTTACCATAATGGAATTATAATCATCTAAATCGGCTTCATATTTTGCCGCTAATTCCGCAGTCCCAAAACCTGTAGACACACAGAAACAACCTATATAATCTTGTTTCCCGGACTCTTTGGGTGCTATAAAATCTGACAAAGCATAATCGGCAACGCCTTCTCTACGTTCTAATTGTTGACGTAGGGTTCTAAAAGTATAATTTTTCTTCGCATCGGCTCCGCTAAGCGACCCGGTATTCTCATCTAAATTTAAGCTTGTATGAACTAAAATATCATCATCATTAACAGCGTTTGCCGGGAATAAACCGAAAATACCTTTTGCTTTTAATTTCTTCTCAGAAATGATCTTATTTAGCATTTCCTGGGCATCAACAAAAAGATCTGTGGCTTGTTCACCAACAACATCATCGGTCAAAATTGCCGGATACTTACCATGCAATTCCCAACTTCTAAAAAACGGTGTCCAGTCAATGTACGGTATCAGTAGATTTAAATCTAAATCTTCAATAACTTGAACACCCAATTTGTTTGGTTTTACAATTTCAGATGCATTCCAATCGATCTTAAACTTATTCCTCCGTGCCGCTGCAATAGATTTGTATGTTTTGCTTGAAGAGCGATTTAAAAACTTTCCACGAAAAACATCGTAATCATCTTTAATGCTTTTCTTGTAGCCAACAGCGGTTTCCTTCTGCAATAAATCTCCCACAACGGTAACTGCTCTAGAGGCATCATTTACATGCACAACAGCTTCTTTGTACTGTGGGTCTATCTTAACCGCCGTATGCGCCTTACTAGTTGTAGCACCACCTATCAACAAAGGAATCTTAAAATCTTTACGTTCCATTTCCTTTGCCAAATGCACCATCTCATCTAATGATGGCGTAATCAATCCGCTAAGTCCTATAATATCCACATTATGCTCAATAGCGGATGCTATGATTTTTTCTGGCGCTACCATAACCCCTAAATCAACTATCTCATAATTGTTGCAAGCCAGTACTACACTCACAATATTTTTACCAATATCATGAACGTCTCCTTTTACCGTTGCCATTAATATTTTACCAACACCCTTTTCATCATTGTCCTGCGGGTTCAATAGTTTTTCTTCTTCTATAAATGGTAATAAGTAAGCTACCGCCTTTTTCATTACTCGGGCAGATTTTACAACTTGTGGTAAAAACATTTTTCCACTTCCGAATAAATCTCCAACCACATTCATACCGGTCATTAAGTTCTCTTCAATGACTTCAATAGGCTTATCTGAAGCCAACCTGGCTTCTTCTACATCTTCAAGTATATATTGGTCAATTCCTTTGACCAAGGCACGCGTAATTCTATCCTGCAACGGCTCTTCTCGCCAAGACAAATCAATCTTACTTTCCTTTGTTTTTCCAACAACAGAATCTGCAAAGTCAAGCAAACGCTCTGTAGCATCATCTCTTCTATTCAGAATAACATCTTCTACACGCTCCAGTAAATCTTTTGGAATATCATCATAAACTTCTAGCATGCTTGGGTTCACGATTCCCATATTCATACCTGCTTTTATAGCATGGTACAAGAATACGGAATGCATTGCTTCACGCACAGGATTATTTCCCCTAAACGAAAATGACACATTACTTACACCACCACTAACACTTGCATGTGGTAGATTTTTACGCACCCACCTTGTTGCTTCTATAAAATCTATGGCATTAAGCTTATGCTCATCCATACCTGTAGCGACCGGAAAAATATTTAAATCGAAAATAATATCTTCCGGAGCAAAATTTACTTTGTTTACCAAAACGTCATAAGAACGTTTGGCGATTTCTATACGGCGTTCATAATTATCTGCCTGCCCTACCTCATCGAACGCCATAACAATTACGGCTGCTCCATAACGTTTTATCAACTTTGCATGATGTAAAAATTGCTCTTCACCTTCTTTTAAACTGATGGAATTTACCACACATTTACCTTGAACAACCTGTAGGCCTGCCTCTATGATTTCCCATTTAGAACTATCGATCATGATGGGCACACGAGAAATATCTGGCTCAGAGATAACAAGATTCAAAAATTTGACCATGGCTTCCTTACCATCGATCAAACCATCATCCATGTTAATATCAATGACCTGGGCCCCATTCTCTACCTGCTCTCTAGCAACCGCCAATGCCTCTTCAAACTTCTCTTCTTTTACAAGACGTAGAAACTTTTTAGAACCAGCTACGTTTGTACGTTCACCAACGTTTATGAAGTTGGTTTCGGGGGTTACGATTAGGGGTTCTAAGCCGCTCAACCGTAGATATCTGGTTGTTGGTTGTCGGTTGTTGGTTATTGGTATTTCAGACCTATTGTTCATCTAATCTATATCACTTTTTAAAATAATTGATAAATCCATTTATCAATTTCTTACAGCTAATAATTCTCTTATTAATAGCTTCAAAATCATCATTCTCAATATAATTCAAATCAAGGGCTATATAAATTTGAGTTTCCAACTCATACAACGAACCTCTTGAAATATGTAAAAACTGTATCGTGTCAGCAGCTGTCCTTCTTCCGCATCCTTCTGCTATGTTAGAAGGAATAGATACAGCACATCGTCTAAGTTGATTAGTAAGTCCATAAGTCTCTTCTTTTGGAAACGACTTGGTCATAGTATAAATATCCTTCACAAGAATTCTTGACTCCCTCCAAACATCCAATTCTGTATAGACTTTCATAGTATTACTATTTTTTATCCAACAACTAACAACCGACAACCGACAACTAAAATTGACGCGGAGCGAAATTTTCCACTACCTCAGCTATCGCCGTAATATGTTCAGGAGTGGTTCCACAACAGCCACCTACTATATTTACTAGTCTTTTCTCTGCATATTCTTTTATTTGTTCCGCCATTTGCGCCGGAGTCTCGTCATATTCTCCAAAGGCGTTTGGCAAACCTGCATTGGGGTGTGCAGACACCGCATGCTCACTTTTGACCGACAAGACCTCTAAATGAGGTACTAACTGATCTGCCCCTAATGCGCAATTAAACCCAACCGATAAAATAGGAATATGAGAAATGGATATTAGAAATGCTTCTGCGGTTTGTCCGGACAATGTTCTACCCGAAGCATCTGTAATGGTACCGCTCACCATGATCGGCACATCTATACTACGTTCTTCTTTTACTTCTTCTATTGCAAACAATGCCGCTTTTGCATTCAAGGTATCAAAAATGGTTTCTACCAATAAAATATCAGACCCACCATCTAACAAAGCTTCTACTTGTTGCTTGTACGCAATACGTAGTTCATCAAAAGAAATAGCACGAAAACCGGGGTCGTTTACATCTGGCGACATACTCGCCGTTTTGTTTGTAGGCCCTATACTACCCGCAACAAACCTTGGTTTGCTTGGCTCTTTCTTGGTGAATTCATCAGCTACCATTTTAGCAATACGCGCAGATTCATAATTCAACTCATACACTAAATCTTCCATGTAATAATCTGCCATAGCTATCGTGGTACCAGAAAATGTATTGGTTTCTACGATATCTGCCCCCGCCTCAAAATATTTACGGTGTACCTCAGCAATTGCTTCTGGTTGTGTTAATGATAATAAATCATTATTACCCTGTAATGGGTGCTCCCAATCTTTAAAACGTTCTCCCCTAAAATCTTCCTCAGTAAATTTATAGCGTTGTAGCATGGTACCCATAGCACCATCTAATATGAGAATTCGCTCTTTTAATATTTCCTTTATATCCTTCATTTTACGTAGCAAAATTTTATACGTTCAATAAAAAACTAATACGAAATCAAGTAAGGAAAGTTCGGCTAGATGCCTTTTCTTAAGTTATCTGTCTTTAAAATGCTATATAGAAAAGCACTTTCTGCACAAGTACGCAGAACAAAGATAGAATGTAGCACCTTCTTTTCCATAACGGAAAGGGTTGCCAAGGTTTCAATGGGTCTAGTCCCTCCACCTTTCTTGATAACGTTTCAATCTATTTATGAACTATTTGCAAAGTAACGGCACAATATACTCTAATCCAAAACTTTAATAGGTTTTTTACCCAACATAGTTTTAGAAAATTGTAATAAAAAACCTCTAGAATCATAAACAACCTAGAGGTTTTACGGACCAAATTATAACTTTATGCGATACTTTGTACTACTTCTTTTTTGGCTTCTTTCTTAGAACCATCAAACCCTTCTACTCCCCCTACAGTGGTGTATTTCATAACATAACGCTTACCCGGGTTGATTTGTTGGTATGCATATTGACACATTACCGCTGCTTCATGGAAACCTGAAAGTATTAATTTCAACTTGCCCTCATAGGTATTAACATCACCAATAGCGTATACGCCCGGTATGTTGGTCTGGTAATCTTTTGCGTTATTTACCTTAATGGCATTCTTCTGAATCTCTAAGCCCCAATCACCTATAGGTCCTAATTTTGGTGAAAGACCGAATAACGGAATAAAATTATCTACTTCTAAATAGGTGTCTTCTTTTTCTTTGTCGGTGTGCTTAATAACCACTGCTTTAAGTTCATTTTCACCGTGTAGCTCTTTTACCTCAGCTTTGGTAATCAGCTTGATTTTACCCAATTTCGCCAGCTCAGATGCTTTCTCAACAGAATCTAAAGCTCCCCTAAACTCATCTCTTCTGTGTACCAAAGTTACTTCTGAAGCTACGTCGGTTAAGAATATAGCCCAGTCTAAAGCTGAATCTCCACCACCGGCAATCACCACTTTTTTGTCACGATATACTTCTGGGTCTTTAATCATATAAGAAACACCGGTATCTTCAAAATTTACAATATTTGATATAGGTGGTTTTCGTGGTTCAAACGAACCCAGACCTCCTGCAATTACCACTACAGGAGCATTATGTTGTGTTCCTTTATTTGTCGTTACAACAAATGAACCATCTTCTAATTTATCTAAAGTTTCAGCTCTTTCTCCCAAAGTGAAGCCTGGTTCGAAAGGCTTAATTTGCTCCATTAAATTATCTACCAAAGTACCTGCCAAAATTTCTGGAAATGCAGGGATATCGTAAATAGGTTTTTTAGGATATATCTCTGAACATTGACCGCCTGGTTGTGGCAATGCGTCTATTAAATGCGTTTTTAACTTTAATAATCCTGCTTCAAACACCGTAAATAATCCGGTTGGTCCCGCTCCTATGATGAGCATATCTGTTTTAATCATAATTTTCTTTTTACTAAAAAGTAATAAGTACTAAACACAAAGTTACCATTGTACTATACATCACTTTTTAACTTCTTTAATTTCTCTTAATCTATCTACTCTTTACTTAGTACTTTGTACTATTTACCCTAAACTTATTTCTACTTCGCTAAACCGAGCATTCTCTTGTGAATACTGATTTTTAGCTGCTTCTAATGCTTCGCGATGCTTTACTACTTCGCCAATGATAATGATTGCAGGATTAGCAAGATTTTCTTTCTCCACTACATCTACTATTGTATCGATAGTCGCAATGCCTACTTTTTCATTCTTACGGGTCCCGTTTTGAATTATAGCGATTGGCATATGCGATTTACCTTCAGTCTTGAATAACGCTACAATTTGTGGCAGTTTAGACATCCCCATCAATATGACCACTGTTGCACTACTTTTTGCAGCTAAAGCAACATCGGTAGATAATTTATGCTCTTTTGTAGTTCCTGTAATTACCCAAAAACTTTCTGATGAACCTCTTTTGGTTACGGGTATGTTTTGATATGCCGGCACACTTAAACTTGAAGAAATACCTGGTACCATTGCCACTTCTAAACCATGTGACGCTGCGTATTCCATTTCTTCTGAACCACGACCAAATACAAACGGATCACCGCCTTTTAATCGTACCACGTGCCCGTCAGATTTTGCTTTACTAACAATTAGCTCATTTATTTGCTCTTGTTGATATGCATAGCATCCTTTACGCTTACCTACAAAAATCAATTCAGCATTATCAGCGTACTTTAGCAACTCTTCGTTAACCAAAGCATCATATAAAACAACATCTGCATTTTCTAGCGTTTTGATTGCTTTTAAAGTGATGAGATCTATATCACCAGGTCCCGCTCCCACAACAGTCAACCTCCCTTGACTTTGCGTGGGAGTATCAACTATTGAATTGATTGTTTTTTGATTGGATAGATTATTAGTATGCATGTTATGCTTCTGCTAATTCTTGTTCTCTAAACTTTGCAACTGTCTCTAAGAATACTTTGGCATCTTTGATATATGACTGGGCAAATTCTTTTGTTGGTTCGTTCTGATTTAATTGTAGTACCAGTTTTTCGAATCCGCCTGCAACTTGTATTCTTCCGCCTGTTACAAATTTCTCATCAAAATCCTTAATAATACTGGCATGGGTATTCACCTTAGTGTTCTCTGAGGTCAACATTGCTTTCGCAGAATTTACCATGGAAGCATATGCGTGATAGATACTTGCAGACCATTTCTCTGCATGGAACATGTCTTGTGCGTTCTGTATTTTCTCTTCACTCTCAAAAAGAAGGGTTGCAATCAAATCGATAACCACACCCGCACACTCACCTACACCAATTGCTTTCTCATAACGTTCCGTATTTCCCCAGTCAATGAAATCTTCTGGTGTTAAATCATCTACAGATGAAAGTGGTGTTAGAAAATCGTAGAAATACATTTGCCCTTTTTCAGCGTAGTAATCCGGAAATGATAAATCGCCACCATTCGCATCAAAATCATTTAAGATCAAACGCAATGCTTCTGGACCTCTTTTACTGGGCACTTTTACTACTTTATCCGCAAAACGACCTTGACCGTTACCATCTGTGCTACCACCTAGCAATACCTGTAATGCCGGCGCAACTAATTTATCTTTTGTACGAACCGACATTCCCTGGAAACCAATATTTGCCATATTGTGCTGTCCACATGCGTTCATACAACCACTGATTTTTATTACAACATCTTCATTATTGATATAATCAGGATATTCTGTTTTTATTACTCTTTCTAATTCCTCCGCTATACCTGTACTACTTGCAATACCCAAGTTACAGGTATCTGTACCTGGGCAAGCTGTAATATCTAGCGCTTTGTTGTAACCTGCTTCCGCAAAACCTAATTTCTTTAATTCCGTATAGAAAAAGGCAACGTTTTCTTCTTTTACAAACGGAATTAATATGTTTTGACGCAATGATAATCTTAATTCACCCGCTGCATATTTCTGTACCAAATTCGCTAACAAACGTGCTTTATCCGTATAGAAATCCCCCAGCAACACTTTAATACCCAAAGCCACATAGCCTGGTTGTTTCTGCGGAACTACATTTGTAGATTTCCACTGCTCAAATTCTATTGAATCTGCTATATCAACTGCAGGAACTTTTAAATCCGATACTTTTGTTTTTGGATAGTCTTCTGGATCAATAGGAAACGTATCAAAAGGCACAGCCGTTTTCTCAGCAGCCAATAATTCTTTGAATCCGTCCAAACCTAAATCTTTTAACAAGAATTTCATTCTTGCCTTTGCTCTACTCTTACGTTCACCGTAGCGATCAAAAACACGTATTACGGTTTCCATTAACGGAATAATTTGATCTGCAGGCAAGAAACTATATAATTCATCTGCATGTCTTGGCTGAGAACCTAATCCGCCACCTAACATCACTTTAAAACCTACTTCTCCATTTTCGATTTTAGCGATAAAACCCAAATCGTGCATGTATGATAAACCGGTATCCGCATCACTCGCCGAGAAAGAAACTTTAAACTTACGACCCATTTCTTGAGACACAGGGTTTCTTAAAAAGTATTGAAACAATGCATGGGCATAAGGCGAAACATCAAAAGGTTCTTCTACATCTATACCGGCAGTTTCACTTGCCGTTACATTTCGTACTGTGTTACCACAAGCTTCCCTTAACGTAATATCATCTTTTTCTAATTCTGACCATAACTGGGGAGTCCTATTCAAATCCACATAATGGATCTGAATATCTTGACGTGTAGTAATATGCAATCTACCTGTAGAATACTCATCGGACACATCGCAAATACGCAGCAATTGCTGAGAAGTCACCTTACCATAAGGCAATTTAATACGGATCATTTGAACGCCTTCTTGACGCTGACCGTATACACCACGAGCCAAACGAAGACTTCTAAATTTCTCCTCATCTAATTTGCCGCCATGGAACTCATGAATCTTACGTTCCAGTTCTAAAATATCTTTAGCAACTACTTGATTCTCTATTTCTGTTCTAAAACTTTGCATAATCCCCACCCGACCTCCACTAAAGGGAGGAGCTTTTTAAAGGTCATTTTTAATTAACATTATTCTATCTACCCTATAGGATATATAGATTTAAAAGCAACACTTAATCCCCAACCTCCCTCTTTTTAGGATGTTGGGGATTTATTTACTGTATAAAACCAGCCCCTACGGTACTATTTGATTTCGTATCGATCAATATAAAAGAACCGTTTGTTCTATGATTTTTAAACTGATCAAAGAAAATTGGTTTATTTAAACGGAAACTAACCTGGGCAATATCATTCATACCCAATGCATCTGTTTCTGAATCAATACCTGAATAATCTGGAGCTATCTTATGATGTACTTGTTCTACCTTTGCCAATACCTTGTTGACTCCGTGTTGTACGATATATTTATTCCCTGCAGCTAACGGCAATGAATCCATCCAAGAGATTGTAGCAGTAAATTGCTTATCAACCGTTGGTAAATCATTAGCCTTCACTAACATGTCACCACGACTTAAATTAATTTCATCGTCTAACGTAATCGTAACCGAAGAACGTCTTGATGCTGTTTTGTATTTTTTATCGTGGAAATAAATATCCTTTATTTTTGAACGCGTCTGCGATGGAAGCGCTACTACCTCATCACCTACACTTAACTCACCGCCGTACACTTTACCAGCAAATCCTCTAAAATCATGATGCTCATCTGTCTTTGGGCGGATAACATATTGCACCGGAAAACGTGGCGTACCTGCATTGAAAATATCTTTTCTATCCAAAGCCTCAAAATGCTCTAGCAAAGATTGTCCTTTATACCAAGGTGTCTTTTCAGATAAATTTACTACGTTATCCCCTTTTAAGGCACTAACCGGAATAAAAGTTATTTTCTGATCTTGATAATCCCTTTTTGCCATCAATGCTTCAAAATCAGCTTTTATAGCATTGTATTTTTCCTCGGAATAATCTACCAAGTCCATCTTATTAATAGCCACTACCACATCTTTGATGCGCAATAGATTATTAATAAAAAAGTGTCTGTTTGTTTGCTCGATTACACCTTTACGTGCATCTATCAATATAATTGCCGCTTGAGATGTAGATGCACCTGTAACCATGTTACGGGTATATTCTACGTGACCCGGGGTATCTGCTATAATGTAACTTTTCTTTGCCGTAGAAAAATAGATATGAGCCACATCTATGGTAATACCTTGCTCACGCTCTGCTACCAAACCATCTGTTGCCAAAGAAAAATCTAAATAATCGTATCCCTTTTGCTTACTGGTCTTTTCTATTGCTTCTAACTTATCACTGGTCAAAGATTTTGTATCGTAAAGCATTCTTCCTATCAAGGTACTTTTACCATCATCTACACTACCCGCTGTTGCTATTTTTAGTACTTCCATTTTAAAGCTATTAGCCCTTCGCTATATGCTATTGGCTTTTAATATTATTGTTATTGCTAGCGGCTAATCATTTAACTGCCTACTGCGACCGAATACTGTTTTCTAGAAGTACCCTTGTTGTTTTCTTTTCTCCATTGCTGCTTCTGAACGCTTGTCATCTATACGTGCGCCACGCTCTGAAATGGATGAATCCCTAATTTCTTCTACTACTTTGTCAATGGATTCCGCATCTGAAAGTACTGCTGCCGTACAGGACATATCGCCCACTGTACGAAAACGGACCAATCTTTCTTCTACTACCTCATCTTCTTCCCTAAATACGATACCGTCTTCCGCAGACCATATCATACCATCTCTTAAGAACGTCTTACGCTTGTGCGCAAAGTAAATCGACGGAATTTCAATTTGCTCTTCTTTGATATAAGACCACACGTCTAATTCTGTCCAATTGG
The DNA here is from genome assembly GCF_900155985.1 of Maribacter ulvicola. Taxonomy (GTDB): domain Bacteria; phylum Bacteroidota; class Bacteroidia; order Flavobacteriales; family Flavobacteriaceae; genus Maribacter; species Maribacter ulvicola. The sequence continues at coordinate 73,911 of NZ_FTMA01000006.1, forward strand.
ATATTGGGAAGACTCTTACATTCTGACCCAATTCTATTTGCCCGTTCAACATATCGAACAACTCTGGGCGCTGGTTACGCTCATCCCATTGACCGAAATCATCACGAACAGAAAAAATACGTTCTTTAGCACGTGCCTTTTCTTCATCTCTACGTGCACCACCGATACAAGCATCGAACTTAAATTCTTCGATGGCATCTAATAATGTTGTTGTCTGAAGGCTATTTCTACTGGAATATCTACCTGATTCCTCTTTTACTTTACCTTGATCAATTGAATCTTGCACATTACGAACAATGAGTTCCAACCCTAACTCTTCTACCAATCTATCTCTAAATTCGATCGTTTCAGGAAAGTTATGACCTGTATCTATATGCATTAAAGGAAAAGGAATTTTAGAAGGCCAAAATGCTTTTTGAGCCAACCGAACCAATGTAATTGAATCTTTTCCTCCTGAAAACAAAAGTACCGGCTTCTCAAACTGAGCAGCAACTTCCCTTATGATATAGATAGCCTCGTTTTCAAGGGCATTTATATGGGCGGTATCTTTTAAAAGTTCTTGAGAAAGTGTTACTTCCAATTCCGTACTTGTATTACTCATTCTATATTTCTTAGATAAATTATCTTATTCTTTTCTTCGACCACAGATCAACTATGCAAACCGCATTCTCTGTTCTCCAACACTTTTGTAGGATCAAAATAGTTATGCTCGTTCGGTAGATTATATTTTTTTAAATAGGCATCTAGCTGTGTATCGTTCCAGTGGTAAAACGGACTCACTTTTAACACACCATCTTTGCTTAAGCTTAAGATATCCAAACTATCTCTTAAAGCTGTTTGTCCTTTTCTCAAATTCGTAAACCAAACATCTGGCTTAAAATCTGCCATGGCTCTTTTAAAAGGTTCCAATTTTACTTGTTCCGTAAACTTAGCATGCCTAGGATCATCTATTTGAGGTATACCCATTATGGCATCTCTATGTGCAGTAGTTTGTTTTGGAACATATAACTTAATGTTCAAACTCAATCTATCAGTCAACTCTTCTGCATGTTTATAGGTCTTTGGTGTGTTATACCCAGTATCACACCACACTACAGGAATATCTTTTCGCACTCCAGAAACAGCATGTAGAATGGCCACTTCATAAGGTCTGAAATTTGTAGTTACCACCGGAATCTGTGCATGTTTTACTGCCCAAGAAATAATTTCTTCTGGAGGAATACCTTTAAACTGAATGTTCAATTTCTGAACTTGTTCTTCTGTCAATGCCATAATCCTTTTCTTTATTATTTACCCCACTTAATTAAATTCCAAAAACGTTCGTGAAAAAAATACAAAATCATTTTTGTTACAAAATCTATAGATGCTATTGAAGCTGCAAGAGACATCTTACCCGTAAGTAAATATGAAATAACCAAAGTGTCTAACGTACCAATAATTCTCCAGCTAAAAGCTTTTGCTATACTACGTAAGGGTTTCTCTGACGTCTTATCCTTTTTATAGGTCGTTTTTGACTCTTTTTTATTTAAAATAAGTTGATCCGCAATCATCTTTTACTCAATTTTTATTACCCTACTAAATTAATAGAGTTTTCAAAAATAGTATTATTTTTTTAAGTAGTCGCCCTTATTTTAAATAAATTTCTTTTACCCTATAGATTTAGTAGATTATCAGCAAATAGGTGTTAAAAATTAATAATTCGCAATGTATTGATATACCGCAAATTATAAAATAAATGAAATGATGGAATTTATGAGATGATATCCTTTAGTGTATTGTTTCGATATACATCTAAAGCGCTATCACGAACTTGAAGCATCAATTTATGAACGGAACAGGTATTTTCATCCGGACAATCATTACAGGTTTCATAAAAATTTAAACTCACACAAGGCACCATGGCTATTGGTCCTTCTAGCACCCGCATGACATCGGTCATTGAAATATCTTCTGGTGACTTTATTAAATAATATCCACCACCCTTACCTTTTTTAGAACCCAAAAAACCTGTTTTTCTTAAACTTAGGAGTATACTTTCTAAAAATTTCTGAGAGATGTTTTCCTTCTCGGCTATTTCTGAAATTTGAACAGGTTGCTTATCTGGTTGTCCTGCCAAATAGGCAAGTGCTTTTAAACCGTATTTTGTCTTTTTCGAGAGCATGATGCTAAGATAGCCAAATATTAAAATATGAATTAAATACTTGATCAAACAATTTAAAGGTTAGTCTTCTCTAGCTATGAAGTTCACCACACTAAATCTTCTTTAAGCGTTATTTTTTCAACAGCTTTTTATTGTCCCAAACTCCATTGAACAATATACCCTAACTAAAGCTAGTGTTTTAGAAATTATCGGTTTATGAAATTCTATCGCTAAACACTTACAATGGTGAACCAAAAACTACTGTTGCCCAAAACCTGATTGTTACGAGCTTGAAAGCAGTGGAAAAAAAATTCGTTATTATTAGCTTTCTCCAAGGGTTTATATACTTACCTACCAAGATTCTTATACCATGGTTGAACCACAATCCTTAAAAGAAAAAATAGTTAGGACAGAAGAAGCTGCTGCGGAATTTATAGAAAATGATGTTTAAGGATTAGAAACCTATCATTTATATGGATTACAAACGAAGACAGCTTCACTATAATCGAATTATAGATTCAAAAATGTGGTATTGATATTGTGCTAAGGAAAAAGCCGATTTATTTTGTACAACTACAAGCACTCGCGTCACTTATAACCTCCCTTAGGTAGGTAACTACAACTTACATTACTTTAAATACAAAAGCACACTAGGTATTTTTATATTTATTATTTTAATTACCCAAAGCCTGAGCAATATCCGCTACAATATCATCTATATGTTCTAGACCTACTGAAATGCGGACCGTACCATCAGATATACCAACATCAGCACGCTCTTCAACACTTAACTTACTATGCGTTGTAGATGCCGGGTGCGTTACTATGGTTCTTGAATCTCCCAAATTGGCTGAAAGTGACAACAACTTGATAGCGTCAAAAAACGCTCTTCCAGCATTAAGACCACCTTTTACTTCAAAGGCTACCACACAACCCCCTGCTTTCATTTGTTTTTTGGCAATCTCATACTTTGGGTGCGATTTTAAGAACGGGTATTTCACCCAATTTATATTGTCATGAGCTTCTAAATACTCCGCCAGTTTCAGAGCATTTTCACAATGCCTATCTACGCGTATTGCCAATGTCTCCAAACTCTTAGAAAGCACCCATGCATTAAATGGTGATAAAGCCGGTCCCGTAATGCGTGAAAACCGATATACCTTATCCATTAGTGCTGCGCTACCCACGGTAATACCTGCCAATACCCTTCCCTGACCATCCATCAATTTTGTACCGGAATGAATCACTAAATCTGCACCAAACTTAATAGGCTGTTGTAAATAGGGTGATGCAAAGCAGTTATCAATGACCAAAATCAAATTATTCTTTTTCGCAATCTTACCCAACTCTTCTAAATCCAGGACATCTACACCAGGATTCGTGGGAGTTTCTGCATATAAAATCTTTGTTTTCGGAGTAATTAATTGCTCTATTTCCTCTAATTCATCTATCTTAAAATACGTGTGATCAATATTCCACTTAGGAAAGAAGTTCGTGAACAATGAATGCGTAGATCCAAAAATGCTTCTTGCCGATAATACATGATCACCACTATCCAATAATGCCGCCAATGTAGAAAAAACTGCCGCCATACCCGATGCAAATGCAAAACCGCTTTCCGCACCTTCCATTTGACAAACTTTCTCTATAAACTCAGAAGAATTAGGATTAGAATATCTAGAATAGATATTACGTTCTTTCTCCTCTGCAAAGGACGCACGCATATCTTCCGCATCTTCAAATACAAAACTAGAAGTCAAATACAAGGGAACAGAATGCTCCAAGTTCTCACTTCGCTTCAGTTGTGTGCGTATAGCGTTCGTTTCAAATTTATTGTTGTGCTTTTTCATTTCTTTACTTTTTGACTTCGGATATGCTCAGCCACCTAATTTCAATTTATTTAACCTTTTGGCTTCGGCTACGCTCAAATACCTTATTTCGGCTACGCACTACCATCTATTTTAAACTTACTACATTTTTCATGGAGATAGATAAATTTAGTCGAATTGACATCTTACTTTTCTTTAAAATAGCTATAATGTGTTTCGTTTAAACATTCTCCTAAACTAGGTAACTTCTCTAATTTGCTATTTATTAAGGCTTCTTTCTTTTCTCTTCTCCTACCTTTTATTTGCTTCTCTCTGTAAAATGCAGAATTAATTCTTAAATACTCTTCTACATAAACCAACTTCACAGGTAATCTTTTTCTTGTATGATTAGCTACTTTACATTCTTGGTGTTCTACTATTCTTTTATCTAGGTATTTTGTACTACCCGTATAATAACTTCCGTCTGAACATTCCAAAATATACATGAATTCTGACATACAATCATCATTTATCGGCATCGGCTACGCTCCGCCACCAGCCTTTTAACTAACAAATCATTTGAACGCGGTGACTGAGCGGAGCCAAAGTCATCCTTTCTCCGCAATCCTTAATATATCTCCAAACACACCTCTTGCCGTAACTGCTGCTCCTGCTCCTGCGCCTTGTATTACTAGCGGATTTTCTCCGTAAGACTCCGTATATATTTCTATGATAGAATCCGAACCTTTTACCTGACCCAATGCACTTTCTTTTGGTACGGAAATTAATTTTACATCTAATATTCCTTTTTCTCTTTGAAGATTTCCATGTAAATCGCCCACATAACGCAATACGTGGTTTGGCTTTTGATTCTTTTTTATTTCATCAAACTTGGCATCCAATACATCTAAATGCTCTAAAAAGTAAGCTACCTCTCCATCTTGTAATTGCTCTGGTATAAGGTTATCTATATTGATATCCGTAAACTCATTATGCAGATCTAATTCTCTTGCTAAAATCAACAACTTACGCCCTACATCATTTCCTGATAAATCTTCACGAGGATCTGGCTCTGTAAATCCTTGCTGCATTGCATCTTTTAAAATGGACGAAAACGGCACATCTGCCTCAGAGAAGGTATTGAATATATAACTTAATGATCCTGAGAATACTCCTTTTATTCTGGTAATATTTTCTCCGGATAAATGCAATAACTTAATGGTATCTATCAACGGTAAACCTGCTCCCACATTGGTTTCGTACAAATACTGCTTTTGGTTTTTCTGCAGCTCTTCGCGTAGCAGTTGATAAAAATCGTATCGTAAGGTATTGGCAATTTTGTTCGATGAAACAATATCAAACCCGCGTTCTACAAATTCAAAATAATTCGCTACAAAATCTTTACTTGCCGTATTATCAATTACAATCAGGTTTTCTAAATGATGACGTTTGGCAAAGTCAAAAACATCTTCAATCTTATAAGGCTTTCCTTTTTGCTTTAGATTCGTTTTCCAAGTCTGGGTAATTCCCTTCTCATTCAACAAAATCTTTTTAGAATTGGCGATACCAAATACGCGCAAATCTAATTTTTTACGATCCTTAATTGTTTTTGCTGATTTAAGAATTTGATCGATCAACGTTCCACCAACATTTCCATGCCCAAAAACAAGAATATTTATCTTTTTGCTAATACCGAATACTTGTCCGTGCATGACGTTTACCGCCTTATGCAAATCTGCTTTCTTAACCACCAAACTCACGTTCTTACCAGATACCGTGTTATTGAACAGCAAAGGCACAATCTGGTTCTTGATCAACGCATTAAAAGGATTGTGGAACGTACTTAAATCTTGACCTACAATAGAGATGATAGATACATCATCTATCACCGTAATCATATTTACATCTTTAGATTCAAAATCATTACTGAATTCATTCTCCAAAGCCAATTTTGCTCTTTTAGCCTTGTCTTTCTTCACTACCAACCCGATACCTCTTTCCGATGAACCTTGAGATATAATACTTACACTAATATTACTTGACTGTAAGGCCTTAAATATTCTTGCATCTACACCTACTTTACCCAATAATCCGCGACCTTCAATATTGATCATGGCAACATCTTCTATCACAGAAAGCGATTTAATACCTTCTTTACTAGATTTTGCACTGATCAACGTTCCTTCATTATCATCATTGTACGTATTTAAAATACGCAGCGGAATGTTCTTTTCAATTAGCGGAATTATCGTTTTTGCATGTAATATGGTTGCCCCAAAATTTGCCAACTCGTTTGCCTCTTCATAAGACAGATTTTCCAGCTTTTTAGCCTCGGGCACATAGTCAGGATTTGCGGTATATATTCCATCAACATGGGTATAATTCTGTAATTCTTCAGCATCTAAAAAATTGGCTAATAATGCTGCGGAATAATTACTGCCGTTTCTACCCAAAGTAGTGGTTTCTCCATCTAAGGTAGATGAAATAAAACCGGTTACTACCGCTACGGTATCTTTAGGGATTTCAGCAAACTTCAATAGCACCTGCTCTTTGGATTCCGCCTCTAACACCTTGGCATCACCAAAGGAATTATCGGTTCTAATTACATCGCGGGTGTCTACCAATTTTGCTTTAATACCTTTACCTATCAATAATTTAGTGACCAATTTCGCAGAAATCAACTCGCCATACGCAAGTACCTCATCTTTAATTTTTGCACTGTAATCTCCCAATAAAGAAACACCTTCATACAACTTTGCCAAGCCTTTAAATTCTGCGGACAAGCTGATATTTTTATACGTATGCCTCTGATATTTCTCTAGAGCCTCAAAGTCCGACTTATAGTCTTTTCCCTTTGCTGCTTTCTCCAACATTTCCTCTAACTGATCTGTAGCCTTTTCCCTAGCGGATAAAACAATGGCAATGTTCTCATCATGCTTCACCCTATTGGCAACAATATCCAATACGCGCTCCAGCCCTTCGCCATTACTTAGCGACTTACCACCAAACTTCAAGATTTTAATTTTCTTGATATTGCCATTGGTATTAAAAATGCCCGTTAGCAATTTCTCCATTTGATCAAACTCTATCAAAAAGGCATCATGTCCGTGTAATGATTGCACCTCACCATAGGTTACGTTGCTTTTAGCCTGTGCCAATTGCTTAAACGTATCCTTGTTTTCCTGTGCGGTAAAGAACATATCAGAATCTACCCCTATAATATGTATGTTGGTATCACTATTTTGTAGTTTGATGAAATTTTCATCTCCACCTCTAGTAACATCAATGGTCTTCAATAACTGGTTCATGAGCTTGTAAGCCGATAATTGAAAACGCTCTTGTAGCTTATCGCCATGATGCATTAACCAGCTTTCTACATTAAAAACCTTTAGCTCTTCATTAGTACTTCTTTTAAAACGTTCTTTAAAGGAAGCGGGAGTTCTATAACATAGCATGGCATGCATACGCGCATCATGTACTGGCTGTTTTGAATTCACCAAAAATTGTTCTTGAATCTGGCAATTGGCAATTAACCAATCGGTAGATTTCCAATCAGATGCCACCGGTATTAAATGTTCTGTCAATTCTGGTTGCAATGCTGCCATTTCCCAAGCAATACCACCACCTAAGGATCCACCGATCAGAGCAAACAAACGGTCTACTTTCAATTGCTGCAATCCTAACAAGAACATTCTAGCTACATCTCCGGCTACAAAATCTTTATAGTTTTCAATCACGAATTTATCATGACCGTTCCCCGGAATATTGAATGCCAAAATGGTATACTTCTGGGTATCTATACATTTCTCATCACCTATAAGTGCAGACCACCAACCGTCTTCACCGGTAACATTAGAGTTTCCGGTTAGGGCATGGTTTACTAAAATTATGGGTGCTGTATGCAATTCTTTCCCAAATACCTGATATGACAATTGAATGTCCTGTTCGGTTCCGCTTAGGGTTTTGTATTTTTTAATCTGTAATTGATGTAACATCTATTTCAAAATCAATTTATGGTTTCGGCTAGGCTCAGCCACCACATGTAACTATTATGTTTTTGAACAATAGGCGACTTTGACTATGCCCAGTTCCCAATTGTTTCAACTTTGCTCTGCTATCTTTCTAAAGACTTGCAAATGCCTGCTCTAAATCTGCTTTTAAATCTTCAATATCTTCTAGACCAACGGACAAACGAATTAAATCCTGACCTACACCTGCGCTATCTTGTTGTTCTGCAGTTAATTGTTGGTGCGTTGTACTTGCCGGGTGAATGATCAATGATTTTGTATCTCCAATATTCGCCAACAACGAGAATAATTTGGTAGCATCTGTAACTTTTTTAGCAGCTTCAAATCCACCTTTAACTCCAAAGGTAACTAAACCACTTTGTCCTTTTGGCAAGTATTCTTTTGCTAATTCATTGTACTTATTACTTTTAAGTCCTGGATAGTTTACCCATTCCACTTCTGCTCTACCTTCTAACCAAGTTGCTAATTCTAATGCATTTGCACTATGCTGTTTAATACGTACCGGTAATGTTTCTAAACCTTGAATGATTTGGAAGGCGTTGAACGGGCTCAATGCTCCACCAAAATCACGTAAGCCTTCCAATATTAATTTAAAGGTAAAAGCAGCAGCACCTAATGCTTCACTATACACCAAACCATGGTATCCGGCAGATGGCTCCGTGAATTCAGGGAATTTTCCGTTGGTCCAATCAAATGTACCGGCATCAATGATTGCTCCACCTAATGACGTTCCTTGTCCGCCAATATATTTTGTCAATGAATGAATTACCAAATTTGCTCCGTGCTCAATTGGGTTTAGCAATGATGGCGTAGCCACGGTGTTATCTACTATAAACGGAACACCCGCTGCTTTAGATTCTTTTGAAATTCCTTTCAAGTCCAACACATCTAACTTTGGATTCCCTAAAGATTCTACAAAAAATGCCCTTGTATTATCTTGTACCGCTTTGCCAAAATTCTCTGGATCAGAGGCATCAACGAATGTTGTTGTTATACCTAATCTTGGTAGAGTAACATTCAACAAATTAAACGTACCACCATATAAACTACTAGATGCTACAATATGATCGCCTGCTTTCAATAGTGTTAATAAGCCAGTAGAGATCGCTGCTGTACCAGATGCAAAAACTACTGCTCCTATACCACCTTCTACCGCAGCTAATCTGTCCTGTAGAATTTGATTGGTAGGGTTGTTCAATCTTGTATATATAAAACCTAATTCACCAAGTGAAAATAAGTTTGCCGCATGGTCCGTATCATTAAAAACATACGAGGATGTTTGATAAATGGGTACTGCACGTGTTCCCCCGTTTGTAGTTGTGTCGTGACCTGCGTGTAATGCGTTTGTTGCTAATTTGTGATTACTCATGATTTTGTTGTTTTTAATTTTTATTTGATAAATTAAAAAGCCCATCCTTTGACCTACACATAACGTAGGGTAGGGAAAAATTAAAAAGTTATAAGAAAGTAATATCGAAAAAAATTCGATTACTGTTATCCATCCCCTAAGGGTAGAATGTAGCACCTTCTTTGTATGGAACAAAGGGTTGCTAAGGTTTCAAAGGGTCTAATCCCTCCACCTTTCTTGATAACTATTCAATAAGTGTTTGAACTTTGAGTTACAAATATTGGACAGAAGTTTTGAATAACCTAGTATTTTACGAAAAAAATATAATTCAAGTGCTTGTTGTTATTTTTCTATGGGCTTCAAAACAACTGGAAACCTCATCAACCACAAGGTTTCCAATACATTTTTGAGTCTCCGTTGCACTACACTCTAAAATACTAGAACTGACCATACGGTTTTTTTGAATTTTAAACCTTTGTTGAACCAACTAAGAATGTAGCTTCTAGTGATTTTTACGACCTTTTTAGGAGGAAAAATTGCCCGCCTTCAGGCCGGACAAGTATTTAGGAACTTGGTTGCTATAGGTTATTTTTTGAACAAAGAAAATTCATAATCATGCTTACCTTAAAGGTTCTCGATACATTTTTGTCCTAATTAAAAATTAGATCAAAAGCACATGAACTTTCATTTTTTCCAACAACCGACAACCGTCAACGATTAGCGAATCTACTTAATCATCCCAGCACTCTTATATTTATCAATGTACTTCTGATCTTGCTCTGGGGAGTCTTTATAGTACTTTCTCATCTCCACTAAATCTTTCTTCAGTTTTTTTACGGTAGCTGCGTATGCTGGATCATTATACACATTGTTCATTTCGTTTGGGTCATTCAACCTATCATACAACTCCCATTCGTCTACGTCATAATAGAAGTGCACTAATTTAAATTCTTTGTTTACAATTCCGTAATGGCGTTTTACCATATGTACCGATGGATATTCATAATACTGATAATACACGGCATCGCGTGTCCATTTATCTTTTTCGCCTTTTAATAACGGGATCAAACTCTCCCCTTGCATATCACTTGGCGGAGTAATGCCTACCGCTTCTAACATGGTCTGTGCAAAATCTAAATTTTGAACCATTTCATTCTCTACAGAACCCGGCTTTACCACATTTGGCCAACGTACCAATAACGGAGTTTTGAACGACTCATCATAAATAAATCGCTTATCGAACCAACCGTGTTCTCCTAAATAAAACCCTTGATCAGAGGTATAAATTACGATGGTATTTTCTGCCAATCCGCTTTCGTCCAAGTAGTCCAATAATCTACCTACATTATCATCAACCGAAGAAATACTACCCAAATAGTCCTGCATATATCTTTGGTATTTCCATTTCATTTTTTCGGTATCGTTCATCTTTGGCCAGTTATTATAGAAGAAGTCATTGATGGAATCTAACACAGGATCATACAATGCTTTTTGCGCTGCCGTAGCACGGTTATATGAAGCATAGAAACTATTTGGAAATTCTTTTACTACAGGAAAAACTTTACCCTTCATTTTTACCATGGTTTCTGGGCGTATTTTACTATCATGACTATACATCAAGTGCGTTAGCAAATTCATTTCTGCCGTTTTAGCAGCAGAGCCTCTATTCTTATAATCATCAAAAAGAGTTTCTGGCTCTGGGAATGTTTTCTTTGTAAATTCCTTGAATTTGTCCGGTCTTGGCCACCATGGTCTATGCGGTGCTTTATGCAAATACATCATCATAAAAGGCTCGTCATCTGCCGCTTCTTCTTTTAACCAATCTAAAGACACTTCTGTAATAATATCGGTTACATACCCTTGTTTATTAATGGTATCGCCATTGGTTACGATAAAATCGGGATTAATATAATGCCCCTGACCTGGAAGGATCATAAACTCATCTACCCCCTTAGGGTTATTACCAAAGTGGAGTTTTCCGAACATGGCGGTCTTATAGCCGTTCTCTTTAAATATCTGCGGAAAGGTGACTTGCGTAGTATCGAACGGAAAGTAATTATCTACTTTTCCATTAATATGTGTATGCTTACCCGTCAATATGGTTGCCCTTGATGGTGCACAGATAGAGTTGGTAACACTTGCATTTGTAAACAACATGCCTTCTTTTGCCAAACGATCAATATTGGGCGTATTCAGCAATTTATCATCATACGCACTAATGGCTTGGTAGGCATGATCATCTGACATGATGAAAATGATATTGGGCTTTTTCTTTTTGTTTTTTTGTGCTTCGGAGTTAGTAGGTACTAGGAAGAGTATACCTGCTACGACTAGGATTAAATTTTTCATTTTGGTTGTTGTTTGATAGTTATTAAAAATAGGTAAAATTTAACGATAGACTATAGAAGGACATCAAATTAAAAGCGAATGAATTCAATTAAAATAAATCAACCAAAAAACAGTACTCAAATACAACCACAGAATAGAAAATATAACATGTATAATTGTTTCAAAGGTTTTCCCTTTCCACAAGGAAGTAGAATACCCAAAAAATTGAATAAATAAGCGTATCGTCCAAAAAATTGCAAACCCGAATGAAATGGTACTACCCAAATTAGTTTCTATTAATTCTCTGGAAGAAGTAACGCATAATAAACCCATCAATAACACTGTCAATGCTATGAAAATGGTATGAACCGACATTATTTGTTTATTAATAAGACTTAATTTATTTAACTCTTCTTTCCAATTAAAGTATTTGGGAAATATTATATGAAATAATGCTAAGAGAATTAATACTCCTCCTATTATCTTAATTTGTATCTCCATTTTCTTGCAATATAAAAGTTGAAACAAAAGGCGTATTTTTCTTCTCCTTTATAAGGCTTAAACCAGCATTTTTAAAGGTTTGCAACCAACTAGATTTAGAATAAAAATGAAAAAAACCAATGGTATATGCCATAAAGTTAAATGAATCTCTAAGATGCTCCGTAACAAAAATTTGACCATCTTCTTTCATAACCCTTACAAGCTCTTTAAAAAAAAGTTCTCTTTCCTCTGTATTTCTTATTTCGTGAGCAGAAAACATTACTATCACTACCGAAAAAGTATTATCCTTAAATGGTAATTTGTGTGTATTAACCTTTATCGTATCCCTACTTGGCGGATATAGTAATCTAGCTCTTTCAATAGATACTTCTGTATGCTTTTTACTATCATAAAAATCACATTTTGTTAATTCAATATTTGTAAAGTCACCTCTAATAATTTCACTTGTTTCATCAAAACCTGCATTTATATTTAATACTTTTTTGTCATTTAAATTAGGCAACCAACTTAATTGATATAATGAAGAATAATCATAGATATAATAAGAAACCAATAATGAAATTATTATAGTTATAGTTCCTAATAAAGTTGACCAAAACAAAATTCTCTGCAGATAAAAAGGGGCTATAATTTGCAAACCAAGTGCAAAAAGCAAAAGCAGTACAGCTATGACATAAAAATGCCAATTGAAGCGAATAATATTTATCACCCCTTGAAAGGGTGCTCTTTTTAGTTCCATGCTTCAACCTTGCCTTTTTTCCAATAATATGGAATATTAGTAATTTCAAAAGCACTGGCCAAAACCACTTTTGAAAACTGAAATTTTCTCAAAAACTCAAAATTATAATCGGCTATTATAATTGGCTTTGGCTTCCAGTTCTGACGAACACCTTGAATAATTAACATGGATTTTTTTCTCTTATCATACACAAAAGTATGCGGTAAGGGTCCAGCAAATTTTCGAGCATCTTCCCAATTTTTAAAAGATGAATTCATTGGAATTAAAACTTCATCTTTAGTATTTTTAATGACGACCTTAAATTCAGATTTTTTAGAATATATAGTTCTAACATCGTCTTTTAGGTCATTTTTAATATCTGTGGTTGTGTACTTATAATGTGTGAAGATATTACCTAGCAGTTCCATTTTTACCTTATCAGTCTCCGACTTAATAATATAAAGTCCGCGCAGAGTTTTTCCTGCCTTATTTCTGTAGCGAACAAAAATTCGATAACCGGTTAAGAAGAAATTATTCCCCATAAATTTAGGAAAACCTTTTGGACGAAGTGCTGATGTTTGTACCATTGCAACAGCTATAAATGCCCATTTATCTTCAAAGGTATCTAATTCTAATTTGTCTGGAATAATTGATTTTAATTCTTCCTTTGGCACTGCAAATGTCAATACAATTGAGCTGTCAAAAAATGCCTCTACGGCAAAAGGGTGATTTTTTAAAAAGCTCATATCAAAATTTCAAATTACAATTGTTGCTTCAAGATAAATTCATTGTAATAAACTACACCAACAAACAACAAAGCAAAAACACTATTCATTTTACCCCATAACAATAGGTCTGGAACTAAAAAATACTCTAGCATATTCATGACCGACACAACACTAATTTGCAGCAAAGCATTAATTCTAGAATTAGATTTGGATACAACCCAAACGGCCATTATAATTTCTGAGCCCCCTATTAAAACTGTAATTGGTCTAGCATAATTTTCACCTAAAATACTGCCTACGATTTCTTGATGCCTCGGAACCAAATTAAGCACTTTACAAACTAATCCATTTAACAACCAAACTAATGCTAATAAAAAACTTAAAACTAAGTGTAATCTTTTTTTAATGGTATTTTTTTTTAGCGCGTTTTACTCCAACAAAGAAAATTCAATACTAGAATCTGTAAATACCGTATGTGTTTGGGTTTTAAAATCGGACTCATCTGCCTTAAAGATGTTATCTACATAGGTCTGCGGATTTAAATCTATTAGCGGGAACCAGGTACTTTGTACTTGCACTTGCAGCTTATGCCCTTTTTTAATGGTATGGAACACATCTTGCAACTTAATTGTAACGTTAGTCTTTTGGTTCGCTACAAATGGCTCTGGGTTGGCAAAGCTATTTCTAAATCGACCCCTCAACACCTCACTACGTACCATTAAATGATAATTGCTCATTTTCAAATGGTCTTGCATGCCTTCATATGCCGGTTCATCCGCTGGGTGTACGTCAATGATTTTAACGATCCAATCTGCCGCAGTTCCGGTAGTGGCTACTTTTAGTTTTGCTAGAATATCGCCTGCCAAGGTCATATCATTTTCCATCACTTCAGTTTCAAATACCAACACATCACCACGACGTGCTGCAAAACGCTGATCGTCTGTCATGTATTTCCTTGGTGTAAACACCGTTTTAATATCTTCTGAATAAGGCACCGGTTTTTTAATATCGCTGATAAACTTTACCTCTTCTACTTCTTTTGGGTCAACAGTTAATTCTTGGTCTGAAGATAAGTACATGTCTTTTTTCACTACTCCTGCTGGTGGCCAAGTATCATAGGTTTTCCATTCTTTACGTCCGGTATCAAAAACATAGGCTTCCGGCAGTCCACTATTTTTATCTCCGTTTCCTTTTAAGAAATGGTCGAAGAATTTAGTTTCAATATTTTCCTGATAAAATTCTGAAATTCCGTCACCAAAATAGTAGTTACCTACCGTATTTTGACCTTTTCTTCGTGCCCATCCGCCATGATCCCATGGTCCAAAAACCAAGGTGTTGTAATTATCGGCATTGTACTTTTCTATATTCTTGTAGGTTTCTAACGGTCCGTATAAATCTTCGGCATCAAACTCGCCTGCCACTACCATGGTTGCCACGGTTGGTTTTACATTTTTCAAATGCTGAATCAGGCCCTTACTCTGCCACATTTCATCATAATTTGGGTGCTCTTTTAATTCGTTCCAGAAATAATCATCGGTAACCCCTTCTTTTGCCATGCGTGGTGTATCTGTAGTTTCATACTCAAAGAAGCGATCTAAGTTCTTTAGGGGACCTTCATCTAAAAAGAACTGGTACTGATCTTCTGTCGGTAATTCTGGCAGCGTATACCATGCCGTGTCTATAGGCTTATCACCATCTGGTCTTGGCGTACCAAATAAAGAAGTTGCTCTAAAATAACTCAGTAAATACGCTCCGTTATGGTGAAAATCATCAAAAAAGAAATCGGCAATACTTGCCTGCGGCGATGCTGCCTTTAACGCAGGGTGTGCATCTACAACCGCATAGGTAGAGTAATAACCAGGGTATGAAATACCCCATATACCCACATTACCATTATTGTTTTCTACATTGTTAACCAGCCAATCTATAGTGTCATAGGTATCTGAACTTTCATCGATATCTTTCTCCGTTTTTTTATTTGGATTAAAAGCACGCATGTTCTCAAAATGACCTTCGCTTAACCAACGGCCACGAACATCTTGATATACGACTATATAGCCATCTTGCATCATGTGAATATTAGGGGCGATCTTCGTTTTAAAATTACCTTCTCCGTAGGGTTGCGAACTATACGGCGTTCGTTGCATGATAATAGGATATTTTTTTGAATTATCCTTAGGCGAATAAATGGTAGTGTGAAGTTTAATACCATCTCGCATGGTAATATCTACTTCTTTTTTGGTGTAGTTATCTTCTACATAGGTTTCAGACACCTCAGCATTAGCTACTTTAGGGGCTGTTTTTCTACAGGAAATAAACACTGTAGTTAATAAAATAAGGGTAAAAAGGTGTTTGATGGTACTCTTTGGCATGTCTTAAGAATTTAAATTCTTAAAGCTAAGAAAGTTTAGCCGATTATTGCCAAAGTAATACTGATGAGATGACCGAAAAATTTAAACTTTTCAGTATGCCGGTACATAGATAGCTTCTACCGATAACTAATGGGGGGAAGTAACCTGTTGATTTTAAAACTAAAATAGAAAACTACTACTCCCAATGGTTATAGGAATTGCTATTCTATAAAAAATTATATCATGAACAACTTTCTCATTAGCATAAGTATGCCAGAGAAAAAATCGCTTTTGTATTCTTGAACAGTAGGCTCTTGGTGTAATTGATTTTTCATTACATAAATGTTTTACGGGTTGGAAATTAATCAGAAAATGGAATTAATGCAACTGTTTTTTCAGATTTTTCAATTTCAAAATCTGAACTTACTTTTACAGAACGATATTCGGTTTTTGCTGCATCTAAAACAACAAATTCAGAAATTATATCTGTATCTTTTGAACAAGATTGCATTGCAACACAAGCCAAAATGGCTAAGATTATTCTTTGGGGTATAGACATGACATACGTAGGTTAAGTTATTATTTAAATAGGTTTTTAAAAGATGCGATACCTTTATTCAGCATTAAAAACAAGCTAACTTTTGGGGCTTTAACCTGCATTGAACGCTGTCCGTTTTTCGTTTGCACTAGTACTATATATTTCATCTTTTGTAGGTGGCGAGATTTGGGATTCTCTAATTATTACACTTCAAATATATGTAATCTTTTTCCTACAAATTTATTTTTTGTGGTCAACGCGCACTAATTTGTTGTGAAGGGGTGTTAATTGGCTCATGAAGAATATTGTTAGGTGTATTTAAGAGAGGTAAGTTGCTTCTTTATTGCTAACTGACAATAACCTTATTTCCTAAGACGCTAAATACAAAACAAAAAAAATGCTCCGTAAAACACGGAGCATTTTTATACTTAATTCTAAATTCTAATTGAGATACTCTTATAAGTAAACTATGCCGCTACAAGACCCATTCATATTATTACCATAAAGGCATAATTATGCTATTAACGTACAGTTTACTTTGTTTTGCCCATAATGACGTTACAGGCTAAACGCCGCTTTTATCTCTGCCACTTTATCTAACTTTTCCCAAGTGAACAATTCCACTTCTTTTTCGATACGACCGTTATAGGGCGATTCAAAAACCTTGGTAATTGTAGTTGGTTGTTTACCCATGTGGCCGTATGCCGCAGTTTCCAAATAAATTGGGTTTCTTAACTTTAATCTATCTTCAATTGCAAAAGGTCTCATATCAAACAACTGAGCAACTTTTTTTGCAATATCGCCATCACTTAATCCTACTTTAGAGGTACCATAAGTATCCACAAAAATAGAAGTAGGTTCTACCACACCAATAGCATAACTTACTTGCACTAAAATCTCAGCTGCTACACCTGCTGCCACTAAATTCTTTGCTGCATGCCGCGCTGCATATGCCGCACTACGATCTACCTTACTGGGGTCTTTACCGCTAAAAGCACCACCACCATGAGCACCCTTGCCACCATACGTATCAACAATAATCTTACGTCCTGTTAAACCGGTATCTCCATGGGGACCACCAATTACAAACTTACCTGTTGGGTTAATATGATACTTAATTTGATCGTCAAACAACTTCTGAGTTTCTACAGGTAATTGAGCCTTTACTTTTGGAATTAAAATTGAAATAATGTCCGACTTAATTTTTTCCAGCATTTTTTCATCATCGGCATCAAAAGCATCGTGCTGTGTAGAGATTACAATAGTATCTATACGTATTGGTTCATTTGCATCTGAATATTCTATAGTTACCTGTGCCTTAGCATCTGGTCTTAAATAAGAAATCTCTTTATTCTCTCTGCGCAGTCCTGCCAATGTATGCAGAATTTTGTGCGAGATATCTAAAGCTAAAGGCATATAATTTTCAGTCTCACTAGTTGCGTAACCAAACATCATACCTTGATCACCGGCTCCTTGCTCTTCTTTTGAACCCCGGTCCACACCTTGGCTAATGTCTTGGGATTGCTCGTGTATCAATGATATAACTCCACAAGAATCTCCACTAAATTGGTATTCTCCTTTTGTATATCCAATTTTATTAATGACTTCACGGGCAATGTTCTGTACATCTAAATAAGTATTGCTTTTTACCTCTCCCGCTAATACCACTTGACCGGTAGTTACCAAAGTTTCACAAGCAACCTTACTCTCTTGATCAAAAGCAAGAAAATTATCTAACAACGCATCACTTATCTGATCCGCAACTTTATCCGGATGTCCTTCACTAACAGATTCTGATGTAAATAAATATGGCATAACACTCTTTTTTATTCTTAAAAGGATTTGAACGAATGCCGAAAAGAAGTATGATGCGATGGGATACCAACATCAACTGCTTTAGCATTTTTTTGTTTTCAACTCTTAGTTTAAACAGAGGTTGCAATCAGTCAAATCCCTCCTCTTTATTTAATATAACCACAAAAATATGAAAAATGTTCTGTTCCATATCTTAATACCGGTTATTTATTAACGCAAATAAAAGATTTTATAATTAGCCATATGTATTTTCTAGATTAAAGATCATATTTCACCGACAATAACACGTATCTAGGTTGTACAAAATAAGCTTGCGTGCTAAAATATAATTCATTGGTACTATCTCTATTTAATGTAGTCGTATTCAATAAATTAGTGCCTTTTACTCCATATTCCCAATGACTATCTTTTTTCTGATACGTTAAATAAGATTCCAAAAAACTATAGGTATTAGATATCGTATCTGCATCATCTGTATAATTATAATAATCATAGTCTACCGTAAAAATGAAATTCTTTAAGAAACTGGCATCAAAACGGGCATAGGGCCTGCTGGTATAAAACGTGGTTTCTAAATTGCCATTTTCATAATTGTTTACCGTATACCTGTACCCCAGCTCTAAATTAGGGGCATTTTTAAAATTAGTAGATAACGCCCCTCTATAGTTTTGCGTTAATGAATTTGAAGTTCGTTGGGCATTGTCTACCAAATTATTGGTTGTAGACCACCCCAAACTACCTTGTACAGATGCTTTTATCTTCCCTAAGGTACGTTCGTATTTTCCACTTGCCGACAATGATTCATCATCAAAATTAGAATTGATTATACTACTTACCCTATTAATACCATTGATATTCACTCCACTTTTTAAAGCATCTATTCTCTTGGTATATGCCACATTTGCGAAAATATTGGTAAAATTGAACATATTAAAGCTGAAAAAATTAAGCGATACATTATGGTTCAGCGCACTTTCTAAATCACGATTACCGCTGTAGAGCGAGTTATAGTTATTAAGTACATACCCTTGAGCAAAATTACTGACATCTGTAAACGATCTAGTTACCCGATAATTAAAACGCAGATTTTCTGATTTTTTCAGTTGTGCATTAATATAAACATCTGGAAGCAATGACGTTAAATTATCTTCTACCACAGTACCTAGCTGCTCATTTTTTAAATTGAACTGATGTAAAGTTACTCCGGGATTAAAAGTGAAAATTCCAGAAATAACCTTATAATGTATGCCTGCGTAGATATCAGAAACATGAAAGGCAACTTCATTATTGAACTCATTTTCGTCCATATTTAAAATATCTTCATTATCTAAAATCTGAAATATGTTCGAATTAAAATTTTGATTGCTTTGCGTAGTACCTAAAGTTAGATTGATATTACTTTTACTACCTAACACCCTATAATAATCTACTTTGGCATCCACCTTATTGGTTACTACGGATTTTGCCTGATTGAAATTATATACATCTTGATCCTCATCTACCGGAAAAATATCTAAAAAAGCAAACTCGTTTCGTATCGATTCATAAAAAGGATCTTCATCTTGATATAGGTACTGTGCTTCTACCGCAAAAATGTTGTTCTCATTTGAAGTATAGTAAATATTTAAATTCTGATTTACAGATAGCGGCTTCTGTTTTTTCTCTTCAACAATCTGATCGGTAATAGACGAAATAGAAAGTACATCTAT
The DNA here is from genome assembly GCF_900155985.1 of Maribacter ulvicola. GTDB lineage: Bacteria > Bacteroidota > Bacteroidia > Flavobacteriales > Flavobacteriaceae > Maribacter > Maribacter ulvicola. Next base: position 93,923 of record NZ_FTMA01000006.1, read on the forward strand.
TTCCTCATTATCGTCTGACTGTTTTAAAAGCGCATCATAATCTAGCTGAAAATCTTCATTAGGTTTGTATTTAACACTAAATTTCGCCAAACCTAAATGTACGGTCTGATCTGTATTAGAGGTGGTGCTTTCTACTTCATCACTGATTATATATGAAGTGGTCCTCTCAGATTTCATAAGCGTACCGGTGTAGGAATATATTCCAAACCCGCTTAGATCCAACCCTTCTATTGGTGCATAACTAAAATTAGCCGCAGCAAATTTGGTGTCAATTTCGTTTGCCCTATTATTCTGTGCCGAAGAAAGCCCTAAACCATCAGCCCCTGTAGAAATGGAGCTGCCTCCTCTTGAATTTATATTTCTAAAACCGCCCGTAAAGTTTCTATAATCGCTTCTTCCAAAAGGAACCTCCCCAATATTATTTAAGTCCGTGATGATGTTTATGCTGTATTTAGGACTGTAATAAAACAATTTTGGATGCGCCAAATACCTGTCATCAGGACCATAACCTGCCGTTAATTCCCCAAACCAAAAGTTCTTTTTTCCTTCTTTAAGCTTTATATTCAACGCAACGTTATCATCATCATTGGTAAGCCCTTTCATTTGGGAAACTTCATTGAAATTTCGCAACACCTCCACTTTATTTAAGGCATTTGCAGGAATGTTCTCTACCGCCAATTTGGTATCTCCATCAAAAAAATCTTTACCCTCTACCATCACCTTGCTCACAGTTTTACCTTCTACCTCTATTTGACCGTCATCGTTGATTTCAATTCCCGGAAGGTTTTCCAACACATCTTTCAACTTCTTTTCCGTACCGGATACAAAGGCATCTGTATCATACACTATAGTATCTCCCTTTACCGAAACCGGCATTTCATAAGTAACGTCTACCTCATCTAATTGTGCCGCCTGCTCTTGCATGACAATATCTTTTACGGCATCTTGCGTACCAGCAGTAAATGTGAACGATTCTGGTTTAAAACCTAGGTAACTCACTTTTACCGTATACTGTTCCCCTGTTTTCAATTTCAATTTAAAGAGCCCGGCATGGTTGGTTATTCCGTAAGATTCCAATCCTTGCGTAGCAGTATTTATAGCAATTACATTTGCCATATCTACACCAACGCCCAAGCTATCTTTAACGGTACCTGACAATGACATTTCTTGAGCTGATCCAATGGTAGCTAACAATAGCATAAGGATAAAAAGCACTTTATTTTTCATGTGATGGCTATATAAAAAAAATGGATTATGAAGTATTAATTTTAGTTTCGTCTACCTCCACGACCACCACGATTTCTAAAATTTTCTCGCATTTCTTTCATTTTCTCTTGGGAAATTTCATCGTACTTGGCCTGAGTAACCTTTTTACCTTTATTAGGGGCTTTTATTTCCATTTTCTCAGAAGGGTTCAGAGTAATTTCTGAACAAACAATTGTAGTAATATCATCATTTACCGCTAAAATTAAACCCGGAAGCCCCCAGTACAGGCCAGGACCTTGATTTATTGGAATTTCTGGAGTATACCATGCTACAATTTCCACTTTTTTAATACTGAATTCCTCTTCTTTTTTCTCCTCATCTTTATTTTCATCTCCCCTACCCGGTCTTCTGAAGATTGCACTCATATTTGGTCTTTTAATAGTCTTTGTTGCTGTTGCCTTAAAGGCAGTGTAGTTGCCAATTTTCTTAGATTCGCTACCCATTTTCCACTCTAAGGTTTCTAATTCATCATCAATCAAAAATATTTTACCCAATAATTCATTTTTTATCAAATACCGCTGATCTTTAATATTCTTATACAAATCTCCATCAGTACCGGTCATAGCTCCAAAGCGCGGACCACGACCACCTCCTCTCCCATCTGGGATCCCAAGCTTTTTTTCTTCTTTATACATAGAAGCTGTTTTATCAAAATTGAGCACAAATGTTTTTTCATTTGCTTCTTTTATACGCTTCATTATAGCTTTCTTTCTATCTTCTGGTATATTTCTATTACCAAAATCAAAGTTTACCTGAGTTTTACTCTGGTAAACTGCCTTACCTTGAAAATCTTGAGCCTGTGCACAAATACATAATAAAATAGCAACCAATACTATAAACCACTTAAATCTTATCATCTCTACCAATTAAATTCCATAGTATGACATTCTCCATTACGTTTGGTTTAATCAATTTCTGTTAATAAATGTTTTAAGACCATTATTTTCACGCCATATAGCAAATTTGTTTTTACTTCCTATAGTTATCTTGTATCTTGTACCGTCTAATATTATTTGAGAATAGGAACACACCATTAATTAATTTAATTCTATGCACATAGCAGTTGCCGGAAATATCGGTGCAGGAAAAACAACCCTTACCAGATTACTTGCAAAACATTATAAATGGGAAGCTCATTTTGAAGATGTAGTTGAAAACCCCTATTTAGATGATTTTTACAATCAAATGGAACGCTGGAGCTTTAATCTTCAGATTTACTTTTTAAACAGTAGGTACCGCCAAATTCTATCTATAAAAGAAAGCGGTAAAGAAATTATACAGGATAGAACAATTTATGAGGATGCGCATATTTTTGCACCCAACTTACATGCTATGGGTCTTATGACCAATAGAGATTTTCAAAATTATTCTAGTTTGTTCGAGCTGATGGAGACTTTGGTTGACCCACCAGATCTATTAATATACCTACGCAGCTCTATTCCTAATTTGGTAAAGCAAATACACAAAAGAGGTAGGGAATATGAAAACACCATTTCAATTGACTATCTAAGCCGGTTGAACGAACGTTATGAAGCTTGGATTCATGGGTATGAAAAAGGAAACTTATTGGTCATCGATGTTGACGATTTAGATTTCGTGGACAATCCTGAGGATTTAGGAAGTATACTCAATAAAATTGACGCTCAAATTAACGGTTTATTTTAGGTTCATTTTTACAACGCACGAAACCATTGGAAGATTTTGAAAATAAAGTAACACGCTTTCTTCAAGATGAAATTCCGTTTTTATTCGTTATCGATTTTGATAAATCGGTACAACAGGTTTTTACTTTTGACGAAGCTGCCAACCAAAACATCTATTTTAACATTAGAGGCAAGGGCAACGATGAACACCTTACATCAACAACGCTTAAAAGTCCAAGTCTTGATTTAAAACCAACACTTGTTTCTAAAGAAGTTTATAACAAAGCGTTCAATACCGTAAAACAAGAACTAAACAACGGTAATAGTTTTTTATTAAACCTGACCTTTCCTACAGTACTTGACACAACAGTAGGTTTAGAGGAGATTTACAAAAAAGCACATGCCCCATACAAACTTTTATATAAAGATAAATTTGTTGTTTTTTCTCCAGAATGTTATCTAAAAATCAAGGACGAAAGCATTTTTTCTTATCCCATGAAAGGTACGATCAATAGCCACATTCCCCATGCGGAAGAATTATTACTCTCTAACAAAAAGGAACTGTATGAGCATAATACCATTGTAGACCTTATACGCAACGATCTTTCCATGATCGCTAAAAAAGTAAGGGTCAATAAATTTAGATTTGTAGATAAAATTAAAAAAGGAAATCAAGAACTACTACAGACCAGCACTGAAATACAGGGAGAATTACCTAAAAACTGGAAAGATAAATTTGCCTCTTTATTGCTTAAAACATTACCTGCCGGATCTATTAGCGGGGCACCAAAAAAGAAAACACTAGAAATTATTTCTAATGCGGAAATTTCACCAAGAGGATTCTATACCGGGATCTTTGGCGTATTTGACGGACAACAAATTGATAGCGCAGTAAGCATCCGTTTCATAGAAAAAATAAACGATAAACTTGTTTACAAAAGTGGCGGCGGAATTACCCACCTAAGCGAGATGGAAGAAGAATACCAAGAACTTTTAGAAAAAATATATGTACCCATTATTTGAATCTGTTTGTATTGAAAATAGTCAAATTAAAAATGCTGACTATCACGAAGCTAGATTTAGGAGATCTTATATGCGACAATATAAAACCCATCCTACCTATTCTTTATTCGATGGTATACTCTTGACAAATTTAGAGCACGACCTAAAATATAAATTGCGCATTGGCTACAAACAAAACGGTACGCGATTCTCCTTTTCTGAATACGAAAATAACATACCCACATCACTTCAACTACTCAGTGATGACACCATATCATACCCCGTAAAAAGGAACAACCGCAAAAAATTAAACCAACTTTTTAAACAACGCGGAAATCTCCATGACGTCTTGATCGTTAAAAACGGATTAATTACCGATGCTTCTTATTCTAATATTTTATTTAGTGATGGAAGGCAAATTGTTACTCCCTCTACCCCTTTACTTGAAGGTACTTGCAGAGCACGATTATTAGACGAAAACAAGGTGACGGAAAAAAGAATTGCAGCGGCAGACTTGTCAAACTTTGAAAGCTTTCAATTGATCAATGCCCTCAATGATTTTGATGCCAATAGATGGGTACCAGTTTCAAACATACAACGGGAATAATTCTTAAATAAATCCGTTTTCCTTAGCGTGTGCTATAGCTTCCTCTGTCTTATTGACCATTAAGAAAGGAATATCTTTAAAATCTGAAAATAACTGTTCAATACGCGCCATACGTTTAGAGTGATTGACACTACGTAGGTAAATAGCTTTTATTCTACCCGGAAAAAGTGTAGAAATTTCTTGGTAAATATCGCCATCTTTCTCCCCACTATCACCTATTAATATAAATGGTAAATCTGGATATGATTTTAACAAATTACTGATCTCTTTTTGTTTTTGTGGCTTTTCATCACTTTTCTTCCTCATTTTAAAACTTGCCATGCTACGTAGCAAAACAGGACCTTTTGGGAAATTATTAGTCTTTAAAAATAGTTCAAGGTATCTGTACAAGTTCCACGGGCTATGACTAACGTAGAAAATAGGATTTGCCTCTTCCCCTGTTTTTCCTTGATGAAGTTTCGTATAAAAATCAGACGCACCTTCTAACTGTAAACGCTTTGTTGCTCTTTTGAACATGGTATTCAAAATCACTTTCCATTTTAAGGAAGACACCACGCCTGTATGCAAGATGGTATCATCTATATCACTTATGACACCAAATTTGGCGTGCTCGCTTGGTATCAACATCTCTCCCGGGAATCGATTCTTCAGAAGTATCTCCCTTTTTAAATTAGCGTCGTTAAATGATAGTTCAAAATTAACCCAACCTTCTTCATTGGCTAGCTTTTGAAGTCCGGCTATATTTTCATCAATGAGATAATAACCATCATTATCCGTAACTCCTTCAACGGTTTCACCGTTAGAAAAAGTAATTTTTAAAGGGGCTTGTTTGATTTCATCGGTTTCAAAGCGTTTCCAGGAATTCTTCATTAGATTAAATATACCCTTCTGATCCAAATCGATATTTTCATCTTCAATAGCTCTACCTCTTACATATAAGCGAGTAGCACTACCGTAAGACTGAAAATTGATAATCTGAAGTTTATCTTTCTTAAAAATACCCATGGCGTTAAAATTACGCTCTTTCAACAACCTTTAAAATTTTTATTTCAAGAATTATCCAATTAACCCTTCATAACCATCCATTCTCTGCCGTTGTTTTAAATAAAAATCACTTTCGCTCACCCAAAAGCAGCGTTAACTCATCACCTATTTTACAACCTATAGTATTACCATAGTTTTAGACAAACAGAAATGAATACGAACCCTACTTGTTTACGCAAGTTTAAAATTTAAACATTATGAGACCAAAAAAGAATCCACAAAAAGACCTGAACAAAAAGAGCGGAATGTTCTTCGTAATTGGACTACTATTAGTATTAGGCATGGTATACACCGCCTTAGAATGGAAAACATTCGACCCTATTTACAATATAGATGTAGCCATGAACGATATTGATCCTTCAATTGAAGAAGAAGCCCCTATTTTTCAATTAGAAGTTACCCCTCCTCCAAAACCACCAGTTCTACCAACTGAAATAGAAATTATTGAAGATGATGACCCTTTTGAAGAAACTGAAATTATCGCCATTGAAGTAACACCAGACACCGAAGTTGTAGACCCAACAGATTTTGAGGTCATAGAAGAGCCCGAAGAGGTAAAAGTAAATTGGATTACTATTGAAGAAGTGCCGGTATTCCCAGGCTGTGAAAATGAAAAAGATAAAAGGGCTTGTTTTAATGACATGATGCAAAAACATATTCGCAAAAACTTTCGTTACCCGGAAATAGCTCAAGAAATGAACATTCAAGGTAGAGTGAATACAACATTCATGATTAACAACGATGGCACCATCGGTACTATAAAAAAAAGAGGTCCGCATGATGTACTAGAAAAAGAAGCGGCAAGAATCTTATCTAAACTACCAAAAATGACTCCCGGAAAACAAAGAGGATCTGCCGTAAAAGTCTCTTTCGCTATTCCAATCACATTCAAACTACAATAGTTATAAAACAAAAAAACCATCAGCAAAGCTGATGGTTTCCATATATTAAAAGAGCAATTACTGTTTATTGATTTCCACTTTTTCTATCGTTATTTCGGTAGCAGTCCCTTTCTTTACATTAGTAGCGTTTTCAAATGCTGTTAATTGAGCTTCCACTTCTGCCTTTTTACCAGTATAAACTACTTGCTCAACAACAGATTCACCATTAACGGTAGTAGAATAGGTCACAATAGCCTCCGCTAAATCTACATTTTCCACGTTCATTTCAATAGAAACTTTCTGCTGATCATTCAGCATAGCAACACCTTCTTCAACATGACCACCTAATATTGGTGCAATTACCAAACCGATCAAACACGTTAATTTAATTAAGATGTTCATTGAAGGTCCAGAGGTATCTTTAAACGGATCACCCACGGTATCACCGGTTACAGCTGCCTTATGTGCTTCAGAACCTTTATAAGTCATCTCACCATTAATTTCAACTCCTGCCTCAAATGATTTCTTAGCATTATCCCAAGCACCTCCAGCATTGTTTTGAAAAATTGCCCATAATACTCCAGATACCGTTACACCTGCCATATAACCACCTAGCATTTCTGCAATAGCTAATTTGTTCATTCCGAATAACATTGGAACGAAAGCAATTACCAACGGAAAACCGATAGTCAATAACCCCGGCAACATCATTTCTTTTAAGGAAGCTTGGGTAGATATTGCCACACATTTATCATACTCCGGTTTACCTGTGCCCTCCATAATACCGGGAATCTCTTTAAACTGACGTCTAACCTCCTGTACCATTTCCATTGCAGCTTTACCAACAGCATTCATTGCCAAGGCTGAGAATACAACCGGCACCATACCACCAACAAATAACATTGCCAATACCGGAGCTTTGAAAATGTTGATTCCATCAATTCCCGTAAATGTTACATAAGCTGCAAATAAAGCCAAAGAAGTTAATGCTGCAGAAGCAATAGCAAAACCTTTACCTGTTGCCGCAGTGGTATTACCTACTGAATCTAAAATATCTGTACGTTCTCTTACTATAGGCTCTTGCTCACTCATCTCTGCAATACCACCTGCATTATCAGAAATTGGCCCAAACGCATCAATAGCCAATTGCATAGCAGTCGTTGCCATCATTGCCGATGCAGCCAAAGCTACGCCGTAAAAACCTGCAAATGCATAAGATGCCCAAATAGCACCTGCAAATAATAATACAGACGGGAATGTAGAAATCATACCTGTAGCCAAGCCTGCAATAATATTTGTACCGGCCCCTGTACTAGATTGTTGTACTATTTTTAAAATAGGAGATTTCCCTAAACCTGTATAATATTCCGTCACCGAAGAAATTACGGCGCCTACTACTAAACCAACCAAAGTGGCATAGAAAACACGCATTGAAGATATTTCCAAAAGCCCCTCTCCAAAGAATTCCATTTTCATGGTTTCAGGCAACATCCAAGTTACCAAAGCAAAACATGAAATAGCAACCAAAACAATAGATGTCCAGTTGCCTATATTTAAAGCGCCCATAACCTGAGCTTCTTTTGCATCGTTACTTTTGATTTTTACCAACATGGTACCTATAATAGATATGATAATACCAGCACCTGCAATTGCCATAGGCAATAAAATAGGTCCAATACCTCCAAAGGCATCGGTTATACTACCTCCCATATCCTTTATAACATAGTTACCCAGAACCATTGCCGCTAGAACGGTGGCTACATAAGAACCAAATAAATCTGCTCCCATACCTGCAACATCACCTACATTATCACCTACGTTATCAGCAATTGTAGCTGGATTTCTAGGATCATCCTCTGGAATACCAGCCTCTACCTTACCCACCAAATCTGCACCTACATCTGCCGCTTTTGTATAGATACCGCCACCTACACGTGCAAAAAGTGCAATTGATTCAGCTCCTAAAGAGAATCCTGCAAGTGTCTCTAGAACTATAGTCATATCCATAGTCGATGTCCAAATACCGCCCATGAAAAATTGAAAAAATATGATAAAAAAGATGGTGAGCCCCAATACTGCCAAACCAGCAACGCCTAACCCCATTACAGTACCCCCACCAAAAGATATTTTTAAGGCATTAGGTAAACTGGTACGTGCAGCTTGCGTTGTTCTTACATTTGTTTTTGTGGCTATTTTCATTCCTATGTTTCCTGCAAAAGCAGAAAAAATAGCTCCAAAAACAAAAGCCACAACTATTAACATATGTGTTGTAGGCACTATAAAAGAAACGATAGCAAGCAAAACACTTACGATGACCACGAATACAGCCAAAAGCTTATACTCTGCACTTAAAAAGGCTAAGGCGCCCTCATAAATATAATCTGATATTTCTTTCATTTTTCCATCTCCGGCATGTTGTTTCATTACCCAAGATCTTTTAATGCCCATATAAATTAGGCCTAATAATGCCATAAGAATTGGCATGTAAATCATCATTGACTCCATTTAATCAGTTGTTTGTTAGTTATTAAATTAGCCCGACTAAAGTAGTAAATTAGAATAGAATAAAAAAAGCCACTTTTTATTAAAAAAAAGTGGCTTAAATAAAGGTAAAAATTATTTATATCTTAAAAGTGTTCTTTGCTTTATGCTCGCTATCATCATATCTCTTAACACATTCATGGTAGATTTCTACCGCTTTAGCAGCATCGCTCCACCCACCTGTATCTACTTTTTTCTCTTCTAAATCTTTATACACTTGAAAGAAATGTTCTATTTCTTTTAGCCTATGCGGATTTAGATCACTGATATCATTATTATTACTCCAAATAGGATCAGAAACCGGTACACAAATAATTTTTTCATCTGGTCCTTTTTCATCTGTCATATGAAATACGCCAATAGGTTTCACCTCCATTACCGTCATAGGGTATGTAGGTTCAGTCCCCATTACCAAAACATCTAACGGATCTTTGTCTAACGCTAAAGTTTCAGGTATAAATCCATAATCACCGGGATACATCATTGAAGAAAATAACATACGATCAAAACGAATTTTATGTAAATCGAAATCATATTCGTATTTATTCCTGCTTCCTTTCGGAATTTCTATTAAAACATCAAAGGTCAATCCTTTTGCTGCAGCCATATTAAAAGTTGTTTAATTTATAGTTTGTTATGAAATGTAACTTAGTTGTTATAATTGTAAAATTTAATCGAATTAAAAGACAAATCCAAACGTACCGGTTACACCGAATTTTCGTGCATCGGGATTTTCTAAATAATTTCCTCTAAAATTGAAATCTAATCTAAATATTTTAAAGATGTTTCCTATTCCAAAGGAGTATTCATAGTATATTTTTTCTGAAGGTGCACGTAACGGTGTATTCAGTGTTGCCGGTGCACTTAAAGCTATATTTTCATCAGACAAATCTCCCCATACACCACGTATAGCGACAATTTCCCTTAAATTATATTTTCTTAAAAACGGGATTCTAGAGAAAAAGCGACCATTGAAATTATGCTGTAAATGAACTGCCGCATAAGTATCGGTCACAAACTCATAGAAATCTAAATTTGGAAATGTACCATAGTTAGAGAAAAATGTCTGGTTTCCGGGCACTACGCTCAACAATCCCAAAGGTACCTCTCCAAATGTTTTACCGAGTTCTACCGTACTTAACAATCTACCAAAACCACCTAATTGCCATGGTTGGCTATAAGAAAATTGGAGTTTACTGTAATCGAAATCACTATTCATTACTCCCTTCGTTCCCTTGGTATAATTCAATAATATAGTACTGTAGGTATCATTCACATCTCTGCGTTCTACACCAAATCCAATTGTTTTTTTACCAGGAGTATACAGCATCAATGCATTAAAATCGAACTGACGTATTTCTGAAGACACCCCTGTTGGAGATTCTGGATCTACATAGTCTAAACTAAAATCATTAGGCAAGGCAGAACTTAATGTTCTAAAAGTGCCTCCTACCGATAGTTTTAAATTGGTCAATGGTTCTATTTCAAAATTGAGGGCACTTAAATTTATATTCGTTAACCTATTGTTCGCTCCTACCGTTAATAATGATGAGGAAGCTATACTACGCCCCAAAACGTCATTAGTTGCCGTTAAACTAACACCAAGCTGCTCTATGTCTCTACGGTTACCACCAGACACTATTAACCTACTGTTCTTATCTAACAACATCTTACCGGCTAAACCGTGTTTGAATTTGTGGTCTTTGAACCCGTAAGCGGTATAACCCTCTATGCGCCATAGGTCATTTTGATCATAGTATGTTCTTGCCCCGAGCCGAACTCTTGCACCTTCTGCAGTGTTATATCCAAAGAAATCATAAACAGAACCTAAATCTAAATTCCATTTATCTACCTCTACATATCCAGAACCCAATATGCTGACAAAATTGTAATAGGTTTTAAATTTGGGTACAGTTTTAAGGGTATCCAGTAAGGTATATATTCCCTGTTCATCCTTATTTAAGCTTTCTAATCTATTCTTTTCCCAAAAGGCATCATCTTTAATAATCTGAGTGACATCTAATGGGTTTCTGTCTTTTTTATAAACCTCTCTTGGTTTTACTTTATTAAACTCGTAATTATCATATACCGTTGTTCGCTTACCATATAGCCCGCGAGATTCCTCCTTTTTATTGAAACTGAAGTCACTCAACATATAATCGCGTTTTAAAAGAAACACGGAATCGTTCATTACATCGAAATCTTGCTCAATATAAATTTCTTTTACCCAGTTAATATTGGCGCTTTTGGTAACTTGTAGATTAATATTTTTTACCGCCCAAGTAGAATCATTCACCCAAAAATCTCCTTTAAAGGTGAGTTCATTTTTACGGCGTGGATAGTAGACAATATTGTAGCACCATTTATTGTCTATAAAAGCACTGTCCCTAAGTGCGTAGTTATAAACATCTACCCCTGTTTTAGATAGCGGGCTAGTAAAACTTTTATCAAAGAATTTCAGGTAATTATTATAGACATCGTACTCTTGGTACAAGTCTTTTACAAAGGCAATAATAGCCTGGTTATTTTCAAAGCCTGAATTCTTATTTCCTAAAACTTCCTCTTTCTCTTCCTTAAGCTTATTATCACCATAAACTTTAGAAAAAGTCTCGTTCAAGAAAATTGGCAAATAAGTCTTACCTGTTATACGAGACGTATCCAAATCTTGAAAAACAAACTCCAATCCTTTAAAAATTTTACTTTTTATCAGAGCACTATCAATGGTATTTAAATCAAATTCTACTTTTTCATATTTATCAAAAGCATACTGATTAAACTGCCTAACGCCGTTCTGACGTTTCTTTGCCCAAATTTTTCGTAGAATATCTACTGCCGGATTGTTCTTTTTAGATTGTTTACCCGCTATCAATACCACCTCATTCAACTGCTCTGCAGCCTCTACCATGGTTATCTTTAAATTATAAACAACTTTAGCATCTAACTGAAGTTCATAGTCCGTATAGCCAATAAATGAAATAATAACAGTGGCGTAGTCATTTTCAGATTCTAAATAGAACCTACCATCATCATTGGTAATGGTACCTTCAGTAGAACTTTTAAAGAATACATTGGCAAAGGATACAGGCTCACCTTGCTCGTCAACGACAATACCACCTATTTTGGTCTGACCTTGAGCTATGAAAAAACATAGACTTAAGAATGTGAAAATTATCCCTTTCATTAACAATCATCGTTCAATAAAAATTCTACTTGCAAATAACATACCAATAAAAAAAGCTTCTCCAGACTTGGTCGGAGAAGCTAAGGTACTTTACAAAAGTATATTCTTATTTGTATAAAACCTTTTTAACAGCATCAATCACATCTTTATGATTTGGCAACCACTCTTCTAATAACACAGGAGAATAGGGAGCTGGCGTATCTGCAGTGTTTATCTTAACAACAGGAGCATCTAAATAATCAAACGCATGGGCTTGTATATGATAGGTAATTTCAGTTGCTACGTTACCAAACGGCCAAGCTTCTTCTAAAACTACTAAACGGTTTGTCTTCTTTACAGATTTTAATATAGCCTCATAGTCCAAAGGCTTTACCGTACGCAAATCAATGACCTCACAACTAATTCCTTCTTTCTCTAATTCATCTGCAGCTTTATCCGCTTCTTTAATAATCTTACCAAAAGAAACGATGGTAACATCTTTACCTTCTCTACGAATATCTGCAACACCTAGCGGAATGGTGTAGTCACCCTCTGGCACTTCTCCTTTGTCACCATACATTTGTTCAGACTCCATGAAAATTACAGGGTCATTATCACGTATAGCCGCTTTTAACAATCCTTTTGCATCTGCCGGGTTAGATGGTACAACCACTTTTAATCCCGGACAGTTAGCATACCAACTCTCAAAAGCTTGTGAGTGCGTTGCCGCCAATTGACCTGCTGATGCGGTAGGACCTCTAAATACAATAGGACAAGGAAATTGCCCACCAGACATCTGTCTGATCTTCGCTGCATTATTTATAATTTGATCTATACCTACCAATGCAAAGTTGAAGGTCATAAATTCTATAATAGGTCTATTACCGGTCATAGTTGAACCAACACCAATTCCTGCAAAACCAAGTTCTGATATTGGAGTGTCAATAACTCTCTTAGGACCAAACTCGTCCAACATCCCTTTAGAAGCCTTATATGCGCCATTGTATTCCGCTACCTCTTCACCCATCAAATAGATAGATTCATCCTTCCTCATTTCTTCGGACATGGCCTCGGCTATTGCTTGCCTAAATTGTAGTGTTTTCATGTTATGGTAAATATTATTCTTTGTTATATGCTAGAAAGCAAGCAAAAATAGGAAATATAATGTCAAAAAATAGAATGCCCTATTTAAAAAAAGTTATAAAATTTACTATGCATGCATAGTAAATTTGAATTTTATTAGCTATCTTCGTAACCATTGATATAAAGTTTTTTACTCATGAAGATATTAGTTTGTATAAGTAATGTTCCAGATACCACATCCAAAATAAACTTTACGGATGGCGACACCAAATTTGACACCAATGGTGTACAGTTTGTAATTAACCCGAACGACGAATTTGGATTAACAAGAGCTATGTGGTTTAAAGAAAAACAAGGTGCCATAGTACATATTGCTACTGTTGGCGGCCCAAGTGTTGAACCTACAATGCGTAAAGCACTTGCCATTGGCGCTGATGAAGCTTTTAGAATTAATACGGAACCTACAGACGGATTTTCCGTTGCCAAACAATTGGCAGAAGTTGTTAAAAACGGTAGTTACGATTTAGTTATTGGCGGTAGAGAATCTATTGATTACAACGGCGGAATGGTACCAGGAATCTTAGCTTCTTTGACAAATATGAATTTTATCAATTCTTGTATTAATCTTGAAATTGACGGAAATAATGTTACTGCGGTCAGAGAAATTGATGGCGGAAAAGAAAAATTGAGCAGCGCCCTACCCTTAGTAGTAGGCGGTCAAAAAGGTCTTGTAGAAGAAAGTGATCTTCGTATTCCCAATATGCGAGGTATTATGATGGCGAGAAAGAAAGCGCTAACAGTTGTTGAACCTATAGACGCTATAAAAGCTACCGAAGACAAGAAATTCGACAAACCGGCTCCAAAAGGTCAAGTTAAACTTGCCGACAGTGTAGACCAATTGGTTGATCTATTGCATAATGAAGCCAAAGTCATTTAATAACCTAAATAATAGGTAATCATTAAAAACAAAAAAAATGTCAGTTTTAGTATATACAGAATCAGAACAAGGAAAATTTAAAAAGAATGCGTACGAGGTTGCCTCTTACGCTTCTGCAGTTGCCCAAATGATGGGTACCACAGTTACCGCTATTGCTTTCAATAGTACTGAAAACGAATCGCTTGGTGAATACGGAGTTTCAAAAGTAATCAACGTAAAAGATGATGCCCTAGCAACTTTTAATGCTGGATCATATGCCTCTTCCATTGCCGAAGCCGTTAAGAGCACAGAAGCAAAAGTGATTATTTTAAGCTCTAGCACGGATACGAAGTATTTAGCACCATTATTATCTGCAAAATTATCTGCAGGTTACGCACCTAACGTAGTGCAGGCTCCAGATAGCACTTCGCCGTTTACGGTAAAAAGAACCGTTTTCAGTAACAAAGGTTTTGCACACACCCAAATAGATACCGATATTAAAATAGTAGGAGTATCCAATAATGCTTTTGGTGCTCATGAAAACAAAACAGCTATTTCTGTTGATGAAATAGACGCCACGACAGACGCTACGACCAACGACACCAAATCTCTTGAAATAGATAAAGTTGTTGGCAAGGCTACTATTGCAGATGCCGATATCGTTGTTTCCGCAGGTAGAGGAATGAAAGGTCCAGAAAACTGGGGAATGATTGAAGAGTTAGCCGATGTATTAGGTGCTGCAACTGCTTGTTCCAAACCGGTATCCGACCTAGGGTGGAGACCTCATGGTGAGCACGTAGGACAAACAGGTAAACCTGTAGCAAGCAATCTTTACATTGCAATAGGCATTTCTGGTGCCATTCAACATTTAGCAGGTGTGAGTGCGTCAAAAACCAAAGTTGTTATTAATAATGACCCAGAAGCACCATTTTTTAAGGCAGCAGATTACGGAATTGTTGGAGACGCCTTTGAAGTAGTTCCTCAATTGATTGAAAAATTAAAGGCTTTTAAGGCACAAAACGGTTAAATTTTTGTTATTTTGTGCCCCTTAAAGGGCTGTTCGGATAGTTGTAGCCCAAGTATTCGAACAGCCTTTTTTTAGTTGAAAATCTATGAGTCTAGTACGATTAAAAATAAAAGGTATCTCTTACAGCCAAACCCAGAATGGTGCATATGCACTTATTTTGAACGAAGTTGAAGGCGATAGAAAGTTACCTATTGTAATTGGCGCTTTTGAAGCTCAATCTATTGCTATTGCCTTAGAGAAAGAGATTAAACCGCCAAGACCACTTACACATGACCTCTTTAAAAACTTTGCCGATAGGTTTGATATTGTTATCAAACAGGTGATTATACACAAATTGGTAGATGGTGTTTTCTATTCTAGTATCATTTGCGAGAGAGATGGAATTGAAGAGATCATAGACGCAAGAACTAGTGATGCCATTGCCTTGGCCCTGCGTTTCAACGCTCCTATTTTTACGTATAAAACCATACTGGACAAAGCTGGTATTTTTTTAAAGTTTTCATCTAAAGAGAAAGACCAAAAGGACAGTGATGACAGTATTATGGTCGATGAAATATTACAAGAAGGTGAAACCATAGAAATAGATTCAGGCGCTACAGACGGATATAAAGAACTCACTTTAAGCGAACTAGAAGCAGAATTAAAAAAAGCAGTCAGCAACGAGGACTACGAAAAAGCGGCAAAACTGAGAGATGAAATCTCTAAACGCAACTAAACATTAAATTTACAGTTTATGAAAAAGGGCAAATGGTTGCTATTTTTTGCACTAATTCTTACCTCATTTACTTTTGCTCAAAACGTAGACGTATCTCAACCTTTAGAAAATACAGTTGACACCACTTTAGTCGATGCTGCCGCAACTGCTAGTGTTATGGGGATGGAAGCTAACGAAGGTTTTTCTTTCAATAGTCTTGGGAGAGGTATTCTAGGTATGGCAGTCTTACTTTTTTTAGCATTTCTATTCAGTTCTAACAGAAGAGCCATTAACTGGAAAACAGTGGGCATAGGTCTCGCTCTTCAATTAGTAATTGCCATCGGTGTACTTAAAGTTCCTTTTGTACAATTGGTTTTTGAGCAAATAGGAAAAATATTTGTCAGTATTTTAGAGTTTACACGTGCAGGCAGTAAATTCCTTTTTGAAGGTCTAGTGGTCGACACAAGTACTTTTGGTTATATTTTTGCCTTTCAAGTGCTACCAACCATTATATTCTTCTCTGCCCTAACCTCTTTATTGTTTTATTTAGGGTTAATTCAAAAAGTAGTAAAATGGTTAGCTTGGGCGCTTTCTAAAACATTAGGAATTTCAGGACCAGAAAGCCTTTCTGTTGCCGGGAACATCTTTCTTGGACAAACAGAAGCCCCCCTGTTAATTAAAGCATACTTAGAAAAAATGACCAAGTCAGAAATCCTTTTGGTCATGATCGGTGGTATGGCAACAGTTGCCGGTGCCGTGCTGGCTGCCTATATAGGATTCTTAGGAGGTGAGGACGAATTGTTACAATTGGTATTTGCAAAACATCTTTTAGCGGCATCTGTCATGGCTGCTCCCGGCGCAATTGTTATCTCTAAAATATTATATCCACAAACCGAAGAAGTAAATAGCGACGTTCACGTTTCTTCCGAAAAAATTGGAGCTAATGTATTGGACGCTATATCAAACGGTACCACAGAAGGTTTAAAACTTGCCGTTAATGTTGGCGCCATGCTTTTGGTATTTGTTGCCATTATTGCCATGGTTAACGGTATTTTAGAATGGGCAGGAGATTTAACTCACTTAAATAATTGGATAGCCGAAAACACCTCTTACTCCAAATTCTCACTAGAAGCAATTTTAGGAACAATTTTCGCTCCTTTAATGTGGTTAATTGGCGTAGCAAATGATGACATTATGCTCATGGGACAATTACTAGGCATTAAGCTGGTTGCTAGTGAATTTGTTGGCTACATACAGCTAGCAGAACTCAAAGACCTAAGTACATTACCACATCTAAAGTTTAACAAGTCGGTAATTATGGCAACTTATATGTTATGCGGTTTTGCAAACTTTGCATCTATAGGTATTCAAATTGGTGGTATTGGATCACTTGCCCCAGGTCAAAGAAAAACCTTATCTGAATTTGGAATGAAAGCGGTATTAGGCGGGTCATTAGCCTCATTACTTTCGGCTACTATTGCCGGTATGATTTTAGGGTAAACGCCCCCTAGTCTCCTAAGGGAGAATTCTAGGTACTACGTTAATAATTATTGATAACTGAGAAGTTATTCTGCTGTTTAAAACAGCATCTTTCTTTATTTTTGTTCTAACATAAATAATTACTCCGTAAGAGCACTACGCAAAGGACTCAGGGAACTCTATTCATATGAAACAATACCACGACTTACTTCATCACGTATTAGCTGAAGGAAACCAAAAAGGTGACCGTACAGGAACAGGAACCAAAAGTGTTTTTGGTTATCAAATGCGTTTTGACCTCAGTGAAGGTTTCCCCATGGTAACCACCAAAAAATTACATTTAAAATCTATAGTTCATGAACTACTTTGGTTTTTAAAAGGGGATACCAATATTAAGTATTTACAGGAGAACGGTGTTCGTATTTGGAATGAATGGGCAGATGAAAATGGAGATCTTGGCCCGGTTTATGGTCATCAATGGCGTAACTGGAACAATGATGAAATTGACCAGATCAAGGAGGTTATTCATTCTTTAAAAACAAATCCTAACAGTAGACGAATGTTAGTTTCCGCATGGAACCCTAGCGTTTTGCCAGATACTTCAATGTCTTTCTCTGAGAATGTAGCTAACGGTAAAGCGGCTTTACCACCCTGCCATGCATTCTTTCAATTTTATGTTGCAGACGGTAAACTATCTTGCCAGCTATACCAACGTAGCGCAGATATCTTTCTAGGCGTACCATTTAATATTGCATCTTACGCTTTGTTTACCATGATGATGGCTCAAGTTTGTGGTTATAAAGTTGGTGATTTTATTCATACTTTCGGTGATGCACATATTTACAACAATCATTTGGAGCAGGTTGAACTACAGTTAAGCAGAGAACCTAGAGCACTGCCAAAAATGAAAATAAATCCTGACGTGAAAGATATTTTTGATTTTAAATTCGAAGATTTTTCGCTGGAAGATTATAATCCGCATCCTCATATAAAAGGGAAAGTAGCCGTATAGTATCAATTTCTTAATTTATTGAATTAAATGCTATTGCTCAATTTTATTTATCTTACAATAAAATTGTTTTCATGGTTAGTACTGATACGCTCATAGATTTCTTTTTAGAAACCAGAGAGCATACCGAGGCTATTTGCAGTCCTCTAGAAATTGAAGATTATGTGGTACAACCTATCATTGACGTCTCTCCTCCTAAATGGCACTTAGGCCATACTACTTGGTTTTTTGAAGAATTTATTCTAAAAACATATGATAAGTCCTATCAAATTTTTGACGAAGATTTCTCTTTTGTGTTCAATAGTTACTATGAAACCGTTGGCAAACGTGTTGTACGTTCCGATCGTGGTAATCTATCAAGACCATCGGTAAAAAAGGTATATGAATACCGTAATTACGTGACCCAAGCAATGAACAAATTGCTAGAATCCAACAATGAACAAACTCTATTAGAAGTTCTTGAAATAGGAATTCATCACGAGAAACAACATCAAGAATTATTACTAACAGATATTAAATATATTCTTGGCAACAACCCGCTATTACCTAAATACTCAGACACTTTTGAAGAATTTACCATTGAGAAAGATGCCCAACAATGGATTGGTATGAGTGAAGGCATATATGAAATAGGCCATGATTCTGCAGACTTTTGTTTTGACAATGAATTAGGAAAACACAAAGTATACCTTCATAAATATCAAATATCAAACAAACTTATTACCAATGCCGAATATATTGAGTTTATAAAAGCAGAGGGTTACAAACGTTTTGATCTTTGGCATGCCGCAGGTTGGGATTGGGTGCAGCAAAATAATGTAAACGCGCCATTATATTGGCATGAAATTGATGGAATTTGGCATTACTATAACCTTAATGGGTTATCCGAAGTTGACCTACAAGCTCCTGTTACCCATATTTCTTATTTTGAAGCATTCGCCTTTGCCCAATATAAAGAATGCCGTCTACCCACTGAATTTGAATGGGAAGCTGCGCAAAACCTATTTAATTGGGGCCAACGCTGGGAATGGACAGAAAGTGCCTATTTGCCCTACCCAAACTATAAAAAAGCGGATGGTGCATTAGGCGAATACAACGGCAAGTTCATGGTCAACCAGAAAGTACTTAGAGGAAGTTCCGTAGCTACACCTATTAATCATGCCAGGCACACCTATCGTAATTTTTTTCCAACAGATTTAAAATGGCAATTTACAGGAATAAGATTAGCTAAATAACAACGACATACTGATTATGCAAGACACTAAAACAGCACCAGTTGTTTCAACTGAATTTGAAAAAGAAGTTTATTCCGGTTTAACCGACTTTCCTAAACATCTATCTTCTAAATATTTCTACGATAAAAAAGGCGATAAGCTCTTTCAAGACATTATGGCAATGCCAACCTATTATCTTACTGATTGTGAGTATGAAATTCTTGAAACCAATAAAAAGGAAATTACCGAATTATTTACAGGTTTTGGCTCTTTTGATTTAATAGAACTTGGTGCAGGAGATGGCAAAAAGACCAAAATCTTGCTAAAAGAATTCAGTGACAAGAAGATTGATTTTACATATGTCCCAATTGACATTAGCGACAATGCGCTAAACCAACTTCACAACTCTATTGAAAAAGAACTACCAAAAATTAATATTCAACCCGTTCAAGGCACTTACTTTAACGCGTTAAAAAAAATAAACAACCGTAAGAACAGAAAAATAATTTTGTTCTTAGGGTCCAATATTGGCAATTTAGAACACGACCAAGCTGTTGATTTTATGACTAACATTCAAAAATTAATGCAACCGAACGACTTGCTTTTTATGGGATTTGATCAGAAGAAAAACCCGCAAACCATATTGGATGCATATAATGATCAAGAAGGTGTCACGGCAGCATTCAACAAAAACGTACTCGCAAGAATAAATACAGAACTTAATGCAAATTTTGACTTAGATCAATTTTTACATTGGGAAGTATACAATCCAGAAACAGGATCTGCAAAGAGCTACTTGGTATCAAAAATTGAACAAACGGTAAGAGTTGACAGACTTGACCTAACGGTTAATTTCAATCAATGGGAAACCATACACACTGAAATTTCTCAGAAATACGATGACAAAATTATTACTTGGTTAGCCGAACAATCTGGGTTAAAAATGATGACCGAATACAAATCTCAAGAATATGGCTATAAAAACTGTGTTTTTAAAAAAGCCTAATACGTAAACCTAAAAAAGGAAAGCCTGCATTGAAAAATTGCAGGCCCTTTTAGTATATCTAAAAGTTATTTTTTACAACTCTAAAACTGCATTTTCAGAACCAGCAAAATCATTCCACTGGTAACGATCAGCTTCTCCTTCATTTACATATTCTCCGTCAACAATATATTTGAACTCAAAAGTAGTCTCTTTTGGAAGATCAAATGTTCCTTTAAAAGAACCGTTCTTCTGCTTCTTAAGTGCGCTTTTTTTAGCGTTCCAATTGTTAAAATCACCTACTACAGCTACTTTTTTTGCATCGTCTGTAGGCACCGTAAAAGTAACCTTACATACTGGCTTAGTTTTTAAATATTTTTTCGCAATTGCCATGATATTAAGTTTAATATTTAAGACAAAACTAGTATAATAAAATACTCATTTCCAATACTTAAGAAATTTTTATCAAATCCTTAATATTTATCCTATTTATAGATGTACCACAAAATTTAACCCTACAAAATTGTCTTATTATGAAAAGTTACCTACTTGTTTTCAAGATTTTAACGATGCTATCTATCTCTGCTTCCGTATTATAGAAATGAAAACTTAACCGCACACCTTCTCCTCGTTGCGCACAGAAGACATCGTTTTCCTTTAATTTGTGAAAAGTTGCATCATCTGCTTTAATATTAAAAATGGTACTATGATTTTTTCGCTGCACTATTTCATCAGATAACAATCCCAACTTTTGAAATTCCGCTTTTGCTTTTTCTGATAATTTACGGTTCTGTGCCGTTATGTTATCCATCCCTATTCTTTCGAAAAAATCTATCGAATATTTTAAACTTCCAAAAATCAACGATGATAGATGACCAGGCTCAAACTTCTTGGCAAACCTTATATTATTCTTTTTATCAAAATCTCCATCAGCAGCATTGAACCCTATAGTATTTACAGTAAACTCATTTTTAACTTGGTCAGAAAACAACATAAATCCGTTACCATACCCAGCCAGTAGCCATTTGTAGGCACTAGCCCCTAAAACATCTATCCCAGAATTATCAAAATCAAACTTAGTACTACCACTAAACTGAGTACCATCTACCATGATAATTAAACTAGGATGCTGCTTTTTCAATTCCTTTAAAAAATCAAGATCAATTGCTAATCCGTTTAACCACTGCACCAAACTCAATGCAAGAACATCTACATTATCACTGGCCACTGCTTCTTGTATACGTTGTTCTAGGTCTGCAGTCATTGAAATATAGGCTACCTCAAAATCTCTATTCTCAAAACTCCAATTAAGAGAAGGATAATCATTCTCCACAAGCAACACCTTTTTTTTCGCACCCAACCCTTCTAGCAGAATATTGAGTCCTGATGAAAAATTACTGACCAGCGCCACATTATCCCGTTTACAATTAAAGAATTTACCAACGGCAGAACGAGTTTCTGAGATTATTTTTAAAGATTGTTCGCGCATATCGCTACCATCTATTAAAAAGTCTAAGTCGTGCTCTTGTCGCCATTCCAATAACGAATCGTATAGCAAACCATATACTGCGGTGTTGGCATAAATACCTTTTCGTAAAACAGGGAATTCTTTTCTAATTTTTTCCATTGGTTATAGGGTATACTACAATTGCTGTATCTTTATACCAAAGATAGGAAGAGTATGTTTTCTAGAAATAAAAATACCTCCAAATTAGATTTAGAACAGCATGAGCTGTTAGAGAACGCTCAAAAAAGGGTGAAACAAAAGAAGCGTCTTTACACGCATTTTGTAGTCTTTTTAGTGGGCAGTGTTTTCTTAGTACTAATCAATAAAATATTAAAATACGGTCAAGAATATAATTGGTTCGTTTGGGCAATTACTTTTTGGGGCTTTTTGTTTGTTCTACATATTTTCAACGTTTTCATTACTAATAAATTTATGGGTAATGACTGGGAACGGACTCAACGAGAAAAACTTGTAGAAAAGCAAAAAAAACGAATTGCAGAAATGGAGAAAGAAATTGAACAGGAAATAATACTACCCACCACAATTGAACCTGAACCTAAAAAAAAACTGCTTTGAAAACATTAATAATGATAGCTGCCGCTGCAGAGAATAATGCTCTAGGTAAAGACAACGATTTACTTTGGCATTTGCCGGATGATTTTAAAAGATTTAAAAAATTAACATCTGGGCATAAAATTATAATGGGTAGAAAAACTTATGAAAGTTTCCCTAAGCCTTTACCCAACAGAACCCACATCATCATTACTAGAGACAAAAACTACACTGTAAATTATGATGAATGCTTAGTTGTTCATTCTCTTGAAGAAGCTATAGATTTAGTTGAAAATGAAATTGCATTTATTATTGGCGGAGGAGAAATATACAAGCAAGGCGAAAAAGCATCTGATAAAATTGAGCTAACCAGAGTGCATGGTACTTTTGAAGATGCCGATACTTACTTCCCCGAAATAGATGAGAATTATTGGATGCTGACAAAACAAGAGTTTCATCCTACAGATGAAAAACATAAGTTATCATTTACCTACTTAACTTATGTAAAAAAAGAAGACACCCTTAAAAGTCTTTAAAAAAAACAGAATGTTTGGCTTTTGCCGAACTTAAGATTGAAGCAAGTACCTTCTCATCTCCATTAGTAAAAAATTGATGCGTTCCGATCACTGTGGAACTGGTTAATAAGTCATTATGCTCTAATACTGATTTAGTCTGCCTTGCCACTGCCTGACCAGAATCAATTATGGTAACATTTTCTGGCAATATTCTTTTCAATAACGGAATAAGATACGGGTAATGCGTACAACCCAACACAAGATAATCCATTCCTTTTTCAAGCATGGGTATAATGTAACTTTTTAAAAGATGGTACATTTCTTCACTTCCAAGATTACCATTTTCAATCATTTCTACCAAACCTGTACCTCGCTGTTCCAATATGGTAATACCTGCTGCATGATTTTTAGAGGTACTATGAAACAAACTACTCGACAAGGTTCCTTTGGTAGCCAACACCCCTACAATCTTAGACTTTGAGTTTATTGCTGCTGGTTTTATTGCCGGTTCTATACCTATTAAAGGTACATTATAGTTCTTTCTTAAATAATCTATTGCATTTGTCGTTGCCGTATTACAGGCAACGACTATTAATTTACAACCTTGACCCAACAAGAATTCTGTATTCTTTATACTGAGCGCTAGAATTTTTTCTTCAGGTTTGTCTCCATAAGGTGCATTTATACTATCTGCCAAATAGATGCATTTTTCATAGGGTAAAAGTTCTTGAATTTCTCCCCAAATAGATGTCCCTCCAATACCGGAATCAAAAATGCCTATATGCCTATCATCCATATTATTTTATCACCTCGGTTATAGGTTTACCCGTTGTTCCGTTAGGAAAAGATATGCCCAGCAAAGCAGAAATAGTTGGTGCAATATCAGGAATCTCTGTTCTATTGCTTGTGGATCCCTGCTTAACCCCCTTACCATAGAACAATAATGGCGCATGTGTAT
Organism: Maribacter ulvicola; assembly: GCF_900155985.1. GTDB lineage: Bacteria > Bacteroidota > Bacteroidia > Flavobacteriales > Flavobacteriaceae > Maribacter > Maribacter ulvicola. The sequence continues at coordinate 118,003 of NZ_FTMA01000006.1, forward strand.
CATAGATTTGAGGTGATCCGTGCGTAGACCCCGTTGTACTATAAGAAACATACCCGGGCTTTAAAACCACCAATACGTCTCCAGACCTTTTTTGGTTGTAGCCATTCTGTAAGATATAAGGCACACCAGACGTATAGTTGTTACTCCACATTTGGTTTGCGGTATAAACTCTATCTACAGCATCATAAGCTAAAAACTCTTGCGCTATTTCAATTTGAACCTCTGCCAAACTAAGGTCAAGGTTTTTTATAATTTTATGATCTAGGAATATTTGATCATTAGAATAGTTTTTTATGATATCCTCCGTTCCATACTTATACTGCAAAAATTCAGTCAATCTTTTCTTATTTGCAGCCTTGTCCACATAACCAGATGGTATCTTCTCACTTTTTAAATAAGTGGGCACCTCTACGGCCCCATGATCAGCAGTTAAGAACAACGTGTACTCCCCTTCACCTACTTGTTTATCCAATGCTTTGAAAAATCTCTCTAAATCTTTATCTAACCTCAAATAGGTGTCTTGAACCTCTTTAGAGTTTACCCCGTACATATGCCCAACATAGTCAGTACTAGAAAAACTTACCGCAAGGAAGTCTGTTATATTATCTTGCCCCAATCCTTCTTGTTGTAACGCCTCTATAGCAAAATCAGCTGTTAGAGAGTTTCCATAAGGTGTAGCTTTAATAATATCAAAACTTTTGTTCTGGTCTAAAAGTTCTGCCGGGGAATGAGGGAATGAGGTCGTTGTTTCTCCTTTGAATTTACCTTCAAATAAATTGTCATCAATTCCACTCTCTTTATACGTCTCAATATTTTTTAAAGTATTCCATACTTTTTTATAAGATTGGGCCGCACCAGATGAATTAAAATCATTTACCCAATTAGGCAATTGCTCCATGTAATATGAACTTGTGATCCATTTACCCTCATCTGCACCATGAAACCAATAAGCTGCATTGGCCGTATGACCGCCTGGCAATATAGCTCCCCTATCTTTTAAAGCCACTGCTATGGTTTTTCCTTGCATTTGTGTATGCAATCGTAATTCATCTGTTATACTCGTTACACCCATACGATGTGGAGACATTTTACCTGTATTTGCAGTGGTACCCACAGAAATATAGCTGTCGTCACCTGCACAATATACACTTGCATCAATTTCTTTATCGTACCAGTTATTCCCTATTATACCATGTACAGAAGGAGATGTACCCGTATAAACCGAAGCATGCCCAGGACCCGTACTTGTAGGGGCATAATTAAAATGATTATTCTTACAATTAAAACCTTTTTCGATCAATCTTTTAAATCCGTCTTCGCCAAATTGCTCATAAAACCTGGTCAGATAATCATAACGCATTTGATCTACAACAATACCTACAACCAATTTTGGCTTTGCCCTTAATTGATCAATACTCCAATTATCCTTATTTTTCTTTTGTGCAGTTAAACCACTAAATATCAGCAATGTTCCCGCAAACAACGTAGAAATAAACCATTTTTTCATTTTTATATATAATAAGATTAAAACACAAATGTAAATAATTTACACCTTTAAAGATTAAACGAGGGTTAAATGAAGCCCTTTATTGTTATTTTTACGGTAAGATTTTTATTTTTAATAAATGAACTATTTAGCATCTGTTGGAAGCTATGCAATTATGATCCGTGAGGTTTTTAAAAAACCGACAAAATGGAGAATAATGAAGTCACTTATATACAAGGAAATAGACGAGTTGATTTTTAGCTCATTGGGCATCATCATTTTTATTTCCTTTTTTATTGGTGCCGTTGTAGCTATACAAACAGCACTTAACCTTACCAATCCTTTAATTCCAAGAAACCTAATTGGTTTTGCTACTAGACAATCTGTCATTTTAGAGTTTGCACCAACTTTCGTCTCTATTATAATGGCAGGTAAAGTAGGGTCATACATTACATCAAGTATTGGCACAATGCGTGTAACGGAGCAAATAGACGCGCTAGAGGTAATGGGAGTGAACTCCTTAAACTATTTAGTATTTCCCAAGATAATTGCAATGCTTTTTTATCCCTTTGCAATTGCTATTTCTATGTATGTTGGAATATTTGGTGGATGGATGGCCGGCGTTTTCGGCGGATTTTTAACTAGTGAAGATTTTGTCACCGGGTTACAATCAGACTTTGTTCCCTTTCACATTACATATGCATTTGTAAAAACATTGATTTTTGCTTTTGTCATAGCAACAATTCCTTCCTTTCATGGTTTTTATATGAAAGGTGGAGCATTAGAGGTAGGTAAAGCCAGTACCACTTCATTTGTTTGGACCAGTGTTGTTATTATCATACTTAATTATATTTTAACCCAACTTTTACTAGGATAATGATAGACGTACAAGACATACACAAATCTTTTGGCGAGGCTCATATCCTTAAAGGTATTTCTACCACTTTTGAGAAGGGAAAAACTAATCTGATTATTGGACAAAGTGGATCTGGTAAAACCGTTTTCCTTAAATGTCTTCTAGGTCTTTTTGAACCTGAAGAAGGAAGTATTGCCTATGATGGCAAACTATATTCTGAACATACTGATGATGAGAAGCGTGACTTAAGACAAGAAATGGGTATGGTATTTCAGGGTAGCGCCCTTTTCGATAGTATGACGGTTGAAGGCAATGTAATGTTTCCGTTAGAAATGTTTACCAAACAGTCTAAATCTGAAATGAAAGAACGCGTAGATGCTGTTCTTAAAAGAGTAAACCTAATTGACGCTCATCATAAATTTCCTTCGGAGATTTCAGGTGGAATGCAGAAACGGGTAGCCATAGCAAGGGCTATAGTTATGAATCCGAAATACCTTTTTTGTGATGAGCCAAACTCTGGCTTAGATCCTAAAACGGCAATTCTAATTGATGATCTAATTAAAGAAATTACTGAAGAATATGACATTACTACAGTCATAAACACTCATGACATGAACTCTGTTATGCAAATTGGAGAAAAAATAATTTTTCTTAAAGACGGACTTTTAGAATGGGAAGGTACTAAGAACGAAATCTTTAAAACCGACAATGAAGCCGTAACTAATTTTGTGTATTCTTCTGATCTTTTTAAGAAAGTACGCCAAATGTACATTCAAGAACAAAACTAATCTTTAGGCATTTCCTTTAGCTGGATATTTTTATTATTCAACCTAAGTTTCAACCATTCTTGGAGTTTACCCATGTCCTTAACGGTTTCTGCTCTGTTAGCTTCCTTTTTCCAGGTTACCTCAAATAACGGAATACTATCTGTCTTTGTAAAATCTGTAGAAATTAAATAGGCATATCCTAATCTATCTAAATTTTCGTAATTGGTTTTTGCCTCAAGACTAATCTCCTTAAATGGAATCTGATTTGAAGAAATTTGATTTAAGCGCATCAATTCTGTCTCTAGAACCTGTATTTTCTCATCTTTACTGGTCAAAATACTCTTCTGGGACTCATACAGTTCATTTACATACTTAAGTTCATTCGCTTCTTCACTCCTAGAACCTTGCACTACAGCTAACTCAGTGCCTTTTAACTGCTTGTATTCTGCCATTTGCGTACGCCAAGTGGCAATAACGTTTTCAGGTATACCCTCATTCCCCATAAAGAACAGTTCAATTTTAGAATTACCTTCATCATCATAAGCCACCTCGCTAAAATCACTCAAAAATTTACCTTCTCCAGTAAATTGATATGGTTCTATTTTTTCTGTAATAAAAGCTTCTGCATCCCTATTGAATAATGATTTTTTAAATACATTGTAAAAAGTAAAGCCCGCAGGTATCATTACCAGTATAGCTAATAAGGAGGCCAATCTAGCAATTAATTTTCGTCGTTGGGAATTTACGTAACGAACCATCGGAAATTTCAAGAGCTTTATAACCAAGAAAGTTGCTAATGCAATAAAAATAGTATTGATTATGAACAAATACATTGCGCCACTAGCATACTCCCAATTTCCAATAGCCAAACCAAACCCTACCGTACATAAAGGCGGCATTAATGCTGTTGCAATGGCCACACCAAAAATAACACTAGCTATGGTACCTTTCTTAGCACGTGCAATCACCAAAGCTAAACCACCAAAAAATGCTATCAAAACATCTCTAATATCAGGTTCGGTCCTAGCTAAAAGTTCTGAAGATTCATCTCTAAGCGGAAAGAAGCGGTAGAATAAATATGCGGTAATTACACTTAAAACTACCATTACAGCAAAGTTCTTTAAAGACCTTTTTAAAGTGTCAATGTCATTAATGGCTACAGACATACCTATACCCAATATAGGTCCCATTAAGGGTGAAATTAACATGGCTCCGATTACAACTGCAGTAGAATTGGCATTTAAACCAATGGATGCTATAAATATGGAACAAATCAAAATCCACGAAGTATGCCCTTTAAAAGGAATATCGGCAATAATAGCTTCTTTAGTTGCTTGCTGATCGGTATTTGTCCTAATATCCAATAGCTCAGAAAGAAACCTTTTAATGCTACCTAAAAGACCCTGAAAATCTTTTTTCACTTCCTCACCACCATTACCTTCATCACTGGTAGGGGTTATATTATCTTGATTAAGATTGTTCTCCATATTTAAGCGAATTCATCACCAAAGGCTTCTTTTACCTTATTTAATACTTGTTTAATATCTTGTTCTTTTGTCTTAGGATAAATCAAAAGAACTTCATCTTTATCTACAATGATATAATCATTAAGTCCATCTACAACTACAACTTTACCAGCTTTAGACCTGATCATATTTCCGCTAGCATCTTCCACCATCACCTTAGAGTTGACTACTGCATTTTTATTTACGTCTTTTTCCAATTTATCATATAAAGACCCCCACGTACCTAAATCATTCCAATCAAATGTAGCTTCTTTTACGTAAATAGCTTCAGAATTTTCTAAAATAGCATAATCTATAGAAATATTTTCAGCCTTGGGATAATTCTCAGAAATAAATTTCTTTTCATCATCCGTATTATAGCATACCAACCCATCCCTAAACAATGCATATTGCTTTGGCTGGAATTGTTGAAAAGCATTAACAATAGTTTTTGCACTCCACATAAAAATTCCGGCATTCCACAAAAAGTTTCCTTGTGCCAAAAATTCCTTTGCAGTTTCATAATCAGGCTTCTCCCTAAACTGGTTCACCTTTTTTAATGCTGAAATATCTTCCTTATTATACTCTATATACCCAAATCCTGTATTAGGAAATGAAGGTTTTATACCTAACGTACATAAAACATCTTCGGTTTCGCACTTTTTAAAACATGCCGTTACATCTTTTGCAAAGGCATCTTCATCTTCGATCCAATGATCACTTGGTGCCACGATCATCACTGCATCTTCATTCATTTTCTGAATTTTCATTGCAGCATACAAAATACATGGTGCTGTATTTCTCATGGCGGGCTCAAGAACTACTTGTTCTTGCTTCACCATTGGTAATTGCTCTAAAACTAAATCATTGTAACGCTCATTGGTAAGAATCAAAATATTTGCGGTAGGTACAAACTTATTTAACCTTTGAAACGTTTTCTGAATTAGGGTATCACCTGTACCCAACATATCATGAAATTGTTTTGGATTTTCACTTGTACTTATTGGCCAAAATCTTGATCCTACTCCTCCTGCCATTAATACGGCATAATAATTTTTATTCATCTTAGCTTTTTATTAATTCTACCTCAGCATTGGGTTGAAATAAAAACATTCTTCCTGTAGATATTTCTATACACTCATACCTTTTGGTTCGTTTATTGCCTCTTTTAAAAAGTTTACCATTGTAAATACGAAATACACAACCCATTGGTAACTCGTAAACGTAAGATTTTTCTGATTGTTGTTCATCAAACTGTTTTAATGCTATAGACAACTGAGCATCAGTACTACTACTTGCTTTTGGGTTTTTAAAATGTCTTGCCAATAACGGTAATAATTGCGATGGAAAAATCTCTGGTCTTATAAACGGAAGCATTAAATATTGAAACGTTTTTTTCCACTCCACGCCATGGGGTTTAATGTTGCGCCCATATTTTTCAAAGGCTATTAAATGCGCTATTTCATGAATAAGCGTAATTAAAAAGCTATACTTATTTAAAGAAGCATTAACGGTAATCTGATGATTACCATCTTTTCTTTTTCTGTAATCTCCATGCCTGGTTACCCGCTCATTTACAATTTTCAAATGAACCTGACTATCCTTAATTAGTTCAAAACAAGGACTAACCGCTAACTCTGGCAGGTATTTGGCTAATGTTTGCTGCATTACTATGGCGTACTACTACTAACCTGCAAAATTTTACCGTTATACATTTTGTGTCCTTTCAATGCAAAATCCAATATATATTCTGCCATTTCTTTTGCACTTACAGGGGCTTTATAACCGGGGAAAGCCTCTTCTAACATTTCTGTTTGTACTGCTCCCAAGGCTAATGCATTAAATGATGGACCAGTTTCTTTAAATTCTTCTGCCAATAATTCTGTTAAGGTAAGTACTGCTCCTTTACTTGAACTGTAAGCCGATAGCCCTGGAAATTTAGCACTACCTTGAATACCTCCCATAGAACTTATAGTTAAAACGTGCCCACTTTTATCCATGAACGGAATAATAAGCCTTGTCATGGCCGCCACACCAAAGACATTAACTTCATATACCGCCTTAAACTCATCTTCAGATAATTCTAGAAATGGCTTATTTATTAGTTTGCCTGCATTATTGATCAGAGCTACAACACTAGCATTTTTATCTTTCAAATAATTGGACAACGTATCCCTATCTTTTGCAGAGGAAACATCAAAAGAAAATGCTTCAATATTATAGTGACCAAGAGTTTTAATCGGTTTTTCATTCCTAGAAAGGGCTAAAACTTTATAACCAGCTTCAGCAAATAATTTACTTAGCTCAAATCCTATTCCCCTACTAGTACCCGTTACAATAATATACTTCATTAGTTATACTTTACTTCTTTTACCGGTGCATTAATTACACCTTCTAACATCGGCAACGTTTCATTTACTACTGTAGCCATAAATTCATAATCCATTAACGAGGCTTCATCACCTACCTTATGATATTCACCAAAATTGGTAAAATCAAAAGAACTATAAGTTTGCGAGGGTACATTAAACTCATCATGGAAAGGGGCATTATCCGATCTTCTGAACAAATTAAATTCTTTTGCCTTTGGAAGAAATCCTGCTAATTTTTTATTGGCGTAACCATTACCTATGTCGGCTAAATTCGACAACTCAAAACCTGTTAAATAAAGACTATGATCTTTACCAACCATTGGTACACCAACCATTTCAAAATTCAGCATAACATACAGATCAATGTTTTCATTTTTTAACTTTTTAGCTAAATATTTAGATCCTACCAATCCTTTTTCCTCTGCCGTAAAAAAGGCAAAAATTATACTTCGTTTGTTGTTTTTATGTTTACCAAAATACTTAGCAAATTCTAAGACAGTGGTTGTACCAGATGCATTATCGTTGGCCCCGTTGGCTATTTTATCATCTACGTTTCCGCTAATTATGCCAATATGATCATAATGTGCACCAATTATCACAAACTCATTCTTTAAGTCCTTATCAGTGCCGGGCAGAAAACCTACTACGTTATACGCCACATCATCACTATAATTTTCTAAAGTATCTCTATATGTTGTAAAATAAGGTTCTATGCTACTATTCTCGAATACATTCTCGATATAATCTGCCGCTTTTGAAATTCCTTCACTACCAGTATCCCTTCCTTGCAATTCATCTGACGTCAAGAAAGTCATGGTTGCTTCAATAGCTTTAGATGATGTGTTGGAAGCTACTTTTGACCGCACTCCTTCTAAACTATTTTCCGTCTGAATATCTTTCGCTTCTGACAAAACTGAACCTTTTACTCCTTTTGGATTTGTGGGATTCAAGACAGTTGATTGGTCAACTTTATTACTACCACAACCAACCATTAAACAACAAAGGAGAACTACGTATATATATTTCATAATATCATCATATTTAGAATATAAAGATAAAAAAAAGCATCCCGATGAAAGGATGCTTTTCTAATTCTATTTTTAAATCAATTTTCTATGCTAACATAGTAACCGGATTTTCCACAAAATATCTTAATGTCTGAAGGAATTGTGCTCCTACAGCGCCATCAACAGTTCTGTGATCACAAGCTAGTGTTAGTTTCATTGTATTACCTACAACTATTTCTCCATTTTTAACAACTGGTTTTTCAACAATTGCACCAACGGAAAGAATAGCAGAATTTGGCTGATTGATTATACTTGTAAATTCAAGTATACCGAACATGCCTAAGTTAGAAACCGTAAATGTACTACCTTCCATTTCTGACGGAGCAATTTTTTTATTTCTTGCTTTTCCTGCCAAATCTTTTACAGCACTACCTATTTGAGTTAACCCTAATAAGTCTGCATGTTTTACAACTGGTACCACTAAACCTTCATCTACAGCAACAGCCACACCCATATGAATATGTTTATGATGTTTTGTAGTATCTCCGTTCCAAGAAGTATTTACTTGAGGGTGTTTTCTAAGCGCCATAGCACAAGCCTTCAATACCATGTCATTAAATGAAACTTTAGTATCTGGCAAACTATTTATTTGAGCACGTGATGCCTTAGCGTTATCCATATCAACCTCAATCGTAAGGTAGAAATGCGGTGCGTTAAATTTAGAATTGCCCAATGCTTTGGCAATTGCCTTACGCATATTAGAGTTCTTAACTTCTTCTGTACCTTCCTCTCCTGATGGTAATGCCATAGAGACAGGTTGAGAAGCAGTTGCGTTCTCAGTCTTCACACTTGCCGAAGCCGTAGACGCCGCAGCAGCACTAGGTGTATAACTCTCTACATCTTTCTTTATAATTCTCCCGTTATCACCAGAACCGGAAACTTTCGCCAAATCTATACCCTTATCAGCAGCAATCTTTTTAGCTAATGGGGAAGCAAAAATTCTTTCCCCATCTGTAACGGATGTAGAAACTTCTTTCTTCTCGGCAGCATCGGTAGTTTTTTCTTCTTTTTTAGCATCTGATGGAGCACTCTTTTTACCGGCACTAGATCCGCTACTTAACACAGCATCAACATCTGTACCCTCTGGACCTATCACGGCCAAAACAGCATCTACAGGAGAAGATTCACCTTCTTGAATACCTATATATAACAATTTACCGGTGTAGAAAGACTCAAATTCCATTGTAGCCTTATCTGTTTCTATCTCCGCAAGAATATCTCCTTCTTCAACGTCATCACCAACTTTCTTTAACCAACTAGCCACGGTACCTTCTTCCATGGTGTCACTTAAACGAGGCATTTTAACGATTTCAACCCCCTCTGGAATTTCACCTGCACCTTGTCCTTCATTTTCTGAAGTCTTTTCAGAAGCAGCCTCCTCGTTTACCGGCTCCTCTTCTGACCCAGATGCGTCACCTCCATTGATTAATGCAGAAATATCTTCACCATCATCACCAATAATAGCCAATAAACTATCAACAGGAGCTGTGTCACCTTCCGGTATTCCAATATGTAACAAAGTACCTTCATTGAAGGATTCGAATTCCATTGTTGCCTTATCGGTTTCAATTTCAGCCAATATATCTCCTTCTTCTATTTTATCTCCAACGCTTTTTAACCATTTAGCTACGGTACCCTCTTCCATGGTATCGCTTAAACGGGGCATATTTACTACTATAGCCATCTAATTATATTTTATGTTGAACAAATGGAAAATCCTCTTGCTCGTAAACCATATCGTATAATTGGTTTACTGGTGGATAATCCGATTCTTCTGCAAACTTCTCACATTCTTTAACCATAGACTTGACATTCTTGTCAATATCTTTGATTTCATCGTCAGTTGCATAATTATTTTCTTTGATTATATCCAAAACCTGAGTTATTGGATCAATCTTTTTGTATTCCTCAACTTCATCTTTAGTTCTGTAATGCTGCGCATCTGACATTGAATGGCCTCTATACCTATAGGTTTTCATTTCAAGGAAAGTTGGTCCGCCACCACTACGTGCTCTCTCAATAGCCTTACTCATTTCTTGAGCCACCGTAACCGGGTTCATACCGTCAACAGGACCACAAGGCATTTCATAACCTAAACCTAGCTTCCAAATTTCTGTAGAAAAAGATGTTCTTTCTACTGAAGTTCCCATAGCATAACCATTATTCTCACAAATGAAAACTACCGGTAACTGCCATAACATAGCTAAATTGAAAGTCTCATGTAAAGATCCTTGCCTCACGGCACCATCACCCATATAACATAAGGTAACATTATCTCTACCTGCATACTTATCACCAAAAGCCATACCTGCACCTAAAGGAATTTGCCCTCCAACGATACCGTGACCACCATGAAAGCGGTGCTCCTTTGAAAAGATATGCATAGACCCTCCCATACCTTTAGAAGTACCGGTTACCTTACCATAAAGTTCTGCCATAACCATTTTAGGGTCAACACCCATACCAATTGGCTGAACATGATTTCTATAGGCAGTTATCATACGGTCTTTGGTTAGATCCATTGCATGTAGAGCACCAGCCAAAACAGCTTCTTGCCCATTATACAAATGTAAAAATCCTCTTACCTTTTGCTGAATGTACACAGCAGCCAATTTATCCTCAAATTTTCTCCAAAACAGCATGTCTGCATACCATTTCAAATACGTTTCCTTGGTGATTTTTTTCATCAATTTTAACTAAAGGTTTAAAATTCTTTATTGATAACAGAGGTCATATGACCTAAGTATCCAAGAAGAGCAAAAATACACATATAAATGAATCGATAAAAATAATAGAAGCAAATCCATTCAGAAATTATATGCGTAACAAATAAAGCACATAACATGCTTATTTACAATACTTTTCACAGGTTTTATGAGTTAAGATAGCTACTATTAAAGCCTAGCGGCAATAAATCTGCAAGAGAATTGCATTCTATAACCCTACCTGTTTCACCCATTAACAGTATTTTAATAGGTTCTTGCTGCCTAAACTCATACTCTGAAATTGCTTGTCTACAATTACCACAGGGAGCTGCAGGCTCACTAACTTCATGATTTAAGGAGGCTGCAGTAATTGCAATTGCCTTTATTTTAATTCCGGGATATTTAGCACCTGCATAAAAGACCGCTACCCTTTCTGCACAAAGACCTGAAGGATAAGAAGCATTTTCTTGATTGTTTCCCTCAATAATTTCTCCGCTCTCCAACAAAACCGAAGCTCCAACATTAAAACTCGAATAGGGAGCATATGCTCTCTTTCTAGCATTTACAGCTGCTAACATTAGATTTTGGTCTTCTTTTATTAGTTCATTGAATGTGTCATACACCTTAATATCAAAGCTAATTTTCTTTTGGCTAACCATATTTATTTTTGTTTTTCAATCTACAAATATATACCTGACATCAATAATAATTGAATATTAAAGATTAGTGCATAAAAAAACCTGCTTGAAGCAGGTTTTTTTTATTTATAAATTTTACACTTTAATCGTTATAAAATTCTTCTCCCAAATTAAAAGTTAGAGAAAAACGAAGTGTATTTTCTAATGGGTTTCTTACTTGTGAGGTTGAGAATAAATAAGATAAATCTACTTGGGCAGCCTTAAATTTAAATCCTGCACCCAAAGTAAAGAACTTTCTAGATCCTTTTTCTTCGCTTTCATTAAAATAACCGGTTCTGACCATAAAAACGTCTTGATACACATACTCTGCACCTAAAGCCCATGTAAATTCTTTTAACTCTTCACTAAAACCATCTGGAGCATCTGAAAACGAATTAAAAATACCACTAAAACCGCTTTCATTCTGATAGATATCATTATCCGCAGCATCAATCTCACCATCACCATTAAAATCTTGAGGTGTTGGTACTAATAACTTAGTGAATTCTGTTGTTATGCCTATTACATTGTCTTGATCTAAAATAAAATCAAAACCACCACCTACACTCAATTTACTGGGCAAAAAATTCTCTTGACCTCCTTCATCATATTGAATTTTACCGCCAATATTAGAAAAATTAAAACCACCCCTCCATCTACCGTCAAAATTATTATACGCTATTTCTCTAGACCTATAATAACCGGCAACATCTACCGCGAATGAACTTGCCGCTTGAGAATCTTCTGATCCGTTCTGTGGCAATTTTAAATTAGACCTAATATATCTACCCCCAACTGCCATAGAGAAAGTTGGGCTCAACTTTAATGAATATGAACCATCTAAAGCCAATTCGTTTGGTTTTGCTATGGTTCCCGGGTCATTTGCAAATTGGCGTAATTCAATTTCGCCCAATGTAAAATACCGTAAACTAGCCGCAAAAGCGCTTTGTTCATTTAATTTATTATAAAAACTGGCGTTTAACAAAGAGATATCAGTGATTATACTCTCTAAATAAGGAGTATAACTTACCCCTATACCCATTTTCCGTTCTGCAAAAGCGAATTTCGCTGGGTTCCATTGTTGAGAAAAAGCATCTGTAGACGTTGCTACACCCATATCTCCCATACCCGCTGATCTTGCATCTGCTGCAATGGTTAAAAAAGGTACCGCAGTGGTAATTACACGTTGATCGTCTTGCGCAAATACCTTACCGATCATCAATACAAAGAAAATTAATGCAATTTTTCTCATCTTAGATTGTTCTTTAAATTTAAAAGTCGAAATATAACGATATAGATATTTCCCATTCTAATATTTTACATGTAAACGCACATTTTCCCGTTATCTTGCATGATTGTTAAGTTTTTTATAAGATTTTATTTTTGAAGTATAATTCTTACCCAACCTGTTCTTAGATCAGCCTCATTTTTTTACAACTTTTATAACTTTCTAAAAGAATTATTAAAAACCATACTAATTAAATGATTCAAGCGTTTACCTATTTAAGCGAGTCTAAATTTATTAACAGTTCGTTTTGAGATTTTTAAAATTATTTTTAATTGTAAAATAATCTTATAAAAACATCGTTCTATTGAGCGAAAGTGACAAACAAATTAAAAAGAAATTATAGTATCACATTTATATAGTAACCAAACTACTATTGAATATTACAATTGAACTCAAGTCCTAATTATGAAAAAACATTTAATAAAAGTTGTACTCTCATGCACGGTTATAGTAGGAGGTTTATCAATGAACAGCTGTTCTAAATCTTCCTCTTCTAAAAATACGTCTAGAGCTACAGGCTGGAAGATAAATGCCAAGGAAGGCGGTTTTCAATATAACACCGATTTTAAAGAGCAAGAGACCGCTCCAGGGTTGGTATTTGTTGAAGGCGGTACATTTACAAAAGGTAAAGTACAAGATGATGTAATGCATGATTGGAACAATACCCCAACTTCGCAACATGTACAGTCTTTTTACATGGATGAAACCGAGGTAACCAATGTAATGTATCTGGAATACCTTGATTATCTAAAAAGTGTTTATCCGCCAGAAAACCCAAAGTATACAAACATATACGTTGGTGCTTTACCTGATACATTGGTTTGGAGAAACAGATTAGGCTTTAATGAAACCATGACCAACAATTATCTAAGACATCCTGCATACGCAGAATATCCTGTAGTTGGCGTTAACTGGATTCAAGCTACGCAATTTGCAGAATGGAGAACCGATCGTGTAAACGAGGTTATGCTAGAAAGAGAAGGCTATTTATCTGAAGACGCTAAATATCAAGCCACCACAGGTGAAGTTCAGGGCACTTTTAGCACAGAGGCCTATTTAAACAGACCTGAATCTGTTTACAACGGACAAATTGATTCATTACAAGGTAAAATGAAAAAAGATAGTACAGCTGCTTTTGCAAAAAGAAGTAGCGGTATAATTATGCCTGAATATAGATTACCTACGGAAACTGAATGGGAGTACGCCGCTCAGGCACAAGTTGGCCAAAGAGAATACAATAACTACAGAGGTAGAAAAAAATATCCTTGGGAAGGTGACTATACACGTAATGGACAGCGAGTAGGAAGAGGTGACCAATTAGCCAACTTCAAACAAGGCAAAGGTGATTACGGCGGAATTGCCGGATGGTCTGATGATGGTGCAGATATTACCGCACAAGTAATGTCCTACAAGCCCAACGATCTTGGTCTTTATGATATGGCTGGTAACGTAGCTGAATGGGTAGCCGATGTTTACCGACCAATTGTTGATGACGAAGTAAGTGATTTCAATTATTATAGAGGTAATATTTATATGAAAACTGCTATCGGTGAAGACGGTAAAGTAAATATCCTTAGAGATTCTATAGTTTACGATACCCTACCTAACGGAAAAGTAGTTGCAGTAAATTTACCAGGTGAAATTAAAATGGTTCCTGTTGATGAAGAAGAAACGTACCTAAGAACAAACTTTTCTTCTAGTGACAACCGAGGATATAGAGATGGAGATGCAGGTTCTTCTAGATTTTATGATAGGTTTAGTGATGATGAAGAAGCTGATTCAAACAAGAAAATGTACAACTCTCCTAAACATTCGGTAGAAAGAGATTCTTTAGGTAATCTAATTAAAGGTTATGATGCCTCAAACAATAGAACCACACTTATTAATGATGAAGTAAGAGTTTACAAAGGTGGCTCTTGGAGAGATAGAGCTTACTGGCTAGATCCTGCTCAAAGAAGATATTTACCACAATATATGGCAACAGATTATATTGGCTTTAGATGTGCAATGTCTAGAGTTGGTTCTAAATCTAAAACAAAGAACAAAACGGTTAGAGGAAAAAAAGCAAAATAAATTTTCTCCTTACGAAGTTAAAAAGCCCTTTTCTTAAAGGGCTTTTTTTTATCTTCGATTTTATGAAAATTAAAGATTTACATACTGCTTTTTTAGCAAACCCATCGGTTAGTACTGACACCCGAAAAATTAAAGAAGATGACATTTTTTTCGCTTTAAAAGGAGACAACTTCAATGGCAATGCTTACGCACAACAAGCATTGGATCACGGAGCACACTTGGTTATTATAGACGAGAAAGAGTTTTATATCAATAATAAAACAATTCTTGTAGATGACGCATTATCTACTTTACAGGACTTAGCTCATTACCATAGAAAATTTTGCAAAGCACAAGTCATTAGCCTTACCGGTAGCAACGGCAAGACCACCACGAAGGAATTAATCAATACAGTTTTAAGTAGCACTTACAAAACTATTGCCACAAAAGGCAACCTGAACAATCATATTGGGGTTCCGCTAACTTTGCTTACTATACAATTAGATACAGAGTTCGCCATTGTTGAAATGGGCGCGAACCACTTAAAAGAAATAGAATTTCTATGTAATATTGCCCAACCAGATTTTGGTTACATTACTAATTTTGGCAAGGCACATTTAGAAGGTTTTGGTGGTATTGAAGGTGTTGTAAAAGGGAAAAGTGAATTATACAATTATTTAATTGCCAACAAAAAGTCCATATTCCTTAACGCTGATGATGTTACTCAGTTAAAAAAACTTTCAACATATCCCAAAAAATACGGATTTAGTTCTGATAATTCAAAATACTACAACATTAAACTATTAGATGCTCAGCCATTTGTAGCAATAGCAGTAGAAAACACTGTTATCAAATCTAAACTTACAGGTACATATAATTTTAGTAATGCTTGCGCCGCAATAATCATTGGCAAACATTTCAATGTAGAATTAAGCAAAATTAAACACGCTATTGAAAACTATATTCCAGAAAATAACAGGTCACAAATTGTAAACAAGAATGGACATTATATCATTCTAGACGCATATAACGCCAACCCATCTAGTATGAAGGTTGCCTTAGAGAACTTTGATTCATTAAAAAGAGAGCAAAAAATTTTAATTCTAGGTGATATGTTCGAATTAGGAGATGCTGCAAAGAAAGAACATCAAGACATTGCAGATTTAGCCATAAATCTAAATTTTAAACAGGTAATATTAGTTGGAGAGAATTTTAATGCAACTACTACAAAGTCTATTAAGCTTAGAGACTTTGCTGATTTAAAAGTCTATTTGGAAGTAAACAACTTACAACCAAAATCATCTATACTTATCAAAGGTTCTAGAGGTATGGCTTTAGAACGTGTATTAAAATTGATTTAATGTGGGATATACTGGATTCGAACCGGTGACCTCTGCCCTGTCAAGGCAGCGCTCTAAACCAACTGAGCTAATATCCCCTTTTTTTTGAGGGGACAAATATACTACATATCTTATTTTAAAATGAACAGATCAATTGAATAATTAAAAATAATCCAACAAGGCTACCACACCATTATAAGAAATAACGCATGCAAAGAAAAATGCTGTAATTAGACCTGAATTAAGCAAAATACCTGCCTTGTACGTGGTCATCAATTTTTTATTATTGATTAAAAGTAAGATGCCCAATATCACCAACGGAAGAACAAAAACATTAAAAACCTGTGATAGTATTTGCATGTGAATTGGATTAGCTCCATATATTGGAACAATCAATGCGAACAAAGCAGCTATTGCCGTTATTATTCTAAATTGTTTTGAATTTGTATCCAATTCTCCAGATTGGTAATCTGCCAATAATATTGGAGCAATCAATAGGCAAGGAAATATTGATGATAAGCCTGCACTTAAAGTACCAAAAAAGAAAAGTGTAAGTGCAAATTTACCTGCCACCGGTTCTAAAGTATTTACCATATCTAAAACTTTTGTTACAGGCTGCCCTTGATAAAAAAGAGCACCACATGCAACAGCCATGATTGATGCACTAATAAAAAATACGAGGGTTGCCGCAATAATGGCATCTTTTTTCTGCTGTCCACGATTTTTAATTGTCCATCCTTTTCCTTTGACAAAAAGCGGTCTAGAAAGAAAGGTAGCTGCTGCCATGGTGGTACCCACGAACGCCGCAACCATCATTTGTCCGCCTTCGATCTTTGGTATCGTTGGCACCAACCCATTTACCACATCTATAGGCAAAGGATACACCATAAAAAGTGAGATGATAAACGAAAGCCCCATTATGGTAACAAATATGACCAATATCTTTTCAAAGAAAGAATACTTGCCTACAAGTAGTAACCCATAGAATATAACAATTACAGCAATTGCTATTGTTAAAACAGACTCATATTTGGCATCTACCAAACTAGGAAAATATATCAAAAATATTTCATAAATGATATTTGCGGAAATTCCAAGAATACCCATTAAAGAATTCCATTGACCAAAAGAAATACCAACAATTATAAGAATAGCAATGAGCTTACCCCATTTTAAATGTTTTTTAAATGCATATAAAGCGGTTTCTCCGGTCACTAAAGCAAAGTTCCCGTAAGCATACATTAATAAGCCTGAAAAAATACAACTTAACAAAAGTACCCATAGCAGTTGCATACCATATGTGCTACCTGCTACAATCATTGAGGTAACACTACCTGTACCTATTGTATATCCTATAGCAAAAATACCAGGTCCAAATGCCAATACTAAAGCCAATATTTTTTTCCAGATCGATAATTTAGGCGTATTATTCATTTAGTTTAATTTTTACTAGGGGAGGATTTAAAATTATATCCTACTTTATTACAGCTCTATATTAAAATATTATAGCAATACTGATATAGATTTTTAAAATGTACTTTCATTTTTGCTTTTGCCAATTGCGGATCCTGCTTCTTGATAGCCTCAAAAATATCCTGATGCTCTTCTATACCTCTAAATGCCATATTTTTGTCACATATGTGGTACTTCTCAAAATTTGTAAGTATTTCTGGCGTAATGATCAACATAAATGTATTCATTGTGCTATTACCGCTGGCTCTGGCAATTGCCAGATGAAA
Source organism: Maribacter ulvicola (assembly GCF_900155985.1). Classification (GTDB taxonomy): domain Bacteria; phylum Bacteroidota; class Bacteroidia; order Flavobacteriales; family Flavobacteriaceae; genus Maribacter; species Maribacter ulvicola. Next base: position 135,857 of record NZ_FTMA01000006.1, read on the forward strand.
CAGCAAATCTTCTTGTACCGCATCTTTACCATTCTCCACCTTTTCACGATAGGCGTCTAATGCACTTTTCATTAATTTTAAATCATCATCTGTTCTTCTTCTGGCTGCAAGCCTTACAGTTTTAAGTTCTAACAAAATTCTTGTTTCTACTAAAGACTTAAAATCTGGATCATCTAATCTTAGAATATCGTTCACCATTCCGTTCATGGCTACTTGACCAATATCCGCTACAAATGTTCCACTTTGAGGCTTTGAGATTAAAATTCCATAAAATTCTAATTTTTGTATTGCCTCTCTAACATTGCTCCGACTTACTCCAAATTTATCTGATAGCGTTCTTTCTGACGGCAATTTATCTCCAGGTTCAAGATTTTTATTATTCATTAAATCCCTTAACTGTTCTATAATTTCATTCTGTGCTTTTTGATTTTCTGTCCTTGTGAGGATTTCTAATTTCATATACATCTTGCTTTAAAGGAAAATTGATTTCCAAATTCGCCAACCTAAAACTGTTTTTAACAACTTGTAAAAATAAGAAGTTTTACAACCAACAATAATGACGTTCTGTAAAACAATTCTGGTTAATGAAATTTACCAGTCTTAAAAAAGACCGGTAAACTCATTTCAACAAACCTTACTCAAACAACTTTCTTATTTATACTAGATATATTAATCATGTATCACTAATGAGTGACTTCTAAATCGTAATATTTAACTTTAGCAGACGCACCCGCATCTAAGGTTTGTAAATAGTTGCCCGCTTTAAAATAATTTTCAAACACACTCCACTTTTGCATATGGATATCTTCATAAACCACAGACTCATTTTCGTTTAAGATAATTTCCAACCTTCCGTCTGAGGCTATAATCTCTAGGTTAAATGTGTGTATTCCTATATCTTCAGAAAACGTATGCCCTTCATTATCTTCCCAGGCATCTGTATGTAAAATTTCTTCGTCTGTAGCATTAAGGTCTTTAAGTTTTTTGGTAAGTACCCTTACTTTTCCTTTCTGCCAGTATATTTTCAACATAGGAGGAGCATTGTTATCATCCTCTCCAATTAAATCTCTTTGATCATTTGTTAACCTACCATGAATTTGCATGACCAAAGTTCTATGAAAATTTCCACTAGCATCTGTTGAAATTTCCGGTACGGACAATGTCCCCATCATACGCCCCCCTTCCGCAAATGTCCAATTTGTATTGTTACTACCAGGAACCATTTGCTCTCTTAGCTCTGTTCTTGAATAGGAAGAATTGGCTGTAGACGAACCTGGGGTTGTATAAAATACCAAAGAACCATCTGTAGAATCATTATACATATAAGGTATCAACCTTTCATTTATTGCATAATCTAAAATCTCTGGCGGCTCTACTTCATCTGGACTACCAATTGGCAATGTAACCTTCCAATTGCTTAAATCTATATTCGGCAAAAAGAAATCTACTCCTTCTATTTGTTCTTCTTCAACAACCACTTCCTCTTCTGGCTCGGTTGTTTCTTCTATCTCTTCCTCAACAATTTCCACTTCCAGAACCATCTCTTCTTCAACTACTGTCACATCATCACTACAGCTTAAAAAAATAAATACCCCTATCATTATTAAACAGTGTCTTGCAATTGTTAGCTTACTATATCTTGAACTATTATTTAAAATCATAAAATTCTTATTAATGCTTCACTTGAAGTTCATAAAAACTGACTTTAGCAAATGAACCTTCATCTCTACTTTGAAAATAGTTGCCCGCCTTAAAGTAATTTTCATAAACACCCCACCTTTTCATATTAAAATCATCGTAAACGGCAAACTCTGTTTTATTTAACGAGACCACCATTTTGCCATCAGTAACCTTTATTTCAATTTGAAACTTACCGAAGCCTACTTCTTGTTCAAAATTGAATCCATCGTCATCTGTCCAAGCCTCTTCATGTAATATACCTATTGCACTTACATTAGCATATTTTAGTTTTTTTGTTTTGACTCTAATTTTACCATTCTGCCAATATATTTTTAATACCGGCGGTGCATTATTGTCTTTTTGTTGTATTAAATCTTTTTGATCATTAGTCAATCTGCCATGAATCTGTAGAATGATTACTTTATGATACTTACCCTTCTTATCTCTAGAAACCTCATCAACTGAAAGTTTTGCTTTTAATGTTCCCCCCTGTTTAAATGTCCAATTAACATTGTCATTTCCCGGAACCATTTGTTCCCTTAATTCTGACCTAGAATATTTTGTATTAGCAGTAGTTGCGGCGGTAGGATATGCATAAAATGAAATAGCTCCTTTTGTTGAATCATTGTACATATAAGGCTTTAAAGTTTCATTTGTAGCGTAATCCAAAATTTCTGGCAGCGCTACACTAATTGCCCCTCCTTTCCCACTTCCTGCTGGTATAGTTACTTTCCAATTACTTAAATCAATTTCCGGAAGCTTTACTTTCTTTTTTCTTTTCTTGGATTTATTAGTTTTTAAACCCGATTCTGAAACGCTACTTTTCTTTTCCTGAGAAGTAGCGTTTACAGATAAGAACAGTAATACTATACCTATTAATATTCCTTTTCGGTTACTTATCATAAATTATGGAATTAGTGGTAAAACCTTCACATTATCTATGTAAGCATCTTTAGGAGTAACGGCATAAAACATTATAGCTACTTCACCACTATCATTTGCCGTAAATGGAATTTGCACCAAAGTACCAGCTCCATCTGTGGTATCCGAAAATTTACCTTCTGCTACAAACCCTTCATTAAATCCTAAATTATCACCAATACTATCAACAGCATCTGCGCCGTCATCATACTGACCATCAAGAATTAAACCTACAACCTTTCTACCTCCTATTGGATCTATACCGTTATCATCTTTTATAGCATATTGATATTCTAAAATATAATTTGCACCAGGAACCAAATTAAGTTCTTGATAAGCATACCTAGAACTAGAAGTTCTTAAATCTCCACCAGATTGACTTGAAGACCATTTTGCTCCTCTAGTCTTACTACCTGTATTTTCACCATCATAATCTGTATTTGACCCATCGGAACTTGATCCAAAAGGATTAGTGTTCCCATCTGTAAACGTAGTCCATTTCCAGAAATCTTGACCATCTTCAAAGTCACCGTTCAATATGGTTGCACCGGTCATTCTTGACATATACATATTGTCAACGGTAATTGTTGCATGATCATTTGCCGTACCGGTAGTGCCTAATTCAAAAAGTATAGTTTCAAATTGTGTTACTGGTGATGAAAAATCTGTAGCCAAATCAAAATCAAACCCAGTCCATTCACCATCTTTTAAATCTAAATCATCAATTACATGACTAGTACCATTTGTGCTATCTACCAACGTTATTTTTAACTTATCTATACCAGTTGCAAACTCAGAATACACATCAAAATGAATATCATTAGAGCCTACACCTCTATAGAATGCATCTGCCGCAACCACTTCATCACTTAAAGCAAATTCACCTACATCACTGTGTATTCTAGAAAATTCCAATAGATTGTTTCCTGAATCTAAAAGAATAGCCTTACCGCCTGTACCAGCTGCACCTACAGCACTTGCATCTGTATAAATATTTAATAAATTATATCTTTTTACCTCTGGCGACGCAGGTGCATTGTCTATGGATTGCACAGTATGCTCTACCGTAAGATCTTCAGTTTTAGTTAAATCACTTTGCCCAGATGCTTTAGTAGTTACGATTATGGTATAATCTGCCGAGGCTTCTATATTAGAATAGTCATATGTAACAGATTCTCCTTGCAATGCCGTTAACGGAGTACTACCATCGCCAAAATCAATTACGTATGAATCTACACCAACCGTTAATGGTTTTACGGTAACAATAGTTCCATCGCCACTAGTTGATATATCAAAACTTGAAAATACGCTTCCTATTGAACCTCCGGAAGAATCCGCTGGCTCAATTGGCTCATAACCATCATCATCACATGATATGATCAGACCAGTTATCAAAAGGGCACTTATTCCTTTTTTTATTAAACTCATAATATTATATTTTTTATTTTTTTTTGTTAGATGCTCCTTAAACACCTGAGGAATTCAGCTCTTTTGTTTAAGAAAATACATGATATTCTTAAGGGGCAATCTAAAAATGAAGCTACCATAAACTGTAACAATATTTTTAAATTACTTTTTCAAGAGTTTTCATTAATTCAATCTATCGATACTGATTTTAGAAAATCTACACTCTGTACCTGCATATTCAATATTAAATCTCATGTTCTCGGTTTCATCACCTGTTGTAAACGAAAATGATGTTTGAACGTATGACGAAGCTTGATCCGTTAATGGTATTTCTTGATTAAGAAAATCATCTCCTGTATCTGCATCTTCAATTAAGAGCGTACCAGCGGAACTACCTGTTGTTTTACTTACATACCAAAAAGTTACCTCATATGTTGCACCAGCAACTACACGAATACTTTGATCAAGAAAGTTAGAACTACTACTTAACTTTGCTGCACCGTTACCTTCTGGCGGGGTCGGCGAAGAACTTGCAGAGTAAGAACTTGTAGTTCCTCTATCTACCCCGGCCCAAGGCGTTCTAGGACTACATAAGAAATCTGGACATTGAAAAGCTGCAACTAATTCATCTACAACTACCACATCTAACGTAACCGTAGAAGTAACGCCGTTACCATCACTTGAAACTAAAGTAACGGGAAATGTACCTTCTCCTGTAAATTGAAATGTAGGATCACGATCTGTAGATGTTTCCCCGCCACCAAAATCCCACAAATAGGAAGATGCTTCTGTTGAAAGATCCGTAAAATTTATAATAGTAAAATCATCTTGATCTGCGGTATAGTCAAAATTAGCAACTGGAAAAACAGTGTCTGCCTTAGAATTAGCGTCTGGCAATTCATCTCTAAAAGTATCTGAACCAACACAACCAACAAAAGGACTTACAATCATTACACTAAAGAGCAACCAGGTTGTTTTTCGGAAAATATTTTGTTTAATTTTCATAGTTTAAAAGTTTTAAAATTTAATAGCCTGGGTTTTGTGTTAAAAGTCCGTCGCTTATATTTATTTCTCTTGCTGGAATAGGCAACAATAATTTTCTAGCATCAAATACGTAACCCATTTCTGCTGAATGTGAACTTAAGACAGCTTCGGCTACACCGAATCTGAGTAGATCGAACCACCGTTGATTCTCAAAAGCCAATTCTACTCTTCTTTCTACCAAGAGATTTTCTTTAGTGATTGTAGAAACAGTTGCCGGCAAACCAGCTCTATCCCTAACCGCTTGAAAAGAAGCAAGTGCCGCAGCATTGGATGTAGAAGCAGAACCTGCCATTATAGCCTCAACATGCATTAAAAGAACATCGGCATAACGCAAGGCGATGTAATCGTTCCCTGCATCACGCGCACTAGGACCATAAGAAGGTGGTGTAGTTGTAATATCTGAACCCTCAGGTAAAAATTTAATTACTTCGTTTGATGTACCAAAAGTGACATATGATTCTGCTGTTCTGTTTCCTCCATATGCGGCAAAATCTAATACCAAATTTTCATTTACAATATTTTGACCATCTTCTGAACCTGCACGTGTTGAGGAAGTAAATTCTGACGAAAAACTCTGACTCTCTGCACTATTACCCGTTTCGTATTGAATGGCAAAAATGATCTCGTTATTCAATTCATTATAAAAGACATCATGAAAATCACTTTCTAATCCGAAATCTCCACTATTGACGATAGACTCGCATAACTGCTGTGCGGCAGCGTAATCTGGAGAAGCAAGGGACAAGTAAACTTTAGCCAAAACTCCCTGTGCCGCAGCCTTGGATGCTCTAGATTTAGAAGAATTATCCAACATACTTGCAGCTTCCTGTAAATCTGCTATAATTTGATCATAGACCTGAGCTTCTGGAATTCTTGTAAATAATGCTTCATTCTCAGTAGGACCTACGGTTGCAGTAACTAAAGGCACTGCACCGAACATTCTTACTAACTTAAAATAAGCATAAGCTCTTAAAAATTTAGCTTCAGCAGTATACTTAGCTTGATTACCTTCATCTGCTATATCAATAAAATCCAAGATATTGTTAGCTCTAAAAATTACTTCATACATTGAAGCATAATAATCCTCAGATTCTACATTATTAGCATTTACTACGTATCTATGAAAATCAGCCTTAGAACCTTCAAGTGTTGCATTTCGTGTATTATCCGTACGGTGCTCTGTCAATAAATGCTCAAACTGAACACCTCTATTGAAATTACCAATATTGGATTGTGTATTGCTATTTACACCTTGTAAAGCATCGTAAATTCCATATATTCCTGACAATACATCTGCATCAGATTGAAAGAAGCCGTCTACAGCAACTGCCGTATCTGGTAATGGATTTAAAAACTCCTCTGTATCACAGGAAACAATAACAGACATCGTTACAGCAAAAATTAAATATTTTATATGTTTCATCGTTTATTTTTTTTAGATTAAAAGTCAACGTTAAGACCAATTGTCACTGTTCTAAATATAGGCGTACCTGCCCTTTGAGAACCATAGGCTCTTGGGTTGCTACCATCTATATGTTCTGGGTTAAAACCATGGTAATCATCTGCTGTGATATACAACAAGTTTTGGGCAGTAGCATAAACCCTTAAACCACTTATACCAATACGCTCTGTAACGTCATTAGAAAAATTATAACCAAGATTAATATTACGTAAAGAGAAATAATCTGCGCTGGCAATAACATCACTTGTTAATACCTTTTCTTGAATAAAAGAGACATCAGACACAAGACCATTAGCAACGGCCTCTAACTCACCTCCACTTCTAGTTCTATTACCAAACCAATTGTAGAAGTATTGATCACCAATATTATTGACCTGTGCACCTAGGCTACCTTGAACCATAAATGAAAAATCAACATTCCCAAATTTAAATTCGTTGGTAAAACTGTAAACCAAATCTGGATAAGGACTACCCAAGATCGTTTTATCCTCTTCTGTAATTAAACCATCGCCATTTAAATCTTTAACAATAGTATCATCAGACTGACCATTAATTCTGTTCCAAGGACTATCAACATATGTTGTTCTAAACGAAGTTTCATCAAAAGCTTCTTCATCAACAACATAACCCCAAAAAGATGATATTGGCTCTCCAATTCTGTTGATCCATTGAGAGTTTCTTCCATAGGTATCTTCAATAAGCGCGTTGTTAGAATCACCAAAACTTAACAATTCATTTTTATTGGTAGATGCAATTAAAGTAGAATTCCAAGAAAAGTTTTCATTAGATACGTTTCTCGTTCTTAATTCAAGTTCAACACCTTTATTTTGAACTTCACCTAAATTCACGATACCGCTATTAAAGCCTGAAATGTAAGAAACAGGGTTGTTCAATAATAATTCATCACTTGTTCTTTCATAGTAATCAATAGAACCAGAAATTCTATTATTGAAAAAACCGTAGTCTAAACCAACCGTAAACTCTTTAGAAGCTTCCCATTGTAACAATGTATTAGCTATGTTTAATGGAGATACACCCGCTGCAATACTACCCTCATCAATAGAATTGGAATTTTGTAACAATGCCAGATAAGGCCAAGCATTTACAATAGCATCGCCTACATTAAAGTTCTCAGCACCCGTAAGGCCATAACTAGCTCTAAATTTCAAGGTATTAACCACATCGCTATTCAGCAAGAAATTTTCTTTAGCAACGTTCCAACCTAATGATACCGCAGGGAAGTTACCCCACTTTGAATCTATACCAAATACAGAACTACCATCACGCCTAAAAGAAGCATTTACTAGGTATTTTCCTTTATATGCGTAGTTGACCCTTGCAAAGTAACCTAACTTTTTAAGTTCTGTGTTCGTCTCCGTTGGAAGATCAACCAGCGTTGCCCCTTGAAAGTTTTTAAGTAAATCATTAGAAAACCCACTACCTGTAGTAATACTTTCTTCTGATTTTCTTTTCTGAATAGTTGCTCCTAATAACAAGTTTAAATCATGATCATCACCAAATGTTTTTGTATAGTTTAAAGTATTATCAGAAATAATTCTAGTTCTAAATCTATTCCCTAAATAATATGATGCTCTTGAATTTCCACTTGCATGATGTTTTGTACCGTCATATCTAGTTCTCTTTCTTTGCTCTAGAGTAACACCTAATTGCGTTTTAGCTGTTAGGCCATCTAAAAGCTCATAGCTTAAGTATGTAGACCCAAATAATTTGGTGTTATACTCAAAATGCTCTCTTTCAACATACTGAGCGTATGGGTTAGAATCACCAGATGTACGAGGTCTACTATCACTACCGTCTCCGTTAATATCTAATTCCACTAAATGGTTTTCAAAAAAATAATCCCCTACTCCAACATTTGGATAATTATCTCTATTTATGAACTGAAGTGATTCTTCTGTGTGATAAATAGGTAACCAAGGAGATTGACGTGTAGGATTATGAATAGAAGTCGGTAGTCTTCTTTGCTTTGTATAAGACGGTGTTGCCCTAATACCAAATCTTGCCCTTTCTCCAATTTTTGAATCAACTTTCATGTTCGCTGAAAACAACTTATAATCATCTGTAATAACAACGCCTTCATCATGAAGATATCTTAAAGATGTACTGAACTTAGTATCTTCAGAACCGCCTCTTGCAGACAGGGAATGGCTAGTTATGGCACCACCATCAAAGAAAACGTCTTGCCAATCTCTATCAACACCCGTAGCTTGCACTAACAATTGCGCATATTGGGTTTCATTTGAAAGAATACCCGTTGCAGCTTGTTCTATTTTAGCCCACTCAGATACACTTTTTCTATAATCATCACTACCATGGGCACTTTTTATACCGGTGTACGTTTGGTAGCTAAATTTAGTTTTCCCCGCCTTACCACTTTTTGTAGTAATTAAAATTACACCGTTAGAACCTTCACTACCATATATAGCGGCAGAAGCAGCATCTTTTAAAACTTCAAAAGATGCTACATCATTCATATCAAGGTTACCAAGAAACTCTGAACTCACCACAACCCCGTCTATCACTAATGCCGGACCAGAATCCGCTGTTACAGACCCAATACCTCTAATAGTAATCGTGGGTGCACCACCAGCCTCAGCATTGGTAGCCTGAATGTTAACCCCTGAAACCTGACCAATTAATGCATCATCAACTCTAGATACTGCAATTTGATCTAAGGTCTCATTAGTTACTTTAGAAATGGAACCGGTAATGGTAGATTTTTTCTGAGTACCATAACCTACAACCACAACCTCATCTAGTTGACTAGCATCTTCAATTAAGGTAACACTAACTATTTTCTGAGAAACAATAGCCACTGTTTCAGTAGTATATCCTATATAAGAAAAACGCAAAATGTCACCACTGGTTACTTGAATGGTAAAATTTCCGTCAAAATCACTTTGGGTTCCTCTCGTTGTATTTGCTACAACGATATTTGCGCCAGGTATTGGCACATTGTTTGCATCTACTACCGTACCTGATAGATCATAGGTGTCTTGTGCAAATAATTGAATGTTGACCAGCAACATTGCAATCATAAAAAATTTCAATTTAAAATTCATCTGTGTTATATTAAGTTAGTTCTATTGAATTGGCCTTTGCCATCTTTTTGATCTACTTAAAATGCGATAACATATCTCGCATTATAATCTTCAAATTACTTAAACACAGATCTTCATTTTAAATCAATGAAAATTCCTATTTTTACAAGGAAATGTGTTTATAGTAATATTTACATGTTTGTGTATTACTTCCCTTCGAAATGAAGTAATTTTTTAATAAAAGGATGGGCGAGCACCCGTCCTTTTTTTTAAGCAATTTTTTTTAAGGTTTCACGTCATTTTTTAATCATTTATAAAGGTTCTTTTTTTTAAAATCCTAACTGGTTTACCAAATTGGTTCGTCAAACTGGTTTACCAAATATATGTTATTATATTGTTAAAAAAAATAACATTGTGCATTTGCAATGTGCTTTTTTACGATTAAATATATTTAACTCCTTAAAAATTACATATTTGACAGTCTCCTAATCTGAAGTTTTAAAAAACCTTATTCTCTTTAGAACCGTAATGATTACTATGCTTTAACCTGTCGGGAGCACTTAGTTTTTGTTATTCAATGAATGCAGATAATGTTAAACTCTAATTTGTACAAGCCTATAATTTTTAACATAAATTAATTCAAAACATTTACGTTTAGCTCGCAGATTTACTGCAACAACAGGTGTTATATCATTTTATAAGTGCTATTTCAGTCCTACTTAATATGCTGAATTTCTTAAAATTATGATGGTAATTCCTAATTTTATTAATGGCCGAAAATGAACTTCAATCATGATCAACTACTTAGTTAGAAGAAAATAAATGCATTGGTAAAAAACAATATGGTATTTTTAGTATATCCCAATCACTAGAGTTAGTGAATTATGCTTTTAACCAGTATGTCAACACCATCTTAAACAACCAACTATCACACATACAATAAACCAAGAATACTAATACCCTATAACCTTATTGGGAACGTATCTTTTATTCTTTTTAATACCTGGTAAACAAACACTTAACTGCCAATTGTTTTATGAACTAATTACGTGCATATAGTTAACCTTTTACTAACTTCTAAGCATGGTTATGCAGGTTATGTGTCTTCTCTAATTTACATAGAATTTTTAATCACAATTAATGATCGGTATAAAACTAAGCACTGAGTAATTACAAGTTAATTGCTAAGAATAACCAACCTATACTCTTTTGGTAAATTAAATCATAATTCTTACAAAACAAACGGCTAACACTAATCTACTATAGCGCTACTTTATTGTATTTTTTGCATAAATATCGTTGATACATCTGTATATAGTAGAAGTGTTAAAAACACTGATTCCAAAATCTAAAAAGCATCAAAGCTTCCTTACTTTTTAACAAGCTTATCATTAAGACGTATAGCTTGACCTGCCACCATATCTAACTCTATTACTTTATTATTATATCTTATTTTGACAGATTGGCTAAAGGGTGATTTTAATAAGATCTTCTCTAGTTTTCCTTGGGTCCAGTTTATATCGACCTCAAAACCTCCACGAGCTTTCAGACCTTTTACCGTTCCTGTTGGCCATGCATCTGGAAGAGCAGGAAGTATATTTATTTCGCCAGATTGAGACTGCAATAGCATTTCTGCAATACCGGCGGTTCCACCCATGTTTCCATCAAGTTGAAAAGGTGGATGTGCACATAACAAATTGTCATAAGTTCCTCCTCCAACTACCATTTCAAAACCTTCGTCAGTAGTAGGTTTTAACAGTCTTTTCAAAATTTTATGTGCTCTATTGCCATCGTGCAATCTAGCCCAAAAATTAATTTTCCAACCTAATGACCATCCCGTTCCTTCATCTCCTCTAGCCTCCAAAGAAACTTTTGCCGCTTTGGCCAAATTCGGTGTTTTCTCTAAGGATATCTGGTGTCCAGGATACAATGCAAATAAATGAGAAATATGCCTATGCTTACTTTCAGGATCATCCACATCTTCTTTCCATTCTTGAAGCTGCCCCCATTTTCCTATTTTAGGTAGTAGCAATTTGCTACGAGCCTCTTTTACTTCATTGTAAAAATTGTCTTTTATATCCAATATTTCACACGCTCTTAGGCAGTTTGTAAATAGATCCCAAACAATCTGAAGGTCCATTGAAGCCCCAGATGAAATTCCTCCATGTTCAGGGGAATAGGAAGGCGAAGAAACCAAATATCCCATTTCATCCTCCACCAAATAATCGAGCCAGAACAACGCTGATTCTTTCATTATGGGAAACCCTTGCTCTTTTAAGTAACGTTCATCTTTATTAAAATCATAATGCGCCCATACATGTTGACTAAGCCAACCTGCACCACCAGGGAAAAAGCCCCAAGGAAACCCCCAACCCGGAGCGGTGTAGCCAAAAGGGTTATTCATAGTATTCACTACCCAACCATCAGCATTAAAAAAATCTAATGCAGATTTTTTTCCTGGCGCTATCAAGGTTTCTACATATTTAATCAGCGGTTCATGACAGTCACTTAAATTTGTTACCTCTGCGGGCCAATAAATCATTTCTAAATTAATGTTCATATGATAATCCGAAGCCCAAGGCGGCGCGTTTTTATCATTCCATTTCCCTTGAAGGTTCGCCGGTAAACTTCCTGGTCTAGAGCTACTTATCAACAAATAACGACCATATTGAAAGTATAATGATTCTAACTTTGGATCACGCTCACCACTTGCATACAGCCTTAATCTTTTATCTGTAGGCAAATAGTTTTTATCTTCACCATCAAGGTTTAGACGTACCCTTTTGAAAAGATTGGCATAATCTGCCATGTGTCCTTTTTTCAAACTTTCAAAAGAAATATTTTTTATAGCTTCTAATTTAGACGTGTTCTTTTCTTTGTAATTATTACCGGTATATTCTGGATAGGATGATGAATAACTAGTACCCATTACCAATTTCAACACCACGCTATTGCTCTTTTTAATATTGATGGTGCTTCCATTAAAACTTATATTTCCATTCTTACTTTCTATAAGCATTTTAGCACCAAAACCCATACCATTATTTTCTACAGCGCCATCTACAACCAAAACATTACCGTCTCTACTATAGGTCACATTTTCATGTAAACTTTTAAAATTAATGGTATAATCAATTCCTTCTTCTGAATTGTTCTTAAATTGAAACACAAGGGCATTATGTGGATAACTTGCAAAATAAGTACGCTTATGACTCACCGTACCTGATTTATATGACACACCCGCAAGGGCTTTTGATATGTTCAATTCTCTACGATACTCACTAATTTTTTCAGCGTGTTCTACATCTATATAAAGATCACCAAAAGTTTGATAGGCTCCAAAACCCTCCCAAAGGTCCTGATTTTTACTTCCTTTAATCTTTCCCGATAATTCTTTACTAGCGAGCGCATGGGCTTTATCAAATTCTCTTTTTGATAAAAGGTTTCTTACCTCATTAAGATGTTTATAAGCTCCTTCTCTATTTCCTCCATTATACTGATCCCATTCCCCTGGACCTCCTGCCCATAAAGACTCCTCATTTAACTGAATATGTTCTCTTTCTACTCCTCCAAATACCATGGCGCCCATAAAAGCATTGCCAATAGGAAGTGCCTCCCGCATCCATGATTTGGCTTCCTTATCATACCATAGTTTTAGATCGGCATTCTCGCTTGCAATACTCGAATTCATTAATAAAGATTTATTAGACTTACAGTTCATAAATAAAACTGCTAAACATATCTGACAGAAAACTCTAAATCTTTTATTCATAGAAAGAAATTAAGGGATAACTATTTATCCCTATTAGTACTTGTTATTGGATTAGCAAATTAAGAACATCAAACTTTTTAACCTACAAGCCTATTTACATTTTTCAATACTTAATTTGCTTCATTTATTTCTTTAAATAAGTAAGTAGTTTTTCTTAATTCTAATGCCAGAAAACATCATTCTAAAAGTGGTTGTCAATGATATTTCATAGGTTTAACTGCAATTGTCAGTGGTTAAGATTTCATATCCCATAAAATTGGATGCCTTATTCCATCCTACTCACTTCCCATTGGTCTTTTCAAGTGAATAACATCTGCGTTGAAGATCGCTCTGTTCTTTTTCTAATGAGAAATCCTTTCTAGGACCATTTGTTTTGTTTCTTCTTTGTACTAAAGTATTGTACCACCATAGCTTTTCTGTACATCTCACCCCTAATTTTGTCTCCACTAGGCTTCATAATCTCAACTTAGTTTATTTCTGCTACATTTTTCTTAGGTACATCTGATTTTCTAAAAGAGCACCAACAGTTAATGCATTGCATACATTCGTCTTCTTAATATAACACCTTATTCCTTCTGTTCTATTAAGATTACTAAATTCACAGGAAAACCAACTTAGGTAAGTGACTAATTACTTGGTAATCATCACCAAGCCGATGCAATTTTATGGAAGAACTTAGCCAATGGCAGTTTATTTATTATCAAACAACTACTCGTTTAAGACACCATAAAAGGTTTAAACCTTGTGTAACACCATTGGTATATTATCACTTTTTCTTAAAACTATCAGGTAAAGCTTCATTAATAGGCGCACTGTATATTCCTTTTTCCTTCCAGATATCATACAAGGGAGATAACGATGCTAAAAAGCCTTCAAAATCTCTTCGGTTCACATTTGTCCAACCTACTTCTGCATAGGCGGCAATTCTTGGAAAAGTCATAAAATCCATATAACCACTGGTAGGAATCCATTCTCCCCACATTTGACAGCCCAACCCTATAATTTGGTTATGATATTGTTTATCAAGGCTTTTTGGTATTGGATCGAAATCATACGCTCTTTTTAATGAAATATCCCTGTAAGCATAGTCCAAATAAGTTTCGGTATGTAAGGAGTTTACAATTTCATAGCCCTCAGCCGCAGCTTGCTCCATAAGTTTAATATCACCTTTCCAAAAATGGACAACGGAAGTCTTGGATAATTGCTCTTCAGCCCCATTATCCTTCTCTGATTGATAATCATGCACATTTTGACCCAAAATTTCATTCCAACCCATCATTTTTCTTCCTTTACCTTCAATATATCTTGAAATTTTATTGGTGAAGTCCACTTGAACATCCGCAAAAGTTTTTAACTCATTTTCTTTCATATATCTTTTAATATCCTCAGAGGTTTCCCAATGATCATATTTAGCCTCATCACCACCAATGTGAATAATTTTAGAAAGGAACAATGACATAACCTCATCCAAAACATCGGTTAGAAAGTTAAAAACTTTTGGGTTTGCCACGTTAAAGATGTCTTCGCTTACTCCAAAATTTATAGGTACCGATATTTGTTCACCAGTGGAACCCAACCAAGGGTATGCTGCAATGGCAGCGGAAGCATGACCAGGCATCTCTATCTCTGGCACCACTGTTATAAAGCGTGCCTCTGCATAGGAAACAATTTCCCTAATATCTTCATGAGTGTAGTAACCTTCATGAGGCACACCTGATTGTATAGGGCTTTGCCATTTTCTGGGTCCTACTTGCGTGGATAATCTTTTAGACCCAATACTTGTTAACAAAGGATATTTTTTAATTTCAATTCGCCAACCTTGATCATCAACCAAGTGCCAATGAAAAATATTCATCTTCAATCTAGCCATTTCATCCAACAGTTTTAGGACTTGCTTTTTTCCTTGAAAATATCTTCCTTCATCTAGCATATAGGCACGCCAACCAAAACGAGGCGCATCTTCTATTTCCATATAGTCCAACACCCATTTTCCTTCTATCTTTTTGATGGATTGCCTAAGTGTTTGCAAACCATAAAACAATCCTTGTTCACTCCCCGCAAAGATTCTTGCACCTTTTTTGTCCACATTGAGGCTATAGCTACCGTCTAAATTATACTTTTTTCTATTGAGGATGAATACCACATCAATTCCATTCCTTACTTTTTCAGCCTTTTTCACATTAAAGCCAAAATCCTCCTTTAGTACAACCGTGGCATAATCTATAATAGGCTGTACTTCTGAAGCACCAGATATAGTAAAATTATCTGTTCCAATCTCATACTGTCCCTTCTTGATTACCACGTTATTAGGCTGTGGTATCACCTGAACATTACTAGACTGCCCAATAAATATTAAAGGGAGCATTAAAAATAAACTTAACATTAAATTTTTCATCTGAATACGCATGATCTAAAATTTTGAACTATTAAAATTCTATTGTATTTGGCTCACATTATAAAATTGTGTCTTCTGCAAACATAACTTATTTTTAATTTTATAATGAATTGAAAATCACTAGCCTTTATATTTTTCTTTAAAACTAAAAAAGGTGTGTTAGGCGTTTCTTCCGCCTTCAATTGTTCCATACCATAGTTTTCTTCTTTTATATCTTCTATACCAAAAAATCACCAAACAATTTGAATGCAATATTTCAAAGGCGATTTTAAATTGACGTCTAGAAATAATTTAAAAACTAATCTTGTAAAGCTTTGGAGTATTCCTCTATATGTTTAAATCCATAATTTTTAAGGTAATTTTCGTCATGACCATTGCCAAAACTTGTAAAATTTGGAATACCAAACTCCCTATAAAACGTAACATCATCTTCTAACACCTTATTTATCTTCTTCCAGGGCAATTCCTTAAAGGGTCTTTTCCAATTTGAAAACAATGAAACATCAGTCCAATACTCTAGTATTTGAGCCGTATTGGCCGGAAATATCTCCAAATTTTGTTTCAGATATACCCAGCCAGAATTATCTTGGGTTGATCGATCCCCTGACTGATTTCTATAACTCATATCATAAGATCGCGTAATGGGAACAAACTCAAGAAATACCCCGTTATCTGGTTTAATTTTTTTAGGCGGAGTACTAGTATTTGCATAGGTCAAATGTGCTATTGTCGCCCTGGGATCGAACTTCCTCAATTCCCTTAATAAGTAATTCTCCATCATAAGGGCTTGATCGCTATCACTATAGATATCGCCTATATCTGGATGGCACATATGCCTCCCATCATCGATCCAAAAATAATACCTTCCCGTTGTAGGAGTTGCAATTTTAGCAAAGGCAACTACGTTTTTGGCAAGAAGTTCTAACGCCTGCTTGGAATGGATACAGAAGTTATCTTCTTGCTGTCGTAAACCATTTTTATCCATTCTAAACATAGTTGGGTATTTATTGAACATCTCACGCGGCAGCAACTCTTTAATTGCATGGATTTCATATTCGACCTCTATTCCATAACGCCTGCAATTTTTAAGAAAAAGTTGTCCATAATCACTTTTAAGCCAATTTATGGTTCCCTCCATTATCCCTTCAAGATGTCCCCCTCCAGGGTGTATACCAATGGTATTTAACCCAGATTTAGCGGCTATGGACGGCCAATTAGGTACTTCATTGACATCTGCCGGAAATAAAAGAATGCCTTTGTTGGTATATTTTTCCCCTCTGTTAAATTGAGGATTGTTGTAATACAACTCTTCTGTTGTTAGAGGTAATGATTCATGATCTTCCGGTCCTGTAATGGTCAATAGGTAAGCAGCTTCAAAAGAGTCACCTTTTGCCTTTGCTGTAATTAAAACCTTTCCTTTGTCCAAACCAATAACTTTTCCATTTACAACTGAAGCAATTCCAGGATATTCCGAAGACCAAACAAAGTCGGTATATTTTTTATTGGATATGGCATTCATAGTTATCGTTTCTCCAACACTAATTTGATTAATGGGAGAGCTTATCACAATATGATGTGTCCCTGCTAAACTTTTATATTCCTGACCCCAGGCTTGAACCCAACCTAGTACCATAACAATAACTGCTATTTTATAAATTATCCATTTAGCCTTCATCATTATATGAATATTGTTTGAAATTTAGTTTAAAATATTTTCAAGAAGTTTAGCTCACCTATATCCAAAATCCTAACCTGTCATAGAGATATTCCTGGTTGCTTCCTATATAGATTGTTTCATTTTCGAAAAATCTATTGTAGAAAGACTAGCGCCTTATTCTAGCGTTACTACCCCAAAAGATGTCATTAGTAAAACAAGAACTACTAATCTTTCATATTAAACGATAAATTAGTTCTATTCTCTATTTAAAAAATTATTCTCTATCAAAAAGAAATCTAATCCAAGAGCGTATTTATTCTGGGTATGTCTTGCTTTAGCATTAGTACCTTTAAATACAAAACGTATCACAAAGGCATTGTTCACCGGGTTTGACTCCCCTAAATCCAAATACGGATTTATAATTCCTTCATGTTTGCTATAAAAATCTTGTTCTTTTATTTTTATGTCGTTTATATAAATATCAAAAATACCGCTGGAGGGGCCAATGGCGCTGCATAGTTTGATAGACGCTTTTTCAAACTGCTCCGTTATTTTTAACTCTACAAAATCACCCGTATGCTCAAACCAAATATTATTTAATTCCCCTGCGCTGATTTCTCCCCACATAGGAATTTTTGCAAAATCCGATACAACACCTTTGCCCTTTTTGATGATCGGCAATAATTCTGCCTCTAGAGCACCATCTACACTATACTGAGATTCTTTAGCTTTTGATATCACTTTTTCAATGTCAGCAACGGTAGGTAATTTTAACGATGCATATTCTGGCAAAGGAGGTTTATTGTGTTTTGCTCCGGGTACAGCATACCAAAAAGTAGTTTGAGAATATTGCAAAAAGTGAGACTTACTACGTCTACCGCAAGATGATTCAACATCAAACTGTATTCTTTCTTTAAATGGTATGGCATCTAAAACTCGTGTACGTGTACAAACATTGTACCCCTTAGATTTCTCGCCCACGATAATATTACCTAAAAAAGGTTTTGAAAATTCATCTGCCGGTGTAGGCACTTTTCCGCCTGCCCAGCCATAATAATCTTCAGTTCCGGTACCAAAGTGCGATGGAAATTTTTTGTCTATATCGTCATCTATATAAATTTTTTCATCGCCTTCTCCCCACCAGCCTTCAATAGGGTTTAACACGGTCCACTCATCACCAACTATCACTCCTTTTCCCGAAGCACTCAAAAAATTAAAATCAAACAATGGAAAAGTAGGCGTAGGTTCATCCATTTGCCAAGTAGCATAAAAGTGCATAGAATTAGAAGTCCAAGCTTGCTGATCTGTTATTAACGCCATTTCTATGGCCACATCTTCACTACCTAAATTTTTTATTCCAATTTTCCCTTTATTTTCATAAGGCATTACCCAACGACAAATCATGGTGCCATCTTCTTCTACAGTACGTTCCCACATCTTATAACTTTGAATTTTACCTACATTATTAAAAAAATCTCCAATAGGGGCCCATACTGTTTTTTCTCCATCAAAACTTGCTTCAATTATAGTAGACCTTAATTTTTGAGCAATATTGGTAGTGTCCAGGAACTTAATTCTAACCTCTTTAATAGCGTTATTGCCTTTGGGCAGGTTGAAATCTAAAGCTGTTCCCGTTTTTAAGATAGCTTCTTTTTTATCTCTTAAACCGTTAAGCTCTTTGTAAGTGCTTAGGGCTTCTGCGACTTTTTTTCTTATGGGCTTCGCCTGTTCAAAATCTTCCTTGGTAAAAGTTTTTACCTTGGTTCCTTCCGCATATTTTCTATAATTGATAATATTATAGAAAGCTTTCTGATCCATGGTAATTTTGCAACTTTTAGCATAAGGGATGGGTAAATAAAGGTTACCTGCCCTGGTTGAATAATCTGCAAAAGGAGCTTTCACAAAATCTTCACCTTTTACCAGATCAAAAAAATTTGTTGAAATCACGGGCGTTGTATTTCCATCTAAATAGATATTTATATTAGCACCAAGCGTATTGTCCAAGCCATAATAAAAACAAACCGCCCAAATCTTGGTAATAACTCCAGGTCCCTCATCTTCCATAAGTACCCATTCTTTTTTACCATTGATTTCTTCTGTACGAATAAAATATTCACCATCACTATCTGCAAACCAGCCAGGAGCATCTTTAGAGACCGATGTTCTATTATAACTACTTGCCTGTAAAGATTGGTAATAAGGATCCGGAAATTGAGTAATCTTATCCCTGTCCACCATTTCTGTTAACAAGCTTCCTATAGATATTTCTTCATCTTCCACAGCAGGTGTGCAACCTATCACAAAAAATAGCACTGTGCATAAACACTTACATATTAATCTCATTCTTAAGCTTATTTAATTTTTAAAATTCAAAACTTTAACTTCACCGGGTTTTAGATCAACAGTCAATATATCTTCTTTACCTATTTTCTTTTCCACCCACTCATTGGCATTCTTCAACGGAGAAGATATGATATACCTCTTGTTTGACGTAACACCCAATGTCCTATCCAATTTTACTTGATATGTTTTTACTTTTTCAGAAGGATTATGAAATGAAATATAGCCTCCATTTTTATTCCAACCCGTATAACCATATACTTCATTTGATTTTGGGTTACCACCATGCATGCGAGATTTTTTAAAATAAGGAAAAACATCTTGTGACCATTTCAATCCTTCTGCCAATACATCCCAATCATCATCAGATAATTTTTCTGTTTTCACATATAATTCTATAAACCCGGTCCCTCTAGATAAATTCATCCATAAATATTGGCTAAAAGCCTCTTTACTTTCTCCTGTAGAAGTCTTTTTAGGTTCATGATTAAATACCGAATTTATAGGGAATTGCGTTTTTTCAGTGATCCACGTATCATAATAAACACCATCTCTGTATACCAATTCTTCGGTTCTGTTACTGCCTCCCGCGGCATCTCCCGCATTAATCATCCAAATGGCATCTATATATTGTAACCACCAAGGACTTAAATAAGCACCATTGGAAATTACTACATATACCTCTGGATTTATTTCATGTTGTTTTTTAAAAATTTCCATCAAACGCTCGGTGCCTGCCACTAAATAATAACTCTTTAGTTCATCATATATTGGATCGTTCAGTCTTATGTCGTTCGCGGTAAATCCTTCTGTATCTAATTGGCTCATATAAGGAATTCCATACTGCTGGCCATTTAATTCAAATTCTCGGGTATTTAAATGTCCAAATATTCCGTCTAGCTTAAAATAAGTTATTCCCTCTTTTGTAAATTCAACCATTCTATCCTCTAACAATTGCATGTATTGTGGACCCGCCATTGACATCCAGTTACCCAATGTTTCTAACCCTTGTTCTTTGTAATTTTTAGCTGCTGGTTGCGCTCCAAACAAACATCCCGGACTTAACCATAGACCTAAAGAGGAATTAGCAGCCGTAACATTTGAAATGCTAGTAGAAAACGTTGGGTTGAATTTCTTGTTGACTTTCCAAGTTTTATCCTTCCAGTCTGCATGTACATCTTGCCAACCATCATCAATTACATATGCCTTTAATGGATCAACTTTCCTTTTAACAACTAACTCATCATTGATTTTGGCTACGCTTTTTCCAAAATTTTCCTTGGTAACCCCTTGTCCAAAATCAAACCAACTATTGTACTGGACCTGAAGTCTTAAAGGTCTAATTCTAATTCTATCTATATAATTAAAAAACGAATCTTGAATAAATTCTGAATTATCACCTACACCTAGAACGGCTTTGTAAGTAGTATAGGCATCTCCATTTTTTAATTCCTTACCCCATTGGTAACCACAATACCCTTCTCCTTCAATTACATAATTATAAGCTGCCGGAAACTCAATACCCCAAAAGGTAGCAGATTTGGTAGTGTATAAAGGTTGCCCCAGTCCAGGACGCCATTTAGCAGGTCCTTGAGATGTAATCTGCTTCATCTTATAAGGTTGGTAAATATCTTCTAACCCTACAACTTCCAAATCAATTCTTTCAATGGTAACGGCTTTATCTGATTTGATTACCAGATATTTTTTTATATAAAAGTCATCTTTCTCTAATTCATAAAAAACTTCTACCCACAAGCCATGGGTTTTATTATTCAATAAAAAACCCATTTTATTAGAGGAGTTAGTTATGACCTTTTTAAAAGAAAAATCTTTTGACGTCAGTATTACATCAGAGCCTTCTATATGAGTGCCTTTAGAAATACGTAATTTAAATTCTATAGAATTATTAGGTTTCAAAACTTTTCCTGCTAATTTATTGGCAATTTCTACTGTCCTAAAATTTCCATCAGTTGAAATACTTCTACTAATAAAATTATTCTCAATGGTATAGTTCGTTGAATTTGAAAAGGCCGTAGAGATAACCATCATCAAGAGGCCTACGGTAAAAGAAAAATGTTTGTTCATAATTATGATAAGTTTCAAAAATAAAATTGATATTTTGAAGGCAACATTAGGCTACCTTCATCTTCTTACTTGCAGCAAATAAATCTATATCACTAATCTGCTAAATCTATTTGATTCCCTAGATTCTAAAACATAAGTATCTCTATATTATTCAGTTATTGTTTTATAAACTCTTCTATTATACTATACTATTACACCAATTGTTAGCTAAATTTTAAATGACATTATTATTGTTTTCACACAGATAAACGGAAATAAATTTATTGGTAAAAAGAGGCTACTTTTACATAGCCTCTTTTAAAACTAACTACGCTACTATTATTATTTTTTATTTCAAAGGATCAAAAGTTCCCCCAGGCCATCCTTTTGTTTGCTCTAAATTTGGATTTCTATTAAGGATACTTTCCGGTATATCAAAAAAGTAATAATTTTCTTTATAGTTTATATCTGTTCCATCTTGCCCAGGTACATCTGAGTTTTCTTCAATACTGTAAACCTCTGTAGTAAAATAGTTTTCATAAACATCAGGTTCGTTTAAATCAATATCTCCTGTGATTGTCTGAGTTTCTAAAAACTTACGGTTTTCTAAAATAGACCCACCAGTTAATGAATCGAAAGCATTCGTTTTTGTAATATAATACCCCATTCTTTCTGTTCCATTAAGGGTACCATATAGTCTTCGTCTTCTTAAATCGTTAGAACGGTTACCTTCAAAAGCAAGTTCTATACGTCTTTCCAATAAAATAGCTTCCCTCATTTCATCGGTATTTCCTTCCAAGCCTACATCTAGTCCAAAACGTCCATCAAGGTTTTCAATACCTGCTCTGTCACGAATAG
The DNA here is from genome assembly GCF_900155985.1 of Maribacter ulvicola. Taxonomy (GTDB): domain Bacteria; phylum Bacteroidota; class Bacteroidia; order Flavobacteriales; family Flavobacteriaceae; genus Maribacter; species Maribacter ulvicola. The sequence continues at coordinate 158,519 of NZ_FTMA01000006.1, forward strand.
CATATAGAATTGTTAAAGCTTCTCCACCTTGACCAATTTCATTGGCCGCTTCAGCTATATTCAACAATAGTTCCGCATAGCGCATTTCTATCCATTGCGTAGTACTATTTTCATTATAAGGTATGGTTGGATCTACTGCTTTTCTATTATAAAAACCAGTAAGGGTTATTTCTGCATCTGCTTCGGTATTAGTTATACCATTTTGGAACATCCATATAAACCCGTTGGTTTGAAAAGGAGATTCTACCACTAAGGGGTAATGATCCCCGTTCCATGTTTGCGTAGCGCTAAACCTAGGATCTCTATTTTTCCAAAGTAATACCGGGTCATAAGAATATGCCGATGTATTATCTGAAATCTTCTTTCCGTCTAGCATTGGGTATGAATCTAACAAACTAACCGTAGCGTTATCTGAACGCCCTCCTCCTATACCTGGTTGAAAAGGCCTAACCTGTTTGTCTCTTGAATGCTGAGCGTCACCATTATATAACCTTGTCCAGATGGCCTCTGGGTTTCCATTACTGTCATCGAACCATAAATCCGCATAACTAGAATTCAGTCCTTTTCCATTAGCATCTAAATTAGCTTTTGCCGCAATAAGCGCGTCATAGGCGGCCTGCCACCTACCTTTTGATTGATCAGGATCAAAATGCTCACTAGCAAAATGCAATAATACCCTACCTTTCATTGCCATAGCGGCACCTTTTGTAATTCGCCCATAATCTTCATTAGCATAAAAATCGGGCAACAAATCAGCGGCATTATCTAGATCGGCAATAATTTGAGCCACTGTTTCTGTAGTAGAACTTCTTGGAAGCTCTAGTTCATCATTCAACCCTAAATTATCCAATACTAAAGGCACCCCGCCGTAAGTGGTAACTAAACGCCAATATGCAAGAGCCCTAAAAAATAATGCCTGCCCTTTAAGCGGTTTTTTATCATCTTCATCAATTGTTCCAGAATCAAGACCATTCAAAATAATATTTGCATCTCTAATGTTAGAATATCTACCTACATAACTGCTATTGGAGTTCTCTGTTAGCCTACCATACATGGTATTATTTCTACCAGCAGCATCATCTGATAATGCTGACGCACCAGCAGACCAACCAGGATTTGCGGTTTGGTATAATCTATTCACATTCAAAGTTGCCAATACCGGATCGTTCCATACTAAATCTTCTGTAATGTTCCCTAAATCTGTCTTATCCAGAACCTCTGTACATTGAACAAAAAGAAGAGACCCTAAAACCAACAAAGTAAAAATTAATGTCTTTATATATATTTTCATCTTAGCTTTTATTACGTTATAAAGTTATTTGTAGACCCAAACTATACGTTTTATTAATTGGAATGCCTGCACCTGAAGAAATTTCAGGATCGTATTCTTTAATAGTACTATAAAGAAAGAATAAATTGGTCCCATTAAAATAGAGCTTAGCTTGTTTTACTCCAACGGTCTGCAATGCGGTTTGCGGTAGGTTATAGGATATATTCAAATTCTTTAACCTTGCAAAACCTGCCTTTTGCAACCAAAAACTGGAAGTTTGAAAGTTGGGATTACCATTAGTTCCCCATCTAGTAAATCTTGGGAATTTTCCATCTGGATTATCTACAGGATCGAAAGCATCGTTCCAATGCGCCCAACCACCTTCACTTATTACATCAAAATAAAACCTACCATTATCAGGAACTACTCTCTCATGCCCTTCAAACCCTTGAACGAAAGCGTTAAAACTAAAATCCTTATACGTAAAACCTAAGGTAATACCATAATTAATTGGAGGAGAACTATACTGTCCAATTACATCTCTATCATTCCTATCTATGACGCCATCTGGTGTATTTCCTTGGGGATCTTCTGTAGAATTACCTCTAATATCCTCATAAATTAAACTACCTATATATGGTGTTTGGTTCTCAAAAGTGTACCCCGTTGCAATTAACTCATCTAATTGAGATTGGGTCCTGACCATACCTATATTTCTGTATCCAAAAATTCTGCCGGTATTAGTACCTAACTGACGCTCATAGTCTCTTAAAGCATCACTTTCATCAAAAGTGGTCACTCTGTTTTTTGAATAGCCGATATTGGCACCTATATTATAGGAAACATTACCAATTTTATTTTTATAATTGGTTAAGACCTCAAACCCTTCTACATCTACTGCTCCATAATTTTCCGGGGGCAAACCTGTACCGATCAATACGGGCACGGTAGATTGCCTTGGTCCAAATAGATTTGATCTTTTATTCTTAAATACTTCAACCGTGGTACTTAGTCTATTCTGAAGAAACTCAAAGTCTGCCCCAATATTGAAACTTTTTGTTTTATCCCAAGTTAAACCAGTAGACGCTATACCACGACTTACAATAGTTGTATTTAAATTGTTTCCATTTCCAAACACGGTACTACCGCTGGCCTGAAATCCTTCAAGATAAGAAAACGTACTAGTTACAGCATCACTACCTGTTAGACCTAAAGACGCCCTTATCTTAAAAAAGTCTATGAAATCTAAATTATCATTAAAAAAACTTTCTTCACTTACTATCCAAGCTGTAGAAACCGAAGGAAAAAAACCATAGCGATTTTCTTCTTCGAATCTTACAGACCCATCATATCTAAAGGATCCATTTATAAAGTATTTATTTTTAAATGTATAACCTAGTGTACCTATATAGGATAATCTGCCTTCTTCAAATTCAGAACCGTTACCATTTCTATCTTCTGCGTCATTTGATGTAGCAAAAAGTTGCTGAATTTCTGTAGTAAGTAAGTTTCGTCTTCTTACCCAAAAGAAATCGCTATCGGCCTCCCACTGTTCATAAATAAACCCTGCTTTAATATTATGGTCCCCAACCGTATAATCATAGTTAAGACGTGCATTTAACTGATATGATATAACTGTATTATTATCCTTATAAATAGAATTTCCGTCAGAACCACCTTCTAGCCTAGTTCTAGTACCGGTAATTTCATCTGTTAACAGAAATTGATTATTAGGGTCTGCAGCAAAGAAATATGATGTATGTGGCTTTCTAAAAGTAGTGTTCGTGTTGATATTTTTACGATTATTATACGTAATTCCGGCAGAAAGCCCTTTTAAAAACGGCACCTTATAATCTATATCTACGGTATAGTTGAGAAGATTCGTTTTTCTTGTTCTATCCCCAGCGCCAGCTTGATCCATATAATCACCTATATGAAATGCATTAAAGTTGGCCACTGGTAGACCATTAATATATGTAGGTGCCCAGTTTCCTCTTCTACCGGCCTGTCTATACCCATCGAATAAATTATCGTTATTCGAGTCAAATGGCCAATAATATTGATAATCATTATCTGTAGCCAACGAAGAAGTCAAAGAAATTTTCAAATTCTCGGACAGCTTAACACCTATATTCGCTCTTAAATTAGATTTATTGTAATTTAATTTTTTAAGTGATCCAGATTCATCGATATAAGACCCTGCAATAAAATAATCTACAACATCGCTAGCTCCGCTAATATTGGCAGTATAATTTTTCACTAACGGGTCAATTTCTACGTCGTTGAGAAAATTTGGAAATGGATTATTTTTTAAATACTCAAGCTCTACATCTGAAATGGGCACTGTACCATGTTGCGAGTTAGGTATTAATGGGTCTGACCCTGCTCTAACCGCTTGGTTAATTAGTAATGAATGTTCATAAGCAGTGGTATGCTGAACATCACGGCTGACCTTAGATGTACCTATAGATGTATTAAAGGTCAATACTGGCTTACCTGGTTGGCCACGCTTAGTAGTAACCAATATTACACCGTTAGACGCCCTGGCTCCATAGACCGCTGATGCTGCGGCATCTTTTAAAACAGAAACACTTTCTACTTCGTTAACACCTAACAAATCAAACAATTCTTTCGTTGCTATCACATTATCAATTACGTATAATGGCGCAGACGACCCCTGTAGAGGACCAGTTGTAGCCCCTCTAATACTAATTCCCGCCGTTGTACCGGGTCTACCCCCTGCACTAGAAATGGAAACACCTGCCAATCTACCTGCAATTGCATTACTTAACGATGTTGCCGGTATATCTTGTAATTCTTCTGTGCTTACCGAAGCAACAGCGCTTGTTAAGTTCCTTTTTATCTCCGTGCCATAGCCTACAACTACAACCTCATCTAACCCATCAGCGCTTTCTTGCAAAACCACGTTAAGGTTCTTTTGATTCTTTATTGCAACTTCTTTAGCTGCAAAACCAATATAGGAAATGGTTAAAATGGCTTCTTCATTAGAAACCGCTAAAGAAAAATTACCATCAAAATCTGCTTGGGTACCATTGGTAGTGCCCTTTTCCAAAATATTGGCTCCTGGCAAAGGCGTACCATCAATATCTACAACGGTTCCACTAATAGTATGCTGCTGTTTTTGCTTAGCAGAATTATGTATGGGAGGGTCTTTTAATTCTATTTTTGGTTTTTCTTTTTTTAGAATAATCTGTCTATCAATAGTTTTGAAAGTGATATGGGTACCTTGGAACAAATTGGTCAAGATTTTTTCAATTCTCTGGTTTTTGACATGTATAGAAACTAGCCTTTCTTTATCTATGACATCCTGGTTCCCCAAAAACTTAAATTCACTTTTGGCTTCAATTTCCTTAAATACCTTCATTACCCCTACCGATTCTAAATCCAAAGTGATTTTGGTATTTTGAGAATAAGTATTAGCCTGAATTCTAAAAAGGACTAATATTAAAAAAAGAGTGGTCAACTTCATTTTTAAACTGATATTGGGAAATAATACTGAACATATCATTCCCAAACGAATAATATTTTTATTCATACTTTTGTATACGTTTTTGTGGTTATTTAATTAATCACCTTTTACTATCGGGATATGTTGGAGCATATTCCGATTTTTTTTTGAGGTGAGGTTAAGAGATTATTATACTCATAGGCATCTGGTTTTAGGGTTGGTTAATTATAATTTCATCGCCTTTTCTAGTATAAGAAAACGGGATACTACTCTGAAAATACGTCATTACCTGCTCTATAGTTTCTGTATCGAACTTTGCAAAAAACTGTTGATTATCTAAAGCTTTATAGTTGTTAGTAATAGCAACATCATAATGCCTTTCCAGTACTTTTATAATTTCCTTAAAAGGCCTTACCTGAAATATAATTTTACCATTGACCCAAGACGTATATTCATGTATATCTACCTCGGTAATATTCATATTAGCTATAGATTTGTTCCATGAGGCCATTTGCCCTGGTTCCAGCACATAATTTTCTACTTCCTTTTTTTGGGAGCCGGACTTATATAATTCAACGGAACCCTCAACTAATACCGCACTTACCGCTTTATCATCTGTATACGAACTCACATCAAATTTAGTACCTAGCACACGAATGTCAATTTCGCTTGTACTCACTATAAATGAGTTACTCTTACTTTCACTCACTTCAAAAAAGGCCTCTCCCGTCAAATAAACCTTTCTTACCCCATCTTTTAAGAATTTAACCGGGTACTTAAACGTTGTTCCTGAATTCATATGGACTACAGTACTATCTGACAAAACTAGTTTCATTTTTTTGCCATAAGGAACTATCAATTCATTGTATTTAAGTTTTTTATCCGTAGCTGCGTAAGCACTTTCGCTAACAACCCCTGTATAGTTTAATTGAGCACCTTTTTGCTGACCTATTACATTGCCTTTATCATCTAAAATATCAATTGTACTATGTTCATCAATAACTTGAATATCTCCATTATCCTGCCTTATGGTGATAGTATTCTCATCAATGTCCACTCCATTAAACCTACTGGAAATAAAAAACATTAAAGAACTTAAACCTATAAGTCCCACAAAAATTGCTGCTCTTTTGTACCATGTATTGTACACTCTTTTTTTAGCATATGTTCTATTTTCAAGTGCTTTCAACAATGTTAAATATTCCTTATCCAAATCTACCTCTTGCAAGCCTAAGTTTATTTGATAGTGGCTTTTTACGATATCTTCAAACTTTAAGCGGTTTTTTTCTTTTTGCAACCAAACCTTTAATTGTTCAATTTCCAGTTCATTAATGGAATCACTTAAATATTTATCTATTACTTTTTTCACCCTTACATTTTAGCAATTAACAACACCATAGATTACAGTATTCAAACTGTAAACGAATAGAAAATACAAAACCCTTAAAAAAAATTAAAAAAAAGTACATATTTGCATAAATCAAACCTATTTTTCACAATTACCTTATAATAGAAGAAGGCTTTTAGAATCAATATGCAGAAGGAAGAAGATTTCGAACAAATTTTCAAGCAACTTTACGGTCCATTGCTTGCTTACACTAAAACTCTTACCAATAACCATGATCAAGCTAAGGATATAGTTCAAAATTGTTTTATTAAACTCTGGCAAAAACATCCTGATCTTGTAGAAAATAAATCTGTCAAGAATTTCCTTTATACCACAGCTTATAACAACTTTATTGATTTATACCGAAAAGATAAACGAAACCATAAAATCTTTGATGAGCTTAAATACAAAACAGCGAAAGAGAGCCTAAATGACGACGTAAACTATATAGAACCTAGAATTAAAAAATTAAATATGGTGATCAACCAATTACCACCAAAATGCAAAGAGATATTACTGCTCAATAAAAAAAACGGATTAAAATATAAAGAAATTGCACTTAAACTAAATATTTCTGAAAAAACGGTAGAAAGCCAAATGAGAATAGCCTTTAAAAAAATTAGACAAGAATTTAAAAAAGACCAAAAGCTTTTCTACGTTATTATTAGAAAAATTTCCACTAATCTTGGTTAATATTAATACCCACTATATAAAACTAGAATTGTCTCGTAAAATTTAATTTATATCAATAATAGGTTCTTTACCACAGCTAGAAATAATATCTATAATTGAATCATCTAAAAAACGTTGAACGGAAAAAACATAAAGTAGTTCTTTAATAAAATAGCGATCTCTTTTTTTAATACATCTAAAACAAATATGCGCTTACCCTAGCAATATTTACTATGTTTTGTTCTAAATAATATTCTACGCCTGAACAATTCAATGACGAAATATACTACAGGCATTAAACCTATAATACTGTTGACCCAAGAGTGTCAGTTATTTTAATTATATCAATAAAATACAGGATGGTACAGGATAGAAATACAGTTTTCAAGTTATACTTTTAGCTATAATTTTTGATACAAAAACTGCGGTTGTTTACTCTTTTAGAGTTTCCTTTTTTATAGTATGTAAGTCTTGCGCGCCATATACTAACCAAAGAAAAACAATGCTCTAACCGTCTACCCAAAAAACGAAACAAAATGCTTTATCGATCTATAATAAAATTTACACTTACAATATTTCTTTTTTCTTTATCCACAGATTTTTTATACACACAGCAAGACAATAATTTGAAGTCTAAAAAAAATAATGTAACGCAACCTTGGACACGCTGGTGGTGGATGGGTAGTGCCGTAGACTCTATAAACCTAAAACGAAATTTGATCGATTTAAAGAAAGTAGGTTTTGGAGGAGTAGAAATCGCACCTATTTACGGAGTTAAAGGAGAGGAGCAAAATTTTATTGATTTTCTTTCTCCAAAATGGTTGCGAATGTTGGATTACACCATTTTTATTGCAGATAGTCTAAATATGCAGGTAGATTTAACCTTAGGAACCGGTTGGCCCTATGGAGGTCCACAGGTAACTACTGAGTTTGCCGCTACCTCCCTAAAAACAAAAACTTATACTATAAACGAAGGGCAATCCTTAGCTAAACATATACTTCTTAAAGAAGGGGAAGAAAACAGTACCGAGCAATTAAAATATCTTTTAGCATATGGCAACAAAGGCACTTACCTTAACTTAACACATTTACTTAAAGACAATTATATTAACTGGAAAGCAAAAAGGGAAGACTTTACTATATATGCTATTTTTATAGGTAAGACCGGGCAAAAAGTAAAACGGGCAGCTCCTGGAGGAGATGGATTTACCTTAGATCATTTTTCAAAAGACGCATTAAACACTTACCTAAAACCATTTACTAATGCTTTAAATGGATACGAAGGGAAAATACGAGCTGTTTTTAATGATAGCTTTGAAGTATACGGAAGTAATTTTACCCCTGATTTTTTCGATAATTTCATGAAATACAGAGGCTATGATCTAAAAATGTATTTACCACTATTACTAAGTAAAGAATACAATGAAATAAGTAATAGAGTAAAAAGTGATTACCGAGAAACCATTTCAGATTTACTATTATTTGACTTTAACAGACCATGGACCACCTGGGCACATGATAAAGGTTACAAATCACGCTTGCAAGCACATGGATCGCCCGGTAACTTAATAGACCTCTATGCTTCAGCAGATATTCCAGAATCTGAAACTTTCGGAGCCATGCCTTATGATATACCCGGATTGCGCAGAGAAAAAGAGGATAGTAGACCGGGAGATGCCGATCCGGTGATGATTAAATTCTCTTCTTCTGCTGCCCATATTTCTGGGAAGCCCTTAACTTCTTCTGAAACCTTTACTTGGTTAAGAGATCACTTTAAAACTGCAGTATCTCAATGCAAACCAGAAGTAGAAGACCTATTCATCAACGGAGTTAATCACGTATTTTTACACGGCACTACTTATTCTCCTCAGCGAGCTCAATGGCCTGGATGGAAATTTTATGCCTCGGTAAATTTCAACTCTAACTTGGCACCTACAGGAGACCATAAAGAATTATTATCTTATATAACCAACTGCCAATCCTTTTTACAGGCTGGACGGCCCGACAACGATATACTTTTATATTGGCCCGTTTATGATGTATGGAATAGCCATTTAGGCGCAAGCCTCTCTTATCCCTTTAAGATACACTCTTTAAAAGAATGGCTTTATGACACCTCATTTTATAAGAGCGCAAAAAGTTTGATGGAGAGTGGATATGGACTGGATTTTATTTCGGACGCTTTTATAAAGGAAGCTAAATTTGAAAATGGCGCCATTGTATTACCCGGAGGGAGCTACAAAAGTCTCATCATCCCAGACTGTCAGTATATGCCATTAGTTACTTTAGAGAAATTGATAGCGCTTAAAAAAGAAGGTGCCTCTATAATTTTTAAAAACCTACCAACTTCAGTACCCGGTTTTAACGATTATAAAACCCAAAATGCCCGCTTTTCTCAACTAATGGAAGTGAATAAAGCCCTTATTAATCCTATAGAAAAATTAGAACTTAATCTAAGTAAAGCAAACGTATTTCCAGAAAAATTGATGAATACCGGACTTAAATACATAAGAAGAGATATTGACGGTGATAAGACCTATTACTTAATTAACCATACGTCAACAGAAGTAAATAAGTTCGTACCTATTAATGGTCGCTATCAAGAAGTATACATTATAGATCCCAATACCTTAGTTAATGGAAGAGCCAAGATAAAAAAGGAAAAATCCTTAACATGGGTAAAAGTACAAATGAAACCTGGTGAATCTCTCGTTTTAAGTACTAAAAAAGGAGTATCCAATAGAGATTGGGAATATTACAAAGTTATAGGGCAGCCATATGAAATTTTTGGAGACTGGAACCTAACCTTTCTAAAAGGCGGCCCAACATTACCACAGAACAATAAAATTTCGGTTCTTGGTTCTTGGACAGAATTAAGTAAGAAGGCCGAAAGTTTTTCTGGTTCTGCCAAGTACGAAATAGCATTTGATAATCCGGATTTAGAGGTAGAACATTGGTTGTTGAATTTGGGCGATGTCAGAGAAAGTGCAAAAGTCTGGATCAATGACATCTACGTTGGAGCGCTCTGGGCCAACCCATTTGCTATATCTGTTGGTCCACTAAAGAGAGGGAAGAACACAATTACCTTAGAGGTAACCAATCTCCCCGCCAACAGAATACGGAAAAAGGAATTAATGGGAGAGGAATGGAAAGTTTTTTATGAAATAAACATGGTAAACATGAACTATAAAAAATTCGATGCTACCAAGTGGCAGCCTATGCCCTCTGGTCTATTAGGTCCTGTAACATTAACTCCTATAAAAATCAATAAAACCACATTTAAACATTAAAACACTGAATTAAATTTTCCTTTATTTATTATGAAATATTACGGTAGACAGTTAGCAGCGACCCTACCGTTAATGTTTCAATGCTTAAATCTTAACATTTAATTTTACAAGATATTTTTATTCATATGAGAGAAAAAAAAACTACTTTCAGATTGATTTTAGGTATAGATAATCTATTTCAGCCTATATAAGCTTGGTCCACCTTGTACACCAATTTTTTTGTTTCCGGTTAACTCTAATAAGTTCATTTGGTGTATTTTTCTTCTAAAATTCCTTCTGTCCAACTCTTCGCCCAAAATGTTCTCATACAGATCTTGCAGCTCTTTTAAGGTAAACATTTCTGGAAGTAACTCACCAAAAATAAGTTTGTCTCTCAAATTTGACTTCAGAGCATCAAGTGCGTCATTAAGTAAAGTGGAATGGTCAAAAGCTAATTTCGGCAATGATTCGTTTATTGCATGCCATTTTACTTCTGAAATATGATTTTTTGGTATTACCGGATGGTTTTCAGGTTTTACCAATGCGTAATAACAAACGGTCACAACTCTTTTTGTTGGATGTCTATTTACATCACTATAAGTTTTAACCTGTTGTTTATGAAGATTGGTGATCCCTGTTAATTGATGCAATACAAAATCTACAGATTCAACCAAGGTCTGCCCTTCTTCCATGATACCTCCAGGAAGAAGCCATCTATTCTTAAACGGTTGAATGGACCTTTTAACCAAGAGAATTTTTAGCTGATTTTCATGAAATCCAAACACAGCACAATCAACCGTCATTGAACATTCGTATGAAGACTCTTTTATTGTAGGAGAAATAGGTCTAACTGTCATTTAGTATAATATGATTCATTGTTCAGTTTACATGTAATTCTTTTTAAACGCTTAAAATATTATTCCTATGTAAACATAAAATTCAATTCTAAAATTTAATATCTCTAGTTTTCGACAAACATTTTATTTTGCATAAAACATCTGGCATTCTTAAACCTTTAATGCTCACAAAAATATTCGATACCAACAAAAATAAATATTTCAGCGGAGAACCTATTATTAAACAGGTTTTAAACTTTATTGACTACATGATAACTTGTTAATACGCTTAGAACTTCAGGGCAATCCTACAAAGTAATTAATTGAAATTTAGATTTCGACATAAGGACAAGAGCATTTAAATGTTGATCAATAAATAAAAGAGTTGTTATGAGAAGTATTCCATATGGTAATTTCACGCTTTGAAGAAAGCTAGAAAGGTGTTAAAAATTAGCTCAAGGATAAACAACGGAACAGCAGTAAACATCACTCTAGGTGTTACGTACCCCCTAAAATTAAAATATATAAGACTTAAAATAATCTAATATATTGTTAAAACTCAAAGAACTAGATAATTGAAATATCACCAAAATATGCAAGAATTCAAGGCAACTAAAAAATCTATACAAAAATACCTTAAGAACAATTTACAGTATACTATAGTGACACCAAATTAAGTTTAATTAGTTCTTAACTACTCCATCTTTATATTTAAAAAGGTGCCTACAAAATATCCATAATTAGTTTTCATTCATAACCTTTATCCATCTATTCCATTTTTTAAAAAGTGATGATCAATGATGTTTATACCCTTTAAAAAAAGTAAATGAATCATGCTTTTTAATCCCGTAATAGTTCCAGAATGGATCAAAAAATTAATTCATAAATTAATGCTAAAGTGCTTCTTATTACTCTATATTTTAATTTTTTAGCAGTAATTTAATTTTCCATCGTGAATAGTTGTTAGTAGTATACTATCACTTCTTACTTAAAAGCAAGGAAGTTCTTGGTATACTCCTCGGGCTTTCTCTAAAGTGCTATGCCATACATATTTTATGCAAAAAAGGGTTGAGCCCATTATAGAGGTCAACCCTTTATCAACAATCCTATTACAACAGAGGCAAGTAATTTAAATATTACGTTACTTTACCTTCAAATGATTAGGATTCTTATTCATTAATAACAACCCTATAATTCAGGCAATATTATCCTATTTGCAGGATTTTATTGAATTATACATTTTCAGGAACAATATACGGGTATCGATATCTTCTAGTAAGCATTAAATCTGCCGCTTCATTATCAATAAAATTTTCAAACTCTCCATTGAATCTTAAAGTTTCACCTGTTTTGTAGGCTATGTTCGCAATTAAAGGTAACACTGTAGACATATGACCTACTTCAACATCACAATTTATATCCAATCGGTTTCCAGATTTCACTCCCGTAATAAAATTGGCAAAATGCCCATCACTGTCCGGAGCAGTCCTAAAGGAAGTATCACCACCAACAGCTGCACCATCAGCCATTCCCGATCCGGCAAATGGCTCTTTTTCAGAACCTTTATATGCTTTCCAAGTACTACCATTAATCTCTAACCAACCTTCAGTACCATAAAACATATTTCCAATTTTAATATTGCCATTAGATTCTCCGTTCGTATATCTACCACGCGTTTCAAATTCAAGTATTTTACCGTCCTCATATTCAAAAGTAGAGATTTGCGTATTCGGTGTTTCTTGAGAACACTCTTCTTTGGTTATTCCAAAAATGCCGCCCATGGATTGTACTTTAACAGGGTGAACATTTTTGTTCAATCCCCAACGTGCTACATCAAATTGGTGTGGACCTTGATTACCGGTATCTCCGTTACCTGTATCCCAGTGCCAGTGCCAGTTATAGTGTCCCTTTTTTTCATTATATGGTCTATAATTGGCAGGTCCTAGCCACTTATCATAGTCCAAAGAGGAAGGAGGGGTACTATCAGCAACTCTTCCAAAAGAATTACGTGGCTTAAAACAGGTACCTCTGGCCATAAATACTTCACCAATACCGCCGTTATGTAAAAAATCCATTGCCTGCATCACATTACTTATAGAACGGTTCTGAAAGCCAACTTGCACTACCCTATTATATTTTCTGGCCGCCTCTACCATTTTTCTACCTTCCCAAACATTATGTGAACTGGGCTTTTCCACATAAACGTGTTTGCCGGCCTGGGTTGCCCAAATTGTAGAAAGGGCATGCCAATGGTTTGGGGCAGCTATTACTACCGCATCTATATCTTTATCATCGAAAACATTACGCATATCAGTTTCCGTCTTTGGAGCTTTTCCTCCTTGATTGTTGGTCGCCAATTGAACACGCTCATTAAATAAAGAAGAATCTACATCACATAGTGTTTTTACAAATACCCCTTTGTCATGCATTTTGGTAAAACTGTCCAAAAGCCCCTTACCTCGGCCTCGGATCCCAACAGAACCAAGAATTACCCTGTCATTTGCTCCTAAAATATTACTGTAAGATTTTGCTGGAAATGCAAATGAGCCCAAAGCAACACCTGTTGCGCCCAAGGTTGTTTTTTTAATGAAACTTCGTCTATCCTTCATAATTAAATAGTATTTGATTATTTATTTGAAAACTCGTTAAATTCTTTATTCAGTCTTACCTCGTCCAGTAATTTGCTAGCTACAACAATTCTATGCTTAAATGTTTTACTTTCTCCTTTGTTCAGTTTAAAATTAAGAACGTTCTTTCCTTTACTAAACACTGATTGACCTAATGGGTTAGCCGCGAATAAGCCATACCCTCTGGTATGCCAATAAGTTGGGTAACCTATGTTCTCTGAATGATCTACAATGGCCAATGATATATGCTCTCCATTAATGTTAGATGTTAAGTTCACCCAACGCGCTCTTTTACCCCAAGTGTCTTCCCCTTCTACTCCTTCACTATTTACGTACTTGCCCTTAACCTTTTCATTATTTAAAACGGGTACACCAGTTGGTATACCGTTTACATCGGTAAAAATGGTTGGTTTATTTGAGGGATGCTCTAGTTCACGCCTTACCCGGACGCCTAAAAGCCCTTCTTTATTGTCCTTAAATAAAACATCCTCTTTGGCCGTTAGTTTGGTAATTCTATCCAGTGTATATATGTCCCCTTTGTTCTCTACAATAAATGTGGTGTTTTCTACCATTAAAGTTTTTTGTTCAGGGGATAGCCACTCCATAGTTACCTCTAACAAGGCTGTATTCTTATTTTCAACAATTTTATTGATTTTCTTATGCACTATAGTACCATACAATTCCTTCTTATCAGTGGCAATTGAGTCTGAATTATTCCAAAAATCTAAGCCATTAACATCACCATAATTGAACCATACTCCTACATGGTGAGGATGATCAACGCGTTCTCCAGAAGATTGTTCCATTGGAAATCTCCTTGTGATTTTGGTTCCTTGAGGTGTCACCAAGGGATATAAAACAGGCTTTTTTATATTTTTAGGATACCGGTATGAAGTGAACAACTTACCCTTTATAAGAATATCTACCCTTTGTTCTTTACCGTTATCTATTATTTGAATGTTTTCTTGCTTTGGAACATCCTGAGCTTCATTTAAGTATTTTTTTGAATTCTCGTTTTTGCATGATATCAGGAAGAAACCTGAGGCTATCATCGCCATAAATAAATTCGGTTGGATCAGTCTTGACATAGTACTATGAATTTTAGTTGTTGTTATCATTATAGTATTCACTTCTAATTATACTTTTCTTTAGAACATACCTCACGTAATAGCTATAGACGTAACTTATATTTTCAGAATTTTATCTTCTAACATGACCTCACTAGTTTAACAGTTATCCATTTTTGAAAATCATAGTTATAGTGCATTTAAAGCATCTATGAATACCCTTAAAAGTAGTATCCAGAGTAAAATATATACCCATAAAAGGTTTTGATGCATTACTTATATCATCTTAAAAATAAACTGCTATTTAATTTCTATTGGAATAATTGCTTTTTGATATTTCATTTGAGGCAAATTATTCTATTAACAAAAAATTTGTTCAAGTTTCCAACTTTGCTTTTTATTTAATAATGCCTAAATGATAATTTTCAATATTCTTCTATTATTAAATTAAACTAGTTGACTTCAACTAATTATTGTAGCTAATTAAAACACAGTATCACCTTCTTTTTTTAGTGCGTCATTTCTACACGAAAAACAAAAATAGATTATAAACATTCATTTCAAATAATTTAACTTGCATTTAACATTTTCTAGATTTTAATACTCAAATATGATAACCTTAACATACTACGGCTTATATAATAGCATACAAAATGAAGTTGCAGTAATAGATGAAATAAGAAAATTTTAATAAATAGCTCCAATAAGCTTTTAATATAAAGTAGTAATAAGTGCAGTTTTCACTAGTAAATACAGGCACTTTTAAAGTGAATGACATCTGCTCAGGTAATTGCTTTTTCTAACATATATATATATGGCTTGTCCTTTTTTATCAATAATGAAACCGTCTATTGTTGTAACGAGTATTCTGAAGTAGAAATGTAATCTCTATAAATTAAAACCAATTTTGAATTAGATGATTGACTTCAAACTTTCACTTGTAATATTTTGTGTACCTATAACACAATTAAGATAGTTTCTCTAATTTAAAAATATATTATCCCTGCCGTTATAAGAATAGATTTACCATACAATTTTTGCTGAACAGTTTAACTCAGATATAAGGTATAATAGTAATTACTAGAGAGAAAGGGTTAAATATATAATACAAGAGGCATGACAGTACAGGATAGTAATTTATAAAAATATTAAGAGTATTGTTAAGAATAATTAATTAAAGCAAATCTTAAAAAATCATATTGTCATAAATGATACCGATTATTCATTTATTCAAAAACACATACAACAAGAATCAACAAATAAGCTAACTCTAAAAACAAAACCTATGGATTAAGTAAACTAGTAATCATTTTATCACCTAAGCCAAAAAATACAATATCGGAAAATGCTCGAACATTTCCCGACATTGAAAAGTGATCGATTTAAAAAATTAACCACCCAAAAACACATTAAAAGTATGAAAAAACTTCTTAATCTAACAAGAAGGCGAAACCGTGTATTTAAACCCGACCTAAATATTGCATATTATATTAGAGTCCTGTTATTAATGCTCACCTTCTTTTCCCTTAAAGCTAATGAGGGCTATACACATCAAAACAAAATCACCATAAACCTTCAAAATGTCTCTGTAAAACAACTCATTGACGAGATTGAAAAAACCACAGATTACCAATTTTTCTTTAGAATAGAAGATGTGGATTTAGAGCGTACTGTTTCTATTCAAATGAACAATGTTAACATCAGCGATATCCTTAATTCTATCTTCGATAGCACCACTACTACTTTTAACAAAAATGATTTAAGAATCTATTTATTAAAAAAACCGAATGCCTTAACTAATTTTGAAAAAGCGCAAAAAGTTACTCTTACCTCGCAATTATCAATAGAAGGAACGGTTCAGGATATTGATGGAAATCCATTGGCAGGGGCCACCATTATTGAAAAAGGAACAGATAATGGTGTAATTGCAGATTTTGATGGGAAATTTACAATTAATGTAACGGATGAGAATGTCGTTTTAATTGTATCATACCTTGGTTTTGCTTCTCAAAACATATCATTAAATGGCCGGTCCAACATCACCATAAACCTAAAGGAAGATGCTGCCGGTTTGGATGAAGTGGTCGTGGTAGGCTTTGGATCTCAAACAGAAAAAGAATTAATATCTTCGGTTACTTCCATAAAAACCAAGGATTTAAAAATTCCATCAAGTAACCTAACAACGGCCTTGGCAGGCCGAGCTGCAGGTTTAATCGCCTTTCAAAGGGGAGGCGAACCAGGAAGGGATAATGCTAATTTTTTTGTTAGAGGTATTACCACCTTCGCTCAAGGGGCATCTGCAAATCCTCTTATCCTTATAGATGGTGTGCAGTTAGGAATTGATGACTTAAGGCGCTTACACCCGGATGATATTGACTCATTTTCCATATTAAAAGATGCAACTGCTACCTCAATTTACGGAGCTAGAGGTGCAAATGGGATAGTTTTGGTAAAAACAAAGAAAGGAGTAAAGGGTAAGGTACGTATTTCAATACGGTCAGAAATTAGATCCTCGTCACCTACAAAGAATATTGAACTGGCAGATCCCATTACATACATGAAACTTGCCAATAGATCTATCTTGACTAGAGACCCATTAGGTTTTTCACCATACAATCTAGAACGAATAAACAATACAATTTCAGGAGATGATCCAATTCTATACCCAACTGTAGACTGGTATAACGCCCTTTTTAAGGAAAACTCATTGAATAAAAGCTTAAATTTCAACCTAAATGGAGGGGGAGAAGTAGCTCAATATTACCTTTCAGCAGTTGTCAATAATGACAACGGAATACTTAACGTCCCTGACATTAACGACTTCAATTCAAATGTGAAGTTTAAGAATTATTATTTACGCTCCAACATAAGCGTGAATTTAACCAATTCCACAAAACTAAGATTAAACTTTAACTTGGCCGTAGACAGCTATCGTGGACCTCTAGAAGGTGGCTCAGGTGTTTACAACAATGTAGTTAGAAGTAATCCTGTTCTTTTTAGACCTTTCTATGAAAAAACTGAAAGCACCCAATTTATAGATCATGTTTTATTTGGCAATTATAGAGACCCTATAAATAGTCAACTCATGAATAATCCATTTGCAGAATTAGCAAAAGGGTTCAAGGAAGATGCTACTACCAAATTGATTTCTCAACTGGAAATCGACCAAAAACTTAACTTTCTAACTGAGGGATTGGAGGCTAAGGTAATTATAAACGATACTAGAGAGTCCTTTTATTCTTTAAGGAGAACCACTATTCCTTTTTATTATAGCGCTTTTAAAAACCCATTAAACAATCAAATAGAATTAAGAGGTTTAAATCCTGAATCCGGAAGAGCATATTTAGAATATGAACCAGGAGATAGGAATATCGTTAATTCTACATATCTAGAAACTAGACTAAACTACATAAAGGATGTTGATGATGACAATAGAGTTACCGGGTTATTAGTAGGGACTTTGAACAACCGCCAGTTTTCAAGCGCTAATACCTTGCAAGAATCCTTAGCTTTTAGAAATGTGGGACTCTCCGGCAGATTTTCTTATGGTTTTAAGAGTAAGTACTTTGCTGAGTTCGATTTTGGGTATAACGGTTCAGAAAGGTTTGCCGCTAAGAATAGGTTCGGTTTTTTCCCATCAGGAGGTTTGGGTTGGTCAATTTCTGACGAAACTTTTTTTAAGAAATTTTCAAAAACAATAACGAAGTTTAAAATCAGAGCTACATATGGGCTTGTAGGTAATGACCAGATCGGGAGTGCTAACGATCGCTTTTTTTACCTCTCTGAGGTTAATTTGAACGATGGGGCGTATGCTTTTAGAACAGGAGACATTGGACAGGTTAGAAATAACGGGGTTTCATTTAGCCGTTACGCCAATGATAATATTACTTGGGAAATTGCCAAAAAGTTTAATCTGGGTATGGAATTAGATCTTTGGAACGACTTCAAGTTCGTTGGAAATTACTTCTCTGAAAAGAGGGAGAATATTTTAGTCAACAGAATTGTTCCTGATAATTTGGGTCTAGCTGCCCCCGTACGTGCTAATTTTGGGGAAGCAAAAAGTGGAGGAATTGATGGCACTCTAACCTACACAAAAAGTTTTGATAATGACTTATGGCTACAAGTAAATGGTAATTTAACATATGCTACAAGTGAGATTACCAAAATGGAAGAACCCAATTATGAGGCTGCCGAAACCCCTTGGAGTTCTAGAATTGGCCATCCGATCGGGCAAACTTGGGGGCTAATTGCAGAAAGACTTTTTGTAGACGATGAGGAAGTTGAAAACTCCCCCTTACAAACTTTTGGTCAATATTCTGGAGGCGATATTAAGTATAGGGACATTAACGGTGATGGCAGAATAACGAACGCAGACCAAGTACCAATAGGAAACCCAACCGTTCCTGAAATTGTATATGGAATAGGTTTCTCCTTAAATTATAAAAATTTTGATCTATCAACATTTTTTCAAGGAGCCGGTAACTCTTCTTTTTGGATCAACCCCAGAAATGTAGCTCCTTTTGCCAATGGACAAACCCTTCTTAAAGCCTGGGCAGATAGTCATTGGTCGGAAACAAATAGAGATGTATACGCTAAATGGCCAAGGCTATCCAATTTTGTAGTGGATAATAATACCCAAACTAGTACTTGGTTCATGAGAAATGGTTCTTTTTTAAGATTAAAAAGTTTAGAGATTGGTTATAGTTTACCTATTGAACTAATAGATAAAATCAACCTAAAGAAAGTTCGACTTTATGCTTCAGGAACTAATCTATACGTATGGAGCAAATTCAAGTTATGGGATCCAGAATTAGCGGGCAATGGACTCAATTATCCCAACCAACGCGTAATTAGTGCAGGGATTAATATATCGTTATAAAACCAATAATTTAATTATGACTAAGAAGATTAAAATTTTACCACTGTTGGCCGTATTTTTATTTTCGGCCTGTCAAGACTATCTGGATATTGTACCAAACGATATCCCTACCATAAACGATGCATTTATTAATAGAACCAGTGCAGAAACATTCTTATTCACCATTTATTCTGGAATAGAGAAGCCTGCTGATATCTTTAATAGTGCAGATAAAATGGCAGGAGATGAGGTATGGGTATCGGGAACAGGAGATGAGTTTTCTGGAATTCAAATTGCACAAGGATTGCAATCTGTCACAACTCCGCTGCTAGATAAATGGCAAGTAACGTACCGCCATATTAGAAACTGCAATGTACTATTGGCAAACATTGACAATGTTCCTGACATGACTGAGTTCGAGAAGAAGATATGGAAAGCAGAAGCCAAAGCTCTTAAAGCTTACTACCATTTTATTTTAATGCGGCAATATGGCCCTATTACTATTTCGGACGACTTGGTTCCTGTTTCACAGAGCACAGAATCACAAGACCTATCTCAAAGACCTATAGATGAAGTCGTAGATTATATCGTAACAACCTTAGACGAGGCTATGGTAGATCTTCCAGATGGCTTAATAAATCGATCTACGGAGCTGGGAAGAATATCAGGAACTGTGGCCGCAGCCATTAAAGCCAGAGTTTTGGTCACAGCGGCAAGCCCTTTGTTCAATGGGAATATATTTTACAGCGGTTTTGTCAACAAAAAAGGAGAAGAATTGTTTTCTACTTCATTTGACCCAAAAAAATGGGAAGTAGCCAGAGACGCATGTAAAGAAGCTATTGAAATGGCAGAGAGCAATGGCTACCAATTATATAACGAAACGGAGTACAAAAATTTATTCGTAAATGCTTCTCAGACAACCATAGATAAAATGACCTTGAGAAGTAGGCTCACGGATGAATGGAACAAAGAAATCTTATGGGGAAGATACGATGGTACGCATAATATTCAATTCAATGCTACGCCACAACTCCCAGGTACCTTAGGCTCAAATATTATAGGTTCTAGGCTCTCTCCAACACTACGTATCGCAGAAATGTACTACACCAACAATGGCGTGCCTATTGACGAAGATCCGAGTTTTGATTTTGAGAACAGGTATAAGACAAAAAATGCAAGCGAGGAAGAATCCTATAAAATTCAGGATGGTCAAGAGACTGCATACTTAAATTTTGATAGAGAAATACGGTTCTATGCCGACTTGGGGTTTGACAGGAGTATTTGGTCCGGAAATGGAAAAGGTGATGATGATAACGACCCTTTCATTATTAATGCTAGAAGTTTTGAAACTTCAGGGAGAAAAAGTGGAAACAACTATAGCGCCACCGGCTATTTCCCTAAGAAATTGGTAAAAGAAAATTCCGCATTGGTCAATAATGGCGCCAATTACGTTACAAGAGAGTACGCTTTTCCCATTATTAGACTGGCTGATCTATATCTGTATTATGCCGAGACATTAAATGAAACGAAGGCGGTTCCCGATCAGCAGGTTTATGAATACATTGATAGGATTAGAAACCGAGCCAAACTTGATGGGGTGGTAAATAGTTGGACCAATCATTCTACCAATCCAGGAAAGATAACTACACAAGAAGGGATGAGACAAATTATTCAACAGGAAAGAATGATAGAATTGGCTTTTGAAGGAGCTAGGTTTTGGGATTTACGACGTTGGAAATTATCCAAAGAGTATTTAAACCGTCCAATAAGAGGTTGGAATACCGCAGGAGAATCTGCTAGCGACTATTATACCGTGACCTCTCTTTTTGTTCCATTATTTTTTGAAAAAGACTATTTATGGCCTATAAGGGAGCAGGAGATTATTAATAACCCTGATTTGGTTCAGAATCCAGGGTGGTAGGATCTTAATAACTTTTAAAAACAGAAAAAGATGAAAGAATCAATATATTTAATTAATATGCTACTTGCAGCATTAATGCTTTTTGGATGTACCGAAGAGGAGCATACTCCTTTAAGTGAAGACGGAGTATCTCCCCAAGTGATAACCGATATAGAAGTTGAACCATTGAACGGTGGGTTTAATATCACTTACAATTTACCTAAAGATGAAGATTTACTGTATGTGAAAGCATATTATACCAATTCTAAAGGAGAGGAATCTACTGTGGTGAGCTCTGCCTATAAAAAGTCTGTTGAAATTGTTGGCTATGGTGATACAGAGGAAAAAACAATAAAACTACAAACAATAGACCGTTCTCAAAACAGATCGGAATTTGTTACCGTTACAGGAGTTCCCTTAGAGCCTGTTGTTAATAAAGTAGCAAAAACCATAACCATGACCGAAGGTTGGGGAGGTTTAAACTACCAGGTTATTAATTCAGAGAAAGATGAACTAATTATTGATCTAATCGCCAATGAAATAGAAATCAATGAAGAGACTGGAAATAGAAGTTATGGAAAATTCAAAGCACTGAAAACTTTATATACAAAGCTAGATACCATAACTGCAGTCTTACGCGGTTATGACCCCGTGCCTACAACCTTTGCCGCATTGGTCAAAGATATTTATGGAAATACCTCAGATACCATCTATCCAAGTACTCCCAATGGGCAATTGATTCCATGGGAGGAAATACTTTTGGATAAGGATAAGATTACCGAAGCAAAACAGCCAAATGACAATAACTGGTCACAGTGGGGTACCAGCTTTTTAAACGCTCTTGACGGAGTTCTTGGCAGCAATGCCTCCAACGTAACCCATACAGAAGATAATGCCTTCCCTTTTAAGCTGACCATTGATTTAGGTGCAGATGTCATCCTTAGTAGATTTAAAATTTGGAAAAATGACTATGGTAGCCTTTCCAGCTCTTACGGACATAACAATCCTCGTACCATGGAGGTATATGGAGCATCAACAATTCCCAATACCGATGGTAGTTTGGATGGTTGGACATATTTGGGCAGGTTTGAGGCAATCAAACCATCAGGGTCCGGAGCTTTTACTCCTGCAGATGAGCAACACGTTCTTGAAGGTGATGAGTTTGAATTTGACAATGCTCCAGAATTGAGATACATGAAGATATTATTCCTGGACAATTGGGGCGGAACATCCAGTTTGAGTTTTTCAGAAATCAGTTTTTGGGGTAGATATAATTAAAAATCAGTAAAACATGAAAGATAATAGAAAGAAAATTATCCTAGGAATATGTAGCTTAATGATATTAGGTATGATATCTATTGCTTGCGAAGATTCATACGAACAGCATTTGGAATATATTGAAAATGGAGAGATTATATATCCTACCAAAGTCAACAATCTTAAATCGTTGACCGGTAACAATAGAGTTAAAATTGTTGGCACTCTAAAAAACGCCTTTAATGTTAAAAAGGTAGTCGTTACTTGGGGCGCTTTAGAAGAGGAAAAGCAAACATATGAATACGTACGCAGTGAAGAAGAAATTGATACCTTAAACCTGATTGTCGACAATTTAGGAGAAAACGTATATACGCTTCAGGTGTTTACCATGGATGGAAAAAACAATACTTCTTTAAAAACTACTATTGTTGAAAGGATTTATGGAAGTATTTATGCGGAGAATTTAATCCCCAGAGATGTTATAAGCATTGAAATTAAAACCGAAGACCTCGTTGTTTTAACATTTAAAAGCCAAGATGATTCTAGGCTAACTCGACATACAAATATTGTCTACTACAATACCAGTGGTGAAGAGGTTTCTAAAACTATCAGCGAAGAAGAAGATACCATATCTTTAGATAGTATCGATGTAAACAGTGCACTAACGTATAGAACCTATTATGTTCCTACGGCAGACGATTTCGAAGGAAATAAAACAGCCATAGATAGTTTCCCTTCCCCTTGGAAAGAACTTACACTACCTGACGAATTTGAAAATGTATTGAATAAATAATTATAAAAAATATACACCTAAACCATCCTTTAAAGCTACTTGGGAAAACCCTAAATAGCCGGGTTTAGGATCAGAACTTAAGTATTTATTACTTGAAACGCTCGTATGAACACCTTTTCTAAAGCTTATAATGAACATCAAGTTATAAGCGACCTAATAACAGAGCGGTTTAATTTTCTAGATTTCGTTAAAGTTGTTATTTTTAATTCTATTGGGGCTAGCCCCAATAGAATTATTTTCTACATATTTAACGAGCGGCATTATACCTAAAGTATCTTCAAGATCATGTAAGTTAGAATTCTTCATCCAAATTTATGCTTGTTCTTTACATATTTCCATATCCTTGAATAGGCAATTTCAAATACCTTAAACACTATAATTTCCATTACATCTCTTCACTAAACCATTTTAGAGTATCAATCCCAAAAGTATAGCCGAACGAGAAATTTAGGTTTAAACAATTTCCTGAGAAAAAATAGACTGAGGCTCAACACAAAAATTGCATAACAAAAGAAAGAGAGGAATTCTAGACTTAAATATTTTATGTCCTTCAACACACAATTTGCTGCTGCTTTTTTCTTATCAAAGTACTTTCAAGCATTATTTTTCAATAATAACACAAGATTAAGATACACTAACGCTTGCATTCAAACACTAATTATGATTTCTCTACTACGCCACACAAGCTCGTCCCTAAGCCATTTACTTCGCCAAATCTAAAGATATATCAACCTACTATCTAAAAGCTTCTTTCTAGAAGCTATAGCTCAACATTTACCTAAACCAGACATGAAGTTTTTTCTTCATATTATACAGCATAGATTGATTATTGAAATAATTGATAAAAGCAGAGAACATTATCAAAGGAATAAAAGTCCTTGATAAAATCCCTGTGGAAAGACAGAATATAGTCCAAGAAGCCCTAATCCATATGCCTGAAAATATCAACTGGATTACTATAAAATGATTTCTAAGAGTAAAGATTGTGACGTATAAGTTTAATGTTCAAAAATGAACCTAGGAAACAGTCCAAGAAGAATGTCACCAATTAAATACAAAAAGAAAACAATTCCTGTGAAGCATCTCGGAAAACAGAAAAGAAATAGACCGGTACTTCTTGCTAAAAGGAGATACCTATAGACAGCTTCTACCCAGGAGTGGATATTTACCATATGCACCTATTGAATTACAAAACAAGCAGAATAACCGCAAAACTGTTACACTTTAACTTACCATTGAAAAAGCCTATAAATAATGTAAAGCATTCAGCTATTCTTATGAAACCAATACGAATAAGAATGCAGCAAGATTAAAATCAATACGGTGGCAATAGAAAGTATAAAGCTCAAATTTAAGTCGCTCAACACCATTTTAAGGTCTAAGCAAATGCATCACAACCAATTTTGAACTACTTTAACAATAGGAGCACCAATCATCGTTAGAATCCTTTAATGCAAAAATTAAAGAGTTTAGAGCGATGTTTAAAAGGCAAAAGAGATGTTAAGTTTTTCTTGATTAGACTAACAAAATTATAAACCCAATATATGTCAATCCCCAAGAATATTTCTTGATCCCCAATTCTTCCTAACCTTGGTAATAGTGAAGGGTAAAATAAAAAAGGCTTTCATTTTCATGAAAGCCTTTTATCCTGTGGGCCCTACTGGATTCGAACCAGTGACCCCCTGCTTGTAAGGCAGGTGCTCTGAACCAACTGAGCTAAGAGCCCCAATGGGGGTGCAAATATATAATACTTTTACATTCTACAAAAGAAAAATCAAAAAAAAAATCAAAGAACTTCTGCCACCACAAAATTGCTCCCGCCTATATAAATAAAATCATTCTTTTTAGCGCATTTTTTTGCAGCCATAAATGCCTTATTTACAGAATCATATACATTACCCATTAACCCTTCTTTTGAAAAAGCTGATTCTAAATCTTTTTCACCGAGACCTCTAAAATTTTTTGGCTTACAGAAATAATATGTTGCATTTTTTGGAAAAAGAGATGAAATATTACTAATCTCTTTATCCTTTACAAAGCCGATTACAATATGTAATTCTTCAAATTTTTGTTTTTTGACTTGTTCCAGTACAAGTGAAATGCCTTCTTTGTTATGTGCCGTATCACAAATAATAGTTGGATTTGAACCAATTTGCTGCCAACGCCCCATTAATTGTGTATTTTCAACTACTTGTCTTAAACCTATTATTACATTACTTTCTACTACCTTAAAGCCTGACAAAGTATGTAAAGTGGCAAGAACACCTTTAATGTTCTTCTTTTGATAAGACCCTAATAACCCAATCTCATAATCTGGATATTCAGATTCTTCAGCAAATATTATTTTAGAGTTGTTTTCTTTTGCTACGGATTTAAAAACAGGAGCCGTTTCTTCATTAAACTCACTAATAACTACCGGCACTTCATTTTTAATTATTCCTGCTTTCTCTCCTGCAATCTTAGCAAGAGTATCACCGAGCATATCAGTATGGTCCAAGCCAATATTTGTTATTAAACTAACCTCTGGCGTAATTATATTGGTAGAATCTAAACGCCCACCCAAGCCCACTTCTATAATAGCTATATCCACCTCTTCATCGGCAAAATAAGAGAATGCCATACCTACCGTCATTTCAAAAAAAGAAAGCTTATTAACGGTGAAGAATGACTTGTTCTCGGCTATAAAATCAACTACCCAGTTCTTCTCTATCTTTTTTCCATTAATACGAATACGCTCCCTGAAATCTTTTAAGTGTGGCGAGGTATATAAACCAACCGTATATCCCGCTTCTTGAAGCACTGAAGCCAACAGATGACTACTGGATCCTTTTCCATTGGTACCAGCAACATGTATGCTCTTAAATTTAGTATGGGGATCGCCTAGATGTTGGGCAAAGGATGTAATGCCATCTAGCTTTGAATTAAAGGCACTCTTACCTTTGTTCTGATACATTGGAAGCTGGGCAAACATCCAATCTAATGTTTCTTTATAGGTCACTCTCCTAACTTGAAATTTACTACTACGAAACCAACTTGTTTGCTTGGGGCGTTACCATCTAAATTCCATTTGTGCATAAAAGCAGTTTTCTTCGCAGGTTCAAGTAAGCATGGATTATTATTGGTTGTACCCTTCACTCCTGGTTCAGCACTTATCACTTTACCATTGCGGTCTACAATAATCTTGACCACTACCCTACCAGACTCATTACACTCTTGCTGTACTTTGCCTTTGTTAACCAGAGAGCGTCCATTTAGGCCATAACCACCGGTTCCACTTCCGCTACCTGGACTACCATAGTAGCTAGTAGCATATGGATCGCCGTCTGGTTGGCCCTTATCCCCTGCTTTATTATCATCTCCTTCACTACCCGATGCCGTACCGTCAGATTTATTAAGACCGCCCATCATAGCATCTAAGGCTTTCTTCTTTGCTTCTTGCTCTTGAAGAGCTTTTTCTTCGGCATCTTTCTTTTGCTTAGCTATTCTCGCAGCCTCCGCTTTTTTCTTATTCTCTGCAGCTTCTGCCTTTCTCTTTGCATCAGCAGCGGCTTTATCTGCTTTTCGTTTCGCTTCTTTGGCCTGTTCAATCTTTACAGATTCCTCATTATCTTGCGTTAAGACCTTTTCCGCTGGCGCCTCTTTCTCGGCTACAGCTTCCTCAACTTCTTCCACAGGTTCCTCAATTGATTCTGCAACTTCTTGTTCTGTAGGTTCAATAGGCGGAGTGTCTAAAGGTTCTGATTGTATCTTTTCTTTTGGCTGCACTTTTCCGCTGCCGAATTCCATGGTTCCAAAATTAACCGAGATTCCATTTTCTTCTGGTGGATCCATGTAATTTAGACCGATGTAAAATAAAACCAACAACAACGCACTTAACAACAATGTGGTAAGTGTCAATGATTTCTTTTTATGTTTCGTATCTAAAAATGCCATTTAGTTGGGGCGTACCGCCAAAATAACTTTATAATTATTCCTATTTGCGATATCCATAACATTCACTGCTTCCTTTATCGCTACACTTTCTTCTGCTCTAAGTATAATAGTTGGACTATCTTGACCTGCTAAAGCTTTTTTCAACTCAATTTCTATATACTCGCCATTAATACGTTCATCATTAACAAAGTACTGTAGATTTTTATCTATACTTACAGATACATTTTGCGTATTTGTTGATTTTCCCTTTGCCTTTGGCAATAACAAATCTAAGGCGTTAGGAGAATTTGCGGTTAGCATGAAAAACACCAATAACAAGAATACAATATCTGTCATTGAAGACATACTAAAGTCTGGACTGACTTTATTTCTTCCTTTTAATTTCATAATATAAAATTAAAGAGGTTCGTTTAATAGATCTAAGAATTCTACAGCATTGGCTTCCATTTTATGAACCACTTTATCAGTTCTGTTCACTAAATGATTATACCCAACATAAGCAATTATACCTACGATTAGACCCGCAACTGTCGTTGTCATTGCCGTATAAATACCAGACGCCAACGAACCCATTTCTGCTTGACCGCCACTACTGGCCATCTCATGAAATGCAAGTATCATACCAATAACTGTCCCCAAAAAGCCAATCATTGGAGCCGCACCGGCCACTGTAGCTAAAACACTCACATTCTTTTCTAACTTATACACTTCAAGAGTACCGGCATTTTCTATTGCAGTGTTAATATCATCTAATGGCTTACCAATCCGTGATACCCCTTTTTCAGTCAATCTTGCTACCGGTGAATCTGTTTGCGCACACAATATTTTTGCCGCATCCAACTTTCCCGTTGTAACATAATCACGAATTTGATTCATAAAATTCTTATCTATTTTTGAGGCTGCATTTACTGCTAATAAGCGCTCAAAATAAATATATAGAGCCACGCCCAACATTATGAACAAAACAGATATTATGATGACACTACCCGTGCCTCCATTGAAAATTAAATCTATTACCGAAAGAGTTTTCTCTTCAGACAATAATTCTTCGCTCTTATCTTGAGCCAAATCCTGAAATAATAACATAGTATTCTTTAAGTATTGAATTTGCCTTTATAACGATGAATTGCGAATTAAATTATGCGTTGAGCACAAAATCTCTCAACAAGATAAAAACGACCGCTCCGCTAATAAAACCAACGAATGCCAACCACGCAATTTTTTTAAGATACCAGAAAAAATCAATTTTTTCCATACCCATTGCCACAACCCCAGCTGCAGAACCTATTACCAACATACTACCTCCAGTACCTGCAGAGTATGCTATAAAGTGCCATAGAGGATTATCTATAGGCTCACTAAACATACCCATACTTGCTGCAACCAAAGGCACATTGTCGATCACGGCGGACCCAATTCCAAATAACAACACCACAATATCAGTGTTTGGTATAGCTTCATTAAGAGCTCCTGCAGCGTTAAAAAGTATTCCCAAAGACTCCATTGCAGCAACTGCTAGCAATATGCCCAAAAAGAACAAGATACTTGGCAATTCAATTTTAGATAAGGAATGATGAACAGGACTATGATGACCTTCGTTATCTTGTCCTTCCTGATCCACAGAAGAAATACTGAACTTCTTATTACTATATATTTCTGCAAAAGTTGCTACTACGGCCAATGACAACATCATACCTACATAAGGAGGCAAATGAGTAACAGTCTTAAAGATAGGGACGAATAATATAGCCCCAAGACCTAAATACAACATAATTCCACTATACTTTGATTTAGACTTCTCCTCATCTAATTCACCATCGATCAAACCTTTAAAAACCTTAAACCTACTTGCTATAACTACTGGGACAATCATACAAACCAAAGAAGGCAATAACACATGAAGCACCAACTGTCCAGCACTTACCCTATTCGCAATCCATAACATTGTCGTAGTAACATCACCAATTGGAGACCAAGCACCACCGGCATTTGCAGTAATAACAATCATACCCGCAAACCATAATTTGGTCTCTCTATCCTTAATTACTTTTTGAAGTATGGTAATTAAAACTATTGTTGCTGTTAGATTATCGATTATTGCAGACAAAACGAATGCTAATATTGAAAATAACCAAAGTAACTTTCCTTTTTCCTTTGTTTTAATAAAGCCTTTTATTGTTGCAAAACCATCGAAATAATCAATTATCTCCACAATGGTCATTGCCCCTAACAGAAAGAAAAGAATTTCAGCGGTTTTGCCCAAATGGTGCAAAAGAGATTCCTCCATAAGGTGCATTCTATCTAAATGCCCTAATCCACCAAAACCATTCACAAGACTTTGTTGAGCAGAATCAAACCAATTTTCATAACCATCTATCCCAAGAGCAATCAGCGCCCACAGTATAGCCATCATGGCCAATGCCGGAATCAGTTTATCTATTTTAAGGTTGTGCTCTAAGGTAATGGCAAGATATCCTGCCAAAAAAACAATAACAATTATGGTTTCCATTTTCGTTGGTTTTTAAGTAAAAAAGTATAAGCTGTAAATATAGACTCTATTTCTAGAAAATAAATCTTCCAAATATATTTAAAATTGTCTGTGAAATCCTAATGAATTTACAATAATACCCAAGATATCTGACACCCAAATACTTAAAATACCGCTATTTTAGTTTTAACAAGTTCTTAGCGGTCATATTTTAACGCATAAAAAAATGTTAAATATGAAATAACCTGTCACCACTTAATCACATTTCTTACAAAATCACTCAAATAGAGATGTTTAAGCAATATATTTTGCAGCTATATCTCTATCTTTGAGAAGTTAACCTTTATATATATTTAGATGAATTTTTCATTGAATGAAGAACAAAAACTTATACAAGAAGCGGCACGAGATTTTGCTCAAACTGAATTATTACCAGAAGTAATTGAACGTGATGACGCACAAAGATTTCCTAAAGAAGAGATTAAAAAACTAGGAGAACTGGGGTTTTTAGGAATGATGGTAGACCCCAAATATGGCGGAAGCGGACTAGACACACTTTCTTATGTTATTGCCATGGAAGAAATTTCTAAAATTGACGCTTCAATCTCGGTGGTCATGTCCGTAAATAATTCTTTGGTCTGTTGGGGACTGGAAAAATTCGGTACTGAAGCTCAAAAAGAAAAATACCTTACCAAACTATCTACAGGAGAACACATAGGTGCTTTCTGTTTATCTGAACCAGAAGCAGGCAGTGACGCTACTTCCCAAAAAACAACAGCAATAGACATGGGCGACCATTATATTGTAAATGGAACAAAAAACTGGATTACAAATGGCGGAACTGCAAGTACCTATATTGTAATTGCCCAAACCGATAAAGACAAAAAACATAAAGGTATAAACGCCTTAATCATTGAAAAAGGTACTCCCGGATTTGAGATAGGACCAAAGGAAAACAAATTAGGCATTAGAGGTAGTGATACTCACTCATTAATATTTAATGACGTAAAAGTGCCAAAAGAAAATAGAATAGGTGAAAATGGATTCGGTTTTAAGTTTGCCATGAAAACTTTGGCAGGAGGCCGTATTGGCATTGCCGCCCAAGCACTGGGCATTGCTTCCGGTGCCTATGAATTAGCCCTAAAATACGCAAAAGAACGTAAGGCTTTTGGTACGGAAATTTGCAATCACCAAGCTATAGCCTTTAAACTTGCCGATATGCATACTGAAATACAGGCCGCTCGGTTACTAGTTTACCAAGCTGCCATTGATAAGGATACAGATAGAAATTATGACCTCTCTGGCGCAATGGCCAAACTATACGCATCTAAAGTTGCAATGGATACTACGGTTGAAGCCGTACAAATTCACGGTGGAAACGGGTTTGTAAAAGATTATCATGTTGAACGACTAATGAGAGATGCCAAAATTACACAGATATATGAAGGCACTTCTGAAATACAAAAAATCGTCATTTCAAGAAGTATTTTAAAGAAAAATTAATACAAGTTGTAAGTTACCCCTAACATTAAAAGGGGTGTCTTACAGCAAACACAAGCAAAACTTTGTTAACTACCCAATAAAGTTAGGTCTATATGTTACAAAGACTCCTTATATAGACTTTACCCCCTACTTCACTAATCATTTTCCACAAAATTGGCTTAAATTTATCAATCTGATAAATTGAAGGTTTCAAAAATCAATAATTATAGTTTTTAAAAGCTTTTATTTATTTCGTTGAATTTTTTAATCAAATTAGCAACAATCATTGAATATAATTTAATTAAATTGATATTTTTGAAGAAATACCACAAAGAATGACACTGAAGAAGCAAGGATTATATCTACCGGAATTTGAACATGATAACTGTGGGGCTGGGTTTATATGCAGTCTTAAAGGAAAAAAATCTAACGACATTATTCATAAAGCGTTAGAGATACTTGAACGTTTAGAACACAGAGGGGCAGTAAGTGCCGACGGTAAAACAGGAGATGGAGCGGGTATCTTAATTGATGTACCTCATGATTTTTTTCAGGCAGTTTGCAACTTTGACCTACCTAAGGCCGGTGAATATGCTGTTGGTAATATTTTCTTTCCACGTAAAGAAAATCAACGAAATTTCTGTATCTCGGTTTTTGAAGAAAATATTAAGAAACAAGGTTTAAAACTATTAGGGTGGAGAGATGTTCCCGTCAATAGATCTATACCTGGTAGAATTGCTACCGAAACCGAACCTTTTGTAAAACAAATATTCATAGCAAAAGAAAACGAAGATCAAGACTATTTTGATTTTAACTTAAAGCTTTTTATTGCAAGAAAAGTAACAGAACACACCATTATAAAGTCTAAATTATCTGAGAGCAAGTTTTTTTATGTGCCAAGCTTGTCAACCAAGATTATTATATTTAAAGGTCTATTGATGCCTTTAGATATTAGTTTATATTACTCAGACTTGATGGATTCTAGAGTAGTTACTAGACTAGCACTGGTACATCAACGTTTCTCAACAAATACTTTCCCTACATGGGATTTGGCACAGCCATTTAGATACATGTGCCATAATGGCGAAATAAATACCTTAAGAGGTAATGTCACACGCATGTTCTCCAGAGAAGAATTGCTGAAAAGTGATATGTTCGGAGATGAAATAAAGAATGTTCTTCCCATCATTTTACCTGGAAAGTCTGATTCTGCTACCATGGATATGGTTGTTGAACTTTTATTGATGACAGGTAGATCTTTACCAGAAGTAATGATGATATTAGTTCCTGAAGCATGGGAGAAAAATACCGAAATGTCTGAAGCTAAAAGGTCATTTTATGAGTATCACTCCTGTATGATGGAACCTTGGGACGGACCAGCTTCTATTCCTTTTACAGACGGAAACTTTATTGGTGCGGTATTAGATAGAAACGGATTAAGGCCATCTAGATACACGGTTACCAAAGATGATTACGTAGTTATGTCTTCTGAAACCGGTGTTGTTGATATTACTCCAGACAATGTAGAATTCCACGGAAGGTTACAGCCAGGAAAAATGTTTTTGGTGAACATGGAAGAAGGTAGAATTGTTAACGATGAAGAAATTAAAGAGAACATCGCTCAAAAATTCCCTTACAAGAAATGGCTAAATGATAACTTAGTTCATTTAAAAGATATACCCTATAATGATTGTCCATTATTTTTAGGAGAGGAAACCTTAGAGAATAGAAAATCTGTTTTCGGCTATACCATAGAAGATATAAATACCATTGTACTTCCAATGGCGAAAGCAGGTAAAGAACCAATTGGCTCAATGGGTTCAGATACACCTATTGCTATTTTATCTCAACGTCCTCAGTTAATTTATAATTACTTCAAACAATTATTTGCACAAGTAACGAACCCTCCTTTAGATGGTATTCGTGAAGAACTGATTACAGATATCAGCTTAACCTTAGGTAGCGACCATAATATATTTGAGTTTTCTGAATTGCACTGTAGAAAACTTAAAATCCAAAATCCTGTGATTTCCAAAGAAGATTTGGATAAAATTAAAAATTATGATGTAAGTCCTGATTATAAGGTGGTTTCAATATCAATGTTATATTCCATTAAACAGGGACACAATGGTCTAGAAGATGCCTTACAATCGCTATTAAACCAAGCATCCAATGCAGTAGATGAAGGTGCAAACATTATCATTCTTTCTGATAGAAATGTAACGAAAGAGATGGCACCAATTCCTGCATTATTAGCTTGTTCATTTGTAAATAGCGGATTACAGAAACTTGGCAAACGTTCTAAGTTAAGTGTAATCATAGAGTCTGCAGAGCCTCGTGAAGTACATCATTTTGCTTTGTTATTCGGCTTTGGAGCAAGTGCTATTAACCCATACCTTGTTAATGAAATTATTGCTGAGCAAATAGAAGAGCATGATATAACAGAAATATCATTTGATGACGCTATTAAAAATTACAATAAGGCTGTTGGGAAAGGAATATTAAAAGTGATGAATAAAATTGGTATTTCAACACTTAACTCTTACCGTGGATCTCAACTTTTTGAATGTATCGGAATTAATACAAAGGTTGTTGAAAAATATTTCCCAAATACTCCAACACGTATTCAAGGTATTGGTCTTTATCAAATTGAAAAAGAAATTGCTTTACGTCACCATAAGACTTTTAGCAAACAACACATAGATGCTAATTTAGATTTAGAAATTGGTGGTGAATATAGATGGAGAAGAGATGGTGAAAAACACATGTTTAATCCGTTATCTATAGCTAAACTTCAAAAATCTGTTCGCAATAACGAACCAGACACTTACAAGGAATATTCAAATATGGTTAATGAGCAATCAAAAAACCTTATGACTATTAGAGGTCTATTTGAATTCTCTAATTATGATCCTATTCCTTTGGATGATGTTGAACCTTGGACAGAAATTGTAAAAAGGTTTAAAACCGGCGCAATGTCTTACGGTTCTATTAGTCAAGAAGCTCATGAGAATTTAGCAATTGCCATGAACCGTATTGGTGGAAAGAGCAACTCTGGTGAAGGGGGTGAAGATCAAAATAGATTTTACAAAAATTCTACTGGCGATTGGAGAAACAGTGCAATAAAACAAGTTGCCTCCGGTAGATTTGGTGTCACCTCTAATTACTTGACCAATGCTAAAGAAATTCAAATTAAAATGGCACAGGGTGCCAAGCCAGGTGAAGGTGGTCAATTACCTGGTCCTAAAGTAAATCCAGAAATTGCAAAAACAAGAAATTCTACGCCCTATGTAGGTTTAATTTCTCCTCCTCCACATCATGATATTTATTCTATTGAAGATTTATCTCAACTTATTTATGACTTAAAATCTGCAAATAGAAAAGCTAGAATAAATGTTAAACTAGTTTCAGAAGTTGGTGTAGGTACTGTTGCGGCCGGTGTTGCAAAAGCAAAAGCAGACGTTGTTTTGGTTTCTGGTTTTGATGGTGGTACGGGAGCTTCTCCTTTAACATCTCTAAAACATTGTGGTTTACCCTGGGAGCTTGGTATTGCCGAAGCTCAACAAACACTTGTTTTAAACGACTTAAGAAACAGAATAGTTCTTGAGTGTGACGGTCAATTGAAAACAGGTAGAGATGTCGCCGTAGCTTGTCTATTAGGCGCCGAAGAATTTGGATTTGCAACTGCTCCCTTGGTAGCATCTGGTTGTATTATGATGCGTGTTTGTCATTTAAACACTTGTCCCGTAGGGATTGCAACCCAAAACCCTGAATTAAGAAAGAAATTTAAAGGAAAACCTGAGCACGTAGTTAACTATATGTACTTTGTAGCACAAGAGTTACGTGAAATTATGGCACAATTAGGCTTTAAGACCATTAATGAAATGGTAGGTCAGGTTCAAAAACTAGATCGCAAAAAAGCCATTGATCATTATAAAGCTGCAGGCATAGATTTAACCCCTATTTTACATCAGGTCGACGTATCTAAAGGGACCAAATTTTATAATACGGAAAAGCAAAAACACGATATTACCAAGTCTATAGAATTTGATATTATAGCGAAAGCTAATCCTTCTTTATTTAGAAAAGAGAAGCTAACTTTAGATTATCCTATTTGCAATACAGATCGTGCCGTTGGCGCAATCATCAGTAATGAAATTTCAAAAACTTACGGAGCTGAAGGATTACCTATAAATACCCTACGACTTAATTTCACAGGTTCTGCTGGGCAAAGTTTTGGTGCTTTTGCAACCAGAGGACTTACCATGGTAGTAAATGGAAATACTAATGATTATTTAGGAAAAGGACTTTCAGGAGCAAAACTAGTAATCAAAGTACCTGAGAAATCTACGATAATACCTGAAGACAATGTAATTACCGGAAACGTAACATTATATGGAGCTACTGCAGGTAGAGCATATATTAACGGAAAAGCAGGAGAACGTTTTTGTGTACGTAACTCTGGAGCCAAAGCTGTTGTTGAAGGAATTGGAGATCATGGTTGTGAATATATGACCGGCGGAGTTGCCGTTATTCTCGGTGAAGTAGGTAGAAATTTTGGGGCAGGTATGAGTGGTGGTATCGCATATGTATTAGATAATAACAATACTTTTAATAGTAGATGTAGTACAGAAGGGCTTAACCTTTTAAAGGTTACAGACACTAATGATATCAAACAATTAAAAGATTTGATTGAAAGCCACTATAACTCTACATCTAGTCCATTAGCCCAACGTATTTTAGAAAACTGGGAGTCATATTTACCTAAATTTATCAAGGTATTACCAGAAGAATATAGACAGGCTTTAATTAGACTAGAGGAAGAAAACTTACAAACTATTTAAGATCGGAATATGGGAAAGATAACAGGATTTTTGGAATTCGATAGAAAAATTGAGGCATACGAACCGGTTGAGGAACGTTTAAAAGATTACAAGGAATTTACCATACCACTTCCTGAAAAGGAATTAAAAGAACAAGGTGCTCGTTGTATGGACTGTGGTATTCCATTTTGTCATAGTGGTTGCCCTTTAGGGAATTTAATCCCTGATTTCAATGATGCAGTATACCGTGCTAAATGGGAAAAAGCAAGTGAAATTTTACACTCCACGAACAATTTTCCTGAATTTACAGGAAGATTGTGTCCAGCTCCTTGCGAAGAAGCATGTGTTCTTGGTATCAATGAAGACCCGGTTACTATTGAAAATATTGAAAAAAATATTGTAGAAACTGCTTTTAAAAAGGGATGGATTACCGCAAAACCACCTTTAAATAAAACGGGAAAAAAAGTTGCTGTAGTAGGTTCTGGCCCTGCAGGTCTTGCCACTGCTCAACAATTGAACAGAGCTGGACATGATGTTACCGTATTTGAAAGAGATGAAAAACCAGGCGGATTATTACGTTATGGCATCCCTGATTTTAAAATGGAAAAAAACATTATTGATAGACGTTTAGAAATTCTAAAAGAAGAAGGAATTACCTTCAAATGTGGAGTACATATAGGTATCGATATTAAAGCTGACGCCCTTAAAGAAGAATATGACGCTATCATATTAACTGGAGGCGCAACTATCAGAAGAAACCTACCCATAGAGGGCTCTGACCTAAAGGGTGTTGTTCAAGCAATGGACTTCCTTGGACAAAATAATAGACGCGTAGACGGTATTACAGACTTAGGTGAAGAAATTAAAGCTACAGGCAAAGACGTTGTTGTTATTGGTGGTGGAGATACAGGATCTGATTGCATAGGAACTTCCTTTCGTCATGGTGCTACTTCCGTTTCAAATTTTGAAATTATGCCTATGGCCACCACCGAAAGACCAGAAGGTCAACCTTGGCCCTTTTGGCCAATGAGATTAAGAACTAGTTCTTCTCATAAAGAAGGAGCTGAACGTTTCTTTAGTATATCTACAAAGAAATTTATAGGTGATGCTGACGGAAATTTAAAAGGATTAATAACTTCAGAAGTAGAATGGATTAAAACTCCAGGACAACGTCCACAACTTAAAGAAGTTCCTGGAACGGAAAAAGAATGGAAATGTGAACTAGCATTGTTAGCTTTAGGTTTCACAGGTTCTGAAAATACCGTTTCTAATCAGTTGGGTCTAGAAATGGATGCCAGAACTAACATTAAAGCATCTGAAAATGATTATAAAACAAATGTTCCAGGTGTATTTGCTGCTGGTGACCAAAGAAGAGGTCAATCTCTTATTGTCTGGGCTATATCTGAAGGTAGGCAAGCTGCCCATCATGTAGATAAATATCTTATGGGTGAAACTGCTCTACCTCTTAAAGGCGAAGGTGATTTACCTCGTGTATAACATTGTTATAACCATATTAGAAAGTCCCACTAATACTTAGTAGGGGCTTTCTAATTTTTATGGGAAATCGCATAGTAGTTTAAACTCCCTTTTTCTTACCAGCATAATTTAGTTTATCTACTATCTTAGTATTATCTTTTATCCTAAACGTAACACTTTACTATTGAATATTCTTAACTCTAAACGTTGATCAAAACTTAAACTTGGGATAAAAGTTCACTTTTGACAAAATCAAATTACATTTAGAATTAGTACGGTATTAGTGCCTAGATGGCATGTTCGATTACTTGTAACGTATAAGCCCAAAATTATCAACCGTTCAATTTTACTTAGAATAACAGAATGCACTCCCAGATGAAAACCAACCGGAAATAGCTAAATCCCTAGCTTTCTTTCCCGAAATAAAATTGAGATATACCCGTATTATTCCTAATGCAGTACTGGCACTGAGCCCTTATAAACACCGTTAAAATCATAAAAGAGAATAAGATCAAATAACTAATACCACTCTCCCAACCTACAAGGTTGCTTCTTTTTTACCAGGTAACAACTAATACGGTGAAAAAGCAGTTATGATACAATTTATGGCGAAAACCTAGACTACCTCTAAAAAAAAAGCATCTAAGTGAATTAAAATATTGGTTCTAAAAGTAATATTCACAGGACCTATAACTTTCTGAAAAGAATTTGAACTACTATTTAAGCTTAAATGAAAACTCATTTTTCAACAGTGAAATCTACAAGGGGTATAATCTATAAAGGCACTAACAAAAAGGAAAGACGGCATAATGGTCACTATTCTAGATCCACAACAAATAATGTCTTGCGTATACGTAATAAAACTTCCTCGGAAAATAGAAATCTTGATATAGAGGTTACTGTGGATATGGCTAGAAATATAAATTTGACCGGTAAAAGATTTTTACTGAAACAGAGAGCGTAAGAGATAGATTTCATGTACAAAAACTAGCCTCAAAAGAATTCAGCGTGATGTTTAGAAGCGAAAAAGATGTTAAACTTTTCTTGTTTAGACTAACAACATTATACTCCTAATTGATGTCGTTCTTCACCCCTTGACAAAACACCGTTACAGGGCTGTATACGGCCAACCATTATAAACTATAAGTAAAACGATAGCATTTCAGGGCTAACGGTTTAAAAACTTCTGCAATGATTCCACACAAGTAGTAGTAGTAGTAGTAGTAGTAGTAGTATTGTTTTCTAAGCGGTCACGGCATTTTTACAAATGCGACGCACAGCAAACTATTAGGTATAAAAAAAGCCCTTTACAATTAAGTAAAGGGCTTTCGAAAAAGGCGGCTACCTACTCTCCCACTTGGTATAGCAGTACCATCGGCGCAAACG
>NZ_FTMA01000011.1 GCF_900155985.1 Maribacter ulvicola
TAGATTATAATCGCGTTGGGTACGCTTGTTTACCGTAATAATTGGATGTTTCATAAATAAGTCGATTTTGTGTCAACTTATTTCAGGACGGGACAGAAATACAAAAAAAGCCATCTTTTATAGATGGCTTTTTTAATATGTTGAATATTTGCTATTATAATTTAGCGAACATTTTTTGCATTTTTTCACTTTCCTCTTCAGCAAGAGTAGGGTCAACTAATATACGACCACTATGTTCATCAGTTATAATCTTCTTTCTTGAAGCAATTTCAACTTGAACTTGAGGTGGAATGGTAAAGAAAGAACCTCCAGAAGCACCTCTTTCAATAGGTACAACAGCTAGACCGTTCTTAACATTGTTACGAATACGTGCATAGGCCTTTACCAAACGCTCTTCAATTTTATCTTGAAATTTGATAGACTCTTCTAGCAATGCTTTTTCTTCTTTCTCAGTTTCAGCAAGAATAGCGTTCAATTCGCTTTTCTTATGCTTAAGGTGTGCTTCACGCTCAGATAAACGCTCTTTAGTTTCAGAAATAACAGATTTCTTCTGATCGATCTGAGCTTTGAATTCTTTGATGTTCTTTTCAGCTAATTGAATTTCCAACTCCTGGAACTCTAATTCTTTACTGATAGAATTAAATTCTCTACTGTTACGAACATTCTTTTGTTGTTCGCCGTATTTTTTAATTAAAGCCTTTGCTTCTTCAATAAGGTTCTTCTTAGCACCGATTTCGAAATTGATATTCTCTAAATCAGATTTAAGTTTATCCATTCTCGTTTTTAGGCCAAGGACTTCATCTTCCAAGTCTTCTACTTCTAAAGGAAGTTCACCACGAACATTCCTTATTTCATCAACCCTAGAATCAATTAATTGCAAATCATATAATGCTCTTAACTTTGCTTCTACAGACGAATCTTCTTTTTTTGCCATATTAAAAATAATTGATGGGATTTGTTATACTTTCCGATAAATGGATTGCAAAATTAGGAATTTTTTTTGTAAGATAATCAACTAAAAGGTTTTTTGTAAACTGCTCAGTTTCAAAGTGTCCTATATCTGCCAAAACTATTTGGTTTTCAGCCTCGTAAAATTGATGGTATTTAAGGTCTGCAGTAACAAAAACGTCTGCTCCGGCAGCTTTTGCCGCTCCAATAGCAAAAGATCCGCTACCTCCCAGTACAGCTACTTTTTTAATCGGTTTATTTAAAAAGTTGGAATGACGTACCAATTTGGCATTCATTTTAAGCTTTAAATAGTCCAAAAAATCGGTTTCATTAACTTCTTCGTTCAATTCACCTACCATGCCCATACCAATATGTTGGTTGGTATTTTCTATAGTTTGTATATCAAAAGCAACCTCTTCATAGGGGTGAGAAGACAGTAGGGCTTTAATAATGGCAGATTCTTCATTCTTGCCAAAAACAAATGTTAGCATCGTTTCATTTTCTGTGTGTAAAGTGCCAATGCTTCCTATTGTTGGGTTAGCATCTTCATTAGCCCTGTAAGTGCCATTACCGTCAACGGTGAAACTACAGTCAGAATAATTTCCTATGTTACCGGCGCCAGCTTTGAACACTGCATTTTTCACCTCTTCCAAATTAGCTTTAGGTATATAGGTAGTCAATTTCTTGATGGTGCCTTTTTGAGGTAGAAGTATTTTGGTGTTAGAAAGCCCTAGTACTTCACATATTTTTGCGTTTACACCTTCTTTTGCATTATCTAATGCGGTATGGTTAGCGTAGATGGCAATATTGTTTTTAATGGCTTTGATTACTACACGTTCTACATAATTTTTGCCCGTAATTTTTTTTAATCCTCCAAAAATAATAGGGTGAAAACTTACGATCATATTACACTTTTTAGCAATGGCTTCTTCTACCACATTCTCTAAAGTGTCTAAGGTAACTAGTACTCCGCTTACTTCATTAGAAGCATTGCCAACTAGTAAACCTACGTTGTCAAAATCCTCTGCATAGGTCAGTGGGGCAAATTCTTCTAGGATTTGGGTAATGTCTTTTACAGTCATTTTATAAGAAAATAAGATATTCAAAGATAAATTATTATAATTTCGTTCCGATGCAGGTATTACGAAAACTTCTTTTTCCCATTTCATTAAGCTACGGTTTTATCGTATTTCTTAGAAATCGCTTGTATGATTTGGGTATATTTTCTTCTAAATCATTCGCAACAAAAACTATTTGCGTAGGTAATTTAAGTGTGGGTGGTACAGGAAAGACACCAATGATCGAGCTGTTGGTGCGTGAACTTTCTGGGAAATATAAGGTGGCTATTTTAAGTAGGGGGTACAAAAGGAAATCAAATGGATTTTTGCTTTCAAATGAACAAACCAGTGTTGAAGACTTGGGTGATGAACCCTTTCAATTAAAGTCTAAATTTCCTGATATAACCGTTGCTGTTGATGCCGATAGAAGAAATGGGGTCACTCAACTTAGGCAAAAGATCAAACCAGATGTTATTTTATTAGATGATGCTTTTCAGCATAGAAAAGTAAAGCCAGGCTTATCTATTCTATTGACCTCATATGACAATTTATATGTGAATGATTGGTATTTACCAACGGGTAATTTAAGAGATTCTAAAAGAGAGGCGAGTAGGGCAAATGTGATAATAGTAACAAAGTGTCCGGTTAATTTAACATCATCGGAAAAGGACAAAATTAGGGCTAGTATGAACCCTAAGTCCCATCAAAAAGTATTGTTCAGCTATTTGTCTTATAATAAAGAGCTCAAAGGAACAGCGTTGTCTTTAGATGCCCTGAAAGGAAAAAAGGTGACATTGGTGACAGGTATTGCAAATCCTGTTCCCTTGGAAAAATTTTTGAGATTGGAAGGAATCAGTTTTGAACATTTAAAATATAAGGATCACCATTTTTTTACGGACCAAGAAATTGAATTTTTAAAAAGTAAAGATTGTATTCTTACTACAGAAAAGGATTACGTACGCTTAAAATCAAAGATAATAGGCTTACACTATATAGAAGTGAAACATGAATTTTTTGATAACAATGACGAACGTTTAAAAAACGAATTAGCGGAATTTATGATAACGACTTCTTAGCTTTCTTGTCAAAAATGTTCTCGCCTATTTTTTGATAAAACACATCTGGTTTAAATGGTTTGGTTACCACATCATTACAACCTGCGGCATAGAAACTCTCTAAACTATCATCTAAAGAAATAGCTGTTAAGGCAATTATAGGTGTGTCTTGATTGAATTTTCTGATTTGAACAGTGGCTTCTTCTCCACTAATACCTGGCATATGAATGTCCATAAGTATAGCATCATATACATTTTCTTGAGCAGCCGTAACTGCCTCATGACCGTTATTGGCAATATCACTGGTCATATTTCGCTTAGAAAGCATTTTTTTTGGTAATAACCTGGTTTATTTTGTTATCCTCAACAATTAGTAAATGTAGACCCGTAAAGTCATAGTCTTTAGGGGTAATTTCAAATGCTATATCTTCTGAGGTATTGTCAATACTCTTCATCTTAATCTCAAAGAAGAAAGCACTACCTTCATCTAAAGAACTCTCAAGTTCAATTTTACTATTAAATAAACTTAAGAGACTTTTTACAATGGTAAGACCTAAGCCAGTACCACCATATTCTCTGTTGATTTGAATGGAGCCTTGTTCAAAGCCTTCAAAAATACTTTTTTGCTTTTCTTTAGAAATACCTATACCATTATCCTTTACCTCAAAATAAATTGTAACCTCGTCTTGAACCTTATTTAATAATTTAACGATAACCTTTACATCGCCACCTTTGGTGAATTTGATAGAATTACCAATAAGGTTCATGAAAATTTGAGAGAGTTTTAAAGGGTCGCTCAAAAGATTGTTAGGTATTTCTGAATCGTATTCTAAAGTTAGGTTGGTTTTATTGGACTTGGCACTTTGTCCCAAAGAATTGATAACTTCATTAATGACCTTGTTAAGGTTGAACTCCATGTTTAGAGGTTCTAACTTGTTCGCATCAATTTTGTTGATGTGCAAAATGTCATTAATAAAATTCAAAAGGTAATCACCTGAGAACTTTAATGCCTTTAAATGTTCCTTTTGGTGCTCTTCTGGGTTTTCCTCTAGTAATAGATGAGTAAGTCCCGTAACCGCATATAAGGGAGTTCTAAGTTCATGGCTTACAGTAGAAAGAAAGTTTGTTTTTGCTTCCATGGCTTGTACGGCACCGTCTCTAGCAATTTGTAGCTCTTTATTTTTAGTCTGTAAAAGATCGTTTGTTTTTAATTTTATCTGGTTATTTCTATATAAGGTAACGGCTAATAATGAGATAATGATTAAAAACGCAGAGGTTAATATAGCGGTAAGTTCAGACCTGTTTTGAGATTCCGTAAGTTCTTCTATTTTCTTTTCTTGGCGTGCAATTTCTTCAGTCTTATAATCATCTCTGATTTTATCTGCAGTCTTAGCTTCAATTATATTTTTGTCAATATTAAAAATTGAATCTTTTAGTTGTACTAAATTTTGTGTGTTTACGAGCGATTTCTGGTAAAGGCCTAG
The DNA here is from genome assembly GCF_900155985.1 of Maribacter ulvicola. Lineage (GTDB taxonomy): Bacteria > Bacteroidota > Bacteroidia > Flavobacteriales > Flavobacteriaceae > Maribacter > Maribacter ulvicola. Next base: position 4,546 of record NZ_FTMA01000011.1, read on the forward strand.
TCTCTCATATACTGATGATAATAGCGTATTGGCATTTTTAATGTCTTCTAAAAATCCGTTATCAAGAGCCAGGTTTAGAGCGTTTTCGCCATTTTTTGCGGCTTCGGATAAATTATCGATTTTTAAATTTAAAGCAGCAAGTGTTAGGTATGCTTGCGTGGTAAGGTATTCTTTTTCGTAAAGATCAGTATTTACAATAAGGGAGTTTAAATTTTTCGTAGCACTGTCATATTTCTCTAAACTCAAATATACTTTAGCTTCTATCAATAACAAATTGTTATAAAAGTTACGATCGTTATTAAGCTGTTTGGCTTCGTTGAGCATGAACAATGCTTGGAAATTTCTGTTACTTCTATGTAACAGGATGGCCTCTATATATTTGTGCATGCCATCTCCATAAGGGTAAGCAATATCTTTTAATAGCACACTTGCACGATCCCAATAAAATTCAGTATCACCTTCTTTATCAATTTTTAAATATACTAGCGCAAGTTCATGTAGACTATCTATTAGACCTTTGATATCTTCATTTTTCTCAGCTTCATTTGCGGCTGTATTTAGTGTTTCAAGGGCAAGGTCAATTTTATCTTGATTCTTAAAAATTCTTGCTTGATCAAAATAAGGTTGTATATCGTTTTTTGGAACTAGATTTTGTGAGTATAAAGCAGTCGTAGTCGCCAAAATAATTAAGGGGACTGCTAAGATTTTTAGGGCTTTATTTAAAAATAAAATCTTCAAATATAATTTTTAATACTAATAAAGTTAATCAAATCTATGATCCTATTGCTATAGCCGGTTTCGTTATCGTACCAGCCAATAATCTTAACCATTTTGCCGATGACAGAGGTCATTAAAGAATCAAACGTACAAGAGTAACAACTATTGTTTATATCTATAGAAACTATAGGGTCACTTGTGTAATGTACTATATTTTTAAATTGGTTTTTAGACGCTTTTTCAAAAGTAGAATTTATTTCTTCAATACTTGTAGCTCTTTTTACATTAAGAGTAATATCTGTTAATGACCCATTTGGGACAGGTACTCTAATGCCACACCCTCCTATGGTATCTGCTAGTTCGGGAAATATTTTGGTCAAGGCCTTAGCTGCACCTGTGGTTGTAGGTACAATAGATTGTGATGCCGCACGAGCTCTTCTTAAATCTCTATGGGGTTGGTCATGTAAACTTTGATCGGTTGTGTAAGAGTGAATGGTTGTGATATAGGCCTGTTCAATACCGCACAAATCATTGATTATCTTTATCATTGGTGCGGCATTGTTTGTAGTACAAGATGCATTTGATATGATGTCATCAGACTTTGTCAACGTATTTTCGTTGATCCCAAAGACAATCATTTTAATGTCATCTTCAGTTGGAGGTACGGACAAAATAACTTTCTTGGCGCCATTTTTAATATGAAAAGATAAGGTTTCCCTATCCTTGAATTTACCGGTGCATTCTACAACTACATCAACAGCAGAATTGGACCAGTTTATTTTAGAAGGATGAGTTTCATTATATAGAACAATAGCATTATCATTAACGATGATATGTTTTTGGTCATGTGTAATGTTGAGTGGCGAAGTACCATGAATACTATCATATTTTAATAAATGGGATAGTGTGCGGGTATCTGCTAAATCATTAATTGCAACCACATTTAGATTTTCATGTGTTTGCATAAGGCGAAATAGGGTTCTGCCTATTCTTCCAAAACCATTAATGCCTATGTTCAGTTTATGCATTGGTTATTGCTGGATGTGTTTTGTTAATACTCATAGTCTCAATAAAATGAGAACTATATATATGCTTTAGAAAAGTTGCTAAAAAACTAAAAGTATAGACTTTGAGCTTTATAGAATATGCTTGTGTGCTTTATAGGAAGATCTCACCAAAGCCCCGCTTTCAACATGTCTAAAGCCCATTTCAAGACCTATGTCTTCATACTTCTTAAATTGTTCAGGAGTAATAAACTCCTTAACAGGAAGATGTTTTTTAGACGGCTGTAAGTACTGACCTATAGTAACCACATCAACATCTGCGTTACGTAAATCTGCCAATGTAGTAATTACTTCATCTTCATGTTCGCCAAGACCTAGCATAATGCCTGATTTGGTTCTGTTGATTCCTTGTTTTTTCAAGTAGTTGAGCGCTTCAAGGCTACGTTCGTATTTAGCTTGTATACGTACCTCTCTAGTAAGTCTTTTAACGGTTTCCATGTTGTGGGAAACCACTTCTGGAGAAACAGCTACAATTCTATCTAAATGCTTTTCTATACCTTGAAAATCAGGAATTAAAGTTTCTAAAGTTGTGGTCGGGTTCATTCTACGGATAGCCTTAACGGTTTCTGCCCAAATTATTGAGCCCATATCTTTAAGGTCATCTCGATCTACAGAAGTAATAACCGCATGCTTAATGCCCATTATTTTTATAGATCTAGCTACTTTTTCAGGTTCTGCCCAATCAACATTCTCTGGTCTACCAGTTTTAACTCCGCAGAAACCGCATGACCTGGTACAAACATTACCTAGGATCATAAAAGTTGCGGTACCTTCTCCCCAACATTCACCCATATTTGGGCAGCTACCACTGGTACAAATAGTATGTAGGTCATACTTATCTACCAAACTTCTTAACTGGGTGTACTTTTTACCCGTAGGTAGTTTTACCCTAAGCCATTTCGGTTTTCCTTTTGGTGGAGCAACATTTTCTTTTAAAACTGTAGACATGCTTTAAATTTTAAGGCAAATATACGAACTTATAAAGTGGGGATAAAGCAGAATTTCCCGCTACACAAATGAGTTCTAGATAATGAGAAATTTATTTTTAGCTGTGGTTTACTTTCTCTCTTTAATAATTTCTGAGAGTAGTTTTTTAGCTCTTAGAAGTTTTACTTTGACGCTGTTTATAGGTTCGTTTAATTGCGCGGCAATATCGGCATAGCTTAACTCGTTAAAATACCTAAGGTTGATAACGGCTTGGTAATGAGGCTTTAGTTTTTTAATATCTCTAAGTAAATCTGCTAAATTCTGTTCTTGAATTAACTGATCTTCCATAGAAGGTGTAGCGTCTAATGCACTTGTTATGGCATCAGAATTACTTCTGGTGTCTAATAAGCTCCTTTTTCGCTTTCGAACTAAATCTATATGTATATTTTTAGAAATGGCTATTAACCAAGTTTTAAATACGTATGAATCGTTATAGGTATTTATTTTATCAAAGGCTTTTGAAAATGCTTGAATGGTGATGTCTTCAGAATCATTCTCATTTTCGGTACGCTTTAATTGAAATCCGTAAACATCGTTCCAAAACATATCTAGCAAACGGCTAAAGGCAATTTGTTTGCCTTGCTTTGCTTTGATAATGGTTTCTTCTAAAGTATCTATGTTGTTCAAATATTGATTTTGGTAAGCGTATGTTACTAAAAATGAAGTAAGCTTATTCTGAGATTAAATCTTTCTTACAATCTTGTTCACTGGGCATTTTACCACACATACCACATGCTTGTCCGTCTTGGTTTAAAAAAGGACTTTGGCTTGCACAGGTTCCTGCAAACTCTCCATCTTTTTTAGACCATATTTTAATTGCAATACCTGCAAAAGCCAATGCTAACAACCCAATGGTCAGTAATACTAGTTTCATATGCTAAATTTTAAACAAAGATAAAAAATAAAGCCCCAAAAATGGGGCTTTAAGAATACTTTATGTGTGAAAGCTTAGTACGCTATGTTCGCAACTATATTTTCTACATTAGGGGCGTGGTTACCACCTTTTTGTTCTATGGTAATATAACCAACGGCATTTTCGGCATAAGGTAAGGCCAACAGCTTTTGTTGATCACCGGCTTCTTCTATAATGCCTAGATTGATCATTTTACCGTTAACCTCTGCCCACATTTGAAAACACTGGCTTTCTGGGATATGAGGTAATTTACTTACGTTAATATATGATAACTTCTTAACCGGGTTTATATAAGCAACAGCTTTCAAGTCCTTTGCTTTTTTATTTCCCTTAACATTATATTTTTTTGTTTGAGGATTATTTAGAACGATGAACTGATTGCGTACATCTTCTAACTGCTCTTTCATGTTTTCTTCAAGCAATTTTATTTTATTGCTAACAACACTGTTTTCTTCTTGTAAACTTTGATTTTGGTTCCAGAAAAAAGTAGAGATACCAATGAACATAATAGCGGTAATACTAGCAGCAATAGCATAGCTATAAAACCTTTTTCTACCCTTTCGTTCAGCTTTTATTCTAGAATTGATTTTATCTTTTAATCCTTGTGGTGCTTCAATAGCGTGAAGTTTAGCGAAGATTTCAAGATTATCCTGTAATTCACTATACGTTTCCCTAACCTCTGGGTACATAGCAATATAACGCTCTACCTGAAGGCTTTCTAGCTCGGTAGTTGTTCCCAAAAGATACTTTTCTAATAGATCGGAATCGAGGAAAATTTTTATTTTGTCTTTCATAATACAATATTTAATATTATGGTAATTAAGGCAGGGCCATAGATTTTGCCTAATTCGCGTAAACCTATCTTTAATCTAGACTTAATGGTTCCTAAAGGGATGTCCAACTCATCACTAGCTTCTTGTTGGGTCATACCTTGAAAGAAAAGAGCTTCTAAGACAATTTGGTATTTCTCTTCAATTTTGTCTAGATGTTCTCTCACATCCATTAACTCTGGCCTTGTACTTTCAACACCTAAAGTATATACGTCAGAAACGTCTATTTGGATTTCTTTATCAGATTTTGTGTTGACACTTCTTAATTTGTCAATAGCGGTATTACGTGTAATTCTAAACAACCAAGTAAATAGCTTTGCTTTTTTAGGATCGTATGAATCTGCTTTTTTCCAAATTTTAACAAAAGATTCTTGAACCACATCTTGAGCTAGATCTGGATCACGCACCACCTTATTTGCTACACCTAATAAGGTGTCGGCATAATTATCGTACAAGAGAGAAATTGCTTTTTCGTTTCTTTCTTGTAGTAATTCAACAATATGATTTTCTAATAGAGTGCTCATAATTTAAAAGATGTACATATTTTTTTTAAAATGGACATCCAAATGCTAACATTGAACCGTATATGTTTAAACGCTAAATTATAAAATTGATTGTTAAGGATGCGTTTTCTAAAAATATATATTGAATAAGTGGTCGGCTGGTAACTGCCCACTTTGTTTTGGTTGGTTTGGTTTGGTAATAGCCCCTGTAATTTTTACAGGGGCTATTTTATTAAATTAACCTCTGGACTTATCTCAATATTGAACTTTGTTTTCACTGCATCTATAATGTTTGCTGCTAAGTCTAGTATATCTTTTCCAGTTGCTGTATCATAATTTACAAGTACTAAGGCTTGATTTTTATGAACCCCGGCATCACCAAAACGTTTTCCTTTAAATCCGCATTGCTCAATTAGCCAGCCAGCAGGTATTTTATAATAGTCATCTGATACTTTGTAAAAGGGAGCATTTGGATTTTTTATTACAAATTTTTCAAATATTTCTTTTTCAACTATTGGGTTTTTAAAGAAGCTACCGCTATTGCCAAGAACTTTTGGATCAGGCAATTTGCTTTGTCGTATGGCAATAACTGCATTAGAAATATCCTTAATAGTGGGGTTTGAAATTGCTTCTTTCTCTAATTGTTGTTCAATGGCGCCATAACCAGAATTAATTTTATGTTCTTTTTTGGTAAGCGAAAAGGTAACGGAAGTAATTACAAATTGATCTTTACCTTCATTTTTAAAAAATGAATCTCGGTAACCGAATTTGCACTCTTCTTTAGTTAAAGTAACTAATTCTTGATCTGCTACTCTAACAGCTTCACAGCTAACAAAGCAATCTTTCAGTTCTACACCGTATGCACCAATATTTTGTATGGGCGCAGTACCTGTATTGCCAGGAATTAAAGACATGTTCTCTAATCCTCCAAAATTATGGTCAAGAGCCCACATGACCATATCATGCCAATTTTCGCCAGCCATCACCTTTACTTGTACGCTATCGGCAGATTCTGATACAATTTTCTTTCCCTTTAAATCAACGTGAATAAACAGGGCTTCAATATTATCTGAAAGCAACATATTGCTTCCTCCACCAATAATTATCTTTCGGTCATAGTCTTGGTTGGCCAGAATATCTTGTAATTCTTCAATAGACCTAACTTCAACAAAGAATCTTGCTGTAGCATCAATACCAAAAGTATTGTAATTTTTTAGGGAAAAATGTTCATGTACGATCATTAGCCCTTGTAACTTTTAAGCGCTTCTTTTAGTATGAGTACAGCTCTTTTTAAACTTTCTTGATCAAGAACATAAGCAATCCTTATTTGGTTTTTCCCTAATCCTTCAGTAGCATAAAATCCTGCGGCAGGGGCTACCATGACAGTTTCATTGTCTAAATTAAAATCTTCTAACAGCCATTGCGCAAAATGATCGGCATCTTTAATAGGTAGTTCCGCTATACAATAAAATGCGCCTTGAGGTTTAGCAATTTTAATACCTTCAATTTGTTCTAACTCCGCAATTAGTATATTCCTTCTTGCAACGTATTCCTCCTTTACTTTTGCAAAATAACTATCAGGCGTATCTAAAGCCGCTTCGGTTGCAATCTGTGCATAGGTAGGTGGTGATAATCTTGCTTGAGCAAATTTCATTGCTGTGGCCATAAACTCCTTGTTCTTAGAGACCAAATAGCCTATGCGTGCACCACACATGCTATATCTTTTAGAAACCGAATCAATGACAATGGCATGTTCTTCTAATCCCTCTTCCTTTAAGATAGAGGTATGGGTCTTATCGTCATAAGTAAACTCTCTATATACTTCATCGGCAACTAAAAAAATGTTGTGCTTTTTTACTAAAACCGCTAATTTTTGAATTTCTTCTTTACTATATAGATATCCAGTTGGGTTACCAGGGTTGCATATTAAAATAGCTTTAGTTCTAGACGTAATTAATTTTTCGAATTCCTCGATCGGAGGTAGGGCAAAGTTATCTTCGAGCTTAGCAACTACAGGAACAACAGTTACGCCACAAGCCGTCGCAAAACCATTGTAATTGGCATAAAACGGTTCTGGTATAATGATTTCATCATTTGTATCTGCAATAGTATTCATTGTAAAAGACAATGCTTCAGAGCCACCAGTGGTTACAATGATATCTGTAGCACTTACTTGTATATCGTTTTTAATGTAATACTTCGCAATTTTAGTTCTAAAGGTCTCTGAACCTTCGGTGCGGCTGTATTCCAATACATTAAGATTGTTATTTTTTACAGCATCTAAAGCTTGTTGAGGAGTCTTAATATCTGGTTGGCCAATGTTTAAATGAATGACGTTAACACCTCTCTTTTTTGCATTTTCAGAGAACGGAACTAACTTTCTTATAGGTGATTGAGGCATAGTAAGCCCCTTGTTTGAAACAGATGGCATATAAATTGAATTTTTCACAAAAGTGATAAATGATTATGGTACTTACAAAGTAATTGGGGTTTTATTTGTTTTTTACCTGTAATGTTAAAATTGAGTGTTGTAACAAATTATTGTGTACCTTAAAAAGGGTTAACTAATTCATAAAGATTATGTTACAGAAATACACTGTGCTATCAATACTTCTATTCTGTTATTTTTCTTTTTCAGGAATTGCCCAAACGTACCAATTACCTGCCGGAAAAAAATTTGACAAAATCAAGTTTCAGTTAATAAACAATCTTATGATAATACCCATTGATGTTAATGGAACGGAGTTATCTTTTGTGTTAGATTCTGGTGTTGGTACACCAATATTATTCAATTTAGCGGATCAAGATTCTATTCAATTAAATAATGTTACGGAAATTACAATTAATGGGTTAGGGGAAGGGGACCCTATTAATGCATTAAAATCTACCGGAAATTTTGTTCGGTTAGGTAGTGTCAAGAATACTTCTCAGAACATTTATGTAGTGATGGATGCGGGTATTAACTTCTCACCAAGCCTTGGTGTACCTGTTCATGGTATTATAGGTTATGACTTATTTAGAGATTTTGTTGTTGATATTAACTATATAAAGCAATCTATAAAATTTCATGATCCAGAACGTTATAAATACAAAAAATCTAAGAAGACTAGGGTGGTAGATATATCGGTTATTAAAAAGAAGGCTTATTTAGATGCTTTTGTGATGCTTAATAAAACCGAAGAGATACCTGTGAAATTATTAATGGATACCGGTAGTAGCGATGCTGTTTGGTTATTTGAAGATGAAAGAATTCAATTACCGGAAAAGCACTATCAAGATTTTTTAGGAAAGGGCTTGGCAGGTGATATTTTTGGGAAGCGGGCTAAAATTAGTCATCTGAAGATTTCAGATTTTGTATTGAGTGATGCAAAGGTTGCTTTCCCTGATATGGAGACTTTTAATACGATATCAGATTTTGGTGCCAGAAACGGTAGCTTGGGTGGTGAGGTGATAAAACGTTTTAATGTGGTGTTTGATTATAAAAATGAGAAATTAATAATGAGCAAGAATGCCAATTTCAGTAAAATGTTTCAGTATAATATTAGCGGTATTGACTTACAGCATGCAGGTATGCGTTATGTTTCTGAACGAATAACCAATTCTAACGGGGTAGTACATAGCAATGCTAAAACTTACGGTAATGTGCAGATGATTCTACAAGGGGCTACAAGGTTAAGTTTGGTGCCAGAGATTATTGTTTCCGGAATACGGCAGGGGAGTCCGGCGCATTCGGCAGGGCTCAGGGAGGGTGATGTCATTTTGGCAGTGAACGGTAAACGCATTCATCGCTATAAACTACAGGAAATCATGCAAATGCTTAATTTAAAAAAAGATAAAAAAATCAAGGTTTTGGTAGAGAGGTATGATAGCGATCTGCTCTTTAGCTTTGTATTAAAACCATTATTTGATGAACAATAACAGGAATAAAAAAAGCCCAACTTTTCAGTTGGGCTTTTTTTATTCTAAAGAAATCTCTTATTTGGTGCCGGTAGATGCTTTAACTTCTCCTTTGATTTTTAAAACCTTTGTAGGAGTGTCAGCGTTAGAAATAACCGTAATTGCTTTGCGGATAGGACCAACTCTATTGGTATCATATTTTACTTGAATTTCACCTTTCTTACCAGGTAAAATTGGATCTTCTGGCTTTTTTGGAATGGTACAACCACAACTAGAGCTTACCTTGCTTACAATAAGCGGCGCTGTTCCTGTGTTCGTGAATTCAAAAACTCTTACTCCGTTGGATCCTTTAGCGACTTCACCATAATCAACGGTTTCAGATTTAAATTCTATTTTGGCAGCAGCATCTTGTGCGGTCAAGCTAAATCCTAGTAAGCCTACAAATAATACAAGTACTATTTTTTTCATCATTTTTAATTTTGGGTGGAAATCAAAATTAAATCTTTTCAGATCAACCTCAAAATCCTTTTGTTATACTCTAACGTTACTTATTTTTGTTTCGTATTTAATTACAGGTAAAATTCAGCTGAAATGACCGTTAGATTGTCAATTCGGCTTTATTTTTAATAACCCAATAATATTTTTATTCAAAAACTGTTCCAAAAAATGGAAATTCCTTCAAAATATAATCCGCAATCCACAGAATCTCAATGGTATGATTACTGGATGAAAAACGGCTACTTTCATTCTGTACCAGATGAGAGAGAGCCATATAGTATTGTAATACCACCGCCAAACGTCACCGGTATATTACATATGGGTCACATGCTGAACAATACCATACAAGATGTATTGATCAGGCGTGCACGTCTTTTAGGTAAAAATGCATGTTGGGTACCAGGCACAGACCATGCTTCTATTGCTACGGAAGCAAAAGTTGTTGCAAAATTAAAAGAGAAAGGCATCAATAAAAACGATCTTACCAGAGATGAGTTTTTAAAACATGCGTGGGACTGGACAAATGAGTATGGCGGGATTATTCTTGAACAGTTGAAGAAACTGGGCTGTTCTTGCGATTGGGACCGTACTGCATTCACAATGGATCAAGAGCGCTATGATAGTGTAATCAAGGTATTTATTGATCTTTACAACAAAGGTTTAATATACCGGGGGTATAGAATGGTGAATTGGGATCCTGAAGCTCAGACAACTTTGTCAGATGAAGAAGTTATCTATGAAGAAAAACAAGGCTTGTTGTATTATTTGCAATACGCTATTGAAGGTTCAGATGAAAAAGTAACCATTGCTACTACAAGACCAGAGACGATATTAGGGGATACTGCTATATGTATTAATCCAAATGACGAGCGCTTTACGCATTTAAAAGGGAAAAAGGTTATTGTACCAATTTGCAATAGGGTAATACCAATAATTGAAGATGAATATGTAGATGTGGAATTTGGTACCGGGTGTTTGAAAGTTACACCAGCTCATGATATCAATGATAAAGCATTAGGAGAAAAACATAACCTAGAAACTATCGATATTTTTAATGATAATGCAACCTTAAATAGTTTCGGATTGCATTATGAGGGTAAAGATCGTTTTGTGGTAAGAAAAGAGATTTCTAAAGAACTGGAAGAACTTGGGGTTTTGGTAAAAACGGAGACTCACATTAATAAAGTAGGTACTTCAGAAAGAACCAAGGCTGTTATTGAGCCAAAACTATCTGACCAATGGTTCCTGAAAATGGAAGATTTGGCAAAACCTGCTTTAGAGGCGGTAATGGAAAGTGGAGATGTAAAGTTACATCCAAAGAAATTTGAAAACACCTACCGTCATTGGATGGAGAATGTTCGCGATTGGAATATTTCACGACAATTATGGTGGGGACAACAAATACCAGCTTTTTATTTTGGTGATGGACAAGAAGATTTTGTTGTAGCGGCTAATTTGGAAGATGCATTAAAACTGGCAAAAGAAAAATCTGGAAAATCAGATTTGCAAGAAAGTGACTTAAGACAAGATGCGGATGTTTTAGATACTTGGTTTTCATCGTGGTTATGGCCAATGAGTGTATTTGGTGGTATTATGGAGCCTGATAATGAAGAGATAAATTATTACTACCCAACAAATGATTTAGTAACAGGTCCAGATATTTTATTTTTCTGGGTAGCTAGAATGATTGTTGCCGGGTATGAGTTTAGAGGAGAAAAGCCTTTTGAAAATGTTTACTTCACCGGATTGGTTAGGGATAAGCAACGTAGAAAAATGTCGAAGTCACTGGGTAACTCACCTGATGCCTTGAAACTGATAGAGGATTATGGCGCTGACGGGGTACGAGTTGGTTTGTTATTAAGTTCGGCAGCAGGTAACGATCTAATGTTCGATGAAGATCTTTGCCAGCAAGGAAAAAACTTTGCCAATAAAATCTGGAACGGCTTTAGATTGGTAAAAGGTTGGGAAATTGCAGATATTCCACAACCAGAAGCATCAAAGCTTGGTTTGGAGTGGTATGAGTCTAAGTTGAATAAGACCTTGTTGGAGATTGAAGATCATTTTAGCAAGTTCCGTATTTCAGATGCTTTAATGTCCATATACAAATTGGTTTGGGACGATTATAGTTCTTCTTTATTAGAGATTATAAAACCTGCCTACCAGCAACCTATTGATAGAACTACTTTTGATAAGGTAATCCAGTTGTTTGAGCAGAACCTGAAATTATTGCATCCATTTATGCCATTTTTGACAGAAGAAGTTTGGCAACATATTGCAACGAGAGACGAAAGTGAGGCATTGGTCATAGCAAAATGGCCTACTGTAGGTAATATTGATGAAGAATTAATAGCGCAGTTCGATTTTGCTGCTGAGGTAATTGCAGGGGTAAGAACCATTAGAAAAAATAAGAACATTCCGATGAAAGAATCGTTGGAATTATCGGTTCTAAATTCTGAAGCGGCAAGTAGCCGTTGGGATGTTGTTATATCTAAACTGACTAATATCTCAGAAGTCAGCTATGTAACAGAGCAATTAGAAGGGGCTTTGACCTTCCGCGTAAAAAGTAACGAATACTTTGTGCCAATGGAAGGTGCCATTGATATAGAAGCAGAAATCGTTAAGATCAACGAAGAGCTAAAATATACCAAAGGCTTTTTGATGTCAGTTCAGAAAAAACTTTCTAATGAGCGCTTTGTAAACAATGCACCTGAAAAGGTAATTGCTATAGAGCGCCAAAAGTTGGCAGATGCCGAAGCTAAAATTGAAACTTTAGAAAAAAGTTTGGCGAGTTTAGGATAATACTTTAATCGCTTAGATAAATGAAGCCTTATTCCTATTTAGTTGGGAATGAGGCTTTTTATATTGTTAAAAGCATTTAGGCGACCATGTTGTTTTCGTATTTTTAAATAGAATATAATAGCCAAGAACATGAAACCATTGAAAAAAGAAGATATCAAACAAGAGGTATTTGACCTCTATGATGCATATGCGCATAATAAATTAGAACGCCGAGACTTTGTACAGAAGCTTTCTTTGTATGCCGTAGGCGGTCTTACAGTGCCATCACTAATGAGTTTTTTAATGCCAGATTATGAGAATACTTATTTGGTTGATAAGAACAATCCCGATTTAGATTCAAGTTTTATTACTTATAATTCAGCCAAAGGGGGAGGTAAAATAAAAGCATTGCTATCTAAACCAAAATCTGCAGAAGAAAAATTACCGGGTATAGTGGTGGTACATGAAAATAGGGGGTTGAATCCATATATAGAGGATACAGCGAGAAGAGCAGCTTTGGCTGGGTTTATAACCATTGCTCCAGATGCATTGAGTCCGTTAGGTGGGTATCCTGGTAATGATGATGAAGGTCGTGCAATGCAGAAAACGCGAGATAGAAACGAAATGTTAGAAGATTTTATAGCAGCATTTGAATATTTAAAGAATCATGAGGACTGTAATGGCAAAATTGGAGTAGTAGGTTTTTGTTTCGGTGGATGGATTTCTAATATGATGGCTGTAAAAGTACCTGATTTGAAAGCTGCAGTACCTTTTTATGGAGGTCAGCCAACAGAAGGTTTAGAAAATATAAATGCACCTTTAATGTTACAATATGCAGGTTTGGACGAACGTGTAAATGCAGGATGGGCAGCCTATGAAAAGGCGCTAAATGAATTAGATAAAGAGAATGTAGCTTATTTCTATCCAGAAGTACATCATGGTTTTCACAATACGTCTACACCTAGGTATGATGAGCCGGCAGCAGAACTGGCTTGGTCAAGAACTATTACATTTTTCAGAGAAAAATTAAAATAAATAAGGCTTGTAGTTATGTGTATGTTTAGTAGAGTTCTGATTTTGAGCTAGTAATCAATTGATTTGAGTTAAGGGGACAAGGGTAATCCCTTTAATTTTACGGTATAAACAATCTAAAAAACACACATTATGAGAAGTCTATTATGGTTAGTAGCAGTTATTTGTATAGTTATATGGTTATTGGGAATGTTAGGAATTGTTCCTGGTCTTGCAACCGGTAGCTTAGTTCATATTTTATTGGTGATAGCAGTTATTGTAATTCTTTATAACATCATTTCAGGTAAAAAGGTACTGTAAAGCACATATTTACAGGCCATTTTTTAAAATAAAAATACGAACCCTTGTAAATAACAAGGGTTTTTTATGCTTTAATGTTATCTTTAATTCTATGATAAGACCGTATATATTAGCAGAAACCAATTGGAACCATCTAAAAGATGAACAAATTGATTTAGCCATATTGCCTTGGGGTGCTACAGAGGCACATAACTATCATTTGCCATATGGCACAGATAACTATCAAGCACAAAGTATGGTAGAGTCCGCTGCTGGTATTTCATGGGAGAGAGGTAAAAAAGTCATTGTTTTACCAACCATACCTTACGGTGTAAATACTGGACAAAGTGATATCTATTTAGATATGAATCTAAACCCGTCTACGCAGTTGGCTATTTTAAAAGATTTGGTGACGGTACTTAATAGGCAAGGTATTTATAAATTACTATTGTTTAATGGCCATGGAGGCAATAATTTTAAGCCTATAGTAAGAGAATTGGGCTTGCTTTTTCCTGATATGTTTATTAGTTTTTGCTTTTTTCCTCCTATGTTGGATAAGTCTAAATATTTTAAAGAAGAAGGTGATCATGCCGATGAGATGGAAACGAGTCTTATGCTTTATCTAAGACCAGATTTGGTATTGTCAAAAGACAAATGGGGTAGTGGTAGAGCTAAAAAATTTAAAATAAATGCGTATAACGAAGGTTGGGCTTGGGCAGAACGTCGCTGGTCTAAGGTAAGCAGTGATACCGGTATAGGAAATCCTGAATTTGCCTCTTCGGAAAAAGGAGAACGCTTTTTCAATGATGTTTGTGAGAAGTTAGATGAACTTTTTTGTTCTTTATGTAATGCTGATCTAGAAGATCTGTATGGCTAATATAGAATTACATAGTTAGATTTTTAAGAAACTACGCCTAGTGGTGGTCTTTATAAAAAAATTAAACAGTCTTTGTTAATATGGAGCAATTAATAGTTGTTATTTTAACTCTTTGTTTGCTAGTTTAATGTAAGAACGCATTGCCTCCTTCTTAGACATGTTTTTAGCCTGAAACAATGCATTAGCTTTAAAAGCATTAATGAGAGGGGTTTTGCTGCCTGGGTTGTCAAAGTTTGCATTGGCTATTTTGTAATAGGCATACAATTTTAAAAGTATATCTGCCGGGATAGGTTCAGTAAAATTATTGACTAAAGTAACGGTCTCCTCAAATTCAATACGTAATTTCTTCATGCTCATTTGGATCAACAAAAGTAGCTATACAAGTCTCCGCTCCTTTTACCTTTTGGTTTAACTGTACATTAATTTGGCAATCTAAAGGTAAAAATAAATCTACTCTAGACCCAAATTTTATAAATCCGGCATCATCACCTTGTTGTACGCTTTCTCCTTTTTCGGCATAATTTACAATACGCCTAGCCAGCGCACCTGCTATTTGACGGTATAATATTTCGCCAAATTTTGGTGTCTTTATGACTACTGTTGTTCGCTCGTTTTCTTCACTTGATTTTGGGTGCCAAGCAACTAAGAATTTACCAGGGTGATACTTAGAGAATGTAATGGTACCACTGGCAGGGTATCTGGTAACATGAACATTTACAGGAGACATGAAAATAGAAACTTGTCTTCTTTTTTCTTTAAAAAATTCTTTTTCAAATACTTCCTCGATCACTACAACTTTACCATCTACTGGGGCTAGGATTTCATTAAAATCCTTAGCGGCCAATCTTTTCGGATTTCTAAAAAATTGAAGAATGATTATCAAAAGTATTAAGCCCAATAGTTGAATGGTCAATTTCAACCATGCCAATTCAATAAAGAAATGAGCTAGGAGTACACTGATCCCTACTAAACAAAAAGAAAACAATATTATTTTTTGTCCCTCTTTATGAAACATAACTAAAAATATTTAAAGTTAAATATGCAAATGGTGCCGCAAAGACCAAACTATCCAAACGATCTAGCATGCCACCATGTCCTGGTAAAATAGCGCCACTATCCTTAACGCCTGCCGTTCTTTTTAATTTAGATTCAATTAAATCGCCTAAACTACCTGCAATGACAATAACGGTTGCAAGTATCATCCATTGTATTGGACTTATTAGCGCCTCAAAAGTAGCCATTAAATAAGCTGCTGCCAGTGCAAATATAAAGCCTCCTATAGTACCTTCAATAGTTTTTTTTGGAGAAACTGAAGGAAAAAGTTTAGTGCTACCGATACTTTTTCCTACTAGGTATGCAAATGAGTCGTTTACCCAAATTAAAATAAAAATACCCATGATCAATAATTTGGCAAAGGCATCATTTTTATAAGGTATCATGGTTAGAAAAATGCATCCTCCGCCTATATAGAACAGTCCAACTATAAATTTCATTGGAGTGTTGAATTTAATCGGTTTTTTTGTAAAAAGGTTGATGAGAAGGTAACTATCAATTACAATAGTAATGACCATTAAAATATTGATAATTTCTTGGTCTTTTACTAAATAAATGAAAGCCCACCATAACGCCAAATAAGCTGCAAATATATGATAGCCTTTTAAATGGACTAATTTTTTATACTCGTATAAACAAGCTAACCCAAAGGTCATGAATAAAAAATCGAAAGCATCAGAGCTCAAAAAGACTGCAGACAACAATAATATAATGTAGACAGCCCCTGTTAATGACCTTCTTAAAATTTCTTTCATACTATAAATCTTCCAGTAGTAAAAGATAAAGATTTTTAGTGCTACTACCATACGTTAGAAAATCATCGGAGTTTTCTGCTGTAGCTTTAAAGTGTTTTAAGGTAGTTATATTGGCTGGTATTTTTTGACCATATTTTTTCTTAATGGTCTTTAGCCCTTCTCCTATAGATTCTACCAATTGGCTAGTAGTGGCAAAAACTACTACATTACTAGGAAGTTCATTTACCTTTTTCTCCAATAGTTGATTGGAGCATACTAGAATACTTCCGTTTTGGGCAATAAGATGTTCACATGTGGTAAAAAAAACTTCACTTTCACGAGAGTTTCCCGTGAAAGTGATCGGTTCTTTAGAAAATTTTTGGGATAGCCTTTCATTAAGGATAAAGAAAGGCTCGCTTTCCCAATTATTTTCTACCACAATATTTTGAATGGCTCTTGAAACTTCAACCTCAGTATCGCAATAAATAAATTTACCTCCATTTTGTTTAAAATGAATCGTAAATTTTTCATCAACAGGAATATTTAAATCTGGCATATGATCGCCGCGCGTTTCCGCAGTCTCCTTCGAAACCTTTTTCTTGCCACCACCAAATAAAATATCTAAAAATCCCATTTATGTTGTTGAAATAATTACAGTTCTAAAGTACTGTAATTTTATTTATTCTCTGTAATTTCTTGTTCGTCCGAAGATTTGTTATTCTCTTCCTCTTCTTTAAGTTTTCTTTCGTTCTCTAAGGCCAGAATATCTTTTTCAAAATTTCGCTTACCAAATATTTTTTCTAAATCTTCCTTAAAGATAACTTCTTTCTCTAACAATCTTTCTGCTAAAGTTGTAAGTTTATCCTTATTGTCAGTTAAAACCTTGATAGCGCGTTGATACTGCTCTTCAATTATTTTAGAAATTTCTGCATCGATCTTCCGAGCCGTGTCTTCACTGTAAGGTTTTGAGAAACCGTAAGAATCTTGACCAGATGAATCGTAATAGGTGATATTTCCTATTTCATCGTTAAGTCCGTAAATGGTAACCATTGCCCTAGCTTGTTTGGTTACTTTTTCTAGATCACTTAATGCGCCAGTAGAAATTTTATTAAAAATAACTTTTTCTGCAGCTCTACCTCCCATAGTTGCACACATTTCGTCCAACATTTGTTCTGGTCTAACAATTAAGCGTTCTTCTGGTAAATACCATGCAGCACCCAAAGATTGCCCTCTAGGTACAATAGTAACCTTTACCAATGGAGCAGCATGTTCTAACATCCAACTAGTGGTGGCATGACCTGCTTCATGGTAAGCAATAGTTTCTTTTTCACCAGGGGTTATTATTTTGTTTTTCTTTTCAAGACCGCCCACAATTCTATCAACGGCATCTAGGAAATCTTGTTTGGTCACCGCTTTTTTCTCGTTACGTGCTGCAATTAATGCTGCTTCGTTACAAACGTTTGCAATGTCTGCACCAGAGAAACCTGGTGTTTGTCTTGCCAAGAAATCTAAATCTAAAGTTTCTGCAGTTTTAATAGGTCTAAGGTGAACTTCAAAAATTTCTTTACGTTCACGAATATCCGGTAGGTCCACATAAATTTGTCTGTCAAATCTACCTGCACGCATTAACGCTTTGTCCAAGACATCTGCACGGTTGGTAGCTGCAAGTACAATAACATTTGTATTTGTGCCAAAACCATCCATTTCAGTCAATAACTGGTTTAAAGTGTTTTCACGTTCATCGTTAGAACCTGTAAAATTGTTTTTACCTCTTGCTCTACCAATAGCATCAATCTCATCAATAAATATAATGGCAGGAGATTTGTCTTTAGCTTGCTTGAACAAGTCGCGAACCCTAGATGCACCAACACCTACGAACATTTCTACGAAGTCTGAACCAGATAACGAGAAGAAAGGCACCTTGGCCTCACCTGCAACGGCTTTAGCTAATAGGGTCTTACCTGTTCCTGGAGGTCCTACAAGTAAAGCTCCTTTTGGTATCTTACCACCTAATGAAGTATACTTGTCCGGGTTTCTTAAAAACTCAACAATTTCTTCAACTTCTTCTTTTGCACCTTCTAAACCGGCAACATCTTTAAAAGAAGTTCTGGTGTCCGTTTTTTCGTCAAATAATTTTGCTTTAGATTTTCCAATGTTAAAGATTTGGCCTCCTGCGCCACCGCCGCCACCGCCAGACATTCTACGCATTAAGTAAATCCAAATACCTATGATCAATACAAATGGTAGTAGCGATAACAAGAAATCTAAAATGGCCGTAGATTCTTTGCCAAATTCAATAATAGTATCTAAATTATTTTCTTTTTTGATTTCAGTTATTTCGTTTTGAAATATTTGAAGGTCACCATAATCTAAAGTATACTGCGGTACGGTACCAGATGATGGAAGAAAAGATTTTTCGTTCACATCTTTATGCACCTCTTTTGCAATAGCTTCACCAGTTAAAAAAACTTTAGCCTGGTTGGTGTTGGTTATGATCAATATCTTTTTTACATCACCATTTCGTAAATACTGTTGTAATTCTGAAGTAGTCGTCTTTTGTGTACTAGCGAGGTCATCACTATTGAATAACTGAAATCCAATTAGTAATACTGCTATTAATCCATAAATCCACCAAGAACTAAATTTTGGTTTTTTCGGATTTGTTTTGCTTTCTTTTGCCATTTTATTTTTTTATTAGTTTACGCTACTTTCTATAGTTGTGAATTTTGCATCTCCCCATAAACCTTCTATATCATAAAACTCTCGTACTTGCTTTTGGAATACGTGAACAACTACATTTACGTAGTCCATGAGCACCCATTCGGCATTGTCTTCGCCTTCTACGTGCCAAGGTTTATCTTGTATTGCTTTACTTACTGTTTTCTGGATAGATCCTACAATAGCATTTACATGCGTATTTGAAGTACCGTTACATATTATGAAGTAGTCACATACGGTATTTTCAATTTCTCTTAAATCTAATAGGTTGATGTTTTGACCTTTTACTTCGTCAATTCCCTGAATTATTAATGCAATTAACTCATCTTTGCTAGTTTTACTTTCCTGCATTCAAAAATTTTAGTTTTTACAAAGTTATTATTTTTTTGTTCTTTTAGGTCTAGTTTTTAACATTACATTATAGATTCACAATAAGAACAGTAAATGCAAATAATCAAACTTGATGCCACGCAATCTACGAACACCTATTTAAAAGACTTGTCATTAAACAGAGAGTTGGGAGATTTTACGGTAGTAACTACTAAAAATCAAACTTTAGGTAGAGGGCAATTGAATGCTAAATGGGAGTCTGAGCCAGGTAAGAATCTAGCGTTCAGTGTTTTGAAAAAAAATATTGAACTGCCAATACAACGTGTCTTTTTGGTAAGTGTTTGTGTATCGTTGGCTATAATAGAGAGTTTAAAAGATTTTGAAATACCAGATTTGAGGATTAAATGGCCAAACGACATTCTGTCAGGTAATCGTAAAATAGGAGGAATTCTAATAGAAAATGTAATTTCTGGATCTAAAATAAAACAAAGTATAATAGGATTTGGATTAAATGTTAATCAAAAATCATTTAAAAATGCACCTCATGCGTCGTCATTAGAAAATATAACGGGTGTAGATTACAATCTAGATGAAGTTTTTTATTCTGTTATTGAACACTTACATCAAAATTTAATCAGGCCATTTCAATCAATGGAAGAGGAATTATTTAAACAATACCATACTCATTTATTTAAAATAGGCCAAATGAGTTCTTTTAGAGACCAAAATGATAAACTGTTCCAAGGAACAATACAAGAAGTGTCTATTGACGGTTATCTTCTAGTAAAACATGAAAACGGCGATTTGCATGAATATGGGTTAAAAGAAATACAGTTATTGTATTAAACTTTGGCCAAATTTGTTGAGAGTGTATTTATGAAGTTGGTAATAGGTTTTTTAATCATCATAGCCATCATAGCATTGAATTCACCTTTAAAACTTAAAACAACCTCACTTTTATCAGTATCTACTTCAATAATATCTGCAGTTAAAGTAAATGGCAATTTTTCACTGGCCGCACCTAAAACAATTTGTTTGAAAGGTGTTTGTTCTTTTTTTTCCAAAACAATTTCTGGCATTCCTTTTAACGCAAAAAGAAATCTATTCTCATTTAAAACTTCAAATTTTTCAATGTTTTCAGGCATTAACAATCTAAAATTAGGCAAGTCATTTAAGAAATTGAAAGTGTCTTCTGTATTCTTAGATATCTGAATCTTTGGTGTTTCTATAAACATAATTATTTATTTGTCCATTTAGAAGGGTCTTTCCTCCATTCCATTAATGTAATTAACTGCTCTTCTTTTACATAGCCTGTATCAGACGCTTGTTCAATAAGGTATTCGTAACTACTTAGCGTGTGTAGTTCTGTATTTTTTTCTTTAAAGTTATTGGCGGCAGTTTCAAAACCGTAGGTAAAAATGGCTAACATACCTTTTACGTTTGCGTCAATAGCTCTTAAGGCGTCTACAGCATTTAAACTACTTTTGCCTGTACTTATTAAATCTTCTATTACAACAACGGTTTGGTGTGCCTCTAAATGCCCCTCTATTTGATTTTGACGACCATGAGATTTAGGTTCTGGTCTAACATAAACGAATGGTAAATTTAGTTTATCGGCAACTAAAGCACCTATTCCTATTGCACCTGTAGCTACACCAACAATGCAATCTGGTTTGCCATAAAGTTGTTCTACCTGCTTAGCCATTTCATCGCGAATGTAGTTTCTGATGATAGGATAGGATAGTAAAACTCTATTATCGCAATAAATTGGAGATTTCCACCCCGATGCCCATGTGAAAGGATTTTCGGGTTTCAATTTTATTGCATTAATTTGCAGCAGTAGCTCTGCCGTTTTTTTTGCAGTATTTTTGTCTAAAACCATAACGCAAATGTATAAAGTTTTTGTTAATGAATTGCCTTTGACTTTAACAAATAAACTCTCTGACACTACAAATGGAGAGTATTTTTCATTAAATCAAGCATCTATAGATGAGGCAATAAGTGCATTGAGGAAGGGGAAGTTGAAAGAAGCGTTTATTTATCATCCTAATCACGATGAAATTTTAAAAAAGTTTACTCAAAAAATTCCGCTAGTAATTGCCGGTGGCGGTGTGGTTAAAAATAAAGAGGGAAAAGTGCTTTTTATCTACAGAAACGATAAGTGGGATTTGCCTAAGGGTAAATTGGATAAAGGCGAATCAATTGAAGAATGTGCCATAAGGGAAGTTGAAGAAGAAACTGGTGTTAGAGGGCTTGTTATTGATAATTATATACGTACCACCTATCATGTTTTTAAGCGTAATGGTGTCAATAAACTAAAACAGGTGTATTGGTATGCCATGAGTACCGATTTTGAGGGTAAATTAAAACCTGAAAAAAAAGAAGGAATATTTAAAGTGCGATGGAAAGGACCTGCTAAAATTCAGAAGGCGCTTGAAAATTCATACGTGAACATTAAAATATTATTCGGGGAAGATTAAAAGCTATTTTTTAATTCTATATACCGGATATTGTAAATGAGCTTTTTCATAAAGATCACTTTGCTTAAAAAGCCAGTCTAATTGCTTGTACCAGTTTTCCTTGAAATCTAAATCAAGCATTTTTTTATTTTCAAATTTGGCATTAAGAATAGAGTCGTTTTTGAGCATATTTAACGCAGTATCCTCAAAGACATAAGGAGAGAAGCCTTCTTTTTGCTGTAGAACGGTGTCAAAGAAATTCCAGTTAAAAAATGAATCTACTGCAGCTGGTTCTAAGGTTTCCAAAAGATATCTTATCCCGGGTTGGTGGGTAGGTATAATGATGTCGCCTGCATGAAATTCTTTGATTTCATTTGTTGTACTCACGGTAGTGTTGTAGTGTGGGTAATGACCCTCATAAGGTGATTTATACGTTTGGTATTCACGTATTTTATAAGCCTCTACAGATATCATAGAATCTTTTTGAAGGGTGGTGTATGTGATTTTGTTTAAATGAAGTTTTTTAATAATATTTTGCCATTGACTACCTAATACATACGCTTTTGGGATTTTAATAGAGTCAGAAGCAGTGAAATGATTTTTATACGCTACTTCGGTTTCTATTGGCACGTTTCGGTTGTATTTCAATCTTTTTAAGCCGGTAACTTCACTATTTATAGTATCTGCCTGGTAGCCTTTAAAAGTGTACATAGAAACTTTTGTAGTGTCAACTGCCCAAGCAATAGGGTAATATTCTTTTGACTTATTTTTTGAGAATGCCGCACCTCTTAGAGATCTTATTTTGCTACCGTCTTTTTCAGTTATAGCAATCATTTTTTTCATAAGTTCATAAGTGCCCGTTACGCGCATGTGGTATGGTTTTAGCATATGTGTTTCCACCATCATGCCTACCGTATTAAACAGTGTAGTATAGCCTGTAGAGTATCTAGGATGGTCCATAAATTGTTGAAAACCTTGTTCTGGCGGACTATTGAATACGTTTACATACGGCGTAATATCCCATTTAGATTTGGATAAAGAATCATGCAATTGGGGCATTAACGAGCTATGGATATATTCGCCTAAGTCACCGCCCATCTTATTGTGCTGTGTAAATAGATGGGTGAGCGTGTATTGGTAATCTGCACCATTACTTACATGGTTATCTATGAATACATCAGGATTTATAAGATGGAAAATTTCTGTAAAAGTTTCGGCATTTTTTGTGTCACTCTTAATAAAATCCCTATTTAAATCGTAATTTTTAGCATTACCTCTAAACCCGTACTCCAAAGGTCCGTTTTGGTTAGCGCGTGTAGTGCTGTTTCTATTTAGGGCACCACCAACGTTGTAGATTGGAATGGTGGCTATTATGGTTTTTTTAGGAGTTTCAATTTCATTACTTGCCAGGTCACGAAATAATAGCATGGTGGCGTCAATGCCATCACTTTCACCAGGGTGAATACCATTGTTAATTAACATTATGGTATTGCTTTTACTTAGTTTTTTGAAGTCAAAATCACCTTTGTTACTATAAGTGACTACGTGCAGAGGTTTGCCGCTATCGGTAGTGCCAATAGTTTGTATGTTTATGGAGGAAAACTCTTTTGACAGCTTTAAGTAAAAATCTATAACCTGATCATAGGTAGCTGTTTCAGTATTATTAGAAGTTTCATACGGTGTAGGGAAATCTTTTTCAATATTATCAACCGTGCTCTCGCAAGAAACTAGCAAAATGACGAAAATAAATAGTAGCTTAATTTTCATGTACAAACCATTGAAATGGTACCAAATACCATTAATTGAATGTAAAAATAATAATTACTTAGTTGGCTTATGCTACTTGGGTAATTTCTGTTATTTTATTCCTATCTATTGGCTTTTGGTTGAAGGTGATCAAATGATGGCTTTTGCTTTTGTAATATTCCCATTGTTTTTTATCAAAAGGATCAATAGAAGAGGTTACTATATTAATTCTTATTTTATCCTTTATAGGAATTTTAATAAAAGCATCTAAAAATTCCCAGCCATCCATTATGGGCATATTGATATCTAGAAAGATGATTTGCGGTATTCGTTGGTCGTTATTGAAAATATGGATCATAGCGTCTAAAGCAATTTTGCCATTGCCATAAGATTCTACAGATTTACATTCAATACTTGAAGATATTAATTTACGTAAGCCAAACACTGTAATAGCGTCGTCATCAATAATAGTGATATCACTAATTTTTTTCATTAAAGAAAATTTTAAATTTTGTTCCTTTTCCAACTTTACTTTTTACTTCTATTTTCCCGTTCATGGCGTCAATTTGGTTTTTGGTCAAATACAACCCTATTCCTCTAGCATCTTTGTGGTCGTGAAAAGTTTTGTACATGCCAAAGATTTTTTCACCGTATTTTTCTAGGTCAATACCTAAGCCGTTGTCAGTTATAGTTAAAACGGAGTAATTACCTTTCTTTTCTGCATTCAGGATAATTAATGGGTTTCTGTCTGGAGATTTATATTTAACGGCATTAGTTAAAAAGTTGGTCAATATACTATCTAAATATGCCGGTACTGATTTTACTTTAAAATTAACCGGAATATTATTTTCTATTGTAGCACTGTTATTTGAAATAAATGAGGCTAGATTTTCACAAGTGTCTAGAATTTTACTGTTTAAATCAATCTCTTTCATTTCAATATTAGTGTTTGTATTTATTGAAACTACGTCATTTAAATTATCTAAAGTTTCAAGCAAATTATTTGAAGCCCTAGTAAGCATTTCTACAATCTTAGTCTTTTCTTTTTCATCTTTTTCATTTTCTAAAAAGTTTAGGAGCATTGAAAAGTTTGCGGAATGAGAGCGTAAGTTGTGTGAAACAATATGTGCAAAATTCAGTAGTTTTTTATTTTGTACCGAAGCAATATTTATAATATTTCTTAACTCTTTTTCTTTTTCTTTTAATTGAGAGATATCTAAACTTATACCAACAATACCATAGGCAACACCTTTATTGTTAAGCAAGGGAATTTTAGAACTTAAAAATGATGTTTGCTTACCACTTAGAGTGGTATTGATTGTTTCTTTGCCAAGTATGGGTCTTAGGGTATTCATTACCTTTAAGTCTTCTTCTCTAGATTTTTTAGCCCCTTCGTATGGGTACAATTCAAAATCACTTTTGCCTATGATGTCATTTGGGTCGTCAACACCTAAATATTCGCATTCGGCCTTATTGATCAACACTTTTCTAGATTCGGTATCTTTTATATAGACATTAACAGGTAAATTATCAATCAGTGTTCTCAGTAACTTTTCATTGTCAATAGTTTTGATATCAGCTTCAACTTGCTCATGAATATCTTGAAATGTACCGATTAATCCAACCATTTCACCTTTGTTATAAATTGGTTTTCCACCGGCCATCACCCATTTTTCTTTACCTGTAGCCGTGATTATCTGTAGCTTTAGGTTATTCCATGATTTACCTTTGTCCTGAGCTTCAAAAATAGCCATTGATATAGCATTTCTGCTGTGCCCCTCTTTATAGTAGAAAAGGGCAGTTTCAATATTAGGTTTAAAATCTGGTGAAACATCATGAATGGACTTTGTTGTAGCACACCAAAATAATTTGTTGTCAGCTATGTTGTATTCCCACCTTCCAATTTTAGTAATTTCGGCTTGTTGTTGTAAGAGCAGGTCTTTTTTGTTAAGTTCTAATTCATTTTTGACCGCTTCGGTGATATTGCTTAATTGAATTATTGCCCCTATAATATTCTCCTCGTTGTCATACCAAGGTGCATTGGTCCACTCGAACCAAAGCTCTTTGTCATTAACGTCGAAAGCTTGGTGAATGCCCATGGGTTGTGGGTTACCATTAAAGCAATTATTTAAAACCATTTTCCATTTATGGCTTAAATTAGGGAAAACATCGAATAAACTTTTAGAGTTACTAGACTCATTTTTCTTATTAAAAATACTCGTCCATTTGTCAGAGGTCTGAACAATGTTGTAATTAGTGTCAATAAATGCCGTTGGTGAGGGCAATTGTCTAATTAGGTACGAAGTATTTGATATCAGGGGAACTTTTATCATACCGGTGAAATTTCTTACGAATGTAGTGGGATTGCTATATTCTGTTATATTATTGTTGTGAATGTTATCATTTACGTTGTATAACAACCAATAATCTACATGTAGGATTGTTCATTATTTTTTGTTGAAATAAAACTTAAAAGTAGCCCCCTGGTTTGGCATACTTTCAACGGTAATTTTACCATTCATTGCTTCCATTTGGTTTTTGGTAATATATAGGCCAATTCCTCTGGATTCTTTGTTTCTGTGAAAGGTTTTATAGAGACCAAAAACTTGATCACCATATTTTTCTAAGTCTATTCCCAAGCCATTATCTTCCACGCTTAAAACAGTATAGTTTTTTTCTTCTTCTATACTAAGTATAATAATTGGCTTTTTATCTTCACTCCTGTATTTTATTGAATTTGTTATGCAATTGGTTAAAATGCTGTTAAGATATGCCGGCAAAGCTTTTACAGTGGTTGTTTCTGGTATTTCATTAATAATTTTACCATTAGTTTCTTTTAGTAGGCCAGCCACATTTTGTTCAACGACAAACAGGCTTTCGTTTAAAGAAAGAGATTTTTTTTCTTCATTGATACTAGATTTTACGGCAACGATTTCTCTTAATCCTTTAATGGTTTCAGACAAGTTGTCTGAAGCACTAAATAACATGTTCATGTATTTGCTACGTTGAATTTTGCCGGTTTCATCATTTAAAAAATTAAGCAATAATGAAAAGTTGGTAGCATGTGTTTTAAGGTTGTGAGATACCATATGGGCAAAGTTAAGAAGCTGTTCATTTTTCTCTCTTGCAGATGCAATGGTATTTTTTAGATTTCTCTCTAGTTTTATTTGTGAAGTTATATTTTCAAAAGTGCATAAAATATTTTTACTTCCAGAAAGCCCTTCTATTAAGGTGCCGGTCATTTTAATGTTTATGTTATGCCTTTTTTGATTGGTATATACAAACTTTACAGATTTGAAAGAACCATTTTCTTTAAGTTGATTTTTAAGTTCAACACTCTTATTTTTAATATGTGCGTTAATGAAAGTTCTAAAGTTAAGTCCTAAGAAATGTTCTTTATCATAAGCGGTGAGTTTTGTGAACTCATCATTTACGTCTAATATATTACCCGTTGCAAAATTTATAATAGCAAGACCAAACGGTACTTTTTCAAATAAAGGATATTTATTAGGTTGTGTTACGGGCTTAACTGTTGGTTGTGCTATAGTATCCGTGATATTTTGTAATGTACCAATTACCCGAGTACATTTGCCATTACTATATTTAGGTCTTCCAATAGAATTTACCCAAATGATAGTTCCGTTTGCTTGTTGTAATTGTAATTTTTCGTTCCAAGGTTTACCAGATTCAATTGCTTCGTTAACGGAACGTTTAATAGTTTTTCTACAGTTGCCTTCTAAATAAAAATTAAAAGCTTTTTCTAAGGTTGGTTTGTAATCTGCAGCTACGCCAAATATTTTATGTACTACTGGGGACCAATTTAAAGTTTCATTTTTAATATTATAATCCCAACTTCCTATTTTGGCAATAGAACTCTTTTCGTTTAAAATATATTTTGTTTTATTTAGTTCAATTTCAAGTTCTTGTGTTTTTGTAATTGGCTCAACTTTTATAATGACACCTATGATGTTACCATAGCCATCTTTCCAAGGATTAAAATGCCAGATAGAATCTTTTGAAGAATAATGGCAGTCTTTGGCATTGTATTTAAACTTAATGTCTCTAAGTCCGTCTAAGCTATATTTTAGCCTAGCTTTTAATTCTTGAGATAATTGAGGAAACAAATCGATAAAGTAATTTCCTTTTATAGTATTTAGATCTAACTGAAAATTGGTCAGCCAAATAGGGGAGGCACTGATCAATTTAAAATCTGTATCGATAATGACGATAGATGATGGAATTTGATTGATCCAATCTAAAGAAAAAGATGAACTATTTTTGGACTTCAGCATAATCAGAAAGAATTTTCCTACGAATTTATAGGATTATTACAGTTTATGATTACAATTTGTTGTGTTTTTAGGTATAAATGTGGTTGAAAAGGCGTTTTTTGTTGTCTGGCCGATAAAATACGTCTATTTTCTTACAGAACTTGGTACTAATTCTGTATAATCGCCACCGTTACGAATAACGTCCCTTACAATAGATGAGCTAATGTATGATTTGCCCGATGAAGTCAATAAAAACACCGTTTCTATCTCAGATAATTTTCTGTTTGTATGGGCAATTGCTTTCTCAAATTCAAAATCGGCAGGGTTTCGGAGTCCTCTTAAAATAAAATTGGCATTCTCTTTCTTACAAAAATCTACTGTTAATCCCTGGTATGACTTTACCGAAATTGTGGGTGCATCTTTAAATGCTTCTTTTATAAATTGTATGCGTTGTTCTAAGCTGAACATGTATTTTTTATCCGCATTTTTTCCAATGGCAATAATAATTTCGTCGAATAAAGTTATACCTCGAATAATGATATCATAATGTCCTAAAGTTAAAGGATCAAAAGAACCGGGAAAAATTGCGCGTTTCATAGTTGAAATTTTGTTTTTAAATATAGGTATTTTAAGATAATGTCTCTACTATGGCGTACTCAAATAACATCCCTAGCTCTATACCAAATTCTTTAGCTTGTTGTGGTAAAATGCTTTCTGTTGTTAAACCTGGGGTAGTATTCATTTCTAGTAAGAAGGGTTCGTTGCCTATAAATATAAATTCACTTCTAGAAAAACCGGTCATTTTAAGAACATCATATATTCTTTTTGCTGCATTAGTTACTTTTTCTAATTGCTCAGGGTTAATTCTAGCAGGGGTGATTTCTTGTGATCTACCTTCGTATTTTGCTTGGTAGTCAAAGAAATCATTTTCAGAAACTATTTCTGTGATGGGGAGTACGGTTGTTTCTCCATTCAATTTTAATACGCCTACAGAAACTTCTGTACCATTAAGAAAGCTTTCAATAATGATTTCATCATCTTCTTTATACGCTATTTCTATCGCGTTTTTTAACGCTTCTTCTTTATAAACTTTAGTTATGCCAAAACTACTGCCAGACTTATTTGCTTTTACAAAGCAAGGTAATTTAACTTTATCTATAATTTCCGTTTCGTTTATTTCGTCGCCTAGGTTTAAGTAATAAGAGGGAGCTGCTTTAATACCGTAAGGTCTTAGAACACTCAACAGATCACGTTTGTTAAAAGTAAGTGCAGCTTGGTAGAACCCGCAAGAAGTGTGCTTAATTCCTAATAATTCAAAATAAGCTTGCATGAGACCGTCTTCTCCGGGTGATCCATGTATGGCATTAAAAACACAATCAAAAAATATTGATGTACCATTTAAAGGTATGGAGAAATCATTACGGTCTACGGGTGTTTCATTGTTCTGTTCATCAACATATACCCATTTGTCTTTAAAAATGTGTATTCTATAAAGATTGAATTTATCTTTGTTCAGGTAATCATACACCACATTACCACTTTTAAGGGATATTTTATATTCGCTAGAATAACCGCCCATTATAATTGCAATATTTTTTTTCATGTGTATGGTCTATTAAGATTGTTAAAGCAAAGATGAAGCATTGAAATAAAATATAAAAGGAAATATATGGCATTCATCAAATAAGAAGTATTTTTTATGATACCAATAACTATAAACCTATGCTGCAAAATGGTATGAGGGCATTTACTATATTTGTTGGGTCAAATAATATGTATGAGGAATTTTTTCAATTTTTTAAAAAGCAAAACCTTTTTTATTCAACTAGGTCTTGCATTATTGGTATTAGTTATTTTAATTTTTACCGTATTAAGTTATCTAAACAGTACTACCAATCATGGTGAGTTTGTAGAAGTACCAGACTTTTCAAAAAAATCTGTGATGGAAATGAGAAAATCAATTGAAGAAGTGGGTTTGCGATATGAAGTGTTAGATTCTGCAAACTACAATCCAGATTATCCAAGATTCTCTATTATAGAGCAAAACCCTTCTGCGGGATCAAAAGTGAAAGAGAATAGAAAGATTTATTTTACGGTAAACCCTTCAGGTTATAAAAAAGTAAGCGTCCCTAAGATAATTCAGGTGACCAAACGTAATGCTTCTTCAATGTTGAAAGCTGTAGGTTTAGATGTACAACGCGTTACCTATGTAGATGAATTGGGTAAGGATATGGTTTACCGTATAAAGTATAAAGGAAAAGATATTAAGCCAGGAGATAAGCTACCCAAAACCTCAAAGATAGAATTGGTTTGTGGTAATGGTAGTATTACCGAAAGAGCAATAATTAAAGCGGAATCTGAAGATTAGATGGGGGAGAATATAGAACGGCCAGAAAATGAAGATGGAGAACTTTTTGAGCATCATAAAGTTATAGCCTCTAAAGGTCAAGTTCCTTTAAGGGTAGATAAATTTTTAATGAATTTCATTGAAAATGCTACACGTAATAAAATACAGCAATCAGCTAAAGATGGTCACGTTTGGGTCAATGATCAAATCGTAAAATCCAATTACAAGGTAAAAGCGGGTGATGAGGTCAAAGTATTGTTTGAGCATCCGCCACATGAATTTTTGTTAGTACCGGAAGACATCCCTTTAGACATTGTTTATGAAGACAACGTTTTAATGGTAGTGAATAAACCTGCGGGGATGGTAGTACATCCGGGGCATGGAAATTATTCAGGTACATTGATTAATGCACTAATTTTTCATACAGATAATTTACCCTCAAATAGTAATGAAAGACCAGGCTTGGTACACCGTATAGATAAAGATACTTCTGGTTTGTTGGTAGTAGCAAAGACCGAAGCTGCTATGACCCATTTAGCAAAACAATTTTTTGATAAAACCTCTGAGCGTGAGTATGTGGCTTTGGTTTGGGGTAATATTGAAGAAGATGAAGGTACGGTAATAGGTAATGTAGGTAGAAATCCTAAAAATCGCCTGCAGATGCATGTTTTTCCAGAAGGCGAAGAAGGCAAAGAAGCAGTAACCCATTTTAAGGTGTTAGAGAGATTAGGTTACGTAACCTTGGTGTCTTGTAAATTAGAAACAGGTAGAACGCATCAAATTCGTGTGCATATGAAATATATTGGGCACACATTGTTTAATGATGAACGTTATGGTGGTGAAAAGATATTAAAGGGGACGACCTTTACAAAGTACAAGCAGTTTGTAGAGAATACGTTTAAATTATTACCAAGACAAGCGTTACATGCCAAGACCTTGGGCTTTGTTCATCCCGTCACGGGAGAGCATATGAGCTTTGATTCTGAAGTGCCTGAAGATATGACCAATGCCATTGAAAAATGGAGAGGGTACAGTAAGAATAGTACAGAATAAGTTTCATCAATACCACTATTTAAACTCTTTTTTATCTTTTGTAGGTCTTCCTATTTATCCTGTTTATTTTTGGAGTATTAAAATTGCATTATGAAAATTGTTATTTCTCCGGCCAAGTCATTGAATTACGAAAGTGAATTGCCAACAACAACATATACGTCTCCAGAATTTATAGAAGATGCAGAAAAGTTGAATAAGGTCTTAAAGAAAAAGAAACCAACTGCACTTTCTGAGCTAATGTCTATTTCAAATAAATTGGCGCAATTAAACTGGCAGCGTAATCAAGATTTTACGGTACCGTTTACACCAGATAATGCTAGACCTGCGGTATATGCTTTTAGCGGAGATGTATATCAGGGCTTGGATGCATATACTTTATCTGAAGAAAAAATTGAAAAGCTACAACGAACGCTTAGAATTTTATCTGGGCAGTATGGTATATTAAAACCATTAGATTTAATGCAACCTTATCGGCTAGAAATGGGTACTTCGTTAAAGGTGGAAAGAAAGAAAAACTTGTATGAGTATTGGGGAGAAAGGCTTACCGATCATTTAAACAATGAGATGGTAGATGGCGAGCTTTTGGTAAATCTAGCTAGTAATGAATACTACAGTGCGCTAAAACCAAAAAAGATTAAGGCAGAAATAATTACTCCCGTATTTAAAGACTGGAAGAATGATAAATTAAAGATTATTAGTTTCTTCGCTAAAAAAGCTAGAGGAGCAATGGCAAGATATATAATAGATACTGATGCGAAAACTCTTGAAGACATTAAAGGGTTTAATTTAGACGATTATCAGTTTAGTCAAGAACATACTTTAAAAGAAAATAATCCCGTCTTTATTAGATAAAATATAATCTACTCTTTTTCGTTCTTAAGTATATATAAAATACGTCTATGAGAAAGATTGTTTTGCTTGCTGTTATTTGTGTTGTTATATTGTTTTCTTGTACAGATAGGGATGATGAAGTTAATCTAGTTAATATTCGCATTCAAAATAGCACGTCTCTTTTTTTTAGTGAAGTACGTATAGTAGAAAATGATACTGTTTATGAGCATGTTGAAGCAGGTGAATTTTCAGAATATAGGGAGTTTGAAAGGGCATATGCATATACAAAATTATCCATTCTTACAGATTCTACGAGTTTAAATTATGTACCTGTAGAGATGTCAACCGATACGTTGCCAATAGGTTTTTATACGTATGAAATTTCGTTAGATGAGGAGAATAAGGTTGACATGACCTTTAGAATAGACAATTAAGTCTACTTCTTTTTATTGATCTTAATTTTTTCCTCTACAGTAGGCCTTTTTTTTATTTTACGTGGTCTTCTGGCCCCGTAAGAATTATTAGATATTTTACCTTTTTTAGATTTCTTATCTCCCTTTCCCATAACTCTTTTTATTTGCTTTCTATTAAAGTTAGTAATTTAGAAATGATTTGTCTGTAAAATAGGCTCATGAGAATAAAACACTAATGCAAAAGAAATTTCAACATATACATCCATATGAACCTTTTATAAACGAATTTACTGAAAAATTGATAGTAGGTACATTACCGCCGCCGCGTTTTACCACGGGGAATTTAAAAGAAGGCGATGTCAATTTTTGTTATGGAAGTCGTGATGGACAACTGTGGACTATTTTAGATAGGATTTTTCTTTTAAATTTAAAGTTTGAAACTACAGAAGAGGCCGTAAATCAACGCAAAATATTTTTAAAAGAAAGGAAGATAGGAGTTTGTGATATTGTGGCTTCCGCAGAAAGAGAAAAGATAGATGCTTCTGATATTGGAATGCA
The DNA here is from genome assembly GCF_900155985.1 of Maribacter ulvicola. GTDB lineage: Bacteria > Bacteroidota > Bacteroidia > Flavobacteriales > Flavobacteriaceae > Maribacter > Maribacter ulvicola. The sequence continues at coordinate 37,434 of NZ_FTMA01000011.1, forward strand.
GCATATTCAATTACGAAATGTATTAGGGTATCTAGAAAGATATCCTAATGTAAATACCTTATTATTTACAGGAGGCAACAGTAAAAATGGTCCAGAGTATTTTTTTAGAAAACATTTAAAGGAGCACAATGTAGTGTTGCATGTAATTTCTAATGATGTACCACGAATACATGAATTTATACATCCTGTCACAAAAGCATCAATTAAAACGGTTTCTCTGATCGCTCCTTCTGGTGCTGCAAATAGGGCGGTGGGTAGTCTTGAAAGTTATAAGCGATTGAAACGGGAAAACCCTAGGTTTAATACAATAGATTTTAGGGTACTTCAGTATAAAAAATATTTTTGACCAAATTTTGGTTTTAAAGTTATTTTAAACTAAAAAGAGCCCTGCCATTAAAACAAGACTCCTTTACGAGAACACTATATGAAAATGAATTTTTTATTTTTATTTACGTGATAAAAGTAGAAAAGTGGTGTTGTTTTATGGAATATTTGTTGTCAATAGACACAATTTTGTGGTATACTTCTATGAATATGACATTTTGCAATAATCATTCTTTAAATCCTCTAGGAATAGCGATATTTACTTTCGAATTTTAGCAAGTTTGCCGTAACAATTCGGTTTAAAGTTTTTAGATATATGCAACAGAAAGAAAGGTTGGCAGAATTCAAGAAATCTGTCCAAAATAAGTTTAACGTCTATAACAGTCTTTTTCTAAATCTACCCTATAAGAATATTGAGAATGTGGGTATGTTAATTCCGTTATTACTGAACCAGTCTGAAAAAGGATTGAGTAACGGACTTAATCCAAAAGAGATTCTTGAAAACTTTTTTGAAAATTACGTAGAAACCAAATCAGAAAAGGACCAGATAGACTTTATGTTTCGCATCATACAATATGTGGAGCGCCAAGTAGTACTTTATGATAGTGTTGAAGACGCTGCATTCCCAAAATTGCATAAGCATTCAAGTTCATTGTCTTTAAAAGATTATTTTCAATTGGTAGAAAAGAATAAATCTTGGGATACTATTTGGGACAAGTTAAGTACATTCAGTGCTAGAATAGTGTTAACTGCACACCCAACTCAATTTTATACTCCTGCGGTTTTAGATATTATAACTAACCTTAGAACTTTAATTTTAGAAGATAAAATTGATGAGATTGATGTTGGCTTACAACAATTAGGGCTAACCTCTTTAATCAATGCCAAAAAACCTACCCCTTTAGATGAGGCAAAAAATATTATATATACGCTAAGACATGTGTACTATGATGCTATAGGTGATATGTACGCATATATTAAAGAAAGTACAGGTTCTAGGCAATTTGAAAATCATGATATTGTAAAATTAGGCTTTTGGCCTGGTGGTGACCGTGATGGTAACCCGTTCGTAACCTCGGCTATTACTAAAGATGTAATGAACGAGCTTCGTTTAACCCTAATGAAGTGTTATTATAATGATTTAAAAGGTTTGGTTCATAAACTTACCTTTAAAGATGTGCAAGAGCCTTTGCAGAAATTGAGATCAAACCTGTACACTGCTATGTTTGATAGTTCTAAAGATATTGGGTATGAGGATCTCATTGTTCCTTTAGAAGAAATTAGGTTGATTCTTATTGAAAAGTATCAAAGTCTTTACCTAAAAGATTTAGAGAATTTTATAGATAAAGTGAAAATTTTTAAAGTACACTTTGCAACTATAGATATACGTCAAGACCACAGTATGCATACCAAGGTTATGGTTGAGGTTTTGAAAAAGAATGGATTAATTAAAGAAGAGCTTAACGAATTGTCTGAAGAGAAATTAATTGATATTCTTTTACATGAGAATTTACAATTAGTGGCTAATGATTATAAAGAAGATATTGTAAAAGATACCATCAAAAATATACTTCAATTACAGACCATACAAGAGAAGAACGGTGAAGAAGGATGTAATAGATATATCATTAGTAATTCTGAGGATAAGTACTCTATTCTTTTTGTTTATGCATTGTTTAGATGGTGTGGTTGGGCAGATAAGAAAATTACCTTTGATATTGTGCCGTTGTTTGAAACCATGAACGGTATGGACACTGCTCAAGATACTATGCAGTTCTTATTCAATTTACCTGAATACAAAGCGCATTTAGAAAATAGGAATATGAAGCAGACTATAATGCTTGGCTTCTCTGACGGAACTAAAGATGGAGGTTACCTAAAAGCGAACTGGTCTATCTTGAAAACTAAAGAGGAACTTTCAGAGGTGTGTGATGAGCATGGAATAGCGGCTGTATTCTTTGATGGTAGAGGAGGTCCGCCAGCAAGAGGTGGTGGTAAAACACATCGTTTTTATGCGGCACAGACGAATAAGGTTGCTAATAACGAAATACAACTTACTATACAAGGGCAGACAATTACCAGTACATACGGAACAAAAGAACAATTTATTTATAATAGCGAGCAGTTGTTGACAGCAGGTTTGTCTAACACTATTCTAGAAAAGGAAATTGTTATTTCTGATGCAGATAGAGAATTGATCGAAGAATTATCCGAGCTTAGTTTCAAGAAATATGATGATTTAAAACATCATGATAAGTTCATGCCTTATTTAGAGAATATGAGTACTCTTAAATATTATACCAAGGCAAATATTGGAAGTAGACCAGGTAAAAGAGGTAACAAAGCTAAATTAGAATTATCAGATTTAAGGGCTATTTCATTCGTAGGATCTTGGAGTCAATTAAAGCAAAATGTACCAGGTTATTACGGTATTGGTACAGCTTTAAAGAAGCTAGAAGATGATGGTAGATTTGAAGAGGCTAAAAGAATATATCAAGAAGTACCTTTCTTTCAAGCTTTAATGATGAATAGTATGATGAGTCTTACCAAATGTTATTTTGAGTTGACTAGCTATATGAAAGAGGATGAGGAATATGGTGCATTTTGGGAAATTCTTCATGCTGAGTATAAGTTATCTAAGGCTATGTTGTTAAAACTTTCTGGTATGGAAATTTTAATGTCTAAAGAAGCAATCTCAAGAGAATCCATTAAAATACGTGAGAATATTGTATTACCGTTATTAGTGATACAACAATACGCATTACAGAGAATTGGCGAAGGTACAACGTATAGGGAACTGTATGAGAAAATTGTTACAAGATCTCTTTATGGGAATATTAATGCCAGTAGAAACTCGGCATAGAACAACTCTAAAATTATCAAAACAAAAAGCCCGATTCCATTTAGAATCGGGCTTTTTGTTTTGTAGCTAAAATAGCATGCTACTTTTTGTTTTGTTGATTTTTAATAGTCTCTTTATCAATATCAAATTTGTTCGTCTCTACATTAGTATTCCCAGTTGGGTTTGTAGGGTTGTTCTGTTCTACTTTTCTTTTAAACTTTTTATTATCTTTTATAATTCCCATAGTATCTATTTTTTTAAGGTTCAACAAAAAGATACCAAATAGAAGCCAAGAACTCCGTTAATAGGCTGATAAAGCTTTGTTATGGAATGTTAAACCGCTCTACTCATTTATATCATTACTTAGTAGCGTATAGAATACTTTAATACCATAAGCAATCTGCCCAATTTTTAAATTTTCATTGGGACTATGTTGATTATTGTCTGCATTTACCAAAGGGATAATAAATGCCGGAATCTTCAATTCATTTATAAAAGGAGAAATAGGTACGGTACCGCCCATTATTCTTATTTGAACAGGTTTTTCCCTTAATGTAGTTTCCATTGTCTTTACAATACTATTCCCAAACGGATTATTTAAATTGGTACGGAACGCATCTGTAACTGTACCTTCTTTAATAGTAACGATTTTATCGTACTTTAAACGGTCTTCCATAGTTGGTGCTGTATCCATAACATGAAAGCCTTGATTTTTAATGTGATCTTTTACTAGTTTTTTAAGTCTGGTACCATCAGATTCTGGGACTAATCTTAAATCTAACTCTGCAGTTGCGGTCGCTGGTACTATAGTTCTAGCTTGCTCACCGATCCATCCAGAACTTAACCCGCGAATATTCAATGAAGGATATTGTAGCGCTTCTTGGTAAAAACTACCTACTTTTTCAGCTTTGGATATGGCTAGGTTTTTATTGATCTCTTCAATGCTATCTGGCACACTTTTTAGCACTTCTAGTGTTGCTTCGTCCAAGGTAATTCCGTCATAATATCCTTTTATTAAAACCTTTCCATCAACATCTTTCATGGTGGCTAGAAGTTGCGCTAATTGAAATCCAGGGTTTGGTGCGTAATTACCATAATGACCACTATGCTGAGGTTTAATTGGTCCGTGAGTTGTTATTGACAATGTTGTAATTCCTCTGCAACCATAAACTATCGTTGGCTTTCCGGAAACATGAACCGGACCATCATTGATAACTAAGAAGTCAGCTTTTAACAAATCTTTGTAAGTACGAACCGCTTGTGGTAAAGGAGCGCTACTTTTTTCTTCTTCACTATCTAAAATGACTTTTACATTATAGGGGATGTCAATATTATCTTTTTTAAGTGCATCAATAGCATTTAAGAACATTATGATAGGTCCTTTGTCATCAGATGTAGATCTGCCAAATAGTCGCCAATCATAATTGATATCATCTTCTAAATCTGAAAATGCTTCCTTTTTCCACCCGTCATCAGTTTTTGACTTAAGAACTACTTTGTATGGGTCATTTTGGTCCCATTTTTTAGCATCAACAGATTGTCCGTCTAAATGCATATAGAATAAAATGGTGGGTTTATTGTCATCCATTGGTAGGGCTGCAAAAAATAGAGGTAGACCATTCGTTTCTAAAATGGTGCTGTTAAAGCCGCGTTCCGTGAATTTCTTTCTAAGCCAAAAAAGATTGGAATCAATATCATCTGCGTTTAAGGCATCATTAGGTATTGCTACAAATTCTCTTAACTCTACAATGGCATTTGCAACTTTAGATTTTATTAGAATAGAGTCTTGAGCGTAGCCAGAATAAAGGGATATAATTAATAGAAAGGAAAGTAATTTTCTCATGTTAGTTCTCGTAGATATATTCTCTAAATGTAAGCAATATGTAGGGAATTGAACATGAAATAGAAAATGGCAAATGTTAAGATTTTCTATATAAAATAGTAAGTCTTTTTAGAGTTGAATTTAGAGCTTGGTTTTATTGTTCTGTTAAGATAATGGCAGTTAGCTAGGTGTATTGAAATTATATTAATATTAAAAAAGAGGTTATCGAATATGACAACCTCTTTAGGGTATAATATCAATACAAAGAATCAATTTTTATTTACTTCATGTAAATGTCTTGTAATTCATACCGTCAGTTTAACTGCTGGATTTGTAATTGAAAATTTTCATGAATATAAAACGTATTAAAAGTATAAACGGAAAGCCATGGAATACAACATCAAACCAATCCATGAAGACCATTCCCTTGGCTCCACCTAGGATCCATTTTAGTTTACCCCAAATATGGGGTTCAGGAAAGAATGGTGCCAATCCTAGGGTTAGGCAAAGTAAAATAATCAATTTCCAATTACTTAAAAACTCTTTCAAATTAACGTATTAAATTCACGAAATCAGCAGTTTTACCAGTTCCATTAGCTGTTAGGTGCTTAATAAAAGCAGAACCAATAATAGCACCTTTAGCAGTTTTGGTTGCTTGCTTAAACGTTTCCTTGTCCTTAATACCGAAACCTACAATTTGTGGTGTGTTTAGATTCATTGCGGCTATGCGTTCAAAATAACTTTCTTGCTCCTGGCCAAAACCAGATTTAGAACCAGTAACACTTGCAGAACTTACCATATAAATAAATCCGTTAGATGCATCATCAATTTTACGTATACGAGCTTCGCTAGTTTGTGGGGTTATTAGAAATACATTTAGGAGTCCGTATTTCCTGAAAATAGCTTCATAATCTTCTTGGTATATATCTAATGGAAGATCAGGTAAAATGAGTCCGTCAATACCAATTTCTTGACATTTTTTACAGAATGCCTCAACACCATATTGCAACATCGGGTTAAAATATCCCATGATGATTAAAGGGATAGAAACCGTTTTACGAATATCTTTTAATTGATTAAAAAGTACTTCGGTAGTCATTCCGTTTTTCAATGCAGCGGTAGAACTTTCTTGAATTGTTGGTCCGTCTGCTAAAGGATCACTGAAGGGTAATCCTATTTCAATCATATCTACACCGTTCTTTTCTAGATCTTCAATGATTTTAACTGTTTCGTTCAGTGTTGGATACCCTGCTGTAAAATATATAGATAGAAGTTTTTTGTCTTCTTGTAATTTCGAGGTAATTCTATTGCTCATAGTGGTTTATGCTAGCTTAAAATAATCAATATAAGTGTTCAAATCTTTATCTCCGCGGCCAGAAAGGCTAATGACGACAACATCATCTTTCTTGAATTTTTTATGTTCAAAAATCGCAAATGCGTGTCCCGTTTCAATAGCAGGAATAATACCTTCTAGTTGCGATAATTCTAAACCTGCCGCCATGGCTTCATCATCTGTAGCAGAATAAAATTCTGCACGACCAGATTTGTAAAGATGTGAATGCATGGGGCCAACGCCTGGGTAGTCTAATCCAGCGGAAATAGAGTAGGGCTCTGTAATTTGACCGTCTGTTGTTTGCATTAACATGGTTTTACAACCGTGAATAATACCTACTTTACCAAGTGCCGATGTTGCGGCACTCTCTCCAGAATTTACTCCTTTACCAGCGGCTTCAACGGCAATAATACCAACCTCAGGTTCATGTAAGAAGTGATAGTACGTGCCTGCGGCATTACTACCGCCACCAATACAAGCTACCACATAATCAGGATTTTCGCGTCCTTCTTTTTCTTTCAATTGCCATTTTATCTCTTCGGATATCACAGACTGAAAACGAGTTACCATATCTGGATAAGGATGTGGGCCAATAGCAGATCCAATAATGTAATGCGTATCTACAGGATTATTGATCCAATCTCTTATAGCTTCATTTGTAGCATCTTTTAATGTTCTACTACCGGATTTTGCAGGTCTTACTTCTGCACCTAACATTTTCATCCGCGCTACATTGGGTGCTTGACGGGCAATGTCAATTTCACCCATGTATACGATACATTCCATACCCATTAAAGCACAAACGGTAGCCGTAGCAACACCATGCTGGCCTGCGCCGGTCTCGGCAATAATTCTGGTTTTGCCCAATTTTTGAGCCATTAGAATTTGACCAATGGTGTTATTTACTTTGTGAGCACCTGTGTGGTTTAGATCCTCTCTTTTTAAATATATTTTGCACCCGTGCTTTTCAGAAAGACGTTTAGCAAAATATAGCGGAGAAGGTCTACCAACGTAGTCTTTTAAAAGCTGATTGAATTCTTTCTGAAAAGAATCTTCATACATCAGTTTTATATAATTTTGGCGTAGCTCCTCTACATTTGGGTACAACATTTCAGGTATATAGGCACCGCCAAATTCCCCGTAGTATCCTTTTTCGTCAGCATTATAATTCATAGCGCTTCTTTAAACTTTTGTAATTCTTTAATATTTTTTAAACCTGGTTCTATTTCAAAAGAGCTATTGACATCAATGGCATAGCAATATTTAGATTCAGGTGTTTTTGCAAACTCATTAATCTTTTCCAGATTATTTAGCCCAATACCACCGCTTAGAAAGAATGGTTTGGTAGAAGAATACTTTTTAAGAACAGACCAATTAAATGTATATCCATTTCCTCCAGGTAACTTTCCCTTAGTATCAAAAAGGAAATAGTTGCACACATTTTCATAGGGCGTTAAAACATCAAAGTCGAATTCCTCTTTAATAGAGAATACTTTTATAATGTCGACTTTATGATTTAGTTTTTTTAGTTCTGCTGCAATTTTTATGCAATATTCTGGAGTTTCATGGCCGTGTAATTGTAAGCCTTGTAATTGATGTTCGTTAACCATGCTAATAACATAATCAATATTGGCATCAACAAAAACGCCTACTTTACTTATGGAATTAGGTAGTTCAGGGATTTTACCTTCAAAAAACCGAGAAGAAGGCTCCCAGAAAATAAAGCCCAAATAGTCTGGTCGCAATTGTGCAACTTCAGTCATATTCAGTTTCATTCCACAAATTTTAAGCTTCATTACTTCTTAAGGTTTTTAATGAATTCAATAGCAATTTTACCAGGGTTATCGGTCTTCATAAAATTCTCTCCAATTAAAAAGCCTTCATAACCGTATGGTTTTAATTCTTTAATAGCTTCAATAGAACTAATACCGCTTTCAGATACCTTTACAAAATCATCTGGAATCAGTGTTGATAAGGATTTGCTAGTTTCTAAACTGACCTCAAAAGTCTTAAGGTTTCTATTGTTTACACCTAACATATCTAAACTTGGCATAATAGATTTATGTAGTTCTTCTTCATTATGTACTTCTAATAGTACATCTAAACCCAAGTTTTTAGCTAGTTCAGAGTAGGTTTTAATTTCCTGTTTTGTTAGAATAGCTGCAATGAGTAAGATTACATCTGCACCGTGCGCTTTGGCTTCAATTATTTGATATTCACTTATGATAAACTCTTTACGTAACAACGGAAGTTTAACCGATGCACGTGCTAAGATTAGGTCTTCAATAGAGCCGCCAAAGTATTTAATGTCTGTAAGAACACTCATGCCGCAAACTCCAGCTTTTTCATAACCTTTGGCAACTTGCCCAACATTTGCATTTTGGTTAATGCTTTTTTTTGATGGAGATCTGCGTTTAAATTCAGATATAATTCCCGTATCGCTATTTTTAAGTGCTTGAGCCAAAGAGTTCGTTTTCCTTTCATAAAGCACAGAAGCCTCATGATGAGAAACCGGAATAATCGATTTTTTCAACTCGACCTCTTTACGTTTATCGGCTACTATTTTATCTAGAATGTTCATGAAATCTATCTTTTTTATAACATCGTTAATTCGTGGACAAAGCTTTTTTTTTAATTTTTACTCAACTCTTGTATTTTTTTCAAAGCCGCTAGTCCGTGTCCACCTAATAAAGACTCTTTGGCTTTTTCAAAACCTTCTAGAGGTGTTAGGTTGTTTACCGTTGCAATTGCAATACCGGCATTGGCACATACCACATTATTCTGTGGTTCTGTACCTTTACCTTGTAAAACATTAAGGAAAATTTGCGCAGAAGTTTCAATAGCATCCCCGCCTACAATATCACTTTGCTTTATTTGTTTTACACCAAAATCAGATGGTTTTAGCATGCTTTCCGTATGGTTAGAAATTGTTTTGGTATTTCCTGTCAAAGAAATTTCATCATAACCATCTAAAGCATGTAGCACGGTGAAATTCTTATCGGTTTTCTGATAAAGATAGCCATACATACGAGCCAGTTCCAAATTGAAAACACCTACCATTTGGTTTTTTGGAAAAGCAGGATTCACCATAGGACCTAGCATATTAAAGAATGTTTTCACGGCTAAATCTTTACGGATGGGAGCCACATTTTTCATAGCAGGGTGAAATAGGGGAGCGTGCAATACACAAATACCCGCTTTATCAATACATTTTTCTAAAAAGTCTGATTCATTACTGAATTTTATCCCTAGAAATTCCATTACGTTACTACTTCCACATTTAGAAGATACACCGTAATTACCATGTTTGGTGACTTTTACACCCGCACCAGCGGTTACAAAAGATGCTAATGTGGAAATATTAAAAGTGTCTTTACCATCACCACCTGTACCACAAAGGTCAATAGGGTTATAAGCGGATAAATCTACCGCTAAACATAAATCTAACAAAGCATCTCTAAAGCCTTCAAGTTCTTCAATAGTTATGCTACGCATCATATAAACGGTTAAAAATGCTGCAATCTGACTGGTATTGTAATCACCTTTTGCAATATTTACCAAAATACGTTTCGCATCTTCTTTGGAAAGTATTTCGTGATTTATAAGTTTATTAAGTGTCTCTTTCATTTTTTTAATAGTATTAAGTAGTTAGTATAGAGTACATAGAAGTCTTTTTTTTCTTACTACTTTGTACTTTATACCTTTTACTATGCTTCAGCATTTAACCAATTCTCTAGCATTTGTTTTCCTTGTGGAGTAAGAACGGATTCTGGGTGAAATTGTACAGCACGTACATCAAATGTCTTATGACGAAGAGACATAACTTGTCCGTTTTCATCTATAGAAGTAGCCTCTAAAACTTCTGGTAAATCAGCATTCACTACCCAAGAATGGTACCTTCCTACTTCAATTTCTTTTGGTAGTCCTTCAAAAATAACATCCTCTTTGGTGATTTTTATAGAAGTGGCAATTCCGTGATATACTTTATCCAAGTTTATTAAAGAACCACCAAAAACTTCTGCAATGGCCTGTTGCCCTAAACAAACACCAAAAATGCTTTTGGTGGGAGCATATTTTTCTATGATTTGTTTTAACAGTCCTGCCTCATCAGGTATACCAGGACCTGGAGAGAGGACAATTTTATTAAAATGATCAACCTCTTCTAACGTAAGTTGATCGTTACGTTTTACAATAACCTTGCAACCTAATTCCTCTAAGTAATGCACTAGATTATAAGTGAAACTATCGTAATTATCTATAACTAATATTTTCTTCATCTTAAATGTCTTCAGCTATTTCTAATGCCTTGGTCAAAGCGCCTAGTTTATTGTATGTTTCTTGTAATTCACTTTCAGGGTTTGATGCGGCGACCAATCCGGCGCCAGCCTGATAGTGTAATTTGTGATTTTTACTTAAAAAAGTTCTGATCATTATAGCATGATTGAAGTTCCCGGAAAAATCCATAAAACCTATAGCACCACCGTAATAACCACGGCTGGTTTTTTCATATTTTTCAATGAGTTGCATAGCCATGTGCTTTGGTGCACCACTTAACGTACCTGCAGGGAAAGTGTCTGCTACCACTTTCATGGTTGGAATATCACTTTTCTTCATTCCGGTTACCTTAGAAACTAAGTGTATAACATGAGAGAAAAACTGAACTTCTCTATAGTTTTCTACTTGTACAACGCTACCATTTCTACTAAGGTCGTTACGGGCAAGATCCACTAACATTACATGTTCACTGTTTTCTTTATTGTCCGTCTTCAGTTCTTTGGCAAGTTGTGCATCTTGTTCATCGTTTCCGGTTCTTTTAAATGTACCGGCAATAGGGTGAATTTCAGCTTTACCTTCGCTGACGATCAGTTGCGCTTCTGGAGAACTACCAAATATTTTAAAATCCCCATAATCAAAATAGAATAAGTATGGAGAAGGATTTACAGAACGCAAAGCTCTATACACATTAAACTCATCACCTTTAAAACCTTGTGAAAAGCGACGGCTTAAGACCAACTGAAATACATCGCCACGTTGACAGTGTTTTTTAGCTAATTCTACATGCGCTCTATATTCTGAATCTTCTAAATTAGATTCTCTATCCCCTTCTATTTTGAAATTATAGGTAGCGAAGTTTCTAATACTTAAAAGTTGCTCTAATTCAGGTATGTTGTTTTCGGTATTGTAACAATGAGCAAAAAGGTAGGCTTCATTCTTATAATGATCAATGGCTATGATGTTTTGATAAACGGCATAGTAAATATCCGGTATGCGAACAGAGTCATCTTTAACAGTTATATCTATATCTTCAAAATAACGAATGGCATCATAGGCCATATAGCCAAACATACCATTAATAATAAATTTATAGTCATTATTATCTGCCTTAAAGGTTTTACTAAAGGTGTCTATAATATCTACAACGTTTATCTCTGGTGTAATTGGAGTTTCTTCAATAACCCCATCAGGAAATTGTTTAACAATAATTTCATTTTCCACTTTAATAGAAGCAATAGGATTGCAACATATGTATGAAAAACTATTATTATTAGCGTGATAGTCACTACTTTCTAATAAAATGCTATTAGGAAAACGGTCTCTTATTTTTAAATAAACGCTAACCGGCGTCATTGTGTCGGCAAGAATTTTTTTATGAAATGTCTTAAATTGATAGGTCATAGATACTTTTATAAAATAAAGAAGGCTTGTCGTGATGACAAGCCTTTATATAGTTTTACTACAATGATGCTTTGCTCACGATGTTTTTCGTAAGTTGTTCCACCACCAAGAATTTGCGATTAAATTTTTCATTGAGCATCAAATATAAAAAGGAAATTTAAACTATCAAACTTTACTTTGTCAAAAATAAAAATCCCTTTGAATATATCTCAAAGGGATTTTAAATTGTGGTACTATAAACAACAGTGAAATTTTATAATGCTAGATCTACCACTAAATCAAAATCATCATAGATAGCTTTATCGCCTAGGTCGTCAAAGAAGCTTCCAGAACCATATTTAATATCAAATTTAGTTCTATCAATCTTGATAGTGGCAGTTGCTTTATTTTCAAACATAGAAACAACAAGTGTTACAGGTTTTGTAATACCTTTAATAGTTAAGTTTCCGGTTACGGTATATGAGTTATTGTTCATTGATTTTACAGAGGTAAATACCAATTTAGAGGTAGGGTTGTTTTCTACCCCAAAGAAATCTGCAGACTGTAAGTGTCCTTCTAATTTTTCTTTTCCTTTACCAGCTTCTAGGTCGTTAACAGTTATTGAAGTCATATCAACAACAAATTCACCGCCAGTTAAATTTTTGCCGTTCATTTCTAAATGACCAGACTTTAGGTTAATACTGCCATAATGGGATCCAGTTACTTTATACCCTTTCCATGTAACGGTGCTTTCGCTGACCTTTACTTCTTTTTTCTCTCCGTCAATAGGGGTAGATGCGGTTGCTGTAAGACCGAATACGGCAACGAATACTAAACTTAATAATGATTTTTTCATGTTTCTAATTTTAAAATGATTGTGTTTAATTTAAATATGTGTAATAATTTGTTCTTTGGAATACCTGACCTTAGGATAATTTTGGGTAGCGTCATCTGCTGATCTATAGCCAACTGCTAAAACCACGGCAGTATTCAATCCTTTATCCGTAAGACCAAGAATTTCATTGTATTGCGCTTTGTCAAAACCTTCCATGGGGCAAGTGTCTATTTTCATTTCAGCTGCAACCGTCATTAAATTTCCTAAAACGATATAAGCTTGATTAGAAGTCCAGGAGCCTTTGAAAGTATCTGCCTGGTCTAATAAAGTTGATTTCATTGTTTGTGAAAATCCTAAAAGGTCATCTTTAGATAATCCTCTAACTGCCATAATATTTGCAATATAATCGTCTATCATGGTAGCATCAAACGTAGGTTTATTTGCTAAAACTAGAAGGTGAGATGCATCTGTTATTTGTGGTTGATCAAAAGAAGCTTTTTTTAATTTAGTTCTAATGTTTGCCTCTTCAATAACATAAAAATGGTATGGTTGAAGACCGTATGAAGAAGCTGTTAACCTAGCTGCTTCTAACAATATTTTTAAATTCTCGCTGCTCACTTTTTTAGAGTGATCGAATTTTTTAGTGGCATAACGCCAGTTGAGTTTATTTAATAACGCCTTCATTATCTTCCTTAAAATTTATTCAATAGTTTATTAAATTCATGTAGTTCTTTCTCCATAAAATTTTTAAGTATTCTTTTCTCTGCTTCAAAAAGTATTCCGTCAATTTTTTTTAAAACATTTAAGCCGTCTTCCGTAATTACAATTTCAACCTTGCGTCTATTTTTTAAGCAAACATTTCTATTTACATAACCTTTTAAAATTAATTTATCGACCAAACGAGTAGTGTTGCTCATTTTGGTTACCATTCTTTCATTTATGGTAGAAAGATTAGCAGGTTTGTTATTCTGTCCCCTTAGAATCCTTAAAACATTAAATTGTTGAATAGAGACATCAAAGGGTTTTAGTACTGCTGCTATTTCTTCATCAATTTTATTGGCAACCAATGCTATGTGAATTAGCGTCCGTTTTGCTAACGGCATCTGCTGGTTGGTTTTAATAATTTCTTCTACATTCATGTTGATACAATAATTGTATATACAAATGTATAATTATTTTTGAGTATTTGAATTTAATTATGGATTAAATATTTGTTAAATTCGTGAGAGGTATCCCAATAAAGAAAAATCGATTATTTTTGTTGTATATAATAAATACTATGGCAGATTTATCACAACAAGATTGGGAGGAACAATTAGAGAAAGATTCTAATGCGGTAATTCTCGATGTACGTACAGAAGAAGAAATAGAAGAAGGTATTATACCTAATGCTATAAATATTGACATTTATAAAGGACAAGAGTTTGTAGCAGAGCTGGAGAAATTTGATAAAACAAAAAATTATTATGTGTATTGCAGGTCTGGTAATAGAAGTGGGCAAGCTTGTGCAATAATGAATAACCTTGGTTTTGATAAGGCATTTAACCTTCAAGGAGGTTTTATGAATTGGGAAGGGGAAACTTCCTAATTTAATTTATTTTTAGAAAATAGACCCGCTTAACGGCGGGTTTTTTATTTTTATAGAATGAAGGAAGACTTACTTCATTTTATTTGGAAGTATAAAAAGTATCCCGTTAACGGACTCGTATCTACATCTAATGAGGCAATACATGTGGTTTCAACCGGTATGCACAATCATTTAAGCGGTCCGGATTTCTTTAATGCTCAAGTAGAACTAAATGGTCAACTATGGGCAGGGAATGTAGAGATTCATGTTAAATCATCAGATTGGTACGCGCACAATCATCAAGAAGATGATAACTACAATAACGTAATTCTACATGTAGTATGGGAAGATGATGTAGCTGTTTTTAGAAAAGACGGAAGTGAAATACCTACTTTATCTTTAAAGGAATATATTCCCTTAAAAGTTTTACAAACCTATCAAAACCTCTTTGATAGTAGGAATTACAGGTTCATTAATTGTGAAAATGAGTTTAATGAAATAGATGAATTTTTAAAGAATAATTGGTTAGAACGTTTGTTCGTGGAGCGATTGGAGCAAAAATCAATTTATATTAATCAATTATTAAAAGAAACAAATAACGATTGGGAGCAAGTATTGTTTTTAATGCTTTTGAAAACTTTTGGTTCTAAAATAAATAGAGATTCATTTGTGGAAATTGGTAAATCAATAGATTTTTCAATGATTAGAAAATTGCATAAAAAACCACTTCAACTAGAAAGTCTGTTTTTGGGGCAAGCAAATTTATTAGAAAGTACAATTGAAGGTGATGTTTATTTCAATGATTTAAAAAAAGAATACCAATTCTTAAAACATAAGTTTAATTTAAGTCCCATTTCTAAGTCTCCAGAGTTTTTTAGGTTGAGACCCTTGAATTTTCCAACTATTAGACTTGCTCAGTTGAGTACAATTTATTCAGAAAATAATAATTTATTTCATTTGTTAATAGAGCATGAGGAACTTGATTTTTTAAAGTCATTAAAATTAGGTACAAGTGAGTATTGGGAAAATCATTTTACTTTCGGTAAGGTTGCAAAAAAAAGTAAAAAGAGATTATCGACTTCATTTATAAATTTAGTATTGATAAATACTATAATTCCTTTAAAGTTTGCGTATAACCGCTATAAAGGCGGTTTAGAAAATGATGTTTTTTTAAGAATGATGTCAAAAATTAAAAGGGAGGAAAACAGTATTATAGTTAACTTTGGTAAGCTGGGCATAACTATGGATAATGCAAAAGACTCTCAAGCATATTTGCAGTTGTATAATAATTATTGTGTAAATGACAAATGTTTAGATTGTGCCGTGGGTGCTTCGCTAATGAATATAAAAGTCTAATTTTATAAGCCATGAACGTATTTTATAAATTACTGCACTATTTTCAACAAAGGGGATTTGAGGTTTGTGGTCGAATAGCTGAGCGGTTAGGCATAAGGGCAAGGGTGGTTAGAACATCGTTTATTTACCTCACATTTGTAACGGTTGGTTTTGGATTTGCGCTCTATTTGTTCTTAGCTTTTTGGCTTAGAATAAAAGACTTGATTTATACGAAACGAAATTCAGTTTTTGATCTTTAGGATATGATGCAATTATTTAGGTCTAAAATATACTTGGCTTTGACCTTGATGCTATTGGTTTTGGCTTTTGGTGTTTTGGGATATCGTTTTGTGGCAGATTACTCTTGGGTAGACGCACTATACATGACCATTATTACAGTGACCACTGTTGGTTTTTCAGAGGTCAGGCCAATGGGACCTGAAGGTAAGATATTTACTATTATACTTATTGTTACAAGTGTTTTTATTGTAGGTTTTGCCATATCAATAGTTACGGAGTATTTGCTCTCCAGAAATTCATTAGAACTGCTTAAAAAGAAAAAAATGAAGAATGCTATCGCGAATTTAAAACATCATATAATTGTCTGTGGTTATGGTAGAAATGGTATGCAGGCTGCTGAAAGACTAAAAGCATATAAAAGACCATTTGTGGTTATAGAAAGGGATAAAGAGGTCATAGAGCGGTTTGAAGAAGATGTATTGTTTATAGAAGGGGATGCAAACGACGATGATGTATTGTTAGAAGCCGGTATTGAGCGCGCTCAGTATTTAATAGCTACGCTGCCAGATGATGCTGCCAATCTTTTTGTGGTGCTGTCCGCTAGGCAAATGAAAAAAAATCTTTTTATCATCAGTAGGGCGTCTTTGGTCAATTCTCAAAAAAAATTGTTTTTAGCAGGCGCTAATAAAGTGATCATGCCAGATAAGATTGGTGGCGATCACATGGCATCGTTAGTAGTCATGCCGGATCTTATTACTTTCATGGATAAGCTATCTTTGGAAGGGGAGAATACAACTAACCTGGAAGAAGTGGCAATTGAAGATTTTTCTAATCAGATAGATTGTAATTCGTTGAGAGATTTAGATTTGCGAAGAAAAACTGGATGTACGATAATAGGATATATCTCGCCAAATGGAGAATACATTATTAACCCAGAGGCAGATATGAAACTGCAGCCAAAAAGTAAGGTAATAGTATTAGGTAGACCTGAGCAAATTAAGAAATTGAACAAAATGTTCCATATAGAATAATCATCTTTATATCATATATATTTGATTGCATCCATTATTTTTATGATATTGCTAGATAAACTAACTCAAAATAAACTTTAAACCTATGAAGTATAAACTTCTAAACCTGTTTACCTTTTTATTTCCCGTTTTAATTTTTTCTCAAGAACAAGGATTGGATCAGCAAATTGATCAAGCCTTTAAGCCGATTTCAGATTTTTTTTCAGCAGTAATTTTCTTCAATGTGTGGCATGATCCAGACATACCGTTTGTACTGGTGTTACTAGTAGGTAGTGCTTTGTTTTTTACATTGTATTTTGGTTTTCCTAATATTAAGTATTTTGGAAAAGCCATTAATACCGTTCGGGGTAAGTATGAAGATATAGAAAAGCATGGTGCAAAAGAATTATATGGCGAAGATGGTATTGCGCAAGGACAAGATTTAACAAATATAGATATAGAGGACCATCTGGTTAATATTGAAAATGATTTAGCTATTGATGGTGATATTATAGATACTATTAGAGATGAAAGCTCAGATGGAGAGGTAAGTCACTTTCAAGCATTGGCAACCGCGGTATCCGGTACCGTAGGTAATGGTAATATTGCAGGTGTGGCATTGGCTATAGCCCTTGGTGGGCCTGGAGCAACTTTTTGGATGATAATTTGCGGGTTACTGGGGATGTCAACAAAATTTGTGGAATGTACTTTAGGTGTACAGTATAGAGATGTTGGTGCTGATGGAACTGTTTATGGAGGTCCTATGTTCTATATAAGTAAAGGACTTAAAGAAAGAGGTTTTAAAACGGTAGGTAAAGTTGCAGCGGTAATTTTTGCAATTTTCTGCATAGGAGGATCTTTTGGTGGTGGTAACGCCGCTCAGTCCAATCAGGCAACAATTGTTATTAAGGAATTATTTAACTGGCAAAGTACGGCTGCAGGTGCTATTGTGGGTCTTGTACTCGCTATTTTGGTCGGTGTTATAATTATTGGAGGTATTAAGCGTATAGCACAAGTAACAGAGAAAGTAGTTCCGTTTATGGCGGTTATGTATGTTATTGCTTGTTTGTATATTATTTTTAGTAATTATACGCTGGTAGATGATGCTATTTCGTTAATTGTAACAGAGGCTTTTGAGCCAACCGCTGTAGGGGTAGGTAGTTTAATAGGTGTTTTGCTTGTAGGTTTTAAAAGAGCGGCATTTTCAAATGAAGCTGGTGCAGGTTCTGCGTCCATAGCCCATTCGGCAGTAAGAACAAAATATTCTGCATCTGAAGGTCTGGTAGCATTATTAGAACCATTTATTGATACGGTCGTTATTTGCTCAATGACCGCAATCGTTATAATTATCTTTAATTTTGGAGGTGCTTTCACCTATGGTGGCGATGGTACCGGAGCGGTGTTGATTGATGGCATTCCTTATGAAGGTGCAGGTATTACAGCTGTGGCTTTTGCTGAGTATATCCCTTATTCCAATGTGTTTTTAACTATTGCTGTAGTATTGTTTGCGGTATCAACAATGATTTCATGGTCTTATTATGGCCTACAGTCTTGGAAGTTTTTATTTGGTAGAGGTAAGACGGCAGATATGGTATACAAATTATTGTTCTGTACCTTTATTGTCATAGGTGCTGCTGCTAGTATGAAATCTATTTGGGATTTTTCTGATGCAATGATATTTGCAATGGTCTTCCCTAATATGGTAGGTTTATACTTTTTATTTCCTGTGGTAAAAAAGCAATTGAATAGATATTTAGATGCGATCAAATTAAAGTATGACGCTATAGAAGATTAAGTATTTACTATGAGTTCGTTTAAATCCCATTTCAAGTTCAATAAGCAAGAACGAAGTGGGATTTTCTTTTTACTGCTTTTTCTAATTAGTGTGCAATTGGGTTATTATGTATATCGATCAAATGGCTTAAATAAGTCTGCTCCGTTACAGTTAAATAGTATTGTTCAGGCTAATATTGATTCTTTGAAGATTATAGCGTCACAAAAGGATACGGTTCGTATATATCCGTTCAACCCAAATTTTATTACAGACTTTAAAGGGTACACGCTTGGTATGTCGGTTGCTGAAATAGATAGGTTACACAACTTTAGAAAGAAGGCTAAATTTGTAAATTCTGTGAAAGAATTTCAAAACGTAACAAAAGTTTCAGATTCTTTACTAGATAATATTTCTCCATATTTTAAATTTCCTGAGTGGACTCAAAACAGAAAAAGGAAATCTGCATATAAATCAAATACATTTACGTTAGATAATAAAGTGGACAAAGTGGCGTGGAAAGATTTGAACACGGCAACAGCAGAAGATTTAAAAATGATTAGCGGAATAGGGGAGAAGCTGTCAGCAAGAATAATAAAATTTAGAGATCGTTTGGGAGGGTTCTTAATAGAAGATCAATTGCTTGATGTTTATGGTCTTGATCCAGATGTTGTAGAAAGAACGTTAACTAGGTTTAAAGTTATAAATAAGCCTGAAATTGTGAAAATAAATGTAAATATCGCTACTGCAAAAGAATTGTCTAAATTGATATATCTTCAAAAAGATGTCGCTGAGAGCATAGTAAATTATCGTAATCTCAACGGAAGTATCAATTCTTTGAACGAATTATTAAAAATAGAAGAATTTCCGGAAGAGCGTATTAATAGAATTGCTTTATATTTGTCATTATAAAAATAACGCTATGCAAAGTATGTACTTCACAGAAGAACATCAACTATTTAGGAACAGCCTAAAAGATTTTTTACAAAAAGAAGTTGTTCCACATATAGATAAATGGGAAGAAACAGGAACCATTGAAAGGTTTATTTGGAAAAAGTTTGGTGATATGGGCTATTTTGGTCTGGCAACACCCGAAGCAGATGGTGGTCTTGGTCTTGATCTTTTTTATACCATTATATTATTGGAAGAATTACAAAAGATAAATTCAGGTGGATTTGCAGCTGCTATATGGGCGCATGCATATTTAGCTATGACGCACTTAAATAAGGAAGCAGGTTCTTTTGTAAAAGAGAAATACTTAAGACCAAGTGTTGATGGTGATAAAATTGGTTGTCTGTGTATTTCTGAGCCATTTGGGGGTAGTGATGTGGCGGCTATGAGAACTACGGCGATAAAACAGGGAGACCATTACATTTTAAATGGCTCCAAAACTTTTATTACAAATGGTGTGTATGCCGATTATATGATTGTAGCGGCAAAAACAAATCCAGAATTAGGAAATAAGGGAATTAGCATTTTTGCAGTAGACAGGAAAAGTGAAGGGGTGACTGCCAATAAATTGAATAAATTAGGCTGGCGAGCTTCTGATACAGCGGAACTTGCCTTTGATAATGTTAAGATTCCGGCAGAGAATCTGATGGGGGAAGAAAATATGGGCTTTTCTTATATAATGGAACATTTTTCTTTAGAACGTTTAATAATGGGAGTAAATGCTCATGCCCGTTCGGAACATGTTTTGGAATATGCTTTAAACTACATGTCAGAAAGAGAGGCTTTTGGTAAATCAATAAATCAATTTCAAGCTTTAAGACATAGGGTAGTTGATCTTCATGCGGATATAGATATGTGTAAGGAGTATAATTATTCTGTAGCATACCGTTTAGATAAAGGGCAGTACGTGGTTAAAGAGGCGACGATTTCTAAGTTGAAATCAACAAAAGTTGCTGATGAGGTGGCTTATGAGTGTTTGCAGTTTTTAGGTGGGTATGGTTATATTGAAGATTATCCAATGGCACGTAATTTTAGAGATAGTAGATTAGGACCTATCGGTGGTGGTACTTCAGAAATATTAAGAGAAATTATTTCGAAAATTATTATTGATAAGAAAGAATATAAGCCGGCTACAGCGTAGTTAAGAATAGAAAAAATTTAAAAAGCAGATTATTGGTTGCCTATTTGAATATAGTTGTTATATTTGCAGCCTTAATCACAAAAGAGAGGAGGTTTAGCCCATGTTAATAATACCAGTAAAAGAAGGAGAAAACATCGATAGAGCTTTAAAGCGTTTTAAACGTAAGTTCGATAAGACAGGTACAATGAGACAGTTACGTAAGCGTCAACAGTTCAATAAGCCGTCAGTAGTTCGTAGAGCACAGATACAAAAAGCAGAATATATTCAAGGTCTAAGAGATCAAGAAGAAGTTTAGGCTTAGTAATAGAAAATAAAAAAATCCCGCAATTTGCGGGATTTTTTTTTGCTCAAATTTCAACAAACTCAAAACTTTGATACCTTTAGATAATGTTTTTAAGCGAATTTATTTCTTATCTCTCTTTGGAGAAAAATTATTCGGTGCATACGATTAAGGCGTATGAGAACGATATAATTGAATTTAGCGGTTTTTGCTTGGCTAGTTATGATGTTGGTGATATTGATTCCGTGGACTATAATATGGTTCGCTTTTGGATTGTGGCGTTGTCAGAAAATAAAATGAACAATAGGTCTATCAATAGAAAAATAGCATCGTTGAAAGCTTATTTCAAATTTCTTCAAAAAATAGAAGTAACCAACATTAATCCGTTAAGTAATCATAAAGCATTAAAAACGGCAAAAAATGTTGAAATTCCATTCTCAGAAGTAGAGATGGAGCATGTGTTGTCCCAAATAGAATTTAAAGAAGATTTTGAGGGAAAAAGAGATGAGTTGTTACTGCATGTGTTTTATGTTACAGGAGTACGAAGGGCAGAGGTCATTGCTTTGAAAATAGCTGATGTGGATTTTGAGACTATGACTATCAAGGTCTTGGGTAAGCGTAATAAAGAAAGAATTATACCTATGCTTGTTGAAACTAAAGTAAGATTCTTAGAGTATTTAGAGTGGCGTAAGGGGTTAAGTGTAGTGATCGACGATAAAATTATGTTCTTGACTAAGTCCGGCAATAAAATGTATGAAACACTTGTTTATAGAGTAATAAAAAGGTATTTTAGAGAGGTTTCCTCTAAGGTAAAGACAAGTCCGCATATTCTTAGGCATACCTTTGCAACGCATCTATTAAATAAGGGTGCGGATTTAAATGCTGTAAAGGAGTTATTAGGGCACTCTAGTTTGGCTTCTACCCAGGTATATACGCATAATAGTATTGCAGAGTTGAAAAAGGTGCATGCAAAAGCTCATCCTAGAGGGAAAAAATAAATATTGTTAAATCAGGCTTAATTCTAAAAGCCATAAATTTTCTGACTATGAAAGTAAATACGCAATCGGTAAATTTTAATGCAGACGATAAGTTAATTAATTTCCTTCAAAATAGACTGGATAAAGTGGAAACCTTTTATTCTAAGGTGATTAGCTCTGATGTTTATATGAAAGTTGAGAATACAAGTGCAAAAGAGAATAAAATTGTAGAGATTAAAATTACGGTTCCTAAAGATAAATTTGTGGTAAAAAAACAATGTAAGTCTTTTGAGGAGGCAGTAGACTCTGCTTGTAATTCGCTGGAACGCAGACTGATAAAGCAAAAGCAAAAAATAAGATTGCATGCTTGATAAAAAATTTTCAAAATTTGTTTTGAATAAACAAAAAATACTATACATTTGCAGTCCGTTAGAAATAGCGGGCTTTTTTATAACAAGAAAAGTTGTAAAATAAGCCGATGTAGCTCAGCTGGCTAGAGCAGCTGATTTGTAATCAGCAGGTCGTGGGTTCGAGTCCCTCCATCGGCTCTTAAGTTCTTTAAAATATTAGTTTGAGGGGAGATACTCAAGCGGCCAACGAGGGCAGACTGTAAATCTGCTGACTACGTCTTCGCAGGTTCGAATCCTGCTCTCCCCACTAAACTATTTTGTAGAGGATTTTATTGAAATATTGTAATATTATAAGCGGGAGTAGCTCAGTTGGTAGAGCGTCAGCCTTCCAAGCTGAATGTCGCCGGTTCGAACCCGGTCTCCCGCTCTATAAATTTGACAGTAATGTCATCCCTGCGAAGGCAGGAATCTATCTGTTGGGTGGGTTCAACACTTTACGCCGGTGTAGCTCAGGGGTAGAGCGTTTCCTTGGTAAGGAAGAGGTCACGAGTTCAATTCTCGTCATTGGCTCAATTAAGGTATAAATTTGTACACTAATATAAACTAAGAATAAAATACATTAAACATGGCAAAGGAAACTTTCGATCGTTCCAAACCGCACTTAAATATAGGTACTATTGGACACGTGGATCACGGTAAAACTACATTGACTGCTGCTATTACTACTGTTTTGGCAAATGCAGGTCTTTCTGAATTGAGAAGTTTCGATTCTATCGATAACGCTCCTGAGGAAAAAGAAAGAGGTATTACAATTAACACTTCACACGTAGAGTACTCTACAGCTAATCGTCACTACGCGCACGTTGACTGTCCTGGTCACGCGGATTACGTGAAGAACATGGTTACTGGTGCTGCTCAGATGGATGGTGCTATATTAGTTGTTGCTGCTACAGATGGTCCTATGCCACAAACACGTGAGCATATCTTATTAGGTCGTCAGGTTGGTATTCCAAGAATCGTTGTATTCATGAATAAAGTGGATATGGTTGATGATGAGGAGTTGATTGAGCTTGTTGAAATGGAAGTGAGAGAATTACTTTCTTTTTATGAGTATGATGGTGATAATGGGCCTGTAATTGCTGGTTCTGCATTAGGTGCATTGAATGGTGAGCAGAAATGGGTTGATACGGTTATGGAATTGATGGCTGCTGTTGATGATTGGATCGAGCTACCTAAAAGAGATGTTGATAAGGATTTCTTGATGCCTGTTGAAGATGTATTTACTATTACTGGTCGTGGTACTGTTGCAACTGGTCGTATAGAGACTGGTATTGCTAACACTGGTGATCCTGTTGAGATTATTGGTATGGGTGCTGAGAAATTAAACTCTACTATTACAGGGGTTGAAATGTTCCGTAAGATCTTGGATAGAGGTGAGGCTGGTGATAATGTAGGTATCTTGTTAAGAGGTGTTGAAAAATCTCAAATTAGCCGTGGAATGGTAATCTGTAAGCCAGGTTCTGTTAAGCCACATGCTAAATTTGAAGCTGAGGTTTATGTTTTGAAGAAAGAAGAAGGTGGTCGTCATACACCATTTCATAATAACTACCGTCCACAGTTCTATGTAAGAACAACAGACGTAACAGGTAACATTGCGCTTCCTTCAGGAGTTGAAATGGTAATGCCTGGTGATAACTTAACAATTACAGTTGAATTGATTCAGCCAATCGCATTAAGCGTAGGTCTTCGTTTCGCTATCCGTGAAGGTGGTAGAACAGTTGGTGCTGGTCAGGTAACTAAGATTATAGATTAAATTTAATCTAAAATAAGCATTGTATATAAGGGTGTTCTGCTCAGGCGGGACACCTTTACATGCAAATAATAGAATTGGTGACTTAATGGTTGCTGTTCATACGGGTGTAGCTCAGTTGGTAGAGCACTGGTCTCCAAAACCAGGTGTCGGGAGTTCGAGTCTCTCCTCCCGTGCAACAATAGAATTTGGAATATAGGTTTTCCATTTGTTGAAATTGTAAAAAGAATTTAAATGTTCACATATATAAAAGAATCCGTTGAAGAGTTGAGGAATAGTGTTACTCTTCCGTCACGTGCAGAGTCGTCTAACTTGATGGTTGTTGTAGCTGTGTTTTCTATCCTTTTTGCTTTGGCAACCTGGGGAGTGGATACGGTCTTTAGTAAAGTGATAAAGTCTTATTTCAACTACGTATTAAACTAATAGGACTATGTCAGAAGTATTGGATAAAAAATGGTACGTTGTAAGAGCTGTTAGTGGTCAGGAGAATAAAATCAAAGGATACATTGAGAGTGAAGTGGAACGTCATGGTTTCTCTGATTATTTAGAAGATGTTCTTGTTCCTACAGAAAAGGTTATTCAAATTAGAAATGGAAAGAAAATAAATAAAGAAAGAGTTTATTTTCCGGGCTATATTATGATCAAAGCCAATTTAGGTGGTGAGATGGTGCATATTATTAGGTCAATTACTAATGTAATAGGTTTTTTAGGGGAGACAAAAGGAGGTGATCCTGTGCCTTTAAGGAAGAATGAAGTAAATAGAATGCTAGGTAAGGTAGATGAGCTAGCTGTGAATACGGATAGTGTGGCTATTCCATTCGTTTTTGGTGAAACGGTAAAAGTAATTGATGGTCCTTTTAATGGCTTCAATGGTACTGTTGAGAAAATAAATGAAGAGAAGCGTAAGTTAGAGGTTATGGTAAAGATTTTCGGAAGAAAAACACCTTTAGAGCTTAGCTATATGCAGGTAGAGAAAATATAAGTATTAGAATAAGTGTTACATACATATAATTAAAGTAGTGTTGCTTCCGTAAACACACTTTCAATTTAATTTTAAACAATGGCAAAAGAAATAGGTAAAGTAGTTAAACTACAAGTTAAGGGAGGTGCAGCGAATCCATCGCCACCGGTTGGACCTGCCTTAGGAGCTGCTGGTGTTAACATTATGGAATTCTGTAAGCAGTTCAATGCTCGTACACAGGATAAACCAGGTAAAATTTTACCAGTTGTTATCACCGTTTACAAGGATAAGTCTTTCGACTTCGTTGTAAAAACTCCACCGGCGGCAATTCAGCTATTGGAAGCGGCTAAGATTAAAAAAGGATCTGGCGAACCTAACAGAGTAAAATTAGGTAGTGTTACCTGGGACCAAATCAAGGCAATTGCCGAAGATAAAATGGTTGACCTTAATGCGTTTACGATAGAATCTGCTATGAGTATGATAGCTGGTACTGCTCGTTCTATGGGTATGAAGGTTGCAGGAAAAAAACCTTTTTAAAATCTTAAAAGTAATTAAATGGCAAAGTTAACTAAGAAGCAAAAGGAAGCGCACTCCAAGATAGAGAAAGATAAATTATACTCTGTGTCGGAAGCTTCAGCTTTAATAAAAGAGATAACCAATACAAAATTCGATGCGTCTGTAGATTTAGCTGTTCGTTTGGGTGTAGATCCTAGAAAAGCAAATCAAATGGTTCGTGGTGTGGTAACATTACCTCATGGAACCGGTAAGGATGTTAAAGTTTTGGCTTTGGTAACACCAGATAAAGAAGCAGAGGCGCAAGAAGCCGGTGCGGACTATGTTGGTTTAGATGAGTATTTGGAGAAAATTAAAGGCGGTTGGACAGATGTTGATGTAATCATCACTATGCCAAGCGTAATGGGTAAATTAGGTCCATTAGGTCGTGTTTTAGGACCTAGAGGTTTAATGCCTAATCCAAAAACTGGTACTGTTACTATGGATGTGGCTAAGGCTGTAACCGAGGTTAAGGCAGGTAAGATAGATTTTAAAGTTGATAAAACGGGTATCGTACATGCTGCGATAGGTAAGGCTTCTTTTTCTGCTGATAAAATAGCGGATAATGCTAAGGAGTTGTTGGATACTTTGAATAAGATGAAGCCAACTGCGGCAAAAGGTGTTTACATGAAGTCAATCTTCATGTCTAGTACTATGAGTCCTAGTTTGCAATTAGATCCAAAGTCAGTTTAACAACTGGTAGTTAAAAATTAAAAGTATGACAAGAGAAGAGAAAGCAACGGTTATAAAAGATTTGACTGCGCAGTTGGCGGATAGCGCTACAATATATGTGGCTGATATTTCAGGCTTGGATGCGGGTACAACTTCTGATTTAAGAAGAGCTTGTTTTAAGGCTAATATTAGACTGGCTGTAGTTAAAAATACATTGCTTGCTAAAGCAATGGATGCTTCAGAGAAAGAATTTGGTGAATTGCCGGAAATATTAAAAGGGAATAGTTCTCTTATGTTTTCCGATGTTGCCAATGCTCCTGCTAAGTTGATAAAGAATTTTAGAAAAAAATCTAAAAAGCCTTTATTGAAAGGAGCTTTTGTAGAAGAAGCAATTTACATAGGTGATGAAAACTTAGATGCTTTAGTTAGCATTAAGTCTAAGGAAGAAATGGTTGGTGAGATAATTGGATTATTACAATCTCCAGCTAAGAATGTTATTTCTGGACTTAAGTCTGGTGGTGGTAAAATCGCTGGTATCCTTAAAACATTATCTGAAAAATAAGTACGCACAATAAACTAAGTATATTTTAAAAATTTTATTAAACGATAGAAAATGGCAGATTTAAAAGATTTCGCAGAACAATTAGTTAACTTAACAGTTAAAGAAGTAAACGAGTTAGCTGATATATTAAAAGATGAGTACGGTATTGAGCCTGCAGCAGCAGCAGTAGCGGTAGCTGCCGGTGGTGGTGGTGAAGCTGGTGAAGCGGCTGAAGAGAAAACTGAATTCGATGTAATATTGAAAGCAGCAGGAGCATCTAAATTAGCAGTAGTTAAATTGGTTAAAGAATTAACTGGTTTAGGTTTGAAAGATGCGAAAGATATCGTTGATAGCGCACCAAAAGCTGTTAAAGAAGCAGTTACTAAGGATGAAGCAGAAGGTATCAAAAAATCATTGGAAGAAGCTGGAGCAGAAGTTGAGCTTAAATAATAGCAGCAACCATATTATTTTTGGTTTAGGTCTTTGCGCTTTTTGCGTTTAGACCTAAGC
Source organism: Maribacter ulvicola (assembly GCF_900155985.1). Lineage (GTDB taxonomy): Bacteria > Bacteroidota > Bacteroidia > Flavobacteriales > Flavobacteriaceae > Maribacter > Maribacter ulvicola. The sequence continues at coordinate 64,913 of NZ_FTMA01000011.1, forward strand.
TATTTTATAGAATTAGGTATATTAAGAAGTATACTACTCATTTAGTACTCACGATCAAAACACTGTCCGTAGATGTTCACAAATAATACTGAAAGAATAAGCTTCGCTTCCGCAAGAAACACACCGGATTACCCGGATTTCTTAGATATTCAGATTAAATCTTTTCAAGACTTTTTTCAACTAGAGACTAAATCAGATGAAAGAGGTAATGAAGGTCTTTATAATACCTTCATGGAAAACTTTCCAATCACTGATACTAGAAATCAGTTTGTATTGGAATTTTTAGATTATTTTATAGATCCACCAAGATATTCCATTCAAGAATGTATCGAACGTGGTCTTACTTACAGCGTTCCTTTAAAAGCACGTTTAAAATTGTATTGTACGGATCCTGAGCATGAGGATTTCGAAACAATTGTACAAGATGTGTATTTAGGAACAATTCCTTATATGACTCCAAGTGGTACTTTTGTTATCAATGGAGCGGAAAGGGTGGTTGTTTCTCAGTTGCACCGATCTCCTGGTGTATTCTTTGGGCAATCTTTTCATGCAAATGGAACAAAATTATATTCTGCTAGGGTAATTCCTTTTAAGGGTTCTTGGATAGAATTTGCTACCGATATTAATGGCGTTATGTATGCTTATATCGATAGAAAGAAAAAATTACCGGTTACTACATTGTTTAGAGCAATTGGCTTTGAGCGTGATAAAGATATATTAGAGATTTTTGACCTATCGGAAGAAGTAAAAGTTTCTAATGCCGGACTTAAAAAAGTACTTGGTCGTAAGTTAGCCGCAAGAGTTTTGAACACTTGGCACGAGGATTTTGTTGATGAGGATACTGGTGAGGTTGTATCTATTGAGCGTAATGAAATAGTACTTGATAGGGATACGATTCTAGAAAAAGAACACATTGCTGAAATTATAGATGCAGATGTTAAAACTATTCTTTTGCATAAAGAGAATAATGCACAGTCTGATTATGCTATAATACATAATACATTACAGAAGGATCCAACGAATTCTGAAAAAGAAGCTGTTGAGCATATCTACCGTCAATTACGTAATGCTGAACCGCCAGATGAGGAAACGGCACGTGGTATTATAGATAAGTTATTCTTTTCTGATCAACGTTACAACTTAGGTGAAGTTGGTCGTTATAGAATGAACAAAAAATTACAATTGGATATTGGAATGGACAAGCAAGTCTTGACTAAAGAAGATATCATTACAATTATTAAATATTTAATTGAGTTAATTAACTCAAAAGCTGAGATTGATGATATTGATCACTTATCTAACCGTCGTGTAAGAACCGTTGGTGAGCAGTTGTCTTCTCAATTTGGTGTTGGTCTTGCACGTATGGCAAGAACAATCCGTGAGCGTATGAACGTTCGTGATAACGAGGTGTTTACTCCAATAGATTTGATTAATGCAAAGACGTTGTCTTCGGTAATTAATTCTTTCTTTGGTACCAATCAGTTGTCTCAGTTTATGGATCAAACAAATCCGTTAGCAGAGATTACGCACAAAAGAAGATTGTCGGCATTAGGTCCAGGTGGTTTATCTAGAGAGCGTGCTGGTTTTGAGGTGCGTGATGTTCACTATACGCACTACGGTCGTTTATGTCCTATAGAAACTCCTGAAGGACCAAACATTGGTTTGATATCTTCTTTATCGGTATATGCAAAAGTAAACCCAATGGGCTTCTTAGAAACGCCTTATAGAAAAGTTACAGATGCTGTAGTAGATTATAAAAACTTTACATATTTAAGTGCTGAAGAAGAAGAAGGAATGAAGATTGCGCAAGCAAACATTCCTATGAAAGATGACGGTACTATTGATACTGAAAAGGTAATTGCTAGAGAAGAAGGTGATTTCCCAGTGGTAGATCCATCTGAAATTCAATATACAGATGTTGCGCCTAATCAAATCGCATCTATTTCTGCATCTTTAATCCCTTTCTTGGAACATGATGATGCAAACAGGGCTTTGATGGGATCTAACATGATGCGTCAGGCAGTTCCTTTATTAAAACCACAGTCACCAATTGTTGGTACAGGTTTGGAGAGACAGGTAGCTTCAGATTCAAGAGTATTGATCAATGCAGAAGGTGATGGGGTTATTGAGTATGTAGATGCTCAAAAAGTTACTATCAAATATGACAGAACTGATGAAGAAAGATTGATCAGTTTCGAAGAGGATAGTAAGACTTATTTCTTGGTGAAGTTTAGAAAGACCAATCAAGGAACGAACATTAACCTAAAACCAATTGTACAAGTTGGGGATAGAGTTAAAAAAGGTCAGGTTCTTTGTGAGGGCTATGCAACTGAGAAAGGTGAATTAGCATTAGGTAGAAACTTAACAGTGGCATTTATGCCATGGAAAGGATATAACTTTGAGGATGCCATTGTAATTTCTGAAAAAGTGGTTCGTGATGATATATTCACGTCTATTCATGTTGATGAATATTCTTTAGATGTTAGAGATACCAAATTAGGGGCAGAAGAGCTTACACATGATATACCTAACGTTTCAGAAGAGGCTACAAAAGACCTTGATGAAAATGGTATGATTAGAATTGGTGCCGAAGTAAAACCTGGAGATATTCTAATTGGTAAGATTACTCCTAAAGGAGAGTCTGATCCAACCCCAGAAGAAAAACTATTGCGTGCCATCTTTGGTGATAAAGCCGGTGATGTTAAAGATGCATCATTGAAAGCTTCACCTTCACTAAGAGGGGTCGTAATCGATAAGAAATTATTCTCTAGATCGGTAAAGGACAAGAGAAAACGTTCAGAAGATAAAGAAGAGCTTTCTAAATTAGAATTAGAGTACGAAGTAAAATTCCAAGAATTAAAAGATGTACTTGTAGAGAAATTATTCACCATTGTTAATGGCAAAACTTCTCAAGGTGTTCTAAATGATTTGGGTGAAGAGGTGTTACCTAAGGGTAAGAAGTATTCTATGAAAATGTTAAATTCTGTTGATGATTTCGCTCACCTTGTTGGTGGTAGTTGGACAACAGATAGTGATACCAATTCATTAGTAGCTGATTTACTTCATAATTATAAAATTAAACTTAACGATTTACAAGGTAACTTGAGAAGAGATAAGTTTACAATATCTGTTGGTGATGAGTTACCAGCTGGTATAATGAAATTGGCCAAAGTGTATATTGCTAAAAAGCGTAAGCTTAAAGTTGGTGATAAGATGGCAGGTAGACACGGTAACAAAGGTATTGTATCTAGAATTGTACGTCATGAAGATATGCCGTTCTTAGAAGATGGAACTCCTGTTGATATCGTTCTTAATCCACTGGGTGTACCTTCTCGTATGAACATTGGTCAGATTTATGAAACTGTATTAGGTTGGGCTGGCCTTAAGCTTGGTAGAAAGTATGCAACACCAATTTTTGATGGTGCCACTTTAGATCAAATTAATGCCTACACTGACGAAGCAGGTATTCCAAGATTTGGACATACATACTTATATGATGGTGGAACGGGGCAACGTTTTGATCAACCGGCGACAGTAGGTGTGATCTATATGTTGAAACTAGGACACATGGTAGATGATAAGATGCATGCTCGTTCAATAGGACCATACTCGTTAATTACACAACAACCATTGGGTGGTAAAGCTCAATTTGGTGGTCAGCGTTTTGGAGAGATGGAAGTTTGGGCACTTGAAGCATATGGTGCATCTGCAACTTTACGCGAGATTTTAACGGTTAAATCTGATGATGTTATCGGAAGAGCTAAAACCTATGAATCTATTGTTAAAGGTGAGACAATGCCAGAGCCTGGTTTACCAGAATCTTTCAACGTTTTAATGCACGAACTTAAAGGATTAGGTTTGGATATTAGACTTGAGGAATAGTTCAATAGTTAATATTGACGAACTATTAAGTAAAACAAATTAAATCATTATCAGCACGCTATTATGGCTAGAATAAAAGATAATAACCAAGTAAAAAGGTTTGATAAAATTTCAATAGGATTAGCTTCGCCAGAATCTATTTTGGCAGAATCTAGAGGTGAAGTTTTAAAGCCTGAAACAATTAACTATAGAACTCACAAACCAGAACGTGATGGTTTATTCTGTGAGCGTATTTTTGGTCCAGTAAAAGACTATGAGTGTGCTTGTGGTAAGTACAAGCGTATTCGTTACCGTGGGATCGTATGTGACCGTTGTGGTGTAGAGGTTACAGAGAAGAAAGTCCGTAGAGATCGTGTAGGTCATATTAATTTAGTGGTACCGGTTGCTCATATTTGGTATTTCCGTTCTTTACCAAACAAAATAGGATACTTATTAGGTTTACCTTCCAAGAAATTGGATATGATAATTTACTACGAACGTTACGTAGTAATTCAAGCAGGTATAGCTAAAGGTCCTGAAGGTGAGGAAATTCAAAAAATGGATTTCTTAACCGAAGAAGAGTATTTGAATATCATGGATACGATTCCTCAGGAAAATCAATATCTAGAAGATTCTGACCCAAATAAGTTTATCGCTAAAATGGGGGCAGAGTGTTTAATTGATTTATTAGGTAGAATCAATCTTAAAGAACTTTCTTTTGAGCTAAGACATAAAGCCAATACAGAAACGTCTAAACAACGTAAAACAGAAGCTTTAAAGCGTTTACAAGTTGTAGAGGCCTTAAGAGAATCTCAAGAGAATAGAGAAAACGAACCAGAATGGATGATTATGAAAGTAATTCCGGTGATACCGCCAGAATTACGTCCATTAGTTCCGTTAGATGGTGGTCGTTTTGCAACTTCAGATTTAAATGATCTTTATAGAAGGGTTATTATACGTAACAACCGTTTAAAAAGATTAGTAGAGATAAAAGCACCAGAAGTAATTTTACGTAATGAAAAACGTATGCTTCAGGAAGCTGTCGATTCTTTGTTCGATAACACTAGAAAGGCATCTGCTGTTAAAACTGAATCTAACAGACCATTAAAGTCACTTTCAGATTCATTAAAAGGTAAGCAAGGTCGTTTCCGTCAAAACTTACTGGGTAAGCGTGTTGATTATTCTGCACGTTCGGTAATTGTTGTTGGACCAGAATTGAACTTATACGAATGTGGTCTTCCAAAAGATATGGCTGCTGAGTTGTACAAGCCTTTTGTAATCAGAAAACTGATAGAAAGAGGTATTGTAAAAACAGTAAAGTCCGCTAAGAAAATTATAGACAAAAAAGAGCCTGTAGTTTGGGATATTTTAGAGAATGTATTGAAAGGTCACCCAGTTTTATTGAACAGGGCTCCTACATTACACCGTTTAGGTATTCAAGCATTTCAACCTAAATTAATAGAAGGTAAGGCAATTCGTCTTCATCCATTGGCATGTACCGCATTCAACGCGGATTTTGATGGAGATCAAATGGCGGTTCACTTGCCATTAGGGCCAGAAGCTATTTTAGAAGCGCAGTTATTGATGCTTGCTTCTCAAAACATATTAAACCCTGCGAATGGTTCACCTATTACGGTTCCATCACAGGATATGGTCTTGGGTCTGTATTATATGACCAAAGAGCGTAAATCAACACCAGAAGTTCCAATTATTGGTGAAGGTTTAACTTTTTATTCAGCAGAAGAGGTTGAGATTGCTTTCAATGAAGGCATGGTAAATCTAAATGCAGGTATAAAAGTTAGAGCTAAAGATTTTAATGAAGAGGGTGAGTTGGTTTATAAAATTATACCAACAACCGTTGGTCGTGTATTGTTTAACAATCACGTACCAGAGGAAGCAGGTTATATTAACCAGGTATTAAATAAAAAAGCCTTAAGAAATATTATTGGGGATATTTTAGCCGTAACAAGTGTACCGGTTACCGCTGCATTCTTGGATAAGATTAAAACTATGGGTTATGAATTCGCTTTTAAAGGTGGATTGTCCTTTAGTTTAGGGGATATTATTATTCCTGCAGAAAAGATGGACATGATTGGTGAAGCCAATGTTCAGGTTGATGGTATTATGGCCAATTATAATATGGGTCTTATTACTAACAACGAGAGATATAATCAGGTTATTGATGTTTGGACATCTACTAACGCTCAATTAACAGAGTTGGCAATGAAACGTATCCGTGAGGATCAACAAGGTTTCAACTCCGTGTATATGATGCTTGATTCTGGTGCAAGGGGTTCTAAAGAGCAAATTCGTCAGTTAACAGGTATGCGTGGTTTGATGGCTAAGCCTAAAAAATCTACTGCCGGTGGTGGTGAGATTATTGAAAACCCTATTCTTTCTAACTTTAAGGAAGGTCTTTCTATTCTTGAATACTTTATCTCTACTCACGGTGCACGTAAAGGTCTTGCAGATACCGCTTTGAAAACGGCAGATGCCGGGTACTTAACAAGACGTTTGGTTGATGTTTCTCAAGATGTTATCATTAATACTGAAGATTGTGAAACACTTAGAGGTGTAGAAGTTCAGGCACTTAAGAAAAATGAAGAGATTGTTGAAAGCTTAGGAGAAAGAATTTTAGGTCGTGTTTCATTACATGATGTATATAACCCAATGACTGAAGAATTGGTGCTTCATGCAGGTCAGCAAATTATGGAAGCTGATGTGAAGAGAGTTGAAGCATCTCCAATTGAGAAGATTGAGGTTCGTTCTGCACTTACATGTGAGGCTGATAAAGGAATTTGTGCTAAATGTTATGGTAGAAACCTTTCAACCAATAAGATGGTACAAAGAGGTGAAGCTGTTGGTGTTGTTGCTGCTCAGTCAATTGGTGAACCGGGTACGCAACTTACACTTAGAACGTTCCACGTAGGTGGTATTGCAGGTAACATTTCTGAAGATAACAAATTAGAAGTACGTTTCTCCGGTGTTGCTGAAATTGAAGATTTGAGAACAGTTACTAGTGAAGGTGCAGATGGTAAGCCTGCTGAAATTGTCATTTCTAGAACAAGTGAAATTAAAGTTGTAGATGCCAAAACAGGAATTACTTTAAGTACTAGTAATATTCCTTATGGTTCACAATTATTTGTTGAGAATGGAGCTAAGGTAACCAAAGGTGATGTAATTTGTTCGTGGGATCCATATAACGGTGTTATCGTTTCTGAATTCCCTGGTAAGATAGCTTACGAGAATATTGAGCAAGGTGTAACTTATCAAGTAGAAATTGATGAGCAAACTGGTTTCCAAGAGAAAGTGATTTCTGAATCTAGAAACAAAAAATTGATCCCAACCTTATTAATTCAAGACGCCAAAGGAGAAACATTACGTTCGTATAACCTACCTGTAGGTTCTCACATTATGGTAGATGATGGTGATAAGATTAAGGAAGGTAAAACATTGGTTAAGATTCCACGTAAATCTGCTAAGGCGGGTGATATTACGGGTGGTCTTCCAAGAGTTACTGAATTGTTCGAAGCAAGGAATCCATCTAACCCTGCTGTAGTTTCTGAAATTGACGGGGTTGTTTCTTTTGGTAAGATTAAGAGAGGTAATAGAGAAATTATCATTGAGTCTAAATTAGGTGAAGTGAAGAAATACCTTGTTAAACTTTCAAATCAAATCTTAGTTCAAGAGAACGATTACGTTAGAGCAGGTATGCCATTATCAGATGGTTCTATAACTCCAGAAGATATCCTTAAAATTAAAGGTCCATCTGCAGTACAACAGTACTTAGTAAATGAGGTTCAGGAGGTTTATAGACTGCAAGGTGTAAAAATTAATGATAAACACTTTGAGGTAGTTGTTAGACAAATGATGCGTAAAGTAAGAATTCAAGATCCAGGTGATACTATCTTCTTAGAGAATCAGTTGATTCATAAAGATGATTTCATAAGGGAGAATGATGAGATCTTTGGCAAGAAAGTAGTAATGGAAGCTGGTCATTCTGATAACCTTAAAGCAGGTCAAATTGTAACTCCTAGAGAGTTAAGAGATGAAAACTCTTTATTAAGACGTGGAGACAAGGCATTAGTTGAAGCAAGAGATGCTGTTTCTGCAACGGCAACTCCAATACTTCAAGGTATTACTAGAGCTTCTTTACAGACTAAATCATTTATTTCTGCAGCATCGTTCCAAGAAACGACTAAAGTATTAAATGAAGCTGCTGTGAGTGGTAAGATAGATACATTAGAAGGTCTTAAGGAAAATGTTATTGTTGGTCATAAGATTCCGGCAGGTACGGGTATGAGAGACTATGATAGCATTATCGTTGGATCTAAAGAAGAATATGATGAAATAATGGCAAGAAAAGAGGCATTAAGATTCTAATTTTATAATAACCCTCAAATTTTATTTGGGGGTTATTTTTTTAATAAAACTAAAGTATGAGTGACAATAAAAATCCGAATCAAAAACAAATTAATATTGAATTGGAGGAGAAGATGGCAGAGGGAATTTACTCTAACCTCGCTATCATTAATCATTCAGTTTCTGAATTTGTAGTTGATTTTATTAGTATGATGCCAGGAGCTCCAAAGGCAAAGGTTAAGAGTAGAATTATCCTAACTCCGCAACACGCTAAGAAATTTTTAAAAGCATTAAATGATAATGTGCAGCGGTTTGAAAAAGCTAATGGAACTATAAAAGATTATGAACAACCGTCAATACCAATAAATTTTGGTCCGACAGGAGAAGCATAAAAAAAGCCCAACTTTTAAAGTTGGGCTTTTTTTTAATCAAATTCTGAAGTGAAATGTAATTTTACCGAGGGGTATTTTTGCTGAGTCATTTGCAAGGAGAATTGAGAATCTGCTAGAAATACCAATTGTCCCTTTTTATCCTTTGCCAAGAATTTTTGTTTCACACGTTCAAATTCTTTAAACTCATCTGTCTTCCTATTTTCCGTGCCTACCCAGCATGCTTTATAAACATTAAAGTTTTCATAACTACATTTGGCTCCGTACTCATGCTCAAGTCTATATTGAATAACTTCAAATTGTAAGGCACCGACCGTCCCTATTATTTTTCTACCATTTAATTCTAGGGTAAATAATTGGGCTACACCCTCATCCATTAATTGATCAATACCTTTATTAAGCTGCTTGGACTTCATAGGGTCAGCATTATTGATATACCTAAAGTGTTCTGGAGAGAAGCTAGGAATACCTTTGTAATGTAGGCTTTCTCCTTCTGTTAGTGTGTCTCCAATTTTAAAATTACCTGTATCGTGTAAGCCTACAATATCACCAGGATAAGAAATATCTACAATTTCTTTCTTTTCGGCAAAAAATGCATTTGGACTGGAAAACTTCAATTTTTTTCCATTTCTAACATGTAGGTATGGCTTGTTTCGTTCAAAAGTACCAGAAACTATTTTGATGAAAGCCAATCTATCCCTGTGCTTGGGATCCATATTTGCATGAATTTTAAAAACAAATCCGGTCATTTCCTTTTCATTCGCTTCTACTAGGCGTTCTTCTGATTTTTTTGAACGCGGGGTAGGGGCTATTTGCACAAAACAGTCTAATAATTCCCTAACTCCAAAATTATTTAATGCAGATCCAAAGAATACAGGTTGTTGGTCACCTTTAAGATATAGTTCTTTGTCAAAACTTGGGTATACACCCCAAACTAACTCCAAATTATCTCTTAATTCAGATGCGGCTTTACTTCCAATTATTTTATCTAATTCAGGATTGGCAACATCATCAAAAGCAATAGTTTCCTCAATGTTCTTTTTACTATCACCGCTAAATAGGTTGATGTTTTTTTCAAAAATGTTATAGATACCTTTAAAATCGTAACCCATACCTATAGGAAAACTCAAAGGAGTTACGGAAAGGCCTAATTTTTGTTCTAATTCATCTAATAAGTCAAAAGCATCTTGCCCTTCTCTATCTAGCTTATTAATGAAAACTAACATAGGTATTTTACGCATACGACAAACTTCAACTAATTTTACAGTTTGCTCTTCAACTCCTTTTGCAACATCGATAACAACAATTACACTATCTACCGCAGTTAAGGTTCTAAACGTATCTTCTGCAAAATCTTTATGACCAGGAGTATCAAGAATGTTGATTTTTTTATCCTTATAGTTAAAAGCAAGAACAGAAGTCGCCACAGAAATACCTCTTTGCCTTTCAATTTCCATGAAATCACTGGTTGCAGATTTTTTTATCTTATTGTTTTTAACTGCGCCAGCTTCTTGAATTGCACCACCAAAAAGTAGTAATTTTTCAGTTAAGGTAGTTTTACCAGCATCTGGATGTGAAATTATACCAAAAGTTCTTCTGCGTTCTATTTCTTGCTTAAAAGTCATATACAAAATTTGTGCAAAAGTAAGGTAAATTCAATTCTTAACATTTAAGATTTAAAATGATAGTTTAGGGGCTGATGATAAAACCAATTGCTTCTTTTGCATGTTAAGATTGTTAATTTTAATATCATAGTCTTTTATGAAGATTTACTCGTACATATAAAATAACGTAGAATTTCACGTGTAATTGAACAAATATGTAAGTAGCTTATCTAGTGAATTTCATGGTTAATCGAAAAAGAATTTGTGTTCAATCAATTATAATTTATCTTAGCAACGTTTTAATAAGACTGCCCCACTTTCTTATGAAGAACCTTTAGAAAACACTACCATATGCCATGGTGATTAGTAAAACACTAACACTTATGGGTAAAATTACTTTTGCTATACGTTATTTTTTATTGAAAGACTTTTGTCTTTTTCTTGCAATATTTTTAACGTTATCATTTTCTACTAATAATAATCTTACATCTCATTCTATAAACGTGTACACTGTTGATACAGACGGTGATGGCGTTTTAGACTCCATTGACATAGATGATGATAATGATGGTATTATTGATTCAAAAGAAGATAAGAATGTAGATGGAGATGATGATCATACAACTAGTCCTACGGATACAGATGGTGATGGTGTGCCAGATTATTTGGATATAGATTCAGATAACGACGGTGTGCTTGATAATTTGGAAGGGCAAAATTTTCATACCTATAAGCCTAAATCCGGTTTTGATACGGATGGGAATGGATTAGATGATGTTTATGAAAGTTTTCCAGGTAGAGGTGAAGGCGTAAAAGTAAATGATAGGGATGGTGATGGGAAGCCTAATCATCTTGATATTGACACGGACAATGATGGAATTCCAGATAATGTAGAAGCACAGAGCACTTCAGGTTATGTGTCTCCAAACCTAGATAGTAGCGCTACTTATATTTTAAATCACGGTATTAATAGCGCATATATTGGTGGGTTAACACCGGTTAATACCGATGGTACGCCACCTCCAAATAAACCGGATTATCAAGATTTTGATAGTGATGATGATTTGGTTCCGGATAATAATGAGGGCAATGATTTTAATTTTGATGGAGTCCCCGATCAAAGCTATACAGGTATTGATACGGATGGGGACGGCCTGGACGATGGTTATGAAGGCTCCGATATCAACGATGGTTTCGATGTCAACGATGAGATAAACGATCCAGCGAACGATCTGCCCGATACAGATGGTACGGAAGATGTTAACTACCGTGACCTTGATGATGATGGCGACGGGATAGATACTCCGGACGAGGATGCGAACAATGATGGCGACCCTACCAATGATGATACCGATAATGATGGAACACCGGATTACTTGGATGTTGATAATACCCTTGGCCCTGATACCGATGGAGACGGAGTTCCGGACAGTACAGACCTGGATGATGATAACGATGGTATATTAGATAGTGTAGAAGATCCTAATCTTGATAAGGATGATGATCCGTTGACCGATCCGTTAGATACGGACAATGATGGAAAACCGAACCATTTGGATATCGATAGCGATGATGATGGTATTCCTGATAACGTAGAGGCACAGACGACGGACGGTTACATAGCTCCTAACGATGATGATGCCGTAACATATGCCTATAATGATGGTATCAATAGTGCTTACCCAGATGGCCTTACACCGGTGAATACCGATGGTGCCGATAATAAAGATTATATCGATATAGATAGCGATAATGATTTGGTTCCGGATAATAATGAGGGCAATGATTTCAACTTTGATGGAGTCCCCGATCAAAACTATACAGGTATTGATACGGATGGCGACGGACTGGACGATGGTTATGAAGGCTCCGATATCAACGATGGTTTCGATGTCAACGATGAGATAAACGATCCAGCGAACGATCTGCCCGATACGGATGGTACGGAAGATGTTAACTACCGTGACCTTGATGATGACGGCGACGGGATAGATACTCCGGACGAGGATGCGAACAATGACGGCGACCCTACCAATGATGATACGGATAATGACGGTACACCAGATTATTTAGATCCTGACAGCCCTGGACCTGATACCGATGGAGACGGAGTTCCGGACAGTACAGACCTAGATGATGATAACGATGGTATATTAGATAGTGTAGAAGATCCTAATCTTGATCAGGATGATGATCCGTTGACCGATCCGTTGGATACGGACAATGATGGAAAACCGAACCATTTGGATATCGATAGCGATGATGATGGTATTCCTGATAACGTAGAGGCACAGACGACGGACGGTTATATAGCTCCTAACGACGATGATGCCGCAACATATGCATCCAACGATGGTGTCAACAGTGCTTACCCAGATGGCCTTACACCAGTGAATACGGATGGGGCCGACAATAAAGATTATATCGATGTAGATAGCGATAATGATTTGGTTCCGGATAATAATGAGGGCAATGATTTCAACTTTGATGGAGTCCCCGATCAAAACTATACAGGTATTGATACGGATGGCGACGGACTGGACGATGGTTATGAAGGCTCCGATATCAACGATGGTTTCGATGTCAACGATGAGATAAACGATCCAGCGAACGATCTGCCCGATACGGATGGTACGGAAGATGTTAACTACCGTGACCTTGATGATGATGGCGATGGTATTGATACTCCGGACGAGGATGCGAACAATGATGGCGACCCTACCAATGATGATACGGATAATGACGGTACACCAGATTATTTAGATCCTGATACAGTTCCTATGGAAGATTTAGATGTTATAGATGATATAGTGTCTACACCAATCAACACACCAATAGTAATAGATATTCTGGATAATGATTTTGGTATTCCTACAGATGGTGCATTAACAGTAACTGATCCATTTAATGGAACAGTGGAAATTAACGATGGAGGTACGCCCAATGATATATCTGACGATACCATCACATATACTCCAAATGACGGTTTTGAAGGAACGGAGACTATTGAATATACCGTATGTAATGCAGAAGGTAATTGCGATACGGCTACAGTAACTATTACTGTAGGGGAGCCTGTAGCTCTTGATGTAGTAGATGATTCTGTATCTACCCCAATTAACACAACACTAGAAATAGATATTCTGGATAATGATTTTGGTATTCCTACAGATGGTGCATTAACAGTAACTGATCCATCTAATGGAACAGTGGAAATTAACGATGGAGGTACGCCCAATGACATATCTGACGATACCATCACATATACTCCAAATGACGGTTTTGAAGGAACAGATATCATAGAGTATACGGTATGTAATACTTTGGGTGATTGTGATACGGCTACAGTGGAAATTTTAGTTGTAGATAATGATGCTACAGAAACTGATGATAATCCTATAGAGGTAAATCAAATGGTGACTCCAAATGGTGATGGTAGAAATGAATTCTTATTTATTAGAGGAGTAGATAAAATTCGTAGTAGTAGCTTAAAGATCTTTAATAGATGGGGTGTTGCTGTTTATGAAGGGGAAAATTATAATAATCAAAATAATGTATTTGATGGTAGATCTAGAGGTAGGTCTACGCTAGGGGTAGGAGAATATCTACCAGCGGGCATATATTTCTATGTATTTGATTATGAAACATTTGAAGGAGAGAGTAAAGTTGAAAGTGAATATCTTTATATAAGTAGATAATAGTTTATAAAATATGAATATTAAAAATAAGTTTTTAACCCTATTTGTAGGTTTGCTACTAATGTTTGGTAGTGCTACTGCTCAACAAGATGCACAGTATACACAATACATGTTTAATACCATGAGTGTAAACCCTGCTTACGCTGGTTCTAGGGGTCAGTTGAGTTTAACTGCTTTACATAGGTCTCAATGGGTAGGTTTGGAGGGAGCTCCTTCAACGCAAACGTTTAATATTCAGTCTCCTATTAGAAACAGTAAACTTGGGTATGGAGTCTCTATTGTAAATGATGAAATAGGTGAAGGTGCTGTTCAAGAAACTTATTTTGATGCAGTTATTTCCTATACAATTGACGTGTCTGCCGATGGTAAATTATCATTTGGATTGAAGGCTGGTGGTAATTTAATGAATTTAGACTTTAGTCAGCTTCGTAATTTTGATGACGAAGTTGTTCGTACCGATAATATTGAAAACAGGTTTTCACCGAATGTAGGTATTGGTCTTTACTATCATTCAACTAAGTTTTATGCAGGTCTATCTGCACCGAATTTATTACAGACCGAACATTTTGATAACGCTGAAACAGATGCTAACAGCGTGCAGTTTTTATCAAAGGAAAGAATAAATTTCTATTTAATTACAGGTTATGTGTTTGATTTAAATGGAAATTTAAAGTTTAAACCGGCTCTATTGACTAAAGTAGTCGGAGGAGCTCCTTTACAAGTAGATTTTTCGGCCAACTTCATGTTCAATGAGAAATTTACTTTCGGAGCAGCATATAGATGGGATGCTGCGGTCAGTGCAATGGCAGGATTCCAAATTTCAGATCAATTCATGGTAGGTTTAGCTTATGATAGAGAAACTACAGATCTGGGCGGTACGCAATTTAATGATGGGTCATTTGAAGTACTCTTAAGATATGAATTGGTAAAATCATTTCAAAAATTGGTTTCACCTCGTTTTTTCTAAATGGCAAACTTACATATGAAGTATAAAGTAAATTTTTTAATAGTAGCCTTATTGTTTGTCCAAGGATTGGTTAATGCTCAAGAGCGACTAATTCAAAAAGGTAATGAAAAGTTTGACTCATATTCCTTTAGCCCTGCCATAGATATTTATAAGAAGGTAATGGACAAGGGTTATGTTTCGGCAGACTTATTAAGAAAATTAGGTAATTCATACTATTATAATGCGGACTATACAGACGCTGCAGAAACATACAAGAAATTAGTTGCAGATTATTCTTTAGAGGTTACACCTGAAGATTATTTCAAATATGCTCAATCTTTAAAGACGATAGGGGAGTACGATACTTCTAAATCTATAATGAATAAATTCATCGAAGTAACTAAAGGTGATGGTCGTGCTACTGCATATGATGCTGATCGAGATTTCATGTCAGAGATAAAAGAGAATTCTGGAAGATACAATTTAAGACCTTTTGCGTATAATTCTCCTTATTCTGATTTTGCCCCTTCATTTTATAAGGAAGGGATAATATTTTCATCGGATCGGGATACCGGTAATTTCGCAAGATATCGTCATACATGGAATGCTAAAGACTTTTTAGATTTGTATGAGGTTAACGTAGATAGCGCATCAATGGATAATGTAAAAAAGCTTGATAAAAATGTAAATACACGCTATCATGAGTCAACGTCCGTGGTTACCAAAGATGGTAAAACAATGTATTTTACACGAAACAATTCAGAAAAAAGGAAAACGGTAAAAGATGATAAAGGGATTGTTAGATTAAAAATTCTAAGAGCAGTATTAACAGATGAGGGTATATGGGGAGAGGTAGAAGATTTGCCTTTTAATAGTGACTCTTATTCTACAGCCAACCCGGCTTTAAGTCCTGATGAAAAAACATTATACTTTGCTTCGGATATGCCTGGCACATTTGGCGCATCAGATTTGTATAGGGTTACTATAAATAAAGATCGCACATTTGGTACTCCTCAAAATTTAGGTCCAAATATAAATACGGAAGCTAGAGAAACCTTCCCATATGTAACTTCAGAAGAAATATTATATTTTTCCTCAGATGGGCATCCTGGTTTGGGTGGGTTAGATGTATTTGCTACCAAAATTAAAAGACAGGATTTTACAGGAAAAGTTTTAAATGTAGGTAAACCGATTAATAGTAAAAGTGATGATTTTACTTTTATTTTTAACGAGGAGCAGAGAACAGGTTATATGGCATCAAACCGTGAAGGTGGTTTGGGTTTCGATGATATTTACAGTTTTACGGAAACACGACCTTTGGCTTTTGATTGTCTTCAAAAAGTTACCGGAACGGTTAGGGATAAAATTTCAAATAAACTATTGGTAGGGGCCACAATTAAAGTTATAGATGAAAATAATGAAGAGTTGCTATCGACTATCACTGATTCTGACGGTAATTACAGTTTAGAGCTAGATTGTACTAAAGGAAATTTTGTAAGAGCATTAATGGAAGGTTATGTTCCCTTTGAAGAATATATAGGGATATCTGATGGTAAACCTAAAATTATTGATTTCTACCTTGAAAGAGATAATATCACGGCAGGCTTTGGTGATGATTTGGCAAAACTTCTTCAATTGAGTACTATTTATTTCGATTTCGATAAATATGATATTAAAAAAGTTTCAGAAGTAGAGATTGAAAAGGTAATTGCTGCGATGGAAAAATACCCAAGTTTAAAATTAAAGATAAATTCTCATACAGATAGTCGTGGTCCTGCAGCTTATAATCTTTGGTTATCTCAGAAAAGAGCAGAGTCTACAGTTAATTATATGATTAAAAAAGGGATATCGAAAAATCGATTAGTGAGTGAAGGTTTTGGTGAGAAAAAATTGTTGAACGAGTGCTCTGATGGTGTAAGGTGTACTACGGATAGACATGATGTTAATAGAAGATCAGAGTTTATCATACAAGAATAAAATAATTTCCGTGTCATGGGTTACATAATACTTGAGGTTTTTAACTGAAAAAGCTACTTATGTATTAAATTATTGTGTTTAAGAATTTAATTTTTGAGATGAGCTTAGTAAAACGGACGTCAAGTTTGTAATACTGATAGTGTTTACCTTACAAACAAAAGTTATTTTAAATATCAGTATAATCTAAGCTTTGTTACTTGTTATAAACCTATAATAAGAAATTCGCATAAATTACTGTAGCCCATATAGTTATTGTAAGTGGGGTGTAAGTATGACATACAGTGTAATACCTTCATCAAATCTTAATGCCATTCAGCTTTATTCAGGGAAGAGGCAATTTCCTGCTCCGCTATTAATAACAGAAGCGCTTTCAAAGGAAAGTGAATGTAGACATGATAGGTTGGGAAATCTTGTACTTTAACCAAAAGATAAATCCAGCTGAAACTTTATCGCTATCGCTGATAAGTAATTCAAATTAAAAAGAAGAATACAGAAATTGATTACTCGCTTTCCATGCGAATTCTACCTGTTCGGTTATGCTATTATATGCAGTATACTTTTTTATAGGAGAAAATATAATTACAATGAATATTGTACAGCAATAAATATAACTAATATAATTTTTTTTAAAATCTTATAAGAACAAATTAACTATTATTAATAGGTTTAATCTTTATAAAAAGTAGTATAATTCTTACTAATAATTTATAGGATAAATTCGATATTAAAAGAAAAATTTACATTTTTTTTCTTTCCACTGAAGAGTTTTTAGATGTTCTAATAGGAGGCAAAAGTACCCATTTAATCGTCATTCTTCGATGAATAACCATCTGTTTTTATTTTAAAAAACAAACCTACACCTCACCTTTTTGTGACTATGTAACGTAATTACTTATTTACACAACATTTATTTTAAGGGACACCACTTAAAATGAATATTTGTGCAAAGTGAATACCATTAAATCCTTGATTGTCAAAAATAGATAAGAGCGTTTTGGTATGTGCATATTAATAAACCTATATGACCAACGAATTTTTGAAGGAGGAATTGAATATTAAAAGTATGAAGAGTCAAATTACTACACCCCTAGGTAAATCCATTAAAGGCTTAATGGTATTATTAACTTTGCTGTTATCAGGTATTTCTATAGCACAAACTACTGTGACGTTAGAAGATCAATGTAACTGCGAAGTATTGCAAGGTACAGATATCTCAGCACCTGGAGCTGTTCTACCGACCGGTGCAGATTTAGGGGATTTATATGTAAATACCAATACGGGTACCATTTATTATTGGAACGGCACAACTTGGGAATTAACCTCTACCGATGCTAATACAACAAATGCATCTTTAACCGAAGATGGCATAAATCTTATTTTATCTGATAGTGATTTAAATACTGTTTCTATTCCTTTGGTAGATATTGCGGCGGTTGTAGATACAAATACTACCAATGTGACATTTACAGTAAATAGTACAAACGGCACATTAGACATAATCGATTCTGAAAATAATATTGTTGCTGTCCCTTTAGGGGATATTGCAGCTTTGGTAAATACCGACAATCAAGAAGGTACAGAAGTATTATTGACCAATCCCTTAGATGTGGATGGAGATAGTGTAGATGAAACAACAGTAGAAGAGGCAATAGCGGACATTACAGCTGCCAATGCCCTGGACTTGGATATTGACCCAACAAACGAACTTACTACAAGTGGTGCTGGAGCACCATCATCAGCACCGGCAAACGATAATCCAGGTGTAACGTATTTAGATACGGCAACGAATGAGTTATATGTATATGATGGTACAAGTTGGACTATGGTTACCGACAATCAAATTGCAGGTGAGGTTGACGTGACTCCGGCAGGGAATTTAACAAGTACGGATGTACAGTCTGCGTTAGAAGAATTAGATGCCAATAGTAGTGATAATCAAAATTTAACAGGCGCTAGTTTAAATGGTTCTAATGAACTTCAAATAGATATCCAAAGAGGAACACCTGCTACTGTAGATTTATCATCATTAAGTGAAACCATAGCGGCAGGAACAGGAGCTATTACAGTAACCGATGACGGTAATGGGAATTACACGGTAAATTCTACGGATACAGATGAAGATGAAACAAACGAATTAGCAATACTTGCCGCTGGTGTTCCAACTACAAATGGAACAAATTCCGGTGATACTTATGTAAATACAGATACTGGTCAATTATATGCTTGGAATGGTACAACTTGGCAAAAAGTTGGTGGTAGTGCAGCACCAGATGCAGATCCGGATCCAGAAAATGAACTTTCAGATGTATCGTTAACAGGAACAACTTTAGAACTTACAAATCCTGCATCTGGAGCAACAGGAGTGGATTTGAATAATATGTTCGCTACAGATCAAGAGTTGTCAGATGCAATCACAGCAAGTGAAGCATTGGATTTAGATAAAGATGATCAAAACGAATTACAAGATTTAGAAGATGTTTTAACAAGAAACCCTAGTGCAGGAGGAATTGTTATTACAGATGTAGGTACTCCTGTTAATGCTAACGATGCTGTAAACAAGGCATATGTTGATAACCTTGCTGATGATGATGTTAGGGTAACTAATACAGCTTCAGGAAATAGAATTGCTACAATTTCTGAACCGGGTATTGCGGCTGTAGATATAAATGAATCGGTTACTACTTTAAGTGATGCAGATGCAGATGGTGTTTTTGATTATGTTTCAGAAAATAACACAACCACAAGTTTCGATGGTACTGATGATCAAAATGCATCACAGGTAGATTTAGCAACACCAATAGACGTAGATGGTGATACTGTTAATGAAACAACGGTAGAAGAAGCTATTGCAGATTTAGCAGCTAATAGCAGTGATAATCAGGATTTGGAGCTAAATAGCAGTACCAATATTTTAAGTTTGACTAATGATGCTTCTACAGTTGATTTAAATTCTTACGTAAATAATGATACTAACGAGATTCAAGATTTACAATTAACAGGTGATAACCTGACATTAACCAATGATCCTACTGCTACGGCTATAGATTTATCCGATTACAGGGAAACTGTGGCCGGAGCGGGAGATATCACGGTAACCAATGATAGCGATGGAAACTACACGGTCAATTATGTTGATGGTGATAATGATTCAACGAACGAATTGACACAAAGAGGAATGGGTGGCCCTACAGGAGCACCTGTTGAGGGTACAACTTATGTTGATACTGATTCAGGTCAATTATATGTTTTTGATTCTGGAACATGGCAGCCGGTAGGTGGTAGTGCGGTGCCGGGCGATGCTAGTGATACCAATGAGCTAATTACTTCTTTTGGAGTGGTAGGACCTAACCTAAGGATTACCGAAGCGGGCGATGATTTTGATGTACCGTTAAGTAGTTTAGGAACCGATGATCAAGATTTAGGTCTAGGAACTAATGGAGTAGCGAATCAGAGTGTGGAAGTAACCATTACGGACGGTGCTGCAGCTTTGATAGATATCCGTGATGCGGATAACGATCCAAATAATGAGAACCAGACCGTAAGTGCGGGGACTGGGATTTCGGTTAGCCAAAGCGGAGACGACTTTGCGGTGACCAATACGGCCCCTGACCAAACGGTGGCCCTAACGGATGGTGGAAACGGTAATGTAAC
>NZ_FTMA01000012.1 GCF_900155985.1 Maribacter ulvicola
ACCTAACTTTATACATAACAAAAAACCAGAGAAGCTAGCTTCTCTGGTTTAATATTAATAATTTAAAAACTGTCAACCTATTTTAGGACGACTCATTCTAATATTAAAATTGGAGCTACCCTATAAGTTGAAGCATCAGTTTTTCAATTTCTTCACTATCCCATTTTTCAGAGATATTAGATGTTTTCATAACTTCTTTCATTATTTCTTCTTGGGCATCACCTTCTGCAAGTGCTTCCGCGTAAGATCTATCTGAAAACGTTACCCTACTGTAGGCTGGCACCCATTTCTCTGGATGCTTGGCTGCAAAATGTTTTTCAATTTTCTTTTGTAATAAAAAATTGGTATCGGCAGTTTTGCTACTCATTTCTACAAAATTACGATAACTTAATTCTGCTATAGCATCAGCATTAGGCTTGCGTTTCTCTTGATAGGTTTCAAAAATACGCTGCCAATCATTCCCTAACTCTTGTATAATTTGATCTAGCACAAAGATATCTTCGAACCCGGCATTCATACCTTGTCCATAGAAAGGCACTACAGCATGTGCAGAGTCACCTACAAGAGCTACTTTGTCCCAATAGGTCCATGGGTAACATTTCATGGTTACCATTGCACTAGTAGGGTTTTTAAAAAAGTCTTCGGTTAAATTTTCTATTTCATCTTTTACATTCGGAAAATATGTATTGAAAAATTGTACTGCTTCTTTTTTAGTTTTAAGACTATCAAAAGAAACCTCGCCTTCAAATGGCATAAATAAAGTACAGGTGAAACTGCCATCTAAATTTGGCATGGCTATAAACATAAACTTACCGCGTGGCCAAATATGAAATGAATTTTTATCTAATTTATGCGAACCATCTGCATTTGCAGGTATGGTCAATTCTTTGTAACCTACATCAATAAAATTCTGTGAATAATCAAATCTGCTGCGCCTTTGCATTTTATGACGTACCCTTGAAAATGCACCGTCGCAACCAAATACCAAATCAAATGGGTACTCTATCCACTCCCCTTTTTCACTCTCACCCGTATAAACCTTTGCTTCGGGTAAATCAATATCCCATACTTTTTCCTCAAAACGAAAATCTACTCCGTTCTTTTCGGCAAGGTCAATCATGCGTCTATTAAGTACACCTCGCGATATAGACCAAATAGCTTCACCATCTTTACCATACTTCTGAAAATATTGTTCCTTTCCAATGACGTGCATCGCCCTTTTATCCAAGGGTATGGCAATTTCCTTTATTTCCTCTTCTATGCCAACCGCCTTCAATGCGTTCCAGCCTCTATTGCTCATGGCAAGATTTATGGATCTACCAGAAAATTCTATATTTCTTATATCTGGTCGGCGATCGAATACCGTAATTTGATGTCCGTACCTTTTCAGGTAAATGGCAAGCAAGGATCCTACCAAGCCTGAGCCTATAATGGCAATATTCTTTTTTTCTTGGGTCATGTATACGGCTTTAAGCCAACATTAATTCAATGTTAAAAATAGGGAATTATACCCTAATTTCTGGTAATACTTACATAAACTAAATAAATCATTTTGTCTCTTGTATTTTATTTTTGTTTAATTTTTACGTATTTTTATTAAACAAAAATATAAATAACTTGAAGTATTTCACTAAACAAGATTTAAGTAGCCTGCCTAGCCGGTTTAAAGCGCATTTAATCAATAGTTGTACCGGCTTTAAATCTGCTAACCTCATAGGTTCAAAATCTAGTTCTGGTATTAGCAATTTGGCGATATTCAGTTCTGTTATGCATATTGGTAGTTCTCCACCAATGCTAGGTTTTATTTTAAGACCACTTACCGTTAAAAGAAACACGTATGCCAATTTTAAAGAGACAGGTTTTTTCACTGTTAACCAAGTAAACGCAACCATAATAGAGGATGCGCACCATACGGCCGCTAGTTACCTTGAAAATATATCCGAGTTTTCAAAAACCAATTTGACCGAGACTTATCTTAATAATTTTCAAGCTCCGTATGTGCAAGAAAGCGCTATTAAAATAGGTTGTAGCTATGTTAACGAATATGAGATTAAAGAAAATGGTTGCCTTTTAATTATTGGCGCCATTGAACATTTGTACTTGCCAGAGCATATTATTCAAGAAGACGGATGGCTTTCTCTCCATAAAGCAGAAACGGTTGCCATTAACGGTTTAGACGCTTATGCCTTACCACAACTTTTAGCACGTTTTGCTTATGCCGAGCCAAATACACCTACTAAACCTATCTAACTATGGCGCATAAAAAAGTACATCTTGCATCTAAAATTTGTGCCACCTGCAAGAAACCATTTTCATGGCGCAAAAAATGGGAAAGCAATTGGGATAATGTAAAATACTGCGGAGAAAAATGCAGACGCAATACATTGAAAAAGGAAATTCATGAATAATCTAATTTGGTTTAGAAACGATTTACGAATACAAGACAACTCATCTATAGTCGAGGCAATGAAAGGGTCTAATGTTATGGGATTCTACTGTTTTGAATCTTTATTTTTTGAGATAGATGCATTCGGATTTAAAAGAACTGAAAAGTATAGAGCACAGTTTTTAATTGAAACCGTACAACAACTAAAACAAGAACTTGAGAAACTCAATATTCCGCTATTTGTTTATCAGGGTAATTCGGCAGATTACTTACCCAATTTAATTCAAGAACATAATATCGATACTATTTTCTTGCAAAAAGAATGGACTAGAGATGAACAGGTTTTACTAAATAATGTAAAGAACAACGTAGATCACACTATTAATTTTCATGAAGTATATGACCAATTTTTATTTCATCCAGATGATATTCCTTATGATGATTTTAATACTATTCCAGATGTTTTTACAAACTTTAGAAAAAAGTGCGAAGCTAATGCCAAGGTCAGACCTATCACAACAATCCCAACCCAAATGCCTAGCACCAATTTTAAGGCAACAGAAACTAAAATCCCTACACTAGGTGATTTAGGTTTAGCAAATTTCTCTACACACACAAATACGGCATTTCCCTTTAAAGGCGGGGAATTAGAGGCATTAAAACGAATTCAGAGCTACTTTTGGGATACCAAAAAACTAGGTTTTTACAAGAAAACCAGAAACGGATTAATTGGTACAGACTATAGCTCTAAACTATCTGCATGGCTAGCAAATGGCAGTATATCACCAAGAACCATTTACTGGGAAGTAAAAAAATTTGAAAAAGAAATCGTCAAAAATCAAGATACCTATTGGCTAATTTTTGAATTGATTTGGAGGGATTATTTTAAATACGTTTCCCTAAAATACCAAGATATGATCTTTAGATTAGGGGGAATATTAAATAGTACGTACAATCCTAAAACCATTAAAATATATAAACAAAATTGGATCAACGGTTCAACTAAAGAACCTTTTGTAAATGCCAACATGAAAGAACTATCCAAAACTGGATGGATGAGTAACAGAGGCAGACAAAATGTAGCTAGTTACTGGTCTAAAGAATTAGAACAAGACTGGCGCATTGGGGCAGCTTATTTTGAAAGTATGCTAATAGATTTTGATGTTCACAGCAATTGGGGAAATTGGATGTACATAAGCGGAGTAGGTAACGACCCTAGAAACAGAAAATTTAATAGTAAAGCTCAAGCGGAAAGGTATGACGCTGCAGGTAAATATCAACGCTTGTGGTTACAAGAGTCCTTGTTCTAGCCTGAACACCAAATAACAAACATGAAAATGAAAACAGTACGCTTAATTTTAGGTGACCAATTAAATCAAAATCACTCATGGTTCAATGACGTAAATGATGATATCACCTACGTCATGGCAGAAATGAGACAAGAAACAGATTATGTAAAACATCACATTCAAAAAGTGGTTGCCTTCTTTTTAGCCATGCGAAATTTCAAAGAAGATCTTTCCAAAAAAGGGCATCATTTCATTTATTACAAATTAAATGATAAAAACAATCCCCAACAGTTGGCGGAAATTATCTCAAAAACGATACAAGAAACAAATGCCACCAAATTTGAGTATCTGTTACCGGACGAATTTAGACTTGACCAGCAGCTAGAACAAATTTGTAATTCTTTAAATATAACTACTGATAGCCATGATACAGAACATTTTTACACCACACGATTAGAGTTGAAGGATTTCTATAAAGGTAAAAAGCAAATGGTCATGGAAAACTTTTATAGAATGATGCGTAAAAAGCATGGCATCATGGTAACCAATGACCAACCTGAAGGTGGAAAATGGAATTACGATCAAAGCAATAGAAATAAATGGAAGGGTAAAACCCCGGTTCCAAAAGAAAAAGAATTCCCTAAAAATGTAAATGACATCGTTCAACTATTGCATGATGAAAATGTGCAAACGTTTGGCAATATAGATGACACAAAATTTACATGGCCGGTAACAAGAGTGGAATGCCTAAATACATTAGACTATTTCTGTGAACAGCTACTACCCCATTTTGGCGATTACCAAGATGCGATGCATGATGACGAGAAGTTTCTTTTTCATTCTAGATTATCTTTCGCCATGAATGCCAAAATACTATCACCTAAAGAAGTTATTCATACTGTTTTAGACCATTTTTACGACAAATCTAACGACATAAATGTTTCTCAAGTAGAAGGTTTTGTTCGTCAAATTTTGGGATGGAGAGAGTACATGAGAGGTATTTACTGGAAAGAAATGCCCGCATATAAAAAACTAAACATCTTAGAAAATAAAAACAAATTACCAGAATTCTTTTGGACAGGTAATACAAAAATGAACTGCCTAAATAAGGCTATTGGGCAAAGTTTAGATACCTCTTACGCTCATCATATTCAACGTCTTATGATTATTGGCAATTTTGCTTTGCTAACGCAAATTGATCCAAATGAAGTAGATCAATGGTACTTAGGCGTTTATATTGATGCCATTGAATGGGTTGAAATTACCAATACTAGAGGCATGAGCCAATTTGCAGATGGTGGTATTGTAGCCACTAAACCTTATGTAAGTAGCGCCAACTATATTAATAAAATGAGTAATTATTGTGGTAAATGTTATTACAGTCCTACTAAAAAAATAGGTGAAAAAGCTTGCCCCTTCAACTCATTATATTGGAATTTTTTATCAGAAAAAAGAGAACACTTTAAAGACAATCAACGGATGAATATGATGATGGCTCTTTTAGATAAAATGGATAAAAATCAAGTTTATGAAATACAAAAAAAAGCCCGTGATATTATTGAAAATTTAGACATTTATTAAGAGTTAAGCAATAGCGCATCATATTTAAAAAATTACTTTAAAATAGTATTGTAATAGCAAAACCTGTGCAAACACCTAATTTCAAAACATTTTTCAAAGAAAGGAAAGGCAGTTGTTATTTAAGTCCTTTTTTATATCAACAATTTTTAAAATTAACAGTAATTTCAATGTCATAAAATCACCTTAACTACTGATTATGTTCATTTTACCAAATTCAGGTTAAACTATTTGATCAAATTACCAATACATTAGTGGCGCAAACTACTACTGACCAAAATGGATATTATAGGTTTCCGGTGAATAGGAACACAAATTATATGATCGAAGCGGTAAGAAAGACCCATCCTCATAAAAACGTGTACTTTAATACCACATCTACCCCAAAGGCTCAAAAAATAATGAGACAAGATATTGTTCTTGAACCGGTGCATGATTTAAAATTGTTAGCAGGACTTAACAAAATATACTTCGATTTTAACAAAAGTGATATTCGACCAGATGCCGCTGCTGAGCTGAACAAGGTAATACGAGTAATGAACAATACCTACCCAGATATGATTATTAAGCTAGAAGCCCACACCGATCCTGTAGGTAGCCATGCTTATAATGACAACCTTTCTGAAAAAAGGGCAAAATCTACTTATGAATATCTTATAAATAACGGAGTTTCAGAAGATAGAATCGTTTCTTACAAAGGTTTTGGAAAAAGAATTCCTATTAACCATTGTACCGGTAAACAAAACTGCTCGCCAGAAGAATTAGAATTGAATAGAAGAACTGAATTCCCTATTTTGCAAATAAAAAAGGGTATTATTGCATCAAAATAACCAACAATCAACCATAAAAAAGTCCTTTACCAGATAGGTAAAGGACTTTTGAATTTATAACACTTACACTAATTTATTCCAAAATACCATCAACGATACCGTACTTAATAGATTCTTCGGCATTCATCCAATAATCCCTATCAAAATCTTTTAATACCTTTTCAAAATCCTGACCACAATTATCCGCTAATATCTGCGCACTCAATTCTTTGGTCTTAATAATTTCTCTTGCCTGTATTTCTATGTTAGAAGCTTGACCCCTTGCCCCTCCACTAGGCTGATGAATCATAACCTGAGCATGTGGCTGAATAAATCTTCTACCTTTCTTACCTACCGATAATAAAATAGACCCCATTGATGCGGCCAAACCGGTACAAATTGTAGAAACCGGACTTTTTAATGATTTGATAGTGTCATACATGGCAAAACCAGAAGTAACATACCCTCCAGGACTATTAATATATAATTGAATTTCTTTATCGCTCTGCATATCTAGATATAACAACCTGTCAATTACATGTTTTGCAGAATCGTCATCAACCATACCCCATAGAAAGACTTTTCTTTCCTCCAGCATTTTTTCATCTATGGCTTCCTGAATTTTTCCTTTTTTAGCACTCATATTTTAAGTTTATTTATCTCTAACAAAATTAATGAATTAATTCATAAACAGATGTGACAATCATTACCCTTATTGCCCTGTATTCTTTTACACATTTAAATTCGCCTTTATTATTTATCTTCGGGTAGTGACCGCTCTTCTACTAGCACAGTTTTTTCCACAACTTTCTTAATAGGTAAGATGACCTTACCGCTTTTGGTCTTTAAAACCATAGAGATATTATCTATACCAACTACAGTTCCTTGTAAATCTCCTATTTTAACCTTATCCCCTACTTCGTAGATTTTTCTGGAATAGAACGTTCTTAATAAATCGCCTACAATTTCTCTAGAGCCTAAACCTAATGCCAACGCAATTGCCAATAAAAAAGCTCCAAGTACAATGGTAAAATTATTGGTAATAATCTGTGTATCTATACCTGCTTGATTTAACGCTGTTATGCTTACAAAAATTATAATTAGGTAAAATAAAACATTGCCTAAAATCTTGCCTCCACCAAGACCAATGGAATCAAAAACCTTAATTATAGTTTCTTTTATAGTTTTTGCTAAAAATAATCCTAGCATGAATATTACCATTGCCGATAGCAAAATTGGCAGATAACGCAATAGGTTAGCTATTTCCGTTGATATAATGGACAAGCCCATAACATCAGATGCAACTATAATAAACACTAACCAGAGTAATACCTTGACAAAAGTCAAAATAACCTTGGGCAAGTCTATTTTAATATCAGAATCTCCAAAAAGTTTGGCATCGTTAATTTTTTTAGAGATACTATCCAATTTAATTACTCTAAATACTTTTCTAAGAATAAAAGAGGTTATTTTAATAATTATCCATCCAAATATGATTACAACAAAAGCCCCGAATATTCCTGGTAACGCCGCTGCTATATCTTTGAATATATTACCTAGCGATTCAAACGTTAGGTCTTTCCACTTATCTACTGTTTCCATATCTGGTATTCTACTATTTTTTCTGGTTAGGTTTTGTATTTGTTTTTAACATGCCTTCAATAATACCGGCAAAATTACCCGTAAAAAGATTGGTCAACTCTAAAATTAACTTAGCAGCGGCAACATCGTCCATCACTTTTTTACGCAGCTCTGGAGGAACGTTTTTAAGATCCCCTTGTAAATTTTTAAACGGATTATTGTCCTGATCTTGCATTAAGGTAGCGTTTTATACATTTCTATTACTTTCGCTTTTGCCCTTTTGAGCCTCATTTTTATAGCACTCGGTTTTAAATCTAAAATATCTTCAAGTTCTTTTATAGACGCCCCATCTTGGTATTTTAATAGTAATATTGATTTATCTTCTAGTGCTATTAATTCTAAGGCTTTTTTTAGTTTATCTACCTGCATCTGTAACAGTAAATTATCTGTTACGTCTACAGGTACATCTTCTTGATTGTCATATTTTACTGAATTGTCATTAATTTTTCTCTCCTTATTTCTATTTACATAATTGACACAGAAATTATAGGTAAATGAATATAGCCAAGTAGAGAATTTAGAATTACCTTTAAAAGAACCTAACTTTACAAATAGCATTAAAAAAATATCTTGGGTCAAATCTTCTGCTTCTTTATTAGACTTGGCAAAACCCAGACACTTGTTGTAAACTAATTTCGAGTAGCGATCATAAAGCTCACCAAAAAGCATAGAGTCATTGTTTGCAACAATACGTTCTACCAACTCTAAATCGGTATACTTTTCATTTACACCATCAGAAACCAATTTTTTGTTGAATTGGTTTCCAATAATTATAAAACATAACTTTTTAAGAAACGTCACTCTGATATAGAATTTACAAAAAATAAAAGTAGGTAAAAGGTACTGTAATTGATATATTTACTTGAAATTTTGTTGAAAATGAAAAAAATTATTCTTCTTTCCATTCTTGTCTCAAGTGTTTTTACAGCCTGTAAAACCGACCCAAAAAACCATAAAGCTGCTATTACCGAAGATACGGAATTGACAGTTCTTGAAAAAATAGCCAATGCCAACGGATTTGAAAACTGGAAAGAGATAGAAAGTATCAAATTTACATTCAACGTAGACAGAGATGACGAGCACTTTGAACGTACTTGGTTATGGGAAACAACAACTAACAATGTAACCTTTATGACCAGACAAGATACCATCACTTATAACAGAAAAATGGTTGATAGTGCCATGACCGCAACCGATGGTGGATTTGTAAACGATAAGTTCTGGCTTCTGGCACCTTTTCAGTTGGTATGGGACCAGAAAAGTTTTACGCACAAGCATACAGAAAATGTAGAGGCTCCAATCAGCAAAGCCAATATGCATAAATTAACCACGGTTTATTCTAATGACGGTGGTTACACTCCTGGTGATGCATATGATTATTATTTTGGAGATGATTTTATTATTAAGGAATGGGTATATAGAAAAGAAAATCAATCTGAACCTAACATGACTACAACGTGGGAAAATTATAAGGAATTAAACGGACTGAACATCAGCATGATGCACAAAAGACCGGACGCCGATTTCTCACTTTACTTTACAGGTCTTGAAGTAAAATAATATGGTAGCGGGTCTACTATCTCTTTAGACCCAATTAACCTTACAGGCAATTCTCATTATTCACTTTATTTATTTTTCTGATTACACCCAACACAATGCTATGCTAATGCTACTGTTTTGGATCGTGAAGACCATTCCCCTTTGGAACTTGTTGGTAGCTACAATAGAAAATAACTACGGAGCAAGCCCCCAAGGCATTGTATTAAAAACATAATTAATATTTGGACGATAGCGTTAAAGTATCTAAATCTAGATGATCGAGTAAAGATTGCTCCATGAACAGTGCAGAAGGGCATTTTCAGAACACTTCTAGTTGAGGTTTTATAATCGTTTATAGAATTGAAAAGGATACATACTAAACAACACTTAATATCGTAAACGAAAACATTTACAGTAACAAAGGTATTTTGGCATTGAACAAAGTTTCTATTAGCAGAGTAGACAATTATAATTTAAATAATACTAAAAGCTGAAATTTACTACGCTTTTTTTCGCTTTATCAAGAATGTAAAAAGTAGAATTAAGAATCCGCATACGAGTAATACTATAAAACTATCAATAAGACTGTAATTTTCTGCCAAGAACCCTAAAATTGGTGGTGCGCATAAAAAACCTGCATACCCTGTTCCTGCAATAAATGCAATCCCTTTTGAGGAATCCACTCCCTTTACATTACCTCCTATTCTAAATACTTCAGGTATCATAACGGAAAAACCTAAACCGTTCAGTGCAAAACCAATGATACTCAAATAAGTATTTCCCGACAGGACCAAAAGGTAACCTATTATAGCGATAATAGCCCCTAGTACTACTATTTTAACCGAACCTATTTTATCACTAATTCCATCACCTAAAAAACGTCCTAAGGTCATGGTGATTTGAAACCCTAAAAAACCTAAGCCCCACAACGCTTCTGGTGCTAATGTAATTTCTTTTAAATATAATCCGCTCCAATCTACAATGGCACCTTCACTACCCATTGCCAAAAAAGATATAAGACCTAGCAATAGCAATGGTTTTAGCAGACCAAAACTAAATGGCTCATTTTCCATTTCTTCACCTGCTTCGGATAAATACTGATCTCTAAATTTAAAATTGACCACTAAAACCAATACCACAGCAATAGACATGTGTAAAACAGGATTTGACAATGGACCGATCAAAAAACTGCCCAAGCCTGCCAGAACTCCGCCTAAGCTAAAAAAACCATGAGATGCAGCCATAAATTTTACGTTATCTTTTTTTTCTATTTCCGTCACCAGGGTGTTCATGGATATATCTGTAATACCGTTTGCTGCACCAAAGAGAAACAGCGCTGCCATTAACAAATAATAATTTGGAGCTAAAAGCGGTAACATAGCTGCTGCACAACTTAACAGTACTCCGTAAAATGTAGATTTACCTACTCCTATCCTATTGATAATAGTTGATGCAAATGGAAAAATTGTAAAAACACCAAGAGCCAAAAAGAAAATAGCAATACCCAATTCTGATTTACTAATCTCTAAATATTCTTTTACCGTAGGTATATAAATTGCCCATGTACCAAATAATATATTGATACTGGCAAAGACCCAAGAAGGTCCAAAATATCTGGCATTCCCTAATATTAATCGTAATGATTTCATTAATTTTTCGTTGTCGGTTGGCGGTTACTAGTTGTTCCTTTCCGGTTGTCCTTAAATGAATTCTATGAACACATTCTAAGTTTTCTAGGTATTCTATTCTTACCTAAAACCTCTTGTTTCTATATTCTATTCCCTATACACTTTAATTGGCTAAAACTCCTGCTTTTAAAATTTGACCAAAACGGTACATATCTTCATAAGTAGAATAAAATGGTGCAGGTGCCAAACGAATTACATTAGGTTCTCGCCAATCTGTTACTACACCTTTATCCATCAAATAATTAAATAAAGGTTTTCCTTGTCCGTGTAAGAAAACAGATAGCTGACACCCTCTATCTTTGGGTGTGATAATTTCAAAGGAGCTATCCACCTCCTTATCAATCTCACGTAATATATATTCGAGATAAGATACGATCAGTTTTCTTTTTTCTATTAACTTTTGCATTCCCACTTCTTCAAACATGGTTAACGAAGCCAAATACGGAGCAACAGACAGTACAGGGACATTACTTATTTGCCAAGCATCGGCATTTACCATGGGTTCAAATTCTGGTTTCATTAAAAAACGAGTCTCCTTTTTTGTTCCCCACCAACCTTCAAACCGTTGAATGTTCTTTTTATTCAAGTGTTTTTTGTTGACAAAAATTCCAGATGCGTTGCCCGGTCCGCTATTCATATATTTGTAGCTACACCACGATGCA
Source organism: Maribacter ulvicola (assembly GCF_900155985.1). Taxonomy (GTDB): domain Bacteria; phylum Bacteroidota; class Bacteroidia; order Flavobacteriales; family Flavobacteriaceae; genus Maribacter; species Maribacter ulvicola. The sequence goes on from NZ_FTMA01000012.1 coordinate 11,593, forward strand.
AAATCTGCATCCCATTCATGAAGTTTCAGCGCTACATTACCTACGGCATGGGCAAGGTCCCAACCTACATTAGCGCCTACAGCTTTACCTGCTTTGGTTATGGCCTCCATATCCATCACCTGACCGTTATAATAATTTACCCCACCTATTAAAACAAGTGCCAGCTCATCACCTAACTCCTCAATTTTTGCAAGTATATCTTCTGTCCTCCAGTGATGTTCGCCATCGCGCTTCTTTATTTCAATAATAGTATCCTCTGGATCTAAACCATGAAAACGTACCTGACTTTTAAACATATACTGATCACTAGGAAAAGCCTTTTCTTCACATAGAATTTTAAATCTCTTTTTTGTTGGATTATAGAATGAAACCATCATTAGATGAAGATTTACCGTCAAGGTATTCATTACCGATACTTCCTCCGGTAATGCTCCCACCACTTTTGCTAAAGGTGCCGCTAAGCGCTCATGATAATCCCACCATGGTTTTTCTGCATAAAAATGTCCTTCTACAGCAAGTTCTCCCCAATCTTTCATTACCTCATCTACAAAAGCCTTGGTTCGTTTTGGTTGTAGACCTAAAGAGTTTCCGGTAAAATAAATGACTTCTTCTCCGTTGATTTTAGGAAAAATAAATTCGTCCCTATATGTTTTTAAATTGTCTTTTGCATCTAATGATCGTGCAAAAGCCAACGTATTTTTAAATTCCATAGCTAATTTTATATAAAAGTAAGCATAAGCCTATAATTAGATAAGCTCAATTCAATAATAGGGTAACTACGATTCTGTTCTTAGTCGCATTTCAATCATATGTCTCTTAAACCCTTTTTTTTCGTAAGCTCTTATTGCTGGTTCGTTTTCACAATACACATGTAACCTTATTTCGGTTAGTCCGGCATTTGTAGACCATTCTTGTAAAGCATTTACTATTTTACCGTTTATTCCCTTACCTCTATATTCCGGATCGGTATACATAAAACCCAAATAGGCAAAGGTCTCATGATCTAAATAAGATCTTGCTGGTTTCTCCAAGGCATAGCCGGTAGCTACAATTTTTTTCCCATCACAAGCAACCATGACCGTGGCCCTCGGGTTTTCCATAAGCGCCTCTAAGTCATAATAAGTAACTTCGCCATCCCTAATAGTCGGGTCCATTGGGCGTTCTGCCTTCACTACCCCTTGTTCATATTGTAACAATACAGGCACATCACTTTGTACAGCTTCTCTTATCGTAATTTCATTATTCATCACTCTCCTATTTTCAGCCCATTAAATTAAGGCTTAAAACGCTATTTTTGCAAAAAGAAACCCATGCATTTTTTATCACCTATTTTAGAAAGTTATTTAGCCGATAATACACAGGCAGAACCTTCATTATTACAGGAACTTACCCGTGAAACTCATTTAAAAGTAATTCAGCCACGTATGCTTACCGGCCATTTTCAAGGTCGTGTGTTAAGTTTACTTTCTAAATTGATGAATCCTACCTATATTCTTGAGATTGGCACCTATACCGGTTATTCTGCTTTATGCCTTGCGGAAGGATTACAGAAAAACGGACAACTACATACTATAGATGTAAATGCAGAATTAGAACAAATACAACGTTCCTTTTTTGACCGAAGCGATTATGGTTCTCAAATCATACAACATGTGGGCAACGCCTTGGATATTATCCCTAAAATGGATATGACTTTTGACCTTATTTTTATCGACGCTGAAAAAAAGCAGTATGATAAATATTTGGAAGCTGTTCTGCCCAAAACCAAATCTGGATCGGTAATACTTTCTGATAATGTACTATGGTCCGGAAAGGTGGTAGAACCTTTAAACCCAAAAGATGTAACTACCAAAGTATTGCTAGATTATAACAAGAAACTTAGTGAGCATCCGCTTTTAGAAACAGTATTACTTCCTATTCGTGACGGACTGACCCTAAGTAGGGTAAAATAAGCAACCCGTATAATCTATAGAATAACCAAGCCGATAGTATACCAACCAATGCCCCCACCATTAAATCAATTGGGAAATGTACACCAACGTACACCCTACTCATGGCAAACAAAAGTGGCCAGATATAAAATAAGTACACCCATTTAAATTTCTGCCTTAAAAAAAGTACGGTCAAGGTGATTATGGAAAAAGATGATGAGGCGTGACCTGAGAAAAAACTAAACCCTGACGGACTCCGTAATATTCGAATCAGCGTATTCAGTTCTTCATCATTATTGGGACGTAATCGTGCTACAACGTGCTTGGTCAAATCGGTAATGGTAGCTACAAAAGCTGCCATAATCAAAATGGTCAAGATCATGGTTATTGCCTCACGCTTCAGAAACTTAAAAAAGAAAAGAAAGATGATAAGGGCAAAAAGCGGAATCCATGGTGGAAATTTGGTTACCGTAGACCAAAAAGCATCATATTGCTCAATACCAAGACTGTTTAAATAGATAAAGGTATCTCGATCCCATTGTAAAATCTTATCTAACATAATGGGTTACTTTCTCTTGATACTGCCCGTTACATCATTGATTTTTGTACTAACATCGCTAATTTGCTTCTTAACATCACTTCCTAAGCCAGATCCAATATCACTTTTCATATCGTCGATATCTTTTTTAATATCGGTTACGAAACTAGTATCGATACCCTGCTTGTCAGCGCTCTTTTGAATTTCTTGTTTAATGTCTTCGGTAGCATCCTTAAGTTGACGCATACCTTTCCCCAAGCCCTTGGCAATATCAGGAATTTTGTCGGCACCGAACACCATCACCACGATAAACATAATGAAGAAAATTTCTGCGCCACTAATAAATAATAAATACATAGCAATCATACTACAAATATAAACAAGTTTCCTAACCAAAATTAAAAAAGCCCCGTAGTTATACGAGGCTTTTTGCAATAATTATTTTGTTATTTATTTTCTTTTAACACCATTCTTCATTTTATCGAAATCGCTTTCTTGCTCTTTCTTCGGCCAACTGTTGTTGGTGACATCTATATCTGCCGTTTCCATTTTAGGATCAATGTTTACACCTTTTAACTCGGACGTAGAAGAAATTACCATGGTTACCTCCTTGCTATTCTTTCTCCAAATTTCTGGAGGATAGGTTACATTTTTTACAGAACCATCTGCATATGTGTACTCTACAATCAATGGCATTGGTATACCACCCGGGCTATTATACGTTACTTCGTAAAAATACTTAGGTTCTTTTATTGCTGCCCTTTCTGCCGCCGTCATGTTATCCATCATGAACTCTTTTAGAGTTTTTGAAGTTTCTGAAGGTAAATTGTCCTTTAACTCTGGCGCTATAATATCAGTATCACCGTACTCCTCTAAATATACCATTGGAGGTAAATTAGATTCTGGAATACCACGTTCCGCTAAATAAGCTTTCATTTTTTTGTTTGGCTGATCGCTAACATAATATTTTTTGATACCCTTTACTGCCATATCTACATAGTCCGTAGTATAGAACCATCCTCTCCAGTACCAATCTAAATCAACAGCGGAAGCATCTTCCATTGTTCTAAAAAAATCTTCCGGGGTAGGGTGCTTAAATTTCCAACGGTGTGCATATGTTTTAAATGCATGGTCAAACAACTCACGCCCCATAACAGTTTCTCTTAATATATTTAATGCTGTTGCCGGCTTACCATAGGCATTAGGCCCTAGTTGGTATACATTCTCTGGGTTAGACATAATTGGTGCTATAGTACTTTGATCACCACTCATATAAGGTACGATCTTTGCCGGATCACCTCTTCTAGAAGGATATTTTGCATTTGGTGCAATTGCCGCTGGGTAAGCTTCGCCAAATTCTTGCTCTGCCATATACTGCATAAAAGTATCCAAACCTTCATCCATCCAGCCCCACTGACGTTCGTCAGAGTTTACGATCATTGGAAAGAAGTTATGACCTACCTCATGAATAATTACACTGATCATACCGTATTTAGTTCTGTCTGAATAGCTACCATCTTTATTTGGCCTACCATAGTTCCAGCATATCATTGGGTATTCCATACCTTGCTGCTTAGCATGCACAGATATTGCTTTAGGATAAGGATAATCAAACGTGTGCGATGAATATGATTTTAAAGTATGGGCAACTGCTTTTGTAGAATACTCTTCCCATAATGGGTTACCTTCTTTTGGATACATAGAAACAGCCATTACATCTCTGTCTCCCAACTTAACCGCTTGCATGTCCCAAATAAATTTTCTTGATGTTGCAAAACCAAAATCACGAACATTTTCCGCCTTTAATTTCCAGGTCTTTGTTTTTTCAGAAAAACCTTTTTCAGCTGCTTCCGCTTCCGCTTGGGTAACAATGATAACAGGTTTGTCATAAGATTTTTTTGCCTGCTCATAACGCTTCATCATTTCTTTGGTATATACCTCTTTTCTATTTTGAAGCACACCTGTTCCATCTAAAATATGATCTGCAGGTACCGTAATGTTTACTTCATAATCACCAAATGGAAGTGCAAATTCCCCATTACCCCAAAACTGGTGGTTCTGCCATCCTTCTACATCATTGTAAACCGCCATTCTTGGAAAAAATTGAGCAATTACATAAGCCCTGTTACCATCTTCCTCAAAAAACTCGTAACCAGATCTAGCTCTGTTTACGGTATGGTCCGGTATGTTGTAGTTCCACTTGATATCAAAAGAAAACTTATCGCCACTTTTAAGCGGAGTAGGTAAATCTACACGCATCATAGTAAAGTTTACCGTAAATGGTAAAGCTTTTCCTGAAGCATCTTTTACGTAATCTATATTGAATCCGCCATCAAAGGACGCTGTCATATAATTACCCACAAATTTTTCAGGAGAATCCCCAAATGAAACTCCACTACCGTTCTTTAGTGCCGCCTTTGAATCTTTTGTTCTAATATTCTGATCTAACTGCACCCATAAATACTCTAAATTGTCTGGGGAGTTGTTTGTATAGGTAATGGTTTCTGTACCAAATATTTTAGCATTCTTATCGTCTAAACGAATATCCATTACATAATCTGCCTGCTGTTGGTAATAATCAGGCCCAGGAGCACCAGATGCCGACCTATAGGTATTTGGAGTAGCGAACTCTTCATACAATTGTTTGAACTTACTCTGGTTACCATGCCCAGGTTCCTTTTCTTTGGTAACTGTCTCTTGTGCGAAAGTTACAGCGGTAAAAAGGAATAAAATAGACGCAAATGCGTACTTTACTCTTATCATTTCTTATTTTTTAGTGCAGGAAAATTAAAGTTTTTAAAAGGATATCTTAATATATGTTACAAATTTAACATTCCTTTAATACGTGATTTTATAAGTACGTGACTCTTTTTCTTACCATTTGCCTTAATATGTACTACATTTTGTTGATCGTCATATATATCTGTAAGCACCTCATTGGTTATACCTATCTGCTTTAAGGTTGGTAAGGGAACATTTGTTACCTCTAAATAACAAATAACCATATCTGAATCATACTTATGACCAATAAAATCATACTTAGCGGTTTTACCATTTATTTCTACCAAAAATTTGGTCCGCAGGTATTTCTCTAAGAAATCTCTATCTAATTCTGTTTCCTTTTCTGTACCCAGTACCGCTGCATAACCATACCTTTCTTTAAGAACGGTGTTCATATCATCTATGAATACGCGTGTTATAATCTGTACAGCTTGATCTTTTTCAGAATAATCTACATTGGTAACACTAATATAGAATTTATGCGCGCCCGTAAATGCAAAAAGCGGCAGTATCAAGAGCAACAAAACCGGTCTTAAAAATTTCATAGTATATTATTTCATAACTCTTTTACAAACCATGTGCCAAAGATAGTACGGCTACTTTAAAGAATTATTGGCCCTGTAAAGTATGCTTTTTTGTCGTAAATATTCCCAAATCTCTAATTCGCTATGGGTGTCTACCACCTTTTGAAATCTAGGGTCTACTTCGCAGTAGTATAAAAAATCATCAATTTTATCAATGGGAATCAAAAGTTGTTTTTGGTAAACACTATCTGCATAGAATTCTCGCACACGTTCAGTACGGTCATACAGCTTATTACGCTCTACCCTTTTTTTCAACATTTTGGTTCTACCAGAAATACTATTTAGCAAGGCATCCACACTCATGATCGGGTTCTTTGTTGCCGCTTGTAGTTCTCTTTCTGCCTTTGTAGGTATTTTAACGTAAGCATTTGGTAGCCCCAACGTAGAGGCTGTAACTATAGGGTCCAAATCTAATGTAGGTAGATCTGCCAACAAATTACCACTAAGATTATAAGGCGTTACCGTTACTTCATCTAATTCTGTAAGCGCATCTTCCAAACCTACGGAGATGAGCTTGCTTTCAAAAATAGCCGTACTGATAACTATAATTTTCTTTTTGTATTGAACAGCAGAGAACTCTAACGTATCATACAATTTTACCGGAATGGAAAAGTACCCATATTCATCTGTAATACTGGCTCTTTGAGAAGTTAAGTTCAGCACGTGTGTAGCAGCTACATCACCATCATCACTATATACCCTACCTTCCATTTTTTTAAACTCGCCAATTTGTGCGAATGTAAAAACGCTAGATAAAAGGAAAAACACAAGGTGTCTACTCCTCATTTAAATCTTTAAGAAATGACTTACTATAATTTACCAAAGCATCAATCAACTGAAATTCGTTTTCCTTTCTAAGTAATGACTGTGCCGGCATTCTAGCATCACAGTAATACAGGAATTCATTGATTTTATCTTGAGGTATATTCAAATCCATTACAAAAAAGGAATCATCGTATACCTGACGTAGCACCTCACTTACTTTCAATTTAGGAGCTTCTTCTGTTGTCTTGTCCTGAGATTTGAATATAGCCCTGAATATATTTACAAAATCGAGTCCGTTCTCCATACCTCTACTTACCTCTGACATGGCTATATTTTCAACCTCTGTGGTACGATCAATTTCATATTCATGCTCCTTAAACTCTTCGTTCTTCATTTCTAAAAAACGTTCTTGCTGCTCTGGTGTAATCACAACCTCATCTAGCTCGGTTACTTTTTCATTTACTTCTACTACCAGACGGTTGTTCGCCAAAATTTCCTCGGTTATGGTCACTACTTTAATGTTGTAGTTGACCGCGGTAAATACAAGTTGATCACCCACTTTTACATTAATACGAAACAAACCTTGATTATTGGTGATTGTGGCATGCTCGGCAGTTGAATTTATAACATTTTCATTGGGCACGCCAACATTCATATAAATTACCGAACCGTTTAAAGGTCTTCTGGTATCATCTTGAGAAAAGCCTGATACTGCTGTAAATAATACTAATAAAAAAAGTAATTTTTTGGTCATTTAGTGTGTATTAAGAAGTATAACACCCTACTCACAGGGCATTTAAAAGATAAAGAAAAGATTTGTAACCTTTATAAAAAAAAACACGCCAATAAACTTTTGTTAATTTCTTCATTGGCCGCAGTAGTTATAAGGTACGCATAAACTCTTTTCGCCAACAAAAATAGTTTATATAACGTTTATATATGTACTTCAACCTATTAGCCCTTTATTTCAACTTAAAAATAAACGGTATTAAGAAGATAACTCTATTTTTGTTTATTACCATTTTCTAGTCATAACGCACTAAGTATGAAAGCACTATTTTTTTTTATTTTATTTATCACCCTGGCAATACCGTCCGTTTTTGGACAAATTAAAATAGGAGACAATCCTCAAAATATAAATGCTTCGTCTGTTTTAGAACTGGAAAGCACCTCTAAAGTTCTGGTAATTACCCGGGTTACTTCATTAGAAATGGAAGCCATTGTACCTCATCGTGGCGGTATGGTATATAATATAGATACAGAATGTATTCATTATTACAATGGTATTCAATGGATCAATTTATGCGATGCCGTTAATTTCACCATTACCAACGACCCCATTATAAATGGCAGAAGTACAATTGAACTTACCCAACCTGCAACGGGGTACAATTTAGAAGTAGCTAAAAATAGTATTTTGGGTGATAACATTATTGATGGTGGTATAGGACCGGACGATATCCAAAATAATTCTATTACTCAGGACAAATTGGCTTCCGCCTCTGTGGGATCTGATGAAATTCGTGAAAATGCCGTTGGCTCAAATGAATTGGCCCAAGGTGCCGTAACGCCTTTAAACATGGCAAACGACTCTCCTTTCAGCGTACTAACCACCAATGAAAATGGTAATGTACAATGGGAAGATTCCAATGACCTTTATGACTTAACATTTAATAAATTAGATACCACACTAACCATTTCTAGATCTACTACCGCAGGTACCTCTAGTATTAGCTTGGGTGCTTTGATCGGTTCTGACGATCAGCAATTAGATCTCACAGGTAATATTCTAAGTATAGAAAATGACCCTAATACGTATGATTTATCTACGTATTTGCAGACCTTGAGTATTAACAATAGAACCATTTCTTTAACCAATGGTGGATCTGTAGAACTACCAGCAGGTACAGTTAATACTGACAACCAATCGCTTGCTTTAACAGGAAATACTTTAGCCATAACTGGTGGCAATTCCGTTAATCTTAATAAGTATCTTGATAATACAGATGAGCAACAATTATCTATCGTAGGTAATCGTATATCTTTAACCGATGGTGGTTTTGTAGATATCCCAAAAACAAATTTAGATGAGGGATATATTTTTATTGGAAATGCGGACAGTGACCCTGAACAATTTGAAGTAAGTGGCGACCTTACCATGAATAATATTGGAGAGTTTAGATTGGCTAATAACATCATTGATAGTTTAAACATTATAAATAGCGCAATAAGCCTTCAGAATATAAATAAAAGTGGAGCTACTAACGGACAAGTTATTAAATGGGATGAAACCTTAAACGCCGGTCAAGGTGCTTGGACTGTAGCTAATGACACCGGAGCTAATATTACTGACTCTGATATTAATGATGGATTAAGCAACCATAGCAGCACATTAGGTTATAATATTATAGTTGATAACAACACAATCGAAATTGAAGATGATGCGCTACAAGTCAAAGAAAACGCAATAGGTTTAGACCAACTGAACGCTATGGGTGCAGATACGGATGGACAGATTCTAAAGTGGAATCAAACTTCATTGACTTGGGAGTTAGGAACCGATATTGGCGGCACTCTTCCTGACGGTCAAGTTTTAGTAGGAAACGCAACCGGAGATGCAACACCACTAACGCTATATGGAGATGCTACCATTGCAAATACAGGAGAACTTTTTATTGCAGCGAACGCAGTTGAAAACACGATGATTGCTGCCAATGTTGCCGGTAACGGACTTGCCAAAAGCACAATTACAGGTGCATTGGATATTATTCCAGGAACTACGGATAACCAAATATTAAAGTGGAACAATACAACTTTAATTTGGGAATTAGGAACTGATAATGGAGGTGTTCCAGATTCGGCAGCAGGAACAATTCTATTTTCTGACGGCTCAAATTCTATAAACGTTAACGAAACAGAACTATTTTGGGATAATACTAACAATAGATTAGGCATTGGAACTATTACCCCAGATAGGGTATTAGATGTAGATGGCGAAACCAAATCTACCAGTTTCACATCAAGCGAAGGCTCTGTCGGACAACCAGCGTATGGCTTCTACACAAACGATGACTATGATACAGGAATGTATCGTATTGCAGCTGATGAAATAGGATTTTCTGTTGGAGGAAACTTAGCCTTAACTATAGACGAACCAAGAACCGGCATAACAAACGTTACAATAAACGGTTCTTTCTCCACAAATATTAGAACCGATAACAATAATGGAAATATTTTGGTGGCAGAAAATGACTACACATTAATCATAAGCAATGCCACTAGCGTTGTTTTACCTGCTCCTTCGACTACAGGACTTGGTTTAAATATCGGTAAAATTTATATCCTAAAAAACACTTCTGGCGCTCCTATTTCAATAAGTCAATTTTCCGATTCAGAAGGAGACAACTCCGTTTTATTTCCTCCAGGAATTTTAAAGCTACAAAGCGATGGCAGTTTATGGCATCAAATTAATTAAAATGAAAAAAATAGCCTTCTTACTTTTCTCTCTATCCACCGCACTTATAGCTGCCCAGAGCGCCTTATACAACAATGGCAACCTGCGCATTCACGAAGGTGGTGCTATTGGCTTTCATACCCACCTTATAAACGAATCTCCTTTAGATAATAATCTTGGTCTGGCAGGCTTTTATGGTCCGGCACTTTTAACCGTTTCCGGCAGTATTACGCCGCAATTCTATGATATGGAAATTGCTTTGGAGAACAATATGCAACTGAACCTAGGTATGGACAATGTGGGCAACACCAACTTTATTTTTGGTAATATTAGCACCAACCTTTCGCAACCAGACATTTTCTACAACTTTATAAATAGTTCATTTTATAGTGGTGAAAATGACTTCAGCAAAATTGAAGGCTATGCGGCAATTACCAATCAGCAAAATTTTGGTTTTCCGATCGGTGACGCCCAATACCTAAGACCTTTGGTCATAAAATCTGAGAGCGTTAACCTATTTGCCAAATGCGCCTATTTCTTTGAGAATCCCAATAACCCTACCTCTCTACCGGAAACATTCAACACAACTTCTACCGCCTTAGATGTAGAAAATGTTAGCACTGTTGAATTTTGGCGATTAGAAGGCTCAATCTCATCAACAGTGTCATTAAGCTGGAATCCGCGTAGTGCCATGGCCAACCTTACAGATGATATTGCTCTGATTATACCTGTTGGGTGGCACAAAACTTTAAAAGAATGGGTCAACCTATCTAACGGTGCTTCCTTAGGCTCTTTAAACGAAGGAATTACTACCACCACCGCATTTATACCAGATGATTATGAGGTCATTACCCTTGGCACTTCCAAGAAACCATATGAACCGCTGTCCAAAAAGGTATTAACATTAGACAATTTCTATGTCTCGGTAAATGGCGACGGCGTAAACGATAGCTTTTTTATAGAAGAGTTACAGGAATTCAACAGCAACTTAGTACAGATTTATGATCGTTATGGTCTAAAAGTATTCGAAAAAACAGATTACCTAGATGATTTTGTAGGTTTTTCTAATATAAACAATGTTCCGTTTGGCGCAAAAGAAGGCTTACCGTCAGGGGTTTATTTTTACACTATCTACATCCCTGAAGAAGACCTACAATACCAAGGTTTTCTATACCTAACACGTTAAAAAATGGCTTAAGCCAGCTTCACCATAATCATCAGATTATTTTATTTACTTGTTTATAAAATAAAACGACCAGCCCACTTCCTAATTTAACATATTGCCCCTACTTAAGAATCAACTTTTTTTCTGCAGAATCTTGATTGTATGAGGCTACCGCACAAGTGTACCTCTACCTTGAACTTACGTTGTATAAAAATATTAACCTTTTTATTACAGTTAATTACCGGAAACACGCATTTTGAAAATGGCACAGTGAACTTTTTAAGATCAAGATTCACTATTTTTACTATCACATTGCATGGTTTCCTACTTTCATTTTTTTCGTCTTGATCAAGTTTGGCAAATCTTTTGTACTAAATAACACCAAAATAGAATTATGCAGAGAAGAACGTTTATCAATAGAAGCAGCACGGCAGCTTTAGCACTTGCACTTGCCCCAAATTTCTTTATACAAGAAGACACAGAGTATAGTATTTTAGAACTCATGGGTAAAGAGGACATTAAACTATACGGTAAAGGTATTAACCTTAGAAAAGAAGCTCACGATGCTTTTCTTGAAATGAAAAAAGCAGCTTATAAAGATGGTATTGATCTTAAAATAGTATCAAGCTTTAGAAATTACGATAGACAAGAAGCCATTTTTGAGCGTAAGTTTTTAAAATATACAGACGTTGATGGCATGGAACCAGCAGATGCTATTGATAAAATTATTGAATATTCTACCATTCCCGGCACTAGCAGACACCATTGGGGCACTGACATTGATGTAGTTGACGGCTATAGAAAAGTAGATGGCGATGTGCTGGTTCCTCATAAATATGAAGGCGATGGACCATACGTTGATTTTAAAAAGTGGATGGATGAAAACTCAGAGACCTATGGCTTCTATTTAGTATATACCAATGAGGCTAAAAGAAAAGGCTTTAAATATGAGCCATGGCATTATAGCTATGCTCCATTATCCATACCCATGTTAGAACAATTCAGAGGTAAGAACATTGCTTCTATTATAATACGTGAAGATTACTATGGTGCCGAGCATTTTACAATGAACTTTTTAAAATCTTATATTCAAAATAATATTTTAGATATCAATAGAGACCTGTTATAAGCATTTTGTACCTTAGCCTCTGTACCATAACACATTACCATGAGAAGAGGAAGTTGGAAAATTAGAATATTCATAGGTTTGGCCATTGTAGCATTTGCTTTCATACAGAAATGTAGCAATACAGAAAAAAATCCTTATACAGGTCGCTCCCAACATATTACAATGACCTCTGATCAAGAAATTGCCATAGGCTTGCAAAGCGCTCCAGAAATGGCACAACAGCATGGTGGCCTTTATCCTGATCAACAACTACAATCATTTGTTGCTTCTGTAGGGAATAAATTGGTTCAAAATAGCATTGCCAAAGAAACACCCTATCAATATAACTTTCATTTACTGGCAGACGAACAGACCATTAACGCCTTTGCATTACCTGGTGGACAATGTTTTATTACCTACGCTTTATTCTCCCAGCTTAACGAAGCTCAATTAGCCGGGGTTCTTGGCCATGAAATAGCTCATGTGATCGGAAGACATTCTGCAGAAAGAATTGCCGATAGCCAAACATGGCAAACTGCAACTATGGGGGCAACCGTTGGCGCAGGAGATATGGGGAGTATTGTAGGAAGCATAGGTCAGAATACATTACTAAAAAATGGACGAGGTGATGAGTTGGAAAGTGATGAATTAGGTGTCCTTTTCATGATACAATCTGGTTATGATCCTTATGAAATGATCAATGTCATGAAAATTTTGAAAGCGGCCGGAGGACCAAACCGCACCCCAGAGTTTCAGAACACACACCCTGACCCTGAAAATAGAATTGAAAAGATCAAAGATGCCATAGAAAAGTACAAAAATTAAGGTTGACCCGATTTTAGTGCTCTTCATCTATACCCCGCTATATGGTGTTTATAATTTTGTAACTTTGACTAAGTCCCAAACTTATTTTACCATTTATGAATTGCCTTTATAGCTATAATTTAATCACAGAAGAATACTATAATGGGAACAATTACACATTTTAAAAGTTTGTACGTACAGGCATTTGAGAATTGTAAACCAGAAATATTGGTTACAATTTTAAAAGTTTACTCTGTATTTTGCGCACTAATGATATTTATGGCATTATATGCCTTCGTAGTTAGAGCAGCAAATGGATTTGATTTTTAACGCGTTTTACTCTTTTACCTGAACACTATTTGGAGTAGAAATTTGCATTATCAAAAAAGGCTCATTGATATTTCAATGAGCCTTTTTAATTGTATTAATAATTGAACTAGACCCCTTCTTTAATTACTTTCAATGCATCCATAGCATTCGACATTTTTGCATAGTCTTTTGCTGTATAACCTTGATCACTCTTAATATTTAAATTTGCTCCGTTCAATACCAATACCTTTAATACTTCTACTTTGTTATATCTAGCGGCATACATGGCCGGGGTAAGACCTAATGACTTTTCATTAAGTTCTTCGCCCAAAGCCAACAAGCTTCTCACTTTATTTACATCGCCTTTTATAACCGCCTTGCACAAAGAACTTATTTCATCATTAGCAGAAATAGAAATATTTTCTTTCAAATGAACTTGATTGGTGGAATTTGCATACGTTGCCGAAAATACAAAAACACAAAAACAGCACATAATTACAATTGAATTTTTCATAATATTTACGTTTTATTGATTCCTATAATTACTGATTACATAAATTTAACTATACAACTTTATTAAAAAATCAATTTTAAGAAAGAAATAGTAAATATTTAACAATTAAGCAAAGTAAAAAATTACGCAGCTATTGATTAAAAAATATTTTAGCGTACATCTGCCAAATAATGCTTAAGCTATATGTCAATTAACCTCCTATGGATGCTTCAATTAATGCTAAAGCTTCAGTAGCATTAGATAACTCCGCATATCGTTTTGCAGTGTGCCCTTGGCTACTCTGCACCTTTAGATCTGCCCCATTATCTATAAGCATTTTTAATACAGCTACTTTATTATAACGTGCGGCAAACATTGCAGGTGTCATTCCTAAAGATTTTTGGTTTACATCTTCCCCCAAAGCAATAAGACGCTTTACGGTCTCTAAATCTCCTTGCATTACGGCTTTACAGAAAGAACTTATAGCTATTGTAGATACAAGTTCGTGATCATTAACAGGTGCGGAATTTTCATTTTCAGCAGCTAAAACAGTTGTTCCTACGGTAAGAGCTACCATAGATAATGTAAGAATTACTTTTTTCATGATGATTGATTTTAATTGATGAGTACAATAGTGTACATTTAAAAGACGCTATTCAGCAAAAATTGTTTCATCCTTTAACATTGTTATAACTAAACTTTAACAAACCAATCTTCGTCTAAACTAAAAAAATGTTGCGTTACGCCATCTAAATAAAAAAGGTAGCTCATCTTGTAGCTTAACTTAGTAGAACATAGTATTTTTGTACTCTTAAAACCTTAAGAAGATGAACAAAAAAGTAATCTTAATGATACTAGATGGCTGGGGTAAATCTCCTGACCCATCTGTATCTGCCGTAGATAAAGCCAATACTCCGTTTATAGACAGTTTATATACCAAATATGCAAATTCTAACCTTCTTACCGATGGTATGAACGTAGGTCTGCCCGAAGGTCAAATGGGTAATAGTGAAGTAGGTCACATGAATTTGGGAGCCGGTAGAATTGTTTATCAAGATTTAGCTAAGATCAATAAGGCCGTTAAAGAAAATACTTTAAGTTCCGAACCTGTCTTAAAGAGCGCTTTTGAATATGCTAAAAAGAACAATAAAGATGTTCACTTTTTAGGACTATTAAGTGACGGCGGCGTACATAGCCACACCAATCATATCAAAGGATTGATTGCAGCCGGAAAAGAATCTGGTGTAGAAAATATGTATTTACACGCTTTTACCGATGGTAGAGATGTAGACCCTAAAAGTGGAAAAGGTTTTTTAGAAGATATAGTACACTATAGTGCCGATAAAAACACAAAATTAGCCACCGTAATAGGTAGATACTATGCTATGGATCGTGATAAACGATGGGAACGTGTTAAGGAAGCTTATGATGTTATTGTAAATGCAGAAGGTGAAAAATCAACTGACATTGGCAAAAGCATTCAACAAAGTTACGATAATGACATTACTGACGAGTTTATAAAACCTATAGTCATGACCAGTACAGATGGTACCCCTATTGCCTCTGTAAAAGAAGACGACGTTGTCATATTCTTCAACTTTAGAACAGATCGTGGTAGAGAATTAACCCAAGTTTTAAGTCAGGTGGATATGCATGAACAAAACATGCACAAGCTTAACTTGTATTATGTTACTTTGACCAACTATGACGAGTCTTACAATAATGTTCATGTCGTATACAATAAAGATAATATCGTTGAAACATTAGGAGAGGTTTTGGCCAATGCCGGCAAAAAGCAAATACGTATTGCCGAAACGGAAAAGTACCCACACGTAACTTTCTTTTTCAACGGTGGCAGAGAAGTTCCTTTTGAAGGGGAATCTCGTATTTTATGTCCTTCACCCAAGGTTGCTACTTATGACCTTCAACCAGAAATGAGCGCTTATGAAATTAGGGATAAAATTGTTCCTGAAATTCAAAAGGGAGATGTTGATTTTGTATGTCTAAACTTCGCAAATCCTGATATGGTTGGTCATACCGGAGTTATGGAAGCTGCAGTAAAAGCTTGTGAAACCGTAGATGAATGTGCAAAAGATGTTATTACAGCAGCCATTGAAAAAGATTACTCCGTTATTGTTATTGCCGATCATGGCAACTGCGAGACAATGGTCAATGAAGATGGTAGTCCTAACACAGCACACACTACCAACCCTGTTCCATTAATTTTAGTAGATAAGGATATTCACCAAATAAAAGATGGTGTTTTAGGAGATATAGCACCTACGATCTTAAAATTAATGGGTGTAGAAAAATCAAAATTTATGACCCAAAATTCTTTGGTGTAAATTTAGACGCATTAGAAAAGGACAAGATTTTATGATAAAAATAAAAACAGCCGAAGAAATTGAATTAATGCGTGAAAGCGCATTAATCGTTTCTAAAACATTAGGAATGATTGCCTCTGAGGTAAAACCTGGCGTTACTACACTTCAGCTTGATACTTTAGCTGAAACTTTTATTCGGGACCATGGTGCAGTACCCGGATTCTTAGGTCTATATGATTTCCCTAATTCATTATGCATGAGTCCAAATGCTCAGGTAGTACACGGTATTCCAAATAACACTCCTCTAGTTGAAGGTGACATTATTTCAATTGACTGTGGAGCTTTAAAAAATGATTTTTACGGAGATCATGCCTATACTTTTGAAGTAGGAGAAGTTAGCCCAGAAATTAAAAAACTACTAGACGTCACTAAAAAATCATTATACGTTGGTATACGAGAATTTAAGGTAGGCAACCGTGTTGGCGATGTGGGATATGCTATTCAAAAATTTACTGAGGACCATGGATATGGCGTTGTCCGTGAATTGGTTGGTCATGGTTTAGGCAGAAAAATGCATGAAGGTCCTGAAATGCCTAATTATGGTAGACGTGGTAGAGGAAAGAAATTTGTAGAAGGTATGACCGTTGCCATTGAACCTATGACAAACATGGGCACAAAGAGCATTAAACAGTTAAAAGATGGCTGGACAATTCTTACCGCAGATGGTAAACCTAGTGCTCATTTTGAACATGATGTTGCCATCGTCAATGGAAAACCAGAATTACTATCTACTTTCAAATATATTTATGACGCTTTAGGCATTATCAGCGATGAGGAAGATGAGTTTACTTCATCTACAATGAAAAGCTAGAACTTACAGATGAAGAAAATTTTTAAATTTTTTCTTAACCTAATTCCAAGACCTGTATTAATATCTTTTAGTTATCTAGTAAAGCCTTTTTTTAAGGCATATTACCGAGGTAATACTTATGAAGACCCCATTGACGGAAATACTTTTCGTAGTTTTTTACCTTACGGATATGAAAAACCACGAGAAAATGTTCTCTCCCCTTCTACCCTATCCTTAGAACGCCATCGTTTACTGTGGTTATTTTTAAAGGAGGAGACTGATTTTTTTACAGCTAAGTTACATGTATTGCATTTTGCCCCCGAACAAGCTTTCTACAAAAGATTTAGAAAACTAAAAAACCTTAATTACGTTACCACCGATCTAGACTCTCCCTTAGCAGACGTTAAGGCAGATATTTGCCACTTACCATTTGATGACGATACATTTGATGTTATTTTATGTAATCACGTATTAGAGCATATACCTGATGACACGAAAGCCATGTCTGAATTATATAGAATTCTAAAACCCGGCGGTTGGGGTGTTTTTCAAATTCCGCAAGATTTAAGCAGAAAAGAAACCTTTGAAGATGATAGCATAACCAACAAGTTGGAACGTGCTAAAATATTTGGACAATACGATCATGTACGCATTTACGGTAGAGACTATTTTGACAAATTAAGAACTATAGGCTTTACTGTAGTTGAAATTGATTTTACCAAGCTCATGAGCCAAGAAAACATCCATAGATATCGTTTAGCACCAGGCGAGATAATTCCATTTGTAAAGAAATAATTACTCCACTACAAGTGCTTTAAAACCTGTTGTTAAATACTCTTGTGTATCGCCATTCTCATCTAAGTAAATAATGTAAGCCTCTAGTCGTTTGTTTTCACTTATAAGCATAAAGGCATCATCTAGATCCATAGCCATAAACGCCGTAGCATAGGCATCTGCAGTAGCACAGTTATCTGCCAGTATAGTTACCGCAAGTGTGTTGGATAATTGGGTAAACCCCGTTTTTGGATTTACAGTATGTACATACTTTTTTCCTGTTTCTTCATCAATTCTATACTTACGGTAGTTTCCAGAAGAAGCCAAGGCTCTATCATTTAGATTAACTAGTATTTTACTGCCTCTATTTTCCTGTATTTGCGGATCATCTATACCTACAACCCATGACTTATCTTTAATCGTATTCTTTCCTTTTGCAACCAACTCTCCACCAACTTCTATAAGGTAATTTTCAACTCCTTTTGCATTAAGCATAGCTGCAAGCCTATCAATAGAATATCCTTTTGCGATGGCATTAAAATCTAAATAGATGTTGGGGTTTGTCTTTATTATCCGATTATTATCATTTAAAGAAATCTTATCTAACCCGACAAAATTTAACAGGCTATCAATTTTTAGGCTGTCCATTGATATTTGCCTTTCTGGTCCAAAGCCCCACGCATTTACAAGAGTACCTACTGTTGGGTCAAAATAGCCGTTTGTCTCATGGTATATCTTTTTAGAAAGACTAAACACATCTTTAAACATTTCATCTACAACAATAGTACTATCTCCTTTATTTATTCTTGAGATATCAGATTCTGGAATATAGGTAGATAAAGAATTATTGATAACGGCGAAAACCGAATCAATATCTTTTTGAAAATCCATTTGTTCATCGGTAATAGAAATAATACTATAAGAGGTTCCTAACGCGCTACCTGCATTATCATTACGAAATCCACCTTTTTTTTCATTTTTACAGGATTGAAATAACCCTACTACCATTGCTACTACTAATACATATTTTCTCATATCTCAACTAAACCATCATAATCAACAATATATTCCTCATCTAAATAAACCGGCAAATTATGGTCTGACGCGTTAACCAAACCTACTCCCGCATAAAATGTGGTAGCCTCAAACTTTACAGCATGCTCTTTCATCTTCTGAAGATCAGACATAAAGAAATCCATGTCTTTTGGGTCGCCTGGGTATTCAATAGCTTTAACCACTACAAAGCGCATCTTTTTATCTTTGGTACATACAAACTGCGGATTTTTTCGCAATTCACTGTTCACTGCTAAAAACTCAAACCCTGCTTCTTCCAATTGTTTACCAACAATATTCATTGCCAAGTTATGAAGTTCTTGTTCTGTTAATACATGCATTTTCGACTATTTTATTATAAAAAAAAACCGATATATTATATATCGGTTAGTTTTCTTTAATTCAACAACTTAGGGATTATCCTCCAAAGTCATCAAAACGTATATGTTCATCTGGGATACCGAAATCTTCACCCATTTTCTGAACAGCTTTGTTCATCAATGGAGGTCCACAGAAATAAAGTTCTATATCTTCTGGAGACTCATGAAGACTTAAGTAGTTATCAATTACACAATTGTGTATAAACCCTACAAAACCATCACCAGGTGCATCTATATTTTCTTTAACTTTCCAATTATCTTCCTCTTGAGGCTCAGAAAGAGCTAAGTAGAATTTAAAATTAGGAAACTCTTCTTCTAATTTATAGAAGTGATCTAAATAAAACAATTCTCTTTTAGAACGACCACCATACCAATACGTTACCTTTCTTTTGGTCTTTAATGTTTTGAACAAATGATATAGGTGAGAACGCATTGGTGCCATACCTGCACCACCACCTACGTACAACATTTCAGAATCTGACTCATTGATGAAGAATTCACCATAAGGACCAGAAATAGTACAATCATCACCGGGCTTTAAATTAAAGATGTAAGATGATGCAACACCAGGATTAACATCCATCCAGCCATTCTTGGCACGATCCCAAGGCGGTGTAGCAATACGTACATTCAACATAATTTCTCTACCTTCAGCAGGAAAAGAAGCCATGGAATATGCTCTTTCAACCGTCTCTGGATTTTTCATCGTTAATGGCCATAGGTTAAATTTATCCCATTCCGCTTTAAACTTATCCGGAGTTTCATGTTCCTCTGGGTGAGCAGTAATATCTATATCAGCATATTTCACCTCACACTCAGGAATTTCAATTTGAATATAACCACCAGCTTTGTAGCCCATATCCTCAGGAATCTCAACTACAAATTCCTTAATAAAAGAAGCTACGTTATAATTACGCACCACTTTGGCCGGCCACTTCTTTATTCCAAATACCTCTTCTGGAATGGTAATTTCCATGTCTTGCTTTACTTTAACTTGACAAGCTAAACGTGCACCATGGTTTAATTCTTTTTTAGAAAAATGAGGGGTCTCCGTTGGTAACGCTTCACCGCCACCAGAAAGCACATGACATTCACATTGAATACATGTTCCACCACCACCACAGGCTGATGGTAAAAATACTTTTTGATTACCTAAAGTAGATAACAACGAACCACCAGAAGCAACTTCAATCTTTTTTTCTCCATTAATAGTAATGGTCACTGGACCTGATGGAGAAAGTTTTTGTTTGGTAAACAGTAGTAAGGCCACCAACACCATTAACAGTATTAAAAATGCGACAACGGTTATTACTATAGTTCCGCCAGTACTTGCAGCTAAAATCATGTTTATTTATTTACGTCGTTATAAGAAATAACCTTTTCGTCAATTTCTTCGTTCTTTTCTACTATTACTTCTTTTACAGGAGTAACTTTCTCTGGTTGACTTACCTGATTAACTTGTTCGTTAGCTTCTTCAGCCTCTTCTCCACCTCCGGTTAACATACCACCAAAACTTTGAAAGCCAATACCCATTAAACCTGTAATGATAAATGTAATACCTAAACCTCTTAAAGGTGCCGGAACATTACTATACCTGATCTTTTCACGAATGGCTGCGATAGCTAATATGGCCAAAAACCAACCAATACCAGAACTAACACCGTAATTGAAAGCTAATCCCAATGTTTCGATCTCCCTTGCCTGCATGAATAATGATCCTCCAAGGATAGCACAGTTTACCGCAATTAACGGTAAAAATATACCCAAAGAGTTATATAATGATGGTGAAAATTTTTCAACTACAATCTCTACCAATTGAACCATAGTTGCTATGGTTGCAATAAATAGGATAAAAGATAAAAAGCTCAGGTTATAATCTGCATATTCAGGACCAAGCCAAACTAAAGCTCCGTCTTGCAACAAATATTTATCCAATAGCCAATTCATTGGTACCGTCACCGCCAATACAAATATTACAGCAGCACCTAAACCAACCGCTGTAGCCACTTTTTTGGATACCGCCAAATAAGAACACATCCCCAAGAACACGGCAAATACCATGTTATCTATAAAGATGGACTTAAAAAATAATTCTACATGTTCTAACATAATTTCTACTTAAATATCTATTTAATTCTCTTCTACAAGCGCTGGGTTCCTTGAGCGTTGCACCCAAATAATGATACCAACCACGATCAATGCTGCCGGAGGAATAATCATAAAACCATTATTCTCATAACCTGTAGCGTATAACCCCGTCTTTGTAATAGGATCCCCTAATACCGGAAAACCTAAAAGCGTACCAGAACCTAGTAACTCCCTAAAAAAGCCTACTATTATCAGAATAATCCCGTAGCCTAGAGCATTACCAATGCCATCTAAAAATGAACGCCATGGTCCATTCGCCAAAGCGAAAGCTTCAAAACGCCCCATGATAATACAATTGGTAATAATTAAACCAATAAAGGCACCTAGAGTCTTACTTAATTCATAAGCATATGCTTTTAGTACTTGATCCACGATAATCACTAATGTAGCCACAACAATAAGCTGTGCTATAATCCTAATTTTTGAAGGTATGATATCCCTCATCAAGGATATTACCACATTTCCTGTAGCCATTACAAAAATTACTGAAATAGCCATTACAATTGATGCCTCTAACTCAGCTGTAATAGCAAGAGCTGAACAAATACCCAACACCTGTATGGTAATAGGATTATTATCCGTTAAAGGATCTAAAATTAAATTGGTATCTTTTTTTGATAGTAGTGCCATATTACTTAACTCTAATGGTTTCTAAATAGTCCTTATATAAATCTATACTCTCTTTTATCATAGCGGCAACTCCATTTCCAGTAATTGTTGCACCAGACAAAGCATCTACTTCATTGTCATCCTTAATTTTATTCAAAGGATCATTATTACCTTTAGAAACCGCAACACCTTCATATTTTGTCCCTTTTAAAATAGTTTCACCAGTAAAGTCGTCCATGAAATAACGCATTTTAATATTTGCACCTAAACCTGCCGTCTCTCCTTTATGATCAAAATATACCCCTTGTATCGTCATGGTATCATCTAAAGCGATAAAACCCCAAATGGCATCCCATAATCCTTTACCGTACATAGGAATAATATAAAAATCCTTACTGTCTTTTTCCCCAATGAAAAGAGGCAACTTATAAGACTCCCCTTTCTTTTTAGCAGCAAGTTCTTTTTTAATATCAATTAAGTAGGCTTCTGCATCTTGGGTAGCTTTACCGTTTTCAATAACCAATTGCTCTTTAATGAAACTAGCAAATTCCTTTTCTACTCTATCTGTTGGAATAAAATGAACACCTCCAGTATCATCGCCATTTTCATTTACACCCATAGCATAGAGGATATTTTGCTGCTTCGCAAAACGTTCATTCTCCTGAATAGTTGGTCTTAATACCGAGGCTAAAAAAGCCAAAATTGAACCAACCACTACAACCATAACGGCTGAAAAAATAACTGTATAACTATTTTTATCTGTATTTAGTGCCATAATTAAACTGTTTCAGCTTTAAGTTCTTCTGCTTTACCATCCGAATCTTTGGGATAGATAGTTGCATTTTTTAATCTGTTCATTCTTCTCTTAATATTACCTCTAACAACATAATGATCAATTGTTGGCGCAAAAACGTTCATTAAAAGGATAGCCAAGAAAACACCTTCTGGGTACGCAGGGTTGAATACACGTATCATTACAGAAATAAACCCTATAAAGAAACCGTAATACCATTTTCCCTTATTGGT
This sequence comes from Maribacter ulvicola, assembly GCF_900155985.1. GTDB lineage: Bacteria > Bacteroidota > Bacteroidia > Flavobacteriales > Flavobacteriaceae > Maribacter > Maribacter ulvicola. The sequence goes on from NZ_FTMA01000012.1 coordinate 34,689, forward strand.
TTGAGAACCGGTAACCGGATCAGTCGCCATATAGACAATACCGAACGCCAAACCGCCTACAATCAAATGTTTCCAAAAATCGAAACTCATTAAACCATAAAACTTACTTGATTCTCCTATCCAACCAAAATCAACAACCTGATTAAAAATTAAACCCATTACCAATGAACCAATAACAGCACTTACCATTATCCTCCAACTAGCAATTTTTGTATAAATCAAGAACAAACCTCCTAATAATATTAGGAATGCGGATGTTTCACCTACAGAACCAGGAATAAAACCGTAGAACATGTCTGAAACAGAATAGGTCATTTCAGCTCCTTTATTCTGAGCCAAATACCCTAATATGGTTTCTCCTGATATTGCATCAACATTGGCACCAGCAAGAATTTCCTCTGAACGCTCACGAGCACCATAAACCCAAACTTTATCACCACTCATCCAAGTAGGATATGCGAAAAACAAAAATGCCCTAATTGTTAAAGCAGGGTTAAGAATATTCATTCCAGTTCCCCCAAAAACCTCTTTACCAATAACCACGCCGAAAACAACGGCTACAGCCAACATCCAAAGTGGCGTATCTATAGGAACAATTAACGGTACCAACATACCGGTAACCAAATACCCCTCTTCTACTTCGTGACCTTTAATAACAGCAAAAATAAATTCTACTATAAGTCCAACTCCATAAGAAACAACCACTAACGGCAATACTTTTATGATACCGATCCAAAAATTATCCCAAGTAAGAAAATCATTCATTAAAGAGAAATCTGCTGGAAAACCATTGATTGCAGAAAAATGCTGATAACCCGCGTTGAACATGGAGAATACCAACACTGGAACTAGCGCCATTATTACCGTGTTCATTGTACGCTTTAGATCATCCGCAGCTTTAACATGTGTACCGCCCGCATGAGTAGTCTCATCTGGCGAAAACAAAAAAGTATGAAAGGCATTAAAGGCAGGAGCCATTTTCTTACCCTGATACTTCAGTTTAAGTTCGTGTAATTTGCTTTTTAAACTCATTTCTTATCCTATTTCTTTTTGCAATAAATCTAACCCCTCACGAATGATCTTCTGGTGCGGTTGTTTAGAAATACATATAAATTCAGTTAACGAAAAATCCTCAGGAGCCACTTCATACAAACCTAATTGCTCCATTTCATCCAAATCTTTAACCATACACGCTTTCAAAAGCTGCATCGGAAAAATATCCATTGGAAAAACTTTCTCATACTGCCCCGTTATCACGAACGCCCTATGCTCTCCATTGGTATTGGTATCTAAATCGTATTTCTTATTTGGTTGCAGCCAAGAGAAAGTCAATGCCCTTGTTGCAGAAATTTTATCGAAAACAGGTTTATTCCACCCAAACAATTCATAATCGTCTCCTTCAGGAATAACGGTTACGGTATTATTATAATAACCTAAATAACCCTCTGGCTTACTTTTAGAACCTGTAAGCACATCGCCATTTATTACCCTGAAATTCTCTTCATTTACACCACTAGCATACAAGAACGTAGAAATTTCCGCCCCTATCTTTGTAGTATAGTATTTAGGCGTTTTCACAGACGAACCCGCAAGAGCTATAGTACGCTCTGCATTAAACTTACCAGTTAACAAACATTCACCTATAACCACTAAATCTTGCGGAGTTACGGTCCAAACCAACTCACCCTTATTAATAGGATCTAATTTATTGATCTGCGTACCTACCAAACCAGCAGGATGCGGACCAGAAACGGTATGCAACTCTACCCCGTTCATTGAAGACAATGGTGATTTGCCAGAACCAACGGATACATGAACTTTACCAGGCGTTAACTTACCCAATGCAGTAATTGCCGCTTGCAATTCTTTTTCCTTACCCTGTAATACATAATCCAAATCTGCCTGTAACGGCCCACTTGAATACCCAGAAATAAAAATTGCTTTCGGGGTAGTATCAGGGTTAGCGATTACATCATATGGCCTTTGCTTAATAAATGGCCAACAGCCGCTTTTCAATAAAACTGCCTTCAACTCCTCTTTAGATGCATTCTCAACATTTAAAGCGGTACCTGAAAAAGGCTCCTGTGTTTTGTCCGCTAATATCTTTAAGGTCAAAATACGTCTTCTATCCCCTCTCTCAATCTCTATAAGCTCACCGCTTACTGGAGAAACAAAAAGCATGCTTTCCATGTTCTTGTTATAAAACAAAGGTTCACCTGCTTTAACTTCGGCGCCTTGTTTTACCATCATTTTAGGAGTAATTCCGTGAAAATCACTTAACTGTATTGCGTAAACATTACTTAAAACAGCTTTTGAAGTAGTCTGTTCTGCGGCGCCCACCAAGTTAATGTTGAGCCCTTTTTTAATTCGAATGTCTTTTGACATGTGCGTTTAGACCTTTAGGTTATCAAAATTTGAGCAAATTTAAGTACAAAAAGTTCGTTTTCATAATTATTGTCCCATAATTTGGACAATAGAACGAGCTATATTTTTTAGGCATCCTTTTTGTTTACCTTTACCCAAAAAAACGGGGCCTAATGCGTATTTTCTTCAAACATTTTATTTGTCTATTCTTTTTGCAAAATATAGTTGCACAGGTTCAAACAGAGGTGAATCCACCAGAAAATATAAAATCCATTATTTTTAAAGGCCCTACCGAAGACCAATTTCCAGTAATTAAAATAGGAGAACCTCTTTACCTTGAATTCGATGATATTCTGGCAAATGAACAAGACTACTATTATAAAGTGGTACACTGCGATTACGACTGGACACCATCTACCTTGTTAAAATCCCAATATTTAAACGGCGTAGACAACCAGCGCATAACAGATTATGAGAATAGTTACAGCACCCTACAATCCTACTCCAATTATCAGCTTACCATACCCAACGACAATGTTAGATTAAAAGTTAGCGGCAACTATTTAATAGAAATATATAACAGTTATGACGAATTACAATTTTCAAGAAGATTTGTAGTATACAAGGATATTGTCACGGTCGCCACCTCCGTAAAACGCTCAAGGGACTTTAATTTCATAAATGAAAAACAAGTGGTACAGTTTAGCATAACCTCTGGCTCTTTACGACTACTAAACCCAAAAAAGGAAGTGAAAATTGCCATTCTTCAAAATCACTATTGGCCAACTGCCATAACAAACATAGCCCCGCAATACACTTTAGGCAATGAACTGGTCTATAAATATGACCAGGAAACCTCATTTTATGGCGGTAACGAATATTTACTTTTTGATACGAGTGATTTGCGAGCACCAAGTTCACAAATATCAAGTATTGACCTGACCGAATTATACAATCATTATTTATTTTCCGATAATTTCCGAAACAACAAACCATACACCTATTTTCCTGACATTAACGGGGATTTCGTGGTTAGAACCCTGCAAGGCAACAATGCCTCTAAAGAAGCTGAATACACCAATGTCTATTTTAGCCTGCCTTACACCGAATTCATTGCTTTAGATGATGTATACGTTTTTGGAAAGTTCAACAATTACGCCCTTAACGATGAAAATAAAATGGTCTACAATGAAAAGAACGGTATGTTAGAGGCTACCCTAAAAATGAAACAAGGTTTTTACAATTACAAATACGTTGTCAAAGGAGAAAAAACAATAAAATTAAATGAAGTTGGAGGCAACTTTCACTTTACAGAGAACAATTATTTAATTCTGGTATACTACCGCAACTTTGGCGACACGTACGATAGTATTATTGGTATTGGATCTGCCAATTCTAGAAATATCACGAACTAAATGTATATTTACGTTTTTCATCATTTATGGAAAACAGACCAACCACTCCACCTAAAGGAAGATTTGAACTAAAATACAGAGGTGTAGACTGCCTAAACTGTGGTCAACCCCTGGAATTAAGCGATAAATACTGCCCCAATTGTTCGCAAGCCAACAGTACCAAAAAACTTACTCTTTTAGATTTTTTTGAAGAGTTTTTAGCCAATTATATATCCTATGACTCCAAGCTATGGAGAACATTGGCCGCCCTTTTATTAAGACCCGGCAAAATAACAAAGGAATACATATCAGGCAAACGACTATCTTACACCAACCCCTTTCGCTTCCTCTTAAGCTTAGCCATTATCTATTTTTTGATCATAAGCTTCAATAACAAATTTGAATCCTTTAACAAGTTTGGCTCAATTAATAAAAATTCAGTTTTTGACCTAAACAACGAATTCAACAATATTAAATTTGATAGCGAAGAAGAAAAAAAGATCGCCCTTGCACAATTAGACTCTTTCAAGCTTAACAGCTTCATTAAAAATAGAATCAATAAAAAAGATTCTATTGTATTATCTGACCCTGGACTACGTTTCAAAAAAATAGACACCGGCGGCCTAGTAAGTCGTTTTACCGATAAAGTCGACTTTTTCAATACCATTATCAGAAATGACACCATTTATTATTTTGAGCAGGGAACTACTAAATTCAACATACCAACTAGCTATGAAAATGAGATGGCCTTTAATCTAGCAACAAGTATTATTGAAATAGATAAGCGACCCGGTTCATTTTTAAGCTCAATGATTTCAAAATTACCATTTGCCACATTTTTCTTTCTTCCGTTCTTTTCTTTTTTCATTTGGATGGTATATATCAGAAAAAAATACACTTATACCGATCATTTAATCTTTAGTTTCCACAATCAGTCATTATTATTTATCTTGCTCATTGTTAGCAATTTGATCAACGCAGTGTTCAGTTTTAATAGCGAAGAATTATTTATTCTAATATTTGCTATTTACCTTTACAAAGCAATGCGCAATTTCTATCAGCAAGGAAGAATTAAAACAGTTATAAAGTATTTTTTCCTGAATACAATATTTTTTATTCTAGGAAGTATAGCTATAACCATATTAATCGCAGCAAGCGTATTTACATATTAATTATGATGATAACTCAGGTTACCAAAGGCATAAAAATTTCGGTTCAAACAACTTTTGAAGGTACGTTCTTCAAAAACTACAAAATGCACTATGCTTTTGGCTATACCATTACCATAGAAAATCAAAGTAAAAACGCCGTACAATTAACCTCTCGTCATTGGAAAATATTCGACTCTCTAAATGACATGGAAACCTTGGACGGCGAAGGTGTTATTGGCAAAAAACCGGTAATAGAACCCGGTCAATCCCATACTTATAATTCCGGTTGCCTACTTACCTCACCGATAGGTGCAATGAAAGGTCATTATAATATGGTAACCATGGACAATGATGTAAAATTCAGAGTTTATATCCCTACATTTAAATTCAGCGCACCTTTTGCGCTTAACTAACTGCTTTTCATCCTCTTTATAGTTTTTAGTCCAGTACCCTTTTAGTACCTTTGATCAACTTTTTAATTTAAAAATATTGACAATGGGTAAAGGATTTTTTCAAGTTCCTACAGCATTTAATGAACCTATTAAAGGCTACGCTCCTGGATCTCCTGAAAGAGAAGCAGTTTTGGAACAATACAAAGTATATTTTAATAATAAGGTAGATATACCAATGTATATTGGCGAAGAAGAGGTACGTACCGGCAATACCAAGCCAATGTCTCCTCCACACGATCACAAACACATTGTAGGTACCTACCATACTGCCAATAAAGAAAATGTACAGTCAGCAATAGATAATTGTTTAGCATCAAGAGAATCATGGGCCAACTTAACTTGGGAGCAACGTGCAGCCATATTCTTAAAAGCAGCTGAATTGATTGCCGGTCCTTACCGCGCAAAGATAAACGCAGCTACCATGATCGCACAATCTAAAAATATTCACCAAGCAGAAATAGATGCTGCCTGCGAGTTAATTGACTTTTTACGTTTTAACGTAGAATACATGTCTCAAATTTATGCTGAGCAACCAGATTCTGCCGAAGGTATTTGGAACAGAGTAGAATATCGTCCGCTAGAAGGGTTTATTTATGCAATTACCCCATTCAACTTTACGGCTATTGCCGGTAATCTTCCTGCCAGTGCCGCAATGATGGGTAACGTTGTTGTTTGGAAACCGAGTGATTCTCAGGTTTTCTCTGCAAAAGTTATTGTTGACATCTTTAAAGAAGCCGGCCTACCTGACGGAGTTATCAACGTGATTTACGGCGACCCAGTAATGATTACCGAAACCGTATTGGCCAGTCCTGATTTTGCAGGTATTCACTTTACAGGCTCTACACACGTATTCAAAGAACTATGGAAACAAATAGGGAATAATATACACACCTACAAAACATACCCAAAAATAGTTGGTGAAACAGGGGGCAAAGATTTTATACTTGCACACCCAACCGCTACCCCAAAACAAGTAGCTACGGCTATTTCTAGAGGTGCCTTTGAATTTCAAGGGCAAAAATGTAGTGCGGCTTCAAGAGTTTATTTACCTAAATCCACTTCTAAAGAGATTCTAGAATATGTTAAAGCTGATATTGCATCCTTTAACAAACCTGGCTCTCCTGAAGATATGAGCAACTTTATTACTGCTGTAATTCACGAAGGTTCTTTTGATAAGTTAGCGAAGTACATTACACAAGCTAAAGAAGACAAAAATGCCGAAATCTATGCAGGCGGTTCTTTTGATAAGTCTAAAGGCTACTTTATTGAACCAACGGTAATCTTAACTACAGACCCTAAGTACACAACAATGGAAACTGAATTATTTGGACCCGTTGTTACCATCTATGTATACGATGATAAGGATTGGAGCGAGACGTTGCAGTTAATTGACGGTACTTCTGAATACGCACTTACGGGAGCTGTACTATCTCAAGATAGATACGCTATTGACGAGGCTACCAAAGCATTACAAAACTGTGCAGGTAACTTCTACATCAACGACAAACCTACAGGTGCCGTTGTTGGTCAACAGCCGTTTGGAGGAGCAAGAGCTTCTGGAACAAATGATAAAGCCGGTTCTGCCCAGAACTTATTACGCTGGGTTTCACCAAGATTAATAAAAGAAACTTTTGTTACTCCTGTTGATTACAGATATCCATTTTTAGGATAAAACAAGTTAAAAGGCTGAATTTAAATTCAGCCTTTTTTTTGGGCTTTACCCAAAACTTATAGTACATTACTACTTTTAAAATTTATTACCACTAACCTTAATACATTAATTATGAAAAAGTTACTGCTTTCTGCATTCGTTTTTATTGGATGCTTTTCCTACGCACAAGAAGAACTAACACAAAAAACGATCAAAACAGTTTTAGCCGGAAATCAGTCTCAAGTCATTCTACTTGCTGAAGCTTTCCCTGAAGAGAAATATAACTGGAGACCTGCAGAGGGCATCAGCTCCGTTGGCGAAGCCTTGCTTCATGTTGCCGGAGGAAATTATTTTCTAGCTTCTAAATTAGGGTTTGCTCCACCAGAAGATGTAGATGTCATGAACCTTGGTAAAATTACCGGTAAAGAAAATATCATTGCAGCTCTTAAAAAATCGAATGAATTTGTTCTTGAACATATCACTAAAGTAGCAGATGGTAGCTTAAACGAAGAAGTGGATTTCGGTTTTATGAAGTCTAACAAATTAGGTGGGCTACTAGCTATTATGGAGCATAATGGAGAGCATAAAGGCCAACTAATTGCTTACGCAAGAAGTAACAATGTGATACCACCATGGAGTAAATAAATCTTTTATCATAAAAAAATGCCCCTTAACTAGCTAGTTAAGGGGCATTTTTTTTGCTATTTAAGAAACATTAACATCCCCTAAAGGCAATTTCAATGTAAATTTAACGTTAATTAATTGTAAACTAAGGGTAATTTTATGTAATTTGCACCCTACTTAAAATCAATTGCTTATGACTATCAATAGTATTAGATTACATATTACATGTATACAGATTCATTCTTGGAATTATTTAAAAGAGTTTGCCCGTAAATACAAAAAGGCCTACTACAGTTCTTTTCTTTTATAAAACATTTACGCTTACCCTTTATATTTTAACGGCAAGTAGACCATTTTCTTTGTCTCAAAGAAATCTTCTTTAAAATAATCGGTCAAATTATAAATCTCAGCCGTTCTATAGTCTTTTAATTCTTCGTTTAAATCACCTCCTTTAAGGTACAATATTCCATTTCGGACAGGGTGGCTTGATTCTTTTTTTATTTTTCCTTTTACCCAATGCACAAAAGTTGGCATAGCTGCCACAGCCCTACTGACGATAAAATCGAATTTTTCTGGTATCTCTTCTACCCTAGCGTTTATGGTGGTTACATTGGTGATTTGTAAACCTTCAACAACTTCATTTACCACTTTTATTTTCTTCCCTATAGAATCCACTAATGTGAAGTGCACATCAGGAAAAAGAATTGCCAAAGGAATACCAGGAAAACCTCCCCCAGTACCAACATCAAGTACAGATGATCCATTTTTAAATTCTATAAATTTTGCAATTCCTAAGGAATGTAAAACATGTCTTAAATAGAGTTCATCTATATCCTTTCTTGAAACCACATTAATTTTTTGGTTCCAATCTTTATATAAATCCTCAAGTTTTTCAAACAATTGTTTCTGATGATCAGATAAATTGGGAAAATTTTCAAATATGATTTCAGCAGTCATCCGTATATTTGTAAAAAGATATTAGTAATATTTTAACTATTGCAAAGATTTAGCTTTTAATTAAGCTATCAAACTATTATAGATTCAATTACATTATATTAAGTAAAAGATTACCGAATTATGGAACAAAATATCATTCGTTTCCCTAGAACAGATTCTGCAAAGTTCTTTAAAACTTTAAATAGCAGAGTTAACGATTATTTCAAGACAAACAAATTAAAAAAAACAGGTAACTGGAAACTACATTTAAAAACCGTAGTAATGTTTGCACTTTTCCTTGCCCCTTATTTTTTAATATTAACCTTAGGGCTACCAAATTGGGCCAATATTTTATTAACCATAGTTATGGGGGTTGGCATGGCCGGTGTTGGCATGAACGTTATGCATGATGGTAACCATGGTGCGTACTCTAACAAGAAATGGGTCAACAAATTAATGGGTAGCAGCATTTATATTCTTGCAGGAAATGTATACAATTGGCAAGTACAGCACAACGTACTTCACCACACCTATACTAACATTCACGAACATGATGAAGATATGGAAGCAGGTAGAATTTTACGTTTTTCTAAACATGCCGAATGGAAGAAACACCATAAATTTCAGCACTTTTATTCTGTTTTTCTTTATGGATTATTAACCTTCAACTGGGCAATTACAACAGATTTTCAGCAAATGTACCGCTATATGAAACGTAAATTATCTTACGGTAAATTGCCAAGCGCCACTATGAACTGGAGCACACTTATAATCACAAAATTATTATACCTTACTATTTGGATCGTATTGCCTATGTTGATTTTAGACATTGCATGGTGGAAAATTTTAATCGGCTTCTTTTTAATGCACTACGTTGCAGGTGTTATTTTAAGCGTAGTATTTCAATTGGCACATATTGTAGATGATGCCGATACTCCATTACCGGATGAATCTGGCACTATGAAAAATACTTGGGCAATTCACCAATTATTTACTACAGTAAATTTTGGCACAAAAAACAAAATTGTAAACTGGTTTACAGGCGGTTTAAACCACCAAGTTGAACACCATATATTTCCTAACATAAGCCATGTACATTACACAAATATTTCGAAAATTGTGAAACAAACGGCACAGGAATTTAATTTACCATATCACGAATACAAAACTACAAGAAAAGCTATAATTTCGCACTTTAAACATTTAAAAGAATTAGGCAAAGAGCCTTCATTACAATACTAGAAATTAAAAGCAACCATGAGCAATCAACTTTCGGACAGAATAAACAGCGTTACACCGTCAGCTACTTTGGAAATGGCCGCTAAGGCCCGTGAATTAAGAGCACAAGGAAAAGATATTATTGGCTTAAGTCTAGGGGAACCGGACTTTAACACACCAGATTATATTAAGGAGGCTGCCATCCAAGCAGTAAAAGATGACTACAATTCCTATACTCCTGTTGATGGCTATGTAGAATTGAAGAAGGCTATTATCACTAAATTCAAGAGAGATAACAACTTAAGTTACGAACCTTCTCAAATCGTTGTTTCAACCGGAGCAAAACAAGCGCTATACAATGTTGCACAAGTTATATTAAACCCTGGAGATGAAGTAATCTTGCCTTGTCCATATTGGGTTAGCTATAGCGATATTGTAAAATTAGCAGATGGCGTACCGGTAGAAGTAGCAACTTCTTTGGAGAACGATTTTAAAATGACTCCTGATCAATTAGAGGCTGCAATCACACCTAAAACTAGAATGTTATGGTACAGCTCTCCTTGTAACCCTAGTGGATCTATTTATAGCAAAGAAGAATTGCGAGCACTTGCGGATGTTCTAAAGAACCACCCTCAAATTATTGTGGTAAGTGATGAAATATACGAGCATATTAACTATGGGGTTACAGCACATGCCTCAATGGCAGAGTTTGATGATATGTACGACCGTACCGTAACTGTAAACGGAGTTGCAAAAGCATTTGCAATGACCGGATGGCGTATTGGCTACATTGGTGCTCCTGCTTATATTGCGCGTGCAACCAACAAGCTACAAGGGCAAGTAACTAGTGGTGCAAACTGTATTGCTCAGCGTGCCGTAATTACGGCTTTAGAGGAATCTCCAGACCGTATCCAATACATGGTAGATGAATTTAAAGAAAGACGTAAACTAATTCTAGGTTTATTGAACGAAATTGATGGTTTTAAATGTAACGAGCCTGAAGGTGCTTTTTATGTATACCCAGATGTAACCGCTTATTTTGGCAAAACATTTAATGGTACTACAATCAATAACGCATCAGACTTCTCTATGTACATTTTAGAAGCAGCAAACGTAGCCACCGTTACTGGTGATGCTTTTGGCAACGGAAACTGTATTCGTATTTCTTATGCCGCATCGGTTAAAGAAATTAAAGAAGCTATATCAAGAATAAAAGAAGCGTTGAAATAAACCTCAGCATCTTTTTAAGAACATAAAAAAAGTCCCATCGTTTGATGGGACTTTTTCATTTATAAATAATTACCTATTAAGTTCTTTTCCAAAAATATGGTGTCAATAAGATAAGTACGGTAAATAATTCTAACCTACCTGCCAGCATTAAAAAGCCACACCACCACTTTGCCAAATCTGGCAAATTATTAAAATTGCTCACCGGGTTTAAACTCCCCAATGCCGGACCAACGTTTCCTAGTGATGATGCCGCACCACCAATGGCAGATTCAAAATCCAATCCCAAAAAGCCTAAAACTAATGCCCCGATAATAAATAGCAACATATAGAGTACAAAAAAACCTATAATATTATAGACGATTTTCTCTTTAACAGTCTTATTGTTATAACGTACAGGAATAATGGCGTTGGTATGCAATGTTCTTTTAAACTCTAACACACCGTTCTTAATAATTAGAAGGTGACGCATTACTTTTATACCACCTGCCGTTGATCCCGCAGACCCCCCTAAGAAAAATAACCCGAAGAAAAACACAGTTAAAAAAGGTGTCCATTGCGTAAAATCTGCACTTACGAATCCGGTTGTAGTAATCACCGAAATTATTTGAAACAATGAGTGCCTAAATGCGCTTTCCGCTTTACCCAATACCATAGGGTAACCCGGCGTAAGCTCGGTAATATTTGCTTGAAAATAAACTACAAGCGCTACTATCATAGTAAAAACGATGATGAATCCTGCATAGTACTTAAACTCCTCATCTTGTAATACTTTCTGAACTTTCCCTTTAAAAGCAAAATAACTAAGTACAAAATTACTACCGGCCAAGAACATGAAAAATATAATGATATATTGTATCATGGGCTGGTCATTATAAAAAGCTACACTTGCATTTTTTGTTGAAAAACCACCTGTTGATAAGGTTGCCATAGCGTGATTTATAGCGTCAAAGAAAGACATACCGGCCGCTTGCAACAAAATAGTCTCTGCCACGGTATACCCAAAATAAATCAACCAAAGCCGTTTTGCCGTATCGGTAATTCTTGGGTGCAGTTTATCGCCTGTTGGCCCAGGAGCCTCAGCAGAAAATAATTGCATGCCGCCAATCCCCAATAATGGCAATATGGCTATAGCCAAAACAATGATCCCCATACCCCCGATCCAATGGGTTAAGCTACGCCAGAAAAGAATACCTTCTGGCATTGCCTCTATATCATCCATGATTGAAGCTCCCGTTGTGGTATAACCGGATATGGTTTCAAAAAATGCATTTGTAATTGTGGGCAATGCTCCAGAAAATAAGTAGGGCAACATCCCAGAAATGGACATTACAATCCACCCAAAAGTTACTATAATATAACCTTCTTTCTGTTTCACTTCTTTTTTATGACCTCTAGTATAGTACATCATAAAAACACCTACGAACATTGTAGTTATAGATGCAAGCGCTATACTTAATGTAGCCCCATCCTGGTAGATACCACTGACAACAGCCGCTAAAAGCATAAAGCCTCCGTTGCACAGCAGTAAAAGCCCCATGATATGAAATATGATTCTTAAATTAAGCCGCATCTTAAAGGAACATTCGTTCTATTTTAGGAATTTCTGAAGGTAAACAGCAAACTACTACCCTATCACCTTCCTGTATTTCAAATCCACCAAGAGCAATATAACCTTGACCATCCCTTACAACACCACCTATGGTTGCTGCTTTTGGAAAGTTTAATTCTCGAATGGTTGCTCCTGTTACCTTAGAATTTCTTTTTACAATAAATTCTAATATTTCTGCATTCAAATTGTTTAAACGCATTAAAGCTACTACCTCACCCTTACGAATATGCCTAAATATATTATTGGCGGCTAGAAGTTTTTTGTTGATCAATGTATCAATACCAATGGAATGCGATAGCTGAAAATAATCCATATTCTCCACTAGTGCAATGGTCTTTTTTATATACTTTGACTTGGCAACCAAACATGACATAATATTGGTTTCAGAATTTCCGGTTACCGCTATAAAGGCATCCATAGACTCTAAACTCTCTTCATCTAACAGTTCAACATTTCTACCGTCACCGTTTATTACCAAAGCATTTGGTAATTCATCTGCTAGATCAAAAGCTTTCTCTTTATTTTTTTCAATCAACTTTACATTGAATTTATTGGCACAAAGATCTCTGGCTGTTTTGTAACCTACTTTACTACCACCAAGAATCATCACGTTTTTAATTTCCGCTTTCTTTTTACCAGTAAGTTTATACAGCTCGTCAACTCCTTTTTTTACAGTTATGAAATATACCTGATCACCTTCTTTAAAAAGAGTATCACCTCTTGGGATTACCGTATATTGTGTGCCTGTACGCTGTAAAGCAATTGGCATGAAGTGTAATTTTGGAAAAATTTTGGCAGCTTCTTTCACTTGCTTACCAACAAAGGGGGCAGATTTAAGTAAAGATACGCCTACCATTATCAACTCCCCATCTTCAAATTCATAGGTATCATTAAAAGCAGACTTGTTTAAAAGCATCTGAATTTCAGTAGCCGCCAATGCTTCTGGCGATATTAATTCATCTATACCTAAATCAGAAAATCTTAAAAGATCTTTGTTTTTTATAAATTCAGTATTTGAAATTCTGGCAATTGTTCGCTTACACCCCAACTGTTTGGCCAACATACAAAGGGTTAAGTTCGTAGTTTCAGAAGAAGTTACCGCAATAACCAAATCTGATTCTTTTACTTGAGCATCATTCAATACCGAGATAGAAGTTGCATCACCTTTTAACACACGTATATCTAAATGATTATCCGCGTAAGCAAGACTCTCTTTCTTTGAATCAATCAAGGTAATATCCTGTGATTCATAAGAGAGCAACTTAGCTAAATGAAAGCCTACTTCCCCCGCACCAGCAATTATAATCTTCATTTATTTGATTAGATCGCCAATTATCAAGCACCAATTCTCTTCTCTTAACTATAAAAATATGTAAAAGTAGCCTTGAAAAATATAGCATTTATAATGGGGCAAAATTACATAATTAAATTAGTTTATTCTTTATTTTCAATTCTTTAACCCTTCAATTACCAACCAATCTGACTAAAAGGTAATTAAGCATTGGCTATATTGTATATTTGCAAAAAAATAGCTGTAAAATGCCCCAAAAAATTACTCCATACAAAGATTCTCAATTAGGCAAGAAAGAACAAGTTACCCACATGTTCGATACTATTTCTAAAAATTACGATGGTCTAAACCGTGTTATTTCTTTTGGAATAGATATTAAATGGCGAAAAAAGGTGGTTGATATTTTAAAAAAAGAACAACCTCAGTCTATTTTGGACATTGCTACAGGTACTGGCGACTTAGCCATAGCCCTTGTTAAAACCGGCGCAAAAAAAATTGTAGGCCTAGATATTTCGCCCGGCATGCTTGCTGTTGGCAAAGAAAAGGTGAGCCATAAAAAGCTAGACGGTACTATTGAAATGGTGGTAGGCGACAGCGAAAGACTTACTTTTGAAGACAATTCTTTTGACGCCGTAACTGTTTCTTTTGGAGTAAGAAATTTTGAAACCCTTACTACCGGTATGGCAGAAATTTTACGTGTACTAAAACCAAACGGAACCTTGGTCGTATTAGAAACTTCTGTTCCTACAAGAACGCCATACAAACAAGGCTACAATTTTTACACTAAAAATATACTTCCCTTAATTGGAAAACTATTTTCAAAAGATAATTCTGCTTATGGGTATTTGAGCGAATCTGCTTCTGTTTTTCCACATGGTGAAAACTTCAACAATATTTTACGCGAAATTGGGTTTATAGATGTAACGAACAAACCTCAAACATTTGGGGTAGCATCAATTTATATTGCAAAAAAAGGCTAATCTTTAATTTTAGCCTACTCACAGTATATTTAGACGTTTTACAATTGCAAACCAGGATATATGAAAAAGTGGTTTTTTATACCCCTAACGTTGTTGATTACCAATTTAGTAAGTGCTCAATTCAACGAAAGCCCCATATTGAACAAACAAAACGAAGATAAAAAAATCTTAAACTGGGGCTATTTCTTAGGTTTAAATCAATACGATTTTAAAATTGAATATAAAGAAAACGCCCAAGACATCTTGGTAAGCAAAAGCTTTGGCTTTAATGTGGGATTAATAGGTGAATTACGCCTTAATGAATTTTTTGACGTTCGTTTTGAACCGGGACTTCATTATGGATCAAGATTAATTGGGTTTCCTGGCTTTGATGATGAAAGAGATGCCATCAGAGAAGTAAAATCTACATATATTAATTTCCCCGTTCTCCTTAAAGCAAGCACTAGACGATTTGGAAACTTCAAGCCTTTTTTACTTGCCGGTGGATCACAAAGCTTAAACTTGGGCAGTAATGAAGAAAGCCTTGATGATAACAGCTCTGGTACGTTTAGAATGAAAAAATGGGTCTACAATTACGAACTTGGTTTTGGTATTGATTTTTACCTAGAATATTTCAAATTTACACCCTCTATACGCGGTGTGTTTGCTATCACCGATGAACTAGTTCCTGACAATGACCCTAATAGCCCTTGGACAGGAAATATTGAGTCTCTTAAAACCCGCGGTATTTTTATCAATTTTACTTTTGAATAGCAATTAGCAATTAGCAATTAGCAATTAGCAATTAGCAATTAGCAATTAGCAATTAGCAATTAGCAATTAGCAATTAGCAATTAGCAATTAGCAAAAAATAAATTTTTCAATTTATAATACCAAATTACTTTCTAATTTCATGAAGTAAGATTGCCGTTGCCGATGCAACATTTAAACTTTCTGTAGTAACACCTCCAAATTGGGGTATTGCCAGTCTATCTGTACATAATTGAGCTACGGCATCAGAAACACCTTTGCCTTCATTACCCATAACCATAATTCCTTTTTCTGGAAGTCTAGACTCGTTAACACTTATGCCGTCCATAAAAGTACCATAAATAGGCAGTTTTGTTTCAGATAAAAAAGATTCAAGATTCATGTACTTAATATTGATTCTAGTAATTGAACCCATAGTAGCTTGCAACACTTTTGAATTATAACAATCTACCGTATCCGTAGAACAAACAATATCGCTGATACCAAACCAATCGCAAAGCCTTATGATCGTTCCAAGGTTTCCGGGATCCTGGACGCCGTCAAGCACCAACACCCAATCAGATGTTATTCTTTCTATTGGTTTTGGAATATAAAAAACTCCAAGATATCCATTGGGGTTTTTAAGACTGCTCATTTGACTCAATTCCCTTGCAGTTACTTTTTCAACCTGTATATCTTCCTCCTTTAATCCGCTAGGATCAACTGCAAAAATCTTATACGCATTTATGTTAGAGTTCACTACTTCCTCCACAGTCTTTTTTCCTTCTACAACAAATAGTCCATGCTCATTACGGCACTTTTTTTGCTGTAGACTTTTGATAAGTTTCAATTCACTTTTGACAACCATTCAAATAATGTATTTTTGATTTCTATGAGGATGGCACTATGCTCCAAAAACAACATGGCTAAATTAAGCTTATTATCCCTACTGGCAATACTCTTGCTATCTTGCAACTCATTAAAAAAAGTTGAGGCCGATGAATACTTGGTAATTAAAAATGCCATTTATACCGATTCTATCAAGGTAAACAATGAAGAACTGGAAAGTCTTATCTATCAAAAACCCAATTCAACCGTATTAGGTTTCCCTCTAAGATTGAATCTTTACAATATTGCCAAAGAAAACCCAGATTCATCATATAATGCATGGTTATATAAAAAAGCGAATAGAAAAAAAAGACTTGACAAACTGCTTTCAGCAAAACAAGTGGAGCGGCTGGGAGAGTCATTTATAGTAAAAGGATTAAGCAATTGGCTGAAAGATATTGGAGAGGAACCCACAATTTTAGATACTACAAAAACACGATTAAGCTTAGTAAAACTTAGTGCATATTACCAAAGCAAAGGTTATTTTACCAATAATACTTCTTACCAAATTGATAGTGCCAAGCGTAAAAAAGCCATAGTAAATTACCACATAGAACTTGGCGACCCTTATATGATCGATTCGCTTGGGAATAACATTTCATCTACCGCAATAGACTCCTTATATTTTTTAAATTCGAAACAATCATTAATAAAAGAAGGGCAACAGTTCAACCTAAGTAATTTTAACAATGAACGAGAACGGCTAACAGGTATCTTTAGAAATAATGGTATTCGTAATTTTCAAGAAAGTTCTATTACGTTTGATATTTTACGAGATACCATCAAATCAGCAAATGATCAGCAAATGACCATTACCCTCAATATTGGAGATTTAAAAACTAGGGGAGAGAACGAAGTCACCACATCTGCCTACAAAGTAGAAAAAATCAATAAAATCAATATTTATACTGATTACTTATCTACAAACACAATAGACTCTGTTTACACCATTGACTATCAAGACTACACAATACATTACTCCAAGAATTTTGACATTAAGCCAAAGACTTTAGCAAATGCCATTTTTTTTAAAAAAGATAGTATCTACAGAGATGTAGACAAAATTAGAACTTCAAGGCAATTGAATGCATTGAACGTGTTTAAATATCCAAATATTATTTTCGAGGCAGATTCTCTAGGTAATAAAGTAAATACAAATATTTATCTTGCCCCAAAAGCCAAATATTCTCTTGGTACCAATTTTGAAGTTAGCCGTTCTAACTTACGTAGATTAGGAGTTGGCTTAGGTACCACCCTACTTATTAGAAATATTTTTAAAGGGGCTGAGAATTTAAGTATTTCTGCAAATGGATCATATGGTTTATTAAGTAACAATACCTTTGAAGCCAATTACTTTTCTGAATTTGGTGGTGATATCACATTAGATTTTCCTAGAATTTGGTTTCCTTTCGTCAACACCACCCGGTTGATACCAAATTACACCTTACCAAAAACGAGAATTGCCATTGGAACAAATTTTCAAAATAACATAGGTCTAGACAAACAGACCTTCAATACTATTTTAGGCTACAATTGGGTACCTAGTGATTTTGTTAACCATGATGTAGAATTATTGAACATTCAGTTTGTTAGAAATGTAAATAGTAATCGTTTTTACAACGTTTACACAAATACTTATGAACTTTTAAATGACATTGCCGATAATTATGAAGACGCTACATTATATCCTGAGTTAGCAGCATATTTTAATTCCAATAGTGACAACGACCAACTTAATTTAATAATTCCGTCCGGCACTAGAGGTTTCACAAATGCAGTATTAAATAATGAGGTGCCATCTATAAATAAAGACTTTAATGATGTAAACACTATTGAAGAAAGAAGAATTAGACTTACCGAAAACAACTTAATCTTTGCATCTAACTACACTTTTAACAAGACAAATAGAACTGGAATTCTCGATAACACCTTTTATCAGTTCCGATGGAAAATTGAAGGTGCAGGTAATGTATTATCAGCTTTTTCAACATTCATTCCGTTCAATAAAAATGATGATGACCAACTTTTGGTTTTTGGTGTACCTTTTTCCCAATATATAAAGAATGAATTTGAGTATGTTAAATATTGGGATCTATCTCGTTCCAATGTATTAGCGGCGCGTGCTTTTTTCGGCATTGCTATTCCTTACGGAAATTCTGATAATATTCCTTTTGTTCGAAGTTATTTTGGCGGTGGTTCAAATGACAACCGTGCGTGGTTTCCTTACTCATTAGGCCCAGGAAGTGTTTCTGCCGTGAACGATTTTAACGAAGCAAATTTGAAATTAGCCTTAAATCTAGAATATAGATTTCCTGTTGCCGGTGATATTAACGGAGCTATTTTTGCAGATGCAGGTAACATTTGGAATGTTCTTGACAATGTTGAAGACCCTGATGCTACTTTTGACGGTGTAAGCTCTTTAAAAGATATTGCTTTAGGAACAGGTATAGGCTTACGATACGATTTTACCTATTTTATATTTCGATTAGATCTGGGCTTTAAAACCTATAACCCTGCTGAAATTCAATCCAAGCGTTGGTTTAAAGATTACAACTTTGCAAACTCTGTTTTGCAAATAGGCATCAACTATCCCTTTTAAATATAATTGTTTTATTACTTTTGTTTTTCATTTTTTTAGAAACTAACAGACTACAAAATTATGGCTCACAATATTAAGCCGGGCGTTGCTACCGGGGATGAAGTACAAGCAATTTTCAACTACGCAAAAGAAAAAGGTTTTGCATTACCTGCAGTAAACGTAATAGGATCAGATACTATTAATGGTGTTTTAGAGACAGCTGCAAGTTTAAATGCCCCTGTTATCATACAATTTTCTAATGGCGGAGCTCAGTTCAATGCTGGTAAAGGTCTGTCAAATGATGGTCAAAAAGCAGCTATTTTAGGTGCTGTTGCCGGAGCTAAACATGTTCATCAATTAGCGGAAGCTTATGGTGCAACTGTTATATTACATACAGATCACTGTGCAAAAAAATTATTACCTTGGATAGATGGTCTTTTAGATGCTAGTGAAAAACATTTCGCTGAAACAGGAAAATCTTTGTTCAGCTCACATATGATCGATCTTTCTGAAGAGCCTTTAGAAGAGAATATAGAAATATGTAAAGGGTACTTAGAGCGCATGAGCAAAATGAACATGACGCTAGAAATTGAACTAGGTATCACAGGTGGTGAAGAAGATGGTGTTGATAATTCTGATGTAGATGATTCTAAGTTATACACACAACCAGAAGAAGTAGCATATGCTTATGAAGAGCTTTCTAAAGTTAGCCCTAAATTTACTATCGCCGCTGCATTTGGTAATGTACACGGTGTTTACAAACCAGGTAACGTTAAATTGACACCAAAAATCCTTAAAAACTCTCAAGAGTATATTTCTGAAAAATATGGTGTTGAGCACAACCATATCGATTTTGTATTCCATGGTGGTTCTGGATCAACAGTAGAAGAAATTAGAGAAGGTATTAGCTACGGTGTTATTAAAATGAACATTGATACGGATTTACAATACGCTTTCTTAGCAGGTGTTCGTGACTATGTCCAGGACAATAAAGATTACTTACAAGCACAAATAGGTAACCCTAAAGGCGCAGACGAACCTAACAAGAAATTTTACGATCCAAGAGTTTGGTTAAGAAAAGGGGAAACTGCTTTCATAGAGCGTTTGAAAAAAACCTTTGAAGACTTAAACAATGTAAATACATTATAGGACAACCAAAAAATGGATGAAATGACGGCTTGGTTTAAAAGAAAAGAAAAAGGTATTCAAACCTCTACAGAGGAAAAAAAAGACACACCTAAAGGCCTGTGGTACAAATCACCAACAGGTAAAATAGTGGAGTCTGACGATCTTGCAAAAAACTTTTATGTAAGTCCGGAAGATGATTATCACGTAAGAATTGGCAGTAAGGAGTATTTTGAAATTTTGTTCGATAACAATAAGTTTACGGAACTTGACGCCAACCTTAGTTCTAAAGATCCTTTAAAATTTGAGGATACCAAGAAATATAGTGAGCGTTTAAAAGCGGCACAGAAAAAAACCGGACTTAAAGATGCTGTGAGAACAGGATACGGAAAGTCGTACGGTAAAGACATTGTTATCTGCTGTATGGATTTTAAATTCATTGGCGGTTCTATGGGTAGTGTCGTTGGTGAGAAAATTGCACGCGGCATAGACTATGCTATTAAAAAGAAAGCACCATTTATGATGATTTCTAAGTCTGGTGGAGCTCGTATGATGGAGGCAGCGCTTTCGTTAATGCAACTAGCAAAAACATCAGCTAAATTAGCTCAGTTATCTGAAGCTGGCTTACCATATATCTCTTTATGTACCGATCCTACAACTGGCGGTACTACCGCATCATATGCCATGCTTGGTGATATTAATATTGCTGAGCCAGGAGCATTGATCGGTTTTGCCGGACCAAGAATTGTAAAAGATACTACAGGTAAAGATCTGCCCGAAGGTTTTCAGTCCTCTGAATTTTTATTGGAACACGGATTTTTAGATTTCATTTCACATAGAAGAGATTTAAAGAAAAAAGTGAACCTATATATTGACTTAATTCAGAACAATCCTGTAAGAGCTGAAAAAGCTACAGCGTAAAATCATTAGTTTTCATCATACTATCTTTTTGGTTTTTATACTATATTAAAGATAAAGAAAAAGTGCTCGTCGAAGAATTTAGATTCGACGAGCATTTTTAATTTTAATGCACAGGTTTATGTAGGTAAGCATATAAAGGGAACCAAACCCATACACCATTAACACTATAATTTCAAGTTTAGATATAGGATGTAATCAATATGCAGATTGGCGGCAAATACATAGATGTAAAAGGATATCTTATTTATAGTAGAGTTTTAACCTATAGCCACGTTAAAGAGCAAGTATCTACAAAATCAAGGAGCAACAATCAACTAGATCGTACCACAGAATTTTACATATGAATATTACTGGTTATTCAACTGCAGTTCTAAAAGGCTCTATTAATACTGACTTTTCTACTAATGAATTGAACGCTGAATTTGCCAAAGGTTTAGAGAACGTAGAACCCTTACCAAATGGTTGTGCTTTTTGAAATTAAATTATCAATATTTAAATTCAACATTTCAAAAAATACCTTACCTTTGCGGCTTGATTGAAAATCAATCACGTACATAAAAATCATTTAAAATAATATTGGAATGTATTTATCAAAAGAAGTAAAAGCTGAAATTTTTAAAAAACACGGCGGTAGCGAAACAAACACTGGTTCTACAGAAGGACAAATTGCTTTGTTTACACACAGAATTAATCACTTAACTGGTCACTTAAAAAAGAACCATAAAGATTACAATACTGAGCGTTCACTAGTAAAGCTCGTAGGTAAGAGAAGAAGTCTTCTTGATTACATGATTAAAAATGATATTGTAAAATACAGAGAGCTAATTAAAGAGCTAGGTATTAGAAAATAATATTGCAAAAGGGGATAGTTTAGCTATCCCCTTTTTTAATACTCCTGCCTTAGGAGTTTAAGCCAAACATATTGGCAAAGGTGAATAAAAAGCTACACACGGTTTTTCATTGGTCAACACAACAACACAACAACTCCGACCAGAGAAATTTCAGTCGGAAAGACCATTGTTTAACAAATTTGCACGATGCAAATTTTAATCGAATTTTATGATTCCAAAAGTATTTAAAGAGGTCATAGACCTTGGTGACGGTAGAGAAATTTCTATTGAAACCGGAAAATTGGCAAAACAGGCACACGGATCTGTTGTTGTTCAATCTGGAAAATGTATGTTATTATGTACAGTTGTTTCCAATTACAAACAAAGTGATGTGGACTTTCTTCCACTAACGGTAGATTACCGTGAAAAATTTGCTGCTGCAGGTCGTTACCCTGGTGGTTTCTTCAAAAGAGAAGCAAGACCAAGTGACGGTGAAGTTTTGACTATGCGTTTGGTGGATCGTGTTTTACGTCCGTTATTCCCTAAAGATTATCACTCAGAAACTCAGGTGATGATTCAATTAATGTCTCATGATGATGATGTTATGCCAGATGCAATGGCAGGTTTAGCTGCTTCTGCCGCTATTCAGTTATCAGATTTCCCTTTTGAATGTGCTATCTCTGAAGCTAGAGTTGGTCGTATAAACGGTGAATTCGTTATTAACCCTACTCGTGCTCAATTATTAGAGTCTGACATTGATATGATGATCGGTGCTTCTGCTGATTCTGTAATGATGGTTGAAGGTGAGATGGATGAGATTTCTGAAGAAGAAATGACCGAAGCTATTAAGTTTGCTCATGAAGCTATTAAGGTTCAATGTGCTGCTCAAGAAGCTTTAGCGAAAGCTTTCGGTAAAAAAGATGTACGTGAGTACGAACCAGAACGTGAAGATGCTGATTTAGCTAAGAAAATTCATGACATGGCTTACGATAAAGTATATGCTGTTGCTCAAGCAGGTTCTGCAAAACATGAGCGTAGCGCTGCTTTTGGCGAAATCAAAGAAGAAATTAAAGCTTCTTTCTCTGAAGAAGAGCAAGCTGATTTTGGCGGATTAATTTCTAAATACTACAGCAAAGCTGAAAAAGCGGCTGTACGTGACTTAACATTGAACGAAGGTTTACGTTTAGATGGTCGTAAGACTGATGAGATCAGACCAATTTGGTGCGAGGTAAACTATTTACCTTCTACACACGGTTCTTCTATCTTTACTCGTGGAGAAACTCAAGCTTTAGCTACAGTTACTTTAGGTACAAGTAGAGAAGCAAACCAAATAGATATGCCATCTTACGAAGGTGAAGAACGTTTCTATTTACACTATAACTTCCCTCCTTTTTCAACTGGTGAAGCAAGACCTATTCGTGGAACATCTCGTAGAGAGGTTGGTCATGGTAACTTGGCTCAACGCGCATTGAAAGGAATGGTTCCTGAAGATTGTCCTTACACAGTACGTGTAGTTTCTGAGATTTTAGAATCTAACGGTTCTTCTTCTATGGCTACTGTTTGTGCTGGTACAATGGCGATGATGGATGCCGGTGTTCAATTGAAAAAGCCAGTATCAGGTATTGCAATGGGATTAATTTCTGATGCTGATTCTGGAAAATACGCTGTTCTTTCTGATATCTTAGGTGATGAAGATCACTTAGGTGATATGGACTTTAAAGTAACCGGTACTGCAGATGGTATTACAGCTTGCCAAATGGATATTAAAGTAAAAGGTCTTTCTTATGAGATTCTTGTTAATGCTTTAAAACAAGCTCGTGATGGTCGTTTACACATCTTAGGGAAAATTACCGAAACTATTTCTACCCCTAACAATGATGTTAAAGATCATGCACCAACAATGGTATCTAGACGTGTTCCTAATGAATTCATTGGAGCATTAATTGGTCCTGGAGGAAAAGTGATTCAAGAAATGCAAAAAGAGACGGAAACTACTATCGTTATAAACGAAGATCCTGTTACTGAAGAAGGTATTGTTGAGATCTTAGGTGTTGGTAGAAAAGGTATTGATGCTGTTATGGCAAAAATAGACTCGATCTTATTCAAACCAGAAGTTGGTAGCGTTTACGAAGTAAAAGTTATTAAAATGCTTGATTTTGGTGCAGTTGTAGAATATATGGATGCTCCTGGTAATGAAGTTTTATTGCACGTAAGCGAATTAGCTTGGGAACGTACAGAAAATGTTGCCGATGTTGTAAACATGGGCGATGTGTTTGATGTTAAGTATTTCGGCATAGACAAACGTACGCGTAAAGAGAAAGTTTCTCGTAAAGCGCTTTTACCTAAACCAGAAGGTTTTGTTGAAAGACCACCTCGTGACGATAAAAGAAGAGATGACCGTCGTGGAAACGATCGTAATCGCGATAGAAAACCAAAAAGAGATTAGTACTCTTGTAAGTTTACTCTTAAAGCCTCGACTAATTGATCGAGGCTTTTTTTATGTAATTCAACGGAAAAACAAACTTTTTTTTATGGAATTGTAACATTCGGAAGTTTTTTACGTATAAGTATATGCAGTCTATGCAAATTGAACTTAATTTATTTTAATGAGACAGCTTAAGATTACAAAACAGGTCACCAATAGAGAGACCGCATCTTTGGACAAGTACTTACAAGAAATTGGAAAAGTGGACTTGATTACCGCTGATGAAGAAGTAGAGTTGGCACAACGCATCAAGGCAGGCGACCAGATCGCTCTTGAAAAACTTACCAAAGCCAACCTCAGATTCGTGGTGTCAGTTGCCAAGCAGTACCAAAACCAAGGCCTTACTTTACCGGATTTGATTAACGAGGGTAACCTTGGCCTTATCAAAGCCGCACAGCGTTTTGACGAAACGCGGGGATTTAAATTTATCTCCTACGCCGTATGGTGGATCCGTCAATCTATATTACAAGCTTTGGCAGAACAATCTCGTATTGTTCGTTTGCCATTGAACAAAATTGGTTCTATCAACAAGATCAATAAAACTTTTGCCTTCCTTGAGCAAGCGCATGAAAGAATGCCTTCTCCTGAAGAAATTGCAAAAGAATTGGATATGACTGTTGACGACGTTAAACAATCATTGAAAAACTCAGGTAGACACGTATCTATGGATGCGCCACTTATCGATGGTGAAGATTCTAACCTTTATGATGTACTTCGTAGTGGTGAGTCTCCAAATCCGGATAGAGAATTATTACATGATTCTTTACGTACAGAAATTGAGCGTGCTTTAGAAACATTAACGCCGCGTGAAGCAGACGTTATTCGTTTATATTTTGGTCTTGCCAACCAGCACTCCATGACCTTAGAGGAAATTGGTGAAACTTTTGATCTTACAAGAGAAAGAGTTCGTCAAATTAAAGAAAAAGCAATTAGACGTTTAAAGCATACTTCTAGAAGTAAAATATTAAAAACGTATTTGGGTTAAAAATCCTAAGCGTTCAAGCTACAAAAATTACACGTTAAATATTTCCTAAATTGGTAATATGGTATATTAATTGTAATTTTAACGATAACAACAGTTTATCATGACTGTTCGTTTTTTGATTGATGAATAAACTCCGGCTGATTACCGGAGTTTTTTCATTTTTAATAGTTTCACTATTCTTTACTTAGCTAAGATCAAACCTTTATCACTCCCTAAAATTCTTTTTTTACCTTAGAGGATCCTCATTATTTCACTGAAATACCCAGTACTAATTCTAATAGTTTTCATGCGCTTTAATTCCTGTAAAAACCGTAAAATAATAGCTAATTCTGACAGCTACCCTACGCCTGCTAACGAAAATCTATGGCCACAATACAGTAAAGATTCTACCCTATTTAAACTATGGTCTCCCAATGCAGAAAAAGTAATCTTAAGGCTTTTTAGGACGGGCAACGACTCTGAGTCTTACGTAAGTCATTCTCTAAACAAGATTAACCAAGGTATTTGGCAAATTTCCGTAACTGGAGATTTGAACGGAACCTATTATACATTTCAAGTAAAAGAGCCTGATAAGTGGTTAAATGAAACACCCGGGATTTACGCAAAAGCAGTTGGTGTAAACGGAAATAGAGCTATGGTAATTGATATGAAAGGTACCAACCCAAAGGACTGGCAGGATGATTTTTTTCCAATTTTAAATTACCCAAACGAAGCTATCATCTATGAACTACATGTACGGGACATGACAATTCATCCGCAATCTGGCTCCGCTATGCCAGGCACTTACTTAGGTTTGGTTGAAACTGGAACCACAGGTCCTAATAAAATTGCTACCGGCATAGATCATTTAAAAGAATTAGGTATTACACATGTGCATCTTTTACCCACTTTTGACCACTACGCTATTGACGAAGCAAACTTAAATACTCCACAATTTAATTGGGGGTACGACCCACAAAATTATAATGTTCCTGAAGGCTCTTTTTCCTCTGACCCCTTTAATGCTGAAGTACGAATTAAAGAGTTTAAACAAATGGTAAAGATTTTTCATGATAATGGTATTGGCGTTATTTTAGATGCTGCTTATAACCACACCGGTAAAACAGAAGAATCGAATTTCAATTTAGAAGTATCTGGCTATTATTACCGACATTGGGAAGATGGCTCTTATTCAAATGCCGCTGCGTGTGGTAATGAAACTGCCTCTGAGCGTACAATGATGCGTAAATTTATGATCGAGTCTGTTTTATACTGGACGAAAGAATATCATATTGATGGATTTCGGTTTGACCTTATGGGTATTCATGATATTGAAACCATGAACAAACTGTCTGATGCTGTTCTTGAAATAAATTCTAATGCCTTACTTTATGGTGAAGGATGGACCGCCAAAGATTCTCCCTTACCAGTAGAAAAACGAGCTCTTAAAAAACATACGCAGCAATTACCAAAAATTGCAGCTTTCAATGATGATTTACGTGACGGACTAAAAGGTTCTGTTTTCCACGATAATAGTTTAGGATTTGTAAGTGGCGCTATGCATACTGCGGAGTCTATTAAATTTGGAATTGTTGGTGCCATTCATCATCCCCAAATTAATTATGCCCATGTAAATTATTCCAACACTCCCTGGACTACCAAACCATGGCAATCTATAAACTATGCATCTTGCCATGATAACCATACCCTTTTTGATAAACTACAAATATCAAGGACCAATGTTGATTTAGATACTATAATTGCTATGGATAAGTTGGCGAACGCCATAGTATTGACCTCTCAAGGAACACCTTTTCTACATGCAGGTTCAGAAATGCTACGTACTAAATATGGCGAACACAATTCCTATAAATCTCCAGATAGTATCAACCAAATAAATTGGAATTGGAAAAATGACCATACAGAAGTTTTTGACTATTATAAAAATTTAATTAAACTAAGAAAAGAACACCCTGCATTTCATATGACATCAGAATCAGATGTACGTAAACATTTAAAATTTCAAAAAACTAACGACGTTCTGGTTTCTTTTACATTAGTAGATCATGCCAATAATGATAATTGGAAGAATATTTTAGTAATCTACAACGCATCAAACGAAAAAATAGATTTTAAAATTGAAGGAGTTTGGCATGAAGCGGTTTCTGGTAGTACCTTTGACCTTAAAGGTTCTCGTGTTTTAAAAAGTGTTATTGACGTTCCGGCATTATCCATGTATATCGTATTTCAAAAATAATCGAAATTCTTACTAAATAAAAACATCATCATGAGTTCAGATTCTCAACCTAACAACCCGCTTCACGGTGTAAAATTGGCAACCATTTTAGAAGAACTTACCAAAAAATATTCTTGGGAAGATTTGGCCGGTCAAATCAATATTAATTGTTTCAAGAGTAATCCTTCCATAAAATCTAGCTTAAAATTTTTACGCAGAACACCTTGGGCACGTGAAAAAGTAGAACATTTATATCTTCAATCTTTTAAAAAACAATGAGCTTCAATATTGTACTTATAGAACCAGAAATTCCAAATAATACGGGTAACATTGGCAGATTAGCACTTGGTACAGGTTCAACATTACATCTGGTAAAACCATTTGGGTTTGAACTTACCGATAAGCGCTTAAAAAGAGCGGGACTAGATTACTGGCAACATCTTAACGTTATCATGTATGACAATATTGATGCCTTCTTTGAACAGAATAGAGACAAAAAAATGATTTTCTTTTCTGCCAACGCAACTAAAAATCATTGGGAAATTGATTTTGAAGATGGTATGTTTTTAGTTTTCGGCAAAGAATCGGTTGGTTTGCCAAAATGCATCTTAAATAATAATGAACATCAAATAGCTAAAATTCCTTTATACAGCGAAAATATTCGTAGTTTAAATTTAGCAAATGCGGTGGCTATTTCTATTTATGAGGGTTTACGACAAATAGACTAATTTTTGTTATTAGTTACTTTGTATCTTTAAAAGACCTATACAAAGAACAAATGACAACTACCAATCAACTTTTTACCGTATTTCTTGCCTTCTCGCTATTTGCCTGTAATCAAGAAAATCAAAAATCGGACCCAATAAGTTCTATAGAATTCAACACCCCCAATGATTTTGTACTTGAGGAAATTTACCACCCAAGTAATTCTGAACAAGGCTCTTGGGTTGCCCTAGCGCAAGGACAAAACAATACCATTTACGCTTGTGACCAATATGGAAAACTCTATCAGTTTAAAACCCCTAAAAAGGATAAAGTGCTTTCTGCTAAAGATGTCATTCCTTTAGATGTAGAAATTGGAGAAGCACACGGTTTACTTTGGGCTTTTAATAGCTTATATGTAGCAGTAAACAAAAACTGGGACGATGACATTCCTGATAACCATGAAAACGGTAGTGGTATATATAGAATAACAGATACCGATAATGATGGAGAGGTTGATACGGTTAAAATGCTTCTTAAACTAGAAGGTAGCGGCGAACATGGTCCACATAGTTTTGCCTTATCACCAGACGGAAAAGAAATATATTTCATAGCTGGAAATCATACGCTAATACCGGAGAGTTTGAAAGAGAATAGTCGCATTCCAACAAATTGGGGCGAGGACAATCTCTTTCCCCCATATTTAGATGCTAGAGGTCATGCCAATGATATTAAAGCTCCTGGCGGATGGATCATGAAATTTAATGCCGATGGTTCAAATTTTGAATTGATCTCTGCCGGATTTAGGAATCCTTTCGATATGGCATTCAATGCTGATGGAGAACTTTTTGCCTACGATTCCGATATGGAATGGGATATTGGAATGCCATGGTATAGACCTACCAGAATTTGTCATGTAACCAGTGGCAGTGATTTTGGCTGGCGTACCGGGTCTGGTAAATGGCCTGCATATTATCCAGATAACCTCCCTGCCATTCATAATTTGGAACAAGGCTCACCTACCGCCGTTTTATCGACTACACAGCTAAATTTACCCCATAAATATCAGAACGGACTATTGGTGATGGATTGGAGTTTTGGCACTGTTTACTATATAGACTTAATACCCAATGGTAGTAGTTATAAAGCAGAAAGAGAAGAGTTCCTATCTGGTACTCCCCTGCCTTTGACCGATATGATTGCAGGTAACGACGGTAATATTTATTTTGCGACTGGCGGTAGACGTTTAGATTCTCGTGTATATAGATTAAGATATACAGGACCTGAAAACACAACAGCATCTGAAAAAAATATTGAAGTTAGTAAAGAAAGAAATTTACGAAAACAATTAGAAGAATATCACACCACGGTTTCAGGAAAAGGAACAGAACTGGCATGGACCCATTTAGCTGATCAAGATAAGTTTATTAGATATGCATCTAGATTGGTTTTAGAACATCAACCGGTAGCTAACTGGTTACAGAAATATAAAAAGGAAACTCATTCACGAAAAATCATTGAAAGTAGTATAGCTTTAAACCACCAAGCAAATACAGATATCCAATCCATTATACTAAATAAACTTTTACAAATACCGTTTAACACGTTAGACGAATCTATGAAAATAGATTTGCTAAGAACCTACTCTTTAAATTTTATTAGAATGGGTATGCCAGCAAATCTAGACAAGCAAAAAATCATTAAGAAACTAAACCCAATATTCCCGGCAAAGGAAAGTGCAATCAATAAAGAATTAGCTCAGATTTTATTATATCTAGACACCGATAATATAGTAGAGAGACTGGTAGAGCAACTGGAATACCATACGGAACAAAAAACGGTAACTGAAGGTGTTGAAATGTTGTCTGAAGAAACAACATTGCGAAGTGAGAAATATGGACCATTAATTAGAGAAGTTATTGCCAAAATGCCTCCTAGCGAAGCTATTTACTACGGCATGCTCTTAAGCAACGCTAAAAATGGATGGAATGAAGATTTGAGAAAACGATATTTTTTATGGTATTTTGATGTTCTTGGGTCAAAAGGTGGTATGAGCTTCAAGGCTTATATGGAGAATGTACGACAACGCTCGCTAACTCATGTACCTGAAAACAAAAGGGACTACTTCCAGGAAATTTCAGGGGTTTATTCCCCTGCTAGCGCCATCACAGATGTTCCACAACCTTTTGGTCCTGGTAAAAAGTACACTGGTGAGAATTTAAGAACTATTGTCTGGGGTGGTTTAGATAATTACAAAGGAAATATTAAAGCCGGCAAAAGAGCATTTGCTTCAGCTACTTGCATACTTTGTCACAGAATGCGCGGCGAAGGTGGTGCAGCCGGACCAGACCTAACTCAGGCACATACAAAGTTCAGTACTTATGATTTAATGTTTTCAATTCTTAGTCCTAACGATCAAATATCTGATCAATATGCCAATACTTTATTTCATTTACAAGATGACAATAAAATAGCTGGTCGTGTAAAATTTGAAACAAAAGATAGTATTACAGTTATGCCTAACCCATTCAATGAAAGCTACACGGTTAGAATTGCTAAAAAATCTATCACTAAAAAAGAACTGTCACCAATTTCACCTATGCCCCCTGCTCTTTTAAATAGGCTAAACGAGCAAGAAGTCGTTGACCTTTTTGCGTATATTATAGCTGGCGGAGCTGAAAATCATGAGCTTTATTCAAATAAAGAATAATTCTAAGAACTATAGATATTAAAAAACCCCACAGAAGGGGCTTTCTTTATTATTAAATTGATATACAATTCTAGATGAATTTTTAAGTTGAAAGTATAGCATTAGGTTACAATCATTTACTAAACACTTTTGCAGATATAATTGAAAACACCCTAAAGATCAACAAATGGAACTATTATTTTCTAGCTGACTACCCGCCATATAACGACAATATGAACTCCTAATGCTACTGGTTACTAATTTCTAGGTTTATCTTACTACAGCTAGTCATGTGTTCTAAAAAATAAGATCAAAAAAATTATTTTTTACTGCACACAATAAAACCTTTTCAGATCATTTAGAATGACTAGAAAATGGCTCCGTTCGTTGTGGTTGCTCTTTAGTTTGTTCCTGCAGTCCTAAAAAAACATATCAACATTGTTTTAGCACTATTGGTGGCGGATTATGGAAAATATCTGATGATGATGATGATGATGTTGAACCGAAATCGGTTAACAATGGTCTAATTATCAGCTCTTCAAATGACACTTAATAAAGTAGTCACAAATACTGATATCACAGCTAATGGCAAAAAAAGAAGTATAAATACGCTGAAATTTACCTAAGAAAATGGAGTTTATAAATCCATAGACACCGTTTAAACTGTAAATAATTCTATAATCTCCATTCACTCTTTAATTTTGATATTGTATAGTTGGCAAACATAGGTGCCCCATATGGTGAATATGAAAATGTACTGTTTATTAAAGTACAGATGGTGTACTATTTAAAACACTTAATATCTGTGGAAAAGCGTACTGTTGATAGCAACTGTGACCGTAATAACATAAAAGTACAATCTTCAACTATTTGTCAAATTAAAAGTAAAGCTTGGGAAATGAGGTTAAAGCATCTCTAAAAACAAGTGTAGAACGAATTACAAATCCGTATTTTTGTACAGAATTATAAAGGTTTTTTAACATGAAAAAAGCAAGTATAGCGCCATCGCTTTTAGCCGCAGACTTTGGAAATCTACAACAAGACGTAGAAATGGTAAACGCCAGTGACGCAACTTACCATCATATAGATATTATGGACGGGGTTTTTGTTCCTAACATATCCTACGGTATGCCTGTATTAAAAGCGATTCAAAAATATGCTACAAAACCTTTAGATGTACATTTAATGATTGTTAATCCTGATAGATATCTTGAAGATTTCGCTAATCTAGGTGCTCATATTTTGACCGTTCATTATGAAGCATGTACACATTTACATAGAACCATACAAGCTATTAAAGCTTTAGACATGAAGGCAGGTGTTGCGTTAAATCCTCATACCAATGTAATGCTTCTAGAAGATATTATTAAAGATATTGACCTCGTATTGATAATGAGTGTTAACCCAGGTTTTGGAGGACAATCATTTATTGAAAATACATATGACAAAATAAAAGCAGTAAAGGAAATGATTACCAGGAAAAACTCTTCTGCATTAATTGAAATTGATGGTGGGGTAACTACTGCCAATTCGCAACAATTGGTTGATGCCGGTGCAGACGTATTAGTTGCAGGTAGTTTTGTTTTTAAAAGTGACAACCCTACTGCTACTATTAAAAATTTAAAGGGATGAAATCTGAATTTGATATTATAATAGTTGGCGGTGGACCTATAGGTATTGCATGCGGATTAGAAGCTAAGAAAAACGGACTCTCTTATCTTATCATCGAAAAAGGACCCATTGTAAATTCGCTATTTCACTATCCAAGTAATATGCAATTTTTCTCTTCATCTGAAAAATTAGAGATTGACGAAATTCCTTTTATAAGCAATGAAGCTAAACCTAAACGAGATGAAGCCTTAGAATATTATCGACGTATTGTTACTTCTAACAAACTGAACATGCATTTATTTGAAAAAGTAGAAAACGTTCATAAAAACAAGGATTCATTTACCACAACAACTGATAAGAACACATATACTTCTAAACAAATTGTAGTTGCCACTGGTTTTTACGATATACCCAATTTACTACATGTTCCAGGAGAAAATTTAGATAAAGTGGTTCATTATTATAACAACCCTCATTACTATTCCGGTCAAAAAGTAGCAGTTGTAGGAGCTAGCAACTCAGCAATAGATGCCGCTCTTGAGTGCTATAGAAAAGGTGCTGAAGTATCCTTAATTATACGAGGACCAGAAGTTGGTCAACGTGTAAAGTATTGGGTTCGCCCAGATATTATTAACCGAATTCAAGAAGGTAGCATAAAAGCCTTTTTCAATACCACTGTTAAGTCAATAACAAAAGAATATATTACTCTGGCCACGACTTCTGAAGAATTAAAAATCCCAAATGATTTTGTGTTAGCATTAACAGGATATAAACCTAACTTTAGTTTTTTGAAAAAGTTAGGAGTAAACATCAGCAATGATGTAAAAAAACTACCTGAATACAATTCTGAAACCATGGAAACAAATATTGAAGGATTATACTTGGCCGGAGTTATATGTGGCGGAATGGAAACTCATAAATGGTTTATTGAAAATTCTAGAATACACGCTAAAATGATTGTAAAGCATATTATATCCAATTCTGTTACTAGATAATATAAAATATTATTATCATCATTTTAGAAAACGCATATAAAAAAGTTATAGATAACAATTCACTGCTACATCTTAAATTACTATATTTTTCAAATAGGCCTAGCTAACCTTGTCTGAGGATAACCTTGAATCATGACATATTATCATTTATTGAAGAAATTTACACCTGTTCTAATTACCTGTTTTCCGTTTTAGAATAAATAAAAGTTCTTACTGCATATATTCCTACCACAAACTAATACCGTAAGTTCCTAAAAGGTAATATAGAAACCTATAAGGTGTCACAAAAGCAACAGTATAGCAGTCTGCTTAGCTATTAGGATTAACCATGTTTCCTGTATATTCCTGAGAAAAAAATTGAGGAAAAGACACCACTGTGTCTATGTGCCCAACAGTTGTTGAGACCTATAAATTAAAGCACTGATAATGTTGGCTACCTTGCTATGAAACTTGAACATATAAAATCAGATAACTGATACCTTAGATATATTGTCATTTTTATAGTTCTATAATGTCGAAAATTATTTACTTCTTCCATCCAATTTTAAAACTTCTTAAAATTGGAACTTTTAAACAGAATAGAAATCAACAGAAAATAACAGTCACTTCAACCCTAGTCCTTGCACTTGACAAAACACCTTACAGGGCTGTATACGGCCAACCATTATAAGCTATAAGTAAAACGATAGCATTTCAGCGCTAACGGTTTAAAAACTTCTGCAATGATTCCACACAAGTAGTAGTAGTAGTAGTAGTAGTAGTAGTAGTATTGTTTTCTAAGCGGTCACGGCATTTTTACAAATGCGACGCACAGCAAACTATTAGGTATAAAAAAAGCCCTTTACAATTAAGTAAAGGGCTTTCGAAAAAGGCGGCTACCTACTCTCCCACTTGGTATAGCAGTACCATCGGCGCAAACG
>NZ_FTMA01000013.1 GCF_900155985.1 Maribacter ulvicola
AAGGGCGTAGCATCAGAAATGGACGCGGAGAAAGCCATCCGCTTAGGCTTGGACGGCATTATCGTATCCAACCATGGTGGCAGGCAGCTAGATGCTGGAGAATCTACCATTAGGCCCTTGACCAGAATAGCAGAGAAATATGGAGATCAAATTAAGGTTATGATGGACAGTGGCCTACGTTCCGGTCCGGATATTGCCAGGACAATGGCCTCTGGCGCGGAGTTCACCTTTTTAGGGCGTTCATTTATGTACGGGGTGGCGGCATTGGGAAATAAAGGGGGAAACCACACCATTTCACTCTTAAAGACAGAACTACAACAGGTAATGGAGCAAGTATGCTGTGAGCATATAGAAGATTTTCCAAATTTTTTAGTGAGATCTTAGTTGCTTTTAAACCATGTTTTATAAGTCTTTAGTTGTTTAAATGAAATAAGGCATGATAGGTCTATAGTCAATGAGTGAAACTTTTGTATAAAAACCACTTTAAAGAAATACATACACTGTTATGTGATTTTGGTACTAGGAGGGTGAAGCTTTTGGTGAAACATTTAAGAATGTTGAAGCTGCTCTAAAGTTCTAATATTTTTATAACGAAATGGCTATAGTTTGCAACGCTTGCATCAGTGAAAAGATAGGTAATTTAGTTTACAAATCACACATAACTTATATTGCAAAAAAAGTATCATATTTTGCAAATTAAGGGTAGGTTTTGTGCGCACTAAAAATTTAGATTTGAATGCTTTCAATTCAACTTAAAGACAAAACAACTATCAAAAAATAATGTAATGACTAAACCAATAGTAAAATCGTTAAAATTAATTACATCCTTAATTGTAATACTCCTATTAGTTGCTTCGTGCAATAAAAAATCGAAATCTATTTTAAGGCTTAAAACAAATAGTACTCTTGAAATTGACGAAGATGATTCAAGAGATTCGGTACTTTTAAAAGCAACTCACGTCGTTCCTACAGAAAATCAAATGACAGCTTTAGAAGATGAGTTTATTGCGTTTGTTCATTTTGGTCCAAACACATTTACAGAATTGGAATGGGGAAATGGCATGGAAGATCCAGCTGTTTTTAAGCTTGAAAATTTAGATACGGACCAATGGTGTAGATCAATGAAAGAAGCTGGTATGAAAAAAGTTATCATTACAGCTAAACATCATGACGGTTTTGTATTGTGGCAAAGTAGATATACCAAACATGGTATAATGTCTTCACCTTTTAAAAATGGAGAAGGTGACGTGCTAAAAGAGTTGTCTCTTTCATGTAAAAAATATGGTATTAAATTAGGTGTTTATTTATCGCCTGCTGATTTATATCAAATTGAGAATGAGAAGGGTCTGTACGGTAATTTAAGTGAATATAGCATGCGAACTATACCAAGACCGGTAGAAGGTAGACCGTTTAAGAATAAAACTACTTTTGAATTTAAGGTAGATGATTATAATGAATATTTTTTAAATCAATTATTTGAATTGTTAACTGAATATGGTCCAATAGATGAAGTTTGGTTTGATGGTGCACACCCAAAAAGAAAAGGAGGGCAGCAATACAAATATAGAGATTGGAAGAAGCTAATAACAGCTTTAGCTCCTAATGCGGTTATATTTGGTAAGGAAGGTATTCGTTGGTGTGGAAATGAAGGTGGGGCAACAAGAGATACTGAGTGGAATGTTGTTCCCTATAAAGAAGATCCTAGAACTTTGAATTTATATGCAGATATAACTGCAGAAGATGTGGGTAGCATAGATAAACTAATGAAAGGTAATTTTCTACATTACCAACCGGCCGAGATTAATACTTCTATTCGTGAAGGATGGTTTTATAGAAACGATACAGAGCAAAAAGTTCGAAATGCAGACGATGTTTTTGATATTTACGAAAGGTCTGTGGGAGGTAATTCTATTTTTTTACTGAACATACCGCCAAATAGAGAAGGTAAGTTTTCAGAGCAAGAGGTAGCGGTTTTAAAAGAAACAGGTAAACGGATCAATGAAACCTATGGAGCTAATTTAGTGATAGGTGCATCAGAATCTGAATTGTTGGATGATGATAAAGATACATATGTAGTATTGACAGATTCTAAATTAGAACTTGAATTTGAGCTACCTAAAGAAACAAAGGTTAATAGGTTTGTTGTTCAAGAAGACATAAAAAGACATGGTGAACGTATAGCTAAACACGCATTAGATGCCTACGTAGATGGTAAATGGCAAGAGATGATTACGAGCACTAATATTGGTTATAAAAGAATTTTAAGGTTCCCTGAAATTACAACAAGCAAGCTTCGTTTACGAATTTTGGAGTACCGTGATACACCTGTAATTCAACATGTTTCTGCACACTATTATAAGAGTAGACCACCTGTTTTAAAAATAGAGAGAGCTAAAGACGGTAAAGTTAGTATAGTTCCTGGAAAGACAGATTTTAGTTGGAATTTACATGGAGAGAACGCCTTTAAAAATTTAAATAATGGTATTAAAATAGTGTATACTACAAATGGAAAAGAACCGAACAAAGATTCAGAAGAATATGTGAAGCCTTTTCAGTTTACAGATGGTGTAGTAAAGGCTGCGGCAATCCTAAATGGTGAGTTAGGTAGCGTATCGGATTATAAATTTGGTATACTTAAAAATACATGGAAAGTGCTTGATGTAGATAGTGAATTAAATGAACATAAACGTAGTTTATTGATCGATGAGAACAATGACACTTTTTGGCAAACACAAACACATAAAAAAGAGGGGCATTTTGTTAGTATTGATTTTGGTGAATTACATGCAATTAATGCATTTAAGTATACACCGCCAACAAGTATTTCCAACGGGATGATTCAAAAAGGAACTATCTACAGTAGTAAGGATGGTTTAAAATGGGAGAAAATAGAAAATTTTGAGTTTGGGAATCTTATTAACGACCCTACACCAAGAATGCATGAATTTAAATCAACGGTTACAACTAGGTATGTGAAATTGGTAAGTAAAGAGATTGCAGGTTCAAACACAACTGCGGCTATAGCTGAATTAGATTTTTATAAGAATTAGTTGTAATGTATTGAAACTTCTAAATTGGGTTTGACCTTTATATTTAAGGTTGAATCCAATTTTTAAATTGAAAATTGGCGTTGTAATAGCAAAGTTGCTTTTTTTTAATTTGTATTTATTTTGCAGGGTATTTTTACGGTATTTTTTAAAATAATTCTCTTTTGTACCATATAATTTCGGTTTTGCAATATCTTTAGGAGCTAGTTATCGATAAAATAAATCAGTGATTTTTTAATGTCGATATATTACACTTAAATTGCATGTATACTTCAATCTTATTTGTGTGATATGAAATAGTAGGTGTAGACGATTTTCTTAATAGAAGAAGTCTAAAACGGTTACAAGAAGAATTAGAAAATAAAATGACTCATTGGCAATTATTAAAAAATGTAGAACATGTATTTATTAATGTTAAATGTAATCAGTTAGGCTTTAGGAGGGAATACCTTAAAAATATATGGTCATTTATTTTGACTTTCATATTCGGGTTTTGTGTATGTCAAGCTCAAAAAGATTATGGTTCTTTATCTAAAGAGGAGAAAAAGGAAATTCGGTTACGTTCGCATTTATTAATTGATTTAAATTCTGTTTTACTTGATTCTTTACCAATTGCTCAGCGCATCTCCAATACCACTCCTTGGGCTATAATTCCCTCATCTAAAAAAAATAAAAACGTTCGTTTTTTACACGAATATTCAAAATATCAAAATAAGTTAATAGTTCTTGGAACTAGAAATATATTAGAAAATATACCTAGTGAACTTTCGGTCGTTTGGGTTAATGATCGTGATGTAGAGACACTTAATATAGAGGAAGAGCAAACGCTAAGCGAAGTAGATTCTAATGGTGTTCAGGAATTATTGCGTGTATATGTTAAGAATAAAGATTCTTTGGGTATTGATAAATTGTTAAATGTATGGCTTAAAAAAGGTAAGACACCAAATTTTATTGAAACTGCTGGAGCAATAGGCCATATAAATAGTTTAGTTGATAGCCTAAATAGACAGCCTAAAATATATGGAGTTGTCCATAATGAATTAGGTGAGTTACATGGTGTTTCCTTTAAAGGATATTTGCAAAACCATGTGCAGGGAAATTTTAGTTTACCTATAGATGAATCACAAACGTTGCCGGCATTAATACCTTACAAGTCAGGGTATTATTTTTCTCCTGACATCATATATACCACGCCAGAAAATCGAAATAATCCTAAAGATTTCATGGCTTTTCCTTTAAATCCGGAATATGCTTTAACCCACGACTATGTTTTTGGAACCCAAATAAGAAATAAACTTGCTTTTGATTCTTCAAAACTTATTTCTAATAATGTAGTGGCAAAAAAAGATTCTGTATTTGGAGACGTCAGTTATTTTTCAAATGGAGCTTTTATTGATACCGGTATAACCAGTAAATCTGCCCTAAAGTCAAATTTTTCAATATGTGCATGGATCAAGCCAACGCAATTAGACCCAAATAATAGCATACTTGGCAAAGGTGATAATTTTGTGTTTAAGTTACACCAGGGTTTTTTAACCTTTACAATGGCCGGAATCAAAGATTATGTGTCAACTTCATCTCCAATACCTCTAAATGAATGGAGCCATATTGCATTGGTGTATTCTAAAATAGAGAGCATGCTATATTTCTATGTGAATGGAAAAAAAACAGATAGTATGAGATTAATTTCAAACTATAAAAATTCAGATTTTCATTTAATGATAGGAAGCAATTTATGGGAAGAGTTTTTTGTAGGTTACATGAAAGAGGTTAAAATATGGGAGCGAGAACTTAATGACAAAGAAGTAAAACAACAATTTATTGGTATACCAAAAGCGAGCAAAGATTTTTCAGCGTTAATGTGGTGGCTTATTGTAGTGTTTTTAATTGCTGCTGTATTCTTCATTTTTCTGTATAATTTCAAAAAAAACAAGGATAGTTTAATACCCCGGAAAAAACCTGTTAATACGTTAAATGTAGCTATACATAATGGGAGTTCAGATTCAGCGATTCTTTGTTTTGGTCCATTACGTATTATGGATAGTAAAGGTGTTGAAATAGCTAAAAAATT
This sequence comes from Maribacter ulvicola, assembly GCF_900155985.1. Classification (GTDB taxonomy): domain Bacteria; phylum Bacteroidota; class Bacteroidia; order Flavobacteriales; family Flavobacteriaceae; genus Maribacter; species Maribacter ulvicola. The sequence goes on from NZ_FTMA01000013.1 coordinate 5,119, forward strand.
AACACCACTTCAGAAAAAAATGTTCATAATTGTTTTTTTACATAGCCAAAATGGACAAAAAGGAATTAGTACAAAGGAACTTACTGGTATATTATGGCCGGGTAAAAGTATTGCACAGGCAAAAAACACAAGAAGTACCACCATTCAAAATCTAAGGTTAATATTAAGTAGCTGTAAAGGGGTAGAGTTGATTTTTAAGGATAAATGCTGGTTCATGGACGTTGGCGCAAATTGCTTTTCAAATTATGCCGTTTCTGAAGAGTATTTAACCATGTATAAGAACGAAGAATATGATCATACAGATTTTGAAAAAGATCTTCCTAAATTACTTTCGATCATTAGCTCTGGTAGGTTGCTTGCAAATGAAAGTTACCCATGGTTGGATCCGTTTATAGAAAAATTTAGTAACCGTGTCGTTGAATTATGTATTCAAATTGGTGAAAAACTTGAAATAGAAAGTCAGAATGAATTAATATTTGATCTAGCCAATGTAATATGTATCTATGACGACCTTAACGAACACGCGCTAAAGATGAAGCTTAATGTGCTTATATATCAGGGGAAATTAAGTTTGGCTAATCATGTGTACGATAATTTTGCAAAACTTTATGAGCAATTATATAAAGAGAAATATGAAGTGTCTTTTGAGAAAATAATTGTTCTAAAAGATTATCAATCTTAATGAACTATATTTTTTTAGATAGCATGTTTTAAAAAGGTCTTAGAATTGATTTGCATACATTACAATAAATGTAATTATAGATTTGTATGTTATTTATTTAATGCGGTGAAATACCATAAAGCCAACTGGTATATGGGTTATTTTTTACTAGGGAATTAATGATTCAGTATTACATTTAAAAAAGCTGTATACGCTCTTTTTATTATGAAGTAAACAATTTATAGAGTATTATGTTACAATACCTTAAAAGTATACCATTAAAATACTAGTAATAGCTAAGTGGCGTATTTATGCTATTGCCGGTATATTCAGCCTATAGTTTTATAATTTTAAACTTATGTAATTGGCAAGGACTGTGCCATCTATGGTTAAGCAATTTAAACTCTAAAAATATGACCAAATAGAATTATAAAAAAAAGAGTGTTTAACAGTTTGTATGGTTAAACACTCTTTTTTAAATTTTTATTGAAGGTATTATTTATTCTGTTTAGAAATACGTTGTTTTAGTTTAGATTCTCCGTTGACAAACAGTTCTATAACATATCTACCATCTTCAAATGAAGACATATCTATATCAAAGGTCTTATCTTTTACTTTTTTAAAGGGTATTGTTTTTTGCAAAGCACCATCTTTAAGTATTTGAATCTCTCCGTCTGAAAATTCCTCTAACTGTACCAGTAATTCTGTGTTTTTTCGAATTCTTCTTGGATATAGTTTTATAAGACTTTGTTCAACATTTCTATCTATTTTCGGATTTTCGTTTACGGTAAAATCAAACTGTTCTCCAATACCGCAATCACTTTCAAAACGATGCAACACGCGACCATCAATATCGGATATTTGTAAATAACCGAACCCTTGTTTTGGGTTGAACCAAAACTCTAGTCCGTTGTTGGCCGTATCGTCTAAGGTCATTCTATATCCGCCTAGATTCAAATTAAGTGTGTCTTTGTATAAGGTGTTTTTTAGCGTATTGGCTGGTGTTTTTTCATAGATTAATTTATTATTGGTATCTATTATTCTTACCGTATTATCTTCAGGAGCGTTGTTAGATTGATAGGTAATGACCACTTTGTTGGGCATTTCGTTAGGCGATGTAAATACGGAGGTTTTCGTATTATCTTGTGGCCATTGATCTACTTTGCCATTTGGTTTTTCTAGTTGTACGTTGAACTGATTTTCGCCAAAAGCATAATCGATTGTTCCTGGAAGTACTATAATAGCCTCCTCATAAAATTCTAGTTCACCGGTCCATTCAAAGGTCTTTTCTTCAAACCCTTTAGTTTTGTAGGTAACGGTAAGAGAATTAAGTACATCACGACCTAAGTTTTTAATAATAATTTTAGGTTCCACATTGGCTGGGTTATATCTATTTAGTTCAGGAGCATTGTTGGGAACCAATATTTGTTCTAGAGATACATCGTTTGCTTTAGCAGGTTGACCGTATTGAAATAAAATTGCACTTATACTTTCGTATGCTTGGATATTCTCTTCTGCAGTATAAGGTTCCATTTCAAAGTCTATAGTGTGTGTGTCTTTGGTTATAGGAAAATCGATAACATCTGGCGCCTGTAAATCTCCCGGGCACCAATATGCTCTATCAAAAATCCAAGTACCGCCCTGTGGGTATAGGTTGTTGTCTGCACATTCTTTCCACATATCTCTGTGGTCTATTACATTATCGTCAACAAGTACTTCTCTCCATCGACTACAAAATTCACTACAGCCTTTTGGTTTGTCCATTCCATGACCTGTATGTAGTATTCTTAATCTTCCAAATTCGCTACCTTTTTCTCTAGTAATTGTTTTTGGGGTAAGAGATGCTGAAATAGGCTTTTCTGGATTGCCATAACTGAAGCCGCCATCGTATAATTTTCTGTAGCTTAATTGTTCGGCTATTGGATCTCCCAGCTCTAAATCAAAACTGATATTAAGATCCCAGCCTACGTTGGCTCCTTCATAGCCGGTATGGTTATAGGTTATTTCAACACTGTCTCGTAAAATACTGGCTAAATCTGTAACGTCTATACGCCAGCGCCAGCGCCAATCTTTTTTAAAATTACTACCGTAAGGCGTAAGCATTTTACCAATTTCTAAATCTAGGGTGTCCCCTTTAGTGCCGCCTATACGACCAATTCTAATAGGATCCATGTAATCCCAATGGGCAATATCTATAGAATCTGGGTGACCTAGGCTCACCTCCATAAAAATACGTCTAATAGACTCTTCTTTATTTGGGAAAGTACCCCATGAAGAAAAGAGATTATTTCCCTTGCTAGGGTTACATATTATGGTAACGTTCTCATGGCTGGTAATAACTTTTGTTATCTTTTCTTTTGAAGGATCCTGACAGCCGATCAGTAAAATCAGGGAAAGAAAGAATAGTGTAGTGTAAATTGGTTTCATTAATTTTTTTGGATTTAATTTAGAATTCAGGTTGAATTGATCGCTATGGAAATAATTTAGCGATGCTCGAAATTGAACCGACTAAAATAAATACATCGTAATTGATGCGATATTAAGATTATGTTAAAATAAAGCCAAGGTGATGATTATTTAAGAAGCGTGGTTTAAATAATAATGATGATATGCATGCGCAATTGGAAAGCGATAAAATTCACTGCTAATTGATTATCAAATGTTCTAAAGCGTATTTTTTACTCCTTGTTTCGTTGTATTGAAATATTATACATGATAAATAAAATAGGCTCAACCTTGTGTTCAAGCTTTTTTCGTAAAATTTTAAAAGCTTTGCTCATTTGGTTTTCTACTGTTTTTATAGAAACGTTCATAAAGCTAGCGATCTCTACATTGGTAAGTCCTTCTTTTTTACTTAAGATGAAGGTTTCTTTACATTTTGGGGGAAGTTTTTGAATTTCGGTTTTAATAATGCGAATTTGCTTTTCAAGCAATTCCTCATCTTCATCTATGGCCTGATAAAGATGATGCATATGCTTTTCCTCTATCGCTAACATTTTTTTATCGCTTCTTAATTGATTAAGGAATCCATTATATACAGATTTGTACAAGAAACTTTTTAAGGAGTCTATAGTTGTAAGTCTATCTCTGCGCTCCCATAATTTCAAAAACACATTTTGAACAATGTCCTTTGCTTTCTCATTATCATGAGTGAGACTATAAATATATATGCAAAGAGAGTGTTGGTAAGTATCCATTATAACCTCTAAGGCATTATGACTTCCCTGGCTCAATGCTATAATAAGCTCCTTTTCATTTGAAGACTGTGTCAATTTCTACTGCGTTTATGTTAACGTAATGTTATGCAATTTATAAAAAACATTAAAATTTTATAGGGGTAATGTGAATTTCATGTGTCTTATGGTAAAATAAGTCAATAATCTTGAAAAAGAGAATAACATATTTATTAATTACTTATTTCTCAAAATCGGCATCGAGAGAAGAAATAGTAGAATTAACAGAACTCTTGAAGGATGAGGATAATTCATTTATTTTCAAGAGTTTGGTGAGAACCAATTACGTAATCGACCGCCATATGCTTGATTTTGATACAGAAGCTGAGAAGAAAAAAATATTAGAAAAAATCCATTTTAACGAACAAAGCAGTAAAAGAGTTAAAAGATTAAATTTTTTCAAATATGCAGCCGTAGTATTCATTTTGTTCGGTTTAGGTTTTTTTAGCTACAACTATAATACATCTTTTGTAGAAACAAAGCAGCAAAAGGTCAACGTTGTAGTTGATGCTAATAAGAGTCATGATGTTTTGCCTGGTAGTAATAAAGCGGTTCTTACGCTTGAAAATGGAGATCAATTAGTTTTAGGTAAAGAAAAGAAGGTAGCGTTAAAAGGTGTAAAACAAGAAGGTGAAAAATTAGTTTATGATCAACTTTCTTCTAAAAGTACAATAGCTTATAACTATTTAACCATACCTAAGGGAGGGCAGTTTTTTGTGCAATTGTCAGACGGTTCTAAAGTTTGGTTGAATTCAGATTCAAAACTTAAATATCCTGTTAAGTTTACTAAAGACCGGCCAAGGGAGGTAGAGTTAATTTATGGTGAGGGCTATTTTGAAGTTGCCGAAAATAGTGAAGACTTTGGTGCGCATTTTTTGGTTAAAACTAAAACACAGACCGTAGATGTCCTGGGTACCCAATTTAATATAAAAGCCTATAAGGAGGATAAAAATATTGTGACGACCTTAGTGGAAGGAAAGATTGCTATAGAGTCTGGTGGTGTTAGAAAAAATCTTCGTCCATTAGATCAGTCTACAGTTACTGCAGATAAGTCTGGTTCCTTAACTGTTGAAAAATTAAAATATGTTTTTGATGAAATAGCATGGAAGCAAGGATATTTTAGTTTTAAGCAGAAGTCGATGGAAGATATTATGGTTGTACTGTCTAGGTGGTACAATGTTGAGTTCACCTTTAAAGATGTAACAAAAAGAAATAAAACATTTACGGGGGTGTTAGACCGTGAAAACACTATAAGTCAAATACTAATTAATATCAAGAAAACCAATGAAATAAACTTTAAAATCAATGAGAAGAATGTAATTATCGAATAAGAATTCTTGTACTTTATGAGAGTGCACAGCCGGAATTCTTTTATTAACCAAAAAACTAATTAATTTTTTAACTAATCCTAACTTTTTTGTATGGAACTAAACTCAACCAAAGCATTCCATAGATTTCGTAAAAGATGTTTTACGAAATTTATATGCGCAATTTTAATTTTATCTTATTCAACGTCTTTCGGATTTTCATCGAAAGATCTTTTTCAAAATGTTGAAATAAGTATTGATAACAACAAGAATATTGATTTACCTGAGCTTTTTGAGCTTTTAAGGGAGCAAGCTGGCTATAGATTTGTTTATAGTGATGAGCTTGTGGCAAAAGCTCCTAGCGTTAAATTGACAAAAGGGTCAATTTTGGCAAAAGACTTATTGTATATGGGGTTAGCTCCTAAAGGTCTTACCTATGAATTTGCAAACAATAAAACAATAATTGTAAAAAAAGAACTTCTAGTTCAAACCCAAATAAATAAACAACTTTCTGTTTCGGGTACTGTAGTAGATGATCAAGGTATGCCTTTGCCAGGTGTTAATGTAGTAGAAAAAGGTACTACTAATGGTACATATACTGATTTTGACGGTAACTTTGAGATTACGGTGTCTAACAATGCATCTTTAATGTTTTCTGCACTGGGCTTTAAAAGCGTTGAACAATCAGTTAACGGTAGGTCAAGTTTAACAATTACCATGCAAGAAGATGCGGAGCAATTGGGTGAAGTTGTTGTAACTGCTTTAGGTATAAAGCGTGAGCAAAAAGCACTAGGTTATGCAATGACCGAGGTGAAAGGTGAAGAGCTTGCTGAGACAAATACCGTAAACCCGGTAGCGGCGTTACAGGGTAAGGCTGCCGGTGTTAGTATTGGTGGTTCTGATGGTGGTCTTTTTGGAAACAGCAAGATTCAAATTCGTGGTGTCTCTACTTTAAATTCTAATAATAACCAACCTATTTTTGTGATAGACGGTGTAATTCTAGATAATAGTACTTCTAATTCTAGTGCAGATTGGTCTAGTAGTTCAAATGACTATGGTAATATATTAAAGAACTTGAACCCAGATGATTACAAGAGTATTTCTATTCTTAAGGGTGCTGCTGCAACGGCATTGTATGGTTCTCGTGGTATTAACGGTGTGGTTTTAATAGAGTCCAAAGATGGTGCAAATGCTAGAGGTATAGGTGTTTCAATAACACACTCTTTAGGTTTTGACAGGGCTTATGATCAACCGGCATTGCAAAACGAATTCGGTGAAGGTACTTTGGCGGGGTATGTTAATTATGGAGAAACCGATGCTAACGGTAATTTCTATCGTTTTGATAATGGACAGTTTTATAACAATAGTCAAGGTATGCCAACTGTGATAAATCATGCAGGTGGGTTAGGGTATGGTCCTAGATTTGATGGAAGGCCAATAGAGGATTATGATGGTAATACCATTCCGTATAGTCCATCAAAAACTAATATGTTAGATGTGTATGACACTGGTGTTAACTCTAACACTTCGGTAGCATTGAGTGGCGGTAATGAAAAAGGTAATTTTTATCTTTCGGATTCTTACAACTTAAGAAAAGGGATCATGCCTGATAATAGTTTTAGAAGAAATTCATTGTTATTGTCCGGTTCGTACCAGTTAGCGCCATGGCTAAAGGCTAATGCGTCTATTTCCTTTACCAATTCAAGTGCAAAAAACCCGAGAAACGATATTTCTCAAAGTTTTTTCGACGGTAATTTCCAGCGTATCTACAATACCGATAAATACACGCAGCAACAATACTGGCAAGCGCCACATGGAGGTTTGCCTAGTGCTAACTATAGCGATGATTTTGCCTATGTGCCTAATAAAGGACTTTGGTTTGGTTATTATAACAATGATCAAGCTAACGAAGAGCAGGTAACACGACCTGTAGTTCGTTTAACGGCAAATGTTACGGATTGGTTGACAATTGCAGCAGAAGGTAATATGAATCATTATACCGTGCGTTTTGAAAACAAAGAGCTAGGTAGTGGTTATGCCAATGAAGGTGGTTATTATGAGCTACAGCATAGAGAAGACATTAGTAAAACGGGTAAATTGACATTCAATTTTACACCAAAAATTTCAGATAACTTTACAGCGCAAGTATTGGTAGGAGGGGAAATCTGGAACCAAGAAAAGTCTAATACAAGAGTAAGAACAGATGGTGGGTTAATTGTACCGGGTAGGTTTTATTTAGATAACTCTAAAAGAACCAAACTGTCAGAAGGTGGTATATCTGCAACCAAACAGATCAATTCTTTATACTTCTTGTCTAGCTTTGGTTATAAAGACCAACTATTTTTAGATCTTACAGGTAGAAATGACTGGTCTTCAGCTTTGGTGTATACTAATGGTGAAGGGAATTACTCTTACTTCTACCCATCAGTATCTACATCATGGGTGTTTAGTGAAACTTTTGCTAAAACCGACTGGTTTACTTTTGGTAAGTTACGTGCGTCTTGGGCGCAAGTAGGTAGTGATACTAGCCCGTATTCAATTAACAAGGGGTATGGTCTTGGTACATATGAGTTGCCAGATGGTAATTTTGTGTATAAGAACTCTGTAAATAGTACAACGGTTGACAGAGACATTAAACCAGAGCGTAAAAATTCGTTTGAAGTTGGTGCAGATGTTCGTTTTTTTAGTAATCGTTTAGGGGTTGATTTAGCCTATTATAATGAAACTATTAACAATCAAATTGGTTCTATACCATTGCCAAGTGTTTCTGGTTATAGTGGTCTATTTACTAATATTGGATCTTTATCTAATTATGGTGTAGAGTTAAGTGTAACGGGTACTCCGGTACGTACGGCAAATTTTGAATGGAATACGACATTTAATTATTGGAACAATACTACTAAGATTAAAGAAATGCATGAAGATCTTGGTGAGTACAAGGGTCTTGGTGGTGCTATAAACTATGGTAATTTCAGAATTGGTTCTGTGGCTTATGAAGGTGGTGAGTATGGTGTGTTATATTCTGATATTACTCCAAAATTATATCAAGCAACTGATAATGCTGGTAATCCTATTGATGATGCTAATAATGGTAAGAAGGTGCTTGTTTGGAGTGATTCAAGACGAGGGGCTTATTATGAAAGAAGTTATGAAGTAGAGGAAGTAGGAAAAATTCAGCCAGATTTTGAAGGTTCTTTTAATAATGAATTCAATTACAAAGGCTTGTCATTATCGGTTTTATTAGATGCTAGATTTGGAGGTAATATTGCTTCTTATTCAAGTAGGTATGGAACTGCATATGGGTACCTTGAAGAATCTTTGCGAGGAAGAGATGCTGAATATGGTGGTGTTCCTTGGACATCGCAATACGGTGACACACAAGATAGAAGTTATGTAGATGGTATAATCCCTGATGGTGTATTTGCTGATGGTCAAGAGGTTACCGCGCCAAATGGTTCTACCGTTGATGTTGGTGGTATGACGTACCAAGAGGCTTATGATGCTGGTCATGTGGAACCTACGCATGCAAGTTTTTATAACTATTTTACAAATTCTTGGGGTCAAGGCGTAGTAAATGATGATTGGTTTAATAAGTTAGAGTATATCGCAATTAGAAATGTATCCTTAGGGTATAACTTACCAAAGGCATTTAGCGATAAATTGGGCGCTAGGAATTTCTATATTGGGGTTAACGGAAGAAACTTAGGTTACTTGCATAATTCATTACCTAATAATATAAATCCTGAAAGTTTTAGGGGTACTACAAGTGATTCTTCATTTTTAGAGCGTTCTTTTAGCCCTTATGTTTCAAGTTATACAATGACTGTTAAAGTAGATTTTTAATTTAAAAAAGGAATATAATGAAACAAATATATAAACCGGTATTAATATTTTTAATGGTGCTTGCCTTTGGTTGTGATGCTGATGATTTTGCTGAATTGAACAGTAATCCATCGGAGCTTGCTGAGCCAGATGTAAGGTTTTCCATAACACAGGCGGTTCAGGATATGTATAGCGAAGATTATTTGAATTGGTTCTATACCAATTTTGACTATATTTTTCCTTGGAGCCAATTAACAACTGCAAGTGTGGGTGGTGGTAACTCAGAAGCTCTAGTTGAGATAGGGCCTACTGGGTCACAAAGTATATATCCTAATTTGTATGCAAATACCAGAGATATTCGAACACGTATAGATGCTTTGCCAGAAGAGGAAAAAGCAGAAAGACTTGCTATGAGGGCAATGACTTTTCCTATTCAAATTCAACCGGCACTTACCATAACGGATCACACTGGGTCAATGGTGTATACAGAGGGTGCAATGGCGCCGTATACTACGCCGCCGTTAATTACTCCTGTATTTGATAATCAAGAAACCTTATTCAATACTTGGTTGGCGGAGTTAGATGGTGCAATAGCTGATTTAACAAAAGAGAATCAATTTAATTTGGGTAACCAAGATGTAATCTATAATGGAGATTATGAAAAATGGGCCAAATTTTGTAATCTTTTAAAGTTAAAGATTGCTGCCAGACTTGTAAATAAGAATAGAGCAAAAGCTTTTTCTATAGCTGAGGAAGTTGCAACTTCTTCTGCAGGTTACATGAATGCGGTAAGCGATGATTTTGTCTATAGGAGAGATGTGAATTACAGAGGAAATGGTAATGGTTTTCAACCAGGTATAGGAGGTAAGAATATTATCAACTTTATGTTAGAGAATCAAGATCCAAGAATTAGGGTTATTTATGATAAAAATGACTTTAATGGAGAGGTTGTACAGGCGTTTATTGATGCAGGTAAGGCTCTGCCACCTTTTGTAGAGGAGTTTGTTATGCTTGATAATGAAGGAAACTTTGAAGGATGGTCAGGTCCGGGTGAGCCATGGGTTAGATATGCCGGGGTACCACTATCCCCAGAGGAAACTTTAAAATCTGAGAATAGAATTTATTTTAACCAATCTGAACTTTACAGAATTTCTTCTGGAGGTGTAGAAAAATCTTATGAGGCTACTTCAGATTATACAGAACGTATAACCAGAACTGGATTCAATTTTACCTACCCAACCAAACCAGGAGGTCGTGTGATAGAAATTACCGATAATTTTCCTCCACTAGAGGTGATTTTAGGTTCTTCTGCAGAAACCAATTTATATTTAGCTGAATTCAAATTATTGGGTGCCAATTTACCTGGTTCTGCTCAAGATTATTTTAACCAAGGCGTTCGCTTATCGGTAGAAAGAATGGATTTGTTAGCTAAAAACAGTGGTTTGCCTTATTATAATAGCGATCCTGTTTATGTGAATGAGGTTATGGCCAATGCTGCTTCAACTAGTCTTAAAGCTGGTGAAATTGAGGCTTTATTGACACAACCGGCTTATGATTTAAGTACAGATGGCTTAGAAAAGGTTTATATACAACAATATATAAACTTTGCAGCTACTCCTAATGATATGTGGACTACGGTTCGTAGATCTGGAATTCCAGCAACGGGTAGTACTTATCTACCAAGAGAAAACTTTTTGGCAGGAGGTACAGAGCTTACCTTACCAAGACGTTTACCTGTAGGTACACCAACAGAGGATGATAAAAATTATGCCAATGCTGTAAGTGCTGCAGAAGAGCAAGGCTTTACTACAGGTACAAATGATCCTACAGTTTTAAATACTCAAAGACTTTGGTTTGATCAAGAAAACCCAAGCTATGGAGCAGGACCTAATGAATAGGTTTTAATAGTATTGAAGAAGTCGTCCAAGTTTATATGGGCGCATATAGTTGAGTTAGATTTTGAGAAGCCATTTTTTTAAATGGCTTCTCATTTTTATACAATATTCGCTTTAAGTTATCTATGGTAATTTTTAAATGTAAATCCTCTAAGAGGTAACTAAGACAGCTTATTAATTACAGTTTTTTAAAAAAAAATCATATAGTGAACAGTTTACAGAAAAAATGCACAGTATTTACCTTTTTATGGCTAGGAGTGTTCATGGTACAATCTCAAAAAGTACCCAAAAGCTATGTGGCCTATCAAACGGTAGACACCATCTCTATTGACGGAAAGGCAAATGAAAAGTCATGGAAAAATGCAGAATGGTCAACACGCTTTATTGATATTGAAGGTGTAAAAGAACCAACCTACAAAACTCAGGTGAAGATGTTGTGGGATAAGACACATCTTTATTTTTATGCAGAAATGGAAGAGCCACACGTTTGGGCAACCCTTACACAACGTGATACCGTAATTTTTTATAATAATGATTTCGAGATTTTCATAGATCCAGATGGCGATACCCATGAGTATATGGAATTTGAGGTAAATGCACTTAATACCGTGTGGGACCTTTTTTTAACAAAACCGTATAGAAACCATCCTAAAGTTATTGATGGTTGGGATATCAACGGATTACAAACAGCAGTAAACGTAAAAGGAACAATTAATAACGCTAAAGACACGGATACGGGTTGGTCTGTAGAAATTGCAATGCCATGGAATGCGTTATTAGAGGCCAATAGTAAGGGTAAACTTCCAATGAACGAATTTTGGCGAATTAATTTTTCTAGGGTTAATTGGGATTTTGATCTGCATAATGGTCGTTACTCACGTAAAAAAGACAAAAAGGGTAAATTCTTACCAGAATATAATTGGGTCTGGTCACCACAAGGAGTTATAAATATGCATGAGCCAGAGCATTGGGGGTATGTTTATTTTTCTGAACAGCCGGCAGGTTCAAAAATCTCTTTTTCCATACCTGAAGATGAATATATAAAATGGTTTCTTTTTAAAAAATATAGAGAAATTAGAAATCTAGAAAATAAAGAGAATTTTAAAGTATCTCCTAGTAATATCATGGGTAAAACGATAAGTCCGGTTTTTAAAGAACATTCGTTGGGCTGGTATGTACAAGTGATTAGTCCTTTTACGGGTGATGTACTAAGTATTAGGGAAGATGGTAAATTCCAGAGAAGCAGAGGTGAAAAATAGTTGCTGATTTAGCCTTATATCCGTTACTAACGGTAGTGATAAGAAATTTGAGATGGCGATTATTCTAGGTGTAAAGGAGATATAATAAGGAATATTTGTTATGAAATGTTAGTACGCATTAATGAAGGTAAAATACTTTTTTGGGTTGGATTAAAATCCTTTAAAGTCCTCTTCATCCCGTATTACTAAAATATAATGATTTTTTTAAGAAATCGTTTTCGTAAGGGTGTTAGCGTCTTTTTAAGCCTAATTCATGCTCATCATAAATGTGAACGCTGTTTGTGGTTTACACGTTCAATAGCGTATAATGACATATGAATTTTTTAAGTCTGCAGAATTGTTCCGTTATGAACATGGTGCAACCCATTATTCTATAAAATTAGTAGATTTTATTTTTAAGAGCTAAGTTGTTTGTTCAAAATATAGTGTAATTATTAATTAAAAAATGAAATTATAAAATGAGACAATTAGTAATGATTTGTTTGTTGGTTTTTTCATGCTTAAGTGTTCGTTCACAAGAATGGATAACCTTTGGCGGTGAAGAAGGTGCTAATAAAAATCAGAAACACATAGTGTTGATTTCTGGTGATGAGGAATATCGATCAGAAGAGTCCATGCCAATGCTGGCAAAAATTTTGGCTAAAAGGCATGGTTATAAGTGTACGGTGCTTTTTGCCATCGATCCAGAGACCGGTAATATAAATCCTGAAGTTAACAACAATATACCGGGCTTAGATTTACTTGAAAATGCTGATCTAATGATCATCAATACCAGATGGCGACGATTACCAGATGATCAAATGAAATATATAGATCAGTATCTAAGATCTGGAAAGCCGGTTTTAGGCTTAAGAACTTCAAATCATGGCTTTAATAATAAAGAAGGAAATTATATTCATTATAGTTCTGAGTATAAAAAAGAGAATCCTGAACATCCATGGTATAGAGGTTTTGGAGGTTTACTGTTCGGTGATCATTATGTACGCCATCACGGTAAGCATAAACATGAATCAACTAGAGGGGTCTTTCCAGAAACGGCTGTGAACCATGCCATATTAAAAGGCATAGACGATGGAGAAATATGGGGACCTACCGATGTATATGGTTGTAGGGTAGCTCATCTTCCAATAACTCCGTTAGTTATGGGGCAGGTGCTTGAAAGAAAAGGAACCTTTAATATAAATGATAGGTTTTTTGGCATGAGGTCAACTGACCTTCCTTTAGCTGGTCCCAAAAACAATCCTATGCTGCCTGTAGCTTGGTTAAAAGCGTATCAACACCCAGATAATGGAAAAGAGGGTATAGCTTTTCATACCTCCATGGGGTCATCAACTGATCTTGAAAATCAAGGACTTAGAAGGTTGGTGGTAAATACGGTCTACTTTCTTTTAGACCGTAGAATACCTAAAAAAGGAACTAATGTAGCGTACGTAGGGGAGTATTATACTACGGCATATGGTTTTTTGGGTAAAGAGTTTTGGGATAATAGAAAATTAAAGCCTTCACATCTTTACTAAATTAAAAGTAGGCTAGTTCCTGCTAACGTTAAATCTATTAATTAGTTAAAAGAATGCATACACAGAAAATTGGTTTCATGAAATTAAAAATTGTAAAAAAGCATCTATACGTTTATGGCCTTATGCTATCGTTTTTACTTATAGGTTGTTCGCAAAATAATGTTGAAGAACACTATTTACAACCTAAGAAAAATTCACGAATTGTCCTTGTGGGTAATAACCTAGGTTCACGAATGATGGAATTTGGTCATTTTGAAACAGAAGTACAGTTAAAATACCCAGATAGTCTGCTCTTTATTAGAAATATGAGTGATGGTGGTAATACCCCTGGCTTTAGGCCACATCCTTCAAGAAAATCGCCATGGGCTTTCCCAGGTGCGGATAAATATGTAGATAATGCTATTTCTGAACATTTTACAGATTCTAAAGGATGGCTGAAAACAGCAACTGAAGGTCACTTTGAAACACCGGATGAATGGTTGACAAGGCTAAAAGCTGACATAATCATTGCATTTTTTGGTTATGGAGAATCCTTTAGCGGAAACAAAGGTGTAGAGAACTTTAAAATGGAACTCCAATCATTTATAGATCACACCTTAAAACAGAAATATAATGGCAAGAGCAGTCCGCAGTTAGCATTGGTCTCTCCCATTGCATTTGAAAACCTTTCGTCAAAAAAAGATCTACCAAACGGCATAAATGAAAATAAGAACCTTTCGCTGTATACCACAGCAATGAAAGAGGTTGCCGCAAAAAATAATATAATTCTTGTGAATACTTTTGAAACTTCAAAAGATTGGTATGAGGATGAAAAGAACGACCTAACGCTTGATGGGTTTCAATTAAACGACCGTGGGTATCGTAAATTTTCTAAACTATTGGCTAACCGTCTGTTTGGTAAAACAAAAGAGAAGAATGAAGAGAACCGAGATTTGGTACATGAGGCGGTAATGGAAAAAAATTGGTTTTGGCATAAAGATTTCAAGATTCCAAACGGTGTACATGCCTATGGCAGAAGATATAAGCCTTACGGTCCAGATAATTACCCTGACGAGATAGAAAAAATAAGGGAGATGACCCATGTTAGAGATACGGCAATATGGGATGCCGGTAAAGGCAAAAAGAAAGATTTGCTTCTTGCTGATCAGAAAACAAAAACGTTGCCCCAAATAGAAACAAATTATAGGCCCAGTAATAAGAACGGTACTACTGAGTACTTATATGGCGACAAGGCACTAGAGAAAATAAAGGTAGCTCCAGGGTATAAAATTGAACTTTTTGCTTCTGAAAAAGAGTTTACTGATCTTGCAAATCCTGTACAGTTATCATTTGATAATAAAGGCAGGCTTTGGGTAGCTGTAATGCCTAGTTATCCGCATTATAAACCAGGTGACCAAAGGCCTAACGATAAGTTGATCATATTAGAAGATACGGATAACGATGGTAAAGCCGATAAGCAAACTACTTTTGCAGATGGTTTGCATTTACCAATAGGATTTGAGTTGGCCCCAGAAGGTGTGTATGTTTCGCAAGGAACTAATTTGGTGCTTTTAAAAGATACGAACGGCGATGATCGTGCCGATGTAAGGGAAGTTGTTTTAAGTGGGTTTGATGATCATGATACACACCACGCCATAAGTGCTTTTTCCGCAGATCCATCTGGTGCTATTTATATGGGAGAAGGTGTTTTTCTACACAGTAATATAGAAACTTCCTATGGTACGGTTCGTGGAACCAATGGAGGCTTTTTTAGGTACAATCCCCAACGTCATCATCTTGAGCGAACTGCTCAATTACCCATCCCTAATCCATGGGGAATTGCCTTTGATGAATGGGGACAGAATTTTTTTGCACATACTTCTGGTCCAGATATGACTTGGATGATGCCCGGTACTATAAAACCCCGTTATGGAGAGGGTTCCCCAACCCCCAAAAGTTTAATTGAAAAGGATCATAAGGTACGCCCAACATCTGGACTCGAATTTGTATCAAGTAGACATTTTCCTGATGAAGTACAAGGAGATGTATTAATCAATAATACCATTGGTTTTCTTGGAACCAAACAACACAATATTGATGACGATCCTACAACTGCAGGTTATACCAGTAAACATAGAATGGATCTAGTAAGTGCCACGGATAAAAATTTTAGGCCTGTGGATATGGAATTCGCTCCTGATGGATCTCTATTCTTAATAGATTGGCATAATGTTCTTATAGGGCACATGCAGCACAATGCGCGTGATCCATTACGTGATCATGTCCATGGTAGAATTTACAGGATAACTTACCCAGAAAGACCATTGGTACAACCGGCTAAAATATATGGAGCTGACATAGAAGAGCTATTGAATAATTTGAAGTTGCCAGAATACCGTACCCGCTATAGAACAAGAAGGGAATTACGAAGTAGAAACGCTACTGAGGTGATGGCTAAATTAAAGCCATGGGTCGATGGTCTTAATAAGAACGATCAGCAATATGAACATCATTTGGTAGAGGCCTTATGGGTAGCTTGGGGGCTAAATGAAATGGACGAAGACCTTTTGAAGAAGGTATTTTCATCAAAAGATAGTAGGGCACGTGCCGCTGCTGTTAGGGTAGTTAGGTATATGGGGCACAGACTTGATGATCAGTCAGAATTTTTGATGATGGCCGCAAAGGATGAAAACCCAAGAGTAAGGCTTGAAGCATTGGTTGCTGCTTCTTGGCTTAAAACAGCGGACGGGCTGGAAATACTCAATGAAATAAATAAAAAACCTTTAGATGAGTGGATGAAACTTCCATTTGAGACGGCTATGGCTCATTTTAGTGACCATCGATTAAACTCAGAGAAGAAAACTGAAAAAAAGGATGAAACTGCTTTGAAAGGTAAGGATAAGGAGTTGTTTATGAAAGGTAAAGAGGTGTATCATAGAGAAGGATTCTGTGCAACCTGTCACCAACCGGATGGTCAAGGTTTAACGGCATCTCAATTTCCTCCTTTGGCAAGTTCCAAATGGGTTACAGGTAGTAAGGAAAGACTTATTAAGCTAACACTTCATGGTTTAATGGGACCCATTGAAGTGAGAGGTAAGAAATACCCAGGACAGGTACCTATGACTCCGTTTGGTGGTATGTTGAAGGACGACGAGGTTGCAGCTGTACTTACTTATGTTCGCAATAGCTTTGGGAATAAAGCTTCTTCGATAACTCCTGCTCTAGTGAAGAAAATAAAAGAGGAAACCAAAGAACGTAAAGGTTTTTATACTCCTAAAGAATTGTTGAAAGAACATCCATTTGATTAATATATGGCTAAAGAACCTATAATGGGTATGAACAAAAATTAAATGCAGGATTATAGATATTGTGATATTAATTTTTGAGTCTAAATCAGCTGTCTCTATGATCTTAGAGACAGCTGATTTTTTTTAGTTAGGTTCATAGAAATCATAAGCGTAGGCAAGCAAAATTTATAATATTACATGATTGTTAAATTAAAAAGTAACTAAAGTAAGTAGCAAAACTGTATACTTTTCTATCTTTTTAAGTTTATCATGTTTGGTGGGTAGTATTGTAAATTATTATGTCACACCATTAACTTTATGGTGTCTCCAGGGCTATTTATTAATGATGAATAGAGGTATGTATAATTATATTTATTTTTTGAAGTGTTTTCAAATTCGTTATTGTCTTCTTATATAGTAGTATTTTGTGGATTTGAAAGATGTTTTGTGAATATTTAAGCAAAACTGAAAAAAAGAACAGTAAAAAGTAGGGGATGTGTAGAAATCAGTTGTCTTATAGAAGAAGATAATTAATGGCACAACAAACGTATTGTAACGTTGAATTGAATATAAGATATATTTAAAATCAATATAGATATACCAAATGGAGGTCATCTAAGAATCATAAAAAGACATTTTACATTGAGACTACTCTTGAATAACAAAATTTTATATGTAATATACCTGTCATTATTCTTTGTTTCATGTAAATCAATATCAAAAGAAGAAATAGGGCAAGAGGAAGGTGAACATCCGAATATTATTATCATTTTTACTGATGATCAGGGCTATGCGGATGTTGGTAGTTATGGGGCTAAAATGTTTGACACTCCAAATATTGATAGTTTAGCATCTGCAGGTATTCGTTTTACCGATTTTTATGCTGCTGCATCTGTATGCACTCCGTCTCGTGCTGCATTGCTCACCGGTTGTTATCCAAAACGGGTTGGTTTACATGAATCTGTACTACGCCCTTATTCTAAAACCGGTCTGTCTTCTAATGAATATACCATGGCCAATATGTTAAGTGACGCAGGTTATCAAACAGCTTGCGTGGGCAAATGGCATTTAGGACACCACACAGAATTTATGCCCAACAACCAGGGTTTTGATTATTATTTTGGCGTCCCTTATTCTAACGATATGGATTCGTATTATTATAGCGATGTTGATTTTAAATCTCCTCCATTACCTTTATACGAAAATAGAAAAGAAATTGAATCAGGTCCTGATCAACGATATTTGACTAAACGGTTTACTGATAAGGCCATAAATTTTATTGAGGATCAAGAAGGTCCTTTCTTTCTCTATTTGGCCCATATTATGCCGCATGTGCCTTTAAGTGTATCAGAAAATTTTCAAGGAAAATCAGCGTATGGTATTTACGGAGATGTAATAACAGAAATAGACTGGAACGTTGGTAGATTGGTTTCTTTCTTAAAGGATAAAGGAATCTATGATAATACAATTATTGTATTTACATCTGATAATGGACCGCATAGGGCAAAACAAAAAGGATCTGCTAAACCTCTTAGAGGATGGAAAACCGAAACCTGGGAGGGTGGTTTTCGTGTACCAGGTATTATAAGTTGGCCAGCTAAAATTACACCTAATGTAGTTTCTGATGAAGTAGTCACCACAATGGATTTATTGCCGACGTTTTCAAAAATAGTTCATGGTAACGTGGTTAAAGAAAGAAGTTATGATGGTAGGGATCTTTCCGCATATCTATATGATACTACTATAAATATTGAAGACAGCCCATTTTATTATTATGGTGTAGACGGGGTTGTTGAAGCGGTAAGATTGGGGAAGTGGAAGCTTCATGTTTCAAAAAATAAGCGCCACAGTACTGATGAGAAGTTTCCTTTGTCCTTATATAATTTAGAGAAAGATGTTGGAGAGACCATAAATAAGGCAGAAGATTACCCGGAAATAGTTGAAAAGTTACAGGGCTTAATCCATAGTTTCGATAAGAAAATAACGCTTGAGTCAAGACCTGTGGGTAAAATAGATTACTAAAGAACAGGTGTGGTTCTGCTTTGGTAGGTGATAGAATAATTCATAATTAAGTGAATTTAATTTTACCATAATTAGTTGTTGGTAGAAAACTTTATGACAACTAAAATTTAGTTTGTATGTTATGCAAAAAAAATATCTATGGCACATGCTGGTGGGTAGTTTTATTATGATAAAGTTTGGTTTATAAGCATTTTATAAAATATTAAAATGGAGAAAATAGCTATTAAAAAGGAAGTTAAAACCAACCACATTTAATGTCTTTAAAGTAAAGGGCCTTGGCATAAATAAGCTAAGGGCGTTTTTAGCAATGATTTAAGATTATGATGAATGCCAAATTGGTTTAGAAGAGTTACGTAGTTGTAGGAGAAGTACATGTAGCATGGTTTTAAAGTATTGTCTATGTTGAAGAGTTAGTATAGAATTATCATTGGTAGTATGACTGTTTCAATAGCAATGTAATGCACAATTAGTATTAAAATTAAATATAACGAAATTCACCCCAAAAGGAGAAATGATAATGACAATGACAATGAGAATGAAAATGTTGGTTTGTATAGCTGTAGTTTTACTAGCACCCAAACAGGAAATGACGGCACAACAAAAACCGATCTATCATAAAGGTTGGATAGATTTCAACAAAAATGGAGAAAAAGATATATATGAGGATTTCACTGAACCTATAGAGAGTAGAATAGAAAATTTAATATCACTCATGACTACGGAAGAGAAAACCATGCAGATGGTTACCTTATATGGTTATGGGCGTGTGGCAGAAGACGAAATTCCTACTCCAGATTGGAAAAATGAATTATGGAAAGATGGTCTAGCTAATATTGATGAAGCTTCCAACGGTGTTTCTGAGAAAGCGCAATATACCTTTCCGTATAGTAAACACGTATGGGCACTTAATCAAATACAACAGTTTTTTATAGAAGATACACGGTTGGGCATCCCTGTAGAGTTTACAAACGAGGGTATACGTGGACTTAATCATGTAAAAGCAACTTCTTTCCCTGCACAAATAGGAATGGGTGCTACTTGGAACCCGGATTTGGTATATAAAGTAGGGCAGGTAATAGGAAAAGAGGCTTTTGCTTTAGGATATCATAATATTTATTCGCCTGTACTTGACGTGGCACGCGATCAGCGTTGGGGGCGTATAGTTGAGAGTTTTGGTGAAGATCCGTTCTTGGTCTCAGAGTATGGAGTTCAAATTAGTAAAGGCCTACAAGAGCAGGGTGTAGTAAATAGTTTAAAGCACTATGCTATTTATTCAGCACCAAAAGGCGGACGAGACGGTCACGTGCGTTTAGATCCTCACCTTTCATGGAGAGACATGCACCAAATGTACCTATACCCTTTTAAGCGTACCATTCAAGAAACCGATATAATGGGCGTAATGAGTTCCTATAATGATTATGATGGAGAACCTATTACCGGTAGTCATTATTTTTTAACAGAGTTATTACGAGATACGTATGGTTTCAAAGGCTATGTAGTATCTGATAGTGATGCTCTGGCTTACCTTTATAGTAAGCACAAAGTAGTAGGCTCATATAAGCAAGCAGTTCTAAAAGCAGTTACAGCAGGGCTTAATGTACGCACAACCTTTAATCATCCTAAGAATTTTATAGAACCTTTAAGAGAATTGGTAGCCGAAGGTAGTATTTCACAAGATCTTTTAAACCAAAGGGTTCGTGAAGTGTTATTGGTGAAATTTAAAGAAGGCCTTTTTGATAACCCGTATAGAAATGAGAAAAATGCAGATGAGGTTGTTTACAATTCCAATCATAAAGCATTGTCTCTTAAAGCGTCTCAAGAATCTATCGTACTATTAAAAAATGATAAGCGCACACTGCCTTTAGATAAAAATAAGTTAAGTGGTATTTTGGTTTGTGGTCCAACGGCGCAATCAACTTCTAGTTCTATAAGCAGGTATGGTGCGTTACAGTCAAAAATAGTGTCTGGTCATCAGGGTATAGTGGAATATTTGAAAGGAAGTAAGGTTGAGGTAGCCTATGAGAAGGGTGTTGATATCAAGGACGCTCATTGGCCAGATTCAGAAGTTTTTGATGTTCCATTAGAAACGGAAGAAGAAAAAATGATTGCTAACGCCGTTAATGAGGCGCAGCAAAGTGATGCCGTAATTTTGTTTTTAGGAGAAGATGAAACTATGGTAGGTGAAAATTTAAGCCGTACAAGTTTAGATTTACCTGGTCACCAGAAAAATTTATTAAAAGCGCTGTCCAAATTAGATAAACCATTGATCGTTGTATTGTTGAACGGTCATCCTCTTTCTATAAACTTTGCCGATAGAAGGGCAGATGCTATTCTTGAAGCGTGGTTTCCTGGAGAATTTGGAGGGCAGGCTATTGCTGAAATTCTTTTCGGAGATTATAATCCAGGAGGGAAATTACCGGTAACAGTACTACGCTCTGTAGGTCAAATACCATTTAATTTTCCTTATAAACGAGATTCACAACTTGGTCAGGCTAAAGAAGGACCAAATGGAACGGGAGAAAGTAGGGTAGTTACAGAGCTTTACCCGTTTGGGTATGGATTAAGTTATACTTCTTTTGATTATGATGATTTAAAGGTACATGGTGATATTTCTACAACGGCAGGAAAACTCTCTGTTAGTTTTACAGTGAAGAACACTGGTAAAATAGCAGGCGATGTAGTGCCTCAACTGTACGTAAATGATGAAATAAGTTCTAGAACAACATATGAATGGCAACTAAGGGGGTTTAAAAGAATACATTTAAAACCTAATGAGATGCGTAAAGTAGAATTTGAAATTTACCCCAAAGATTTAGAGTTGATAGATGATAATAGAGACTTTGTTGTTGAGAAAGGTGATTTTAATATCGCCATTGGTAATTCATCAAAAGACTTTAGATTAAAAGATTCATTTAAAATAGAAAAATAAGATGTTTCGATATATTTTACCATTTTTAGGTCTTGCTTTCGTTTGTTGTGAGCAGCCTATGCCAAAACAAACTACGGCAAAAGTTAATGTACTTGATCATGTAGATCCTTTTATAGGAACGGGTTTTCATGGGCATACTTTCCCTGGACCTGTAATGCCACATGGCATGGTTCAATTAAGTCCAGATACGAAATTGAACGGTTGGGATGCTTCTAGTGGTTATCATTATGCAGATAGTACAATTTATGGATTTTCACATACCCATTTAAGCGGTACGGGCATAGGTGATATGGGAGATGTTTTACTGCTGCCGTTTACAGGTGGTATTACAGAACAAAAACCTGTAGCCATGTTCAGTAAGTCTAATGAACACGCCAAAGTAGGAAGCTATAAAGTGGCGTTTAATAATTTTGATGTTGAAGCAGAGCTGACAGCCACTACAAGAGCAGGCTTACATCGTTATACCTTTGGTGCGGCAAAAGAAAAGCGGGTATTATTGGATGTTGGACATTTGCTTCAAGAAAGTTGGGGACATGGTAATGTAGTCAACAAATTGGAAATTATAGATAATAGGACAATACGTGGTTTAAAATACACTAAAGGTTGGGCAGATAAACATAAAGTCTATTTTTATGCTGAATTTTCTAGTCCTTTTACCATAGATAAAATGATAGTAGATGGCAGTGAAAATAGTCAAGACCTAAAAAACTACGAAGGAAAAGATATTTTTACATACCTAAGTTTCGCAGAGCTTAAAGACGATAGTGCTCTTTTAATAAAAGTGGGAATTTCACCGATAGATATAAACGGAGCCGAAAAAAACCTAAAAGCAGAAGTTCCACATTGGAATTTTGATAAAGTAAAAAAAGACAATCAAGAGGCTTGGAAAAAGGAGTTGGAACGTATATTGATTACCACTTCCAATAAGGATCGATTGACTATATTCTATACGGCCATGTATCATACAATGATAGCGCCTATGATCTACCAAGACGTAGATGGTAGGTATAGGGGTATGGATAAGCAAATTCATACCGTTGAAGAAGGGGAGACTAATTATACGGTCTACTCATTGTGGGATACTTTTAGGGCATTGCACCCTCTCATGACTATTATCAATGAAGAAAAATCAATAGATTGGGCAAATAATTTGTTGCTAAAATATGAGCAAGGTGGCTTACTACCAAAATGGCCGCTTTCCGCCAATTATACCGGGACCATGATAGGCTATCCCGCAACCGCGAATTTGGCAGATATTTTATCCAAATATCCAGAAAGTATAGATAAGAAAAAAGCATTACAGGCATCCTTGGCCAGCGCAGCGTATAATCCTGATATTATAAAACTTGGTGATGAGCCTAGAAAACATAGGTTAATGCCTCTTCATAACAAATATATAAATGAAGGTGTTCATATACCTGCCGATAAAATCACCAAATCCATTTCCTATGGTTTAGAAAACGCATATTATGATTGGTGTATAATGCAATTGGCAAAAATGTCGGAAAACGATTCAATTGCGGCTGTATTTAAAGATAGGTCAAAAAATTATGCGCGCTATTTTAATGAAGAAACTGGTTTTATGCGTGGAAAAAATGCCGATGGTTCATGGGTTACCCCATTTAGTCCGCGGTATTCAGAACATGAACACTCAGATTATGTAGAAGGAAACGCTTGGCAATGGAGCTGGTTTGTACCTCATGATGTAGAAGGGTTTGTTAATTTATATGGTAGTAAAGAGAATTTTGCTACCAAATTAGATTCTTTGTTTACAGTGTCATCTGAAATGGAAGGGGAACATATTAGTGGAGATATAACAGGGCTTATAGGACAGTATGCACATGGCAATGAGCCTAGTCATCATATTGCTTATCTCTATAATTATATTGGGCAAGGTTGGAAAACCCAAGAAATAGTAGACAAAATTCTTAATGATTTTTATACCACTCAACCAGATGGTATAATAGGGAATGAAGATTGTGGTCAAATGTCTGCATGGTATATTCTAAGCTCATTAGGATTTTATCAAGTAGCGCCAGGAAACCCAACGTATACCATTGGTAGACCTCTTTTTGATGATGTAAGTATTAACTTGGATAATGGAAAAGTTTTCAAAATAAAAATTGAAAATAATAGTAATCAAAATACCTATGTTCAGCAGATAAAGTTAAATGGGGAATTATTGGATACCCCATTCTTTCAACATGATGATATCATGAATGGCGGAGAACTTATGATTACTATGGGGACCAAACCAAAAATGAATTGATTTGTCGCTCATAATACAATGTGGTGTAAGAGACTATCGGCAACAAAGCCGTTAATTTTATGTGCTAAAATTTATGATAGCTGAAATACATATATAAGGATAAAAACATAATAAGGATAAATATACCAGAAGGCCAAACCATATAATGATAAATGATCATTAGTATATCAAAACTGTAGAACAGATATTATGAACAACTCTTTACTTAAAGTACACCGAATATTGCTACTAACAGTATTGACCATGTTAATGGGCTGTACCGAAAGCAAGGTTAAAAAAGTAGACCAACTACCAAATATCATCTATGTCTTGGCCGATGACCTAGGTTATGGTGATGTAGGTATCTATAATGCTAATGGAATGATACCTACACCGCATATAGATAAATTAGCTAAAGAAGGAATGCGTTTTACAGATGCACATTCAAGTTCGTCAGTTTGTACTCCCACTAGATATGGTATTCTGACAGGAAGGTATAATTGGCGTTCTACGCTTAAAATGGGGGTTCTCACAGGTAAATCTGATGCATTGATACCACCTTCTAGAACTACCGTGGCTTCATTATTAAAGAAGCAAGGATACCATACAGCCTATATAGGAAAATGGCATTTAGGGTGGAACTGGGCAAAAAAGAAGGAAGGTATAGACGAAGGGGCTGGTTGGAATTATGAAGATTTTGATAATATAGATTTTTCAAAACCTATTAAAAATTCACCAAATGATTTAGGTTTTGATTATGCCTATGGTCATAGTGGTTCCTTAGATATGGCACCTTATGTATATGTAGAAAATGGCCATGCAACAGCTTTGCCTACGGCTACAACAGAAAATAAGGAAAAATATAGTTGGTGGAGAAAAGGCCCTACTTCTCCAGATTTTGTGCATGAGCAAGTGACCACCAATTTTTTTAATAAAGGAATCAAATATGTGAAGGAAAAGGCCAATAAAGATCGTCCCTTCTTTTTGTACCTACCATTACCATCTCCTCATACCCCAATTTTACCCTTAGAGCAATGGCAAGGAAAAAGTAATTTAAACCCCTATGCCGATTTTTTAATGATGATAGACCATTATATGGGTAGACTGGATCAGGCTATTAGAGAAGCGGGTATAGAAGAAAATACTCTTGTTGTTTTTACAAGTGACAATGGTTGTTCACCAGAAGCAAACTTAAAGTTGTTGAGAGAAAAAGGGCATAACCCAAGTAGTATTTTTAGAGGTCATAAAGCAGATATTTTTGAAGGTGGTCACCGGGTACCCTTTATTATTAAATGGCCGGCTAAAATAAAAGCAGGAAAAGTGAGTGATGAAATTATCAATCTAAATGATTTTATAGCTACGGCCGCAGCTATCACCGATTATCAACTACAAGACAATGAGGCTGAAGATAGTTATGATTTAATGCCCGTTCTTACAGGTCAAAATCTAGATAGACCTCTTAGAGAGGCTTCTGTACATCATTCAATAGATGGTAGCTTTGCTATACGAAAAGGAAAATGGAAGTTAGCAATGTGTAATGACTCTGGGGGGTGGAGTTATCCTAACAAAAATAATAAGAAAGTATTGGCTACTTTAGAACCCGTTCAATTATACAATTTAAAGACAGACCCGGGAGAAAAAGAAAACCTCGTGGTTCAATTTCCAGATATAGTTAATGAACTACAAGCATTATTGACAAAATACATCCGTGAAGGCAGAAGTACGCCAGGTGCACCGCAAGCAAATGATGGTCCAAGTCATTGGGATCAACTATGGTGGCTGTCTTCTGATCAATTAAGTCATTAAAATAAATGTTATAACCAGACTAATTATGAAATTTCAAGATATTTTTTGTATTATTTTAATAGGGGTGTTTTTTCAACAAAGGAGCATTAGTCAAGATGACGAGATAAGAAAACCGAACGTTTTATTTATTATTGCTGATGATTTAACCACTACCGCCATTTCTTCATATGGCAACAAAGTGTCTAAAACTCCTAACATTGATAATCTTGCTACAGAAGGAACAATGTATACCGCAGCCTACTGTCAATATCCGGTATGCGGCCCCTCAAGGGCATCTTTTTTAACCGGATACTATCCCAGCGCAACGCAAACCTATGGTTATGTTAGCGGAAGAGAAAATATTGGTGAAACCAGGGAAACATGGCCACAATTGTTCAAGAATAATGGATATTTTACAGCGCGGGTAAGTAAAATTTATCACATGGGTGTACCTGGCGATATTGAACTCGGATCCAACGGTAAAGATGATGAAGCTAGTTGGACAGAACGTTATAATAGTATTGGTCCAGAATGGAAAGCTCCAGGTGAAGGAGAATTGGTTCAAAATAATCCTGATTATTCCAAACCAATTCGTGGAGGTAATGTAATGACGATCGTAAAAGCGAACGGGGGAGATTTGATACACTCTGATGGAAAAACTGCGGAGAAGGCATCTGAACTTATACGAGAACATAAGAATGAACCCTTTTTTCTAGCGGTTGGTTTCGTAAGGCCGCATGTACCCTTCGTTGCACCAAAAGATGATTTTGAACCTTACCCTTTTAATGAAATTGAACTTCCTTACAATTTTAAAGAAGATTGGGAAGATATACCTAAAAAAGGCATCAATTATGTGACAAGTGAAAATGCCCAAATGAACCATGAACAAAAACAAAAGGCTGTAGCCGCATATTATGCGTCGGTAAGGTATATGGACAGACAGGTTGGTAAAGTACTGAGAACTTTAAAAGAGCAAGGTCTTGAGCAGCATACTATTGTAGTATTTACTTCTGATCATGGTTTTCACTTAGGGGAGCATGAATTTTGGATGAAGGTCAGTGTAAAAGAAGAATCTGCAAAAGTTCCATTAATTATAAAAGTACCAGGAAAAGAACCGGCAGTTTGTAACTCTTTGGTAGAACTTTTAGACCTATATCCAACAGTAGCGGAGCTTGCAGACCTCGATTACTCCAAGCATATACAAGGAAAAAGTCTGGTAAAGACCTTGGATAACCCCGCTTATAAAGTTAGAGATATGGCTTTTTCTGTGACTCAGGATGGGAAAACATTTCTATTGCGATCTAAAGATTGGGCTTATATTCAATATGGAAAAGATAATATTCAAGGAATAGAATTGTTCGATATGAAAAAAGATCCGAAACAATTTACAAACTTGGCACTGTTACCGGAATATGCTAGAAAGGTAGCGTATTTTCAAAAAAAGCTTAAGCAGAAGTTGAAAAAAGTACAAGACAATGATCTAGAAATAACGTACAACTAAGTAGAATTAGCGCAAAGGCACCTAATAGGTATCTGTCATTTTTATAGGAACATATTACAGTATTAGTACTAGGCATTCTTATTAGAGAAATCAAAGAACTTAACATAAAAACTGAACTACAATTAGTCTGTTTGGTTTGTTCTTGTTTAATCTGTTTGTTTGATATTTTAGATTTAAATACTGTGGTACTTGTGTTAAAATCTCAAAAAAAATCAATTCATGCCTTGTGGCTATCTGCGATAATTTTCGTGAATCCTACTATTGTAGAATTGACTTCCTTTTTTAATCAATTAAGATTTGTTGTTAAAAAATTATCTAAAGTGCATTAAAGAATAATTTATTGATTATGAAAGCGCAATTTGTAAATAGAACAAATAAAATCAGTAGTACATTATCTGAACAAGCGCATTCATTTCCACATTTTTTTAAAGTATGGCACTACCATACAGAGGTAGAAATTATTTTAATTAAGAAAAGTACTGGAGTTGTATTCTTAGGTAATGACATGAAACGTTTTCAACCTGGTGATATTTTTTTTATAGGTAGCAATGTGCCACATATGTGGCAGAACGATCAGCAGTATTATAAATCATCTACTGCATTGAAAGCAGAATCATTGGTAATTCATTTCGATAAGTCTTTGTTAGGTAGTGATATTTTTAGATTACCAGAGGCAATCGAGGTTGGTCCATTTTTAAAAAACACACAATATGCAATAAAGTTCAATTCTAACAAGACGGCAAAATTTGAAGAAGATATTAGGGCTATGTTTAAAATGGGAAATTTTGAGAAAGTGACATTTCTTTTAAAGTTATTGTTTTCCTTATCAAAAGAAGAATATGAAGTTTTAGGTAAAGGGTGTAAGGTAATAGGTTTAGAAACAGAAGCTTCTAACAATATGGATAAAGTTTATGATTATATCTATTGTAATTTCAAAGAAAATATTGCGCTTGATAGACTGGCAGAATTAGCTTGCATGAATAAATCTTCTTTTTGTAGATATTTTAAAAAGATGAATCATAAGACTGTTTCCAGGTTTGTAAATGAACTACGTATTGGTTATGCCTGTCAACTTCTTCAAGAACAAAAGTATAGTATAACCAGTATATGTTATGAAAGCGGATTTTATAATATTTCTAATTTCAACCGTCAGTTTAGAAACATTATGAAAGCCTCTCCATCTGATTATGTTATGAATTTAAAAAGAGGGGAAAGTAAAATTGATGACTATTAACAACAATTTAAAACTATTCCAAAATTAAATAGAAAGTAATAAGCGCATATTGATTTGTATCTATGATTCTCAATTATTTAATGACCGGTTAATTAATAAAATAATGACGCTTTATATTATGCCATCGTGTAAGCTGATGAGAAGGAGGGATTTAGATTATAACTACCAATTTAAAGGAAGGAAATAGGGACCTTGGAATATTGCAAAAGTAACGTATATGTTCACTCAAGAGGAAAGAAAAAAATCAACCAATAAGGTGTCGTTAATTTCATCTTTTGATGATGTAACTTACTAACAAAAAGATAACTACTATTATAAATGGTCTTTTAAAACAAACTATGGTCACGCTTAATAGCTAAAACTGATTTCTTTAATAAAAAGTACACTTTTAGCGCTTTCAATACTCCATTTGGTACCCCATTTTATACACCTGAAGTTCTTAATTTGTTATTTATATATTCAAGATTAAATGAATTATAGTGAAAATCAATAAAACTGATTGTACTGAAGTTTTGGTTATAACATAACAATATAGATTTCATTTGGTAACGGTTATTAATTAGTGTTGAAGAAATTATATTTATTTGTATTGAATTAGTTACTATTTTAAATGAAGTTTAATAAGATATTGATGAAAAGAATGAGAATAGACTTAAAACGACCAATTTTAGTAGTAACGATTCTTTGTTTTTTTTCCTTTTTTAGAGGTTTGGGGCAAGAAACAAAACCTAACATTATTGTTTTTTTAGTTGATGATATGGGATGGCAAGATACTTCCGTACCGTTTTGGAAAAAGAAGACTCCCTTTAATAATAGATATTACACGCCCAATATGGAGCGGCTGGCGAGCCAGGGTATGAAATTTACACAGGCTTATGCAACACCAATTTGTTCCCCTACCCGTGTAAGTCTAATGACTGGTATGAATGCTGCAAGACATCGTGTTACCAACTGGACATTGCATAAGAATACATCAACAGACGGTAAAGATGATCATTTAGAATTTCCAGAGTGGAACGTTAACGGAATTTCTCCGGTTCCTGAAATAGAAAATACAATCTATGCAACTTCCTTGCCTAGTTTGTTAAAGAATGAAGGTTACCAAACAATACATGTTGGAAAAGCACATTTTGGAGCAGTTGGTACCCTTGGGGAAGATCCTAAAAACTTGGGTTTTGATTTTAATATAGCCGGTCACGCAGCAGGTGCTCCAGAAAGTTATGAAGGTCTTGAAAATTTTGGGAATGGGAAACCAAATAAAGCCATTTGGGCCGTTCCTGGTCTACAAAAATATCATGGTAAAGATATATTCTTAACAGAGGCCCTAACTAGAGAAGCGCTAATTACCCTTGATAGTTTAGACCAGAATAAGCCATTTTTCTTATACATGTCTCATTATGCAGTTCATGTTCCTATTTATGGAGATAAACGTTATTTGAAAAAATATTTGGATGCCGGTTTGCAAGAAACCGAAGCAAAATATGCCTCTATGATAGAAGGTATGGACAAAAGTTTAGGAGATATTTTAGATTATTTAGATCGTAAAAATATTGCAGATAACACTATTGTTTTATTCATGTCTGATAATGGCGGGTTAAGTGCCCATGCCAGAGGTGGCGAGCCAAATACGCATAACAAACCATTAGCAAGTGGCAAAGGTTCTTTTTATGAAGGAGGCATACGTGAACCTATGATTGTAAAATGGCCAAATAAGGTTAAACCGGCAACGACTACAGATAATTATGTAATTATAGAAGATTTTTACCCTACAATATTACAGATGGCAGGTGCAACGAATATGAATACGGTACAACATGTTGATGGCAAAAGCTTTATGCCAATTTTAACCAATACGTCTAAAGAAAAGGACGAGTATAGACCGTTATTTTGGCATTATCCTAATAAATGGGGTGGTTTTGGTCCAGGTATAGGTACAGGTAGCGCAGTAAGATATGGAGATTGGAAATTGATTTACTTTCACAAAAGTCAAACCTTAGAGTTGTACAATATTAAAAATGATATTGCAGAGTCTAACAACTTAGCATCTAAAAATAAGAAAGAACTTCATAAATTAGCCTCTATTTTAACGGATTATTTAAAGTCCTCAAAGGCTCAAATGCCTAAATATAAAGCAACGGGAGAACCTGTCCCTTATCCAAATGAAATAGTGGAATAGAAATTTTGATCCATACCGTTAGCTATTTCATTTAAGAATATCCATGTCATTATTTTGCAGGTGTTTTTTTGTATAAGACTAGAAACACGTTATATGAAGTATTTATATCTAGTTATAGAATCTATGTAAGCTGTGTTTGATTTCAAAAAAAAATAGAATCATAAATGATTTTTTCAAAAAGTGTGGATGTTGCAAGGTGTGGTTAAAAAGTAATTTCAATAAGAATCTATTTCTAATAGTCTTTTACTGATGTTGAAGTGCTGTATTCTTCTAAAATAGCATTTTTGTGATTATTTACGGAACGTACTTTATGCTATACCACTACTAAATACACACATATTTTCAAAGAAAATGTAGAAAGCAAGGTTTGATCTTAGTAATCTTTTTAGGTCAAAAACCTAAAACTAAACAAATTCAGTAAACGCTAGATATATTAATAGGGTATACTTTTATTGGTAAAAGCATCTATTAAATTCATTATAGATGTGTACTCAAAATTATAGTGCTTTCGTTTGCATGGAAAGGAGGTACAACCAAGTAGCGAAATCTTAAATAAAATTCAAGCACAAACTTTTTATTTCCATTTTTTTGTTAAAAGACTCAATTATAAAGGGTTTTATTTACTTTTTCAATTTTGATACCCCATTTAGTACCCTAAATTTTACGCAATGATGTAGTTCTTTGTACAAATCAAACGCTTCAATAATTAATCGAAATAAACAATAATGAAGAAAGAATCAACTAGTAGAAGAACTTTTGTAAAAAAGTCTCTAGTGGCAGCTGCAGGTATCAGTATTATACCAAGACATGTAATGGGCGGCACTAATTTTATTCCACCAAGTGATCAATTGACGAAAGCTGTGATAGGTGTTGGTGGCATGGGCCAAGGTCATTTAACATATGAAGGAACCCGACTTTTAGCTATTTGTGATGCAGATGCTAACCATTTGTCCAATACACTTCAAAAAGTAGGAAATAGTGTAAAAGGTTATCGTGATTTTAGGGAAGTTTTACAAAGGCCTGATATTGATATTGTACATATAGCAACCCCTCCACATTGGCATGGATTAATGAGTATAATGGCAGCCGAAGCAGGTAAGGATGTATGGTGTGAAAAACCGATGACCAGAACTATTGGCGAAGGTAAGAAGGTAGTAGAGGCTATGCGTTTACATGGTAAAATGTTTCGTTTGAATACATGGTTTCGTTTTCAGGATAATTTTTATGGTATGGGCACACCCGTAAAAAAACTTAAAAAAGTTGTGGATAGTGGTGCCTTAGGATGGCCGTTAAAAGTAACGATCAGCGGAGTAACAGGTTTTAATTGGAAATTTTATTGGGTTGGTAAGGAAAACCTAAAACCTGAGCCGGTACCACAAGAACTGGACTATAATATGTGGTTGGGTCCTGCACCTGAGAAACCTTATAACCCACATAGAGTTCATAGTACTTTTAGAGGATATTGGGATTATGATGGAGGTGGATTAGGAGATATGGGGCAGCATTATATAGACCCTGTTCAATATTTCTTAGGTAAAGATGGAACAAGTCCTGTGAAGGTGGAGGTAGATGCTCCAGAACAACATTATGATGCCATAGGTACATGGCGAAAAATAGTGTATACCTATGCCGATGGATGTCAGATAATTTTAGATGGTGAAAATGCAGATAAAGATGCCGCGTACATTGAGGGACCAGATGGAAAAATATATAATGGATTTAAGTCCACAATACCTAATATTGAAGGATTTGTTAGTAGTTTACCAGATCCCGAAGAGCAGATAACCCAGTTTTCAGAATCAGTTAAAACCAGACAGAAATTTGCATTGAACGAGGAGAATGGCCATAGATCGGCAACTGTCGTTAATATGGGTATTATAGCCTTACGCTTAGGACGAACTTTAGAATTTGATCCGGTAAAACAAGAATTCATTAATGATGAAGAAGCCAATAGATTAATAAATCAACCAATGAGGTCCTCTTGGGCTTATTAATTAACATATTTTAGATTTAAGAAACATGAATAGATTTTATAAGATGATGAGCGTGCTAATGCTGATGCTTTGTACGTTGGTTGCGAGCGCTCAAGATAATAGAACCTTAGATACTAAGGTAGCGGACATACTAATGCAGTTACCAACGAAAGAACTTGGTCATGCAAATAGTTTGATGGAAGAAATAATTGGGTTGAATGAAGAAGGTATTTTAAAAATTACCAATAAACTGGTTTCACTTGGAAGTGGAGATGATACTAAAGCTAGATATGCTATAAATAGTTTAGCCATCTATAGCGGAGGTTTAAAATCAAAGGATAAAAACGAGTTAGTAGAAAAATCTTTATTGAAAGCGTTAGCGTTGGCCACTGATAAAGAAGTGAAAACCTTTTTAATAAATTGTCTAATTTATGCAGGAACGGATACCAGTGTTTCAACATTAGAGAAATATTTAAAAAATAAGGATCTTTATAAGCCATCTTTGGCTTCACTGGTTTCAATAGGTACTACGAATGCTGCCTTGGCTATAAAAAATAATGTTAGCGCAAATGATAGCCACAAGCAGGCATCATTTATTGAGGCTTTGGGAGTTTTACAGTTTACGCCGGCAATAGAACTTTTAAAGGAGGGTGCAACTTCTACATCTATATTGGTAAGAAAAAAGTCTCTAATGGCCTTGGCCGTAATAACAAGTCCGGATTCTTATGAGATCTTGGAAAAGGCCGTTGAAGATTCTAAATACACACTTGATGAAACAGAGAGTATTCTCGCTTTTATTGAATTTGGTAACAGATTGCAAAAAGCAGGTAATAAATCCCTAAGTAATTCGGTAGCAAGAGAATTGCTTAAAAATTGTAAGGCAGTTTCACAATTACATTTTAGATCTGCAGGGGTACATATCCTTACTGCAAACGAAGGGGCATCTTTTACTAAAACCCTACTTAAAGAGTCTAAAAATAAAAATGTTGCCTATGTTGGTGCAGTTTTAAATACTTCAGGTTCAGAATTAACTATTTCAGAAATATTACAATGGACAAAGAGATATAGAAAATCAACTGTACAAACTAAGTCTCTTATTATTAATATGTTAAGAGAGAGTGACGAGCCAGTTGTTTTTGATAAAGTCATCTTGATGGCAGTCGAAGATAAAGAAGAGTCCGTGCGTCTATCAGGTATTAAAGCTTTGGCATATCAACCTAAAAATAAAGCACTACCAATATTGTTCAAAAGTTTGCGTTCTGCTAATTCTAATGAAGAATATACAGCAATAGAAAAAACAATCTTAAGATTGTGCGATGATAGCGATACAGCGTTAATTGCAAGCGAGATTGAAAATCTAAAAGGTAAAGGCAAAGTAGTATTGATAAATGTTCTGGCTGCGAGACATGCCACAGAACAGTTTGATACGGTGTTGACGACGTTAAGTTCAAATAATGACATAGTTTTAAATGCCGCCTACATGGCGTTGCCATATGTTTCTTCAGAGAAGGACTTTTCTGCACTAATTAATTTGCTAGAAAACACTACAGTTGTAGCATACGTAAAACATACACAAGATGCTATTATAAATATTTTGAATAGTAGTAAAGGAGCTTATAATGAACAGGTCTTCAAAATTTATAACGACACAAAGGATAAGTCGAAAGTACTACCTGTTTTAGCTGCGCTGAATACCGATGAGGCTTTAGAATTAGTTTCACAAGTATTATCAAAAGGAAGCAAAGAGGAGAAAATTATAGCTCTAAATGCATTGGCAAACTGGAAGAGCAACGCTGTCTTACCCTATTTGTTTAAAGCGGTAAAACAAAGTTCTAGTAGTGATTTAAGAGAAAGTGCTTTTAATAATTACCTGACTAAAGTTGGCAAGTCAGATTATCCGGTCGACCAAAAATTGCTTTTGGTAAGAAAGTTAATGTCAGAAGCTAAAACTACCTCAGAAAAGAAACGAATAATTGCTGCCGCAGGTAACATTAAAACATTTTTATCATTAGTATTCGTTGCTGATTATTTAAACGAAAAAGAGTTGCTTACCACGGTTTCAAATACAGCTATTGCCATAGCATTACCGACTCCCGGAGAAGACAATGGCTTAAGTGGAGAAGTAGTTAGGGATATTGTTTCTAGAAGTATAAATAATCTAACAGGTCCTGATAGTCAATATATTAAAATTGATGTAAAAGAGTTTTTAGACAAAATGTCTGAAGAGAAAGGTTTTGTATCCATATTTAATGGACAGGATTTTTCTGGATGGGAAGGATTGGTACACAACCCCATTGCCCGTTCTAAAATGTCAACTAGAAAATTAGCGCAAGAACAAGCCAAGGCCAATAAACAGATGATGAAAGATTGGTATATTGAAAATGGGGTTATCGGCTTTAGAGGAGAAGGATATAATAACATTTGTACCGTTAAAGATTATGGTGATTTTGAAATGTTGGTAGATTGGAAAATTACTAACGGTGGTGATAGTGGTATTTATCTAAGAGGAACACCACAAGTTCAAATATGGGACATAGCCAGAGTAGAAGTGGGAGCACAAGTAGGATCAGGCGGGTTATATAATAATCAAAAACATGAAAGCAAGCCATTAGTAGTAGCGGATAACCCAATTAATGATTGGAATACGTTTAGAATTAAAATGGTTGGTGAACGTGTTACTGTTCATTTAAACGGAGTCTTGGTTACCGATAATGTGGTTTTAGAAAACTATTGGGATAGAAAGCAGGCTATTTTTATGAAAGAAGCTATAGAACTACAGGCTCATGGCGAAGATTTAGGATTTAGAAATATATATGTCAGAGAAATAAGTTCTGGTGAGGATCAATTAACTGAAGCAGAACGAAAAGAAGGTTTTAAATCTTTATTAAACGGTAAAAATTTGGACCATTGGATTGGAAATAAGAAAGATTATGTCATGGAAAATAATGAATTGTTGGTGCGCCCAGAAAGAGGTGGTCATGGCAATCTTTTTACGGCCGAAGAATATGCTGATTTTATTTTTAGATTTGATTTTAAATTGACGCCTGGCGCTAACAATGGTTTAGGAATTCATGCACCACTAAAGGGAGATGTGGCCTATGAGGGCAAAGAATTACAAATATTGGATGATACTGCAGATATTTATGCAAATCTAAAACCTTATCAATATCATGGTTCGGTATATGGTATTATTGCTGCTAAACGGGGAGCTTTGAACCCTGTAGGAGAATGGAACTCACAAGAAGTTATTGTAAAAGGTAGTCACATAAAAATCACCTTAAATGGTAAAGTAATCGTAGATGGTGACTACAAGGAAGCTTCTAAAAATGGTACTGCGGATCATAAAGAACACCCGGGATTAAATAGAAACAGTGGACACATTGGTTTTCTAGGGCATGGTGCTGAATTGGCATTTAGAAATATTAGAATTAAAGATTTGAGTAACTAAAATGAATGTTAAAAATGACACTATCCTCATAAGTGTATAATTTCAAAATAATAAGATTAAGTAATTTATAGCTTAAACTTGTTTTGAAGTAGTATCTCATAAAGAGTGTAGGTTAAGAATAGCGAGGGTTCGGCTTTTATCTAAAGTCGAACCCTTTTTGACATATCATTAAGAACCGATTTAAGAATATACTTGGATTACGAACTAACATTTACCATATTTTGGTAACCTAGCTTATAGCCAAAATATACTGATTTCATAACGGCATCTTCGGTTGGGAAAATAATTGGCTTTTGTATAATTACTTTTTTTTGTTTAGCTTTTTATAAGATTTTTAGTGTAAATCATAATTTTTATTTTAATAGAAAACCATAGAATTTTTTAAACTAATTAATAATTGTTTTCTCATTATATGTAGAGTTTTATATAAACTATCGCAAGTTCGAAGAACTTGGACTTGTATTTTTTTCTATTATTAATTGAATTTCTTTTTGATGTAACCCTTATGGAGGTTGACTTCCTTGTTGTTTTAAAGTTAAACCTAGTTTTTTTGAGGTCTTCGTTTATTTTTGGGAAGCTTATCTACATTACCTTTTACAAATTTTTTAAAAGTATTTTTACTTTATTACTCTTTTAATCACTTTATATATCCTTTTGGCTTTATAAGTATGTGAAATCTCAGATTAATATTTAATCTGAGATTTTATAACTTTAATATTTCATATGAAAATGTCGTTTGCCATCTTAAGTTTCATGTTATATTCCATTTTAACTACTGAATTTGGAAATTATATTAAAGAAAAATGTAATGTACTTACCTAATAATAATGAATTCTGACCTACGATTTAGTTCATGTTCTGTATCTGAACATGAAGAATTGTTAGTGCATAAATTAATTAATTTACTTTCTCCATAACCAATTCCGACTAATCTAGATTTTGAAACTCCTTGCGAAACTAAATAGCCTACTGTGGCTTTTGCTCTCTTCGTAGACAAACGTTGATTGTATTTATCTCCCGCTCTAGAATCTGTATGTGATCTAATTTCAATTTTTGATAAAGGGTACTGTTTCATATATGCGATGACTTTTTCAAGTATTACTTTGGCATCCGCACGTATAGAATGTTTATCTAAATCAAAGTAAATAGGATTTAGTTGTAATGATTTGGCTAGATCTGTTCCCGAGATTTCTTCTATAAGAGTAGATTTCAAGAAGATTTCTAATGTATCCTCTATATGGATTGACACTTTGTTTTCTTCATAATCTATTTTTGAAGCGATAATTTTGTAATTATCATTTTCGCATGGTACTTCAAATTGAAATCCACCATCAGAGTTTGTAACCGTTTTTGATAGTACATCTCCGTTATCACCTACTAACTGCAAATCTACTCGGGCAATAATTTCGTTTGTTTTTAGATCTTTTACTTTTCCATTAATTTGGGAGTAACAATTAAAATCCAATTTTTTATATTCTACAAAACTATATATATCATCGCTTCCAATACCACCATCACGATTAGATGCAAAAAAACCTTTCTGTTTACCTTCGTCTATAACGAAGGAAAAATCATCTTGCTCGCTGTTAAGTGGTTTTCCAAGATTGTGTATAACGGCTTTCTCTTTGTTATCTATTTTAGCAGCAAACATATCAAGTCCGCCTAATCCTGGATGTCCGTCTGAAGCAAAATATAAAATACCGGATTCTGTTATGAAAGGAAAAGTTTCTCTAGCTTCAGTATTTATGGAACTACCCATATTTACGGGTATTCCGAAATCGCCATCTGAGTTTATATCTACAACAAAAATGTCTGAAGCGCCAAGAGTTCCTTCCATATCAGAAGCAAAATATAACTTACTCTCATCAGTATTTAATGAGGGGTGGGCTGTGGAGTAATCATCTCCATTGAAAGGAAGTTCTGTAATTGCACCCCATTCACCATTTATTTTAGTTGCTTTATAAATTTTTAGTCTACTTATGCCTTCTTTATCACGAGAAAATCTACCATTTTCTGAGTTGTTGCGAGTAAAATACATAGTAGTACCATCTTTACTAAAAGCAGTAGATGATTCATGGGTTTTTTTGTTTATATTTTTCGAAAGTTTTTTTGTGTTTAAGAAAGAACCATCTTCGGTAATTTGCGAAGTATAGAGATTTAAGAACGGTTTATTGTTCCATTCGTGTACATTACTCGAAGTAAAACGAGTATCTCTGGCAGTAGCAAAAATTAAATTTTCATTATATAAAGAAGGCGAAAAGTCAGATTCTTTTGAATTGATTGCTATATTCTCTATCTTATATCTGTTTGAATTTAGTTCTATATCTTTTAAATAGTCATAAGTTTTTCTAAATTTTTGAACACGCCCATCTTTTACTTTTGCTAACTCAAATTTTTTCATCCATTCAAAAGATTCATCGTATTTTTTGAGCGATTTTAATGATTGTGCATACCTATAAAGGTACTCTGGGTCAATTGAACTACTTTCTAGTTCAAAAAGTTGTTTGTACCAATTGGTTGCCTTATCATATCTGGCATTTAGATAATACGCATTTCCCAGTTTCTTATAAATTTTTTCATCTGAAAATCCATCTTTTACTAAATCTTCATAAGATGCTATTGCTTCAAAAAAAGAATAGTTTTCAAACTTCTCTTCAGCTCTTTTTTCTTTATTACTTTGAGAAAAAGCGAAACAACAAACTGTGAGTAGTATTAGTGTACTTTTTATTTTTTGTGATTTCATTACTTTAAAAGAATCTTGGTGTTAGTACTTTGTTGTAGCGTGTTTTAAACTCATATCTTAAGAAGACTTCAAAAGAACCATCATTGAAGGCGGTATTACCTAGGTCGGTAGTTTCTTTGTCATATGCAAGTCCTAACATTAATTGATCTGTTATTTGCATTCCTATTAGTGCACTTAGTGCAGCACTCCATCTATAAGCTGTTCCAAATGAAAACTTATCCCGTAATAAAAATGTTGCAGAAAGATCAGCTTGTAATGGAGCGCCTTGTACGGCTTTAAAAAGTGCGGCGGGTTTTATTTTCCAATCATAATTAAGATCAAAAACATAACCAGAAATAAAGTATAAATTAATTCTTTCTTGTGCTAAGAATGAAGTTCCTCCATTTTCACCAGATCTATCAAAATGTTCGGTCTCCAAAAAGTTGGGTATAGAGAATCCTGCATAAAACTTTTCCGTATGATAATAGACACCCGCTCCAAAGTTTGGAGAGAATTTTTTGTCAATATTTGTTGGAGTACCAAGATTGTTTTCGGCTTGGTAATTTCGTAATTGATTAAAGTTAACATTTAAAAAATGCCCCCCAGCTTTTAGTCCAAAAGAAAGTTTTCCCTCATTAGAAAATGGGATACTGTATGAGAAAACACCATCAAAGTAAGTATCTTGATTGGTGCCATTTCCAATTTCATCATTTACAATTGACAAACCGATACCTACTCGTTCTGAAACAGGTGTATTAAAGTTCAACGTTTGAGTTGTGGGCGCACCATCTAAACCTACCCATTGAGAACGATGTAGGGCAGCAATACTAAAAACTCCTCTTGAGCCAGCGTAAGCAGGATTTATAGCTAATGTATTATACATGTATTGGGTATATTGCGCATCTTGTTGTGCTTGTATTCCAAAACTGGCAATAAACAATAGTATAAATGATATATATATGTTTTTCATGTTATTTTTATTATCGATTGATGTATAAATATCCTGCTTTAGATTTCGCATTGCCATTAACGATGTATTTTATAATATAGTAATATATTCCTACAGGTAATTCTTGTGATTTTTTTAAGGTTGCCCTCCCGTTTGAGATACCTCTAAAAACATTACTACTATTGTCATAGTTTTTGGTTTCATAGACAATTACTCCCCATCTATTATAGATTTCTACTGTATTATCAGAGAACGATTCAATATTTTTAATTCTAAAGGTGCCTTCGTTAATATTATGGTCTATCAGATCGTTCTCGATTATTAAATCGCAAGCTGAACCTGAAGGAACAATACCTCCAATAGAATCACAAGGGTCTAATGGATCGGTATGGTCTTCGACTTCTTGACCATCGTTAATACTATCACCATCAGAATCGGCATTCTCTGGGTCTGTGCCGCCGGTAGTTTCTTCATCATAGGTGAGTCCGTCATTATCACAATCGGAAGCACCGAGTTGTGTACCCCCTACGGAATCACAGTTGTCGTTAGGATTTGTTCCATCAATAGCTTCCTGCCCATCGGAAATACCGTCATCATCGGAATCTGGATCGTTGGGATCTGTAATCTCCCCATTTGGATTCGCTATAGTAGCAATATCGTCTACACCCGTAGTTTCCTCATCGTATGACAACACGTCATTATCACAATCGGAAATTCCAAGTGGCGTACCGCCTACGGAATCACAGTCATAGTTAGGGTCCGTGGTATCGATAACTTCCTGTCCATCGGAAATACCGTCACCATCGGAATCAGGATCATTGGGATCGGTACCTAATATTAATTCTTCATCATTTGTTAAACCATCGCCATCATCATCGTTATCATTACAAAAAGTATTAACAGCATCTGGATCACATGGGTCAAGTGGGTCGCTATTACCATTGGGAGATTCAGTAGTAGTAGTAGGGTCATCTATATTATTCACTTCTTCTCCATCTGTTAAGCCATCTCCATCAGAATCGGCATTCTCTGGGTCTGTGCCGCCCGTGGTTTCCTCGTCATTGGTAAGACCGTCATTATCACAATCTGAAGTTCCTAGCGGGGTACCGCCCACGGAATCACAATCGTCGTTAGGATCTGTACCATCTATGGCTTCCTGTCCATCGGTAATACCGTCATCATCGGAATCTGGGTCGTTGGGGTCCGTAATCTCCCCGTTCGGATCGGCCGTGGTGGCAAGGTCGTCCACGCC
Source organism: Maribacter ulvicola (assembly GCF_900155985.1). Taxonomy (GTDB): domain Bacteria; phylum Bacteroidota; class Bacteroidia; order Flavobacteriales; family Flavobacteriaceae; genus Maribacter; species Maribacter ulvicola. The sequence continues at coordinate 46,318 of NZ_FTMA01000013.1, forward strand.
CGTGGTTTCCTCGTTATTGGTAAGACCGTCATTATCACAATCTGAAGTTCCTAGCGGGGTACCGCCCACGGAATCACAATCGTCGTTAGGATCTGTAGTATCTATGGCTT
>NZ_FTMA01000015.1 GCF_900155985.1 Maribacter ulvicola
GATCGTTTCATAAGCAAATAATCTATTTAAAGTTAAACATTTATTCGCCCGGTTTTCTCTAGTATTAAACGGTCCGGTTTAAAGGGAGGAGGTCAAGATGAAAACTAAATTATTTTTTCTCATCACCTTATATCTTATTCCTTTTTGGAATATTGGACAAAATCTTTCACCTCCTATTCAGAATTACAGTAGTTATGAATATAATGCCGCAAGTAAAAACTGGGGACTGACCATTGATGAGAATGGTGAACTATACGTTGCTAATAATAACGGATTATTACATTTTAACGGTGAAAACTGGACACTCTATAAATTACCCAACAAAACCATTATACGATCGGTGGCCTATGTAAATGGCAAGATATTTACCGGATCTTATGAAGAATTTGGATTTTGGCAGATGAATGACTACGGTTCTTTAGTCTATACCTCATTAACCCATTTAATTAAGGATCATGAATTTACCAATGAGGAATTCTGGCAAATTATACAACTTAACGATGCCATCATTTTTAGATCTTTTTCTACCGTATACATTTATAAGAACAATGAAATTTCAGTTTTAGACGCTCCTTTTGTCGTTACTACTATTGCCAAGTATAAAAATCAAATCATTGTAGCAGGAGAACAACGTAGATTATATTGGATCAAAGACAATACCCTTACCCCATTAGAGTCTCAAGAAATATTAGAAGGAAAGACCATTGTAGATATGGTTCCCTTTGGAGACAGTTTAATTATTGGCACTAAATTAAGCGGCTGTTTTTTACTTACAGATGGGAAAGTTGCATTATTGGATGATACCATTAACAATGAGCTTAAAGAGCACCAACTTAACAAAGTATTAGCGTTAGACAGCAACACCATTGCATTTGGCACCATTAAAAACGGAGTCTACACTTATAACATTAAATGGAATACATTTCAGAATCTAAACAAGGCATTAGGGCTTCAAAACAATACTGTTTTAGCCATGCTCCAGTATAAAGAGCAATTATGGCTAGGGTTAGATAATGGTATTGATAAAATTCAATTAAACAACCCAATTACCTATTATACTGACCACACAGGAGTTTTAGGCACCGTTTATGACCTTGTTGATTATAATAATGAACTCTATTTAGGGAGTAATACCGGCATCTATTATTTTAGGGATAACAAATTACAGTTTGTACCCGGTTCTCAAGGACATGTTTGGGATTTGGAAGTTATTGATGGTGATCTCTTTTGTGGTCATAATACCGGTACCTTTATTTTAAAGGATGGCACATTAAATAAAGTATCTGATATTTCTGGAGGTTACCAATTGGTAAAAGTACCGGAAACAGAATCCTCTTATATTCAAGGTACTTATACCGGTCTGGCAAATTTCAAAAAAGGTAAAAATGGAAAATGGATTTCAAGTCGGGTAACAGGTATTGATTTTCCTGTAAAGCAACTTTGTTTTGAAAACGCAAACACGGTATGGGCCGCCCACCCATACAAGGGGCTTTTTAAGATTAAAATGAACGACGAACACACAAAAGTGTTAGAGTTTATAGAAATAAAAACTGGAGCAATTCCCAACACCTATAACATTAAATTATATAACATTAAAAATCAGATCATATTATCCAGTGAAGGTAATTGGTATAAATATGACCCCATATCAGATGTCATTTCAGAATTTGAAGAGTTTAAGGATTACAAGGATATGAACTTGGTAAATTATAATGCAACTCGCTATTGGTTTTTTGATAATGATAATCAAAAGAAAATTATTCATACCGATCTTGGAGAAAATCAATTCACTTTAGATGATGCCCAGCTGAGGAAAAGACTGGCTATAGAAACGGAAACTATAGTAAGCTATAATGATTCTATATATTATTTCACCCTTACAGATGGTTTTGGTAAGCTCAACTTGAACAGGTTTGAGAACGAGCTAAAAAATGTAGATCTACCAACACCAAGGGTAAGTTCTTTTATAGACGGTAATGAAACCCACCAATTAAAAGAACAGGAGTATAAAGTACCGTTTAATACCTCTAAAACCATTAGAATAGAAGTTGCAGCAGGTAGCTTTAACAAGTATACCTATTATTATGAACTAAACGGAACCATAGCACAATCTAGCTATCTTGACCATGGCGCTATAATTCTTCAAAATTTACCGTTTGGAGAGTATACCTTGAAAATACATACTGTCAGTATTGGAAACGAACTTTCTGAACCCAAAATTATTAAATTTAAAATACTACGCCCGTGGTATTTTTCTAATTGGAGTTTACTGGGGTACTTTTTCATAGGTATTGCCAGTATTCTTTTAGTACGATGGTACAACAAGCAAAAGTTAGCCAAAAAACACCACATATTAAAAGTTCAAATGCAGCGAGAGCAAGAAGAACGTTTAGCACAGATAGAGAAAGAAAAACTAGAAAAAGAAATTAAAAGAAAACAAACAGAACTTGCTAGAACAACCATGAGTGTTGCCAAGAAAAATGAATTGATTATTGAACTAAAAGATCTCATTGCCTTAAACCAAGAAGCATTTACCAATAAGCAACGTTTTAAATCGCTATCCAAAAAACTGGATAGTTCTATGAACGAAGATCAAGACTGGAAACATTTTGAGGTAAGTTTTAAGGAACTACATGAAGATTTTTTTGAAAACCTTCTAAAAAAGTATCCTAAACTTACCCCTAAAGATTTAAGGTTATGCGCTTATCTTAAAATGAATCATACCACAAAAGAGATCGCTCCTTTAATGGGTATTTCTGTACGTGGTGTTGAAATACACAGGTACCGCCTTCGCAAGAAACTGAACATTGACAGCTCTCAAAACCTGTCTAATTATCTCATAAAATTCAAATAGAACAAGCTTTTCTCTTTTAAATAACGATGACAGCCATTAACAATGCGTTAATTGTCTACATCATTACTACATCAATACGTTAATTTTTACTTTTTATTTAACATCAGAACTACTGCAAAACCTTGTATTTAAAGGATTACGACGTACACCTAGGCTTGATGTACTTTTTATGTAGTTGAATAAAATTTAACGGCTATTTGTTTTGATAACTTGCTGTCCAAATTAACAACTTGATAATTTTAGAACTCAATTTTTAAACAATTATGAAAATAGGAATCAAATTTTTAACATTCTGCATTTTAATGACCCATTTGGCGGTTTTTGCGCAAAATGAGATTTCAGTTTCGGGAACTGTTACCGATGAAGGTGGTCAACCTTTACCCGGTGCAAGTATTATTATAAAAGGTACTACAACAGGAACCCAAACTGATTTTGACGGTTTATATGCATTGAATAATGTACCCAACAATGGTACACTTGTAATTAGCTACATTGGTTACGCTACACAAGAAATTGCTGTGAACGATCAAACGACTATCAATGTATCTTTATCTGAGGACTCTCAGGCTTTAGAGGAAGTTGTAGTGGTGGGTTATGGAACACAGAAAAAAGCGGATCTTACAGGATCCATCACAACAATTAAAACCGAAGATATTACTAGAACACCTACTAGTGCCGCTATGCAATCATTGCAAGGTAAGGTTGCGGGTCTTCAAGTAGTAAGTAGCGGTGCACCTGGTACGGGACCAACAATTCGTGTTCGTGGTATCGGTTCCTATGTGGGCGGTGCCTCTGACCCTTTATATGTGGTTGATGGTACGTTCTTTGATGACATCGATTTTTTAAATACGGAAGACATTGAAACTATATCTGTACTTAAAGATGCCTCTGCTTCCGCAATTTACGGTGTTCGTGCCGCAAATGGTGTAGTACTGATCCAAACTAAGTCTGGTAAAATAAACCAGAAACCGGAAATTACTTATAATGGTTACCAAGGTGTACAGATAGCTCAAAACGTTGTTAAATTATCCAATTCTGAACAGTTTGCTACCCTAGCAAGAGAATCTGGATCTACTGCAGAAGCACAATCTATAGACAATGCTATTCAACGTTATGGCAGAAGTAGAATTAACCCTAATGTACCCAATGTAAATACAGACTGGTACGATCTTATTCTGCGTCACGCATTACAGCAAAACCATAGTATTGGCGTTGCCGGTGGTACTGAGTCTATAACTTATTCCTTAGGGCTAAACTACTTTGAACAAGAAGGAATTTTAAACATGAAGAACGATTACGAAAGGTTTAATATTCGTTCTAAAGTCAATGTTGATATTACCGATCGTTTAGATATTGGTATTTCTACCCTCTTTAGTAATGCTACAAGATACAGACCTGAAAGCACTGCGTTTGCATTGGCATATTATGCCACTCCTACAATGCCTGTTCTTGACCCTTCAAAAACAGAGGCATATCCAAGACCTTATGCCAACGCACAAGATTTAGGGTACAGAGGTACACAAAATCCTTTTCCAGTAATGGAAAATACAGAGAACAGAGACAAGATTAGAAATACGCTGACTACAGTTGATCTTAATTACCAGTTGGTACCCGATAAATTGACTTTAAAAACTGCTTTTTATCACAATTTTGAAACTACTGAAACCAGAGAAGTACGTTTGCCCTACTTTTTTGGAAACGGTAACGCTTTTAGGGAAAATGCAGAATTGGTAAAAAGAAATGCCACCTTTTCTGAACAAACTTGGGATAATACCATAACCTATGATGACACGTACGGGAATCATAATTTAACGGCTTTAGTCGGTACTTCATACAGGGATCGTTCTTATGAGCAATTAGAAGCCAAAGGTCTTAATTTTCCTAACGGACCAGGAATTGGTGATGAATCTTATTACTTGGATCTTGCCAACTCAATAGATATCGATGGTGTTGGTGATGATGGACTAAGACAATACTTCTTCTCTTATTTTGGTCGTATTGCTTATAACTTTGACAGCAAATACCTTCTTTATGGTACGTTTAGAGCAGATGGTACCAGTAAATACCAAGAAAAATGGGGCTATTTCCCTACTGTTGGTGTGGGCTGGGTAGTTTCTGAAGAATCTTTCTTAGAGAATAGCAACGTTATAAACTTTTTAAAGCTTAGAGCTAGTTGGGGTGAATTGGGTAATGCCAATGTTGCCTCTAGTACTGGCGGCATTACATCAAACGCGGTAGATGGTGTATTTGGCGATGTTCGCTACCCTGGTCTTGTAACCAGTAGTGATTTTGAAGCACTAAAATGGGAAGTAACCGCAGAAACTAATGTAGGGTTAACTACTAGGTTATTCGATAATAAATTAACGATAGATTCTGACTATTATGTTCGGGAAACTCGTGACGCCGTAATACCGGTATCTAGATTATTGGTTCCTGGCGAAACTAGACAAAATGTTGGTGTTATTAGAAACTCAGGTTTTGAAATTGTTGCCAACTGGAATCAGAAAGTATCAGAGAATTTTAGCTTTAGTGTGGGCGGTAACTTTTCTACTTTAGATAATGAGGTACTTGATTTAGCTGGACAAGAAAATCTTACTTCTGGTGGTGACCTTGCACAACGTACCGTTGTTGGCGGAACTATTAGTCCGTTTTTCGGGTTAAAAGTTGACGGAGTATACCAAACGGACGAAGAAATTCAAGCTGACCCTGCTGCACAAGCTGCCATTGCTGACGGGTTGACCGTGGCCCCTGGCGATTTAAAGTTTGTGGATCAAAACGGAGATATGGTGATCGATGCACAAGATAGAGTGGATCTTGGTTCTTACCTGCCTACCTATTCTTTCGGTTTCAACTTCGGTATGAATTATAAGGCTTGGGATTTTAACTTAAATGTCATTGGACAAGGCGGTAATGTGATCGCCAACCAAAAGCGTTTTGCCGTACGTCAGACTCCAGATGCCAATATTGATAGGGATTTTGCGGTAAATAGATGGAACGGTGCCGGTAGCACCAATAGCTACCCATCTGCAAGGGGAATTAGAAACCCATGGAGCAATCAATTCTTGAATAGCTTCTTTGTAGAAAAGGGAGATTTTGTAAGACTACAGAACGTAACCTTAGGGTACACGCTACCTAAATTAAATGGAAAATTTAATCCTGATATTAGATTCTACATCACTGCGGAGCGTCCGTTAACATTCTTCAACTACAACGGTTTTACTCCTGAGGTTTCAGATGGTAGAGACGCCCAAACCTATCCAATACCGGGTGTGTATACATTTGGTGTAAATATTAAAATTTAAAAATACAGCTATGAAATTTATAAAAGTAAATAAACTAACAGTGCTTTTAGCCTTTCTAGGTACTGTACTAATAGGTTGTTCCGACGATCTGGATCAACCAGAGTTAAATAACAATTTTGCCGGCGGAACAGATTTTTCACAAACCGATGATATGGTCTTATCACTAATTGGGGTTTACCAATCCGTTGCAGATAGAGGTTGGGAGCAGCCATTGGTAGTTGCTACAAGAGGTGACGATGTCAATGCAGCAGGTGACCAACAAGGTCTAAAAAATCAAGATCGCTATGTATACGACAACTCTTTCTTTGGTTCTAGAACCTTATGGGAAACGTATTACGGAGATATCATTGGCGCCCATACGGGTATGGAACAGATAGAAAGGTATATGGAGTTTGCAGATGATGAAGGTATCGCTTTAGGAAATCAATATATCGCAGAAGCAAAAGTACTTAGAGCGGTATTATTATTTCAATTATCACAGGTATATGGTTCGGTATTCATTCCTACTTCATCTGATCTTAACGATTTCGCAGATGTAACATCGGTACCAAGTAAAGCTGAAGTAATGCAACACATTTCTGATCAAATGGATGAGGCCATACCATTCTTACTGGATTTAAGACCAAATGAACGTACAGATTTACCTGGCGGAGTAACTAAATACACTGCCTTAATGATAAAGGCGGAAGCCAATCAAGAACTGAAAAATTACCAAGCCGTTGCAGATGCTGCAGGTGAAATTATTGCTTCTGGAAAATTTACGTTGTTTCCTGACTATTATGAGTTATTCAAAACTCCGGGTAAACTTAGCGATGAAAACTTATTTGAATTTCAATACTCTGATTTTGGAAATGGTGAAGGCGACAGGGTTAGTCATTTATATGCTCCGTATGGTCCCAACTCATGGAATCCAGAAGTTGATGGCTCTAGTAACGGATGGGGATTTTTTGAACCCAGCTTAAAATATATTGAATTTATGTTGGATAGAGGTGAAACCGAGCGTTTAGAAACTTCTGTTTTCTTTAGCCAAAAGGGAATTGATAGCTTAATTGCTACCACCTCTTACACTGCAGAGACGTTACCGTCATTTGTTTCACCAACTACAAGAGATGGTGATGAAAATACATCTACCGTGCGGTCTATATTTTCAAGCGGCAAACACTATTTACCTACAAATCAACTAATACCTGGTCGTACCGAATATGGTAGTAACAAGAACAATATTGTCTTTCGTTACTCAGAAACTTTGTTGATGTACGCCGAAGCATTGGTGCAAGGAGCGAATAATTCAGCTATGACTGCTGATGAGGCGGTTAATCTGGTACGTTCAAGGGCAAATATGGCGCCTTTAAGCGGGGTAACTCTTGACCAGATCGTAGATGAAAAATATGCCGAGCTTTCTATGGAATGGGGAAAACGCTTCTTTGATATGGTACGATTAGGCAGATATGATGAACTAAGTTTTGACGGAAGAACATTTACCGAAGACAAGGCTTTTGTAACCTACCATCAAGATCAGATTGACGAGTTTCCAATATTGGGTGAAATAGCTAACTAAAAACGAACTACAATGAAACATTTTAAAAATATAATTACTTTTTTGTTGGCTACCTTTCTTTTGGTGGCCTGCGAAGATGGTATCGACTCACTAACCGAAGTTGACCCTGGTGCAGATGAAACGGCTCCTAGTATCACCATTACTTCACCAACCGAAGGTTTAGCGGTAAAAGTGAACGAAGAATTAGCAACCATTACCATAAAATTTGAAGCTCAAGATGATATTGAATTGGCTTCGGTAAATGTTGCTTTAGATGGAAACTCCATTAAAAGCTATGCTGATTTTTTAGATTATAGAAGATTGGTAGTTGACGATTTGGTTTACAACCAACTTGCAGATGGTGAGCATGTACTTACCGTTACCGCAACTGACCTAGATGGTAAAACCACAAACGGTATGGTCAACTTTACAAAAGAACCTGCCTATGTTTCTAAATACCCAGGTGAAATTTTATACATGCCTTTTGATGGTGCATATGTAGATTTGATCAGTTTTGAAGAAGCGGAAGAATTTGGAAGTCCGTCCATAAGCGAAGATAATATTGCAGGCGATGGCTCATACCAAGGTGCTACGGATACGTATTTGACATTAGATGCCGAGCGTTTTAAAAATGCCGAGTTCAGTGCTATTTTCTGGATGAAAATAAATAACACGCCAGACCGTGCCGGTGTATTGACCTTGAGTCCGCCATTAATTGACGGCGCAAACAATGACCTTTCTAAAGGATTTAGATTTTTCCGTGAAAATGCAAATGGTATGCAACGCTTTAAGCTGAATGCTGGTACTGGTGCAGATGGTACTTGGTTTGATGGCGGCGAGGCTGCAGATGTAGACCCTACTACTGGAGAATGGGTAAACTTAGCACTTACCATTTCAGGTTCTGAAGCGGTAGTGTATATAGACGGTCAAATTGCTACTGAAGGAGCTTTTGCAGGTATTGATTGGACAGATGTTAATGTACTATCCATCATGTCGGGCACACCTAACTTTACAGCATGGGGCCACTTGTCCGATGAAAGCTTAATGGACGAACTTCGTATTTTCAATAGAGCAATTTCTCAAGAAGAAGTTCAACAAATAATGGCGGACGATTCAGGTGAATTCGTTTCTTCCTACCCTCCTACTTTTGATGGTGAAATGTTCTATATGCCTTTTGATGGTAGTTACAACGAGCGTTTTAGAAATATTGACGCTACCGTTGTAGGTACACCAGGTTATGCCGGTGAAAGCGTAGAAGGTGATAATGCATATGCCGGTGCTACAGATTCTTATTTAACGTTCCCTACAAATGAATCCGGAGCGCTTACTACAGAGGAATTCAGTGCCACCTTATGGTATAAATTGAATGCAGATCCAACAAGAGGTTCCATCTTAGTTATGGGTCCTGAGGATGTAGATAATGCAGGATACCCTGATGTACAGAACAAACGTACCAACGGATTCCGGTTCTTTAGGGAAGGTGATGCCACAAGACAGGTATTTAAATTAAATGTAGGTAATGGCGAAGGTGAATCATGGTTTGATGGTGGTGATGCCGCTGCGTTAGACCCTACCGCTTCAGACTGGGTACACTTGGCATTTACCATCTCAGGTACTGAATGTGTCGTCTATTTTAATGGTGAAGTTGTATCACAAGGCGATTTCACGGGAGTAGATTGGACAGGTTGCGATGTATTATCCATTGGTTCAGGTGCACCTCGTTTTACAGAATGGGGCCACGGTTTTGATCTGAGCTTTATAGATGAGCTTAGGTTGTACAACAAAGCATTGAGCCGGCAAGAAATTCAAGAGATCAGACAATCAGGTTTATAATCAAAATAATAGTTTAATTCAATTAATGTAGGAGATTTTTTATGAGGACAATTTTAGTTTCAATGATGGCGGCAACTTTGTTAGTAGGCTGTAATGGTAAATCGTCTAAGTCTAAACTTAGAGATCAAGGTGATAATGTGGAACATTCTAAAATTACGGATGAGCAATTATTAGATTCCGTTCAAAAACAAACATTTAATTATTTCTGGGAAGGTGCAGAACCTACATCTGGTCTGGCACGTGAAAGAATTCATTTAGATGATATTTACCCAACACACCACAAGGATATTATTACTATTGGTGGTTCAGGTTTTGGTGTCATGGCAATTTTAGTAGGTATTGAGAGAGAATTAATTACTCGCGAAATGGGTCTTGAGCGACTTGAAAAAGCTGTAAAATTTCTTGACAAAGCCGATCGTTTTCATGGTGTATGGCCACACTGGCTAACACCTGATGGTAAAATGACGCCATTCAGCAAAAAAGATAATGGTGGTGATTTAGTGGAAACCGCTTTTCTTATTGAGGGATTATTGACCGTTAAAGAATATTTCAAGGACGGAAATGAGCGAGAACAAGCCTTGGCGCAACATATACAAAAACTATGGGAAGAAGTAGAATGGGACTGGTACACCAAAGGTGAAAATGTACTGTACTGGCACTGGTCACCAGAATATGAATGGGATATGAACTTCCCTGTGGGTGGATACAATGAAGCATTGGTCATGTACATTTTGGCAGCGGCATCTCCTACGCACCCCATTTCAAAAGAAGTTTATGACCAAGGTTGGGCTAGAAATGGAGCTATTACTAAAGATACCACTTTCTATGGCCTACCTACCGTTTTAGATCATTATGAAAGTGATGCTTCTCCTGTAGGACCTATGTTCTGGGCTCATTATTCTTTTACGGGATTAAACCCTAAAGGATTAAAAGACCAATATGCAGATTATTGGGAGTTAAACCGTAACCATGCCTTGATCCAATACAAGTATGCCGTAGATAACCCTAAGAATTTTAAAGGTTATGGTGAAGATTTGTGGGGACTTACATCCAGTTATTCCATTAAGGGATATGCCGGACATAGACCAGACAGGGATATAAGCGTTATTTCACCTACCGCAGCACTTTCTTCTATGCCATATACTCCAAAAGAAAGTATGGCCGTATTAAGAAACCTGTATACAAAACATGATACGCTTATTGGTAAATATGGTCCATATGATGCCTTTAGCTTGGAAAAAAACTGGGTATTACCTAGGTATTTGGCCATTGACCAAGGTCCTATTCCTGTGATGATAGAAAATCACAGAAGTGGACTATTCTGGAAGCTTTTTATGAAAAACAAAGATGTTGTTAAAGGCTTGGATAAACTAGGTTTTTCAGTTGCATCACCACAATGAGAAACCAAAACCGACTTGAGTACATAAAGCGAATACTTCATAAGACGTTCGTTATTTTCTTTGGAATCTTACTGATATCGGTAACGGCATGTTCATCATCTGAACCAGATGCCCCAACAGGCGAATCTGAACTTCCGCAAATTCCAACAGAACCAGAAGTACCAGAGATTTCAGATGAAGAACTGTTGAATTTCACCCAGCAAGAAACCTTCAAGTATTTTTGGGACTATGCAGAGGTTAATTCTGGTGCGGCTCGTGAACGTTTTCACCCAAACGAACCATCAAACGACCCTAATACCGTAAGTATTGGTGGCACCGGTTTTGGATTAATGGCACTGTTAGTAGGTGTGGAAAGAGGCTTTATTACCCGTAGCGAATCCGTAGCACGTATTGATCAGATACTAAGCTTTTTGGCATCTGCGGATCGTTTTCACGGCGCTTGGCCACATTGGTTAAATGGCACTAACGGTAACGTTAGGCCATTTAGCGAAATGGATAATGGTGGCGACTTGGTAGAAACTGCTTTTTTAGCACAAGGTTTGATCTGTATAAAGGAATATTTTAAGAATGGTGACGATGCAGAAAAAACTTTAGCCAATAAGGCAGATGCACTTTGGAAAGGTGTTGAATGGAATTGGTATACACAAGGCCAAAATAGCCTTTACTGGCACTGGAGCCCCAATTTTGGATTTGATATCAACCTAGAATTAAAAGGCTATAATGAAGTAATGATCACTTATGTAATGGCTGCCGCGTCACCAGATTATGCTATTGAGAAGGAGGTCTATACCAATGGTTGGGCATCTAACGGATCTATAACAGATCTTACTAGTGCCTATAATATTCCGTTGGTGGTGGATCACGCTGGAAACTCCCCAAAAGGAGGCCCTTTATTTTGGGCACATTACTCCTATTTGGGTCTTAATCCAAAGAGCTTAAATGATGATTTTGTCAATTATTGGGATGCTGCCGTAAACCATTCAAAAATCAACTATCTATACTGCGTAGATAATCCGAAGAACTATATGGATTATGGCGAAAACTGCTGGGGACTAACCGCTAGTTATTCTAGAAACACCAATGGTTCTATAGGTTATAATGCCCATAGCCCAAGCAATGACTTAGGCGTTATTTCACCAACAGCAGCCATAAGTTCTATGCCCTACACACCAGAAGAATCGCTAAAAGCATTACGCTATTTTTATCAAAATAAAGATAAACTATTAGGACCTGCGGGGTTTTATGATGCCTTTAGTCCACAAAACAATTTTTGGGTAGCAGAAGCGTATTTGGCCATTGACCAAGGTCCTGAAATTGTAATGATAGAAAATTACAGAACTGGTCTACTTTGGAAACTTTTTATGCAAAACGAAGACGTACAAAATGGTCTTAATAAACTCGGTTTTTCCTATGAACAATAAACACTTTCTTTTTCTCGCTTTATGGGTTATTTGCAATTTTATCACTTCTGCACAAGATCTTGATCTATTCGAGAAAAAAGAACTGATAGCTGCAGAAGATACCTTGCAATACAGAATTCTGTATCCAGAAAATTTTGATACGAATAAAGCGTATCCGTTAGTACTGTTCTTACATGGGGCAGGTGAAAGAGGCAATGACAATGAAAAGCAACTTATACACGGTAGCGCTATGTTTCTTGATCAGAATAACAGACGTGAATTTCCTGCCATTGTAATTATGCCGCAATGTGCAGCAGATGATTATTGGGCACAGGTAGAAGTGGATCGTAGCAACTACCCCGTACAGTTGAATTTTCAGTTTAAAAAAGGACCCACCAAAGCAATGGGCTTGGTATTGCATTTATTGGATGATTTTCAAAATAAAAAAATCGTCAATAAAAATCAAATCTATGTTATGGGCCTTTCCATGGGCGGCATGGGAACCTATGAATTATTAGCTAGAAACCCAGACCGTTTTGCCGCTGCCATTTCAATTTGCGGGGCAGGTGATCCTAAATACGTATCTAACTACGCAAAAAAAATACCCATTTGGGCATTTCACGGTGCTAAAGACAATGTTGTAGCCCCATTACATACTATGGAAATGGTTACGGCACTTCTACATAAGGAAGCTTTCCCCCGGCTTACCTTATATGATTATGCCAACCACAATAGCTGGGACCCTGCTTTTGCAGAACCAGAATTATTACCATGGCTTTTCTCTAATACCTTAAACAAAAAGTAAGAGTTACTAAACCTGATATCTATGAAACAAAAATATAAAATACTACCGCTTCTAATATTAATCTTTGCCGTTTATAAAATGACAGGGCAAAAGACCATACCCGAGGTTGAATCGTTATTAAGCAAAATGACCTTAGAGGAAAAAATAGGGCAACTAAACCTATTAACTCCCGGTGGCGGTATTGCCACGGGATCTGTAGTGAGCGAAAATGTAGAGGCAAAAATAAGAGCAGGTCAAGTAGGTGGTCTGTTTGGCGTATCCGGACCTGAAAAAGTAAGGCAGGCTCAAGAAATTGCTATTAAAAATTCTAGATTAAAAATTCCGTTATTAATAGGTTCAGATATTATTCACGGGTACAAGACCACCTACCCTATTCCATTGGGCGTGGCGGCAAGTTGGAATATGGAGTTGATTGAAAACGCTGCAAAAATGGCGGCAAAAGAAGCTACCGCAGATGGTATCAACTGGAACTTCTCACCTATGGTGGATATATCTCGTGATGCCAGATGGGGAAGAATCTCTGAAGGCTCTGGTGAAGATCCTTATTTAGGTTCTGCTATTGCAACGGCAATGGTAAAAGGGTACCAAGGTGATGACCTAAGCATATCACACACAATGATGGCCACGGTAAAACACTTGGCTCTTTACGGTGCCGTAGAAGCTGGGCGAGATTATAATTCTGTGGACATGAGCAAGGTGAAAATGTACAATCAGTACCTACCGCCCTACCAAGCTGCCGTTAATGCTGGTGTGGGTAGTGCTATGACATCGTTCAATGATATTGATGGTATACCTGCCACAGGGAACAAATGGTTGATTACGGATTTACTGAGAAAACAATGGGGCTTTAAAGGATTTGTGGTTTCAGATTATACCTCTGTAAATGAAATGATAGCTCACGGATCAGGAGATTTACAAGCCGTTTCGGCGCAATCACTAAATGCGGGATTGGATATGGATATGGTGGGCGAAGGTTTTTTAACGACCCTTAAAAAATCTGTACAAGAAGGAAAAGTAACGGAGGAAGCCATCACCATTGCTTGTAGAAGAATATTGACAGCAAAGTATGAGCTAGGTTTATTGGATGACCCATATAGATATTCAGATACCTCTAGACCGGCAAAAGACATTCTTACAGCTGAAAATAGATTAGCAGCCAGAAAAATTGCTACACAATCTTTTGTATTGTTGAAAAACGAAAACAATGTGCTACCGTTACAAAAAGATGCTAAAATAGCATTGGTAGGTCCATTGGCGAATGACAAAAATAATATGTTGGGGACATGGGCACCTACGGGCGATCCGCAACTATCAATCCCGGTGTTGGAAGGATTAAAAAATGTTGCTCCAAAAGCTAAAATCAGTTTTGCCAAAGGCGCCAATATTACCAATGACACTGAGCTTGCTAAGCGTGCCAATGTGTTTGGATTACGTGTAGATATCGATACAAGAACTCCTGAAGCTATGTTATCTGAAGCCCTGAAAAATAGTAAGCATGCAGATGTAATCGTTGCTGTTGTTGGGGAAGCTTCAGAATTTGCCGGTGAAGCTGCAAGCAGAACAGATATTTCAATACCACAAAGCCAGAAAAAATTGATCAATGCTCTAGTGGACACCGGAAAACCGGTAGTATTGGTTTTATTTAGCGGTAGACCATTGACCATTTCAGAGGAGTTTAATTTACCGGTAAGTATTCTACAAGTCTGGAATCCGGGTGTTGAAGCCGGTAACGCCATTGCCGATGTGCTTTTTGGAGATTACAATCCGTCAGGGAAACTTACGGCAAGTTGGCCTAGAAATGTTGGTCAAATTCCCATTTATCATAGTATGAAAAATACAGGTAGACCAGCGCCCACACATCAATTTGAAAAATTTAAATCCAATTACCTCGATAGTGAAATTTCTCCTTTATTCCCCTTTGGTTATGGCTTAAGCTATACTTCTTTTGAATACAGTGAACTTGCGGTAAATAAAGATAAATTTAAACAAGGGGAATCCATAAACGTTTCTGTTAGGGTGAAAAATACGGGCGATTATGACGGTGAAGAAGTAGTACAATTATATCTAAAGGACCAGGTACGTAGCATTACCCCGCCCGTAAGACAACTAAAGGGATTTCAAAAGATATTTCTAAAAAAGGGTGCATCAAAAACGGTGACCCTAACCCTGTCCGCAGATGATTTAAAATTCTACAATAGCGAATTAAAATTTGTAGCGGAGCCAGGAAAATTTAAGGTATTTGTTGGTGGTAATTCAAATGCTGAAATGTCTGCCGATTTTGAATTGGAATAATTCTACGATCTACCATTACTCACACATTGGATATTAAATTGATTATGCGCATAGTTTTACTCTTTCTGGTCATTGGTTTGCTACATAATAGCTGCAATACAAAAACAAAAACCATAAACAAAACTGATCAGAAGCCAAATATTATATTCATTATGGCAGATGACCATGCCGTACAGGCCATAAGTGCCTATGGGCATCCGATCAGTAAATTGGCGAGTACACCTAATATTGATCGTCTTGCCAAAAATGGGGTGATTTTCAACAATAGTTTTGTTACCAATTCTATCTGTGGTCCAAGTAGGGCCGTTATCTTAACAGGTAAGCATAGTCATATTAACGGGTTTAGACAGAACGGAGACCATTTTGACGGCAGTCAGCCCACCTTGCCAAAAATGTTTCAGGAATCGGGCTACGAAACTGCCGTTTTTGGCAAATGGCATTTACACGACTACCCACATGGTTTTGACCAATGGAAAATTATTGTGGACCAAGGAAATTATTATAATCCGGATTTCATTGAAGATGGTGATACTACTCGCATTACCGGTTATGCTACGGATATTATTACCGATGATGCACTACAGTGGTTACAGCAAGACCGTACAGATTCCCTTCCCTTCTTTTTAATGGTGCAGCATAAAGCACCGCATAGAAATTGGATGCCGGCCTTACGTCACGCCAATTTGTATGATTCCGTACAGTTTCCGCTACCGGATAGTTACTTTTCAGAGTTTCCAAAGAAATGGGCAGCAAAAGAACAGCTACAGACCATTTATAAAGATATGTACGAAGGTCATGACCTTAAAATGACAACAGCATTTGGCAGCACTGAACTTGCCCATAACCCTTGGGTTACGGATTTTGATAGAATGACCCCTAAACAACGTAAAGCTTGGGATGCTGCCTATTTTACCAAGAACAATGCATTTCATAAAGCGAATTTATCAGGAAAGGAATTAGCTATTTGGAAAGGACAGCGTTACCTACAAGATTATATGGCCACCATTGCGGCAGTAGATGAGGGAGTGGGGAAAATTCTGGATTATTTGGAAGAAAGCGGACTTGATAAAAATACGTTAGTAGTGTATACATCTGATCAAGGTTTTTGGATGGGCGAAAACGGATGGTTCGATAAGCGTTTTATGTACGAGGAGTCGTTTAAAACACCCCTATTGATGCAATTGCCCGGTACAATAAAACCTAAAACCAAAATTAACGCCATGGTTCAAAATTTAGATTTTGCACCTACATTCCTAGACCTTACAGGCTTAGCAGAATTAAACACTGAAATGCAAGGAGAGTCTTTTGCCGGATTATTAAACGGCACTACTCATGAAGAAGATTTTAGAGATGTTGTGTATTACCATTACTATGACTACCCTGCTTTTCATATGGTGAAAAAACATTATGGAATTAGAACAAAACGGTACAAACTCATTCACTTTTATGATGATATAGATGCCTGGGAACTGTATGATTTGGAAAAGGATCCAAGGGAAAAATACAACCTAATTTTAGATATGAAATATGCGGAAACATTGGCATTAATGCACAAAAAGCTAGACAGCGTTCAAATGCATTACGGGGTTACCGAGAAAGAATTTAAAAAAGCACCCAAAGAAAAAGTAGATAAAGCTTACAAACAATTTAAAAGATTAAGAGGTGTACCTATGTTATAGTAACATCATAAATAAAACTACGCGCATGTATATGCTATTTAATATGAAATGGTAATTTCTTAACGGTATAAATTTCTATAGCCAAAACCTGAATGTATTCTATGGGTTTCTAAAGTAAATATCCAGGGAACAAGTGCACCAGGCATTCCCTTGAACACAAAGTAGCTATGTCCACCCAATCATTGGAGCATTAATATCTCGATTAATAGGAAAAATGAAATTTACATTTAGATTAAAAGCATACTATTAACACTTTAAAGCTTCTATAAATTCAAGGTAAACCCGAAACTAACATTAGACGAGCGGTTGTCTTCTAACTCAGAATTAAAATTAATGACCGCGTAGTTATAGAGTGCAGAAAAGCTAATTCTTTTGGTTAGTGGCATTTGCGCTTTAAACTGGCTTAATATTCTATGATTGCCAATATTGTCATACAAAGGCTGAAAATACAATGTTCCCGTAAGGTCTAAATTAAACTTTTTAAAATGCTGATTTAAAGATAGGTAACTGCTATTTCTATGGTTGTAAAATTTTTGGTCAGATGACGCTACGGACTCTACTTCATAAATATAAGAGTTACCCAGGTAGGCAAGGGAACCATCTTTAGAAAACAATTTTAAACGTAAACCAACACCCAGTAAATTCCTTTCTGATATCGTTAGTTTTTGATTGTTTTGGTTTTGCACAAAGGCTTCAAAACGAACTACTTTAGTGAACTTATAATTATATCTACCGTGCAAGAAATAAGAGTTCTGAAAATCTTCATCTTTAGACCGTATCAAATTAACATTACCAATAAAAAAGTAAATACTTTTAAGGTTTTTAGACTTCAACTGTGTGGTTAAATTAGAACCTATCTGAAGAATATATGCCCCATTGTTATCTGTATAATTAAATAATAGATCACTGCTTAAAACAAATCTAATTGAATCTGTATGCATCCGTTTAGATTCAATATTTACCAATTGGGCCTGTATAGAAAACCCGAGTAAACCTATACAACCAATACAAATAAATCGAATAAAATTTAAGGTGGCTTTCATGAAGAATGTTACGTATTTCTCTTTGCTAATGGCTTAGAAGTTGAATTGCAAAATTATTGCTATTTATTGTCTAAGAAAAGCTTTAGAGGATTTCAGTTTCCCCACAAAACACCAACCTACTTACTAAAAATTAAAACCTAAAGAAAATATAAATCGGTTTCCGTCCCTACCATGGTAGAATCCTAAATTACCGGTTAGCGCACTAAATCCAGATATCCAGACAGAACCGCCGTAGTCATTATGCCATTGCGTAGAATCATCATTATCTGACCAAATTCTACCGTAATCGAACCCTGCACTTACGCCCAATTGTATGGGTATAAAATTAGTTCTAAACCTGGTTACACCCACTCTAAGGTCTGTACTTTGATAAAATGCAGATTTACCATTAAATCGTTCATTTCTGTAAGCTCTTAAACTTGTATTACCACCCAACACGGCACCATGGTAAAATTCATAATTATCACCAATAATAGTTTCACCGGCTAATTTAGTAGCAATAACGGCTATACCACTTGGGTGTAATGGATATGTAAGAGACAGTGATGGCTTTACAAAAGCAAAACTATTATCAAATCCGTTTATATTAGAGGTATACCCAGTAGCAATGTTAGCGGCCATAGCACGGTTTGGAAAAGACGGATCATTTTGGTTTTTATACCCATACCCTACTTCACCAGTCACATAAAGTTGTTGTTCATACACGTCATTACCCTCTGCAAATACTTGCCCTACAAAACGCTCATCATCATTTGCCACTTCAAAAGATTCTAATGATGACTTCACATGGTATTCACTGCTTTCACTTTTATGCACTAGGTATGGTGAAAAGTTCCATTCTCTAATACGCACTCTATTATAATCCTTGTCCGCATCGGTATCATTCTGAGAATCATTACCTTCTCCAAAATAATTCATTGTAAAATTAGGACTCGTGTATTTTGCATCGAAACCTAAATTCCAATTATAGAATACGTGTGCAAATTCTGCATTATAATCTATAGCAAAACCATTTGTAGCGAAGAAATATTCTGCACCTATGGTATGTTGCGTTTTAAATGGGTTGTTGGCCAAACTATAGGTGGTAAAACGATTTTTAAGTCCAATTCTAAAACCTGTATCACCATCATACCCTATACTTGGAAAAATAATATTCTCATTATATTTTCTTTTTTGATAGTGATACGTATTGATGTCATAAGAATCTGTCAGCCATTTTTTAGCACTAGCATTTACAATGGTATTGTTCTTGCTCTTAAAATCATATAGCTTTACTTTCTTGGTATTTTTAAAATCATAGGTGTCATTTTTTTTGCCTCCTATAATTTTAATATTAATATAGTCCTTGCCATCTCCATTAACTGTAAACGTATCTTTACCATCTAAACCATACACCCATATTTCTTTTGTTTGTTTTGCAGTAAATGTGTTCTTATAAACTAAAGTATCATGGGCAATTGAGATATTGGTTTCTCCGTTAGGTTTTCTAGTGATAACAAAATTATCATCTTCTTCAGTACCTAGAACAACCTCAAAATTATTTAAATAATCGTAGTAAGTTTTAGCTATAGATTGCAATCTATTACGGCGAGCCTGCAAGTTCTTTTTAATTTTATCTATACTACTGTCCTGTGCATCTTGAGGTAAGGAACTAAAGGCTTTATCAATATCCTCATCGGATAAATTTTCTTGAATGAAATCAACTTGTTTCTTCCAGTCCTCCCAATTAGCGGTTTTTATAAAAGATTTATCCAACGGATAACCAGAAAAGTTAAACCACTTTGTATTCTTTACATCATCATTGTAACTTTCCATTTTACGAAGCAATGGAAAAGCAAATTTTAAGACACTTATTATAGTTCCGTCGTATTTTGGAAAAGCCTGGTCCCAATCGCGTGGTATAGCTTCATATCTCTTTTTTCCGTCTTCGGTTTTGTACTGCGCCCAACGCCATTGATCTTGATGACGGTCCCAATTGCCAACGAGCATATCAAATAAGCGCGCACGAATAAAGCTAGCTTCATCTACGTATGAATCTTTGGTTTTCATCAATTCTAAACGAAGGTCGGTGGTATTGATGATATCATCTGGCGTACCAAAGGTTATAAAATTTTTGTTCTCATCGCCCACATGTTCCTCTAACATAAAGAGCGCGTTGCCGTAATCTTCATTATAAATACCCAAGCCTTTTTGTTTGGGCACATAGTAAACTTTAGGGTTTGCATGCAATACCTTTAGCGTTTCAGATAGTTCATTCATGGCAAATTGAGCATACGGGTGCGCCGTGGTATAAAAATCCATTAAATAACGTTCGGCAACGGTATTATCAAGATAGTCTTCTACATAATGGTCATTAATGGCATTAGTTTGAAGAAAACGTACTGCACTCTTACGTAAAGCCCTTAATGTGTATTCATTATCATTATCATCTATTAGTCTAAGTGATCTAGATTGCGTGCCTCCACCCTCAGAAATAGGTTTCACATTATTAGGTAATTCATCTATATATAAAACGGGAGCTTCTATTTCTTTACTATATAAACTTCTATAATGGTCTCCCCAAAAAAGTTTATAGAATCCACTTTTGTCCGTTTCTTCATTGGTGTAGATAGATGCTTTTGCTGTAGTAGCATTTGTTTTCTTTGGATAAGAAACATCACTAATTGACAACCTTTCTCTTTTAATTTTTTGTACAAAAGCAACGTTAGATGCACCGTTCTTAATTTCAATAAAATCAACCTCAGAACTACCATCATTATAAACAGTTAATTTAGCATAACCATTTTGTTCAGATTCAAAATGTTCTTCTTTAGGCGCTCGTGCTTTTTCAGTTTTACCTACTGCTCCGCTTATAATTTGAGGTATACCATCATCTTCTAGGTATTGTAAATTTCTATCTTTACCAGAAACAAAAATGACATCATTAAACTGACTTGCTATAGTTTCCATTCTACCACGTAAATTTCTATTTTCTTTATTCTGATATGATTCCGGTGTAAAGCCACCCATTTTGTCAAACAAAGAAATTTTAGAATTACTCATAACCGGTTGATAAACAGCTACAATGACCGTTTTTCCTTGACTATCTTTTAGATCGTCTTTAAACTCTGCCAAAAACTGATCCCTATTTTTAATTTCACATTCCTGATTAATGTACGGGTGATCGTCCCAGTCCTCTAAAAACCATTGAGAATCTACCATTTCTAGCACTACATGATCATTAATGGTTTCTTTCTCTAATGGGCAACCGTCATTGGGCCAAAATTTAGCTTTACTATTATCTTGTAAAAACGACTCTAGATCATCTATACTCTGTGGAGCTCCGGTCAACCATTCATTCTGGCCAGGCGTTAAAATAACATTTCCGTTAAACTCATCCCATAACGTCATCAAAGGTTTTAAATAAGCTTTTTCTTTATCTTGATGTTCTTCTTTTGCAGGAAAGCCCTCGCTATTAACCACATTACCTAATAATAACAAAGTAGCATTACTATCATGTTTAGAAGCTGCGTTAATCTCACGCAACACCTGCTCTGCATCTTCAAAAGTAACGTTACCCACGTTTGAAGTGATATAAAAAGAATGGGAAACCTCTTTATTTAAAGTAGAATTTAGCTCATTTACTTTTTGAGAAAAGACATGACCCGTTGATATAGTAAGAATAAAAAGTATGAATTTTAAACGCATGAAAGTGTATTTGTTTATCTAATTGATGATTTTATAATTGATTCCTTAACAATGAAATTTGATACATACATAGTAACCAAGACCAATAAGGCTCAGTAACAACAATAATATTGATAGAACCAAGTAATTTTTAACTTAAAATAGCAGCAAAGTCCTTACCTCAATAACACTATTATATTGCAAAAATAGACAGGGAACCAACAGCAAATTAACTCTATTAAGAATTTAAGTAACCATAAAGATCGCCGCTATAATCAACCCCTATGCTGACCAAAAGCTTTTGTATTTTACACCTTTTAAGATGATAGAAAATACCTTAAAAAATTTGCTCAACAATTATACGTAACAACATAAGAGTACATGCTTGCACATATAGGCATACAAAAAAATCAATAAAAAAAGTAGTATATGTTATCCTCTTAGACCCATTATTCAGTTCTTTCCAAAATGAGAATAAATTTGTAATTTCACTATTACCTACAACCGTTAATGAGCAAATGAAAAATACCAACTTCTATACTGAACTTAAGAAGTCTAAAAAATCTCTTGTTGCTCTTTTAGCAGATGAAGCTGACTTTAAAAATGTGCCGCTAACTTGGTATGTTATCGTTGTAGATATACAAAATTCAACACAAGCGGTGACAGATGGCAAGCATCATCAAGTAAACTTAACCGCCACCGGTAGTATTATATCCGTATTAAATACTATACGTAAATTTAAACATAATATAGAGATTCCTTATTTTTTTGGTGGTGACGGGGCTACGTTCCTATTACCATCTAGCCTGCTAAACAAAGTTATTACCGTACTTGAAAATTATAGTATACACATTAAAAGAAAGACCAATTTGGTATTGCGGGTAGGTCATATTGCCGTTAAAGATCTTATATCAGAAAAGTGTCATTTAAAGATTGCCAAACACCAACTAACGCAACGGCTGGCCATCCCCATAATTCTAGGCAATGGCTTACACAAGGCAGAAGACGTTATTAAATCTAATTTTAAAGAAATACCACTTTCTAATTTCAATGAAAGTTTATTGAATTTAAAAGGGATGGAATGCAGATGGGAAAAAGTGAATCCTGATCACGACCAAGCCAAAGTTGTATGCTTATTGCTAGATTCCGTTGTAGAAAAAAATCAAAGAGCCGTCTACAAAGAAGTGCTGGTAAAGATGGATGAAGTTTTTGGAAACTTTAATGACAGGCAACCCATTAAGAGTGAACGTCTAAAGCTAGATACCAGCTATAATAAAATATGGGAAGAAATGAAGGTAAGCCTTGTCGATAAAAATTGGCGTTACTTTTTTAAAAATTGGATCCAAACCAATATTGGTCACGCCTACTTTAGTCTCTCTAAAAGTGGAAAACAATACCTAAAGCAGATAGGTCAACTATCACATTCGTTCATGTTAGATGGTATGATCAATACTATTTTCACGGCTGAGCAAAGCCAGATAGATTCCTTTGTTGGTTATCTAGATCAATTAGAGGCCGAACATAAAATTATTTACGGTATTCATGTTACCCATGCATCTGTAATGTCTTGCTATATATTGGACAGAAAAACCAATCACTCCCATTTTGTAGATGGTACCGAAGGCGGTTATACTTCTGCTGCTAAAATGCTAAAAATGAAGAAAAAGGCTAATATTCCATAAAATCCTGCGTGTAAAAACCTAAGAATTACAGTAACATCAAATTTATAAGGTCAATTAATATCATATTAGAGCAAATCTATAGCTGTTCATGTGGCTACCTTGCTATCATTAGTAATATTTAAAAATGTACAAATGATTACAGAAGACAAAAGTATTCATAAAACAAAAAGTACTGGCGGACTCCAAAATAGCATACCACAGAACAAAAGTATTGCCCAAAATGAAGACGTAAAAGAGGACATAGCAAAACCCGTAAATAATGGCGGAGTGGCTACTGCAAAGTTTGATTTGCATGTAGAAAAACAGTGGTTGGCAGTTAAAGATAAGTACTTAGCCAATTTTCCTGAAACCGAAGATATCAATGCAAACGGAGAACAAGATAATTTAGAGTCCTTAATCAGCACTATTGCCCATAGAAGGCAGAAATCTGAACAAGAGATACACGATGAAATTATGAACTGGTCTCTAAACAAGTAAACGTGAAAAAAATAATGTACTTTTTAATAATAGCACTGGTTGTAAGTTGGGTATTAGGTTTTGTTGTTTTCAAGGTTATGGGAGCACTCATACACTTACTTCTTTTACTTGCTGTAGTGTTGTTGGTCTACAATTGGCTAAGCAATAAAAAAAGCACCTAAAAACAATACGTCCCTTATGTAAAGCGGCCATAACTTTTTACTGTAGTTAGTAACAAGCACCACATCTTATTACTAGTTTTGCATTTTTAAACAAATAGCATGATATCAGTAGATAACCTAGCCGTAGAATTTAGTGGCACTACCCTATTCAGTGACGTTTCTTTTGTCATTAACCCAACCGATAAAATTGCCCTCATGGGTAAAAACGGAGCCGGTAAATCTACCATGATGAAAATTATAGCCGGTGAGCAAAAAGGTACACGTGGTAATGTAAGAGTGCCAAAAGATGCCGTTATCGCCTATTTACCGCAACACTTGCTCACAGAAGATAATTGTACCGTTTTTGAAGAAGCCGCAAAGGCTTTTAAGCATGTTTTTAACATGCGCGATGAAATGGATAAGCTCAATAAAGAATTAGAAACCAGAACCGATTATGAAAGCGATGCCTATATGGGCATCATTGAAAAAGTATCTGATTTAGGAGAAAAATACTATGCCTTAGACGAAGTTAATTATGATGCCGAAGTTGAAAAAGCCTTAAAGGGATTAGGATTTAAACCAGAAGATTTTACTAGGCAGACCAATGAGTTTAGTGGGGGTTGGCGTATGCGTATAGAACTGGCTAAAATTCTTTTACAAAAACCAGATTTAATTCTTTTAGACGAGCCTACAAACCACATAGATATAGAATCTGTTATATGGTTAGAGGATTTCTTATTGAACAAGGCCAACGCCGTAATGGTCATTTCTCATGACAGGGCGTTTATTGATAATATTACCAACCGCACCATAGAAGTAACTATGGGGCGCATTTATGATTATAAAGCCAATTATTCCCATTATTTACAATTACGCGAAGACCGTAGATCACATCAAATAAAAGCCTACCAAGAGCAACAAAAGTTCATTGCCGATAACATGGCTTTTATAGAACGTTTTAAAGGCACGTACTCCAAAACCAATCAGGTAACGTCTAGGGAACGTATGCTAGAGAAGTTGGAAATCATTGAAATTGATGAAATAGATACCTCTTCGTTAAAATTACGTTTTCCGCCAGCACCTAGATCTGGTGACTACCCTGTTACCGTTAAAGAGGTTTCTAAATCGTATGATGAACATATTGTTTTTAGAGAGGCGAATATGTCTATTGCAAGAGGTGAAAAAGTTTCTTTTGTGGGCAGAAACGGAGAAGGTAAATCTACCATGATCAAAGCCATTTTAAATGAAATTTCAGTTGAAGGCACTTGTCAATTAGGTCACAATGTAAAAGTGGGATACTTTGCCCAAAATCAAGCTTCATTGTTGGATCCGGACTTAACCATTTTCCAAACCGTAGATGAAGTGGCTTTTGGGGATATACGTAATCAGATCAAAAATATTCTAGGTCGTTTTATGTTCAGTGGCGATGATATCGACAAAAAAGTAAGTATGCTTTCCGGTGGAGAGAAAACGAGGTTGGCAATGGTAAAGTTATTGCTAGAACCGGTAAATCTTTTAATATTAGATGAACCTACCAATCACTTAGATTTGAAATCTAAGGATGTATTGAAAGAAGCATTAGCTACCTATGATGGTACACTTATTCTTGTATCTCACGATAGAGATTTTCTGCAAGGTTTATCGCAAAAGGTATTTGAATTTAAAGAGCAACGCGTTATAGAACATTTTGAAACCATTGATGCTTTCTTAGAGCGAAATAGAATTAAGAGTATAGCAGAGATTAATTTGATGAAGTAAATATTTCTCTTGCTTTTTCAATTTATTAAATTACAGGTAAAAATGAGAATAGATGTAATTGTGCACATATAGAATTATTGTCATTAATGATGAAAAAATAAAATCGTGTAATGGAATTTGACCGAACTGGAATAATATTATACACTCTTGAATACAAAAATTGTGTGGAGTTTTATGAAAACATTCTAGGTCTCAAAAAAATGTTTGAGAGTGAAAACCTGACTTGTTTTGAATTCGGTCAAGTATATTTAATGGTAGAGTTAGATGACGAATATGATGGACAAAAAACTGGAACGGAACGGACAAAAATGTGTTTGCGTATGAATGTTCCAAATGTAAAAATGCTTTCGGATAAATTGACTTCGAATAATATAGAAGTGGACTATCAAGAACATTCTTGGGGTATAATTGCAAAATTTCGAGACCCTGACGGTAATTATTACAACTAATAAAACCTATAACGATTTGACAGTTCAGAGCTTCGGAGTGCCAAACGATTTCATATACGAACCGTTAGGCAAAATATACCACCATTAGAATAAAAATGATTACAACACTAAAGAAATCATTAATAGAATTTAATACCAAGCTCTATCTGGTTTTAATATTAATGCTCTTAATTCCGACAATTTATAAAACCCTGAGAATATATTATCTGGGTGATTTACCTAATGATTCAGGCTTTAATATTGCTTCTCAGATTATTTGGCTAAATGTAATATTTGAAGTGATTCAAGAAGCTATATTACTTCCTCTTTTTTTTCTTTTGGGAAAGTCGATAAATGATAACCTTCAAACTGAAAATAAAATAAAAACAGGACTAATTACAACAGGAATCATATATCTTTCATTACTTATAATAATTTACTTTTTTGCAGATTCATTATTACTGTTAATGAAACAAAAAGAATCATTGATAAAACTTTCATCACATTATATAAAACTAGAGTCTATAGCTATTTTTCTTTCGGTTGTTTATAGATTTACTTTAATTGTCCTAATCTTATTAGGCAAAGTGAAAAGAATATTTTTATTATTGATTACACAAACAATTATTATTATTATCTGTGATTCACTTTTACTGAGTCAATATTCATTTTCAATGCAACTTGGTGTTCTAGGAATAGCTTATGGAAACATAATAGTTGAATTAATACTAATTATAATTAGTCTATTTGTTTTAAAAAAAGAGAATGTTTTTTGGTTTAAAAATACTCCTTTAGATTTTTCGTGGTTAAAAAATTGGTTCAAAATAGGATCTCTTTCTGGATTAGAATCACTAATTAGAAACACTGTATTCATAATTATGATTATCCGATTAATAAATTCTATAGAAGGGCAATCTTTTTTTTGGGTTTCAAACAGTTTTATCTGGAGTTGGCTATTAATTCCAATAATTGCGCTAGGAGATTTAATTAAAAAAGAAATTAGTGAGAAGAAAATTGCTTTAAATAAAGTTATTAATTTTTCAATAATAATTACAACTTCAATTGTTCTAATATGGTTGTCGACAATTCCATTATGGAATTCATTTTTTAAAAATTTTATGAATATTAGCAATCCAGAAATTGTTCTCAACATAACAATTACAGCAATTATATACTATATTTCATTTGCTTATAACAATATAATTGATAGTGTATTTTATGGATACGGCAGAACTGATTTAATGTTGATACAATCAATTCTAATAAATATAATTTACTATGGTATAGTCTTTTTTACGTTTAAATTAACTGAGCTCCAAATCACATTAAATATTATTGTTACTATTTTTGGATTAGGAATTTTATTTGATTCCATTATCACTTTTGGAATTTATAAGTATAGTTTGAATAGAAATAGTTTAACCAAATAAATACTTTGCCTAACAAAGAACTGAGGTAAAAAACAAACAAATTCTTCCTTAATCTGAGACAATAGTATTCTAGGCTCATAGATTCAAAAAACAGATTCTTGAGCTTTTTTTATTCAATGTATCCGCTATTTATCTAGGCAATATAGAAACGTAAGTTTCATCATATAGCCTGCCAGATTTTGCGATAGCAAAAGACTGTTTTAATAGTTTGTTGGCAACGGCTATCAGTGCCAATTTCTTGCTCTTGCCCTTGTTCACGATTCGATCATATACTTCCTTGCATGCCTTATTATGCTTACAGGCATTGAAAGAACATAGAAACAATAGATTACGAAGCTTTCTATTACCGACCTTACTTATTCGTGCACGACCTCTTACACTGCTCCCGGATTCCCGTATCGTGGGGGTTATACCCACGTAACTGCAAAGCTGTCCTGCGGTTTCGAACTTTTTGAAACCATCAGTGACAACAATTAAGAACAAGGCAGTTTTTTGACCTATGCCAGGTATCGATGTCAACAAGTTCAATTGCTCCTGTTGGTCCTCTTTCACCAATGATAGCATCTTTGACTCGATAGCAGCTATTTCTTTATTGAGCTGCTTTTTGTTACGTATCAAGGATCGATAAACAAACTTTGAGGGTATGCCCAGAACAGCTTCCCCATGTATCTTGTTCTTGGTTGCGGTACGCTGTTTTAAATAGGTATCCAATAATCGAAACAACTGTAAGCATTCACTTTGTATATCCGTCAAGGCATTGTATTAGTCTATAATGATAGTAACCGGTAGCTTCCATAACCACCAATGAACCTTTGGGCAATTCCTTTAGGTATTTCCTGAACCCCGTTTCATTGTTCCTATACTGGTCGTAACCTGTTTTACTACCATGTACATCAAAGACATCCTTACTGATGTCAACTCCAAAAGTTTCTTTATATTTATTCATAGAAAATGATTTATGAAAGAACCGGCTACTTCTGCTCACAACAACTAGAAAACGAGATCTAAAGTCTCACAGAACTGAACGTGATCTAAGTAGTAAAAGAGAGAGGATTATCAATGTTGTCGAAGTCTAAAGCTTCACCGTATATAGTAACCTTAACTCTCTCTTTTGTTCTTTCTGGTTATATCAACAATTTACTGAGAATCAAACTTAAGAGGTGTATAAAACATAGCTATTGAGTGCTAGATTGAAAAAGCAGAGCAATTAGTGGAGACCGTCAAATCTGCGATTTGACACATGAGTAATAAAATATATGCGCCAAATCACAGATTTGACTCGAATTAAAACAGAAAATTAGTAACTTAAAAGGACGCTACATTTCATACACGGAGCGTTGTGCTTAATGTTGAAATCGTGATAAAAACAAACTTTAATCCTTCCGAAAAACATCTTGCTGACATAAAAATTTGGCTGGTTGAGGAATGGAATGAAACGAACAGCGGATTTTATTGCAATTGGAATATAATTGAAAATGAGTTTGCTAAAAAAAACGTAGCAGTAATAACTGAGAATGATTTTGTAATCGGATTTATAGTTTATAGAATTTATGAGTTTCAAGCAGTAATCGACATTGCGGAAACCAAACCAACCGAAAGGAAAAAAGGAATTGCAAGAAAGCTAATTAATGACACTTTAGACTACTTTGAACAAAATGGAATCTTAGTTTGTGAATTATTTTGCTCGCCTAAATATTCAGAGCCTTTTTGGAAAAGAATTGGATTTGAAAATTTCCCTGATTTACCTCATAACTCAAGAATCAATATGTTTAAACCTCTCATTGAGACTTTAAAGCCGACTGAAAAAGCTGAATCTGACACAAAAATTAGCTTGTGGAATTGTGAACCTTATCA
Organism: Maribacter ulvicola; assembly: GCF_900155985.1. GTDB lineage: Bacteria > Bacteroidota > Bacteroidia > Flavobacteriales > Flavobacteriaceae > Maribacter > Maribacter ulvicola. The sequence goes on from NZ_FTMA01000015.1 coordinate 29,581, forward strand.
GGCGGACAGAGAAAAAGCTAAATGGAATTGGGATTTGAATTTCATAGAGGACAATAAGACTTTGGCTAAACCAATTATTTTTCCAGTCTCAAGTGATTGGCAAGTAGAATTGACTAAAAACGGACAAATAATAGTTTCGGAAAAGGTTAAAAGATTTCGGATTGATTTAGCAAATAATGGTAGTTTTATGATTATCCGAAAATTAACAACGTGAAAAAAACACTAAGCACAACAATGTATAACCGCAATTACGGCGGATTCGACTACGTCCGAATCCACTCGGAATTGCTAACGTCTGTACTAAACCGAAAATATTCACTAATTTAACCCATAACTGACGGTTATACGAAACCGTTGTGTGCAATTAAAACAGAATGCTAACAGAAAATGACATAGTTGAAAAAGTAGCTGAATTTCTTGAATCAAGAGATTATAAAATCGAACAATGTTTGACGACTAATCAACAAGGAATTGACTTAATTGCGGAATCACAATCCGCAAAACTGTTTATAGAAGCAAAAGGCGAAACTAGTGCTTCTAAAACGTCCAAACGCTACGGATTGCCATTTAATCGGAATCAAGTAAAATCACACATTGGAGTTGCTCTTTTGGCGACAATGAAAGTGATTTCTAGTGAACCGGTAGGTAAAAACACAAAAGTTGGAATTGCTTTACCAGACAATGAGGAACAAAGAAGAGTAATTGATACAATTTATCCAGCTTTAAAAAAACTAGATATTAAACTATTTTGGGTTACAAAATCCCAAGTAACAATCGAATAATATGCCTGCAGATTTCATAGGAAAAATTGTTCTTGTTGAAACAATTAAAGCTTCAATCAAAGAACTAATTGCGGAATTTAAAAAAGAGAAGATTCCACAAGAGAAAAGAGAAAGATTGTCTGATGCACTAGCTTCAATTCAATTAGCATCAATTGAAACTAGAATAGTCATTGACAACAATGGATACGAACCAAATTTGGATTTGGCAAAACTGTGGAATACAGCTCTCAAAAAAGCCATAGACGCTGAATTAAAAGAGCTTCCTGACTATTTAAATAGCAAATCAAAGTTTTGGGGACAACCACAAGATTGGCTGAATGAACCGACTTCAATGGAACTAGTTCCAAAATTGAATTATCTGAACGACAAATGTGATATGTTACTAATTGAACTAAAAAAATAACTGCACACAACAATGGTAACCGTTGCACAAGCCTATAATTAGAAATAATCACTATCCATATAAGCCTCTTTAAGCGGCTTTTTTTATGCCATATTAAAAGCTGAACCTAAATTTCAGGTGTATTGGAGAAAGGCTTTTCACGTAATAAACCATGATTTTTACAAATAATGGCAGGGCAAGCTTCCCCGCCCCGCTTTTCGGGCTTTTGTTCTCGAATTTTAGGTACTTTTTGAGATGTTAGACGACAGCGGATAGGTGCATGACCTTGTTCGCCTGTGCGAGTACGATCGTATTTATTTTTCGCATTCCCATGAACTGGGTCTACGTTATAAAATAATTTATTCAGCTTTTTAAAATTATATTTTTCCAATACAATTGCGATTGCCGTCTATGTTTTTGCGGATTTATAGCACATTTAACGTATTAAAAACAGACTGGTTGTTGGTTAATTTTAGTCATTTCTTACTTAGAGTAAAACATTTTTTGTGATTATGGTTTCCCGTAATGGAATATGAGCTAATAATTGTAGGTTTATTCTTTAATGGTATATTAGTATGCATGAAAAAAAACATTACACATATTTCTGATTATTTCGGAATATGTGTAATTGTGCACATATACAATTGTTGTGCGTCAGCTGAAAAACAACTAACACGAAAAAGAACTTTAAAATAAATTTATGCAATTACAGATATTTAAATACGCGGACGAGGAAGAAAATAACTTGGACAGTTTAACAACTATAGAAATCGACAATGAAATATGGTTTGTTGCTTCAGAAGTATGTAATCTTTTAGATATTAAAAACGCAAGTGATGCTGTATCAAGACTTGATGATGACGAAAAGCAAACATCGGTAATACCGATATCAGGTCAAAATCGAAAAGTAAACCTTATATCTGAAAGTGGATTATACGCTTTAGTATTTAAGAGTAATAAACCTTCTGCTAAGAAATTCAGAAAATGGGTTACTAAAGAAGTTATTCCAGCAATTAGAAAGACAGGTAGCTTTGGAATTAACCGATTAGAAACACCGAATTTTGTTGTTCGTTTCAATGACAATTGGGATAGAACTGACAAAGGCTTTTTCTCTGTTATTAGTGAACTGTTTGTTAGACTTTATGGTCGTTTTGAAAATGTTGGTTATCAAATACCGAATAAGGCATTTAGCGGAAAAGAAATCCGACCAGATGTTAGTGTAGGCTTATTGTTTGCTAAACACCTAAGAAATAATCATCCTGAATTTGCTAATGATTTCAAAATGTATAATCACAAATTCCAAAACGGACAAGAAGTTGAAGCAAGACAATATAAAAATGACTTATTGCCAATATTCATAAAATTCATTGACGATAATTGGATTGTGAACAATGCACAAAAATATTTCAAAGAACGTGACCCAGTAGCTTTAGATTATTTACCGAAACTACTTGGGGAATAAAAAGCCGAACGCACAACAACGGCTATAAAAAATAGCTAATTAAGTGCTTAATCAAAGCTTTTGTTTTATTAATAAAGTTAAATATAACCCGAAAAGTTAAGCGTTTCTATACGCTACTTTTCATAGCCAAACCGTTATGCGCAAATTAATAAAACCAAGGAAATAAAGAATAAACTATGATAAATCGACTTTATGTGGAAGGTCTTAATGGAAGAAATAAACCATTAGAATTGACTTTCAAGCCCGATTTAAATTTACTGACAGGTAAAAATGGGTCAAGCAAAACAACTATTTTAAAATTAATTTGGTTTTTAAATTCGGGTAGAATACTGAATTTAGTAAAAGAAATAAATTTCACATTTGCAGAATTAAATACATCAAATCTTGACATTAATGTTAGAAAAAACCAAGAGAATAATACAATAAGTATTGGAATAAACAAAGACAAACCAATTACTGTTAGTTCTGCTAATCTACGTGAGATAGAATTAAGAAGACCTACAAGAATTCACGAGAAGTTTACTGAAATATACAAACTTGCTATTCCAACTATTTTTTTTCCAACTTTTAGAAGAATCGAAGGTGGTTTTTCAATGGAAGATGGATATGACCCAAGATTCGGGAGAAACGACGAGATTAGAGATGCATTAGAACATTTCTCAAGGCGATTGTCCGCAAGAAATCAAAGATTTATTACATCTATTTCTACCGATGATATTGTCACTTTATTAAACCAAGAATATTCAAACATTAATGCGAGAATAAATTTAATCCAAAAGCAAAAATCCGACGATATAATCAGGAAAATAAAAACCCAAGGTAAAGATGAAAAAGCAACCTTGGATGAAATACAAAGTGATATTGAAATGATGGAAACTCAAAGAGAATCATTATTAAAACCTTACACTACGCTTTCAGATTTAATAACAACAATATTCCAACATAAAGGAATTAATTTAAGTAATCTCACACTTGGAGAGGTTAATAATGCTATTTCATCTGACAAACTTTCAGCTGGAGAAAAACAAATGTTAAGTTTTATTTGCTACAACGCATTTACTAAAGACAACACAATTTTTATAGACGAACCTGAATTAAGTCTTCATCCAGATTGGCAAAGAACACTTGTTCCCACTTTATTAAATCAAGGAAATAATAACCAATTCTTTATGGCTACTCATAGCCCTTTTATTTATTCAAAATATTCGGACAAAGAAATTATATTATCAGAAGATAAAGGTATTTAATATGAGTTTAAAATTAAGCGTAGATGAAATAGTAGAAACCTTAAAACGCTCTTCTTTAACTACAGTTTTAGTAGAAGGAAAAGATGATGTAATGGTTTATAGATGGATAGAAGATGAAATTGGAATTGTAAACGCAAGTTTTTTTCCTTGTGGTGGACGAGACAAACTTTTACAAGTATTTGAAAGGAGAGATGAATTCCCAGATATTAGAACAATTTTCGTAGCGGATAAAGATGCATTTGTTTATGTAAATCCACCAGATGATTATGCTGAAATCCTTTGGACTAACGGTTATTCTATTGAGAATGACTTATACTATGGTCGACAAATAGAATCATTATTGAGTAATGATGAGCAAACTGTATTTTTAAAATCATTAAATAGTTTTGTCGAGTATTATGCTTTTGAAGTTCAAAATTATATTAATGGAGAAGAGCATTGTTTTAGAAATCATCCGCAACACATAGTTTGTGAATTACAAAATGAAGTCAAAAAAGAATTTCTACAGGAAATAAATTTTACCAAAGCGGACGAACAAATTGAAAATAATTTAAAAGAAAACTACGACGTTTTAATAAGAGGTAAATCTCTTTTCGCTCTTTTGACCAGAATTTTAAGTAATAGTACTAGAGAAATTAAACATAGCAAATTAAGTCTGTTAGAGCATTGTTATCGAACTCATAAAAGTGAAAAATTTATTGAATTAATAACTAGAATAGAAGAAAAAATCAGCGCATAACAAAGAACTGAGGTAAAAAACAAACAAATTCTTCCTTAATCTGAGACAATGGTATTCTAGGCTCATAGATTCAAAAAACAGATTCTTGAGCTTTTTTTATTCAATGTATCCGCTATTTATCTAGGCAATATAGAAACGTAAGTTTC
>NZ_FTMA01000019.1 GCF_900155985.1 Maribacter ulvicola
GAAACTTACGTTTCTATATTGCCTAGATAAATAGCGGATACATTGAATAAAAAAAGCTCAAGAATCTGTTTTTTGAATCTATGAGCCTAGAATACCATTGTCTCAGATTAAGGAAGAATTTATTTGTTTTTTACCTCAGTTCTTTGTTAGCTTTTAGTGCTTTTTTCAGATGTATAATTCGTTCCGCTTGTTTTGTTTAGTTTTGAATTCCGCTTCGTTTTTCATTCCGCAAACTTACTCCAATTCCGCAATATTTTTAATTCAGATTTCGAGTAAGCAATTCCGCAAGATGCTAAATTCCGAAAGAGTGAGATTCCGAGTTTTAATTCCGTTTTCGATTCCGCAAACAAGCTAAAAAGTCAGCCACAATTCAATTCAGAGTTTGAGTGAGAATTCAGAGTATTTTTCAAATTTGGCAACATAGTTTTTCGGTTTTTATTTTCTTAAAACTCAAAAAAAAATCGAAAAATAAACTAGCCTTTTTCCAATTCCGAAAACTTGCTTGAGCATTAAAGCTAACGGTCTCGTATAACCGTCAGTTACGGGTTTATATGCGTTAATTTTCGGTTTGGCACTGACTTTAGTAATTCCGAGTGGATTCGGACGTAGTCGAATCCGCCGTAATTGCGGTTATACATTGTTGTAAACAGTTTTTATTCAGTTCTGCTTTCAAATTCAGTTAATTTTTGTCGTATTGACTTTCCCTCTTCATAACTCACGCGCAATTTATTCAGTCCAATAATAGATTTTTCATTTTGGTCAGTTATTTCTAATGCGGATTTCACACCATTATATATCAACGACTCATTTCCGTTTAACTTTTTTTCAAGTTGAATTTTGTTCTGCACTATTAGTAAAATCCTTTTTTCAGTTAGAATTAATGAATCAAGTTTTTTTCTTGTCAAGAAATATATAGCAGAAATCAACGAAACAGTATTGTTTAATATCGATTCAAAAAAAGATTGTTCAGATTCCTTTTCTAATAGGATAATTCCAGATTCAGATTTCAGAATGTTATTAATTTCTTTTTTCGTCATTTATGCTCTAAATTGTTTACAACGTGATTGTGTATGGTTAGTTGCGTGATTTAGGCACTAAATTAGCAAATAAATCACAGATAGAATATTCCGCAGGAATGTTCGTAAGCAAGCTTAAAACAAGCAATTAATTATACACGGCTTAAGTTTGATTCTCAGTAAATTGTTGATATAATTAGAAAGAACAAAAGAGAGAATTAAGGTTACTATACACGGTGAAGCTTTAGACTTCGACAACATTGATAATCCTCTCTCTTTTACTACTTAGATCACGTTCAGTTCTGTGAGACTTTAGATCTCGTTTTCAAGTTGTTGTGAGCAGAAGTAGCCGGTTCTTTCATAAATCATTTTCTATGAATAAATATAAAGAAACTTTTGGAGTTGACATCAGTAAAGATGTCTTTGATGTACATGGTAGTAAAACAGGTTGCCACCAGTATAAGAACAATGAAGCGGGGTTCAGGAAATACCTAAAGGAATTGCCCAAAGGTTCATTGGTGGTTATGGAAGCTACCGGTTACTATCATTATAGACTTGCCCAGTTTCTTTACAAAAACGGAGTAATAGTTTCAGTAGTAAACCCATTATCTGTCAAACGTTTCATTCAAATGAAACTTGCCAAGGTAAAAACGGACAAGAGCGATGCTAAAGCTATATGTGAGTATGCCCTTATCAACGAGGCTTCTATTTACAATGCCTTGACGGATGTCCAGAGTGAATGCTTACAGTTGTTCCGCTTATTGGATACCTATTTAAAACAACGTACCGCAACCAAGAACAAGATACATGGGGAAGCTGTTCTGGGCATACCCTCAAAGTTTGTTTATCGATC
>NZ_FTMA01000017.1 GCF_900155985.1 Maribacter ulvicola
GTATAAAAAAAGCCCTTTACAATTAAGTAAAGGGCTTTCGAAAAAGGCGGCTACCTACTCTCCCACTTGGTATAGCAGTACCATCGGCGCAAACGGTCTTAACTTCCCTGTTCGGAATGGTAAGGGGTGGGCCCCGTCGCCATGGCCACCTAAGTTTTAGATCGGATATATCCGACCGCGGCCTTCGCCGCAATATCGTTGACATGTATGGAACAGGATCCTATAAAGGAAAGAAGCACTTATAATATAAAGTATGTTTCGGTATAGAAAGAAAGAGGCTAAAGATCGTCGCCCGCCCCGACACAAAGGAAGGGGCGTACGTATGCGCAAGCCTGACGGGCAATTAGTACTACTCGGCTACGGACATTACTGCCCTTCTACCTATAGCCTATCAACGTGGTCATCTCCCACGGCCCTTTAAAGAAATCTCATCTTGTGGCCGGTTTCGCGCTTATATGCTTTCAGCGCTTATCCGATCCCGACATAGCTACCCAGCGATGCTCCTGGCGGAACAACTGGTGCACCAGCGGTCGGTCCAACTCGGTCCTCTCGTACTAGAGTCAGATCCACTCAAATTTCTAACGCCCGCAGTAGATAGAGACCGAACTGTCTCACGACGTTCTGAACCCAGCTCGCGTGCCACTTTAATGGGCGAACAGCCCAACCCTTGGGACCTTCTCCAGCCCCAGGATGTGACGAGCCGACATCGAGGTGCCAAACCCCCCCGTCGATATGAGCTCTTGGGGGAGATCAGCCTGTTATCCCCGGCGTACCTTTTATCCTTTGAGCGATGGCCCTTCCATACGGAACCACCGGATCACTATGCTCTTGTTTCCAACCTGATCGACCTGTATGTCTCTCAGTCAAGCGCCCTTGTGCCATTGCACTCTACACACGATTGCCAACCGTATTGAGGGCACCTTTAGAAGCCTCCGTTACTCTTTTGGAGGCGACCACCCCAGTCAAACTACCCACCACGCACTGTTCTCTCTTCGAGAGTTAGGCCCCGGACAAGCAAAGGCTGGTATTTCAACAATGACTCCACCACACCTGGCGATGCAGCTTCAATGTCTCCCAGCTATCCTACACATTGCTTGACCAAGGTCAATACGAAGCTATAGTAAAGGTGCACGGGGTCTTTTCGTCCCACTGCGGGTAACCGGCATCTTCACCGATACTACAATTTCACCGAGCTCATGGCCGAGACAGTGTCCAGATCGTTGCACCATTCGTGCAGGTCGGAACTTACCCGACAAGGAATTTCGCTACCTTAGGACCGTTATAGTTACGGCCGCCGTTTACTGGGGCTTCAATTCAATGCTTCTCCCCGAAGGAATGACATCTCCTCTTAACCTTCCAGCACCGGGCAGGTGTCAGGCCCTATACGTCATCTTTCGATTTTGCAGAGCCCTGTGTTTTTGATAAACAGTCGCCTGGACCTCTTCACTGCGGCCCCCCTCAAGGGGGGCGACCCTTCTCCCGAAGTTACGGGTCTATTTTGCCTAGTTCCTTAGCCATGAATCTCTCGAGCGCCTTAGAATACTCATCCCAACCACCTGTGTCGGTTTACGGTACGGGCTGCTTCACTCGCTTTTCTTGGAAGTCGATATGCTGGATTATCACCTTGACCGTAGCCTCGGTGTACTATCGGGGTATTACTACTCCCTTCAACGTACAATTCCGTCTGTACGCACCAACTTCTCGCCTCCGTCACTTTTAGCGTGAGCAGGTACAGAAATATTAATCTGTTGTCCATCCACTATCCCCTTCGGGTTCGCGTTAGGTCCCGACTGACCCCCAGCTGATTAGCATAGCTGGGGAAACCTTGGTCTTTCGGCGTGCGGGTTTCTCGCCCGCATTATCGTTACTTATGCCTACATTTTCGTTTGTAACCGCTCCAGCATCCCTCGCAGGTACGCCTTCGACGCAGTTACAATGCTCCCCTACCCCTCATATTAATATGAAGTCACGGCTTCGGTGATATACTTATGCCCGATTATTATCCATGCGGAACCGCTCGACCAGTGAGCTGTTACGCACTCTTTAAATGAATGGCTGCTTCCAAGCCAACATCCTGGCTGTCAATGCAGTTCCACCGCGTTATATCAACTTAGTATATACTTTGGGACCTTAGCCGGTGATCTGGGTTCTTTCCCTCTCGGACATGGACCTTAGCACCCATGCCCTCACTGCGCAGAAACATTTTATAGCATTCGGAGTTTGTCAGGAATTGGTAGGCGGTGAAGCCCCCGCATCCAATCAGTAGCTCTACCTCTATAAAACTATCTACACGCTGCACCTAAATGCATTTCGGGGAGTACGAGCTATTTCCGAGCTTGATTGGCCTTTCACCCCTACCCACAGGTCATCCCAAGACTTTTCAACGTCAACGGGTTCGGTCCTCCACTATGTGTTACCACAGCTTCAACCTGCCCATGGGTAGATCGCACGGTTTCGCGTCTACTACTACTGACTATGGCGCCCTGTTAAGACTCGCTTTCGCTACGGCTCCGTTCCTGAAGAACTTAACCTTGCCAGTAAAAGTAACTCGTAGGCTCATTATGCAAAAGGCACGCCGTCACCCATATGGGCTCCGACCGCTTGTAAGCGTATGGTTTCAGGATCTATTTCACTCCGTTATTCACGGTTCTTTTCACCTTTCCCTCACGGTACTGGTTCACTATCGGTCTCTCAGGAGTATTTAGTCTTGGCGGATGGTCCCGCCGGATTCATACAGGGTTTCACGTGCCCCGCACTACTCAGGATACCACTATCTAAATGCTCTTTGCCTATACGGGACTATCACCCTCTATGGTCGCTATTTCCAAAGCGTTCTAGTTCATCACATCTCGAATATCGTGGTCCTACAACCCCGAACATGCCGGAACATGGTCGGTTTGGACTAATCCGATTTCGCTCGCCGCTACTATCGGAATCACTTTTGTTTTCTCCTCCTCCGGGTACTTAGATGTTTCAGTTCCCCGGGTTTACTTCTCTTACGAGATGACATATCTTCAATATGCCGGGTTGCCCCATTCGGATATCTACGGATCATATCGTGTGTGCCGATCCCCGTAGCTTTTCGCAGCTTATCACGTCCTTCTTCGCCTCTGAGAGCCTAGGCATTCCCCATACGCCCTTTTCCAGCTTGTCGCCAGATCTTTAATCTATTCTATCTTATTCGTACTCTTTACTTAATAAAGATTCGTGTTTCTTTCTTTTTTAGTCGATAATACATTAAAAAATGTATTACCTCCTGTTCCAATATGTCAATGAACGTTCTCGTGAGCCACGATAGACATTAAATACCTATCTTTCTCATCTGCGATACTTCGGGAACAAACTTAATTATCCCTGGGCATCGCCCAGTGGAGAATATCGGAGTCGAACCGATGACCTCCTGCGTGCAAGGCAGGCGCTCTAGCCAGCTGAGCTAATCCCCCGTTCTATAAGTTGGCCGTTGCCAGTTTACAGTTGACAGGTAGCACAACTTCTAAAATTTCCTTCAATATTTCAATCTATGAACGTAATGCCGATAAACGACATCCCTTTTTTTTGTAGTCCCAGGCAGACTCGAACTGCCGACCTCTACATTATCAGTGTAGCGCTCTAACCAGCTGAGCTATGGGACTGTCCCTACTCTTTCCTTTTTTAGTATAAATACCTTTTGGAAAAAGCAATTACTTATATATCATGATTATGGAGATTTTTTAACGGAACGTTTACTTAAAGAAAACAATATTAAATCAAAAGACCGGGACCGTGGTACCATTCTTACTTCGTCAGGGACCGTCCTTAAAAGGACAATCTCTAGAAAGGAGGTGTTCCAGCCGCACCTTCCGGTACGGCTACCTTGTTACGACTTAGCCCTAGTTACCGATCTTGCCCTAGGCCGCTCCTTACGGTGACGGACTTCAGGCACTCCCGGCTTCCATGGCTTGACGGGCGGTGTGTACAAGGCCCGGGAACGTATTCACCGGATCATGGCTGATATCCGATTACTAGCGATTCCAGCTTCACGGGGTCGAGTTGCAGACCCCGATCCGAACTGTGATAGGTTTTATAGATTCGCTCCGCCTTGCGACGTGGCTGCTCTCTGTACCTACCATTGTAGCACGTGTGTGGCCCAGGACGTAAGGGCCGTGATGATTTGACGTCATCCCCACCTTCCTCACGGTTTGCACCGGCAGTCCCGTTAGAGTCCCCATCATGACATGCTGGCAACTAACGGTAGGGGTTGCGCTCGTTATAGGACTTAACCTGACACCTCACGGCACGAGCTGACGACAACCATGCAGCACCTTGCAAATTGCCCGAAGGAAAGTCTATCTCTAAACCTGTCAATATGCATTTAAGCCCTGGTAAGGTTCCTCGCGTATCATCGAATTAAACCACATGCTCCACCGCTTGTGCGGGCCCCCGTCAATTCCTTTGAGTTTCATTCTTGCGAACGTACTCCCCAGGTGGGATACTTATCACTTTCGCTTGGCCGCCCAGGTCTCAAGGACCCGGACAGCTAGTATCCATCGTTTACGGCGTGGACTACCAGGGTATCTAATCCTGTTCGCTCCCCACGCTTTCGTCCATCAGCGTCAGTATATAGTTAGTCACCTGCCTTCGCAATCGGTGTTCTATGTAATATCTATGCATTTCACCGCTACACTACATATTCCGGCAACTTCACTATAACTCAAGACCAACAGTATCAAAGGCAATTTTACAGTTGAGCTGCAAACTTTCACCCCTGACTTATCGGCCCGCCTACGGACCCTTTAAACCCAATAATTCCGGATAACGCTCGGACCCTCCGTATTACCGCGGCTGCTGGCACGGAGTTAGCCGGTCCTTATTCTTACGGTACCGTCAGTAAGCTACACGTAGCTCTTTTTCTTCCCGTATAAAAGCAGTTTACTACCCATAGGGCATTCTTCCTGCACGCGGCATGGCTGGATCAGAGTCTCCTCCATTGTCCAATATTCCTCACTGCTGCCTCCCGTAGGAGTCTGGTCCGTGTCTCAGTACCAGTGTGGGGGATCCCCCTCTCAGGGCCCCTACCCATCGTAGCCTTGGTAAGCCGTTACCTTACCAACTAGCTAATGGGACGCATGGCCATCTTGTACCGCCCGAAGGCTTTAACTGCCGATCGATGCCGATCAACAGTACCACGGGGCATTAATCCAAGTTTCCCTGGGCTATTCCCCTGTACAAGGTAGGTTCCATACGCGGTGCGCACCCGTGCGCCGGTCGCCGACATCTAGCAAGCTAGACTCGCTGCCCCTCGACTTGCATGTGTTAGGCCTGCCGCTAGCGTTCATCCTGAGCCAGGATCAAACTCTTCATCGTTGTTTTGTAAATATTCGTCCCAACGAAGTCAAATTCCTCCCGGCCCCGACTCTCGATTCAATTCCTTTATATACATCCCTTGATTTCTCTTGGAACATATGTTGAATTTTATGTTTCCTTAATTCTTGTTCCTCTCGTCCAGGTCCTCACCTGAACTCGATTCTTATCTCCACAATATTTCAATGAACTTCTATCCACTCCGCTACAAATCTTCCGACTTCTTAGCTTTGTTTCCCTTAGGTGTTTCCCTAAGCGGCTGCAAATATACAACTGTTTTTTAACCTGACAACTTTTTTTTGAAAAAAAATTTTTTTCTTTTTCTCAGCTTAAATCAACATATATATGAACCTTTTTCCG
>NZ_FTMA01000020.1 GCF_900155985.1 Maribacter ulvicola
GATCGATAAACAAACTTTGAGGGTATACCCAGAACAGCTTCCCCATGTATCTTGTTCTTGGTTGCGGTACGTTGTTTTAAATAGGTATCCAATAAGCGGAACAACTGTAAGCATTCACTCTGGACATCCGTCAAGGCATTGTAAATAGGAACTTCGTTGATAAGGGCATACTCACATATGGCCTTGGCGTCGCTCTTATCCGTTTTTACCTTGGCAAGTTTCATTTGAATGAAACGTTTGACAGATAATGGGTTTACTACTGAAACTATTACTCCATTTTTGTAAAGAAACTGGGCAAGTCTATAATGATAGTAACCGGTAGCTTCCATAACCACCAATGAACCTTTGGGCAATTCCTTTAGGTATTTCCTGAACCCCGCTTCATTGTTCTTATACTGGTGGCAACCTGTTTTACTACCATGTACATCAAAGACATCTTTACTGATGTCAACTCCAAAAGTTTCTTTATATTTATTCATAGAAAATGATTTATGAAAGAACCGGCTACTTCTGCTCACAACAACTTGAAAACGAGATCTAAAGTCTCACAGAACTGAACGTGATCTAAGTAGTAAAAGAGAGAGGATTATCAATGTTGTCGAAGTCTGAAGCTTCACCGTGTATAGTACACCTTAATTCTCTCTTTTGTTCTTTCTAATTATATCAACAATTTACTGAGAATCAAACTTAAGCCGTGTATAAAACATAGCAGTAATAAGTGATTAACCAAAAAGTTTGTGTTTTACTTGCTAAGACCGCCAAATTTATAATTTGGCTTTTTAAAAAGAGAAAAATTAAAAACAAAATATAAAAATTCGGCTCTGTGTTAACCCGAAAAGTTAGTGTCTTTTTACACGCTACGTTTCATACACAAATCCGTTGTGTGCAATTTGGCTACGTTACCAAGATTTGGTATTTTTAATTAAAATTATAGTCAAAATGGGAAAAAACACATCAATATCACTCGGAAATCATTTTGATAATTTTATCAGAGAAGAAGTAAATTCTGGCAGATATGGTTCGGTTAGCGAAGTAATTCGTTCTGCATTACGTTTATTAGAACGTGAAGAAAAAAAAGAAAGAGAACTAATTAAAGCTCTAGAAGTTGGAGAAAATAGTGGATTTGTTGAAAATTTTGACCCAAAACAACATCTGAAAGAATTACATCGTAAACACTTATGAGTAAAAATAAATATCGCATAAGCCAACAAGCGATTGAGGATTTAGATAAAATTTGGGTTTACACCCTTAACAAATGGTCTAAAGAACAAGCTGACAGATATTACGATTTAATAATAGCGGAAATTGAATTTATTGCGGACAACTATCTTATTGGAAAATCCGCAGAGCAAACTCGAAAAAACTATCGAGTTACGAAAACCAAATCCCATTTGATTTTTTACAGAAAAGTAGATAATGAGATTGTGGAAATCGTCAGAGTATTGCATCAAAGAATGGACCTTAAAAAACGACTGAAATAAAAACTGCACACAACACCGGTAACCGTTGCACAATCCTATGATTAGAAATAATCACTATCGATATAAGGCTTGTCAAGGGGCTTTTTTTATGCCATGTTAAAAGCTGAACCTAAATTTCAGGTGCAGTTGAAAAAGGCTTTTCACGAATTGAACCATACTTTTTATAAAT
>NZ_FTMA01000021.1 GCF_900155985.1 Maribacter ulvicola
GACTTTGCGGTGACCAATACGGCCCCTGACCAAACGGTGGCCCTAACGGATGGTGGAAACGGTAATGTAACCATAGGCGGAACATATCCGAACTTCACTATTGATGTACCTAATGCTACTGTCGATACCGATGAACAAGATTTATCCAATACGGTTGTTACCGCAAATGAAAGTGTACGAATAGATATTACCGACGGTGCGAGTACAACAATAGATATCCGTGATGCGGATAACGATCCAAATAATGAGAACCAGACCGTAAGTGCGGGGACTGGGATTTCGGTTAGCCAAAGTGGAGACGACTTTGCGGTGACCAATACGGCCCCTGACCAAACGGTGGCCCTAACGGATGGCGGAAACGGTAATGTAACCATAGGCGGAACATACCCGAATTTTACTATTGATGTACCAGATGCCACGGTAGATACAAATACGGAATACACGGCGGGAAGTGGTCTTAATTTAGCAAGTACGGTATTCAGTGCAGATGTTAGTAATACGGCAGGTAATGCGTTGAGTATAGATGCAAACGGACTTTATGTTTCCGACACAGATAATGATACACAGTATTCAGCTGGTACAGGTTTAGATTTGACAGTTACGGAGTTTAGTGTAGCTGAAAATGGAATCACCAATACTGAATTAGCAAATGATGCAGTTCAAGCCAATAATATTTTAAATGAAGCAGTAACATTATCAAAACTTGCAGACGGAAATGTTGATGGTCAAGTAATGCAGTGGGACGGTTCAAATTGGATATTAGTAGATTTAGGTTCCGTAACGGTGACAGAGAATGATGGGGTAATAGGGAATGAAGTTGTTGGGGTTACTGGAGGTAATAATACATTGACTCGTTCAGGAGATGGTTCCCAAGCAGTCCCATATACCTTAGCAGTTTCTGCCGATGGAATTACAAATAATGAGCTAGCAGATGATGCAGTGGATTTAGCAAATATAGCGGCAGGTTCGGCTTCTGGAGATTTAATACAATGGAATGGTACGGATTGGGAATTTGTAGCGGCAAGTTCTTTAAATACCGATACCCAATACACGGCGGGAAGTGGTCTTAATTTAGCAGGTACGGTGTTCAGTGCAGATGTTAGCAATACGGCAGGTAATGCGTTGAGTATAGATGCAAACGGACTTTATGTTTCCAATGTGGATAATGTGGAGGATGCGGATAGCGATCCAAATAATGAGAATCAGACCGTAAGTGCGGGTACGGGAATTTCGGTTAGCCAAAGCGGAGACGATTTTGCGGTGACCAATACGGCCCCTGACCAAACGGTGGCCCTAACGGATGGCGGAAACGGTAATGTAACCATAGGCGGAACATACCCGAACTTTACTATCGATGTACCTAATGCTACTGTCGATACCGATGAACAAGATTTATCAAATACGGTTGTTACTGCAAATGAAAGTGTACGAATAGATATTACCGACGGTGCGAGTACAACAATAGATATCCGTGATGCGGATAACGATCCAAA
>NZ_FTMA01000023.1 GCF_900155985.1 Maribacter ulvicola
TGAGTCGTCCTAAAATAGGTTGACAGTTTTTAAATTATTAATATTAAACCAGAGAAGCTAGCTTCTCTGGTTTTTTGTTATGTATAAAGTTAGGTGTTTTATATTTTAGACTCAAGTGGGGTCTTTTGTTATTATACGTTCTTATAGATTCCGCTATTAGTTTTTTCAACTCTTTGCCACTGTTACATTTATATATCAAGAATTCCCCTTTCAATATACCGTTCATTCGTTCGGCCAATGCATTTTGGTAACAATCGTACCCATCTGTCATTGATGGGGTTATATTACATTGCCGAAGTTCCTTTTGATATATGGCCGAGCAATACTGCAATCCCCTATCGGAATGGTGAATTAGATGTTTGTTGGTCAATCTATTGTTGTTCGCCATTTTTACTGCCTTTACCACATTCTCCGCATTCATATCATCACTAAGATGGTACCCCATTATTTTTCTACTATAAGCATCGGTGACCAAGGATAGGTAATGTGTCCGTTCCCTGCTTTTAATGTATGTAATATCACTGACGAAGAACTCCTCCGGTCTGGAAACTTCAGTTTCTTTCATCAGGTTAGGATGTTTTCTAAGCCAATGCTTGGAGTTTGTTGTTTTAGTGTAATTCTTTCTTGGCCTTATCAGCATCGATTCCGATCGCAAATATTCAAACAGGGCATCTCTTCCTATTTTTAAATTGTGCTTTACGAATTCGTCCTTTAACAGGTAATACAACTTTCGTGTACCGAGCCTTGGCATATCCTTGCGAACACCTTCGACCAAGTTCTTTACCTTCAAAAACTCCTGTTCTCTTTTTATGGTGCGCTTTTCTGCTTGGTAGACAGCTTGTCTACTTATTCCGAACAATCGACAACAACGAGATAAACTTAATCGTTGTTCTTGTCGGATGCGCTGGATTGATCGGGCAAATGCTTTTTTCTGATAGCGGTACCATATTGTTTGTCGGAGATATCGATCATGGTGTTGAGAATTTTGTTCTTCAGTTTTTCATCGGAAAGCTCTCTCTCCAAGCGTTTGATTTTTTGGGTAGGTGTTTCTTTTGATCTCGGCATTTGACGGCGTATTGGTTTACTCCAATCTAATGTACCATGTTTTCTCAGCCAAACCAAAACGGTACTTCTACCTTGAATGCCATAAGCCTTTTGCGCCTGCTTATAAGTCAGCTCGCCTTTTTCGACCTGTTGGACAACACTTAGTTTAAAGCCTAGATTATAATCGCGTTGGGTACGCTTGTTTACCGTAATAATTGGATGTTTCATAAATAAGTCGATTTTGTGTCAACTTATTTCAGGACGGGACA
>NZ_FTMA01000022.1 GCF_900155985.1 Maribacter ulvicola
GCGCCCTGTACGGACGAGTCGAAAAGCCCATCCGAACTTACGCCTGTACCGGACCATGTTCCGTTTGCAGGTGTCGCCTCCAACTGGATGCTCTCACCGAGACAGACACTAGCGTCTTCCGCCTCCACAGTAGGGCTATCGTTTACAATCACCGTTACCGTTGCCTCAGCTGTACAACCATAAGTATTTGTTACCGTTACCGTATAATCGCCGGCAGTATCTACTGTTATCCCTGACGTAGTAGCTCCAGTATTCCAGACATAAACATTACTTGATTCATAATCTGCTTTTAGCGTAGTGCTACTGCCTGAACATATTTCCAACACTCCACCGATTTCCGCTATAGGCAATGGGTTTATAGTAACCATTGCCGTCGTCTCCCCTACACAGCTATTATCATCCGTTGTCGTATATGTTACTTCATAAGTGTCATCGCTTAAGCCGGTCGTGTCGAACAGTCCTGTAGAACTTACTCCTGTCCCGGACCAGGTTCCGCCTTCGGGGCTAGCCTCTAACTGTACCGTTGCCCCCAAACATACGCTGGCATCTTCCGCTACCGGCTCCGGTAATACGTTTACCGTTACCGTTGCACTGTCGGAACCGTCGCAGCTATTACCGTCCGTTACCGTATAGGTCACTTCAAAACTGCCTGCTCCCTGTACGGACGAGTCGAAAAGCCCACCCGAACTTACGCCTGTACCGGACCATGTTCCGTTTGCAGGTGTCGCCTCCAACTGGATGCTCTCACCGAGACAGACACTCGCGTCTTCCGCCTCCACAGTAGGGCTATCGTTTACGATCACCGTTACCGTTGCCTCAGCTGTACAACCATAAGTATTTGTTACCGTTACCGTATAATCGCCGGCAGTATCTACTGTTATCCCTGACGTAGTAGCTCCAGTATTCCAGACATAAACATTACTTGATTCATAATCTGCTTTTAGCGTAGTGCTACTGCCTGAACATATTTCCAACACTCCACCGATTTCCGCTATAGGCAATGGGTTTATAGTAACCATTGCCGTCGTCTCCCCTACACAGCTATTATCATCCGTTGTCGTATATGTTACTTCATAAGTGTCATCGCTTAAGCCGGTCGTGTCGAACAGTCCTGTAGAACTTACTCCTGTCCCGGACCAGGTTCCGCCTTCGGGGCTAGCCTCCAACTGTACCGTTGCCCCCAAACATACGCTGGCATCTTCCGCTACCGGCTCCGGTAATACGTTTACCGTTACCGTTGCACTGTCGGAACCGTCGCAGCTATTACCGTCCGTTACCGTATAGGTCACTTCAAAACTGCCTGCTCCCTGTACGGACGAGTCGAAAAGCCCACCCGAACTTACGCCTGTACCGGACCATGTTCCGTTTGCAGGTGTCGCCTCCAACTGGATGCTCTCACCGAGACAGACACTAG